>NZ_SORC01000001.1:4800000-8360961 GCF_004366535.1 Paraburkholderia sp. BL6665CI2N2
CCTGCATTGCAACCTTATTTTGAGAGCGAAATCCCCTAAAAGGCGCAACCCGGTTGCGATAGTTTTCCGTGCATCAGTTGCACCAGCGTCGCACCCAATGGCATCAAGTGTTGCGGCGAATTCCGCCGAGCCCCGGTTACAGCACGCTTCGCCTTAGGTATTACGTTTTAGTGAGTATGGCGACACACGCACTATCTTAGTGCGTCAAAAAACCGCCGACTGCTTTAAGTCATATAAAACGGGGCCGCATCACATATAAATCTATAAAAAACCGGATCACTTTTCAAAAAAATTTGTGCGTGCAGACGCCAAAACCAGCACTTTCTTGTGATCTGGCACTTTATTCTGGATAAGCTTGATGACGGCTGGAGATAAAAAAAGCGCGCCCTCGGGCGCGCTTTTCTTTCAGCAGTTGGCAGATTGTCAGGCCGGCAAACCCAACCCGCGCGGCAACGGAAACGCGATGTTTTCCTCGATGCCGTCCAGCGCGCGCACGTTGCGCACGCCGAGTTCACGCAACCGGGCGATCACCGCCTGCGCCAGCACTTCCGGCGCCGAAGCCCCGGCCGTCACGCCGATGCGGCGCTTGCCTTCGACCCAGACCGGATCGATCTGATCGGGCGAGTCCACCATATAGGCACGCACGCCAAGCTTTTCGGCCAGTTCGCGCAGCCGGTTGGAATTCGAACTATTTGGACTGCCGACCACGATCACGACGTCGCACTGCGGCGCCATGAACTTCACCGCATCCTGACGGTTTTGTGTGGCGTAGCAGATGTCCTGCTTCTTCGGCTCGCGGATGGCCGGGTATTTGGCCTTCAACGCGCCGATGATCTCGGCGGCGTCGTCGACCGAGAGCGTGGTTTGCGTAACGAAGGCAATCCGCTCGGGATCGGCCAGTTGCAAGGCCTGCACGTCTTCGATGTCTTCCACCAGATGCATGCCCTCGCCCGCCTGCCCCATCGTGCCTTCGACTTCAGGATGGCCCTTGTGGCCGATCATTACGATGTCGAAGCCGTCCTGACGCATCTTCGCGACTTCGATATGCACCTTGGTCACGAGCGGACACGTCGCGTCGTACACGCGCAACCCGCGCGACTCGGCTTCCGAACGCACGGCCTTCGACACGCCGTGCGCGCTGAAAATGACGGTATTGCCGGCCGGCACTTCCTCCAGCCGCTCGATGAAGATCGCGCCTTTTTTGCGCAGATCCTCGACGACGTAGGCGTTATGGACGATTTCGTGACGAACGTAGATCGGCGAGCCGTGCAACTTGATGGCTCGCTCGACGATCTCGATAGCCCGGTCGACGCCGGCGCAGAACCCGCGCGGCTGCGCCAGCAGGATCTCGGTTTCAGCAAGAGTCGTATCCGTGGTGCTCATGTTTACAGAATCCCGATGATTTTCACTTCAAACGCCAGCGCCTGGCCGGCAAGCGGGTGGTTGAAATCGAACAGAGCCGAGGTTTCACCGACTTCTTTCAGGACGCCGGCGTAGCGGCCGCCGCCCGGTGCGTTGAATTCGACCAGGTCGCCCGGCGAAAAATCCTCCCCGATCATGCTGTTTTCCCGCAGCGTGGCCAGCGACACGCGCTGGATCAATTCCGGATTGCGGGGACCGAACGCCTGCCCCGGCGTTAGCTGAAAGGTCGAATGGTGGCCCACCTTCAAACCAAGCAGAATATCTTCCAGCGGCGGCGCCAGTTGGCCCGCGCCCAGCAGCAGCGTGGCCGGTTTGTCGTTAAATGTATTGATGACTTCGGCGCCATCGGCAAGGGAAAGCCGGTAGTGAAGCGTCACATGTGAACCGGGTTTCACTTCGGAAATGTCGATGATGCTCATGCAATGCTCGCTCAGTCGAAGCGCGCTGCACGCGTGCGCCGCTGGCGCAGTCGACGCGTGTGGCAAACCGTCGGGTGCCGTGCGCAAAGCGTCTATTGTAAGCCACATGGCGAGCGGCGGCTTGCGTCGTGGCGCCCAGAACCCGAAGCGGAGGACACTCTATATATGGCAGATGACGCCACCCTGTTTGACGAGGCAGCCCTCGAGGCGCCCGCCACCGAGTCGCAGCCGCCCAAGGGAACGGCTTGCGGCGCACCATCGCCCTCGCCGCTTCTGCGGGGCAAATGGCTTAAAGACGATATGCCGCGCGAGCGGTTGCTGAAAAAAGGTCCCGGCGCGTTGTCGGATACCGAAATGATCGTGCTGATACTCGGCTCCGGCCTGCCCGGTCACGACGTCTTCAGCGTCGCGCGTGAGTTGCTGGACCGTTTTGGCTCGCTGCGCGCCATGCTCGACGCGACCTACACGGATTTCGACGGCCTGCGCGGCATCGGCCCGGCGAAAAAAGCGCAATTGCTCGCCATCATGGAAATGGCGCGCCGTTCGTTAGTGGACAAGCTGCGCTCGCGCTCGCTGTTGAATTCACCCGAAGCCGTGGAAAATTACCTGCGTCTGCGCATCGGCGGGCGTCCGCTGGAGGTTTTCGTCTCGCTCTTCCTTGACGCGCGGCATCGGCTGATACACTGCGAGGAAAGCGCGCACGGCACGCTCACGCGCATGGCCGTGTATCCACGGGAGATCGTGCGGCGCGCGCTGAGCCTGAACGCGGCCAGCCTGATCGTCGCGCACAATCACCCATCCGGCGCCGTCCAGCCGAGCGCAAGCGACCACCGTCTGACGCATACGTTACGCGACGCCCTGACACTGATCGACGTGCAACTGATCGATCATCTGGTTGTCGGCGTCGACAGCGTTTACTCGTTTGCCCGCGCCGGCTGGCCGTGAGAAGGCGCGAATCAGGGTCGCGCAGATGCCACGGCGGGTCCGGCATCGCAAATAAGGTTTGATTTTGCGGCTTTTTTTCCGCTATAATTCCGGTTTGCCTATTTCCAACCCCCTGTTCCGAAGCCACCAAGGCGTTCCGGAAAGGAAACGTGCCTAGAGTTGTGTCAACAAGCTCAGCGCGAGTCTTTTCGGGAAACTTTCACGGCGTTCGAACTCAGAATTAGCGTATTAGGAGTGCTCTCATGGCACGCGTATGCCAAGTAACTGGGAAAGCGCCGATGAGCGGCAACAACGTTTCCCACGCGAACAACAAAACCAAGCGCCGGTTCCTGCCGAACCTGCAAAGCCGCCGTATCTGGGTGGAAAGCGAAAACCGTTTCGTGCGTCTGCGCATTTCGAACGCTGGTCTGCGCTTGATTGACAAGAACGGTATCGACTCCGTGCTCGCAGATCTGCGCGCACGCGGCGAAGCCTAAGGAGTAAATCATGGCAAAAGGCGCACGCGACAAGATCAAGTTGGAATCGACCGCAGGCACGGGTCACTTCTACACGACGACGAAGAACAAACGCAACATGCCGGAAAAGATGCTGATCAAGAAGTTTGATCCGGTCGTCCGTAAGCACGTTGAGTACAAGGAAACCAAGATCAAATAAATCTTGGCTCCTGCCTGACGAAGGCAAAGACATGCAAAAAGCCTCGCATTCGTGCGGGGCTTTTTTGTTTTCGGCGAGCACTTGTTTTTGCATGTGTGCGGCTGTCGATGCATATTCGCTCAACAAATAGTCTTATGCCATTCGGCCAGCTTTCCCTCATCCATTGTGGCGCGTATCCTTTCTCGTTTTAGCGGCGAGCGAATGGCACGCCGTCACCGCAAAACGAAAAGACGGAGATGTAGGCAATGGAATTCGATGTGGCGATTGTCGGTAGCGGTCTGGCTGGTTTGAGCGTCGCGCTCAATCTGGCGGAAACACGTCGTGTAGCGGTGGTCGCCAAGCGATCGATGACTGAAGGCGCAAGCGACTGGGCGCAAGGCGGCATCGCCGCAGTTCTGGATTCGGCGGATAGCATCGAAAATCACGTACGCGACACGCTGATCGCCGGCGGCGGTCTTTGCGACGAAGCAGCCACGCGTTTCATTGTCGAACATGGTCGCGCGGCGATCGAATGGTTGATCGCGCAAGGCGTGCCGTTCACCAAAGACGACGCCGCCGAGCTCGGCTTCCACCTCACGCGCGAAGGCGGCCATAGCCATCGCCGGATCATTCATGCGGCAGATGCAACCGGCCATGCCGTGGTGGCCACGCTCAGCGAGCGCGTGCGCCGCCACCCGAACATCACGCTGCTCGAAGATCACTACGCCATCGACCTGATCACGTCCGACCGCCTCGGCTTGCCGGGTCGGCGTTGTCACGGCCTGTACGCGCTGGATCTGCAAAGCGGGCGCACAGTCACGATCGAAGCACCGCATACCGTGCTTGCCACCGGCGGCGCGGGCAAGGTCTATCTCTACACCACGAATCCCGACACTGCGACGGGCGACGGCATCGCGATGGCGTGGCGGGCTGGTTGCCGCGTGTCGAACATGGAATTCATCCAGTTCCATCCGACCTGCCTGTTCCATCCGTATGCAAAATCATTCCTGATTTCAGAAGCGGTGCGCGGCGAAGGCGGCATTCTCAAATTGCCGGACGGCACGCGCTTCATGCCGAATCACGACGAACGCGCTGAACTCGCGCCGCGCGATATCGTCGCGCGGGCGATCGACTTCGAAATCAAGAAGCGCGGCATCGACTGTGTGTATCTCGACATTAGCCATCAGTCGCCCGAATTCTTGCGCGAACACTTCCCGACGATTCTGGCGCGCTGCCAGGAATTCGGCATCGATATCACCAAAGAAGGCATTCCGGTCGTGCCGGCCGCACACTACACGTGTGGCGGCGTCGTCACCGATCTGGCCGGCCGCACGGATCTCGCGGGCCTCTACGCGGTCGGCGAGACGTCATGCACGGGCCTTCATGGCGCGAACCGGTTGGCCAGCAATTCGTTGCTGGAGTGCCTCGTGATCGGCCTCTCCGCGGCGCAGGCTATCGAAGAAGAAGGGTTTAGTGCCGCCGTCCACGCCCCGCTGCCGGACTGGGACGAAAGCCGCGTGTCCGATCCCGACGAAGAAGTCGTGGTCGCGCACAACTGGGACGAACTGCGCCGCCTGATGTGGAATTACGTCGGTATCGTACGGACCGACAAGCGGCTCGCGCGAGCGAAGCACCGGATCGCCCTGCTGCGCGACGAGATCCACGAGTATTACGCGAACTTCAAGGTGAGCCGCGACCTGCTCGAATTGCGCAATCTGGTCGACGTGGCTTCCCTGATCGTCGAAGGCGCGCGTTCGCGGCGCGAGAGTCGCGGCCTGCACTTCAGCCGTGACTGGCCGGCGACCTTGCCCAAGGCGCTGCCGACCGTGCTTTCGCCTGAGCATGTGCGCAATCGCAACGTGTGATCGAGACAAGCTGAAACGAAAAGGCCATCGCCGAAATGATCCGGCGATGGCCTTTTGTCCGATTGGACATGAATGGTTGCGAGCCTGGGCGTCAGACGATTCGCATCGAGTAATCCGTTGCGCGGACGTCTTTGGTCAGCGCACCGATCGACACGCGATCGACGCCGGTTTCCGCAATCGTGCGCACCGTGTCGAAGTTCACGCCGCCCGATACCTCCAGCACTGCTCGCCCCGCCGTGATGTCCACGGCATCTCGCATGGCATCGAATGAGAAATTGTCCAGCAGAATGGATTGCGCGCGATGAGCCAGCGCCGTTTCCAATTGCTCGAGCGTCTCGACTTCGATCTGGATCGACACGCCAGCATTCAGCGCCAGCGCCGCGTCCATTGCCGCGCCCACACCGCCGGCCGCGGCAATGTGGTTTTCCTTGATGAGAATACCGTCGTACAGCGCGAGCCGTTGGTTCGCTCCACCGCCCACGCGCACCGCGTACTTCTGCGCGAGCCGCAAGCCCGGCAAGGTCTTGCGCGTGTCGAGAATGCGCGTTCGCGTATGCGCGACGGCATCGACATAGCGGCGCGTCGCGCTCGCCACGCCCGACAGTAATTGCAGGAAGTTCAGCGCGTTGCGTTCCGCGGTCAACAACGCGCGAACGGGGCCGCGCATTTCACAGACCGTTGAATTGGCCGACATCAGTTCGCCTTCGCGATAACGCCACTGGACTTCGATACGCGGATCGACCTGGCGCATCACCGCTTCAAACCACGGCACCCCGCACAGCACCGCATCTTCGCGCACGATGATGCGTGCATCGCGCACGTCGTCCGCGGGAACGAGGCGGCCCGTCTGGTCACCCGCGCCGATATCTTCGGCCAGTGCATCGGTCACGTTGCGCGCCAGCGCGGCGTCAAACGCCGCGCCGTATTGCGCGTAAATTTCAGCGAACAGCGGCGACACCGCTTCGAGCTTGTTGCCTTCTACCGCGCCCATTAAGCCGCCCCCACATTCGAATACAGTTGCGTGTCGCGCGCGAGATCGCCGCTTGCCCGCACGCGCTTCTTATGGCGCGCCGCGAAGTCCAGCATCCGGTCGATCGGCAAACGCGCCCGCTCGCCGATCGCACGATCGACGAAAATTTCGTTGTGGCCGCGCTCGAGCACCTCGGCCAGATTCGCGAGGCCGTTCATTGCCATCCACGGGCAATGCGCGCAGCTCTTGCAGGTCGCGCTGTTGCCGGCCGTCGGCGCGGCAATCAAGGTCTTGCCGGGCGCGGCGAGCTGCATCTTGTGCAGAATGCCGAGATCGGTCGCCACGATGAAGTGCGTCGCGTCGAGTTTTTGCGCCGCGTCGATCAACTGGGTGGTCGATCCCACCACGTCCGCTTGCGCGACCACATTAGCCGGCGACTCCGGGTGCACCAACACTTTGGCGCCCGGATATTCGGCGCGTAGCAGGTCGAGTTCGATACCTTTGAACTCGTCGTGCACCAGACACGAACCTTGCCACAGCAGCATGTCCGCACCGGTCTTGTTCTGGATATAGCTGCCCAGGTGCCGATCCGGCGCCCAGATGATCTTTTCGCCGCGCGCGTGCAGATCAGCAACGATTTCCAGACCGATCGACGACGTCACCATCCAATCCGCACGCGCCTTCACCGCCGCACTCGTGTTCGCGTACACGACCACCGTGCGGTCCGGGTGCGCGTCGCAGAAAGCGGAGAATTCGTCGGCCGGGCAGCCGAGATCGAGCGAACAGGTCGCATCGAGATCCGGCATCAGAATGCGCTTGTCGGGACTGAGGATTTTTGCCGTCTCGCCCATGAAGCGCACGCCCGCGACGACTAGCGTCTGCGCAGCATGATCGCGCCCGAAGCGCGCCATTTCCAGCGAGTCGGCCACGCAGCCGCCGGTCTCGTCGGCCAGTTCCTGCAATTCCGCATCGACATAATAGTGCGCGACAAGCACCGCTTTCTCGCGCTCGAGCAATGCGCGGATACGTGCCTTCAGCGCTACCTTCTCTTCCGCCGACGGCATGTCCGGCACCTTCGCCCACGCCTGCCCGATTCCGCAGGTCGTGCCCTGCGCCTGCGGCCGGTCGTATTCGACGGTCCTGATCGCCTGCTGATCCATGATCTCCTCTGCCTTCGCTCTGCCGCCGCGGACTGTCAATCGCGTGTCGTTGCAGTTTCCGCGGCCCAAAAAGCAAAACCCCGCCAACGCGGGGTTTTGTGACGTACAGAGATTTTAATGGATTTCGCTATCAGGCATAACGACGCAGTCGCATCGCAAACTCTTGCAGCGCTTTAATACCGCTCTGCTCAGCGCGGTGACACCAGTCCTGCAACTGGATCAGCAACTGATCGCGCGATGCATTCGAGCGCTCCCACATGGCGGCGAGCTCATTGCGCATGTCGATGTAGGTCTTGAGCTTCTGGCTGTTCGCGAAGATTTGCGGCAGCTGGCGTTTCTGCGGCTCGTCCAGACCTGCTTCTTCTTTGTGGAACCAGCTACGCGCACCACGCATGACCTGATACTTCTCGCGCGCGCCGACTTCCTTCAAATGCGCCAGTTCCTGACGATAGGCGCGCTTGAGCGCCTTGCCGTAACGCGCCATCACTTCGTAGCGGTTGGCCAGCACGGCTTGCAGCGTGTCCTGATCGAGCACCAGCTTGCCGGTGGTCAGACGCGGCGTGGGCGCGACCTTCTTCACCTTGGCCAGACGGAATGCCGACATGATGCGGATATACATCCAGCCAATGTCGAACTCGTACCATTTGTTCGACAGCTTGGCCGAAGTCGCATACGTGTGGTGATTGTTATGCAACTCTTCACCGCCGATGATGATGCCCCACGGGAAGATGTTGGTGCTCGCATCCGACGAGTTGAAGTTGCGATAGCCCCAGAAGTGCGCGAGACCGTTCACTACGCCGGCGGCCCAGAACGGGATCCACACCATTTGCACGGCCCAGATGGTCAGACCGACGACGCCGAACAGCGCGACGTTTAGCACCATCATCAGGCTCACGCCGAGGATCGGGTACTTGGTGTACACGTTGCGTTCCATCCAGTCGTTCGGCGTGCCGTGACTGAACTTGCGCATGGTTTCTTCGTTTTTCGCTTCGACGCGATACAGTTCCGCGCCTTCGAGCAGCACCTTCCAGATACCGCGCGTTTGCGGGCTGTGCGGATCTTCTTCGGTCTCGCACTTGGCGTGGTGCTTACGGTGAATCGCGGCCCATTGGCCGGTCAACATGCCCGTGGTCATCCACAGCCAGAAACGGAAAAAATGACTGACGATCGGATGCAGCTCCAGCGCGCGGTGCGCCTGGCAGCGATGCAGATAGACCGTCACGCCGATGATCGTGATGTGCGTCGCGATCGCCGTGTACAGCACAAGTTGCCACCACGAGAAGTGCAACAGACCGTGGGCAAGGAAGTCGAGCAAAGAATTCAACAAGGCAATTTACCTGTGGAACGAGAGACACGAGACACACGCAAAATGCGCGCGTCAAGAAAGTGAAAGCATACAGCGGGATTGGACGGTATTCTACTTGAAGCGTTCCAAGTGTTTGTAACAAATAGGGATTTTTTGTGCGGGATCAACAGATGGAACGCGCAAAAGGTCTCCGATAGACCCGTCGGCGCGCGTAGAGTGCCCGTCAGCGGGTGCTGTCGGACGGATTGACTGCCGCGGCGGTCATTGTTACCGACTGCGGCATAACGTCGCTGACATTGCCGACGATTCGAACTTCGCGTTGCGCGAACGGAATGGCGATGTCGTGTTCGGAGAACAGACGCCAGATATTGCGGTTGACCGCCGAGCGCACGCCCGAAGTGCCGGTCGCCGCATCCTCGATCCAGAAGCCCAGTTCGAGGTTGATACCATCCGAGCCGAAACCCGCCAGATACGCCGTCGGCGCCGGCTCCTGCAGCACCCGCGGCACGCCCTGCGCGGCTTGGGCAAGCAGGGTCATGGCCTGGTCGACGTCGCACGTGTAGGCCACCTGCACGGCCGCCTTCGCGTGGCCGCGCGTCAGGTAAGACGACTGGTTCTGCACCACGTCCGTAATCAGCTTTTCGTTCGGAATCAGCGTTTCGATGCCGTCCAGCCCGCGCACCACCGTGTAGCGCGTGCGGATCTGCGTCACCATGCCTTGCAGACCGCTTACGTTGATCGTGTCGCCGATACGCAGCGAGCGGTCGATCAGGATGATGAAGCCCGACACATAGTTGCTCGCGATCTTCTGCAGGCCGAAGCCGAGCCCGACACCCAACGCGCCGCCGAACACGCCCAGCACGGTGATGTCGATCCCGACCAGCGACAGGCTGATCAGCACCGCCGCCAGCACGAACGCCGCCCGGCCGACCCGCGCCACCACGACCTTCAGGTTGGCGTCGAGCGTCTTCGAGCGCATCAGGCGGTCTTCGAACGTGGCGCCGAGCCACATCGCGACGATCATCGTCACGCACACCCACAGCAGACCCGAGATGAGCGAGAGCAGCGTCAGATGCGCGTTGGCGACGCTGAAATGCACGCCGGCCGCCCACGCGACAACGTCGTCCTGAATGCCCATGACTGTGAGCACCATGCCGACCCAGACTACCGCCGAGACGATTTTCTCGACGAGGAAAAGCAGCGGATGCGTCTCGCCGTCGTGACTGAAAACCCGTCGCGCGAAGAAAAATACGATGTAAATCAAGCCGATGCCAAACAGCGGCACCAAAGCCAGATCGAGCAGCGCGGTGTGCATGAACTGGCCGGTGATCGACCGTGCAAGCCACACGAGGACCGCGCCGATCAGCGGAAAGAACGCGCGATTCAGGCTTTCCGCGCCGAAGCGCAGTGTCTGGTAACGCGTCTGGCGGCGTAGATCCAACGCGCGGCGCAACACGCTCGCGAGCAGCCAGGCGCCCGCGAGGGTCGCGGCCAGCACGCCGACCTGCCACAGCATCACGGGCTGACCGAAGTCGCGCCCGAGGTCGCTGAACATATGAGGGAAGAGACGGTTTTGCATGATGTCGCCGCAATCGCCGACGCACGGACAGGTTGATGAATCGAACCCGGATGCGCCGGCAAAAGCCTGTTGCGCTTAGCTCTGGCGTTCCAGCACGGCGGCGAAGAAGCCGTCGGTCGCGTGGCGGTGCGGCCACAGCGACAGGTAATCGCCCATTTCCAGATCGATACGCTGCTCGGCCAGGACGTCGCGCGCAGGCACCAGAGCGAAATCCGGATGGTCGGCGAGGAATTGCTGCACCACGGCTTCGTTTTCCGCTTCCAGGATCGAGCAGGTGGCATAGACGAGCCGCCCGCCCTTTTTCACCAGCCGCGCCGCACTGGCCAGAATCGATGCCTGCTTCGGCGCCAGTTCGGCCACCGATTCCGGCGACTGGCGCCACTTCAGATCCGGATTACGGCGCAGCGTGCCCAAGCCGCTGCACGGCGCGTCGACCAGCACGCGGTCGATCTTGCCGGCGAGCCGCTTGATCTTGGCGTCGTGTTCGCTGTCGATCAGCACCGGGTTCACGTTCGACAGACCACTGCGCGCAAGCCGCGGCTTGAGCTTGGCGAGACGCCGCTCGGAGATATCGAAGGCGTACAGCCGTCCGGTGGAGCGCATTGCCGCGCCCAGCGCCAGCGTCTTGCCGCCTGCGCCGGCGCAGAAGTCGACGATCATCTCGCCGCGTTTGGGCGCGACCAGCGAGCACAGCAACTGGCTGCCTTCATCCTGCACTTCGACCCAGCCGTGCTGGAACGCGTCGAGTTTGGTGAGCGGCGGCTTGCCGACCACGCGCACGCCGAACGGTGCGAACGGTGTCGCGCCGCCCTCGATGCCGGCCTTCGACAGCGCGTTCAACACGTCGTCGCGGCTGGCCTTGATCGGGTTTGCGCGCAGATCCAGCGGCGCCGGGTAGTTCAGCGCCGCGGCGAGTTGCGCCAGTTCGGCGGGTTCGAAACGCTTGGCCAGCGCCTGATAAATCCAGTCAGGCAGATTCAGGCGAATCCGCAGCGGCAGGCTTTCCGGGTCGATCTTCGACACATGTTCGAGCCAGCTCAACTCCTGTTCCGACACGAACGGCTTGAGCGCATTGCGCCCCGCCGTCTGCATCAGGCCGAGCAATGCCATGCGGCGCGCCGGGCTGCCCGCGCCGCCTTCGGCCAGATGGGCGAACTCCATCCGGCGGCGCAGCACCGCGAAAACGGCCTCGGCGATCACGCCGCGCTCGCCGTGCCCGAGCTTCGGATGAGCGCGGAAGAAACGGCTGGTGGTGGCATCGGCCGGGCCGGTCAGTTTTAGGACTTCAGCCAACAAAGTCTCAGTTTGTCCAATCAAAAAACCATGCAATCTCATGCGCCCTCTCCGGCGGTGTGACCGGCAAAGAGCCATTGCGGCTCCGGCGGCGTAAGCGTGACGCGCAGGCCGTCCAGAGCAAGGCGCCCTTCGACGAACCAGCGCACCGCGCGTGGATAAATGATGTGTTCGGTTGCCAGCACGCGTTCGGCGAGCATGGCGGGGGTGTCGCCCGTCTCGACGGGCACCGCCGCCTGCGCGACGATCGGCCCGTGATCCAGTTGCGACGTCACAAAATGCACGGACGCGCCGTGCAGCCGCACGCCCGCGTCGAGCGCCTGCTGATGGGTTTTCAGGCCCGGAAAGCTCGGCAGCAGCGACGGATGCACGTTCAGCATGCGCCCGGCGTAATGATCGACGAAACCGGCCGTCAGCACCCGCATGAATCCAGCAAGCACGACCAGGTCGGGCGCAAAACTATCGATTTGTTCGGCCAGCGCGGTGTCGAAGCTGTCGCGGTCGGGAAACTGGCGGTGGTCGACCACCGCCGTGGCAATGCCGTGCGATGCCGCGAACGCAAGGCCCGCGGCATCAGGACGGTTGGCAATCACGGCGGCGACTTGCGCCGGCCAGGCCTCGTTCGAGCAGGCTCGAACGATGGCTTCCATGTTGCTTCCCCGTCCGGAAATCAGGATGACGAGTTTTTTCATCCGCGGATTTTATCATTCGGGGACACCGAAACCGCGACGCGCCGCCGTCCACTGCGCTGAACGTTTATAATCGTTTGTTTTGCGGCACCCCGCCCGCTCCATCTCAAACCCGCTATCGTGAGAGTCTTCCGCGGTCTTCCCAATGCTGAAAGCCGTGCGCCCTGCGCACTGACCATCGGCAACTTCGACGGTGTCCACCGCGGCCATCAGGCTTTGCTCGCCCACGTGCGAGCGGCTGCCGATGCACGCGGCCTGCCTGTCTGCGTGATGACCTTCGAGCCGCACCCGCGCGAGTTCTTCAACCCGGCGGGCGCGCCGCCGCGCATCGCCATGCTGCGCGACAAGCTCGAGGCGCTGCGCACCAACGGCGTCGATCGGGTGGTCGTCGAGCACTTCAATCACACGTTCGCGAGCCAGTCGCCGGACACGTTCGTCGAACGGATCATCGTCAACGGACTGCACGCGCGCTGGGTGATGATCGGCGACGACTTCCGCTACGGCGCGAAGCGCGCGGGCGACTTCGGGTCGCTCAAGGCGGCGGGTCAACAGTACGGTTTCGAAGTCGAGCAGATGGCCACGGTCGCCGATCCGTCGGGCGCGCGCATTTCCAGCTCTGGCGTGCGCGCCGCGCTGGTGGCGGGCGACCTCGACTCGGCGCGTGCCGCGCTGGGCCGCGATTATCTGATCAGCGGCCATGTCGTGCACGGCATGAAGCTCGGCCGCGATCTCGGCTTCCCCACGCTCAATGTGCCGATCGCCCACAAGCGCCCGGCGCTCGCGGGCATTTTCGTGGTGCGCGTGCACGGCGTGGCGGACGAGCCGCTGCCGGGCGTCGCGAGCCTCGGCCTGCGTCCCACGGTAGACGATTCCGGCCGCGTGCTGCTCGAAGTTCACCTGCTCGACTGGCACGGCGACGCATATGGCAAACTCGTGCGCGTCGAATTCCTGAAGAAGCTGCGCGACGAGGAAAAGTACATCGACCTCGAAACGCTAACCGCCGCCATCAAGCGCGACGTCGTCAACGCGCGCGCGTGGTTCGCGGCTGTCGGCGCCGGCACGCCGGGCAGCCGTTCCACCGGCTTCGCCACCTCGGCCACCGACCGAATTAGATAACCGCCGTGGTCCATGCGGGCGCTCAAGCGCCGCGTGCGTGGACCCTCGCCGCGCGCATCGAAGGGCGTCCGTGGATCACGCGACATGCCTGCCGGGCGCGCCCAACGCCCTCGCGCATCGTGCGCATTCCGCGCGCTACCGCGCATAGAAAGAATTCACCGCGACCTCATCATGAGCAATAAGAAAGCCGATTCGAAACCGCAGTCACGCTACCCGGTCAACCTGCTCGACACGCCGTTCCCGATGCGCGGCGACCTGCCCAAGCGCGAGCCGCAATGGGTCAAGGAATGGCAGGAGCGCAAGGTCTACGAAACGATCCGCGCCGCCTCCAAGGGGCGCAAGAAGTTCATCCTGCACGACGGCCCGCCGTATGCGAACGGCGACATCCACCTCGGCCACGCGGTGAACAAGATCCTGAAGGACATGATCGTCAAGGCGCGCAATCTGGCGGGCTTCGACGCGGTCTACGTGCCGGGCTGGGATTGCCACGGCATGCCGATCGAAATCCAGATCGAAAAGCAGTTCGGCAAGTCGCTGCCGGCCGCCGAAGTGATGCAGAAGGCGCGCGCCTACGCGACCGAGCAGATCGAGAAGCAGAAGGTCGGCTTCCGCCGCCTCGGCGTGCTCGGCGACTGGGACAATCCGTACAAGACCATGAACTTCACGAACGAAGCCGGCGAAATCCGCGCGCTCGCGAAGATCATGAAGAAAGGCTATGTGTTCCGCGGCCTGAAGCCGGTGAACTGGTGTTTCGACTGCGGCTCGGCACTCGCCGAAGCGGAAGTCGAATACAAGGACAAGACCGATCCGACCATCGACGTGCTGTTCAGCTTCGCCGAGCCGGAAAAGACGGCGCAAGCGTTCGGTTTGAATGCGCTGCCGCGCAACGAAGGCGGCATCGTGATCTGGACCACCACGCCGTGGACCATCCCCGCCAACCAGGCGCTGAACCTGCACCCGGAAATCGTCTACGCGCTGGTCGACACGCCCCGCGGCCTGCTGATCCTCGCTGAAGAGCGCGTTGAAGCGTGCCTGAAGCTGTACGGGCTCGAAGGCACGATCGTCGCCACCACGCCGGGTGCGAAGCTCGTCAATCTGCGCTTCCATCACCCGCTCGCGTCCGCGCATCCGGGCTACAAGCGCACGGCGCCGGTTTATCTCGGCGACTACGTGACGACCGAAACGGGTACGGGTATCGTGCACTCGTCGCCGGCGTACGGCGTGGAAGACTTCGTGTCGTGCAAGGCGCACGGCATGGCGGATTCCGACATCATCAATCCGGTGATGGGCGACGGCCGCTATATCGAATCGCTCGCGCTGTTCGGCGGCCTGTCGATCTGGGCGGCCAACCCGCAGATCGTCGAAGCGCTGCAAGGCGCCGGCACGCTGATGCGCACCGAGAAGTACACGCACAGCTACATGCACTGCTGGCGCCACAAGACGCCGATCATCTACCGCGCGACCTCGCAATGGTTCGCCGGCATGGACGTGAAGCCGACCGATACCGACAAGACGTTGCGCGAAACCGCCCTGGACGGCATCGAGAACACCGCCTTCTATCCCGCGTGGGGCAAGCAGCGTCTGTTCAGCATGATCGCCAACCGCCCGGACTGGACGCTGTCGCGCCAACGCCAATGGGGCGTGCCGATGGCGTTCTTCGTGCACAAGGAAACCGGCGAACTGCACCCGCGTACGCTGGAGTTGCTTGAAGAAGTCGCGCAACGCGTGGAAAAGGCCGGCATCGAAGCATGGCAAACGCTCGACCCGCGCGAGTTGCTCGGCGACGACGCCAACATGTACGAAAAGAACCGCGACACGCTCGACGTGTGGTTCGACTCGGGCACCACGCATTGGCACGTGCTGCGCGGCTCGCACAAAGACGAACTGCAATTCCCGGCCGACCTGTATCTGGAAGGCTCGGATCAGCACCGCGGCTGGTTCCATTCGTCGCTGCTGACCGCTTCGATGCTCGACGGCCGTCCGCCGTACAACGCGCTGCTCACGCACGGCTTCACCGTGGACGGCGAAGGCCGCAAGATGAGCAAGTCGCTCGGCAACGGTGTCGATCCGCACGAAGTGGCGAACCGCCTCGGCGCGGAAATCATCCGCCTGTGGATCGCGTCGACCGATTACTCGGGCGAACTGGCGATCTCGGAAGAAATCCTGAAGCGCGTCACGGAAGGCTACCGCCGTATCCGCAACACGCTGCGCTTCCTGCTTGCGAATCTGTCGGACTTCGACTTCGAGAAAAACGGGCGTCCGGTCGAAGACTGGCTCGAGATCGACCGCTATGCGGTGGCGCTGTCGGCGAATCTGCAGAACGACATCCTCTCGCATTACGACAAGTATGAATTCCACCCGGTGGTCGCCAAGCTGCAGACGTTCTGCTCGGAAGACCTCGGCGGCTTCTATCTGGACGTATTGAAGGACCGCCTGTACACGACCGCCGCGGACTCCGTCGCGCGCCGCTCGGCGCAAACCGCGCTGTATCACATCGCGCACGGCTTGCTGCGTCTGATGGCGCCGTTCCTGTCGTTCACCGCCGAAGAAGCGTGGAAGATCTTCCAGCCGAATAGCGAAACGATCTTCACCGAGACGTATCACGCGTTCCCGGCCGTGCCGGAAGCCGGTGCTCTGCTCGACAAATGGACGCTCCTGCGCGCCGCACGCAGCGACGTGACCAAGGCGCTTGAGGAAGCGCGCGTGGCGAACCTGATCGGCTCGTCGTTGCAGGCGGAAGTTGAAATCCGCGCGAGCGGCGCACGCTACGAAGCGCTCACGAGCCTCGGCGACGACCTGAAGTTCGTGCTGATCACGTCCGCGGCAAGCGTGGTGAAGGTCGATAGCGAAGCGGAAGAAGGCGTCGAAGTCATCGCCTCGAAGTATCTGAAGTGCGAACGCTGCTGGCACTACCGCGCGGACGTCGGCGCGAACGCCGAACACCCCACGCTGTGCGGCCGCTGCTTCAGCAATCTGTTCGGCAACGGTGAAATCAGGAGCGCGGCATAATGGCCAGAACCATGTCGAAAACCGCGTCGAAAACATCTGCTGCAAACGGTTCGCTGGCGCCCTGGCTGGGCGTCGCGCTGATCGTCATCCTGTTCGATCAGCTGACGAAAATCGCCGTGCAGAAAGTGTTCGCCTACGGTGTCGCGCACGAGGTCACGTCGTTCTTTAATCTGATCCTCGTGTACAACCGCGGCGCGGCATTCAGCTTCCTCGCCATGGCGGGCGGCTGGCAACGCTGGGCGTTCACCGCGCTCGGCGTGGTGGCCGCGCTGGTGATCTGCTATCTGCTCAAGCGCCACGGCGGGCAGAAAATGTTCTGCACGGCGCTCGCGCTGATTCTCGGCGGCGCGCTCGGCAATGTGATCGACCGGCTCGCGTATGGCCACGTGATCGACTTCCTCGATTTCCACGTGCGCACGTGGCACTGGCCGGCGTTCAATCTCGCCGACAGCGCGATTACGGTCGGGGCGGTGCTGCTCGTGCTCGACGAACTGCGGCGCGTGCGCGGCTCGCGCTAAACGCACAAGCTGACTGCGCGTACTGACGTTTGCACGCAAGTACGCTTTGAAAGACGCGGCGGCGGGGACGCAACGCCTCGCTGTCCGCCACCACGCTTTGTCGGAGGCTTTCGTTGGCAACCGCAGAACTCGCAGGAAAACACCTCGTCCTCGGCATGACGGGCGGCATTGCCTGCTACAAGATAGCCGAACTCACGCGTCTGTTGACCAAGGCCGGCGCGACCGTGCAGGTCGTCATGACCGAAGCGGCCACGCAGTTCATCACCCCCGTCACCATGCAGGCGCTCTCGGGCCGTCCGGTCTACACGAGCCAGTGGGACGCACGCGTGCCGAACAACATGGCGCACATCGATCTGTCGCGTGAAGCAGATGCGATCGTGATCGCGCCCGCCTCGACCGACTTCCTCGCCAAACTCGCGCACGGCATGGCCGACGATTTGCTGTCCACCTTGTGTGTCGCCCGCGATTGTCCGCTGCTGGTGGTGCCGGCCATGAACCGGCAGATGTGGCAGAACCCGGCCACGCAGCGCAACGTCGCCCAATTGCGGGCGGACGGCATCGAAGTGCTCGGACCCGATTCCGGCCCGCAGGCTTGCGGCGAAGTGGGCGACGGCCGCATGCTCGAGGCCGCGGCCACTTACGAAGCGATCGCCTCGTTCTTCGCGCCGAAAATCCTCGCCGGCAAGCGCGTGCTACTGACCGCCGGGCCGACGTTCGAACCGCTCGACCCGGTACGCGGCATCACCAACCGCTCCAGCGGCAAGATGGGCTTCGCGCTGGCACGCGCCGCGCAACAGGCCGGCGCCGAGGTGCATCTGATCGCCGGCCCCGTCGCGCTCGAAACGCCGTGGGGCGTGTTCCGCCAGGACGTGCAAACCGCGCAGCAAATGCATGACGCGGTGATGCGCTCGGTCGCGGATGCGGACATTTTCATCGGCGTGGCCGCGGTAGCCGACTGGCGCGTCGATCACGCCAGCGAGCACAAGATCAAGAAGACTGCGGATCGTGCGCTGCCCACGTTTTCCTTCGTTGAAAATCCGGACATTCTGGCCTCGGTGGCGAAGCTGCCGCATCCACCGTTCGCGGTCGGTTTCGCCGCAGAGAGCGGCGATCTGGAAGTGCACGGCGAAGAAAAGCGCCTGCGTAAAAACGTGCCGCTTCTGATCGGCAATCTCGGCCCGCTGACTTTCGGCCTCGACGACAACGAGGTGATCCTGTTCGAAGCAGGCGGCGCGACGAAGCTGCCACGCGCCGACAAACGGACGCTCGCGCGCGCGCTGATCGCGGAGATCGCGAAGCGTCTGCCCGACACAAGTCTGATTCGCTGAGCGATTCCGGCGGCCGCTTGAACGCGATCGCCGCGAGTCGCGTTGGCGAATGGAATCATCTGGAGCGGCACCGACATGACGCGACTCTCCGTACTCGATCAAACGCCCGTGATTTCCGGGCACTCGGTGGCGGATGCGATCGCCGCCACGGTCGAACTCGCGCAACTCGCCGACGATCTCGGCTACACGCGCTACTGGTGTGCCGAGCATCACGGCCTGCGCGGCGTATCGAACCCCTGCCCCGAGGTCATGCTGGCGCGCCTCGGCAGCGTGACTCAACACATCCGACTCGGCTCCGGCGGCGTGATGCTGCCGTACTACAGCCCGTTCAAGGTCGCCGAGCAATTCATGATGCTCGAAGCGCTGTTCCCCAATCGCATCGATCTGGGCGTGGGACGCGCGCCGGGCGGCGACATGCGCACCGCGCAAGCGGTCGCTGCCGGCGACTACAATCGCGGCGATATTTTTCCGCAGCAGGTGGCCGATCTGCTCGGTCTGATGCACGGCACCTTGCCCGCCGATCACATTGCGAGCGGCGTGCTGCTGCAGCCGCAAGTCGATACGCGTCCGCAAGTGTGGATGCTCGGGTCGAGCGAATTCGGCGGCTTGCTGGCGGCGCAACTCGGCATTCCCTTCGCGTTCGCGCACTTCATCAACCCGCATTTCGGCCATCAGGTTGCGCATGCGTATCGCGAACGCTTCAGGGCCGGCCAAGGCATACAGCAACCGTATCTGGCAGCCGCGGTGTTCGTGATTTGCGCTGACAGCGAACAGGAAGCAGCCGATCTGGAAAAAGCCGTCGATCTGCGCCGCGTGCAAATGGCCTACGGCCTGAACGAACCGATCCCGACGATCGAACGGGGCGTCGCGCAGGAATACGGCGAGCGCGAGCGTCTGGTGATTGATCGTGAGAAGCCGCGCAGTATCATCGGCACGCCGGAAACGGTCACCGAGCGCTTGCACTCGTTGCAGGAACAGTTCGACGCCGACGAACTGATCGTGCTCACCGTGGCGGGCAGCTACCGCGCCCGTCTTCGCTCCTATGAACTTCTCGCCGAAGCGTTCCAGCTCGAACGCCCGGCCTCCACTACTTAACCTTCGAACCTGCATGAAACTCGACCTGAAGATCCTCGACGCGCGCATGCGCGATCAGCTCCCCGCTTACGCCACCACCGGCAGCGCGGGCCTCGACCTGCGCGCGTGCCTCGACGAACCGCTGACACTGAAACCTGGCGAGACAGCTTTGGTGCCGACGGGCCTGGCGATTCACGTCGGCGATTCGGGCTATGCCGCGTTGATTCTGCCGCGTTCGGGCCTGGGGCATAAGCACGGGATCGTACTGGGCAATCTGGTCGGCCTGATCGATTCGGATTACCAGGGTCAACTGATGATTTCGACGTGGAACCGTGGCGAGACCACGTTCGTGTTGAATCCGATGGAACGTCTTGCGCAACTGGTGATCGTGCCGGTCGTGCAAGCGGAGTTCAATATCGTCGACGATTTTGAAACCAGTGAACGCGGCGCCGGCGGCTTCGGCAGCACAGGCAAGCACTAAGCCCGTCACGTTTTGCCTGAGGCCGTGCTGGATGAGCGTCTACCAGCACGGCTTCCTTCCACACTTCCCATATCCCTCGCGCCTTTGGCGAGCGGCAGATTAAATTCGGACTTGTCCCATTTGGACAGGGTCACGCGCCACCTATAAATCAGTCACAAGACTAACGACTTAATCTGCTTAACTAATCAATCTGCATCCGGCGGCCGTCTTACCGTCGGCTTTCCCACCTTATCCACGCAAACCCCAGGAGGTTAAAGACCGAAATCACATTCTTATATCAAAATTTTTATTTAGGCATACATATTAAATTGAGCGCATCACTGATAAGCCACTGTCCGGATAGCACTTTTTTTAGCCCATGCGGGCGCTCGGTGTTCGCCGGCCTACGTTGAACGGAGCTTGTATGAAGATCGAATATGATGCAATCGTTGGGTCGGGCGCGAACGAATGGTATGGCACGATCGTCGTTTCCAACCTGCGTTATGAAGACGGCAGCGCGGTCACCGTCAATCAGTTCCTCGAGTTCAACTTTCGCTCGCCGGCCAATCTGGACGCCACGGCAATCCAGCCGTCGTTTAGCACATGGGTGACCGGCGACATCACGGCAGACACCACGCAAATTGGCGACGGCACCTTCGACGTAACGGCCACGATCCAATACACAACCAGCTATACGATGCAGCGGGCCGACCAGATTACGATCGGCGTGGACGGTGACCTCTTGACCGACTCGCAGACCTGGCTCGATTCATTCGTGTTCGCCGCCGACCAGGCGCCGGCCATCACCGGAACGGTGTCCGCAACTTGCGCGCCCGCGCCGGATCCGGCGCTCGCCGGCATTGCGCCCGCCCTCACACTCACGCGAGGCAGCGCAGTCGTCACGATGCCGCTTGATTATGGCGCCACGGCCAGCATCACCGTCGATCAAGGGACCTACGCGGTGATGGGCGACAGCGTCAGCACAAGCGATCAGACGGTCATTGCGCCGCTTGTAATCGACCGCGACACGATCGACGTCGTGGCTGGCGCAACAACCACGCTCGGGGTCACGTTCGCTCCCGTCGAATACTATTGCGCGCTTGATATTTCGGTTGGATCGCTATCAGGGTTATCGACCGAAACACTCAATGTCACATTGACCGACAGCGCGACAGGCGAAACGCTGGCCGTGTTCACCACCACGACCAACCATGTCACTTCGCTGCGCAAGCTACCGCCATCGGGCACAGCGCGGGTGTCGATTGAGAACATCGCGCTCGACAATGTCAACTATTCGTTCAATGTACCGCTTGTCACGCTGACGAATGCACTGCAAACCGTAGTCATCGACAATTCCATGGTGCAGACAGAAAACGTCGACACCACGGGATATACCCGAGTGGCGATCAATGTCACCGTCGACCGTCCAGTCGACCGCCAGCTCCCGTTGCGTCTGATTGGCGGCAGCATGAACTATCTGCAGAACGTCACGGCAACATCGCAACAGACTGCTTTCTCGGCCCTCGTTCAACCAGGCGACTACGCCGTAGTGACCGACGATTTCCTCTCCGCCGGCGTCGTCTACGCAGTCGAGACGCCGTCAAGCTTGAGCGTGCCAGGCAGCGGCAGCGCCGCACTCGGCGTGACGATCGAGGCATCGGCGAATCTCAGTGTGCGCGGCTTCCCGGCCTACCTGTGCTTCGGCGGCTGTGCGGACCTAACGCCGTCCAATCAGGCGGACTTCGCCGCGGCACGCGCGACCT
The DNA here is from genome assembly GCF_004366535.1 of Paraburkholderia sp. BL6665CI2N2. Classification (NCBI taxonomy): domain Bacteria; kingdom Pseudomonadati; phylum Pseudomonadota; class Betaproteobacteria; order Burkholderiales; family Burkholderiaceae; genus Paraburkholderia; species Paraburkholderia sp. BL6665CI2N2. The sequence continues at coordinate 4,821,550 of NZ_SORC01000001.1, forward strand.
CGGTCTTCGACTACGCCGGCACCGACGGCGCCGGCGATTCGTCCGTCTACCTGACCGACGATCCGCAAACCCGAGCGACCCTCACGCTCGCGCGCAACGTCGAACTCCAACTGGGAAATACTCAGCCGGTCTTGCCCGTCATGGTGTCGTACACCTGCAATCTGTCGCTCGGCGACACGCCCACCATCCTCGCCAACGCCGACGCTCACGCGCACAGTTTTTCCAACTACATTCTGGCGCTCAACATCGCGACGGAGGCCATCGACAGCGACCACCCGGTGCCTGCGGGCTTTATCGTGAACCCTGACTTTCTCGGTGCTTGCCAGCAAGCCAACTTCGGGGCGACCTACCCGATGCCGGTGCGCGAGCCGTTACAGCAAGCCCTCGACCATTGGTCGATCAAGGCGGCCATTCCCGACGACATCGCCGAGAACATAGCCGGCTACGTGCTCGCGGTGAACTGGCTGACGCGCACGGTCGCGCCCAGCGTGACGTTCGGCTGGCAGATCAACCTCTGGGGTGTCGGCTACTCGGAATGGATCTACGACGACGGCATCGATCCGGCTCAGATGGCGCAACAAACCGCGGACTATGTGACGAGCCTCGGCGTCTACGATGCGCCCTACGAGCCCGACTTCCTGGCGATCGACCGGTACGAAGCCGACGACTTCACGCAGCGCGCCTATGTGAACGGCTACTGCTACGGCCCTCGCGAATGGGACCGCTACTTCGATTTCTGCAAGGCAGTCAGCCGCGCGCTTAAATTGCCGGTGATGCCCTGGCAGATGCCCGCGAGCCGCATTCCGAACACGACCGATCCGGTCGCGACGGATTTCGACTCCCAACACTGGGGAACGGGCGGCAGTTGCCTGCTGGGCGATCCTGCAATCGGCTCCAACTACGAGAACGTGCATCCCACCATTCTTGCATTGCAATTTCCGGAGGCGTTCCAGCAATACATGGGGGCCACCGCCGAGGACATGTTCATCCGCTCCGAACCCTTCGACATTTCGAACCCTCTGTACGGCGACTTCCCGTTGCGAGGTATCTTCAGCGTACTGCTCGGGGGTGGCGCAACGACCGGCATCGTTTCCGCAATCGGTAATCCGGAACCGTGGGCAAGACAGAAACTGAATGCCTACATGAACCAGCCGATCACGTTCGATCAATAACCTCAGTTCAAAAAAAACGGCGTGGACCTGGTCCACGCCGTTTTTTATCAGTACTACCGCGTAAGTTTACTCGACTTCCACTGCTTCCGGATTCGGATTGCGCGGCGCCGGATGTTCGTCGAAGGTCAATTGCACCTTGTCTTCGGCATCCACGTCGACCGTCACGCGGCCGCCGTTCATCAGCTTGCCGAACAGCAACTCGTCGGCCAGTGCACGACGGATCGTGTCCTGAATCAGACGCTGCATCGGCCGCGCGCCCATCAGCGGATCGAAGCCGTGCTTGGCGAGATGCTTGCGCAGCGCGTCGGTGAAGAGCGCATCGACCTTTTTCTCGTGCAACTGATCTTCCAACTGCATCAGGAACTTGTCGACCACGCGCATGATGATTTCTTCATCGAGCGAACGGAAGCTGATCGTTGCGTCCAGACGGTTGCGGAACTCAGGCGTGAACATGCGCTTGATGTCGACCATTTCGTCGCCGGTTTCCCGACGATTCGTGAAGCCGATCACCGACTTGCCCATTGCCTCGGCACCCGCATTCGTCGTCATGATGATGATGACGTTGCGGAAATCCGCCTTGCGGCCGTTGTTGTCCGTCAGCGTGCCGTGGTCCATGACCTGCAGCAGCACGTTGTAGATGTCCGGATGCGCCTTCTCGATTTCGTCGAGCAGCAGCACGCAATGCGGCTTCTTCGTGACAGCTTCCGTGAGCAGACCACCCTGGTCGAAACCGACGTAGCCCGGCGGCGCGCCGATCAACCGGCTGACCGCATGACGTTCCATGTATTCCGACATGTCGAAGCGGATCAGTTCGATACCCAGCGTGAACGCCAGTTGCTTCGCCACTTCGGTCTTGCCGACGCCCGTGGGGCCGGAGAACAGGAACGCGCCGATCGGCTTGTCCAGCTTGCCGAGGCCCGCGCGCGCCATCTTGATCGCGGCCGACAGCGCGTCGATGGCCGGGTCCTGCCCGAACACCACGCTCTTCAGATCGCGATCCAGCGTTTGCAGCTTGCTGCGATCGTCTTGCGACACGCTTTGCGGCGGGACGCGGGCGATCTTCGAGATGATTTCCTCGATCTCGTTCTTGCCGATGGTCTTCTTCTGCTTCGACTTCGGCAGGATGCGTTGCGCCGCGCCCGCTTCGTCGATCACGTCGATCGCCTTGTCCGGCAGATGACGATCCGTGATGAAGCGTGCCGACAACTCAGCCGCCGCCGACAGCGCGCCCGACGAATACTTCACGCCGTGATGCTCTTCGAACCGCGACTTCAGGCCGCGCAGGATCGCCACCGTCTGCTCGACGGTCGGCTCGGTCACGTCGACCTTCTGGAAACGGCGCGACAAGGCCGCGTCTTTTTCGAAGATGCCGCGATACTCAGTGAACGTGGTCGCGCCGATGCACTTCAACGTACCCGACGACAACGCCGGCTTGAGCAGGTTCGACGCGTCCAGCGTGCCGCCCGACGCAGCGCCTGCGCCGATCAGCGTATGAATTTCGTCGATGAACAGGATCGCGTGCGGACGTTCCTTCAATTCCTTGAGGACCGTCTTCAGACGCTGTTCGAAGTCGCCGCGATACTTGGTGCCGGCTAGCAGCGCGCCCATGTCGAGCGAATACACCTGGGCATCCGCGAGAATGTCCGGCACTTCACCGCGCGTAATGCGCCACGCGAGACCTTCGGCGATCGCCGTCTTGCCGACGCCGGCCTCACCGACCAGCAGCGGATTGTTCTTGCGGCGGCGGCACAGTACCTGGACCACGCGCTCGACTTCCGACTCGCGTCCGATCAGCGGATCGATGCGGCCGTCTTTCGCCATCTGGTTCAGGTTCTGCGTGAACTGCGCAAGCGGGGTTTCCTTCTGCGCGGCGGCTTCGTCGGACTCGGCATTCGCGTCGCTCGCTTTCGCGGCGTCCGTGCTGCTCGTCTTGGCGATGCCGTGCGAGATGAAATTCACCACGTCCAGACGCGTCACGCCCTGCTGTTGCAGGTAGTACACCGCGTGCGAATCCTTCTCGCCGAAGATCGCCACCAGCACGTTCGCGCCGGTCACTTCCTTCTTGCCATTCGAGGTGGACTGCACATGCATGATCGCGCGCTGGATCACACGCTGGAAACCCAGCGTGGGCTGCGTGTCGACGTCGTCCGTGCCGGGCACGGTCGGCGTGTTGTCATGAATGAAGTTGCGCAGGTTCTGGCGCAGATCCTCGATATTGGCCGCGCATGCACGCAACACCTCCGCCGCGGTTGGATTGTCCAACAGGGCAAGCAAAAGGTGTTCGACCGTTATGAACTCGTGCCGCGCCTGGCGTGCTTCCATGAACGCCATGTGCAGGCTGACTTCCAGTTCCTGGGCAATCATGCTTCCTCCATCACACACTGCAGCGGATGCCCGGCCTGCCGTGCGTGGGTAACGACTTGCTCGACTTTGGTCGACGCGATGTCCCGCGTATAGACCCCACAAACTCCCCTGCCCTCGCGATGCACCTTCAACATTACCTGTGTTGCGGTTTCACGATCTTTATTGAAATATTCCTGCACGACCATCACGACAAATTCCATTGGCGTGAAGTCGTCATTCAGCAGCACCACCTTGTACATGGATGGCGGCTTGAGCTTTTTCTCCTGCCGCTCCAGTACGGTGCCGTCCTGCTTGTCCGGGATAATCGCCATACACCCATTCTAAACAACTAGGACAGGCCCGCAATCCTGTCAAAACCCGGCCGACCGGCCGGTGAGCCCGTTCGCTATCGCCTGACGGGAGAGACCCCGCCAATGCGTGCGTTAAATCGACGAGCCGATTGCGGAGCCGGCCCCTATCCTGTGATGCCTTGCGGTCGTGTTGCACCGCAGTCGGATCGAGTATCGCACAACCTGCCTTAACTGGCTGACGGCTCGCCCGGCCTCAACTTGAGCGGTACGCGCCGCAGAACAGCATGTGAGTCGATTATGCGACTTTTCAAGACGCCCCGCTTGCGCAACCGCACATAACGAAAGCGGGAAAAACCCTGGAAATGGCCTGTTTGCAACGCCGCGACTCCGTCTCAAAATTTTCTTGACACCCGAATAAAGAGCCTCAACAATCAAGCTGGCACTTTTTTCACTGCGCCATAATTTCGAAAAAATGCCGATGGTGAGCTTGTGAGGAGGGAGCGGCTGCATCACGCGGTCGTCGAGCTTTTCGAGGGCTCGTGGTAGTGACATGAGTTACAGGGGAAGTTGGAATGGCAACTGGTACGGTCAAATGGTTCAATGACGCAAAAGGTTTCGGATTCATCACGCCTGACGAAGGTGGTGAGGATCTGTTTGCACACTTCTCGGCCATCCAGATGAATGGGTTCAAGACCCTGAAGGAAGGCCAAAAGGTGACCTTCGAGGTCGTGCAAGGCCCGAAAGGCAAACAGGCATCGAACATCCAGGCACCCGCCTGATACTGGTCGATACCCGTCCTTTGAAACCCGGCTTCGTGCCGGGTTTCTTTTTTTGGCGTCAGTATCTAGTCGTGCTGACTGAACGCGCGTCCCATATATCGGGTAGCGATTCGATTCAATACACGCTTCCGCGCTTGCGATAACGGCCGTTCGACGTTTTTTGCGCCGGGCTTCCTGGGCAAGCAGCGTTGACGCGACGCCCTATGCGGCGATACGGCGCATCATCGCGCGCTGCGCTTCCAGGCTGCGGGCCACATCGCCTTCGTACACCGCAATCCCCTGGTGTGTCAGGTTCGAACGGGCATCGATCGCCGGCGTGATGCCGATACTCGCCACCAGTCGGCAGAACCAATAGTCTTCGGAAAGGTACGCCCGCGTCTCGGGATCGATACCGGTGTCGAAAAACGCATAGAAAAAGTCCGCCACCTTGCCTGCGTCGAATTCCGGGCGGCCGACAAAGCGCGAGCGGCAATGCAGTTCGGGATACGCCTCGATCAGCGCAAGAAACACTTCGCGTCGGATCAGCATGAAACCGGTCGGCGCATCGAGCGCGTCGAGGAAGCCGTCCGCGTCCGGTTCGAGCGTGTCGGAACGCGCCACGGCCGGATACGACGCGTGCATCGTCCGGAAGTCCGCGCGCGTCGAACCGGCCGGCAGCGGCTGCGCGAGACCCGCGGCGGGCCAACCGTCGTTCTTCATCGGATAGACGCCGGCCACGACCGGCCGGTTCGCCCGCAGAAGGCGGACGACATCGTCGCCCTTGAAACCGATATCACTGTCGATCCACATGAGATGCGTGAAGCGATCGTCGGCGAGAAACTCCGCGACCATGGTGTTGCGGGCGCGTGTGATGAGACTGTCGAAACTGTTGAAGTTCACGCGCACGCCAAAGCCGTATTGCTGCGCCAGATCGTGCAGATCCAGAAGTCCGAGCGCGTAGCCGGTGGTGACGACCGCGCCATAGCTCGGCGTGGCGACGTAGACATTCGCGACGATGGGTGTGAGGTTCGTATTCATCGTTATTGTGTTTGCATGCAGTGACGCGGCCGAGGCTCGGACAAAGTTGCGCGACCCTCGCGCCGGGCGAGCGGGCGCTCGCTGCGGCGTAACTTAACCGACGCCACACGGCCGGCATCTCAATAACGGTCGCAATGCCGATCACGCGCGTGACGGCCGCGCCGGCGAAGCTATAGCGCGTTTTTTCGTGGCATCGCGATGCGTTCGAACTCGCGACATCCCACGGGCAAAAAACAAACAACCCCGGCCGCCTCACGGCGCCGGGGTTGCGAAGACGAACTAACTTAGTTCAGCGCGAACCGCCTCACAAATTCTCGATCAGCACCTGGCCGAAGCCCGAACACGATACCTGCGTCGCGCCTTCCATCAAGCGGGCGAAGTCGTACGTAACGCGTTTTTGCAAAATCGATTTTTCCATCGATTTGATGATCAGGTCCGCCGCCTCGGTCCAGCCGAGATGGCGCAGCATCATTTCCGCCGAGAGAATTTCCGAACCGGGGTTCACGTAGTCCTTGCCGGCGTACTTCGGTGCCGTGCCGTGCGTGGCTTCGAACATCGCGACCGAATCCGACATGTTCGCGCCCGGCGCGATACCGATACCGCCGACCTGCGCGGCCAATGCATCCGATACATAGTCGCCATTCAGGTTGAGCGTGGCGATCACGTCGTACTCCGCCGGACGCAGCAGGATCTGCTGCAGGAACGCGTCGGCGATCACGTCTTTCAGGACGATGTCGCCACCGGTCTTCGGATTCTTGATCTTCATCCACGGGCCGCCGTCGATCAGTTCCGCTGCGAACTCTTTTTGCGCCAGCGCGTAACCGTAGTCGCGGAACGCGCCTTCGGTGAACTTCATGATGTTACCCTTGTGCACCAGCGTGACCGAGCGACGTTCGTTGTCGATCGCGTACTGGATCGCCTTGCGCACCAGACGCTCCGTGCCTTCACGCGACACCGGCTTGATGCCGATCCCCGACGTATCCGGGAAGCGGATCTTCTTCACGCCCATCTCTTCGCGCAGGAACTTGATGACCTTCTTCGCCTGCTCCGATTCGGCCGGCCATTCGATACCGGCGTAGATGTCTTCCGAGTTTTCGCGGAAGATCACCATGTTGGTCTTTTCGGGCTCACGCACCGGCGAAGGCACGCCCTTGAAATACTGCACCGGACGCAGACACACGTACAGGTCCAGCTCCTGGCGCAGCGCGACGTTCAGCGAACGGATGCCGCCGCCGACCGGCGTGGTGAGCGGGCCCTTGATCGACACAACGTATTCCTTGAGCACCTGCAGCGTCTCTTCCGGCAGCCACACGTCCGGGCCATACACCTTGGTCGATTTCTCGCCGGCGTAGATTTCCATCCAGTGGATTTTCTTCTTGCCCGCGTACGCTTTTTCAACCGCGGCGTCCACGACCTTGATCATGACCGGCGTGATGTCGAGGCCGGTGCCGTCGCCTTCGATATACGGAATGATCGGCTGATCCGACACGTTGAGCGAAAAATCGGCATTGACGGTGATCTTGTCACCACCGGTCGGAACCTTGATGTGCTGATACGGCATGATCGGACTCCAGTGAAGGCTGTGCTGAAAGCTGGTGGGGAGACTGCGAAATGGGGCGCTCCTCGCTACGCGCAATGCCGGACGACTGCAAGCGGCCTGGCCGCTATTCTAGCCCACGCGGCGGTCGCTCCGAGGCGGCAACGGCTCGGGGTTTTCCAACATGGACGAATGCGAAACGGCAAGGCGCGAGTCTTATGTCTTATATAAGATGCCGAGTATTCAGTCGTGCATGATGCTTTATTATCCCGCCATTTACGGTCGGCCCGGCGCCTCCTGGCGCTGTGGCGGCGCAAGCCTCTCTACGCCATTCTTATTTTTTCCTATGCACCTTCTCGCTCTGAACAAACCGTTCGGCACCATCTGTCAGTTCTCGCCGCACGAGACGCGCGCTTCGCTGGCCGACTGGGTCAGAGTGCCCGACGTGTATCCCGCGGGCCGGCTCGATTCCGACAGCGAAGGCCTGCTGCTTCTCACCGACGACGGCGCATTGCAAGCGCGCATTGCCGAGCCGCGTCACAAGCTTGTCAAACGTTACTGGGCGCAAGTGGAAGGCGCTGTCGACGCGGCCGCGCTGAAAAAGCTCGCACGCGGTGTCGATCTCGGCGACTACGTGACGCGCCCCTGCCGCGCCGACTATGTCGAGCCGACCGACGCGCTCTGGACACGCACACCGGCGATCCGTTTTCGCGCCGCGATACCGACCACCTGGATCGAACTATCGATCACCGAAGGTAAGAACCGCCAGGTGCGTCGTATGACAGCCGCCGTGGGGTTCCCGACGCTTCGCTTGGTACGCGTCGGCATCGGCGCGCTCGACATTTTTTCGCTGGGGCTGCAACCGGGCGAGAGCGTCGAATTGCCACCGAAGGCACCGTGGGAAGGCATCGCCTGATCCTCCGCACGCGAGCGCCGACTGATGATCGAATCCGCAACACGCCTGCATTCCACGGTGCGAAAAATAAGCTAACTCGTTGTATCGGCGAACAAAAGAGCGCGTGAAACAATGGCATGCGCGGGTACGCCGCAGGCTGTCATTTGCACTAACGCAAGCGCATATAACTTTTCCATAAAATTCACGTCAACCGGTGCGCGAGCTCAGGCGTTATTCGACGCAGATGCCGCCTAAAGCTATCCGGCATTCAGCCTTAAGGGCCTTTGTGCAAGCCGCTTTTGCGGTAGGTGCGGGCAGTCTGAGCGCTAAAGCAGACGTGTCGAAAAATTTGTCGATGCGGATGTCAACCGAAAGGTGGATGGCACGTTTACCGACATGACTCTACATATAACCGGGTCATTTGGTTAATTAACTAAAGCTGAGGATTCACAAAATGAACAAACTGATCGCCGCTCTGGTCGCTGGTCTCTTCGCAACGGCAGCATTCGCACAAGCTTCGGCACCGGCAGCAGCTTCGGCAGCTCCGATGGCAGCAGCTTCGTCGGCAAAGAAGACCACGAAGCACGCTCACAAGAAGTCGCACAAGAAGGCAGCAGCAGCAGCTGCAGCTTCGGGCGCTTCGGAGTAAGTTTGTTGTAAAAACGCAGTCAAGAACTAGCTTCATTGCCGTTCTTACGGCGTTGAAAGGCAGATCACCGCAAGGCGATCTGCCTTTTTGTTTTTGACGCGCTCGCGTAACATTCGCGGGTTAATTTTCCAGCAAGGAGTCATGCCGTGCGATTTCCCATGCGCTCGTTGATTGCGCGTTTCGCTGTTGCCGTTGCGCTGCCGTTCGCCGCGTTGTCGTTCGTTGCTTCCACTGCCGCTCCTGCGCATGCGCAGCAGATGCCGGCCGGCGCCAAACAGCCCAGCGAATTTCCCCGTGCGAAACTGACGGCGGGTATGTTCGTGATCGACGCCGCCGTCGCCGCGAACGACGCGGACCGCGAGCAAGGCCTCATGTATCGCACGAGCCTCGCGCCGAATGAAGGCATGCTGTTCGTCTTCGGCGAAAACGCCGTGCATTGCTTCTGGATGAAGAACACGCTGATCCCGCTGTCGATCGCGTTCATCCGCGCCGACGGCACGGTCACCGACATCGACGAAATGCAGGCCGAGACCACCAATAATCACTGCCCGAAGAACAACGGCGTGTATGCGTTGGAGATGAGCAAAGGCTGGTTCACGTCGAAAGGCATCAAACCGGGAATGAAAATTCAGGGCTTGCCCGCAGCGCAATAACACCCGCGCCGGCCGCGCCAAAGCGCCGCGCTTCGGCCCACCGCTTTCCAGGAGCCGGTGCCTCGTTTCGAGGCGCCGGCTTTTTTCTTTTCCGCGCCGCGGCATCGGCAGGCGCGACATCCGCTCGCCTTGCGGCGCGACCAGGCGCGCGGCGCCGCCAGCCGAAGTCTTGCCGGCACGCCTTCGCGTCCGGCTGGCAAGTTTCCTGCAAAAGACGGGCCGACGCGCTATCCTAGTAGTCTTAGTAAAGCAGCACCCAAGGCTCCCCGGGCGGCACAGACTGCCGCCCGGCAAGCGTTTCAGGCGCGCCATTCCAAGGAGGTTCACGTGCCCCGCAAGACTCCCATCGAGCGCTACCGGAATATCGGCATCAGCGCTCACATCGATGCCGGCAAAACCACCACCACTGAACGCATCCTGTTCTACACCGGCGTGACCCACAAGATCGGCGAGGTTCACGACGGTGCGGCAACGATGGACTGGATGGAACAGGAGCAGGAGCGCGGCATCACCATCACGTCGGCGGCCACCACCGCCTTCTGGAAGGGCATGGCCGGCAACTATCCGGAACACCGGATCAACATCATCGACACCCCCGGACACGTCGACTTCACGATCGAAGTGGAGCGCTCCATGCGCGTGCTCGACGGCGCGTGCATGGTGTACGACTCGGTCGGCGGCGTGCAGCCGCAGTCGGAAACCGTGTGGCGCCAGGCGAACAAGTACAAGGTGCCGCGCATTGCGTTCGTCAACAAGATGGACCGCGTGGGCGCGGACTTCTTCCGCGTGCAGCGGCAGATCGGCGATCGCCTGAAGGGCGTCGCGGTGCCGATCCAGATTCCGATCGGCGCGGAAGAGCACTTCCAGGGCGTGGTCGATCTCGTCAAGATGAAGGCAATCTTCTGGGACGAAGAAAACCAGGGCATCAAGTTCGAGTACCGCGATATTCCGGCGGAGCTCGCGGCGACCGCGAAGGAATGGCACGACAAGATGGTCGAGGCCGCGGCGGAAGCGAATGAGGAACTGCTCGACAAATACCTCGGTGGCGAGACCCTGACCGAAGAGGAAATCAAGTACGGCATTCGCGCGCGCTGCATCGCCAACGAAATCGTGCCGATGCTGTGCGGCAGCGCGTTCAAGAACAAGGGCGTGCAGGCCATGCTCGACGCGGTGATCGACTATCTGCCCTCGCCGGTCGACGTGCCCGCCATTACCGGTCACGACGAATACGACAAGGAAATCGAGCGTCATCCGAGCGACACCGATCCCTTCTCGGCGCTTGCCTTCAAGATCATGACCGACCCGTTCGTGGGCCAGTTGATCTTCTTCCGCGTCTATTCCGGCGTGGTGAATTCGGGCGACACGGTCTACAACGCCGTCAAGGAAAAGAAGGAACGCCTTGGCCGGATCTTGCAGATGCACGCAAACGAGCGCAAGGAAATCAAGGAAGTCTACGCGGGCGACATCGCCGCGGCCGTCGGCCTGAAAGAAGCGACCACGGGCGACACGTTGTGCGATCCGAACAACGTGATCATCCTCGAACGCATGATCTTTCCTGAGCCGGTGATCTCGCAGGCTGTCGAGCCGAAAACCAAGGTCGACCAGGAAAAGATGGGCATTGCGCTGAATCGTCTTGCCCAGGAAGATCCGTCGTTCCGCGTGCAGACGGATGAAGAATCCGGCCAGACCATCATCTCGGGCATGGGCGAGTTGCACCTGGAAATTCTGGTCGACCGCATGAAGCGCGAATTCGGCGTCGAAGCGACCGTCGGCAAGCCGCAGGTCGCGTATCGCGAGACGGTGCGCAACAAGGTCGAAGATGTCGAAGGCAAGTTCGTCAAGCAGTCGGGCGGCCGCGGTCAGTACGGTCACGCGGTGATCACGCTGGAGCCGGCGCCGCAAGGCAAAGGCTACGAATTCGTCGACGCGATCAAGGGCGGCGTGATTCCGCGCGAATACATTCCGGCGGTCGACAAGGGCATCGTGGAAACGCTGAAGGCCGGCGTGCTGGCCGGCTATCCGGTGGTCGACGTGAAGGTGACGCTAACCTTCGGTTCCTACCACGACGTCGACTCGAACGAAAACGCGTTCCGCATGGCCGGCTCGATGGCCTTCAAGGAAGCGATGCGCAAAGCCAAGCCGGTGCTGCTCGAACCGATGATGGCCGTCGAAGTGGAAACGCCGGAAGACTTCATGGGCAACGTAATGGGCGACCTGTCGAGCCGTCGCGGACTCGTGCAAGGCATGGAAGACATTGCCGGTGGCGGCGGCAAGCTGGTGCGCGCCGAAGTGCCGCTCGCGGAGATGTTCGGCTACTCCACGTCGCTTCGTTCCGCGACTCAGGGCCGCGCGACCTATACGATGGAGTTCAAGCATTACGCGGAAACGCCGAACAACGTCGCTGAAGCCGTGATCAACGCGAAGCATAAGTAAGCGCGAGCCACCATCAAGCCGAAGGCAGCACACGCCAGCGGCTCGAAGCCCGTCCCCTGCGGACGGGCTTTTTTTCGTCCGCTGCGCCGCACACAGGGCTTCTTCACACGCACGTTTTTGAACATGCAAAAATGCCAGACGGCGCCGTGCCGAACGCCGGGACTCTTGCCCTCGAGGAGACACATCATGAGCCAGGATCACGAACACCCGCATTACAAGGACGCGCCACCCGCTGGACCGGTCGATTGGCGTGAGCACGGCGTGAAGGTCATCAAAGGCGATCAGTTGGATACCAACACCGCGCAGACGCCGGGCATGAATCGCGCCGCCGCGATCAACGCGGCGCGCGTCGGCGCGCAGAAGATCTGGGCCGGCACCGTGACGATCCATCCGAATGCGAAGACCGGCGCGCATCATCACGGCGCGCTCGAAAGCGTGATCTACGTGGTGCGCGGCCAGGCGCGCATGCGCTGGGGCGAGCATCTGGAGTTCACCGCTGAAGCCGGCCCCGGCGATTTCATCTTCGTGCCGCCGTACGTGCCGCACCAGGAGATCAACGCGAGCACGGACGAGCCGCTCGAATGCGTGCTGGTGCGCAGCGACAACGAAGCAGTGGTGGTCAATCTGAACATCGACGCGGTGGAACAGCCCGAAACGGTGTTCTGGGTCGATCCGATTCACAAGCATCCGCACGATCACTAACTCTTGCCCACGCGACTCATGACGCCGACCGCTTCCCTGCGCCCACGCCTCTTCACGCTGTACGCCGTGCTGATCGCCGCCAATCTCGGCGCGTGGGCGTGGGCGTTGATCGCGTTTCGCCATTACCCGCTGCTGCTCGGCACCGCGCTGCTCGCGTATGGCTTCGGCTTGCGTCATGCGGTCGACGCCGATCACATCGCGGCAATCGACGCCGTCACGCGCAAGCTCATGCAAACCGGCAAGCGTCCGCTCGGCGTCGGGCTGTCGTTTTCGCTGGGGCATTCGACGATCGTGGTTCTCGCGACGATCGGCATCGCGTGGACCGCGCATTCGCTGCACGGCCGTTTCGAGACGTTCAAGGCCGTCGGCGGAACGATCGGCACGCTCGTGTCCGCGAGCTTTCTGCTGGTGCTGGCCGCCGTCAACCTCGTGATTCTGCGCGACGTGTGGCGCCGCTACCGGCAAGTCCAACGCAACGGCGAATTGCCCGCTCAAACGCCGGACTCGATCGCGCCCGCTGGTCTGCTGTCGCGCGCGCTGCGGCCGCTCTTCAGGCTCGTGACGAAAAGCTGGCACATGTACCCCGTCGGCGTGCTGTTCGGCCTCGGCTTCGACACCGCGACCGAGATCGGTCTGCTGGCGATTGCCGCGTCCGAAGCCGGCAAAGGTTTGCCGCTCTATTCGATTCTCGTGTTCCCCGCGCTCTTCACCGCCGGCATGACGCTGGTGGATTCGACCGACAACGTGCTGATGGTCCACGCCTACGGCTGGGCCATGGACGACCCGAAGCGCAAGCTCTACTACAACGCGAGCATCACGTTCGTTTCGGCGGTGGTGGCGATCGTGATCGGCGGCGTCGAGGCGCTGGGTCTGCTGTCGGATAAGCTCGGCTTGAACGGCGGCGTATGGGAAGCGGTGGCCAGCGTGAACGAGCGCTTCGGCGCGTTGGGCTATGGCATCGTCGCGATGTTCATGGCGTGCTGGATCGGCTCGGTGCTGTTCCACCGCTGGCGGCGCCCGGACGCGGTCGCGCGGTAAATCCAGCAGCTGTCGCGCGCGGCGGTCGGTAAGGTTTCCATTCGCGGCGTTGGCCGTTGCGCTGCCGCAGCGGCGGGCGTTTCGGACATGCCTCGCGCCACGACCGCGCCGAACGTTGTGATGACGATACACAGCCGCCCTTTTATCCGCCAAACGCGAACCCGGCGGCGGCGCAGGCGCTCCGAATCCATGAGCAATCGCTTACACTGAACCCGCTTCGCCCTCGCTTTCGTCATTGCAATACCGTCGCCTGTCGCGCTCATCCCGCGCGGCCCTTCAGAACCGGCAACAGAACGGACTGGACACTCCATCGATGAAGACTCCCGCGGACCGATTTCTCGCACTCGACGCAGCCCGCCTCACCGCCGACGCCTACGGCAACCACGCCATCGACGAATTCCTCGCCGGCCGCATCACGCGCCGCGATCTGCTGCGCTATGCCAGCGTGATTGGTTTGTCGCTGGTGGGCGGCGGCGTGCTGAATGCGCCGCAAGCTCGCGCGCAAGGCAGCGCCGGCGCAACGAATCAGACGATCCGCGTGGCTCACCTGACGCCTGCGGGCGCGGTCGATCCGCTCACCGTGACGGACGCCGCCAGTCTCGCGCTGCTGAACCAGACCGGCGAATTCCTGATCGACGACGACGGCGAAAAGCTCGTGCTGAAGCCGGCGCTCGCCTTGTCGTGGAAACCGAACGACAAGGGCGACGTGTGGACCTTCAAGCTGCGGCCGAACGTCAAGTTCCACGACGGCCAGACGTTCAGCGCCAAAGACGTGGTCGCCACCTTCGACCGCCTCGCCGATCCGGCAAGCGGCTCGGCGGCGCTGTCCGTGCTCAAGGGTGTGCTGTCCAAAGGCGGCGCGAAAGTGGTCGACGACCACACGGTCGCGTTTCACCTGGACGCGCCGAACGGTAACTTCCCCTATTACGTTTCTTCGGACAATTACAACGCCGTGATCCTGCCCGCGAACTACGCGGGCGGCTATGAAAAGAGCTTCATCGGCACAGGTCCGTTCAAGCTCGAAAAGTATCAGGCGAAAGTGGGCGCGTCGTTCGTGCGCAATCCCGACTACTGGGGCGACAAAGCGTTACCGCAACGCGTACAGTTCTCCTTCTACGCCGACGAACAGGCGCAATTGCTCGCGCTGCAAGGCCATCAGGCCGATGTGATGGGCACCTTCACCGTGCAGGGCGGCGCCGGCATTCTGAACAATCCGGATTACAAGGCCGTCGGCGTGAAGTCGAGCGCGCATCGGCAGATTCATATGCGCAACGACAGTCCGTTGTTCAAGGACAAGCGCGTGCGCCAGGCGCTGGCATTGTCGCTCGATCGCGATGTGCTGGTGCGTGGCCTCTTCAAAGGGCGCGCGCAACTCGGCAACGACAGTCCGTTCGCGCCCGTGTTTCCGTCCTCGGATGCGGGCGTCCCGCAGCGCAAGATCGACGTCGCGAAGGCGAAGCAGTTGCTCGCGCAAGCGGGCGTGCCGAACGGCTTTGACGTGACGCTGACCACCGAGAAATACATGGAGATTCCCGATCTCGCGGTGGTCGTGCAGAACGCGGCGAAGGCGATCGGCGTGCGCATCAATCTGAAGGTCGAGAGCCAGTCGCTGTATTACGGCGCGGGCACGCCCGGCAAATCGGATTGGCTGGACTCGCCGCTCGGCATTACCGACTACGGTCATCGCGGCGTGCCGAACGTGTTCCTGAATGCACCGCTCACCAGCACCGGCACGTGGAACGCCGCGCACTTCAAGAATCCGCAATACGATCAACTGGTCGCGCAATTCGTCGCCGCCATCGATCTCGGCTCGCAGAAGAAAATCTCCGGGCAGATCCAGACGCTGTTGCTCGATGAAACGCCCATCATCATTCCGTTCTTCTACGATCAATTGATCGCCATGCGCAAGGGTGTGAACGGCGTGCGCTTCACCGCGCTCGCGCAACTCTATTTCGACCGCGCGGTGTTGAGCGCGTGATGTCGAATGCCTGAGCGCCGGCGCGTTTGCGACAGGAGAGCACGATGTCGACCACGGTGACCCCTTCCGCTTCCTCCGCGCCGAGCGGCAATGCGGGACGCGTCCTGCGTTTTCTGGCGACGCGTGTCGGCCTGTCGCTGATTACGCTATGGCTGCTGTCGGTGATCGTGTTCGCAGGCGGGCAACTTCTGCCCGGCGACATCGGCCGCGCGGTGCTCGGCCCGCTCGCCGATGCGCGCGCGGTCGCCGCGCTCAATCATCAGCTCGGCGCCGACCGTCCGCTGCTGACGCAATAC
Organism: Paraburkholderia sp. BL6665CI2N2; assembly: GCF_004366535.1. NCBI lineage: Bacteria > Pseudomonadati > Pseudomonadota > Betaproteobacteria > Burkholderiales > Burkholderiaceae > Paraburkholderia > Paraburkholderia sp. BL6665CI2N2. The sequence goes on from NZ_SORC01000001.1 coordinate 4,837,353, forward strand.
ATCGACTGGATTTCGCATTTCGTGCGCGGCGATATGGGGCTGTCCTACGCGTATCGTGAGCCGGTGCGGCCGTTTATCGCCGAGGCGCTCGCGCATTCCGCCAAGCTCGGCTTGCTGGCGTTCATCGTGGTCGTGCCGCTCGGCATTGCGGGCGGCGTGTGGTCGGCCATGCACGCGGGGCGCTGGCTCGATCGCACGATCAGCATTGCTGGACTATCGGCGACGGTGGTGCCCGAATTCGTTTCGTCGATCGTGCTGATTCTCGTGTTCGGCGTATGGCTGCGCTGGCTGCCGATCGAGGCGTCGTATCCGCCCGAAGCGAGCGCGCTCGAACAGTTGCGTCACCTGGTGCTGCCGGTGCTGCCGCTCGTGCTGGTGTTCTTCGGCTATATCGCGAGAATGGCGCGCGCCGGCACCGTCGAGGCGCTCGATGCGGACTACACACGTACCGCGATTCTCAAAGGCCTGCCGCGTCATATCGTGATCTGGCGGCATGTGTTGCGCAACGCGTTGCTGCCCACCATCACGGTCGCTGCCACACAGCTCGGTTATATGATCGGCGGCCTCGTGGTGGTCGAGACGCTGTTCCACTATCAAGGTATCGGCTCGCTGATCTACAACGCCGCCAAGGCCAAGGACTTTCCGATGCTCGAAGCGGGCGTGCTGACCATCGGCGTGGTCTACACCGTCGCCAATCTCGTCGCCGACGCGTTGCATGTGCTGCTGAATCCGCGGCTGCGGGTGAGGAGCGCCGAATGAGCACCATCGTTCCGCCGACACCACGTGTTGCCGCCGAGCCGCGCTTCGACCATGTGCGCCTGCTGCTGCGCTCACCCACCTTCGTGGTGGGCGTGGTGATCGTCACATGGTGGATCGTCTGCGCGATTGCCGGGCAATGGATCGTGCGCATCGACCCGTACGCATCCGATCCGCTCAATTCGCTAACGCCGCCCGACGGCACGCATTGGTTCGGCACCGATCAGCTCGGGCGCGACGTGCTCTCGCGCGTGATCGTCGGCGCGCGCGACATTCTCACCATCGCACCGCTTGCCACCTTGCTCGGCACGATAGCGGGCACCACGCTGGGCTTGATCGTCGGCTACTTCGAAGGCTGGGTGGACAACGTGGTCGGACGGGCGATCGACGCCGTGCTCGCGCTGCCGCTCGTGATCGTCGCGCTACTCGCCCTCGCCGCAGTCGGTGCGTCGAACTTCACCGTCATTCTGGTGATCGGCATCACGTTCACGCCGATCACCGCGCGCACCGTGCGCGCCGCCGTGTTCGCCGAACGCCATCTCGACTACGTCGCCGCGGCGCAATTGCGTGGCGAACGCGCTCCCTACATCATGTTCGCCGAGATCCTGCCGAACGTGCTGCCGCCCATCATCGTCGAAGCAACGGTGCGGCTCGGCTACGCGATCTTCGCGGTCGCCACGCTATCGTTTCTCGGCTTCGGCATTCAGCCGCCGTCGGCCGATTGGGGCCTCGCGCTGTCCGAGTCGTACACGCTGATGGCGGGCGGCGCATGGTGGACCGTGGTGTTCGCGGCCGGCGCGATTGCGAGTCTCGTGGTCGGCGTGAATCTGATCGCCGACAGCGTGCAAGGCGTGCTCGACCGATGAACGGCCCGCCGCCCTCCTCGTTCCCCGCCTTCGACGTCTCGAAGAGCGACCGCACGGATGCGCTGACCGTCGTCGGGCTGACGGTCACGTACCGGATACGCGGACGCGATCGCGAAGTGCTGCAGGACATTTCATTTCGCGTGCGGCGCGGCGAAGCGTACGGTCTGGTCGGCGAGTCCGGCTGCGGCAAGTCGACCGTCGCGATGGCGGCGCTGCGCTATCTGCCGCGCAACGGCAAGGTGAAGGCCGGCAAGATCGTCATTGCCGGTGAGGACGTGCAGAAGCTCAACGCCGACGCGTTGCGCAACATGCGCGCGAATGCGATCTCGATGGTCTATCAGGATCCGGGGCACGCGCTGAATCCGTCGCTGACGATCGCGCGGCAAGTCTCCGAAGCGTTCGAAGCCGCCGGCATCGCGCGCGACGAAGCCTTGCGGCGCACGCACGAGATGCTGCAGCGCGTACGCATCGCGGCGCCCGAGCGGGTGATGGAGAGTTACCCGCATCAATTGTCGGGCGGCATGCAACAGCGCGTGGTGATCGCCATGGCGCTCGCCTCGAACCCCGCGTTGCTGATTCTCGATGAGCCGACCACCGGGCTCGATGCGACCGTCGAAGCGGAAGTGCTCGACCTCGTCGCGCAGTTGCGCAAAGAACTCGGCACGGCGGTGCTCTTCATCAGTCACAATCTCGCGGTGATCGGGCGCATGTGCGAACGCGTCGGCGTGCTTTACGCGGGCAAACTGGTCGAAGAAGGTGCGACGCAAGATGTCTTCACGCGGCCGCGTCATCCCTATACGGTCGGACTGTTGCGCTGTTTGCCCACGGCCGGGCGCAGCAAGGACAGCGAGCGGCTCGACACGATCGCGGGCAGTCTGCCCTTGCCCGGTTCGGTCACGCAGGGCTGCATCTACGCGGACCGCTGCCGTCTCGCCGACGACCGCTGCCGCCGTGAAGCACCGCCGCCGTATCGCGTGAGTGCCGCGCGCGGCGATCAGATGTCGCGCTGCCATTACCACGAACGCGCGATCGAATTGCCGCGTGCGAGTGCGGAAGCTGTGCCCGAGCGCAATGGTGCGTCGCTCGACGGCAAGTCCCCTGCTCCCGTATTGCGTGCGGAAAAACTCTCGAAGACATTTCACGTATCCGGCGCTCCCCTGCGTGCGGTCGACGACGTCTCAATCGATCTCGCCAGCGGCGAAACGCTTGGCCTCGTCGGCGAATCGGGCAGCGGCAAGACGACGCTCGCCAAGCTGATGCTCGGCCTGCTTACGCCGGATGCGGGCGGCGTGCTCGAACTCGACGGCGCACCGCTCGCCGCGCGCGTTACGCGGCGCAACGCCGAGCAGGTCAAGTCGCTGCAGATCGTCTTTCAGAATCCGGACTCCGCGCTCAATCGCGCGCATTCGGTGAAACGGCTGATCGGCCGCGCGCTCTCGCGGCTCACCGCATTGCGCGGGCCGGCCATCGACGAACGGCTTGCCACGTTGACGGCCGCCGTGCGCTTGCCGGAGCGCTATCTCGGCTCACGCACGCGCCAATTGTCCGGCGGGCTCAAGCAGCGTGTGGCGATTGCCCGCGCGTTTGCCGGCGAACCGCGCGTGGTGGTCTGCGACGAACCGACTTCCGCGCTCGACGTCTCCGTGCAGGCCGCGATCCTGAACCTGCTCGCCGATCTGCAACGCGAGCGCGGCGTGAGCTACGTTTTCATCTCGCACGATCTTCACGTCGTGCGCTATCTGTCGGATCGCATCGCGGTGCTGTATCTGGGCAGGCTGCTGGAAATCGGACCGGCAGCGGCCGTGTTCGAAGGACCACATCATCCTTATACGGAAGCGTTGCTGTCCTCAGTGCCGACGCTCGATGGCCAAGGCGGCGCGACCCGCATCCGCCTGTCCGGCGATTTGCCGAGCGCGGCATCGCCGCCGTCCGGCTGCGTGTTTCATACACGCTGCCCGCGCAAGCTCGGCGCAATTTGCGAGCAGCAGGACCCGCCGTTCGTCGATGCCGGCGAAAGCAAGGCGGCGGCGCCGTCCGCGCATCGAATCCGCTGCCACATCCCCGTCGACGAATTGCGCGCGCTGCAAACTGCGTCGCGCGACGATGCGGGAAAAGTCGCGGGCAAGGTGCCGGGCGACGGCTCGGAAAACGCGCCTGAAAACGCCGGGCGTGACGAGTAGCACGGGCTGACGCGAATCCGGACCGCGCGTCAGGACCGCACACTTGACCGTGAACGCGGACGTGCGCGCAGGCGGCAAAAACTCGAACAATCAGCCGCCCGTGCATGCTCGCCTGGAACCAAACCGACGCGATCGCCTCATATCAGATTCAACGTTCGATATGAGGGCACCACAAACATGCAACGAAACGTCCCCCGCTCCGCGGCGCGCGTGGCCACCGGTCTGGTGATGACTGCGGCGCTCGGCCTCGCATCGCTCGCTCATGCGCAAACGTCGGCGCAAACACCCGCGCAAATGCAAACGGCACAAGCGGCACAGCCGCTCTCGCCGACGCTCTCGCAAGCCGCCCCGCCGGTCGACCCCACCTTCTCCGCGTATTCGCTCGCGCAAACCTGCAAGCAGAAAACCGACAACGTCGCGCAAGGTCAATGCGTCGGTGCGATTCGCGGCATCATCCACGGCTATCAGTATGGCGTGCTGTTCCTCGGTCAGCGCAGCGCGTTGCCCGCCAATGAAACGCAGCGCGTGTCGCTGTGCCTGCGCAACGTGCAGGTGTCGTCGATCGTCGACGAATTCGTCGCGGACGCCGGCCAGGTCAACGAGGATTCGCTCAGGCACACGCCCGCGGAAGTCGCGGTGCTCGGCTCCGTCCACATGCACCACAGCTGCAACTGACAAGGCGCGCCGTGCTTACAGCATTTCGAGCGGCCGCTTGCCGCGCGGCGGTTTGAAGTGAGCGTCGATAGCGGCCAGTTCATCGGCGCCCAGTTGCAGTTGCGACGCGCGATAGTTGTCGCGCACGTGCTCGACGCGCGCCGCCTTCGGAATCGCAATCACACCGGGCTGGCGCAGCACCCACGCAAGCGCGACCTGAACCACCGAGACGCCGCGCGCGTCGGCGATATCGTCGAGCGGCGAGCGTTTCGGCAAGCGCGCGTGATCGACCGGACTGTACGCCATGCCCGGCATCTTGCGCGCGGCGAGCCATGGCAGCAGATCGAACTCCGGCCCGCGGCGCGCCACGTTGTAGAGAATCTGATTGGTCGCGCAGGCATCGCCGCCCGGCGTGGCGACGAGTTCTTCCATGTCCTCGGTGTCGAAGTTGCTGACGCCCCAATGGCGGATCTTGCCCGCGCGGCGCAACGCCTCGAAACCCTCGACCGTTTCCGCGAGCGGCACCGAGCCGCGCCAGTGCAGCAGATACAGATCGAGCTGATCGGTCTTTAGACGCTTGAGGCTCTGTTCGCAGGCCGCGATCACGCCGCGCCGGCTGGCGTTGTGCGGATACACCTTGCTGACCAGAAACACCTTGTCGCGCAATCCGGCCAACGCTTCACCGAGCAGCGATTCAGTCGCACCGTCGCCGTACATTTCCGCCGTATCGATCAACGTCATGCCGAGTTCGATGCCGCAACGCAGCGCGTCGATCTCAGCGGCACGCCGCGCCGGCATCTCTCCCATCCCCCAAGTGCCTTGCCCGAGTTTCGGAACGCGCTCGCCGTCGGGCAGGCTTACGCTTGCGATGTCGCTCGTCATGCTGACTCCTCGAAGTGGCTCAGTGGTCGGCAATATCGCTGCGCATGCGAATGCGCGGCGCGTGCCGCGAAAAATCATAGCGACGAGTTTAGCGGTTTAACGAGCATTCAATCGGACACCAGGCAAAAGCCCGCTATAACACAGCGCGCCGATGTCATAGAATTGCCGCTTGCCCTTCTTGCGTGAGCTCCATGACCTCTGCCTCGGAAGACCGCTGGCGCGACCTGCGCCCGGACCCGGAAAACGACACGCCGCTATATCTGCAACTGGCTCGCAAGCTCGGCGCCGCCATCCACGAGAACCGCTGGAACGCGGGCGAGGCGCTGCCCTCGGAGCGTGTGCTTTCCGAGGCGCTCGGCGTATCGCGGATCACCTCCCGCAAGGCGATCGCCTTGCTGGTCGAGCAGGGTTTGATTCGACGCACTCAGGGCGCGGGCAGTTTCATCACACCACGCTACGAAGATCCGTTGTCGCGTCTGTCGAGCTTTAGCGAAATGTTGCGCCGACGCGGTTTCACACCGAGTTCGAAGTGGTTGTCGCGCGAAATTTTGCCGGCCAATCGCGACGAGGTGATTCAGCTCGGCTTATCGCCGGCGGCGGCGGTGACGCGGTTGCGGCGCTTGCGGATGGCCGACGGCATCGTGATGGCCGTCGAAAATTCCACCTTCCCCGCCGCGGTGATTCCCGATCCCCAGGCGATTGGCGATTCGCTGTACTCGTATCTGGAGAACCGTGGACTGACGATTGTCCGCGCGTTGCAGCATTTTCGTGCGGTGAACGCGAGCGAGGAAATCGCGCAGCAAATGAGCATCGCGCCGAACGAGGCGCTGTTGTTGATCACACGCGTGGGTTACACCGCCGATCAGCGCGCGATCGAGTTGACCGATACGTACTGCCGTAACGATTACTACGACTTCGTGGCGGAGTTGAGGAAATAGATGGCCTTTTGCACTGTGCGCGAAGCGTGCGTTGGTCGTGTGTCGGCACACGCCTCGCCGCAGGCCAGCTGACCTGAAGTGCTCATGTCCACTTCGCCTCATGGGCGCCTATTCGGGCCGGCGGCAGCGCGAAGTAAGTAGGCGTCTCGTCCAAAGCCTCAGCCGGCTGCACGGCTAGCACGCGCCCGAACTCCGACTCCACTGTCGCAAGGCAATCGCGCACATCGTCGAGCGTGACGTCGGGCGCTTGCCAGCCATCGGCAATCTGCCCGAACGATTGCAGCCACCGGCCCGTTTGCGCGAGCGAGACGCGCACATGCCAGCTTCCACCTTCGGTAGCCCGCCGCGCCAATGCGACCATCGCGCCAAATGCCGCGAGATAACCGGTCGCATGATCCAGCGCTTGACACGGCAAATGCTTCGGCTCGTTCCACCCCGCCGCCTGCCGCTCGGTGAAGGCAATCCCGCTCGCCGACTGCACGAGACTATCGAACCCGCGCCGTTGCGCCCACGGCCCTTCGTGCCCATAGGCCGACACCGACACATAGACAATTCCCGGCCGCACCCGCGCCAGTTCCTCAGGACCGAAACCGCGCGCGGCCAGCGCTCCCGGGCGATACGCCTGAAGAAATACATCGGCGTCGGCGACCAGGCCGCGCAACACTTCACGCCCCGCCGCGTCGCGCAGATCGGCGAGCGCCGACCGCTTGCCACGTCCGTTGTCGATCACCAGCGGCGCGATGTTCGGCAGATGCGGCCCGTTGATCATCAATACGTCGGCGCCATGCTGCGCGAGCGCCCGCCCGGCCACCGGCCCGGCAATGATGCGCGACAGATCCAGCACGCGTACTCCCGCCAGCGGCCGCTCCGCGCCGCGCTCGCGCGGCGGCTCGGCCGGCGCGTCGCCGATGCGCTCGATTTCGAAGAGCGGCAAGCTCGCGATCGCTTTCGCCTGATCGAGCGCGGCCCACTCGTCGGGCGTGCGAATCAACGCCGCGCAGAGGCCGGCGTCGGCGAGCGTCTGGTCGAGCGTCGCGCCGTCCCAGTTGCGAATCGCGGCAGCCACGGCAGCAGGATCGTTCTCGCAACCGAGTATCTGCAATACGCCCCGCAGGTGATGCGCAAAATTCGTGTGGAGTTGAATCCAGCGCCCGTCGCGTGTCTCGTAGAAACCCATCACCGGATCGCGCAAGGCCGGCGGCGGCCCGTCGTCGACACGCAGATAGCGCTCGCTGCGAAACGACGCCAGCGCGCGCCGCATTTCCACCGTCACGTGCTGCCTGTGCCCCGTGCGCAGGCGCTGATAGTCGGCTGCCGCAAGACCGGTCGCGGCGATGCTCGCCGAGGCCAGGCTGCCGACCCGGTAGACCGACGGCAAGCCCGGATCAGCGCCGGTCAGCGTCACGGAACGCAGCGCGGTTGGGTCGCATCCGGCGAGGGTCCAGATGTGTTTGAGAGCGAGTTCAGGTGTCATGTCGTCCCTGGCGAAGCAGGAGGAAGTGAACCGAGTCTAGAATTTCGCCCCGCCGCAATCAATCTTGATTATGATAATCAATATATATTGATTTCTTCGGTTTCCGCCCTTTTCCATGCCGACTCATGCCGACCCGTGCCGACCTCCAACGCCATGACCGCTGCTGAAGCCGCCGCTGCGCTCGGCATCAGCTTGCCCACCCTGTACGCTTATGTGAGCCGGGGCATGCTGAGCTCGTCGCCGGATGCGCAGGGCAAGCATCGTCTCTACGACGCCGGTGAAGTGCGGCGCCTCGCGCGCCGCAAGGAAGACGGCAAGCGCGCGGGCAAGGTCGCGCAGAAGGTGCTGGACTGGGGCGTGCCTGTGCTCGAATCGTCCATCACGCTGGTCGCCGAGGGGCGCCTGCTGTATCGCGGGCACGATGCGATGGAACTGGCGCAAAGCGCATCGCTCGAGGATGTCGCGGCGCTGCTGTGGGAATGCAGCACACGGCGCATTACCGATGCGCCGGCCGTGCCGTTCGCCAACGCTCAATGGGCCGCGTGGCTCAAGCTGTGGGGCGACAGTACGCCGCTCGATCGCGCGCTCGTGCTGCTGCCGGCCGCGGCGGCGCAAATGCCGCGCGTGTGGGCACTCGGCCGCGATGCGCAACTCGATACAGCCTGCGCCGTCATGCGGCTGCTGGCTGCCGCGATGATCTCGGCGGCGCCGTCGAACGAGCCGCTGCATCGGCAACTGGCTTTAGCGTGGCATGTGCGTAACCGCCAGCAGGCCGGCTTGCTGCGCGCGGCGCTGGTGGCCTGCGCGGACCATGAGTTGAATGCGTCCACCTTCACGGTGCGCTGCATCACGTCGACGGGCACGCATCTGTTCGGCGCGGTGGCAGGAGGTCTCGCGGCCTTGTCGGGTCCGCGCCATGGCGGCGAAACGGTGCGCATCGCCGCGCTGCTCGAAGAAGCCTCGCGCGCGCCCGATCTCGACCGCTATCTGGCGAACCGCCTCGCGCGCGTCGAACATGGCGCGCACGGGCCGGTGCTGTCGGGTTTCGGTCATCCGCTGTATCCGGACGGCGACCCGCGGGCGCGGCTATTGTTCGCCATGCTCGCCGACTGCGCGCCGGCGCGTTCACCGTTGCCTGAAGTGCTTCGATTGGCGCGCACGGTGCGCGATACGACCGGCGCGGAGCCGACCGTCGACTTCGCGCTTGCCGCCATCGAGCGAGTGCTGGGGTTGCCGGCGGGCGCCGCGTTTACGCTGTTCGCGGTTGGCCGGGTGGTCGGCTGGATTGCGCACGCCATGGAACAGACGCGCGACGGCCGCCTGATCCGGCCGCGCGCGCGTTACATCGGGGAATATGAGGCTGCCGGGCCGAACTGAGACGCTACGGACCCGGCTGGACAAGCCTGGCGATTCGTCAGGCCGCGCCGAGCCAGCGCGGCAGCCAGTTCAACATTGGCGAGCCTGAGATCGGCTTCGTTGCGGTGCGCTCGGAGCCGCTCGCCAGCGCAAAGCGCGCGCCGGCCTGACCCGCGCTGATCCACGCCACCGCGCGGCGCGGCAATTCGATCGACTGGCCGGTCGCGAGCCAGTGATCCTCACTGTCGCCCTCGATGGTCAGCCAGATCTCGCCCGAGATGACCTTGAAGATCGACGGACGCGCGACACGCCAGGCCGTCGCGGGCTCGTCATGTTCCAATTCGAAAATCCGGACTTCACGCATCGCTCTCTCCTTCAAAGAACTTTTCTCTTGTACCGATTATTGACGTGCGATGATCGGATACCCATGCACAGTTCCGAACACTTCTATCGGAACTGTTCAGTTGAAAAACCGGACAGTTGGCGCGCGCAGCGGGTTTGGTGGCGCAGAGTTCAGCCGCATCAGTCATCAGTCGGCGGTTCGGCGAAGGAAGAATCTCATGAAGCTTGAAATCCAACTCGATCGGGATAATGGCGTACCGCTGACCGAACAGATCGTCACCGGCGTCACGGCGTGGATCCGCTCGCGCGTCGCCCACCCTGGCTCGAAGCTGCCGTCGATTCGCCAGTTTTCCGCCGACTACGGCGTGAGCCGGTTTCCGGTGATCGAGGCCTACGACCGGCTGGTGTCGCTCGGCTACGTCGACTCGCGCCACGGCTCCGGTTTCTATGTCGCCGATCGCCAGCCGCCGAGCACGCAGTGCCAGGGCTCCTCGGATCCCCGCCGCGCCGAGGACGAGTCGGACCATCTGTTGCAGCAGTTCAACCATCCGGGCGAAACGCTCAAGCTCGGCAGCGGCTTTGTCCCTGAAGCGTGGCGCGACGCGGACAGCATCGCGCAGGCAATCCGCCACGTCTCGCGGACCGATCTCGCGAGCATGGTCGATTACGCCACCCCGCTCGGCAACCTGACGTTGCGCGAGCATCTGCAAAGCCGCATCGGCCAGTTGGGGATTCAGGCTGACACGTCGCAGATTCTCATCACCAACGGCGCAAGCCAGGCGCTCGATCTGCTGATGCGCTACATGCTGAAAGCAGGCGACACGATCTTTGTCGAAGACCCCGGCTACTACAACCTGCACGGTCTGCTGAAGCTGCACGGCGTCAAACTGGTCGGCATTCCGCGCACACGCAATGGTCCCGATCTGGACGTGATGCAGGAGCAGTTGAAGTCGCATCGGCCCAAGCTGCTGTTCGTCAACACCGTGTTCCACAATCCGACGGGCACCAACGTGGCGCCGCCGGTGGCCTTCCGGCTGCTGCAGCTGGCGCGCGAGCACGGCTTCTCGATCATCGAAGACGACATCTACGCCGATTTTCAGACCGACATCACCGATCGCCTCGCCACGCTCGACCAGCTCGAACACGTGATCTATGTGGGCGGACTGTCCAAGACGCTGTCGTCGTCGCTGCGGATTGGCTGTGTGGTCGCGAGCCACGCGATCATCAAGGATCTGGTCGACATCAAGATGCTGACGAGCATCGGCGGCTCGCGTTTTGCCGAAGCGGTCGCCGTGGCGATGCTGGAGCGCGGCGCGTATCGCAAGTATCTGGAGCGCCTGCGCCGGCGTATGCGCGACGCGCTCGGCTCGACCATTCAGACGCTCGAAGACGCGGGCTGGGAAATTTTCGACAAGCCCGCGGGCGGGAAATTCGTGTGGGCTCGCGTGCCGCATGTCGGCAATGCGGAACGGCTGGTGGAATGCGGCGTGCCGCTGGGGGTGACCGTCGTGCCCGGCAATCACTTCCGGCCGAATATGGAAATGAGTCCGTGGACCAGGATTCACATCGCATTCGGTAACGATCCGCGTGCGCAGGCATTCTTTCGCGCGGCGGCGGCATTGCCGGCGTCGGACTGAGCGCTGAATGAGCGCCGGCCCGCGCTTTTCCCTAGAATAGCGAGTCCCACAGCCCGTCCCTGCGCGCCCAGCCGCCCTCCATGTTCACGCCGACTCCGCCCGCCGCCGCATCCAGTACGTCCAGTACACCTTCGCCCCGCTCGCTCACCGTGATGCTGTGGGTCGTCGCCACCGGCTTCTTCATGCAGACGCTCGACTCGACCATCGTCAACACCGCGCTCCCCGCGATGGCGACGAGCCTCGGCGAGTTACCGTTGCGCATGCAATCAGTGGTGATCGCCTATTCGCTGACGATGGCCGTCATGATCCCGGTGTCCGGCTGGCTCGCCGACAAGCTCGGCACGCGCCGCGTCTTCTTCAGCGCGATCCTCGTGTTCGCGATCGCCTCGTTGCTGTGCGCGAACGCGCGCACGCTGGATCAACTGGTGGCCTTCCGCATCATGCAGGGCGTGGGCGGGGCCATGCTGCTGCCGGTCGGACGGCTCGCCGTGCTGCGCACCTTTCCGGCCGAACGCTATTTGCCGGCGCTCTCGTTCGTGGCGATTCCGGGTCTCATCGGGCCGCTGATCGGCCCCACGCTCGGCGGCTGGCTCGTGAAGATCGCCTCATGGCACTGGATCTTTCTGATCAACGTGCCGGTCGGGATCGTCGGTTGCATTGCCACGTTCATCTTCATGCCGGATAGCCGCAACGAACACGTCGGCAAGTTCGACATGAAAGGCTATCTGCTGCTGGTCGTCGGCATGGTGGCGATCTCGTTCGCGCTCGACGGCCGTACCGAGTTCGGCATTCAACACGCCACGGTGCTGGTGCTGCTGATCCTGAGCCTCGCCTGCTTCGTCGCATACGGCTTGCACGCCGTGCGCGAGCCCTCGCCGATTTTCTCGCTCGACCTCTTCAAGATCCATACCTTCAGCGTCGGCCTGCTCGGCAATCTGTTCGCGCGGATCGGCAGCGGCGCGATGCCCTATCTGATTCCTCTGCTATTGCAGGTGAGTCTTGGCTATAGCGCCTTCGAAGCCGGCATGCTGATGCTGCCGGTAGCGGCGGCGGGCATGGCGTCCAAACGCCTCGTGACGAGCCTGATCATCAAGCACAGCTATCGACGCGTACTGATCGTCAACACGGTGCTGGTCGGCCTGACCATGGCGAGCTTCGCGCTCACCACCGCAAACCAGCCGCTGTGGCTGCGCCTCGTGCAGCTGGCGTTCTTCGGCGCCGTCAACTCGATCCAGTTCACCGCGATGAACACGCTGACGCTCAAGGACCTGGGCACCGGTGGCGCGAGCAGCGGCAACAGCCTGTTTTCGCTGGTCCAGATGCTGTCGATGAGTCTCGGCGTGACCGTGGCCGGCGCCCTGCTCGCCACCTTCACCGGCCTGCTGCCGCGCGTGACGGCCGCCAACTCGCTGCCCGCGTTTCACGCGACGTTCCTGTGTGTCGGGATCATCACGGCAGGCTCGTCGTGGATCTTCGCGCAACTGTCGCCGGACATCCGCACGCCCGCGAAAAAGACCGACCCGTCAGAACGAACCTGATGCGCGGCCACCTTGGCCGCCGGCCCGCCGCCGACCCGCAACGGGGCGCGGGCCGCACCAGCAAAGTGCGAATCGCCGTCGCCGCGCCCGTGCTGGCGCACAATCGTCTTATCTGTGGGGGACAATCCGGCATGCGTGCTGTGTTTCCGCACGCGCATAGTTCTTGCTCTTCTATCCTGTAAACTCACATTTTGCGCGTGCGAACCAGTGCCGAGCATGCAGGCGCGCAGCCAACTCCACACGACTGACATGATGAGCATGATCGACCTCGATCCTCCCGGCTTCCAGCCTCCCCGCCCGATGGCCGGCGACGAAGGCTCCCGGCGCACCGTTCTGTATGGCGGCTACACCGTGTTCAGCGTGTTCCAGCCGGTTTTCTCCGTGTCGCACCGGCGTGCGATCGGCTATCACGCTTCGCTGCGCGCTCACGACGAACACGCGCTGCAAGTGCCGTCCCACGAGGTTTTCACGCAAGCCGCGCGACGCGGCGATCTGCTCGAACTCGGGCGGCTCGCCGAATCGCTGCACCTGGGCAACTTCAACGCGTTCGACAGTCACGACGAATGGCTCTTCCTGAGCCTGCACCCTGCAGCGCTGATGGACACCAGTTACGGCGACGCGCTGCTCGCGGGCCTCAAGGCGCTCGGCCTGCCGCCGCAGCGCGTAGTGCTTGAAGTGTCCGAACAGGCAGGCGGTGAAACGACGCGCTTTGCCGAGATCGTCGATGCGCTGCGTAAATCCGGCTTCCTGATCGCGCTCGACGGCTTCGGCGCGAAACATTCGAACATTGACCGCGTGTGGAATCTGCGGCCGGATATCGTCACGCTCGACCGCTGCATTCTCGCGCAAGCGAGCGAACATTCGCACATTGAACGCGTGCTGCCGGGCCTCGTCTCGCTGCTGCACGAATCCGGCCAACTGGTGCTGATGGGCGGCCTGAGCACCGAACGCGATGCGCTGATCGCCCTGGAATGCAACGTGGACTTCGTGCAAGGCGCGTTCTTCGCGGGCCCGAGCGTCGAACCGGTCAAGCCGCAAGCGGCGGCCGGCTTGATGGACTCGCTTTCCGCGGCGCTGCGCGCGCGGGTCACCGCGCGTGAACACGCACAATCGGCGCGGCTCGCACCGTATGTCACGGCGCTCGAAACCGCGGCCGCGCAACTGGTGGCCGGCGAGTCGGTAGCACAAGCCACTGCGCCGCTTCTAATGCTCGGCGAGACGGCACGTTGCTTCGTGCTCGACGGGTCGGGCCGGCAGATCGGCGACAACGTGCTCCCGCCGGGGCGCGCCTCGCAACGCGCCAAGCGTTTCCGCCCGCTACTGCATTCGGAAGGCGCTAGTTGGGAACGCCGGCCATACTTTATCCAGGCGATGCGTACGCCCGGCCAGGTGCATCTCACGCCGCCTTATCTGTCCATTAACGAAGCGCATCTGTGCGTGACCGCCTCGATCGCCGCGCACACACCGACGGGCACACAGGTGCTATGCGTGGACATCAACTGGGAAGTCGCGGCCCACCGCAACTGAGCTCATAGCGCGCTGCTGGATCCGCGCAAGCAGTTGCCTGACCGCCGCGCGGCCCAGCATACTGTTGGTGGCCTGCAGACGCGCCGCGCTGGTCACCACGCGCATGGAGACGATCTTCGTTGAGCCATCTCCCAGGCTGTTCGCGGACACGTCGAGCACCCCGACGACGTCGCCCTCGAAGAGCAAGGCGATACACAGTGTGCCCGCCACCGACACTGTCTCCGCGTTGCTCGCGTGCTCGACGAGCGACGTTACCGTGTCCATCCACCCTGCCGCCGCCGGTTCGCACGTGCTCAGCGCTGCGCACACCGGCGCGTCGCTGACCACTTGAGGCGCGTCACTGAAGAGCTGCAATAGACCGGCCCGGTCCTGTGCCTCCAGCGCCGTGCGCAAGCGCTCCACGATCCGTGCATGCGCTGCGGGATCCGGTGGCTCGATCGGCGCGCCCGCGCGCTGCACGCGCGCCTTGGCCCGATGGACGATCTGGCGGCACGTCGCCGGCGTTCGTTCGAGTATCGCGGCGATTTCCGCGTAGTCACAATCAAAGGCTTCGTGCAGCACGAACGCGGCCCGTTCGTCGGGTTTCAGGCGCTCGAGCAGCAACATCACACCATAGGACATCTCGGCCGCGCGCAAGGCCAGTTCTTCCGCCGATGGCGCCACCTCGTCGAGCCACAACTCCGGCAACCAGCCGTCGGCTTGCGACGCGCGTTCGCGCTGCACGCGTCGCAGCCTGTCGATCGCCACACGCGTGGTGATCGTGGTGAGCCAGGCGGCGGGTACTTGCACCTCGTGCGTGTCCGCGAGGTGCCATTTCAACGCCACGTCCTGCACCACGTCTTCCGCTTCGGCGCGGCTGCCGAGCATGCGGTACGCCAGCGCAAGCAGGCGAGCGCGCGCGGCCTCGAAGCTGGATGCCTTGTCGATTCCTTGTTCCGTCATATGCAGACCTCCAGATCGTGCGTGGTGAAAAGCGCGGCGCCCTGCCTGCGAAGTGAACCGGGCGCGCGCCGACATCCTGACTCATTTTGTCTTGACGTCTGGGCATCCAACGATGTGACAGCCTCACAAAAAAATATTTCTGTCACGTCGCGCTGCGTCGCGTCGTCATAGGGACAACAACCTGCGCAATGAATGCGCAGGTTCCGGATCGGCGGAGGCACACCTGGAGGCTTCGTGCCATGAAGCCATGCGCTGCGCACATCCCGCGGTCACCCACGCCGCATACACGAGGTCAATATGCATTCCAGCTATCCAACCATTACCGGCCTCGGCCTCGTGCCCACGGTGATCGAGCAGTCCGGCCGCGGCGAGCGCGCCTACGACATCTATTCGCGTTTGCTGCGTGAACGCATCGTGTTTCTGGTCGGGCCCGTGAACGAACAATCGGCCAGTCTGATTGTGGCGCAGCTGCTGTTTCTGGAGTCCGAGAACCCTGACAAGGATATTTCTTTTTACATTAATTCGCCGGGCGGTTCGGTGTACGACGGCCTCGCGATCTACGACACCATGCAGTTCATCAAACCGGAGGTATCGACCTTGTGCACCGGCTTTGCCGCAAGCATGGGCACCTTTCTGCTGACTGCCGGTCAGCGCGGCAAGCGGTATGCGCTGCCCAACGCGCGCATCATGATTCACCAGCCGTCGGGCGGCAGCCAGGGCACGGCGGCAGACGTCGAAATTCAGGCGAAGGAAGTGCTCTATTTGCGCGAACGGCTGAATGCCATGATGGCGGAGCGCACCGGGCGCAGCATCGAGGAAATCGCCCGCGACACCGACCGCGACAACTTCATGTCAGCACAGTCCGCAAAGACGTACGGTCTCGTCGACGAGGTGCTGGAAACACGCGCTGCGCTGAATGTCGCGTCGTATCACGGGGATAGGTGACGAAGCGGCCTGCACGGTCGATTCGCTGCTATCCAACGCCGTTGAACTGTGACCGGGGAACCGTTCCGACACAACGTCGACTGGCCTGCAAAAACCTTGGAGAACGTCACAAGAACCGCGCGTCGTCGCGGGTTCATGCCGTGCGCGTCGGTGCGCCCGCAAGACAAAAGCCTGATCACCTCCGCTGGAATCGCTATCATGGTCGCGATTCGTCGAATTCGACGATCGCTTCAAGGGAGAAAACCATGGCGTCATCCAACGAAACCGTCAGCATGGCGCTATTCTGCGACTTCGAAAACGTCGCGCTCGGCGTGCGCGACGCGAAGTACGACAAGTTCGATATCAAGCTGGTGCTCGAACGTCTGCTGCTCAAGGGCAGCATTGTCGTGAAGAAAGCGTATTGCGACTGGGATCGCTACAAGAGTTTCAAAGGTGCGATGCACGAGGCCAATTTCGAATTGATCGAGATTCCCCACGTGCGCCAATCGGGCAAGAATTCCGCCGACATCCGGCTCGTGGTCGACGCGCTCGACCTCTGCTACACGAAATCGCACGTCAATACGTTCGTGATCATCAGCGGCGATTCGGATTTTTCGCCGCTGGTGTCGAAGCTGCGTGAGAACGCGAAGCAGGTGATCGGCGTCGGCGTGCAGCAATCCACGTCCGATCTACTGGTCGCGAACTGCGACGAGTTCTTCTTCTACGACGACCTCGTGCGCGAGAGTCAGCGCACGGTCGCCAAGCGCGAGTCGTCGCGCCCGCAACAAGCCGCCCAGCCGGCGGCCAAACGCGCGCCCGACGAGGAGAAGACCCGCAACAAGGAAGACCTCGAAAAACGCCGCACCAAGGCGGTCGAGATCGCGGTGCAAACGTTCGACGCACTTGCCTCCGAACGCGGCGACAGCGGCAAGATCTGGGCGTCGGTGCTGAAGAACGCGATCAAGCGCCGCAAGCCGGATTTCAACGAGACGTACTACGGCTTTCGCGCTTTCGGCAATTTGCTTGAAGAAGCGCATGCGCGTGGGCTGCTCGAGTTCGGCCGTGACGAAAAGTCGGGTGCCTATGTGTATCGGAGCACGGCTGCGAATGTGGCCAGCGACAACATGGGCGAACCTGCTGAAATCGTGGAGTCGGCGGAACAGTTGTATGAGGCGCAGGTCGCCGAAACGGTGATCGCCGAGTCCGGCGGCAAACACGAGTCCCGCCGCCGCGGGCGAGGTAATCGCAAAGCAGGACGCGGCCAACATGAGGCTGTTCAAGAAGAGCGCCCGGCCGTCGAACAGGGCGGCGGCAGTCGGCCCCGACCGGACGATGTGCTCGCGCAAACGCCGGCAAATGCCGAGTTCATTTTTGAGCCGCCGGAAACGCCTTGGGCAGAGCCGGAAGCGCCGTGGGCGGCGCGGGAAACCGTGACGGCCGAAGAACCGGACGGCTCCGGCAGCCAGGCGGACGAGCGTGATACAAGCGCCAAGCAGCCCAAGCGCCGCAATGAACGCGCGCCGCGCAAGACCGCTGCGAAGAAAGCGAAGAAGACCGCGCCGCGAAGCATCGACGACATTCCGGAAATCGCCGCGCCTGCTGAAGCGCCGGCGGCGACTGCCACAGCGGAAGAAGCGCCCGCGCCGGCAAAAAAGGCCGCGCGCAAGACCGCGGCGCGCAGTCGTCGTCCGCGTAAGACGGCCGCGACGAGCGACGCGGAGTGAGGTTGATTCATTCGGCGTGACGTGTAGCGGCGCCGAGGCGGGTGCCGCTACCCAGGCTCAGCGGCAGACAGCAAGCCTCCGCGCTCCTTTCCGCTCACAACAATCCGAACACTGCCACGCCGTTCGTCGCGCCGACATATACCTTGCCGCGAGCGATCATCGGCGTGATGAATTTGTTGCCCGCGCCCCATTGATCGCGCGTGCCGGCCTGGTTGCTGTTGTACAACTCGACAGCAAGATTGCCCGCGTTATAGGCATGCAAAGCGCCGGTCGTGCCGTTTTCCGCGGCCCAGACTATCCCATTGCTCGCGCCGTTCGCCGATACGGCTGGCGTCGCCCCCGGATACGGGAACGTGGTCGGGCTCCTCGATGCAGCTGTCGTCGCGAGAAACGCTCCCGAGACCGGCAATGCTTTCAGGTTGTCGTTCAGGCCGCCGTAATAGACCACGCCATTGTAGTAAGCGGGCGATCCCCAGATGCCACCGGCCAGCGTACCGATCAGCTCCTGCCAGATATTGTTCGACGTCGGGTTGAATTTGCCCATTGAATCGCGATCGACGACGTAGATGTGGTTGTCCTTGCCGGCCGCCACCGCCAGATGCTTGACGACGCCGCTTGCCGTGGTCTGATCCGGCAGGACCATCGCGCCACCCGAGCCGAAATCGTTGTCGGTGGCCGCTTGCGTGACGACATCCGACATCGCGAAATAGTCGGTGACCTGCAGAGTGCCCAACGAGAGCTTCATCATCGAGTCGCCGAAGTCGCCGTCGACCGGAAAACCCGCCGCGTTCAGCGTGGTGCCGAACGTGCCGTTGCCGTCTACGACATAGAGCGACGTGCCGTCCGACGCCATGCCCGAGCCGGCCATCCAGATCGAGCCCTGACTGCCGTTCGGCGTGATGTTGAGCACGCTGGTCTGTTTCAGCGTGCCGGCGCTATACGCCATCATCCAGCCGGTGTACGCCCCCCCCATGCAGTGCGCGGTCCACCCCATGTAGATGTTGCCGCCGACCAGCGTGAGTGCCGCGCGCTCCGTATGCAGCGACGGGTTGAAGGTAATCACGCCGTTGACGCTGCCCGCGCCGTTGCCCGGATAAGTCGCTGCGATTTCCGTCGGGCCGCCGAGCACTTCGGCGCCGGTGGCCAGATCGAGCGCGTGCAGCCTGTGATGGTAGCCGCCGCCGCTGTCCTTCGTCATGGCCACGGCATACAGCACGCCATTCGTGCCGCGACTGCGGTCGATGACCGGCGTCGACGTAATGCCGATCTCGGGGGTGATGTCTGGGCATCCGTGATCGTCGCTGGGCGTTTCGCCGCTGCCGATCAACGAGACCTTCCACAGTTGCGCGAAAGAGGTGGCGTCGTACGCGTAGACGCTATCGTGTTCGGTGACCACGTACACCACGTCGTGCGCCGCGCCGCCGATCGACAGACTGGTGACGAAGAGCGGCTGCCCGTCGACCTTGCCGTCCGCGGCAAGAAACGCGACTTTGCCGAAGCTCGCCGAATTGACGTTCGCCGGTGTGAGCGTGGTCTCGGCGAGCATCTGACCAGTGCGGCCGATATCGTTGTGATGCATGAGGACGTCGGTGGCGTAGGCCGTCACCGCTGACGGCGTGCTGCCGGTGCCGTTTGTTCCAGTGCCGGTGCCGTTGGTCGAGCCGGTGCCCGAACCTGTACCGCTGCTCCCTGTGCTACCCGAACCTGAATCCGAGCCGCCCGATGTGCCGCTTCCGCTTCCGCTCGCCGACCCGGAGCCCACCCCGGACGTGCCGCCAGAACCACCGCCGCCACACGACGCGAAACAGGAGGCGACGGCGATCAGCGCCACTATCGTGCCCCGACGGGTCCACGCGCCCAGCCCGGAGGCCTCAACGCCAGCTTGCGAGATTCGCATGATCGCCTCGTCTCCTGAACGGCGCGACGGTCGGCTGCGCACAACGACGGGTGCGCGCCGTGACTCAGTCGCGAGCCGCAAGAGAAGAGTCCGCCACGCGCGGCTCCCGCTCGCTGAATACCTTCATCGCACTTACGGCTGATTAACCGTACGCCGTTTGCAAAGGCGTTTATCGCCATCGTGTCGCCTCTCTCCGCCATCCGAGGCAATAGATAACGGCGACGCGATTCAGCGGATGAGTGTGCCCGGCGGAATTCGATCAGTAGTACGGATAGGGGGAATACATTACCGGCGGCGGCCCGTAGTAACGCGGCGGCGGCGCAACATATACCGGTTGCGGCGCGTACACAGGCTGCGGCACGTAGACCGGCACTTGCGGTTGCGAAATCGTATTGCCCTTGGACGTCATGCACTGCGCGTATGCCGCGTCGTACTGCGCCTGAAGGCTACCGCCGGCATACTGCGCGCCGTTCGCGCCGGCAGCGCCGCCGACCAGCAAGCCGCTGCCCGCGCCAATCGCCGCACCCGCGCCGGCATTGCCCGCTGCCGCGCCGATGAGCGCACCGACAGCGGCACCGCCGAGCGTGCCAATAGCCGCGCTATTGACGCTGTTCGTGGTCGCGGCCTGCGAGGCGCCGGTCGCGTTGGTCGAGCGATACGCGTAGTCGCGACAGGTGTAGTCGTCCTGCTGGAACTGATCGAGCGGCTCGCCGCTGCGCGGCAGCGCGACGATGGAAGGACCACTCGGCGGCGCCACCGCGCAACCGCCAAGGAGCGCGAGCGCGACCGCTGCCACAGGCAGTGCGACGCGTATCGATTTAGGACTTGAGATCATGGTGGCGCACGTTTCTTCATAGGGAAACCATACGTTAGGCCAATTTACGCGTGCTTTGTTTACGAGATAGTTACCGTATTTTTTCCGCCGCCATCCAGACGCGGCGTCGGCAGGCTGAATGCCAATTGGAAGGTCTGGCGCCGTTACGAACTGTGACAAGATTCAGGCGGCGTGTCGTGTGAAAAGCAATCCTATGCATCTCTGGCGGAGGCCGAGACAGGACGCTTCGACGCACCTGTGCGCGCCAGTAAGCCAAGCCAGAAAAAAGAAAGCCCTCGCATGCGAGGGCTTTCTTCCTGCAACTTCCTGGGAGCCTGACGCTCAACGCCGTGACCGGATCATCCCGCCAGCAGCGCTGCCTTCAAACTCACCGGCAAACTCACGCGAAGTTCTTCGACGCGAATGCCCAGTTGACGATGTTCCAATACGCTTCGACGAACTTCGGACGCGCATTGCGATAGTCGATGTAGTAGGCGTGTTCCCACACGTCGATCGTCAGCAGTGCCTTCGCGTCCGTGGTCAGCGGCGTTGCGGCGTTGCTCGTCGAGACCAGGTCGAGCGAGCCGTCGGCCTTCTTCACGAGCCATGCCCAGCCCGAGCCGAACGTGCCGACTGCGGTCTTGGCGAACTCTTCCTTGAACTTGTCGAACGAACCCCACTTGGCGTTGATCGCGTCAGCGAGGGCGCCGGTCGGCGCACCGCCACCTTGCGGCGACAGGCTGTTCCAGAAGAAGGTGTGATTCCACACTTGAGCTGCGTTGTTGAACACGCCGCCCGATGCCTTCTTGACGATTTCTTCGAGCGACAGGTTCTCGAACTCCGTGCCCTTGATCAGATTGTTCAGGTTGGTGACATAGGTCTGGTGATGCTTGCCGTAGTGATATTCGAGCGTCTCTTCCGACATGTGCGGAACGAGTGCGTTTTTCGCGAACGGCAGCGGCGGGAGCGTATGTTCCATGATCTTTCCTTCTGTCTGTATCTGTTGTGGGGGAGTCTGCGGATAACGCTTTTGAGCACTCGATTGTAGGCGAGTTGGAATAACCCCGCAAACCAACGGACTTTATGCCCGGCATCGGCGAACATGCCGCATTCACAGCGCAATTAGTGCTGGCGCACACCGTGTGCCCAAGGCTCGCGACGGTCAAAAGTACGGCTGCGGATGCTGTCGGCGAAGTGTCAGAAACCGTCGGTCAGGCGTGGTTGCACATCGGCCAGCGCGATGTCCGCGGCGCCTTCCGCGAGATGCACCGTGAGGCGCCGCCCCGGCTTCAGCGACGACGGCGCGCGCACTGCTCGCCCGCTCTGCGCATCGAGCACGGCAGCGTATCCACGCTCAAGCGTACGCTGCGGACTCAGCACTTCGAGACGCGCGGCGAGCGTGTCGATGCGCGCGGTCTGACGTTCATGCTGGCGTAACAAAGCCGCGTCCAGACGTTGCGAAAGATTGCCGAGTTTTGCCTGATGCCCGGCGAGATCGGGACGCCAGCGCTGCCAGCGCATCTGCAGCAGCGAAAACCGCGCTCGTGCGTCACGCACCGGACGCGCGCCCGCCGACGCGAGCCGCACGCTCAATTGCTGCAAATGCGTGCGTTGCCGCGCGAGCCGCTCGGCGGGCGACACCAGCCGGCGCGCGAGCCAGTCGAGTTGCTGGGCGCGCCGCTCCATCATGCGGCCGAAACCGCGCGCGAGCGTCGCGTGACGATGATCGAGTTCGCGCAAGAGCAGCACGCGCTGCGGACTGACGAGTTCGGCGGCGCCGGTCGGCGTCGGTGCGCGTACGTCCGCGGCGAAGTCGGCGATGGTGAAATCGGTTTCGTGGCCCACGCCGCTCACCACGGGAATCGCGCTTTCCGCGATCGCGCGCGCCAGCACTTCCTCGTTGAACGCCCACAGGTCTTCGATCGAGCCGCCGCCACGGCACACGATTAGCACGTCGACCTCGCGCCGTGCGTTGGCGGCGTCGACCATTGCCGCCAGCTTGCTACTCACGCCGACGCCCTGCACCGGTGCCGGATAGACGATCACCGGAATATGCGGCGCGCGCCGCGACAGCGTGGTCAGGACGTCGCGCAACGCCGCGGCCTGCAACGACGTGACGATCCCAATCGAACGCGGATGCGACGGCAACGCGCGTTTGCGTTCAGCGGCAAAGAGACCTTCGGCTTCGAGCTGCGCTTTCAGCCGGAGGAACGCTTCGTAGAGACGCCCCTGGCCGGTGCGCCGCACCGCTTCCACGTTCAACTGCAGTTCGCCGCGCGGCTCGTACATCGTCACCAGCGCGCGCACTTCGATGCGGTCGCCCTCACGCGGCGTGAATTCGGCGTATTGCGCCCGCCCTCGAAACATCACGCAGCGCATCTGCGCCTGCGCGTCCTTGATCGAGAAATACCAATGGCCGCTCGCGGCGCGCGTGAAGTTCGACACTTCGCCGGCAACCCAGACGAGAGGAAACGAACGTTCCAGCATCGTGCCGATCGCGCGATTAAGTGCAGAAACGGGAACGACGACTTCACCGCCGGGCGTCGCCGACGAGGAAAAAGGGCTTTCGGGATTCATGCGAGGAATAAGTGTGGCTGGCCGGACAGACGATAGACCGACCGGCCATCCGCGTCCAGCGCGGCGCTCGAATTGTTAAAAGTGTCCACATGGCGGGACTGGCCAGACAGATCCCGCCAGATCGCCCGCCCGGCCGCATGAATTGTAGGCATGTCGTTGATTTATATGGCGTTTACATCTCATTAAAGAGAATGACTACCGATACCGGGCGCATGGAACGGCCCTTTGCGCCCGTGGGACGGCAGGTTCTCCACAAAGTTATCCACAGGCTGCGGGCCGCGCTGGAAGCGTTACCTCGTCGCGCGGCGCGCGGCGCGCGACTTGCCGGGCGGGACGCCGGCGCGCTAGAGTGGCGGGCTCGACGGCATGCCGAACGCGCCGGGGCGTCCAGCATTGCGGCACACTGCGCACGCCGGCCGCCATACCACGCAGATTCATTTTTCACCTCACTTTCATAGTCCGGAGAACCGCGTTGATGCTTGCCCCGCGTATTGCGCCTAGCTCCTTCACGCCGCCGTCCGGCCGCCTTTGCCTAAGCGGCGCGCCGGTTGTTTGCGCGACGTGCCCATGAGCGGCGTCAACGACCGTCTCGAGGCACGCCTTGCGCGCGAATGGCAGCAGCGCGGGCCGCTTGCCTGGGCGCTGTCGCCGTTCGCCTGTGTGTTCGGCGCAATTGCCGCCGCGCGCCGCGCCGCCTTTTCGTTCGGCTGGTTGAAATCGGTGCGCATCGGGGTGCCCGTGGTGGTGGTCGGTAATGTGACTGTCGGCGGCACCGGCAAGACGCCGACCGTGATCGCGCTGGTCGAAGCGTTACGCGCCGCGGGCTTCAAACCCGGCGTCG
The DNA here is from genome assembly GCF_004366535.1 of Paraburkholderia sp. BL6665CI2N2. Lineage (NCBI taxonomy): Bacteria > Pseudomonadati > Pseudomonadota > Betaproteobacteria > Burkholderiales > Burkholderiaceae > Paraburkholderia > Paraburkholderia sp. BL6665CI2N2. The sequence goes on from NZ_SORC01000001.1 coordinate 4,861,222, forward strand.
TATCGCGCGGCTACGGCGCGCGCGTGAAATCGGCGACGAGGGTCACGCCGACCTCGGCGGCAAGCGTCGGCGGCGACGAACCGCTTCTGATTGCGCGCCGCACCGGCGCGCCGGTGTGGGTCTGTCCGGATCGCGTGGCGGCTGCGCAGGCGCTGTGCGCCGCGCACCGCGAAGTCGACGTGATCGTGAGCGACGACGGCTTGCAGCACTACCGGCTCGAACGCGACGCCGAACTGGTCGTGTTCGATCACCGGCTCGGCGGCAACGGTTTCCTGCTGCCGGCCGGACCGCTGCGCGAGCCGCTGTCGCGACGCCGCGACGCCACGCTCATCAACGATCCGTACGCGCGCACGCTGCCCGCGTGGCCGAATACCTTCGCGCTGCAACTCGCGCCCGCCGACGCATGGCATCTGGACAATCCCGCGTTGCGCCGTCCGCTCGCGCAATTCAGCGGCGATCGCGTGCTGGCCGCGGCCGGCATCGGCGCGCCGGAGCGTTTTTTCGCGACGTTGCGCGCCGCCGGCCTCACGCCCGCCACGCGCGCCTTGCCGGATCATTACGCGTTCGAGCGCAATCCTTTTACCGACGTGGACGCCGACGCCATCCTGATAACGGAAAAGGATGCGGTAAAATTGGGGTCCTGGCACGACGCGCGCATCTGGGTTGTCCCGGTCGAAGCCGCGCTCGATCATCGCCTCATTGCACTAGTTGTGGAGAAAGTTCGTGGACGCTCGCCTGCTTGAAATTCTCGTTTGCCCGATCTGCAAGGGCCCGCTCAGCTACGATCGCGCCGCGCAGGAGCTGATCTGCAACGCGGACAAGCTGGCCTATCCGATTCGCGACGGCATTCCCGTCATGCTGGTCGACGAAGCGCGGCAGACGGTGGAAGGCACACCAGTGGATCTGAATCCGGGCTCCGTGGCCTGAGCCTCGCCGCCCTCGCACGCGGCGGCAGTGTTTAAGGCGTGCCCCGTGTCGCGATCTGCTTTCATCGTTTTGCCTGTCCACAGCCGCGCTGCATGCGTGGTCGCTTTCTTCCGGCTTTATCACCGCCCGTCTTTGCGCTTGCCTCGCTGATGACCCACGCCAACACCGCCACTCCCCCGTTCATCGCCGTCGTGCCGGCTCGACTTGCCTCGACGCGTTTGCCCAACAAGCCGCTCGCTGACATCGGCGGCAAGCCGATGGTGGTGCGGGTCGCCGAACGCGCGCGCGAATCGGGCGCGCAGCAGGTGCTGATCGCCTCGGACGCGCAAGCGGTGCTCGACGCCGCCCGCGAGCACGGCTTCGAAGCGGTATTGACGCGCGCGGACCATCCGTCCGGCACGGACCGTCTCGCGGAAGTCGCGGCGCAATTCGGCTGGAGCGACGACACGATCGTGGTCAACGTGCAGGGCGACGAACCGCTGATCGATCCGGCGCTCGTGTGCGGCGTTGCGTCGCACCTTGCAGCGAACCACGACTGCGCGATCGCCACCGCCGCGCACCCGATCACCGACCCCGCGGAAATTTTCAATCCGAACGTCGTCAAGGTCGTGCTCGACGCGCGCGGCGTCGCGCTGTATTTCTCACGCGCGCCGATTCCCTGGGCACGCGACGCCTACCAGCCGCACTGGCCGAATGTCGCGTCAATGCCCGCGCCGCCCGCGCCCGCGGTGGTTCATCGGCATATCGGGCTGTACGCCTATCGCGCGCAATTCCTGCGTACGTACCCCAGCCTCGCGATTTCGCCGATCGAACAGGTCGAAGCGCTCGAACAACTGCGCGCGATGTGGCATGGTGAACGGATCGCGGTGCTCGTTACGCACGACGTGCCGCTGCCCGGTGTCGACACACCCGCCGATCTCGCGCGCGTGCAGGCCTTATTCGGGTCTTGAGCGTAAAAACCCATGGCATAATCGGACGGTTGTGCGCGCCTCCCGCTACACGCGAGAGTCAGGGTTTGCCCGGTCGCGCCGTTACCGTCTTGCAGCGCCGTCGTCGACGTGCAGCGCGAGACCAAACGGCAGCCGATGCGGGTCTTTCGACTTTTCGTGGGATGTCCGCAGCGCCACCCAAGAATTCACATAGATCTGGAGATATCACATGCGTTTGATCCTTTTGGGTGCACCCGGCGCGGGCAAGGGCACTCAGGCAAACTTCATCAAGGAAAAATTCGGCATTCCGCAGATTTCCACCGGCGACATGCTGCGCGCGGCCGTCAAGGCCGGCACGCCGCTCGGCCTCGAAGCGAAGCGCTTCATGGATGCCGGCGAACTGGTCACGGACGAACTGATCATCAATCTGGTGAAAGAGCGTCTGCAGCAGCCGGACTGTGCGAACGGCTATCTGTTCGACGGTTTTCCGCGCACCATTCCGCAAGCTGAAGCCATGAAGCAGGCCGGCGTTCCGATCGACTACGTGCTGGAGATCGACGTGCCGTTCGACGAGATCATCGTGCGCATGAGCGGCCGCCGCTCGCACGCGGCGTCCGGCCGTACGTATCACGTCAAGTTCAATCCGCCGAAGGTGGAAGGCGTGGACGACGTGACCGGCGAACCGCTGATCCAGCGCGACGACGACAAGGAAGAAACCGTCAAGAAGCGTCTGGAAGTGTACGAGGCGCAAACCAAGCCGCTGATCGAGTACTACAACAGCTGGGCGAAGAACGGCGATTCGTCGACTCCGTTGGCCGCGCCGCAGTATCGGCGCATTTCGGGCCTGGGCAGCGTCGACGAAATTCGTGACCGTGCGTTCGAGGCGTTGAAGTAAGCTCGTTTCCGCTGTGTTCGCTTCAGGAAAGACCCGCCCTTGCCGGCGGGTTTTTTTATGCAACGAAGGGTTCGAGTGCAGCGAACGATTTCTCCGCGCACAGGCCTGATATTAATTAGCCATCCGTAGCGTTTCGCTCCGCTCGCATGCCGCCGACGGCACTTGAATCAGCCGCCTGCCCGCTTCGCTTTCCGCATTGCAGCATAGCCGTTACAATCGTTTATCGAAAAGATATTCGATCTCGACATTACTGAACCGTAGCAAAGGAGAAGACATGGAGATTCGCGACAACGTTTTCCTGATCACCGGCGGTGCATCGGGACTGGGCGCAGCCACGGCGCGCCTGTTCGTCGAAAACGGCGGCAAGGTGGTGCTCGCCGACCTGAATGTGGATGCGGGCGAGGCGCTCGCCAAGGAACTCGGCGGTGTGTTCGTCAAATGCGACGTGAGCCGCGAAGACGACGCCACCCAGGCCGTCGAAGCCGCCACCAGGCTCGGCACGCTGCGCGGCCTCGTCAATTGCGCGGGCGTCGCGCCGGCCGTCAAAACGGTCGGAAAGGACGGGCCGCATCCACTCGACGCGTTTGCGCGCACCATCTCGATCAATCTGATCGGCACCTTCAACATGGTCCGGCTCGCCGCCGCGGCCATGTCGAAGAACGAGCCGAACGCGAATGGCGAGCGCGGCGTGATCATCAACACGGCGTCGGTGGCCGCGTTTGACGGCCAGATCGGCCAGGCGGCTTATGCCGCATCCAAGGCCGGTGTGGCCGGCATGACGCTGCCTATCGCACGCGACCTGTCGCGCAACGCGATCCGCGTGATGACGATCGCACCGGGCATTTTCGAAACGCCCATGCTGCTCGGCATGCCGCAGGAAGTGCAGGACGCGCTCGGCGCGATGGTGCCGTTCCCGCCGCGCCTCGGCAAACCGGCCGAGTACGCGATGCTGGCCAAGCAGATCTTCGACAATCCGATGCTCAACGGCGAAGTGATTCGACTGGACGGCGCGATCCGGATGCAGCCGAAATAAGCTGGCATGCAGCGCGCGGCTTCACAAAACAAACCGCGCTAAAGAAAAACGCCTGCACATGAATGATCCTGTGCAGGCGTTTTGTTTTGAGCGGTGGCAGCAATCTCCGTTGCCTGGGCGCGCTTTTACTCGCCGTCGTCGTGCTGAGCACGCTGACGCAGTTCGTGCAATTGCGATTCCACTACGGTTGCGTCCTCGGCATCCGGCCGGTCGCCGAGATAGCGCTCGAGGTCTTCGACCGCGGGGCGCAGATAATCGAGCCGCGCATAAGCGAAGCCGCGATCACGCACTTCCTCGATACTTTCCGGCAACAGGATCACGAGACGCTGCTGCACCGCCAGCAGACGCTGCCAGCGTTCCGTCTGAAAATACGTGGACTTCAGATTGCGCAGCATACGCGCAATGATCTCGCGACGCGTGGCCGGTTGGAGCAGCATGCGCAGCGCCCTGCTCACCGATTCGCCTGCTGAGGCCACATACGGCTCCAGCATTTCCACCATTTCCGACTCGGACAGCGAGTGGCCGCTGGTCGGATCGAGCATCACGTCGCCATCGGGCGTGGTTACGCGCAACAGGAAGTGGCCGGGAAACGACACGCCGCGCACCGGCACGCCGATCTGTTCGGCCATTTCCAGATACAGCACCGCCAGCGAAATCGGAATACCGCGGCGACGTTTGAGCACCGCGTTCAGATGGCTGTTGTCGGGGTCGTAATAGTCGTTGAGATTGCTGGCGAAACCCAGTTCGCGAAAGAAGAACCGGTTCAGAATGCCGACCTTCTGCTTGATGTTTGCGTCGTCCGGCATGCGTCGCTGCAAGCGCACCACGAACTCGTCGATCTCGGCGAGCGTGCCTTGCAGATCGAGATCGGGATAGGCGTCCTGCGCGAGCGAGAGCGCCGCCTCGGTCAGCGGAAGACTGTCGTCTTCGGCGACGAGCGTGCTGAAATAGTCGAGAACTCGCGTCATCGTGATCACTTCACTCGCCTTTTGAAATACGCGTACTTGAAGCCCATCAGCCAAAGCATACCGAAATATAGCGCGGCGAACAGCACGAGGCACGCTGCGAGCAGCACCATGCGGTCGACCGGGCGGCTGTGCATGCCGATCCAGTCGAAGCTGATGGCCAGCCAATGCATCGTGCCGGCCAGCACCAGACAGGCGCCGAACAACTGCACGAAAAATTTGAGCCAGCCGCTCGACGGCGTATAGATGCCGCGCTTGCGCAGCCCGAGAAACAGCAGCAACGCATTACCGCAAGCGCCGAGCCCGACGCTCAGCGTGAGCCCCGCATGCGCGAAGATCGGCACGAACAGATAGTTGCTTAACTGCGTGAGAATCAGCACGCCGACGCCGATCTTCACCGGCGTTTTGATGTCCTGCTTCGCGTAGAAACCCGGCGCGAGGATCTTGATGAGAATCAGGCCGATCAGGCCGACGCCATACGCCGACAATGCGCGGGCAACCATCACCACCGAATTGCCGTCGAACTTGCCGTAGTGAAACAGCGTGGCGGTCAGCGGCTGCGCGAAGAAAAACAGCGCGACGGCGCTCGGCGCGGCCAGCAGGAAGGTGACGCGCAAGCCCCAGTCGAGCAGCGACGAATACTCGTGCGGGTCGGCGTCGACGTGCGCTTTCGACAGGCTCGGCAGCAGGATCGTGCCGAGCGCGACGCCCAGCAGCGCGGTCGGAAACTCCATCAGCCGGTCGGCGTAGTTGATCCACGACACGGCGCCCGGCCCGATGCGCGAGGCGATATTCGTGTTGATGATCAGGCTGATCTGCGCGACCGAGACGGCGAACATCGCGGGCACCATCTTCGACAGCACGCGCTTGACGCCGCGATGCGCGAGCGCCTTCAGCGGATTCAATCCGATGCGCGGAATCATGTCGATCTTCTTCAGACCCGGCAGTTGCACGAGGAATTGCAACGCGCCGCCGGCGATCACCGCCCACGCGAGCGCATAGACCGGCGTTTGAAGACGCGGCGCGACGAACACGGCGGCGACGATGAACGCGACGTTCAGCAGAACCGGCGCGAACGCGGGCAGCGAAAAGTTCTTGTACGTATTCAGCACGCCCGACGCCAGCGACGTCAGCGAAATGAAAATGATGTACGGGAACATGATGCGCGTCATGGTGACCGCGAGGGCGTACGCCTGACCCTCGTGCGCGAGGCCCGAGGCGACGATGAACACCACGCCCGACGCGCCGACGACGCCGATCAGCGAGAGGACCGCGAGCGCCCAGGCGAGCACCGTCGAGGTCGCGTCGACCAGTGCTTTGGTGGCGTCGTGACCTTGCTGGTTCTTGAACTCGGCGAGGATCGGCACGAAGGCCTGCGAGAAAGCGCCTTCGGCGGAGATACGGCGCAGCAGGTTCGGAATGCGGAAGGCGACGTAGAACGCGTCAGTGTATTGACTGGCACCGAACGCGCGTGCGATCAGCGTTTCGCGGGCCAGTCCGGTCACGCGCGACAGCAGCGTGAAGCCGCTGACCGTCAGCAGGGCTCGGAATAGATTCATGGGGCGCTTATTATACGGGTGCCGCGAGTGCGGACGACGAGCCGGAACGCGATTCGGACCGATTTGCTGCGCAGACGTTCGATCGGAAAAGCGAATCGCGGCGTCTTTTTGAGCGCGGCCGCGCCGTTCTGCGCCCACTGGACACGCCCGTCTGCACTTTCCGCCCGGACTGCGGCACGCTTGCTCCATATGGCTGCCGAGCGGGCGCCGGACTTTGCGCAGTCGGGCGGCAAAGCTTTGTGACGCTTTCCCGTTGCCACGTGCCTGATTTTGTTGCTATAATCGCCGGTTTCGAAGCTCGCTCAACTTTTCGGACGGGGTTCAGATCGGTCGTACGCTAGCCACAGCTAACCGCGCGCCATCTGCCAACAACCCTTGATTAGCCCGAAAACATAGGCTTGCCTTCGCGTAGTCCGATCGATTTTTTTCGACACTTTTGCGCTCTTGGGCAATCGCTTCCAAGAGTTCGATCTAAAAGCAGCGCCTCACCACTTGAAGGTCAGGTACTGGAAACAGGAACAGGATAAGGAACCGTCATGGCTAACTCCGCACAAGCACGCAAGCGCGCCCGCCAGGCCGCCAAGGCAAACTCGCATAACTCGGCACTGCGCTCGAAGTTCCGTACGGCTATCAAGGCTGTCCGCAAGGCGATCGACGCCGGCGACAAGGCCAAGGCCGCTGAAATCTTCCAGGCATCGTCGAAGACCATCGACATCATCGCCGACAAGAACATCGTTCACAAGAACAAGGCAGCTCGCCATAAGAGCCGCCTCGCTGCAGCCATCAAGGGTCTGCAAGCGTCCGCAGCACAGTAATCCCGGTCAGCCCGCTTCGGTGGGCTACCTCCTGTTTCCGCTGCACAGAAAGGCCCGCCTCGGCGGGCTTTTTTGCTTCGGACCGACAGATCGCACTGCACCGCGTAGTCCGTCGCGCACGTGACGGCGGACTGAGCGTAAAGAAACCCGCTACCGGCGGGTTTTTGCTTTTGCTGCTGCCGAGCCGGCAGGCTCACGCTAGATCACGTGCCGTTTCTCTTGCGGCGTGGCGTGCTCAAGTTGCAACTCGCACGCCTCGGTCACGACAAGGTCGTTGTCTTTAGCGAAGTTGAGGACGAAGTCGAAAGCCATGGGCTCGATGTCGCGCAAACGCGAATCGAGAATCACGCACTTGAGGTCGCCGATCATGGTCGGCCGCACGTACCGCGAGTACTGCATATAAGCGTTCGGCCCTTTCCTTGCGCCGGGGCCGAAGCAGGCCATGACGCCTGCGAGACGCTCCGACCAGTCGCTCGGCCGAAACTTTTTTCCCTTCGACGTGATGCCCTGAATGAAATATTCGGTTGGAGCTGCTTCGGCCATGTAGGAATACCTGTGTAACTGCCCAGCGGGATGACGGCAAAACGGACGGCGGAACGGCGCTGAATTGCCTGCTGATTGCTGAAACCCGCCTGAGACCTGCCTGGAACTCGCTGACCATGCCGCGATGGCGAACTACGCCGCCAGAAATCGCGAAGAGCCGGCTAAGCCGCCTTGGCGCTCATCGTAACGGCGCACCGCGAGCAGGTCATTCCGAACCGCGCGAGCCGAGGTCGGCCAAGCGAAATACCGGCCTGCTGGGCTTTGGGATAACCCGCGGATTATAACGCAGAGGACCCTTTTCCGCAGCGCACACAAGACATGTCTAACGGTTTCACAAGGCTTTCAGACAGCTTGCCCAGCCTTTTGGCCGACTCGTCAAATCGGGCGAAATCCTTTATGCTGCATTGAGTTACCACAAACGACGGCGGCGCCGTCCGGCAATCCTGCCGGGTGAGACCGCCGTATTTGTTTCATGACCGCCAAGAAAATTCGCCACTACCTGCAGTTCAAGGATTTCTCGCTGGAAGACTACGAGTACGTGCTGGAACGCGCGCGCATTCTGAAACGCAAATTCAAGAACTACGAGACTTACCATCCGCTGCACGATCGCACGCTGGCGATGATCTTCGAAAAAAATTCGACGCGCACGCGCCTGTCGTTCGAAGCCGGCATCTTCCAGTTGGGCGGCCACGCCGTTTTCATGAGCACGCGTGACACGCAGCTCGGCCGTGGCGAACCGATCGAAGACGCCGCGCAAGTGATCTCGCGCATGGTCGACATCATCATGATCCGCACGTTCGGCCAGGACATTCTCCAGCGCTTTTCCGAGAATTCGCGCGTGCCGGTGATCAACGGGCTCACCAACGAATATCACCCGTGCCAGGTGCTGGCGGACATCTTCACGTACTTCGAGCATCGCGGTCCGATTCGCGGCAAGACGGTCGCGTGGGTGGGTGACGCCAACAACATGCTGTACACGTGGATCGAAGCCGCACAGATTCTCGGCTTCAAATTGCGCCTGTCCACGCCGCCGGGCTACAAGCTGGACCGCGCCATGGTCGCTGCTGAAAGCGCACCGTTCTACGAAGAATTCGACGATCCGAACGAGGCCTGCACCGGCGCCGACCTCGTAACCACGGACGTCTGGACCAGCATGGGCTTCGAGGCCGAAAACGAAGCGCGCAAGAAAGCCTTCGCCGACTGGTGCGTCGACGCCGACATGATGGCACGCGCCAACGCCGACGCGCTCTTCATGCACTGCCTGCCCGCCCACCGCGGCGAGGAAGTCAGCGCGGAAGTGATCGACGGCCCGCAAAGCGTCGTGTGGGACGAGGCGGAAAATCGTCTGCATGTGCAAAAGGCCTTGATGGAATACCTGCTGCTCGGCAAGCTGAATCACTGAGCGAGCCGCTCGGTCGGCAGGTTGAGCGGCATCTGCGTGAAGCGCGACGGGGCCTTGAATACGAGGCAAGGCATCCACGTTTAGCGCCACGCATCGAGCCGGCGTCCGCGGCCGTAAACGGACCCGGCTTCGACACCGCACCGCCCCAAAAACGCGGGCGGCCTGCGGTTTAGTGTCAAAATAGTGGTTTTCCGCGCTCCGGAACCGCCGGCGCGCCTTGTTTTCCCGCTTTCTCCAGCTACGAGTTCACCATGAGCGATATCAAGAAAGTCGTGCTCGCCTATTCGGGCGGCCTCGACACCTCCGTCATCCTGAAGTGGTTGCAGGACAATTACGACGCCGAAGTCGTCACGTTCACGGCCGACATCGGCCAGGGCGAAGAGCTGGAACCGGCGCGCAAGAAAGCCCTGCAACTCGGCATCAAGCAGGACAACATCTTTATCGAAGACCTGCGCGAAGAATTCGTGCGCGACTACGTGTTCCCGATGTTCCGCGCCAACACGATCTATGAAGGCGAGTACCTGCTGGGCACGTCGATCGCGCGTCCGCTGATCGCCAAGCGTCAGATCGAAATCGCCCGCGCCACCGGCGCGCAAGCGGTGTCGCACGGCGCGACCGGCAAGGGCAACGACCAGGTTCGCTTCGAACTCGGTTACTACGCGCTGGAACCGGGCATCAAGGTGATCGCACCGTGGCGTGAATGGGACCTGCTGTCGCGCGAAAAGCTGCTCGCGTACGCGGAAAAGGCGGGCATTCCGATCGAAATGAAGCACAAGCAAGGCGGCGCCCCGTATTCGATGGACGCGAACCTGCTGCACATCTCGTTCGAAGGCCGTCACCTGGAAGACCCGAAGGCGGAAGCCGAAGCCGATATGTGGCGTTGGACCGTGTCGCCGGAACAGGCGCCGGACCAGGCTGAATATCTCGACATCGAATACGAGCACGGCGATCCGGTCGCGATCAACGGCAAGCGTCTGTCGGCTGCGGAAATGCTGACCGAGCTGAACCGTCTGGGCGGCAAGCACGGCATTGGCCGTCTGGATCTGGTGGAAAACCGTTACGTCGGCATGAAGTCGCGTGGCTGCTATGAAACGCCGGGCGGCACGATCATGCTGAAGGCGCACCGCGGCATCGAGTCGATCACGCTCGACCGTGAAGTGGCTCACCTGAAAGACGATCTGATGGCGCGTTACGCGTCGCTGATTTATAACGGCTACTGGTGGAGCCCGGAGCGCCGCGCGATCCAGGTGTTGATCGACCATACGCAAGAGAAGGTGAACGGCTGGGTGCGCGTTAAGCTGTATAAGGGCAGCGTCTCGGTGGTCGCACGCGATTCGAAGGAAACGCTGTTCGACAAGACGATTGCCACGTTCGACGACGACGGCGGCGCTTACAACCAGGCTGACGCCGGCGGCTTTATCAAGCTGAACGCGCTGCGCATGCGGATTGCGGAGAATGCGCGCCGTCAGCGTGACTGACAGCCGGCGTTTCGGCGCAAGATAACTTCGCGGCAACGAAGTCAAGCGCCGCGAGGCGCGGCCGAAGCCAAAACGTAGACGCAAAAAAAGGCGCCGGAAGAAAATTCCCGGCGCCTTTTTTATATTCATCAACGAATCGTCACAAACAAACCGGCTCCGCTTCCAACTCCACCCCGAATCGCTCCCGCACATCGCGCTGAATCGCCTTCGCAAGCGCCAGCACCTCCGCCCCGCTCGCGCCGCCGCGATTCACCAGCACTAGCGCCTGCCGCTCATGCACGGCCGCCGCGCCCATCGCGCGGCCTTTCCAGCCGCATCGATCGATCAGCCAGCCCGCGGCGAGTTTCACCCGTCCATCCGGCTGAAGGTACGACACGACGTCCGGCTCCCTGGCCTTCAGCGCCTCGAACGGCGCCGCCTCGATCACCGGATTTTTGAAGAAACTACCGGCGTTGCCGAGCTCCAGCGGATCGGGCAGCTTGGCTCGCCGCACCGCCACTACCGCATCGAAGATCACCTGCGCGCTCGGCGGCGTATCCGCCTGGCCGCTCGCAGCCAATTCGCGGGCGAGATCGGCGTAGCCGGCACGCGGCTGCCAGACCTTCGGCAAACGGAATGTCACCGACGTGATCACGAAACGGTCCCGCCCTTCCCGTTTGAAAAAACTGTCGCGATAGCCGAAGCGGCAAGCCTGCGCATCCATTTCGATGACGTCACCGGTAGCCAGTTCCACGGCGCGCAGCGACGCGAAGCGCTCGACCATCTCCAACCCATACGCGCCGATATTCTGAATCGGCGCCGCGCCTACGGTCCCCGGAATCAACGCGAGGTTCTCGAGACCCGGCAAACCTTGCGCCAAAGTCCAGCCGACGAACTCATGCCACGGCTCGCCGCCGGCCGCTTCGACGTACCATGCGTCATCGTCCTCGCGCACGACGCGGCGGCCTCGCAGCGCGATCAGCAGCACCAGGCCGCCAAAATCGCCGGTCAGCACGACATTGCTGCCGCCGCCCAGCACGAGACGCGGCAGGCCGGCTGCGCGCGGATCGCGCATCGCGGCCATTAGTTGCTCTTCACGCTCGATGCGGCAGGCAAACTGCGCGCGCACATCGAAGCCGAAGGTGTTGTGCGCCTTCAGCGGATAGCCGGCCATGAACGCGGCGGAGTGGGTTTGGGACATCGGAATCGGAACAGTGAAACGACCAATCAAGCAGCCGATGAAACCGGCTTCGGGCCCCGGCCGCGCGACAATGCGCGGCGGCCTTGGGCAAAAGGGAGTGGCGTCGGTAAAATGACGTCCGGTCCGTGATTATAGCGAGTGCCCCGTGAGCAGCCGTCCGGTTGCGTCACGCACCGCAGCACTATTGGGAGAAAAAAATGCCATCGTTTGACGTCGTCTGCGAAGCGAACATGATCGAAGTCAAGAACGCGATCGAGCAGTCCAACAAGGAAATTTCCACGCGCTTCGACTTCAAAGGGTCGGACGCGCGCGTCGAACACAAGGAAAACGAAATCACGGCCTACGCGGACGACGATTTCAAACTCGGTCAGGTCAAAGACGTGCTGTTGTCGAAAATGGCCAAGCGCAACGTGGACGTGCGCTTCCTCGACCATGGCAAGATCGAGAAGATCGGCGGCGACAAGGTCAAGCAGGTCATCAAGATCAAGAAAGGCGTGTCGGGCGATCTATCGAAGAAAATCGTGCGCCTCGTGAAGGACAGCAAGATCAAGGTCCAGGCGAGCATTCAGGGCGACGCGGTGCGCATCACCGGCGGCAAGCGCGACGATCTGCAAAGCGTGATCGCCATGCTGCGCAAGGACGTGACCGATACGCCGCTCGACTTCAACAACTTCCGCGATTGATCTGCCGGCGCGCGTGCGGGCGCCGAACGCACGCACGGCACCGCGCATGACAGGTGCGCTGGGCGCTCAGCACCAGGCGTTGAGCGCTGGGTAGCCCGTATTGGGCACGGCGTACCAGGCGCAAAACTGCCGGCGCGTAAGCGGGCGCCTGTCTCTAGCCTGCGCTGCCGTGCTCCACGCGGCATTCGCGCGGAGCCGTGCAGATGGTGCGCAGAGCACCAAAGCCCTAAGCACTAAAGCCCTAAGGCTTTAAAAGCACGAGCGCAAAAGCAGCGCACGTCAAACGTCGCTCCCCCCCGCCGGCTTCGCCGCCGCATCCGCCTTCTTCTTGTCCCCGATCCGGCTCTCCTGCCCGCGCATCAGCTTGGCGATATTGCCGCGATGCCGCCACACCAGCAGCGAACTCATCACGACGATCGCCAGCGCGATCACATGCGGTCCGAACAGAAAACCGTCGAAGATCGGCGCGAACACCGCCGCGGCCAACGCCGCCAGCGACGAATAGCGCGTGAAGAACGCCACGATCAGCCACGTCAGCAAAGTCGCGACGCCGAGAATCGGATTGATCGCGAGCAGCACGCCGGCCGCGGTCGCCACGCCCTTGCCGCCCTTGAAGCGGAAGAAAACCGGATACAGGTGACCAAGAAACACGGCCACTGACGCAATCGCCACCGAAGTCTCGTCGAGCCCGTAACGCGCGCCGTAGTGCACCACGAACCACACCGGCAGCCAGCCCTTGAATGCGTCGCCGATCAGCGTGAGAATTGCGGCCTTCTTGCTGCCGCTGCGCAGCACATTGGTGGCGCCAGGATTGCCCGAACCATACGAGCGCGGGTCGTCGAGGCCCATCGCGGCGCTCACGATCACGGCAAACGACACCGAACCGATCAGGTAGGCAACGACAGCAACGATCAGGTTTTGCATCTGGGACTCTTATAAGGATCGGCGGTCTGAAACTCGACACCCCAACCGCAACAGGGCGCGCAACTTGGAACAAGGCGGCGCACATTCTACCGAACCCGCGCGCGCGCAAAACATTCAGGCAAACGTCAATCGACGTTCGCGCACTGCACCGCCTTCGCCGCCAGCAACTCCGTCAGCACCTTCGGCTCGATGCTGATCAGAAAACCGCGCCGACCGCCGTTCAACCAGATTTTGTCCATGTCGAGAATGCTCGACTCGACGTACACCGGCATCTGCTTCTTCGTGCCGAAGGGCGAGGTGCCGCCGATCAGGTAGCCGGAATGCCGGTTCGCCACCTCGGGCTTGCACGGCTCGACGCGCTTCGCGCCGATCTGCCGCGCGAGGTTCTTGGTACTGACGGTGCGGTCGCCGTGCATCAGCACGATCAGCGGCTTGGCGTGCTCGTCTTCCATCACCAGCGTCTTCACGACGTGATGCTCGTCCACACCGAGCTGGCGCGCCGACTCCGCGGTGCCGCCGTGCTCGACGTAATCATAAGGATGTTCGCCGAAAGCGACGCCATGGCGGCGCAGAAACTGCGTGGCCGGCGTTTCGGAGACGTGTCTGGATTTGCTCATCGGCGCATTGTAATGGCGACTTTGCACAACGGCTATTTGCCGAACGGCTAATTGTGCGGGCCCAGCGGCTGTGGCACGATCGTTCGAGAATCTTTTGACGCACTGTACGTCGACCACCGAATCGTCTTTAGGAGACAGTGTTGAGCTTCGGTTCGCCCGCCCGTTCCACGATCGACATTTCCGCGCTGCTGGCAGCCCTGCCCGCACGCATCGCCGAGATTCCGGCGCTGGCCGCCGCGCGCGATCCGCAGCACGTCGCCCTGATAGAGGATGCACGCCGCCTCACCAGCGCGCAACTGCTGCAGGCCGTCGACGCCGTCACCGCGCTGCTGCGCGAAGCGGGCGTGCGCGGCGGCGATCGCGTGATGATCGTCGCGGAGAACAGCATCGTGCAGATCGTCCTGCTGTTCGCGACTGCCCGGCTCGACGCATGGGCGCTGGTATCGAACGCGCGCCTGTCCGCCGCCGAACTCGACTCGATCCGTGCGCACGCGCAGCCGCGCGTCGTCGCCTACGCCACGGAAAGCTCGGCGGACGCCAAGCTGCACGCCGAGCGCCATCAAGCCATCCAAACACCCCCTATCGCGCCGGACATCGGCGCGTGGTCATACACGGTGGATAGCGCGGCGATAGCCGAACCGGTCGAAGCCGCAAGCGAGCGCCAATGCGCCGCGTTGATCTACACCACGGGTACCACCGGCGCGCCGAAGGGCGTGATGCTGTCCCATCGCAATCTGCTGTTCATCGCAGCGATTTCGAGCCGCCTGCGCAAAGTTGGCCCCGACGATGTCGTCTATGCCGTGCTGCCTATCTCGCACGTGTACGGTTTCGCGTCCGTCTGTCTAGGCAGCCTGCACGCGGGCGCGGCCTTGCGGCTCGTGCCGCGCTTCGCGCCAGAAGCCGTCCGCCGCGCCCTTGCCGAAGAACGCGTGTCGATTTTCCAGGGCGTGCCGGCCATGCACGCCAAACTGCTCGAACACCTGCAGACACACGGCCACTCGTGGTCCGCACCGCAATTGCGCTTCGCCTATTCGGGCGGCTCGCCGCTCGATGCCGCCTTGAAAGCGCAGGTGGAAAGCGTCTACGGTCTGCCGCTGCACAACGGTTACGGCATGACCGAGAGCAGCCCGACCGTGTCACACACCATGCTCGACGCACCGCGCAGCGATTGTTCCGTCGGCGAGGTCATTCCGGGCGTCGAGGTGCGCTTCGCCGGACTCGACGGAATCGACGCAGCGAAGGGCGAGATCGGCGAACTATGGGTGCGCGGCCCCAACGTGATGCTCGGCTACTACCGCAGCCCGGAGCAGACAGCCGCGGTCGTCACCGAAGACGGCTGGCTCAAAACCGGCGACCTCGCGCGGCAGGACGCGGACGGCGCCTTGCATATCGTCGGGCGCAGCAAGGAGCTGATCATACGCTCGGGTTTCAACGTGTATCCGGCCGAGGTCGAACACGTGCTGAACGCGCATCCGCAAGTCGTGCAGTCGGCGGTGATCGGACGCGCGGTGGAAGGTAACGAGGAAGTGGTCGCGTTCGCCGAGTTGCTTGCGGGCGCAGCGGTGACGCCCGCCGAACTGATCGATTGGTGCGGCGAGCGTCTCGCGCCGTACAAGCGTCCGGCCGAAGTCAAAGTGCTCGCCGCGTTGCCGGCGGCATCGACGGGCAAGATTCTCAAGCACCGGCTGCGCGAGTTTCTCTGAACGAAGCGCAAGCGCGCCGCGAATGCGTATCAGCCTCGCGGATGATGCTGCGCGTGCAGCGACTTCAACCGCTCCCGCGCGACATGCGTGTAGATCTGCGTGGTCGAAATATCCGTGTGGCCGAGCAGCAGTTGCACGACACGCAAGTCGGCGCCGTGATTGAGCAGATGCGTGGCGAACGCATGCCGCAAGGTATGCGGCGAGAGCGGCGCATGCACACCGGCCGCGCTCGCGTGACGCTTGATGATGTTCCAGAACTGCTGGCGCGTCATGCCTTCGGCGCGGCTCGTCACGAACAGCGCGTCGGTCGCGCGAGCGCCGAGCAACGCGGGCCGCGCCTCGCGCAGATAGCGTTCGATCCAGCTATGCGCTTCCTCGCCGAACGGAATCAGGCGCTCCTTCGAGCCCTTGCCCATGACGCGCACCACGCCTTCGTTCAGGCCCGCTTCCACCGTCTTCAACGTGACGAGTTCGGTCACGCGCAAGCCGCTCGCGTACATCAACTCCAGCATCGTGCGATCGCGCAGGCCCAACGACGTATCGATGTCGGGCGCACCGAGCAGTGCTTCGACTTGCGCCTCGCTGAGCGTCGACGGAAAACGCGGCGGCTGTTTCGCCGAGCGGATGCGCACCGTCGGATCGACCTTCGTGCGATGCTCGCGAACAGCCCAACCGTAGTAGCGGCGAAACACCGACAGGCGCCGGTTCGCCGAAGTCGATTTGTCTTTCTGCCGCGCCGCGCTATACGCGTTCAGATCGGCTTCGCTCGCGGTATCGAGCGACGTGTTGCGGCTCTGCGCCAGCCATTCGCAAAAGAGCCGCAGATCGCGGCGGTACGCATCGAGCGTGTTGCGCGACAGTCCGTGTTCGAGCCACAGCGCGTCGCAGAATGCATCGATCGACGCCGAGCTGGCGACGAACAGAGGTGACGCGGTGACGGCGTCGTCGATCAACGTATCGCTCATGCGTAGGGAATGCCTTCATGCGCCAGCAGCCAGCGCTTGATGTTGCGGAAGAAACCCTCTTCGGCGTGATTCGCGAAACCGCCGATGCCGCTCGAACTCACCACCCGATGACACGGAATCACGATCGGAAAGTAATTGGCGCCGCACGCCTGACCGACCGCGCGCGGCGCGCTGCCGAGTTGCCGCGCCAGTTGACCGTAAGTCAGCACGACGCCCGGCGGAATGTCGCTGATGGCCTGCCACACGCGCTTCTGAAACGCGGTGCCGACCGAGGCCAGCGGCAACTCGAACTTCGCCGACGCGCGCTCGAAATATCGCTCGATCTGCTCGGCCGCCTGCTTGGCCAAAGGCGTGTCGGGCGCGACGTTTTGCATCGAATCCGGCAGATAGACGATCTCGCGCACGGCCTCGCCTTCGAGGCGAATGCCGATCTTGCCGAACGGCGCGTCGATCACTGCGTTGAACATGATTGCCTGCTCCTCAATAGCGCCGGCGTTCGGGGTTGCAAGATAGCGTACCGGCATAGAGTGCAGACACGCTAAGCACACGAAGCACCGCCCGTTTGCCGCTACTTTACGCCGCTTCCAACGCCCATTCCACATGCTCGCGCACGACGGCGGAAGCGTCATCCACACGCATTCTCAGCGCCTGCACGATCGCCTCGCGCGCCGGCCCGCTCAAACTGTCCGACGACGCACGCAGCGCGTTACCCATGCCCACCGCGAGATTGCGCAACCAGCTCTCGTAACCGATGCGGCGAATCGCGCTGCCCTGCATGCGCGTATCGAACTCGTCCGCGCTCCACGCGAACAATTCGACCAGCGACGCGCGATCGAGCCCATGCCGCACGTCGAAGTCCGCGACCGGCGCGGCCTGCGCAAATTTGTTCCATGGACACACGAGTTGGCAATCGTCGCAGCCATACACACGATTGCCGATCAGCGGCCGCATTTCCAGGGGAATACTGCCCTTCAGTTCGATCGTGAGATAGGAGATGCAGAGGCGTGCATCGACCTTGTAAGGCGCGACAATCGCCCCGGTCGGACACGCGCCGATACAGCGCGTGCAGCTTCCGCAGTGCGAGCCCGGGGTTTCGGGTGCGAGTTCAGGCACAGTCTCGGCATCGGTCGGCAACGGCACATCGACATAAATCTCGCCGAGGAAAAACAGCGAACCCGCGTCACGTTGCAGCAGCAGCGTATGCTTGCCGCGCCAGCCGATGCCGGCTTTCTGCGCCAGTTCTACTTCGAGCACCGGCGCCGAATCGGTAAATACGCGGTAGCCGAATGCGCCGATCTCAGCTTCGATTTTCTCGGCCAGATGTTGCAAACGGTTACGCATTACCTTGTGATAATCGCGGCCGCGCGCATAGATAGATACGACCGCCGCCGACGGGTCCGCGAGCCGCGCATGCTCGGCTGCGCGCCAGTCCCGCGTGAATGGGCCGTCCTGCAAAGCGCTTTCGTGCGCCTTTCCGCTCAATGTCTGCGCGGGCAAATAAGCGATGCGCGCCGTAATCACACGTCGCGTGCCGGCCACAAGCTCGGCCGGCCGCGCGCGTTTCATGCCGTGTTTCGCCATATAATCCATCTCGCCGTGGCAACCCGCTTCCAGCCAGGCTGCAAGCGGCGCTTCGGCAGCGGAGAGATCGGTGTCGCTAATGCCGACCGCTCCGAAACCCAGTTCACGGCCCCAGGTTTTGATGTTCAGCGCGAGCGCCTTCAGCGCCGCTTCATCGAAACAACGCTCGGCACGCGCATCGTCGTCAGACGCAGGCGTGCGGGAAACAGGGGACTCCGGACTTCGGTTCATCACGCCATTTTACGAGAATGCCTGCCAATCCCGATCTCGCGATCCAACCGCCCGCCAGCGTCCTGCTCGAACGCACCTTTGCGCTCGCGGACGAAGCCGCCACCATGGCCTTCGGCGAGCGCTTCGCGCAGGCGATCGAAAGCGTGCGCGAAGCCGCGCAACGCAGGCCGGGCGCGGACGGCGACAAGGCGTTCTACGGACTGCAAGTCCAGCTCGTCGGCGACCTCGGCGCCGGCAAAACCACCCTCGTGCGCGCAACCTTGCGCGGCCTCGGCCACAGCGGCCGCGTGCGCAGTCCCACTTACACACTCGTCGAACCCTACGTGCTCGAGCGGCCCGCTGGGGAACTCACGCTCTATCACTTCGATCTGTATAGATTCACCGATCCGGCCGAATGGGCCGACGCGGGCTTTCGCGAGTACTTCGACAGCGGCGCGATCTGCCTCGTCGAATGGCCGCAGCGCGCCGGCCGTCTTCTGGGCGTGCCGGATCTTGTCTTCTCGCTCGACCTCGACAATGAGAACGAGAACGAAAGCGACGGCCGTGTGCTCGTCGCACGGGCATACAGCGAATCAGGAAAGGCATGTCTCGAAAGATGTTGATCAAACCGTTCC
This sequence comes from Paraburkholderia sp. BL6665CI2N2, assembly GCF_004366535.1. NCBI lineage: Bacteria > Pseudomonadati > Pseudomonadota > Betaproteobacteria > Burkholderiales > Burkholderiaceae > Paraburkholderia > Paraburkholderia sp. BL6665CI2N2. Next base: position 4,880,266 of record NZ_SORC01000001.1, read on the forward strand.
GCTCGATCGAATCGGCGGCTACCGCAACGCATAACTGGCGGCGCCGGCAGATTCTCCGCGCGGGCGCGTCCACGCTCGTGCTCGGTCTCGTCGCGCCGCGTCTTGCGTGGGCGAGTTCGGTGCTCGGTGTGCGGGTCTGGCCGGCGCGCGACTACACGCGCGTGACGATCGAATCCGATCAGCCGCTGCAGAACGCCCAGCAGTTGCTGCAGGGACCGGACCGGCTGGTGGTCGACCTGAGCGGCCTCGATCTGGATCAGTCGTTGAAAGACCTCGTCTCGAAGATCACGCCGAACGATCCGCAGATCTCGTCGGTGCGAGTCGGGCAATATCAGCCGCACGTGGTGCGCATGGTGTTCGACCTGAAGGGCTCGGTGAAGCCGCAGGTGTTCACGCTGCCGCCGGTCGGCGCGTACAAGTACCGGCTGGTGTTCGACCTGTATCCGGCGGTCGCGCCCGATCCGTTGATGGATCTGCTCGCGCAGACGGAACGCAAGCAGCAGACCTTCAACGAAGAGAACGGCGCGCCGCCGCCCGCCACGCTGAGCGGTCCGGGCACCACGCCGCCCACCGCCGACAACAGCGAGGCCTTCTTCGAGCGCTACGCGCAAAACGGCGGCAGCGGTAGCGGCTCCGCTCCGGGCGTGCCGCGTCCGCCGGTGCATGTCGCGCCGACACCTGTGCCGCCGATGCTCGGCAAGCCGGCCACGCCTGCTGCGCCGGTGGCGCCGCCCACGGCCATCGCTCGCAACAAAGGCAACAGCGCCAGCACGCTGGGCGCGGACGACGCCGGCAGCGACGATACCTACGCCTTCACCAATCCCAAGTCCGGCAAGAGCAACACGGTGCGTCTGTTGACCGTCGCGATCGATCCGGGCCACGGCGGCGAAGATCCTGGCGCGATCGGCGGCTCGGGCACGTATGAGAAGCACGTCGCGCTCGACATCGCGAAGAAGCTGCGCGCGAAGATCGACGCGCAACCGAACATGCGCGCCATGATGACACGCGACGCCGACTTCTTCGTGCCGCTGAACGTGCGCGTGCAGAAAGCGCGGCGCGTCGGCGCGGACCTGTTCGTGTCGATCCACGCGGATGCGTTCACCACGCCCGACGCGAAGGGTTCGTCGGTGTTCGCGCTGTCCGAGCATGGCGCCTCGAGCGCCGCCGCGCGCTGGATGGCGAACAAGGAGAACTCGTCGGATCAGATTGGCGGCATCAACATCAAGTCCGCCGACGCGACCGTGAACCGCGCGCTGTTCGATATGTCCACCACCGCGCAGATTCGCGACTCGATGCGTTACGGCAACTTCGTGCTGAAGGAGATCGGCGGCATCAACAAGCTGCACAAGGGCTCGGTCGAACAGGCAGGCTTCGCGGTGCTGAAGGCGCCGGATATTCCATCGATCCTCGTGGAAACCGCCTTCATCAGCAACCCGGACGAAGAGCGCCGCCTGAATGACGACGCGTATCGCGAGAAGATGGCCGACGCGATCATGACCGGCATCAAGCGTTATTTTGCGGCGAATCCACCGCTCGCGAAGAACCGCATGACGTGAAGCTCGCGTGTGCAATGTGATGATGCGATGGAAAACGGCCGCACGATGCGGCCGTTTTTTCGTCCTGGTTCAGGCCGGCCGCTCAGCGCGTGAGCGAAAACCGCTGCACGGCCCAGCCGCCGAACACGTTCACGGCCAATCCCGCCATCACCAGCAAAGCGCCCGCGATCTGCGCCGCGGACAGATGCTCGTCGAGAAACAGCGACGCCGACGCGAGACCGACAATCGGCACCAGCAGCGAAAACGGCGCGACCTGGCTCGCCGGATAGCGCGACAGCAGACGGCTCCACAAGCCATAGCCGATCAGCGTGGCGATAAACGCGAGATACACGATCGCGAAGACCGATGTCGCGCTGATGCCGGACAGCGCCGCGACGATCCGCTGCGGCCCCTCCAGCGCGTACGACAGCGCGAAAAACGGCAGCGGCGGAATGAGGCTGCCCCACACCACGAGTCCGACCAGGTCCACCTGGCCGACCTTCTTCGTGACGATGTTGCCGAGCGCCCACGAACATGCGGCGCACAAGGTCAGGACAAAGCCGGCCAGCGTCATGGCGCTACCGCCTTGCACGCCGATCACGGCGAGACCGCCGGCGGCAATCAGCAAACCCACCACATTCGGCAAACGGAACCGCTCGTGCAGGAACAGCGCGGCGAAAATCAGCGTGAAAAACGCCTGCGCCTGCAACACCAGCGAGGCCAGTCCGGCCGGCATGCCGACGTACATGGCCGAGAACAGGAACGCGAACTGGCCGAACGAAATCGTCGCGCCGTACGCAATCAGCCAGCGCCACGGCAGGTTGGGCCGTTTGATGAAAAACACCGCCGGCACGGCGGCGAGCGCGAAGCGCAGCGCGCCGAGCAGCATGGGCGGCACGCCATGCAGACCTACCTTGATTACGACGAAATTGACGCCCCACGCGATGACCACGACCATCGCAAGCAGCAAATCCCTCGGCGACATGCCGGACTCCAGTTGATTGTTCGATCTGGGAGTTTAGCGGAGGCGCGCGCTTGCAGAGTGCTTTAAAACGTAGTCAGCCGTTCAGCCAGTTTTCTATCCGCAGTCCTGGATAAGCCACAAAGTCGCGTTCATTGTTGGTGACGAGCACCACGTCGAGAGAGACCGCGTGCGCGGCGATCAGCTTGTCGAGTTGGTCTTTCTTGCGCTCGCGCGTCGCTTCACGGATCGGGCCGTACGCACTTGCCGCCGCGCTGTCGAACGGCATGACCTGAATATCCTCAGCAAGCGCCGCCAGGTTACGACGCTCCCGCGCGCGATTCACCGACACGCTTACGCCGTATTCAAGTTCGGCGAAGGTGATGGCGGACATCACGACATCCCCGACAAAGCATTGCGCGAAGCGCGCAGCCACCTGCTCCGGCTGGTTCTTCATCAGATAAATACACATGTTGGTGTCGAGCATATAGCGCGGCATTACAGATCCTCGCGCTCGGCCTGCTCGTGGTCGCCGCGGCCGTCCGCCATGAAATCGGGCCCGAATCTGGCGAATTTCTTGAGCACGCCGGCAAGCGGCCGGCGCGTCGGACGAATCCGCAATTCGTCGCCCACGCGCTCGATTTCGACTTCGACGTCTGCACTGTCGAATGCCAATTCGGCGGGAATGCGCACCGCTTGCGAATTGCCATTACGGAAAACCTTGGTCAACATGCTCAGCTCCCAGCACGGATGTACATTGGATGTACGTGCTTCCACTATAGCGATCCCCGCCAATATTGTAAATACACGTGTGTACAAAGGCAGTCAGAATGCGGTCGCCGCGTCAACCGCAGTAGAATCGTCTATTAAACACTCCCCGCCCACCCTTCCCACCGAGCCTGCCCATGTCCTCCTCGATCAAAGCAGTCCTCAAGCCGCATCTGCGCGACGTCGGCAGTCTGACCGTGCGGCGCGTGCTGCCGGCCATGGCGGCGCGCCTGATCGGCCCGTTCATCTTCTTCGATCACATGGGCCCGGCCACCCTGGAACCGGGCATGGGCCTCGACGTGCGGCCGCATCCGCATATCGGCCTCGCCACCGTGACCTATCTGTTCGAAGGCGCGATCATGCACCGCGACAGCCTCGGCTCGGCGCAAAAAATCGTCCCCGGCGACGTCAATTGGATGACGGCCGGGCGCGGCATCGTCCATTCCGAGCGCACACCGGACGAGGACCGCGCGAGCGGCCAGACCATGCACGGCATCCAGACGTGGGTCGCGCTGCCGCTCGACGACGAAGAGATCGCGCCGTCGTTCGCGCATCACGCCGCCGACACGCTGCCGGTGGTCGAGCGCAACGGCGTCACGCTGCGAGTGATCGCCGGCACGGCATTCGGCGCAACCTCGCCGGTCGAGACGTTTTCCGGCACGCTGTATGTGGCCGGCGAATTCGCACCGGGCGGCGCCTTCGCGCTCGAACCGGAACACGAGGAACGCGGCGTCTATCTCGTCGACGGCGATCTGGAAATCGACGGCACGTCGCTCGAAGTCGGCCAGATGGCGGTGCTAGCGCTCGACGAAACGGTGACACTGGCGAGCACCCACGGCGCGCGCGTCATGCTGCTCGGCGGTGAAAAGCTCGACGGCGAGCGCTTTATCGAGTGGAATTTCGTCGCCAGTTCGCGTGAGAAAATCGAAGCCGCGAAGCGGGCGTGGACCAGTCAGGAAATGGGCAAGGTGCCGGGCGAAACCGAATGGATTCCTCTGCCCGAGCGCAAGTGAGGCACGCAAAAAAAGCCACGCAGGTGAGCAAGGCAAGCAAGCACCGCAATAAGCGCAAGCGGTTCGGGCAGCATTGAATCCCCGGTGTTCGGCCCCAAATAGTCAACAGACCGTTTTATCGACGAGGACGCAATGGACACCACTCTGGCCACTTTCGAACAGGACGTCATTACGGCGTCGACACTGGCCCCCGTGCTGGTCGATTTCTGGGCGCCCTGGTGCGGCCCGTGCAAGACTCTCGGCCCGATGCTCGAAAAGCTCGAAGCCGAAGCCGCCGGCAAATGGAAGCTCGTGAAGGTGAACGTAGACGAGAACCAGGAACTGGCCGCGCACTTCCAGGTGCGCAGCATTCCGCACGTCATGGCTTTTGCCGATGGGCGACCGGTCGATCAGTTCGTCGGCGTACTGCCGGAAGGGCAGTTGCGCGAGTTTATCGAGCGGCTCGTGCCGCAAGGCGCGGACGCCGCGCGTCTCGAAGCGCAAACCGCGCTGGCCGAAGGCCGCCGCGAAGATGCGTACGACGCGCTGCAGGCCGCCCTCGCCTACGATCCGGGTTTCGACGAAGCGCGCATGGACCGCATCGAAATGCTGCTCGAAGACAACCGTCTCGACGAAGCGCGCAACGAAGTCGATCTGCTGTCGCCGAAAACGACGCAAGGTATCGACGCGCGTTTCAACGCGATCAAGACGCGTCTCGACGCCGTGGACGCCGCCGCGGATCTGCCGCCCACCGATGCGCTGGAAGCAAAGGTCGCGGCCGACCCGGCCGATCTCGAAGCGCGTTTCGATCTGGCCAGCGCGTTTATCGCCCGCCGCAAATACGCGGAAGCGCTCGAACAATTGCTGGCGATCGTGCAACGCGACCGCACGTTCCGCGACGATATCGGCCGCAAGACGATGCTGTCGGTGTTCGACCTGGCGGCGCATCAGCCGGAGCTGGTATCGCAATGGCGGCGCAAGCTCAGCGCTTCGCTGTTCTGATCTGATTGGCTTACTCGATATTCAGGCGCGGCGCCGCCAGCCGCGCCTGAATGCGCCGTGGCACTCGTCGCGGCGTGAATCACCTCAAGCCGTAGCCTGCTTCGCCAACGCCCGCAGCACATGCGCGGCGGCCGCAAATCCGAAGCTCGCCGTCACGCACACGCTCGAACCGAATCCCGCGCAGTTCAAACCGACCGGCCCCGTATGGCCCGGCGACGTGGTGACGTGCTCGGCCTCCTCGTCGATATCGCAGACGGCGGCTTCCGGATAGATCAACGGTTCGTCGGAATACACCGCGCTTACCTTGAACTTCGCTTTCGGCCCACGCGGGAAACCGTGCTGTTTGCGCAGTTGTCCGCGCACTTTCGACAGCAACGGATCCTGTATCGTCAGCGCGAGATCGTCGATGCGAATGCGTGTCGGGTCGAGTTGGCCACCCGCGCCGCCGACCGTGATCAACGGTTGCTTCTTCTCCACGCACCATGCGATCAACGCGGTCTTGGTACGCACGCTGTCGATCGCATCGATCACGTAGTCGAAGCCGCCACCGAGCGTCGCGTCGAAGTTGTCCGGCTCGACGAAGTCCTCGATCAGGCGCACGTCGCAAAACGGATTGATCGCCGCGATGCGTTCGGCCATGGCCTCGACCTTCGGTTTTCCGTAGTTGCCGTCGAGCGCGTGGATCTGCCGGTTAGTGTTGCTCTCGGCAACGTTGTCGAGATCAATCAGCGTCAGCGTGCCGACCGCGCTGCGCGCCAGCGCTTCGGCCACCCACGACCCCACTCCGCCAATGCCGATCACCGCGACGTGCGCGCCTTCGAACGCGGCGAGCGCCGGCGCGCCGTACAAACGCGCGATGCCGCCGAAGCGCCGCTCACGGTCAGCGGTTTCTTTCCCGTCGAGGCTGGTAGTAAGATCGGTTTGCGCGGTGGTGCTGGACATGATGGCAGGGCTCGGTGGTCAGGCAAAAACACGAAGTGGCAACGCAAAGGCGTACGCAACCCCGTATTTTGCCTGAAGGTGTCGAAGTGCATCGCCGCGAAAAGAGCGGCACCGGGAGCCACATACGCCGGCACGCATGCGCGCGCCGCGCGGGACCTTGATGTGGTTGCGGGCAAAAAATTAGCGGCTTAGCTATACTGATTGAACTGTAGCGTTCGCATAAGAACATGACCTCACTCGCCGAACTTCGAAAAAACTATTCGCTGGGTTCTTTGGACGTTGCCGATGTAGACCGTAACCCGTTTCGTCAATTCGATACGTGGTTTCAACAAGCGGTCGACGCCAAACTGCCCGAACCGAATACCATGACGCTGGCCACGGTCGACTCACGCGGCCGGCCGTCGGCGCGCATCGTGCTGATCAAGGGCGTCGACGAGCGGGGTTTCGTGTTCTTCACCAATTACGAAAGCCGTAAAGGCCGCGAACTGGCGGCCAATCCTTACGCCAGCCTGCTGTTTTACTGGATCGAACTCGAACGCCAGGTGCGTGTGGAAGGTCGCATCGTCAAAACCAGCGCGGAAGAAAGCGACGCGTATTTCGCGTCGCGCCCGCTCGGTTCACGCATCGGTGCATGGGCATCGAATCAGAGTCAGCCAATTGAAAGCCGCTCGCAGCTCGAAACTCGCGAACGCGAAATCAGTTTGCAATATGGCGACCAACCACCGCGCCCACCGCATTGGGGCGGTTATCGTTTGGTGCCCGAAGCAATCGAATTCTGGCAGGGCCGGCCGTCGCGTCTTCACGACCGCTTGCTCTATACGCGTTCAGGCGAACACAGCGACTGGCAAATCTCCCGCCTATCGCCTTGAATCGAAATACAACGCCGCCACCACGTTGCCAACGCAGCAGCGCGCGGCGGCCGGATGGCAACTCGCGGCATGGGAGTCGCGCTGCACGGGGCTGCGATCCACACAGGCTTTGCTCTAATTCAACGGACACGGAGAGATCACATGTTCTGGGAGAAGAAGCTGGCGCAGTGGGTGGAAGAGGTAAAAACGAGAGCTAACGTTCCCGCACGCCTCGTGCTGTGGGACGGCCAGCAACACGACTTCGGGCAGTTCGCCGCGCCTCAGGTCACGCTACACGTCAAAAGCGCCACGGCGCTGCCCTATCTGCTCGAACCGAGCCTCGACAATCTCGGCGAGGCGTATGTGAAGGGCAAGATCGACATCGAAGGCAAGCTGTCGGACATCATCAATATCGGCTACCAGCTGGCGCGCAATACCGTGACCAGCGCGGGCAAGCTGGCGCGCGTGCGACGCTACTTCAATCATTCGAAGGCGTCGGACAAGAAGGCGATCCAGTATCACTACGACGTCTCGAACGAGTTCTACAAGCTGTGGCTCGACGAGAACATGGTGTACTCGTGCGCGTACTTCGAGAACGGCGACGAAGACCTCGCCACCGCGCAGATCAAGAAGATCGACCACATCCTCACCAAGATCCAGTTGCAACCGGGGCAGCGTCTGCTCGATATCGGCTGCGGCTGGGGCGCGCTCGTTCTGCGTGCGGCGCAGAAGTTCGGCGCGCAGTGTGTGGGCGTGACGCTTTCGCAGAACCAGTTCGATCTCGCCACGGCGCGCGTGAAAGCGGCGGGCCTGGAAGGCCAGATCGAGATTCGTCTGCAGGATTACCGCGACGTCGAAGGTCAATTCGATCGGATCACGAGCGTCGGCATGTTCGAGCACGTGGGCCGCAAGAATCTGCCGGGCTACTTCGAGAAGATTCGCGACCTGCTGACCGACGACGGCATCGCCATGAATCACGGCATTACGTCGAGCGATTCGGAAAGTGGCGAGACCGCGCTCGGTGGCGGTGAATTCATCGACCGTTATGTGTTTCCGGACGGCGAACTGCCGCACATCAGTCTCGCGCTCGAATCGATGCAGCGCGGCGGGCTCGAAGCGGTTGACGTCGAAAGCCTGCGCCGTCACTATGCGCACACGCTGGACATCTGGGCGGAAAATTTCGAAGCGCATGCGGAGCAAGCCCGCAAGCTCGTCGACGACGAGAAATTCCGCATCTGGCGCGTGTACCTCGCCGGTTGCGCCTACGCGTTTGAAAACGACGACGTCTCGATTTACCAGGTGGTGTGCCGCAAAGCCGGCCGCAGCGCGAAAACCCTGCCGTGGTCGCGCCGCTATATGTACGACAAACCGCTGTGATAGGGTTGCGCCGCGGCGCCGTGCATGAGCGGGCGACGTGGCGCAAACCTTTGAACAGCAGGTCGAACACCGATGGACCCACGCGGCACAAGCGAAGTTGAACAGCCGGTCGACGGCGAAAACGGCGCCGACGGCGAAGCCGTACAGTTCGACCTGTTCGGGATGCCGGTGGGCGCGGCAGCGGCGAAGGGCGATGGCGAGGTGAAGGTATCGCGTGGGACGGCCGGCTCAGATGCGGACGTTCTGCAAAAGGTAGAACGGCCAACTCCGCCCGCTGACACCGCAGCGCAGCCCGAGCGCCGGCGTCAACCGCGCGCGACGAAGGCCGCAAGCCTCGGCTCCTTGTGGCAGGAAGACGAAGCGGCAGCGCCTGATGCCGCCATCGCCGCGCCGGAGGCCAACACCGCCCCCATAGATGCCAGCGCGCCCAAAAAACGCCGCACTCGCGAAATCATTGCCGCCCCGCCCTCGCCCGAACTCCTCGCGCTTGCAGCGCGACTACCGCCGCAAGTCCATCTCGGCACTTCGACGTGGTCGTTTCCGGGCTGGAACGGCATCGTCTACGGCGACGAATACAGCAACAGCAAACTCTCGCGCGAAGGTCTCACGGCTTACGGCGCGCATCCGCTGCTGAAGACGGTCAGCATCGACCGGTCGTTTTATTAGGCGCTCACGGTCACCGAGTATTTGCGCTACGCGCAGCAAGTGCCCGAGCACTTCCGCTTCATCGTCAAAGCGCCGATGACGATCACCGATGCCACAGTGCGCGCCGAACGCGGCGAGCCGGTCTCGATGAATCCGTGCTTTCTGAACGCGCAAATGGCGATCGACGATTTCGTCACGCCTTGTCTCGAAGGGCTCGGCGCCAAGGCCGGCGCGCTGGTGTTCCAGCTTTCGCCGCTGCCGGATCAGATGCTCGCGCAGCCGGCGATGTTCATCGAACGGCTGGCCGAATTTTTGAACGCGCTGCCGAAGCTGCCGGACAGCGCCTGCTACGCGATCGAAATCCGTGATGGGAGTCTGCTCACACCGCGCTTCATCCGTACGCTCAAAGCGGCGGGCGTGCGCTATTGCGTCGGAATTCACGCGCGCATGCCCGACCCGCTGCGTCAGGCCGCGGCGCTTGCGTTACTGGATGGTGAACCGGCCGGGCCGCTGATCGTGCGCTGGAGCCTGCACGGCGGCTTCAAATACGAACAGGCGAAGGCCAAGTACGAGCCGTTCAACCAGTTGGTCGATGAGGATCCGGCGACCCGCGCGTCACTCGCCGAACTGGCCGCGCGCTACGCACTGGCAGGCCAGCCGGTGGTGATCGCGATCAACAATAAGGCGGAAGGCTCGGCGCCGCTCAGTTGCGTGGAGTTGGCGCGAGCGGTCATCGAAGCGTATGCACGGCTCGCTCATGAGTATGAGCAAGACGACCGCGAGCCGTCGCCGCCTCAAGAGAACGAGCAGCCGCCCGACTCCGACGCCTGAGTCACGCGCAAGCAGCCGCTCATGCCGTTAGCTCGCCCTGATCCGGTGAGCAAACTTCTGACGAAACTTCGCCACCTTCGGCGCCACCACGAACGAGCAGTACCCCTGATCCGGGTGCTGCGCAAAATAGTTCTGGTGATAGGCTTCGGCAGGCCAATAATTACCGTCGAGCGGTAGCACTTGCGTGACGATCTGGCCGTCGTAAAGGCGCTGTACGCCGATCTCGCGAATGGCCTGCAACGCCGTTTCCCGCTGCGCGTCGGAATGCGTGAAGACCACCGAGCGATATTGCGTGCCCACGTCATTGCCCTGCCGGTTCAACTGCGTCGGATCGTGAATCGCAAAGAAGATATCGAGAATCTCGCGATAGCTGATCTTCGCCGGATCGAAGTCGACTTTGACGACTTCAGCGTGGCCGGTTTCGCCGTCGCACACCTGCTCATAAGTTGGGCGTTGCGTCTTGCCACCCGCGTAGCCCGACTCCACCGCATTCACGCCGTCGACGCCAAGGTACACCGCTTCGAGGCACCAGAAACACCCGCCACCCAAGGTGGCGACTTCGCCTGTCTGACTCATGCTGCTTGCTCCTTGAAACACATAGTCGGCCGCTGCCGTTCCACTGTTCGACGCAACGCTCATGCCACTATCCGAGCCTTCCAGCTTAGCGGCTTTTTCATTCACCGGCGGGGTCGCGGCCGATCCCCCACGATTGCAGTTAAAATTGGGATAAATCGACGATTTTCACTATGACTTTCGAATCATTTGTTTCCAGCCGCACGCGAGATGGGTTCGGCCCGGCGCTCCCCCAGTCTGCGCCAGGGACCGGCGCCCGATGAAGCGCGCCAGCCCGCCCAACTTCGACCAGAACGCCTTCAAACAGGCGCTCAGCCAATTTGCCACCGGCGTCACCGTTATTACAACGCGAGCTGCGTCCGGCCAGTTGATCGGCATCACGGCCAGCTCATTTAATTCGGTTTCGCTCAACCCGCCACTGGTGTTGTGGAGTCTGGCCACGCGCTCGGCGTCGATGCCGGTGTTCCGCGCCAACAGCCACTACGTGGTCAATGTGCTGGCTTCGTCGCAGCTCGATCTGTGCAAGCGTTTCGCGACCGTGAAGGGCGATCGCTTCGAAGGCGTGTCGCACGCGGAAGGCGACACCGGCATGCCGGTGCTCGACGGCGCGCTCGCCTGGTTCGAATGCCACAACCGCAGCCGCTACGAAGAAGGCGACCACGTGATTTTTGTCGGCGAAGTGGAGCGCTGCGGCGTGCACGAGAATGCCGCGAAGATGTCCCCGCTGGTGTTTCAGAACGGCTTATTTCACGGACTCGCCCCGCTTTGAACGCTAAACCGGGTCGCGAGGCGGCGCGAACGGTTCGGGCGGTCTGGCAATGACAGGCGACGCGAGGCGCTCGACGCAAGAATAAAAAAAATCGCTGCGCCCCACGACGGCGCGGCCGCCCGGCCACTCGCTCAGCGATCGTTATGCGCGGCGCTATGTCCGCCGGTTTTCTTCACCAGCGAAACCGGCACGCCGGAATCTTCCTTGAGCGTCTGCAGCACGATATTCGAACGAATATCCATCACACCCGGCGCCTTGTAGAGACGCTGCAGCACGAAGTCCGAATAATGTTTGAGGTTGTGCGCGAGGACTCGCAGCAGATAGTGGGTCTCGCCGGTCACGACGAACGCGCCGACCACTTCCGGCCAGTCGCGCACCGCTTCCGCAAAGCGTTCGTGCCAGTTCTCCTGGTCGTTGCGCATGGACACCTGCACGAACGCTTCCAGTTCGAAACCCAGCACTTCTCGATTCAGACACGCGCGGTAATGTTCGATGACACCCTGCTCTTCGAGCAGGCGCAGGCGTCGTAGACAGGCTGATGGCGAGAGCGAAATGCGCTCCGCGAGGTCGAGATTGCTGATCCGTCCTTCTTGCTGAAGCACCGTCAAGATACGGCAATCGGTGGCGTCGAGCGAGATCGCGTTCATATTCGGTCTCCCTTTCCCGTTTGAATCAAATTATGTTCCAAGACACGGCGCAGAAGGAGATTTTTTCGCAATCACATTTCGCGGCAGGCCACCTATCATTCCCGGATAGACACAAACCGCCGATGCGACTATGCCAACACTTTGGGACATCACCCCCGCCGTCGATACCGCCACGCCCGTCTGGCCCGGCGACACGCCGGTGGGCATCGAGCGCGTGTGGCGCATGGAGGCGGGCTCGCCCGTCAACGTCGCGCGGCTGACGCTGTCGCCGCACACCGGCGCGCACACCGACGCGCCGCTGCACTATGACGCCGAAGGCGCCGCAATTGGCCAAGTCCCCCTCGACGCCTACCTCGGCCGATGCCGCGTGATTCATTGCATTGGCGCATCGCCTGTTGTGACGCCACAACACCTGGCCGGCGCGCTCGACGACTTGCCGTCGCGAGTCTTACTGCGCACTTACAGGATCGCGCCCACCAGCGCGTGGGACAGCGCGTTCTGCGCGGTCGCACCGGACACCATCGATCTGCTGGCGGCGCGCGGTGTGAAGCTGATCGGCATCGACACGCCATCGCTCGATCCGCAGGAATCGAAGACGATGGATGCTCACCACAGGATCCGCGCGCATCGCATGGCAATTCTCGAAGGCATCGTGCTCGACGACGTCCCGCCCGGCGACTACGAATTGATTGCGCTGCCGCTCAAGCTGACGACGCTCGATGCGAGTCCGGTGCGCGCGGTTCTGCGCGCGCTGCCCGAATCGGCGCCCGAGCCTCGGCCCGCCTCCCATTGAACGAACATCCCTGATCTGACTGACGGAATCACCATGAACCACCGTGACGAAGCACTGGCGCTCGACAGCGCCGACCCCTTGGCGACGTTGCGCGACCAGTTCGCGCTTTCGCCGACCACCATCTATCTGGACGGCAATTCGCTGGGCGTGCCGCCCGCGGCCGCCGCGCAGCGCGCGCAGACCGTGATCGGCGCCGAATGGGGCGAAGGCCTGATTCGTAGCTGGAACTCCGCCGGCTGGTTCGAGTTGCCGCGCCGCCTCGGCAACAAGCTTGCCCCGTTGATCGGCGCGGCCGAAAACGAAGTGGTCGTCACCGATACGATTTCGATCAATCTGTTCAAGCTGCTGTCGGCGGCCGTGCGCGTAGCGAATGCGCGCGATCCCAAGCGTCGAGTGATCGTTTCCGAGCGCTCGAATTTCCCGACGGATCTGTATATCGCGCAAGGTTTGATCGAGCAGCTCGATCGCGGTTATGAACTGCGCCTCGTCGACGATCCTTCCGAACTGCCTGCCGCGATCGGCGACGACACCGCCATCGCGATGATCACGCACGTGAACTACCGCACCGGTTACATGCATGACATGGCCGCGCTCACCAGGCTGATTCACGATAAAGGCGCGCTCGCACTGTGGGACCTGGCGCATTCGGCGGGCGCGGTGCCGGTCGACCTGAACGGCGTCGGCGCGGACTATGCAGTGGGCTGCACGTATAAGTATCTGAACGGTGGGCCGGGTTCGCCCGCGTTCGTGTGGGTGCCCAAGCGTCATCAAAATGAATTTGCGCAGCCGCTGTCAGGATGGTGGGGACATCGCGCGCCGTTCAAGATGGACCCGGCGTATCAACCGGATGACGGCATCGGCCGCTTTTTGTGCGGCACGCAGCCGATGGTGTCGATGTCGCTCGTCGAATGCGGGCTCGATGTGTTTTTGCAAACCGACATGCAGGCGGTGCGCAAGAAGTCGCTGGCGTTGACCGATCTGTTCATCGAACTGGTCGAGGCGCGTTGCAGCGAATTTCCGTTGAAGCTCGTCACGCCGCGTGAGCATGCGCAGCGCGGCTCGCATGCGAGCTTCGAGCATCCGCAGGGTTATGAGGTGATGCAGGCGCTGATCGCGCGTGGGGTGATTGGTGATTATCGTGAGCCGCATGTGCTGCGGTTTGGTTTTACGCCGCTGTACACGCGTTTTGTCGATGTGTGGGACGCGGTGGAAACGTTGCGCGAGGTGCTCGTGAAGGAAACCTGGCGGGCACCTGAATTCGCCGCACGCGGCGCAGTGACCTGAGGAGCGCGCAATGACCGATCATATGCAAACACCGGGGCTGCCGGAAGAGAAACCGGCGCAGGGATGTCCGTTCGGGCATGGGGCAGTTGCTTCTAACGTGGCTTCCCCGGCCGCCGATTCGGGCGATGGCTGGCATGATGCGCAGCTCGACTTTTCGGACTCGATGAGTTACGGCGATTATCTGTCGTTGGGGACGGTGCTGGATGCACAGCATCCGCTATCGCCGGATCACAATGAGATGCTGTTCATCATTCAGCACCAGACGAGCGAGTTGTGGATGAAGCTCGCTTTGTATGAGTTACGGGCGGCGCTGCAGGCCGTGCGTCGGGATGAGTTGCCGCCGGCCTTCAAGATGCTCGCGCGCGTGTCGCGGATCATGGAGCAACTCGTGCAGGCCTGGAGTGTTCTCGCGACTATGACGCCGTCTGAGTACACGGCTATGCGGCCTTATTTGGGGAGTTCTTCCGGGTTTCAGTCTTATCAGTATCGGCAGATTGAGTTTTTGCTCGGGAATAAGAATGAGCAGATGCTGAAGCCGCATGCGCATCGGGCTGATGTTTTGGCCGAGGTAAAGGGTTCGTTGGAAGCGCCTTCTTTTTATGATGAGGTTGTTCGGTTGCTCGCTCGGCGCGGGTTTCCTATCTCAGCCTCCAGGCTGGAGCGGGATTGGACTCAGCCTACTGTGCATGATGCTTCTGTTGAAGCGGCATGGTTGGAGGTTTATCGGAATCCTTCTCAACATTGGGAGCTGTATGAGATGGCCGAGGAACTTGTTGATCTTGAAGATGCCTTTCGGCAGTGGCGGTTTAGGCATGTGACTACTGTTGAACGGATTATTGGGTTTAAGCAAGGGACTGGGGGGACTAGTGGGGCTACTTACCTTCGGAAGATGTTGGATGTGGTTTTGTTTCCGGAGCTTTGGCATGTGAGGACTGTGTTGTAGTGGTTTTTTTCGCGTGGCGCCTGGGTTTGTCTGTGATCCTAAGTTGTTGGCCTTTCCTTGGTTTGTTCGTGGTCTATTAGCGTTGCCCCTGTGCGGGGCGGCACCTACTTCTCTTTGCCGCCGCAAAGAGAAGTAGGCAAGAGAAAGCGGCTCACACCGCTAATTCTTAAGCGGGCTCCTCGCACAGTTGCGGTAGTGGTGCATCTGGAATCTGTGTTCTCGCACATTCCGCGTCTGTGACAAAGCGCTCATTCTTCCCGCCTCGCGCTCCGCGCTCGCCGGAACGGTCGGATCAAAACCCTCGGGCTTTTCTCTGTGCGGTGGGGCCGTCGGCTTCGCCTCGGCGATACCACATAACGGCGCTCGTTTCGAACGTGTGCTGGGCCCTGGATTGATCTCGTGGGCGATTCAGGAACACCCCGGAAATCGCACCATGACCAGATCGGTTCACGCATCATCCAGTAAACCGCGCCGCGCCCGTACGCAGATCACGGTTGAAAAGATGGCAGAAGCCGCCGCATTGAGCAAAACGCACTCGAAACAATTCGGCTATCTGGCCGCACTCGCGAGAACGGCGCAAACGTACCTTGCGACCGGGGAGAAGCGGCAGGCGGACTTCACTAACGGCAGAAGTTTGCGGGGTGCGCGGATCGCGCACAGAGCGTCGCCGGTCAAGCACTCACATTGACATTCAGAACTGTGCCGTCAACTGGAATCCGACCGTCACGCGCGCGGTCGGAAAGCCTGACGGCTCATATCGGCGTGTCAGCGAACAGGTCATAGGAGAGGCCGGCCAACTTCGCCAGCACCCCGCCGCTTTTTCGAACTGCGCCGCCATCCTGAAATCATTCGGACGTTTCCTGGCAACTTTTATGAGTCAGATCGGGATGGAAAGAGTATTCGTCTGAGAGCGTCCCATAGACATCGGAATCGAACGCCCTGAATAATCAGGGCATGAACCCACACCTGCTCTCCCCTCACGATCAGAGGCCCGCCTGCCTGCGTGCGCGCGCCTCCGGAATCATGCACCGGTGTGCAGGGGACGCGACCTGATGGAGCGCGCCCGCTTCGATCTGCCCATGCCCGGCGTGGCGCTTTCACCGGAAAGCGTTGAACGTCTGATGGCCGAACCCTGACGCTACGGGTTTATTTCCCTGCTGCGCCGTATCGGCGCCGATCCCCACATTGACCCGGTCGGCACCGCGCGGCGTCCGCAGGCGGAGCCGTTCCGTCTCGGCCAGGCACCGAGCCTCGCATTCGCGCCGCGCGAGATCGCCGACGTGCGTGAGGTCAACGGGCGTCTGAAGATACGGCTTCTCAGTCTGGGCATGCTCGGGCCGAACGGGCCGCTGCCGATTCACATGACCGAGATTGCACGCGAGCGTGAGCAGAACCGGCGGGATGCGACGCTCGTCAACTTCCTCGACATCTTTCACCACCGCTACCTGACTCTGCTGTACCGGGCGTGGGCCTCCGCCCAGGCGGCGGCAGGCCTCGACCGGAAGGATGACGAAACATTCTCCTTTTTTGTCGCGAGCCTAGCCGGCCACGATCCCGACGAAATCGCCGGCCGGCCGTTTCCTGCCCACGCGCGCCTCGCCGCCTCTGCGCATCTGGTGCGCGAGGCGCGTAATCCCGACGGCCTGCGCGCGACGCTTGAGCAGTACTTCGGCGTACCCGTCGCAATCGAGGAATACGTCTTTCACTGGCTGGAAATGGCGCCGGCCAGCCACAGTTATCTCGGCAAGCCCGTGGAGTCTTCGACGCTTGCGATGGGCGCGATGCTCGGCGAGCAGGTGCCGGACCGCCAGCACCGGTTCCGCATTGTCCTGGGGCCGCTCGACTTGCAGGTGTATCTGCGTTTCACGGCGCAGGGCGTGGACCTGCCGAAGCTGGTCGAATGCGTGAGGGAATTTGTCGGGCGCGGCTGCCGGTGGGAACTGGAACTGCGCATCAAGCCACAGGGCGCACCGCCTGCGGTGCTGGGTGGAACGGAACAACTCGGCTGGTCCAGCTGGCTTGGACAGGCGCCCACGGATGCGCCGATTACCGGCATGCGCTTCGAACCTGAACAGTACGTGGAGCAGTTGGCGAGGCGATCCGTACCGTACCGTCAACGCCCGGAAACCGGCGCGGGTGATCTGCTGACGTACTACAACGAGGAGTTGCTGTACCTGCGCGAACTTGCCGCCGAATTCGCACAGGCGCATGTAAAAATCGCCAGGCGTCTGGGCATGCAGGCGGGTGAAATCGGCGATATGTATGTCGAGCGGCTCGTCCAGGCATTCGCATTCATGTCCGCCCGCATGCGCATGAAACTGGACGCCGCATTCCCCGACTTCACGCGCCCCCTGCTGCAATGCCTCTATCCGAATTACCTCGCGCCGACGCCATCGATGGCAGTGGCACGGCTGTATCCAGACGATGCGGAAGGCGATCTCGCCGAGGGCGTCCGCATTGCACGCGGCGCCACCTTCATCAGTCGCGTGTCCGACGGTGAAACCACGGCGTGCGAGTTTCGTAGCAGTCAGGAGGTAACGCTGTATCCGCTCGAAATCGTAAGCGCACGGCTGACCGGCATTCCTCCTGATATCCCCGCGCCCGACCGGTATGCGCGTGGACATACCAACGTGCGCGGCGCTCTGCGTCTGAGACTGCGTACCACCAGCGAAGCCTGCATCGCCGACTTGCAGGGACTGGACCGGTTACCCGTGTACCTGGCCGGGGAAGAACGGCTGGCGTCGCGCCTGTTCGAACTGCTGCACGTTGCGGCCGTCGCGTCGATTACCGGCGAGCCGGAAAACCTCGGCACACCCGGCAGTCCGTTTCACGCGGTAAGCCGCGATGCGGTGGTGCATGAAGGGCTTGATCCGGGACAGAGCCTCCTGCCGCTCGCAGGGTCGAAATTTCATGGACACAATCTGCTGCACGAATTTTCCGTATGTCCGTCGCGTTTTTACTTCTTCACGCTGACGGGTCTCGCACCTGGCCTGCGCCAGGTGCGTGGGCGCGAGGCGGAGGTCGTCGTGCTGCTGGACCGACACACCGACCCGCTGGCGTACCAGGTCGATGCCTCGCAGTTCGCGCTTTTCTGCACGCCGGTCATCAACCTTTTTCCTCGCACATCCGATCCCGTCGAGTTGCCGAAATCCGGCACCGAATTCCAGTTGGTGCCGAACGCACTCCAGCCGCTCGACTACGAAGTGTTCTCCGTGCAGGCCCTACATGGTCAGGTCAGCGAGACATCGGCACCGCTCCAATTCCGGCCGCTGCACGAGCCACTGACGAACGATGAAGGCAACCACGGGCGCTATTTCACCTCGCCTCGCGAACGCCGCTCTGCGCCGGAACTGTCACGCCGCCGCTATGGCACACGCACGCCCTACGTCGGCACGCAAACCTCGGTCTCACTCGTCGATCACGACGGGCAACCTTACGGCGAGCGCATGAACTACCTCACGCTCAGCGCGTTGCTGACCAATCGTGAACTTCCGAACCTGATCGTGCCAGACGGGCGCGACGATCTGACGCTCGAAGAGTCTGCCCCGGTTCTGTGCGTGGGCCTGATTCGCTCACCTAGTGTGCCACGCGCACCGTATGCGGAGCGGGAAACCGCCTGGCGGCTGATCCGCCAGTTGAACTTTAGTTACCTCGCTCTGGAAGACCCGTCGGCCGCGGGCCTGCGCAATCTGCTAGGGCTGTTCCTCGCGCCAGGTGACGAGGTCTACCGGCAGATGATCGACAGTCTGGTCGATGTCAGCATGCGCACGGTCACGCGCATGCTCCCGGGCGATGGACAAATAATGTTTGGTTGCGGCGCCGAGTGCGTGCTCACGGTCGACGAAGCGGGCTTCCATGGCGTGAGCCCCTACCTGTTCGGCCTGATTCTCGAGCGCTTTCTCGCGCGAGGTGCATCGGCCCATTCGTTCATCGAGACCGAACTGCGCTCGACGCAGCGCGGCCCTGTGGCGACCTGGCCGGTGCGTATGGGCACGCGGGGCGTTGCATGAGTAGAACCGCAGGGAAAAGGCATGGCAGGCAGCCGGGGCGATCGACACGGCGCGCGGCGTTCATGGGAAACGATTGATGCAGACACGCATGACAGAACGCAGGGCGTCGCACGCCCGGCACAACGGGATTCGTCTCATGAGTGGCGACCGGTCCAGTTCACACGGAGGATCGAGCCTATGTCGAACTTCATGACTCCACGTACCTTCACCGTTAGCGGCGCCGCGCTGCCAAAGCTGGACGACGGCGAACCTGCCCTCCTGATACGCTCGATCAGGGGCGAGGAAGCGCTTTCGAAGATCTACGAATATGAATTGGGACTGGTCACGCCGCTCAGTCCGCTGCTGCCCGACAGCGCCGCGGCCAATCTGGACCTGAAGGCGATGGTCGGCAAGGAGCTGACCGTGACCGTCCAGCTCGACGGGATGGGCACCTTCCATTCGGGCGTCGCGGGTGCCGCAGGCGCCGCGAATATCGGCAAGGGTGAACGGGAAATCAGCGGCATCGTCACGGCGGCAAGCCTGGTTGCGCCGCTAAACCGGCAGTACCACTACCGGCTGATTCTCAAGCCGTGGATCGTGCTCGCCGGACAGCGCACGGACTACCGAATCTTTCAAAACCGCTCGGTGGTCGAGATTATCGACGAGGTACTCAAAGGCAACTACATGTACTCGTACGTCAAGCGCCTGGGCGGCACGTATCCGAGGCTGGTCTATCAGGTGCAGTACGGTGAGTCGGACTTTTCGTTCATTCAGAGGCTCATGGAAGAACACGGAATTTACTGGTTCTTCGAGCACTCGAACGGCGTGCACCGGATGGTGCTTGTCGATAATCTCGGCGCGCACAGGCGCGTGGTCAGCGAGGCGTATCACACGTTGCAGTACCTCCCGCCTGACAGGAAGATCGACGCCGAATATGTCAGCCACTTCGACACGACCGAGAGCATCCAGTCGGGAATCTGGACGACGGATGATTTCGACTTCACGAAGCCGAGCGCAAACCTGGCGGTACAGAATGCGTTGCCGCAGGGCACGCGGCATAACGATCTGACAGTCTACGAATGGCCGGGCGACTATACCGACCCGCAGCAGGGCGAGCAGTTCGCGCGTGTACGCATGCAGGAAATCCGCGCTCGGGGAGAACGCGCCGTAGGCCGAGGCAACCTGCGCGATGTCGTGTGCGGCACGACATTCACGCTGGCGAGCTATCCGCAGGAAGCGGCGAACCGCGAGTACCTGGTGATCCGCGTCAGGCTAGATGCCGAGGAGATCGGCGAAGTAACCGGCGAAGGCCAGTATCAGGTCAATACGACTTTCGAAGTGCAGCCGGCGACCACGATGTTCCGGCCACCGCGCACGGTGAGCAAACCGCGCACAACGGGTCCGCAGACGGCGATCGTCACTGGGTACACGGGAAGTGAAATCTGGACCGACCAGTACGGACGTGTGAAGCTGAAGTTTCATTGGGATAGGTCACCCGTGAATGACCAGAATTCGTCGTGCTGGGTGCGCGTGTCTTATCCGTGGGCGGGCAGTAACTTCGGCGGCATCAACATTCCGCGGGTTGGAACTGAAGTTATTGTCGACTTCGAAAACGGTGACCCGGACAGGCCCATCGTGACCGGGCGGGTGTACAACGCGATGAGCATGCCGCCGTGGAAGCTACCGGATAACGCGACGCAGAGCGGGACGCTATCGCGCTCTACGAAGGAGGGCGGCTATGGCACCGCTAACGCGATTCGCTTCGAGGACAAGAAGGGCCGCGAAGAAGTATGGATTCATGCCGAGAAAAACCTCCGTACCGAAGTAGAAAACGACGAGGTGCATGCGGTCGAGCACGACCAGACCGTTACGGTGGGCCATGATCGCGCGCGCCACGTTGGCAACGACGAGCAGGTCGATATTGCACATGACAGCCAGCGCCGTGTCGGGCTGGACGATACCGTGTCGGTCGGACGGAACCAGACGGTCACGATCGGCAAGGACCGTGTGGAGAACGTGGGCAACAGCCGGCGGGACCGGATTGCGGCCGACTACCAGATCGAAACCGGCGGGAACGCGGAGCATGTCGTGCAGGGTCGTCATCAGCTTCGGGCGGGGCAGGCCATCGCGCGCCGGACACAGATATATGAGCTTCAGGCGAGCGACAGACTGGTCATCAAGGCACCCGGTGGCAGCTTCACCATTGATAGTAGCGGCGTCACGATCGAGGGCATCGCGATAAAGCTCAAAGGCGCCTTAACTCAGGAGGATGGCTCGGGGGGAGTGCCTGGAATGCATGGCATTCCACTGCCGGGCCAGTTGCTCGATCCGGGCCATGTGCCGTTGTCGGACTAAACCCATTCCCAAAACAGACGAACAAAAAAAATAGGAAACCTGATGCTGATCAGCCAACCCTTCCTCAGCGCAGCCGCGCATGAGGACGACTCAACGCAACCCGTCACGACCCTGGGCGAGCGCAGTGGCAAGGGCGCGTTTCCCGTCAGCCGCGAATTTGGCTGGCATGGAGGCATCCATCTCGAAGCGCAGGGCAATGCGGACAGCTCGGAGCCAGTGTGCGCGATTGCCGACGGCGAGGTCGTGTTCGCGCGTGGCAGTGATGACATTCCGCAGCATCATGACGATCCAGCGGTCATCGCGGCGCATCCGTTGCTGTACTACAAGGGCTGGACGAGTAACGGTGTAGTGATCCTGAAGCACGCGACGGAGATTGGCGAAGGGGTGAACGTCGAGTTCTACTCGATCTACCAGCACATGCACACGACCCAGGTGGCGCGCGGCAGCAGGGTATACCGCAAGGACGCGATCGGTTTGCCTGGCGCGATCTACGGCCAGCCGAACCGTATCCACTTCGAGATCGTCGCCGACGCCACCAGCGTCGCGGCACTGATGGGGCGTAACCACGGGCCGCTGGCAGCGGAACAGGGGCGAACCAATAGTCTGTGGGGCGACATTCACGTCGTGTTGCCAGCTGGTACGCAACTCTATGCCAGCGATCCATCGGTTGGCTCGGCAGCCCATCCCGCGTGGCAGGTGCCGGTGCAGGCGACGACAACGGAGCCGGCGATCGTAAGTATCACAGAGTCCACTGGCTTGATCACCCTGACCACACGCAGCATCCGGGGCGCGGTGCTTGGCTCGGCGACGCCGGAAGATGCCTACGGCCTGTATGAGCGTGCCACCCGGCGCTATCCTGGATGCCCCAGCGCAGGCTATGAAATGCTGCGCTTTTGCCGGGTGATCGGCCCAGATGCACCGGCAGCGACAGATCTCTATCAGGGACGCCTGCCGCACATCCGGCAGATACATTCACCGGTCGATCACACGGCTGTGTATGCGAATCTGAACGGTCCCGGCGTCAGAGTCTACAGCGATGCGGATTTCCCCGATTGGCTGGGGTGGACGTTTGTCGACGACGATACAGACGGCAACAGCCGGTGCGATTCCGATGTGCTGATTGCCATGCTTGACCCGGGCGCACCGCCGGCTGTGAGTCCGCCAGCGGCCACAAGCGGCGCAGCCGCGCCGACGCCAGCCGAACAGCAGGCGCAGAGAAAGCGCGAACGCATTGCGCGAGCTTACGCGCGCAGCCTTGACGGTCCGATGCGGGAACGGCTCAGCTATTGCGTTGTAAAGATGCCGACAGAGTGGTCGCGCGACGACTTCGATACGCGCTGGGGTTGGCTCAAGGGCACTGATCCGAATGATCTGCCGGCTTCCGCGCTGATGACCGGCTGTCTGAATCCAGACGCCTATACGAAGCTCAAACAGCACCACGCAGCGCTGGCCTTCTGGGAGGATGCTCAGGCACAGGGACTGACGCTGGGCAAGGTTCACTACCACTTTCATCCGGGGCGGTTTATTCAGATGTTCAAGAAGTGCGCATGGCGGAGCCTTCGAGAGCTGACACAGACATTGCCCAAACGGTCCAGTCCCAATGCAGGCGGAGAAATTCGATGGCAGACGGCGCAAAACCGATGGCATTCAGGCAACAATGACCACGGTTTCATGCCTCCGGATATGCATACGGCGATAAATCGCATGTGGAGGAAGTATGGCTTTTCGACTCCTCAAAGACAGGCCCATTTCTTAGCGCATATATTCAAAGAAACCGGAGCGCTAAGAGCAACGGTTGAGCTTGGCGACAGCCGGTATTTCCGCACGATGTACGAGGCGTTAACTCCGCAGGAGGCTGGGGACGACTTCGATCACGAACATGATTGGCTACAAGCGATGGGGTTTCTGCACGGTCGAAATCGACCCGACTATATAGCGCAACGACCGGATGAAGTTCAACAGAAGGCGGTGTCGATGGGAAATACGCAAACGGGCGATGGGGCAAGGTTTCGCGGCCGGGGGCTAATTCATCTTACCGGACGTGGCAGTTACGCTGCGTACAGCCGCTTTCGCGGACGCGACTTCACGACCGATCCCAATCCTGAACTGCTTTCTTCCGATGCAACCGCCGTCGCCGATTCAGCCGGGTACTTCTGGATTAGTAAGGTAATGCAGTCACCCAACACCGGGGCCCTGCGAAGCGGGATGAATATCGATCGCCGTGCGGACGTAGGGGTAGCTGATGCAAATGTCGCCGCAATCACGACACCAGTTAATGGGGGCAGCACCGGACTTCCCCAGCGTAGAGAGTTTTTTCATTACGTGAATTTCATTCTTGGCGATGCACCGAATATGCCGACCGATCCTTCGCTGATAAGGCAGAGGGAAGAGTAATGCCGTTTCAGACCGAACTTAATGTCGCCTCGTAACTGAACGAGCCGCTATATATCATCTTTCAAGGAAATAAAAATGCGAGGCCGGAGCATACTGATCGCAACGATTTTTTTCTCTACTTGGATATCCAGTTTTGCAGCGTCAAATGCCGACCATCAACTGTTGATTTCTGGAAAACCATCCGAATCATGTGGAATTTCGATAGAACTTCCCTCCGCGCTGTCTCCCGATGGCAAAGGAAAACTTCTCGATTGCCTTGGATCATATAAATCCGACAACGGGACCGTTTTGTCACTCGCGCCACAAGGGTTCGGAATTCATGATCCCAGTTGGGTTGAAAGAATTCCATCGTTAAATATTCGACGTGTTGGCATTGATCAAATGCTGAGGAAAAAAGATAGCTTCATTGTGGCTGACAAGAATGGCAATGTACATACTAGAAAAATAGTCCCATCCGCGTGCGCTGTCGCAACAAGCGCAACCTCTATCAAACTTAATGGTCGGAATTGGAGGGGGTGGTTGGTAGAGGACATCTACAAAAACTCCAACAGAAAAATCACGGCACCTGAATATTGTCAGCGATATTCTTCCGTTAATCGGTGCATTCGCATTGTGATAGGAAATTCGAAGTCAAGCGCGACGATGCAACAGTATTGCGTCA
Source organism: Paraburkholderia sp. BL6665CI2N2 (assembly GCF_004366535.1). Lineage (NCBI taxonomy): Bacteria > Pseudomonadati > Pseudomonadota > Betaproteobacteria > Burkholderiales > Burkholderiaceae > Paraburkholderia > Paraburkholderia sp. BL6665CI2N2. Next base: position 4,904,575 of record NZ_SORC01000001.1, read on the forward strand.
CACGAAATGCAGAGGATTTTGATCTCGACAGTGGGTTAAGCTACAATATTCTGTTGGAAATGATAAAAACCATCCAATTCAACGAAGATTAGCTCGCGAACAGACAATATATATGAAGTTTCTAGTGTCGCGTTATTTTTCAAGATCATCGCCATTATTTTCGCTTGACAATAGAATCCCTTTGGTGATCCTCTCTATTAAAATTTCGGTGGCTATTATTTTCATCGGCTGGCTGCCTGGCGTTAGAGCGGCAGGCGATTTGGATATTCCATCTCTAAGTCAGTTCTCTCCGGCGTATGTATCTACGCAGATTCTACTTTCGCCGTGTTACGACGTTTCCGTCGAAAGCGACATTGAGGTTCAGCGCATGGTGCGGGAAGCCCGCGAACGATATCCGAAGGGAACCTGCACAGACGTTCGGATTCCCCCTTTGATTTTCAAGGCGAGTTTCTTGCAGTACGCGTCAATTGCTGCTTCAGACGATCCAGAATCGTTATTTCGAGCGGTCCAGACACAGAATGCTAAACTGGCATCTTGCAAAAACAGGACTTGCTTGAAGACAACTCTACAAAAGATAATAGTAAAACTCGAACCAGTATATCGAAATTCCAAGCCTTCGCTGGAAAATACAGGAGGTGACACATGCAAAATAAAGAAAGCGATTGATATCAATACGGCCGCTGGTCTGATTCGGAACTCGCGTGCAATTATAAAAAACATCAAGGATCAATGCGGCGCAAGCGGCATATCGGTAAGCATATGTGCTAACAGGCACGAAAACTTACTTTTTGCGGATTGCAATATTGATATGGAGTCCACTCAGGTAAATTCCCCGTCCTGGATATTCAGATTGTCGTCAAAATCGACCGCCACCCAGCTTTTACACGTTGACGACGGTCCCTTCGATCAAAAACGACATTGGTGTAACGGACTTCCTGATCTCAAAACCGAAGCCCGAGGAGACATGGGGAGCAGCAATATCGCCATCTACCGTTTCGATGGGAAACGGTATCGCACTCATTTCTCATATATTTCAGAAAATATTGGAGACAAATGGCGAATTGCGAGATACCCGGTTTTTCAGAAAATTATTTGCCGTTGATCCATTGCAGGTATCTCATATAGGTTTTTATGCGCCCCATCGCTCTCGTAGGTCATCTTCATTCCTGCCCTATGCACGGGTTCGGCACTGTCATCAGCGGTGCAAGTGGCCTGACGGTCAACGGCCGTGCTGTCGCCCGGATAGGCGATCAAACAAGCTGCGGCGCGGTCATCGTTACTGGCTCGGCCTCCACGTTCGGCGGCGCGGGTGTCGCCCGCAAGGGCGATATGACTAGCCACGGCGGCACACTGATCGAAGGCGACGATAGCTGGATGCTCGATTGAGTCGTTGACCCTGAATCAGGCCGACCGTGATTGGCCGGCTAACCGAGTATCGAGCGGAATGCACCAACAGGATGAATCCAATGCCCCCCGCTTGCGCACGGCCGGCCCACAAATTCCCCCCAAGTGCTCCCCAACAAATACCGCACGATCAAAAGAACTCACCTAGCGGTATACCCCCCATCAACAGCCAAACAAACCCCGCTAATCATAGAAGCAGCACCACTCAACAAGAACAAAATAGTCGCAGCAACCTCAGCAGACTCAGCAAACCGCTGCAACGGAATAGCCTTAAGCGCCGGATCCCGCTTAACCGGATCACTCCAAGCCAGCACCGCCATAGGCGTCAACGTAACCGTAGGATTCACACTATTAACCCGAATCCCGAACGGCCCCAACTCAACACACAAAGCCCTGGTAACAGCATCAAGCGCAGCCTTGGAGGCCGAATAACTCAAATGATCATCCAACGCCACCAGCGCAGCCTGACTGGAAACATTAACGATACTGCCACCGCGCTGAGCATCGATCATCCCTCGTGCCACATGCTTGGCCACCAGCACCGCGCCCCGCGCATTCACCGCCATCACACGATCGAAACTCTCACCCGTCGTATCGACAGCACGCTCGAGCAACGCAATCCCGGCACAATTCACGAGCCCATCGAACGTATCGAGCGAACCAAACGCATCATCGATAGCCGCCTCATCGCTCACATCGAGCGTCAACGGCTCGCAACCCGTTTCCTCCGCCAACCGCGCAAGCTCCTTCACATTGCGCGCGGCAGCCACCACATTCGCGCCCGACGCGCACAACGCCTCAACCGTCGCACGCCCGATCCCGCTCGAAGCCCCGGTAACCAGTACCGACTTGCCAGAGAAATCAAAAGTAGCATTCATGATGTCTGCAACCGATGCATGATCGGCTTCAACGCCGGATACAAATCCGTATAAACGCCGAAGCGTTGCTCGTATAACGCCATTCGTTGTGCGTTCGGCTCCGCGCGTTCAACCAGCGTGACCCATCCGCGCCGCGCCTCTTCACGCGACACCAGCCCGACACCGACGCCCGCCAGCAACGCCGCCCCCATCGCCGCCTCCACGTCCTGCTCGATGGTATAGACCGGATACCCGGTAACGTCCGCGATAATCTGCATCCACAAATCCGAATGCGCGGCGCCGCCCACCACGATCAGTTTGTCATCCAGTGACTGCGCGCCTTTGCGCCCCGCCTCGATGTTGTGCTTCAGCGCAAACGTGACGCCTTCCAGCACGGCGCGGTACAAATGAACCCGCGTATGAAACAGGCTCAGTCCGATAAACGCTCCGCTCGCCTTGGCATCCCACACCGGGCTGCGCTCGCCCATCAGATACGGCAGGAACATCACGCCATCCGAACCAGCTGGCACTTTCTCTGCCGACTCTTCCAGCAAGCGATGCGGATCGCCATGCGGCGTCGCACGCGCGGCCTCGATCTCCGCGTGACAGAACTGCTCGCGATACCAGCTCACCGACGCGCCCGCGGTAATCGCCCCGCCGAACACATAAATATCGCGTTGCCCGTCGAACACATGCGGCATGCTGATCAACCCATGCCGCGCGTCGACGCTCTGGTTGATGTAGCCCCAGCACATGCTGGTGCCGATCATCGCGACATGCTGGCCGGCGCGCGTGACGCCGGCCGCGAATGTCGCCATCGCCGCGTCCACGCCGCCCGCGACGATCGCCGTGCCCGCTTCGAGGCCTAACTGCTCGACCCACTGCGACAGCAAGCCGCCCACCACCTCCGACGATTCGACCAGCCGCTCCGGCATCATCGTCGCGGGAATGCCGAGCATGTCGAGCGCTTCGTCGGACCAGTCGCGTTTGCCAATGTCGTAGATGCCGCCGATATTGCCCGCCGAACTATGATCGACCGCCACCTCGCCAGTCAGCATGTAGATCACGTACGCATTCGGCGGCAGGAAGTAGCGCGTATGCGACCACACGTCCGGCTCGTGATCGCGCAGCCACAGCATCTTCGTGTAGCCGTAGTAACTATCCACGCCGTTGCCCGTGATCGTGTAGAGCCGTTCGAGGTCGACGTTATTGCGCACCCATTCGACCTGCTCGGTGGCGCGCCGATCCATCCAGATCAGACAAGGATAAAGCGGCCGCATCTCGCTATCCACCGGAATGCCGGAGCCGCCATACAGGCTGCTCACGCACACGGCTTTGATCGACTTCGCCGCGACGCCCGCCTGCTTCGCTTTAGCCACGCACGCGGCGATGCACTCCACCACCGCCTTCAACCAGACCGCAGGCCATTGTTCCGCCCACAGCGGCTTGGGCGTATCCGGCTGATAGCTCGACGCATGCTGCGCGACGATCGCGCCGTGCTGATCGACCAGCAGCGCCTTGGTGCTCTGCGTGCCGATATCGACGCCGATGACGTAGTCCATACAGTCTCCGTTTATATGCCGCTCGTACTCCGACCGGGTTCGACGCTCAGGCGCGCGGCTTCAGCAACACCTTGATCGAATCGAGCGAGTTGGCGATCTTGATCGCCTCGTCCCATTCTTCCAGCGAAAAGCCGTGCGTGACAATGCCTTTCGATGTAACCAGCCCGCGCGCCAGCAGATCGATCGCGATCGGATAACAGTACGGGCCGAGGTGCGCGCCGCGCACGTCGAGTTCTTTCCGATCGCCGATCACGGACCAGTCCAGCGTCGTATCCGCGCCGAACACCGAAAACTCGACGAACCGCCCAAGCTTGCGAATCAGGTCCATGCCCTGATTCACGCCGATCGGCGCGCCGGTGGTTTCAATATACACATCGCAGCCGTAACCGTCCGTGAGCGAGTGGATAATCGCCAGCGCATCGTCCTGTTTCGGGTTGATCGTCACGTCGGCGCCGTATTCGCGGGCGAGTGCGAGGCGCTCTTCGACCAGATCGATCACCACCAGTTTCTTCGGTGTTTTCAGATGCGCCACTTGCGTCATCATCAGACCAAGCGGGCCGGCCCCGGCGATCACCACCACGTCGTCGAGTTGCACTTCTCCGCGGTTGACCGTGTGGATCGCGCAGGCGAGCGGTTCGATGATCGCGGCGTCTTCCAGCGAAATGCCGTCGGGAATCTTGTGAACAATCGCCGTCGGCGGAATACGCATGTATTCGGCCATGCCGCCATCGGCGACTTCCCGCTGGAAGCCGAAGATGTTGTGCACCTCGCACATCCAGTACTGACCTGATTTGCAATAGCGGCATTTGCCGCACGGCACGATCTGCTCGGCGATCACGCGGTCGCCCATTTTCACGCCGAAGTGATCGGCCGCGCCCTCACCGATTTCTTCCACGAAACCGAAGAACTCATGGCCCGGAATCACCGGCGCCTTGACCCAGGGACTTGGGCCGCCCCAAAACATCTTCGCGCCGGAATGACATTTGCAGTCGCTCGCGCAAATACCACACGCGGCAATGCGGATCACCAGTTCGTGCGCGCCCGCGCGAGGCTTCGACACCTGTTCGACGCGATAGTCTTTCGGTGCATGACAGACGATAGCTGTCATGTTCTGCTGGTCGTGGTCTGTGGATTGAGTCGTCATCGCATGGTCCTGCTTAAAAGTGGAAGTCGTTGAAGAGTTACTTTCTGCGGTCGCGGCTGATGTAAATCGCGAGCAAAATGATTCCGCCCTTGATCACGTTCTGCACATAAGGATTCACGCCGACCATGTTCAGGCCGTTATTCAGCACGCCGAGCAGCAACGCGCCGATCAGCGTGCCGATAATGGAGCCTCGCCCGCCGGAGATCGACGTGCCGCCCATCACCACGGCGGCAATGGCGTCGAGTTCGAAGCCGACGCCGGCGTTCGGCTGGCCGCTCATCAAACGCGCGGTCAGAACAATGGCGGCGAAGGCGGACGTCAAACCCGCAATCGTGTAGACGATCAGCTTCACGCGCGCCACACGCACGCCGGACAGACGCGTCGCCTGTTCGTTACCGCCGATCGCATAGACATAGCGGCCGAACGGCATGCGCTCCAGCAGTACCCACGCGATCACGTAGATCACAGCCATGATCACAACCGGCGCCTGCACGCCGAGAATCTTGCCGCTGCCGAAGAAACTGACCCAATCGGGCAAGCCGTCGATCGGATAGCCGCCCGTGTAGATCAACGCGAGGCCACGCGCAATGCCCATCGTCGCGAGCGTGACGATGATCGGCGGCATGCCGGCGAACGCTACGAAGAAACCGTTCGCCGCGCCAAAGCCCAATCCCACCGCGACACCGATCGCAAGCGCGGCCACTGCGTTCATACCGGCCACCATCAGCCCGGCGGCGAGCGTGCCCGCCAGCGCCATGACCGAACCCACTGAGAGATCGATGCCGCCGGTCAGGATCACGCACGTCATCCCCACGGCGATGATCGCGTTGATCGATACCTGGCGCAGCACGTTCTCGATGTTCGCTCCGGAGAGGAAGCTGTCGCTCGCGAACACCATCACGATGCACACCACGAGCAAGCCGATGAACGGATAGAACAGCGTCGAGCGTTTCAGGGCGGCCCACGTGAAACGCACCGGCGCTCCCGGCGTATCGCTGCTGACAGTGGATGTCTTGGGTGAAGAAGAAGGATTAGGCGTGTTCATGTGTTGCTCCACGAGAGCCGGCAGTTGCATAGGTCATCACGGCGTTCGAGTCGATCGCGTCGCCTTCGAGCATCGCTTCGATGCGGCCCTGCCGGAACACGGCGACGCGGTCGCACATGCCGACGATCTCCGGCAGTTCGGACGAGATCATGATGATCGAGTAGCCCCGCGCGGTGAGTTCGCGCATCAGCAGATAGATTTCGGCTTTGGCGCCGACGTCGATGCCGCGCGTCGGTTCGTCGAAGATCAGGATGTTGGTGTGATGATTCAGCCAGCGCGCGATTACCACTTTCTGCTGATTGCCCCCGGAGAGCGTCGCGACCTCGGTATGCATGCTCGGTGCTTTGACGCCCACGCGCTTCATGATGTCGGCGGTCGCGCGCGCTTCGCTGCGCTGGTCGATGAAGAAGCGCATCGAGCGATACTTGCCGAGGTTGTTGATCGAGATGTTCTGCTTGATCGAGAAGTCGGTGATCAGGCCTTCGGTCTTGCGGCTCTCCGGCAGAATGCCGACGCCGGCGCGCAACGCATCGGCGGGATCGGACAGCTTTGCCGCCGTACCGTTGATGCGAATCTCCTTCACGTAAGCCGGGTCCGCGCCGATCGCGGCGAGCGCGGTTTCCGTGCGCCCCGAGCCGACCAGTCCCGCGAAGCCGAGAATCTCGCCTTCACGCAGCGTAAAGCTCAAAACCGGGCTGTCCTTGAGCAACTGCAGTTTGTCGACTTCGAGCACGAGCTTCGCATCGGCACGCAGCGGCGGCTTCGGCGGAAAGCTGTTTTCGATGCGGCGCCCCACCATCATTTCCACGAGATGTCCCACGTCGGATTGCGCGACCTCCGTCATGCCGACGTACTGGCCATCGCGCAGCACGGTAATGCGGTCGCACACTTCGAAAATCTCTTCGAGGTGATGCGAGATGAAAATCATCGCGACGCCCTGCTGTTTCAGCTCCCGCATGATGGCGAACAGATGCTCGGCTTCGGCGGGCGTGAGCGTGGCGGTGGGCTCGTCCAGAATCAGAATGCGCGCCTCCAGCGAAAGCGCCTTGCCAATCTCGACGAACTGCTGTTGCGCCACCGAGAGTTCGCGAATCGGCACCGACAGATCGATCGTCACGCCGAGCCGCTGGAAAATCGCCGCCGCCCCGCGCCGCATCTTGCCGCGTTCGAGCAAGCCCAAACCGCTCTTCAGTTCGCGGCCGAGAAACATGTTCTCCACGGCGTTCAGATACGGAATCAGGCTGAACTCCTGAAACACGATACCGACGCCGGCAGCCACCGCATCGTGATAGTTGGCGAAATGACGCGCCTCGCCTTCGATCGTGATCGTGCCTTCATCGGGCTGATAAATGCCGCACAGGATTTTCATCAGCGTCGATTTACCCGCGCCGTTTTCGCCGAGCAAAGCGTGAATCTCGCCGCGCGCGATTTCCAGGTGAATGCCTTGCAACGCCTTCACGCCGGGAAAACTTTTGGTGATGTTGTCGAGCTTGAGTATCGTGTCCATCGGGTCCTCCTCTGCTGTCCGTTGCCGCGCTTGCCGCTCGGCGCGGCAACGGACATTCGGCTTACCAGCTGAAGCCCTTGGCATTGCTCTTGTCGATCATCTTTACGTCGACCGGAATGGTCTTCGGCACATTGGCGCCCCACTTCTTCGCGAGCGCGATGCCGAGTGCAATGCGCACCTGGTCAGCCGGGAATTGCGCGGACGTTTCGACGAACTTCGAGTTCGGTTTCTGGATCGCGGCGATCGCTTCCGGCGCGCCGTCGACGCTGGTCAGCTTGATGTCCTTGCCCGACGATTCGATCGCCGAGAGCGCGCCCATCGAGCCGCCGTCGTTCACGCTGAACACGCCCTTCAGGTTCGGATGTGCCTGAATCATGTTCTCGGTGACGGACAGCGCGGTGGCGCGTTCCTGCTTGCCGTTCTGCGTATCCACGAGCTTCACGCCCGGCGCTTTCGCGAGCGCCGCCTTGCAGCCGCGCACGCGTTCGAGAATCGGCACGACTGGAATGCCGTCGAGAATCGCCACTTCGCCGCTGCCGCCAATCGACTTCGCCAGATACTCGCAAGCCATTTCGCCGGCGTCGTAGTTCTTTGAGCCGACGAACGAATCGACCGGGCCGTTGGCGTTCGCATCCACGGCGACCACCACCACGCCCGCCTTCTTTGCCGAAGTCACCGCCGACTGGATGCCGGTCGAGTCAGTCGGATTCACGAGCAGGATGTCGATCTTCTTCTGCAACATGTCTTCCACGTCGCTGACCTGCTTGCTGACATCGTGGTGTGCGTCCGTGACGACCACCGTCGCGCCGATCGAAGCCGCCGCATCGTTCAGCGCTTTTTGCATCGTCACGAAGTACGGATTGTTCAGCTCCTGAAACGTCATGCCGATTTTCAGCGGCGCGGCCTGCGCGGCCGGCGCGGCGATCAACGACAGGCCGAAGGCGAGCGTCGCCAGTGCCGCCGTGCTGCGTGCGAAAGTCTTCAACGAAGTCGGTTTCGAAAGGGATTGCGTCATGGTTGTCTCCATTATTAAAAGTGAGCACGTCCCTCACGCTGCCGTGAGGCAGCGCGATACGTGTTGAAACGCAGGTGAAGTAAAACGCTTTGGCGGGAAGCCTGGGCCTGGGACTACGTCGGTGGATAAGCGGCGGCGGCCCTGCGCGGCGAACCTGGCGCGAGCACGATGGCGGGCGCGTCGTCGATGCCTACACCGCGTGCCGCGGCTTCTTCGGAGGCGTCGCGGCTCGCGTCGTTCAGTTGCTGATAGTGGCGGAATTTTGAAGGCGCCATGCCCTTCACCGCGAGAAACTGCCGGTTGAAATTCGACAGATTGTTAAAGCCCGCCTTGAAACAGATATCGGTGACGCTCAGATCGTCGTCGGTAAGCAGTTGGCACGCGAGGTTGATGCGCATGCGGTTTACGTACTGCACGAACGGCAAGCCCGTATGGCGGCGGAAATATCGCGAGAACGCGCTGACGCTCTGGCCCGCAAGCTGCGCCAGGTCCGACTCGCGCAATTCGTTTGCGAGGTTTTTGCCGATATACGAGAGCACGTGATTGATGCGCGTCGACGCGAAACTGGTCGGGTCGGCCTGATAAGCGGGGCTCGCAAGCTTCTCGCGGTCCTCGGCGTTCATCAAAATTTCGAGCATCGACATGAACAGAACCAGACGGCGCAGTCCGCGCGCCGCCAGCAATTCGAGGAATAACGGCTGGATCGCCGCGCTCGTTTGCGCGCCGAACGAGATGCCGCGGCGCGAATCGGCAAGCAGCGCTTCGACCTGCCGCCACTCCGGAAAACTGTCGATGCAGCTCGATACGAACTCCTGCCCGAACTGCACGACCAGATTGCGCTGTGCAATCGTCTCGCCTTCCGGCACGTCGCTTACCCAGTTATGCGGCAGGTTCGGCCCCATCAACACGAGGTTGCCAGGCGTGTAGCTGCTGATGTGGTCGCCGACGAACATCTTGCCGGTCGTCGCCACGATCAGATGAATTTCGTATTCCGGATGAAAGTGCCAGCGCACCGTACGGTACGGATAGCCGTGCGACCATACTTTGAACGATTCGTCACGACGTACGGCCACGAGTTCGAGATCGGGTTGCACTGTCTGTCTCCATGAAGCGGCCACTTGAGGCGCCGCTGGTCTTTCGTCTTGTATAGCAAAAGTAGTCTTCTCGCGCGTGATCCACCACTAAAAATGAGACCGCGGACCAATACTTTTTTGCATTCGGGTTAGTCCTGGCCCGCTCAATGTCAAATTTGATGCAATGCAATACGCGCCGCAACTCGCCGCCACCACGCCGCGGCGCATCGCAAGTCACGCCGAAAAGCCCTGCGGCGCGGCGCTGCGCCACAAAAAACCGCATCCGGTCGCCTTGACTTTCGTTTCGCCGGGTACGATCATTCGCTCACATACAGAGCAAATGCTCCACCTAGAGAAGAAACGCACGCTACGAGCGGTGCGAGCAAGGACATTCAGGAGACGCACATGAACAGCGGGCAAGACAGCGGCGCGGCCGCACACGTGATCCTCCACATCGGGGCGGGATCGTTTCATCGCGCGCATCAGGCGTGGTATCTCCATCGGTTGAACGAGGCCAAGGTGCCTGGCGAGCCGCACTGGTCGCTCACGGTCGGCAATATCCGCAGCGATATGAACGCGGTGCTCGAAGCGCTCGCCGCGCAAAACGGCGTCTATACGCTCGAGACCGTCACGCCCCAAGGCGAGCGCGCGTACGAGACGATTCGCTCGATCGAGCGCGTCGTACCGTGGACCGAAAGCCTCGACGCGCTGATCGAAGCAGGCGCCGATCCGGCCTGCAAGATCATTGCGTTCACGGTCACCGAAGGCGGCTATTACCTCGACGAGCAGGACGAGCTCGACACCGCCAACCCCGATCTCGCGGCCGACCTCAAAGGCGGCCACACCACCATCTACGGCGCGCTGGCCGCGATTCTCGACGCGCGCATGAAAGGCGGCGCGGGCCCCGTCACGCTGCAGACGTGCGACAACCTGCGCAGCAACGGCGAGCGCTTCCATGCCGGCATGAGCGAGTTTCTCGAACGGCGCGGCGCGATCGAACTGGCGCAATGGTTCGACGACAACACCGCCAGTCCAAGCTCGATGGTCGACCGCATCACGCCGCGCCCCACGCCGGACGTGCGTGAACGCGTCAAGGCGGCGACCGGTGTCGACGACGCCGCTCCGGTGATGGGCGAAGCCTTCATCCAATGGGTGATCGAAGACAACTTCATCGCGGGACGGCCGGCATGGGAAAAGGTCGGCGCGGAACTGGTCGACTCGGTGATGCCGTATGAAGAGGCGAAGATCCGCATTCTCAACGCGACGCATAGCTGCATCGCGTGGGCGGGTACGCTGGTCGGGCTGAACTACATTCACGAAGGCACGCTCGACGCGGACATCAACAAATTCGCCTACGAATACGTGACCGAAGACGTGATTCCGTGCCTCACACCGAGTCCGCTCGATCTCGAACGCTATCGCGATGTCGTGCTCGAACGCTTCAGCAATCCGTATATCCAGGACACGAACCAGCGCGTCGCGGCAGACGGCTTTTCAAAGCTGCCGGGCTTCATCGCGCCGACGTTGTCGGAGTGCTTCGAGCGCGGCGTCACGCCCGCGGCGACGGCCATGCTGCCGGCGCTGTTCTTCCGTTTTCTCGATCGCTGGAACGCGGGCGAGTTGCCCTACGCGTACCAGGACGGCGTGATGGATGAGCGCGTCGCGCGGGCCTTCTTCGAGGCGCCCGATCCATTGAAAGCGTTCGCCGCCGACCGGCTGCTGTGGGGCGGCATGGCGCAAACGCCGGAGCTGGAATCGGCGCTGGAAGGCGCCCTGGCGCGCGTCGACGTATGGCTCGCCAAACGCGGCGCGGTTTGAACGCCTGACTTGATGATTCAGAAGCGCCGCGCACCGCGCGGCATCGAAGCGCGCGGGTGCCACGCCAAGCCAGGCTTAGCCAGGCTTAATGCGCATGGCACCGCGCGCCATGTGCGGCTAAAGTAGAGCATCTCCAACGACGAAGGTTCCGCGCCCATGTATCTCGGCATCGACCTCGGCACGTCCGAAGTGAAAGTCCTGCTGCTCGCCTCCGACGGACGCGTGATCGGCACCGCAGGCTCACCGTTTACCGTTTCGCGTCCGCATCAGCGCTGGGCCGAGCAGAATCCCGAAGATTGGTGGGCCGGCACGCGCACCGCGCTTGCAGCATTGCGCGCGAAGTATCCCGACGAGTTCGCGCAGATTCGCGGCATCGGCCTGTCGGGCCAGATGCACGGCGCCGTGCTGCTGGATGCGCAGGACCGCGTGCTGCGTCCCGCGATCCTGTGGAACGACATGCGCAGCGACAAGGAGTGCGCGGAGCTGACCGAGCGCGCGCCGGAGTTGCACAGCGTGGCCGGCAATCTCGCCATGCCCGGTTTCACCGCGCCGAAGCTGCTGTGGGTCGCGCGTCACGAGCCCGAGATTTTTGCGCAGACCGCCTGCGTGTTACTGCCGAAGGATTACTTGCGCCTGCAACTGACCGGCGGCAAGGTGTCCGATCCGTCCGATGCGGCCGGCACGCTGTGGCTCGATGTCGCCAAACGCGACTGGTCAGACTCGCTGCTCGCGGCCTGCAACATGACGCGCGCGCAAATGCCGAGCCTCGCCGAAGGCAGCGAGCCGTCCGGCACGCTGCTGCCCTCGGTCGCGCGTGAATTCGGCCTGAGCGACGGCGTGATCGTCGCGGCCGGCGGCGGCGACAACGCCACCAGCGCGATCGGCATCGGCGCGACGCAACCCGGCGACGGCTTCGTCTCGCTCGGCACGTCGGGCGTGCTGTGCGTGGTCGGCGACAGCTTCCGGCCGAATCCGGCTTCCGCCGTGCACGCGTTCTGTCACGCGATTCCGGATCGCTGGCATCAGATGAGCGTGGTGCTCTCCGCCGCGAGTTGCCTGCGCTGGGTCTGCAAGCTCACCTCCACCGACGAGCCGACTCTACTCGCCGAAATCGAGGCGCTGCCCGCAGACGCGTTGAACACCGCACCGCTCTTCCTGCCCTATCTGTCAGGCGAACGTACGCCGCACAACGACCCGTACGCGCAAGGCGTGTTTTTCGGCATGACGCATGCAACGGATCGCGCATTGCTCGGCTACGCGGTGCTCGAAGGCGTCACGCTCGCGCTCACCGACGGCCTCGACGCGCTGCGCGCGGCCGGCACCGAAGCGAAGGCGCTGTCCCTGCTCGGCGGCGGCGCCCGCAGCGACTACTGGGCCCAGTTGCTCGCCGACGCACTCGACACCGCCACGCGCAAGCACGGCGGCGGCGAAACCGGCGCGGCGCTCGGCGCGGCACGCCTCGGCTGGCTGGCCGCCGGTGGCGATCCGGCCACCGTGCTGACCAAGCCGCCTATCGCCAGGGAGTTCACGCCGAACCCGCGCCGCCATGCCGAACTGCGCACGCGGCTCGAAGCCTATCGCGCGCTTTACCGCCACGTACGGCCGCTGTTCGACCCCGCGCGGCAACCGCTTGCCTGACCGGCTATCCGCAGCCGGTTTCCGCGCCAGGGTTGGTTGAAGCGCGCAGACCGGCTGCTATCATCGGCGCACTTCAAGCGAACCGTCACCGTGCCCAAGTCCACAGAAAAATTAGATCTCGCTACCCGCGCTGCGTGGCTCTACTACGTTGCCGGCAATACCCAGAATGAAATCGCTGAGAAGCTGCAGGTGTCGCGCCCGGTCGCGCAACGGCTCGTTGCTTTCGCGGTGGAAAAAAATCTGATTCGTGTGCGCGTCGATCACAAGCTGGCTGACTGCCTCGCACTCGCCGATCAACTGTCGAAACGCTACGGTCTGAGCATGTGCGAAGTGGTGCCGATCGACAGCGATACGTCCGAGGAAGTCGACCGCAAACTGGCAGTCGCCGGCGCGCAGGTGATGGAGCGCTATCTCGGCGAGGAAAAACCGATGGTAGTCGCCGTAAGCAGCGGCCGCACGCTGAAGGCCGCCGTCGATCAGATCGCGCAACTGGACCGTCCGCAGCACCGGCTGGTGTCGATGGTCGGGGCGATCGCCCAGGACGGCTCCTCGAACCGCTATGACGTCGCGCTGCACATTTCGGAGAAGACGGGCGGCAAGCATTTTCTGCTGCCCGCCCCGCTGCTCGCCGATAGTGAAGCGGAGCGCGCGCAGTGGTGCAATCACCGTTTGTATCGGATCGTCGAGTCGTTGTCGGCGCAGGCCGATGTGGCGTTTGTCGGCATCGGCAATATTGGGCCGAAATGTCCGCTGCACGAAGACGGCTTCATTACGTCGGCCGAAGTGAAGGAGTTGATGCAGAACGGCGCGGTGGCGGAGATGCTCGGACTGCCTATCGACGCTGCGGGCGCGCACGTCGAATCGCCGACCGGCCGGCGCGTGACAAGCATCGCGCTCGACTCGCCGCCGCAGCGCCCGACCATCGGCTTCGCTGGCGGTCAGCGCAAGCGTGAAGCGTTAATCGCAGTGCTCAAAGGCGGCTGGCTATCGGGCCTCGTGACCGACGAATCATGCGCGAGAGCCGCGCTCGAGGCGTAAGCGGACGGCCTGCGGCAATGCCGCGCTACATCGCCGTCAGCCCTTCGGTGATGATGATCCGGTATTCCCCGCCCTGCAGACGCGTCTCGCTGACGGCCTGATACTCCGGGCTGCGATACCAGGCAATCGCTTCGTCGTAGCTGGCGAATTCGAGGATCAGAATTTCGTCGATCGGCGGACCTTCCACCACTTCCTTGCGGCCGTGGCTCGCCAGCATCATCACCGGATGTTGCTCGAAGGTTGCAGGCGCAACCTGTTTGTATTCATCCAGCTTCGCGGGGTCGAGCGTTTTCTCGCGCGTAATGACAACGTAGGCGGCCATGAACGTTTCCGGAGCGTGATTGAACGGAAAGCGGCGCGCCCGCCGCTTTCCCAATCGTTACGCGGCCAGCACTTCGACGATCTTACGCTGGAATGCTTTCCCCGCGCTGTCGAACAGGTGGCAGTGTTCCGGCGTGGCACCGAGTTTTTGCGTCTCACCCTTGGTATGACGTTCGAGCGGCGGAATGCGCGCGATCAGTCCGTCCGGCGCGACGCTCGATTCCGCGTACAGATACGCGGCGTCACCGAGCGATTCGATCGCCATGGTTCGGGCCGAGATGCCGTCTTCGGCCATGCCCACGTGCAGGTGCTCGGGGCGAATGCCGACGGTCACCTTGTCGCCCTGCTTCACCGCGGCCGGTTCCACTGCGACGCGCTGGGTCTCGCCGGTCTCGTAGCGCACCGTGACGCCGTCGTGCGTAACCGATTGCACCACGCCTTCCATGAAATTCATCTTCGGCGAACCGATGAATCCCGCGACGAAACGGTTGGCCGGCGCGTGATACAGCATGGTCGGGCTGCCGACCTGCTCCAGATTGCCCGCCGACAGCACCACGATCTTGTCCGCCAGCGTCATGGCCTCGACCTGATCGTGCGTCACGTAGATCATCGTGGTCTTCAGTTCGTCATGCAGACGCGCGAATTCGAGGCGCATTTTTACGCGCAAGGCGGCGTCGAGATTCGACAGCGGTTCGTCGAACAGGAACACCTTCGGCTTGCGCGTAATCGCGCGGCCGATCGCCACGCGCTGACGCTGGCCGCCGGACAACTGCTTCGGCTTGCGATCGAGCAGATGGTCAATGTGCAGGATCTTCGCTGCGTTGCGCACTGCCGCGTCGATTTCCGGCTTCTTGGTGCCGGCGAGTTTCAGGCCGAACGCCATGTTGTCGTATAGCGTCATGTGCGGATACAGCGCGTACGACTGGAACACCATCGCGATGCCGCGCTTGGCGGGCGCCACGTCGTTCACACGCATGCCGTCGATGGTCAGATCGCCGCCGCTGATATCTTCGAGGCCGGCGATCATCCGCATCAGCGTCGATTTACCGCAACCGCTCGGGCCCACGAACACGACGAACTCGCCGTCCGCGATATCGAGGTTGATGTCGCGCATCACTTCGTTTTCGTCGTACGCCTTCCTGATGTTGCGCAGAGTTACGCTTGCCATGATGTGTCTCCGTGTAATGCTGTGTGTTGCTTGTCCGATGTTTCGGTTGCCTGAGTTGTTTGCGACGCTCAGGCGGCTGCATTTGATTCGCTTTCGATGCCGCTGCTTATGGCGCGGCCGCCGTTGCACTCAGCGTCCATTGCGCGACCAGTTCCGGCAACTGCTGCATGTCGTCGAAGACGTGACGCGCGCCGGCCGCATGCAGCTTGTCGATCTGCGCATCGCTCGCATGACCGCCGCCGATGAAGCCGAGCACTGTCATGCCCGCCGCCGTGGCCGCGGTCACGCCGGTGACGCTGTCCTCCACCACGAGGCACGCCGAAGGCGCGAGTCCGAGGCCCTTGGCCGCCGCCAGATAAACGTCGGGCGCGGGCTTCGGATTCGGCACCGCGTCGGCGCAGAACAGGCGGTCGCCGAAAAATCTCACGAGACCTGTGCGCGTCAGCACCGTTTCCACATACGGGCGAAAGCTGTTGCTCGCGCAGCCTTTGGTGAGCGGCACCTGAGCCAGCGCGGCTTCGATGCCTTCGACCGTCGGCGCCTGCATCGCCGCCGCTTCCACTGCCTGGCGGATCGAATCGATATCCTCGACACTGAGGCTCTTGCCGAGCTGCGCCGCGGTGCCTTGCAGCACTTTCTCGATGCGCAGCCCAAGCAGCGGCATCACGACCGGTTCGACGTCGGTGTCGGGCCAGCGGGCTTCGAGTTCGTGCACCAGCATGCGCGCCGCCACGGCTTCACTGTCGATCAGCACGCCGTCGCAATCGCAGATCAGCGCGAAATTGCCGGCGAGCGTGCTTCCACTCGTGCCTGCCGTCATTTGACCGCCCCGAAGGTAAGGCCGCGCACCAGTTGCTTCTGCGACAGCCAGCCGACGATCAGGATCGGCGCGACCGCCAGCAGCGAAGCGGCGGACAGCTTGGCCCAGAAGAGGCCTTCAGGACTCGAATACGAAGCAATGAACACGGTCAACGGCGCGGCATTCGAACTCGACAGGTTGATGCTCCAGAACGCCTCGTTCCACGACAGGATCACGAGCAGCAGCGCCGTCGAGGCGAGACCCGGCAGCGACATCGGCATCAGCAGATAGACGATTTCCTGCCACGTCGCGGCGCCGTCGATCCGTCCGGCTTCGAGAATGTCGCGCGGAATTTCAGCGAAGTACGTGAAGGACATCCACACTGCGATCGGCAAATTGATCAGCGTGTAGACGATCACGAGACCCGACACCGAATCCAGCAGCCCGCTGTTTTTCCACAGCAGATAGATCGGCACCAGCACGCCGACCGACGGCATCATCTTGGTCGACAGCATCCACAGCAGCACCTTCTGCGTGCGGCGGGTCGGGAAGAACGCCATCGCATACGCGGCCGGCACGGCGAGAATCAGGCACAGAATCGTCACGCCTGCGGAGATCAGTATCGAATTCCACGCGAACGAAAAGTAATTGCTGCGCGCGAACACCTCGCGGAAGCTGTCGAGCGTCGGAATGAAAAACAGCGACGACGCATAGGCTTGCTGCTCCGTCTTGAACGCGGTGATCGTCATCCAGAAGATCGGAAAGAACAGCAGCAGGGCGACGAGCCAGGCGATCACGCCAGGAATGCCGCGGCGGATCGCGGCGAACGGCGACTTCGCCGGCACCGTCATGGCAGTCGTCGGGTTCGACACCGGGGTAGAGGCAACTTGGCTCATTTTTCGTACTCCCCTTTCAGGTTCTTCGCGAGCATCCGCACGAGGAAGAACGACACGATATTGGCCAGCACGACAGCGAGAATGCCGCCCGCCGACGCGAGACCCACGTCGAACTGTTGCAGGCCCAGCGAATAGATCAGGTACGACAGGTTGGTGGTCGCGGTGCCCGGACCGCCGCCCGTGGTCGTATAGATTTCGGCGAAAATCGACAGCAGGAAAATCGTCTCCATCATCACCACCACCGCGATCGCCCGTTTCAGGTGAGGCAGCGTGATATAGAAGAACATCGAGAACGGCCCCGCGCCGTCGATGCGCGCCGCCTCCTTCTGCTCCTGATCGAGCGACTGGATCGCCGTGAACAGAATCAGGAAAGCAAACGGCAACCACTGCCACGCGACAATCATGATCACGGCTGTCAGCGGATATTCCGCGAACCAGTCGATCGGCGTCATGCCCATGGCGCGCATGCCCTGCGCGATCAGGCCATACACCGGATGCAGAATCATGTTCTTCCAGATCAGCGCGCTCACGGTCGGCATCACGAAGAATGGCGCAATGGCGAGCAACCGCGCGACGCCCTGGCCGTAGAACTTGCGGTCAAACAGGATCGCCATCAGCACGCCGCCCACCACCGTGATCACGAGGACCGAGATGATCAGTTCGAGCGTGTGGCCGATCGAAGGGCCGAACGACGGATCGCTGGCAAGGTATTTATAGTTGTCGAAACCCGCGAAGCCTTTCAGATCCGGATTCAACAGGTTGTAGCGCGAGAACGAAAACCAGATCGTCATCGCGAGCGGAATCGCCATCCACAGCACGAGCACCGCGACCGAAGGCGTGACTAGCCAGCGGGCGGAATTGGCTTTGCGGATTTCGCGTTCTTTTTCTGTCTGGGGATGGGCATGCATGATAGGTAGGCGCAGAGGACGCATGATTGACCACCTGTGGTAATGCGCGGACCGCCGCCCGAAGCCGCGACGACACCCTGCGATGTCGCGGCGCACGTGTGGCGGCAAGGCCCGCTGTGCCGCGTAAGCCGGCTGACTGGCGTCAGCCGGCGCGTGCCACGTAACGACCGTGGCTTACTTCTGGTAGCCGGCCTGCTTCACCGCGCGATCCGCGGTGGCGTTGCCGGCCGCCAGCGCCTGATCGATCGTCATCTGACCGGCAATCGCGCCGGAGATGCTCTGACCGACCACGGTGCCGAACGACTGGAACTCAGGAATCCCGACGAACTGCACACCGGTGTACGGCACCGGCTTGAGCGTCGGGTGCTCCGGATCCGCCGTTTCGATTGCCTTCAGCACGAAGTCGCCGAACGGTGCTGCCTGCTTGTACTCAGGGCGCGCGTAGGTGGATTTACGTGTTCCCGGCGGCACCGAAGCCCAGCCTTCGTCCTTCGCGACCAGTTCGATGTATTGCTTCGACGTGGCCCACGTGATGAACTTCTTGGCCGAGTCAGCCTGCTTCGACGACTTCGGAATCGCCAGCGCCCAGGCCCACAGCCAATGCGAACCCTTCGGCGTGACCGCGACCGGCGCCGCGGCGAAACCGACCTTGTCGGCGATCTGCGATTGCTGCTTGTTGTAAAGCATGCCGGCTGCCACCGTGGCGTCGATCCACATGCCGCACTTGCCAGAGGACATCAGCGTGAGGTTCTCGTTGAAGCCATTCGAACTCGCTCCCGGAGGGCCGTCCTTCTTCAGCAGATCGACGTAGAAGGTCATCGCCTTCTTCCATTCCGGCGAGGTGAGCTGCGCGTTCCACTTCTCGTCGAACCAGCGGCCTCCGAAGGTGTTCACCACCGTCGTGCCGTAGGCCATGTTCTCGCCCCAGCCCGCCTTGCCGCGCAGGCAGATGCCGTAAACGCCGTTGGCTTTGTCGGTGAGCTTGTCGGCGAACTGCTTGATCTGGTCGTAAGTCGGCTGGTCGGGCATCTTCAGGCCGGCCTTCTCGAACAGGTCCTTGCGGTAATACGTCATCGAGCTTTCGACGTAGAACGGCAGCGCGTACAACTGGCCGCCGCTCGAGAGGCCATCGCGGGCCGTCTTCACGACGTCGTTCAGATCGTAATCAGCGGGCAGATTCGTGAGCGGCGTGAGCCAGCCGCGCTTGCCCCATTGCGGCGTTTCGTATGCGCCGATCGTCATCACGTCGAACTGGCCGCTGCCGGTCGTGATGTCGGTGGTAGCGCGCTGACGCAGCACGTTTTCTTCGAGAATCACCCAGTTCAGCTTGATGTCCGGATTCGCCTTTTCGAATTCGGGCGAGAGCTTCTTCAGCTCGATCATGTCCGGATTGTTCAGCGTGGCGATCGTTACCGTCGCCGCCGACGCGCTCAATGCAAAGCATGCGACTGCGCCGGCACTGACCGCCTTTAGCGTGGATTTGAGGGCTGGCTTCATGTGTTGTCTCCTTTCTCGTACGTTATGTAGTGCAGCGTTTGTTCTACGAAATTGACGATGAACGGCGCGGACTCAGCTCATCCAGTTGCCGCCGTCGACGTTCAGGGTTTGCGCGGTGATGTAGTCGGCGTCCGCCGACGCGAGGAACAGGGCGGCGCCGGTCAGATCGTCCGGCACGCCCATGCGGCCGAGCGGCACCGCTTCGCCGACAAGCCGTTTCTTCTCGCCGAGCGGGCGGTTTTCATAGCGGGCGAAGAGCGCATCGACTTCGTTCCACATCGGCGTATCGACGACACCCGGCGCGATGCCGTTCACATTGATCTTGTGCGGCGCAAGCGCCAATGCCGCGGATTGCGTGTAGCTGAGCACCGCCGCCTTGGTCGCGCAATAGTGCGACACGAGCGCCTCGCCGCGCCGTCCGGCTTGCGACGACATATTGATGATCTTGCCGCCGCGGCCCTGCTCGACCATCTTTTGCGCCACGGCCTGCATGAGGAAGAACATGCCCTTCACGTTGACCGCGAAGAGACGGTCGAATACGTCCCAGGATTCGTCGAGGATCGGGCGCATGTCGAAGAGCGCCGCGTTGTTGAAGAGAATGTCGATTTGCCCGAAGCGCTCCAGCGCGCTCGCCACGATGCGCTGGATATCGTCGCGGCGTGTGACGTCGGCGCGCACCGTCAGCACGCGATCGCCATGGGTCGCACGCAGCGAGTCGCCGAAACTGTCGGCCGGCTTCACGTCGACCAGCACGCAGCGCGCGCCTTCGTCCAGATATCGCCGCGCCACGGCTTCACCGATTCCGCTTGCCGCGCCCGTCAGAATGGCCACCTTGTCCTGCAATCGTGCCGCCACTGCTCGTCTCCGGTTCGTTTCGCTTCTTGAGGCGCGGTGAGCGAACGCTCATCACGCGAACAATTGCTCTGTTAGTGATCGAATGATCGGATACGCACCGGGCCATGTCAAGGCGCCCGAGCAGATTTCGATGGTGCAGCGCGGCAGGACGCCGGCACCCCTTTCCTGCTCCGATCAACACTAGTACGAGAACTCGCAGTCAGCCAATCTGCTTTCCATGCGGCCATGCTGACAACATTTCGAGATACGTTATATCATTGCGACCTCGCTTCGCTTTGAAGCTATTTAGTTGCGATTTCGCCCGATTGCCATTTCGTAGGAGCCTCCGCCGATGGCCACGTCGACTGCAGAACACCATGCCGTGCGCCTCGCGCATGCCGAAGCGCATGCCGCCTTGCACGGGCTCGCGCTGACGCCGCTGCGTCGTCAGGTGTATGCGGCGATCGTCGCGAGCGAGCGGCCGATCGGCGCTTATGAACTGCTCGATGCGCTCGAACCGGAACGCGGCCGTGTGCCGCCCACGACCGTGTATCGCGCGCTGGACTTTTTGCTCGCGCATGGCTTCGTGCATCGGATCGAATCGAAGAACGCGTTCGTGGCCTGCTGCGAAGTCGGCGTGCCGCATCGCAGCCAGTTTCTGATGTGCGACGGCTGCGGCGCCACCGTCGAAATTCCCGGCGACGACCTCGCTGAACAGTTGTCGCATAGCGCGCCGGCCCATGGCTTCGAAGTGCATCGGCAGGTGGTCGAACTGAGCGGTCTATGCGCGCTATGTGCTCGCGCGGCGCGGCCTGGCGGTGCTTCGTCCGACACAAAGCCGGCCTAGAGCCGGCGCGCTTTTCCTAATGTCAGTGATCCATTCAACCCTCACGCAGCAGGACACAACAATGAAGAAATTCGGCCCGATGTTGAACGGCGCGCAGCGTGCGCTGAAACTGTCGAAGTACGTCGCGGTAAGCGCCGCCGTGGTCGCGTTCGGCCACGCCGCGATGGCCGCGGACGCCAAAATCCCGGTGGTCGCGGCGGAGAATTTTTACGGCGACGTGGTGCAGCAACTCGGCGGCGATCGCGTCGACGTGACGAGCATCCTCAGCAATCCGGAGCAGGACCCGCATCTGTTCGAAGCGAGCCCGAAGACGGCGCGCGCGCTGCAGCATGCGAGCCTTGTGGTCTACAACGGCGCCGACTACGATCCGTGGATGGCAAAATTGCTGGCGGCGTCGAAGGGCGCGAAGCGCGTGACGATCGTCGCGGCCGATCTCGTCGGCAAGAAAGGCGGCGACAATCCGCACCTCTGGTACGACCCGGCGACCATGCCGAAAGTGGCGCGCGCGGTAAGCGAGGCGCTGGTCGCGGCTGACCCGGCGCACAAGTCGGCGTACGATGCGAACCTCGCGAAGTTTCTCGATTCGCTGAAACCAGTCGACGCCAAAGTCGCCGAACTGCATGGCCGCTACGCCGGGGTGCCGGTCACGGCGACCGAACCGGTGTTCGGCTACATGTCCGACGCCGTGGGCCTGACCATGCGCAACCTGCGCTTCCAGCTCGCCACGATGAACGACACCGAAGCCAGCGCGGCCGATATCGCCGCGTTCGAACGCGACCTGCGCGAGAAGCGCGTCCGTGTTCTGATCTATAACAGCCAGGCAACCGAGGCCCTGACCAAACGCATGTTGAAGCTCGCGCAGCAATCGAAGGTGCCGACCATGAGCGTCACCGAGACCGAACCGGCCGGCAAGACCTATCAGACGTGGATGCTGACGCAGCTCGACGCGCTGGGCACGGCGCTGGCCTCGGGCGATGCGAACGGCGCAAATGCGGCTGCGGCTTCAGGCGCGAAAGGAAAAACCCAATGACCCAGACTGGCCGCGGCGCGCCAGCGCGCGTGCCCAGCAGCGCGCCCGTGCTCGAACTCGAACGCGTGACGCTCGAACTCGGCGACCGCACGATTCTGCGCGACACCGGCTTCGTGGTGAACCAGGGCGAATTCATCGGCGTGCTCGGACCCAACGGCGCGGGTAAGACCACGCTGATGCGCGCGGTCCTCGGCCTCGTGCCTGCCGCTCAAGGCGCGATCCGCGTGCTGGGACAACCGGTCGAACGCGGCAATTCGTCGATCGGCTATATGCCGCAGACGCGCAGCGCGCTCGCCGGACGCCGCGTGCGCGGCCGCGATTTCGTCGCGATGGCCGCCGACGGCCATCGCTGGGGCTTGCCGCATGCGGACGCGGCCACTCGCGCCGATGTCGAACGTGTGCTGGATCTGGTGGGCGGCCGCAAGCTGGCCGAGCGGCCGTTGTCGGAACTGTCGGGCGGCGAGCGTCAGCGGCTGTTGCTCGCGCAGTGCCTGCTCGGCAACCCGAAAC
Source organism: Paraburkholderia sp. BL6665CI2N2 (assembly GCF_004366535.1). Lineage (NCBI taxonomy): Bacteria > Pseudomonadati > Pseudomonadota > Betaproteobacteria > Burkholderiales > Burkholderiaceae > Paraburkholderia > Paraburkholderia sp. BL6665CI2N2. The sequence goes on from NZ_SORC01000001.1 coordinate 4,927,486, forward strand.
TGTTGCTGCTTGACGAGCCGTTGATCAGCCTCGACCCGCATCATCAAAAGAGCGTGGTCGAACTGGTGCGGCGCGTGCAACAGGAACTCGGCATCGCCGTGCTGTTTTCGGCGCATGAACTGAACCCGCTGCTTCACGCGCTCGATCGCGTGCTGTATCTCGGCAGCGGCGTGGCGGCGCTCGGCACCGTCGACGAAGTGATCACGCGGCCGGTCCTGTCGCGCCTCTACGGCTCGCCGATCGACGTGATGCGCGTGAATGGCCGCATCTTCGTGATGTCCGGCGACGTCGAAGTGGAAAAGCACGATCACGAGCACGAACACGACGAGAACGGCGGCCACGGCCACTCGCATTCCCATTCGCATGGCCACGCGCACGGCCACTCACATCAGCACGACTCACGCGACGGACACAAGCACGATGTTTGAATACGATTTCATGGTGAACGCATTCGCGGCGTCGGGGATCGTCGCGGTGCTGGCCGGCGTGGTGGGCTATTTTCTGGTGATGCGCGGACAGACCTTCGCGGGCCACGCGCTCTCGCACGTCGGCTTCACCGGCGCGACCGGCGCGGTGCTGATCGGCGTCTCGCCGATCTGGGGGATGATCGGCTTCACGCTGGCGGCGGGCGTCGGCATGGGCGCGCTCGGCGAACGCCTCGCCGGGCGCGATGTGGCCATCGGCGTGATCCTCTCGCTGTCGCTCGGTTTCGGCTTGCTGTTTCTGCACTTCTTCACCGCGTACGCGACTCAGGTCACGGCGCTGCTGTTCGGCAATGTGCTCGGCGTGAATGCATCGACGCTCGGCGTGCTGGCGGGCCTAGGTGTCGTGAGTTTGCTGGCGCTCGCGGCGATCATGCGGCCGCTGCTGTTCGCTTCGTTGCAGCCGGAACTGGCCGAAGCCAAGGGCGTGTCGTTGCGCCTCGTGTCCGTGCTATTTCTCGCGATCGCGGCGCTCGCCGTGGCGGCGTGCACGCAGATTGTCGGCGTGCTGCTGGTGTTCACGCTGATGGTCGGCCCGGCCGCCGCCGCGCAAAACATGACGACGCGGCTTTCAGCGGGCCTCGTGCTCGCCGCGGTGTTCGCGCTGCTGCAGGCGTGGCTCGGTCTGACACTCGCGTTCTATACCGATTGGCCGACGAGCTTCTGGATCACCGTGCTGTCGGCGATGGTGTACGGCGGGAGTTTGTTGAGACGGCATTGAGTCTTCAGGGACGATGGCGGCGTCGCATCTGCCTACCGCCATCGTTGTCCTGCGAAACTCAGCCGAGCAGCACCTTCGCGTGATGCGTGAGGTGATCCTCGATGAACGTCGAGATGAAGTAATAGCCGTGGTCGTAACCCGCATGATGGCGCAACGTCAACGGTTGACCCGCGGCCTTGCAAGCGGCTTCGAACACATCCGGATTCAGTTGCTCCGCGAGGAACTGATCCGCGAGCCCCTGATCGACCAGAATCCCTTCCGAGAACTTGCGCGACGTCCGCGCGACCAGTTCGCTCGCGTCGTACTGCTTCCACGCTTCGCGGTCGTCGCCCAGATAGCCGCTAAACGCTTTCTCGCCCCACGGGCAACGCGTCGGCGCGGCGATCGGCGCGAACGCCGACACCGACCGATAAATCTCCGGATTGCGCAACGCGAGCATCAACGCGCCGTGACCGCCCATCGAATGCCCGAAAATGCCCAGCCGCGCGCCGTCCACCGGCAAATTCGCGAGCACCGTTTCGCGCAGCTCGTCCCGCACGTACGAGTACATCCGGTAGTGCTGCGCCCACGGCTGCTGCGTGGCGTCAACGTAAAAGCCCGCGCCCACGCCGAAGTCCCACGCCGCGCTTTCGCCCGGCACGCCCGCGCCGCGCGGACTGGTATCCGGCGCGATCAGCGCAATGCCGTGCTGCGCGGCGAAACGTTGCGCGCCGGCTTTGACCGGAAACGTTTCTTCGGTGCACGTGAGACCCGCGAGATAGAACAGCGCGGGCACGTTCGCACTGCCCTGCAAAGCTTGCGGCGGCAGATAGACGGAGAAGCGCATCGGCAGACCGATGGTCTGCGAGTCGTGCCGATAGATGCGCTGCTCGCCGCCATGACAGACATGCGACGACAAGAGTTCAAGCATGGCGAGGCTTCCGGATTAGTAGAGCACGACCGAGCGGATCGACTCGCCCTTCTTCATCAGATCGAAGCCCTCGTTGATGCGCTCGAGCGGCAGACGGTGCGTGATCAGATCGTCGATATTGATCTTGCCTTCCATGTACCAGTCGACGATCTTCGGCACGTCGGTGCGGCCGCGCGCACCGCCGAACGCCGAGCCCTTCCACTCGCGGCCCGTCACCAACTGGAAGGGACGCGTGCTGATTTCCTCGCCCGCCGCCGCCACGCCGATGATGAACGACTGTCCCCAGCCCTTATGCGTGCATTCGAGCGCCTGACGCATCACCTTCGTGTTGCCGATGCATTCGAACGAGTAGTCCGCGCCGCCGTCGGTGAGTTGCACGATGTGATCGACCACGTTCTCAACCTCATTCGGGTTGATGAAGTGCGTCATGCCGAATTTCTTCGCCAGTTCGACACGGCCCGGGTTGATGTCCACACCGATGATCTTGTCCGCGCCGACCATCTTCGCGCCCTGGATCACGTTCAGCCCGATGCCACCGAGACCGAACACGACCACATTCGCGCCCGCCTCGACCTTCGCCGAATAAACGACCGCACCGACGCCCGTCGTCACACCGCAACCGATATAGCAGATCTTGTCGAACGGCGCGTCTTCACGCACTTTCGCCACCGCGATTTCCGGCACGACGATGTAGTTCGAAAACGTGGACGTGCCCATGTAGTGAAACAGCGGCTTGCCGTCGAGCGAGAAGCGCGAGGTCGCATCGGGCATCAAACCTTTGCCTTGCGTCGAACGGATCGCCTGACAAAGATTGGTCTTGCGCGATAGACAGAATTTGCACTGGCGGCATTCCGGCGTATAGAGCGGAATGACGTGATCGCCCTTCTTCAGCGTGCCGACGCCAGGACCGGTATCGACAATGACGCCCGCGCCCTCGTGCCCGAGAATCGCGGGGAAGATGCCTTCCGGGTCCGCGCCGGAGAGCGTGTAGTAATCGGTATGGCAAATGCCCGTGGCCTTCACTTCGATCAGGACTTCACCGGCGCGCGGCCCTTCCAGATCGACTTCCTCGATCGTCAACGGCGCCCCGGCCTTCCATGCGATTGCTGCTTTGGTCTTCATCGTGAATGCTCCTGTGTGTCTGTCAAGTCAAGGCGCGTCGCGGCGGACTGCGTTGCGGCGCGCATGTGTTGCGATCCGGTGCTGCGGCTGATTCGTGCGCCTCATGCGGGCACGTCGTCATTGGCATTCGGCGCACTGCGTCGACTCATACATTAGCGCGCGAAAAAACGACATGGTATTGCAAAGCGCGTCACGGCATTGTCTGAACCTGACATGACATTCGCTCATTGCGACGGCATGTTCGCGAACCATGTTTCGACTCGTCCGTAGAGATCGAGAAAGCGCTCATAGCGTTCGGCAAGCGCCGCGTCGCCTTGCGGACCCGCAACGCGCGTCGCGCCCGGCGCGAGCGCGGCCAGATCGCGCGCGTGCCAATGCCCGCTCGCGAGGCCGCCGAGAATCGCCGCGCCACGCGGTGCCGCATTCGGACAATCGACCGCGTGCAGTTCGACATTCAGCGCATCGGCGAGCAACTGGCGCCAGCGGGTGTCGACGGAACCGCCGCCCGCCAGTTTCAACGCCGTCACCGTCGCGCCGCTCGCGCGAATCGCGTCGAGTCCGGCACGCAGCGAGAACGCGACGCCTTCGAACGCGGCGCGCATCATCGTGCCGCGCGTGTGATCGAGCGCGAGGCCGAGCCAGCCGCCGCGCGCCATCGGATTGAGCCAGGGCGTGCGTTCGCCTGTGAGGTACGGCAGGAACGTGAGGCCGGATGCTGCCGCCGTGTTTGCATTGAATGCGTCGGTCGCGTTGGATGCACCGATTGCGTTGGTCGCGCTAGTCGCGTCACCGAACGCGTCCCGATACGCATCGGCCCATTCATACGACAGCCATCCGCGCGCGCGTTCGAGCGCGATGCCGACGTTCTGCATCGCCGCCATCCGATACCAGTGATCGCTCGCCGCGCGATAACGATGCAAGCCCTTGACCGCCGCGGGCGCGTGCTCGGCCAGCACTACGATCTGTCCGCCAGTGCCGGTGGTCAGCAATGCGTCGCCGTCGTGCGCGAGCCCGCTGCCGAGCGCGGCGCAAGGCGTATCGGCCGCGCCGGTCGCGAGCACGATGCCGGCGCGCAACCCCAACGCCCGCGCCGCGCGCTCCGACAACACACCACCAGGCGCGTAGGACGGCGCCAGCGGCGCGAACCACTCGCGCGGAATCTCGAGCCGGTCGAGCAGCGCCGCGTCCCACACGCCGGCGGGATCGGCGAGCGCGGTCGCGCAGGCGTCGGAGGGATCGGTCGCCACCGCGCCGCCCAGTGCGACGCGCAGCCAATCTTTCGGTTGCAGCGCCCAGCGCGTGCGGCTCGCGGACTGCGGCTCGTGCAACACGATCCAGCGCAGCAGCGGACCGGCCATGCCCGGCGCAACCGGATTCGGCTGCGGCTCGGGCCACGCGTCGAGCAAGGCCAGCGCGCGCGTGTCGGGCCACAGCATGGCGGGCCGCACGGCCTCGCCCGCTGCGTCGATCAACACGACGCCGTGCATCTGTCCGGAAAAACCGATGGCTCGCACATCGCGGCGCAATCCGTCGGGCAAACGCGCGGCGGCTTCGCATAGCGCGCGCCACCATGTTTGCACCGATGTCTCCGCCCACCCCGCCTGCGGCGTTTCGATGGGGTAAGCGACGCTCGCCACCGCCTGCTCGTGACCGTTTTCGTCGACGATTGCTACTTTGAGGGAACCGGTGCCGAGGTCGATGCCGAGAAAACTCATGGGCGATAGAGCGTCAAATTGAGGAGCGAAATGAGTACGCGAAAGCTGCCCGGAAAGCGCATTTTCCAGCTTCGGCGCAGCGCTTGAAAAGCATGCCCAAACGCACGCCGAAAATCGCGAATCGCGGGTTAACCCACCCGCACCGCGAGCCACATCAAAACAGGACTATGCGGTGAGCGAGATACACCTCATTGATTCTCACACATATCGCGTCAATCCGGACTCGCGCGACGCACAGCCTCGCATCGCCACTGCAAGGGGCTGACCGCCGATAGACCAGGTCCGCGCATTTCTTTTGGCTTTCAAACGGCCCCTACCCATATCGTCACCGGGAATGCCGGAATAGGCCCCACTGGTCTTGTTGTGCTTTTTAGTCCCCGATACCTTGGAGTCATCCCAAAAACTCAGATGGTGGAGACAGACAATATGCAATCGAACACGGTTCACCCGTGCGACGAACGACTGCCTGCAGGCCAGTTGCTCACGCTCGGCATCCAGCACGTTCTGGTGATGTATGCCGGTGCGGTCGCAGTACCGCTGATCATCGGCGCTGCGCTCAAGTTGCCGAAAGACCAGATCGCGTTCCTGATCAGCGCCGATCTGTTTTCCTGCGGCATCGCCACGCTGATCCAGACGCTCGGTCTGTGGATTTTCGGCATCCGTCTGCCGGTCATCATGGGCTGCACGTTCGCGGCCGTCGGTCCGATGGTCGCGATCGGCACCAATCCCTCGCTCGGCATTCTCGACATCTTCGGCTCGACGATTGCGGCCGGTGTGGTCGGGATCCTGCTCGCGCCAGCGGTCGGCAAATTGCTGCGCTTCTTCCCGCCGGTTGTGATCGGCGTGGTGATCTCGGTGATCGGTTTGTCGCTGATGGAAGTCGGCATCAACTGGGCGGCCGGCGGTGTGGGCAATCCAGATTACGGCAATCCGATCTATCTCGGCCTCTCGCTGACCGTGCTGATGCTGATTCTGCTGATCAACAAATTCGCCAAGGGTTTCCTTGCCAATATCTCGGTGCTGCTCGGCATTGTCGCCGGCTTCGTGATCGCCCTGGCCATCGGCCGCGTCAACATGGAAGGTGTCACGCATGCGCCGTGGGTCGGCTTCGTCATGCCGTTCCACTTCGGCCTGCCGCACTTCGATCCGCTGTCGATCGCGACGATGGTTACCGTGATGTTCGTCACCTTCATCGAATCGACCGGCATGTTCCTCGCGGTCGGCGACATGGTGGATCGCCCGGTCGATCAGAAGACACTGGTGCGCGGCTTGCGCGTCGACGGCCTGGGCACGTTGATCGGCGGTATCTTCAACTCGTTCCCGCATACCTCGTTCTCGCAGAACGTCGGCCTGATCGGCGTGACCGGCGTGAAGAGCCGCTTTGTCTGCGCGATGGGCGGCGTGATCCTGGTGCTGCTGGGCCTGTTCCCGAAGATGGCGCAAGTGGTCGCATCGGTGCCAGCTTTCGTGCTCGGCGGCGCGGGCATTGTGATGTTCGGCATGGTCGCGGCGAACGGCATCAAGGTGCTGTCGAAGGTCGACTTCGTGAAGAATCACCACAACCTGTTCATCGTCGCGGTCAGTATCGGCCTGGGTCTCGTGCCGGTGGTGTCGCCGCACTTCTTCTCGAAGCTGCCCCCGGCGCTCTCGCCGCTGCTGCATAGCGGAATTCTGCTGGCTTCGGTGTCGGCGGTCGTGCTGAATCTGATCTTCAACGGCGTAAAGAGCGAGAAAAAGGCGCAGTGCGAAATTCGCAGCGCCGGGCATGATTTCGACGGACGCGGCGGCAACGAACCGCGCGGCGACGACATGCTGCGCGCAGCTGACGTGCACTGAACGGCACGCAACACTTGAGCGCTTGTGCGAACGAGAGATCGCGCAAGCGCTGCGGATAAAAAAACGCCACGGCATGCCGTGGCGTTTTTTTCATGGCGGGCTGCGCGAGGCGGTTTCTGCTGAAACTGAAACCGCTCTACGCGCCTGGGGCAACGAGCAATCCTAACCCGCCGTAGCCCCCGAAGCCGCCACCGGCGCGCTCGCCGCACCGTAGTCGACCGGTGCATCGGCCGGACGCGGCTGCTCGCCGTTGTGTTCGATCCAGCCGCCGCCGAGCACCTGATACAACGTCACGAGGTTCTGCAGACGTTGCATGCGGGCGGTGACCAGCAACTGCTGCGACGAATACAGATCGGTCTGCGCGGTCAGCACCGTCAGATAGCTGTCGACACCATTCGTATAACGCAGGTTCGACAGATCCAGCCGGCGCTGTTCGGCGAAGGTATTGCGCTCCAATGCCTGGATCTGCTGATCGTACGTGCCACGCGCCGCCAGGGCGTCGGCCACATCGCGGAAGGCCGACTGGATCGCTTTTTCATACGTGGCGATCTGGACTTTCTTCTGGATGTTGGCGAGATCGAGGTTGGCGAGATTCTGTCCGCCCTCGAAGATCGGCAACGTGATCGACGGCGCGAAGCTCCACGCCGCCGAACCCGGCTTGAACAGACCGCCGAGCGACGGGCTGAGCGTACCGAAGCTGCCGGTCAGCGAGACCTTCGGGAAGAACGCCGCGCGCGCCGCGCCGATGTTCGCATTGGCGGCCAGCAGGTTTTCTTCGGCCTCCATGATGTCCGGACGACGCGTCAGCAGATCGGACGGCAGACCCGCCGGAATATCCGTGAGGAGATTCTGGTTGTCCAGCGTCATGCCCGGCGGCAGATCGTCCGGCAACGGCTCGCCGATCAACAGCACGAGCGCGTTATCCGCTTGCGCCCGCAGACGCAGCTGCTGCTGCAGGTTGGCCTGAGCCTGCTCGACCACGGTTTGCGATTGACGCAGATCCAGCTCCGAACCGGTGCCATTGTCGAACTGCAACTTGGCGATCCGATACGATTCCTGCGAGGTCTTCAGCGTGTTCTGCGTGACTTTCAACAGGTCGTCGAGCTCGAGCACGGTCATGTACTGGGTCGCCACCTGCGAGACCAGCGAGATTTCCGCCGCCTTGCGCGCCTGAGCCGTGGCCAGGTATTGCGCCAACGCCTGGTCCTTCAGGCTCTGAATCCGCCCAAAGAAGTCGATTTCCCACGACGCGTTCAAGCCGACCGAATACGTGTTGGTAATCGTCTGCCCCGCGACCGACAGATCTTTCGGCGTGCGTTGCTTGCTTTGCGAAGCCGCGGCGTCGAGCGTGGGGAACAGCCCGGCGCGAACGATCCGGTACTGCGCCGCCGAGGCCTGCATGTTAAGCACCGACACGCGCAGGTCGCGGTTGTTCTTCAGCGCGATTTCGATCAACCGCTGCATGCGCGGATCGACGAAGAAATCACGCCAGCCGATATCCGCCGCGGCCACGCCGTTGGCGCTGCGCGCAGCATTTGTCGCGCCGGGCGGTTGCTTGCCCGCCTGGGTCGCGTCAGTCTGGCTCGCGCCCGGCTGGGTCGCGCCCGGTTGCGTGTCGTACACGCCGCCGGTCGGGAAGGCGCTCGTCGTGGGCGGGGCCGGACGCTCGTACTTCGGCGCCATCGTGCACCCTGCGGCGAACAGCGCGACCGCCACTGCAATCAGAGAGTGTTTTTGCATCTCAATGTCCGTCCTTGCCCGAGCCTTGATCCGTCGCCCCGGGCGAAGCGCCGCCCTGGCCGTCATGCGGATGGTGCTGGTTGTAGTGTGCGAGCGCCTCGTCCGGGTCTTCCTTCTCGCCACCGAATTTCGCGCGGATCACGACGAAGAACATCGGGATCATGAAAATCGCGAGGAAGGTCGCCGTCAACATCCCGCCGATCACGCCGGTACCGATCGCGTGCTGGCTCGCCGAACCCGCGCCGTTACTGATCGCGAGCGGCATCACGCCGAGAATGAACGCGAGCGAGGTCATCAGAATCGGACGCAACCGCAGACGCGCTGCTTCCAGCGCGGCCTCGATCGGCCCCATGCCCTCACCCTGCTGCAGCTCGCGGGCGAATTCCACGATCAGAATCGCGTTCTTCGCCGACAGACCCACCGTGGTCAACAGACCCACCTGGAAGAACACGTCGTTCTCGAGTCCACGCAGCGTAGCGGCCAGCAGTGCGCCGATCACGCCGAGCGGCACCACCATGATCACCGAGAACGGAATCGACCAGCTTTCATACAGTGCCGCGAGACACAGGAACACGACGAGGATCGAGATGCCGTACAGAATCGGCGCCTGCGAACCGGACTGGCGTTCCTGCAACGACAGACCCGTCCACTCGTAGCCCACGCCGGCCGGCAGCTTCGCCACGAGCGCTTCCATGGCTGTCATGGCCTGACCGGTCGACTTGCCCGGTGCCGCCGCGCCCTGGATTTCCACCGCGGAAATGCCGTTGTAGCGCTCCAGCTTTGGCGAACCGTAGGTCCACGTGCCGCTCGCGAACGACGAGAACGGCACCATGCCACCCGCGGTGTTACGCACGTACCAGGCGTTCAGGTCTTCCGGCGTCATGCGGAACGGCGCATCGCCTTGCAGATACACCTTCTTGATCCGGCCGTCCGTATCGAGGAAGTTGTTCACGTACTGCGACGCCCACGCGATCGAGAACGTCTGGTCGATCGCGGACAGCGACACACCAAGCGCCGAAGCCTTCTCGTGGTCGATATCCACCTTGAACTGCGGCGTGTCGTTCAGGCCGTTCGGACGCACCTGAGCCAGCGTCGGATCTTTCGCCGCCATGCCCAGCAACATGTTGCGTGCTTCCATCAGCTTTGCGTGACCGACGCCGGCGCGATCCTGCAATTCGAAGTCGAAGCCCGCGGCCGTGCCGAGTTCAGGAATCGACGGCGGATTCACCGGATACACCAGCGCGTTCTTGTAGCTGCCGAAGTGCATGAAGAGACGGCCCACCAGCGCCTGCACCTTCTGATCGCTGTGCTGACGTTGCGAGTAATCCTTCATCCGCACGAACACGAGACCCGCATTCTGGCCGCGACCGGCGAAGCTGAAGCCGTTCACGGTAAAGGTCGATTCGACGATGCTCTTCTCGGTGTTGAGCAGATAGTCGGACACGTCCTTCAACGCGCGCGCCGTGGTTTCCTGCGTCGAGCCCGACGGCGTTTGCACCAGCACGAACATCGTGCCCTGGTCTTCGTCAGGCAGGAACGACTTGGGCAGCTTCACGAACAGCAGGCCGACCGCGAAGATCACCACCATATAGATGATCAGCCAACGGCCCGAGCGCTTGATCACGTGGTGCACGCCCGAGTGATACTTGTCGCGGCTCCTGTTGAAGGTGCGGTTGAACCAGCCGAAGAAACCGGTGGTTTTTTCCTGGTGCCCCGGTTCAACCGGCTTGAGAATCGTCGCGCACAATGCCGGCGTCAGAATCAACGCGACCAGCACGGACAGCACCATGGCCGCCACGATCGTCAGCGAGAACTGCCGGTAAATTGCGCCGACCGAACCGCCCGAGAACGCCACCGGCACGAACACCGCCGAGAGCACGAGCGCCACGCCGACCAGCGCGCCGGTAATCTGATCCATCGCCTTGCGGGTGGCGTCACGAGGCGATAAACCCTCCTCCTGCATCACCCGCTCGACGTTTTCCACCACCACGATCGCATCGTCCACCAGCAAGCCGATCGCCAGCACGAGCCCGAACATGGACAGCGTGTTGATCGAGAAGCCCACCAGACCCATGATCGCGAACGTGCCCAGCAGCACCACCGGCACCGCGATCGTCGGGATCAGCGTGGCGCGCAGGTTCTGCAGGAACAGGTACATGACCAGGAACACCAGCACGATACCTTCGAGCAGCGTCTTGACCACTTCTTCGATCGACAGACGCACGAACGGCGTGGTGTCGTACGGGTACTGCACCACCAGACCGTGCGGGAAGTACTTCGACAGTTCGGCGACCTTCGCGCGCACCGCCTTCGCGGTAGCCAGCGCATTCGCGCCGGTAGCGAGCTGAATACCGAAGCCCGCCGTCGGCTGGCCGTTGTACTTGGTGTCGAAGTTGTAGTTTTCGCCGCCGAGTTCGATACGCGCCACGTCCTTGATGCGAACGCGCGAGCCGTCCTGGTTCACCTTCAGCAGCACGTTGCCGAACTGCTCCGGCGTGTTGAGCAGCGTGGCTTCCGTGATGGTGGCCTGCAACACCTGACCCGGCACGGAAGGCGTGCCGCCGAGCGAACCGCCCGCGACCTGCACGTTCTGCGCTTGCAACGCCGTTTCCACATCCACCGGCGTGAGGCCGAAGTTGGTCAGCTTGTTCGCGTCCAGCCAGATCCGCATGGCGTACTGCGAACCGAACAGCGTCACCGTGCCCACGCCGTCGATACGGCTCACCGGATCCTGAATGTTCGACGCGACGTAGTTCGCCAGGTCGTACTTGTTCATGCTGCCGTCTTCGGACACGAACGCCATCACCAGCAAGAAGCTGCTGCTCGACTTCGTGACCTTGGTGCCCAACTGCTGCACGGCTTGCGGCAACAGCGGCGTGGCGAGCTGCAGCTTGTTCTGCACCTGCACCTGCGCGATGTCAGGATTGGTGCCGGCCGCGAACGTCAGCGTGATGGTTGCCGTACCCGAGTCGTCCGACGTGGACGACAGATACAGCAAGTGGTCGAGACCACTCATCTGCTGCTCGATCACCTGCGTGACGGTGTTTTCCACCGTCTTCGCCGATGCGCCCGGGTACGTTGCGCTGATCTGCACGGCCGGCGGCGCGATGGTCGGGTACTGCGCGATCGGCAATGTGAAGACCGACGCGATGCCCGCGAGCATCAGAATGATGGCGATCACCCATGCAAAAATCGGGCGATCAATGAAGAACTTTGCCATGAGGCGGGCTCCCTGTTATTACGCGCCCGATGCAGCGGAGGCAGGTTGTGCCGTCTGCGCAGCACCGCTGGCGGCCGGCGCGCTTTGAGCAGCAGCGCCGGAAGCGGGTGTGGCGGGAAGTTGCGCGGCAACGGTCTTGACCTGCATGCCGGGTTTCGCCTTGTCGGTGCCCTGCACGATCACGCGGTCGCCCGGATTCAGGCCGCTTTCGACCACCCAGTTCGAACCGTACGTGCCCGAGGTGACCAGCTGACGCAACACCACCTTGTTGTCGTTACCGACGACCAGCGCGGTCGGCTGACCCTTCTGATCGTGCGTGATGCCGACTTGCGGCACCACGAGCGCGCTTTCGTTGACGCCCTCTTCGATGCGCGCGCGCACGAACATGCCTGGCAGCAGCACCTTGTCGGTGTTCTTGAAGATCGCGCGCACGGTGACCGAACCGGTGCCCTGGTCGACCGTCACGTCGGTGAACTGCAGCTTGCCCTTCTCCGAATAGGTGCGGCCGTCTTCGAGAATCAGCGACACCTTGGCGGCGTCCGGCCCGGTCGTCTTCAGACGTCCTTCCTGCATGTCGCGGCGCAGCTTCAGCCCGTCGAGGCTCGATTGCGTCAGGTCCACATAGACCGGATCCAGTGTCTGCACGGTGGCCATCAAGGTGGCGGCGCTCGCCTGCACGTAGGCGCCCGGGGTGACCTGCGAAATGCCGACCTGGCCGCTCACCGGCGAAACCACGTCCGTGTAGCCGAGGTTGATCTGCGCTGTATCCACTGCCGCCTTGCCCGCGGCGACGTCGGCCACTGCCTGCCCTTGCGAGGCGACGGCGTTGTCGTAGTCCTGCTTGCTGACCGCATTGGCCGCCACCAGCACCTTGTAACGGTTCGCTTGCGCAGTGACCGACACGAGGTTGGCCTGCGCCTTCGCCAGGCTCGCCTTGGCGTTATTCAGCGTGGCGATGTACGGCGCCGGATCGATCTTGTACAGACGTTGTCCCGCTTTGACCTGACTGCCTTCCGTGAACTCGCGGCGCAACACGATGCCGTCGACCCGCGCGCGCACTTGCGCCACGAGGAAGGCACTGGTGCGGCCGGGCAATTCGGTGACGACGGGCACGGCCGTGGGCTGAACAGTGACGACGCCGACTTCGGGCGTTTGTTGCGGCGGGGCAGATTGTTTTGGTCCGCACGCTGCCAGCAATACGGCAGCCGTCGCGGCACTGATTAAGCGGAATGGAACCCGTTCGACGCGCATGGAGCGACCTCTGTCAAAGACTGAGAATGAAAAAGTGCGCGCATCCCTACCCCGGGGACGACAGCGCACACATGCGTCTTGCGACGCCTGACCGGACACCCGCGGACGCACACCGAACCTGCAGGGCACCCTGACTGAAATGCGCCATACCGGGGAAATGCCGCACGGCGCCGCCCGTCCGGGCACGGCGCGAAGAGCGTTTGAAAGGCAACAGTGACGGATATTAACGTTTCGTCACGGCTTGGGCTATCCGATCGTGGGATGCTATTATATATACATTCACGAATGCATGTAAAAGTGCGTTTATATCTCTTGCTGGCTGGGGGCTTGCAAGATTGCTTCGCAATTCGGTCAACGGTAGACGGATTGTCATCGGGCGTACTTAAAAACGCCCGGGAAAACCCCACAATCAGGGCAGGTCATTCCAACATGGTCAGAAGAACCAAAGAAGAGGCGCAGGAGACGCGCAACAGTATTCTCGACGCGGCCGAACGGGTTTTCTTCGAGAAAGGCGTATCGCGCACGTCGCTTGCCGATATCGCGCAGGCCGCCGGCGTCACGCGCGGTGCCATCTACTGGCACTTCGCACATAAGAGCGATCTGTTTACGGAAATGTTCGACCGCGTGCTGCTGCCGCTGGACGAACTCAAGGCCGCCTCTCAAGATCCCAACGAGCCCGATCCGCTCGGACGTCTGATGGAAATCTGCACCGTCTGTCTGCGCGACACCGCCAGCGACCCGCGTCGCCGGCGCGTGTTCGACATCCTGTTTCTGAAATGCGAGCTGGTCGAGGAAATGGGTCCGGTGATGGTCCGCTATCAGACCAACATGCGCGAAGGACTTCAGAAAATCCAGGGCGGTCTGCGCAATGCCATCTCCAAAGGGCAACTGCCCGCGGATCTGGACACGAAACTGGCGGCGGCGATGGTGCATGCGTTCGTCAGCGGTTCGCTGCGCGACATGCTTTTTTTGCCCGACGCCACGGATTTCGGCGCCCATGCCGTGCAGATGGTCGAAGGCATGTTCGACGCACTGAAGCTGAGCCCGGCTCTGCGCAATGGGCATGCGCAGCGGAGCGGCGGCGGTTAGTCGATCGCCTGACGGAAGCGGCGGATGAAAAAAGGCGGACGGGTGAGCAACCCGCCGCCTTTGTTTTCATGCACAGCATGCGTGATGCCGCATTCGCCGCTTTGTTCTACCCGGCCGACCGCATTCTATATAGCAGCGCTCGACGCGACCATCGTCCGCGATCTCTACGCCGCGGCCCGCGTGGCCCTTGCCTTCTGATTCGACGCATAGATGTTGTCCCGCTCCAAAGGCGTCCCGCTCCGCACCGCCGCGATCCACTCGTCGGTGCTCGCCACCGCCGCGAAACGCGACTGCAGCACCACGCTGAACACCCGGTGGATGTCCTGCGCGCTGGCGAAACCCGCGCTGTTCTGATACGGCACAGAACCCGTCGCGTCGTGCAGGAACTCGACGGTCAGTCCCGCGTGAACCGCGTGATTGATGGTCGACGCGTCGCAGTTGTGCGTCATGTAGCCGGCAACCGTCAGCGTGTCGAGCTGGCGCGCGGCGAGCCAGTCGGCCAGGTCGGTGCCGGTAAAAGCGCTCGGCAGCGACTTTTCGACGTAGTGATCGCGAGCCCGCTCGCCCACCACCGGATGCAGCTCCGCCCCGCTGCTGCCACGCGCGAATAGCGGCGAGCTGGCCGGCGCGAAGTTTTGCACGACCACCACCGGCACGCCTGCGGCCCGCGCCGCATCCATCGCGCGGCCGATATGGGCAAGCGAGCTTTGCACGTCCGGGTATTCGATCGGCAGATCGCCGGTCACGTATTCGTTCTGCACGTCGATAACGATCAGCGCACGGCGCGGTGTGGTCATGGCAAGACTCCTCGGTCGGTAAAGGGGCGGCGCGCGCGGGTCCAGTCTGGACTCGGAACGAGCTGCCGGGATGACTGCATTGTTCCCGCACGATGAGTTTCCCGACAGCGACCCAAATGACAAGATTCGCTAGAATCGGGCCATCGTCGGAATTCATGAGATGACTGATGGCCACGCCCGCTTCCACTTCCGTTTCCTCTGGCACGACGCGGGGTGAACCGCTCCGCCACATCGTCGCGGTGGTCGCGTTCGATCGCATCAGTCCGTTCCATCTTTCGGTGCCGTGCGTGGTGTTCGGCGAAGACCGCAGCGGCGGCGGCGTGCCGGAGTTCGACTTCCGCGTCTGCGCCGCCGAAACGGGCGCGCTGACCACCACCGCCGGATTTTCGATCGCCGTCACGCATGGACTCGAAGCGCTCGCCGACGCCGACACGATCATCGTGCCAAGCTGGCGCGACCCGGCCGAAACGCCGCCCGCGGCGCTGCTCGACGCACTACGCGCCGCCCACGCGCGCGGCGCGCAACTGGTCGGGCTTTGCCTGGGCGCATTCGTGCTCGCAGCCGCCGGCATCCTCGACGAGCGTCCGGCGTCGACGCACTGGGCGTGGGCCGACGACTTCGCGCGACGCTACCCGCGCGTGCGCCTCGACCCGAACGTGCTCTATGTCGACGACGGCAACGTGCTGACCTCGGCCGGCACGGCGGCGGGCCTCGACTGCTGTCTGCATGTGATGCGCAAACTGTGCGGCACTGCAGTGGCCAATCACGTCGCGCGCCGGCTGGTGGTGCCCCCGCATCGGCAAGGCGGCCAGGCGCAATACGTTCAGCAGCCGATGCCGCCGAATCTGCGCGGCGACCGGCTGTCGGATCTGCTCGACTGGGTGAGCGGCAATCTGACGTTGCCGCATACGCTCGACACGCTGGCCGGGCGCGCGCTGATGAGCCGCCGCACGTTCACGCGACGCTTCCGGCTCGCCACGGGCACGACTGTCGGCGCGTGGCTGCTGGCGCAGCGGCTGGCTCGCGCGCAGCAATTGCTCGAGAGCACCGACGAGCCGGTGGAAGCGATCGCGGGAATCGCGGGCTTCGGTTCGGCCGCTTCGTTGCGGCAACATTTCGCGGAGGCGTTTCGCACATCGCCGTCGGCATGGCGAAGGGAGTTTCGTGGCGTGTGAGTGTGCATGCGCGAGCGCGGCGCTGCTCGGCTGACGACGTTTCGTAGCTGGCCACCGGAATTTCGTAGTCGCATGGACACGACAGCGGCGCTACCGGCCGCGCTTGCGCCGCCGCTACGGCAGGCACCTGCCAGAATCAATGCTCGCTGATCCAGCGCGCGACATACAACAGCAGCGCGACCAGAAAAATCATCGCGGCCCAAGCCCAGTTCGGGACCGCGTGAGGACTCGGCTCGTGATGCGGAACCCCGTGCGACACACCATGCGCGGCTCCGTGCGACGCGCTGGCCGCGCGCCCAGGCAGCGCATTGCCGTGATCCGACCTTACTCGCCGCGCCATGTTGCCGAGCGTGATCGGTCGCAGAAACACATGCTGGCGGCGCACCGCCGAACCACGGGCGCGATTCGGACCTTGCCCATGCTTCGCACGCACGACAGCATCGAACTCCGTGAAAAAGTCGTCGGCCAGTTGATGCAGCGCGTTTTCGAGTTGCCGCGTCGGCAATTCCGCGAGCGGGCCCGACGAGGTCGCCCAGATGATGTAATCGATCCGCGTGCTGCGCTCCCTGTCGGCGGCGTGCGCGCTTTCGTCCGCGCGCAAGCGTACTTCGATCTGGCCGCGCAACGCGCCGATGCCCTCGGCCCGTGCTTTGAAATTGATGGTGCGGCGCTGCGCATCCGCCGGACCGGAATCCTGGCCGGCCACGTGGGCACGCGCCTGGTAGCGCGCGCGCAGCGGACCGAGCGGCACGGTCATGATCAGCTCGTATTCGCCGTGCGCGAGGCGGGTGAACGACTCGCAATTGTCGAGGCTGGCGCGCAGCAGCGCGAGATCCTGCAACGCTTCCCAGACGTCGGACGGCGCAAGTGGAATCCGTAACGCGTCGTTCAGTTCCATGCCAGCCTCCCCGATGAACGCGCGACAGCGGGATCAGGACGTCTGATCGATGCGGTCGACGCGCGATGCGTAAAACGCGAGATACCCTTTGATCTTCATCGCCGATTCGAGCGGCGTTTCGTAACTCCACACGGCGTTCTCGATCAGGCCGTCTTCCGTGCGCAGATGGAAATACGACGCGTCGCCCTTGAACGGACAGTGCGTGGTGTGCGTCGAGCGCTCGAGCCGGGCCATGTTCACGTCCGAGCGCGGGAAATAGAACACGTCCGCCAGACCGGTTTCCGACAATGTCAGTCCCGCCTGCGTATCGGCCATGGTGACGCCGCCGTGGATCATCCGCACCCGGTGGCTGTTGCCGGTGATCACGATGGTGTGCGCGCCTGCGCTCGCGTCCGGGCTCCCGTGAGATGTCAAGGCATCGCTCATGTCTCGGCTCCGTGATGATGTGCGGTCGTGCAAACAGTAAAGCCACGGGGGGTGCCCGTGGCTTCATTATCGGCCAAAGTCCGGCCGATTGCGCAACCTTCCTGCACGCAGTGCGGCGCTAACCGCACCACCGCCCGGAATGGCGCCGGGCTTACTGCGCGTCTTACTGCGTGTTCCAGTAGAACGCGGCCTTCGCAGTGCCCTTGGCCGGGATCGTCACCGCTTTGGCCTGGTCGCGGTCCTTGTATTGAGCGTGCACCGTGTAGCGCCCCGGGCGCACTTTCACCAGCATATACGGCCCGCGCGACGTGGTGCTCAGCACCTCGCCGTTGTGCGCGTCGACCAGACGCACATGAACGTCGGCGAGAAAGTCGGAACCCGGGCCCGTAAAGCGCAGTGACAGCGGCCACTGGCTTTGCGCCTGTTGCAATGCCTTCGATTCGTCGAGACCGACGCCGCCCGACACGAACGAGACGTCGCCTTGCTGCTGGATTTGCGGCAGGCCGCCGCCATTGGCGTTGCCCGCGCTGGTTTGATCGGTGGTCGTGCCGCCGGTCGTGTCGCTTGCCTGCTGTGCGTATGCGCCACCCGCCAGACCGAGCGTGAGCGCTGCGGCGACCGCGGCGGCTACGATCCTTCGCTGCTTGCGTTGGGTTTTCATCGGTTCGCTCCTTGTTGAAGTCCTATGCCTGCTTCTCCGGTTTCCCGCGATGGGCCCGGATCAACGCAGACGCAACCTGCGTGCCAAGCCGCCGGACGCATCATACGGAAACCGCCGTACGCCACGCCCGGTGGCGCACAGCGCCCTTCTTCGATGCAAAGGTCCAATAAAAATTGCCGGTCCGCCGGCAGTAAATGCAACGGACCGGCAAGCATTACTTCAACTCGCGGTGAGAGCAGCCGCAGCGTCGGTCAAACTTCCAACCGGACGAGCGGCTATGCCGTTCGCCTCTCGCGCATCAGCCGAGATCCACCGGCACGAAGATCTGCGAGTTGTCGCGCTGGATCAGCAACGCGATGCTGTTGCCGGCGCCGGCGATTATCTGTTTCAGTTGATCGACGCTCGAAATGGGCCGGCCGTTGACCGCCAGAATCACGTCGCCCGGTTGAATGCCGGCGCTTTCCGCCGCGCCGCCCGATTGCTGCACCAGCAGACCGTGCGAAACCGACGCGCCGCTCTTCTCTTCCGGCGTCAGCGGCCGCACCGCCACACCGAGCCGGCCTTGCAACTGGGTCGGCTGATCGGCCTTGCCCGAAGCGACCTTCGCATCCGACAAGGAACCAATGGTCACTTTGAGGTCTTTGGTGGCCTTGTCGCGCCAGACCTGCACGGTTGCCGAACTGCCCGGCGCCAGACCCGCGACCTGCGCCGGCAGATCGGACGAGTCGCTGACCGGTTCGCCGTTCACCGACAGGATCACGTCGCCAGGCTGCAGGCCGGCCTTGGCCGCCGGGCCGCCCGGATCGACCGAACTGACCAGCGCGCCCTGCGGCTTCTGCATACCGAACGAATTGGCGAGCGTCTGGTCCATGCCCTGCACCGCCACGCCGAGACGGCCGCGGCTCACGTGGCCGGTCTTGACGATGTCGTCCTTGACCTTGATCGCCTCATTGATCGGGATGGCGAACGAAAGGCCCTGGAAGCCGCCCGTCTGCGAATAGATCATCGAGTTGATACCGATCACTTCGCCTTGCAGATTGAACAGCGGTCCGCCCGAGTTGCCTGGGTTCACCGGCACGTCGGTCTGAATGAACGGCGTGTAGTTTTCGTTAGGCAACGAGCGCGACTTCGCGCTGATGATGCCCGAGGTCACCGTGTTGTCGAAACCGTACGGCGAGCCGATCGCGACGACCCACTGGCCGACCTTGCTCTGGCGCGGATCGCCGATCTTCACGGTCGGCAGATTGCTCGCGTCGATCTTCAACACGGCGACGTCCGACTGCTTGTCGGCGCCGACCACCTTGGCCTTGAACTCGCGCTTGTCCGTCAGCTTCACGGTGACGACGTTCGCGCCGTCCACCACGTGCGCGTTAGTCAGGATATAGCCGTCATTGCTGACGATGAATCCCGAGCCCAGGCTTGCGCTCGGCTGATCGGTCGCATCGCCGCCGTCGCCGCCGCCTTGCATGCCGGGCATGCCGCCGAAGAAATGTTTATAGAACTGGTAGAACGGATCGCTCGGATCGATCGGCAACTGATTGCCGCCGCCGTTGCCCGGATTGCCGCGCAGCGCCGTCTGCTTGACGACGTGCTTCGCGCTGATGTTCACCACGGCCGGACCGTAGGTTTCGACGAGGCCCGAGAAGTCGGGAATGCCGGTTTTGGCGGCGGCTTCAGCGGGCATCATCGCGGCTTGCGCCGGCGAGATCACCTGCGGCGCGGGCACGTCGCGATGCCCCGCCACATAGCCGGCGGAAAGCGCTACGGCGACGGCGATTGCAACAGCGCTGCGGGACAAGGTTTTCGCGTTCATCGTGTACTCCTGACTGGGAGAAAGAGACTTTGGATGTCTCGAAGCGTACGTGGCATCGCTTAAAAGAGTCTTAAGCAGCGACAGATCGCTTCCATCCAGCTATTTAGGCCTGTTTAAGCCTTCTTTAAGTCTCTTTACGAACAGAAAGCCTTGCCTTCAAAATCGCACGCTGACCTGCAAGCCGCCCGCCGGCGACTCGTCGAGCGATATGGCGGCATGATGCTGCACGGCGATGCGGCGCACGATCGCCAGACCCAGACCGGTGCCCGCCACGTCGGTACGGACACGATTCGCGCCGGCGCCCGCGCGATAGAAACGATCGAACACGCGATCGCGTTCGGCCGGCTCGATCCCCGGCCCGCTGTCGGCGATCCGCACGACCGGGTGTCCCTCTTCGACATGCAGGCTGACGTCCACACGTCCGCCGCGTGGCGTGTACTTGGTTGCGTTATCCACGAGATTGTTGAACATCACGCGCAACGCGTCGGCATCGCCGATCACGGTGGCGGACTCGGTCGCCTCGATGCCGAGATCGACGCCGCGATCGAGCGCAAGCGGCGCGTAAGCCACCACGCACTCTTGCAGCAGCGCGCGCAGATCGATCGCGTCGGTGGCGGCGAGGCCGTCCGGTTCAGAACGCGCCAGCGCCAATAGCTGTTCCGCAAGGCGCGTCGCGCGTGTCACGCCGGCTTGCAGATCGGCGAGCGCTTCGCTGCGGCCGCTATCGTCCTTCGCGCGCGCCACCAGTTGCGCCTGAATCTGCACGGCGGCGAGCGGCGTGCGCAATTCATGCGCGGCGTCGGCGACGAATGCTTTCTGAATATCGAGCGCAGTGGCGAGCCGTTCGAGCAGTCCGTTCAGCGCGCGCACGAGCGGCTGCACTTCGAGCGGCAAGCGCTGATCCGGCAAAGGATCAAGCGCTTCGGGATGACGCGCGTCGAGCGCGCTGGTCACGCGCCGCAATGGCCTGAGTCCGCGACCGATAACCACCCACACCGCGAGCCCCAGCAAAGGCAGCAGCACGATCAACGGCCACAGCGTACGCAGCGCGACATTCGCAGCGAGCCGGTTGCGCACGGAAATCGGCTGCGCCAGTTGCACCACGTTATCGCCGACGATCGCGCCATACACGCGCCACTCGCCGCGATCCGTGTGCTCGGTCGAAAACCCGAGTTCGGCGCGCGGCGCGAGCGGCGCACGCGGACGCGAGTAGTACATCAGCACGCCGTTGCGATTCCAGATCTGCAGCACGATGCCTTCGTCGCCGGTGTCGCGCGAACCGAGCACTTGCGAGAACGGTTCCGACGGCAGCGCCGCGGCGATCTGCTCCAGTTGGTAATCGAAAAGTTCGTTGGCTTCGGCAAGCGCTTGCCGGTAAATCAGCCAACCCGCAATGCCGACGCCGAGCAACACCAGCGCCAGCAGCCAGACCAGCAATTGACGGCGGATCGAACGCATCGGCTCAGGCGTCCTTCGCGATCATGTAGCCCAGACCGCGCACGTTGCGGATCAACTCCGCGCCGAGTTTCTTGCGCAGCGCGTGAATGTAGACCTCGACCGTGTTGCTGCCGATCTCCTCGCCCCAGCCGTACATTTTTTCTTCGAGCTGGCTCTTCGAGAGCACGGCGCCGGGACGCGCAAGCAGCGCCTCGAGCAGCGCGAATTCTCGCGCCGACAACGCGACCGGCGCGCCGTCGAGCGTGACCTGATGCGAGGCGGGGTCGAGCGTCAGATTGCCGTGGCGAATGGTCGAATCGCTGCGCCCGGACTGACGCCGGATCAATGCGCGCATGCGGGCGCCGAGTTCGTCGAGATCGAAAGGTTTGACGAGGTAATCGTCGGCGCCGGCGTCGAGGCCTTTGACACGATCCGCCACGGCGTCGCGTGCGGTGACGATCAGCACCGGCAGCGCGTGGCCGCGCGCGCGCAGCGTGCGCAACACGTCCAGGCCGTCGCGTTTGGGCAGGCCCAGGTCGAGCAGCACGAGATCGTAAGGCTGGCTGCCCGCCGCGCTGAGCGCCGCTTCGCCGTCTTCCACCCAGTCGACCGCGAAGCCTTCGCCGCGCAGCGCCTTGCGCACGCCTTCGGCAATCATCCGGTCGTCTTCGACTAGCAAGATGCGCATGGTTATCCGTTCCGAATCGTTCGATGATGCCGCATTCTAGCGCCCGCTCCCTGCATGCGCGCCGCGTGGCGCATTTTCCACCGCAGCCTGGCGGCAACTCTCTACAATGGGCGCTTTGCTTCGCGCGGCCGGCGTTTTGCGTCCGCGCGCCAACGCGATCCATCGGCGCCGCCGGGATTGCCGCGTGCCCCACGCCCTGACATTTTGCTTTTTCGCCCGTCCATGACGCACGCTTTTCTGGTTTCTCTTGCACGCCGCATCAAGTATGTTCGTCATGTCGCGCTGCGTACGCGATCCGCTTCTGTTTCCGCCGCTCCAGGCACATTCACTGAGCCGCTCGATGGCGTGGCTCGCGCAGCTTCGGCCATAACAACCACTTCCACCATGCATCTGCCGCGCCGGTTCGCGCCGCGCACCGCGGCATGGCTCGTCGCCTGCGCCGCGCTCGGCTGCGGCGCATCGCTGCCGCTAGTCGCGCAGGCTCGCGTCAAGGCCACGCGTCCGAGCGTCAACGTCACCACCGTCTTGCCGCAGTCGGTGATGCTGGGCTTGCAGCGCGCGCACGTGCCCTTGTCGTCGATCAGCGTGGTCGTGGAGAAAGTCGGCGATCGCACGCCGATCCTCGCACTGAACGCCGGCAAGCCGATGATGCCCGCCTCGACGATGAAACTCGTCACCACCTACTCGGGCCTGTCGATACTCGGCCCGGACTACCGTTGGCGCACCAGCGCCTACGCGGACGGCAACGTCGACGCGAACGGCGTGCTGCACGGCAATCTCTACATTCAGGGCACGGGCGATCCGAAGCTCGTGCCGGAAGAGCTGATCGATCTCGTGCAGAAGATCCACAAGGCGGGCATCACCGGCATAGACGGCGCACTGGTGCTCGACAAGCGCTACTTCGATGCGTCCACACGCGACCTGCCGCCGTTCGACGACGACGCCACCGCGCCGTACAACGTCGGTCCCGATCCGCTGCTGTATGCATTCAAATCGTTGTCGTTCACGCTGACGCCGTCGCCCGACGGCAGCGTCGCGATCGACGTGCTGCCCGCGCTCGCGCAGTTGCAGATCGACAACCAGATGCACGCGGTGAACGGCCCGTGCCGCGGCGACGCAGCCTCGGTGTCGCCCACCGTCACGCCGCAACCGAACGGCACCGTCGTGGCCTCGTTCAGCGGCGACTATTCGATGCGCTGCGGCCCGCGCACGATCAACGTCGCGGTACTCGACCACTCGGCGTTTTTTGCGGGCGGTTTTCTCGCGCTATGGCAGCAAACCGGCGGCACGTTCAGCGGCGCGACGCGCGAAGGCGCGGTGCCCGTCGGCGCGAAACTGGTGGCGACGCATCAGGGGCCGGTGCTGTCCGACATCGTTCGCGACATCAACAAGTTCAGCAACAACACGATGGCGCGCAACCTGTTCCTGACGATCGGCGCCGCCGAGGAAAAAGGGCCCGCGACGACCGCCAAATCGGCGCGCGCAATCCAGGCGTTTCTGCGCCGCGACAGCGTGGACATGGAATATCTAACGCTCGATAACGGCTCGGGCCTGTCGCGCGAAGAGCATGTCACCGCGCTCTCACTCGCTGATCTATTGCAGCGAGCCAACGCCAGTCCGGTCGCGCAGGTCTTCGTGGAGTCGCTGCCGATCGCGGGCGTCGACGGCACCATGCGCAACCGCTTGACCAACCAGGGCGCGGGCGGCAATGCGCACATCAAGACGGGCACCTTGCGCGACGTTCGGGCAATCGCGGGCTATGTGGCCTCGGCGGACGGTAACAGTTACGTGGTGGTCAGCCTGATCAACGATCCGCATTCGGAAGCCGCGCGCGCCGCGCACGACGCGCTGCTCGAATGGGTGTATCAAGGACCGTCGCAGGGCTTTACCAAGGTGTCCGATCCGGTCGTCGAACCGCGCAGCATCAAGCCCAGGAAAAACCCGCACGCGCGTGGCGCTCACTGAGTGTTCCTTCTAGCGAAGCCGCGCGCGGCGACGTGCTCAAGCGTGTACGCTGTCGGGCAGTGTTTGAGGCGCGCGTAATACGCTGGACGTGACGCCGGGGCTGTGCATCGATTACGGTCCCGCTCGAACAAAAACGACAACATCCGCTGCGCACAGCGCGGCGGCCAGGGACCACGGAGGAAGACACAATGCAATTCGATGCCGAATTGCTGCTGCTCGCCATGGCGCCAGTCTTTCTCGCATGCATCGGCTGGGAGGCGTGGCACCTGCGGCGCACGCAACCGGGCGCGCAACTCTATAGCTGGCGCGACACGCTCTGCAACGCCGCGCTCGCGCTAATGCAGCAAGCCGCCGACAAGCTCGCGTGGCTCGCCATCATTCCGGTCTACGCGTTCTTCTACGATCACTATCGCATCTACACGTGGCAGGCGGGCTGGGTCTCGTTTGCCGTGCTGTTCATCGGGCAGGATCTGCTCTACTACGTGTTCCACCGCTGCAGTCATCGCGTGCGCTGGCTGTGGGCCGCGCATGTCGTGCATCACTCGTCGGAGCGCATGAATTTTTCGACCGCGTTCCGTCAGAGCCTGATGTATCCGGTCGCGGGCATGTGGCTATTCTGGACGCCGCTCGCCGTGCTCGGTTTTCCGCCGAAGCAGATCGTCGCGATCGTGCTGATCAATCTCGGCTTTCAGTTTTTCGTGCATACGCAGGCCATCGGCAAACTCGGCTGGCTCGAAAACGTGTTCAATACGCCGTCGATTCATCGCGTGCATCACGCGCGCAACGACCGCTATATCGACCGCAACTATGCCGGCGTGCTGGTGATCTGGGATCGCCTGTTCGGCAGCTACGTCGAGGAAGATTTGCGCGATGCGCCGGTGTACGGCATCGTCGAGCCGCTTCACACGTACAACCCGCTGAAGGCGACGTTTCACGAATGGGCGTCGATGGCCGCCGACTTCGCGAGCGTGCGCGGCGGGCGCAACAAACTGCGCACGCTGTTTGCGCCGCCCGCGTGGGCGGCGGATTATCATGCGCGGCGCGTTGCCGGTTCATCGGGAGCGCGCATGGATTCAGTCGAATATTCGGGCGAGGCTACGCGCGCGAAGCAAGACCATACGGCCGCGTTTCAAACACCACGCAGGCCGTAGAAGATTCTGTAAGCTGTCGTCACGCCGCCTAAGCGGTGGGCGCTGCCTGCAACACATGGCATAAGGGCCACACATACGAGGAGATGTCGTCAACATGAAGCAAACAGCATCGCGGAAACAACATTGGCTGCGTGTCACGCAGATCGCCATGGCCAGCACGGCATTCGCTCTGCTCGCGGCTTGCGGCGGGGGTAGCGACAATAACAACAACGCCAGCAGCACGCCTGCGGGCGGAGTCAAATTGCAGGTCGTGTCGTTCGGCGACAGCTTGTCGGATGTCGGCACGTACTCGCCGGTCATTCAGGGGAGCTTCGGCGGCGGCCGCTTCACGACGAACCCGGGTGAAGTGTGGACCCAGAAGGTCGCTGAGTATTACGGCGACACGTTGACGCCGGCCTACCTCGGCGGCTTCGGCCAGCCGCTGGTCGCAACGGGTGGCCTGGGCTATGCGCAAGGCGGCTCGGACGTCGTCAATGCTCAAGGCCAGGGTTGGGCGCCCAACAACATGGCCGCGACGACCGTGCCGGTCGTGACGCAGGTGGCCAACTACCTGGGCGCGCATGCGAGCTTCAACGCGAACCAACTCGTGCTGATCAACGGCGGCGCGAACGATATCTTCCAGTTCGCGGGGACCACCGCCAATCTGACGGCGCTGGGCGCGGCGCTACAGACGCAATACCCGCTGCTCGTGCAAGCCGGCACACTGCCGAACTCGCAAGCGGGCCAAGTGGCGTTCATCGTCGGCTACCTGCAGAAGTTGCCCAATCCGCAGATCGCGCAGGCCGCCACGCAGCTCGCGGCGCAAGTCCAGAAGATCGTCGGCTCGGGCGCGACTCACGTGGTGGTGTCGACAGTGCCGGACATCGGCAACACGCCACTCGGCGTCGCCGCCAACGCAAGCACGCCTGGCTCGGCTGCGCTGCTGTCCGGCATTACCGCGGCGTATAACTATCTGCTGGTGCAGAACCTGACGGCTCTCGGCCTGGTGGGTACGGGCAAGGTCATCGTGGCCGACGCGTTCACGTGGATCGATCAGCAATTGCCGAACTACCAGGCGCTGGGCTTCACGGTGTCCAACACCGGCACGGCGTGTAACCTGACGTCGATGCAGGCCAATGCAACCGCATACGCCACCGCCAATCCGAGCGCGACGAACGGGCTGACGCCGGCTCAGTACGGCGCCCAGTTCGGCCAGTCGCTGTTCTGCTCGCCGCAGACGTATACGGTGGCTGGCGCTGACCAGACGTATATGTTCGCGGATACGGTACACCCGAGCACGCACCTGCACGCGTTGTTCGCGCAGTACGTGCAGCAGCAGATCGCTGCGACGGGGTTGGGGAAGTAATCAGGCGAGACGTTGCAGGCAAAACGGCGGATCGAGGCTCGATCCGCCGTTTTTCTTTGCTGTGGTGAATGAGAGGCCCGGCGGCTGATGCAGCCGTGCTGCCGACACTATCCCTGCGCTTCGAACGCAGCGGCCGCTCGACCAAGCCGGTCATTCACCGCGATCCACTCAATCGTATCCGGCAGCTTCTCGATCAGAATCCGCGTCACGTTCGCGCGATCCAGCGCCCGCAGCAAGCCATACAACTCACGCGCGTAGACATGCGGATCTTCAGGCGCGGCGATGAAATGCACGCCTTCGGCATCGGCCCAAGGTCCGGCTCGCGACGCACGCGCCACCAACGCCACGCGCTCATCCGCTTGCCGCGCGGCAAGCAAAGGCTCCAGCGCGACGAACGGCAACAGCGCCAGCGGCGTGCGCGGCGCGTAATGCGCCTTCAACGTGCCGGAAGCCCGCGGCGCAGTCGCGTCCGAGCCGTCGGGCAAGCGCGGCGCCTCGCCGAGCACGTCGGCGATGTCTTGCGGTGTTACACGCCCCGGTCTCAACAACGCCGGAAAGCCGCGCGACAAATCCAGAATGGTCGATTCGATACCGACATCCGACGCGCCGCCGTCCAGCACATGAATCGTGTCGCCAAACTCGTCGCGCACGTGTTGCGCCGTGGTCGGGCTCACATGTCCGAAGCGGTTCGCCGATGGCGCCGCAACACCGCCGTGTCCGCCGCGCAATGCATTGAACGCCTCGAGCAACGCTTGCGCGACAGGATGCGACGGACAGCGCAATCCCACCGAATCCTGACCGCCGCTCACCGCCGCCGGAATGCGCGCGGCGCGCTTCAGAATTAACGTGAGCGGACCCGGCCAGAACGCGTCGATCAACCGCTGCGCCTCCGCAGGCAAATGCTCGACCCAATAGTTCGGGTCGCCTTGCGGCGCGAGATGCACGATCACCGGATGATTCGCCGGCCTGCCCTTCGCCGCGTAAATGCGCGCGACGGCGTCGGGACTCTCGGCGTCGCCGCCGAGACCGTAGACCGTCTCCGTGGGAAACGCGACCAGGCTGCCCGCGTCGAGCAGCGCCGCCGCGTGTTCGATCTGCGCGGCGCTCACCGGGATTGCGGCTTCGGCGTGTTTCGGTTGATCCGGCATGATGCTCGTGTCAGCTCGTGATGATGTGCAGAAGCCGCGCGCAATCGCGTCCCGCCGTGCGCGCTTCTTCGAGCGTGGCAGCCGTGAAGTTCACGTGGCCCATCTTGCGGCCGCACCGTGCCTCTTCCTTGCCGTACAGATGCAGACGGGCTGCCGGCATGGCGGCGACTTCATGCCACGGCGGCGTGACGGCCGCGCGCTTCGGACCGTCCGGAAACCAGACGTCGCCGAGAATGTTCAGCATGACAGCCGGCGAATGCTGGCGCGTGTCGCCGAGCGGCATGCCGGTCATGGCGCGCACCTGTTGCTCGAACTGGCTGGTCGCGCAGGCGTCGACGGTGTAGTGGCCGGAATTGTGCGGGCGCGGCGCCATTTCATTGGCCACCAGCGAACCGTCTTCGAGAATGAAGAACTCGACGCACAGCACGCCTACGTAACCGAGCTTGTCGGCGATTTGCAGCGCGGCCTGTTGCGCTTGCTGGACGAGCGTGGGGCTCGCATCGGGCGCCGGGACGATGGTGTGCGACAGCACCCCGTCGCGATGCGTGTTCTGCGCGAGCGGATAAACCACCGACGCGCCGCTCGCCGCCCGCGCGATCAGCGCGGACACTTCGAACTTCAACGGCAAACGCTTTTCCAGCACGCACGGCACGCCGGCCAGCGAAGCATGCGCCTCGCGCACTTCCTCGGCGTTGCGCACGCGAATCTGGCCTTTGCCGTCGTAGCCCATGCGGGCGGTCTTGAGAATACCCGGCAGCACGGCTTCGAGCTTCGCATCGTCGAGCGCGGCCAGCGCATCCGACGATTCGATCACCACGTGCGGCGCCACCGTCACGCCCGACGACGCGATAAAACGCTTCTCGGCAATACGGTCCTGGGCTACGGCGACGCAGCGCCCGGCCGGACTCACGAACGTAGTCCGCGCGAGGAAGTCGAGACTGGCGGCCGGCACGTTCTCGAATTCGGTCGACACCGCCGCGCACAGCCGCGCGAGTTCGGTCAGCGACGCTTCGTCGTCGTAAGCCGCGCGCAAATGGCGGTCAGCGACAGCGCCCGCCGGACTGTTTTCGTCCGGATCGAGCACGGCAACGCGATAGCCCATGGCTTGAGCAGCGAAACAGAACATGCGGCCGAGCTGGCCGCCACCGACCATGCCAAGCCATGCGCCGGGCAGAATCGGTGAAACCGGTGTGTTGTCTGGGTTCATCTTAGTGGTCGGTCGCGGCCGGGTGCTGTGTGCAATGCGTGCGTGCAATGCAATGTCAGGCACCCGGCCGGGGGTCGGACAGGGGACGTCTTCAAGCAGTCAGTTCGTGCGCTTACAGCGCCGGCAACACCATGGCGTGAGCCGCTTCGTTCTGGCGCACGCGGAACGCAGCCAATTTCTGCGCATACTCGTCGCTCGTGCCGCTCAGGAGCGACACCGCGAACAGGGCCGCGTTCGCCGCGCCCGCTTCGCCGATCGCAAATGTGGCGACCGGCACGCCCTTAGGCATCTGCACGATCGAATGCAACGAATCGACGCCCTTCAGGTACTTGCTCGCCACCGGCACGCCAAGCACCGGCACCGTGGTCTTGGCGGCCAGCATGCCCGGCAGATGCGCCGCGCCGCCCGCACCGGCGATGATCGCGCGAATGCCGCGCTCGCGCGCGCTTTCAGCATAGGCGAACATTTCGTCGGGCATGCGGTGCGCGGATACGACCTTCGCTTCGTAGGGCACGCCGAATTCCTGCAGAATCGCCACGGCGTTCTTCATGACTTCCCAGTCGGAACTGGAGCCCATCAGCACGCCGATAACCGGCGCGCCATGCGTATGGGCGGTTTGTGCTTCACTCATCTTACGGCTTCCTTGTTTCTTGAGAGCGCCCGGCCCTGTCGCTTCGCGCCAGACGCCCCGGCGGAGCGGAATAATTAGCGGCGGCCCGGCGCCTGGTTCGAAGCGCCACAATGTCGTCGCTTCGCGCCGCCCGGCGAGGCCGTGATTGCAGAGGCGGCTTCCTCTGGAGCGGGCAAGCCACGGCGGCAGGCGCTTTCTCGCGCGCGCCAACCGCTGCACGCATTCAGGCGAGCTTATGTCCGGTCAGGCGTTCGAGCGCTTCCTGATACTTCTCGCCCGTTTTCGTGACCACGTCGTCCGGCAGCTTCGGCGCTGGCGGCTCTTTCTTCCACGGCTGGGTTTCGAGCCAGTCGCGCACGAACTGCTTGTCGAACGACGGCGGGTTGGTGCCGACCTGATACTGGTCGGCCGGCCAGAAGCGCGACGAATCCGCGGTCAGCGCCTCGTCCATCAGATAGAGCTTGCCGTGATTGTCCAGACCGAACTCGAACTTCGTATCCGCGATGATGATGCCGCGCGTGGCCGCGTAGTCGGCCGCTTCCTTGTACAGCTTGATCGAGATGTCGCGGATCGTGGCCGACAGTTCGGTGCCGATGCGGCGCTCCATCTCGTTGTACGTGATGTTTTCGTCGTGATGGCCCATTTCGGCCTTGGCCGCCGGCGTGAAGATCGGCTCGGGCAGCTTCTGCGCGTTTTGCAGACCCGGCGGCAGTTCGACGCCGCACACCGAACCGGTGGCCTGGTAGTCTTTCCAGCCGCTGCCGGCCAGATAGCCGCGCACCACGGCTTCGACGAGGATCGGCTCAAGGCGCTTGACGACGACCGCGCGGCCCTTGACCTGCTCGACCTCGTCCACCGTCACCACGGACTCGGGCGCGACGCCCGTCAGGTGGTTCGGCACCACATGCTTCAGTTTCTCGAACCAGAAGTTCGCCATTTCGTTGAGCACGCGTCCCTTATTCGGAATCGGCTCGCCCATGATGACGTCGAACGCCGACAGACGGTCGGTCGTGACGATCAGCAACTGGTCGTTGCCCACCGCATAGTTGTCGCGGACTTTACCGCGGCCGAGCAGCGGCAGCGAGCGGAGCGTGGATTCGTAGAGGGTAGACATCGTCGTGGTTCGCTAAAAGTGAGGCAAAAAGTGTGACCGGAACAAAAGGGAAACGCCGTTCCCCGGATGATGCGGGAACGGCGGTCTAACGACAACCTGGCCAAACGGCCAGGCGCGGAGCCTGTTGACAGCTTAGCGGACGACTTGCGAAAGCTCGCCTGCTTTGTACTTCTCCGCGATTTTATCAAGCGAAACCGGCTTGATCTTGCCAGCCTGGCCTTCGCAGCCGAATTGCGTGTAGCGCTCAACGCAGATTTTCATCGCCGCTTCGCGCGCCGGCTTGAGGTAATCGCGCGGATCGAACTTGCCCGGGTTGGTCGCCATGTAGCGGCGGATCGCGCCGGTGATGGCCAGACGCAGGTCGGTGTCGATATTGACCTTGCGCACGCCGTTCTTGATGCCTTCCTGGATTTCCTCGACCGGCACGCCGTACGTTTCCTTCATGTCGCCGCCGAACTCGCGGATTTCAGCCAGCAGTTCCTGCGGCACCGACGACGAACCGTGCATCACCAGATGGGTGTTCGGAATGCGCTGGTGAATTTCCTTGATGCGCTGGATCGACAGAATATCGCCCGTTGGCTTCTTGCTGAACTTGTACGCGCCGTGCGACGTACCGATCGCGATGGCCAGCGCGTCGCACTGGGTCAGCTTGACGAAGTCGGCAGCCTGCTCCGGGTCGGTCAACAACTGCTCGCGCGTCATCGTGCCTTCCGCGCCGTGGCCGTCTTCCTTGTCGCCCTTCATGGTTTCCAGCGAACCGAGCACGCCCAGTTCCGCTTCCACCGTGATGCCGATCGAGTGAGCCGCTTCCACGACCTTGCGGGACACGTCCACGTTGTACTCGTACGACGCGACCGTCTTGCCGTCGGCTTCGAGCGAACCGTCCATCATCACGCTGGTGAAACCGCTGCGGATCGCCGCCATGCAAACCGCCGGCGACTGGCCGTGATCCTGGTGCATCACGACCGGAATGTGCGGATACGACTCGACCGCGGCTTCGATCAGGTGACGCAGGAACGCTTCGCCCGCGTACTTACGCGCGCCGGCCGACGCCTGCATGATGACCGGAGCGTTGACCTTGTCGGCCGCCGCCATGATCGCCTGAACCTGCTCCAGATTGTTCACGTTGAATGCCGGGAGGCCGTAGCCGTTTTCAGCGGCGTGGTCCAGCAGTTGACGCATTGATACGAGAGGCATGCAATAACTCCATAGATTGAAACGAAATCTTGTGCCGTCGGCATCTTTTTTTGCGAGTTGGTCTCGGAGCAAGCTACATACCCGTTCACACAGTCTCTAAAGCGCGGAGCGGTCCTTACCGCTCGACGCGCGATTGGAGCCTGTGCGCCGCCTCTCGCGGAGCATGGCAGCCTGCTTCGGCCAATCAAAAGTGTCGACCAGAGTTAGTGCAAAGCACCCACTCCCGGCCGACGCAGAGCGTGCCGATCGAGCAGAGCGCATGTCGATCAGAGCCAGCGCTTCAGCACCGACCCCGATCCCACGCACCACACGCGCTCAGTACGGTTCGCCGACCCGTACGATCTTCAGCGTATTCGTGCCGCCGGCCTGACCCATCGGCTCGCCGACGGTCAGCACCACCATGTCGCCGCGCGACGCGTAACCCTTGCTGACCACGGTCTCCAACGCCTGCTGCAACGCCGTGTCGCGGTCGGTGTTGGTGTCCAGATGCAGCGAAGTCACGTTGCGGTACAGCGCCATGGCCCGCTCGCTGCCGACCCGCGGCGTGAGCGCGAAAATCGGCACGTGGGTCCAGTGACGCGACATCCACAGCGCGGTCGAGCCGGACTCGGTCAACGCCACGATCGCCTTCGCGCCGAGATGGAACGCCGTGAACAGCGCGCCCATCGCGATCGACTGGTCGATCCGCGTAAACGTGCGGTCGAGGAAATCCTTGTCCAGCTCCGACTGCTCCGACTTCTCGGCTTCGATACAGATCGCCGCCATGGTCTCGATGGTCTGCACCGGATACTTGCCCGCCGCCGATTCCGCCGACAGCATCACCGCGTCCGTGCCGTCGAGCACCGCGTTGGCGACGTCCGACACTTCGGCGCGGGTCGGCACCGGCGCGTGGATCATCGACTCCATCATCTGCGTGGCGGTGATCACGAACTTGTTCGATTCGCGCGCCATACGAATCATCCGCTTTTGCAGCGCGGGGACTGCGGCATTCCCCACTTCCACGGCCAAGTCGCCGCGCGCGACCATGATGCCGTCCGATGCATCGAGAATGCCCTGCAGCGCCGGAATGGCTTCAGCGCGCTCGATCTTGGCGATCATCTTCGGCTTGATGCCGAACGGCGCGCCGGCGATGTTCGCCAGCTGACGGGCCATTTCCATGTCGGTGGCGTTCTTCGGGAACGATACCGCGACGTAATCCACGCCGAGCGACATGGCGGTGCGGATGTCTTCCATGTCCTTGGCGGTCAGCGCGGGCGCCGTCAGACCGCCGCCCTGGCGGTTGATGCCCTTGTTGTTCGACAGCTCGCCGCCGATCTTCACAACGGTGTGAATCTCGTTGTTGATCACGCGCGCGACGTTCAGCACGATCAGGCCGTCGTTGAGCAACAGCACGTCGCCCGCTTTCAGGTCGCGCGGCAGGTCTTTGTAGTCGAGACCGGCGCGCTCTTCATTGCCGAGTTCGCAGTCGGCGTCGAGGATGAACGGCTCGCCGGCGATCAGATTGATTTTGCCGTTTTCAAATTTGCCGACCCGGATCTTCGGGCCTTGCAGGTCCGCCATGATGGCGACTTCACGGCCGGCCTGGCGAGCCGCCTCGCGCACGAATTCGGCGCGTTGGCGGTGGTCGTCGGCGGTGCCGTGCGAGAAATTGAGCCGTACCACGTCCAGTCCTGCCTGCATCATTTGCAGCAGGATTTCCGGCGTGCTGGAAGCCGGTCCGATGGTGGCGACAATCTTGGTGGCGCGATGCATGAGTCTCCTCGTCTGGATAGGATCGCTGGGAAAAGCGCTGCGAGTCGGATGCGGAGGCTGCGCACCGAAAGATGCTGCCGGGGGCTGCGCGCCGGTTGAAACCAGCGTCGCTTTATTGGATGAAGCAGTGTTCGAGACCAGCACGGGGGGTGCCGGTGGCGGGGCGAGTTCTTCGTCGGGGAGTTCTGCGGATGGCGAGGCGGTCTGCACAGCATCTGTGCTGGACAATTCCGCTGCCTCGCCGGCAGTGGTCAACTCCGCGAGCGCGAGGGGCGCCCCGGATTCTTCTTGCTGTTCGGCGCTAACTGGGCCGGTCGCGAATTCAACCGCGGGGTCGGCCGCTGCCGGCGTGGCGGCGGAGCGCGCCGCGCGCTCCCCTGCCGATTCTGCCGCGATATTGCGCGGCTTGCCGCCGCGCGCTTTTGCAGACTTTGCCGTTGGGGAGCGCGTCGCCACGTTAAGCCCGCGATTCCAGAACTTCGACGGCGGGCAGCTTCTTGCCTTCGAGGAACTCGAGGAAGGCGCCGCCGCCCGTCGAGATATAGCTGACCTTGTCGTGGATGCCGTACTTGGCGATCGCCGCGAGCGTATCGCCACCGCCGGCAATCGAGAACGCCGACGACTTGGCGATGGCGTCCGCCAGCGTTTTGGTGCCGTTGCCGAACTGGTCGAATTCGAACACGCCGACCGGGCCGTTCCACACGATCGTGCCGGCCTTTTCCAGTTGCGCGGCAAGCGCCTTGGCCGTTTCCGGCCCAATGTCGAGGATCAGGTCGTCGTCTTGAACGTCGGCGACGGCCTTGATTTCGGCCTTGGCGGTCGGCGAAAACTCTTTGGCCGTGACCACGTCGGTCGGGATCGGAACCGAGGCGCCGCGCGCTTTCGCGGCGTCGATGATGGCTTTGGCCTCGTTCACCAGATCGGCTTCGGCGAGCGACTTGCCGATCTTCAGGCCGGCAGCCAGCATGAACGTGTTGGCGATGCCGCCGCCCACGATCAGCTGATCGACCTTGTCAGCGAGCGACTTCAGAATGGTCAGCTTGGTGGACACTTTCGAACCGGCGACGATCGCCACCAGCGGACGCTTAGGCGCGCCCAGCGCCTTGCCGAGCGCTTCGAGTTCGGCGGCCAGCAGCGGGCCGGCGCACGCGACCGGCGCGTATTTGGCGATGCCGTGCGTGGTCGCTTCAGCGCGGTGGGCGGTGCCGAACGCGTCGTTCACGTAGATGTCGCAGAGCTTCGCCATTTTTTGCGCGAGCTCGTCGGAATCCTTCTTTTCGCCCTTGTTGACGCGGCAGTTTTCCAGCAGCACGACCGAGCCCGGCTCGACATTCACGCCATTTTCCACCCAGTTCGCCACCAGCGGGACGTCACGGCCGAGCAGTTCGGCCAGACGCTTCGCGACCGGCGCCAGCGAGTCTTCCGGCTTGAAATCGCCCTCGGTCGGACGGCCCAGGTGCGACGTGACCATCACGGCGGCGCCCGCGTCGAGCGCGGCCTTGATGGCCGGCACGGAGGCGCGGATACGGGTGTCTTCGGTGATGTTGCCTTGATCGTCCTGCGGCACGTTCAGATCGGCGCGGATGAACACGCGTTTGCCGGATAGCTTGCCTTCGGCGATCAGATCGGAGAGACGCAATACCTTGTTCATGGGCTTTTGTGCATGCGAGTTGATGGGAAGGCGGTGGCGGACGGCGCGCGGTACTCAAGCGCGGTGAACTCCAGCGCTCAGGCACGGCAGCGGCTCCACTGACTCGGGTGCCGGCGGCAGAGCCGCGGCCCGCGCGCCTTGCGTCGGCGCGCGTATCCCGGAAACAAGCATTTTAACTGATCCACACGGCCTTCTGACCCGCGACCGGGCGAATGTCCCGTATTTGAAGCGAGCGGCGTTGATGCCGCAGGGCAACATTTCCTGGCTCTTCAACTACATGAGGAGCCGCAACAGCGTGAACACGACCATTCCGACGACAATCGTACCGAGCATGGTGCGTCGCCACAAAAACCACCCGAGACCCGCCAGCGTGGCGTAGAACTCATGGTTCGACGGCGCGAACGACAGGCCGTCGGGCGTCGCCAGCACGTCCGGCAGGACCACGGCGGCGAGCGCCGCTGCCGGCGCATAACGCAGCATGCGCTGCACCCGCGCCGGCAAAACGGTGCGCTCGCCGCCGATTAGAAACATCGCGCGTGTCACGGCGGTGACCAAGGTCATGCCGAAAATGGCCAGCCAGATCTGCGTGGATGTCATCGGGAATCTCCTGCGCTGTTACGGATGCGGCGCAAATCGGCGCGCTCGACCATCAGGTCGGCTGCGCTGCCGGCGATGATCGCCGCGATCACCGCGAGCGGCAACGCGAGCCGGTATGGCAGATCGAACGCCAGCAGAGACACCACGCCGGCGACGGCGACCGCCACCAGCGTGGAGCGCGTCGCGATCGCCGAGATCATGATGGGCAGCAAGGCCAGCGTGCCCGCCAGCGCGAGGCCCCAGTTGTCGGGAATCAGGCTCGCCAGCAGAATCCCGGCGATCGACGACACCTGCCACGACAGCCAGCTGCAAATCGCCATGCCCCAGTAATACGCCTCCTTGCCCGGCACATATCCGGTCGGGAAGCTCTTCTTCTGGAACAGCAGATAGATGACGTCGCCATTGAAGTAGCCGAGCACGATGCGCCGCCACATCGACAGATACGAAAAATGCGGCGCGAGACCCACGCTGAAGATCACGAAACGCGTATTGACCATCGCGGCGGTGAGCAGCACGGTCCAGATGGGCAGCTTGGCGGCGAGCAGCGGCAGCACCGCCAGTTGCGACGAACCGGCATAGCACAGCAGCGACATGGTGAGCGCCTGCGGCAATGTGAGCACTGATTTGCTCATGGCGATGCCGGTGACGAGCCCCCAGGAGAAGATCGCCATCAGCGTGGGCGAATAGTCGCGCGCGCCTTCGCGGAAGGCACGACGATTGGTATCTGACAGGCGAGCGAGCATGGGGGCGAAACGCGGGCGCCTTGGGGCGCTGCAGGGATGGGAAGTCGGCGCCAGGTCGTCAAGCACCCGCTGGCGCATTCGGATATGAATTATGCGTGCGCTGGATTATAGCGTCGGGAATGCGGCCAAATGCCCGTTTCGTGTGCAAAAGACGTTAAAATGCGGGTCCTGGCTATACCCGACATAGCTACGCCTAACAACGCACCCGCTGGAGAATCGTATGTCAATGGCCGACCGCGACGGCAAGATCTGGATGGATGGCAAGCTCATCGACTGGCGCGATGCCAAGATCCACGTGCTCACCCACACGCTGCACTACGGCATGGGCGTCTTCGAAGGCGTACGCGCCTACAAGACGGCGGACGGCGGCACGGCGATTTTCCGTCTGCAGGAACACACCAAGCGTCTGCTGAACTCGGCCAAGATCTTCCAGATGGACGTGCCGTTCGACCACGAAACGCTCGCCGCCGCGCAATGCGAAGTGGTCCGCGAAAACAAGCTCGAATCCTGCTACCTGCGCCCGATCATCTGGGTCGGCTCGGAAAAGCTCGGCGTGTCGGCCAAGGGCAACACCATCC
Source organism: Paraburkholderia sp. BL6665CI2N2 (assembly GCF_004366535.1). NCBI lineage: Bacteria > Pseudomonadati > Pseudomonadota > Betaproteobacteria > Burkholderiales > Burkholderiaceae > Paraburkholderia > Paraburkholderia sp. BL6665CI2N2. The sequence continues at coordinate 4,964,546 of NZ_SORC01000001.1, forward strand.
ACGTGGCGATCGCCGCCTGGCCGTGGGGCGCGTACCTCGGTGAAGACGGTATCGCCAAGGGCATCCGCGTGAAGACTTCGTCGTTTACGCGCCATCACGTGAACGTGTCGATGGTCCGCGCCAAGGCGTCGGGCTGGTACGTGAACTCGATCCTCGCCAACCAGGAAGCCATCGCCGACGGCTACGACGAAGCGCTGCTGCTCGACGTGGACGGCTACGTGTCGGAAGGCTCAGGGGAGAACTTTTTCCTCGTGAACAACGGCAAGCTGTACACGCCCGACCTGTCGTCATGCCTCGACGGCATTACGCGCGACACGGTCATCACGCTGGCGCGCGACGCGGGCATTCAGGTGATCGAAAAGCGCATCACGCGCGACGAGGTTTATACCTGCGACGAAGCGTTCTTCACCGGCACCGCCGCCGAAGTCACGCCGATCCGCGAACTCGACAACCGCACGATCGGCTCGGGCGCGCGCGGCCCGATTACCGAGAAGCTGCAGTCGGGCTTCTTCGATATCGTGAACGGCAAGAGCGACAAGTACGCGAACTGGCTCACCAAGATCTAACGTGCGCTGCGCCGGGATCAACCGGCGAAACGCACGCACCCTGCATACAACGAGAACGTCTCATGAGCGAAATCAAGGAAATGCCGCTGGTCGAACTGTCGGCAAAAGACCTGCCGGCGTATTGCCCGAATCCGGCCATGCCGCGCTGGAGCGCGCATCCGCGTGTCTTTATCGATGTCACGCATGGCGAAGCCAAGTGCCCGTACTGCAGCACGCGTTACAAGCTGCGCGACGGCGAAGTGGTCAAGGGTCATTGAATACGGCGCACTGAGCACTGATTGCTTGTGGCGCCGCTTGCCGGGTCGGCGGCCCGCTTCGTTGCGGGTTGGGCGCGGGTTGTGTCGTGGGGTTCGCTTCGTGATCGGCTGCGGTTGTGCCGCGGCGAGGTTCGTCGTTGCACGAGCCCGCGCCGGTCGTGTAGCAGACCGTGACCATGCCACGCGCGCGCAACCCGGTCCGAAAGCAGGCGCGTCACAGCAGGGCCGCCACCGCGGCGCGTCCGGCCATGCCGGAAATACGCCACGCGGCTTGCGGCTTTTCCCCTTTTACTAATCCGAATGCCACGCGCAAAACCTGCGCGGGGTTTCGTTTCGACACCGGACACTCACTCTGATGCGTCGCGCGTTGGTTATCGCACCGAACTGGATCGGTGACGCATTGATGGCGCAGCCGCTGTTTGCGCGCCTCGTGAAATTGCATCCGCGCATCGTCATCGACGCGGTCGCGCCCTCGTGGGTCGCACCTGTACTCGAACGTATGCCGGAAATCCGCGACGTCTACGCCACGGATCTCGCGCACGGCAAGCTGCAAATGCTGCGCCGCTGGCAGTTGGCTAGCGACTTGCGCGATGTCGGCTACGACGCCGCCTACGTGCTGCCGAACTCGCTCAAGTCGGCGCTGATTCCGTGGATGGCGGGCATTCCTCTGCGCATCGGCTATACCGGCGAGAGCCGCTACGGCCTGCTGAACGTGCGTCATGCGAACCCGCGCAAGGACGAGCGCCCGCCGATGGTCAGCCAGTACGCCGCCCTCGCCTACGCGCCCGGCGCCAAGCTGCCCGACGACCTGCCGATGCCGCGCCTCGACGCGGACCTGAACGAAGCGTCGCGCGTCTCGGCACGCTTTAATCTCGACACGCGCGTGCCGCTGCTGGTGTTCTGTCCGGGCGCCGAATACGGCCCGGCCAAGCGCTGGCCGCCCGAGCACTTCGCATCGCTCGCGCAAATGGTTGGCCAGTCGTTCCCGTACACGCAGATCGTCGCACTCGGTTCGCCGAAAGACGCGCCGCTCGCGCAGGCCATTGCCGAGCGTGCGCCGAACGTGCGCAACCTGTGCGGCCAGACCGCGCTGGGCGAGGCGTGCGCCTTGATCTCGCGCGCCAACGCCGTCGTCACGAACGATTCCGGCCTGATGCATGTGGCCGCCGCGCTGCGCCGGCCGCTGGTGGCCGTGTACGGTTCGACCGATCCGCGCCATACGCCGCCCTTGTCCGAGCTTGCGAAGGTACAATGGCTTCATCTCGAATGCAGCCCCTGTTTTGAGCGCGAGTGTCCGCTTGGTCATCTGAACTGCCTGAAGCAGTTGAGCGCCGAGCAGGTATTCGGCGATTTGCGCGGCATGTTGCTGGCGCAACGCTGAACTCGCTGACACTTGCACGCAACACCGCACGCCCTGAGCGCGTCGCGTCATGTTCGCGCCTTGCGGCGCGGGCATTCTGGCGCTCGGGTGCGATTGTCCGGTGCCCCGGACTGTCCCGCTGACCGCTGTCCCGCAACCGCGCGCCGCGCACAAGAGACTGACGAGCCATGCCACGTTTTGCCCATATCTTCGAAGCCGCCGCCGATACCCTGAACGCCTATTACCAGGCCGTCGCCGAGGTCAATATCGACAGTTTGATGGGTCTGTGGATCGATGAAGAGTTCGTCAGCTGCATCTGCGCCGACGGCTCGCACCTGCACGGCCTCGACAGCATTCGCGCGGGCTTGCAGACCCAGCTCGAAACCGCGCGGGTTTCCATCGAACCGCTCGATATCCGCGTCTATGACAGCCTGGGCACCGTGGTCTACGCGATTGCCGAAGCGCACCGGCCGGCCGACCCGAAGGCCACGCCCGCCATGGTGTTCACGACTTACGTGATGGTTCACGAACGCGGCGAATGGCGCATCGCGCACATTCACGCGAGTCCGATGCCCAACGAAGCCGCCAGCCAGTTCGCCACGAAGATGCGGCATGGCCAGGGGTCGCTGCACTGACGCGCACCGCGCGTTTCACTTTTTTGTTCTGAAGCAGGCATGAGCACGCCCCGCAGGAAGTCCATTTTGGGCACGACGCACGATCAATCCGCTTCTTCCGGCGCGGCACGCGCCGCGGCCGCCGTCGAGTCGACGGTCGAAGCGGCCGTCGAGTTGCTCTACCGTGCACCGCTCTGGCTGCCGAACCGGCATGTGCAGACCATCGTCCCGTCGCTGTTCGCGCGCCGCCCCGCCGTCTCGTTTCGGCGCGAGCGCTGGGACACGCCAGACGGCGATTTCATTGATCTCGACCGGGTCCAACATGCGGGCCACGCCGACGCCGCACCTCGCATTCCCGCCGAGACCGCCCCGCTCTTCGTGCTGTTTCACGGCCTCGAAGGCAGCTCGGGCTCGCACTACGCCGCTTCGTTGATGGCGGCCGCGCGCGAATACGGCTGGCATGGCGTAGTGCCGCACTTTCGCAGTTGCAGCGGAGCGTTGAACCGCATGCCGCGCTTCTATCATCTCGCCGACAGCAACGAAGTCGACTGGGTGCTGCGCCGCCTGCGCGCCGCGCATCGCGGGCCGATCGTGGCGGCCGGCGTGTCGCTCGGTGGCAATGTGCTGCTGCGCTGGCTGGGCGAGCGGCGCGAAGACGCGGCCTCGGTGATCTCGGCCGCCGCGGCGATCTCGACACCCATCGACGTGCATGCCGGCGGCCGCGCGTTGTCGCAGGGCTTCGGCCTTGTCTACACGCGCAGTTTCCTGAAGACGCTCAAGCAGAAGGCCGAGCAGAAGCTGGTTCAGTTTCCCGGCCTGTTCGACCGTGACGCGATGCTGGCGAGCCGCACCATGTACGAGTTCGACAACGTGGTGACCGCGCCGCTGCACGGCTTTCGCGATACCGACGACTACTGGAGCACGGCGACCACGCGTCCGCTGCTGCCGCACATTCAGGTGCCGACGCTGGTGCTGAACGCGCGCAACGACCCGTTCCTGCCGGCTGCGGCATTGCCGTCACGGCATGAAGTCTCGGCGGCGGTGGAACTCGACCAACCCAGGCACGGCGGCCACGCCGGTTTTATGACCGGGCCGTTTCCGGGCCGCATCGACTGGCTGTCGCGGCGCGTGCTCGGCTATCTGGAGCAACACGTCGATCATGGATGACATCGTCAAGCAGGCCTTGGCCAAATGGCCGAATGTACCGAGCTGCACAGGGTGGCTGATGCTGGACAGGCGCGGCAACTGGCGCATGCGTGACGAGGCCGCGCAGTCGAGTGGTTCGCCGGGCACGCCGATCCGCCATGAAGCGTTGCTCGCGTTCATCAACCGGAATTACGACGCTGACGAGCGCGGGCAATGGTATTTCCAGAACGGTCCGCAGCGCGTGTATGTCGAGTTGGGCTATACGCCGTGGGTGGTGAGGCTGTCGGCCAATACGGAGGCCGGCGCCGCGGTGCTCGCCTTGCAAGACCAGGCGGGCGGCCCATTCGAGCCCGCAGCCGTGTTCGTCGATGAAGAAGGCGGCATTCTCTTTACCGACGGCGCGACGCCGCCCAGAGTCGCCGTCCTGCACGACCACGATCTGGAAATGTTCTCCGATCACGCGACGCTGGCGGACGATTCGATGAGCGGTGAGTTTCGCTGGAACAATCAGGTTATGCTGCCGCTGCAGGCTGTGCGGCGAAGCGACGTTGCGGCGCGATTTGGGTTTGTGCCAAGTCCAGCGGCTGCGGGCGCTTGAACCTTAGCCTACGCGCGGCGCTGTGCTTCGACGAGGCCAGCGCGTTGAACCCAGCCAGGTGCTGGCAATCAGGCGACGCTTAACTCTTTTCGTCCAGCCGCTCCTCCTGATAGCGGCTTTCCATCTCATGCAGCCTCGCGTCGACGGTCGCGAGGTCGTAGTAGCCGATCGTCTTCAGATCGCGCGCGTCCTTCAATTGACGGATCGCTGAAGGCCAGGCTCCCTCGAGCGCGAACTTTTCAGCCATCGCACGATGCTGGGTCAATGCGTCGCCCGTGCCCGCGCTAGCCTGGGCAAGATACAGCCACCAGGCCGGCTGATCGGGCTGGGCACGGGTTTCTTTTCGCGCAAGCGCCTGAGCATCGGCAAAACGGTGCAAGGTCAGCAAGGTGCGGATATGCATGTCGATGGCGGCATTCGACTGCGGCCAGCGCTTCTGCGCCAGCTCGGCCAGACGCGCGGCTTCGTCGTCGCGGCCGGCGCGCCGCGCGATGTCGGCGGCCAACACGTCGAGACTCGGCGAACTGCGTGCCGTGCCGCCCTCGGCCTGCTCACCCGTCGCGAACGCGGCGCGGGACGACGCCAGCGACGCCGCCGCGTCGTCGTAACGTTCGAGCAGCATCTGCCCGTACGCGATGCCGTACCAGTTCGCCGCGACGTTGACCGCCGTGCGGTCCTCGATTTCGGAGCGCAAGCGCGAAATCTCGTCGCCGTATTCGCTGCGCGAGCGGTCTTGCAGCAGACGAGAGCGGGCCCGCACGAAACCATATTCGGCCGATTGATGCGGTTGCCGGTAAGGCGCGCGGCGCGCACGGTCCTCCATGTCGGCAATCCGTTCGCCGGTCAGCGGATGGGTGCGTGCGTACGCCGGAATGCCGGTATCGCTCATCGCGGCACGATCGAGGCGACCGAAGAAGGTCGTCATCGCGTAGGGATCGTAACCGGCGCCGGCGAGCAGCAGAAAGCCGACGCGGTCCGCCTCGTGCTCGGCGGACCGCGAGAAGCGCAACTGGTTGTCGACCGCATACGCCTGGCCGCCGATCGCAATCGCGCTGCCGAGGTCGCCGCTATGCGCGAGCACGCCGGCCAGCACACCGAACAACAGGCCCGCGAGCGCCGCGTAGCCGCTGCGTTCGCCGGTCGTGATCATGCGCGAGATGTGCCGCTGCAAGACGTGTCCCATTTCGTGACCCAGCACCGATGCCAACTCGGACTCGGTCTGCGTGGCCACGATCAGGCCGGTGTTCACGCCGATAAAACCGCCCGGCAGCGAGAAGGCGTTGATCTGCGGGTCGCGCACCGCGAACAGATCGAAGTCCGGCCGATATCCGCCGATATAGAGCGCGCTCGCCGCCGCGGCCAGTTTCGCGGCAACCGAGTTCAGATAGTCGCGCACCAGCCAGTCGTCGAGATAGTCGGGGTCGCGGCGCACTTCGCGCATCACGCGCTCGCCGAGCTTGCGCTCGGCCTGTGGCGTGAGCGAGCCGGAACCGCCGTTGCCGAGATCGGGGAGTTGTTGCGTAACGACCGGTGTGCGCCGGTTGGTGTTCACACCCGTATTGCCCGAGAAGCGGCTCTGCGCGCCGCCGTACACACCGAACACGCCTTGCGCGATATCGGACGGAACGAGCGGATCGGCGTAGGCATCGGCCGGGCCGCTGACCAGCGGTGGCTCGGCGGGCAAGGTGTTGAGCGCGATGCTCGACCCGCCGGGCGATTGCGCGAACACGCCGGGCGGTGCGGCCAGCGCGACAGACAGCAACGCAGCGAGGAACCGTTTGGGACGCATCGCGAGCTCGAGTTGACGAAGTCGAAAGCGACGCCCGCCGCTCGGACTAAGATAGCGGGCATGGGCAATTGTAATCCGCCCATGCCGCGCTGCTATGATAGGCGCCCTCTGAAGGAGCCCAACCATGCCTGAACTCACTCATTTCGACGCAGCCGGCCAGGCGCATATGGTGGACGTCGGCGGCAAGCAGGAGACCAGGCGCATCGCCGTTGCGCGCGGCTCGATTCGCATGCTGCCGGAAACCTTCGCGCTGATTCGCGACGGCAACGCCAAGAAGGGCGACGTGATCGGCATCGCGCGGATTGCCGCGATTCAAGGCTCGAAGCGCACTGCCGATCTGATTCCGCTGTGTCATCCGCTTGCGCTGACGCGCGTCAAGGTGGATTTCGAGCTCGATGACACGCTGCCAGGCGTGCATTGCACGGTTCAGGTTGAAACGCTGGGCCGAACGGGCGTGGAGATGGAAGCGCTGACTGCCGTACAGGTCGGATTATTGACCGTGTACGACATGTGCAAAGCGGTGGATCGCGGAATGACGATCACCGATGTGCGCGTGCTGGAAAAGCACGGCGGAAAGTCGGGGGACTGGGTGGCGAGTTGACGACCGGCTGCGTCATCAACCCACCCTTGAATCCTTGAAGCATTGAAGCGAACGCAGCGCCTCACTCCTCGTCGCTGTTGTCGTCCTCGTTGACGTCGCCCGGCGGCATGCCGTAGCGCTTGACCAGTTCCGCCTTGAAACCGGCCAGCGTTTTCTGCTCGTCGCAAAGCTCGTACACGTAGCTCAGTTGCGACGGCCAGTCCTTCAGTTCCGTGGCGAAAATCTTCAGTCGTTCGACGGTATCGAGTGCCCCGGCCTGATCGCCGCTCAACGCCTGCAACACCGCATAGCGACGCAACACGGTTTCGCCCGGCAGCAGCGCCATCGCCTGTTTGTGCATGGCGAGCTTCTGTGGCAGATCCGTCGAATTCATCGGCAAAAGCGTCGCCAGACCATATTCGCCCCACGCCTGGAACAGGAACGACGGGTCCGCACGATATTGCTCGGCGGGACGCTGGCCGTAGTACAGCACCTCGGCGCGCGCATAGTCGCGATACACCGGATACAGCGCGGCCAGCCCGCCGAACACGACCACCGCAAAGACGCCGAACGACAGCCGTGCGGGCACGAGCCGCAGCGGCCGCGTTTCCAGCAGGCCGAACACGAACATCGCCGGCAAGAGGAAGAACATATATTGCTGCGGATATTCGACCAGCGCGTGCATGACCAGCACGCCGATCAGCGCAATGCCGAATACGCGCGCTGAACTTTGCGGTGCGCGCACCACGCGCACGAGCCACGTAATCAGACCGAACAGCACAATCGCGAGGCCGATCAAACCTGTCTTCGCTAGCAGGTCGATAAAGATGTCGTGCGAATTATTGGCGATCTCGACGCCGCCGAGCGACTTCGCAAACTCGTACTGGTAGCTCGGAAATTCGCCCCAACCGACGCCCAGCAGCGGATGCGTCTTGAACATCGTCCAGCCGTATTTCCACAGCGCGAGGCGCGGCGCGATCTGGCCGGCATCCTGAAAACGTTCCGCCGCGGACTGCCCGAGCTCCAGGTGATAGTGAACGTTGGCCCAGCGGACCAGCGCGTTGATCACGAAAAAACAGCACGGCGAGAGCGATCGGAATGATCCATTCGCGATTGCCGCGGCGTACCTGCGACTGATCGCGCATCTGCGCGAACGCCATCCAGAAACCGGCCACCACGATCACACCCATCTGCAGCCACGGCCCGCGCGACACGGTCAGCGCGAGGCCCACCGCGAAAATCGTCGACACGAGGAACCAGATGCTCACGGCGATCCGCCGCGTTTGCACGAGGAACAGCGCCCCCGCCATCGCAAACGCGATGTAGGTGGCGAGGTGGTTGGCCTGAGCCATGTTGCCGAACGGCCGGCGCTCGACGGTCACGTTATACGCGACCACGAGCGGCGACACGCGCACTTCGAGGTGAAACAACTGGATGATCTGGCAAAACACCGCAAACAGTCCGCCGACGATCAACGCCCCAGCCGCCCAGCGCAACGCGGTCTCGTTGAGCTTGGCGCGCGTGAAGCCATAACCCGCGTGCGTCGCCATGAAGGCCGCCAGCAAATAGCCGCCGCCGAGCCAGTTCATGGAAGGTTGCGAAACCGGCAACACTACCGACTGCGCCACCAGCAACAGCCCGAACAGCAACGGCACCAGCGCGACCACCGGCGACGCGAACGTCACACGCGGCTTGGCGCTCGCCACCATCAGCACGACACCCGCCCCGGTCAGCAGATACAGGGCGAGTGCGGTGAATTCAGCGTAAAAGGTCGGAATCGGATACGTATGGTTGACAACTGCATAAGGCAGCACCAACGCGAGAGACAACAAAATGAAAGACAGATAGCGCGCGAAAGGGGTGGGCATCGAGGAACCGGTGGGCGTCAGCAACCGGCGCACTATACAAAAAAATCCTCCTGCTGTGCGCCGGCCCGGCTGAAATATCCCACAAATCAGCCTTTTACGTGCGGACGACTGCGATGCCGCGCCGCTCTCCCGCTTATCGCGCGCTCATGTCGCATACGTTCATGAACGGCACTCAGGCGGGGCGAGATTCGACGGCAACGTGGGCGCATCGGTGGGTGCCGGGCCCGCGCCCGGCGCCGGCAGCGAGGACGCCGCTTTGCCGCCCGCGAAGCATTCCCACGTCAGCGCGCCCGCCTGCACTCCGCCCTTGCTCAACGCGATGCGCGCAGTCGGCGCATCCGCATTGTCAGGCACCGACGGCACGAGCGTGAGCGTGTTCGAACCAACGGCTGCGACGCGCGTCGTGAAGGCGACGGTGATCTGGCCGGTGTCGTCGTCGACCCGAATCGATTCGACGTTGCGGGTGGCGGGCGGCGACGCATACCCACCGCTGAACGTGTTGCCGCTCGCGGCGTTTTCAGCCACCGCCAGCCGCGCGGACGCCGCCAGCGACAGCCCCTCGCCGACGCGGCTGCGAGCCAGATAGTCCTGATACGCGGGAATCGCATAGGCGGCGATCACGCCGACGATCGCCAGCACGATCATCAGCTCGATCAGCGTGAAACCGAAACCGAGGCGTCGGCAGGCACGCGCGAGCCGCGCGGACCAGGCCGCCCGGCAAGATCGTGAGCGCGTGGCCAGCGAGGATTGGGAGTACGGGCAATAAGGCAAAGTGAAGATCATCGGCAGGCTCCTGAAACGAAAACGCCTGCCCCACGGATCGGGAACAGGCGTATCAATCGTAGCCAGCGGCGCTCGTATCAGACAGTCAGCCGAATGGCTAACGTTGCAGCGTGGTGCGCCTCATGCCGACGCCGGAGCGTGTCTCAAGCCGCCGCGCGATGGGCGTTGCGGCGCTTGAGCAGATAACCAAGGACGATGACGAACAACGCCCCCGCGATGCTCATGCCGTTTTCGGCCAACGGCGTATCGAGGATCGGCCAGCGATCGCCTGCCGGGTCGTTGATGATCAACCCGCCCGCGATCCAGCCCAGCAACCCGGCGCCGAGCGTGATGACGATCGGGAAGCGGTCGAGCAGTTTGAGAACCAGCTGGCTGCCCCACACGATCAACGGGATGCTCACCACCAGGCCGAAGATCACCAACGCCAGACGGTGCTCGGGATCGGCCGCCTCAGCAGCGCCCGCGATCGCGATCACGTTGTCGAGGCTCATGACCGCGTCCGCGACGATGATGGTCTTGATCGCCGCCATCAGCTTGTCGGCCGGCTTGATGTTCTCATGCGGGTCGTGCGCCGGCGCCATCAGACGCACGCCGATCCACAGCAGCAACAGGCCGCCCGCGAACTTCAGCAGGGGCACATCGAGCAGGGCGACCGCGAACGCGATCAACGCCACGCGCAGCACAATCGCGCCTGCCGTACCCCACAGCACGCCTTTCGTGCGTTGGGACGGCGGCAAATTGCGGCAGGCCAGCGCGATCACGACGGCATTATCGCCACCCAGCAGAATGTCGATGACGATGATCTGGATGACAGCGCCCCAATGGAGCGTGGCGAAGAACTCGAGCATGATTGAAAGAATAAGAAGAAATGCGGCGAGCGGCCAATAAAAAAAGCGGAGGAGTCTGCACTCCCCCGCTTTTTGGACCGCGTGCTCACGAAAGGACTTCGTAAGCGTATCAAAAAACGCGCCGTGACAGCGCGCGAATTTCGATTTACAGCATTGCCTTCAGAAGACGCGCCATTTCCGACGGGTTCTTCGTGACCTTGATGCCGCAGGCGTCCATGATTTCCAGCTTCGCTTCAGCGGTGTCCGCACCGCCCGAGATCAGCGCGCCGGCGTGGCCCATGCGCTTGCCCGGAGGCGCCGTGACGCCGGCGATGAAGCCGACCACCGGCTTCTTCATGTTGTCCTTGATCCACTCAGCAGCGTTCGCTTCGTCCGGACCACCGATCTCGCCGATCATGATGACGGCGTCCGTTTCCGGATCGTCGTTGAACATCTTCATCACGTCGATGTGCTTCAGACCGTTGATCGGGTCGCCGCCAATACCGACCGCCGACGACTGGCCGAGGCCGATCGCCGTCAATTGGCCGACTGCTTCGTACGTCAGCGTGCCCGAACGCGACACGACGCCGATGCGGCCCTTGCGGTGGATGTGACCCGGCATGATGCCGATCTTCAGTTCGTCCGGCGTAATCGTGCCCGGGCAGTTCGGGCCGAGCAGCAGCGTCTTGCGGTTTTCAGCACGCATGCGAGCCTTCAGCTCGATCATGTCACGGACGGGAATGCCTTCCGTGATACAGATCGCCAGATCCAGATCGGCTTCGACCGCTTCCCAGATCGCAGCCGCGGCGCCTGCCGGCGGAACGTAAATCACCGACACGGTCGCGCCCGTTTCAGCCTTGGCTTCAGCGACGCTAGCGTAGATAGGAATGCCTTCGAAGTCTTCGCCGGCACGCTTCGGGTTCACGCCCGCAACGTACGCTTCGCGGCCGTTTGCATATTCACGGCAAGCACGCGTGTGGAACTGACCGGTCTTGCCGGTGATGCCCTGCGTGATGACCTTGGTGTCTTTGTTAATCAGAATCGACATGTATTGACCTCTGTTCGTTTGGCGTCGTGCGGCGGCGCCGCGAGGCGGAATGTTCCTCGCCCGCGGCGCGCGCACGTCGCCATTCGTAATCCTGGTTAATCCTGGCAAAAGCCCTGACAAAAGCCCTGGAAAAAGCGGCTAAGGGAAGGCTTACGCCTTGCCCGCAGCAGCCGCGACGACCTTCTGAGCCGCTTCTTCCATGCTGTCCGCCGCGATGATCGGCAGACCGGATTCAGCGAGCATCTTCTTGCCGAGGTCTTCGTTCGTGCCCTTCATGCGGACCACGAGCGGCACCTTCAGCGAGACGGCCTTCGACGCCGCGATCACGCCTTCCGCGATCACGTCGCAGCGCATGATGCCGCCGAAAATGTTGACCAGAATCGCGGTCAGGTTCGGGTTTTTCAGCATGATCTTGAACGCTTCCGTGACCTTCTCGGTCGTGGCGCCACCGCCCACGTCCAGGAAGTTCGCCGGTTCGCCGCCGAACAGCTTGATGGTGTCCATCGTTGCCATGGCAAGGCCGGCGCCGTTCACGAGGCAGCCGATGTTGCCGTCGAGCGAGATGTACGCGAGGTCGAACTTCGAGGCTTCGACTTCAGCCGGATCTTCTTCGTCCAGATCGCGATACGCGACGATTTCCGGGTGACGGAACAGCGCGTTCGAATCGAAGTTGAACTTGGCGTCCAACGCGATGACCTTGCCGTCGCCGGTCAGGATCAGCGGGTTGATTTCGGCCAGCGATGCGTCGGTTTCCCAGAATGCCTTGTACAGGCCTTGCAGGATCGCGCGCGCTTGCGGCAGCGAAGCAGCGGGCACGCCGATCTTCGTGGCCAGTTCGTCGGCTTCGGCGTCTTTCAGGCCGGTTGCCGGATCGACGGCGATCTTGTGGATCAGCTCAGGCGTCTTTTCCGCGACTTCTTCGACGTCCATGCCGCCTTCGCTCGATGCCATCACGACGATCTTCTGCGACACGCGATCGATCACGAGGCCGACATACAGTTCCTTCTTGATGTCAGCGCCTTCTTCGATCAGCAGACGATTCACCTTCTGGCCTTCCGGACCGGTCTGGTGCGTGACGAGCTGCATGCCGAGGATCTGTTCCGAGTACTCGCGAACCTGATCCAGCGACTTGGCGACCTTCACGCCGCCGCCCTTGCCACGGCCACCCGCGTGGATCTGAGCCTTCACGACCCATACCGGGCCGCCGAGCTCTTCCGCGGCCTTGACCGCATCATCCACCGAGAAGACCGGCTTGCCGCGCGGTACCGCGACGCCGAATTTCCGCAGGATTTCCTTACCCTGGTACTCGTGAATCTTCATGCGTGATTCCCTTCAGTCTGAGAGTTGGATTGAACTTCGTTTCCGCTGCCGTCGTTCATGCCGGACGCGTTGCCGCCCTCGCCTGTCTGGCGGACTGCCCCGTCGCCTGACGATGCCGCGCGATCCGCTGTATACGGAGCGCGGCCATACCAGCGCGGATAAAACTGCTGCACCGCCTCGCCGTCGAAACGCAGCGCGTGGCAGCGTCCCAGCTGGAATGGCGGTTTATCGTTGGAATGCTCGCCTGTGCTGTTAGACGATCCGTCTCCTGAACCTGCGTTCGCGCCCGGCGCGCTGTCACCGGTATTCCACACTTCACCCGCGAACGCCTGAATCGCGGCGGTCGGCAGCATTGCGCACAGCTCGGTGAGATGCGTGCAACCCGCCGTGCCACCGAGTACACGGGCAGACTCGCGACGGAAGTTTTGACGGAGATTGAGCCCGATGAGGGCACGGTAGGCGGGATTGCTGGCTTGGCACAAACCAGGATAGGGCACCCAGTCGGACGACGCCTCGGCGTCGACGACATTGAGCTTGCGATCGATGGTGATGCGAAGCCAGAGTTCATGGATCGGCTGACCCTTGGGCCGGACGCCCGACGCAAGCACTACGTCGCGCGGTTTTTGGTCAGTCAAGCACGCTTCCACATCCCACAGGCCATCGGCTCGCTCATAGGCTTCCGCTCTGATTGCGCGACGATGGCGCAACTGACGGGACACGGGCGGGGAGAGCGGCATGCGGGAGGAAAGGCCGGATTGGAAAACCCACGAATTTTAGCATACTGGGTATTTGGGACAGGTCCGATTGCGCACGGCCGTGCCGTGCGCGGCTGGGAGCGGAACGTGCCACCCCAAAGGCTTTTGCGTGCGAACGATGGACGACGCGACTACTCGCCGCTCCACTCCTCGTCCATTCCCTTGAGGATTTTGCCGATCGTGGCGCCCGAAAATCCGCGCGATGCCAGAAAGCGCTGCTGTTTCGCCCGTTCGGCGGGCGTTTCGGGAAGCCGGCCGAACTTCTTTTGCCAGACGGCATGGGCACGGGCGAGTTCGGTTTCGCGCAATTGCGCGCTGGCCTCTTCGACGAGCGTTTGGTCGACCGAATGCTGCTTCAATTCGCCGACGATCCGGCTCGCGCCCAATCGCGACGAGCGGCGATGAATCAGGCTTTCGGCAAAGCGCGAGTCGGACAGCCAGTTTCCGGCTTCCAGCGAGTCGAGCACGGTGTCGAGAGAATCGGTTTCCTCGACGAATGGCTTCAGCTTGCGCGCCAGTTCGGTGCGGCTGTATTCGCGGCGGGATAGATAGCCGAGCGCGCGGCCTTTTAAAGACCGTGCCGGACGTTTGGACTGTTTGGCTTCGTCTTGCCCGGGTTTCGCTTCGCCTGGAACGCGACGTGAACGGGTGTAGGTGGTTTCGGAGGGATCCGAGCCTACGGGCGGCGGGGATTCAAACCGCGCGCGCTGCGGATTGCGGCCCGCAGCGCGGTCGTGTGCGTCGAACGATTCGAATGGATCGAACGACTCGTCGTCTTCATCACGCGGGCCGTCCGCGTGGCGTCCGGAATCGGACAACGGCCGGCCCTTGCGTATCACGTGATGGTTACTCTTCTTCGTCCGCGACTTCAGCGGCTGCGCCGGTCACGGCTTCAGCCATGGCATTCACGCCCAGCGATTCGCGGATACGATTTTCGATTTCACGAGCGATATCCGGATTTTCGCGCAGGAATTCACGCGCGTTGTCCTTGCCCTGACCGATACGTTCGCCGCTGTAGCTGTACCACGCGCCGGCCTTGTCGACGATCTTGGCTTGCACGCCCAGGTCGATGATTTCGCCCTGACGTGAAATGCCCTCGCCGTACAGAATGTCGAAAATCGCTTCGCGGAACGGCGGCGCTACCTTGTTCTTCACCACTTTCACGCGCGTTTCGTTGCCGATCACTTCGTCGTTCTTCTTGATCGAACCGATACGGCGAATGTCCAGACGCACCGACGCGTAGAACTTCAACGCGTTACCGCCCGTGGTGGTTTCCGGATTGCCGAACATCACGCCGATCTTCATGCGGATCTGGTTGATGAAGATCACGAGGCAGTTCGTGCGCTTGATCGTGCCGGTGAGCTTACGCAACGCCTGCGACATGAGACGCGCTTGCAGACCCGGCAGCGAGTCGCCCATTTCGCCTTCGATTTCAGCCTTCGGCACGAGCGCCGCGACCGAGTCGATCACGATCATGTCGATCGAACCCGAGCGCACCAGCGCGTCGGCGATTTCGAGCGCCTGTTCGCCGGTGTCCGGCTGCGAAACCAGCAGTTCGTTCACGTTGACGCCGAGCTTGCCCGCGTACTGGATGTCCAGCGCGTGTTCCGCGTCGATAAACGCTGCCGTGCCGCCGAGCTTCTGCATTTCGGCGACGACCTGCAACGTCAGCGTGGTTTTACCGGACGATTCCGGGCCATAAATTTCGACCACACGGCCACGCGGCAAACCGCCGACGCCCAACGCGATGTCGAGGCCGAGCGATCCGGTTGAGACCACCTGGATATCTTCGACCGCCTCACCTGCGCCGAGCCGCATGACCGACCCTTTGCCGAACTGCTTTTCGATCTGTGCGAGTGCGGCAGCGAGTGCCTTGCTCTTTTCAGCCGTCAGTCCAGCCGAGCCTTTCTTGCTTTCTTCCATGAATCGTCCTTTGCTATGATGAACGGCGTCTGAGGCGGATGTGCAGCCCACTTTGAAAGGACAGCACACGAAACCCAGACACTGTATAAAAAAACAGTAGTTTTGGCAAGCACGATTCTCATGCGAACGCGCATTTTTACCGTCGCGCTGCCCAACTACCCACAATAATTTTCGGAGACCGCTGTGCGCCGGGGGGACACCCCGCGGTGCCGGCAAGGCCAGGCTGGCGCACCATGCGAATTCTGATTGCCGAAGACGACAGCATACTCGCGGACGGTCTGGTTCGATCACTCCGCCAATCGGCCTATGCCGTCGATCACGTAAAGAGCGGCGTCGAGGCCGATACCGCGCTGTCGATGCAATCTTTCGACCTGCTGATTCTCGATCTGGGCCTGCCGCGCATGTCCGGCCTCGAGGTGTTGCGGCGCTTGCGCGCGCGCAATTCCACCCTGCCGGTGCTGATTCTGACCGCCGCGGACAGCGTCGACGAGCGCGTCAAGGGCCTCGACTTCGGCGCCGACGACTACATGGCCAAGCCCTTCGCGCTGAACGAACTCGAAGCACGCGTGCGCGCCCTGACGCGGCGCGGCGCCGGCGGCGGCCCGACGGTCGTGCGGCACGGCTCGCTGTCGTTCGACCAGGTCGGCCGGATCGCCTATGTCAACGAGCAGGTGATCGACCTGTCGGCGCGCGAGCTGGGTTTGCTCGAAGTGCTGCTGCAGCGGATCGGCCGGCTGGTTTCGAAGGAACAACTCGTCGATCATCTATGCGAATGGGGCGAAGAAGTCAGCAATAACGCGATCGAGGTCTACGTACATCGCCTGCGCAAGAAAATCGAGCCGAGCGGCGTGCGCATCATCACCGTGCGCGGTCTGGGCTACTGTCTTGAGAAGGCCGCGTCAGCGCCGAGCGCAAGCACGAGCGCGAACGCTACGACCACGCCCGCACCCGCCGAGCCCGAACCGCCCGCCGCGCCGCCGTCCGGCGCAATGCCGGCGAGCCATCACTACAAATAGAGGCCGCCCATGTCCGCACGCGCAGATCGCGCTACGGCGCACGCGGCGGACCTCGACGAGGCGCGCGACGAGCGCTACGCCAACCCGTTCGCCCCGCCCGACGAAACCGAAGCCGCCGCCGAGGCGCGCCCGCGCTCGCTGTTCGGCGAGATTCTCGACTGGATGCTGGCGCCGCTGCTACTGCTTTGGCCAATGAGTCTCGCGGTCACCTATCTGGTCGCCAAGTCGATCGCGAACGGCCCGTTCGACCGCGCGCTGGAAACGGACGCCTACGTGCTGGCCCGCCAGATTCATCCGGTGAACGGCGTGGCGGAACTGACGCTGCCCGACTCCACGCGCGACTTTCTGCGCGCGGACAATGTCGACAGTGTGTTCTATCAGGTGCTCGGCACGCGCGGCGAACTGGTGGGCGGCGAGCGCGACATGCCGCTGCCGCACGAGGAAGACCGCCCGCAGCCCGGTCTCGTCGAATTTCGTGACGATGTGCTGCGCGGCAACGATATCCGCGTCGCCTACACGACTGTGGAGTTTCCGCAGACGCCCGGCGCGCAACCCGTGCTGGTGCAGGTCGCCGAAACGCTCGACAAACGCAGCCAGCTCGCCAACGACATCATCAAAGGCGTGATCTTGCCGCAGTTCGTGATTCTGCCGCTCGCGATCCTGCTGGTGTGGTTCGGGCTCTCGCGCGGGCTCGCGCCGCTGCACGCGCTACAGGCGCATATCCGCGCGCGCCGCCCGGACGACCTGTCGCCGCTCGAGGCGCGGCGCGCGCCGCCGGAAATCGAGCCGCTCGTGACCTCGTTCAACGATCTGCTGACGCGTCTCGAACAGAACATGGAGCTGCAAAAACGCTTTATCGCCGACGCCGCGCATCAGATGAAGACCCCGCTTGCCGGCTTGCGCACGCAGGCCGAGCTGGCGCTGCGTCAGGACGCCTCTGCGGAGGTGCATCGCTCGCTTGAGCAGATCGCCACCAGCTCGGAGCACGCCGCGCGGCTCGTCACGCAACTGCTGGCGCTGGCGCGCGCGGAGAACCGCATGTCGGGTCAGATTTTCACACCGGTCGAAGTGACGGAGGTCGCGCGCAGTGCAGTGCGCGACTGGGTTCAGGCCGCGCTCGCCAAGCAGATGGATCTGGGCTACGAAGCGCCTGAAGAACCGGTCGAAGTGAACGGCAATCCGGTTATGTTGCGCGAAATGCTTTCGAATCTGATCGACAACGCGATCCGCTATACGCCGCCGGGCGGCCGCATCACCGTCAGAGTGCGGGACGACGCGGCGGCGCGGCTCGTGCATCTGGAAGTCGAGGATACCGGCCTCGGCATTCCGGTCGCCGAGCGTTCGCGGGTGATCGAGCGCTTCTACCGGATTCTCGGCCGCGAAGGCGACGGCAGCGGCCTCGGACTCGCGATCGTCCGCGAGATCGCGACCATGCACGGCGGCGAGCTGACGATCGACGACAACGTCTATCAAACTTCGCCGCGGCTTGCCGGCACGCTCGTACGCGTCAGTTTGCATGTGCGCGAACGGGCCGGGACTTACCCTAACGCGACCTGAATGCGTCGATTCCCCGACTCAATATTGAGACACGTTGGGTGTAAATTGGCCCGCTTTGGCACCAGATAGGCGCGTGTTGGGCGAAAACCCACAACACAGACCAGGCCTGCAAATTCACCCCGCCACGTCAGTACGCCGTAAGTTTCCACTCCAATAATCGGTTTCACGGGAACGCCGTTACCGGCGAACCGCGTGCATATCGATATTGGAGACGACATATGGCTACCGTTGGCGGGCAAATCTCGCACGTGCCGATGACGCGCGAAGAGAAGCGGGTGATCTTCGCATCGTCGCTGGGTACGGTTTTCGAGTGGTACGACTTCTATCTGGCCGGCTCGCTGGCGGCCTTCATCAGCAAGAGCTTCTTCTCCGGCGTCAATCCGACAGCCGCCTTCATCTTCACGCTGCTCAGCTTCGCGGCCGGCTTCGCGGTCCGGCCGTTCGGCGCGATCGTGTTCGGCCGGCTCGGCGATATGGTCGGGCGCAAGTACACGTTCCTCGTGACGATCGTGATCATGGGCCTGTCGACGTTCCTGGTCGGCTTCCTGCCGGGTTACGCGTCGATCGGCTTTGCATCGCCCGTGATCTTCATCGCGATGCGGATGCTGCAAGGCCTCGCGCTCGGCGGCGAGTATGGCGGCGCCGCCACCTACGTGGCCGAACATGCGCCGCCGGGACGCCGCGGCTTCTACACGGCATGGATCCAAACCACCGCCACGCTCGGCCTGTTCCTGTCGCTGCTGGTGATTCTCGGCGTGCGTACGGCAATGGGTGAGGATGCGTTCGGCGCCTGGGGCTGGCGCATTCCGTTCATCGTCTCGATCCTTCTGCTGGCGGTGTCGGTGTGGATTCGTCTGCAACTGCACGAATCGCCGGTGTTCGAGCGCATCAAGTCCGAAGGCAAGACCTCCAAGGCGCCGCTGACCGAAGCCTTCGGCCAGTGGAAGAACCTGAAGATCGTGATTCTCGCGCTGATCGGCCTCACCGCCGGCCAGGCCGTGGTCTGGTACACGGGCCAGTTCTACACGCTGTTCTTCCTGACGCAGACGCTGAAAGTGGATGGCAGCAGCGCCAACATCATGATCGCGATCGCGCTCCTGATCGGCACGCCGTTCTTCCTGTTCTTCGGCTCGCTGTCGGATCGTATCGGCCGCAAGCCGATCATCATGGCCGGCCTGCTGATCGCCGCGTGCACGTACTTCCCGCTGTTCAAGGCGCTCGCGCATTACACCAACCCGGCACTGGAAGCCGCGACCGCGAAAGCGCCGATCGTCGTGATCGCGAATCCGGACGAGTGCTCGTTCCAGTTCAACCCGGTCGGCACCGCGAAGTTCACGAGTTCCTGCGACATCGCCAAGAGCGCGCTCTCGAAGGCCGGTTTGAACTACGAGAACGTCGCCGCGCCGGCGGGCACGCTGGCGGAGATCAAGGTCGGCGATACGGTGGTCAACACGTATGACGGCAAGGCCGCGGACGCCAAGGATCAAGGCAAGGCGTTCGACAAGACTCTCGCGACGACGCTGAAGACCGCCGGTTATGCGCCGAAGGCCGATCCCACGCAGATCAACTGGCCCATGACCGTGGTGATTCTGACGATCATGATGATCTACGTGACGATGGTCTACGGCCCGATCGCGGCGATGCTGGTGGAGATGTTCCCGACGCGCATCCGCTATACGTCGATGTCGCTGCCGTATCACATCGGCAATGGCTGGTTCGGCGGCTTCCTGCCGGCCACCGCCTTTGCGATCGTGGCGGCGAAGGGCAATATCTTTTCGGGGCTGTGGTATCCGATCGTGATCGCGCTCGTCACCTTCGTGATCGGCATGCTGTTTGTCCGGGAAACCAAGGACTCGGATATCTACGCGAAGGATTGACGCGTCTGATGGACGTAACGGCTTCTTGAAAAAGTTGTGCACCGGGGGTTGACAGCCTCCGGTGCCGTCCGCATAATCTCGCTTCTTTCGGCGAATTAGCTCAGTTGGTTAGAGCGACGGAATCATAATCCGCAGGTCCGGGGTTCGAGTCCCTGATTCGCCACCAGTTGCAAGAAAAAGCCGCTGATCCGCAAGGTTCAGCGGCTTTTTTGTTTTGGCTTTCCGAACTGCAACTACAGCAACTTCAAGGAGGTTTCTTGATGACGTTCCGCACCGCCGCGCTTGCCGCGGCTACCGCTTCCATCGCTTTGCTCAGCGGCACGGCCGCATTCGCCGCTCAGGCTCAGACACCGCCCGACAGTCAGTGGCGCAGCAGCGCGACCACGCTCTCCACACTGCTGCAGGACGGCTACAAGATCGTCGCTGTCGTGAATGGCGCCCATGGCAGCGCTGGGTCAGCCGACACGATTTTCGTCCAGCGCGATCAGAGCGCATTCAAATGTATCGACCCACAGCAGACCGACGCAAAAACGAGAACGTCCGTCGCGCCGCCGACATGTTTCGAGCTGGTGCCGCCGTCGGGAGCGTCGGGGACGCCCGAGTCGAAGTAACCGGCACGGCAGGCCGAAGCGTGCGGTCAACCGCACGCGCTGTGCCGACCTACGGACTTTGAAGCTGCGGCTTGAAAGAAGCCGGCGGCGGCGCAATCGACACCCCGCTCAACCAGCCGCGCGCCGCCTGTCACCGATCCACCAACCGGCTAAGATTCCCCCGCACGCGCTGCAACAACGCGATCAACTGCTTCGCTTCTTCATCGGTGAAGCCGTTCAGCGCTTCAAGCGCGACTTCGTCGCCGACCTTGCGCGCCTTGCCGAGTGTGCGCTCGGCCTTCGGCGTCATGTTCACCTGACGCTCGCGGCGGTCCTGCGGATTGGCCGTCCGCTCGATCCAGCCGCCCTCTTCCATCCGATCCAGCAGACGACCCGCCGAGATCGGCGCGACCTCGAGCAGGTCCGCAAGCCGCGCCTGATTGGTGTCGCCGTAGTGCGCGAGATAGGCCAGCACGCGGCACTGCGCGCGCGTCAAGTCGACCGACGACTTCGCGAGATCGTCGAAACGCTTGCCTGTCAGGCGACCGACGTCGGAAATCAGAAAGCCGAAGCGCTCATCGAGTTGGGTTGTCATGCGCGGATTATACGAAAAGCCTTCGTTTCAGCGTTGAAACAGGCGTATTCAGGCTCCGCATAATTCCCAATGGCAGGCACGTGCGCAATCGATATACTAAGCATGCTTACTATATCGACGACCCCATTCATTCATGTCCTCCGACACCCCGGCGGCCCGCGCCGCCGCGCCGCTCAACCGCCCGATGATCACCGTCTCGATCATGCTGGCAACGTTGATCCAGACGCTCGACAGCACGATCGCCAACGTGGCGCTGCCGCATATGCAGGGCACGCTGTCCGCGTCGCAGGATGAGATCACGTGGGTACTGACCTCGTACATCGTCGCCGCGGCGATCGCCACGCCGCTCACCGGCTGGCTGTCCGACCGGCTGAGCGTCAAGCGTCTGCTGATCTTCGCGATTGGCGGCTTTACGGTGTCGTCGGCGCTGTGCGGTTTGTCGGAGACGCTCACGCAGATCGTCGCGTCGCGTTTGCTGCAAGGGACTTTCGGCGCGTCGCTGGTGCCGCTGTCGCAATCCATCCTGCTCGACATCAACCCGCGCGAGAAGCAGGGGCAGGCCATGGCCGTGTGGGGCATGGGCGTGATGGTCGGACCGATTCTCGGGCCGACGCTCGGCGGCTGGCTCACCGACAGCTACAACTGGCGCTGGGTGTTTTTCATCAACGTGCCGATCGGCGCGTTCGCGCTGTTCGGTGTGGCGACCTTCCTGCCCGCGCGCGAGCCGAAACACGACGCGAAGTTCGACGCGTTCGGCTTCGCCACGCTGGGTCTCGCCATCGGCGCATTGCAGGCCATGCTCGATCGCGGCGAGCAACTCGACTGGTTCGGCTCGAACGAAATCGTCATCGAGGCCTTGCTCGCGGCCATCAGCTTTGCATTCTTTCTCGTGCACACGGCCACGGTCGGCAAGAAATCGTTTTTCAAATACGAGTTGCTGAAGGACCCGAACTTCGCCACCGGCACGTTTTTCATCTTCGTGATTGGCGCGGTGATGTACGCGACGCGCGCGTTGCTGCCGCCCATGTTGCAGAACCTGATGAACTATCCGGTCGCGACCACCGGCCTCGTCACCGCGCCGAGTGGTGCGGGCACGATGGTCGCCATGCTGCTCGCCGGGCGCCTGCTGAAGCGGATCGACGCACGGCTTCTGCTGCTCGCCGGCTTTCTGATCTCGGCGTTCGCGCTCTGGCAGATGATGCAGTACACGATCGTGCTGTCGGCGTCGGACATTGTCTGGCCCGGAGTCATTCAGGGCTTCGGGCTCGGCCTCGTGTTCGTGCCGCTGAGCGCGCTGACTTTCTCGACGCTCACGCCGGAACTGCGCGCGGACGGCACCGCAACGTATAGCCTGATGCGCAATATCGGCAGCAGTATCGGCATTTCGATCGTGCAAACGCTGATGACGCGCAACACGCAGGTCTCGCATGCGGACCTGGCGGCCAACATCACGCCGTTCAATCCTGCCGTCCAGCCGATGCTCAATACCGGCTCCAATTTCGACATGGCCGCACTGAACGTGTCGATCACGCAGCAGGCGTCGATGATCGCGTATCTGAACGACTTCAAGCTGATGTTCATGGCGACGCTGCTGGTCATTCCGCTTCTGCTGTTGATCCGCCCCGCGCATAAGTCGCCGGACGCATCGGTGGCGCATGCCGCGATGGATTGAGACACGGCGCTAACCCGGTTAGTCGCCGTCGCAATGGGCGGCGCGCCGCGCCCGCGACTAACCTTCGATCCGCCCGCGCGTCACACCCAACAATGCCGCCATCGCCGTGCGCGCCGCCGCGGCGTCGCGATCGCGAATTGCTTCGAACACCGCCGTGTGCTCGGCCAGCGACGCGTTGAACACCTCCGCGCGTTTTGCATTCAGACGCAGTTGCGCTTCGAGCGTGCGCTCGATCAGCGTGCCGAGCGGAATCAGCAATTCGTTGCTGCATGCGGTCAACACGCTCAAATGAAACTGCAGATCGGCTCGCACCCATTCGTCGACATTGCGCGCCGCCACCATCGCTTCATGCGACGCCGCGAGTGCGTGGAAGGTGTCGTCCGTATGTGAGGCCGCCGCCAGACTCGCGGCATACGGCTCGATCATCTCGCGCATTTCCTGCAGGTTGAGCGCGAACGCCATCGGCTCGGCGACCCGCGAGTACCAGTCGAGCACGTCCACATCGAGCAGATTCCACGCGCGTTTCGGCCGCACGCGCGTCCCCACGCGCGGACGCGATTCGATCAAGCCTTTCGAAGTCAACGTGCGCAACGCCTCGCGCAACACCGTGCGACTCACGCCGAACGCTTCCATCAACTCCGCTTCGCGCGGCAGGATCGAATCGGGCGCGTAGTCGCCGCGCAGAATCGCGGTCGCCAGACGATGGGCGACACGCCCATGCAGATCGTGCTGAATAGCTTTCTCCTAGCGGCCTTGCAGCGCTATTGATACGGGAACCGAGGCCGGAACGAGCGCGATTATCCGGCATCTCATCTCAGCCGTGAGATCCCTGATTCGACAACGCCGTGCCGAGACGGCAGGTCTTACCACTATCTGATCAATAGTACTATTAATAGTACTTAAATGCGCTTTTGATGTAGCATGTGAATCCTCGAAATAGTTCGCAGACGCCTAAGGCCGATGCTTCGCATGAGGCCGGAGTAAGCGCAAAAGCACTAACTCCAGCCGACAAAGGAGACGCACACCATGAAAATCACCAAGCTCGAAACCTTCATCGTTCCGCCGCGCTGGTGCTTCCTGAAAATCGAAACCGACGAAGGCATCGTCGGCTGGGGCGAACCGGTGGTCGAAGGCCGCGCGCATACGGTGGCGGCTGCGGTTGAAGAACTGTCCGACTATCTGGTCGGCAAAGACCCGCTTCTGATCGAAGACCATTGGCAAGTGATGTACCGCTCGGGCTTCTATCGCGGCGGCCCGATCACCATGAGCGCGATCGCCGGCGTCGACCAGGCGCTGTGGGACATCAAGGGCAAGCACCATGGCGTGCCGGTCCATGCGCTGCTCGGCGGCCAGGTGCGCGACAAGATCAAGGTGTATTCGTGGATCGGCGGCGACCGTCCGAGCGACGTGGCCAACAACGCGCGCGCCGTGGTCGAACGCGGCTTCAAGGCGGTGAAGATGAACGGCTCGGAAGAGTTGCAGATCATCGACACCTTCGACAAGGTGCAAGGCGTGATCAACAACGTCGCGGCCGTGCGCGAGGCAGTCGGACCGAACATCGGCATCGGCGTGGATTTCCACGGCCGCGTGCACAAACCGATGGCCAAGGTGCTGGCGAAAGAACTCGACCCGTACAAGCTGCTCTTCATCGAAGAGCCGGTGCTGTCGGAGAACGCCGAAGCGTTGCGCGACATCGTCAATCAGACCAACACGCCGATCGCGCTGGGCGAGCGTCTTTACTCGCGCTGGGACTTCAAGCACATTCTGTCGGGCGGCTACGTCGACATCATTCAGCCGGACGCATCGCACGCGGGCGGCATTACCGAGTGCCGCAAGATCGCGTCGATGGCGGAAGCCTACGACGTCGCGCTCGCGCTGCATTGCCCGCTCGGGCCGATCGCTCTGGCGACGTGTCTGCAGATCGATGCGGTGAGCTACAACGCGTTCATCCAGGAACAGAGCCTCGGCATCCACTACAACCAGGGCAACGATCTGCTCGACTACATCAGGAACCCGGAAGTCTTCAAATACGAAGACGGCTTCGTGTCGATTCCGCAAGGCCCGGGGCTCGGCATCGAGGTCAACGAGGAGAAAGTGCGGGAGATGGCCAAGGTCGGCCATCGCTGGCGCAATCCGGTGTGGCGCCATGAAGATGGCAGCGTCGCCGAATGGTAATCGCGTAAAGGAGCGCCGCCCGTGGGCGGCGTTTTTGTTTGCGTCGACGGCCGCTCCGCCGATGCAGCCCGCGCGTTACGGTGACGTGACGCGTGGGCCGTCGCAGTAACGTAACATCCCGGACCGAACCCATCCGAGCAGGCGTTTTCCGCGCCCTTCCCAAACCCGCTCGAATTCCCGCAAAGCCTTATCCAGAAAGGCTTTCACGCCATCCGTTCGACACCACACATACACATGGCCCGCTCTTTGCTCAAATGCATTCAAACGACAAATGCATCGGGGAAAATCATGAGCGAATTCCTGCCAGACTACCTGCTCCGCGAACAGGCCGCCGTCGGCGCGTTGGTGGCGTTTGGCGTGCTGCGCATCATCGGCGCGGCACTCGCATTCGAACGCGGCTGGCGCATCTCGGTTGTCGAGAAATGCTTCATCGGCGCCGCGATCGTGTACTGCCTGCCGCAACTGTTCGATCTGCTGACGCATATGTACGGCTCGCGCGCCGCGGGCGCCGAACTGGAAGGCAAAGCGGCGGGCTGCGCCATCGCCCTCTTTTGTGCGCCGATCCTCGGCCATCGGCTCGGCCTCGAATAAGCGGAGCCTCGCCATGCAACTGGCCAGGCGGCTCATGAGGCGGCCAAAACCCACGTTTCGCGCGGGCGACGTCCTGAAACTCAAGTCAGGCGGCCGTCCGATGACCGTGACCTGGAGCGGCCGGGTGCTATTCGCATCAGGTAACTGGCTGATCTGTCAGTGGTTCAGCGAGACCGGCGAGTTACAGCAGGAGATGTTTCCGGAGGAAACCCTGGAGCGGACGAGCCACGTACTCGCCGCCTCAAAAGTGCAGTAACGGATTGCTGGCCACCGCCAGGCGACCGTGTGTATTGCGCCGCACGCTTTGGCTGTGCGGCGCTTTTTTATGCGGCCAATGTCGCGCTTGCGAGACGTTGCGGACCTGAATCCTCAAGGACGCGGTTGCTCTTCAGAGCCCCCTGCTCGCCCGCCTCGCAGACGACTTCGCGCCACGGTGTCAGCCGAGCGCGGCGAACGCAGGCACGCTATGCGACAACGCGGCCGCCGCGACGAACACGCCGATCATCGCCAGCGCTTCCAGATACAGCACATTGACGAAGGTGTGGGCGTCCATTGTCGAGGCCGTGCGGCGCAGGCGCGGCAGCGCCAGAAAGCGGTTGAGTCCGCCGAGCACGAGCGCGAGCCCGACCAGCGCAAGCTTGAGCATCAGCACATGGCCCCACGTGCTGGGTTCGATCGCCTCGAACGAGCCGCCGGAACCTCGCACCGCGTTGAAGACGCCGGAGAGCAGCACGAGCCCAACCGCCACCACCGAGACGTTCGACACCTGAGTCGCGGTGCGGATCAACATGCCGCGTGCAGTCGAGGTGCCGAGTGCCGGCAGCACCGCGAGCCCTGCCGCCATCGCCAGACCGCCCCACACGCTGGTGACGAGCACGTGCAGCGTTTGCATGGCGATCGCAGCCGAGGCCGGGCCGGCATCCGCCGCGTGACCGAGCGACGCCTTGCCGGCGGCGATCGCGACCACCGCGAGCCACAGGAGCGCATTGCGCAGCATGCCCGTATGGCTGGCCATGGCCGTGCCGAGCAGCACCAGCGCCCCGGCGAACGCAAGGCTCCAGCCATAACCGACATGAGTTTGCGTCAGCACCGTCGGCACCACGCCGATGGCGGCCGGCAACCCGACACCGCTCATCGACGCCGCCTGGTACAGCAACCAGCCGAGGTCGGCGAGCACCAGCACGACGGTCGCCGTCAGCATCGACCGTTGCGCGCGCAACCAGGCGGGGCGCGCGGGCGAGATTTTCTGCTGGGCGTCCTTCGCGAGCCACGCGCCGAGCAACGCCGAACCGACGGCAAACGCAAACGCGACGTTCATGAGCGCGGCCATGGCGACCTGCCCGATCCAGAGTCCGTCGATGCTCATTTGACGATAAACGCAAAGTCGCCTTGGGTACGGTGGCCGTCCGTGGCTACCGCGATCCAGTGCACGGCATAGCGGCCGGCGCTCAACTGCGGCAGCGGCAGATGCATGACCCTAGCGTCGTCCTTGTCGACCTGCGACTCAGTTGCCGCGGCCGCCTTGCCGCTGGTGTCGGCAAGCGTGATCTTGCTGAAAGCCGGTTCAAGCGGCTCGGTGAAATGGATCGTCACTTCGGAGGGCGCGGCGACTTCGGCGTTGGCCGCCGGCTCACTCGAACTCAGATGCGCATGGGCGAATGCCGTGGACGTCACAAGCAGTGCCGCGGCGCCGAGCATCGACGCTCGCAACGCCGGACGGGAAAAATCAGGTAGCTTCATTTAAGACCGATAGCGGATGATCAGGAAACAGTGGGCGTCGGACCGGACACGTCGAGGCCGGGACCAGGCCGGATCCAGTCCGGCGCGCCCGGAAGTGTACGCTTCGATGGTTCGCGCGGGCGTCGGTTCAACCTGGTTTATAGATAGATCACCCAGGCTCGAGCGTTGCGCCATTGATCGCGCAGACAAATTCGGGATAACAGTCAGGCAGCGTGAAACGCTTGTGCGCGTCAAACTGTCGCATGGCTGTGACAGCCGGAACCTTCTCTAATGTGCCAAATAGTCATCATCACCCTTCGATGATAGAATGCTGCGTCGCCGCAGCGCCGGCTGCCCTTCACACCGAGCCGCTCGAAGTTCGGTCAGGTCCCCGATTTTGATGGAGTTACGCGTGTCTTCAAGACGCATTTTCCGCCCGTTGCTCGCCCTTCTGCTGATCGGCTCCGCGGGCGTTTATAGCGCTGCGAAAGCGCAGACTCAGCCGAAAGCCCCCGATACGATGGAAGCGCGCGTGCAAGGCTGCACGGCCTGCCACGGCACACATGGCCAAGGTACGGACAACGACTACTTCCCTCGCCTCGCGGGCAAGCCTGCCGACTATCTGTACAACCAGCTACAGAATTTCCGCGAAGGGCGCCGCAAGTACCCGCCCATGAACTACCTCGTCACGTATCTCTCGGACGACTACCTTCATCAGATCGCCACGTATTTCTCGCAACAGCGTCCTCCGTATCCGCCGCCGGCCAAGCCGACGGTATCGTCGAGCACGCTCGCGCGCGGCCAGCAGATCGTCCTGAACGGCGACGCGTCGAAGCAGATTCCGGCTTGCGCGGCCTGCCACGGCAAGACGCTGACCGGTATGCAACCGGCTATCCCGGGTCTGGTCGGGCTGCATTCGGACTACATCAGCGCGCAGCTCGGCGCATGGCGCTCGGGCTCGCGGCATGCCATCGCGCCTGATTGCATGCACACCATCGCCACGCGTCTGACCGACGAAGACGTGAACGCCGTTGCCGCCTGGCTTTCCACGCAGCAGGCTCCACAAAACCCCGTGCCGGCTCCAGCCCGCTCGATGAAGACTCCGCTTGCCTGCGGCAGCGAACCGCAATAAGGCACCGGGAGAGACACTCAAATGAAACGCAAGTCTTTGTTCGCCCTCTCGGCAGTCGTCGTCGTTGCGGCTGCCGCACTCGTTCCCGTCCTGTGGTCGGGCGGCGACCATCTGCATAACGGCACGGCCATGGCGGCAACGCCCGCCGACCAGGCCGCGCTGATCAAGCAAGGCGAGTATCTCGCCCGTGCCGGCGACTGTATCGCCTGCCACACGGTGCGCGGCGGCAAGCAGTTCGCCGGCGGCCTGCCCATGGCCACGCCGTTCGGCACGATGTTCACGCCGAACATCACGCCTGACGACCAGTACGGTATCGGCAAGTGGACGCAGGACGACTTCTATCGCGCCATGCACACCGGCCGTTCGAAAGACGGCAGTCTGCTGTATCCGGGCTTCCCGTTCACCAGCTACACGAAGGTCACGCGCGCCGACTCGGACGCGATCTACGCATACCTGCGTTCGGTCGCGCCGGTCAACGTGCCGAGCCGTCCGCACGAACTGAAATTCCCATTCAACCAGCGCAACATGCTGATCGGCTGGCGCACGCTGTTCTTCCGTGAAGGCGAGTACAAGCCGGATCCGACCAAGTCGGTCGAATGGAACCGTGGCGCGTACCTGATCGAAGGTCTCGGTCACTGCGGCATGTGCCACACGTCGATCAACGCCATGGGCGGCCCGGTGAGCTCGGCGGCGTTTGCCGGCGGCCTGATCCCGCTGCAGAACTGGTATGCACCGTCGCTCACGTCGAACAAGGAAGCCGGCCTCGGCGACTGGGAAACCAAAGACATCGCCGATCTGCTGAAGACCGGCGTGTCGAATCGCGGCGCGGTGTTCGGTCCGATGGCCGAAGTGGTTCACAACAGCCTGCAGTACATGTCGGACGCGGACATCAACGCGATGGCCACCTACCTGAAGACGATTCCGCAGAAGAGCGAAGCGCCTGAGCCGCTGCAGCTCGAAACGTCTGAAAAGTTCGGCGGCGAACTGCTGAAGCAAGGTCAGAAGATTTACGCTGACAACTGCGCGAAGTGCCATGCGGAAAATGGCCTCGGCATGCCGCCGGCCTTCCCGCCGCTCGCGAACAACCAGTCGATTCAGATGCCGTCGGCGGTCAACCCGATCCGTATGGTGCTGAACGGCGGATACCCGCCGAGCACGGATGCCAACCCGCATCCGTACGGCATGCCGCCGTTCGCACAAGCACTGTCGAATCAGGAAGTCGCGGCGGTTGTGACGTACATCCGTATGTCGTGGGGCAACCACGGCACGGCCGTGTCGCCGCAGCAAGTGTCCGATCTGCGTTCGGCGCCGCTCGACTAAGCAGCGTTCGTTGCACCCGGGGCGCGGCCTGCGAAATTCGCGGCCGCGCCCTTCGTTTTTGAAGGACCGGTATCATAGGGGAGTATTTACCCTGAGATAAACGCCGGGCCGTCGCTAGTTTTCTCACCCCCGCGGGGGCTCGGCGCGCAGCGACAGGCCTTGGGGGCGCTTATGAAACTGGGCAGGAGATAAGAATCGTGCATGCCGGGGAGCGTTTCAACAGCATTAGCCACCTCGTCGGCGCCGTACTGTCGGTGGCGGGTCTTGCAACGCTCGTGACGATGGGCGCGCTCGACGGCGACGCGTACAAGGTGGTCAGCTTCAGCGTGTACGGTGCGATGCTGTTCGTGCTGTATGCTATCTCGACGCTTTACCACAGCGTGCGCAATCCGCGCGCGAAGGCGGTTCTGCAGAAATGCGACCATTCGGCGATCTACCTGCTGATCGCCGGCAGCTACACTCCGTTCACGCTCGTCACATTGCGCGGACCGTGGGGCTGGTCGCTATTCGGCGTAAGCTGGGGGCTTGCCGCTCTCGGCATCGTGCAGGAATTGACGCTGGGGCGACGCACCCGCAGCGTTTCGATGGTGCTGTATGTCCTGATGGGATGGCTCGCGCTCGTTGCCGTCCGCCCGCTGGTTGAAGCCTTACCGGCAGCGGGTACCGCCTGGCTCGTGGCCGGCGGAATCATCTATAGCGTCGGCATCTACTTCTTCATCAACGACGAGCGCATCCGGCATGGACATGGTATCTGGCACCTGTTCGTACTGGCGGGCAGTCTGTGTCAATTCGTCAGTGTCGCGCGCTACGTCGCATGACACCCCACGGCGGCGAAATGCAACTTAAGGCCAGTCAACGTGTCTGCATAGCGCGTTGAAGCATTCGGCACGCGTTTGCGCGCGTGCCGCCGATTTCTCTGCGAACGGAACTGGGCTTCGGCCTCGAACACGCCATGCGGGTGTGTTCATGCCGCGTTCATGCCTGCCTGAACTCAGGTGTGTCCGTCCGCGAAACTGCATTGCAAAGATCTTTTATGTCTTTTGATTCCCTCGGCTTGTCCGAACCGTTGGTCCGCGCTGTACACGAACTCGGCTACACCACCCCGACTCCGATCCAGACGCAAGCGATTCCCGCCGTGCTCAACGGCGGCGATCTGCTGGCCGGCGCGCAAACCGGCACCGGCAAGACTGCCGGCTTTACGTTGCCGATCCTGCAACGCCTGAACACCATGCCCGCCGTTACGACCGGCTCGGGCAAGCGCGCGGTGCGCGCTCTGATCCTCACGCCCACGCGTGAACTGGCCGCGCAGGTCGAAGAAAGCGTGCGCGCGTACGGCAAGTATCTGAAGCTGAAGTCGACCGTGATGTTCGGCGGCGTCGGCATCAATCCGCAGATCGGCGCACTGCGCAGCGGCGTGGATATCGTCGTCGCGACGCCGGGCCGTTTGTTCGACCACATGCAGCAGAAGACCATCGACCTGTCGCATCTCGAGATTCTCGTGCTCGACGAGGCCGACCGCATGCTCGACATGGGCTTCATCCACGACATCAAGCGCGTGCTGGCGAAGCTGCCGCCGAAGCGGCAGAACCTGTTGTTCTCCGCCACCTTCTCCGACGAAATCAAGACGCTCGCCGACAACCTGCTCGACTCGCCGGCGCTGATCGAAGTCGCGCGCCGCAATACGACGGCGGAAACGGTCGCGCAGAAGATTCACCCGGTGGATCGTGACAAAAAGCGCGAACTGCTCACGCATCTGATCAAGCAGCACAACTGGTTTCAGGTGCTGGTGTTCACGCGCACCAAGCACGGCGCCAATCGTCTTGCCGAACAGCTGACCAAAGACAGCATCAGCGCCCTGGCGATTCACGGCAACAAGAGCCAGTCGGCCCGCACGCGCGCGCTCGCCGAGTTCAAGGACGGCACGCTGCAGGTGCTGGTCGCGACCGACATCGCGGCGCGCGGCATCGATATCGATCAACTGCCGCACGTGGTGAACTACGATCTGCCGAACGTGCCGGAAGACTACGTGCACCGCATCGGCCGCACGGGCCGCGCGGGCGCAACGGGCGAAGCGATTTCGCTGGTGTGCGTCGACGAACTGCAGTTGTTGAAGGACATCGAGAAGCTGATCAAGCGCCCGGTGCCGCAGGAAGTGATCGCCGGTTTCGAACCGGACCCGACTGCGAAGCCGGAACCGATCCTGCGTCGCGGCCAAGGTGGTGGCGGCGGTGGTGGTGGTCGTTCGCCGCGTCAGGGTCAAGGCGCACCGAAACGCGATGGCGCGGGTTCCGCGAAGCCGGCGCAGCGCTCGGGTCAACGCCCGGCGAACGGTCAACAGCAGCCGAAGCCGCAAGGTGCGAAGCCGGCCGGCAATGGCGGCCAGCCGCGCCGTGACGGTCAACGTCACGACGACCGGCCGCGCGCCGTCGCGCATGAGGGCAGCGCCGCGCAGCATGCGCCGCGCAAGCCGCAAGCCGCGAAACCGCAAGGCGGCAATCCGGGTGCGTTGCTAGGCGGTGCCAAGCCGCGCAACGAGGCGCCGCGCGGTGGCCAGCCCACGCGCAGCGGTCAGCGCGGCCGTTAAGCTTCGAGGCTCAGCCCACGCTCGCTGGCCGCTGTCGTTGCGCTAAGCACGACGGGCCGGCGGCAGCGGGCAACATAGCCGCCACGCCTAAAGGCACACACTCGCCGGCCGTTGTCCTTGCACCAAGGACGGCGGCCGGCAGCAAGCCGCTCAACCATCGCCAGGCGTTGTCCTTACATCGAGGACTAGCGACCCGCCGCAGCGGCCGCTTGCTTCAGGTGCTCGATCTGCTGTTCCCATCGATCGAGTACCGCCTCTCCGTCCCCTTCCAGTTCGAACGTAATGCCGCTCGTCAGGCGCGCATAACGAACGCTTTGCGCCTCGGCCGTGTCGATCGAGCCGTGCAGATAGACAAGCCCGCTCACATCGCCCGCGATGCTCGCTAGCGGCGTCACGAGCAACTGCACCTGATAGAACGCCTCATCGCAGACAAAGGTGAGCGCCGCCCGTCCGCTGTGCGCGATGGCGCGCGTCGCCCTCGCTTGTGGCCACAGCGCGATGCATAACGTGCGCGAGTCAGGCGCGTACAACTCGCCGACGCCAAGCAGCGACGTGCGCACATGGCCATTCGTATCGACGCTGAGCAACGACGCGGTGAAACCCGTCTTGCCCGCGAGCGACGAACCGTCGAACAAGGCGCGCACGGCATCGGGCCATTCGTCGAACACGTTCTGTTCGACTGGACGCTCGGGTGTGGGGGAATCGCTCATGATGTCGATGGGATGAGAAGTGAGCCAGTCTGCATCATGCCTTGAAAAGCAAATGGCCCGCCTAAGCCTCAGGTTTACCCACAAAGTTGAGAGGCCGCGCTATCCGCTTTGCTTGAAGAGCTGATACATCTTCGTAATTTCGTGCAGGACGAGAAACCCGCGCCATATGACGGTCGGTCCTGGTGGCCGGTCATGCTTACGATTCAGATAACCGCCGAGCATACCTATCCACACGATGGTTTGCTGCAGCGTCGGAACCTGCTCTGGCAGTTGCGTCGTTCGGTGGGTGTGGCAATAGAGCGCCTGCCATTCAACGGGTTGCAGCAGTACTTCGCAGCATAGCTGCGTATCAGTTCGCGCGAGCAGTGTTGCATACAGGATGTGCCACGCGATGACGGCAAACAGAGCTGTCGCTCTCACGAACCGGTCGAGCGTGCCGAACTGGCGCGCCTCGATACGGCAGCCGCTTTTGAGCACGCGATGCCACGTCTCGATGGTCCAGCGCCGCGCGTACCAGGCCAGCCGTTCGAGAACTTCATCAAGCGAGGTCGTGGGCACCGAACTCAGCAGCATCCATTCAAGCGGTTCGACGCCATCCGGGGGGTTATCTTCAATGGCGTGAATCGCAAAGACGTCAATCTCAGGCAGGCTTCGGCGGCTGGCGCGCGCTCTTGGAGAGTGTAGTCGCACGCTCGCACAACGCAAAGTCAGCCGTGCTGTGCGCTGAGGAAGTGTGCCCCTGGCTGGCACCCGCAGTTCAGTGTCGCCAAGAGGCAGGGTGGCTAGAACAGCCTCCCAAAGGTAGCCTTGCGGGTGACGCGCCACGCGGTTGTGTACTGCGCGGATCAACCAGTCCACCCCGTCGGGGCGTTCGGCGACAAATAGCTCGTACAGGTCGCTCTCGCGGTCTCCAACACAGACAAACCGCGTCTGCGTACAACGTACCTTGAGTGCCGCGAGATGGTCGATTCCTTCAAGCCATTTGTTACTTTCCTTCTGTTCGATCGGGCGCGTAACCGCAGGGGCCCTCTTGCCGAACACCTCTTGGGGGCGCACCCAGGTCTTCATGCCCAGCACCCCTAGCGGCAAGCCCTCGGGCGTGACCGCCAGCAGGCTGTGCATCATGAAGCCTTGCTCATTGTTGCCGGTGCCGCGACCCAGGCCTTCAGTCGCGGGCAGATGCGACAGGTTGAACTCCGTTGTGTCCTGAATTGCCAGCACGACCGGCACCTGCCTCATGCGATCGAGCGTTTGTGCAATATGAGGCGCAAGGATCCCGTTTGTGTCCACCTGCTCATTATCGAAGAAGCGGTAGGCGGCCTTCAGTTCGGCTGGCTTGAGTGACTGGGGAAACGAACCCTGCGGACTGTGCGCGAGGCGGCGAGCCAACGCAACAAGACGTTGTGCAAGGCGCGCGTCCCCCAGATTCGCCTCGCTGAATTCGGCACTCGCCCAGTCGTCAGTATCGTTTCCGTCGACCAATTCCAACTGCCGTCGCGAACAGAATGGGCCAAAGTTAACATCGACGCCGACCGTTTACAAGCGATCATTCACTCCTGCCACACAAAAAGTTGTGGGGAATCCTGAGGCCTAAGCGGGCCATTTGCAACGCCGGTGATTTACGCCAGGCGATCAGCGAAAGAACACGTGCTGCGTGATCTTGGCGAGCGGGTAATGCACGCCCGGCTGGATCCGCGCGGGCAGATTGAGCGGCTTGAGCAGCATCTTGACGCACATGTCGGCCGACAGATTGCGCCGCACCAGCGCATTGATCCGCGCCGCGCGCGCGCGGTTGTAGGTCGAGTCGTGCACGCGCTCCGGATAACGAGTCGCGAAGACGTGCCGCAAGGCGATCTCCGAGTCTTCGTTCTTGATCTCCATGACGCGGCGCATGAGCGCGCCGAGCACAGCCAGCCGGCCGTTGCCTTCGATCTTGTTGTACTTCTTGAAGTACTTGAAAAAGTGCTTGTAGTGACGCACTTCGTCGGTGCGGATGTTGTCGGTGATCTGCTTGAGCACGGGCTCGTCCGAGCATTCGCCGATCGCGCGATACAAGGTCGCGGTGCCGGTTTCCACCACGCAGCGCGCGACCATCTCGAGGGCGCGGGTCTTTTCGAAGTCCTCCACCGAGCAGGTCAGCGAATACTCTTCCATGAAATTACGAAATGCCGTGTCCCAGTCGAATTCGGGCCACACGTAGGCGATATACGTCTTGAGCGCGCGGCCGTGCTGCAACTCTTCCGGCTCCCACTCCTGGTTGAGCCAGGCCGAGACTTCAGGATCGCCGTTAAAGAAAGTGCTCAGATTGCTGGTGTACAGATCGGAGCCGCTTTCGATAAACGAAGACGCGCACAGCAGCAGCAGCAAGTCTTCGTTAGCGACCGCCTTTTGCCGATCAATGCGGGTGAGGTCGATGTCCTCGATCCGCCAGGGCATGACATGGTTCAGCTCTGTATGCATCGTGTCTTGCTCCGAAAACTGTATCGACTCGCGGAGCATGCTCGAGACCGCCCGCTCTCGGCCGGGCCGGTCCGCCGTGTCTGATACAGCGCCTTGAATTAGAGTTAACCCCTTGTATCCTGCATCTTAGTCGGTGTTTCGCAACTCTGCAGATAACAGAGCACAGACCATGCCGAGGCGCCGCAGTTCCAATGGCGCGGTAGTCGAATCATTCGACCGGACAAAAGCGCATCGCGCGGAGCACAAAAAAAGCCAGCTGAAGAGCTGGCTTGAGTTTGCGACGATCGCTCGTCAGTCAGGTTGGACGGGCGTATCGGCGCTTTGATTCAACGGCGCAAGGCCTGCGCTCAGGCCATCTGAACGCCTCGCGCCAAACGCACGCGGCGCATGCGCCACGCCACGACCACGAGCGAGAGACCCGACAGTAGCGCGGCAATCAGCACGTAATAACTTGGCGCAAGTTTGTCGCCGGTCAAATGAATGAACGTTTCGACGATGGTGGGCGCGAAACCGCCGAAGATCGTCACGCCGATGCTGTAACCGATTGAAAGACCGGTCGAGCGCACCTGCGTCGGAAAGATTTCGGACATTAACGCCGGCATCGGTCCGGAATAAGCGGCCTTGAAAATTCCCGCCGTACCCTGCAACACGAGCAGCCAGCCGACGGTCGGATGAGACTGCAGCAGTGCGAACATCGGATAGATCAGCGTGCCCATCAGAATCGAGGTGGTCAGCATGATGCGAATCCGGCCGATGCGATCGGACAACGCGCCCATCACCGGCGAGAGCAGGAACTGCAGGCCGCCGTTGAGCACCACCACGCCGAACGATGCCGCCGCCGGCATGTGCAATTGCTTGACGGCGTACATCGGCATGTAAAGCTGCAGCACATAGACGCCCACCGTGGATTGCGCGACGATGCCGACCGCGAGCAGCAGGTTGACCCACTGGCTCGCGAACGAGGCGTCTTTCTTCGCGTCTGCCGTCGAGCGAGCGCCGGCCGCTTCGCGTGCCTCGCGCAGCGCGAGGAACTCCGGCGTCTCGTCGAGATGCGAACGGATGTAATAGCCCACCGGGCCGACCAGCAAGCCGAACACGAACGGCAGGCGCCAGCCCCAGTCGTTCAGCTGCGCGGGCGGCATCCATGCGGTCAGCAACGAGCCAAACGCGGCGGCCGTAATGGCGGCGAGCCCCTGGCTCGCGAACTGCCAACTCGCGTAATAGCCGCGGCGCGACGCGCTATGCTCGACCATGAACGCCGTCGCGCTGCCGAACTCACCGCCCACCGCGAATCCTTGCACGAGCCGCGCGAGCAGAATCAGAATCGGCGCCGCGATACCGATCGATGCATACGGCGGCATCACCGCCATTGTGAAAGTGCCGACCATCATCAGTGCGATGGCGAGCGTCAGTGCCGCCTTGCGGCCCTTGCGGTCGCCGTAGATGCCCAGCACGACCGCGCCCAGCGGCCGCATCAGAAACGAAACCCCGAAGGTGGCGATAGCGAGCAGCGTGGAGAGCCACTCGTCCTGCATTGGGAAAAACTGTTTGGCGATGATGGTCGCGAAGTAGCCGTAGACCAGAAAATCAAACCACTCGAGCGCATTGCCGACCGACGACGAAAACACGATCCGCCGCACCATCGCTTTGGAAAGCGGCGCGGGCGCGGAATGAGGGGAAGCTGTCGCCGAAGGCGACGCGTGGGTCTGCATGATGTCTCCTGCTCTGTCTGATACTCGATGCCGGATGCCAGATGCCTGGTGTGCGAGAGGCAACGCCGGCAACCGGTGTATTTGATCTGCGCGGTGCCTTTAGCGTGCAGCGGAATGCGCGCTAAGGCGTCGCCTGCGCACGCACGGAAGCGCCGCTTCGAGCGGCGCCCCGCCTCGCGCATGGATGCCTGCTTAGAACCCCGCGGCCAACCCGTCACGGCGGCTATCGCTTGCCGCGACATAGCCACGCTCCGGATCGTTGCGATCGAGCTTCCAGATGTACTGGCCGGAGCCGAAGTCCATATACGGGTCGTCGACCGACTTGATCGTGTGGCCGAGCTTCTGCAAGGCCTCGGCGGTTTTCGGGTCGAGCGTCGATTCGATGTCGATCGTGAAGTCGCGATTGACCTTCCAGCGCGGCGCGTCGCACGCGGCCTGCGGCTGCTGACCGTAGTCGAGCATCCGCACGATGGATTGCAGGTGGCCTTGCGGTTGCATGTCGCCGCCCATCACGCCGAAGCTCATCACCGCTTCCTGCCGGCCGTCCACCTGCTGCGTGAGGAACGACGGGATGATCGTGTGGAACGGCCGCTTGCCGCCTTCCACCACGTTCGGCGACTTTGGGTCCATCGAGAATCCGCAGCCACGGTTCTGCATGGCGATGCCGCTATCCGGCACCACGATGCCCGAGCCGAAGCCCATGTAGTTCGACTGGATGAAGCTGACCATCATGCCGCGCTCGTCAGCCACCGACATGTAGATGGTCCCGCCGGCCTTCGGCATGCCGAAGTCGAACTGCGTCGCGCGCTTGTGATCGATCAGTTTGGCGCGCGAGGTGAGGTACGCGTCGTCGAGCATCTGCTCCGGCGTGACTTCCATGGAGCGCGGATCTGCCACATAGCGGTAGACGTCGGCGAAGGCCAGCTTCATGGCTTCGATCTGCAAGTGCTGCGACTCGACGTTGTCGACCGCCAGTTCCTTCACATCGAATTTTTCGAGGATGCCCAGCGCGATCAGCGCCGCGATGCCTTGCCCGTTGGGCGGAATTTCGTGCATCGTGTAGCCGCGATAATCCTTGCCGATCGGCTCGACCCAATCCGCTTTGTAGTTGCGCAGATCGTCGAGCGTCAGCGCGCCACCGCCTTCGCGGGCGAACGCCGCGATCCGTTCAGCGATCTCGCCTTCGTAGTACGCACGCGGGCCTTGTTCGGCGAGCTTGCGCAACGTCTTCGCGTGGCCGGGGAAGCGCACCAGTTCGCTCACTTCCGGCGCGCGGCCGCGCGGCATGAAGGTTTGCGCAAAGCCCGGCAGATCCTTCAGTTCCGGCACGGCGGCCGCCCACTTATAAGCGACGATGCTCGCCACCGCGTGACCGCGCTCGGCGATTTCAATGGCCGGCTCCATCAGATCGGCGAACGGCAGCGTGCCGAATTTCTGATGCAGCGCTTCCCAGCCGGCGATCACGCCGGGCACCGTCACCGCGTCCCAGCCGCGTTTCGGCTGCTTCGCGAGACCGTTTTCCTCGCCGTACTTACGCTTGAAGTAGTCGACGTTCCACGCCGCCGGCGAGACGCCCGACGCATTCAGGCCATGCAGCTTCTTGCCGTCCCACACCAGCGCGAACGCGTCGCCACCCAGCCCGCACGAGACCGGCTCGACCACGGTGATGGCCGCGGCGGCCGCGATCGCCGCATCGACGGCATTGCCGCCTTTCCACAGCATACGCAGGCCGGCTTGCGCCGCGAGCGGATGCGAAGTCGAAACGATATTGCGCGCGAATACAGGCAGACGCGGCGTCGGGTAAGGGTTTTGCCAGTTGAAGCCAGTCATGTCGAACACTCTCGAAAGCACGGCCCGGCATGTGGAAACGCCGGAAGCCATTGGAAACGGATCGAACGCGGGGTGAGGCGAGGTGAAGCGCGAATCAACCGAGGAACCCCGGATTGCATCGTGATCCGGCCCAAAAAACAAATTCATTTATCAAATGAATAAATGCGTAAATGGCCTGAATAGATCGGCGCGCGGTCGTCTCGTCGCTTATGCATGTCGCACGAGTTGGCAGACAAGGCGCGCGATGGTCTTACAATACGCTCACCCCGTTCACGCATCACCCGCTTACCGGCCAGCCTGGCGCGCCGGCGGCGGGCAACGCCGACAAAAAACCCACGAACCGAGACACATGACCCGAGACCCCCGCCTGACTCTCAATGCCCGGCAACAGGAACTGCTGGAGTGGGTGCAACGCGACGGCTTCGTGACCGTGGACGACCTCGCGGCCCACTTCGACGTGACACCGCAGACGATCCGCCGCGACGTCAACTGGCTCGCCGACATGAACCTGCTGCGCCGTTATCATGGTGGCGCGAGTCTGCCGACCAGCTCCGAAAACGTCTCCTATACGGCGCGTCAGCGCATGTTTCACGACGAGAAACGGCGCATCGCGGCGTTAGTGGCCACTCACATTCCCGATCAGGCGTCGCTCTTCATCAACCTCGGCACCACCACCGAAGAAGTGGCGCGTGCGCTCAATCGCCATCGCGGCCTGCGCGTGATCACCAACAACCTGAACGTCGCCAGCATGATGAGCGGCTATCCGGACTGCGAGGTGCTGGTGACGGGTGGCATCGTGCGGCCGTGGGACAAAGGGATCGTCGGCGAACTGGCGATCGATTTCATCCGGCAGTTCAAGGTCGACTTCGCGATCATCGGCACGTCGAGCATCGAAACGGACGGCACGCTGCGCGATTTCGACACGCGCGAAGTGCGCGTCGCCGAAGCGATCATCCAGCATGCGCGCACCGTTTTTCTCGCCGCCGACAACTCCAAATTCGGCCGCCCCGCGCTGGTTCGCCAAGGCCATCTCGATCAGATCGACGCGTTGTTCACGGACATCGCACCACCCGCCGAGATGACCGAGACGCTCGTGGCCGCCAACTGCCAGGTCTATATCGCCGGCTGACGCCAGGCGTTTTTCGCCATGTTGCAGCGCACGCGAAACTTCGAGTGAAATCAAGGATCTGGCCGCGGCT
Organism: Paraburkholderia sp. BL6665CI2N2; assembly: GCF_004366535.1. NCBI lineage: Bacteria > Pseudomonadati > Pseudomonadota > Betaproteobacteria > Burkholderiales > Burkholderiaceae > Paraburkholderia > Paraburkholderia sp. BL6665CI2N2. The sequence continues at coordinate 5,004,719 of NZ_SORC01000001.1, forward strand.
CCTAACCGCCTCCCGTGCACCCAATTGTCAAAGGGAAAATTTACTGGGGCGGATTTGGTGTTTAACGTGCGGATGACTACACTCCAGTTCCCGGCGTACTTTTCCGCATTCTGCGTAGCGCCGTTGCATCAAACTTTCGTTAGAGCCGTACCTCCCGCCTGATTCTTTGCGGACTTCACTGGCAAGAGCCAGTCGCCGGCAAGGCCGTCCGCGTTTGCTTGACATGGAGAGAACGATGCTAAGTCCGCATGAATTCGCCACGTTGTTGCTCGTCAAGGATGCTCCGAACCAGGTCGACATGGAGCGAGAAGAACTCGACGCCCTTCTGGAACGCCAGTTGGTGCAACTCGAACGGCTCGCGTCGGGCAACGAACAATGGCGCGTGACTGAAATCGGCGATAGCGCATTGCGAGCCATCAAGCGTCTTTCCTAGTTTTGCGGGTTTCATTGCGTCTTGCGACCGGACGGAGCGGTTAACGTCCGCCGCCGCGACGGCGCACGCGCTGCGCTTTCATCGCACGCGCCCTTGCTGCTTGAAATCTTCTCTTCGCGTGAAACGCAGGACGCCGCCCGGCGTCCGCTTTGTTGTGCCCAAATCATTTACACAGTAAATTGACGCGACGGACTTTCTGCCCTCGCGCATGCCCAAAACGCTCTCACCCGACGACATCCAGCAATTCCGCGAGGCCATGCGGCGCGTAGCCGAGAATGCGTTCGCGACGCGTGGCGCCGCGGGCGTGACGATGCGCGAACTGGCGAGAGAACTGGGTTGCAGCGCGATGACGCCCTACCGCTACTTCCGCGACAAGGAGGAGATTCTCGCGATGGTGCGTGCCGCGGCATTCAACCGCTTCGCGGCGCGCCTCGAAGCGGCCGCGAAGACTGCCCCGGAAACGGATCACTCCGCGGTGAGCGAAGCCTACGTGGCGTTCGCACTCGACGAACCGCACGCCTATCGGCTGATGTTCGATCTGGCTCAGAACGCAAGCGTTCATCCGGAACTTGCCGCCGCCTCGCAGCGCGCGTGGCGCATGCTCGGCGAGCACTTCGAGCAGCTCGTCGCCGCGGGCATTCTGGAAGGCGATCCGCAACTGATCGGTTACGCGTACTGGGCGAGTCTGCACGGCTTCACCATGCTGACGCTGGCTAATCAGTTACCGTTGCCTCAGGCGCAGCAACCTGCCGGCGCCGGCAATACGCCGACCCGCGAAGCTGTGTTCGCGCAAATTCGCCGCATGCTGTGGCGCGGCGCACAGCCGCAACGCGCCTAGCGCTCACTGCGCGCGAAACAGATCGGTTCACGAATGGCGACAAGCGAGCCGAACGACGGCGCTCGCGCTTGGGCCTAACCGTTGCGCAACGTCGGATCGACGGTCGCGCGCCAGCTCAACGCCTTAGCCCGCTGTTCGGTGAAGAACGTCACCCACTCGTTCCGCACCTGCGGATCGGTGCTCGCGCCCTGGCTCGTATAATGCTGCGCGATCGACGTCTGAAACGCGCAGAAATCCTCTTTCGACAGCTTGCCGCTGCGGTTCGCCACGTACGCGTCGAACATCGCCGCGTAGACGCCTTGCGCGTCGTTGCCGTAGTCGATCGTTTGGGGACTGCACATCTGCTGCAACGACGCGAACGAAGGCGCGCCCCTCGTTCCGCTCAGGCTCGGCGAGCTGACGCACCCCGCGAGAAGCGTAGCGGCGCCGATCATCAAAAGTCCACGCATGAATTCACCTCGAAATGGCTGCTGCCGAGAGTATCGTCCGTGGCCGCGCGTTGCGCCACTACCGGGACAGCCGTTAGAGGGGCGCCTAAACAAACCGAACTTTACTTTTTCGAATATGTTCATTAGAGTTCGAAAACGAACACTATCGGTTCGATAGATTTTCCAAACAGTTTTGCCGGATACGACGCAGGGGACACAGCAGGTGACGCAAGGCTCGAGATACGATTTGCTCGTCGTGGGCGGCGGGATCAACGGCGCAGGCATCGCGCGCGATGCGGCGGGCCGCGGCCTGTCGGTGCTGCTCTGCGAACAGGACGATCTGGCGGCGCATACGTCGTCGGCCAGCACGAAGCTGATTCACGGCGGCCTGCGCTACCTGGAATATCGCGAGTTCGGCCTGGTGCGCAAAGCGCTGCAGGAGCGCGAGACACTGCTGCGCGCCGCGCCGCACATCATGTGGCCGCTGCGCTTCGTGATGCCGCACATGCCCGATCTGCGCCCGGCCTGGCTGATTCGCGCCGGCCTCTTCCTGTACGACCATCTGGCCAAACGCGAACTCCTGCCCGGCTCCCGTGGCATCGTGATGCGCAATCATCCTGCGGGCGCGCCGCTGGTCGATTCGATCAAGCGCGGCTTTGTGTATTCGGACGGCTGGGTCAACGACGCGCGCCTCGTCGTGCTGAACGCGCTGGATGCGCAGGAGCACGGCGCAAAAATTCTCACGCGCACGAAGCTGCTGAGCGCCGTGCGCGCGGGCGGCGAATGGCGCGCACAACTCAAACGCGCGGACGGCACGATTCTGGACGTGCGCGCCGCCTCGATTGCGAACGCCGCGGGTCCGTGGGTCGGCGAACTGCTGCAAGGCGCGCTCGGCCGCGCCGCGTCGCACAGCGTGCGGCTCGTGAAAGGCAGCCATATCGTCACGCGGCGCCTGTTCGATCACGATCACGCGTACATCTTCCAGAATCCGGACAAGCGCATCATCTTCGCGATTCCGTACGAACACGACTACACACTGATCGGCACGACGGACCTCGAATATCGCGGCGACCCGTCGCAAGTGGCGATCAACGCCGACGAAACGCAGTACCTGTGCGACTCGATCAACCGCTATTTCAAACAGAAGATTTCGCCGGCCGACGTACGCTGGACATATTCGGGCGTACGTCCGCTGCTCGAGGAAGAAGGCGCGGACAATCCGTCCGCGGTCACGCGCGACTACTCGCTCGAACTCGACGCTCCCGCCGGTGAAGCGCCGCTGCTGTCGGTGTTCGGCGGCAAGATCACCACCTTCCGCAAACTGGCGGAAGAAGCCGTCGACAAACTCGCGCAAGCGCTGCGCCACGGCGCGGCTTCGTGGACGGCCGGCGCACCGTTGCCCGGCGGCGACATTCCGAACGCCAACTTCGAGCGCTTTCTGAGCGAATTCAAGCAGCAGCATGCATGGCTGCCGGCCGATCTGGCGCATCGCCTCGCCCGCGCTTACGGCACGCGCGTCAAGCATGTGGTCGGCAATGCGCGTTCCGTGGCCGATCTCGGCCGCGCCTTCGCACCGGGCCTTTACGAAGCGGAACTGACGTACCTGCGCGACACTGAATGGGCGCGCAGCGCCCAAGACGTGCTGTGGCGCCGCTCGAAACTCGGCTTACACGTCGAACCCGGCACGCTCGATTCGATCACACGCGATATCGATGCGTGGTTCGCTCGCGAGCCCGAGCGACAGAGCGCATAGTCAGACATCGCCACGCGGCGCGCTCGCCGCAGTAAAAAACAACCGCATCGATTCACCCCTCGGCTGGACCACGCGGGGCCGCATCATCGCACGTGTTGCTGCCCGCGCAAAACTAGAAGCCGTTCCCGTCGCCGGCTATCCGTCCGGCGATTCATAAAACGCATGGAGAAGAGACAATGCAGGACCAGTACATCCTCGCGCTTGACCAAGGCACCACCAGCTCGCGCGCGATGCTGTTCGACCGGCTCGGCAATATCGTGTCGATCGCGCAAAAGGAATTCCAGCAGATCTATCCGCGTCCGGGCTGGGTCGAACACGACCCGCAGGAAATCTGGTCGACCCAGGCGGGCGTCGCCGCCGAAGCCGTGACGCGTGCCGGCATGAACGGCACTTCGATCGCCGCGATCGGCATCACCAATCAGCGCGAAACCACCATTGTGTGGGATCGCGAAACCGGCCATCCGATCTATAACGCGATCGTCTGGCAAGACCGCCGCACCGCCGACTTCTGCGACCAACTCAAAGAGCAAGGGCTCGAAGAAAAAGTCCGCGCCAAAACCGGCCTGCCGATCGATTCGTACTTCTCGGCGACCAAGATCCGCTGGATACTCGACAACGTCGAAGGCGCGCGCGAAAAGGCCAAACAGGGCCGCCTCGCATTCGGCACCGTCGACAGCTGGCTCGTGTGGAATTTCACCAAAGGCGGCCTGCACGTCACCGACGTCACCAACGCGTCGCGCACGATGCTCTTCAACATCCATTCGCTGAAGTGGGACGACGAGTTGCTCGAAGCGCTCGATATTCCGCGCAGCATGTTGCCGGAAGTGCGGCCTTCGTCGGAAGTGTACGGGCCGACCAAGACCACGGTGTTCGCCTCGAAGATTCCGCTCGCGGGCATCGCCGGCGATCAGCACGCCGCCCTCTTCGGCCAGATGTGCACGGAATCGGGCATGGTGAAGAACACCTACGGCACCGGCTGCTTCCTCGTGATGAACACCGGCGACAAGCCGATTGAATCGAAGAACAATCTCGTCACCACGATTGCGTGGCAGATCGGCGATCAGATCAATTACGCGCTCGAAGGCAGCATCTTCATCGGCGGCGCCGTGGTGCAATGGCTGCGCGACGGCCTCGGCATCATCAAGAACGCCGCTGAAATCGAAACGCTGGCGCGCAGCGTGCCGCATTGCGACGGCGTGTATCTGGTGCCCGCCTTCGCCGGCCTCGGCGCGCCGCACTGGAATGCGCGCGCTCGCGGCACGCTGTTCGGCGTGACGCGTGGCACGTCATCGGCGCATATCGCGCGCGCCGCGCTCGACTCGATCGCCTACCAATCGCTCGATGTTTTGAAAGCGATGGAAGCCGACTCCGGCATTCGCATCGGCGAATTGCGCGTGGACGGCGGCGCCTGCGCGAACAATCTGCTGATGCAGTTCCAGGCGGACATTCTCGGCGTCGACGCGGTGCGCCCGAAGGTGGCGGAAACCACCGCATTGGGCGCGGCATATCTCGCCGGACTTGCGGTGGGTTACTGGAAAGACGTCGACGAACTGCAAAGCCAGTGGAAGCTCGATCGCCGCTTTACGCCCGCCCTGCCGCACGCCGAGGTCAGGCAATGTCTCGACGGCTGGCAGCGCGCGATTCGCGCCGCGAAGGCCTGGGCCGATACGCCCTGAACGCATCTTCCAACACCTTCCTTCAACGATATCGACAATAAGGCAGCCGCTTATCCCGCGGCTTCCCTCATAACTATATTTCGGATACCCAACGATGTCTCCTTACATTGCTGAATTCATCGGCACAGCACTCGTGGTGCTGCTCGGCGACGGCGCCGTCGCCAACGTGCTGCTCGCGCGCACCAAAGGCAAAGGCGCGGACCTGATCGTGATCGTCATGGGCTGGGCGATGGCCGTGTTCATCGCCGTCTACGTCACTGCGTCGTTCAGCGGCGCTCACCTGAATCCGGTCGTGACCATCAGCCTCGCACTGGCGGGCAAATTCGCCTGGGCCAAAGTGCCCGGCTATATCGCGGCGCAAATGCTCGGCGGCATGGCCGGCGCGCTGCTGGTGTGGATGGCGTATCGCCAGCACTTCGCCAAAGAAGCCGACGCCGACGTGAAGCTCGGCGTGTTCTGCACCTCGCCCGCGATTCGCAGCGTGCCGCACAACCTGCTCACCGAAATGATCGCCACATTCGTGCTGATCCTGGGCGTGCTGTATCTGGCTTCGCCGCAAGTCGGTCTCGGTGCGCTCGACGCACTGCCGGTCGGCTTGCTGGTTCTCGGCATCGGCATCTCGCTCGGCGGCCCGACCGGCTACGCGATGAGTCCCGCTCGCGATCTGTCGCCGCGTTTGATGCACGCGCTGCTGCCGATTCCAGGCAAGCGCGACAGCGACTGGCACTATGCGTGGATTCCGGTTTGCGGTCCGTTGCTGGGTGGCGCGGCGGCGGCGTGTCTATATCTGTATCTGCACGCGCATTGATCCGCGCGGCGTAGGTAGGGCTCACTCAGGCGTACATCACGGTGCGCCCGAGCAAAGAAGTCACGGAAAGCAGCGGCGCCGCTCAGGCGCCGCCAAAGCACGTATCATGACGCTTTCACTTACCGCGCATGCGCTTGCAATTGCCTTGCGCATGCGCTTCGCTTTCCGTTTTCAGGCATGATCGACCACCTTATTTGTGACTGCGACGGCGTCCTCGTCGACAGCGAAATCATCGCTGACCGCGTGATGCTCGAAACGCTGACCGCCACGTTCCCCGGCCTCGACTTCGAACCCATCGTCAAGACGGCCTTTGGTCAGCAAACGTCGCGCTTTCTCGAAGGCATCGAGAAGTCGTTCGATATCACGCTGCCCGCGAATTTTTTCGACACCATCGAACACAACGTCGAGCTTGAGCTCGCGGCTTCGCTGAGCCCGATCAACGGCGTGCGCGACGCCTTGCAACGCCTCACGTTGCCGGCCGCCGTCGTGTCGAACAGCCGGATGGCGCGCGTGAATGCGTCGGTGCGGCGCGCGGGTTTGCAGCAGATTTTCGGCGAACGCATTTTCAGCGCGGAACAGGTGGCGCGGCCGAAGCCTTATCCCGACGTATATCTGTTCGCCGCGAAAACGCTGGGCGTGGAACCGTCGCGATGTGTGGTGGTGGAAGACAGCGTGGCGGGTTTGAATGCCGCGCGCGCGGCGGGCATGAAGACGATCGCTTTCGTCGGCGCGAGCCATATTCCCGATGGCTATGCGGACGCGCTGCGCAAGATGGGCATGACGCGGATCATGCAGCATATGGACGAGTTGCCCGCGCTGGTCGAAGCCGGCGTACGCGGCGAGTTCGGCGACGTGCAGTCGTAGCACTGGCGGCTAACGGAAAAGCCGGCTGCAATGCCGGCGTTCATGGCGAATTCGGCGGCATGCAACCGTAACCGTCACGCGGCAATGGGAAAAGCCGGCATTTCAAGCTTGCCGGCTTTTTTGCATCTACGCGGGAGCGGAAGCGTATGCGCGCGTCACCTCACGCGCGCATACGAGTCACACCTCGTCAGCCACGCATTCGCGCGCGTGCGCCAGCGCCTGACGAAACTCCACCAGCTCGGCGATAGTCAGCATCGGCAGATTGTGTTGCGCGGCGAAGCGCTCCACGTCCGCACCGCGCGTCATCGTGCCGTCCGGGTTCATCAGTTCGCACAGCACGCCGGCCGGCTTCAGACCCGCCAGAATCGCGAGATCGACCGTGCCTTCGGTGTGGCCGCGACGCGCCAGCACGCCGCCGGGTTGCGCACGCAGCGGGAACACGTGACCGGGACGCACGATATCGGCGGGCTTCGCCGTGTCGGCGATCGCGGCGCGAATCGTCGTCACGCGGTCGAGCGCGGAGACGCCGGTAGTCACGCCGTCGCGTGCTTCGATCGAGACCGTGAACGCGGTGCCGTGACGGCTTTCGTTGTTGACGGACATGGGCGGCAGTTCGAGCGCGCGGATCTTCTCGTCGGGCAAACACAGGCAGACGATGCCGCTGCATTCGCGGATCAGCAACGCCATGGTTTCGACGGACAGACGCTCGGCGGATACGATCAGATCGGCTTCGTTCTCACGGTCGTGGTCGTCTTGCAGAACGACGGCGCGGCCATCGCGCATGGCTTGCAAGGCGGCGGCGATACGCGGCGGAACGGCTTCGGTGGCGAGCAGCGGGAGGTCGAGGAATGCGCTATCCGCAATCGTCGACGGAGCAGGGAAAGTAGCAAAGGTCATGATTGAAACGCTCATCGCAAAAGTTGGGCGAGAAACGTTTCAGGGCATTGCAAACAGACAAAGACGCGCCGTTGAACGCCGCGCAAAGCGACGCTCGCGCACCGCCTCGACCTGCAAGCGGCGCCACGGAAACGAACATGACTATCTGCACATCTTCTTCCATCCGGACTCTAACCGTCGGCTCTGGCTTCTCACCAGATCTGCTGACCCCACTTCAGTCTTTCCGGTTCGGAAGACCGTACGACGTGGGCGCTCGCGGGCTCACCGGCTCACGCTTTCGCGTTGCCGGCATACCGCCGGTGGGGAATTTCGCCCCGCCCTGAAGACGCACTGATTGCCGGATCGACCGGCTGGCAAAGCATACAGCAGTCGCGCCGCACCTGCAGCGCAACCCTACTCGTCAGACGGAGATCTCCAAATCGGAGCGCATCCATCCGTCAACGATACCGATCAAACCGGCGCGGCCTCGCGCGCCGGTTCGTGGTGCGCTTGAACGTCCCAGCGCGGCGGCGTCTCCGCTTTCAACGTCACGCGAAACGCGCGCGCTTCCGTGTCGCCGGGATTGCGCAGGCTATGCGGCTGGTCGGCGTCGAACACGATCGCGTCGCCCGTGGCCAGCAACTGGCGTTGATCGTGGACGCTGACCTCCAGCGTGCCTTCGCTCACCACCAGATTCACCGTGGTGCCAGGCGCGCGCCGCGTGCCGGCTTCGGTGTGCAGCGGCGCGATACGCAATTCGTGAAACTCGGCGGCGGTCGGCTCGGCGTCGGGATAAAGCGGCCGGGCCGAATAGCGTCCGTTCGAACTGACGACACGCGACGAACGCTCCGCCGGCAAATGCTCGAAGCCGTTGGTCGCGTGACGCCGCAAGAAAGCCGCCACCGACACCTTCAACGCCGCCGCCACCTTGCACAGCACCTTGATGGACGGCACGCTGCGCGCCGACTCGATCTGCGCGAGCATGGCGCGAGAGACGCCGGATGCGCGAGCCAAAGCGTCGAGCGACAACTGCCGCTCGGCGCGCAAACGGGCGAGATTCACGCCGACCAGATGTTCAAGTGCATCGAAGGGTTCAGCGGCACGCGGCGACGTATCGGTGTCAGCCGTGGGATCACGAACCAGCGCAAGCGGGGAATGCATGATTGCCTCCAGGAGCGCCGCCGGACGGCGGGCAAACGGTTAGTGGAAGCAAGATAGCATCGCGCCGCGCCACGCCCAACGAAGTTATCTTCACACTGTTATCAGCATTGCGGAGGACGTTTTCCGCAATGCTTGTGCGAATTTTTCATAAGGGCACGGGTGCGGCGATTCATGGACTCAAGCACGCTCACGCCCGCTGCGCCACCGTCGTCGCCGGCGCATCCATGCGCGCCGCGAACCACGTCAGCAGCAATGCCGCCACGCTGACCGCTGCCGCCACCCACGGCAAGGTATCGAGCGAATGGCCGTGATTGATCACCAGACCGCCGAGCCACGCGCCACCCGCATTGCCGACGTTGAACGCACCGATATTCAGCGTCGAGGCCAGATTCGGCGCCGCGGCCGCCTTCTCGACTACGCGCATCTGCAACGGCGGTACCGTGGCGAACGCAGCAATGCCCCATACGAAGATCGTGATCGCCGCGGCCACTTGCGAATGGCTGGTGTGCGCGAAGATCGCCATCACCACCGCGAGCGCCACCAGAATGCCCATCAGCGACGGCATCAGCGCACGGTCCGCCAGCTTGCCGCCGATCGTATTACCGATCGTCAGACCCACGCCGAACAGCACCAGGATCAGCGTGACGCCGCGCGGCGAGAAGCCGCTCACCTGCTCGAGAATCGGCGCGATATAGGTGAACACGACGAACACGCCGCCGAAGCCGAGCACCGTCATCGCGAGCGCGGTCCAGACTTGCGGATCCTTCAACACGCGCACTTCGTGACCAAGGCCGACCGGGCCGGCATCATGACGATTCGGCACCAGCGCCGTCACGCCCGCGAGCGACAGCACGCCGAACGCGCTGACAATCCAGAACGCCGCGCGCCAGCCGAACTCCTGGCCGACGAACGTGCCGAACGGCACGCCGAGCACGTTCGCGAGCGTCAGGCCGGTGAACATTAGCGCGATCGCGCTGGCGCGCTTTTCGGCCGGCACGAGCGAAGCCGCCACCACCGCGCCGATGCCGAAGAACGAACCGTGCGCGAACGACGTCACCACGCGCGCGATCATCAGCACGGAATAGCTGGACGCGACCGCGCACAGCGTATTGCCGACGATGAACACGCCCATCAGCAACTGCAACGCCAGCTTGCGCGGCATCTTGCTGGTCACCACCGCGAGCAGCGGCGCGCCGACCGCGACGCCGAGCGCGTAGCCGCTCACCAGCAATCCCGCCGACGGAATCGACACCGCCAGATCGTGCGCGACCTCGGGCAGCAAGCCCATGATCACGAACTCCGTCGTGCCGATTGCGAATGCGCTGATCGCCAGCGCGAGTAATGGAATGGGCATTTCTCTTCTCCAGGTTCTAAATTTGAGCGTGATGCAGCGCAGTCACGAATTCGACGACGACGCCTGGCGCGAGCGCCACGAACAGTTGCGCCTGTGCCTCTTGCGGTCCCATCTGCGGCACGCGCGCGGTTTGAAAGTCGACGCCGTGCGCGTGCAGGCGGCCGAGCAGCGCCTGCCATTCGGCGGCGCTCTCCAGCCGGAAGGCGATGTGGTCGATGCGCGGCGCCGTCCTGCCACCCGCGGCGGGCGCTGTCCCGTCGATCAGGTGAATCAGCGGGCGGCCGTTTGCGTACAGCCAGTAGCCGTCAATCGAAAACGGCGGCCGGGCGCCTTGGGTCAGCCCGGCGACGTCGACGAAAAAACGTCGGGCCGTGTCGAGATCGGCAGTGACGATGGTCGCGTGATCGAGTTGCATGGCGTGGCGGCCTCAGGGTTTTCCATGGGCGCATTGTCGGGGCTGCGCGTCAATTTGATAATTGGCGTAGCATTTGAAGCATTTTCAAATCTCATTTGAAAGATCCCTCATGGACAACCTCGGTGATATCCGCCTGTTCGTCGAAGCGGCGCAGCAGGGCAGCCTGTCGGCCGCGGGCCGCAAGCTGGGACTGACGCCCGCCGCCGCCAGCGCGCGCCTTGCCAAGCTCGAAGCCGGCCTCAAAGCGCGCCTGTTCGAGCGCACCACCCGTCAACTCAGGCTCACTGACGAAGGCCGCCTGTACCTGAACTGCTGCCGTCAGGCGCTGCAATCGCTCGACGACGCCGAAGCCGCCCTGCAAGCCGGCCAAGGGGTCGTGCGCGGCAAGGTGCGGGTGTCGGCGACCTCGGACTTCGGCCGCAATCTGCTGATGCACTGGCTCGACGAATTCAACGCGCTGTATCCGGAAGTGACCTTCGCGCTCACGCTGTCGGACTCGCTGGCGAATCTGGTGCAGGAGGACATCGATCTGGCGATCCGCTTCGGCGTGCCGCAGGACAGTTCGCTGGTCGCCCGCAAGCTGGCGCCGAACCGGCGCGTGCTGTGCGCGTCGCCGGACTACATCGCGCGCAAGGGCGAGCCGAAAGATCCGCACGATCTGGCGAATTTCGACTGCATCGTGCTGGCCACCGCCGCCGGGCTGGCGAACGAGTGGCGCTTCACGCGCGGCGACGAGGTGCAGCACTACACCGTGCCGTTCGAAACCGCCCGCGAAACCAACGACGGCGCGGTCGCCCGCGAATGGGCGCTGCGCGGTTACGGCATCGCGATCAAGTCGATGTGGGATGTGGAGGCCGACCTGCGCGCCGACGGCCTGAAGATCCTGCTGCCGGAATGGCGTTATCCGGACGCGCCGCTGCACGCGCTCTACCATCGCAACCGCTTCATGGCCCCGCGCGTGCGCGTGTTGCTGGATTTTCTGAGCGAGCGTTTCGCGCAGGTGTCGGACGAACTGGAAGGCCTGCTGGGCTTGCCGCCGGAGCGTGCGCACGGCGAGGCGGCCGGGGAAACCGCATCGCGCGAAGGGCTATAATATTCAGCTACGCTGCAAACGTGCCCCGAAAGCTGCCCACGGCGGCCCATGACGGTGATCAGCACCGCCCCGCGGCCCGCTCGCACGTTTCGCCCTGTTCACCTTTTTAAACGACGCCCCCAGGTTAACCACTGCGACCGGCGAAATTCGATGACCAAGAAAGTTTATGTAAAGACCTTTGGCTGCCAGATGAACGAGTACGACTCCGACAAGATGGTCGACGTACTCGGCGCGGCTGAAGGACTCGTCAAGACCGACACGCCGGAAGACGCGGACGTCATTCTGTTCAACACGTGCTCGGTGCGCGAAAAGGCGCAGGAAAAAGTGTTCTCCGACCTCGGCCGCGTGCGCGAGTTGAAGGAAGCGAATCCGAATCTGATCATCGGTGTGGGCGGCTGCGTGGCGAGCCAGGAAGGCGCGGCAATCGTGTCGCGCGCGCCGTATGTCGATCTGGTGTTCGGCCCGCAAACACTGCACCGTCTGCCGCAAATGATCGACAAGCGCCGTGAAAGCGGCCGCGCGCAAGTGGACATCTCGTTCCCGGAAATCGAAAAGTTCGATCACCTGCCGCCGGCGCGCGTCGACGGCCCGAGCGCGTTCGTGTCAATCATGGAAGGTTGCAGCAAGTACTGCAGCTATTGCGTCGTGCCGTACACGCGCGGCGAAGAAGTGTCGCGTCCGCTGGATGACGTGCTGACCGAAATCGCCGGCCTTGCCGACCAGGGCGTGCGCGAAGTCACGCTGCTCGGTCAGAACGTGAACGCTTACCGCGCCGGTCTCACGCTGGGTTCGACAGAAATCGCCGACTTCGCTCAGTTGATCGAATACGTCGCGGATATTCCGGGCATCGAACGGATTCGCTACACCACGTCGCATCCGAAGGAATTCACGCAGCGCCTGATCGACACCTACGCGAAAGTGCCGAAGCTCGTCAGCCACCTGCATTTGCCGGTGCAGCACGGCTCGGACCGCATCCTGATGGCCATGAAGCGCGGCTATACGGTGCTCGAATACAAGTCCGTGATCCGCAAGCTGCGCGCGATCCGCCCGGACCTGTCGCTCTCCACGGACATGATCGTCGGCTTCCCCGGCGAGACGGAAGAAGACTTCGACAAGATGATGGCGCTCGTGCACGAGATGAAGTACGACACCAGTTTCTCGTTCATCTACAGTCCGCGTCCCGGCACGCCGGCCGCGAATCTGCACGACGACACGCCGCGCGAAGTGAAGCTCAGGCGTCTGCAACATTTGCAGGCCACCATCGAGGAAAACGTGCAGCGCATCAGCGATTCGATGGTCGGCAAGATCGAGCGCATACTGGTCGAGCGCCCGGCCCGCAAGGATCCCAACGAACTCGCCGGCCGTACCGAGAACAACCGCGTGGTGAATTTCCCGGCGCCGGTCGCGTCGCACGCCAGGCTGATCGGCCAGATGGTCGACGTGAAAATCGTCAAAGCGTACCCACATTCGCTACGTGGCGAGCTCGTGCTGGTTCATGACGACGCCCCGGCCACGACCCACTAAGCGACGCCAACCCGCGCCGCCAACCCGCGTATCGAAACCGACAGGATCGACCCACCGCCTTGAAGACCACTCAGCAGCATCTGGAATTCACCGCACCGCGCGAAGACAACGCGCGGCTCGCCAACCTCTGCGGCCCGCTCGACGAGAATCTGCGCCAGATCGAGCAGGCGCTCGACGTAACGCTGCAACGCCGTGGCCACCGCATCACGATTCGCGGGCGCGGCGCGAAACTCGCGCTCACCGCGCTCGAAAAGTTCTACGACAACTCGCAGAAGCCACTGTCGGTCGACGATATCCAGCTCGCGCTCGTTGAAGTGCGTCAGCCGGCACGGCGTCGCACGAACGGCAACGGGCATGGCACGGAAGCGCTGGACCCGCGTTTCCCCGGCAATCCGGATCATCCGTTCGACGAGCCCGCCGACGCCGGCGACGACGACATCGAGGAACTCGGCCCGAAGCTGTACACACGGCGCGCCGACCTGCGCGGCCGTACGCCGGCGCAGCGCGAGTATCTGAAGCAGATCATCTCGCACGACGTGACCTTCGGCATCGGCCCGGCCGGCACCGGCAAGACCTATCTCGCGGTGGCTTGCGCGGTGGACGCGCTCGAACGCGATCAGGTCAAACGCATCGTGCTGACGCGTCCGGCTGTCGAAGCGGGCGAGCGTCTCGGCTTCCTGCCGGGCGATCTGGCGCAAAAGGTCGATCCGTATCTGCGTCCTTTGTACGACGCGCTGTACGATCTGCTCGGCTTCGACAAGACCGCCAAGATGTTCGAGCGGCAAATGATCGAAATCGCGCCGCTCGCCTACATGCGCGGCCGCACGCTGAACCACGCGTTCATCATCCTCGACGAGGCGCAGAACACCACGCCCGAACAGATGAAGATGTTCCTCACGCGGATCGGCTTCGGCTCGAAGGCAGTGGTCACCGGCGACACGACTCAGGTCGACTTGCCGCGCGGCCACAAGAGCGGGCTGATCGAAGCGCAGCAGGTGCTGGCCGATGTGCGCGGCATCGCGCTGACACGCTTTACCAGCGCGGACGTGGTGCGGCATCCGCTGGTCGCGCGAATTGTGGAGGCGTACGATGCGCATTCGCAGAAAACCGCCAGCCCGGCGGATTCGCGCTAAGCGCCCGCAGCTATAAAGAACGCAACGAAAGCATTAAAACGACACCGCATGAGCCGCGCTCCGAAACTGACGTTGAATCTGCAATTCCCCGCCGCCAAGACCTGGCCGGAACACAAGGCGCTGCTGCCGCGCGCCACCGTGGCCGGCTGGATCAAGGCGGCGCTCTTCGCGGACGGCGAACTGACGGTGCGTTTCGTCGATGCCGAAGAAGGCCGCACGCTGAACCGCACCTATCGCGGCAAGGATTATTCGACCAACGTGCTGACCTTCGCCTACGCCGAATCGGAAGACGATCCCGTGACTGGCGACCTGATCCTATGCTGTCCGGTGGTCGAGAAAGAAGCCGCCGAACAGGGCAAGCCGCTCATCGCGCACTACGCGCATCTGCTCGTGCACGGCACGCTCCACGCCCAGGGCTACGACCACGAAGTCGAGGAAGAAGCCGAGGAAATGGAAGCCATCGAAACGGAAATCCTCGGCAAGCTCGGCTTTCCCGATCCGTACCGGTAGGCGTCGATCACCCGCGCGTCGCCAACGTCCAATCCGTTCAAAACCATCGTGAGCCTCTCTTCTCCTGAAGCCGACACCCGAACACCGTGCCCGGACTATCCGCCGGCGCTCGGCGAATCGCGGCTTCTGACGGACGAGGAGTTGCGCGCGTCGCTCGACTGCACGTTGCGCGACTGGGACCGCAAAAGCGACCTTTGGCTGTTCGGCTACGGGTCGCTGATCTGGAATCCCGGCCTGCCAACCGTCGAAGCCACTCGTTCGAAGGTCCACGGCTATCACCGCGGGCTCTATCTGTGGTCGCGCGTGAATCGTGGCACGCCCGAACAGCCCGGACTCGTGCTGGCGCTCGATCGCGGCGGCTCGTGCACCGGCATCGCATTCCGGCTCGCGGCCGAAGGCTCGATGCCGCATCTCGAAGCGCTCTGGCGCCGCGAAATGGCGATGGGCTCGTACCGCCCGGCGTGGCTGCCTTGCGTGCTCGCCGACGGCCGGCGCGTCGACGCACTCGCCTTCGTCATGCGCCGTGACGTGCCGACCTACACCGGCAAGCTGCGCGACGACATTGTCAAGACCGTGTTCGGCTGCGCGAGCGGGCGCTACGGCACCACGCTCGACTACGTCAGCCGAACGGTCCATGCGCTGCGTGAGAGCGGCATGCCCGACCGCGCGCTCGAAGCGCTGCTCGAACGGTGCCGCGAGCAAAGCCGCGAAGCGAACGTGAAAGCGGGCCAGAAAGCAGACCAGAAATAACCGCGGCGAACGGCGCTTTTTTTCCCGAAAACGCTTTTCCGCGCGTAATCAGTTAGGATTGACCCACGCCCGTCCTCACGGCGGAGCCGCTTCACCCCAGCTTCACTCATCGCCCAGCTGGGCGGGACACGGTCCTGCCATGTGCCTGGTGTATCCTTAATGCTCTGCAACAGCGCGCCCAGTCTTGCCGGGCGCACTACCATGAACGACACGTATCCCAGTCGACGCGAACTCGACAAACCGCAGGAAAAGCGCTCACTCCTCGAGCGTCTGACCGACTTCATCTCGCCCGAGCCCGACTCGCGCGCCGAACTTCTGGAAATTCTGCAGGATGCGCACGAGCGCAACCTGATCGACGCCGACTCGCTGTCGATGATCGAAGGCGTATTCCAGGTGTCCGAACTCAGCGCGCGCGACATCATGGTGCCGCGGGCGCAAATGGACGCGATCAATATCGCGGAAAATCCCGCCGAATTCATCCCCTACGTGCTGGAAAAAGCGCACTCGCGCTATCCGGTCTACGAGGGCAATCGCGACAACATCATCGGTGTGCTGCTCGCCAAAGACCTGCTGCGCTATTACGCCGAAGAAGAGTTCGACGTGCGCGGCATGCTGCGCCCCGCCGTGTTCATCCCCGAATCGAAGCGCCTGAACGTGCTGCTGCACGACTTCCGTGTGAATCGCAATCACCTCGCGGTGGTGGTCGACGAATACGGCGGCGTGGCCGGCCTGATCACGATCGAAGACGTGCTGGAACAGATCGTCGGCGATATTGAAGACGAATACGATTTCGACGAGGAAAGCGGCAATATCATCGCCTCGCCGGACGGACGTTTCCGCGTGCGCGCGCTGACCGAAATCGAACAGTTCAACGAGGCCTTCGGCACGCACTATTCGGACGATGAAGTCGACACGATCGGCGGACTTGTCACGCATCACTTCGGACGGGTGCCGCATCGGGGCGAAAAAGTCCGCCTCGACGATCTGATCTTCGAGATTCTACGCGGCGATGCCCGCCAGATTCACATGCTGCTGGTGCGCCGCGATCCGCTCGCGGGCCAGCGCGAGCGCGAAGCGCAGCACGTGCAGACCTGAGCCCACTTTTCGCTGGGTCTTGTTCCCGCCTCTCCAACTCCTCACGCCGACCGCGCAACAATGGCCGACCCGATGACTTCCCGTTCGCGCCGCAGCGTGAGCGCTTCTGCCGCCCAGCAAACCCTTGGCCGCACGCTGCCGCGCTGGCATTACCTGGTCGCGCTGGCCGCGGGCGCGGCCAATACGCTCTCGTTCGCGCCGACGCCGCACGGCGGCTGGCTCGAACTCGCGATCTTCGCGTTCTTCTTCGCCTGGCTCACGCGCAGCACCGGCTGGAAAAGCGCGGCGCTGACGGGCGGCGCATTCGGTTTCGGTAATTTCGTGACCGGCGTGTGGTGGCTCTACGTCAGCATGCATTTCTACGGCGGCATGGCGGCGCCGCTCGCCGGCGCGGCCGTCGTGCTGTTCTCGCTGTATCTGGCGATATATCCGGCGCTGGCGGCGGGCGTCTGGTCGTTCTGCGCCGGACACGCGCGCAACGGCGCGGCCGCCGACGACACGCCCTTCTCGCCGACCTGGCATGGCGCGCTAGCGTTCGCGAGCGCGTGGGCAATCGGCGAATGGTTGCGCGGCACGGTGTTCACAGGCTTTCCGTGGCTGGCGAGCGGTTACGCTCAGGTGGACGGTCCGTTTGCCGGCTTTGCACCGGTGGCGGGCGTGTACGGCGTCGGCTGGATGCTGGCGCTGGTGGCCGCGCTAATCGTGCAGGCTTTGCTCGCGTTCCTCTCCTCGCGCAAGCAAAGCCGGGCCGGCAACACCGGCAATAACGGCGCGAAAGCGGGCGTGGCGCGCGTCGCCGTGCCGGGCGCGATCGCACTGGCGCTGATCGCCGCCGGCCTGCTGCTGCCGCTCGTGCAATGGACGGTGCCGGCCAACGCGCCGCTGACCGTGCGTCTGCTGCAGGGCAATGTCAAACAGGAAATGAAATTCGAGGAATCCGGCATGCGCGCCGCGATCGATCAGTTTCAACAGATGATCACCTCGAAACCCGCCGATCTGATCGTCACGCCGGAAACCGCCATCCCGGTGCTCGCGCAGCAGTTGCCGGCGCCGTTTGCCTCGGCGGTGCGCAACTTCTCGGACTCGACCGGCAGCGCGATTCTGTTCGGCGCGATCGGCGGCACGATCACGCCGGAAGGCCAGGTAATCGACTATACGAACAGCCTGTTCGGCGTCACGCCCGGCACGCGCGACGTGTATCGCTATGACAAGCACCATCTCGTGCCGTTCGGCGAATTCGTGCCGTGGGGCTTCCGCTGGTTCGTCAATCTGATGAGCATTCCGCTCGGCGATTTCTTCCGTGGCGCGCCGGTGCAGAAGCCGTTCATGGTGCACAACCAGCCGGTCGCCGTGGACATCTGCTACGAAGACATTTTCGGCGAGGAGATTGCGCGGACCATCCGCGAAAGCGCTACGCCCGCCGGCGTGCTGGTCAACTCGACCAACCTGGCCTGGTTCGGCGACACGATCGCGCTCGACCAGCATCTGCAGATCGCGCGCATGCGCTCGCTGGAAACCGGCCGACCGATGCTGCGCGCGACCAACACCGGCATGACCGCCGCGATCGACGCAAATGGCAAGGTGATCGGACGCCTGACGCCTTACACGATCGGCTCGCTGGATGTCACCGTGCAAGGAACCGCGGGCAGCACGCCTTACATCACGAGTGGCAATAACACCGTGCTGGCGGTGTCGTTGCTGCTGTTGGCGGTCGGCTTTGCATTCGGGCCGGGCATTACGCGGCGGCGCAACGGCAAGCAATAAGCCGCGCGATTAAGCGCATCGCTCCCTAGCGCCGCCTGTATAAAAGCGGCGCGCGCGAATCAAGCCACAGGGAAACACCGCCATAAAAAACGCGCGCCGCGGAATACTGCGAGCGCGCGTTTTATCTCGAATCAAATTTACTGGTTCGAAGCAATGCGCTGCTGAATATGCTGCGCACGCGCCGGCGAAGCCGGATGCGAACTCAACATGCTCGATTTACCGCCATCCAACGCGGCGAGCTTGTTGAATGCCGTCACCAATCCCGACGGATCGAGATTCTTCTTTTTCTGCAAGTCGAACGAATAATCGTCCGCGGCGCTTTCCTGCGTTTGCGAGAATTGCGCGTTAATCAGCTTCTCCGAAAAATCGCCGAGCTGCGAACCGGACAGCGCCCCCGCCACCCCGCCCGCCGACGACGCCACCGAGCGTGCCGCCGAAGTCGCATACGCGACCTGCATCGCCTTCCTCGTGTGACCGAGCGCCACGTGGCCCATTTCATGGCCGACCACGCCGCGCACTTCGTTGTCGTTCATCATGTCCATCAGACCGCTGTAGACGCGCACGCAGCCGTTGGCCATGGCCCACGCGTTGACGTCTTTGGTCATATACACCTTGTAGTTCACCGGCGTGCCGTTGATGTTGTCGCCCAGTTGCGCGGCGATCTTGTTCAGCCGCTTCTGGTAGTTGCTGTTCGCGGCGGCAATCTTGTTTTCGCTGTCGAGTTGCGCGCACGACTTGTCAGTCAGGGCTCGCACGTCGGCGTCGCTCAGCGTGGCAGCCTGAGTGGCCATCTGGCCGGACTTGATCAGCGCGGACGGATCGACGTTGCCGACATTCGAGCACGCTGCAAATAAAGCGCAGGCGGAAACGGCAATGGCAAGGCGGTACGATTTCATGGTGGAAGTCTCTCTACGATGTTATTCGTTTCTGCGGCGCGCTTTTAATGCACCGCCTGTTCGCAACAGGTTTCATATCGGCAGGAAAAGAAACCGTTATGTAAATTGCATAAACCCGCATGGACGCATTTACAGCCCGCCAAAGACAAAAAAAATGCGCCTGACGGACAGGCGCATTTTTACCACAAACGTAAGCTTTAATTCATGACTCTGGAAGCCTAATGACACTATTTTGCAAACTTCCCGATACGGCGAGCCATGTTATTCAAGACTGCATCGCCTCGCATCCATTTAGCTCACTATTCAGTCGGAAGGCGCCGTATCAATGAACGACTGACGCAGCGAGAGCTTCTGGAAATGTTTGTCCAGGTTCGGATACGGTTCGCGCCAGTTCAATTCCGGCATGCGGAAATCCAGATAACCCAATGCGCAACCCAGCGCGATATCGGCGAGCGTGTAGTGGTTGGCCGCGCACCACGTCTTGCTGCCCAATCCCTGCGCCATCGCGACCAGGGCTTCGTCGATCTTGCGCTGCTGGCGCGCGACCCACGCGTCCACGCGCTGCTCCGGAGCGCGCTGCGTGCCTTCGAGGCGAATCAGCACCGCCGCGTCCAGCACGCCGTCCGCGAGCGCTTCCCAGCAGCGAACCTCGACACGCTCACGTCCCGACTGGGGAATCAGCTTGCCGACCGGCGAAAGCGTATCCACGTATTCACAGATCACGCGCGAGTCGAACACTGCTTCGCCATCTTCCATCACGAGGCACGGCACCTTGCCGATCGGATTGAAAGTGTGAATGCGGGTGTCCGGCGCCCAGACATTCTCGGGCACCAGTTCGTAGTCGATCTTCTTATCGGCCAGCACGATCCGCGCTTTACGCACGAACGGACTGGCGAGCGAACCGATGAGTTTCATCATTACCATCTGCCTTTTTCTGAATCCGGCGAAAGTATAAGTGCTTGGCGGCGTTCACGAGCGTTCGGAAGCGTCACGCCGGTGCTTCGCGAGCCGCACGGGGACTTGCTGTGGACGGATTGCAACAGCGCCGCCGGCGCGTTGGCCGCCGCTTCCGTGAGTATCCCGCGCAAAATAACTCCGCGCATGGGCGCTACAATCGCACGATGAACCAGCCGACCGAACTCACCATCGCCATCGACGTCTACCGCACGCGCCGTGAACGCGTACTCGCCGCGCTGCGAGCAGCGGGCGGCGGCGTCGCCATCGTCCCCACCGCGCCGGAAGCACTACGCAATCGGGACGCCGATTATCCGTATCGGCATGACAGCTACTTCTATTACCTGACCGGTTTCACCGAGCCCGAAGCGCTGCTGGTGCTCGACGCCAGCGCCACGCCCGGCGAACCGGCGTCGGTGCTGTTCTGCCGCGAGAAAAACGTCGAGCGCGAAACGTGGGAAGGTTTCCGCTTCGGCCCTGACGGCGCGCGCGCCGCCTTCGGTTTCGACGCCGCGTTCGCCATCGGCGAAATCGATACGCAACTGCCGCGTCTCCTCGCCGACAAACCGTCGCTGCATTACGCGCTCGGCGCCTCGGCGCAACTGGACGAGCGGGTGCGCGGCTGGCTCGACGCGGTGCGCGCGCAAAGCCGCGGCGGTGTCGCCGCGCCGGCGGCCGCGTGCGATCTCGTCCCGTTGCTCGACGAGATGCGGCTCATCAAGGACGATCACGAACTCGCCATCATGCGCCGGGCCGGGCAGATTTCCGCCCAGGCGCATCGTCGCGCCATGGCGGCGTGCCATCCGGGCGTGCGCGAGTACGAACTCGAAGCCGAGCTGCTCTATACGTTCCGCAAGTTCGGCGCGCAGGCGCCGGCCTACACGTCGATCGTCGCGGCCGGCGCGAACGCCTGCGTGCTGCACTACCCGGCCGGCAACGCGATTGCTCAGGACGGCGACCTGATCCTGATCGACGCGGCCTGCGAACTCGACGGCTACGCGTCCGACATCACCCGCACTTTTCCCGCGAGCGGCCGCTTCACGCCGGCGCAGCGCGAGCTGTACGACATCGTGCTGGCCGCGCAGCAGGCCGCGATCGACGCCACCCGCGCCGGCGCCACCTTCGACGACCCGCACCAGGCCGCCGTGCGCGTGCTGTCGCAGGGTCTGCTCGACACCGGCATCCTCGATCGCGCGAAATTCGCCTCGGTCGACGACGTAATCGCGGAGCGCGCCTACGCGCCCTTCTACATGCACCGCACCGGCCACTGGCTCGGCATGGACGTGCACGATGTCGGCGACTACCGCGAACGCGGCGCGCCGCGCGACGAAGCGGGCGCGCTGCCATGGCGCACACTGCAGGCGTCGATGACGCTGACCATCGAACCTGGCCTGTATATCCGGCCGGCCGAAGGCGTGCCCGAGCGCTACTGGAACATCGGCATCCGTATCGAGGACGACGCCATCGTCACGCCGACCGGCTGCGAACTGATGACCCGCGAGGTGCCGGTCGCCGCCGACGAAATCGAGGCGCTGATGCAAGAAGCCCGCGCGGCATATGAATCAAGGAAGTAACCCGCAATGAACGACGTTTCCCAGTCGACGGTGATCCTGAAGCCCGCCAAGGCCGGCCAGCCCTTCGATTTCGACGTGACGATCGTCGGCGCCGGTCCGGTCGGGCTGGCGCTGGCCGGCTGGCTGGCGCGCCGCAGCGCGACGCGGGCGTTGAAGATCGCGCTCGTCGACGCGCGCGAACCGGAAGATTCGATCGCCGATCCGCGCGCGATCGCCGTGTCGCACGGCAGCCGGATGATCCTGGAGCCGCTGCGCTGGCCCGCCGACGCCACCGCGATCCAGCGCATCCACGTGTCGCAGCGCGGGCACTTCGGCCGCACGCTGATCGATCATGGCGAACACGGCTTGCCGGCGCTCGGCTACGTGCTGCGCTACGGCTCGATCGTGCACGGTCTCGCCGAGGCGGTCCACGCGACCCCGGTGCATTGGTTCCGCTCCACGTCGGCTGCGGCGCCGACGCAGGAATTCGACGGCGTCACGCTGCCGATCGAAACCGCGGGCGTCACGCGTCAGTTGCGCACGCGCATTCTGGTGAATGCCGAAGGCGGCCTGTTCGGCGATCAGAAGTCCACTAAACGCGCGGCAAAACGCGCCGACAGCGACGCGCGCATGAGTGCGGACGAGGAAGTCGGCCACGACGACGGCGAAAGCGGCGGCTACGATGACAGAACCGGCAGCCGAGTCGCGGATAGCGCGGCGAAAACCGCTGATCAGCACAGCGGCCGCGACGGCGACGCCGCGCGCCGCGCCGGCCGAGGCGCCGTCGAACCGGGCTCGCGCGACTACGGGCAGACCGCGCTGGTCGGCACGGTGACTGTTTCCGCGCCGCAACCGCACGTGGCGTGGGAGCGCTTCACGTCGCAAGGGCCGATCGCATTGCTGCCGATGGGCGGCGTGCGCGGCGCCGACTACGCGCTGGTCTGGTGCTGCACGCCCGATGAAGCCGCGCGCCGCGCGCAACTCTCCGACGAAGACTTCCTGCGCGAACTCGGCACCGCGTTCGGCGACCGCATGGGCCGCTTCACGCACATCAAGGGACGCGCGTCGTTCCCGTTGGGACTGAACGCGGTGGAAACGCTGGTGAACGGTCATGTCGTCGCGATCGGCAACGCGGCGCAGACGCTGCATCCGGTCGCGGGCCAAGGTCTGAATCTGGGTCTGCGCGACGCGCACGCGCTCGCCGACGCCTTGTCGGCGGAAGGTCCGACCCCGCTCGCGCTGGCCACCTTCGCGCAACGCCGCGCGCTTGACCGGCGCCTGACGATCGGCGCAACGGACACGCTCGCTCGTCTCTTTACCATCGACTTCGCGCCCCTCGCCGTGATGCGCGGCCTCGCTCTTACCGCGCTCGAATTCCTGCCGCCGGTAAAAACCGCGCTGGCACGGCAAATGATGTTCGGACAGCGCCGCTAGGCGCGCCGCGCGCTCGCGCCGCGCGGCCTTTTTGCTCGTCGCACGAGGGTCGGCGCTGGCAGCGCCGGTTCTATGAATCGGCGCACTTTCATAGAAGATTTAATGGGTTACGACAGTCACATGTCGGGTGCCGGCTATCCGTTAACGCTAAAATAGCGGTTTTCTCTCGCATTTCGCGAACGCTCCGATTGACAGAAAATTGAGCAATCGGTTGCGCCCGCGTCCACCGCGTCTCACGTTATGCCCACTCTCGGCTCCCACAATCTGCGTAATAACCTGTTCGTCGCGCCTATGGCCGGCGTGACCGACCGGCCGTTCCGGCAACTGTGCAAACGGCTGGGCGCGGGCTATGCGGTGTCGGAAATGGTCGCCTCGAACGCGCAGTTGTGGAAAAGCGAGAAGACCATGCGCCGCGCCAACCACGCGGGCGAGGTCGAGCCGATCGCCGTGCAGATTGCCGGCGCCGATCCGGCCATGATGGCCGAAGCGGCCCGCTACAACGTGGCGAACGGCGCGCAGATCATCGACATCAACATGGGCTGCCCGGCCAAGAAAGTGTGCAACGTGGCGGCAGGTTCGGCCCTGTTGCAGAACGAGCCGCTGGTCCAACGCATCGTCGAGGCCGTGGTCGGCGCCGTCGGCGTCGGGCCCGACGCGGTGCCCGTCACGCTGAAGATTCGCACGGGCTGGGATCGCGAGAACAAGAACGCGTTGAACGTCGCGCGTCTGGCCGAAGCCGCCGGCATTTCCATGCTGACCGTGCACGGCCGCACGCGCGCCGACCTGTACCACGGCGACGCCGAATACGAGACCATCGCCGCGGTGAAAGCGGCCGTGCGCATTCCGGTGGTCGCCAACGGCGACATTACCTCGCCGCACAAGGCCCGCGAGGTGCTCGCCGCCACCGGCGCGGACGCCATCATGATCGGCCGCGCCGCGCAGGGGCGCCCATGGCTGTTCCGCGAGATCGAGTACTTCCTGCAAACGGGTGAGTTGCTGCCGCCGCCGCGCATCGACGAAATCCAGCAGGTGATGAACGAGCATCTGGAAGACCACTACGCGTTCTACGGGGAATTTACCGGTGTCCGCACTGCGCGTAAGCACATCGGCTGGTACACTCGCGGCCTTTCTGGCGCCAACGTGTTCCGGCATCGCATGAATACGCTGGACACCACGCGCGAACAACTCCTCGCCGTCAACGAATTCTTCGACGCCCAAAAGGCGATCTCAGACCGTCTCGTCTACGTCGACGAGACGCTCAACGAAAACGGCGAGCCGGACCAAACCGACCGACTAGCAGCATGAGCAAGAACAATATCGAACAATCTGTCCGCGACAGCCTGGGAATGTATTTCCAGGACCTCGACGGCTCCAATCCGCACGACGTCTACGACATGGTCATTTCCTGCGTAGAAAAACCCTTGCTCGAAGTGGTGCTCGAGCAGGCCGGCGGCAATCAATCGCTGGCCGCCGAGTATCTCGGCATCAACCGCAATACGCTGCGCAAGAAACTGCAACAGCACGGATTGTTGTAGTTCGTTGTAGTTTCAGGCGCCCTGCCACGTTTCCCTTCGGCTTTTCGTCTTCATCATGATCAAGCAAGCGCTCATCTCCGTTTCCGACAAGTCCGGCATTGTCGACTTCGCCAAGTCGCTGTCGGACCTCGGCGTCAAGATCCTGTCGACCGGCGGCACCGCGAAACTACTCGCGGACGCGGGTCTCTCCGTCACCGAAGTCGCCGATTACACCGGCTTCCCGGAAATGCTGGACGGGCGCGTGAAAACGCTGCATCCGAAGGTGCACGGCGGCATTCTCGCGCGCCGCGATCTGCCGGAACACATGGCAGCGCTTGAAAAGCACGACATTCCGACCATCGACCTGCTGGTCGTGAATCTGTATCCGTTCGTGCAGACCGTGTCGAAAGAAGAATGCTCGCTGGAAGACGCGATCGAGAACATCGACATTGGCGGGCCGACCATGCTGCGATCGGCCGCGAAGAACCATCGCGACGTGACGGTGGTGGTCGATCCGGCCGACTACGCGGTCGTGCTCGACGAAATGCGCGCGAACAGTAATGCCGTGTCGTACAAGACGAACTTCCGCCTCGCCACCAAGGTATTCGCGCACACCGCGCAATACGACGGCGCGATCACGAACTATCTGACGAGCCTCACCGACGAGTTGCAACACTCGTCGCGCAACACGTATCCGGCGACGTTCAACCTCGCGTTCGACAAGGTGCAGGATCTGCGCTACGGCGAAAACCCGCATCAGAGCGCGGCGTTCTACCGCGACCTGTCGGTGCCGGCCGGCGCGCTGGCGAACTACAACCAGCTGCAAGGCAAGGAACTGTCGTACAACAACATTGCGGATTCGGACGCGGCGTGGGAATGCGTGAAGACTTTCGACGTGCCGGCCTGCGTGATCGTCAAACACGCGAATCCGTGCGGCGTGGCGCTCGGTGCGGATGCGCACGACGCATACGCCAAGGCGCTGCAGACCGATCCGACCTCGGCGTTCGGCGGCATCATCGCCTTCAACCGCGAAGTGGACGAAGCGGCGGCGCAAGCCGTGGCCAAGCAGTTCGTCGAAGTGCTGATCGCGCCGTCGTTCAGCGCCGAAGCGCGCCAGGTGTTCGCGGCCAAGCAGAATGTGCGTCTGCTGGAAATCGCGCTGGGCGAAGGCCATAACGCGTTCGATCTGAAGCGCGTGGGCGGCGGCCTGCTGGTGCAATCGCTCGACTCGAAGAACGTGCAGCCGCACGAATTGCGCGTGGTCACGAAGCGTCATCCGACGCCGAAGGAAATGGACGATCTGCTGTTCGCGTGGCGCGTGGCGAAGTTCGTGAAGTCGAACGCCATCGTGTTCTGCGGCAACGGCATGACGCTCGGCGTCGGCGCCGGCCAGATGAGCCGCGTGGACTCCGCGCGCATCGCCAGCATCAAGGCGCAGAATGCCGGTTTGACGCTCGCCGGTTCGGCGGTGGCGTCGGATGCGTTCTTCCCGTTCCGCGACGGCCTCGACGTGGTGGTGGCGGCAGGCGCAACGTGCGTGATTCAGCCGGGCGGCTCGATGCGCGATGATGAAGTGGTTAGCGCGGCGGATGAACACAATATTGCGATGGTGCTGACGGGTGTGCGACATTTCCGGCATTGATCTGGGGGTTGGCAGTGGCGACGGGTTCTTGTTGAAACCGGGGTTGCTGGTGAGGGTTGAGGTTTAGGGAAACGGCCTGGTGGAATTATTCGCCGGGCCGTTTTTTTTGGTGCGGACTGGTGGGGACTTCGGTTCGGCGCTTATGCCGTGTGTGCCGTGTGTGCCGTGTGTGCCGTGTGTGCCGTGTGTGCCGTGCGTGCCGTGCGTGCCGTGCGTGCCGTGCGTGCCGTGTATGCCGCTTGTTCCGCTCGCTTCGATCCTGCCGTGCTTCCGCCAAGCGTCGCTCAGTCGTCCGGGTCCTTTCTCGCATAGCCGCCGCTCACATCAGCGTGTTGGCTGATATAAGTGCTGAGCCCCTGCCCGTGTTGCGCGAGACGTTTCAACGCAGCGACATGCCGTGCGCCGACGCTCGCCTCGGTGTACCAATACACCACACCGTGCCTGAAGCGGACCGCGACGAAATCGTCGCCGATTTCATAAGCCTCGACGCCCGAGTCGCCGCTGAGATTCCGATAGCGCTCCATGTCCGAATGCCTCCTTGCAGCCCACCCAGCAGTTTTTATTCCGCCGATATCGCGGCGCGCCGACCGCCACGTCGCGCGCGTGTTGTAGTATCGCAAGCACCTGGTTTTTACCGCATTTGCGGCACCTCATGAGAATTCTCGGCATCGACCCCGGCCTGCGCGTCACCGGCTTCGGCGTGATCGACCAAAGCGGCCACAAGCTCAGCTATGTCGCAAGCGGCGTCATCAAAACCGCCGACGCCGACTTGCCGTCGCGTCTGGGCACTATCTTCGAAGGCATCTCCACATTGATCCGCCAGCATTCGCCGGATCAGTCGGCGATTGAAAAAGTGTTCGTCAACGTCAACCCGCAATCCACCTTGCTGCTCGGCCAGGCGCGCGGCGCGGCGATCTGCGGACTGGTCGCGGGTGGCGTGCCGGTCGCCGAATATACGGCCCTGCAATTGAAACAGGCCGTGGTGGGCTATGGCCGCGCAACCAAGGAGCAAATGCAACAGATGGTGGTGCGCCTGCTCAATCTCTCCGGCGTACCCGGCACCGACGCCGCCGACGCGCTCGGCATGGCAATCTGCCACGCACACGGCGGCACGACGCTAAGCACGTTGGGCGGCATCGCGCCTTCACTGGCGAAGAAGGGGCTGCGGGTGAGGCGCGGACGTTTGGTGGGGTAGCGCGACAAGCGCAACCCGCGCACCGCCCCGCGTGTGTCGTCGCTCAAGGCCCGTGGGCCGCCCATGGCTCGGCGTTCGTGGCTCGGCTCACGGCTCACGGCTCACGGCTCACGGCTCACGGCTCACGGCTCACGGCTCACGGCTCACGGCTCACGGCTCACGGCTCACGGCTCACGCAAGATGGTACGCAACGCATCTACACTGCGCAGTTGCCCGGTCAAGTCCGGCTAGCCAGCGCGAGGCGGCAAGCCAACCCCGCGAAAACCGTACCCAACAAATACTGCGGCACCCTGGACGGCCGCCGCCCTGCCGACAGCTTGCGGCTCAGCTTGCTCGCCATCAGGATCACCGCGCCATTCACGCAGAAGCCGATCAGGTTCAGCACGGTGGCCAATACCATGATCTGCAACGCGACCGACCCCGCTTCGGGCCGCACGAATTGCGGAAATAGTGCGAGCACGAACAGCGCGACTTTTGGATTCAGCAGATTGGTAAAGAGGCCCTGACGGAAAATGCGGCTAACCGGATAACGGCTCATCGACGCATTGGGCGCGAGCACCGTGCTCTGCGCACGGAATGTTTTCCAGTCGAGATAGAGCAGGTACGCGGCGCCGGCAAATCGCACGACGTCGTATGCCATCGGCACGGCCAGAAAGAGTTGTGACAAGCCGAACGCCGCGGCCAAGGCGTGACAATACGTGCCGACCAGAATGCCCGCCAACGACGCAAAGCCCGCGGAACGCCCCTGGCTCACACTGCGCGAGGCAATCAGCAACATGTCAGGACCGGGCGTGGCGGTCAACGCGAGACACGCGCCGCCAAACAGCGCGAGAGTGGTGAGGCTCAGCATGAAAGCTCCTTCTGGGTGAGTGGGTTGAGAACCCGCCAAAAGGGATCTCAGTCTATGGGGTGGCCTCGCGCGGGTCAACCGCGATTACGCGTAACTCGCTGTCCACTCGACGCTCACGCGCTGCGCTACACTCGCCCTTTCTCTCGAGATTGAATTCGCCATGATCGGTCGCATTGCCGGCGTTCTGCTGGAAAAAAACCCGCCGCATCTGCTCATCGACTGCAACGGCGTCGGTTACGAAGTCGATGTGCCCATGAGCACGTTCTACAACCTGCCCTCCACCGGCGAGCGCGTCGTGTTGCTCACGCAGATGATCGTCCGCGAAGATGCGCATCTGCTGTACGGCTTCGGCACCGCCGAGGAACGCTCGACGTTCCGCGAACTGCTGAAAATCTCCGGCATCGGCGCGCGCATGGCGTTGGCGGTGCTGTCGGGCATGAGCGTGCACGAACTCGCGCAGACCGTCACGATGCAGGACGCGGCGCGTCTGACGCGCGTGCCGGGCATCGGCAAGAAAACGGCGGAGCGCTTGCTCCTCGAACTGAAGGGCAAGATCGGCGCAGACCTGGGCGCGATGGCGGGCGCGGCGTCGGCATCCGACCACGCCTCCGATATCCTGAACGCACTGCTCGCATTGGGTTACTCCGAAAAAGAAGCGTTGGCCGCCGTCAAAAACGTGCCGGCCGGCACCGGTGTTTCCGAGGGCATCAAGCTCGCGCTGAAGGCGCTGTCCAAGGGCTGAAGCTCAGTCTTCGGTTCGACATGCGAGCGACAGCTGAAGCTTCGCACACGCCCGCACGCCGCGCACCCTGGCCATTCGGCCGAGTTTCGCGGCAGGCGGCTCGCGGTACAATGAACGCATGATCGAAACCGACAAACTCGCCGCCGAGCGCATCATCGCGGCCACGCCCGTCTCGCCGAACGAAGAAGCGTTCGAGCGCGCGTTGCGTCCGCGCCAGCTCGAAGAATATGTCGGGCAGGAAAAAGTGCGCGGCCAGCTGGAAATCTTTATCGAGGCCGCCAAGCGCCGTTCCGAATCGCTCGACCACGTCTTGCTGTTCGGGCCGCCGGGCCTCGGCAAAACCACGCTGGCGCACATCATCGCGCGGGAAATGGGCGTGAATTTGCGGCAAACGTCGGGACCGGTGCTCGAGCGCGCCGGCGACCTCGCCGCGCTGCTCACCAATCTCGAAGCCAACGACGTTTTGTTCATCGACGAAATCCACCGGCTCTCGCCGGTCGTCGAAGAAATTCTGTACCCGGCGTTGGAGGATTATCAGATCGACATCATGATCGGCGAAGGGCCGGCCGCGCGCAGCGTGAAGCTGGACCTGCAACCGTTCACGCTCGTCGGCGCGACCACGCGCGCGGGCATGCTGACCAACCCGCTGCGCGATCGCTTCGGCATTGTGGCGCGGCTCGAGTTTTATAACGCCGAGGAACTGGCGCGCATCGTTACGCGTTCGGCGTCTCTGCTTCATGCACAGATCCATCCTGACGGCGCGTTCGAGATCGCCAAGCGCGCGCGCGGCACGCCGCGGATCGCGAACCGCTTGCTGCGCCGTGTGCGCGACTTCGCCGAAGTGAAGGCCGACGGCAATATCACTGCGCAAGTGGCCGACGCCGCACTCAAGATGCTCGACGTGGATGCAGTCGGCTTCGACCTGATGGACCGTAAGCTGCTCGAAGCAATTCTGCACAAGTTCGACGGCGGCCCGGTCGGCGTCGACAATCTGGCGGCGGCAATCGGCGAAGAGCGCGACACGATTGAAGACGTGCTAGAGCCCTATCTGATCCAGCAAGGCTTCCTGCAACGCACGCCACGCGGCCGCGTCGCCACGCTGCTCACGTACCGGCATTTCGGCCTCGCCGCGCCGGATTCGTCGAGCGGCCTGCCGGGTCTATGGGATTCGGCCGCGACCTGAGCGGCACACGTCACGCCCCACGAAACCGAATCAGGATGTCCGACCAAACCAGTCAGTCCAACTCGTCCAACGGTCTCGCGCATCTTCTCACCGGCAGGCTCCGCTCGAAACTGGCCGCCGGCGTCACGCATCTGACAAGCGGCAGC
This sequence comes from Paraburkholderia sp. BL6665CI2N2, assembly GCF_004366535.1. NCBI lineage: Bacteria > Pseudomonadati > Pseudomonadota > Betaproteobacteria > Burkholderiales > Burkholderiaceae > Paraburkholderia > Paraburkholderia sp. BL6665CI2N2. The sequence continues at coordinate 5,035,303 of NZ_SORC01000001.1, forward strand.
GGTCCCACGCTCGACTACTCGTCGCCTCCGGGCGACCCTGGTCTGTTCGGCCCGGACTCGGTGTGCTGGAAAGTCCACGCCGATTTCACATCCATGATGACAGGCGGCATCAGCGCGCTTCTGCTCCAGGCGCTGCACCCGCTGGCGCTCGCCGGCGTGTGGGACCATTCGACGTTTCGCACGGATATTCTTGGCCGCCTGCGCCGCACCGCGACGTTTATCGCGGGCACCACCTTCGGCAGCCGGCGCGACGCGCTGACGCTGATCGAACGTGTGAAGCACATTCATCTTGGCGTGAACGGCGTCGCGCCTGACGGCCGGCCCTATCGCGCAAGCGAACCCGCGCTGTTGACCTGGGTGCATGTCGCCGAAGTATCGAGCTTCATGACCGCGCACTTGCGCTATGTGAATCCGTCGCTGTCGATCGCCGCGCAGGATCAGTACTTCATGGAGACCGCACGAATTGCGGAGATGCTCGGCGCATCGGACATTCCGCGTTCGCGCGCCGAGATCGACGCTTATTTGCTCGCGATGCAGCCCGGGCTTTTCGCCAGCGAGCGCACGCGCGAAGTCGTGAGGGTTCTGATGAACGCGCCCGCCCCGAGCCTATCGATGCGGCCAGCCGGCGTGTTGATGGTCAACGCCGGCGTCGATCTTCTGCCCGATTGGGCACAGGCGATGCTGGGATTCCAGCGCTATGCGGTGCTTCGCCGCGCGGTGGCTAGACCTGGTGTGCGGCTGATCGCGCCGGTCATTCGCTGGGCGCTGGTGAATGGTGTGTCGAAACGGGCGCGCCGGCGTGTCGCCGCTAGCATAAGCGAAACTGAGTAAGGCGAGCGACGGCACCCGAACGCGCACAAGCTGCGCGATCAAACGTCAGTGACAGTCAGGGACAACAACCGCGTGAATATGCGGGTAAGTCGCGACACCGTTCTTCGGCCGCCCGAATTCGCTGGCCGCGCGCGGACGGTCCGAATCAGCCGCGCAAACTCACGCCGCCCAATCGACGCACGCCAATCACCGCCCCGGCTGCGGCACCTTCTTGAAACTATCATCCTCGCTCGGCGCATCGAGGTGCGAGACGTCCGCCCACGACACGATCGTCGCCTTGCCGTTGTCGAAATCCACCGTGTTCACGCTCGTGTTCAGCAGCGGGTAGTTACGCGGTGCATCGAGCGGCAAACCGCAGGCAAAGCGTCGCACGCAATCGAGCACGCCGCCGTGCGCGACGCAGGCAATCCGCCCGCCGGGATGCGCTGCGACCAGTGGTTCGATCGCGTGCAGCACGCGATGGTAGAGAGTGCGCAGCGACTCGCCGTCCGGCGGTGCGAAGCCTGGATCGCGGGTTTGCCAGTGCGCGTATTCATCGGGGAAACGCAGGGCGATCTCGTCGCTGTCGTGGCCTTGGAACGCGCCGTAGGAACGCTCGCGCAGACCCTCGCGCAACTGCAGCGGCAAGTTGAGCACGTCGGCGACCGGCTGGGCAGTTTGCTGCGCGCGTTGCAGGTCGCTCGAATAGATCGCGTCGAGGCGTGCGCCCTGCTTCGCCTCATCGGCCATGCGGCGCGTCAGGCGCTGCGCTTGCGCCAGCCCCGTGGTAGCGAGCGGAATGTCGATGTGACCTTGAATGCGCTTGATGCGGTTCCAGTCGGTCTCGCCGTGCCGGATGAACAGAATCTGCGTAGTCATGGAAAGAAAGTGGGCGCCTTGGCCGGTGTTGCCGAGCCGCTATTGTCGCAAAAGCGGCTGGAGGAATGGATGCGCACGCCAAGGTGCGCATTGAAGGATAGAGCTCAGGCGTTCGTCTTTAGCCAGAAGGTGACCGGCCCGTCGTTGACGAGCGAGACCTGCATGTCGGCGCCGAACTCGCCGGTCTCGACGATCGGATGTTTCACCCGCGCCGCCGCGACGAAGTAGTCGAACAGGCGCTTGCCCTCATCCGGCGGCGCGGCGGGCGTAAAGCTCGGACGCAGGCCGCTGTTGGTGTCCGCGGCCAGCGTGAACTGCGACACGAGCAGCAAACCGCCCGCGCGCCCGCCGCCGTCAATATTCTGCACGGAGAGGTTCATCTTGCCAGCGGCATCGCTGAACACGCGGTAGCCGAGCACCTTGGCCAGCAGCCGGTCGGCGGCTGCCTCGGTGTCGCCGCGTTCGGCGCACACGAACGCGAGCAGGCCCGCTTCGATCGCGCCCGTCATGCGGTCGGCCACGCGCACTTCCGCGCGCCGCACGCGTTGGATCAGCGCGATCATCGGCTCAACTCCGAAAGCGCCGCTCTGAACATCAGGCTGTCAGCGTAACGCGCGCAAAACGGCGCTTGCCGACCTGCACGACGTACTCGCCGGCTTCGACTTTCAGGCCCTTGTCGGACACGGTCGTGCCGTCGATCTTCACACCGCCCTGTTCGATGTTGCGCAGCGCTTCGCTCGTCGACGGCACGAGATTCGCCTGCTTGAGCAACTGGCCGATCGCGAGCGGTGCGCCCGCAAGCGTCACGGCCGGAATATCGTCCGGCACGCCGCCCTTCGCGCGATGGTTGAAGTCTTCGAGCGCGCGTTCGGCATCGGCTTGCGAGTGGAAGCGCGCGACGATTTCCTGGCCGAGCAGCACCTTGAAATCGCGCGGATTGCGGCCCGCTTCGATTTCCTTCCTGAACCCGGCGATTTCGTCCATCGGACGGAACGACAGCAGTTCGAAGTAACGCCACATCAGCACGTCGGAAATGCTCATCAGCTTGCCGAACATGTCGGTCGGCTTTTCGCTGATGCCGATGTAGTTGTTCTTCGACTTCGACATCTTCTCGACGCCGTCCAGCCCTTCGAGCAGCGGCATCGTCAGAATGCATTGCTGTTCCTGGCCGTATTGCTTCTGCAACTCGCGGCCTACCAGCAGGTTGAATTTCTGGTCCGTGCCGCCGAGTTCGAGATCCGCGTTCAGCGCGACCGAGTCGTAGCCTTGCATCAGCGGATACAGGAACTCGTGAATCGAGATCGGCACGCCACCCTGAAAACGCTTGGTGAAGTCTTCGCGTTCGAGAATCCGCGCCACCGTGTAGCGTGACGCGAGCTTGATCATGCCGTCGGCGCCGAGCGGCATCGACCATTCGCTGTTGTAGCGGATCTCGGTCTTGTCGCGGTCGAGCACGAGCGCGGCCTGATCGAAATACGTTTTCGCGTTCGATTCGATCTGCTCGCGCGTGAGCGGCGGACGCGTGGCGTTGCGGCCCGACGGATCGCCGATCAGCGACGTGAAATCGCCGATCAGGAAGATGACGGTGTGGCCGAGATCCTGCAACTGACGCATCTTGTTCAACACGACCGTGTGGCCGATGTGGATGTCCGGCGCGGTCGGATCGAGCCCGAGTTTGATACGCAGCGGCTTGCCAGTCGCCGCGCTCTTCGCCAGTTTTTGCGCGAATTCGTCTTCGATCAGCAGTTCGTCGACACCGCGTTTGGTGACGGCGAGGGCGTGACGGACTTCGTCGGTGATCGGGAAGGCGGCAGCGGGATTAGGCTTGGTGGACTCGGTGCTCATGCTGGAAACGTGAAGTCGCGAAAAAAGGAGATTGTCCCATAGATGCGCGCCGCCGCGCCCAATGAGGCACCTAACAACGCCTCGCCGGTGCACGATTTCTCCGTTCAACGTCGTGCCACCCGCGTCGCGACGCTTTATATTCGACCGCGCTTCACCCGATAATCTGCTACAACGAATCGCAACGAACCATCGAGAGGAGCAGCAACGTGGCGCAAGACCCCGCAGACGGCGTCTACTTTGGATTGATGTCCGGCACCAGCATGGACGGCGTGGACGGCGTGGCCGTCAGGTTCGCGCAAGGCAAGCCGCCGGTGGTGCTGGCCGAGGCGTTCGTCGGCTTTGCCGCGGGCCTGCGCGACGCATTGTTCGCGCTCCAGCAACCCGGCGACAACGAGATCGAGCGCGAGGCGCTCGCCGCCAATGCGCTCGCCACGCGTTACGCGGTGTGTTGCCACGACCTGCTGCACAACAGCCGCGTTCCCGCCGCGGAGGTGCGCGCGATCGGCGTGCATGGGCAGACGGTGCGGCATCGGCCGGAAAAGGGTTATACGCGGCAAATCAACAACCCGGCGTTGCTCGCGGAAATGATGCATATCGACGTAATCGCCGATTTCCGCAGCCGCGACGTCGCGGCCGGCGGCCAAGGCGCGCCGCTCGTGCCGGCGTTTCACGCCACGGTGTTCGGGGCGAAAAACGAAACGCGCGTGGTTTGCAATCTTGGCGGCATCAGCAATATCACGATTCTGAACGCGACCGGCAGCGTGCGCGGCTTCGACTGCGGGCCGGCCAATGCGCTGCTCGACGAGTGGGCGCAACGCCATCTCGGCAAACCGTTCGACGAAAACGGCCATTTCGCGGCGGGCGGCCAGGTGGATCGCTCGCTGTTGAACGCCTTGCTCGATGAGCCCTTTTTCGCGCAACAGCCGCCGAAGAGCACCGGCCGCGACCTGTTCAATGCGCAATGGCTCGACGCGAAGCTGCAGCCGTTCGCCGGACTCGACCCCGCCGACGTGCAGGCGACGCTGGTGGCACTCACGGCGGTGACAGTCGCGCGCGAAATCGAACGGCACGCGTCGGATGCGAGAGCGGTCTATGTCTGCGGCGGCGGCGCGCGCAATCCGGAGATCCTGAAGGCCTTGCAGCAGGCGCTGGAAGAAAGCGGCGTGAGCGGCGTACCCGTCATGACGACGGATGCGCTCGGCGTGCCGCCAAGCCAGGTCGAGCCGCTGGCGTTCGCCTGGCTTGCGATGCGCTGCGTGGCGCGTTTGCCAGGCAATCTGCCGGCGGTGACGGGCGCGTCGGCCGAGCGCGTGCTAGGGGCGATCTATCCGCGGTGACCGATGCACAGTTTATTGGTGCTAGAAATGAAAACGGGGCCGAAGCCCCGTTTTCATTTCAACCTGTTGCTCAACGAGCCAATCACACCGAGAACGACGAACCACAACCACAAGTGGTCGTAGCATTCGGGTTCTTGATGACGAACTGCGCGCCGTTGATGTCGTCTTTGTAGTCGATCTCAGCGCCGACCAGGTACTGGTAGCTCATGGAATCGATCAGCAGCTGGACGCCGCTCTTGTTCATGACGGTGTCGTCTTCGTTGACGGCCTCGTCGAAGGTAAAACCGTACTGAAAGCCCGAGCAGCCGCCGCCCTGCACGAAAACGCGCAGTTTGAGGTCCGCATTGCCTTCTTCTTCGATCAGTTGCTTGACCTTGTCAGCCGCTGCGTCGGTAAAAACGAAGGGGGCGGGCATCTCGGTCACGGGTGTATCGGTGACTGCGTTCATTCGAACTCTCCAAAAAGCTTCTAACCGCTATTGTAGGGCTGATCTCGATATCGTGCTGAAGCCCACAAAATCAATGGGTTCTTCCGGCAAATTGAGGGACGGCGCATTTTGCCGCCGCCAGCCCCGCCAGGCGGGACACATCGCCGCTTTGGCGACGAGTTCGTTGCGGCAGCACCGGGAGCACTGAGCCGCGAACCCATGAAAAAAGCCGCCAACGCGAAAGCGTGGGCGGCTTTTGCAGCGCGCCAGCCCGAAAGCCGGCTCGCGCCCGAAGCGATTAACGCTTCGAGAATTGCTTCCTGCGGCGTGCCTTGTGGAAGCCGACCTTCTTACGTTCGACTTCACGTGCGTCACGCGTAACGAAGCCAGCCTTCGACAGTTCCGGCTTCAGCGTTGCGTCGTAGTCCATCAGCGCGCGCGTGATGCCGTGGCGAACCGCACCGGCTTGACCCGTTTCACCGCCACCGTTCACGTTGACTTTGATGTCGAACGTAACGCCGTGGTTCGTGAGTTCCAGCGGCTGACGCACGATCATGAGCGACGTTTCGCGCGAGAAGTAATCGGCGATAGGCTTGCCGTTTACAATGATCTCGCCCTTGCCAGCCTTGATGAAGACGCGTGCGACGGCGCTCTTGCGGCGGCCCGTGCCGTAATTCCAGTTACCGATCATGTGGGCTCCCCTTAGATCTCGAGCGCTTTCGGCTGTTGTGCCGAATGCGGATGCGTTGCTTCAGCGTAGACCTTCAGCTTCTTGATCATCGCGTAGCCGAGCGGGCCCTTCGGCAGCATGCCCTTGACCGCTTTCTCGAGCGCGCGGCCCGGGAAGCGTTCTTGCATCTTGCCGAACGTCGTTTCATAGATACCGCCCGGGTAGCCCGAGTGACGGTAGTACTTCTTGTCAGTAGCCTTGTTGCCCGTGACGCGCAACTTACCCGCGTTGATAACGATGATGAAATCACCGGTGTCGACGTGCGGAGTGAATTCAGGCTTGTGCTTGCCGCGAAGACGGTGTGCCACTTCGCTGGCGACACGCCCGAGAACCTTATCCGTCGCGTCAATCACGTACCATTCACGCGTAACCTCATGGGCTTTTGCGGAAAACGTCTTCATGATCGATCCAAAAAAATTGCTGCGCCCAATGTGTTTTTTCCTGCTTGTAGTGTGCGCATCGAGGCGCGTGCAGGCTCTCCCTGGTTCTTCCTCCGCGGGCGCGGATGCGGAAAAGCCCTGAATTATAAAGGAATTTGCTACGGCAAGTCAAAACGTACGGGAATGTGCGCGAGATTTCGCGGCGATCCGGCTATTGGAAGCGCGATTTGACGCACTATCGCGCCCGAGCGCGCAGGACGCGGGCGAAAAAAAACCCGAACGAGCGGTTCGGGTTTAATCCACCAAAGGAGGAGGTGGAGGAGACAGAAACGATTATATGAGCCGACCTTGTGCGATGCAAGAACATTTGCATTGCGAAATGTAATTTCACAATGTGAAAGTCAACTTTCTCGGCACCATATCGCAAATTTTCCTTTGAAATCAAACGCTAAATACCGCTTGCGCGACCATGCCGTTAGTTGTCATCTAGAGTAAAACCCCTAACCATGTCAGGGCCTTCCCGAATCGGCTGAACATGCCGCAGCGCAACACGCAAGCCGCATCCGGCATAACTGGAAGCAAAAGTCGCCTCGGGCAGACACTCAAGCACCGGGCTACAATGCCCTTTCGATAAGGCAAACGGGCGGTGGAGCACAGCATGGAATGCAAGGTGAGCTGGATGGGACAGGACGGGATGGCGTTCGCAGCCGAGACGGGCAGCGGTCATCTGGTGACAATGGACGGCGCGCCTGAAGGCGGCGGCCGCAACCTCGCGCCGCGTCCGATGGAAATGGTTTTGCTCGGCACGGGCGGCTGCACCGCCTACGACGTCGTGATGATCCTGAAGAAAAGCCGTCAGGAAATCAGCGATTGCTCGGTGACGCTGAAGGCCGAACGCGCCAGCGAAGATCCGAAAGTGTTCACCAAGATCCACTTCCACTTCACGGTGACGGGCAAAAATCTGAACCCGGCCACTGTGGAACGCGCGATCAACCTGTCGCACGATAAATACTGCTCGGCGTCGATCATGATCGCGAAGACCGCTGAGTTGACGCACTCATTCGACATCGTCGCGGGCTGATTGCCGCCTCACGGCGACCGCGGCGCGGGTGCCGAACGAACACTCGCCGCCCTGCACGCGCACTAAAGAAAAATGCCGGCGTCCAGATGGACGCCGGCATTTTTTGTCAGGTGGCAAAGCAAGCCGATAAGCCGGATTCTGTGCACGCGCAACGTCCGAAGACGCGACGCGCGTGGCAGCCATTCCTCTAGGCGCGCCATTGCTGACGCGCTCAAGCTTCCTACCCGCAGACGTGACAGGGGCCCCGTCCTGCATCTCGAAGATGCTAGCCTGCCTACTTGGAATTGCTCCGGGTGGAGGTTACCGTGCCGGTCTGCCTTGCAGCAGCCGCGGTGCGCTCTTACCGCACCGTTTCACCCTTACCTGATCCCGGCTTGCGCCGGGCCATCGGCGGTTTGCTTTCTGTTGCCCTGTTCCGCGTGTTGCCACGGATGGCCGTTAGCCATCACCCTGCCCTGTGGAGTCCGGACTTTCCTCGCCCTCTTCGGCCGAAACCTCGGAGGCCGCGACTGCCTGGCCTGCTTTGCTGGGTCGGATTTTAACATCTGCCGGACGGACGGCCCGGTTTTACCGCTGAAATAGCCGAACGGCCAGGAGAATCCGAGGTCAGTTCCGCGTCGAAACCCGAACGCACCTGCCGCGCTCAACGCGCACGCCGCCCCGGGCGAAACACGGAGGTGTCGTCGTAAAACGCGGGCGACTCGTTTTCCGGCCACCAACCCGGAACACCCAGCACCGGCAACGGCGCAAACATGCGGCTTGTCAGCGCATCGGTATTCAGCAGCGCCGCCGCGACGGAGTCGTCCAGCCAGGCGTTTCGCTTCGCAACGTCCCAGTCAAAATACACGGCCGGCACTTCGACGATCCACGCATGCCCCGTGCAAGCCTTGAACGGCGCAATCAGCTTTTCCATCAGCGCATGGCCGAAACAGCGCACTTCGCAACTCGCCCCCCATACATCGCGCCGGGCCACCAGCAGCGTATGCCAGTCGAACCCACGCAAGGCCTCGCTCAAAGCAGGATCAGCGCAAGCGAACAGCAGCGCGTTTTCGTCGAACAGGGTTAGCGCATCGCGCACGCCGCCGCGGGTCGGACCGACGCCCAACACGTCAATGGCCGCCGACTGCCGCGCGTTCAGCGCCGCTTTGATGCGCGGAAAGGCGAACCACATCGACGCATTGAAGAAGTCATGCAGATTGTGGCGCGTCGGCACGCAGCCGGTCGACGCGATATGCGCCTCGTACGCCGCGCCGGCAGGCAAATCATCTTGCGCGATGAACGCGAGGCGCTGACCGCGCCCGGTGACCTGCCGCATCGCACCGGCATCGGCGTTCATTTCGGCGAGCAACGCCGCGTAGCTCGTCAGGGCCGCTTGCTGCCACCGCTTGCCGCGTTCGGCAAAAGGCTCGAACCACGGCCGGGTCCAGTCGATTGCAGCAAAGCCCGTCGGCTCCGCCTCGTGCGCCTGCATTTTGCCGAGCCTTAAACCAGCCGCCAGCCAATCGACTCGCCGCCGCGCAGCGGCACGACCGGCGTATCGCCGACCGGCAATTCAGCCGGCAGGGTCCATTCCTCGCGGCGCAGCGTGACCTTCTCTTCACTGCGCGGTAGGCCGTAGAAGTCTGCGCCGAAAAAGCTCGCGAAGCCTTCGAGCTTGTCGAGCGCGTTGGCCTGGTCGAATGCTTCCGTGTAGAGCTCCAAAGCGTGCAGCGCCGTATAGCAACCGGCGCAGCCGCACGCATGCTCTTTCAGGCCCTTCGGATGCGGCGCGCTATCCGTGCCGAGGAAGAAACGCGGATTGCCCGAGGTCGCCGCTTCGACCAGCGCCACGCGATGCGTCTCCCGCTTCAACACCGGCAAACAGTAGTAATGCGGCCGAATGCCGCCCTGGAAGATCGCGTTGCGGTTGTACAGCAAGTGATGCGCCGTAATCGTCGCGCCCAGCAGTTCCGGCGCCGCGCCGGCTTCGCGGATATAGTCCACCGCGTCTTTCGTGGTGATGTGCTCGAACACCACCTTCAGCGCCGGAAACGCGCGGCGCAGCGGCGTCATGACGCGGTCGATGAACACCTTCTCGCGGTCGAACAGATCGATCGACGAATCCGTCACTTCGCCGTGCACGAGCAGCGGCATGCCGACTTCCTGCATGACCTCGAGCGTTTTTGCGCACTTCATGATGTCGGTGACGCCCGCGTCAGAATTGGTCGTCGCGCCCGCCGGATACAGCTTTACGCCATGCACGAAGCCGCTTTCGCGAGCACGGCGGATTTCGTCGGGCGGCGTGTTGTCGGTGAGGTACAGCGTCATCAGCGGTTCGAATTTCGCGCCTTCGGGAATCACGGCGACGATCCGCTCGCGATACGCCTGCGCCATCGCGGTGGTCGTGACCGGCGGCTTCAGGTTCGGCATGATGATCGCGCGGCCGAACTGGCGCGCGGTGTCCGGCAACACGGCCGCCAGCATTGCGCCGTCGCGGACGTGCAGGTGCCAGTCATCCGGACGGGCGAGCGTGATGGAGTCGATAGAAGCGTTGGAAGCGGTCATGGCGGCGGGGGACGAGATTCGACGACAAAAGCCAATCTATGCGGTCAATCCGCAACGTTGCGGCATAAACACGTGTCAATTTTGCTATTTGGCGTTTCTGGCTCGGTGATATGCTTGGAAAATCATCATTGTAACGGCTCGCCCCGTTCACAGGCTTACCCGCAACATGTGCCAACTTCTTGGAATGAACTGCGCCGCGCCAACGGACGTCACGTTCTCGTTCACCGGCTTTGCGGCGCGCGGCGGCGTCACTGATCACCACGCCGACGGCTGGGGTATCGCCTTCTTCGAAGACAAAGCCTGCCGCCTGTTCATCGACCATCAATCGTCGGCGACCTCGCCGATCGCCGAAATGGTCAAGCGCTACCCGATCAAATCGAAGAACACGATCGCGCATATTCGCAAAGCGACGCAAGGGCACATCCTGCTGGAAAACTGCCACCCATTCATGCGCGAACTGTGGGGACGTCACTGGATCTTCGCGCATAACGGCGACCTCAAGGATTATTCGCCGGCGCTATCGGGTGTGTATCAGCCTGTTGGCACAACCGACAGCGAACTCGCTTTCTGCGCGCTGCTCGAAGGCTTGCGCAAGGCATTTCCCGGCGCGCAGCAACCGCCGCTCGACGAACTGTTTGCCGCGCTCGAAACCCTCACGCGTGAAATCACGCAGTTCGGCGTGTTCAATTTCCTGATGTCGAATGGCCAGGCGCTGTTCGCGCATTGCTCCACGCATCTGCACTACATCGTGCGGCGCTGGCCGTTTTCCACTGCGCATCTCGTCGACGCCGACGTGTCGATCGATTTCGCCAAATACACGACGCCCGAAGACCGCGTCGCGGTGATCGCCACCAAGCCGCTGACCGACAACGAAGTGTGGACCGCCTTCGAACCGGGCGATCTGATGATGTTCCAACACGGCGACGTGATCGGCCGCGTCAATGTGCCAGTGCCGGCTTCGGTGCTGGAAAAGCTGCGCAATCCGGCTTTGGATGCGTCGGCGTCGGCGAGCACGATCGCGGCTTCGACGGACACAATGAGCGCGCGAGAAGCCGAGGTCGATCTCGAAGCCGCAGACGACGCGGCCGCGTTCGAATCCTGAGCGCTCGGAGCATTCGCTAAAAAACGAATCGCCAGAAACAACGAAGCCGCTTCTTCCGAAGCGGCTTTTTTCTGCCCGCGCCACGCCGTCTAAACGGCGTGACGCCACAACAACCTCAGTGCAGGATCTTCGCCAGAAAATCCTTCGCGCGATCCGACTTCGGATTCGCGAAGAAGTCTTCCTTGCGGTCGTCTTCCACGATCAAGCCTTTGTCCATGAAGATCACGCGGTGCGCGACCTTCTTCGCGAAGCCCATTTCGTGCGTCACGCACATCATGGTCATGCCTTCCTGCGCGAGTTCGACCATCACGTCGAGCACTTCGTTGATCATTTCCGGATCAAGCGCGGAGGTCGGCTCGTCGAACAGCATGGCGATCGGATCCATCGACAACGCGCGCGCAATCGCCACGCGCTGTTGCTGACCACCCGACAACTGGCCCGGAAACTTGTCCGCATGCGCGCGCAGGCCGACGCGATCGAGCAGCTTCAAACCCTTCGCTGTCGCTTCGTCGTTCGAGCGGCCGAGCACCTTCACCTGGGCGAGCGTGAGGTTCTGCACGATCGACAGATGCGGGAACAGCTCGAAGTGCTGGAACACCATGCCGACCTTGGCACGCAGCTTCGACAGATTGGTTTTCTTGTCGGTGAGCGACTGGCCGTTGATGACAATCTCGCCCTTCTGGAACGGCTCGAGGCCGTTGACGGTTTTGATCAGCGTGGATTTGCCCGAGCCCGACGGCCCGCACACCACCACCACTTCACCCTTTTTGACTTCCGTCGTGCAGTCGGTCAGCACTTGAAACTGGCCGTACCACTTCGAAACATTCTTGATAGAGATCATCTTGCGACCTTTTTCTGAAGACCTTTGACGAGGCTCGACGCGACCACACAGATCACGAAATAACACGCGCCCGCGAACAGTACCATCTCGACATTCGTACCGTCACGGTCGCCAATATTCGTGGCGGTGCGGAAGAAGTCGGCGAGGCTGATCACGTAGACGAGCGACGTATCCTGAAACAGCACGATACCTTGCGTGAGCAGCAGCGGCACCATGGCGCGGAACGCCTGCGGCAGCACGATCAGACGCATGGACTGCGCGTACGTCATGCCGAGCGCGAACGACGCGTTGACCTGCCCGCGCGCCACCGACTGAATGCCGGCGCGGATGATTTCCGAATAGTAAGCCGCCTCGAACAGCGAGAACGCGACCATGGCCGACGCGAGGCGAATGTCGATATCCGGCGACAAACCGAGCACGTTCTGCAGCACTTGCGGCACGATCAGGAAGAACCACAGCAGCACCATCACCAGCGGGATGGAACGGAAAATCGTCACGTAGCCCTTCGCGAACCACTCGAAGGGTTTGAATGACGACAGCCGCAACATCGCGAGAATAGTGCCCCAGACGATACCGAACACGATGGCGATCAGCGTGATCTTGAACGTGACGATGGCGCCGGTCCACAGCGTAGGCAATGCGCCCGGAATACCACTCCAGTCGAAATGATGCATTACTTGCCTCCGATATAGCCGGGCAACCGGGTCTTGGCTTCGACCCAGCGCATGAGTTGCATCACGACCAGATTGATCAGCATGTACGCGATCGTGACCGCGATGAACGACTCATACGTCTGCGACGTGTAGTCGACCAGTTGGCGCGCCTGGGCGGACAGATCGAGCAGACCGATCGTCGACGCCACCGCCGAGTTCTTGAAGATATTCAGAAACTCGGAAGTCAGCGGCGGCACGATGATGCGGTAGGCGACCGGCAGCAGCACGTACCGATACGTCTGCCATTGCGTGAAGCCCATGGCAAGGCCCGCGGCGCGCTGGCCCTTCGGCAGCGCGTTGATCCCCGAGCGCACCTGCTCGCACACGCGCGCAGCCGTGAATAGCCCGAGACAGATGATCGACGACGAGAAAAACTGCGCGCTCGGCGGCAGTTGCTTGAACCAGTTGCCGATCGAAGCGGGCAGCAACTCCGGTATCACCAGATACCAGATGAAGAACTGCACGATCAGCGGGATATTACGGAAAATCGCGACATAGATCGTGCCGATGCCCGACGCCCATTTATTCGGCACCGTGCGCAGCACGCCGAACAACGAACCGACGATCAGCGCGATCACCCACGCCGACAGCGACACGGTAATCGTCACCCAGAAGCCCGACAGCAGCCAGCCTAGATACGTGGTCGGCTCGCCGGTGGAGACGGGACTCAGCAGAATGCCCCAGTTCCAGTGATATGACATGACCAAGACTCCAGCAAAAAGAAACGGAAGAAGCGCGTGGCCCCTTCCGTTTCGTTCAGCGTTTCAAAAAAACAGCTAAGGTTTAATCGATTGCCTTGTCATTCGGGCTCTTGTAGAGCGCCTTGATGTCGTCGCTTTCCGGGAAGTTCAGGTTCAGGCCCTTCGGCGGGATCGGCGATTCGAACCACTTCTTGTAGATCGCGTCGGCTTCGCCCGAGGTTTCGACCTTGGCGATCGCGTCGTCGACGACCTTCTTGAATTCCGGATCGTTCTTGCGGATCATGCAGCCATACGCTTCATGCGATTGCGGCGTGCCGACAATCACGAAATCGCCCGGATTGTTCGACTTCGCGCGCTCGCCCGCGAGTAGCGCGTCGTCCATCATGAAGGCAGCGGCGCGGCCCGTGGAGAGCGTCAGGAACGACTCGCCGTGGTCCTTCGCGCTGATGATGTTCATGCCCATGCTCTTGTCCTGGTTCATCTTGCGAAGCAGGCGCTCGGACGTGGTGCCGGCGGTCGTGACGACCGTCTTGCCCTTCAGGTCCGCCCAGTCCTTGATGCCGGAGTCTTTCTTGGTCATCAGGCGCGTGCCGATCACGAAGATCGTGTTCGAGAAGGCAGCCTGCTGCTGACGTTCAGCATTGTTCGTGGTCGAACCGCATTCCATGTCGACGGTGCCGTTCTGCACCAGCGGAATACGGTTTTGCGACGTGACCGGCGTGAGCTTGACCTTCAGGTTCGGCATGTTCAGCTTCTGCTTCACTGCCTCTACGACCTTCAGCGCGAATTCCTGCGAGTAGCCGATGACGTTCTGCTTGTCGTCGTAATACGAAAACGGGATCGACGATTCGCGATGACCCAGCGAAATGACACCCGTGTCCTTGATCTTTTTCAGCGTACCAGCGTCTTGCGCATGCGCGCCAACCGTAAACAGTCCGAGAGTCGCGAGCAGCAGCGCAGCTTTTTTAACCTTCATGTGTGATCTCCTTGGCAAGAACCGGCGCCAGTTTAGCAAAGTAATTATTCTGAAAGTATGGCTATAAACCATGTTGTTGCGCGCGCGCCGCTAGGGGTTTGCGGCGCTTTGGGGGCAGGTCGGTCAACCTTTCCGCATATGCAAAGGCGGGCGGCATCGATACGATGCCGCCGGCCGGGTCGAACACGCAGTCTTGTGGACCGCGCTGAAGCAAAGATTGGCGGCGGTCCCGCGGGTAGCGGAACCGCCGTTTGAAGCGGAAAAGAAGCCGAAAGAAGCCGATAGATCAGGGATACAGGCCGCGCAGTTCGCGTGCTTCCAGGATCCGCTTACATGCGACGATAAATGCCGCAGTCCGCACGGACACTTTCTGCTCGCTCGACACTTGCCACACTGCGGCAAACGCTTCACGCATCACGCGCTCGAGGCGCTGGTTGATCTCGTCTTCCGTCCAGAAGAAGCTCGAGAAGTCCTGCACCCACTCGAAGTACGACACGGTCACGCCGCCGGCATTGGCCACCACGTCCGGAATCACGAGGATGCCGCGATCGTGCAGGATGTCGTCCGCAGCCGTGGTGGTCGGGCCGTTCGCGCCTTCCACGACGATCTTCGTCTTGATCTTGCTGGCGTTCTTTTCGGTGATCTGGTTTTCCAGCGCCGCCGGAATCAGGATGTCCGATTCGACGGTCCAGAACTCCTCGTTCGTGACGGCGTCGGCTTCGGGGAAACCACCAACGCCGCCGGTCCTGGCCACGTGTTCGAGCAGTGCGACGGCGTCGATACCGGTCGACTTGTACAGCGAGCCGGTGTGATCCTGCACCGCGACCAGCTTCGAACCGGCTTCCTGGAACAGACGCGCCGCGATGCCGCCCACGTTACCGAAACCTTGAACCGCAATGCGAGCGCCTTCGATGTCGACACCGATACGGCGTGCGGCTTCCGAAGCGGTCACGAACACGCCACGGCCCGTCGCCTCGCGGCGGCCGAGCGAACCGCCCAGCGTGATCGGCTTGCCCGTCACGACGCCGGTGGCCGTTTGGCCCTGGTTCATGGAGTACGTGTCCATCATCCACGCCATGATCTGCTCGTTCGTGTTCACGTCCGGCGCGGGAATGTCGGTATTCGGTCCGATGATGATGCCGATTTCGCTGGTGTAACGGCGCGTCACGCGCTCCAGTTCACCACGCGACAAGGTGCGCGGGTCGACACGAATGCCGCCCTTCGCGCCGCCGTACGGCACGTTCACCGCAGCGTTCTTCACCGACATCCACGCCGACAAGGCCATCACTTCCGACAACGTCACGTCCTGGTGGTAACGCACACCGCCCTTGCCCGGACCGCGCGACACGTTGTGCTGCACGCGATAGCCTTCGAAGTGAGCGACCGTGCCGTTATCGAGTTCGATAGGCACGTCGACGATCAGAATGCGCTTCGGGCGCTTCAGGGTTTCGAGCCAGCGGGACAGCGAGCCGAGATACGGCGCGACGCGATCCACCTGACGCAGGTAGTTGCCCCACGGGCCGAGATCGTCTTTATTCAGGTAGGAAGGAACCGACTGCAACGTTGATGCGGATTGGGCTGATTGTGCTGCCTGTTGCTGGGATGACATGAACGCTCCGGCGTTGAACGAATGTCAGCATTGTGGAAAAACGCCGTTTTGAAATCCAATGCCGTTTCCTTATCCGATTATGTTTTTTTTGCATAACCATCAAGAAGCCGCAAATTCGCGTCGTAAGGAGGCAGGATTTCAGGCCGTGCCTTGCGCCAGCTCCTGCGACACCACCTCCCACAATTGACGCGCGAGAATCTGTCGCGCATCGTCGCTCTTCGCCGCGAGTTTGTCGCGATAGAGGCGGATCTCCATGGTCAGTGTGAGCTGGCCTTCCGGCGTGCCGCGCGTCGCGCGGTCAAGACGGATCAGCTTACCGTCGGCGACCGCGTCCTCGACCGCGCTGTGCGGCAGGAAGGCGACGCCGTGCCCGGCCAGCGCCATCGCTTTGAGTCCCTCGGCCATGTCGGTTTCGTAGAGGCGGTCGAGGTACAAACGCTCCGGCGCGTTGGCAAGTATCACTTCGGTCATGCGTCCCAGATAGGCGTTCGGCGTGTACGACAGATAAGGCGTGGGCGCCTCGCCCGTGCCCGGCAACGTGTGACGCGGCCGGCCGGCGCGGCCCGGCGCCGAAAACGGACTGATCGGTTCGTTGCCGAGCGTTAGCATGTCGTAGCGGCCCGGATCGAGCGCGACCGGATGGCTGGGATGGTGATAGCCCATCATCAGATCGCAGCCGCCTTCCACCAGCGACAACGCCGCGTCGTGCACGTTCAGGGCCCGCAGACGCGTGTGGATCGGACCCAGATGGGCTTCGATCCGCTGCAGCCAGCGTGGAAAGTAAGTCAGCGACAACGTGTGCGGCACGGCGAACTCGATGGTGGCCTGCGGCGTTGCGGTATGGCCGCGCAGCAGCGCGCGCGCTTCGTGGAACTGCGAGAGCATCGCGAGCGCCTGTTCGTTGAATACCTGGCCGGCCGCCGTGAGCCGCGTCGGATAGACCGAGCGGTCGATCAGCTCCGTACCGAGCCATGCTTCGAGCGCCTGAATCCGCCGGGAGAACGCCGGCTGCGTGACGTGGCGCAATTCAGCCGAGCGGCTGAAACTACGCGTTTCCGCGAGCGAAACGAAGTCTTCGAGCCATTTCAGTTCCATGCGGGGCCTGCTGCCGACGAGGAGAGGAAGTCAGCATTCTAGTGGGTGTCGTGAGACCGCCAGGTGCGGCCGTGCGCGAGATCGCGTGATGACCCCACGTCAGGAAATCGGATTGCGCCGATGGCGCCGCCCGGCCGCGAGCCGCTATCTTGCTGCACGCACGCCCCGGCGGCAGCGCGCCGCACCCTCCATCAACTCTCTTTGATAACGCGCCTTTCCGTGCGCGAGACCCGCCATGCCCCCACTCGTCTCCATCATCACGCCGACGGCCAATCGCGACCGCTTCCTGCCGGCCATCGCGCGCTGCGTGCTGCGCCAGCAGGTCGACTGGGAATGGCTGATCCTCGACGACAGCCCCGAGCCGAGCGCGTATTTGCAGGCGCTGGCTTTGCAGGACGCGCGCATCCGCTACTTTCATTGCGCCGCGCGCATGTCGATCGGCGCCAAGCGCAACGCGCTGATCGCGGAATCGCGCGGCTCGCTCATCGCCCATTTCGACGATGACGACCACTACGCGCCGCACTACCTCGCGCACATGGTCACGACGATGCAGGAGAACCGCGCGGACCTCATCAAGCTGTCGGGCTTCTTCATGTACGCGCCGCACACGCAGTTCTTCGGCTACGTGGACCTGAATGCCAAGGTAGGCCTGCACTACGAACTGAGCGGGCGTTCGGTCAGCCCTATCGAATTCCACGAGAAGATGCAGATTGGCGCGGACTTCATCCTGTTTTACGGCTTCTCCTATGTGTACGACAAAGCGCTGGCCGCGGTCTCGGCCTTCGACGACATCAATCTGTGCGACGACGAGAGCTTCATCCGGCGCGTAGTCGAAGCAGGCCGCAACGTGATCGCGGTGGACGATCCGCAGGCGAGCTGCCTGCATCTGGTCCATCCCGCCTCCACCTCGCGCTGCTTTTCGCGCTACTCGCTGCCGCCGTTCACGCTGCCTACCCTGTTCCCCGGCTACGAAGGTTATCCGGGCTAGCCGCCACACGGGCGTTACGCCGGCGCCGCGCCGAAATCGGCCAGTCGGCGTCCGGTGGTAAAATTCGCGGTTCCCCCAGTTTCCTCCGCGTTTTCACCCTTGCGCCACGCCGCCATCATGTCCGACACCCATCCCGACACCCTCTTCGCGCTGAACGCGCTCTCCCCGCTCGACGGCCGCTACGCCTCGAAAACCGAATCCCTGCGCGACTGGCTCTCGGAAGCCGCTTTCATGCGCAATCGCGTGACCGTCGAAATCCATTGGCTGATTGCGCTCTCGCGCGCCGGTTTCGCCGAAGTGCCGCGCTTTTCCGAAGCGTCCGAGCAATTCCTGCTGCAACTGGCCGAGCGCTTCACCGCGCACGACGCCGCGCGCATCAAGGAAATCGAACGTGTGACGAATCACGACGTGAAAGCGGTCGAGTACTGGCTGAAAGAATCGGTGAAGGGTCAGGCGGAACTGGAGCGCGCGAGCGAGTTCATCCACTTCGCCTGCACGTCGGAAGACATCAACAACACGTCGCACGGCCTGATGCTGGCGGGCGCCCGCGAACACGTGATTCTGCCGGCGCTGCGCTCGGTGCATCAGCGTCTCGTCGCTCTCGCTCACGCCCACGCCGAACAGCCGATGCTGTCGCGCACGCACGGTCAGCCGGCCAGCCCGACCACGCTCGGCAAGGAACTCGCCAACGTCGCGGCCCGCCTGGAACGCGCGATCGATCGTATCGCCAAGGTCGAACTGCTGGGCAAGATGAACGGCGCGGTCGGCAACTTCAATGCGCATCTCTCTGCGTATCCGGAGTTCGATTGGGAAGCGTTCTCGCGCGAAGTCGTCGAGCAACGTCTGAAACTCACCTTCAATCCGTACACGATCCAGATCGAGCCGCATGACTATATGGCCGAACTGTTCGACGCGGTATCGCGCGCCAATACGATCCTGCTGGACCTGGACCGCGACGTGTGGGGCTACATCTCGGTCGGTTACTTCAAGCAGCGCACCAAGGCCGGCGAAATCGGTTCGTCGACCATGCCGCATAAGGTCAACCCGATCGACTTCGAAAACTCGGAAGGCAATCTCGGCCTGGCCAACGCCACGCTGCGCCACCTCGCCGACAAGCTGCCGGTCTCGCGCTGGCAGCGTGACCTGACCGATTCGACAGTGCTGCGCAATATCGGCGTCGCGTTCGGTTACTCGCTGCTCGCGTACGACTCGCTGATCCGCGGTCTGGACAAGTTGGAAGTGAATGCGCAGCGTCTGAACGAAGACCTCGACAACTGCTGGGAAGTGCTGGCCGAGCCGGTGCAAACGGTGATGCGCCGTTACGGGATCGAGAATCCGTACGAGCAGTTGAAAGAACTGACGCGCGGCAAGGGCATCACGCGTGAAGCGCTGCAAACGTTCGTCAACGGCCTCGCGATTCCGCAGGACGCGAAAGATCGTTTGCTCGCGATGACGCCGGGCTCCTATATCGGCAAGGCAGTCGAATTGGCTAAGCGGATCGCTTAAGCGGTCTCGATTGCCGATTGCCTCGTTAAAGTCGAGGCGTAAAAAAACCGCTCCGTGGAGCGGTTTTTCATTTGCAGCAGCGAAACAAGCTCACTTGCGCGCTTCGACCTGCTTCAGCACCTCGACGACGATTTCTTCCGGTGACAATTCGATGCTCACCGTGATCGCTTCGTCCGGGCCCGGCTCTTCGAGCGTATCGAGCTGGCTTTGCAACAGCGACGGATCGAAGAAATGCCCGGTGCGCGTGGTCAGACGCTGCTCCAGCACCTCACGCGAACCCTTCAGATACACGAAGCACACGTCCTTGTCGCCATCGCGCAAAACGTCGCGGTACGAGCGCTTCAGCGACGAGCAGGTGAACACGGCCGTCTCGCCCGCCTTCTGCTTCTCGACGATCGCGGCACGGATGGTTTGCAGCCACGGCCACCGGTCTTCATCGGTAAGCGGAATGCCGTGGTGCATTTTCTCTTTGTTGGCGGCGCTGTGAAACGCGTCGCCATCGGTGAACGCGCAATGCAGGCGTTCCGCCAGCATTTCGCCAATTCTCGTCTTGCCGGCGCCCGACACGCCCATTGCGATCAGAATCATCAAAAACTCCTTACACGACCGCCGCGAGTGCGAAGGTCAAACCCAAGCCCATCAGTGAAATGATGGTTTCGAGGAGCGACCATGTCTTGAAGGTCTGCCCCACCGTCATACCGAAGTATTCCTTGATCAGCCAGAAACCGCCGTCGTTCACGTGCGAGAAGATCAGCGAGCCCGAACCGGTGGCGAGCACCAGCAATTCCGGCTCGACATGCACGCCGCTAGCCGAAGCAATCGGTGCGACGATGCCGCATGCGGTGGTCATGGCGACCGTTGCCGAACCCGTGGCCAGACGAATCAGTGCGGCCACCAGCCAGCCGAACAACAGCGGCGACAGATGCATGGCCGTTGCCACGTTGACGATTTCCTTCGAGATACCGCTATCCATCAGCACGCGCCCGAAACCGCCGCCCGCGCCGACGATCAGCGTGATACCCGCGATCGGCGCGAGACAGTCGCCGCAGAACTTCTGGATCTGCTCGCGAGTGAAACCGCGGCTCGCACCGAAGGTCCAGAAGCTCACCAGCACGGCGATCAGCAGCGCGACGTCCGAATTGCCGGCGAAGTGCAGCAGATCGTTCGGCAAGGTTTTCGGCGTGGTGAAGAGATCGGCCCAGCTTCCCACCAGCATCAGAATCACCGGCAGCAGGATCGTGAGCAGCGTGATGCCGAAGCTCGGCAGTTCGCGCTTGGGTGCTACTTTCTGCGCTGCGTTTTGCTCGCCGTTTTTGGTCTCGTCACCGTGGCCGAGAAATTGCGCGGCTAGCGCGTTCTCTTTCGGCAGCTTGATGTAGCGGCTGATCAGCAACGCGAACAGCGGACCCGCGACGATCGCGGTCGGCACACCGACGATCAGCCCATAAGCGATGGTCCTGCCGATATCCGCGTGATACGCCTGCACCGCGAGCATCGCGGCCGGATGCGGCGGAAGCAGGCCGTGCACGACGGACAGACCCGCGACCATCGGCAAGCCGACCAGCAGCAACGACTTGTTGGTGCGCTTGGCGACGTTGAACGCGATCGGAATCAGCAGCACGAAACCGACTTCGAAGAACACCGGCAAGCCGACGATGATCGCCACGATCATCATCGCCCAATGGATGTTCTTCTCGCCGAAGAAGTTGATCAACGTGGTGGCGATGCGCTCGGCGCCGCCCGACTCGGCCATCATCTTGCCGAGCATGGTACCCAGACCGACCACGATGGCGATATGCCCAAGCGTATTGCCGTTACCCGTTTCGAACGATTTGACGATGGTCGCCATCGGCATGCCGGATGCAAGACCCAGCAGCAGCGACACGATGATCAGAACGAGGAACGGATAAACCTTGTAGCGTGTGATCAGCAGGATCAGCAATGCGATGGCGATCACCGCGAAGACCAGCAGCGTGCTGCCGTGGACAGCTTCCATGAAGCTCCTCCTTTTGCGTTATTGATTGTGAGTGCGTGCGGAACACCGCCAGCACCGTGTCTCACGGCGACCTGTTCGGGGCCTTGAAACCGGGCTGACCGCGCGGACGCTGAATTTTACTGTTTGTTATCTCAAGACGTGCGCCAATTCTCCGCGCATATCGCAAAAAGAGCCTCGCCAAGACAGCCTGAACAGCTGTATCGACGAGGCTCCTTCGTGTCGGACCTTGATAAAGGGTTAACGAGCGCGCGGATTCAGCCTAGTGAGCCGGCGCCGCCAGCTGGCTCGCGGCACGCGCCAGACGCGTGACCTCGTCCCAGTTTTGCGCGGCGAGCGCGGCTTTCGGCGTGAGCCATGAGCCGCCCACGCACACCACGTTCGGCAGCGACAGGAAATGCGTGGCCGTTTCCGCCGTGA
Organism: Paraburkholderia sp. BL6665CI2N2; assembly: GCF_004366535.1. Classification (NCBI taxonomy): domain Bacteria; kingdom Pseudomonadati; phylum Pseudomonadota; class Betaproteobacteria; order Burkholderiales; family Burkholderiaceae; genus Paraburkholderia; species Paraburkholderia sp. BL6665CI2N2. The sequence continues at coordinate 5,057,280 of NZ_SORC01000001.1, forward strand.
TGCCGCCGGTCGGGCAGAACTTCAGATTCGGGAACGGGCCGTGGAACGCTTGCAGCATCGGCACGCCGCCGGCTTGCTGCGCCGGGAAAAATTTCACGATCTCGTAGCCGAGCTCGAGCGCCGCGATGATGTCCGACGGCGTCATCACGCCCGGCAGCAGGGGCAAGCCCGCATCCTGCGCGGCCTTGTGCATGTCTCGTGTCAGGCCGGGCGAGACGCCGAACTGCGCGCCCGCCTTCTTGGCCTGAGCGCAGTGCTCGGGCTTCGTAATCGTGCCGACGCCGACCACGATGTCCTCGGCCAACTGGCTCGCGCGTTCGATCGCTTCGAGACCGGCTGCGGTGCGCAAGGTGATTTCAAGCACCTTCACGCCGCCGGCATGCAGCGCACGCGACACGTGTTCGCCCTGTTCGACCGAGTCGAACGCGAGCACCGGAATCACCGGGCCGAGGCGCACGATATCGCTTACTGTTTTCGACGTCATAGTCAGACTCCTTGTTCTGCAGCACTTAGCTGGCTTGAGTGGTGCTTGTGTGTTGTTCGGTGTGGGCTTTGGCCGGTTTGCCGTCATGCGTCGGACGCTCGCCCACCATCGCGCCGAATACCGACGCACCCTGCTCCGCAGGCGCCGCCGCCGCACGGAATACACCGAACAGCTCGCGGCCGAAGCCGACTTCGTTTTCCGCCTGGTGATGCGGCACGGCACCTTGCCGCGCGCTCCATTCCGCGGCGTCGATCTCGATGTCGAGCACGCCGGCTTCGGCGTCGATCACCAGCATGTCGCCGGTGCGCACCTTGCCGATCGGGCCTTGCAGCAGCGCTTCCGGCGACAGGTGAATCACCGCCGGCACCTTGCCCGACGCGCCTGACATGCGGCCGTCGGTCACCAACGCGACATGGAAACCTTGATCCTGCAACACACCGAGCAGCGGCGTCAAACGATGCAGTTCGGGCATGCCGTTTGCACGTGCGCCCTGAAAGCGCACCACTGCGATAAAGTCGCGCTTCAGCTCGCCGTTGTCGAACGCTTCCTGCACGGCTTCCTGCGAATCGAACACAATAGCCGGCGCCTTCACCTTGCGATGCTGCGGCGCAACCGCCGAAATCTTGATCACGCCGCGGCCCAGCTTGCCTTGCATGAGACGCAGACCGCCGTCCGGCTGGAACGGTTCCTTGATGCCGCGCAGCACCGCCGTGTCTTCGCTCTGCTGCGCGCCCGGCACCCATTGCAGCTTACCGTCCAACAGCTTCGGCTCTTCCGTGTAGTGCTTGAGGCCTTTGCCCGCGACGGTGTTCACATCTTCGTGCAGCAAACCGCCTTCCAGCAGATTGCGCACCAGGAACGCGACGCCGCCGGCCGCGTGGAAGTGATTCACGTCGGCCTTGCCGTTCGGATAGATTTTCGCGAGCAGCGGCACCGCTTGCGACAGCGTGTCGAAGTCGTCCCAGTCGATCACGATGCCCGCCGCGCGAGCAATCGCGACGAGGTGCAGCGTGTGATTGGTCGAGCCGCCCGTTGCCAGCAAGGCGACTATGCCGTTAACGATCGCCTTTTCGTCGACCACGTGGCCGATCGGCATGTAGTTGCCGCGCTCCGCCGTCAGATCGAGCACGCGGCGCGCGGCCTGCGCGGTCAGCGCGTCGCGCAGTGGCGTATGCGGATGCACGAAGGCCGCGCTCGGCAGATGCAGGCCCATGACTTCCATCAGCATCTGGTTGCTGTTCGCGGTGCCGTAGAACGTGCAGGTGCCGTGGCTGTGATACGCGGCGGCTTCCGCTTCGAGCAGCGCGTCGCGGCCGCACTGGCCGGTGGCGAAGAGTTGGCGCGTCTTGGCTTTGTCGTCGTTGGACAGGCCGCTGCCCATCGGGCCCGCCGGCACGAAGATGGTCGGCAGATGGCCGAATTGCAGCGCGCCGATCAACAGACCCGGCACGATCTTGTCGCAGATGCCGAGGCACAGCGCCGCGTCGAACATGTTGTGCGTGAGCGCAACCGCCGTGCTCATCGCGATGACTTCGCGCGAGAACAGCGACAGTTCCATGCCGGCATTGCCTTGCGTGACGCCGTCGCACATCGCCGGCACGCCGCCCGCGAATTGCGCGACGCCGCCGTTTTCACGCGCGGCCTGCTTGATGATGTCGGGGTAGTTTTTGTACGGCGCGTGGGCCGACAGCATTTCGTTGTACGAGGACACGATGCCGATGTTCGGCTCGCGAATCTGCTTGATGACGAGCTTGTCGTTGCCTTCCAGGCCGGCGAAACCGTGGGCCAGATTGGCACAGGAGAGCGCGCCGCGCGCCGGGAACTTGCCCTGCGCGTGGTGGATGCGGGCGAGATACGCCTCACGAGTCGGCTTGCTGCGCTCAGCCACGCGTTGCGTGACCTTCAACAATTGCGAATGCGGGGAAACCATCGGAGCTCCTTCGTCGCTGGCTTGAGGCGCGCGCGCACTATGCCAGGTAGGTATCGCGGGGGCGTCGGGTCAACCGACGTCGCCATCTTAGTAGAAAAACTACATGATCGCAATCAGGTTTCCTGCTGCGTCGCCGCAACTTTATGTCGCCCGAATCGCTTTACTGGCGTGCCACCGATAGGTATTACGCAAAACTTGGGGATTACACCTACGACGCTAAATGTAGTTTTTGTACCTTCCCGGCAATCAGATATAGTCCACGCATTCTTCAGCATAGTGCGAGTTTTCCGATGATGCTGTCCCAAGTGGAAGAGATGCGCGATCAGTTGCGCCCGTCCGAGCGCAAGCTTGCCGATTACGTGATCGAGGCGCCGCGCGAGGTGCTCGACCTGTCGATGACGGAAGTGGCCGCCCGTGCGGGCGTCAGCCAGCCGACCATCGCGCGGTTTTGTCATGCGCTCGGCTTTTCGGGGTTTCGTGAGTTCAAGATACGGTTGGCGCAGGGAATTGCGTCGGGTGTGCCGACCGTCTATCGGGACGTCCGGCCGGATGAAGGCGCGCCCGGCCTGATCGCCAAGGTCTTCGACCGGACCATTGGCACGCTCATCGAGGTGCGCAACAACCTGTCGCCGGATAGCGTCGAATCGGCCGTCGAACTGTTGGCGAACGCGGCGCGCATCGAGTTCTACGGAGCGGGCGGCTCCGGCATTGCCGCGCAGGATATCCAGCACAAGTTCTTCCGGCTCGGCATGCCGAGCGTCGCGTATTCCGATCCGCATACCTATTCGATGTCGGCGGCGTTGCTCGAACCTGGCGATGTCGTGGTGGCGGTATCCAATACCGGTCGAACCCGCGACATCATCGACGCTGTGCGCTCGGCGCTCGCTCGCGGCGCGAAGGTGATCGCGATTACGCACGGCAGTTCGCCGCTCGCGCGGGTCGCGACCATCTGCCTGTTTTCGAACGTGGCAGAGGAAAGCGATGTGTTTTCGCCGATGACTTCGCGCATGTCGCATCTGGCGATCGGCGACATTCTGGCGGTAGGTGTGGCGCTGAAGCGCGGACCTGAGCTGGTGGAGCGATTAGGACAGGCGAAAGGGGTAATTGGCCGGCTGAGGATCGACGGCGAGGTTTGAAGCGCGGGAGATAGAAAAAAGGCCTGCGCGATGGCAGGCCTTTGTGATCAAACTCTCGCGTACTGCGATTTACTCGGCGAACACGCGGACATCCACGCGGCGGTTCTGCATGCGGCCTTCGGCCGTCGAGTTCGATGCGACCGGATCGGCGCTGCCCATACGCTTAGCGACGAACTGGTCGGCGTGGAGGCCGCCGTCGCGCAGATACTGCACAACAGCCGCCGCACGAGCCTGAGACAGTTTCAGGTTATGCGCCTCGGAACCCGTCTTGTCGGTATAACCCACCACGGTCACGCGACGAAGGTGGACGTCCTGGTTCACGCGCAGGAATTGGTCGAGGTTTTCCTTGGCGATCGAGCTGAGCGCTGCGCTGTCGGTTGCGAAGTTCGCGTTGCCTTGCAGCAGCAAGCGGCGCTGCGCAGGCTGGCTGGCTTGCGGTTGGGGTTGCGGAGCGGGTTGCTGTTGTACGACCGGCTGCGGAACGGGCTGCGGGACCGGCTGCGCAGCGGGTTGCTGCACAACAGGCTGTCCGCACATGAACGTCCCTTCGCGCGGATCTTTCACGGGCGCATTGTTGCGTACGCCGTCGATCGATTCAAGCCAGGTCACAGGCTGAGCTTTACAGGTTTCTTCGGCCACACGCACACAAGTCTGCGAGCTTTCGAAGAGTCCCAGGCAGCTCACCCGATAGACCGGCGCCTGCTGGTTCAGCACGCTAGCCGCGTGAATCGAGTAGGTCGGGCCCGACTGCGTGGAACAGGCAGCGAGGATGGTCACAAATGCGCCGAGCAGCGGCGCGCGGAGATATTTAAGAAGAGTTGCGTTCATTTTTACGAATTCAGTCGATTGAAGCGGCACCCTCGCCACGTGTATCGTGGACAAGGGCGCGCTGGCAGTTAGATCAAGAGCGGACCTGGCTGACGGACGGGACTGGCGACCCGTCCGTCATGGCACTTACCACTGATAGGAAGCACCCACGCCAACCGTCGTACCCGACGAGCTGGTACCCGCGCCGGCCTTCATCTTCAGGTTCTCGGTGATGCGCGCCGAAACGCCGAGCGCGACAGCCTGCGAACCCTTATACGTGCCGCCACCGATACCGACCGCGATCGTCTTGCCTTGATCGACGTCCGGGATCATCGTCAGCGCCGTGGCGGCCGCGATACCTGCGTACGCACTCTTAGCGAGCTGATTGACGCTGTTCTGCACCGAGTTGACCTGCTGGTCGGTGTAGTCCTTCGCCGTCATGCCGGCCGGCAGATTGCCGACCGCTGAGCCGATCGCGTCGTTCAACTGGCCGACGTTGACTGCGTCCGTGGTCGCCGTACCGGCTGCGACGTTGGTGATCTGACGTTCGTTACCCGCCGAACCGACCGACACCGTGTTCGCACGATCAGCCACCGAGCCCGCGCCTAGTGCCACCGAGTTGGCCGCGGTTGCGCTAGCGTTCGCACCCATCGCCGTGGAATGCGTGCCGCTCGCGACTGCTGCTTCCGTGTCACGGTTGCCGTCTGCCGCGAACATCGGATTGCTCGCTGCGTTGGCAATGTTCGTGACGGTGGAGATCGCCGCGTTCATCTGGTTGACGTTCACCGCATCGGTGCCGTCCGTGCCTGCTGCTACGTTGTGGATAGTCGTACCGCCTGCAGCACCGTTACCCATGGTGACGCTGTTGTAGTTGGTCGTGCCGTCCGCGTTGTGGTCGTACGTGACTGCCGTGTTGGTCGTGCCATCCGGATTGATCATGCCCGACGCCTTCAACTGCGCGACGTTCACAGCGTCCGTGTCCGCCGTACCGGCCGCGACGTTGGTGATTTGACGTTCGTTACCCGCCGAACCCACCGACACCGTGTTGGCACGGTCAGCCACCGAGTTCGAACCCAATGCCACCGAGTTCGTTGCCTGCGACTGCGCGTTGCCGCCGATCGCCACAGACTCCGCACCCGTTGCCTGCGAATCCGGCAACGTCGAGTTGGCGTGGAAGTACGTGATGCCGCCACCGCTGCTGATGTTGTTCAGCGTGTTGTTGATGTTGGCGATATCCGTCGTGTTCTCCGTCACACGGCCGTCGAGGTTGGTGATCGCGTCACCTACGTTGTTGACAGTCGTGCCGTCCACCACGTACGTCGGCGCTGTGATCGAACCATCCGGGTTCACCGTCGAGCCACCACCCATCGCGTTCGCCGTCGACTGACCCAGCGCATACAGTTGGGCGCCGTTGACCGCATCCACGCTCGTCGCGTTCACATCACCAGCGGTCACGCCGGTCAGCTTGCGCGTACCTGCCGTGCCGGTGAAGTCCACCACCGTGCCATCCGTATCCTTTGCCACCGTGATGTTGCGTGACGTCGAATCCTGCTGCACCAGACCAACAGTACCGTTGTTGATGTTGTTCGTCAGGTTCGTGATGTCCGTCGTGTTCTGCGTCGTACGGCCGTCCAGGTTGGTGATCGCATCACCCGCGTTGTTCACGGTCGTGCCACCCACCACGTACGTCGGGTTCGTGATCGCACCCGTCGTCGTGTTGTACGTCGAACCGCCACCCAGCGACGATGCCGTGCTCGTGCCGATCTGGTTCACCTTCGCGTCTTCCGACATCAGCTGGCTTACGTTCACCGCGTCCGTCGCAGCGGAGCCCGCTGCGACGTTCGTGATGCGACGCTCTGCGCCTGCCGAACCCACCGACACTTCGCCGTTCGCCGTCGATGCCGTACCCGAGATCGCGCTGCCGCCCGGGTTGTAGCCCGCTGCCGTCAGATCCGCCGTGGTCGTCGAGTTCGAACCCAGTGCTACCGAGTTCGCCGCCGTCGCCTGGGCGTTGCCGCCGATCGCCACTGCATCCGTGCCCGTTGCCGACGAGTCCGCCAGCGTCGAGTTCGTGTGGAAATACTTGATGCCGCCACCGTTGGTGATGTTGTTCACCGTATTGCTGATGTTCGTGACGTTACCCGCGATGTTGCTGACGTTGTTGCTCAGGTTCGACACGTTGTTGCTGACGTTGTTCACCTTCGCATCTTCCGACTGCAACTGGCTCACGTTCACCGCGTCCGTGCCGTTCAGGCCCGCTGCGACGTTCGTGATGCGACGTTCCTTGCCTGCTGCACCCACCGACACTTCACCACCGGCTGCCGTGGCTGCCGAGATCGCCGTGCCGCCGGCCGGCGTGAAGCCTGCCGTCGTCAGCGTCGTTGAGTTCGCCACCGCGTTCGAGCCCAGTGCCACCGAGTTCGCCGTCGTTGCCGATGCGTTGCCACCGATCGCCACCGCGTCCGTGCCCGTGGCCGACGAATCCGCCAGCGTCGAGTTCGCGTGGAAGTACTTGATGCCCGCACCACCGTTGGTGATGTTGTTCACCGTGTTGCTGATGTTCGTGACGTTGCCCGCAATATTGCTGACGTTGTTGCTCAGGTTCGACACGTTGTTGCTGACGTTGTTCACCTTCGCGTCTTCCGACTGCAGCTGGCTCACGTTCACCGCATCCGTAGCATTCAGACCTGCGGCCACGTTCGTGATACGACGTTCCTTGCCTGCCGCGCCCACCGACACTTCACCGCCGGCTGCCGTTGCCGCCGTGATCGCCGTGCCACCAACCGGCGTGAAGCCCGCCGTCGCCAGCGTCGTCGAGTTCGCCACCGAATTCGAGCCGAGCGCCACCGAGTTCGCCGTCGTCGCCGTTGCCGCACCACCGATCGCCACCGCGTCCGTACCCACTGCCGATGAATCCGCCAGCGTCGAGTTCGCGTGGAAGTACTTGATGCCGCCACCGTTGGTGATGTTGGTGACGTTGCCCGCCAGGTTGCTGACGTTGTTGCTCAGGTTCGACACGTTGTTGCTGACGTTGTTCACCTTCGCGTCTTCCGACTGCAGCTGGCTCACGTTCACCGCATCCGTAGCATTCAGACCTGCGGCCACGTTCGTGATACGACGTTCCTTGCCTGCCGCGCCCACCGACACTTCACCGCCGGCTGCCGTTGCCGCCGTGATCGCCGTGCCACCAACCGGCGTGAAGCCCGCCGTCGCCAGCGTCGTCGAGTTCGCCACCGAGTTCGAGCCGAGCGCCACCGAGTTCGCCGTCGTCGCCGTTGCCGCACCACCGATCGCCACCGCGTCCGTACCCACTGCCGACGAATCCGCCAGCGTCGAGTTCGCATGGAAATACTTGATGCCGCCGCCGTTGGTGATGTTGTTCACCGTATTGCTGATGTTCGTGACGTTGCCCGCAATATTGCTGACGTTGTTGCTCAGGTTCGAAACGTTGTTGCTGACGTTGTTCACCTTTGCATCTTCCGACTGCAACTGGCTCACGTTCACCGCGTCCGTGGCGTTCAGACCCGCTGCCACGTTCGTGATGCGGCGTTCCTTGCCTGCCGCACCAACCGACACTTCACCGCCCAGCGCCGTCGCTGCCGAGATCGCCGTGCCGCCGGCCGGCGTGAAGCCTGCCGTCGTCAGCGTCGTCGCGTTCGCCACCGAGTTCGAGCCCAGTGCCACCGAGTTCGCCGCCGTGGCCGACGCGTTGCCGCCAATCGCCACTGCGTCCGTGCCGGTCGCCGACGAATCCGCCAGCGTCGAGTTCGCGTGGAAGTACTTGATGCCCGTACCACCGTTGGTGATGTTGTTCACCGTGTTGCTGATGTTCGTGACGTTGCCGCTCAGGTTGTTCACGTTGTTGCTGACGTTGTTCACCTTTGCGTCTTCCGACTGCAGCTGGCTCACGTTCACTGCATCCGTGCCGTTCAGGCCCGCTGCGACGTTCGTGATGCGACGTTCCTTGCCTGCCGCGCCCACCGACACTTCACCACCGGCTGCCGTGGCTGCCGAGATCGCCGTGCCACCGGCCGGCGTGAAGCCTGCCGTCGTCAGCGTCGTCGCGTTCGCCACCGAGTTCGAGCCCAGCGCCACCGAGTTCGCGGCCGAGGCCGAAGCGTTGCCGCCGATTGCCACCGCGTCCGTACCGGTCGCCGACGAGTCCGCCAGCGTCGAGTTCGCGTGGAAATACTTGATGCCCGTACCACCGTTGGTGATGTTGTTCACCGTGTTGCTGATGTTCGTGACGTTGCCGCTCAGGTTGTTCACGTTGTTGTTGACCGTGTTCACCTTCGCGTCTTCCGACTGCAGCTGGCTCACGTTCACCGCATCGGTCGCCGCCGAGCCGGCTGCCACGTTCGTCACGCGACGCTCCGCGCCCGCGTTGCCGACCGACACTTCACCGTTGGCCACCGAAGCCGTGCCCGACAGCGCTGCTGTGCCCGGGTTGTAACCCGCTGCCGACAGGTTCGCCGTCGTCGTCGAACCCGAGCCCAGCGCCACCGAGTTCGCTGCCGACGCCACCGTTGCGCCGCCGATCGCCACCGAATTCACGCCCGTTGCCGACGAATCCGCCAGCGTCGAGTTCGCGTGGAAGTACTTCACGCCGCCACCATTGGTGATGTTGTTCACCGTGTTGCTGAGGTTGGTGACGTTGCCAGCGATGTTCGTCACATTGCCCGACAGGTTGCTGACATTGTTGCTCAGGTTGTTCACGTTGTTGTTAACCGTGTTCACCTTTGCGTCTTCCGATTGCAACTGGCTCACGTTCACCGCGTCCGTCGCCGCCGAACCGGCGGCCACGTTCGTGATGCGACGTTCCTTGCCTGCCGAACCCACCGACACTTCGCCGTTAGTCGTCGAAGCGATGCCCGAGAGCGTGCCCGTGCCCGGGTTGTAGCCCGCGGCTGACAGGTTCGCCGTCGTCGTCGAGCCATAGCCCAAGGCCACCGAATTCGCCGCCGACGCGGTCGCCGAGGAGCCAAGCGCCAGCGATTGCGCCGATGCTGCCGATGCGTTATCGCCTACAGCCACGGCTTGGGCGCCTGCCCCAGCACCACCGGCCACCGAGTTACCGCCGATGGCAATGTTGTGGTCGAAGTTGGCAGAAGCGTTGGTGCCGATGGCAATCAGATCGTTGGCAGCGCCGACATATTGGGAGGAGGCCGTCGTCGCGCCGGTACCCAGGGCGATAGAGTTAAAGCCTTTCGACAATGCGTTGGTGCCGATCGCAGTCGAATCGTGTGCCCCGCCAAAGCTAGGGGCAGACGCGCCCCCGCCGATTGCAATGCCACCGGACATCCCGGCCGACGAGTCTGCCAGCGTCGAGTTCGTGTGGAAGTACTTGATGCCACCACCGTTAGTGATGTTGCTGACGGTGTTGCTGATATTCGTGACGTTGCCCGCGATGTTGCTGACGTTGTTGCTCAGGTTCGACACGTTGTTGCTGACGTTGTTCACCTTTGCGTCTTCCGACTGCAACTGGCTCACATTCACCGCATCCGTCGCTGCCGAACCGGCTGCGACGTTGGTGATGCGACGTTCCTTGCCTGCCGAACCCACCGACACTTCGCCGTTAGTCGTCGAAGCGATGCCCGACAGCGCGCCCATGCCCGGGTTGTAACCCGCAGCCGACAGGTTCGCCGTGGTCGTCGAACCAGAACCCAGCGCCACCGAGTTCGCGGCCGAGGCCGAAGCGTTGCCGCCGATTGCCACCGCGTCCGTACCGGTCGCCGACGAGTCCGCCAGCGTCGAGTTCGTGTGGAAGTACTTGATGCCACCACCGTTAGTGATGTTGCTGACGGTGTTGCTCAGGTTCGAGACGTTGTTATTGACGTTACTGATGTTCGTGTTCAGCTTGCCCAGCGCCGTGTCCACCGTGCTGAATGCTGAACCGATATTGGTCGCTGCACCCGACGTACCGTCGATCGCGTTCGCATTGGTCAATGCAAAGCTCGGTGCGCTGATCGCACCCGTCGTCGAGTTGTAGGCCGAGCCGCCGCCCAGCGCTGCCGCGGTCGACGTGCCATCCGGGTTCACCTTCGCGTCTTCCGATTGCAACTGGCTCACGTTCACCGCGTCCGTCGCCGCCGAACCGGCGGCCACGTTCGTGATGCGACGCTCCGCGCCCGCGTTGCCGACCGACACTTCACCGTTGGCCACCGAAGCCGTGCCCGACAGCGCTGCTGTGCCCGGGTTGTAACCCGCTGCCGACAGGTTTGCCGTCGTCGTCGAACCCGAACCCAACGCCACCGAGTTCGCTGCCGACGCGATCGTCGCGCCGCCGATCGCCACCGAGTTCGCACCCGTGGCCGATGAATCCGCCAGCGTCGAGTTCGTGTGGAAGTACTTGATGCCGCCACCGTTGGTGATGTTGTTCACCGTATTGCTGATGTTCGTGACGTTACCCGCGATGTTGCTGACGTTGTTGCTCAGGTTCGACACGTTATTGCTGACGTTGTTCACCTTGGCATCTTCCGACTGCAACTGGCTCACGTTCACCGCATCCGTAGCATTCAGACCTGCGGCCACGTTCGTGATGCGACGTTCCTTGCCTGCCGCGCCCACCGACACTTCACCACCGGCTGCCGTGGCTGCCGAGATCGCCGTGCCGCCGGCCGGCGTGAAGCCTGCCGTCGCCAGCGTCGTCGAGTTCGCCACCGCGTTCGAGCCCAGTGCCACCGAGTTGGCCGTAGCAGCCGTCGAGAGCGTACCAATGGCCACACTCGAGCCGCCCGTCGCCGTCGACCAGTAACCGAACGCCGAAGCGGCTGTCCCTGTTGAGGTGCTGCCATAGCCGACGGCAGTCGCCTCCGTACCCGTTGTTACAGTGTTGACACCGATAGCCGTAGCCCGTCCCCAAGAGGCCGCGGGCGTGGTTGCATTTGCGTTCTCACCAATGGCGATGCTGTCGCCACTGCCGCCGGCACCGTCCGGGCCACCAGCTTTCGCATTGCCCCCAATTGCGATGCTCGTGCTGAAGTTGGCTGTGGCGGCGGTACCGATCGCGATCAGATCCGCCGTCGCGACAAACACACCTGTTTGAGCCGTGGTCGCGCCCGTGCCGAACGCAATGTCATTGGTACCCTTTGCAAGCGCATTCGAGCCGATTGCGGTCGAGCTGCCAGTGCCCAATGACGAATTCGCTACGGCGCCGCCACCAATCGCAATGTCATTGGTACCCACTGCCGATGAATCCGCCAGCGTCGAGTTCGTGTGGAAGTACTTGATGCCACCACCGTTGGTGATGTTGTTCACCGTGTTGTTGATGTTGGTGACGTTGCCCGCCAGGTTGCTGACGTTGTTGCTCAGGTTCGAGACGTTGTTATTGACGTTACTGATGTTCGTGTTCAGCTTGCCCAGCGCCGTGTCCACCGTGCTGAATGCTGAACCGATATTGGTCGCTGCACCCGACGTACCGTCGATCGCGTTCGCATTGGTCAATGCAAAGCTCGGTGCGCTGATCGCACCCGTCGTCGAGTTGTAGGCCGAGCCGCCGCCCAGCGCTGCCGCGGTCGACGTGCCATCCTGGTTCACCTTCGCGTCTTCCGACTGCAACTGGCTCACGTTCACCGCGTCCGTCGCCGCCGAGCCGGCCGCCACGTTCGTCACGCGACGCTCAGCACCCGACTTGCCCACGGACACTTCACCATTGGCCGCCGAAGCTGTACCCGACAGCGCTGCCGTGCCCGGGTTGTAACCCGCGGCCGACAGGTTTGCCGTCGTCGTCGAACCCGAACCCAACGCCACCGAGTTCGCTGCCGACGCGATCGTCGCGCCGCCGATCGCCACCGAATTCACGCCTGTCGCCGACGAATCCGCCAGCGTCGAGTTCGCGTGGAAATACTTGATGCCACCACCGTTGGTGATGTTGTTCACCGTGTTGTTGATGTTGGTGACGTTGCCCGCCAGGTTGCTGACGTTGCTGCTGACGTTGTTCACCTTCGCGTCTTCCGACTGCAGCTGGCTCACGTTCACTGCGTCCGTGCCGTTCAGGCCTGCCGCCACATTCGTGATGCGGCGTTCGTTGCCGGCCGCGCCGACCGATACTTCACCACCGGCTGCCGTTGCCGCCGAAATCGCCGTACCGCCAACCGGCGTGAAGCCGGCCGTGGTCAGCGTCGTCGAGTTCGCCACCGAGTTCGTGCCCAGCGCCACCGAGTTCGCCGTCGTCGCCGTTGCCAAACCACCAATGGCGATTGCGGAACTTCCCGTCGCCCCTGTCATCGTTCCGAGCGCAATTGAATTATTTCCGGACGCCGTCGCTCCTATACCGATCGCAGTTGAGTTGCTGCCTGAAGCATAAGCTCCGTAACCAGGTGCGTTACTTCCCGCCCCAAAAGCGAGCGCCCCCATCCCTGAAGCAGTAGCACCATTGCCGATAGCGGTCGCGACGGTAGTCTGCTGCCCGTTAATAGATCCTTGATCGGTCGCACCAGCGTGTGCAATGGTCGAATAAGTTGCCGCGGCAACGGCCAGAAGGGAAATGGTCCCGATTGCTGCACTGATGCGACCGCCGCTGGATCCTTTACTACAACCTTTTGCAGTTTCGGCCGCCGCGACAAACGTGCCGGTTTTCTTGTTCCAAACGGCCCGATAAGACTTGTTCACACTTTTTCCTTTGAATAGGCGATAACTGAATTAGTAATGCGTAGACGCCACATAGAGCGCCTGCATTTCAAGACAGGAAGTTACCGAAGGGAATCGAAGCAGGATCACAAGCCAATTTGCCAGACCATCTCGACAATCCCTCTGGGGATGGTGCCAATATAAAATTGGCGCAGAGATCAATTAATAAGACGATTCCTAAAACAGCACTTTGTTTCAAAAAAAATCCCGCCGTTCACCCGGAAATTCTTATTTTTAAGCGAACTCGCTATGGCTATCGCACTCGCAAGAAAACCCGAGCGAGGAAGATTGATTGAAGCTGCGTGTCAGGATATTGCGAAGGGGTTTGGCCACGCCGTCGGTCGATGCACGAGATCACGTCATCCTCAAACATGTCGACTTCAGACATCTGATTGACAAGACAAAGAGCCCAACAAACCCGATCAAAGTCAAAAATAGGAGAACTCTGAAAAACACGGACGCGACTGCGAAAGTTTTGCCACGCCTTTTTAAAGTTTTCCCTTCCAAATTCAAATATGTAGCCAGTTTGCTACCGGCAGCAGCGGGGTGAACTTGGTTCGCCAACGCGGAACGGACTTGCCGGACTCTCGCGACTCGCCTGCTAGATAGACCTACGCCCGCCTTCATTGACACCGTGCGTCGCCTGATCCATGAGCGATTCAAACAGCTTGCTACGGCACAACCCGTTTAACGGCAACAGCACTTCCCAAAATTGGGAATACTCTCAATATTTGACATAACATTAAGATTTTTCCTAATTCAAAGCAGACGATGTGCCGTTAAGATTCAGTTCTATCCGCTCCGCACCAATCAGTCACACCGCAAAATCAGAAAAATAAAAAATTCCGCCATATCAAGACAGTTACGCACGTACCAAGGAATCGAAATGAAGTACTTTTTCCGACTAGCCGTCATTACTTCAATCGCGTTTTCAGCAGCATTCCCCGCTTATGCTGCGGACCATGACGAAGACATGCTAAAGTCGATCGAACAGACGTGGGTTACTGCCGTCGAGCAAGCTGATCAGGCCACTCTTGAAAGAGTGTTTGACGATTCCTTCATCGAAATCACTGCAAGCGGCGCACGTCGCACCAAGAACGACGTTCTTCTCGCCTCACCGCCTCCTCCTGGCTCGACGCAAACTCTGATGAACGTCGATGTACGTGTGAATGGCGATACGGCCATTGTCACCGGCATCAACCGCTCCAAGTCGGCGCCCACCGCCCAAGCGACCAACTACTCATTCACTGACGTTTTCCTTCGAAAAAACGATGGATGGCGTGCTGTTTCGGCACATATGACACGTAAGTAAGTGGTTCACAAAATGTAGTACATATGCGGATCACAAATGGAAAAAGGGAGTGCGCTGCGTTTGCCGCCCACTCCCTAACACCGGGATGAACGTCGAAATGTTGCGCAGCAATCGAGTGTGATGACAAGCCAGGTAGGACCGGGACTCGCTAAACCTGTATGCCCTGCGGAGCTTAGAGCTCGTTGCTGGAATGAGGTGCGAGTCAGCGGATTTCATAGTGGCCCGCAGCGTATCAGGCTGCAACAAGGCCAGATACAGTGGAATGGCATCGTCCCACCCTCGGTGGTAGTGCACGAAGGTGCTCGGCCTGAGAGCGTGGCAGTATCAGGGCTCCTGATCTGCAATTGAACGGAGGCCGTCATGAGTGTCACGTTGCTGAGCATCGATCTTGCGAAAAATATCTTCCAGCTGTACGGCGTGGACGAACGCGGCACCCAGTGTTGAGTCGGCGAGTCAGCCGCAACAAGCTCGAATTCATTGTCAGTCTGCCCTCTTGCCGTATCGTGATGGAAGCCTGTGGTGGAGCGCATTACTGGGCTCGCCGGTTCTCGGCGATGGGCATCATGTGCAGATCATTGCGCCCCGATTCGTCAAACCGTTCGTCAAATCCCAGAAGAAGGATCGCAACGATGCGGAGGCGATCGTCGAAGCTGCGTCCCGTCCGACCATGCGCTACGTTGCGGTCAAAACAGCGTTCAGCAGCAGGATATCCAGTCCATGCACCGCATCAGCAGCCTGCTCATGCGTGACCGTATCGCGCAGATCAACCAGATACGAGGCCTGTTAGCCGAATACGGTGTTGTCATTGCACAAACCGCACTGAAAGTACGGCAGCAGCTGCCGGCAATTATTGACGACAAACGCAACGAGCTCACAGGGTTGAGTCGATCAATGATGCGGGATATGTACGAGCGACTCGTCCTGCTGGATAAGCAGACCGCCCGGTATGATGAGCTGATCCATCAAGTGCACAAGGCATCCCCTGCAAGTCAGCGATTTGAGAGGATTCGAGGCGTCGGGCCGCTGATCGCAACTGCTGTCATCGCTGCAGCGGGGAGTGCCACTGAATCCTCAAACGGCAGACAGTTTGCGGCGTAGCTGGGCTTGACCCCACGCCAGCACTCGTCAGGCGGCAAGGATCGCCTGTTCGGCATCACGAAGCGCGGTAACGGATATCTGCGAATGCTGCCGGTACACGGCGCCAGATCGGTCGTCCAGCAAGCCATAAAACATACCGATACGCTTTCCCGATGGATTCGAGAGGTTCAGGCGAGACGGGGAACAAACATCGCCGTCGTGGCACTTGCCAACAAGATCGCCAGGACGATCTGGGTATTGCTCGCACGCGGCCTGGAGTACGCACCGCCGGTATGAACGGAGCAACGATCGGATGGCGGCAACCGTTTTACCTCTTCATTGGTTGCACAAGTGATCTGATTCAATGGCAAACAGGTCGGACCGTCGGTGACAAAACCTGCGCAGTCTTAGGGCTCTCGAAGCCGTGGATATAAGTAGGAGTCGCCGGGCGAAATCCATTGGGGCCACGCACATGCGTGCCACAGAAAGGCCGAATGTATATATGCAATCCTGCACCTGCTCGCTGTAGAACAGATCGTTTGGCAAACGGGACGAGGCCATGTATAAAGCTGCAACCCATCCTGTCAGTCAATACACACGAAAAACTGTTGCAAACGGGCGGCGTCCATCTAGATGGTTATGAAACGCTTGTTTTTTGGCCGCCATTGGCGTGTCGACCTGTGTGTTGGCCGCCGGCCTTCACACAGAGGTTCAAATCGAGGCAACACTTGTTTCGATCGAGCAAACATGGGTAGATGCCGCCGTCAGCGGCGACCGCGAAGCGCTCGATGAACTGCTCGACGACTCGTTCGTCGAGACCATGCCTAATGGCGCACGCCGCAGCAAAGCCGAGGTTTTGTTCGCGCCCTCGCTGCCACCCGGCTCCGCGCAAACCTTCGGGGATCTGAAGGTGCGTGTCTTTGGCAATATCGCGATGGTTTACGGCGTTTACCCTACACACCCGCTTATGGCATGAAAGCGACCGATTACGCCTTCACCGACCTCTACGTGCGGCGCGGGACGACATGGCGTGTCGCGTCGTCACATACGACGCGCGGGTCCAGCGCATAAATGTTCAGTTAGTGCGCCGCAGTCTGCGACTTCAAAGCCATGAGGCGCGATCGCCCGCGCCTCATGTCGTCTACTGGACCGTATCGGCAGACCGTCTCAGTGAGCAATCGCAGCCACGCTTGGTCCGACGTCCGCCCCCGCCTTTTTCGCGTCCTGACCCGCTTCCGCAAGAAGCTTTCGCCGCAGCGCCAGCCGTAATACGGCGGTGTGAGATGCCGCGCGCGTCGAGTGCGATCACCTGATACAGTTCGCGGTCGCATTCCACTTCACGCTCATACTCCTCACACGTCTCGACCAGCAGTTCGAGCAGCACTTGCCGGCTCCGTCGTTCGCGGCTCGTCAACGCAGGATTCCTATATATCGAGGTCGCAAGCGTGGCCAGTCTGTTGAGTTGAGTCAACTGCCGCTCGCACGAACCGAATGCCGACAAGGCGAGCTTTTCGTACTGCAAGGCATCGACTGGCGGGCGTGAGGCGAGTTTGGCGTTTTTTCCGATTTTGCTCATGGCGCGATTCCCTGATGAATTCCTGAATCGCCCGACACTCGCTTGCAAGGAGGGTGAGCGGGCACGTAGCGGGTTAGCAGACCGGCGTTCCAACAATCCGGCGAGCCTTGCGGCTCCCCACCACGGCCCGCCCATTGAAATGTAGACGTGCAGAGGCAGACGCACGACCCGCCTGGGCCTCAGGTTTACCCACAAAGTTGAGAGGCCGCGCTATCCGCTTTGCTTGAAGAGCTGATACATCTTCGTAATTTCGTGCAGGACGAGAAACCCGCGCCATATGACGGTCGGTCCTGGTGGCCGGTCATGCTTACGATTCAGATAACCGCCGAGCATACCTATCCACACGATGGTTTGCTGCAGCGTCGGAACCTGCTCTGGCAGTTGCGTCGTTCGGTGGGTGTGGCAATAGAGCGCCTGCCATTCGACGGGTTGAAGCAGTACTTCGCAGCATAGCTGCGTATCAGTTCGCGCGAGCAGTGTTGCATACAGGATGTGCCACGCGATGACGGCAAACAGAGCTGTCGCTCTCACGAACCGGTCGAGCGTGCCGAACTGGCGCGCCTCGATACGGCAGCCGCTTTTGAGCACGCGATGCCACGTCTCGATGGTCCAGCGCCGTGCGTACCAGGCCAGCCGTTCGAGAACTTCATCAAGCGAGGTCGTGGGCACCGAACTCAGCAGCATCCATTCAAGCGGTTCAACGCCATCCGGGGGGGTATCTTCAATGGCGTGAATCGCAAAGACGTCCATCTCAGGCAGGCTTCGGCGGCTGGCGCGCGCTCTTGGAGAGTGTAGTCGCACGCTCGCACAACGCAATGTCAGCCGTGCTGTGCGCTGAGGAAGTGTGCCCCTGGCTGGCACCTGCAGTTCAGTGTGGCCAAGAGGCAGGGTGGCTAGAACAGCCTCCCAGAGGTAGCCTTGCGGGTGACGCGCCACGCGGTTGTGTACTGCGCGGATCAACCAGTCCACCCCGTCGGGGCGTTCGGCGACAAATAGCTCGTACAGGTCGCTCTCGCGGTCTCCAACACAGACAAACCGCGTCTGCGTACAACGTACCTTGAGTGCCGCGAGATGGTCGATTCCTTCAAGCCATTTGTTACTTTCCTTCTGTTCGATCGGGCGCGTAACCGCAGGGGCCCTCTTGCCGAACACCTCTTGGGGGCGCACCCAGGTCTTCATGCCCAGCACCCCTAGCGGCAAGCCCTCGGGCGTGACCGCCAGCAGGCTGTGCATCATGAAGCCTTGCTCATTGTTGCCGGTGCCGCGACCCAGGCCTTCAGTCGCGGGCAGATGCGACAGGTTGAACTCCGTTGTGTCCTGAATTGCCAGCACGACCGGCACCTGCCTCATGCGATCGAGCGTTTGTGCAATATGAGGCGCAAGGATCCCGTTTGTGTCCACCTGCTCATTATCGAAGAAGCGGTAGGCGGCCTTCAGTTCGGCTGGCTTGAGTGACTGGGGAAACGAACCCTGCGGACTGTGCGCGAGGCGGCGAGCCAACGCAACAAGACGTTGTGCAAGGCGCGCGTCCCCCAGATTCGCCTCGCTGAATTCGGCACTCGCCCAGTCGTCAGTATCGTTTCCGTCGACCAATTCCAACTGCCGTCGCGAACAGAATGGGCCAAAGTTAACATCGACGCCGACCGTTTACAAGCGATCATTCACTCCTGCCACACAAAAAGTTGTGGGGAATCCTGAGGCCTGGGCGGGTGTGCGGTTTCAGGCGCAGGCTGCTAAACCTGACCACCGGTTGATGCCGGCAGTTCGGAAATTATAAATCAGGCCGTACACGCATTGGCCGCCCCAATATGGGCTGACAGCCAAAGCTAGCCATTCCGCCTAAGACGATACGCCGCGCGCCAGCGCCCGCTAATGTAACAAAGGGCGGTTTGCCGAATCCAGCAAGCCGCCCTTTGTCAGATCGCAGCCGGCAACCTGAACCGGCGCGAAACGCGCGCGTCCTAAAACGGCTTGATCACCACCAACGCCACCGCCGCGAGCATCCCCAACACCGGCAGTTCATTAAACATCCGATACCACTTGTCCGAGCGACGATTCTCGCCGCGCTCGAAGGTGCGCAGCAGCACGCCGCAGTACGCGTGATAAATCACAAGCAGCACCACCACGCCAACTTTTGCGTGAATCCACCCCTGCCCACGGCCGATGCCGATCACCAGCCACAGCCATATGCCGCACGCCAGGGCTGGCACCGCAATGAACGTCATGAAGCGGAACAGCTTGCGGGCCATGATGAGCAGTCGTGCCGTCGCGGCGGGCTCCGTTTCCATCGCCAGATTGACGAAGATGCGCGGCAAATAGAACAAGCCGGCAAACCAGGAAGCAATCAGGACGATGTGAAACGTTTTTACCCAAAGCATCGGCAGTACCTGTTCGTGTGCAATTGGTGAGTGTGTGGATCGGCTGAGCGAGCGCGGCTGCGTTGCACAGCCGCGTTTTCGTTAAACGCTCGGCGTCGTGTGCTCACTGCCGCCCTTCGCCGTGCCCCAGCACGACATACTTGAGCGACGTCAGCCCTTCCAGCCCCACTGGGCCACGCGCATGCAGCTTATCGTTCGAGATGCCGATTTCAGCGCCCAAGCCAAACTCAAAACCATCCGCAAAACGCGTCGACGCATTCACCATCACGCTCGCCGAATCCACTTCGCGCAGAAAGCGCATCGCACGGTCATGATCTTCCGTGACAATCGCATCGGTGTGCTGCGAGCTGTACGTGTTGATGTGATCGATCGCCGCGTCGAGGTCGTCCACCACCTTGATCGCCAGCACCGGCGCGAGATATTCAGTGCGCCAATCTTCTTCGGTCGCTTCAACGAGCGGACCCACGCCCGCATCCGCCAGCACGGCGCGCGCCGCCGCGTCCACACGCAACTCGACTTCCTTGCCGCGATACAGCTTGCCCAACGGCGGCAGCACTTCAGCCGCGATGCCGCGCGCGACCAGCAGCGTTTCCATCGTGTTGCAGGTACCGTAGCGGTGCGTCTTGGCGTTATCGCAGACGGTCAGCGCCTTGGCCAGATCCGCGCGATCGTCGACATACACGTGGCAAATGCCGTCGAGATGCTTGATCATCGGCACGCGCGCTTCGTTCATCAGCCGCTCGATCAGGCTTTTGCCGCCGCGCGGCACGATCACGTCGACGTAGTCGGTCATCGTAATCAGCTTGCCGACCGCGGCGCGGTCGGAAGTGGCGACCACCTGCACGGCGTCCTGCGGCAAACCGGCCGCTTCGAGACCTTCACCGATCAGCTTCGCCAGCGCCGCATTGCATTCGAGCGCTTCCGATCCGCCGCGCAGAATGGTTGCGTTGCCCGACTTCAGGCACAGCGCCGCAGCGTCGATCGTCACGTTCGGACGCGATTCGTAGATGATGCCGATCACGCCCAGCGGCACACGCATCTGGCCGACCTGAATGCCGCTCGGCCGGTATTTCAGATTGCTGATCTCGCCGATCGGATCCGCCAACGCAGCAACTTGCCGCAAGCCCTCGACCATCGTCTTCAGCGCTTTATCCGATAGCGTCAAACGGTCGATGAACGCTGCATCGAGCCCCTTCTCGCGAGCCCGCGCGAGGTCACGCGCATTGGCCTCTTTCAGCAGCGCAGCATCGCGTTCGATCGCCTCTGCGACGGCCGCGAGCGCGGCGTTCTTCGCCGCCGTCGACGCCCGCGCCATCGCCCGCGAAGCTTGGCGAGCGCGACGGCCGAGGTCGGTCATGTACTGGTCGATATCCATGGTGATTCTCGTGGTGCCGCGCACGTTCTCGTGCGGCGGACTGACAGAATTAGCGAAACATCAAGCGATTGTAAGGCGAGTAGAGGCGCTTTGCTTGTCGCGGCGGCTTGAGCGGTTAGTACGGCTTGAGCGGTTCGAGGAGCACTAGCGGCTCACGCGAGTCTCGCGGGTTCTGGCAAATCGAGCTTGTCAAGAACCCGCCTTTCGCATCTCAAACCCGGCCACTACAAAAGCGGCTTTGGGAAACGATCCGCAAACGGTCACGATATGACTCGCACTTGCATCGAACCCTCACCACCCGGCCCCTCAGGCTCAATCAAACTGGCCTTCGAGCGGTAGCGGCGGCTCCGCTCCGAGGTCGTGGCGGCGGCCCAGGCACCGTTTTCGGCGAAGCCACCGTCATGGCCAGCTCGAACAAACCGTCCCAGGGATCGGGCGGCGGATCGTTGCGATGATTGCCCGGCGTACCGCCCGACAAGCCCTTCACCTGCCGATCCAGCCGAGCCGCCAAAGCAAGCGCCTTTTCCAGCGAGCCTTCGCTCACACGCGACAGCGCCGGCCCGATCAGCCGTTCTCGCGGCCCCCACACGCGGTTCTCGCGCACCAGCATCGCAAGCGGCTTGCCTGCCGTAACGCCGCGCTTGATCCGCAGCAGCGTGCGCACTTCTTCGACAACCGCCCACAGCACCAGCACCGCGGCCTCGCCTTCGCCGCGCAGCCCGTCGAGCATGCGCGACAAACGGCCGACATCGCCCGCCAGCATTGCTTCGTTCAGCTTGAAGACGTCATACCGCGCGACATTGAGCACCGCGTCGTGAATCTGTTCAAAGCTCAACGACCCAGCTGGATACAACAACCCGAGTTTCTGAATTTCCTGATGCGCCGCCAGCAGATTGCCTTCCACGCGCTCTGCGATAAACGCCAGCGCACGCCGCCCTTCTTCGCCGGCGACCACACGCTGATTCTGTGCGGCGAGCCGCTGGCCGACCCAATTCGGCAACTGCGCACGCTCGACCGGATCGATTTTCAGCGCGACGCCCGCCTCGGACAAAGCCGTGAACCACGCCGACTTCTGCGTGGCCGCGTCGAGCCGTGGCAGCGTGATCATGGCGAGCACGTCGTCATTGACGGCAGCGGCGAGCGCTTTCAGCGCTTCCGCGCCTTCCTTGCCGGGTTTGCCGGACGGAATGCGCAACTCGACCAGTTGGCGGTCGCCGAATAGCGACATCGACTGGCTCGCGCCCAGCAACGAACTCCAGTCGAAGCCGCGCTCCACGGTGAACACCGAGCGGTCGGTAAAGCCGGCCGCGCGCGCCGTGGCGCGAATGCGGTCGCACGCTTCCTGCGCGAGCAGATGCTCGTCGCCGTACACGATGTACAGTCCGGCGAGTCCCTTGGCGAGATGCGCTTCGAGCGCGTCAAGTCGCAGTTGCATGGCTACCGATCGGCGAGGTTGAACAAAGACGGCAATTCGAACGAATGGTGCGACTCACAGCGGCGGCGGCGGCAACGGCGCGCGCGGCGCAACCGAGGGCACTTCCTCGCCCGGCGCCGGATGCATCGAGCGCACGACGGCCAGACGGCGCGTGAGCTGGTCGATCGCGTCTCTTTCCATGTCGTCGAAGAGAATGTTGCTTTCGGAGGCTTTCGCTTGCGAGAACTGATCGCTATAGGTCATCGCGCGGTTCAACGCGATCACGCTCGGCGGAATCAGCAGCGTGCCGTCCTTGGCCGTCAGCGAATAGTTCATATTGAGATTCAATTGATACTCTTCGACCACACCCAGCGAGTTCAGCGTCAGCGTGCCGATGCCGCGGCCTTCGGTGATCTGCAACGTGGCGTCGGCATTCGCGACCGACGTGACCACCACCGTGTCGCTGCCGCCTTCCACGATACGCGCGAGACGCGCGCCCGCCGCCGCGGAACCGCCGGCGATATAGAGGCGTTTGAATGCGTAGTCCTGCTGGCCGCGCAACTGGAAGCCGCAAGCGGTCAACATCAATACGCTGCAAGCCAGCGTCAAAAACGATCTGCGAGTCACATTGGCTCCTGGTTCGCAGTAGATTCCGCAGCGCGGACAAGCGCCGCCGTGCGCGGCGGCGTCCTGCCTGCTGCCATGTCTTCGTCGATGCTCACACAACCACGTTCACGAGGCGTCCCGGCACCACGACGATCTTCTTCGGCGCCTTGCCTTCGCTGAACTTCGCGACCATGTCATGCGCGGCCGCGAGCTGTTCGATCGATTCGCGCGAGGCGTCTTTCGCCACGGTGATCGCGCCGCGCACCTTGCCGTTCACTTGCAGCACGAGTTCGATCTCGGACTGCTCCAGCGCTTGCTCGTCGACTTTCGGCCACGGCGCGTCGAGCAGCGAGCCGAGTTCGTCGGCGTAACCGAGTTCCTGCCACAACTGGAACGTAAGGTGCGGCACAACCGGATACAGCACGCGCAGCATCACGCTGCATGTTTCGCGCAGCACGGCCGGCCGGGCGCCTTTCGCGCTGTCGAGCGCGTTGAGCATCTTCATGGCGGCCGACACCACCGTGTTGTACTGCAGACGCTGGTAGTCGAAATCAGCCTGTTTCAGCACGCTGTAGATCTCGCGGCGCAGCGTCTTTTCAACATCGCTCAGTTGCGCGGCGTCGAACGTGCCGCCTTCGCGCAATGCGGCTTCGTTCGCCTGACTGAAACTCCACACGCGGCGCAGGAAGCGGCTTGCGCCTTCCACACCCGAGCCGGACCATTCGAGCGACTGCTCGGGCGGAGCAGCGAACATCACGAACAGACGCGCGGTGTCCGCGCCATGCTGATCGATCAGCAATTGCGGATCGACGCCGTTGTTCTTCGACTTCGACATTTTCTCGACGCCGCCGAGCACCACCGGTTGACCGTCCTCATTCAGGACGGCGCCGACCGGGCGGCCCTTGTCGTCGAACGAAACGGTCACGTCGGCCGGGTTGTACCAGGTCTTCTTGCCCGCTTCGTTTTCGCGGTAATACGTTTCGTTGAGCACCATGCCCTGCGTGAGCAGGTTCCTGGCCGGCTCGCTGAATTTGACGAGGCCCATGTCGCGCATCACCTTCGCCCAGAAGCGCGAATACAAGAGGTGAAGAATCGCGTGTTCGATCCCGCCGATGTACTGATCCATCGGCGCCCAGTAGTCGGTGCGCTCGTCGACCATGGTCTTCGCATCCGGCGACGCGTAGCGGTAGAAGTACCACGACGAATCGACGAACGTGTCCATGGTGTCGGTTTCGCGTTTGGCCGCGCCGCCGCAGGTCGGGCAGGTGCAGTTCACAAACGCTTCGGACTTGGCGAGCGGATTGCCCGTGCCGTCCGGCACGAGGTCTTCCGGCAGCACCACCGGCAGATCTTTTTCCGGCACCGGCACGTCGCCGCAGGTCGGGCAGTGGATGATCGGAATCGGCGTGCCCCAGTAACGCTGACGCGACACGCCCCAGTCACGCAGACGCCACGTGATCTGTTTGTCGCCGAGGCCGAGTTCCTTCAGGTCCGCGGCGATCTGGTCGACCGCTTCTTCGTAGCCAAGGCCGTCGTACTTGCCGCTGTTGATCAGCGTGCCGGTCTTCTCGCCGTACCATTCTTGCCAGACATCGGTCGAGTATTCCTTGCCTTCAACCGCGACCACCTGCTTGATCGGCAGACCGTATTTCTTCACGAACGCGAAGTCGCGCTCGTCGTGCGCCGGCACGCCCATCACGGCGCCTTCGCCGTAACTCATCAGCACGTAGTTGCCGATCCACACTTCGATCTGTTCCTGCGTCAGCGGATGCGTGACGTAGAAGCCGGTGGCCATGCCCTTCTTTTCCATGGTCGCGACGTCGGCTTCAGCAACGCCGCCGCGCTTGCATTCCTCGATGAAGGCCTGCAATTCCGGCTTGTCTTTCGCGAGGCGCGTGGCGAGCGGATGCTCGGCGGCGATCGCGCAGAAGGTGACGCCCATGATCGTGTCGGCGCGCGTGGTGAACACGCGCAGCAGCTTCTGTTCGCCGTCGATCTCGTACGGGAAGCCGAAGTTCACGCCGAAGCTCTTGCCGATCCAGTTCTGCTGCATGATCTTGACGCGCTCGGGCCAGCCGAGGCCTTCGAGGTCGTTCAGCAGTTCGTCCGCGTACTGCGTGATGCGCATGTAGTACATCGGGATTTCGCGCTTTTCGACGAGCGCGCCCGAACGCCAGCCGCGGCCGTCGATCACCTGCTCGTTGGCGAGCACGGTCTGGTCGACCGGATCCCAGTTGACGGTGCCGGTTTTCTTGTACGCGATGCCCTTTTCCAGCATCTTCAGGAACAGCCACTGGTTCCACTTGTAGTAGTCCGGGCTGCACGTGGCGACTTCGCGCGACCAGTCGATCGCGAGGCCCATGGACTGCATCTGCTTCTTCATGTAAGCGATGTTGTCGTAGGTCCACTTCGCGGGCGGCACGTTGTTGGCCATTGCCGCGTTTTCCGCCGGCATGCCGAATGCGTCCCAACCCATCGGCATCAGCACGTTGTAGCCGTTCATCCGCAGATAGCGGTACATCACGTCGTTGATCGTGTAGTTGCGCACGTGACCCATGTGCAGCTTGCCCGACGGGTACGGCAGCATCGAGACGCAGTAGAACTTGGGCTTGTCGGTGGTTTCCGTCGACTTGTACGCGTCGATGGCGCGCCATTGCCCTTGCGCGGCGGATTCGACGTCGGAAGGAACGTATTTTTCGTGCATGGTGTGATGGGATCGCTGGGTCGGTGCTTTCGCACCGGCCGCTTTGGTGCTCTGCTGGATGAATTGGCGTCGTTTCCCCTTCGGCGGGGGAAAGGGCTGATTATACCGTCCGCGGACGGGTCCGCCGCGCGGCGTGCTGCATGCGACGGCTTGGCTTGGCTTGGCTTGGCTTGGCTTGGCTTGGCTTGGCTTGGCTCGGCTCGGCTCGGCTCGGCTCGGCTCGGCTCGGCTCGGCTCGGCTCGGCTCGGCTCGGCTCGGCTCGGAAAGTATTTTGCGGCGCGCGGGGCGAAAGCAACTCGCACGCGATCTGGAAGCGCGACGGCCTCATCAGCCGCCCGTTCCGCCAATTCCCGCGCCGCTAAGGCTTTGCAGCCGGCGGCGGCGGATCCGTCACGAAACCGATCCGCTCGAGGCCGGCCTGCTGCGCCGCGCCCATCACCTGCGCGATCACCTCGTAGCGCGTGGAGCGCTCGGCGCGAAGCTGAATCTCCGGCTGATCGCTCTGCTTGCCCGCTTGCGCGAAGCGCGCGCGCATCTGCTCGAGCGTGATCACGCTGCCGTCCCAGTAGAGCTTGCCGGCGGCGTCGATGGAAAGAGAAATGGTTTGCGGCGTCTGGCGCGCGGGCGCGGCCGCGACCTTCGGCAAATCGAGCCGGATCGCGTGTGTGAATAAAGGCGCGGTAATGATAAAAATCACCAGCAGCACCAGCATGACGTCGATCAGCGGCGTCATGTTGATCTCGGCCATGGGCGCAGCCGTCTGCCTTTTCTCGAGTCCGCCGAATGCCATACCGCCTCCTTCCGCCCGAGCGCGCTTAGTGGGTTGGAGCCTGCTGGGCTCGCGCCGGCGCCTGCGTGTGGCCCTGCTCCGCCGGGGCGCACACGTAGGCGTGCAGGTCGTGCGCGAAGCCGTCCAGTTCCTCCGACAACTGCCGCACCATCCGCCCGAGCACGTTATAGGCGAGCACAGCCGGGATCGCGACCACAAGGCCGAAGGCGGTCATGATGAGCGCCTCGCCGACCGGCCCGGCGACGTTTTCGATCTGCGCCTGACCGCTCGCCGCGATGCTGCCGAGCGCGTGATAAATGCCCCAAACGGTGCCGAGCAGGCCGACGAACGGCGCCGTGCTGCCCACCGAGGCCAGCAGCACCTGGCCGAATTCGAGCCGCCGCTGGGACACGTTGAGCGCCTGACGCAACGCTCGCAGCACTCGCTCGCCGCGTTCGACACGCGCGAGCAGTGCGCCCGGAATATCCACTTCAGACGCATGCAGCGCCGCTTCGGCCAGCGGCGTGAAGACGCGCTCGCGGTCCGCGCGCTTTAACGCCGCGACGCCTTCGGACAACGTCGGCGCCTGCCAGAAGAGCGCGATAGCGCGTGCGGCCTGGCGCTTGGCGCGCGTAAGAACCCAGCTTTTGACGATCAGAAAGCACCAGCTCGCAATCGACATGGCCAGCAGCACGTATGCGACGCCATGCGTGATGGCATCGCTGGTTTGCAGGTAATGGATGATGCCGCTGCTGCCTGCCATCTGACCTCGCCATGGAGTTGTGATTTCAGGGGCGCGAACACGAGGCGCGATGCCCCTGGAGTTCGCTCAGGAAACGCTCAGCGCAGACCGAGCACGTCCTGCATGTCGAAGAAGCCGGTTGCGTGGCCTTCGAGGAAACGCACAGCACGAAGCGCGCCTTGTGCATACGAAAGACGGCTCGCCGATTTGTGCGTGATTTCGATGCGCTCGCCGATGCCCGCGAACAGCACCGTATGGTCGCCGACGATATCGCCGCCGCGAATCGCCGAAAACCCGATCGTGGACGGGTCGCGTTCGCCGGTCACGCCTTCGCGGCTGTAGACCGCACAGTCGTCGAGATTGCGGCCGAGCGCGTTGGCAATCACCTCGCCCATGACCAGCGCTGTGCCGGACGGCGCGTCGACCTTGTGACGATGATGCGCCTCAATGATTTCAATGTCGTAGCCGGTCGCGAAATGCCTGGCCGCGAATTCGAGCAGCTTCAGCGTGACGTTCACGCCCACGCTCATGTTCGCCGAGAACATGATGGCGATCTTGTCCGCAGCGGCGCGCAGTTGCGCCTTCTGCTCGTTGTCGAAGCCGGTCGTGCCGATCACCATTTTGACACTGTGACGCTGGGCCGCTTCGAGATGCATCAGCGTGCCTTCGGGGCGCGTGAAGTCGATCAGGTAATCGGATTCGGCGAACACGCGCTCGACGTCGTCGGTCAGCACAACGCCTGTCTGTTTGCCCAGAAATGCGCCGGCGTCCTGACCGAGTTGCGGGGAGCCCGCGCGGTCGAGCGCGCCGGACAGCGTGGCGTCGGAATCGTTAAGGACTGTTTCGATGAGCATGCGGCCCATACGGCCCGATGCGCCAGCAATGGCAATTTTCATGGCTACGAGGGTTCGAAAGGCAAAACCCGGCAAGGCGGGCAAAAGCGGCGGCGGGCAGCACACCCAGGCGCCGCGCATGACTGAAAAACGAAGAACCGGACGGACGCTTTGCGCGGTGCGGTTGCCCGCGCGCAGCGCCTGTCTTAACAGCCTGTCTTAACACACGGACAGCGCGATTAGCCGCCCGTTCCCGAAGCCGGAGAAGAGGTCAGCGGCGCGTTGTGCGTCGGGCCGCTGTTGCTGCTCTGCGGGCCCGTCGGTCCAACCGGATTGCTGTTGTCGGTACCCGGATTTTGCGGCGGCGGCGGACGATGGAAGTGGAACTGCGGCTGACCCGCGGCGGTCGGGCTCTGTTGCGGGATGCCGCCGCCGTTGGCGGTCGGCGCGCTCGGCACGCTCGGACGCGCATTGGGCGACAACTGCACCGCATTGGTCGCACGATTGGCGGCTTGCGCGGCTTCGGCGTTGGCGTCCGTGGACGGCACGCCCGCTGCGGCAGCGCCGGCAACGGTCGGCGAACGCGTGGTGTCGAGCGTGGCCGGCGCGGTTGCAGCAACCGGCGCGCTCGCCTCGCTGGCGCCAGCGGCCACGGCCGCCGCGGCCTTCTTCTTGCCCAGTTTGTCGCCGTCGATTTCAGCCAGCAATTCGAGGTTGGACGGCAGATCTTCGCCACCCGACCAGCTGGCGACACGGTCGCCCGCGAACATCACTACGAAGTCGCGCTGCTGAACGACGCTCGTCGAGCCGCGCTTGAAATAGAACACGTAGTCCCAGCGATCGGCGTGGAACATGTCGGTCAGGAGCGGCGTGCCGAGCAGTTGCTTGACCTGCGCGCGGGACAAGCCGACCTGCATCTGTGCAGCCGCTTCTTTCGAGACGAAATTGCCTTGCACCACTGTAATGCGGTACGGCGTGATGCTTTGGGCAATACGCTGTGTCAGGCTGTCGTACGTGGAACATCCGGCAAGAACCGCGACAGTCGCAACAGCGATCAAGGTACCCCGCATGCGGCTCCCCCGGTAGATCAATTGAGATTTTGAAATCATTTCACTCACCGTGCGGGCCCGCTGACGAGCCGCGCGAGTTTCATTCCATCGAAGATGACCAGAACGGCAAAAACACATTACTATGAGAGCCCAGCATTGTACTCTAGGGATCCCTTGTCATGACCAATCCAACCGATCTCAAGAATATCGGGCTCAAGGCGACCCTTCCGCGCCTCAAAATCCTTGAGATTTTTCAGCACAGCCCGGTGCGCCACCTGACGGCCGAAGACGTGTACCGCAACCTGCTGCACGAAGAACTCGATATCGGTCTTGCAACCGTGTATCGCGTGCTGACGCAATTCGAGCAGGCGGGCCTGCTCTCGCGCAGCAATTTCGAGTCGGGTAAGGCGGTGTTCGAACTGAACGAAGGGTCGCACCACGACCACCTCGTTTGCCTCGATTGCGGGGTCGTCGAAGAATTTTTCGACTCAGAGATCGAGAGCCGTCAGCAGTCCATCGCGAAGGAACGCGGCTTCAAGCTGCAGGAACACGCTCTGGCCCTGTACGGCGCCTGCACCAAGGAGAACTGCCCGCATCGCAAGCATTGATGCGGCGCCGGCCGCGCCGGGGTGCGCGGTGCAGGCGGGCAGAAAAAGACCCGGCGGATGCGAATCGGCCGGGTCTTTTTGCATCTGCGCGGTGAATCTGCGGGAAGGCTTTTTACGACCCTATTCCACCAACTCGGCGCTCGCTTCAAACGTGAGCCGCCACGGCTCTGCCAACGACAATTCGTCGCAATTAGGCTGCTCGCCGCCACGATCCACCACCACGAAATCGCTCACCCGATCGAGCGCGAGCAACGGGTGATGCCAGACGCCTTTCGCGTAGTTCACGCCCTGCCACGCGTCAGTCCAGAAGGCGCGCATCTGCACCGGATCGAACTCGCCGGCCGGCGCGACGACCACCAGATAACGCCCCGCGGTTAAGGGAATGAAAGCCTGGCTGCCGAGCGGATGCCGCTCCATCATCGTGATCTCGACCGGCAGCGCGCGCGGCTGTGCGCGGAACAAATTGATCAGCGGCCGCCCGCCATGCTCCGTCACGTCGACGCTGGCCAGATCGTGATAACGCTCGGTCGTGCCGCCGTTGATGGCGAAATGCCGCGCGCCGTCCAGTTCGATCACGTCGCCGAACGGCGCGAAGGCTGCGCGCGTGAGGCGTTCCATCTGCAATGTCTTCATCGACGCCGCTCCGCTATGCGATTTCGCCCCATAGGCGCAGGCGCGACACGCCGCCGTCAGGAAAGATATTGAAACGAACATGCGCGACCGGACCCAGCGACGCGAGGTTGTCCGCGAAGGTGTGGACGTGGTCCATCTGCAGCTTCTGTTCGTCGAGCAGCACCGGCCAGAACATTGCCTGCGTGACGAGCGAATCGTCCGTGCCGCCCGTCACCGACGCGGCTTGCAGCGAGCAACGGTCCGGGAAGTTGCCCTTGAAGTGCGCCGTATCCACTTCGATCTTGCGGATCACGCCGGGCCGCGCCAACGCGACGATCGCCCAGTCGTTGCCCGGCTCGCGACGGCGCCGCGTTTCCCAGCCGTCGCCCATGTTGACGCTGCGGCCCGGCATCAGCATCTGCGAGGCCGGCCCGAAGTGCTGGTTGTTCGCCGCGACCAGATACGCGCCGTTCTCGATCGCCGCCAGATCCAGCAGCGTGCCGCGCTCCACGCGCTCCCAATCGCGCTTCGGCTGGCCGTACACGCGCAGGCGCGCGAGGCCGCCATCCGGATACAGATTCACGCGCAGATGGGTGAAAGCGCGGGCGTCGTTCACGTCGACGTAGTGGTGCTGATTGCCCTGCAGCGTGGTGGCCGGCACGATGGTTTGCCAGTCGGCGTTATCGGCCGGCACGTCGCCGTCCGCGTAGCAAGCGTCGATCGACGCCGCCGGCGGGAAGTTGCCGGTGAAGTGGCTCGTATCGAGATCCACGCCATGCACGACGCCCGGGTGCGCGAGGCGGATCACGCAGTAGTCGTGGCCGGTGGTGCGCTTGCGGCGGGTTTCCCAGCCGTCCATCCACTTGCCGTGATCGTCGTATTTGCCGGGGATGAACACCGCCGGCTGCGGCTCCAGCATGCGTTCCTTCGGCGCGAAGAATTCGTCGCTGGCGAAGAGCGCCTTCGCGCCCAGACGCGGGTCGGCGAGATTCATGTAGCGACGGGTGAAGGCGGGAGCGTTGGGGTCGAGGATCGGATTAGCCATGGTCGTCTAGTCTCGGTCAGGCAGCGAAAAAGTGAAGGAGAGCCGGCATTCTTCATATCTGCCGGCGCTGGGAGTGCGCTGCAATGGCGCGCGGTTTCGAATGAGGTTTCTCAGGTTCATTCAGACAGCCGGAGCGTGCTCGCCGGCGGCAGCGGGTTCGGCATCTTCACCGGCCGGCACGTAACGCAACGCCGCGTCGCGATTCAACACGCGATGCGCGCGCGCCCGGTCGATATCGTTTTCCCACACGGCGACCACCACCGTTGCCACGCAGTTGCCGATCAGGTTGGTCAGCGCGCGGGCAATGCCGACGAACCAGTCGACCGGCAGGATCAGCACGAGGCCGAGCACGGGGATCGCCGGAATCGCGGACAACGTGGCGGCCAGAATCACGATCGCCGAGCCGGGAATGCCGTGCGCGCCCTTTGACGTCACCAGCGACACCAGCACCACCACGATCAGGTCATGCACCGACAGCGGCGTGTTGGTGGCCTGCGCGATGAAGATAACCGCGAGCGTGAGATAGATGGAGAACCCGTCGAGATTGAACGAGTAGCCAGTCGGAATGACGAGCCCGACAGTCGAATCCTTCACGCCCATCCATTCGAGCTTGCGCATGATCTGCGGCAGCACGGCGTCCGACGAGGCGGTGCCGAGCACAATCGACAGTTCTTCGCGCAGGTAGCGAATCAGCTTGAAAATGCTGAACCCCGCGAGGCGCATGACAACGCCAAGCACGACGGCGACGAACACGAAACAGCTCACATAGAACACAAGCACCAGCATGCCGAGCTGCTTGAGCGACTCGACGCCATATGTGCCGGTGGTGAACGCGATTGCTCCGAGCACGCCGAGCGGTGCGAGCTTGATGATGAAGCCCATCACGCGGAAAAACACTTGCGACAGCTCGTCGATGAGGCTGCTCACACGCTGCGCCTTACTGCCGAGCAGCGACAGCGCCGAGCCGAACAGCACCGAAAACACGAGGATTTGCAGGATGTCGCCGGTGGCGAACGCGTTGATCGCCGTGTCGGGGATGATCTTCAGCAGAAAGCCGGCCGTGTCCTTGAGGCTCTTCGCGTGCTCGGTGTAGGTCGAGAGCGAGGCCGGATCCAGCGAGTGCAGATCGATGTTCATGCCGACGCCCGGACGCGTGACATACGCGAGGATCGCGCCGATCACGAGCGCGATCGTCGTCATCACCTCAAAGTAGATCACGGCCTTCAGGCCGACGCGCCCGACCTTGCGCAAGTCGCCGGCATGCGCCATGCCGTTGACCACGACACAAAAGACGATGGGCCCGATCACCATCTTGATCAGTTTGAGAAAGCCGTCGCCGAGCGGGCGCAGCGATTGAGCGAAATGCGGAAAAAACGGCGCCGACCACGATGCCCGCCACTAGCGCTATGACGACGCGCCCAAACAGCGAATTGAAAAATTTCAACACGGCTTCCTCCTGGTTGCGATTCACATCTGTTCAGACTGGTCCGACCAGTGCTGTTATCTCGAATAGTAGGAAGCCGATATACTGACGTCAAGGATTCATAGAACGGTGTTTACCCGCTGTTTTCGCGGCGGTTTTGGGTCCGATCAGCGCCGGCGAGTAGCAAGCCGCACGAACGTTCAGACCACGCATTACAATGCTGGTCAGACCGCGCTTCCACAGTGAGCTAACGATGAAAAACGTCCCGCATACCGTTACCGATGCCGCCATCGCGACCATCCGCGAACGGATCGAAGCGGGCGTCTATCCGGTGGGCAGTTTGCTGCCGGCGCAGCGTCAACTTTCCGAAGAACTCTCGATCAGCCGCGCGTCGCTGCGCGAAGCGCTTTCAACACTCGAAGCGCTCGGTTTGCTGGTGATTCGACCCGGCAAGGGCGTCTACGTGGAAAGCGCGCAGGCGTCGGCCACGCATGCGTGGCGCTTCGCGGAGCAGTCGTCGCTGCCGGACACCTATCAGATGCGCTTCGCGCTGGAAGGCTTTATCGCGCGCATGGCGGCGCTGGCGGTCAGCGATTCCGACCTCGCCTGGCTCGAAGACAACATCACCGCCATGCAAACAGCGCTCGCCTGCGACGAACTCGACGAAGCCGCCCGCCTCGACTACGACTTCCACATGCGCATCGTCAACATTGCCGGCAACGCGGCGATCGAATCGATTCTGAGCAGCAGTGCGGAAATCATGAAGGAAAGCCAGCGCATGCCGTTCTACCGGCGCGAACTGGTGCTGTCCACGTACAACGAGCATCGCGTGATTCTGGACGCGCTCAAGGCGCGCGATTCCGCCGCGGCCGGCAAAGCCATCGAGACGCATATCTCGAACGCCGCGCAGCGCGCCGGGGTCTATTTCCCGACGCCGCAGACGCAGACGCAACCGCAGGCATAGGCATAGGCGAAAAAAAACCGCTCCGAAGAGCGGTTTTTCTTTGCCCAGCCACCGCCGGCACGAAGCCGGCATTGCGGGCGCAATGCGCGCAAGGCGCAGTCAGTTACTTCGCGTTGGCCAGTGCCACAGCCGTGTCCAGCATACGGTTCGAGAAGCCCCACTCGTTGTCGTACCAGCTCGACACCTTCACCAGACGGCCCGACACCTTGGTCAGCGTCGCGTCGAACGTCGACGAAGCCGGGTTGTGGTTGAAGTCGATCGACACCAACGGTGCCTCGTTGTAACCGAGGATGCCCTTCAGCGAGCCTTCCGACGCTTCCTTCATGATCGCGTTGACTTCTTCGACCGTCGTGTCGCGCGCAGCGATAAACGACAAGTCAACCACCGACACGTTGATCGTCGGGACACGAATCGCGTAGCCGTCCAGCTTGCCATTCAGTTCCGGCAGCACCAGGCCGACCGCCGAAGCCGCGCCGGTCTTGGTCGGGATCTGGCTGTGCGTGGCCGAGCGCGCGCGGCGCAGGTCTTCGTGATACACGTCCGTCAGAACCTGGTCGTTCGTGTACGCGTGGATCGTGGTCATCAGACCGTTCACCAGGCCGATCTTGTCGTTCAGCGGCTTGACGAGCGGCGCCAGGCAGTTCGTCGTGCACGATGCGTTCGAGATCACCGTGTCCGAGGCCTTCAGCACGTTGTGGTTCACGCCGTAGACGATCGTGGCATCGACGTCTTTACCGCCCGGCGCCGAAATGATCACCTTCTTCGCGCCGCCCTTGATGTGCGCGCTCGCCTTTTCCTTGGTCGTGAAAAAGCCCGTGCATTCCATCACGACGTCGACATTCAACTCGCCCCACGGCAGTTCGGCCGGGTTGCGGTTGGCCAGCACCCGGATCTTGTCGCCATTGACAACGAGGTAGTCGCCGTCCACCGACACTTCGCCCGGGAACTTGCCGTGCGCCGTGTCGTATTGCGTCAGGTGTGCGTTGGTCTTGGCATCGCCGAGATCGTTGATGGCGACGATTTCGATATCGTGCTTCTTGCCGTTTTCATAGAAGGCGCGCAGCGTGTTGCGGCCGATCCGGCCGTAGCCGTTGATTGCGACGCGAATCGTCATGGTCTATCTCCTGAGGGCTGAAAAAATACGTCCAGGTTCGTCTGACTGACTGCGTTGCCGCGCGCTCGCACGCACGCGGCAACGCTTGTTCAGGATCAGCCGAGGGCGGCTTTTGCCGTCTCTACCACGTGCTCGACGGTGAAGCCGAAATGCTTGAACAGCACGCCAGCCGGGGCCGATTCGCCGAACGTGTCGATGCCGACCACGCCGCCTTCCAGACCCACGTACTTGCGCCAGAAATCCGTGACGCCCGCTTCGATCGCGACGCGGCGCACGCCATGCGGCAGCACGCGCTCACGGTACTCGGCGTCCTGCTTGTCGAACACGGTGGTCGACGGCATGGACACGACGCGCGCCGCGATGCCTTCGCGCGCCAGCGGCTCGACTGCGTTCAGTGCCAGTTCGACTTCCGAACCGGTCGCGATCAGGATGACCTTGCGTGCGACGATTTCGTCGTTCCAGTCGCGCAGCACATAACCGCCCTTCTCGATGTTGGCGATCTGCGCGTCCGTGCGCTCCGAGAACAGCAGATTCTGACGGCTGAAGATCAGGCACGACGGGCCGTGGTGTTCGACCGCGTGGGTCCAGGCCACCGCAGTCTCAACGGTATCAGCCGGACGCCACACTTGCAGGTGCGGAATCAGACGCAGGCTCGCAACGTGTTCGACCGACTGGTGAGTCGGGCCGTCTTCGCCGAGGCCGATCGAATCGTGCGTGAACACGAAGATCGACGGCGCTTTCATCAGCGCGGCGACGCGCAGCGCGTTGCGGCTGTAATCCGAGAACGTCAGGAATGTGCCGCCGAACGCCTTGAAGCCGCCATGCAGCGCGATGCCGTTGATCGCGGCGCTCATGCCGAATTCGCGCACGCCGTAGTTGACGTAGTTGCCGGCAGCCTGACCTTCGGCGTTCACACGCACCGGCTTGGCGGCCTTCCAGTTGGTCAGGTTCGAACCGGTCAGGTCGGCGGAGCCGCCGAGCAGTTCCGGCAGCACGGTCGACAAAGCTTCGATAGCCTGCTGCGAAGCCTTGCGCGTCGCGATGGTTTCCGCGCGTTCGTTCGCGCCGGCGATGATCGCCTTGGCCTTTTCTTTCCAGTCGGCGGGCAGTTGCTTCGCGTCGCGACGCTTGAATTCCGCGGCTTCCTGCGGATATTTGGCTGCGTACGCGGCAAACGCCTTGTCCCAATCGGACTCGTTGCGCGCGCCGGCTTCTTTCGCGTCCCACGCTGCATAGACTTCTTGCGGGATCACGAACGGTTCCCACTTCCAGCCGATCTTTTCGCGCGTGGCCGCGACTTCCTTGTCGCCCAGCGCCGCGCCGTGCGAATCGTGGCTGCCGGCCTTGTTCGGCGAGCCTTCGCCGATCACCGTCTTGCAGCAGATCAGCGTGGGCTTGTCGGATTGCTTGGCTTGCTTGATGGCCGCGTCGACCGCTTCGACGTCGTGGCCGACCACGTTCGGGATCACGTTCCAGCCGTACGCCTCGAAGCGCTTGGGCGTGTCGTCGTGGAACCAGTGCACCACTTCGCCGTCGATCGAGATGCCGTTGTCGTCGTAGAACGCGATCAGCTTGTTCAGCTTCAGCACGCCCGCCAGCGAGCAGGCTTCGTGCGAGATGCCTTCCATCAGGCAGCCGTCGCCGACGAACACGTACGTGTGGTGGTCGACGATCTTCGCGTCAGGCTTGTTGAATTCGGTGGCGAGCAGCGACTCGGCGAGCGCCATGCCGACCGCATTCGCCAGACCCTGGCCGAGCGGGCCGGTGGTCGTCCCGACGCCCGGCGTGATGCCGTATTCCGGGTGGCCCGGCGTCTTCGAATGCATCTGGCGGAAGTTCTTCAGCTCGTCGATCGGCAGATCGTAGCCGGTGAGATGCAGCAGGGAATACAGCAGCATCGAGCCGTGGCCGTTCGACAGCACGAAACGGTCGCGATCGGCCCACTGCGGGTTCTTCGGGTTGTGGCGCAGATGGCGCGACCACAGCGCCACGCCGATTTCTGCCATGCCCATCGGCATGCCGGGGTGGCCGGAATTCGCTTTTTGAACGGCGTCCATGGACAACGCGCGGATTGCGTTGGCCATCAGGGAGGTGGGTGCGGGAGACGGGGTCGTCATGTCGAGTCCGGAGACAGAGTCAGAAAGCGGTGCGCGCTTGAGTCCCGAATGCTCGAATGCCGGTTCACTTTGGCGCACGGTGCGGCGCCAGGAGACGCGAAACGGGCAGAGCAAACGGACAAGGCTGAAAGCGTGACATTCTAACAGAACGTTGCCCGCGCCCCGCTCCGAAAGCCGTCTGGCCCTGCGGCCCGATCCGCCCGCCGAGCCCGCGCCGCGCGCCGGCCATTACAATTGCTCAACCTCGACCCACCGCGCTCCGGACGGAGCCCGCCATCCGTGAGCATTCCCTTGCTGTTCCGACCGAGTCCCGACGCCGTCTACGGATTTCCGCACGCGAAGCGTCTCGTGCGTGTCGATTCGCCGTATCAGCGGATCGAGGTTTGGGACACGCCGCAACTCGGCCGGCTCTTCACCCTCGACGGCCGTCCGATGACCTCCACCGGCGACGAGTTCATCTACCACGAATGCATGGTGCATCCGGCCGCGCTGGCGCACCCGTCGCCGCAAGCGGCGCTCGTGCTGGGCGGCGGTGACGGCGGCGCCGCGCGGCAATTGCTGAGGCACCCGGACATTGGACGGATCGTGGTAGCGGAGTTGGACGCGCAAGTCGTAAGTCTGACGCGCGAACATCTGCCCGAGGTGCACGGCGGTGCATTCGACGACCCACGCGTCGAACTGATAATCGGCGACGCCGCGCAATACGTCGAGGCAGCTGCTCCGGCGCAATTCGATCTCGTCGTGTTCGACCTGACGCCGCCGGATTCACTCGCCGCCGGTCTTTACACGCGAGCCTTCTACCA
This sequence comes from Paraburkholderia sp. BL6665CI2N2, assembly GCF_004366535.1. NCBI lineage: Bacteria > Pseudomonadati > Pseudomonadota > Betaproteobacteria > Burkholderiales > Burkholderiaceae > Paraburkholderia > Paraburkholderia sp. BL6665CI2N2. Next base: position 5,094,787 of record NZ_SORC01000001.1, read on the forward strand.
GCGGCTCAAGCGCGTCATGAGCCCGACTGCGGCACTCTCCGTGCACCTCGGCTCGCCCTATTTTCATGCCGAGCGCGTCGCGCGCCTGCTCGACGACCTGAGCGCGGCCTTCGCCGTCGTCCGCATCATGAGCACTTTCGTGCCGCTATACGGCTCGCTATGGATGATGGCGACCGCCAGCGACACGCTCGACCCAGCCGCCCTCACCGTCGATACGCTTACGGACCGCCTGGCCGCGCGAGGAATCGACACCCTGATGCACTACGACGCGGCCACGCACGCCGGACTGTTCTCGGCATCCCGCTCACTGCGAGATAAACTAGGTCAATTCTTAAAGCCAGCAAGCTAACGCGTGGGCAAAATGCACGGTTCCGTCGGACTGCGCTATCGGCATAACGATACGCAAACGTCCACCTGGACTCGCAGCACGTGCCCCGCCAACCCCATCGATCCGGAGAATCCCATGACCGCCTCCCGCCCAGCCGGTGTGCCCTGGTTGACCCCTTATCTGACGGTGCGCGACGCACATGCCGCGTCCGCGTTCTTCACAGCCGCGTTCGGCTTTGAAGTGCGTGACAGTGTCCAGGACGACGGTGTCGTCATGCATGTCGAGATGACCTATCAAGGCCAGTTGATTGTGATGTTCGCTCCGGAAGGCGCGTTCGGCTCGGCGGCGAAAACACCCAAAAGCGCGGGCGCAATCGCACCGCAATCGTTCTATGTCTATGTCGACGATGTCGACGCGATCTATGCGCGGGCGCTGGCCGCCGGCGCAAAGTCGCTGAGCGAGCCACAGGATCAGTTCTGGGGCGACCGCTTCGCCCAGGTCGAAGATCTGGACGGCTACCGCTGGGCGCTCGCTCGCCACCTTTCGTGAACCAATGAGTATTTTTCTGATGCCTCGCTTTTTCGTCGGTACGTCTCTCCAGCCCGAGGACGTCATGCCGCTTCCCGATGACGTCGTTCGGCATGTGCTCGTGCTGCGCCTGCAGCCCGGCGATTCGATCGTCCTTTTCAATGGCGAAGGCGGCGAATACAGCGCCGAACTCGTCGAAGTCGAACGGCGCTCGGCCGTGGTGAAGATCCGCGAATTCCGCGCTATCGAGGTCGAGGCGCCCTATCGCCTCACGCTCGCACAGGGCATTGCCGGCGGCGACAAGATGGACTGGCTGATCGAAAAAGCCGTCGAACTGGGTGCGTCCAGCTTCGTGCCGTTGACCACCACGCGCAGCGTCGTGCGTCTTTCCGGGGATCGCGCGCAGCGGCGCCATGCGCACTGGCAAGGCATCGTCCGGGCGTCGTGTGAGCAGTGCGGGCGCAATCGCCTGCCGGAAGTGATGCCGGTGCGCGAGATCGCCACCTGGCTCGGCTCGATGCCCCGCACGCCCGAAGAAGGCGACCTGCGCATTCTGCTCTCACCGCGCGCCAGCATCAGCTTTTCCGCGTTGCCCCCCGAACCGCCGAAAGGACGCGTGACTGTGCTGGTGGGCCCGGAAGGCGGCTTTTCCGCGACCGAGGAAGCAGCGGCGGCCGCTCACGGGTTTACCGCCGTCGGCCTCGGGCCGCGCGTGATGCGTACCGAAACGGCCGGCATCGCCGTTCTCTCCGCGCTGGCGGCCGGCTGGGGCGGCTGGTAAGCCGCTTGCCAGCCATACCCGGCCGTCTTGATTAAGGACGGCGAGCCGGTGTCGACATTCGCACCAAAAGCAAAGGCCCGCCAACTGGCGGGCCTTTGCTGTGTCGCCTCAACAGGCAACGCCCAAGCAAAAACTCAGGCGAACGAGTAAAACACCCGGAACGCCACTTTCCGCTCGGCCCAGAACTCCGCCGCTTCGCGGAACACGTCCAGCAGCGTCTCGCGGCCTTCCTTGTCGAACTTCTGGGCGACCGGCAACTGCTCGAGCACGATCACGAAGCCCGGCTGCGTACCCGCTTTCTGGACAAGATCGGTCAGGCAGTCGTAGAGCGCGTCGTAATTCTTGCCGAAATGCTTCGGAAACAGGAACGAGGTCGCGATGGTTTCGAGCACTTCCTGCTTGGACTGCGCGTTGGCGCAATACGCATAGAGAAAATGCTGGCCGAGCCGGTTGGCTTCGTCCGCGAGATCCTGCACGCGGAACGCGCGGATCGACTGTACGATGTTGGGTCGTACGGTCTTGAAAAGACTCATGGGCTCCTCGTTCGATGAAACCACAGTGCCTGCTTCGCTCTGGTTCTCGCGGCCCTGATCGCCGGCTCGCATCCGCATGACGCGTTGGAACAAATTGCCGTCGCCGGCCGCGAAAAGATCCGTCGCGACTCCGGAGTCGTGCGCGTAGACGTTGTCGCTCATGCCGTTCATCCCGATGTCATTCAACAATACGATTAAAACTGGTGTAGTGGTCGTCCGAGTAATAACAATTGTCGGTTCGCTTCAGCGGACCTCCGCAGACGATGCGACGCGCCCCGCGATTACGTGAGCGAGGCGTGGGAACGGTGTATTCGTGGTAATAGCCGCGCCGATGGGCCGGCAGCAACCGTTCGCGATTGCCGAATACGATGCCGTCCTTCTCATACGGGTAAGGCCCGCCTGCGGCAATCAAGTTCAATGTATTGACCGCTTCGCGTGGCAACTGCGCCAGCGCGATGGTGCCCTGCAACTGCGCGTTCGCGTCAGCGGGTGCCGTGGAGTCGCGCGCAAACGCGCCAGGCACGGGGCCGGATAAAACGCACAGCGTAATAGCACCCATCAGCACGCCTTTCATGCGTTGCCACTTGCGTGCCATGTATCAGGGTTCCCCGCTGTTAGATCACGAGTTTGACGACCATGAAAGTCGTAAGGGTATCGCTAATGGCCCCCGGAATCAACGCTCGCCGGGCCGGCGAAATCCTCACATAGGGCGCGAAATGGCCACCGGCGCGGCTTTGACGACTTTTGACAGAATATTTAGCTTAGTCAAGCTAAACTTTATCTCAATCTTGCGAATAGCGGTGGAGGCACGCAGGTGGGGAGCGGATGTCGGGCCGCTTTGCATGAGGCTGCAAATAATTCGATTCCCGAGGCAAGGGCAATGAGCCCATTAGCGTTCCGAGGCGGAATGTCTGACTTGCCGTTTTTCCTGGGTGGCAATCCCCTGTTCACCCTAAGGCGTGCCCGTTGCGGGCGCGCCTTTTTTTTGCATGGCGCACGGTCTTCAAACCGGCGCCATGCTTCGTCTGGATCGCGGATTAACGGGCCGCGATCACATCCGCCACCAGCAGCGCCGTCATGTTGACGATCCGGCGCACCGTTGCCGAAGCCGTCAGCACGTGCACCGGCTTGGCCGCGCCCAGCAGCATCGGACCAATCGCGATGTTGTTGCCCGCGGCGGTCTTCAGCAGGTTGTACGAGATGTTGGCCGCGTCGATGTTCGGCAGCACCAGCAGATTGGCGTCGCCTTCGAGCGTCGAGTCGGGCATCACTTCGCGGCGCAGATTCGCGTCGAGCGCGATGTCGCCGTGCATTTCGCCGTCCACTTGCAGGTCCGGCGCGCGTTCGCGCAGGATCGCCAGCGTGTCGCGCATCTTCTGTGCGGTCGGCGCGTTGCTCGTGCCGAAGTTCGAATGCGACAGCAGCGCGATCTTCGGCTCGATACCGAAGCGGCGTACTTCTTCAGCCGCCATGATCGTGATTTCGGCCAGTTGCTCCGGCGTCGGATCGACATTCACGTGCGTGTCGACGAGGAAAATCTGGCGGTTCGGCAGCACCAGCGCGTTCATCGCCGCGTAGACCTTCGCGCCTTCCTTCTTGCCGATCACCTGATCGATGAAGTGCAGGTGGCGATGCGTGGTCGACACCGTGCCGCAGATCATGCCGTCGGCCTCGCCCTTCTCCACCAGCATCGCGCCGATCAGCGTGGTGCGGCGGCGCATTTCGAGCTTTGCCATCTGCGCGCTGATGCCCTTGCGCGACATCATCTTGTGATATTCCTGCCAGAAATCGCGATAGCGCTCGTCGTGGTCGGTGTTGACCACCGTGTAGTCCTGCCCAGCGATGAGACGCAGACCATAGCGCGCAATACGCTGCTCGATCACGGCCGGACGGCCGATCAGGATCGGCTTGGCCAGCTTTTCGTCGACGATGATCTGCATGGCGCGCAGCACACGCTCTTCTTCGCCTTCCGCGAACACAATGCGCTTTTTCTCCGGCTCGACGCCACGCGCGAGCTGGAAAATCGGCTTCATGGTCGTGCCGCTGTGATACACGAACTGCTGCAGATGCTGTTCGTAGGCTTCCATGTCCTCGATCGGACGCTCGGCAACGCCCGAGTCCATCGCGGCCTTCGCCACGGCCGGTGCGACCTTGACGATCAGACGCGGATCGAACGGCTTCGGAATCAGGTATTCCGGACCGAACGAGAGGTCCTGAATGCCATACGCCGTCGCGACGATGTCGCTCTGCTCCTGGCGCGCCAGTTCGGCGATCGCGTTGACCGCCGCGATTTCCATTTCCCGCGTCACCGTCGTCGCGCCCGCGTCCAGCGCGCCGCGGAACAGGAACGGGAACACCAGCACGTTGTTCACCTGGTTCGGGTAGTCGGTGCGGCCGGTGCACAGCACGGCGTCCGGACGCACTTCCAGCGCCAGTTCCGGCAGGATTTCCGGGGTCGGATTGGCCAGCGCCAGAATCAGCGGCTTGTCCGCCATCTGCTTGACCATGTCCTGCTTGAGCACGCCACCGGCCGACAGACCGAGGAACACGTCCGCGCCGCCAATCGCTTCAGCGAGCGTGCGCGCGTCGGTTTCACGCGCGAAGCGCTCCTTGTCCGGATCCATCAATTCGACGCGGCCCTTGTAGACCACGCCGGCCAGATCGGTGACGGTGATGTTTTCGAGCGGCAGGCCGATATCGACCAGCAGATCCAGGCAGGCCAGCGCCGCCGCGCCCGCGCCCGAGGAGACCAGCTTGACCTCCTTGATGTCCTTGCCGACCACCTTCAAACCGTTGGTGATGGCCGCCGCCACGACGATCGCGGTGCCGTGCTGGTCGTCGTGGAACACCGGAATCTTCATGCGCTTGCGGCATTCGCGTTCGACGATGAAGCAGTCCGGCGCCTTGATGTCTTCGAGGTTGATGCCGCCGAAGGTCGGCTCCAGCGCCGCGATCACGTCGACCAGCTTGTGCGGATCGGACTCGTTCAGCTCGATATCGAACACGTCGATGCCGGCGAACTTCTTGAACAGGACGGCCTTGCCTTCCATGACCGGCTTCGAGGCGAGCGGCCCGATGTTGCCGAGGCCCAGCACCGCGGTGCCGTTCGTGACGACGCCGACCAGGTTGCTGCGCGCGGTGAAGCGCGCGGCGTTCAACGGGTTTTCGACGATTTCTTCACACGCGAACGCGACGCCAGGCGAGTACGCCAGCGCGAGGTCGCGCTGGTTGATCATCTGCTTGGTCGGGGCGATCGCGATCTTCCCGGGGGTGGGGAACTCGTGGTAATCGAGGGCGGCTTCGCGGAGTTTGCTATTGACGGGAGTCGACATAAGGCGGGCTTCGGAGGGCGGATTAGAATAGACGTTCGACGGCATTGTAGCCCTAATTGCCGGCCCAATTCCTTCAATACGGGTACAACTGCCGCGACTGAAACATAGCGAAAGGCTGACGTGGCATGCTGTGGGCGGAACGCGACCCGAATCGGAGTTGCAGGCGGATCGAAGGTTTACCCTTCGTTCGCTCCGTACAATGCGCGCCGTTAGCCGAACTTCACGGCACTTGACCATTCACCTGCGCGTTCACCCTCGCATCCACCCATCGCCACCATGCTCTCAGAGTTTTCGCTGATCGATCGTTTCTTTGCCCGCCGCGCCGCTGCCCGGCCATCCGGTGCCGCCGCGGGCTCGCTCGGCATCGGCGACGACTGCGCGCTGCTCGCGCCGCGCGCCGGCGAAATGCTGGCGATATCGACGGACATGCTGGTCGAAGGCCGCCACTTTTTCGCCGATGTCGATCCCGAGGCGCTCGGTCACAAAGCGCTCGCCGTGAATCTGTCGGACCTCGCCGCGATGGGTGCGCAACCGCAGGCGTTCACGCTGGCGTTCTCCTTGCCGAAGGCAGAGGAAGCCTGGCTCGCCGCGTTCAGTGAAGGGCTGTTCGCGCTGGCCGAACGCTACGGATGCGAGCTGATCGGCGGCGATACGACCGGCGGCCCGCTGAATCTGTGCATCACCGTGTTCGGCAGCGTGCCGCCGCGCGCCGCGCTGCGCCGCGACGCCGCGCAGCCGGGCGACGACATCTGGATCTCCGGCACGCTCGGCGACGCGCGCGCCGGCCTCGGCGTACAACGCGGCGAATGGTCCGCCGATGCCGGCGACACTGCGACGTTTCGCCGCGCCCTTGAGCGACCGGAGCCGCGCGTCGCGCTCGGCATGGCGTTGCGCGGCATTGCCCACGCGGCGCTCGACCTCTCGGACGGCCTCGCCGGCGATCTGCTGCACATTCTGGAACGCTCGAACCTGCGGGCCACCGTCGACGTCGACGCCGTGCCGCGCTCAGATGCGCTGCGCCGCCTCGCCCCCGAAATCCAGCGACGCTGCACGCTCGCCGGCGGCGACGACTACGAGCTGTGCTTCACGGCGCCGGTCGCAGCGCGCACCGCGGTCGACAAGGCCGGCCACGAGGTGGGGATTCAGCTCACCCGCATCGGTACAATAAGCGCTCTCGAAACGGCGCCCGACCGCCCGGCGATCGGCTGGCACGACGCCGCCGGCGCGCCGCTCACTCTGACGTTGCAAGGCTTCGACCACTTTCATGCAGACTGATCCCCCGCTCGGCCCGGCCGACAAACTCATCGCCGCCGAGACCTCCCCGCCCCCGCGCGCGCCAGATCAGCGCCCGCCTGGCCGTCAGCCGCGTCGCGCCACGGCGCGTTTCATGCTGTCGCATCCGCTGCACATTCTGTCGCTTGGGTTTGGTAGCGGCTTGTCGCCGATTGCGCCGGGCACCATCGGCACGTTGTTCGCGTGGGCTTCGTTCGCCGTTCTTAGCCGCCATTTGACGGTCATCGAGTGGGCTGTACTGATCGTCGCCGGCTTCTTCGGCGGCATTGCGGTTTGCGGCTTCACCGCGAAGAAGCTCGGTATCGACGATCCGTCGCCGGTCGTGTGGGACGAAATCATCGCGTTCTGGCTGGTGCTGCTGATGGTCACGCCGGTCACGCTGACCGGGCAGTTCTGGGCGTTCATCGTGTTCCGCTTTTTCGACATGGTGAAGCCGCCGCCCATCGGCTATTTCGATCGCCGTCTGAAAGGTGGCTTTGGCATCATGTTCGATGACCTGGTTGCCGCGTTTTTCACGCTGCTCGTGATTGCGCTCTGGCGTATGTCCGTTTGATTGCTGCACGGCGGCCGCCGCGCCGCCGTGCATTCACCGCCAGCCCCCGTTTTCCGGATTGACGCCATGCCTACCGATTCCGTCGTTCATCAGCTCGCGATTCGCGTGAGCAACCGTCTGCGCGACGAGCGCCTCATGCTCGTCACTGCCGAGTCCTGCACGGGCGGCATGGTGGCGACCGCGATCACCGATATTTCCGGCAGCAGCGGCTGGTTCGAGCGCGGCTTCGTCACGTATTCGAATCAGGCGAAGAGCGAGATGATCGGCGTGCCCGCCGAGCTGATCGACAAACACGGCGCGGTCAGCGAGCAGGTGGCGCGCGCCATGGCCGAAGGCGCGCTGCGCAACAGCCGCGCGCAGGTCTCGCTGTCGATTACCGGGGTGGCCGGACCGGGCGGCGGCACCGAGACGAAACCGGTCGGCATGGTCTCGTTCGGCTGGAGCAACCGGCTGCATACGTCGGTGGAAACCAAGATTTTCAAGGGCGACCGCGAGAAGATTCGCGTGCAGGCTGCCGCGCATGCGCTGCGCGGCGTACTAGCCTTGCTCGACGAACGCGAGCACTAACCTCTGTTCGAAGCGGAAAGCCCATGCCTGATTCGCACGCAATCAAAGACGAACTGATCCGCCGCCTCGAACTCAAGCCGCATCCCGAAGGCGGATTTTTCAGCGAGACTTATCGCTCGGTGGAGCGTGTGATCCGCGACAAAGAGAGCGGCTCAGCGCAAACGCGCTCCGCGTCGACGGCGATCTATTACCTGCTGTGCGACGGCGCGCATTCGGCGTGGCATCGGATCAAATCCGACGAGGTCTGGCATTTTTATGCGGGCGAGCCGTTGAACGTCCACGTGTTAGACGAAACGGGCGCGCTGGTGACGCATAAACTGGGCAATGCGCTGACGCATCCGGATGCCGTGTTTCAGGCGGTGGTGCCGGCAGGGTTATGGTTCGCGGCGGAATGCGCCGACCCAGCGGCCTTCGCGCTGGTGGGTTGCACGGTGGCGCCGGGTTTCGAATTCAGCGAATTCGAGCTGGCGGATGTTGACGCGTTGAAAGCGCGGCACTCACAGCATGCCGCGTTGATCGCGCGGCTGGGGCCAAACTGAACTCCACGCGCACCCGAACAACGCTAGCCCATGATTTACCGGAACGCGTTGATCCGATCCCGCGTTTCCATCGCGGCCTTCGCCGCGGCTTCGGCGAAATCGTCGCCCTTGCCCGCGTAAATAATCGCGCGTGACGAGTTGATCAGCATGCCCGTGCCGTTCGCGGTGCGGCCGGCGTTGACGGTCGCTTGCACGTCGCCGCCTTGCGCGCCGATGCCCGGAATCAGCAGCGGCATATCGCCGACGATCCCGCGCACCACCTCGATTTCCTTCGGGAAAGTCGCGCCGACCACCAGACTCAGTTGGCCGCTCGCATTCCATTTCTCGGCTGCCAGTCGCGCGACGACCTGATACAGCGGACGGCCGCCCGTCTCCAGGAATTGCAGATCGGAGCCGCCCGGATTCGACGTGCGGCACAGCACGATCACGCCCTTGCCTGCATGCTCCAGATACGGCTCGATCGAGTCGAAGCCCATGTACGGATTCACCGTCACCGCGTCCGCCTGATAGCGCTCGAACGCCTCGCGCGCATATTGTTCGGCGGTGCTGCCGATGTCGCCGCGCTTCGCGTCCAGAATCACGGGCAGGCCCGGATGGTTCGCGTGAATGTGGGCGATCAGCTGCTCGAGCTGGTCTTCCGCGCGATGCGCCGCAAAGTAGGCGATCTGCGGTTTAAACGACGACGCATACGGCGCGGTCGCGTCGACGATCGTGCGGCAGAAATCGAAAATCGCCTCGGGACGGCCCGCGAGCGGGCCCGGGAATTTGCTCGGCTCGGGATCGAGGCCGACGCACAGCAGCGAGTTGGTGCGCTGCCAGGCGTCGTTGAGTGTCTGGATGAAGTTGGACATGTTAGGTCTCGCGGCGAGCGGAAAACGGAAGAGGCGCGTATTTTACCCGTCCCGCGCGGCGGGCCGCGCCGGGAGCGTGCGGCAGCGGCGGTCCGGCGCCAGATGCTGACAGGCGCGGCTACCGGCCGCAATTCGTCGTGAGTGCGCACATTCATCGGCCAGGCGCTCGCGAAGAACCGTGCGAGCCGATGATGTCCGCAGCGCATCAGGACATGCACACGTCCGCCCTGTCGCACACATTGCCCGCTATTGCCGCCGCTTCGAGCCGCGCGCGCCCGGCATCGAGCGCAACCCTGTGCGTTCGACGGTGAAGCGGAACGTGCGCGTCAGTCGCTCGCCACGTCCCAGCAAAGTCATGCCGTTTTCGCTCGCGCCGCCGACCAGGTTCATCGCGTTGATCGGATGATCCACCGGTTCGAAGCAGAAAAAGTCTTCGCCGGGCGGCGTGTACAGCACGTAGTAATCGGTGTCGGCGGCAATGTTCAGCGACAGCCGGCGCTTCGGCCACACCACCGCCGCTTGCCCGCTCCAGCCGGTAAAAGCGTGATTGACCATGGTTTCCGGCAGCGGATACGCCACGCCGAATTGCCAGGCGGGCGGCGCCGGCACGTGCCGCACCGGCAGCCAGTCGTCGCCGGAGAGCCACAAGCCGCCGGCTGCAGCCGACAACTCGGTGTCCGCGTCGCGCACGAAGAAGGGATGCACGCCCAGCCCGAAAGGCAGCGCCTCGCGGCCGGCATTTTCGATTTCGAGCGCGACGACGAGCGTCGGGCCGTCCAGCGTATAAGTTTGCGTCGCACGGTAGGCGTACGGCTTGCCGTCGCGGCGCTCGAGCGTGAGGCGGACGTTTTCACGATCCGACTCCGCGACCTGCCAGACCGATTGCCAACCGTCGCCGTGAATCGGCAAGGGCTCGTCGGCGCGATTGCGCGGCACCTCGACGCGCCGTCCCGCCACATTGAACTGCCCGCCGCCGATGCGGTTCGAATACGGCAGCAGCGGATAACAGGCCAACTGGTTCGGTTGCGTATCGGCCGTGACGTGGCGGCAGCGGCGGAAGATCGGCGTGAGCGCGCCATCGTTACGCCAGTCGAAACGAGTGACGCCGCCACCGAGCGTCGGCGCGACGTCGAGCCGCAGATGCGCATTGGCAAGCGTGATGCACGCGACATCGCCGCCGCTGTCTTCGCCGACGGCCACCGCCGACGTGCTGGGACCGGCGAGCACCGGATTGGCCGCCGCCGCGAGTCGCGAGCGTCGACTCTGTGAGGTCTGAGGGGAGGAGGAAACAGGATTCGCAACAGTCATATCTGGCTCCATCGAGAGGCTTGGGACGTTGCCGTCATTGCTGACGGATGCTGTTGGGCGATTTTTTTAAAACGGGTCGCCTCTGGGTCCGAACTGCATGCTGCCGATTTGCTGCCACTGGGATTGCACCATCAACTTGCGATTCACTTCTGATTCACTGCCCGACCGTGCTTGATTGCTTCATGGCTGCCTCGGGAGCGAGGCAGCGTCATTCTGCGCTAAGCGGGCGCGCCTTGGAACACCGGCTCCGGCAAACCTTGCCGTCCGAGCGTGGCGATAAACACGCCGCCGGCCTGCATATCGTCGGCGAGCGCCGCCGCATCGAGGCCGCAGCGCGCGCTCGTAATGTACAGCGTGTCCAGCTGCGTGCCGCCTAGCGCGACGCAACTCGGCTGCGCGGTCGGCACGCCGACGCGCTCCGTTTCCACGCCGTCCGGTCCGTAACGCACCACGCGCCGGCCGCCCCACTGCGCGTTCCACAGGCCGCCGTCGCGGTCGACGGTCGAGCCGTCGGGTTCGCCGCTGGCGTCGGTGAGGCGGGTGAACAGGCGGTCATTGGCGATGCTGCCGTCCGCGCGATAGTCGCACGCACGGATTTCGCGTGTCGGCGAATCGCAGTAGTACATCGTCCCGCCGTCGGGACTGAACGCGATGCTGTTCGAGATCGCCGGCGCGGGCAACGGCAAACGCTCCAGCGACAAATCTAGACTGAGCCGGTAGAAGCCGCCGATTGCCTGCAACGGCGCGCCCTCATCTTTGGTGCCGAACACGAAGCGGCCCTGACGGTCGCAGCGGCCGTCGTTCACGCGGGTGTTCAAGCCGGCTTCGACGTCGATGATGCGCCGCGTCTCGCCGGTGGCCAGCTCGAAAAACGCGAGATGCGTGGCCAGGCCGAGCAACAGGTAACGTGGATCCGCGCACAGCGCGAAGGTGGCGAGGCGCTCGGGCATCTGCCAGGACATGTTGCTACCGTCCCGTGGGTCGTAGCGCCACAGACGCGCGCCTTCAATATCCGTCCAGTAGAAACGGCCGGTTTGCGCGCACCATGTCGCGCCTTCGCCGAGTGTGCATTTCGTATCGAGCAGCAGCGCGGCCGTGCTGGATGAACCGCTCGCGCTCACGCCCAGCCTCCATCGACGATGATGTCCTGCGCGGTGATCATCCGGCTGTCGTCGGCGGCGAGGAAGAGCGCCATGCGCGCGAGATCGGCCGGTTCCAGCTCGGCGTCGATACACTGCCCTTCCTTGATCGAACGACGGCCCGCGTCGTCGAGCCACAAGCGTTTCTGCTTCTCGGTCATCACCCAGCCCGGCACCAGCGTATTGACGCGGATATTGAAGTGGCCGAGGTCGCGCGCGAGACCGCGCGTCAAACCCTGCACTGCGGACTTCGACATCACATAGACCGGATAGCCGCCGTTTTTCAGCATCCAGCTGATCGAACCGAGATTGATGATCGAGCCGCTGTTGGCGGCTTTCATGTCTTCCATCACCGCCTGCGCCGCGAAGAACTGGTGACGGATGTTCACCGCGATGCCCGCGTCGAACGACTCGCGCGTGACTTCGCCGATCGTATGGCGCTTGTCGTTCGCGGCGTTGTTGACCAGCACCTGGATCGGACCGAGCGCGGCCTTCACGTCGGCGATCGCCTTTTGCAGCGCGTCGATGTCGGTCAGATCGCACGACAGGAACAGCGGCTTGTGTTTCGAATCGCCCAGTTCGTCGGCAAGCGCTTCGCCAGCGCTCGCGTCGATATCGAAAAACGCGACGCGCGCGCCTTGCGCCGCGAAATGCTCGACGAACGATGCGCCGATCCCGGTCGCGCCGCCCGTGATCAACACCGTGCGGTCGACGAGGCTCGGATAACGCGCGAAGGCGCTGTCCGCGAGACGGACGTTTGCATTGGCCGGAGACGACATCGTTCGATTCCTTTTAGAGCAAGTGAGTGGGCGGGGCGTTTAATCGCGCGAGCCGCGGTTCTTCAACTGGTCGAGCAGCACGGCGGCGAGCAGGATCGCGCCACGCACGAGGTACTGATAGAACGCGTCGATGTTCATCAGGTTCATCACGTTCTCGACCGTGCCCATGATCAGCACGCCGATCACCACGCCCGAAATCGTCGCGCGGCCGCCGAGCAGCGACACGCCGCCCAGCACGCACGCCGAAATCACGTTCAGCTCGAAGCCTTCCGCGGCATTCGGCTGACCCGACGTGATACGCGAGGCCAGAATCACACCGGCCAGCGCGGTCACCGCGCCCTGGATCAGGAAGATGTAGACGCGCGTGCGTTCCACATTGATACCGGCCAGACGCGACGCTTCCGGATTGCCGCCGATCGCGAGCGTATTGCGGCCATACACGGTCTGGTTGAGCATCACGCCGAACACGATGAAGCACAGCAGCGTGACCCAGATCGGCAGCGACACGCCGAAGAAGCTCAAGCCGCCGAGCGCGATAAACGTATCCGACGACACGCCTACCGCCTGACCATGCGAGACGATAAAGCCGAGGCCGCGGACGATTTCCATCGTGGCGAGCGTCGTGATCAGCGCGTTGATGCGCAGATACGCGATCACCGCGCCGTTGACGAAGCCGATCACGCCGCCCGCCGCCACCGCCGCGACGATCGCGATGAAGGTGTTACCAGTCGCGTTGAGCACCATCGCACACAACACGCCGGCAAATGCGACCGTCGAACCGACCGACAAGTCGAAGTCGCGCGAGGCGAGACAGAACATCATCGTGCACGCGACCATGCCGATCTGCGAGATCGACAGCGCGAGGCCGAGCATGTTCTCGATCGAGAAGAAGTGATCGACGGTCAGCGACATCGTGACGAACATCACGACGAAGATCACGATCAGGCTGTACTCGGTGATCTGTTGCCACCATTTGGCCTTGTCGTTCGACTGCGGAATCAACGCATCGGCAGCGCTCTTGGCGGCCTGTTGCGCGAGGTTTTCTCTGGCTTGCATGTTGAAGACTCCTCCCGTTCCCCACGGGTTGCCGGACTTTCGTCCGAATGATGTTCAGGCCGCCTGTTGGGCAGCGGTTTCCGTTCCGGGCAGTGCGGTCGAGCTTTGCGGCAGCGCAAGGCTCAATACCGATTGTTCCGTTGCATCCTTACGCGACAGTTCGCCGGAAATGCGGCCCTGGCGCATTACGACGATCCGGTCGGACACGCCGAGCACTTCCGGCAGCTCCGACGAAATCATCACGATCGCGCAGCCGCGTTCGGCAAGCTGATAGATCACGTTGTAGATTTCATGCTTCGCGCCGACGTCGATACCGCGCGTCGGCTCGTCGAGAATCACCACTTTCAGATCAGGCTCGGCCAACCAGCGCGACAGAATCGCCTTCTGCTGATTACCACCCGAAAGGAAACGAATCTTCTGGCGGCGGCTCGGCGTCTTGATCTTCAGCAGCTTGATGAAACGATCCGCGGTTTCCGCTTCCTTCTTGCGGTCGAGGAACATCCCGGCGCGCAGATAGTGACGGCGGCAACTGATATTGATGTTCTCCGACACGGTCGCCATCGCGACAATGCCCTCTTCCTTGCGGTCTTCCGGGCATAGCACGATGCCGTGCCTGATCGCTTCGCCCGCGCTGCGCACCTTGATCGGCTTGCCGTCGAGCATCAACTCGCCGCCCTTCTTGTGATCGGCCCCGTACACCAGATGCATCAGTTCGCTGCGGCCCGCGCCCACCAGGCCGAAGAAGCCGACGATCTCGCCGCGCCGCACTTCGAAGCTAGCCGGTTGCGCGAGCGCGTGGCCTTCGATCGCCTTCGCCGCGAAGCGTACTTCGCCGAGCGGGCGCGCCGAGTAGTTATAGATGTCCGAAATTTCCCGCCCCACCATCTCGCTGACGATGGTGTCGCGCGACACGCCTTCGAGCGTCGGATGCGAAGCGATCTTGCGGCCGTCGCGGAAAATCGTGCAGGCGTCGCACAGTTCGTAGATCTCGTCCATGCGGTGCGAGATGTAGATCATCGCGCGGTTGTCCGCGCGCAGATCGCGCACCAGCTTGAACAGCACTTCCGTCTCACGATGCGACAGCGAACTGGTCGGCTCGTCCAGCGCGATCACGCGCGCGTTGCGCAGCAGCGCCTTGCAGATTTCGACCATCTGCCGTTGCGCGATGGAGAGCTTGCGCAGCTTCGCGTTAGGGTCGAGCGCCACGCCCATCGCTTCGAGGCGTTCGCGCACGAAGCGTTTGGCTTCGCGCTTGTTGACCCAGCCGAGCGAGTTCGGCAGTTGTCCGAGCAGCAGGTTTTCCGCGACCGTCAGGTCAGGCACGTATTGCAGCTCCTGGTGAATCACCGCGATACCCGCCGCGATCGACGACGCCGCACTCGTGAAGCGCACCTCGTTGCCGTCGATCATCACGCGGCCCGAGTCGGGCTGGTATTCACCACCGAGAATCTTCAGCAGGGTCGATTTCCCTGCGCCGTTTTCGCCCATCAGGCCGTGCACCTGGCCGACGTTGACGTCGAAGGACACACCGTCGAGCGCGCGCACGCCTGGAAAGACTTTACCGATATTGTCAAAACGTAGCGTCGCTGACACTTCGCCTCCTGTTGCTTCGTGTGAACCGAGTTCGTCGATGTGCTTGGTGGGCAACATCGCAAAAGCACGGCCTGTCTCTACTGCTGATCTTTTATTGCTGCTGCCGGCGCGCCGATCTTTGGCAAAAGGCGCGCCGGCAGTTTCCTTCATTGCACAGCGTACTGAATCACGGAGCTTAATTCGCCGCGAGGCCCATCTTCTGACGCACATCGGCGACGTTGTCACGCGTGGCCAGCATGCCGGTCGTCAGCGTGAGCGGCGGCGGTGCCTTGCCTTGCGTGATCCAGTCGTACATCAGCGTGGAGGTTTCTTCGCCGTGACGCTTCGGGCTGATGATGACCGTGCCGTAGAAGCCCGTCGGCGACGGCTTCTTGAACTCGTTGAGTGCCGAGTCCGAACCGCCGATGCCGATACCGATCATGTTGTCCGCCTTGAAGCCGCGGCCTTCCGCGGCACGCACGGCGCCGAGCACGGCTTCGTCGTTCAGGCCGTAAGCGACCCAGTGCTTGAAGTTCGGATTCTTCGTCAGCGCGATGTTGGCGGCGTTGAACGCGTTTTCCGTGTCGGTCTTCGCTTGCGGCGCGGCGATGATGTTCGCCTTCGGGAAGCCGGCGGCGATCAGCGCGTCGGTTGCGCCGCTGGTGCGGTCATGCGCGGTCGGCAGCTGTTCGTAGGTCACGTCGATCGCGCCCACGTCCTTCATGTCCCAGCCGCGCTTCTTGATTTCCGCAGCCAGGCCGTCGCCGACCTGCTTGCCGATGTTGTACGCCGAGATGCCCATATGCGGCACCGACGCGATCGGCTTGCCCGCGCCGTCGACCAGGCGATCGTCCACCGTCATCATCTTCAGGCCGTCGGCCTTCGCTTTCGCGACGATGCCCGGTCCGAGCTTGACGTCAGGCGTGCAGATCACGAAGCCTTGGGCCTTTTGCGCCGACAGGTTGTCGATGGCGCTCATCACCTTCTCGCCCGACGGCGCGCCGATCTTCACCAGCGTGAAGCCCTTTTCCTTGGCGGCGATTTCGGCGAACTTCCACTCGTCCTGGAACCACGGTTCTTCCGGCTGCTTCACGAGGAAGCCGATCTTCACCGGATCGGCGGCTTGCGCGACCGGTGCGTTGAAGAGCACACCCGTCGCCGCTGCTGCCAGCGTGAGGAAAATTCTACGTTTCATGATGCGTGTCTCCTGACTAATTGATAACGAGAAGGTATCGGCCGCGTCTTCTTGTACCGGGTGTGACACACGCGGCCAGCGCGTCGTCCGGTGTACTCCATGCGCCCCTGCGCAATCCGAGTCCTGCAAAAATCAGTCGTGATACAGCGCCGAGCGCCCGCCATCCACCGTGATGCAGGTGGCGTTGATGAACGGCGCTTCGTCCGAAGCGAGAAACACCGCCGTCATCGCGACTTCTTCCGGGCGGCCAATGCGTTTCATCGGCTGCAGATCGAGCGTCGCTTGCTGGGCGGCGGCCGGATCGGCTTGTTCGTTCCACCAGTCATGCGTCAATTGCGTTTCGATGTAACCCGGCGCGATCGCGTTGACCCGCACATTGCGCGGCGCATATTCGATGCCGAGCGCGCGCGTCAGTCCAATCACGCCGTGCTTCGCCACCGGGTACGGAAAACAGCCCGGAATGATCTTGAACGAATGTGTCGAGGCGATGTTCACAATGCTGCCCGCGCCGCGTTCCACCATGCCCGGCAAGGCCGCGCGGCAACCATTCCACACGCCGTCGAGATCGACCGCGAAGCAGCGGCGCCAGTCGTCGTCGGTCATGGTGAGCGGGTCGCAGAACACGTTGATGCCGGCGTTGTTCACCAGCACGTCGAGCGCGCCGAATGCGCGTTCGGCTTCGCTCACCGCGTGCTGAACCGACGCGGATTGCGTCACGTCCGTATGCACCGCGAGCACGTGCGCGCCAGTCTGCGACTCGATGTGCTCCGCCGTCTGCTGCGCGGTCTCGATATCCAGTTCGGCCAGCACGACTGCCGCGCCTTCGCGCGCGAACGCATGCGCGATCGCCGCGCCGATGCCGCGGCCGGCGCCGGTGACAAGCGCGACTTTGCCGGCGAGCCGTTTCATTTCTTCGCACCCGCGCGAGCGATGCGCAAACCGTTGATGTACGCCTTCGCGTGCGAAGCCGTCACTGCCGCGCTCTGCCCCGGCTTATACAGCGCCGAGCCGAGGCCGAAGCCGTTCGCACCCGCGCTCAAAAACGGGCCCATGTTGTCGGGCGTGATGCCGCCGACCGGCACCAGCGGCACTTCCGCCGCGATGACCGCGCGCCACGCTTTCACGACCTGGCAGCCGAGTTGTTCGGCGGGGAACATCTTCAGCACGTCCGCGCCGTTCTTCAACGCAAGGAATGCTTCGTTGGGCGTCGCGACGCCCGGCGCGCAGGCCATGCCTTGCGCTTTCGCAGCACCGACGACTTCCGGATCGCTATGCGGCATGACGATCAGTTCGCCGCCCGCCGACTTCACGTCGTTGACGAAACTCGGATGCAGCACCGTTCCCGCACCGACGATCGCATCCGCCGGCAAAACCTTGCGGATCGCTGCGATGCTGTCGAAAGGCTGCGGCGAATTCAGCGGCACTTCGACAATCCGGAAGCCGGCTTCGTAGAGCGCCTGGCCGTGCTCGGCGGCATCGGCGGGCGTCACGCCGCGCATGATCGCGATCAGCGGACACGCCTCGAACGCCGCGATCAAACCCGCGTGCGGCATGTACGGAGCGGGCAGATTGATGTGAGGTTGCATGTCGGTTCCTTGTTTCGTGGGCGGCGGCGCTGATGGTCAGGCGCGCGCCGTCTTGGCGGCCGGTTTGACGAGCCCCGCCTGCGAGGCGACGCGCCACAGGCCGCGCTCGGTGGCGTGCTTGACCAGTTCCGCCTGGGTGCAGCCGAATTGCGCCAGCGCGAGCCGATAACGCTCGCACAGCGCTTCGTTGCCGATCAGGCGCAGGCTCTGCCCGGCGAGCGCGCTTTGCTGTTGCGCAAGCACGGCGTCGAGACCAGCCAGTTCGTGTCCGATCAGTAACCCCGACAGATAGTCCGGTTGCTGTTCGCGCGACAGTTGTCCGGTGAGGCCGAGCGTGCGCGAACTGAACACGGTCGCGAGCACCCCCGCCTGGCCTTTTTCCCGCGCGATGTTCACGCCATGCAGGAACGCGCCGGTGTCCGGAAGATCAGGCGTGAGCATCGTGCGGCCGAGAATCGTGTGTTCGCGCAGTGCCGCGAATACTTCGCCGGTCATGAAGGTGTGGAAACGCTCGATGCGGTCCGCTTGCACCACCGCCCATTTGGCGTGAGTGCCGGGGAGACCGATCAGCGAGCGCTTGCCGCTGTCAACAGTGTTTGTCTGTTCGCCGAGCGCGCCGAAGATCTGCGTTTCTTCGCCGCGCATCACGTTGGGCAGTTCGCCGCGTTGCAGGACGCCCGGCACGATATGCAGCGTCACGCCGCACGCCGCCTGCACGCGGACGATGCCCGCCACCAGCGCATCGGCGCTCGCCGGCGTGTCCACATACGGCGCTTCCAGCCAGCCCTGCGCGCTGCCGACCATGCCTGCCGCGATCACCGGCGCGCCGGGCGCGTGTTCGAGCCAGGCGCCGCAGGCGTCGTCGAAGGCCGCGTCGAAGCCGCCCTGCTCCGCGCTGCGCGGCAGATTCATGATGCCCGCCGTCGATGCGCGCGTCGCCAGCACGTTGCCGGACGCGTCGTACAGATAGGCGCGCAGCGACGTCGTGCCCCAGTCGAGCGCGATCAGCGCGGCGTGCTCGTTGCTCGCGTCGACCGAAACGGCTGCAGCGTGGCCGGCTGCCTGGGTGGGAGAACCCGCTCGCTTCATCGCTTGATCCTGCGGGTTGCCGGCTGCGGAGCGCGCCAGCCCAGTTCTTCCGAAATCGCGCGCGCTTCGCGCTGCACGACCGGAATCAGTTCGTCCATGCGTTCGAGCGACATGTATGGAATCGTGCTCGCCACCGACAGCGCCGCCACCACCGCGCCCGACGCATCGCGCACGGGAGCCGCGACGCAGCGGATCGACGCTTCGTTTTCTTCGAGATCGAAGGTGTAGCCGCCGGCGGCGTAGTTGGTCATGCGCTGCATGAAGGTCTGCGCGTCGGGACGGTTATCCGGCTTGAAACTGACGCCGGCAAGCGCGCGGCGCGAGGCATCAAACAGCGACTGCCAGACGTCCGGCGTGAGGTCGAGCATCATGGCCTTGCCGATCCCCGTCGATGCCAGCGGCATGCGGTGACCGACGCGCGAGCGCATTTCGAGGCCGCGAGTGCCGGGGATTTTGTCGATGTAGAGGACGTCGTCGCCGTCGCGCACGCCGAGGTGGATCGTGTCGAGGGTTTGTTCCGCGAGCGATTCGAGGTGCTGGCGAGCGACCGCGGTGAGCGGCATCTGTTCGAGCGCGATCGTGCCGAGTTCGATTAGCTTCGGGCCGAGCAGGTAGCCGCCTTGGACCTGGCGCAGATAGCGCGCTTGCACGAGACTGCTGACCAGACGATGCGTGGTGCTGCGGGTCGTGCCGAGCGCGGCGCCGAAGGTGCGGAGGTCGCGCACGCCCGCTGCTGCTGCTTCGAGGATCGCCAGGCCGCGCAGGAGGGTTTGCGTGCCGGCTTGCTGCGGGGTGATGTCGAGCAGCGTGCTGGGGAGCGCGATTCCGTCCACCGGGGCCGGGTGGATGCCGGCGTTCGCGCGCGGCGTCTTGGCGGTGGGCGCCGACGGACGTGGCGGCGTGCCGCTAGTCGCGTGGTCGACGGATGGCGATAGATCGGCTTCGGATTCGCTCGCGGCGTGAGTAGGCATCGCTTTGTTCATGGCGATTCGCTTTTCGGTGGTTTTTTTTGCGCTTACAGCGCGGGGCCGGAGAGAGGGCCTTGATTGCTCGCGGTATGGCTGGCGCGGCGGTGATGCCTTTGGGCTTTCGGCATGGTTTGGGCTTTGTCTCCGGTTTCTTCTTGCTGTCGCTTTTTCGGCGCCTGGCGGCGGGAGTTTCTCCGTGCCGTGCGGCGCTTTCTGCTTGTTGGGGTGGATTGTAGGGCGGTTTTTGAGAAAGCTCCAATATGTGAGTGTCGGATTCAGATAATGGGATTTTTTTGCCGTGGGCTGAGTTGTTGGGTTGTGGTGTGCGGGTGTTGGCCTTTCCTTGACGCGTTAGTGGTCTATTAGCGTCGCCCCTGTGCGGGGCAGGCACCTACTTTCTTTGCCGCGGTGTATGGACCGGAGACATGGGTAACAGGTGTGCGGAGACATGGGTAACACTCTGGGCGAGCGAATCGCCTGGAGCCGGTTATGCCCTGGAACCCGAGAGACACCATGAATCTGCGTCTGGAATTCGTTCAGCTGGCCTCGCAGGAAGGCGCCAACCGTCGTGAACTGTGCCGGCGCTTTGGCATCAGCCCGAAGACCGGCTACAAGTGGCTCGATCGCCACGCGCAGGGCGGAGCCACCGCGCTGACGGATCATTCGCGACGGCCCCGGCAGAGTCCGGCACGCACGACAGCGTCGGTCGAGCAGCGCGTGGTCGAACTGCGGCGGGCGCATCCGGCCTGGGGTGGACGCAAGATCAGCCGACGTCTGTGCGATCTGGGTCACACGGACGTGCCCGCTCCCAGCACTGTGACCGATATCCTGCATCGCCACGGGTTGATCGACCCGGCCGCTTCCGATGCCGCCACGGCCTGGCAGCGCTTCGAGCATGCGCAGCCCAACGATCTCTGGCAGATGGATTTCAAGGGCTGGTTCGACCTGCAGGACGGACGGCACTGTTCACCACTGACCATGCTGGACGATCATTCGCGCTACAACGTGACACTCGATGCCTGCATCTGCACCGACACCCGGATCGTCCAGCATCATCTGGAGCGCACGTTCCGCCGCTACGGGCTGCCGCTGCGCATCAACGCGGACAACGGTTCGCCGTGGGGCAGCCCCAGCCAGCCGGGCCAGTTGACCGAACTGGCCATCTGGCTCATCCGGCTGGGCGTGCGACTGTCGCACAGCCGCGTGGCGCATCCGCAGACCAACGGCAAGGAGGAGCGGTTTCACCGCACGCTGAAGGCCGAGGTGATCGCCGGGCGCCATTTCAGGGACCTGCCCAGCGCCCAGCAGGCGTTCGATGAGTGGCGCCCGGTCTACAACCATCAACGCCCGCATCAGGCACTGGACATGGCGACCCCGGGCACGCGCTATCGACCGAGTCCACGCGCCTACCCCGAAATCCTGCCGCCGATCGAGTACGGCGCAAACGACCACGTGCAGTGCGTGAAGTGGAACGGTGAACTACGCTTCAGGAACCGGCGATTCAAGGTATCGAACGCATTGCAGAACCTGCCCGTAGCCATCCGCGAGCGCGTCGATGAAGAGAGCTGCTACGACCTGTTTTTTGCGCATCACCGTTTCGGAACCATCAACCTGAACCAGCAGGAATGAGCGGATCATGTGTTACCCATGTCTCCGCACACCAGTTACCCATGTCTCCGGTCCATACACCGCGGCAAAGAAAGTAGGCAAAGAAAGCCGCTTCACACCGCTAACCCCTAAGCGGGGCCCTCGCGCAGCCGCGGTAGTGGTGCATCTGGAATCTGTGCTCTCGCACATTCGGCTCCAGTGACAAAGCCGTCATACCTCCCGACTCGCGCTGCGCGCTCGCCGGAAGGGTCCGCTTCTGACCCAGGCCGTGTGGAAACTCGACGGAGTTGCAATCCGACGGGGAAACCTGGCCGTCGGCGCGTTTGGCTGTCTTTGGGGGTGTCGCGGCGATGACGAGACGCTGAACGTCTCTAACGCGCTCCAAACAAGTTCAAGGGTCTAGTTTTAGGACCTACGGGTGCTCACGCACCCACCAGCCGCATCGCTTTCATCGTTTTCTTGAACCCCAGGATTCTCAGCACTCGCATGAGATTGTAGGCAAGTACGTTCAAGCTCATCTCGGTCCCCACGTTGGGCAGCCTGCGTGTCAGGAAATGTGTGTAGCCCATCCAGTGCTTGAACGTTCCAAAGACATGTTCGACGGTCCGCCTGCGCACTGTCATCGCCTCTGGCGTTTTGTCGAGTTGACGTTGAACACCTTCCAACACCGACTCGTGCTCCCATCGGGTGATTCGCCGATATGGACTTGGCGTGCATTGTGATTTTATTGGGAATGAGGACAGGCGCTGCTCCAGTAACGGCGCAATTGCATACCGTGTTCCTCCCCGGTGAAACGGTAGATTGCCCGTTCACCGGCTGGACACTGGTATTCGTCGTCCCGCGCAATGTAGATGAAGTCAGCCCTATCAAATCGACCATGGCATTTCGCGCTTGATGTCGTGGGTTTCGGCAGCATTACCGCGATCCCGGCATCCGCACACTCTTTGATCTGAGGCCCGCTGTAGTAGCCACGATCGGCGACTGCCCGCAGTCTGGTCTTGCCCATCGCATCGCGTGCAGCTTTCGCTATGGGGCTGAGTTGCGCCCGGTCGCTGCCAGAGTTTGTGACCTCGTGAGCAACGATGAGGTGGTGTTTGGCGTCTACTGCCACCCGTACGTTGTAGCCGACCATTCCCGAGCCTTTGCCGCTCGTCGCCATGGAGCGCGCGTCGGGATCAGTCATCGAGAGTTGGCCATCAGGCTGCGTCTTGAGTTGCTCCCTGATCTGATCAAGGCTTCGCATCTGCTCGCGCAAGCGTGCGATCTTGTCCTGCAACCGGGTCGTCTTCGCTTCCAGCTCAGCGGGTTGCGTACGATCGGCAGTCTCCAGCGCGTTCAGATACCGCTGGATGCTCTCCTCGATCTGCTTCTGACGCTTGTCGACCTTACCCTCTGTGAAGTTGCGATCGCGGGTGTTGACTGCCTTGAACTTGCTACCGTCGATGGCAACGAGCGCTTGCGAGAACAGCTTCAGTTCGCGGCATAAGACAACGAAGCGGCGACATACGTTGCGGATGCCTGTTCCACTGTCACGACGGAAGTCGGCGATGGTCTTGAAGTCCGGCGCCAGGCGGCCGGTGAGCCACATCAATTCAACATTGCGTTGGCATTCACGTTCCAGCCGACGGCTCGACTGGACCCGGTTCAGGTAACCGTAAATATAGATTTTCAACAGCACGGCTGGATGATAGGACGGGCGACCTGTAGTCGACGGCATCGCGCCATCGAAGCCCAGTGATGCAAGGTCAAGCTCTTCAACGAACGCGTCGATAATCCTGACCGGATTGTCCTCGGCAACGAAGTCATCGAGGCACTTTGGAAGCAGCGTCACCTGCTTGCGATCTTCACCTTCTATGAATCGCTTCATCCGGTCACCCACGCTGAATGAGTTAATCCAGTCTAGGCGATCAGCGTGTTTTCACACAAGCTCGACCCGTAGGTTTCTCTCTGTACTGTGGGGCCATCGGATTCGGCTCGGCGTCGCTGAAGTGCCGGTGTGTGAAAAGTGGTCGCTTGAAATGAAATGTCCAATGGGCATGGAAAGTGGTTGTCCTCACACCTCACGGCTGTTTCTCGGTGAGGAATGCCGCATTTCCTGAGGAATTTGCTTGGCGGGGTCACTCCGAATCGGAAGTAATGCCAGGGAAATTTCGGAAATGAAGGCTGTGCGCGCCTTTTAGCTCGTACAGGTGATCACTCTCGGCGTGACCTGTCTAAACTTGGTCTGCCGTCGCGTTCGCGATGGTTCAGGCTCGACAGCCTGCACGTAGAGTAGAACCCGCGCGTCTGTATCGCAGACGCGCGTTAGCTTTAGCACGCCTTCTTTCCATGGGCGGGCCTTGGCATGGAGACCTACGGGTCTGCCGGTTTTGGTTCTACGCCGGTCTGTCGACCTGTCACTGTGCCCGCTCACCACCTTGCAAGCGCGTGTCGGGCGATCCAGGTAAGTTTCAGGGAGATCGCGCCATGAGTAAATCCGTCAAGAATTCTCGAACCACATCGCGCCCACCCGTTGATGCACTTCAATACGAAAAGCTCGCCTTGTCCGCCTTTGGGCTGCTTGAGCGGCAGCTAAGCCAACTGGACAAGCTGGTGACACTTGCGGCCTCGATAGTCAGGGGTCCGGCGGTGACGCGAGAGGAGAGACATCGCCAGCGGAAATTGCTGGAGTTGCTGCTCGACACCTGCGAGGATTACCAACGCGAAGTCGAGATCGACCGCGAGTTGTACCAGGTGATCGCGCTTGATGCCAAGGGAATTCCGCAGAGCCGCATCACAGCGCGCCACGCAGCGGACCTTCTTGCAAAGGCCACGAAGACAGCGTCAGAAGACTGTGAGCGTATCGGCGCAAAAAGAACGATGCAGAACAGACAACCTCGCTTTAGAACCATTACGCGAGCAACGACAGCAGCGCATTGACAAAGCTCTGCGTCGATATACGTCGCTTCGAAGAAGCTCCGAACTGAAGCGCACCAAATACCGAAAGTCGTTACGGCCCAAAGCCGAGGCGAAGCCGACGGCCCCACAGCGCACAGAGAAACCCACTGGTTAGGATAGAAGCAGACCCTTCCGGCGAGCGCGTAGCGCGAGGCGGGAAGTATGACGGCCTTGTCACTAGCGCCGAATGTGCGAGAACACAGATTCCAGATGCACCACTATTGCGACTGCGCGAGGGGCCCGCTTACAGGCTGGCGGTGTGAAGCGGCTTTCTTTGCCTACTTTCTTTGCCGCGGTGTATGGACCGGAGACATGGGTAACAGGTGTGCGGAGACATGGGTAACACATGATCCGCTCATTCCTGCTGGTTCAGGTTGATGGTTCCGAAACGGTGATGCGCAAAAAACAGGTCGTAGCAGCTCTCTTCATCGACGCGCTCGCGGATGGCTACGGGCAGGTTCTGCAATGCGTTCGATACCTTGAATCGCCGGTTCCTGAAGCGTAGTTCACCGTTCCACTTCACGCACTGCACGTGGTCGTTTGCGCCGTACTCGATCGGCGGCAGGATTTCGGGGTAGGCGCGTGGACTCGGTCGATAGCGCGTGCCCGGGGTCGCCATGTCCAGTGCCTGATGCGGGCGTTGATGGTTGTAGACCGGGCGCCACTCATCGAACGCCTGCTGGGCGCTGGGCAGGTCCCTGAAATGGCGCCCGGCGATCACCTCGGCCTTCAGCGTGCGGTGAAACCGCTCCTCCTTGCCGTTGGTCTGCGGATGCGCCACGCGGCTGTGCGACAGTCGCACGCCCAGCCGGATGAGCCAGATGGCCAGTTCGGTCAACTGGCCCGGCTGGCTGGGGCTGCCCCACGGCGAACCGTTGTCCGCGTTGATGCGCAGCGGCAGCCCGTAGCGGCGGAACGTGCGCTCCAGATGATGCTGGACGATCCGGGTGTCGGTGCAGATGCAGGCATCGAGTGTCACGTTGTAGCGCGAATGATCGTCCAGCATGGTCAGTGGTGAACAGTGCCGTCCGTCCTGCAGGTCGAACCAGCCCTTGAAATCCATCTGCCAGAGATCGTTGGGCTGCGCATGCTCGAAGCGCTGCCAGGCCGTGGCGGCATCGGAAGCGGCCGGGTCGATCAACCCGTGGCGATGCAGGATATCGGTCACAGTGCTGGGAGCGGGCACGTCCGTGTGACCCAGATCGCACAGACGTCGGCTGATCTTGCGTCCACCCCAGGCCGGATGCGCCCGCCGCAGTTCGACCACGCGCTGCTCGACCGACGCTGTCGTGCGTGCCGGACTCTGCCGGGGCCGTCGCGAATGATCCGTCAGCGCGGTGGCTCCGCCCTGCGCGTGGCGATCGAGCCACTTGTAGCCGGTCTTCGGGCTGATGCCAAAGCGCCGGCACAGTTCACGACGGTTGGCGCCTTCCTGCGAGGCCAGCTGAACGAATTCCAGACGCAGATTCATGGTGTCTCTCGGGTTCCAGGGCATAACCGGCTCCAGGCGATTCGCTCGCCCAGAGTGTTACCCATGTCTCCGCACACCTGTTACCCATGTCTCCGGTCCATACACCGCGGCAAAGAAAGTAGGTGCCTGCCCCGCACAGGGGCGACGCTAATAGACCACTAACAATGCAAGGAAAGGCCAACCCCACGAAAACCCCCAACCAAACCACCGACCAGAGCAAAAAACCTCAATCGGGCAACTCAGCCGCCCCCATCCGCCTCGCAATAACCCGCGCCCGCTGCGCCAGATACTGCGACCCCCGATGCTCATCAAAATACTTAGGCTGCGGCAGCATGACCGCCAATCGCGCCGACTGCGCAGCAGTCAACCTACTCGCCGAAGTCTTGTAGTAGTAATGAGCCGCCGCCTCAGCCCCATAAACCCCATTCCCCCACTCAACGGAGTTGAGATAAATCTCAAAGATCCGTTCCTTGTCCATCAAGGTCTCAAGCATCCAGGTAATGATGAGTTCCTGCCCCTTCCGGATATAACTCTTCTCCCGAGACAAGAACAGATTCCGCGCCAACTGCTGAGTAATCGTCGACCCACCGCGCACAATCTTGCCCTTAGCCTTATTCCGCTCCCAGGCCTGCAAAATAGCGTCGGTCTCATAGCCGTTGTTATTAACAAAATTCGCATCCTCGGAAGCAATAATCGCGCGCTTCAGATTCCGCGAAATCTGGTCGTACGACACCCACGTATGCTGCACTGAAAGATCCGGCCGATCCTGCGACAACCGCCACGCGTCCGACCGCATAAACGACGTACTCCGCGGATTGACGTAGTTCCAAACCGCGATCTGCCCGAAGTAAAACGCCTGCGTCGCCAGCCACGCAATCGCCACCACGGCGCCCAGATAGACGATCCATCGCACCGGACCTGGCCGGCTCACGCGCCGCGTTGCTGTCATCGTGCGTCGAGTCCTCGTGTCCATGGCCGCTGCAAAGTAAACGCCGCCTTAGGCGTGCGAAGGCGCCGTCAACAGCGCGCGCAATTCGGCCAGCACCGGTGCGCCGTCAGGCCGCACACCACGCCACACGTAAAACGATTCAGCCGCCTGTTCGACCAGCATGCCGAGCCCATCCGCACCGTGCGCGCCCAGCTTCCGCGCATGTTCCATGAAGACCGTCGGATGCGCGCCGTACATCATGTCGTAGGCAAGCGTGCCGTTGCCGAACGCGCGGTCGTCGCACTCCGGCAGCGACGCGTCCAGACTGCCCGCCGTCGCGTTGACGATCACGTCGTAGGTGCCCGCCTCGATCGCCCGCGCGCTGCCGCCGCTCAATCGGCACGCGGCATCACGCGCGGCTTGCGCGAATTGATCCACCAGCGCCTCGGCCTTTTCCGCCGTGCGATTGACGATGGTCAACGTATGCGGCGTGCGGTCCAGCATCGGCAGCACCACGCCGCGCGCGGCGCCGCCCGCGCCGAGCAACAGAATGCGCGCGCCCTTCAACGACACGCCGAGATTCACCTCGATGTCACGCACGAGGCCGAAGCCGTCCGTGTTGTCGCCGTAAATACCATTCGCGTCGATGCGCAACGTATTCACCGCGCCCGCCGCCGCCGCGCGCGGCGACAACGTGTCCGCAAAGGCATGCGCGTGGAGCTTGAACGGCACGGTCACGTTCAGCCCGCGCCCGCCCGCATCGATGAAGGCCCGCACGTGCGGCACGAACGCATCCACCGGCGCGAGCAGGTGGCCATACTCGACGGGCTCGCCGGTCTGCGCGGCAAAGCGCCCATGAATGAACGGCGACTTGCTGTGGCCGACCGGGTTGCCGATGACCGCATAGCGGTCGCGTGAATCCTGGGTGCTCATCGCCCCGGCTCCGCAATGTGCTGATGGGTAACGGCACCGTCCGCGCCATCGCTGCTTTCGGCATCGTTCTTCACAGCGGCCGCGTCGTTGCCGTCGAGTTCGGCTTCGGCCTGCGCCTCGGCTTCGCCTTCGGCGCTCTCGTCCGGGGCGTCGATGATCTCCTCTTCGCCCTCGTCCGCTTCCTCAGCCTCGCTGCCGCTCGTCACGGTCGGCGCGTCGAGCACGTGCAACAGACGCACGGACGCTTCGACA
This sequence comes from Paraburkholderia sp. BL6665CI2N2, assembly GCF_004366535.1. Taxonomy (NCBI): domain Bacteria; kingdom Pseudomonadati; phylum Pseudomonadota; class Betaproteobacteria; order Burkholderiales; family Burkholderiaceae; genus Paraburkholderia; species Paraburkholderia sp. BL6665CI2N2. The sequence goes on from NZ_SORC01000001.1 coordinate 5,122,913, forward strand.
GTCAACTCATCGATCGACATCACTTCCATCTGCAAACGCGTGCCGCGCGCGTGCACGCCGAGGCCAGGCACATGCAGCAGCAGCGGAATCTCTTCAAGGCGCACCAGATCGCCCTTCACCACCGACGCCACCACCTGCTTCCGGTTCTCCTGCTTCAGCCAGCGCAGACACCAGAAATATTCCATGCGGCGCTGGTGATCGGCATACGCGGTATACGTATCGTCGAAACCTTGCACGACAGCGAATAGATCGGCGTCTTTGGGCTTGAACGGCGCGGCCAGTTTCGCGGTCACGCCGTGCTGCACGCAGGCAATCAACTGCCACTGATTAACCAGGTCGACATAACGACGCAGCGGCGACGTGCTCCAGGCGTACTGCGTGACGCCGAGTCCTTCGTGCGGCGCGGCGTTAGTCTGCATGCGCGTACGCTTCGGACCGGTCGGCGCACCGAATGCGCGTTGCGTGCGATAAATGCCCGGCACGCCGTGGTCATGCAGGAACGCGCCCCACGACGAGTTCGCGAGAATCGCCAGCTCGGCGACGATCGTATCGAGCGGCGACCCACGCCGGCGCGGCGTGATCGTGATGTGCTCGCCTTCCACGTAGAAGTTGAAGTCGGTGTTGCGCTGCACTTCGCGACGCAAACCGTAACCGGCGCGCGCGGCCTGGCGCTTTTCGAACAGCGCCTGCGCGAACGGCCACAGCACGGCGATGTCGTCCTTGTGCGGATAGTCGCCGGTGCCGGCGGCGAGCGCCTCTTCGGTGACCAACTCGTCGAGCGTGTTGTGGCGCAGGTTGTTCTTCACGAACACGCGCTCGGCGCGCGTTTCGCTCGCGACGATTTCCTGCGTCTCGCGATTGACGATCACATACAGCGAGAGCGCCGGACGCAGGCCGCCTTCGGCCAGCGTGAACGCTTCGACGACGCTGTCGGGCAGCATGGTGATCTTGTCGCCAGGCATATACACGGTCGACAGACGCGTGCGAGCGATCGCATCGACCTCGTCGCCACGCTGAATGCCGAGCGCCGGTGCGGCAATATGCACGCCGATCCGCACGCGGCCATCGGCCAGATGCTCGACGGAGAAGGCGTCGTCGATTTCAGTCGTGGTGATGTCGTCGATCGAAAATGCCTGCACGTTTGCTTCGGGCAGATCTTCCGGCAAGCTGCCGACAGAAACGGGCGGAAAGCCCGTGCCGTGTGGGAAAAACTCGGAAAGGAATTTCGCTTCGTGCAACGCGCGCGCCGACGGAATGGCGCCGTTTTCCAGCATCAGACGCGCTTGCGAGATGCCGCGTGCCGCCGCAGCGCCTTCGAGCGCCTTGTACTCGATCGTGTTTTTGTCCGGCCTGGTCAACAGCGTTAGCGCCTTGCTGCCGGTGAAGGCTTCCGGCAGACGGCCGGCTTTCAGCTCGTCTTCATAGCCGGCCTGCACCAGCGCCTGCTGGCGCTTGCGCTCGAGGCCGGCGAGCGCCATTTTCAGTTGTTCCTGTGGCGCGCGCTGATACATGCCGCGGCCCTTGCGGCGGAAGTACACCGGCGAGCCGTGCATGCGCAACACCAGCGCGGCGCGCTCGATCGAGCCGAAACGCTCGCCGAAATACTCGGCGCCGAGGGTCGCGAACGGAAACTCGTCGTCAGGCGCACATTCCCACAGAAAATCCAGATCGATCTCCTGCGCGGCGGCGTCGGCTTGTTGCATCAGCTCGGCCGCGCTCGGCTTTTCGAATTCGATCAGCACGTCTTTCGCGCGCACCTTGGTGCGCCGGCCGCCCGGCAGCTCGACCTGAAAAGCATCGCCCTGGCGCGACAGCACGCTGCCGGCCTTGAAACTGCCCGATTCCTCGAAGAAAACGTTCACTCAATACTCTCGTTCTGACTTGCATCTGCCGGCGCGCCCGATCTGGTTCAGCGATCGGTCACTGCGTGCGCGGCACGGCAACGTGTTCGTGGTAGTGGATCCGCGGCGCGGTACGCGCGCGCCTGCGGCATGAATCATGATGCGCGGCAACTGCCGCGCTGCCGGAACACCCGGCATGACGTGACTGAATGCAACATCAAGCGGCTTCGCGCGGCGCCGGCGGCTCGACGTCTTCCGCGTCGCAAAAGGCCAGCACGTCGTCGACGTATTGCGCGAACTCGCTGATCGCGTGATCGCTCCCTTCGATCAGCGTAGTCCGTGCGCCGGGATAGTGCGCGAGCATTTCGCGGTAGTCGAGCACTTCGTCGCCGGTGGCGGCCATCAAATAATAGCGTTCGGGCCGCGTGATCGAGGCGACGCCGAGCGCGCGCAACTCATCCAGATGATGCGGCTCGACGACGATGCTGCCACCGCCGTGCCACAACGGCTGCTCGCCGAGATAGGCGCTCAGATCGCGCTGCGGCACGACCGCCGGGTTCAGCAGCACCGCCGGCCAACCGTGCTTTTCAGCCAGATACGTGGCGAAATAGCCGCCGAGCGAACTGCCGATCAGGGTGACGACTTTCGGCTGCGCCGCGGCCACCAGCGATTCGGCGAGCGCCACGGTCTCGAACGGCGAAACCGGCAACATCGGACAACACCATTCGTCGCTGCGGCCGAGCTCGACGAGCCGCGCCGCCAGCACGCGCGCCTTGAACGAATTGGGTGACGAGCGGAAACCATGCAGATAAAGGATCACGAAGCGCCTCGCGCGGAAAGGGCGTCGAGCAGTTTCTGATGCACGCCGCCGAAGCCGCCGTTGCTCATCACCAGAATCTGGTCGCCGGGGCGCGCTGCGTGGACTACCGCTTTGACCAGCGCGTCGAGATTGTCGAAAGCCTGCGCCTTGCCACCGAGCGGCGCGAGCGCCTCGCCGAGATTCCAGCCGAGCGCGTCGCGGCCGGTCGGCGCGCCGTAGCCGAACACGAGGTCGGCGTCGGCGAGACTGGCCGGCAATTGCGCCTTCATCACGCCGAGCTTCATGGTGTTCGAGCGCGGTTCCAGCACGGCGAGAATTCGCGTGTTGTCGCGGCCGACGCGGGCGCGCAAGCCGGCTACGGTCGTATCGATCGCGGTCGGGTGATGCGCGAAGTCGTCGTACACGGTCACGCCGTCGACGCTGCCGCGCACTTCCATGCGCCGCTTGACGTTGCGAAAGCTCGCCAGCGACCGTGCCGCCTGCGCCGGCGGCACGCCGACATGGCGTGCAGCGGCGATCGCGGCCAGCGCGTTCATGCGGTTGTGCTCGCCTTGCACCTCCCACTCGACCACGCCGACGCGCTTGCTGTTGTGATACACGGCGAAGCGCTCGTCGACCGGCACGCCGTCTTCCGCCGGCAAGGTTTGCCAGCCGCCCTGCACGCCGAAGCGCTCCACTTCGCTCCAGCAGCCGCGGGTCAGCACGCGCTCGAGCGCGTCTTCACGGCCATTCGTGACCACGCGGCCGATTCCCGGCACGGTGCGGATCAGATGATGGAACTGCGTTTCGATCGCGCCCAGATCCGGAAAGATGTCAGCGTGATCGAATTCGAGGTTGTTCAGCACCGCGGTCTTGGGCCGGTAGTGGACGAACTTGGAGCGCTTGTCGAAGAAGGCCGTGTCGTACTCGTCGGCTTCGATCACGAAGAAGCTGGAGTCGGTCAGCCGTGCCGACACGCCGAAATTCAGCGGCACGCCGCCGATCAGAAAGCCCGGGTTGAGGCCGGCGTCTTCGAGCAGCCAGGTCAGCATCGAGCTGGTGGTCGTCTTGCCGTGCGTGCCGGCCACCGCCAGCACCCATTTGCCGTTCAGGACATGTTCGCCGAGCCATTGCGGGCCGGAGGTGTACGGCAAGCCCCGGTCGAGAATGGCTTCCATCAGCGGGTTGCCGCGCGAGACCACATTGCCGATCACGAACAGGTCCGCGTTCAGGCCGTTCAACTGGTCCGCGTCGTAGCCTTCAATCAGGCCAATGCCTTGCGCCTCGAGCTGGGTGCTCATGGGCGGATAGACGCCAGCGTCGCAACCCGTCACGGTGTGGCCCGCGCCGCGCGCGAGGACCGCGAGACCGCCCATGAACGTGCCGCAGATACCGAGGATGTGGATGTGCATAAGCCTGTCGTGCCGCGCGGGCGTTTTTCCTGGAAGAGCCCCTACTAATCCGGCGCTTCGCGCCGGTCCCCCGAGGGGGCAAGAAAAGCGGGCGAGGCCCGGGGTTTTCCTGAGAGGGATGGGAGCGCAGAAGAGCGGCCGAAACGACCGTCTGCAAAGGACGCTATTGTAACCGACGCCTTTCGATCACCCTATGCGTGCGCGCCCGCGCCGCCGCGCCCCGCGCGCTGTGCGACCCGCCAGGAAAGGCCGTCGCCAATCTCTAGTATGATCGAGGGATGGTTCGCAAATCACACTTCGATCCGCAGCGCGTGCGCGAGGAAATCGCCATCGCGGCTGCCCGCCTGATCGCCGAAGACGGTCTGGACTACGCCACGGCGAAGCGCAAAGCCGCCCGCCAAGTGATCGGCGAGAGCCGTGTTGCCGGCGAATGGCTGCCGGATAACGACCAGATTGAAGAAGAAATCCGCGAGTATCAGTCGCTATTCCAGGGCGACAGCCAGCCCGCGCTGCTGCGGCGGCTGCGCCATATCGCGGTCGACTGGATGGAACGGCTCGCGCCGTTCAATCCTTATTTGACCGGCGCGGTGCTAGGCGGCACCGCCGGCGAGCACTCGGATATCCACCTTCAGGTGTTCTGCGACAACCCCAAAGAAGTCGCGATCTATTTTCTTAACGCCGACATTCAGTACGACGTCTCGGAAACGCGGCATTTCGCCGGCCGCGGCTATGTCGAGACGCTTAGCTTTCTGTGGCGCCCCACGAATGAAGGCCGCGACGCGGAGCCGGTCGGCGTGCACGTGGCGCTCTACGAAACGGACGACCTGCGCGGCGCGGTGCGTGCCGACGCGCGCGGCCGCACGGCGCGCGCGAACCTGCAGGCCGTGCAGACGCTGCTCGACGGCAGCGACGTCGCTCCTTCAACCAACTAGACTGACCAAGATGAATATGAGACGGATTCTGGCGGGCGCGTGTGTCGCCATCGTCGCCGCGGGGGGCGGGGTATTGGCCAACCATTGGCTGAACGGCGGTGCCGGGGAAGTCGCGCACGCCGCGCAACCGGCCTCCCCCCAAAGCGCGGTCGCTCAGCTCTGGACCGCCCCCGTCACGACGGTGGACGGCAAGCCGCAAACGCTAAGTGTGCTCAAAGGGCACCCAATCGTCGTCAACTTCTGGGCGTCGTGGTGTGGGCCTTGCGTCGAAGAAATGCCGTCTTTGTCGCAGCTTCAGCGCGACTACGCGAAAAAAGGCATCCAGTTCGTTGGACTTGGCGTCGATTCAGAGAAAAACGTTCAGGCGTTCCTGCAGAAAGTAAAAGTGGCGTATCCGATCTACATCACCGGCTTCGGCGGTGCCGACCTCGCGCGTGCGTTCGGCAATACTGCGGGCGGGCTGCCGTTTACCGTCGTAATCGACGCAAATGGCAACATTCGCTCGACAAAATTGGGACAAATCGACCCGCAAGCGCTGAAACAAACGCTCGACGCGCTTTAATTTCACATTTTTCTGACGCTCGATTACCCGCGGAAGGCGCGAAATTACGCGCAAATCCCACGGATTTGAGAGAAGATGGGCGCCCGGCGCGGCGGCAAAGCGCCGCCGGCATCGATCCGTACGCGCGCGAAACTAGACAAGTTTCTCTAATCAGCGCTAAAGTGCGCCCAATTCCACGGAAAAAGAAGCGACCATGACGCGACTGCTGGTACTGCACGGACCCAACCTCAACCTTCTCGGCACCCGGGAACCCGAGGTCTACGGTCGCGTGACCTTGCCGCAGATCGATCAGGCGCTGGCGGACCGCGCAGCGGACGCAGGCGTCGAACTCGCGTCGTTCCAGAGCAATCACGAAGGCGCTCTGGTAGACCGCATCCAATCCGCGCGGACTGAAAAAACCGATTTCATACTGATCAATCCCGCCGCGTACACGCATACCAGCGTGGCCATTCGGGACGCACTGGCGGGGGTCGGCATCCCGTTCGTCGAGATTCATCTGTCGAACGTGCATCGTCGCGAACCGTTCCGGCACCACTCGTATTTCTCCGACCAGGCTGAGGGCGTGATTTGCGGTCTCGGCTGGAAGGGATATATGTACGCGCTCGAATTCGCGCTCGACCGGCTGTCCGCCGGCTCGTCGCGCGGCTGATTCCAAACACGTCTAATTTGCGCCGGCTGCGTATGCGCCGGCACTTTTCGCATTAAAGGGGCTGCCTGATGGACTTACGTAAACTGAAAACTCTGATCGACCTCGTCTCGGAGTCCGGTATTTCCGAACTCGAAGTGACCGAGGGCGAAGGCAAGGTCCGCATCGTCAAGAATGCGCCGCCGGTTTACGTGCAGCCGTCCGCCTCATATGCGCCGCAATACGCGCAGCCGGCACCGGCAATCGGCGGCGAAGCGCCGGCTGCCGCAGCCGCGCCGGCTACGCCGGCCGCCGTCGCGCCGCAGGGCCATGTGGTGACCTCGCCGATGGTCGGCACGTTCTACCGTGCGCCGTCGCCGGGTGCCGATCCGTTCGTCCAGGTGGGCGACACGGTCAAGGAAGGCCAGACGATCTGCATTATCGAAGCGATGAAGCTGCTCAACGAAATCGAGTCGGACAAGTCCGGCGTGGTGAAGGAAATCCTCGTCGAAAACGGCCAGGCGGTCGAGTACGGCCAACCGCTGTTCGTGGTCGGCTGACGCGGCGCGCTTTACGCATGCCGCCCGCGCGCCCGTCGTTCCCAGGCGCGCGACCGATCCTCTGAGGCAGCCGGCGTTGTGATCAACCCGGCGCCCATTGATGAGTCGAAAAACCGCTATGTTTGAAAAAATCCTCATTGCCAATCGTGGCGAGATCGCGCTTCGTATCCAGCGCGCCTGCCGCGAACTCGGCGTCAAGACGGTCGTCGTTTATTCAGAAGCCGACAAGGAAGCCAAGTACGTGAAGCTCGCCGACGAGGCCGTCTGTATCGGCCCGGCGCCTTCGAACCTGAGCTATCTGAACATGCCCGCGCTGATCAGCGCGGCGGAAGTCACCGACGCCGAAGCGATTCACCCCGGCTACGGCTTCCTCTCGGAAAACGCCGACTTCGCCGAACGTGTCGAACAGTCCGGCTTCACTTTCATCGGCCCGCGCCCGGAAACCATCCGGATGATGGGCGACAAGGTCACGGCCAAGCAGACCATGATCAAGACCGGCGTGCCGTGCGTGCCGGGTTCGGAAGGCGCGTTGCCGGACGATCCGAAAGAGATCGTGAAGATTGCCCGCCAGGTCGGCTATCCGGTCATCATCAAGGCCGCCGGTGGCGGCGGTGGCCGCGGCATGCGCGTGGTCCACACGGAAGCGGCGCTGGTCAACGCGGTCAACATGACGCGCGAAGAAGCCGGCCGTGCATTCGGTAATCCGCAGGTCTACATGGAGAAATTCCTGGAGAACCCGCGGCACATCGAAATTCAGGTGCTGGCTGACTCGTTCAAGAACGCAGTCTGGCTGGGCGAACGTGATTGCTCGATGCAGCGCCGTCACCAGAAAGTGATCGAAGAGGCGCCGGCGCCGGGTATCGCGCGCCGCCTGATCGACCGTATCGGCGATCGTTGCGCGGACGCCTGCAAGAAGATGGGCTATCTGGGCGCGGGTACGTTCGAGTTCCTGTACGAAAATGGCGAGTTCTACTTCATCGAAATGAACACGCGCGTGCAGGTCGAGCATCCGGTCACGGAGCTGATCACGGGCGTCGATATCGTGCAGGAACAGATCCGCATCGCGGCCGGCGAGAAGCTCGCCTTCCGTCAGCGCGACATCGTGTTCAAGGGTCACGCGATCGAATGCCGGATCAACGCGGAAGATCCGTTCAAGTTCATTCCGTCGCCGGGACGTTTGACGTCGTGGCACATGCCGGGCGGCCCCGGCATCCGCGTCGACTCGCATGCCTACAATGGCTATTTCGTGCCGCCGAACTATGATTCGATGATCGGCAAGCTGATCGCTTACGGCGCCACGCGCGAACAGGCGATCAAGCGCATGCGCATCGCGTTGTCGGAGATGGTGGTGGAAGGCATTCAGACCAACATCCCGCTGCACCGCGAGCTGATGCTGGACGCGAAATTCGTCGAAGGCGGCACGAGCATTCATTACCTCGAAAACCGGTTGGCCGCGAAGCTGCAGGCCGCGCCGGAAGAAGCGTAACCCATGAGCTACCGGGAACTGATCGCCGAGTTGGCACGCGAGCAGGCGGAGGAATTCTCCGACGCGCTGCTCGAGTTGGGCGCGTTGTCCGTATCGGTTGAAGATGCGGACGCCGACACGCCCGACGAGCAGCCGCTGTTCGGCGAACCCGGTCTCACGCCGGATCGCACGGCGTGGCAGCGTTCGCGCGTGATCGCGCTGGTCGCGCCGGAACACGACCCTGCGGTGCTGCTCACTGCCGCCGCCAATGAAATCGGCCTCCCGGCGGCGCCTTCGTTCACCGTGCGTGAAGTCGAAGATCAGGATTGGGTGCGCCTCACGCAGTCGCAGTTCGATCCGATCAAGATCGGCGAACGCATCTGGGTCGTGCCGTCGTGGCACGATGCGCCGGACCCCCAAGCACTGGTGCTGGAGCTGGATCCTGGGCTCGCCTTCGGCACCGGCAGCCATCCCACCACGCGGCTTTGCATGGAATGGCTGGAGCAGTCGGTGCAGCCTGAGCAGTCCGTGCTCGATTACGGTTGCGGCTCCGGCATTCTCGCGATCCTCGCGAAAAAGTGCGGCGCGAATCCGGTGTACGGCATCGACATCGATCCGCAAGCGGTCGAGTCGGCGCGTCACAATAGCGAGCGCAACCGCGCGGAGGTCATCTATGGCCTGCCCGACGAATGCCCCGCCGGCGAGTTCGATATCGTGGTCGCCAATATCCTGTCCAACCCGCTCAAACTGATGGCGTCGATGCTTACTTCGAAGGTCAAGCCGGGTGGCAAGATCGCGCTGTCCGGCATTCTGGCGCGGCAAGCGGACGAGGTCGCGCAGGTCTACTCACGGTGGATCGACATCAGCGTATGGCGCGAACACGAAGGTTGGGTATGCCTGTCGGGAACGCGTCGCGAAAGCCATTAGAATAAGGCGTATTGTCCAACCAACGGCCTTCCGGCTCATCGGCTCAATATGCTCCTGGCGACGCGTTGCCCCTTCTGCGAAACCGTTTTTCGTCTGCAAACGGAACAGCTTGCGCTGCGCCGCGGCCTTGTGCGCTGCGGACATTGCCACGAAGTATTCGACGCATCGAGCAGTCTGTTCGACATTAGCGAAGGCGGTGATTTTTCGACCGCCAAACCGGTCGCCGCGGCTGCGGCGATAGAAGCGCTCTCGGGCGTGCGGCCGAAAAGCCCCGACTTCAGCGCCGAAGCATGGGACCCGTGGACGCCGGCACCCGACGCCGCCATCGACAAGCGTCTGCGCCACAACGCCGGCAATGTGCCGCTCTCGCCGGTCTCGACCGGCGCGGGCGTCGCCGTCACGCCGCGCCGCGCTACGGAGCCCGAACTGCAAGCCGGCGCATCCAACGCGCCACTTCCGCCCGACGATGAACCGGTGCTGGCGGACGCGCCGCTCGACCCGTTCGCGTATCACCTGGACCCGCCCGAGGAAGACACCGAAGCGCCGCGTGTCTGGCACAAGACCGAGCGCGCGCCCGATACGGCGCCGAGTGAACCGCTCGAAGAGCCGGTTCTGGACGAGCCGGCTACCTTGTATGGCATTCCTGACAATGAGCCGCGTTTCGGTTCGGCCGGCCTAGGCGCGGCCGGCCTAGGCGCGGCCGAGGTAGGTCCCGCCGGCTTTGGTCCGACCAGCTCAGGCCCAGCCAGACCCGATGCGTCGATGGCCACAGGCGCAGGCGCGGCGGCCTTTGCCGCTGCCGGCCCCGCCACCGCTACCGGTCCCGTCTCCGCCAGCGGCGAACCCTTCTCCGTGCAGCCGATCGACGACGGCCCCGATCCCTTCCCCGTGGTGCGCGAAACCCGCCCGGCCGAACCGCGGCGCATGGGCTGGATCATCGCCGGCTCGGTGGTGGCGGCGCTGTTGATCGTCGCGCTGCTCGCGCAACTCGCCTGGTGGCAACGCGAAACGGTGATGGTTTATTTCCCGCGCTCGCAGACGGTCTATGCGAAGGCCTGCTTGACGCTCGGCTGCCAGGTTACGCCGCCGCACGACATCGACGGCTTGCAGGTCGAGCCGTCCGATCTGCGGCAGATCGACGGCCCGCACAAGCTCGAACTGAAGATGCCGCTGCGTAACCGTTTCAATATCGCGCTCGCCTATCCGGCCATCGAACTCACGCTGCTCGACGACCAGAACAATGTCGCGGTGCGCCGCGTGCTGTGGCCGCAAGACTACGTCCCGCCCGGCACGCAGATCGCGGCCGGACTGCCCGCGCATACGACCCAGACCATGATCGTGCATCTCGACACGGGCAATGCGGTCGCTTCCAATTTCCGCGTACAGATTTTTTATCCGTAACGCTTTCCCGCGCGCCCGGCACTGACCGGGCGCGTTCACCGTCAATCCTGACGAATTTTCGGAGCACGACAACATGAGTCAAGTTACGCTGGGTGGCAACCCGATCGAAGTAGCCGGCACGTTCCCGTCCGTGGGCCAGGCCGCTCCCGCTTTCTCGCTGGTCGGCAAGGATCTGAAGCCGGTGTCGCTCGCCGACTTCGCCGGCAAGCGCAAAGTGCTGAACATTGTGCCGAGCCTCGACACACCGACCTGCGCCACCTCGACCCGCAAGTTCAACGAAGCCGCCGCCAAGCTGACCAACACGGTCGTGATCGTCGTGTCGGGCGATCTGCCGTTCGCGGCATCGCGCTTCTGCACGACCGAAGGCATCGAGAACGTCGTCACGGCGTCCACGTTCCGCGGCCATGAGTTCGCGCAAGCCTACGGCGTCGACGTGACGAGCGGCCCGCTGGCCGGCCTGACGGCACGCGCCGTGGTGGTGATCGACGAGAACGACAAGGTCGTTCACGCTGAACTGGTCGGCGAAATCAAGAACGAACCGAACTACGACGCAGCCCTCGCCGCGCTGAAGTAACACCTTCGCGCACGAACCCGGCGCCGCGCTTCATGCGCGGCGCTGTCACATCGTCGCGCCCATTCTCTTTATCGTTTTTACAGGAACGCTCGCCTTGGCTACGCTGATTTGCGGCTCGCTCGCCTACGACAACATCATGACCTTCGAAGGCCGGTTCCGGGAGCACATCCTGCCGGAGCAGGTCCACATCCTGAACGTGAGCTTTCTGGTGCCGACCATGCGCCGCGAGTTCGGCGGCTGCGCGGGCAACATCGCGTATTCGCTGCATCTGCTGGGCGGCGACGCGCGCATCATGGGCACGCTCGGCTCGGTCGACGCGCAGCTCTATATGGACCGCTTCGAGCAACTCGGGCTGTCGACGGAGAGTGTGCTGGTGGTGCCGGACACGTACACGGCGCAGGCGATGATCACCACGGACCTGGAAAACAATCAGATCACCGCGTTCCACCCGGGCGCGATGATGCAGTCGCATCTGAATCGCGCTGATCAGGCCAAGGGCATCACGCTCGGCATCGTCGGGCCGGACGGTTACGACGGCATGATCCAGCACGCCGAGCATCTCGCGGCCGCGGGCGTCCCGTACATTTTCGATGTAGGCCAGGGCTTGCCGCTCTTCGACAGCGAGTCGCTGCGGCGCATGATTGAACTCGCCACTTATGTAGCGGTCAATGACTACGAAGCCAAACTGGTGAGCAATAAAACGGGCTGGTCGATCGAGGAGATCGCCGGCAAGGTCGAGGCGCTGATCGTCACGCTCGGCGAGCATGGCGCGCAGATCCATCACGCGGGCGGTATCGAAGAGATTCCGGCGGTGAAGGCACAGCAAGTGCTCGATCCGACAGGTTGCGGCGACGCGTTTCGCGGCGGCTTGCTGTACGGCATCGAGAATAAGCTCGGCTGGGCTACCACCGGGCGGCTGGCGAGCCTGATGGGCGCGCTGAAGATCGAACATCAGGGCCCGCAAAATTACGCGCCCAGCCGGGCCGAGATCAACGAGCGGTTCAAGCAGGCGTTCGGATACGACCTGCCGTAATACCGAGAGCTATTGGAGTTTAGGGAATGAGAATAACGAGTCGCCTGATCGTGGCCGCCTTGATTGCCGGTTCGCTGGCCATGTCGGGGTGTGCGTACAACAGCAGTTCCGCGGACGTGTACACGGCGTCGCAGGCGCAGCGCGAAGAAACGGTCCGCATGGGCACGGTGGATAGCGTGCGCGCCGTGAAGATCAGTTCGAACAATGGTCAGCCAAGCGGTCTCGGCGCGATCGGTGGCGGCGCTCTGGGCGCGGTGGCCGGCAGCAGGATCGGTGGTGGCACCGGCGCGATCGTCACGGGCATTATTGGCGGCCTGGCAGGCGCGGTGGCCGGCAATGCGGTCGAGAACGGCGTCGCGGTGCACGACGGTCTCGAGGTCACCGTCCGGCTCGATAACGGCGACATGCGCGCCATCACGCAAAGCGCCACGGGCGAAATCTTCCGCGCCGGCGAACGCGTACGGTTGCTTTCCAGCGGCGGCGTCACGCGCGTCACGCACTAAGTTTCCCCTCGCGCGCGGCGAGGCTGTCTGCCGCCGCGACGACCTCACACGCATGCCCTCCCCTGTGCATGCGTTTTTTTCGCCTGCACGTTTTTCGCCGGGTGACTTCGCCGATTTCGCCTGGTGATTTCGCCGGGCGAAAAAAATCCCGTCGCCGGAAACCGGCAACGGGACTGACCGAGTAGCGCTCATCACGCTACTCAAGCGCTACTCGATCATCGGACACATCATGCGACGTGTCGAAGTACTTCTACCGCTCAGCGTCCGGATTACGGACGGCTGCCCGTCGGGAACGGCCATGCCGCTGCCGGGTTCAGCGCGGTCTTCACCGTCGCCGCCGGTGCGCTCGAGACAGAAGTCGCTGCGGGTGCGGGAGCCGCCTTCTTGGCGACAGCCTTCTTCGCAGGGGCAGCCTTCTTGGCAGGAGCAGCGGCTTTCTTCGCGGCAGCCTTCTTGGCAGGCGCAGCCTTTTTAGCGGCAGCCTTTTTCGCGGGCGCAGCCTTTTTAGCAGCAGCCTTTTTCGCAGGCGCAGCCTTCTTAGCCGGTGCAGCCTTCTTCGCTGCAGCCTTCTTGGCCGGTGCTGCCTTCTTTGCTGCAACCTTCTTCACTGCGGCTTTCTTAGCCGGTGCAGCCTTCTTCGCAGCAACCTTCTTCACTGCGACTTTCTTGGCTGCAGCCTTCTTGGCCGGAGCAGCTTTCTTCGCTGCAACCTTCTTGGCCGGTGCTGCCTTCTTCGCTGCGACCTTCTTCACTGCCACTTTCTTGGCAGCGACTTTCTTTGCCGGAGCAGCTTTCTTAGCCGGAGCAGCCTTCTTTGCTGCGACCTTCTTGGCTGCGGGTTTCTTTGCGGCGGCTTTTTTTGCAGTTGCCATCATTTTCTCCTTCAGGTTTTCAGATGAGAGTCAGTTCAAACTACACCCTTCGTCAAAACCCGCTTCCCGCGGACGCTTCTCAGGGCGCGCGCTACGAAGCGGGCTATTCATCGGCGTACGCAGGTGCTGCGCGCTTACGCTAATGAATGCGGTAAGGCGCGCCGTGCCAAAAGGCACCGCGCGCCAGATCTGTTCGGCGTTGAAGCTCAACGCCGGCAATTGCTTGATCGAGCCGCCGGCAACGACGCCAGCGGCTTTTTCCGGGGGGAAGTTTGCCCATCCCACTGAAGGGTTCGCAAAGTGCCTGTCATAGTTGTGGGCCGCGAAGGCACGCGGCGCACCGGGCATGCTTTGCATCAGGCGATTCTGCTCCTAGCCAAAATTGCCGCGGCCCAAGCCGACGGCATCCCCATCGATGAATGCATCTGCAGCACGAACCCGGATCACTCCCAGGTCAGCGCGCCGCCAGTCTGATATTCGATCACTCGCGTCTCGAAGAAGTTGCGTTCCTTCTTCAGGTCGATCATCTCGCTCATCCACGGGAACGGGTTTTCCTCGTTCGGGTACAGCGGATCGAGACCGATCTGCTGGCAACGGCGGTTGCAGATGAAGCGCAAATAGCTCTTGAACATCGACGCATTGAGGCCGAGCACCCCGCGCGGCATCGTGTCTTCTGCGTAACGATATTCAAGTTCGACCGCTTGCTGGAAGATCTCGCGGATTTCCGCGCGGAACTCAGCCGTCCAGAGTTGCGGGTTTTCGAGTTTGATCTGGTTGATCAGGTCGATGCCGAAGTTGCAGTGCATCGACTCGTCGCGCAGGATGTACTGGTACTGTTCCGCGGCGCCGGTCATCTTGTTCTGGCGACCCAGCGCCAGGATTTGCGTAAAGCCGACGTAGAAGAACAGGCCTTCCATCACACAGGCGAACACGATCAGCGAGCGCAGCAGCGTCTGGTCTGCCTCGAGCGTGCCGGTCTTGAAGGCCGGATCGGTCAGCACGTGGATGTACGGAATCAGGAATTCGTCTTTCGCGCGGATCGAGGAAACCTCGTGATACGCGTTGAAGATTTCGCCTTCGTCGAGACCCAGCGATTCGACGATGTACTGGTAGGCGTGCGTGTGGATCGCCTCTTCGAACGCCTGGCGCAGCAGGAACTGGCGGCATTCGGGCGCTGTGATGTGGCGGTAGGTGCCCAGCACGATATTGTTGGCGGCGAGGGAATCGGCCGTGACGAAGAAGCCCAGGTTGCGCTTGACGATGCGGCGCTCGTCTTCGGTCAGACCGTTCGGGTCTTTCCAGAGGGCGATGTCGCGCGACATGTTCACTTCTTGCGGCATCCAGTGGTTGGCGCAACCAGCCAGATACTTTTCCCAAGCCCACTTGTATTTGAACGGCACCAACTGATTGACGTCGGTCTGGCCGTTGATGATGCGCTTGTCGGCGACGTTGACCCGCGCTTCCGAAACGGCAGCCGTTCCGGCAACAGCGTGAGCGACGGGAGCGACAGCGATGTCGTTCGCGAAAACGTCTTGAGCCGAGGGAGCATGAGGAGCGGAACGCGTTCCGACTTGCGAACCGACAGCCGATCCCGCAGCGCTACGCAACACATTCTGTTGCGTAGCGCTCGAGGGAGTTACGGCAGTGATCTCGTCATCCCAGTTGAGCATAAATGTCACCATCAATTTAGAACGGTTTGTACCATCTTTTCACGAGCGATAAAAGAGTTCGCTGATGAAAAATCCTGTTTTCGATTCGCGTTGCTACGTTCATACAACACTTTGTTCAACGGAGTGTGTGCATCACCTCATGTGAAGCGTGTTGAACGTGTGTCGTCGAGGTGCTTCGCGAGCTCGAAGAGCAACGTGTCGATGCGACGTTTCGCTGCTCTATCTATCTGTATTGCGGAGCGTGCCTGTAGCGTCTTGCGACTGCTGACTGCTGACTCGCGTTGCTCGTCGCGATGGTCCGCGCTTGCTTCGCGCTTGCCCTGCGAGTGCTTCGCATTTGCCTCGCATTTGCCTCGCGTTTGCCTATTCGTCAGTGCCGGCGAGGTGAAGTTCAATGCCATGTCGAGCGATGCATCGGGCCGGCTGCGTTGATCGACCCATCGATCGAAGCGTTTGCTGCGCGCACTGTGTCGCGCGCTTCGTCTGGTGCTGCCGACTGCTGATTGCCGAGTGACCGCTTCAAGACTTCAGTGACCTGCCCTGCTTCACTGCGCCGCCTCGCTGCGTTGCGATGAACAGCGCGCCTCGGATTCACTCGCCGCGCCGCTCATCGGCTTCACTTCTACTTCACTTGCTTCAGCTTCGCTGCTCGCTGCATGCGGGTCATTACCTACAACCCGTCAGCAAGCAGCGATCCTGCTACCTGCGTGCTTCTTATTGGCAAGCTTCGCACTCGTCGAAGCCAGGATCGCCCGGACGCATCATGCACACCGGACCGTCCGCTTCCGGCGCTGCTTCAACCGCGACTGCTGCCGTGGCCGCTGCAGCCTGAAAGCCACCCGCGGCACCACCAGCCGCGCCATTGTTCGCACCGAAACCACCGGCCGCGCCACCCGCAGCACCGCCCGAACCTTCGCCGCCACCCGAACTCACCGCGTTCAGCGCGCCGTGCGCCACCGTCGATTTCTCGACGTGAGTCGCCGCCATCGTGCGGAGGTAGTAGGTCGTCTTCAGACCACGCACCCAGGCGAGCTTGTAGATCTCGTCGAGCTTCTTGCCCGACGCGCCGCCCATGTAAATGTTCAGCGACTGCGCCTGGTCGATCCACTTCTGCCGACGCGAAGCCGCTTCGACCAGCCACTTCGGATCGACCTCGAACGCGGTGGCGTAGATCGCACGCAGGTCGGCCGGGATGCGGTCGATGCGCGAGAGCGTGCCGTCGAAGTACTTCAGGTCGGCGACCATCACTTCGTCCCACAGGCCGCGCGCCTTCAGGTCGCGCACCAGGTAGTCGTTGACCACCGTGAATTCGCCCGACAGATTCGACTTCACATACAGGTTCTGGAAGGTCGGTTCGATGCAAGCCGACACGCCGATGATGTTCGAGATCGTCGCCGTCGGCGCGATCGCGACGCAGTTCGAGTTGCGCATGCCGTAGGTGGCGATGCGCGAACGCAGTTCGGTCCAGTCCATCGACTCGCTCGAATCGACTTCGACATAACCGCCGCGCGCTTGCTCCAGCAGCTTCACCGAGTCTTGCGGCAGGATGCCGCGATCCCACAGCGAGCCACGGTAGCTCGAGTAGCGGCCGCGTTCCTGCGCCAGCTCCGTCGACGCGTAGTAAGCGTAGTAGCAAACCGCTTCCATCGACGTGTCGGCGAACTTGACCGCTTCTTCCGACGCGTACGGCGTGCGCAGCAGGTGCAGGCAGTCCTGGAAGCCCATGATGCCCATGCCGACCGGACGGTGCTTCAGGTTCGAGTTACGCGCCTTGGCGACCGCGTAATAGTTGATGTCGATCACGTTGTCGAGCATGCGCATCGCCACGCTGACGGTGCGCTTCAGCTTGTCGTGGTCGAGCACGAGCGTGCCGTCGGCCTGTTCCTTCAGGTGAGCGACGAGGTTCACGGAGCCCAGGTTGCAGACGGCGATTTCGGCGTCGCTGGTGTTCAGCGTGATTTCCGTGCACAGGTTCGACGAGTGGACGACGCCGACGTGTTGTTGCGGCGAGCGCACATTGCACGGATCCTTGAACGTGATCCACGGGTGGCCGGTTTCGAACAGCATGCCCAGCATCTTGCGCCACAGTTGCGCCGCCGGGATCTTCTTGAACAGCTTGATCTCGCCCCGCGCGACCTTGTCTTCGTAAGCCGTGTAAGCCGTTTCGAATTCCGCGCCGAACTTGTCGTGCAGATCCGGGCAGGTGGACGGCGAGAACAGCGTCCAGTCGCCGCCTTCCATCACGCGCTTCATGAACAGATCGGGAATCCAGTTCGCCGTGTTCATGTCGTGCGTGCGACGACGGTCGTCGCCGGTGTTCTTACGCAGTTCGAGGAATTCCTCGATGTCCAGGTGCCACGTTTCCAGGTACGCGCACACCGCGCCCTTGCGCTTGCCGCCCTGGTTCACGGCAACTGCCGTGTCGTTGACCACCTTCAGGAACGGCACGACGCCTTGCGACTTGCCATTGGTGCCCTTGATGTGCGAGCCCAAAGCACGCACGCGCGTCCAGTCGTTGCCCAGACCGCCGGCGAACTTCGACAGCAGCGCGTTTTCCTTCAGCGCTTCGTAGATGCCGTCGAGGTCGTCGTCGACGGTGGTCAGGTAGCACGACGACAGTTGCGAACGGCGCGTGCCCGAGTTGAACAGCGTAGGCGTGGACGACATGAAGTCGAAGCTCGACAGCACGTTGTAAAATTCGATCGCGCGCGCTTCGCGGTCGATCTCGTTCAGCGACAGACCCATCGCGACACGCATAAAGAATGCCTGCGGCATTTCGATGCGCACACCGTCGTGATGCAGGAAGTAGCGGTCGTACAGCGTTTGCAAACCGAGGTAGCCGAATTGCAGATCGCGGTTGTTGTCGAGCGCGGCGCCGAGGCGCTTCAGGTCGAACTGCAGCAGCTTGTCGTCGAGCAGCTCGGCTTGCACGCCGCGCTTGATGAACTGCGGGAAGTATTCGGCGTAACGCTCGCCCATTTCCGTTTGCGTGACTTCCTCTTCGAGGATCTCGCGGCGGATCGTGTGCAGCAGGATGCGCGCGGTGACCTGGCTATAAGCCGGATCTTTTTCGATCATGGTGCGGGCAGCCAGGATCGCCGAGTCGTAGACCTGGCTCATCGGCACGCCGTCGTACAGATTCTTGACCGTTTCCGCGATGATCGGATCGGCGCTCACGGCGTCGCCCAGGTTCGAGCAAGCCAGCTCGATGATGCCGCGCAGCGCAGCCATGTCCAGCGGACGCGTGACGCCGTTGTCGGTCACGTTCAGACCCGGCGTGTTCGCCACGATCTGATCGTCATGGCCGCGAGCCTGCGTGCGCTTCTCGCGATACAGCACGTACGCACGCGCGACGTTGTGCTCGCCGCCGCGCATCAGCGCGAGTTCGACCTGATCCTGAATGTCTTCGATATGGAACGTGCCGCCGTTCGGACGGCTGCGCACGAGCGCGCGCACCACGTTCTGCGTGAGCTGCTCGACCAGTTCGCGCACACGCGCCGACGCGGCGCCTTGACCACCGTTCACGGCCAGAAATGCCTTCGTCACGGCGATGGCGATTTTCGACGGTTCGAACGACACGACGCTGCCGTTGCGGCGGATCACCTTGTAGTCGGCGAAGGTCGCTTGCGGCGCGAGCGCCTGTGCGCCTTGTGCCTGGCCGAAGGCCTGGCCAGTCGGTGAGCCCTCGTACCGGGTCGTCACGTTGTCGGTGGTTTGCATGTGCAAAGCTCCTGGTCCTGGAAATGTTGCGGGAAGATCCGCGGATTAAAACGAACGCTGCGCCGCCGCGTGCGCAAGCGATGAGGTGCAGGAAAAGGACCGGCTGAGCCGGCTGGCGGGATGCGAGTGCGATGAAGCCTGGTTCGAATTGATAACGGTCTTCATCGTGTATGTCGCGATCACTTGCCAAGCCCCTTTCCTGAATGCTTCTGGATGCCGCCGGTGGTCTCTCCGGCCACGCCACAGGAATATTTTTTCGCTGCCTGAAATGCTTGCGGCGCCGTGCTCGGAGAGCGGACGCCGCTGACTTATTCACCCAGTTGTGCACCCGGTTATTCACATGGTTATGCACAGAACACCACAAGATGTAGTGCACAACTGGATTTGTGGCACCAAGTATAGTGGAGATTCGAGACAGGTCAAATCGAAATATTTACTTTCGATGTCTTGACTTTTGCTTAGCGCGGCGCGAAGCCGACTCCCCGGAGAACAAGGCAGCGCCTCGCTCTCCTCGCATCACGCGAAGTCGCGCGAAGGGTCGTTACCGCGTTTTGGAAAACTTGAGATAGGGGAAATACTGAGCGTCGAGCGCGGTATCGCGCTGCAGACGCGACCATTCGAAATGCGGCCCAGGATCGGTCTTGCGACCGGGGGCGATGTCCGAGTGACCGGCAAGCGCTTCGACCGGATAGCGAGCCTTGAGCGCGCTCACCAACGCACCGAGCGTGCGGTACTGAGCCGCTTCGAAAGGCGCGGTGTCGCTGCCCTCCAACTCGATGCCGATCGAGAAATCATTGCAGCGCTCGCGGCCGAAAAAATTCGACGGCCCGGCGTGCCACGCGCGTTCGTTGCACGACACGAACTGTTCGAGCGCGCCGTCGCGATGAATCACGAAATGCGCCGACACCCGCACGCCGCGCAAATGCGAGTCGTAGTAGGGATGGGTGTCGCAATCGAGCGTGTTGAGGAACAGTTCAGCGATCGCGGTGCCGCCGAATTCGTTGGGAGGCAGGCTGATGTTGTGAACAACGATCAACGTCGGCACGGCCCCTGCGGGCCGCGCTTCGAAATTCGGCGATGGCAGTTTGCGCGCGGCGGCGACCCAACCGTCGGCGTCGACGGCGAACTCGACGCTCATCGAGCGTCGCGGCCCGTGGGTCGCGCGCCGTGACGCTGCGCGTGCGCGGCGCTGCAGAACGGCTGCCCCGCCACCACCACGGAATCGCTCTTCGGCGCGTGCACGCCGCATTCGACACAACGGATCATCGGCTCGGGGAGTTGCGCCGGCGCGGACGCGGTTGAACCCGCGCCGCCGTTCGGACCTTTGGCACCCGCAGCGCCATTCGCGCCGGAGCCGGTGCGTTGCGACGCCTGCGCGTCATGACGGCGCAGCGCCTTCACCAGCCACTGGCCGACGATGAACAACAGGATCAGCAGAAAAATTTGTCGCATGGGACACGCTCACACTACAGCACGGTGCAACAGCACCTCGAATACAAACCGGCTGCCGACGTACGCCAGCAACAGCGCGACGAACGACGCCAGCACCCAGCGCAGTGCCGCACGGCCGCGCCAGCCGGAAACCTTGCGCGCCGTCAGCAGCGCGCCGAACATCACCCAGGAAAGAATCGCGAACACGGTCTTGTGATCGAGCCGCAACGCGCGGTCGACCAGTTGCTCGCTGAACAGAATGCCCGACACCAGCGTCAACGTCAGCAGGACGAAACCCGCGCCGATCAAACGGAACAGCAGCTTCTCCAGCGTGAGGAGCGGCGGCAGCGTATCGAGCCAGCTCGACAGCCAGCCGTTGCCCGCCGCAGCCGCGTGACGCTGCGCGACGCCGCCGCGCATGGCATGCAGCCGCCGCTCGACGAGCAGCATCAGAATGGCGTGCAGCGCCGCAATCGCGAACAAACCGTAGGCGATGTTGGCGATCAGGAAGTGCAGCTTGAACATCGGCGCGGCGGAATACGGCAGCACGCGCACGCCGCCGAACGCGAGCGGCAACAATGAAGCGACACAGGCGAGCGGCAGGACTAGCAGGCGCAGACCGTCGAGCGGAAAGAAAAAGCTCTCTATCCAATAGATGCCGGCGCCCAGCCAGAACATGGCCGACAGCGCGAACGCGAAGCCGAACACCATGGCGTTCTGCGGGAAGATGGTGGTATGCAGCAGCACCCCGTGGGCGAGCAGCGCCACGAACAACAGCGCGCGGCCCGAGCTGCTCATGCCCGAAGCAGCCGACGGAGCCGACACGGACGCCGGCGCGGCGGGCACCGGCGGCACGCTTTCGAGCATGGGATGCAACGCGGCGTGCCGGTGCGAGCGCCAGCCGGCCACGGCTAAACCGCCGTAGAGGAGCGCAGTGAGGGCATACAGTACAATATCCATATTCGAAGTTTACACTAGGCCCCTGCTCCGCGACGTCTCCTGCATCGCGCCCCGCTCCGGCCGCACTGTTCATCGCTCCCCATGCTCGACAATCTGACTCAACGGATGGCGCGCGTCGTCAAGACGCTGCGCGGCGAAGCCCGGCTCACCGAGGCGAACACCCAGGAAATGCTGCGCGAGGTGCGTCTCGCGCTGCTCGAGGCCGACGTGGCGCTGCCCGTCGTGCGCGAGTTCATCGCCAAGGTGAAGGAAAAGGCGCTCGGCGAAGAAGTCATTAGCAGTCTCTCGCCGGGCCAGGCGCTGGTGGGCGTGGTGCAGCGCGAGCTGACCGCGATCATCGGCGGCGACTACGAAGGCAAGGCGGTCGAGCTCAACCTCGCCGTCACGCCGCCGGCCGTCATCCTGATGGCGGGTCTGCAGGGCGCGGGTAAGACGACCACCGTGGGTAAGCTCGCCAAGTTGCTGCGCGAGAAGTACAAAAAGAAAGTACTGACCGTCTCGTGCGACGTTTACCGCCCTGCCGCTATCGCGCAGTTGAAGACGGTGACCGAGCAGGTCGGCGCGGATTTCTTCCCGTCCGAACCGGATCAGAAACCGGTCGACATCGCGCGCGCCGCGGTGGATTGGGCCAAGCGCCACTATCACGACGTGCTGCTGGTCGACACGGCCGGCCGTCTCGGCATCGACGAAGCGATGATGCAGGAAATCACCGCGCTTCATAACACGCTGAAGCCGGCGGAAACGCTGTTCGTGGTCGACGCGATGCTCGGTCAGGACGCGGTCAACACCGCCAAGGCCTTTAGCGACGCGCTGCCGCTCACCGGCGTGGTCCTGACCAAGCTCGACGGCGACTCGCGCGGCGGCGCCGCGCTCTCCGTGCGTCACGTCACCGGCAAGCCGATCAAGTTCGTCGGCGTCGCGGAAAAGCTCGACGGCCTCGAAGTCTTCTACCCGGATCGCATGGCGAACCGGATTCTCGGCATGGGCGACATTCTCGCCCTCGTCGAAGAAGCGCAACGCGGCGTGGACGTGCAGGCCGCGCAGAAGCTCGCCGACAAGGTCAAGAAGGGCGGCGACTTCGATCTGAACGACTTCCGCGCACAGCTCACGCAAATGAAGGGCATGGGCGGCCTGTCGTCGCTGATGGACAAGCTGCCCGCGCAGTTCCAGCAGGCCGCCGCCGGCGCCAATATGGGCCAGGCCGAGAAACAGATGCGCCGCATGGAAGGCATCATCAATTCCATGACACCGCAGGAGCGCGCCAAGCCCGATCTCATCAAGGCCACGCGCAAGCGCCGCATCGCCGCGGGCGCGGGCGTGCAGGTGCAGGAAGTCAACCGCATGCTGAATCAGTACGACCAGATGCGTACCATGATGAAAAAGCTCAAGGGCGGCAATCTGCAAAAGATGATGCGCGGCATGAAGGGTATGTTGCCCGGCATGCGCTAAGCTTTAGCAAGACGGCGACGCGCGTTCCGCGCATGAACCACGGAACGCGCCCCTGACTCCGCTGGGCCGACTCCCGCTTTGTGCGGGTTTATTCTGTACCGCGCGCCGCCGTCCTCACTCACACTATGTATACAGTCACCGCCCGCCAGACGTCATGAACCGCGAAGAAGCTCTCCACATTTTTAGCCACTCCGAAGAAATCGTTTCGGCCGACGACGTCAACGCGTCGATCAGCGGCATGGCGGCCGCCATCCGCAACGAGATGAGCGAGGACTTCCCGCTCGTACTGTCGGTCATGGGCGGCGCGGCGGTGTTCACCGGCATGCTGCTGCCACACCTCGATTTCCCGCTCGAGTTCGACTACATCCACCTCACCCGCTACCGCAATACCACCAAGGGCGGCAACGAGATGCAGTGGCGCGTGGCGCCGGCGGAGTCGGTGAAGGATCGCGTCGTGCTGGTGCTCGACGACATTCTGGACGAAGGCGAGACGATGGCCGCGATTCGCGACCGCATTCTCGCGATGGGCGCGAAGCGCTTCCTGAGCGCGGTGCTGTGCGAGAAGATCATTCCGAAGGCCAAGCCGCTGCGTCCGGATTATTGCGGCTTCGAAGTGCCGGACCGCTACGTGTTCGGCTGCGGCATGGATGCGAAGGGCTATTGGCGCAACCTGCCGACGATTCGCGCGCTGACCGAAGGGGCTTGAGATCTCTTTGAGGGGCCCGCTTTCGGGCGATTGAATCGGTATCGGTATGGAAAAAAAAGCGGCCCGCGGGCCGCTTTTTTGTTGGCTGTGTGACGCCGCCGCGCCAAACATTGGCCCGCTCCGGCATCACAGTTGATGCACGAACGACCGGATACCGCCGAGCATCATCTCCACCGAAATCGCCACCAGCACGAGACCCATCAGCCGCTCGAAGGCCATCATGGCGCGCTCGCCGAGCCACGCCTGAATGCGCTCCGCCAGCATCAGCACGATCGCGCAGACCACCATCGTGACGGTCAGCGCGCCGATCCACTCGAACATCTTGCCGGGCGCCTGCGACGTCAGCAGCATCACCGTGGCGAGTGCCGACGGCCCCGCCAGCGCGGGAATGGCGAGCGGCACGATCAGCGGCTCTCCGCCGCGCGTGTCGCCGCCGAACGGACCGTCCGGATGCGGAAACACCATTCTGAGCGCGATAAGAAACAGCACGATCCCGCCGCCGATACGCAACGACTGGTCGGTCAGACTCATCATGCGCAGAAAGCGGTCGCCGACCACCATGAAGATCAGCAGAATAGCGAAGGCGATCGCCACCTCGCGCAGAATGACGACCGTGCGCCGCTTCGGCGCCACCCCGCGCAGACAGCTGATGAAGAGCGGAATGTTGCCGAGCGGATCGGTGATCAGAATCAGCAGGACGGTCGCGGACAGGAAGGTGTACTCCACCGTCCGCTCCGCTTAGCGCGCCAACGCGGCGCGAACTTTCCCGATCACCGTTTGCGCGGCGTCTTCGACCGGCAGAAGTGTCGCTTCAGCGTCGCGGCGGCCCTGGTATTCGAGCTTGCCTTCCTTGAGGCCACGGTCGCCGATCACCAGACGATGCGGCACGCCGATCAGCTCCCAGTCGGCGAACATCACGCCCGGGCGCTCGCCGCGGTCGTCGAGGATCACGTCGATGCCGGCTTCGACCAGCGCCGCGTACAGCTTGTCGGCCTCCGTGCGCACCGCTTCGCTGCGGTCGTAACCCATCGGGCACAGCACAACTTCGAACGGCGCAATCGATTCCGGCCAGATGATGCCCTTGTCGTCGAAATTCTGCTCGATCGCGGCGCCCAGGATACGGGTGACGCCAATGCCGTAGCAGCCCATTTCCATCGGACGCGGCTTGCCGGTTTCGTCGAGGCAGGTCGCGTTCATCGCCTCGGAATACTTGGTGCCGAGTTGGAACACGTGACCCACTTCGATACCGCGGCAGATGTCGATCACACCCTTGCCGTCCGGCGACGGATCGCCCTTCTTGACGTTGCGAATGTCGGCGACGACCGGTTCCGGCAGATCGCGGCCCCAGTTCACGCCGGTGGTGTGGTAATCCACCTCGTTCGAGCCGACCACGAAGTCGTTCATGTTCGCGACCGTGCGATCCGCGACGACCTTGATCGGCTTCTTCGTGTTGATCGGGCCGAGATAACCCGGCGGCGTACCGAAGGTTTCGATAATTTCAGCTTCAGTCGCCATGCGGAAGTCGGCCAGCCCCGGCAGCTTGCTCGCCTTGATCTCGTTCAGATCGTGATCGCCGCGCAGCATCAACAACCAGATGGTCGGCTCGGCGCCTTCATTTTCAGTGGCGAGGATGATCGACTTGATCGTGCGCTCGAGCGGAATGTTGAGCAGCTCGGCCACCGCCTCGCACTTCGCCTTGCCCGGCGTGGGCGTCTTCTTCATCTCTTCGGCGGGCGCCGCGCGTTCCGCGTAGAGCGGCAATGCTTCGGCCGCTTCGACGTTCGCCGCGAAATCGGAGGTCGGGCAATAGGCGATCGCGTCTTCACCGGTCTCGGCGATCACGTGGAATTCGTGCGAGCCGCTGCCGCCAATCGAACCGTTGTCCGCCGCCACCGCGCGGAAGTCCAGACCGAGGCGCGTGAAAATGCGCACGTACGCGTCGTACATCTTGCGATACGACTCGCGCAGACCGTCCATGTCCTTGTCGAACGAGTACGCGTCTTTCATGATGAATTCGCGGCCGCGCATCACACCGAAACGCGGACGGATCTCGTCGCGGAACTTGGTCTGGATCTGGTAGAAGTTCACCGGCAACTGGCGATAGCTCTTGATCTGATTGCGCGCGATGTCCGTCACCACTTCTTCGTGGGTCGGTCCGATCACGAAATCGGACTGCTTGCGATCCTTGAAGCGCAGCAGTTCGGGACCGTACTTCTCCCAGCGGCCCGATTCCTGCCACAACTCGGCCGGCTGCACCGCCGGCATCAGTAATTCAATACCGCCTGCCCGGTTCATTTCTTCGCGCACGATGGCTTCCACCTTGCGGATCGAGCGCAGGCCGACCGGCAGGTAGTTATAGATACCGCCGGCGACGCGCCGGATCATGCCGGCGCGCACCATGAGCTTGTGGCTGACGATCTCTGCGTCGGCGGGAGCTTCTTTGAGGGTACCGATAAAGAAACGGGAAGCTTTCATTCAGATTATCCAAAAGCGGCGGCTCCGGAGGGACCGCCCGAAAGGTGAAAACGGTGGGGAAATCGACACAGATCCGGCTCTGAGCCGGCATGGCTCACCTGACAATACACTGACATCGGTACAACGCGGTCCGACCGCGGCGCCGACGCCGCCGCGCAAAGCCTTTGCACAAGGGATAAGGCACGGAAAGACTGACAGGCTACCGCAAACGCGGGCCTTTGGCGGCGAATCGTTCCAATCTGGTGCGAATCGGTGCGTCAGACCCGTTATCTGTTTATAATCAAAGCAATTTTAAAGGATTCGAAGGTGGTTGTATGCTGGATCGTGAAGGCTTTCGCCCGAACGTCGGCATCATCCTCTTGAACGCGCACAACGAGGTGTTTTGGGGCAAACGGCTCCGTGAACATTCCTGGCAGTTTCCGCAAGGGGGCATCAAGTACGGAGAGACCCCCGTGCAAGCGATGTATCGGGAGTTACACGAAGAAACCGGGCTGCTTCCTGAGCACGTCAAGGTGATTGGTCGCACGCGCGACTGGTTGCGTTACGAGGTGCCTGACAAGTTCATCAAGCGCGAAGTACGCGGTCATTACCGCGGCCAGAAACAAATCTGGTTTTTGCTCCGGATGGTTGGACGCGACTGCGACATCTGCTTGCGCGCCACCGACCACCCTGAGTTCGATGCGTGGCGTTGGAACGAGTACTGGGTGCCGCTCGACTGTGTGATCGAGTTCAAGCGGGATGTATATCAGTTGGCGCTGACGGAGCTATCCCGTTTCATGCGCCGGGCTGCGCCGCGTGCGGAAAAACCTGGCGGGCACCATGGGCCGCGTTATCCCCGGATAGCGTCGTCAATGGAGAGTCCGCCGGATTCCACGGTAATGACGGTGACTTCTGTGACCACCGTCAGCATCGAAACATCGGTTCACGTTACGATCGCGTCCGATTGCGGTCCGGGGTCCGGGTCAACGGCAGAAGTAGACGCCGCGCCGGAACACGAAGACGAATCGGCAGGCGAAACGGCCGGCTCGCTGTTCCGCCCGGGCGTGCGCAATTAACAACTCTGTGCGGCTGTCCACGCCGCCTCTCTCTGGCGCGGCTCGACGAGCCGCGCCAGTGTTTCGAGGAAACCATATTGAAAGCACTTGCTCTCGTCGTGGCGTGCGTCGCCACCGGCGCCCTGCTGGCTGGTTGTTCGAGCGCCGGCAAACCTACCAATAAAGACGACAGCGCGTTTGTCTATCTGCTGGACCGCCAGGGCAACTGGGTTGAGAACAAGGTGGACGCTCTGCCGCCGCTGCCGCAGGATTCGAATCTGCTGCCTTTCGAAGTCTCCGGCAATACGCCGCTGCAGTTCGCGGTCGACCGGAATTCGCTGACCGTGGGTACGGACGGCGTGGTTCGCCTTACCGTCGTCGTGGCAAGCCCGAGCGGCGCTCGTAACGTAATCTACGAAGGGATTCGCTGCGACACGTACGAATGGCGCCAGTATGCGGGCCTGAATTCTGATCACGACGGCTGGGACACGACGGTCGCCAACAACTTCACGCGTATCGAGAATGGCGCGTTGAACGCTTATCAGGCGGCGTTGTACCAGGACTATCTATGCGCGAACAAGATGCCCATGGGGAATGCGGCCTCGATTCTGGAGAACATCCGCTATAAGCGCACGGCGAGTTCGTCGATTCACTGAGCTAGGGATCCATGCAGCTTGGGCGTGAAAAAAGCCGTTCCAGCGAAAGCTGGAACGGCTTTTTGATTGCCGTATCCGTGTCCCGCGCTTGCGACTATCTGTGACCTAGACGAGCACCAGGTTGTCGCGGTGGATCAGCTCCGGCTCGAGCATATAGCCAAGCACCGATTCAATCTCGCCACTCGGGCGCCGCTGAATCAGCTTGGTTTCCGCGCTGCTGTAGTTCGTCAGGCCGCGCGCCACTTCGCGTCCAGTTGCGCTCAGACAGGCGATCACTTCACCGCGCGCAAAGGCACCCTGAACGCCGACGATGCCAATAGGCAGCAGGCTCTTGCCGCCGTCAGTGAGTTTTTCGACCGCGCCGTCGTCGATCACCACATGGCCGCGCACCTGCAGATGATCCGCCATCCATTGCTTGCGCGCCGCCATGCGCGCCGTGCGCGCGATCAACTGCGTGCCGATCGCCTCACCCGAGGCCAACCGCGACAGCACATCCGCTTCACGCCCGCTTGCGATCACCGTATTGGCGCCGCTGTGCGCCGCGCGCTTGGCGGCGAGAATCTTGGTCAGCATGCCGCCGCGACCGAGACTCGAACCCGCGCCGCCCGCCATGGCTTCGAGGTCCGGCGCTCCAGCATCGGCCTGCTGGACCAGCGTGGCAGTCGGATCCTTGCGCGGATCGGCGGTGAAAAGTCCTTGCTGATCGGTGAGGATGACGAGTGCGTCACCTTCGATCAGGTTTGCGACGAGCGCCCCCAGCGTGTCGTTGTCGCCGAATTTGATTTCATCGGTGACGACCGTGTCGTTCTCGTTGATGATCGGCACGACGCCCAGGCGCAGAAGCGTGAGCAACGTGGAGCGCGCATTCAGATAGCGTTCGCGATCGGCCAGATCGGCGTGCGTGAGCAGAATCTGCGCGGTCTGGATGGAATGCTCGGCAAAGCGGCTTTCGTACACCTGCGCGAGACCCATCTGGCCGACCGCCGCAGCCGCTTGCAGTTCGTCGATCTCGCGTGGCCGTTTGGTCCAGCCGAGCCGTTGCATTCCTTCGGCAATGGCACCCGAGCTGACCAGCACCACTTCCTTGCCTTGCGCGCGGAGGGCGGCAATCTGCGCGGCCCACCGGCCGATAGCAGCATGATCGAGGCCGCGCCCGTCATTCGTGACGAGGCTCGAACCGACTTTTACTACCAATCGCCGTGAATCTGCGATGACGGAACGCATTGTGCGCGGTCTCCCAAGATGTCGCGTGATGCATACCGGCAACCCGCCCGGGCGCCGGCGCTCGAGCTTTTTATGCTTGCGGGTCGGTGCCGGCGTCGTCCGCGGCGGCCGGCGCTTCCGGCTTCTCGCGGAAACGCACGTCAGCAGCGAGATCTTCGGCTTCCGCTGCGCGCTGTGCGTCCGAGTGCGCGGCGATGTGGTCGAACACCGCGTAGCAAAGGTTTTCGCAGCCCTGGCCTGTCAGCGCCGAGATTTCGAACACCGGGCCATCCCAACCGAAGCCTTCGATGAACGCCGAAACACGAGCTTGGCGCTCGTCTTCGGGCACCATGTCAAGCTTGTTCAGCACCAGCCAGCGCGGCTTTTCATACAGCAGCTCGTCGTACTTGCGCAGCTCGTTGACGATCGCCTTGGCTTCCGCGACCGGATCGACCGCGTCGTCGAACGGTGCGAGGTCGACGATATGCAGCAACAAGCCCGTGCGCTGCAAGTGACGCAGGAACTGGTGGCCGAGGCCCGCGCCTTCCGCCGCGCCTTCGATCAAGCCAGGAATGTCGGCGATCACGAAGCTGCGGCTCGGCCCGACACGCACCACGCCGAGATTCGGCGCGAGTGTCGTGAACGGGTAATCGGCGATCTTCGGCTTGGCGTTCGACACGGACGCGATGAAGGTCGACTTGCCGGCGTTCGGCATGCCGAGCAGACCGACGTCCGCCAGCACCTTCAGTTCGAGGCGCACCATGCGGCGCTCGCCCGGCTTGCCGTCCGTTTTCTGACGCGGTGCGCGGTTCGTGCTGGATTTGAAATGCAGGTTACCGAGACCGCCCGCGCCGCCCTGAGCGATCTGCACGCTCTGGTTGTGCTCGGTCAGATCGGCGATCAGCTCGCCGGTCTCCATGTCGGTGATCGTGGTGCCGACCGGCATGCGCAGCGTGATGTCGTCGCCGCCTTTGCCGTAGCAGTCCGCGCCGCGGCCGTTTTCGCCGTTGCGCGCCAGGTGTTTCTTCGCGTAGCGGTAGTCGATCAGCGTGTTGATGTTGCGGTCCGCGACCGCGATCACGCTGCCGCCGCGGCCGCCGTCGCCGCCATCCGGGCCGCCGAACGGAACGAACTTCTCGCGGCGCATCGACGCGCTGCCATCCCCTCCGTCGCCGGCGATGACTTCAATCCTCGCTTCGTCAATGAACTTCATGCGTAACTCCGTCCCGTGGTGTGCTGCCAGATGGTGCTGCTAGATTTATTGCTACTGGATGCTGCTATTTTGCCGCGCCCGCCGCGAGTCGATCAATCGACCTAGCGGCATAGGACATAGCGGCACGAAGGGCGTTCCCGCCCATTCATCCGGCGAAAACCTGCCGGAATAAAAAAAGCCCCGCTAACTTCGCGGGGCCTTTTTCCGGTCCTGAAGCCCGTGCCTGAGTAAGCTCAGACTGCTGCCGGGACGACGTTGACCATGTGCTTCTTCGCTGCGCCCTTCGTCGAGAAATTGACGTGGCCGTCCGTCAGCGCGAACAAGGTGTGATCCTTGCCGATGCCAACGTTTTCGCCCGGGTGCATGCGCGTGCCACGTTGACGAACGATGATGCCGCCAGCGTTGATAGCCTGACCGCCGTAAACCTTCACGCCGAGGCGCTTCGATTCGGAGTCGCGGCCGTTGCGGGATGATCCGCCTGCCTTTTTGTGTGCCATTTGATTTGCTCCTTAACCGGTGCGCTTACGCGTTGATCGCGTCGATGCGCAGTTCGGTATAGTTCTGGCGGTGGCCGCCATGCTTCTGGTAGTGCTTCCGGCGACGCATCTTGAAGATGGTCACTTTCTTGTGACGACCTTGCGACACGACGGTAGCCTTGACGGAAGCCCCACTGACCAGCGGCGCACCGAACTTAATCGATTCGCCTTCGCCCACTGCGAGAACCTGGTCGAGCGTGATTTCAGCGTCAATGTCTGCCGGTATCTGTTCTACTTTAAGTTTTTCGCCGACGGCAACTTTATACTGCTTGCCACCGGTTTTTATGACCGCGTACATTGAGAACCTCACTCTGTGTTCATTTTTTCCACGCACCGCGCGCGGAAACCCGTGATTATACATAGAGTTAGCTGCTCGGTCAAAACTCATTGAGGAGCGCCGCGCGCAGCGCCCGGCGCCTTGCAGCACAGGCCCGGCGCGCGGTTCTGCCGCCGCCCGGAACGCGCCGCGCCGCAGCCTGCGACCCGGAACTGTCGCGATTCGCCTTATAATTCGCGGCACTACCCAATTCAGCCATCATGTCGTCGACTGCCACCCCCTCCTCCAACGCCGCCAGCCTGCTCGCTCCGATCGCCGAAGACATGCAGCAGGTCAATCGCGTCATACGGCACCGTCTTGCATCCGACGTGATGCTGATCAACCAGATTTCCGAGTACATCATCAGCGCGGGCGGCAAGCGGCTGCGGCCGGCCTTGCTGCTGCTGGTGGCCGGCGCGTTGGGCGAAACCACAGGGCATCGGCACGAACTGGCGGCGGTCGTCGAATTCATTCATACGGCCACGCTGCTGCACGACGACGTGGTCGACGAATCCGACCTGCGGCGCGGCCGCCAGACTGCCAACGCGCTGTTCGGCAACGCCGCGAGCGTACTGGTGGGCGATTTCCTGTACTCGCGCTCGTTCCAGATGATGGTCGGCGTGGGCAAGATGCGCGTGATGGAGATTCTGTCGGAGGCGACCAACATCATCTCCGAAGGCGAGGTGCTGCAGTTGCTGAACATGCACGACGCCGACGTGGACGAAGCCCGCTACATGCAGGTGATCCGCTACAAGACCGCCAAGCTGTTCGAAGCAGCCGCCCAATTGGGCGCGGTGCTGGCCGGATCGGACGCGAAAACGGAAGCCGCCGCTGCCGAATTCGGCCGGCGCATCGGCACTGCGTTCCAGATCATGGACGACTGGCTCGACTACACGGGCACAGCTGAGTCGATGGGCAAGAACGCCGGCGACGACCTTCGCGAAGGCAAACCCACTCTGCCGCTGATCTATCTGATCGAACGCGGCACTCCGGAGCAGTCGGCGCTCGCGCGGGAAGTGATCGAGCAAGGCGGCACGGAACGTTTCGACACTATTTTCGAGGCGATCACGCGCTCCGGCGCACTGGACCACACGCTTGAATGCGCGAAAAAAGAAGCTCAGGCCGCAGCTGCAGCAATTTCTTCGTTTCCGGATTCCATTTTTAAAGAGAGCCTGCTAGAATTATGTTCTTACTCGACGGCAAGACAGTCTTGAACGAGACTGAAACGCCGGCTTAGTCTGAATCGAGTCTGCAGTACACATCGGGGTGTAGCTTAGCCTGGTAGAGCGCTACGTTCGGGACGTAGAGGCCGGAGGTTCGAATCCTCTCACCCCGACCAGAATTTGAGGCCCGGAAAGTCAAGCCAGTAAAGGGAGTAGCCCTTCTGGTAAGGTTTTCCGGGCTTTGTCGTTTCCGGAGCCGTCAATTCAACATGTCAATTCGCGTGTCAAAATACGCGGATGAACGACATGACGGCGCTGCCCCCTGGACTTGAACCGCACCCTAAGAGCGGTATCTATCAACTCCGCATCGGCATCCCCAAACACCTGCAACACCTGTTCCCTCGCACGAAGGGCGGCAAGCTGGCGACTGATGCTTTTCGCGCAAGCCTGAAGACGGCGAACCGAGCCGAAGCCATCACCATTGCACACCGGCTGATAGCCGAACACCGGGCCAAGTTTCAGGCGCTGGAGGACAGTACGCGCCGTGCTCCATTCGTCCCGCTGACGGCAGAGTTAGAAGCAACCATCGCTCGAGCCATTGAAAACCTACATCTCGATCTGGATGAACAGTCTCGCACCGATCCTGGAATGGTGGCTGTCCTCAGGGGCGACCTTGCCGCAGCGAATCCGTCCGTATGGGCACAGGTGGGTGATTTTCTGACCGGGGAACAGGTCGCGGACGTACAGAACTACGACTTTGCACAGCTTCAGGCTTGGAAAGCAGCCGCCGCGCAAGGGGACTTCTCACATGCCCGCGAGTTGGCCGAATTCGTTTGTGCCCCGTGGTCGATTCGTGTGAATTGGGACACACCCGAGGGACGTTTGGCCCTCCAGCGGCTAACGCGAACTACGGTCAGGGTCCACGAAGCTCTTTATCAGCGAAGCCTTGGGGAACCTGTAGACACACCGGATGCGCCTATCGACCCGGACAGTGTCCTGCCGACCAAGGAACCAGCACAGGAGCCTCAGGACAAGCCCAAGACCCTTTGGGACATGGTGCCGTCCTGGAGGCAGTGGAACGGGTATGCCGAGACAGACAACCCCGTAAAACGGGCAGAGAAGGCACTGGTGCTATTCGAGGAAGCGTGCGGCAAGGCGGTCCCCTTGAGCGATCTGACGCGGACGACCGGAGCGGCCTTCGTCAAGTTCCTGCTAGACGGCAAGGCACGGGGCTTCGGAGCCAAGACCGCTCACAATCACTACACCGCTGTAAATGCCTTGGTGAACACAGCGGTAAAGGATGGCATCCTCGACCGCAACCAGTTCACGGTTTCGTTCGATAAGACCAAGGGCGCGAAGAAGCGCGAAGGATGGACCGATGACGAGCTAGCGATACTGTTCGGGTCGCCCTTATTCTCCGAACACATGGAGCAGGTGCGGAATTGGGACAATGTAACGCCTGAAGATGGCCGCGCCGCCCTGCTGCTGCTTCTACATACCGGAGCACGCATCGGCGAGATTGCGCAGCTACGCCGCGAGGACTTCCAGACCCGGCACGGCGTCAAGACCGTTCGCATGACCGATGAGGCCGGGACCGTCAAGACCGACGAATCTGAGCGTATCGTCGCACTGGCTTCTCACCTGCTGGCGGACCCCTGGTTCTCTGCGTGGCATGAGAGGGTGGCGGGTGGTACGGGAGGCGCATTCCCGTCGCTGAGTGGCCGAGCGACCGCACCTGGTGACACATTGGGCAGATGGTTCCTGGAGCTTCGGCGCTCCCTGGGGTTGCCGACTGGCCGCCTCGACGGATCGCACAAGTTCCGCCATTGGATACGCGGAGCGCTGGCCGATAAAGGAATCGGTACCGAGACGGCTGACTCAATCACGGGCCATGCGGCTCAGGGTTCTAGTGGTCGCGTGAACTACACCAAGGCAGCAAGCCCCCGGACCATGCGAGAGGCCTTGGACCGTCTTGAATGGCCCAAGATCATGGCAACACGGGGCCGCCCCTGAGGGCCGTAGCGGATACCACTGAGGCTTAGAATTCAAGCTCTTCCGGGTCATCCCACTGCACGCCAAGGTAGCCGCATATTTGTCCGACCATGTTGGGGCTGTAAATCTCCAAGGCCCTCCACGTTATCTCAGCGTTTCGTCCAAGCTCACTGCCGAATTTCTTGGTCAATCGTTCCGCCAGTTTCTGAGCCTCACGCTCAACCCAATCATCGGAACCTACCTCGTCATCCTTATGGTTGCCTTTCCAAATATTCCAAGCGTCTTTCCACCGCAGCGTTGACGCGTAATCCTCACCGTGCTTCTCGACGATATGTTTATGGACCTTTCGCATATCGCTAATGCGGGATTTCGCTACGGTCGTCGCCTTGTGAATATCGTTGATTGACAACGCGGTGCCGATGGTCAGCCGCCACGCTGCATGGGTTTTCTCTTCTGGCTTCATGGGTAGCTTGTCGCGGCTGTTGGTCTCTGCCGCATGAGCTATGGCATGGTCCAGCGTCCCCCCGAACACGCTTACCGGCACCTCGTCATTGAACCCAGCCACTTCATAAGCCGCAGCGCGATGGTGCCCGTCAATGCAGGTCCACCCGTTACCAGTCCAAAACACGGTTAGCGGCTCTAAGGTGTCTCCGCCCGTCACAACGCGTTTCAACGTTGCTACATGCCTTTCGCTATCCCATTCCTTCGGCAACCGATGCTGAAACAGCTCCGGCATGAACAGAATCTGTTGCAGGGGTAGCTTGGCGGGTTTCTCGGGGGCTGGTATCGGCTGAGCGGCAATACTCGCTTCGACCTGCTGTTTGATCGCGTAAAAGCTGTCTTCTGAGTTGTCAGTCATAAAATGGGGACAGGCATTAGCCTATCCTAATAGGAGAGGTAGAAGCAGGGACCGCAATCCTATCCTTTTTTGACCTCCAAGCATAAGAGACCCTGAGGTGCCCCGCGATCCCTCGAAGCCCCGTGGGATAGGGCTGGGAGGCTCAGGAGGCCATGCCGACCGCCAAGCAGGGGGAGCGACAAAACAGCCCATCACAGGACATCTCACAGGCTCCCTGCCGATCCCCTGCAATCGCAAGGGTGCCAAGGTGATCCCACGGGAGTCCACCGGAGGTCTCCAAGACCCGTGGAGTAGCCCAAGGGCAGGGGCAGGATGACTGCGGCAGTTCATCCGCCTCTCGAAAAGAGGCATTGCCAAACTGCGATTAGTATTTCTACTTGAGAATAACTCTCATCTCCAGCCTATCTCATGCGGCGATCTTGGCTCGAAGGATCGTGGCTCGGCTGGTGCTGTAATCCCGTGCCAACTGGCTGACCGATACACCCCGCTCAAGTGACTCCCGAATCCGCTGCTGTTCCCCTGGGGAGAGTGAAGCCTTCCTGCCCAGCTTCGTTCCCTCGGCCTTCGCTCGAGCCAAACCAGCCTGTGTGCGCTCGATGATCAGATCACGCTCGAATTCCGCCATGCTGCTCAGGACGCCCATGATCAGCTTACCAGCCGAACTGGTGAGATCCGCGCCGCCCAATTGCAGGCAGTGAACGCGAACCACCATCCCAGCCAGCTTCTCGACGGTAGAGCGCACATCAAGGGCAGACCGGCCCAGCCGATCCAGCTTGGTGACGATCAACACATCGCCCTTTTCCAGCCTGTCCACCAGCTTGGCGAACATCGGACGCTTGAACGCCTCCGTGCTACCACTGACCGTTTCCTCAACGATCCGCTGCGGTTCCACCGCGAAGCCTGCATTGCGAATCTCTTCAAGCTGATTGCTCGTAGTGAGTTCGAGCTTGCTGACGCGGGCATATGCGAAGGTGCGGCTCATGGAGACCTCAGGGTGTGCGAAAAGGGTGACCGAATTATGACCCCTGTTCGAAATAGGTTCAAGCTATTCTTCGCACACCGCTTGGCTAGCTGTTCGCAAATGACCGTTTTCGCACACTTTGGCTGGCGGGCAAGATGCCCGGCCCCCCCTTGACGCATGAAAAAACTATCGGCATCGTGGGCCTACCCAGCTTCAGGGGTGCCAAAGGATTCCTCGGTGCTATCGCCGTTTCGACTCATTGATGGATTTTTACTATAACGTTGCCAAGTCTGTCCGTTTGACTCGACTCGGCGCACTCGCAATTAACGGGACTGTTATGACCACGCAGTTGAACCGGTTAGCCGGGGACTACGTTGCCAGCTTCGAGTTTGTTCATCCCAAAGACATCATCGAAGCTATAAGAGAGCAAAAAACTCCGCGCCCGGCGACCATGTGGACACTGGGCAACGAAATCCGCCCATCTGATTTGTACTGCTATCTCGGCGCTCGCTTTGGGCAACCTAATGGCCTCCAAAATTTCCTTCGCAACGACGACTCGGATAATCTAGTCCATTGGGAATGGCATCTCAAAACCTCAATTGGCTACATTACGATAGCGGGACTTAATTTCCGAACGGATGTGTGGATAACCGGCGACAAACTGCCGGACACAGAGAAAACGGAGTTCATACGACAGGTAAAATCCGACTTCTCCCGCTACGGAAAAGAAATGGCGCACATTCGCAAGGAGCATCTGGAGCCTTGGATCGAATTCGTAAATCCGTATCAACGTCTCAGAAGAGCGGTAAAGCAGCTTATCGAAGAACTGGACAAACTCAACCTCAATCCAGCATCTGACGCCCTGCCCAGCCTACTCGAAAGCGAGGACCTAAGCGCCGGGGGGGATCAGTGGAGAGACAGGGCCGCCGACTACTCTAAAGCTATCGGCCTGAGCTTTGGCATTCGAGCAATGGTTCCGGTGATGGCTGAGTCATTTGTCAATTTACTTTTTTCATCCTTGCGATGCGATCCATTCGAGAAGACAGACAGCTTTTCGATGGAATTTTTCGCCTCCCGATGCACGTTCGAATTCGATCACTCCCGTACTACTGCAAAGGTTTCAAAGGACCTATCGAAGCTGGCCATCCTGCAGTAGCAAATTATCTTAAACTTGTTGAGTCAAGAAATGACCTACTTCACGGGAATATAGACATAGAAAAACTCAAGTTCAATGAATTATATTTTTATGGAAAGGTGCCTGTATTCAATCAATACTCGACAATGTGGGAACGCACGCTGGGCGTCGCTCATCGAGCAGTCGGACTTGAGGAAGTTCACAACGAGCTCGCCGTAGTTGATGCTTTCGTTGAATACCTTTGCAATCTGCTTGAAGACAAAATAGCCGAAGAAATGAGGCGATTCAGCAATAGGTTCGATCTTGGCATGCGAAAGGATAACGGGCGACTTGGCATTCTCTTCTCAGAAAGGCTTGTGGACTTTGGCATTCCAAAGGATCAGCCAAACGACGGTGGAAAAACTTTACACATGACAGCGGTGATAGATGGTGCTGCGCAGGGGGACTTCGGAACTAATGCCGCAGCGGAAGACCGTGGTGCGGAGCCGAAGCGAGGCGGTGGTGAAGAGCCGTTAGCAGATCAGAATACTTGACATACCTCGGGCAGGCTGGAACAGCGGACCATCCCCATTCTGGCGAACGGTCACTGTTCTGGCTCAACGAGTGCGAAGAGAGTGGCTGTTAGCGCCCGACGTCAAGCCAGCCTGTACCCCGATCTGACGGTTGTGATCTCACTCGTCGTTATCGAGCGCCCCCTTGGCCAACCATCTGGGTGCGGCAAACCTCACTTGAACTTTCACGGTCACTAGTCGACTGTGACACGAAGTGAACTGAGCAATGAGGTAGTCCAAGTGTAAGCGTCACTCCTTAGCGAGAGTGAGGGAACCCCGCTACGTACGAGCACCCCCCCGCGAGCGGTGCCAATAAAAAAAAGCTCTTCATCCAATATGACTTGGGATGTGACCGGTTTGTCGTCCGGGCCGGATACTGTTGGCAGAACCAACTGCGTGCGCAGGTACCAAACGTTACCCTTCTTTTGCGTTGTAATAATCTTTACCGATCCCCCAGTAAACAGCGACATTTGAAAACGCGACATAAGCGCATCTATGAGCAAAAACCCGGCAAGGTCGCCACGAGAAGTCGCAGCAAGTCCATCAAGTATGTTCTGTTCTACGTCGACATTTCGGTGCTTTTTGCTTGCAGGGGCTTTCGCTGATGATGCGCCGGATGCTGACATATCAGCACCCTTCTTATCATCCGAGGATAGTAGTTGTTTTAATGCGGCGACTGACTTCGAGATTTCAGCGGTTTGGGGAGGAGTAGCATTGAGTGCGCCGGAAAACTGTTTCTGAACGTCACTAATATAGGCTTGGTCTACTCCCATTACGAAAAGGTAAGGATGAAATTGAAAATGATCGGTGCCAAGTTGATTGGTAAATACTGATGGTGCCAGTTGCGCATTGACCGTCTCTGAGCTTTTCCAAAGGACACCCTTCTTTTTAGCCATCACCGGAAGCTTTTCTCCTACGGTATCAAGCATCTTGCGGGCGCTATCTCCGAGCATCGCGACACCCATGTCCAGCTGCGATGCAGCCCCTCCGCTCCATGTTGCGGACGCGGGGACTGAGACAAAAAAGTATCCGGAGTCAAAACTTGTATATGATGCCGGAAGGGCGTTAATGTCTTGGGCCGTGATAGGAATTCTCAGAACGTCCAAAAATAGTTTGGTGTCGCCGACTCGCCGCTCAATGGACGACAACCGCAAACTCAAGTCAGAAATCTTCGCTTCGAGTTTCGAACTCGTGGAATTGAGTTCGTTCTTGTATTGGATTTCTTTTAGCTGGTCAGATTCTTTCCAAAACCACCCGGTGACTGCTCCGGCCAAAGTCACTGAAGTAACTACCACGCCCGCGAGGACGACTAGTGGGTTGTTGTCTATCGTCTTCTTGAGCTTGCTCGGCGAAGCCGCCCCTTCCGTCTCATCGTCGTTGATGTTCTTCCTCCGCCTATTCATGGTCATCTCCCGCGTCCGTGAAGGTCGTATGGACAAAGAAAACTATAGTAGTAAGTTCACCGGGTTCTCCGACCTCCTTTACATCCTCAATGTGCGCGGCGACACACACATGACCCGCGACGGCGATATGGCGGTGCGATTCTCTCTATTGACGCGCGTGTCGCAACTCACCACTGTGGGTTAAACGCGGCGAGCTTAGCCGTTCCCGCCTAATCGCTCGTCCGCGAAGAAGTAGTGCAGTGCGGGAGGCTCGAGTGGCGGCGCGTCGAATCGTATGGGATCAGACAATGAACCCCCGATGCCACTCTCACTCAAGAATGCCTGCAGCCCACGCGCAAGGCAATCGGTAATGTCGCCGACAAATTGGCCAAGCTCCTGCAACATCTGCTCAAGGCCCTTGAAGGGATCATCGGCATTCACATGGCTCATCGCAGGTAGCGCCGCCGTCATGTCTGCCCAATGGAAGTACGTGTCCCCATAGCGTCTGCCGGTGTAGATGTAGGCATCGCTACAAATCGTGTCGCCTAAGTATGGGATCCACTGGCCTGCATTCATGTAGTGGAACCCACCTTTGTTCCGGATCCAGCCCAGCCACTCAAGCCTCTCATGCTGCACCAGAACGGCATCCCACTTGTCGCTCAGGCCATCTACCTTTCCGAAATAGTCAGTGCGAAGCACGTCGGCAATAGACTTCTTCGTCAAGGCATCTTCGTGGAGCGCCTCATACACCTTTGCAGCCAGTAATCGTATAAGGAACATGGTGACGCTCACTGCCGCGTCTTCTTGCGGCCCCGGGTTACCTGGGGACCGGCGGCTTACGTGCACCCATTTCTGTAAGAGAAGAAGCTCGTTGAATACGTGGCCAACCAAGGCGAAGACGTATCGCTGATGGGGATCAAGCGCCCGTAGCGCAGTCTCAGATAGCTCAAGACGTCGGACTTCGGCCTGCATCGTGCCTCCGCTTTGATGGCTGGATTTTCTACGCTCTAGAGTCTACTTGGGCCGCGCTGTCCAAGGTACCCCCCATGCCCGTTTTAGACTGACTTCAAAAACTACGTTAAAGCTCGACCGCTGTTGTTGTTCAAGCTTCGTGAGAGGAGACCGCGCCCATGATTTTCAGAGGGGTGAAGGGTTTTGTAAGGTAGTACCCCCTAGGGGCCGGGAGGCCTCCAGCAAACAGGGGTGGCTTCAGCCAAAGCGCCGGGATGGGTAGGGGCCCGGGGTGTCTTGGGGAGTTTGGTCCTGCCCTGTTATTACTCGGATCTCATCGACCCGCTATGAGACAGGGGGCCTCTCGCCAATACGTGGGGGTGGGGGCGGTGCCGGGAGCGTCCGCGATTAGGAAGCCGAGGTAATCCCGGAGAAAACCAGCGCCGCCCGTGGTAAGCTGGGGACCTTATACCTTGTCAACTCGACGCGCGTTTGACGTTGACCGGTTGCCCGGAAAGCCTTATTCCGTGGTCGGTACACAGGGGTTCGAATCCTCTCACCCCGACCAGATTCGCCTTGTTAGTTCAAGGCTCAAAAAACCGCCCAGCTAGCTCGGCGGTTTTTTGTTTTTGTTGGGTCACGCGCGGCGTGTTCAGCGTGTTATTTCCCTCACGCACCCCGCACCGCCATCATCGCCCTGTCTTTTGCCGCCAGTACGAACAGTGCGCGCAAGCCCCTCTGCTATATTCTCTTCATCCTTTCCCTATCCTTCACGACGCGTGGAACAACTTCCCTTATGGGCGCAGATTGGCGCCGTCTTTCTGCTGCTTATCTGCTCGAGCTTCTTTTCGATTTCCGAAACGGCGATGATGGCGATCAATCGCCATCGCCTGAAACATCTGGCCAATCAGAACGCGCTCGGCGCAAAGACCACTCAAGGTCTCCTCGCGCAGACGGATCAGCTTTTGAGCGTGGTGCTGATCGGCAACAATCTGTTCAACACCATCATTCCGGTGCTCACCACCTCGATCGCCCTGCACACGTTCGGCCGGAACAACCTCGTGCTGTCGATCGCGACCGGTATCGTCGCGTTTCTGATCATCGTGTTCGCGGAAATCACGCCGAAGATCGTCGGCGCGACGTTCCCTGAAAAAGTCGCGCTGCCGGCCAGCCTGCTGATCGCGCCGATGATGCGCGTCGCCAAACCGCTAGTCTGGTTCGTCAATCTTTTTGCGAACGGCATTCTGCGCGTGCTGCATATCAATACAAAGGGCGCGCACGACCAGCGCCTGTCGACCGAAGAGCTGCGCACCATCGTGCTCGAGTCCGGCAGCTTCATGCCGACCAAGCACCGCAGCATTCTGCTGAACCTGTTCGACCTGGAAAACATCTCCGTCGACGATGTGATGATCCCGCGCCGCCGCATCGAGGCGCTGGATTTCGACGCGCCGTTCGAGCACATCCTGCATCAACTGGAAACCTGTTACCACAACAAACTGATCGTCTATCAAGGCGACATTGATCGCGTGCTCGGTGTGCTGCACGTACGCAAGACACTGGCGGCGCTGCACAACCAGGAACTCGAGCGCGAGACGCTGCGCGAACTGCTGGCCGAGCCGTACTTCGTGCCGAGCGGGACGCCCGTGTTCCAGCAATTGCAATTCTTCCAGGAGAGCCGCCACCGCACAGCGCTGGTCGTCAACGAATACGGCGAGTTGCAGGGCCTCGTCACACCGGAAGACATCATCGAGGAACTGATTGGCGAGTTCACTACCTCGATTCCGCGCGGCGCCAACTCGCGCGGCGGCTGGAACGAGAACGGCGAATGCATCGTGGCCGGCAGCATGCCGCTGCGCGAGTTGAACCGCTGGCTGCATCTCACGCTGCCTACCGACGGGCCGAAAACGCTCAATGGTCTAATCCTCGAAATTCTCGAAGACATTCCCGACGGCGACGTGTGCGTGCAGATCGGCGAAGTCAAACTCGAAGTGATGCGCAGCGACGATCAGGCGATTCGTACGGTCAAGCTGTTCAGACCGCCGACGCGTGTGAAGGCCGGCAAGGTATTGCGCGGCTAGGTTAGTCGACGTAACTGCGCGCCTTCGCGATGCGGCGCGCGACCGTTTGGCACGACTAGCAACAGCGCGACATGGCCAGGCACCACAGCCAGGCACGGCAGGCAGCGGCAAACACGCGCCGAGCACAGCACAGCGGCCAAACCTGCAGCAGCATCGCACACCAACGCAACGCGCGCCATTAGCCGAATGGCCGAATAGCGGCGCCCGCCACCTTGCCGGAAGATGAAGCCGTCGTGTTCTACAGGCGGTTCATCACCGGTCTCTCATGCAAGCCTCTTTCCAGCCCACGGCGGCATCGCCGCGCGCCATCGCAAACGTCCACGAAAGCGCCGTCAAAGCGAAACTGAGACCATTCGCGCCCGACGTCGGCGCAACAAATCCCACGGATACCGACAACGCTCCCGCCGTGCGTCTTTTGACCGACACATTGCAGGAAGCAACTCGCCGAAACGCGTCGGACCTTCATATCGAGCCAGCGGAACACGGCTGGCGCGTGCGCTTGCGAATCGACGGCGTGCTGCACGAAATCCCGCC
Organism: Paraburkholderia sp. BL6665CI2N2; assembly: GCF_004366535.1. Classification (NCBI taxonomy): domain Bacteria; kingdom Pseudomonadati; phylum Pseudomonadota; class Betaproteobacteria; order Burkholderiales; family Burkholderiaceae; genus Paraburkholderia; species Paraburkholderia sp. BL6665CI2N2. Next base: position 5,165,394 of record NZ_SORC01000001.1, read on the forward strand.
GCCGCCGGCGCATCTGCGCGACGCATTCATCACTCGGGTGAAGGTGCTGGCGCGCATGGATATCGCAGAGCGTCGCGTGCCGCAAGACGGCCGGCTGCGCATTTCCACTTCGCCCGGACGCGTTGAAGACTACCGCGTCAACTCGCTGCCCACGCTATTCGGAGAAAAGCTCGTGCTGCGCAGGCTCGACGCGCTGCCCGCCGATCTTTCACTCGACTCGCTCGGCCTCGATCCGCATCAACGCGAAACCGTGGATGCCGCGATTCGCGCGCCGCACGGCCTCATGCTTGTCACCGGTCCCACCGGGAGCGGCAAGACATTGTCGCTGTACTGTTTCCTGAATCTGCTCAACGGCGAGGCCCGCAATCTCTGTTCAGTGGAAGACCCCGCGGAGATCCAGTTGGCTGGCATCAATCAGGTCAGTGTGCGCGAAAAAGCCGGGCTCACTTTCGCGGTCGCGCTACGTGCATTTCTTCGCCAGGATCCCGACGTGATCATGGTCGGCGAAATTCGCGACGAAGAAACCGCCGACGTCGCCGTAAAAGCCGCACAAACGGGCCACCTCGTCCTGTCGACCCTGCATACGAACGACGCGCCGGCAGCCATCGCGCGTCTGATCGATATCGGCGTCGAGCCGTATAACCTCGCCGCCGCGTTGCGGATGGTCACCGCGCAACGGCTGGTGCGGCGGCTCTGCGTCGCGTGCCGCGTGCCGGCGCCGCAGTCGGTCGCGGCGCTCCGGGCAGCAGGTTTCAGCGAGCAGCAACTCGATGGCTGGCAGCCCTACGCCACCGCCGGGTGCCCCGCGTGTCACGGCATCGGCTATCGCGGCCGCATCGGCATTCATCAGGTGATGCCCGTATCCGATGCGATGCGCGAACTGATCGTCGCGAGCGCCGGCACGCATGAACTCGCGCGGCTGGCGCAAACCGAACAGGTGGGCACCTTGCGCGACGCCGCGTTGAGACGTGTGCGCGACGGCACCACCAGCCTCGCCGAAGCGCTCGCCGCCACCGAGTTCGCATGAACACGGCGACGACCCAAAGGCTTCCGGCCTCCGACATGCGGTTCAGATGGCGCGGCGTCGATGCCAACGGCGTGCGGAAAAACGGCGCGCTTATCGCCCCGGACGCAGCCATCGCTCGCTCAGTGCTCAAGCGCGACAATCTGTTCATCCTGGAACTGACGGCGCTCGGACCGGCACCGCGTCCCACCACACGCGCCGCGGACATCACGCTATTCACGCGCCAGCTCGCCAGCCTGCTGCGCGCGGGTCTCCCACTCGCGCCCGCGCTGGACCTGCTCGCGCAAGCCCAGACTTCGCGCCGCCACGGCATGCCGCGCATTGTCGGCGCGCTTGCGCGCAACATCACCAGCGGCCTGCGTTTTTCCGCGGCGTTGCAGCGGCATCCCGCGCAATTCAACGCGCTGTACTGCCAACTCGTCGAAGTCGGCGAGGCGGCCGGCGCACTCGCGGCGGTCCTCGCCCGCATCGCCGACGACCGCGAACGCGCCGCCGCGCAGCGCGCCAAAGTGCGCGCGGCATTGACCTATCCCGTCGCGATCCTCGTGCTGGCGATGGCAATCACCGCGGCATTGCTCGTGTGGGTCGTACCGACCTTCAAACAGATCTTCGACGGCTTCGGCGCCAGGCTGCCCGCACCCACGCAGTTCGTACTGGCATTGTCGTCCGGTGTGGCGCGATGGAGCATACCGGCAGTCGCCATGATCTTCGCGTTCGGATCAGCAGCGACGTTTCTGCTGCGACGTTCCGAAGCCGCGCGCATCCGCTTTGCGCGCATATCGCTGACAATACCGGTCGCCGGTCCGCTGTTGCGCACGTTGTGCGCGGCGCGCTGGAGCCGCGCGCTCGGCACCTTGTTATCAGCCGGCACACCGCTGGCCGACGCGTTCGATTCGCTGACTCACGCCACCGGCAACGCATTCTTCGACCGCGCCACCGTGGAAATCGCCGCGCGTCTGCGGCGCGGCGAACGGCTCGCCGCCGCAATGCGCGCGGCACACTGCTTTCCGCCCGAAGTCGTGCAGCCCATCGCGGTTGCCGAGGAGTCCGGAGCACTCGACGCCATGCTGATCGACGTGGCGTCGCTGGCCGATCGTCAGGTAGACGAAAAGATCGGCACGCTGTCGAGTCTATGCGAGCCACTCGTCATCGTCGTGCTCGGCGCGCTGGTCGGCGGCCTCGTGATCGCGATGTATCTTCCCATTATTCAACTCGGCAACGTGGTGTAGGATCGCAGCCGAATCCATCCTTAATCTATGCGGGCCACTCTTCCATTCGTGCCAGACACTTCTTCCAGCCTGCTGTCGGGCTTGCTGCCCGACCATTTCGCGACCGGCCTCGGCCAGGCGTTCGGCAGCCTGCCCACAGCACTGCAGATGACGTTCGCCATTGTGTTCGGCCTCGTGATCGGCAGCTTCCTGAACGTCGTCGTGCATCGGCTGCCGATCATGCTCGACCGCGCCTGGCGCGCTGAAGTCAGCGAGGCCGCCGATCAACCACTGCAAGCAGACGGCTTGCCGGCGCGCTACAACCTGTGGGTGCCGCGCAGCGCCTGTCCTCACTGCGGCCACGTGTTGAGCGCATGGGAGAACCTGCCGGTACTGAGCTATCTATTGCTACGCGGCCGCTGCTCCGCATGTAAGGCGCACGTGAGCCTGCGCTATCCGCTGCTCGAAATCGCCAGTGCGGCGTTCGCGGCGGGCGCACTCGCGTTGTTCGGCCCAACCGTCACGGCGCTCGCCGCCTTTGGTCTTTGCGCCACGTTGCTCGCCATGAGCGCGATCGACATCGACACGCATCTGCTGCCCGACTCCCTGACGCTGCCGTTGCTGTGGGCAGGCATCATCGTCAACTTCAACGGTATGTTTACGAACTTGCACGATGCGGTGCTGGGCGCGATCTTCGGGTATCTGGTGCTGTGGGTCGTGCACTGGTTATTTCTCCTCATCCGCGGCGTTGAAGGTATGGGTTATGGCGATTTCAAACTGCTGGCGGCGCTCGGCGCGTGGCTCGGCTGGGCGGCGCTGCCGCAGATCGTGCTGATCGCGGCGGTGAGCGGCGCGGTGGTCGGTCTGCTGGCAACATGGCGCGGCCGCATGCGCTTCGAGGAGCCGCTGCCCTTCGGGCCGTTCCTTGCGGCGGGCGGCGCGCTGACGCTGTTTCTCGGCACACCGCTTTATCTGGCTTTGGGAGGCTGAAGCATGTTTGCTGTGGGATTGACCGGCGGCATCGGCAGCGGCAAATCGACGGTCGCCGACCTGTTTGCGGCGCACGGCGTGCCGCTCGTCGACACCGACCTGATCGCGCACCGCATCACCGCGCCGCACGGCATCGCCATGCCGCCAATCGCCGCCGAGTTCGGCGAGGAGTTCGTCGCGCCTGACGGCTCACTCGACCGCGCCGCCATGCGCACACTCGTATTCAGCGACGACAGCGCACGCAAACGCCTCGAAGGCATCACGCATCCATTGATTCGCGCTGAAACCGAACGCGAGCAGCGTGAGGCTCAAGGGCCTTATGTGATCGTCGTAGTACCGCTGCTGGTCGAATCCCGCAAGTGGAAGTCGCGCGTGAATCGCGTGCTGACGGTGGACTGCAGCATTGAAACGCAGATCTCGCGTGTGATGAGCCGCAATAATTTCAGTCGCGAACAGGTGCTGGCGATCATCGCTCGTCAGGCCACACGCGAAGCGCGCCTCGCCGCGGCCGACGACATAATCGACAACGACAACGCGCCGCTGGACGTGCTCGAGTCGCAAGTCGACGCGCTGCATCGCGTGTATCTGTCGCTCGCCAGCGCATGACGCGGACGTGACAACTCGGCAAATCCCGGTTGAACTTCGCAGCGATGCGCGTGCCAAAAGTGCGTTGAAAACCGCCCGAAACACGTGAAAAAAGTTGCAAATGCGTGCTGAAAAAGTGCGTGATTGCTAGGGTAGTCTCACGGCATTAGAATGTTCTGCATTCCCGTCACCGACCACGCCCGAGGCGAGCCCGCTTGATCCTTTACGAGTATCCCTTCAACGAGCGAATCCGGACGCTATTGCGCCTCGAAGATCTGTTCGAGCGCTTCACGTTCTTTCTGACTCAGGAAGACGCCAGGGAACATCACGTCGCACTGACAACGTTGTTCGAAATCTCAGAGGTTGCGGGCCGCGCGGATCTGAAGTCGGATCTGATGAAAGAACTCGAACGCCAACGGCAAACGCTGGCGCCGTTTCGCGGCAATCCGGGAATCGAACAAAACGCGCTTGAGGCCGTACTCGGCGAGATCGAGCAAACACTCGCGGGGCTTTCGCAGATGCAGGGCAAGACCGGCCAGCATCTTGCAGACAACGAGTGGCTAGCCAGTATCCGCAGCCGCGCGATCATTCCGGGCGGCACCTGCAAGTTCGATTTGCCGTCCTATTACGCCTGGCAGCAGATTCATCCCGATCAGCGCCGCCAGGACATCGCCAAGTGGGTGACCCCGCTGCTGCCGCTGCGCGACGCGGCCATCATCGTCTTGCGGCTCGCGCGCGAGTCCGGCCAGGCGTCCAAGGTCATGGCCATGCAGGGCAGCTATCAGCAGATGCTGTCGGGCCGTTCGTATCAATTGATGCAAGTGCGGGTGGCACCGGAATTGCGCGTGATCCCCGAAGCCAGCGCGAACAAGTACATGCTGTGGGTGCGTTTCACCGTGCAGGACGGCGATTTGCGTCCGCGTGCAGTGGATGTCGACGTTCCTTTCCAGCTTACGCTTTGCAGCCTGTAGGGCACGCTCGCAACCCTGTCATGTTCACCTGTTAAATCAGAAACGGTGGGGCACGCCTTTAAAGCGGCGAGAAATGCCCCTATATTCGTTACTTGTTCCGTTTGCGATTGATTGCCTGACCGTATGCCTACTGTCGTCAAATGCCCCACATGCGGAAAGGACGTCCGCTGGACACCTGAAAACCGCTTCCGCCCCTTCTGCTCCGATCGCTGCAAGCAGATCGACCTCGGCGCCTGGGCCGCTGAGAAGTACAAGATCGGCGGGAACGAGCAGGAAGCGTCGTCGGACGAGACGCCCGGCGGGGATTACACCCCGCATTGAGCGCGGCCCGCTGGCCGGGCCATGCCGATCGGCGCTGCGCTAAAGCAGCGCCTGACGTCGCGCGCCGTTTTCTTTCCGCTTCAGCTCTTTTCGGCTGCGAGCCATTCCAGCACGGGAATGGTCGCCGGCAACAGCGGCTCGACGTCCGCGGGCAGCGTCTGCCAGACAAAAGCCTGACCTTCGCGGCCGTGCGGCTCGCCGGACCACTGCGTCACCTTGCAGAAAAAGAGCCGCACATACGCGTGCGGGTAATCGTGTTCGAGCGTATGCCAAAGATGGCTTGCCTCGACCGCGATACCCAACTCCTCGTGCAACTCGCGAGCGAGCGCGGCTTCGACTGATTCGCCCGCTTCCAGCTTGCCGCCCGGAAATTCCCAGTAGCCTTCGTACGGCTTGCCGGCCGGGCGCTGCGCCAGCAGATAGCGCCCATCGGGCTGGACCAGCACGCCAACCGCGACTTGCGTCACCTTGCGGCCGGCGGCGTTCTTCTCGACGTCGTCGCTCATGCGCTCACTCATGCCGACGTCTTGCGGCCGGACCAGTCGCGCGCGAACTGCCACGCGACACGTCCCGAACGCGACCCGCGCTCGAGCGCCCACACCAGCGCATCGCCGCGCGCCGCTTCGACTTCGGCGTCGTCGCAACCGAAATGGCGCAGCCAGTGGCTGATGATCGACAGGTAGTCATCCTGCTTGAACGGATAGAAGCTGACCCACAAACCGAAGCGCTCGGACAGGGATATCTTTTCTTCGACCAGCTCACCGGGATGAATCTCGCCGTCGGACGTGTGCTTGTACGTCTCGTTGTCGCTCATGTATTCGGGCAACAGATGGCGGCGATTCGACGTCGCATAAATCAGCACGTTGTCCGATTGCGCGGCGATCGAGCCGTCGAGCGCGACCTTCAACGCCTTGTAGCCCGACTCGCCATCTTCGAACGAGAGGTCGTCGCAGAACGCCACGAAGCGCTCCGGCCGCTGCGCGATCAGGTCGACGATATCGCCGAGGTCGTGCAGATCGTCCTTATCCACTTCGATCAGACGTAGCCCGTCTTTCGCGTACGCATTCAGACACGCCTTGATCAGCGACGACTTGCCGGTGCCGCGCGCGCCTGTCAGCAACACGTTATTGGCCGGCTGCTTGTGGACGAATTGACGCGTGTTCTGCTCGATCAGGCCTTTCTGGCGATCGATGTTCTGCAGGTCGTCGAGCGTGATCGCCGAGATGGCCGGCACCGGCTGCAGGTAGCCGCGCCCCTGGCGCTTGCGCCAGCGGAAGGCCACTGCCGCCGACCAGTCGATATCGGGCGAAGCGGGCGGAAGCATCGCTTCGAGGCGGACGAGCACGGCTTCGGCCCGGGTCAGAAACTGTTCGAGTTTATCCATGGCTGTGAAATAAGCGGCCTTCAGGCCGCGTAATGAACCCGGTTACGAACGATAGTCGGCGTTGATGCTCACGTAGTCGTGCGACAGATCGCAAGTCCAGATCGTGGCTTGCGCATCGCCGCGGCCGAGTACGACACGAATGCCGATCTCGCTCTTTTTCATGACGCGCTGGCCGTCTTCTTCACGGTAGGCCGGATTGCGGCCGCCGGCAGTCGCGACCAGCACGTCGTCCAGATACAGATCGATCTTGCCGACGTCGAGATCGTCCACGCCGGCATAGCCGATGGCCGCGAGAATGCGGCCGAGATTCGGATCCGATGCATAGAAGGCCGTTTTCACGAGCGGCGAGTGGCCGATCGCATAGGCGATCTGGCGGCATTCGCCGACGCTCGAGCCGCCTTCCACTTGCACGGTCATGAATTTGGTCGCGCCTTCGCCGTCGCGCACGATCAGCTGCGCGAGGGTCTGGGCGACTTCGGTCACCGCGTCGCGCAGCGCTGCGTAAGCGGGCGAATCGGTGGACGTGATCGCCGGCAAGCTCGATTTGCCCGACGCGATCAGGATGAACGAATCGTTGGTCGACGTATCGCCATCGATCGTGATGCAGTTGAACGAGCGATCCGCCACGTGCTTGACGAGCGCGTCGAGCACGGGCTGGGAGACGGCGGCGTCGAATGCGAGGAAGCCGAGCATGGTCGCCATGTTCGGCTTGATCATGCCGGCGCCCTTGCTAATGCCGGTCAGCGTGACCGTGTGGCCCTCGATCGTCACCTGGCGCGACGTGGCCTTGGGCAGCGTGTCCGTGGTCATGATCGCCTGCGCGGCGTCGTACCAGTTCGCTTCCTTGCGGTTCGCCAGCGCGGCCGGCAAACCCGCTTTCAAACGATCGACCGGCAGCGGCTCCAGAATCACGCCCGTCGAAAACGGCAGCACCTGTTCCGGCGTAATGTCCGCGAGACGCGCGAGTTCGGCGCAGGTTTCGCGCGCCGCCACGAGGCCCGGCTCACCCGTGCCCGCGTTCGCGTTGCCGGTGTTGATCACCAGCGCGCGAATCGGCTTGCCGCCGGCGCGCACGCGTTCCAGATTCTCACGGCACACCGTGACGGGCGCCGCGCAAAAACGGTTCTGCGTGAACACGCCGCCCACCGTGGCGCCTTCGCCCACGGAAATGACGAGCACGTCCTTGCGGTTCGGCTTGCGGATGTTCGCCTCCGCCCAGCCGAGCGAAACGCCGGCGACGGGATAGAGTTGAGCGGGATCGATCGAGGGGAAATTGACAGCCATGGTCGCGACCTGTCGAAGAAAATGCCGGCAGGCGCCGGCATCGGGGAAACGGAACTGATGGTCCGGGCTTGTTGCCGGACCACCGCGAAATCGAGGCAACCTACCGCCTGAAACGACGCGGCGCGCCTCTCAGCGCGCCGCCTTCGGCATTACACGATCTTGCCGTGGCACTGCTTGTACTTCTTGCCGCTGCCGCACGGGCACGGGTCGTTACGGCCGACCTTCGGCACGTTGTCCGCGCTCATGTTCGCTGCTGCCGTATGCGACGAACCGTGGCTCATGGCTTCGCCGATCATGGCGGCGGTGGCTGCTTCCGCGGCAACAGGCGCTGCGGCGGCCGCTTCGGCGAATTCGGCGTGGCGGAACTCGACGTTTTCAAGGTGCCCGCCTTGCTCTTCGAGCTGTTCAGCAGCCTGTTCCAACTGTTCCGGCGACTGGATCTGCACGTTCATCACCACGCGGGTGACTTCGAGCTTCACGGCGTCGAGCATGGCGGCGAACAGTTCGAACGCCTCACGCTTGTATTCCTGCTTCGGATTCTTCTGCGCATAGCCACGCAGATGGATGCCCTGACGCAAGTGATCGAGCGCGGCCAGATGTTCGCGCCAGCTGCGATCCAGCGTTTGCAGCATGATCGAGCGCTCGAATGCGCTGAACGATTCGCGGCCGACCAGTTCGACCTTCGCTTCGTAGGCTTCGTCCGCGGCGGCTTCGACCGCTTCGAGAATCTCGTCCGCGCTGATCGAGTTCGACTCGTTGATCATTTCCTGGATCGCGAGGTCGAGCTGCCATTCGTTGCGCAGCACCTCTTCCAATTCGGGCACGTCCCACTGCTCTTCGATGCTGCCCGCCGGCACGAACTGATGAACGATATCGGCGATCACGCTCTGACGCATCGCGCCGATCGTTTCGGTGATGTCATTCGCTTCGAGCAATTCGTTGCGCTGCTGGTAAATCACCTTGCGCTGATCGTTCGACACATCGTCGTATTCGAGCAATTGCTTGCGCACGTCGAAGTTGCGCGCTTCCACCTTGCGCTGCGCCGATTCGATCGAGCGAGAGACGATGCCCGCCTCGATCGCCTCACCTTCGGGCATCTTCAGGCGGTCCATGATCGCGCGCACGCGATCGCCGGCGAAAATGCGCAGCAGCGGATCTTCCAGCGACAAATAGAAGCGCGACGAACCCGGGTCGCCCTGACGGCCGGCACGGCCGCGCAGCTGATTGTCGATCCGGCGCGATTCGTGGCGCTCGGTGCCGATAATGTGCAGACCGCCCGCGGCCTTCACCTGATCGTGCAGCGCTTGCCATTCGTCGTGCAGCTTCTGGATGCGGCGTTGCTTGTCGTCTTCAGCCAGCGTTTCGTCCAGCTCGAGGAACGACGCCTGCTTTTCCGCGTTGCCGCCGAGCACGATGTCGGTACCGCGACCGGCCATGTTGGTGGCGATCGTGATGCGCTTCGGACGGCCGGCTTCGGCGACGATCTCGGCTTCACGCGCGTGCTGCTTGGCGTTCAGCACTTCGTGCGGCAGACCGGCCTGCTTCAGCAGATGCGACAGCAACTCGGAGTTTTCGATCGACGTCGTACCGACCAGTACCGGCTGACCGCGCTCGTAGCAATCGCGAATGTCGCGGATTACCGCGTCGTAGCGTTCCTTGGCCGTCTTGTAGATCTGATCCTGCTTGTCGATCCGCTTGGGCGGACGGTTGGTCGGGATCACGACCGTTTCGAGACCATAGATCTCGTTGAATTCGAATGCTTCCGTATCCGCCGTGCCGGTCATGCCGGACAGCTTCGCGTACATGCGGAAGTAGTTCTGGAACGTGATCGACGCGAGCGTCTGGTTCTCGCTCTGGATCTTGACGTGTTCCTTCGCCTCGACAGCCTGGTGCAGCCCGTCCGACCAGCGGCGGCCCGACATCAGACGGCCGGTGAATTCGTCCACGATCACCACTTCGCCGTTCTGCACCACGTAGTGCTGATCCTTGAAGAACAGCGTGTGGGCGCGCAGCGCGGCGTACACGTGGTGCATCAGCGTGATGTTCTGCGGCGCGTACAGGCTTTCGCCGTCGCCGATCAGGCCCCACTCGGCGAGCAGACGCTCCGCCTTTTCGTGGCCCGATTCCGTCAGGAACACCTGGCGGCCTTTTTCATCCAGCGTATAGTCGCCTGGCTTTTCGACGCCGGTGCCGTCCGCTTTCTCTTCGCCGATCTGCCGCTCGAGCAGCGGCGGCAGCGCATTCATGCGCACGTACAGGTCGGTGTGATCTTCGGCCTGGCCGGAGATGATCAGCGGGGTACGGGCTTCGTCGATCAGGATCGAGTCGACCTCGTCGACCACCGCGAAATTCAGGGCTCGTTGGACGCGCGCGTCGGTCTCGTAGACCATGTTGTCGCGCAGGTAGTCGAAGCCGAATTCATTGTTGGTGCCATACGTGATGTCCGCCGCGTAGGCTTCCTGCTTCGCGCCGTGATCCATCTGCGACAGATTGATGCCCACCGACAGACCGAGGAAGTTGTACAGGCGCGCCATCCACTCGGCGTCGCGCTGGGCGAGGTAGTCGTTGACCGTAACCACGTGCACGCCGCGGCCGGACAGCGCGTTCAGGTACACCGGCAGCGTGGCGACGAGCGTCTTGCCCTCGCCGGTGCGCATTTCGCCGATCTTGCCGTAGTGCAGAACCATGCCGCCGATCAGCTGCACGTCGAAGTGGCGCATTTTCAGCACCCGCTTGCTGGCCTCGCGGCACACCGCGAAGGCTTCCGGCAGGAGCTTGTCGAGCGATTCGCCGCTCGCGACGCGCTGGCGGAATTCACCCGTTTTGGCGCGCAGTTGATCGTCCGTCAATTGCTCGATCTGCGGTTCGAGCGCATTGATCGCCGTGACGGTCTTTTGATATTGCTTGACTAGCCGCTGGTTGCGGCTGCCAAAAATCTTCTGTAGAAAACCGGTGGTCATCGGATCGGTGTCTGCGTCGCGGCTTCGGCTGGGTCGCGGCGTGCAGTTCGTGCACGCGCGCTCCGGGGTCGGAAGGGCCTCGGCGGCTTAGTCCAAGAGTGAATTGTCGGGTAGCCCGACCTTCTTACGAAGATCGGCCCCCCCGAGAACCGTACGTGCGAGTTTCCCCGCATACGGCTCAAATCTACAAACAAAGTTCTGTCTACGACAGAACCGGCTTAGTTACTACAAGTTTACCAACGTGTACCTGCTGGTGACAGTGCGGGTGAAGCAAGACCCGGTTGGACAACTTGTCTGACCCGCCATGCATCCGATATTCCAGATGATGGTCGTGCCAGCCTGTTTCGTCCGTCAAGGCACAGCCGCAGTGCGCACACAACCCGCTCTGCGACATGTACAGCTTTGCCCACTGTTTCCGGTAGCGCATCGAATCCCACAGACGCGTCTGCCGCAGTTGCTCGCCATATTGCTCCCACTTCGGATCAAAGGGATTGAACTCTCCTTGGATCTTCTTGTGTCTCCTGATCGCCGTACCGCTGAGTTGGTACAACTCCATCAGGCCCCAACTGCCATCGTCTCGAACCGTCCGGACCGCGAACACCCACTGTCGAGCGTCGATTGAGTGGAAGTACTTCTGTCGCACCCAACTGCTGCTCTTTCGCGGATGTCGCCGCTTGGACCACCACCAGAGCCTCCGGAACACCAGATGCTCCATGCGGGTGTACGCCTTTTTGGCCGTAACCGGATGGTGATACTGCGCCCATCCGCGCAACATTGGGTTTAGCAGTCGGATCATCTCCTCCTGCTTCACCGTCTTGTTGCTGCTAATCGTTTCCGCCACCTTGCTGTAGAACGCTTTCGCGTTCTTTTTGCTCGGTTTGATGAGCATTTTTCCCGAGTACTTCCGGAAATTCCACCCAAGGAAATCAAAGCCGTCGTCAATGTGAGTGATCCGCGTCTTTTCCTCCGATAACTGCAACCCTCGAACCGCAAGGAATGCCTCCACCCAAGGTCGGACCTCTTGCTCCAGTATCTCTTTCGAGTCACCGGTTATCACGAAGTCGTCCGCGTACCGCACCACATTTACCTTCAGCCTTCGGGCTTTCATGATCCCCAGTTTTGCACCGAGATGCACCGCCAGTTCTCGTTCCAGCCCGTTCAGCGTTACGTTAGCCAACGTCGGGGAGATGATGCCTCCCTGCGGCGTACCGGCCTCAGTCGCCCGTAGCCGGCCTTGATAAATCAGGCCGGCCTTCAACCATTTCCGGAGGATTCCTCTGTCCATCGGGACATTGGTTTCCAACCAGTCATGACTGATGTGGTCGAAGCACCCCTTGATATCCGCTTCTAGCACCCACTTGGCCGAGGCCTCTTGGGACATACAGACGCGGATTTGGGACATCGCGTCGGCTGTCGAACGATTCAACCGGAACCCGTAAGAGTTCAGGTCGCTCGTCGATTCCGACACTGGCTCCAAGGCCAGCAGATACAGAGCTTGCATCGCCCTGTCCCGCATGGTCGGAATGCCCAGTGGACGTTCCTTCCCATTTGCCTTGGGGATAAAGACTCTCCGTAATGGCAGAGGCTTGTATCCGCGCCGCTTCAACCTGCCGATGGCTTCCCACCGGCTTTCAGGCGAATCCCATAGCTCGCGATCGACTCCAGCCGTTCGCGCACCCTGGTTTTGCGTAACACGTCGTACCGCATACAGCTTTGCAGACAACGTGCGAGTTAGCATCCGTTGCAGGGCTTTCACCCTGCGCCAGTCGCCTTCCCGCGTCGCCTTCGCAATTCGAATCTGCATCCCTCTCACGTTCCGCTCAACCCGTCGCCAATCTACGGCGTGCCAGTTGTCCGGCGCGTGGGAAAGCGCAGATCCAGTCTTCCGACCAGATACTTTCATGCTGCTCTCCTACCTGGAAAAGTCCCCAGACAGAAGGCGCATCTCCCCCAGCGGGGTAGATACACCCCGCTGGGGAACAACAAAACTCAATGCAGGCGCATGCACCTGCATCTGACCAAGTTACAGAGGGTAGTCAGCCGTCTTGCGACGGTAGACCAGACGGAAGTCTGCCCGCTTTCGCGTGGGGTGATGTTCCAACCCCTATCCGAACCATTACAGCCCGGCTTTCGCTTTTTCCGTCCTCCCATACCTGCACAATCAACAGCGTCCCTTGCGGTTCGCCTGCCAGCCTTACTGCGCTGGCAACCATACAGGCTTACCACGTTCCCGGCATGTCACACGACTGACTTAGGTTCTGCCTATTCCCCGGCGGTATCACGAACGACGTAACCCGAGATTCGAGCGGGCTATCCAACCGCATACCTTTTGGTTAGTGCCTATCAGCAGCTTTGGCACACAATGCTAACGAGGTTTATCAGCAGTTCACTTCCGTTAACCCTATCAGCCAGCCTAGCGCCTTACCCCCTTGCTGCTAGGAGTATCCAGACCGCCTCCTCGCGGAACCAATCTGCCCGAAACGTCCGGGGGCTACATTGTCAGAAGAGCTTCACACCCCACCGTTGCCAGTGACGCATGTCTTCCTAGGCTACTGCTGGTCGTACAGCAGGTTCACTACCCTCGTCTTCCAACAAACGAGGTCGAACAATGACACACCGAGCTTTCGCTCGTATCGTTTAGCGAAACCGTTGCCCGAAGGCTCGGGAATTGCAAACATCACCCCGCCCTGTCGGCGGAGGTGAAGCCGCTGACTGGGCGGGACCTGACGGTAATCAAGCCCATGCAACAAGGTTCCCGGCTGATTGCTCCGGTTTCCAATTTCACTACAAGGATGCTTCCCATAGGGTTGCATCCGCTTCCTAAAGTGCGGCCCACAAGGGGGCCGCCTGCGGAGGGCATGGTGAGTTACCTCAATAACCCTCTAGTCGATGCTCCGTAACGTGGAGCAGCCGGACACGAGCGTGCGTGTCGCACCGAATCGCGCATTTTAGCACGCGCCCCCGCCCGCGCTTATGTCAGCAGCGAGACGGCGGCAGGGCATCGGAAGCCCGCCGCAGCGCGCTCCGGCAGTCCGCATCGAGGCGGGCCCGCGTGCGTCCTGCGCGGTACAATCGCGGCGTGAACGCGCATAGGGCGCGGACACGCCGTGACCCATCGAACATGAGCCGTTTTCCTTCCTTTTCAAGGCCGCCGCCCCAGCAGTTCAAGGCGCGCCGCCCGCAGCCGGTCGCCGAGGTGCTCAATCGCACGGACGCGTTCGCGGCCCTGCGCGCGGGCGTCGAGCAGATTGCGGCGTTGGAGAAGGATCTGCGCGCGCTGCTGCCGGACTATCTGGCGACGAGCGTCGAACCCAGCTTTATCAAGGAAGGCGTGCTCGCCCTGTTCGCCGGCCATAACGCGCTGGCGGCGCGGCTGCGGCATCTGGAGCCGCGGCTGCTGGCGGATCTGCAGCAGCGCGGTTGGCCGGTGAATTCGCTGCGGATTCGCGTGCGGCCGCAGGCTGTGAAGGAACCGCCGCCGGTCAAACAGGCGCGCATGACGCCAGCCGGCGCTGATGCGCTCCACGCGCTGAGCGAGTCGCTGGCGCCGTCGCCGTTACAGGAAGCGCTGGCGAAAATGGCGGCCCGGCATCGGAGAAATCGCTAGGCAAAAGAAAAGCGGCCCGACTGGGCCGCTTACTTTTCATGCGCTCGCTTCGGAAATTTCACCCGAAGGCGTCAGGCAAAAGCCGTCTGCGTTTCGTAGGCAAAACCGCGCGGCGCCTTCTGCGTGTCGTCGAAGGTGACGATTTCGTACGAATCTTCGTGCGCCAGCAGTTCGCGCAGCAGCGCGTTGTTCAGGCCGTGGCCCGATTTGTATGCGTCATACGCCGCCAGCAACGGATGGCCGACCACATACAGGTCGCCGATCGCGTCGAGCATCTTGTGCTTCACGAACTCGTCGTCGTAGCGCAGGCCGTCATTATTCAGAATGCGGTACTCGTCCAGCACGATCGCGTTGTCCATGCTGCCGCCACGCGCCAGACCCAGTTCGCGCATCATTTCCACTTCATGCGCAAAACCGAAGGTGCGGGCGCGCGCGATTTCGCGCACGTACGACGTATTGGCAAAATCCACTTCCAGCGCCTGGCCGGTTTTATCCACAGCCGGGTGACGGAAATCGATCGTGAACTTGAGCTTGAAACCAAAGTACGGGTCGAGACGCGCGAATTTATCGCCGTCACGAATTTCGACCGGCTTGGTGACCTTGATGAATTTCTTCGCCGCGTTCTGTTCTTCAATACCCGCCGACTGAATCAGAAACACGAATGAACCGGCACTGCCGTCCATGATCGGGATTTCTTCGGCGGTGACGTCGACATACAGGTTGTCGATGCCGAGACCGGCGCAGGCGGACATCAAATGCTCGATGGTCGAGACGCGCGCGCCGTCTTTCTGCAACACGGAAGCCAGACGCGTATCGCCAATCGCCATCGCCGACGCAGGAATGTCCACCGGCGTGGCGAGGTCCACGCGCGAAAACACAATGCCCGTGTCCGGCCCGGCCGGACGGAGCGTCAGTTCGACTTTGCGGCCCGAGTGCAGGCCAATGCCGACTGTCTTGACGATTTGTTTGATAGTGCGCTGCTTCAGCATGGTGATCTTCTATTCGATTGAAAATCCCAATCGGGACTTTTTATTCCATAGCACGAATTATACTCCAATACCCTAAGGAGCGTCTTTCCGCGGAACGTATCAATCTGTTTCGCTGCATTACCCTTGGGGGCCCGTCAGGAAAGCGTGACGGGCCGATGCCCCGGAACGGAGGCGTTTCCGGTCATCGGCCCGCGTAACGGCCTGTCACAAAAGCGTCTTATCGACCGTTGCCCAAGCACAACGCGCCAACCGCGCGTGCCTGTGGCGAAGGCCACGACGCCAGCGTGCCTAGCTCAACGTAGCGAGAATACTCCCTGCATCGCTGACTTCGAATTTGCCGGCAGCCTCGACGTTCAACGTCTTGACCACGCCGTCGTCGACCACCATCGCGTAGCGCTGGGAACGGATTCCCATGCCGCGCGCCGACAAATCCTGCTCGAGACCGAGCGCTCGCGTGAAAGCCGCACTGCCGTCCGCCATCATGCGCACCTTGCCCGAGGCGTGCTGATCGCGTCCCCACGCGCCCATTACGAACGCGTCGTTGACGGACACGCACCAGATCTCGTCGATGCCAAGAGCGCGCAACTGCTCGGCGTGCTCGACATAACCCGGTACATGTTTGGCCGAACAGGTTGGCGTGAACGCGCCCGGCAATCCGAAGATCACCACACGCTTGCCCGCCGTCTGCTCGCGCACGTCGAAGCTGTTAGGCCCGATCGTGCAGCCCGCCCGCTCGTCTTCGATCAACTCGAAGAGCGTCGCGTCGGGCAGCTTGTCACCTGCCTGAATCATGCTCAGTCCTTTGCATCGATGCGAAGCACGCTCGCACGTCGTCGTGTCGCAGTGAAAAATCCGGCGTGGGCACCAACCACTGCATGCTCCGCCGTCCGGCGACAGTCGCCCAATCCGCTTCGCGAATCCGAAGAGGGCACTTGTCCTTGTCGCGAATCTTCAAAGATACGCGACTTGTTCGCCGTTCACCCGCCACGCTCGTGCATTCGTCCGCCAGCGCCGCACTGCTGTCCGACTCGCAGCGCCGCAACGAAAGCCTGCCCGTGCGCTCAGTCCGCCTGCTTGCGCAGGAATGCCGGAATGTCGTACGTGTCGACGCCCTTTTCCTGCAACGCCTGCACATGCGACGCGGCCGTATCGCGCGACGTGCGCCACACGGCCGGCGTGTCCAGTGCGCCGTAGTCGGCGGTGCTGGCGTGCGACGACTGCGGTGCGTAAGCAGCGTGTGCACTGATCGGCTGGTTGTCGGTGCCGGTGCGCAGCAGCGTCATCGGTGCCGATTGCTGCTTCTTGGCCGCACGGCCCAGGCCCGTTGCCACGACCGTCACGCGCAGCGCGTCGCCCATTGCATCGTCGTACACGGCGCCGAAAATCACGGTCGCGTCTTCTGCGGCGTAGCTCTTGATCGTGTTCATCACTTCGCGCGTTTCCGACAGACGCAGCGAACGGCTCGACGTGATGTTCACCAGCACGCCACGCGCGCCCGACAGATCCACACCTTCCAGCAGCGGGCTGGCCACAGCCTGCTCAGCAGCCAGACGCGCGCGATCGACGCCCGCAACCGTCGCCGTGCCCATCATCGCCTTGCCCTGCTCGCCCATCACCGTCTTCACGTCTTCGAAGTCGACGTTCACCAGACCGTCGACGTTGATGATTTCCGCGATGCCGGCAACTGCGTTATTCAGAACGTCGTCTGCGCACTGGAAGCACTTGTCCATCTCGGCGTCATCGCCCATCACCTCGAACAGCTTGTCGTTCAGAACGACGATCAGCGAGTCGACGTGATCCTCCAGTTGCTGCGAACCGGCTTCTGCCACGCGCATCCGCTTGCCGCCTTCGAATTCGAACGGCTTGCTGACCACGCCGACGGTCAAGATACCCATTTCTTTAGCGATCTGCGCGACCACGGGTGCTGCGCCCGTGCCCGTGCCGCCGCCCATGCCGGCCGTGATGAAGACCATGTGCGCGCCGCGCAGTGCGTCGGCGATGCGCTCACGTGCTTCTTCCGCTGCGGCGCGGCCCATTTCCGGCTTGGCGCCGGCGCCCAGACCCGTGTTGCCGAGCTGGATCACCGCGGTGGCGCGCGAACGCGACAAAGCCTGCGCGTCCGTGTTCATCACGATGAAGTCGACGCCTTGCACGCCTTTGTTGATCATGTGCTGAACAGCATTGCCGCCAGCGCCACCTACTCCGACCACCTTGATGATGGTGCCGTTCGTTTCGGTTTCCAGCATTTGGAAATCCATGATGCCTCCGTCAAGATAAAAATTTGCAGCCACTTCGGCCGTTATTCGGCAGGAGATCGGGCAACCGCCTGTCGCGCGCCGGCCGCCGGCACCAGCGCGTATTTTTTTGAAACCTGTTCGAAAACCCGTTCTGTGCAGCGATACAGCGAATGCTTTAGAAGTTGCCGAGGAACCAGTCCTTCATGCGCGTGAACACCTGTCCCATCGAGCCCGACTGCACCGCGACCTTGCGGCCGCGCATGCGTTGCGAGCGTCCTTCGACGAGCAGGCCCATCGCCGTCGAGTAGCGCGGATTGCGCACTACGTCAGCCAGACCGCCCGCATATTCCGGCACGCCGATACGCACCGGCTTCAGGAAAATGTCCTCACCCAGTTCGACCATGCCGAGCATCATCGACGCGCCGCCGGTCAGCACCACGCCGGAGCTCAGCAGTTCCTCGTAACCCGACTCGCGCACCACCTGCTGCACGAGCGAAAACAGTTCTTCGACGCGCGGCTCGACCACCGCCGCCAGCGCCTGGCGCGACAGCGTGCGCGGACCGCGCTCGCCGAGACCCGGCACTTCGATCATTTCGTCCGGATCGGCCAGCGCCTGCTTGGCGATGCCGTAATCCACCTTGATGTCTTCCGCGTCCGGCGTCGGCGTGCGCAGCGCCATCGCGATGTCGCTCGTGATCTGGTCGCCGGCGATCGGAATCACCGCCGTATGACGGATCGCGCCTTCGCTGAAAATCGCAATATCAGTCGTGCCGCCGCCGATATCGACCAGCACCACGCCGAGTTCTTTCTCGTCTTCCGTCAGCACCGCCAGCGACGACGCCAGCGGCTGCAAAATCAGATCGTTCACTTCGAGCCCGCAGCGGCGCACGCACTTCACGATGTTCTGCGCCGCGCTCACCGCGCCGGTAACGATATGCACCTTCACTTCCAGGCGAATGCCGCTCATGCCGATCGGCTCGCGCACATCTTCCTGACCGTCGATGATGAATTCCTGCGTCAGGATATGCAGCACCTGCTGATCGGTCGGGATGTTGATCGCCTTCGCCGTTTCGATCACGCGCGCCACGTCCGTCTGCGTGACTTCCTTCTCCTTGATCGCCACCATGCCGCTCGAGTTGAAGCTGCGGATATGGCTGCCGGCAATCCCGGTAAATACGTTGGTGATCTTGCAGTCGGCCATCAGTTCGGCTTCTTCGAGCGCGCGCTGAATGGACTGCACGGTGGCCTCGATATTCACCACCACGCCTTTCTTGAGCCCCTTTGATTCGCTCTGGCCGAGGCCGATCACCTCGTAGTGACCTTCGCCCTTCAACTCGGCGACGATGGCCACGACCTTCGACGTCCCAATGTCGAGGGCGACCAGCAGATCTTTATAGTCTTTACTCATAGCGTGCTCATTGCGTGTGATGTCCGTTTACTTCTTGCCCTTGTCGGGTTCGGTGATAAAGCGCATCCCTGCCGCGCGAATCGCGAAACCGTTCGGATAGCGCAAGTCCGCATACTCGATATCCTTTCCCCAACGTTGCGTCACCGCGCTCCACGCCGCGCTCAGACGTTTGCTCCGATCGAGCAGCGTGTCCTGATTGCGTTCGCGCCCAAGTTCCACCTGCGTGCCGTTCGAGAGCTTCACCGTCCACGCGTAGCGCGGCGACAGCGTCACTTCTTCAGGCGTCGCGCCCAACGGCGCAAACCATTTCTGGAAGTCGTGATACCGCGCGACCACCTCTTTTGCCGTACCGTCCGGACCGTCGAAGGCGGGCAGATCTTCTTCGAGCTCGCCCTGGTTCGCGGTGAACAGCTCGCCGTCGACGCTCACCAACTGATCGCTGCCCCACGTTCCCAGCGGTTTGTACTCTTCCAGCGTGACAGCCAGTGCATTCGGCCAGACGCGCCGCACGCTCGCATGACGTACCCACGGCATCTGCTCGAACGCCTGACGCGCCACGTCGAGATCCACCGTAAAAAAGTTGCCCTTCAAGCGCCCCACCACACCCGCGCGCACCGTCGGCGAATTGATGTGTTCGGTATCGCCGTCGATCTGGATTTCGCGCAGCGCGAAATTCGGGCGCTGGATCAGCCAGTAACCGCCTGCCGCCAGCAGCACGAGCACCAGCAACACATGCAATGTGTTGGCGGCAAAATTGAGCTGGCGAACGTTGTTCCACATGGTGTTGCTTTCGGGTCGTCCCGGTTAGTCCTGCAGCGTCAGCGCCAACACGCCGACAACCAGTTCCTGATAGCTGATGCCCACCGCACGCGCCGCTTTCGGCGGCAGCGAGTGATCGGTCATGCCAGGCGCCGTGTTCACTTCGAGGAAATACGGATTGCCGTCGGCGTCGAGCATGAAATCCGCGCGGCCCCAGTCGGTGCAGCCGAGCACGTCGAAGGCACGGCGCGCCAGCACTTTCAGGCGCGCTTCCTCGTCCGCCGCCAGACCGCACGGGATCAGATACTGCGTGTCGTTCGCGATGTACTTCGCGTGATAGTCGTAGAACTCGCCGGCCGGCACGATGCGGATCACCGGCAAATCCAGATTGCCGGCTATGCACGCGGTGTATTCGCCGCCGCCTTCAATACTCTTTTCGACCACGACGATCTTGTCGTACTTGACCGCTTCGATCAGCGCGGCGGGCAGCGCGCCGGCGCTCTTCACCTTGATCACCGCGACGCTCGAACCTTCGCTCGCCGGTTTCACGAAGAGCGGCAAACCGAGCTTCGCGACGATGTCTTTCGAGCGCGCTTCGTAGTCGTCGCCGCGCAGTACCGCTTCGAATGGCGGCGTCGGAATGCCGAGTTGCTGCCACACGAGCTTGGTGCGGAACTTGTCCAGACCGAGCGCCGAGCCGAGCACGCCACTGCCGGTGTACTTAATGCCGTAAAAGTCGAGCGCGCCCTGAATCTGGCCGTTCTCGCCGTAACCGCCATGCAGCGCGTTGAACGCACGCACAAAGCCTTCTTCCTTCAATGCGGCGAGCGGACGCTCGGCCGGATCGAACGGATGCGCGTCCACGCCGGCGTCGCGCAGACCTTGCAGCACGAGGCGGCCGGAATTGAGCGAGACCTCGCGCTCGGCGGAATTACCACCGAGCAGTAC
Source organism: Paraburkholderia sp. BL6665CI2N2 (assembly GCF_004366535.1). Classification (NCBI taxonomy): domain Bacteria; kingdom Pseudomonadati; phylum Pseudomonadota; class Betaproteobacteria; order Burkholderiales; family Burkholderiaceae; genus Paraburkholderia; species Paraburkholderia sp. BL6665CI2N2. Next base: position 5,186,069 of record NZ_SORC01000001.1, read on the forward strand.
TGCCACTTTGCCGAATTGTTTGGGGTCGATACTGCTCATTTCACACCTTCGTTTCCTGCGCGAGGCGACCCGGCACACCGCCGATCGAACCCGCGCCCATCGTGATCACCACATCGCCGTCGCGCACCACTGCTGAGAGCGCGTCCGGCACTTCATCCACCGTATCGACAAATACCGGCTCGACCTTGCCCGCCACACGCAGCGCACGCGCCAACGCGCGGCCGTCCGCAGCGACGATCGGCGACTCGCCGGCCGAATAGACCTCGGTCAGCACGAGCGCGTCGACGGTGGACAGCACTTTCACAAAATCCTCGAAGCAATCACGCGTGCGCGTGAAGCGGTGCGGCTGGAACGCCAGCACCAGACGGCGGCCCGGAAATGCGCCGCGCGCCGCCGCCACCGTGGCCGCCATTTCGACCGGGTGATGACCGTAGTCGTCCACCAACGTGTACGCGCCACTCGCTTTGCCTTCGCTGACGACCGGCACTTCGCCGTAGCGCTGGAAGCGTCGGCCCACGCCGTTGAAATCCGCCAGCGCTCGCTGGATATCGGCATCTTTCACTTCAAGTTCAGTCGCAATTGCAATTGCGGCCAAAGCATTCTGTACGTTGTGCTCGCCCGGCAGGTTCAAGACGATGTCGATCGGCGCCGCGTCTTCGCGCATGGCCGTGAAATGCATCTTGCCGTCACGCGCTTTCACGTTGACCGCGCGCACCTGCGCATCTGGCGCGAAGCCGTAGCGAATGATCGGCTTCGACACGAACGGCAGGATTTCCTTCACGTTCGGATCGTCGACGCACAACACCGCGATCCCATAGAACGGCAGCCGGTGCGTGAATTCGATGAACGCCTGCTTAAGCCGCGCGAAGTCGTGGCCGTAGGTGTCCATGTGATCCGCGTCGATGTTCGTGATGACTTCGATCACCGGAAACAGATTCAGGAACGACGCATCCGACTCGTCGGCTTCCGCGACGATGAAGTCGCCCGTGCCGAGGCGCGCATTCGCGCCCGCGCTGATGAGCCGGCCGCCGATCACGAAGGTCGGATCGAGACCGCCCGCCGCGAGCACGCTCGCCACCAGCGAGGTGGTCGTGGTCTTGCCGTGCGTACCGGCAATCGCGATGCCCTGCTTCAGGCGCATCAGTTCCGCGAGCATCACCGCGCGCGGCACGATCGGAATGCGGCGATGACGCGCGGCCAGCACTTCCGGGTTGTCGCTGCGCACCGCGGTGGAAACGACCACCGCGTTCGCGCCTTCGATGTTCTCCGCCGCGTGGCCGATCGCAATCCGCGCGCCGAGTGCGGCGAGGCGATCGGTGATTGCGTTGCTCGTGAGATCCGAGCCGCTCACCTGATAGCCGAGGTTGACCAGCACCTCCGCGATGCCGCTCATGCCGACACCACCGATGCCGACAAAGTGAATGTGTTTGACGATGTGTTTCATTGCTTTCCTTCTGGGCTCGCGCCCGAAATCGAACCCGCCACGGTCGCGCAAATCTGCGCGACCTGTTCCGTGGCGTCGGGTTTCGCGAGCGAGCGCGAACGCTCCGCCATCTCCGCGAGGGTTGCTCGCGTCTGGCTGCGCAACCAGTCAGCGAGGGTTTCCGCCGACAGATCGCGTTGCTGCACGACCAGCGCCGCGCCGTTGTCGGCGAGGAACGCTGCATTAGTGGTTTGGTGATCGTCTACTGCATACGGGAACGGCACGAAGAACGCCGCCACGCCTACTGCTGAAATCTCGGACACCGTCATTGCGCCGGACCGGCAAATCACCAGGTCCGCTTGCGCATAAGCGCTCGTCATGTCGTCGATGAACGGCACGAGTTCGACGTCGGCGCCTGCTTGCAGACCTGCTGCCGCGTAGTTCTCGCGCAGCGCTTCAATATGCTTCGCGCCCGCCTGATGCACGATGCGCGGCCGTTCGTTCGACGCGAGCAAGGCCACCGCGCGCGGCACGACTTCATTCAACGCCGCGGCGCCCAGACTGCCGCCCACGACGAGCACATTCAACGGACCGCTGCGTTGCGCGTAGCGTGCTTTGGGTGCAATCGCGCGCGCAAGTTCCTCACGAATCGGATTTCCCGTCCATTCGCCGTGCGGCAGTGCATTCGGAAACGCAACCAGCACGCGTTTAGCGACTTTCGCGAGCACCTTGTTCGCGAGACCGGCAATCGAATTCTGTTCATGCAGCACCAGCGGACGGCCGCTCAACGCGGTCATCAAGCCGGCCGGAAACGTGATGTAGCCGCCCATGCCGAGCACGACGTCCGGCTTCACGCGACGCAGCACGGAGAGACTTTGCGTGCAGGCACGCAGCAGATTCAGCGGCAGCATCAGCTTGCGTTTCAGGCCCTTGCCGCGCACGCCGCCGAAGCGCACGTATTCCATCGGGATGCCGTGCTTCGGCACCAGCGTCGCTTCCATGCCCGCGGGATTGCCGAGCCATACGACCTTCCAGCCCCACGCCTGCATCAGATGAGCGACCGCAAGCCCCGGGAACACGTGTCCCCCGGTGCCGCCGGCCATCACCATCAGCGTGCGTTGCGGCAGAGCGGTCATACTTTCCCTCCGCGCATCAGCACACGATTTTCGTAATCCACACGCATCAACACGGCAACAGCGACGCAGTTCAAAACAATTCCGGAGCCGCCATAACTGACTAGCGGCAACGTGAGACCCTTGGTCGGCAGCAAGCCGAGGTTCACGCCCATGTTGATGAAGGTCTGCGCGCCGAACCAGATGCCGACGCCTTTCGCCACCAGGCCCGCGAACGTGCGGTCGAGTGCGAGCGCCTGACGGCCGATCTCGAACGAGCGGCGCACGATCCAGTAGAACATCAGGATCACGACCAGCACGCCGACAAAACCCAGTTCCTCGCCGATCACCGCGAGGATGAAGTCGGTATGCGCTTCCGGCAGATAGTTGAGTTTCTCGACGCTGCCGCCGAGACCCACGCCGAACCACTCGCCGCGACCGAACGCGATCAGCGAGTGCGTCAATTGATAAGCCTTGCCCTGCGCGTAACGGTCGTCCCACGGATCGAGGTACGCGAAAATCCGTTCACGACGCCACGGCGACGCCCACACCAGCAAACTGAACGTGCCAACCGCGGTTGCCACCAGGCCGCCGAACAGCTTGCCGTTCACGCCGCCGAGAAACAGCACGCCCATTGCGATCGCCGCGATCACCATGAACGCGCCCATGTCCGGTTCGAGCAGCAGCAACGCGCCGACGAGACCCACGGCGACCGCCATCGGCAAAAAGCCTTTGGCGAAGCTGTGCATGTATTCCTGTTTGCGCACCGTGTAGTTCGCCGCGTAAATCGTCACCGCGAGCTTCATGATTTCCGACGGCTGCATGTTCGTGATGCCGAGCGGAATCCAGCGGCGCGCACCGTTCACGCCCTTGCCGACGTGCGGGATCAGCACGATCACCAGCGCGAACAGCGAGATCAGAAACAGCTTTGGCGCGTACTTGTCCCATGTCGCGATCGGAATCCGGAACGACACGATGCCGATCACCGAGCCCATCACCACGAAGATGATCTGGCGCACGAGGAACGCGTAATCGCGGTACGACGCGTACTTCGGCGAATCGGGCATGGCGATCGACGCCGAATACACCATCACCACGCCCAGACCGAGCAGCGCGACGACCACCCACAGCAGCGAGTGATCGTAGTCGAGCATGCGCGAGCGCAGCGGACGCACGCCGTTGACGGCGCTCGCAAGACCACTGCCGCCCGTGCGGCCACCGACGCGAGCCGCGCCGCCCGAACCACCCGCATCGCCGCCAGCGGCCTGGCGCGAACCGAAACGTTCCGACCAGCTCATATCATCGTCCCCCGTTCGGCCGCGATGTCTTCTACCGTGCTGCGGAATACCGCGGCGCGGTGCGCGTAACCCTTGAACATGTCGAAGCTCGCGCAAGCCGGCGAGAGCAGTACGGCATCGCCCGGCTCAGCGAGCGCGGTCGCGGCGCGCGTCGCTTCTTCGAGCGTCGCGTGATCTGTCATAGCAATGCCGGTTTCTTCCAGCGCGGCGCGAATCTGCGGCGCGTCGCGGCCGATCAGCATCACGGCGCGGCACCAGCGCATGACCGGCGCGGCGAGCGGTTCGAAATCCTGACCCTTGCCGTCGCCGCCGGCGATCAGCACGATGCGCTGTGCGAGCCCGTCGAGCGCGGCCACCGTCGCGCCGACGTTGGTGCCCTTGCTGTCGTCCACATAGTCGACACCGTCGATCGACGCGATTAATTCCACGCGATGCGGCTCGCCGCGATATTCGCGCAGTCCGTGCAACAGCGGCGCGCCCGGCAGACCGACCGCGCGTGCGAGTGCGTAAGCGGCGAGCGCGTTGGCGGCGTTGTGCAGGCCACGAATGCGCAAGGCGTCCGCGGGCATCAAACGCTTCAACGCGATGTTCGGCGGCGTGACCACTTCGTTCTTGCGACGGCGCTTCGGCACGGGTTCGTCGCTCGCGTCGCGATCGTGCGCCTCTACAAGCCAGATCATGCCGTTATCGCGCAGCAGACCGTAGTCGCCGTCGTTCTTCGGCTCGGTGACGCCGAACGTGACCATCTCGGCTTCGCTATCTTCCGCGGGCGCGAGCTTCATGACACGCGAGTCGTCGCGATTCAGCACGCGCACGGTCTGCGCACCGAAGATGCGGCCCTTCGCGGCGGCGTATGCGTCCAAACCGCCGTGCCAGTCCAGATGATCCTGCGTGATGTTCAACACGACCGCCGCATCCGGCGAGAACGTGTGCGCCGTTTCCAACTGGAAGCTCGACAGTTCCAGTACCCACACGTCGGGCAACGCGGTGTTGTCGATCGCTTCGGCGAGTTTGTCGAGCAGCGACGGGCTGATGTTGCCCGCCACCGCGACCTTCTTGCCGGCGCGCTCGCACAGCAGGCCGGTCAGGCTCGTCGTCGTGGTCTTGCCGTTGGTGCCGGTAATCGCGATGACCTTCGGAGCGTAGCCGCTTTCGCCAAGCGACTTCAGCGCTTGCGAGAACAGTTCGAGTTCGCCCCACACGGGGATGCCCTGCTCGCGCGCAGCTTCGATCAGCGGCAACAGATCGGCGGCAAACGGCGACAGGCCGGGGCTAATGGCGACGAGTTCGACACCTTCGAGCAACACCGGCGAAAACGGGCCGCCGACGAACGCGGCGTCGATGCCGTGCGCTTCCAGCGCGGGCAGGTTCGGCGGTACTTCACGCGTATCGGCCACACGCAGCCGACAGCCGTGCCGCGCGCACCAGCGCGCCATTGCAAGACCGGATTCACCCAGTCCCAGCACGAGCACCATCGGCTTTTGCCGATCCCGAAACTTCTCGCCGAACATCGCCTGCTTCCTTAAGGACCTGCTGCTTAACGCAGTTTGAGCGTGGACAAACCAAAGAGACACAACATCAACGTGATGATCCAGAAGCGCACGACCACTTGCGTTTCCTTCCAACCCGACAATTCGAAATGGTGATGCAGCGGCGCCATCTTGAAGAGACGCCGCCCTTCACCGAAGCGGCGCTTGGTGAATTTGAACCACGTCACTTGCAACATCACGGAGAGCGTCTCCGCGACGAAAATTCCGCCCATGATGAAGAGCACGATTTCCTGGCGCACGATCACCGCCACCGTGCCGAGCGCGCCGCCGAGCGCGAGCGCCCCGACGTCGCCCATGAACATTTGCGCCGGATGCGTGTTGAACCAGAGGAACGCGAGCCCTGCCCCGCCCATTGCCGAACAGAAGATCAGCAATTCGCCCGCGCCGGCGATATGCGGAAACAGCAGGTATTTCGAGTAAACCGAACTGCCCATCACGTAAGCGAACACACCGAGCGATGCGCCGACCAGCACGACCGGCATGATCACGAGACCGTCGAGGCCGTCGGTGAGATTGACCGCGTTGCTCGCGCCGACGATCACCAGATACGTCAGCACGATGAAGCCCCACACGCCGAGCGGATAGCTGATCGATTTGACGAACGGCAGCATCAGGTCGGCACGCGCCGGCAAGCCCATCGAGAGGCCGCTGCGCACCCACGCCATGAACAGGTCGAACACGCGCACATTGCTCGCTTCTGACACGCTGAAAGCCAGATAAACCGCCGCGAACAGACCGATCACCGACTGCCAGAAATACTTTTCGCGCGACGACATGCCGCGCGGATCCTTGTAGACCACCTTGCGGTAATCGTCGACCCAGCCGATCACGCCGAAACCGAACGTGACGAGCATCACGATCCAGATGAAGCGATTGGTCAGATCGGCCCACAACAACGTCGCCACGGCGATGCCGAGCAGAATCAGCACGCCGCCCATGGTCGGCGTGCCGGATTTGACGAGGTGAGTTTGCGGGCCGTCTTTACGAACGGCCTGACCGACCTTCATCGAGGTCAGCTTGCGAATCACCGCCGGGCCGCAGACGAGCCCGATCAGCAGCGCGGTGATGGTCGCCATCACCGCACGGAAAGTCAGATAACTGAACACGCGCAAGAAGCTTGCGTCATTCTGCAGCCATTGCGCCAGCGCCAGTAGCATGCTTCGGTCCTTCTATTTCAATGTGCGGCGGGCGTACTGCCCGCTGCGTTGGGTTGTGGACTCGTTACGGCGTCCACCACGCGCTCCATCTGCATGAAGCGCGAGCCTTTCACGAGAAGCGTTGCACCAGGACCGAAACCGGCCTGCTGCAATTGCGCGACCAGCGTGCCGATGTCGGCGACGTGATGCGCGTTCGCGCCATACGCGGTGCAGGCGTCGCGCGAGGCGTCGCCCATTGCGTACAGCGCGTCGATACCACGTTCCTTGGCGTAAGCACCGATTTCGCGGTGAAACGCCGGGCCGTTGTCGCCGACTTCGCCCATGTCGCCCATCACCAGCACGCGCGGCGCGGCGCGGGAGGCGAGCACGTCGATCGCGGCCCGCATCGAATCGGGATTGGCGTTGTAGGTGTCGTCGATGACGGTGGCGCCGGCGAGCGAGCCGAGTACGGCCTGCTTCACCTGCAAGCGGCCCTTCACGGCGCCGAACGATTCGAGGCCGCGCTTGATCGCGTCGAGCGACACGCCCGCGGCCAACGCTGCCGACGTTGCGGCCAAGGCGTTGTGCGCGTTGTGGTCGCCCAGCACTTTCAGCGTAACTTCGATTTGGCCTTCCGGCGTGTCGATGCTCAGGACGTTGCCGGCGAACGTGCCTTTTACTGCGGCTTCGGTGATGCGCTCGGCGGAGTTCAGCGCGAAGTCCATGATGCGATTGCCGGTTGCGGCCACGCGCCAGATGCTCGCGTAGGCGTCGTCGGCGGGGAACACCGCGACGCCTTCCGGCGAGAGCGCATGAATCACGCTCGCATGTTCGAGCGCGACCGCTTCGACCGTCGCCATGAATTCCTGATGCTCGCGCTGCGCGTTGTTCACCACGGCGACCGTCGGCTCAGCGATCTTCGCGAGCTCCGAGGTTTCGCCCGGATGATTCATGCCCAGTTCGACCACTGCCAGCCGATGCGCTGCGTGCAGACGGAACAGCGTGAGCGGCAAGCCGATGTCGTTGTTAAAGTTGCCCGCGGTCGCGAGACGCGCGTCGGCGCCGACTGCGGCGGCGAAAATCGACGCGATCATTTCCTTGACCGTGGTCTTGCCGTTGCTGCCCGTCACCGCGACGAGCGGCATGCTGAACTGGCGGCGCCAGCCGCGTGCGAGCGCGCCGAGCGCGATGCGCGTGTCGGTAACTTTGAGCGCCGGCACAGTCCAGTCTTGCGGCGTGCGCGTGACGAGAACAGCGCTCACGTTGCGCGCGGCGACGTCCGGCAGAAAGTCGTGGGCGTCGAAGCGATCGCCCTTGATCGCGACGAACAGATCGCCGGGGCCCGCGCTACGGCTGTCGGTCGAGACGCGTTCGAAGGTAACGCCCTCGTCACCCAGCACGGTCGCGCCCGAGATCAGCGCGGCGGCTTCACGCAGAGAGAACATGTTCATTCGCCACCTCCGCGTGCGTGCGTCGCGCGCGCGGCTAGCGCGAGGCGAGCGTGGTCCTGATCCGAGAAAGCGCGTTTCTTGCCCATGATTTCCTGTGTTGCTTCGTGCCCCTTGCCGGCCAGCACGATGACGTCTTCGCGCGCGGCGCTGCGGATCGCTTGCAGAATCGCGCTCGCGCGGTCCTCGATACGCCGCGCTTTCGACGCGTCTTTCATGCCCGCCGCGATCTGCTCGATGATGGCTTGCGGATCTTCGCTGCGCGGGTTGTCGCTGGTGACCACGACGCCGTCGGCGATTTTCTCGGCGATCGCGCCCATCAGCGGACGCTTGGTCGCGTCGCGGTTACCGCCGCAGCCGAACATGCAGATCAGTTCGCCGCCGCGCGCGGTCGCCATCGGGCGCAATGCTTCGAGTGTTTTTTCCAGCGCGTCCGGCGTGTGCGCGTAGTCGATCACGACGAGCGGCTCGTCGTTCTGCAAGCGGCCACCGAGCCGCTGCATGCGCCCGTTCACCGACTCGAGCTTTGCAAGTTCGGCCACGGCGGCGTCGAAAGGGACGTCCGCGGCGAGCAATGCGCCCAGCACGCCGAGCAGATTGCTGACGTTGAACGCGCCGAGCGTCTGTACTTCCACTTCGGCATCGCCCCAATCGGAAGTACTCAGATGGAACGCGGTGCCTGTGGCCGTAGCGCGCACATTCGAAGCGAGCAGAAGCGCGTCGGCTTGCGGCGCGTCTTGTAGCGTTTCGTCCAGCCCATAGGCGATGGTGCGTGCATGGCCTTGCGTGCTCGCGAGCAAACGGCGGCCGGCTGCATCGTCGCGATTGATCACGGCCGCGCGCAGTTCCGGCCAGGCGAACAGACGCGCCTTGGCGGCTTCGTAGGCTTCGAACGTGTGGTGATAGTCGAGATGGTCCTGCGTAAGATTCGTGAACACGGCGATGTCGAACGCCGTGCCGTTCACGCGCCCCTGATGCAGCGCGTGCGACGACACTTCCATGGCCACCGCCTGCGCGCCCGCGTCGCGCAACTGCGCGAGACTGCGCTGCAATTGCGGCGCGTCGGGCGTAGTAAAGCCGCTGTGCACCAGGTGGCCCGGCAAGCCGGTGCCGAGCGTGCCGATGATCGCGCAACGCGTGCCGAGCGCCGTCAGCGCCGCCGCGATCCACTGGCTGCACGAGGTCTTGCCGTTCGTGCCGGTAACGCCGAGCGTCAGCATGCTGTCGCTCGGATCGCTGTACCAGCTGCTCGCAATCGAACCCGCCAGTTCGTTCAACGCCGGCACGGCCAGCGTGTTCGACGGATCGATCGCGCCGCTGAAGCCTTCGGGCTGAACCAGCACGGCGGCAGCGCCACGTTCGATCGCGCCGTCGATGAACGGGCGGTTGTCCGCGCCATCCACGGCATAGGCGAAAAACGCGTCGCCGGCCGCGAGCGAGCGCGTGTCGGCATGCAGATGCGCGCCTGGCTGCACGTGAGCATGCAGCCAGGCGAGGGCGTCGGCGATCTGCCGCTGTGCGGGATGCTTCTTCCGCAACATGGTCATCGCACGACTCCCGGATGGCTTTTCCCGTTTGCGGAAATCGTCATCTTCTTCGCGCCGGCGCTGGTGGAGAGCTTCTTGGCCGTGGCCGGCGTGGCGGGCGCGGTCGGTGCGGCCGGTGCCGAATCGTCCGACACCACCATTTGCTTGACCGGCATGTCCGGTGGCACATTCAAGGAGCGCAGCGTGTCGCCGACGATGCTCGAGAACACCGGGCCCGAGACCTGACCGCCGAAGTGGCTGCCCGCCGTCGGTTCGTCGACGGAGACGGCCACGACGATGCGCGGGTTCGGCATCGGCGCCATACCGACGAACGAAGCGCGATATTTCGAGTGGTCGTAGCCGTGCGCGCCGTGCTTGTACGCCGTGCCGCTCTTGCCGCCGACGCGATAGCCCGGCACCGCCGCATCCGGCGAGGTGCCGCCCGGCGCCGTGACGGTTTCGAGCATGGCGCGCACTTGACGTGCGGTAGTAGGCGCGAAAATCTGCGGGCCGGTGGCCGGCTGATCGCCAGGCGTGCGGAAAATCGACACCGGCATGATCTCGCCGTCGTGCGCGATTGCCGTATAAGCGCGGCCCAACTGGAACAGCGACACCGACAGACCGTAACCGTACGACATGGTGGCCTGCTCGATGCGGCGCCAGCTCTTCCACGGACGCAGACGGCCGGCCGCCGCGCCCGGGAATCCGACCTTCGGCGCCTGGCCGAGACCGATGCTGGTGTACATGTTCCACATCTCTTCGGGCTTGAGCTGCATGGCGATCTTCGTCGCGCCGATGTTGCTCGACTTCTGGATCACGCCGCCCACCGTCAGCACGCCGAACGCGCTGTCGTCGGTAATCGGCGCACCGTCGAGCACGAAGCGGCCGCCGCCTGTATCAACCAGTGTAGTCGGCGTGACGCGGTGCAGATCGAGCGCGAGCGAAACCGTGAACGGCTTCATGATCGAGCCGGGCTCGAACGTGTCGGTCAGGATGCGGTTGCGCAGCTGATCGCCGGTCAGGTGTGAACGGTCGTTCGGGTTGTAGGTCGGGTAATTGACGAGCGCCAGCACTTCGCCGGTGCGCACGTCGATCACCATGGCCGCGCCGGCCTTCGCCTTGAATTTCTCGACAGCCGCCTTCAGGTTCGTGTAGGCGATGTACTGAATCTTGCTGTCGATCGAGAGATCCACGTCCTGGCCGTTGTGTGGCACGACCTGCTCGTCCACGTCTTCGATGATGTGGCCCATGCGGTCCTTGATCACGCGGCGGCTGCCCGACATGCCGGCGAGCAGCTTCTGGTCGCCGAGCTCGACGCCTTCCTGGCCTTCGTCTTCCACATTGGTGAAGCCGATCAGGTGGGCCGTGATCTCGCCTTCCGGATAGAAGCGCTTGTACTCGTCGCGCGCGTAAATACCGGGGATCTCCAGCGCGGCGACTTTAGCGGCGACATCCACCGGCACCTGGCGCTTGACGTAAACGAAGGTCTTGTCTTCCGAGAGCTTGGCGCGCAGTTCCTTATTAGTCATGCCGAGCAGTTTGCCGAGCGACGTGAGCTTGTCCGCGCCAAGGTCGTCCGGCACCGATTCGGGAATCGCCCAGATCGCGCGCACCGGCAGACTCGTGGCCAGCACGAGACCATTGCGGTCGAGAATCTTGCCGCGCGTGGCCGGCAGTTCGAGCCGGCGCTGATAGCGGATTTCACCCTGCTTCTGATAGAACGCGTTGCCCGGGCCCTGAATCCAGAAGGCGCGCGCGGTCAGCGCGACGAACGCCATGAACAGCAGGAACACGACGAGTTTCGAGCGCCACATCGGCAGGCGCACCGACAGGATCGGATTGGCCGAGAAAGCCACGCTCTTGCGAGTCGACGATTTTTTCATCGCACACCTCCGCGACGGGTCGGTGCCGGCGCCGATGCCGGGCCGGAAGTCGGAATCGGTGCATCTTCGGCTTTCGCCGCGCCCGGATCGAGCGTGAGGTACTGGGTGCGGCCGGTGGCGACCGATTGCATCTTCAGGGAATCAGTGGCGATAGTCTCGATGCGCGACGTTTTCGACAGCGCGCTCTGCTGATATTGAAGTTGCGAATAATCCTGCTGCAGTTGACGCTCCTGCGATTGAGCGCGCTGCAACTGGATAAAGATCTGGCGCTGCTGATTGGTGGCATTGACGACGGACAGAGCGCAGCCCATCACGATGATCAGCAGGAAGATATTGAGACGGTTCATGGTGCGATCCGCTCCGCCACACGCATCACGGCAGAACGGGCGCGCGGATTCGCGGCGACTTCAGCGTCGCTCGCGAATACGCGGCCGATGATTTTGAGCGGAGGGCTCGGCAGATCGACTGCGCGAATCGGCAGACGGCGATCCACCGTCGGCGTACTCGCGTGCGCCTGCATGAATCGCTTGACGATCCGGTCCTCGAGCGAATGAAAGCTGATGACCACCAGCCGCCCCCCTTGCTCCAACAGCGACAACGCTGCTTCTAAAACGACTTGCAGCTCCGCAAGCTCTTGATTGATGTGAATCCGTATAGCTTGAAAGGTGCGGGTTGCCGGATCCTTGCCCTTCTCACGGGTTTTGACGACGTTAGCCACGATTTGGGCAAGCTCGCCCGTGCTGACGAGAGGCCCAAGACGGTCGGACTCTGCCCGGCGAGCAACAAGCGCCTTTGCAATCTGAAAAGCAAACCGTTCTTCCCCATAATCTCGTATCACCTCCGTCAATTCCTGCACCGTGGCCCGCGCAAGCCAATCAGCCGCCGATTCGCCGCGCGTCGGGTCCATCCGCATGTCGAGCGGGCCGTCGGCGCGAAAGCTGAAGCCCCGCTCCGGATCGTCGACTTGCGGCGACGACACGCCCAGATCCAATAAAACGCCCGACACCCGTCCTACGCCGCGCTCCGCAATCGCGGTGCGCAGTGAAGCAAAACTCTCGTGCACGATGCCGAAGCGCGGATCCGCAATCTGCTGCGCCGTGGCGATGGCGAGCGGGTCTTTGTCGAAAGCGATCAGACGCCCCGACTCAGCCAGCTTTTCCAGCACCAGGCGGCTATGCCCACCGCGCCCGAACGTGCCGTCCACATAGACGCCGTCTGCGCGCGTGACCAGCGCCTGGACCGCTTCTTCCAGCAGCACCGTGCGATGCTGCAATTCGTTTCCCATCGCAGGTGCCATATATGTAAACCGCGATCAGAACGTGAAATCTTTTAACGCGTCGGGCATGCCCTCGGCCATTGCCGCCTGTTCCTTCGCAGCGTATGTTTGTGCATCCCACAACTCGAAGTGACGACCCATGCCAAGCAAGGTCACTTCTTTTTCCAATCCACCAGCCGTGCGCAATTCCGGCGATACGAGCACGCGCCCTGCGCCGTCCATTTCAACGTCCATTGCATTGCCGAGAAAAATGCGCTTCCACCAGGTCGCGTTCATCGGCAGCTTGTCGACCTTGTCGCGGAAGATCTCCCACTCCGGGCGCGGAAAGAGCAACAGGCAGCCGTCCGGGTGCTTGGTGATCGTCACCCGGCCCTCTGCCTGTGTCTGCAGCGCATCCCGATATCGAGAGGGAATAGACATCCGCCCTTTCGCATCGAGCGTCAGCGCCGACGCCCCTTGGAACACTTCGCTCTCCCCATTTGGCGCATTGGCGCGCCAGCTGCCCGACCCATGAAAATCTACCCGAAACCGCTCGTGAGATCACACAAAAATACACTTTCTCACACTGTCTCCCACTTTAGAGGAACGCTAAACGGGGGTCAAGGGAGATACGTGCTTTTCCAGCGAATTTTGTTTGTTAGAACAAGGACTTAGCGCGACTCCTTCACGTCGAGCATAAAACGGAAAACCGTTATAAATGAACGAGCTAGTGCAGCTTGTGAAGGTGATACGTGAAAAGTGCTGGGGAAAGGCGCGGAATGAAAGAGATCGTTAAGCGGGATCGGCAGACGTGGGATGGCGTTTCTGGGTGCTTCAGGCGAACGGCGCGAGGCGCCGTCCCACTTTCGAGATGTACATGAACAGTTGGCTTTAACTTATATGTAATAGGCGGTACGCGTCATGACTTTCGACACGGCGCGCATCAGCGCGCGCGCGGGCAACGGTAGCTCGAGGCCACCGGCTTCCATCGCCGCCTTGCCGTGTTCCGCTTCGTCCGCGCGCATCTGCTCGACGATTGCACGCGACTCGTGATCGGCTGCCGGCAAATCGTTCAGGTGGCCGTCGAGATGCAACTCCACCTGACGCTCGGTTTCGGCCATGAAGCCGAGGCTGACGCGGTCGCCCATGCGTCCTGCCGCGAGACCGATTGCGAGCGCGCCTGTATACCAGAGCGGGTTCAGCAGACTGGGGCGCGAGTCGAGCGCTTCGAGACGTTTGAAAGTCCACGCGAGATGATCTTCTTCCTCGATCGCCGCGCGATTGAACACGGCCCGCAAAGACGGCGATTTGGTCGCGAGTTTCTGAGCCTGATAGAGCGCCTGGGCGCAGACCTCGCCGACGTGATTCACGCGCATCAAGCCGGCCGCGTGCGCACGCTCGGCCGGTGAGAGTTCGACCGCTGGTTCGGTCACCGCGGATTCTTGCGGCACCGGCAACGGACGACTCATCCGCGACACGCCGGTCATTGAGCGTAAACCCCGATCAAACTCGCTAATCAACTCGTCCAGAAACATTCAGCACTCCCTCACTCGACAACCGCCTCACCGATCCGCCAGGTCCGCTCGACAAGGCTTTGCAGTGCAAAACCGGCTTCGCAAAAACCTTCAAACCGCATGAATCGGGCGGCCAATTTCTGATTTTAGACCATGTTGCGTAAACGAAACAGGAGCCTTCGCGCCCCGCTCCTTTTTCTTTGTGCCATGTATGCCTTTTGTTACATTACGTGCAACTTCTCGCGAAGTTGGACATGCAAGGCCTCAACGCTAGATAAATATTCTGCCTTGTACAAAAGATTCGTAATCCTTGGAGATCATTCGATGAAAAAGTCGCTTCTCGCTCTCGCAGCACTGGGCGCATTCGCAGGCGTCGCACATGCTCAGAGCAGCGTGACCCTGTACGGTATCATTGACGAAGGCTTCAACATCAACACCAATTCGGGTGGCAAGCACCTGTACAACCTGTCCAGCGGCGTCATGCAAGGCTCGCGTTTCGGCCTGCGCGGCACGGAAGATCTGGGCGGCGGTCTGAAGGCAATCTTCGTGTTGGAAAACGGCTTTGACGTGAACAACGGCAAGCTGGGTCAAGGCGGCCTGATGTTCGGTCGTCAAGCTTACGTTGGCCTGTCGAGCCAGTTCGGTACGGTCACGCTGGGTCGTCAGTACGACTCCGTCGTCGACTACGTCGGTCCGCTGGAAGCCGGCGACCAATGGGGCGGCTACATCGCTGCTCACCCGGGCGACATCGACAACTTCAACAACGCGTACCGTACCAACAACACGGTCAAGTACACGAGCGCTGATTACGGCGGCCTGAAGTTCGGCGGCACGTACAGCTTCGGCGGCGTTGCCGGCAACGTCACGTCGAACCAGATCTGGTCGTTGGGCGCTGGCTACAACAACGGTCCGTTGGTCTTGGGCGTTGGCTATTTGAACGCACGCACGCCGGCAGCTTCGGGCGGCCTGTTCAACAACGGCGGTACGGCTGCAACGCCGGCCGCGGCTGTGACTTCGCCGGTGTACGCTGGCTTCTCGTCGGCTAACACGTATCAAGTGATCGGTGCAGGCGGCGCTTACACGTTCGGCGCAGCGACCATCGGTGCGACGTACTCGAACATCCGCTTCGCCAACCTGGGCGCTTCGTTCGCATCGCCGTTCAAGGGCCAGTCGGCTACGTTCAACAATGCGGAACTGAACTTCAAGTATCAGTTGACCCCGGCATTGCTGGTCGGCGCAGCGTATGACTACACGCGCGGCGCGGAAATCAACGGCAACTCGCGTGCTCAATACCACCAAGGCTCGCTCGGCGTGGATTACTTCCTGTCCAAGCGCACGGACGTGTACGTGATTGGCGTGTACCAACACGCTCTGGGCGATACGATCAACGCAGCGGGTGCTACGGTCAACGCAACGGCAGGCATCAACGGCCTGTCGGGCTCGTCGAACCAGAACCAACTCGCGGCTCGCGTCGGTATCCGCCACAAGTTCTAATAAGTCGTAAAAAAGCAGTCTGCCTCAAAGGCGCCTTCGGGCGCCTTTTTTTATGGCGCGCGCTGCCGACTGGTTTTGCCATGCGATTGCTGCGCGAAAGAAAAGGCCCGGCAGACTTGCGTCCGCCGGGCCTTTTTCGCTTACTCGCCGCTTCTTGTCAGCTTCTTGCCGGCTTCTTGCCCAATCAGTGTGCGATTCCGCCTACGCCCGTCCGTCGCGCAACTCACGGCGCAGAATCTTGCCGACATTGCTCTTCGGTAGTTCAGTGCGGAACTCGACGATCTTAGGCCGCTTGTAGCCGGTCAACTGCTGCTTGCAGTACGCGAAGATGTCGGCATCAGTGAGCGCCTGATCCTTCTTCACGACAAACAGTTTCACTGCTTCGCCCGAATGCTGGTCCGGCACGCCCACCGCGGCGACTTCGAACACGCCCGGCAGTTTGGCGACCACGTCTTCGATTTCATTCGGATAGACGTTGAAACCGGACACCAGAATCATGTCCTTCTTACGGTCGACGATCTTGACGAAGCCACCGTCGTTCATCAGGCCGACATCGCCCGATTTGAAGAAGCCGTCCGGCGTCATCACCTTCGCGGTTTCGTCGGGCCGGTTCCAGTAACCCGCCATGACCTGCGGGCCGCGGATGCAGATTTCGCCAGGCTGGCCGAGCGGCACTTCATTGCCCTCGTCGTCACGAATCGAGATTTCCGTCGACGGCAGCGGCAGGCCGATCGTTCCGCTGTATTCGGTGACCGTGACCGGATTGCAGGTCACGCACGGTGACGTCTCCGACAAACCGTAGCCTTCGATAATCGGCGTATGAGTCTCTTCGTACCAGCGCTTGGCGACAGCTTCCTGCACCGCCATACCGCCGCCATTCGCGGCGATCAGCTTCGAAAAATCGAGCTTGTGGAAATCCGGGCTATTCAACAACGCGTTGTACAGCGTGTTGACGGCGGGAATCGTCGTGATCGGATAGCCTTCGAGCGCCTTGATCATGCCCGGAATGTCGCGCGGATTCGGAATGAGTACACCGAGGCCGCCGGTACGGATCGTCAACAGACCGCACACG
This sequence comes from Paraburkholderia sp. BL6665CI2N2, assembly GCF_004366535.1. Taxonomy (NCBI): domain Bacteria; kingdom Pseudomonadati; phylum Pseudomonadota; class Betaproteobacteria; order Burkholderiales; family Burkholderiaceae; genus Paraburkholderia; species Paraburkholderia sp. BL6665CI2N2. The sequence continues at coordinate 5,202,780 of NZ_SORC01000001.1, forward strand.
GTCAGCGCGAACACGTGATACAGCGGCAACGCCACGACGGTGACGAACTGACCGATATCCGTGCGATTCGCGCGAACCGGATCGAGCCAGATCTCCGACTGCAGCACATTCGCAATCAGGTTCCGATGCAGCAGCGTCGCGCCCTTGGCCACGCCTGTCGTGCCGCCCGTGTACTGGAGAAAAGCGACGTCGTCAGGACCCTGCTGGACCGCTTTGAAATTCTGGCGTGCGCCTTCCGCGATGGCGGTGTTGAACTTGACGTGACCCGGCAGACTCCAGGCCGGCACCATCTTCTTCATCTTGCGCACGACGAAATTCACTAGCGTGCCCTTGATCCCCATCAGGTCGCCCATCGCGGCCACCACGATGTGCTTGATCGACGTGTTGCGCACGATCGCCTGCAGTGTGACCGCAAAGTTCTCGAGCAGAATGATCGCTTCCGCGCCGCTGTCCTTGAGCTGATGCTCGAGCTCGCGAGGCGTGTAAAGCGGGTTCACGTTCACGACTACATAACCCGCGCGCAAAATGGCTGCAATGGCCACCGGATATTGCAGCACGTTGGGCATCATGATCGCGATGCGCGCGCCGCGGGCGAGGCTCTTCGATTGAAACCACGCGGCGAGTTTGCGCGAAAGCGCGTCAAGCTCGCCGTAGCTGATCTCCTTGCCCATGCAGACGAACGCCGGTTTGGCGCGGTGGTCGCGGAAGGCCTCCTCGAGCAGTTCTCCGACCGACGAATAGCGGCTCGGGTCGATCTCTGCGGGAACGCCGGGCGGATAAGATTTCAGCCAGATTTTGTCCATGCAGCGTCTCCTCCTTTATTTTCGAATGGTCGTGCTAAAAACACATCGTAGCATGGGCACCTCGGTGCTATTCGCGAAAAGCGGCTTGGTTAGACTGCAGCCTCGAACCTGTGAAGGACGCGGGCTGCGGGACGACCGAGCGGAATTCAGACGCGCTCGACTTCGACCAGGCAGTCGTAGAAAGTTGCCGACCCGCCCAGATCGGTGAGCGCCTGGCTGGTGAGTTGATTGGCATTGCGACCGTCGGACGCGAGCTTTTTCCACCAGATCGACAGGCCGACCACGAGCCCTTGACGGGCTTTATCCGTGACGCGCACGCGCGCCTGCATGGAACCGCGATCGTTAAAGATCCGCACCCGAGCGCCATCGACGATCTCCCGCGATTGAGCGTCGGCCGGATGCATGTCGAGGTGCGGCTCGCCTTCCGTCGAACGCAGACTTTCGACGTTCACGAAGGTGCTGTTCAGGAAGTTGCGGGCCGGCGGCGAGATCATCGCAAGCGGGTAGCGGGCGGCCAGCTCCGGTGCGCCGTCGGCGGATTCGTAGGGCGGCAGATAGTCCGGGAGCGGGTCGAGCCCCTGCTGCGCGAGGCGTTCACTGTAGAACTCGCATTTGCCGGACGGCGTTCGGAAGCCGCCTTCTGCGAAAGGTGCGTCGGGCAGGTTCAGCCGGGCCCAGCCGGTTTGCTTCAACGTCTGCCAATCCACGCCTTCGAGCGTTTTGTCCTGCCAGCGGAATGCATTTTTGGCGACGGTCTCGTCGCTTTCGAAAAGCGCCGGCTCGCTCAGTCCCATGTGACGCGCGAAGCCGCGGAAAATCTCCGTGTTCGGAAGTGCGCCGCCGACCGGAGCGATTGCCGGCAAGTTGACCATCACGTGTGTGTGGCCGTATGACTTATGGACATCGAAGTGTTCGAGCTGAGTCGTTGCGGGCAGGAGCAGATCGGCGTAGTCGGCGGTGTCGGTCTGGAAATGCTCCAGCACGATGGTGAAGAGATCCTCACGCGCGAAACCCGCTGCGACTCGCTCGGAATCCGGCGCGACGGCCACCGGATTCGAGTTGTAGACGACGATCGCTTCGACTTTAGGGCCGAACGCGGTGTCGCCCTTGTGCAGCAACGCATCGCCGATTGTATTCATATTGATGACGCGGCTGACCTTGGACGGCCAGCCCGGCATCAGGTCCGGACGCTGCAACGCATGCGAGTCGACCGGCGCCCAACCGCCCGAGGACAGCAGCACGCCACCCGCTCTTTCGCGCCACGCGCCCGTCAACGACGGCAGGCAGGCGATAGCGCGCACGGCATTGCCGCCGCCACGCACGCGCTGCAGACCGTAATTCATGCGGATCGCGGACTTTTTAGTACTGCCGTAAAGTCGCGCAAGATCGATGATAACGCTTTCATCAACGTCGCAAATTCCAGCAACACGCGACGGTGGGTAATTCAACGCGCGGGCCTTCAGTTCATCAAAACCTAATGTGTGTGCCTCAATGTAGGCGTGATCGAGCAGATTTTCCGCGATCAACACGTTCATCATGCCGAGCGCCAAGGCACCATCGGTGCCGGGTTTCAGGGCGATATGCTGATGGCACTTTTCGGCGGTCAGCGAGCGGTATGGATCGATTGCGATCAGCTGTGCGCCGCGGCGTTTGGCCTGTTGAGCGCGGGTCCAGAAATGCAGGCTCGATGCGATGGGATTGGACCCCCAAATGAGGATAACTTCGCTCTCGTCGAAAAACTCGGTGAGCATGCCAAGGCTTGCGCCATAGGTGTACTTCAAACCGGCGGCGCCGGCGGACGCGCAGATCGTCCGGTCCAGTTGCGATGCGCCGAGCTTGTGGAAAAATCGTTGCGCGATGCTGTCGCCCTGGACCAAACCCATCGTGCCGGCATAGCTGTAAGGGACAATCGCTTCCGGCGCGCGACTCGCAATCTCTGAGAGACGGCCTGCCGCGAGCTGGAACGCCGCATCCCAACTGATCGGCTCAAAGCGGCCCTCGCCTTTACGGCCGACGCGCTTCATCGGCGTCGTCAATCTTTGCGGATGATGCACGCGCTCAGCATAGCGGCTGACCTTGGCGCACAGCGCGCCTTGGGTCGGCGGATGTTCGGGATCAGCGACGACCTTGATCGCACGTCCAGCCGCGACCGTCACCCGCATCGCGCAGGTGTCGGGGCAGTCGTGCGGGCATACGGCGCGAGCGAGTTCGGTCAGAGCATTCATCGGCGATCCTTTCAAGAAGGCGGTGAGCGGTGTAGCAATCCCGGATTCTATTACGGCAATTGCTGCGTGGCCTGCGCGCTGCCGCCAAAAAGGCCTTGGGCGTAGAATCGGTTATTACCGTGCCCGGGCCAGTGTGGCCCCGAGCGATTCCACGCAAGCCAAAGCACAGACGCGTCACCACTCCATCATGAAACTTATCCCCGAAATCCAAGCCGCTCACGGCGAAATTCAGACCCTCCGACGAACAATCCACGCCCATCCGGAACTGCGTTACGAGGAGACGGCGACGGCCGATCTGGTGGCACGAACGCTCGAGTCCTGGGGCATCGAAACTCATCGAGGGTTGGGCAAAACCGGCGTGGTCGGTGTGCTGAAACGCGGCAATGGTTCACGCTCCATTGGTCTGCGGGCCGATATGGATGCGTTGCCGATACAGGAACTGAACAGCTTCGACCATCGGTCGAAAAACGACGGCAAGATGCACGCGTGCGGCCATGACGGACATACCGCGATGCTGCTCGGTGCCGCGCGGCACCTGGTCAAACATGGCGAATTCGACGGCACAATCGTGTTCATTTTCCAGCCTGCCGAAGAAGGGGGCGCCGGTGCGCAGGCCATGATCGACGACGGCCTATTCGCGAAATTTCCGGTCGACGCAGTATTCGGTATTCATAACTGGCCGGGCATGCCGGCGGGACACTTCGGCGTGACCGAAGGTCCAATCATGGCGTCGAGCAACGAATTTCACATTGAAATCAAAGGCGTGGGCTCGCACGCCGCGCTGCCGCACAACGGCCGCGATCCTGTCTTCACTGCCGTACAGATTGCGAATGGATTGCAGAGCATCATCACGCGGAACAAGAAACCGCTCGACACCGCCGTGTTGTCGATCACGCAGATTCACGCCGGCGACGCGGTCAACGTCGTCCCGAACAATGCGTGGATCGCGGGCACCGTACGGACGTTTGCGACCGAGACGCTAGATCTGATCGAAGCGCGCATGCGCAAGATCGCGGAGAGCACGGCCGAGGCCTACGATTGCTCGGTCGATATTCGTTTTCACCGAAACTACCCGCCGACGATCAACAGCAGCGAGGAGGCCCGCTTTGCAGCGACGGTGATGAAGGAAATTGTCGGTGCAGATAAAGTCGACGACGCGGTCGAACCAACGATGGGCGCGGAGGACTTCTCTTTCATGTTGCTCGCCAAACCGGGTTGTTACGCGTTCCTGGGTAATGGCGATGGTGGGCACCGAGATTCGGGCCATGGCGCGGGTCCCTGCATGCTGCATAACGCGAGCTATGACTTTAACGACGAGTTGTTGCCGATCGGCTCGACGTACTGGGTACGGCTGGCACAGCGGTTTCTGGCGCAGGGCAAATAGAATATTTTCGAGGGGGTTGGCGGCGGTAAATGGTTCGCCGCCGAGCCATCTCTGGTTGCGCTATGAATGATTTCTTCGGATGGGAATGAGGTGATTTATCCCGTGGATTTTCTACGTGTATGGCGGTGGGGTTGTAAACGCAGAAACCCCACCTTTGTGGGGTGGGGTTTCTGTTTGCTGCTGGGGAGCCTGACGATTACCTACTTTCACACGGGTAATCCGCACTATCATCGGCGTGGAGTCGTTTCACGGTCCTGTTCGGGATGGGAAGGGGTGGGACCGACTCGCTATGGTCATCAGGCATGACTTGTTGCTGCACTGCTCGTGGAGCAATACAGCCAATCGGGAAGAAGTAGTTTCTGGTGATGCTCACCAGGGGTAAAGCTGTTGGGGTTGTGTTGTTTCTGGCACAACACGATCACTTAACCTGAGTGTCCTTGCCCCCTTCGGGGGTGGGATGCCCGTCAGTGCTGAAGCACTAACGATCATCGCAAAACACACCTGTTATAGGATCAAGCCTTACGGGCAATTAGTATCAGTTAGCTTAACGCATTACTGCGCTTCCACACCTGACCTATCAACGTCCTGGTCTTGAACGACCCTTCAAGGGGCTCGAAGCCCCGGGGATATCTCATCTTAAGGCGAGTTTCCCGCTTAGATGCTTTCAGCGGTTATCTCTTCCGAACATAGCTACCCGGCGATGCCACTGGCGTGACAACCGGTACACCAGAGGTTCGTCCACTCCGGTCCTCTCGTACTAGGAGCAGCCCCCTTCAAATATCCAGCGCCCACGGCAGATAGGGACCAAACTGTCTCACGACGTTTTAAACCCAGCTCACGTACCTCTTTAAATGGCGAACAGCCATACCCTTGGGACCGGCTACAGCCCCAGGATGAGATGAGCCGACATCGAGGTGCCAAACACCGCCGTCGATATGAACTCTTGGGCGGTATCAGCCTGTTATCCCCAGAGTACCTTTTATCCGTTGAGCGATGGCCCTTCCATACAGAACCACCGGATCACTATGACCTGCTTTCGCACCTGCTCGACTTGTCGGTCTCGCAGTTAAGCACGCTTATGCCATTGCACTATCAGCACGATTTCCGACCGTACCTAGCGTACCTTCGTACTCCTCCGTTACACTTTGGGAGGAGACCGCCCCAGTCAAACTGCCTACCATGCACTGTCCCCGATCCGGATTACGGACCAAGGTTAGAACCTCAAACAAACCAGGGTGGTATTTCAAGGGCGGCTCCACGCAGACTGGCGTCCACGCTTCAAAGCCTCCCACCTATCCTACACAGACCGGTTCAAAGTCCAATGCAAAGCTACAGTAAAGGTTCATGGGGTCTTTCCGTCTAGCCGCGGGGAGATTGCATCATCACAAACACTTCAACTTCGCTGAGTCTCGGGAGGAGACAGTGTGGCCATCGTTACGCCATTCGTGCAGGTCGGAACTTACCCGACAAGGAATTTCGCTACCTTAGGACCGTTATAGTTACGGCCGCCGTTTACCGGGACTTCAATCAAGAGCTTGCACCCCATCATTTAATCTTCCGGCACCGGGCAGGCGTCACACCCTATACGTCCACTTTCGTGTTTGCAGAGTGCTGTGTTTTTATTAAACAGTCGCAGCCACCAGTTTATTGCAACCCCTTCACCCTCTGCCCGCAGGGGCATCAAGCTACAGGGGCGTACCTTATCCCGAAGTTACGGTACCAATTTGCCGAGTTCCTTCTCCCGAGTTCTCTCAAGCGCCTTAGAATACTCATCTCGCCCACCTGTGTCGGTTTGCGGTACGGTCTTGTTAAACTGAAGCTTAGAGGCTTTTCTTGGAACCACTTCCGATTGCTTCTTCACCGAAGTGAATGGCCTCGCACCCTTGAATCCTGCGCCCGGATTTGCCAAAGCGCCTTCTCCAATGCAAGGACCGGGACTTCCAACACCCGGACAACCTTCCGCGATCCGTCCCCCCATCGCATTTAACAATGGTGCAGGAATATTAACCTGCTTCCCATCAGCTACGCATTTCTGCCTCGCCTTAGGGGCCGACTCACCCTACGCCGATGAACGTTGCGTAGGAAACCTTGGGCTTACGGCGAGGGGGCTTTTCACCCCCTTTATCGCTACTCATGTCAGCATTCGCACTTCCGATACCTCCAGCACACTTTCCAGTGCACCTTCGCAGGCTTACGGAACGCTCTCCTACCATGCACATAAATGTGCATCCGCAGCTTCGGTATATTGCTTAGCCCCGTTACATCTTCCGCGCAGGACGACTCGATCAGTGAGCTATTACGCTTTCTTTAAAGGATGGCTGCTTCTAAGCCAACCTCCTGACTGTTTTAGCCTTCCCACTTCGTTTCCCACTTAGCAATATTTGGGGACCTTAGCTGGCGGTCTGGGTTGTTTCCCTCTTGACACCGGACGTTAGCACCCGATGTCTGTCTCCCGTGATTGCACTCTTCGGTATTCGGAGTTTGCTATGGCGTAGTAATCCGCAATGGACCCCACAACCATGACAGTGCTCTACCCCCGAAGGTGATACACGAGGCACTACCTAAATAGTTTTCGGAGAGAACCAGCTATTTCCAGGTTTGTTTAGCCTTTCACCCCTATCCACAGCTCATCCCCTAACTTTTCAACGTTAGTGGGTTCGGACCTCCAGTACGTGTTACCGCACCTTCATCCTGGCCATGGATAGATCACCTGGTTTCGGGTCTACACCCAGCGACTGAATCGCCCTGTTCGGACTCGCTTTCGCTACGCCTGCCCTAATCGGTTAAGCTTGCCACTGAATGTAAGTCGCTGACCCATTATACAAAAGGTACGCCGTCACCCTCTTTCAAAGGCTCCGACTGTTTGTATGCATGCGGTTTCAGGATCTGTTTCACTCCCCTCCCGGGGTTCTTTTCGCCTTTCCCTCACGGTACTGGTTCACTATCGGTCGATCACGAGTATTTAGCCTTGGAGGATGGTCCCCCCATCTTCAGACAGGATTTCACGTGTCCCGCCCTACTTGTCGCATACCTAGTTCTTCCAATCTGTTTTCGCCTACGGGGCTATCACCCGCTATGGCCGCACTTTCCAGAGCGTTTGGCTAACAGTTCAGATAAAGAATGCAGGCTGGTCCCATTTCGCTCGCCACTACTCTGGGAATCTCGGTTGATTTCTTTTCCTGCGGTTACTTAGATGTTTCAGTTCACCGCGTTCGCTTCGCGTAGCCTATGTATTCAGCTACGGATGACCCATACGGGCCGGGTTTCCCCATTCGGATATCGGTGGATCAAAGCTCGTTTGCCAGCTCCCCACCGCTTTTCGCAGGCTACCGCGTCCTTCATCGCCTGTGATCGCCAAGGCATCCACCACATGCACTTGTTCGCTTGACCCTATAACGGGTGTGTCTCTCCCGATTCACATGCCGCTACAGGTTGAGTATTCGTGTTGCGCCGTATTCCAAAAGCGATCTTTCGATCTCTCTTTTCATACATTGATACAATCACAACCCTGATTCACCTACTCAACCACCCATCTCTAAGTGATCTTTCGTGAATCTCTTTACTACTTCTTCCTGATTGTTAAAGAACGACAGCCGATATCGCAGTTGCTATAACCGCGTATCCTTACTGACTGGCTCAATCGCCAATGCACAGTGCTCTGCTTTTACTACCCGCAGAACGCTACGCATTGAGGATTGGTGGAGGATGACGGGATCGAACCGACGACCCCCTGCTTGCAAAGCAGGTGCTCTCCCAGCTGAGCTAATCCCCCAGTCATGCACAGATAATCTCTACCTGCATTGATACCCAGGGGTCTTAGTCGCCAAACTCGGCGATCAGCACACCAGACAAGACTTTGGTGGGTCTGGATGGATTCGAACCATCGACCCCCGCCTTATCAAGACGGTGCTCTAACCGACTGAGCTACAGACCCCTGAGTCTGTCCAGATTTCACAGCCGATAAGCGTGAGCGCTCAACGCATTGCTTTTACGCAACTGACACGTTCGCTCGAGAAAGGAGGTGATCCAGCCGCACCTTCCGATACGGCTACCTTGTTACGACTTCACCCCAGTCATGAATCCTACCGTGGTGACCGTCCTCCTTGCGGTTAGACTAGCCACTTCTGGTAAAACCCACTCCCATGGTGTGACGGGCGGTGTGTACAAGACCCGGGAACGTATTCACCGCGGCATGCTGATCCGCGATTACTAGCGATTCCAGCTTCACGCACTCGAGTTGCAGAGTGCGATCCGGACTACGATCGGTTTTCTGGGATTGGCTCCCCCTCGCGGGTTGGCGACCCTCTGTTCCGACCATTGTATGACGTGTGAAGCCCTACCCATAAGGGCCATGAGGACTTGACGTCATCCCCACCTTCCTCCGGTTTGTCACCGGCAGTCTCCCTAGAGTGCTCTTGCGTAGCAACTAGGGACAAGGGTTGCGCTCGTTGCGGGACTTAACCCAACATCTCACGACACGAGCTGACGACAGCCATGCAGCACCTGTGTTATGGCTCCCTTTCGGGCACTCCCACCTCTCAGCAGGATTCCATACATGTCAAGGGTAGGTAAGGTTTTTCGCGTTGCATCGAATTAATCCACATCATCCACCGCTTGTGCGGGTCCCCGTCAATTCCTTTGAGTTTTAATCTTGCGACCGTACTCCCCAGGCGGTCAACTTCACGCGTTAGCTACGTTACCAAGTCAATGAAGACCCGACAACTAGTTGACATCGTTTAGGGCGTGGACTACCAGGGTATCTAATCCTGTTTGCTCCCCACGCTTTCGTGCATGAGCGTCAGTATTGGCCCAGGGGGCTGCCTTCGCCATCGGTATTCCTCCACATCTCTACGCATTTCACTGCTACACGTGGAATTCTACCCCCCTCTGCCATACTCTAGCCCGCCAGTCACAAATGCAGTTCCCAGGTTAAGCCCGGGGATTTCACATCTGTCTTAGCGGACCGCCTGCGCACGCTTTACGCCCAGTAATTCCGATTAACGCTTGCACCCTACGTATTACCGCGGCTGCTGGCACGTAGTTAGCCGGTGCTTATTCTTCCGGTACCGTCATCCCCCTCAGGTATTAACCAAGAGGTTTTCTTTCCGGACAAAAGTGCTTTACAACCCGAAGGCCTTCTTCACACACGCGGCATTGCTGGATCAGGCTTGCGCCCATTGTCCAAAATTCCCCACTGCTGCCTCCCGTAGGAGTCTGGGCCGTGTCTCAGTCCCAGTGTGGCTGGTCGTCCTCTCAGACCAGCTACAGATCGTCGCCTTGGTAGGCCTTTACCCCACCAACTAGCTAATCTGCCATCGGCCGCCCCTGTAGCGCGAGGTCCTAAGATCCCCCGCTTTCATCCGCAGATCGTATGCGGTATTAATCCGGCTTTCGCCGGGCTATCCCCCACTACAGGACACGTTCCGATGTATTACTCACCCGTTCGCCACTCGCCACCAGGATTGCTCCCGTGCTGCCGTTCGACTTGCATGTGTAAGGCATGCCGCCAGCGTTCAATCTGAGCCAGGATCAAACTCTTCAGTTCAAACCTGTTACTGTTTTTCGGTTGTTTTACCAACCGGTCGCTCACTCAACGTACTGACGAATGATCCTTCCATCTTTCAATGGAAAAACCTTCCTTTCATTACTGTGTGAGACTTGATACTTTCGCTTCATCCGGCAGATCCCGAAGGACCCGCCGGCGCGTCGCGCATCAAGCGCCCACACTTATCGGCTGTTAATTTTTAAAGATCGATTACGCATTCACCACCGAACCCGCACCACAGGTCGTCAACATCACAACCACCCGGCACCGCTTCGTTCTGCGTCGCTGCATCAGCAGCAGAGAAACGAGATTATGAAGAACTTCCGCTACGCCGTCAACAGGTTTTTCTAACTTCCTGAACCTGCCCGCCTCGCTGAAAGCCTTGCCACTGCTGGCTCTCCCGCCCCCCGTGCCCCGTTGTCCGAAGCACGAAAGAGCGAGATTCTAGCGAGCCCCAACCCGCCTTGCAAGCGTTATTTTGACAAGCGTATTAACGATGCTTGAAAACCGGTTTGCGCTTCTCGACAAACGCGGCCATGCCTTCCTTCTGATCTTCGGTGGCGAAGAGGGAATGGAACAGGCGGCGCTCGAAATGCACGCCTTCTGCAAGTGTCGTTTCATAAGCGCGGTTGACCGATTCTTTCACCATCATCACGGCCGGCAACGGGAATTCAGCGATCGTCGCAGCCGCAGCCACTGCCTCATCAACCAACGACGCAGCCGGAATCACACGCGAAACCAATCCGGCCCGCTCAGCTTCGGCGGCATCCATGAATCGCGCGGTCAGGCAGAGGTCCATCGCCTTCGCTTTGGAGACGGCACGCGGCAGGCGCTGCGTACCGCCGGCGCCAGGCATGATGCCGAGCTTGATTTCCGGCTGACCGAACTTTGCCGTGTCGGCGGCAAAAATGATGTCGCACATCATCGCCAGTTCGCAGCCGCCACCGAGCGCAAAGCCCGCCACCGCCGCAATAATCGGCTTACGAATGGAGCGAACGGTCTCCCAGTTGCGGGTGATGTAGTCACCCTTATAGACATCCATATAGGTATAGGTGGACATCATGCCGATGTCGGCACCAGCCGCGAACGCCTTTTCGCTGCCCGTCACCACGATCGCGCCAATCGCGTCGTCGTCATCGAACTCGCGCAACGCTGCCCCCAGTTCGTCCATCAATACGTCATTCAAAGCGTTCAACGCCTTCGGGCGATTCAACGTGACCAAGCCGACCCGTCCCCGCGTCTCAACCAGAATGTTCTCGTAAGCCATTGCCGCCTCCTAAGGTTAGAAAAATTGCGCGCGAAAACGCTTCGCGCGGTCATGTTAATAATGCTACCATTCGCCAACCAACCGGTCGGTCAATTATTCGACAGGCTTTTCCCAACGTACAGCCAAGCCCTCTGCCATGACACATCCGCTATTCACCAAGCACGAAGACACGCTGCAAAAGGCACTCACCGCGGTTGAAACGCGCGGCTACTGGAGCCCGTTCGTCGAAATGCCCAGTCCGAAAGTGTACGGGGAAACAGCTAATGCGGACGGCGAAGCCGCATTCAAAGCGCATCTCAACGCGACGTTCCAACTGGACCAACCCTCGACGGGTGAAACCGTCGGCGCCGAAGTCTCACCGTTCGGATTCCCGCTCGGCGTGCGCTACCCGAAGGCCGACCCCGCCGCACTGATCGCGGCTGCCGCCGCTGCCCAACGCGAGTGGCGCGCAGCAGGCCCGCAGGCATGGATCGGGGTGTGCCTCGAAATCCTTGCCCGCGTGAATCGCGCCAGCTTCGAAATTGGCTACAGCGTGATGCACACGACCGGCCAGGCATTCATGATGGCCTTCCAAGCGGGCGGCCCGCACGCACAAGACCGCGCGCTGGAAGCCGTCGTGTATGCGTGGGACCAGTTGCGCCGCATTCCCGGCGACGCCCATTGGGAAAAGCCGCAAGGGAAGAATCCGCCACTCGCCATGCACAAGCGTTACACCGTCGTTCCGCGCGGCACCGGCCTCGTGCTCGGCTGCTGCACCTTCCCGACGTGGAACGGCTACCCGGGCCTCTTCGCCGATCTGGCCACCGGCAACACGGTCATCGTCAAGCCGCATCCGGGCGCAATTCTGCCGCTGGCGCTGACCGTGCGAATCGCGCGTGACGTCTTGCGCGAAGCGGGTTTCGATCCGAACGTCGTCACCTTGCTGGCCACCGAGCCGAACGACGGCGCACTCGTCCAGGACCTGGCACTGCGCCCGGAAATCAAACTCATCGACTTCACGGGCAGCACGCAAAACGGCACGTGGCTCGAGCGCAATGCGCACCAGGCCCAGGTCTACACCGAAAAAGCCGGCGTGAACCAGATCGTGATCGACTCGGCCGACGACATCAAGGCCGCGGCCCGCAACATCGCCTTCTCGCTCGCGCTGTACTCGGGCCAGATGTGCACCGCGCCGCAAAACATCTACGTGCCGCGCGGCGGCATCCGCACTTCGGAAGGCACGCTCGGTTTTGACGAAATTGCCCAAGCCATTGCCGGCGCGGTGCAAAAACTCGTCGCCGACCCGGCCCGCGCTGTCGAACTGCTCGGCGCGATTCAGAACGAAGGCGTGATTCAACGCATCGACGAAGCCGCAAAGCTCGGCCGCGCTCTCGTCGAGAGCCTGTCGCTCGAACATCCCGCTTTCGCCGGCGCCCGCGTGCGCACACCGCTCGTGCTCCAACTGGATGCCGCCACCGACCAGGCGCAGTTCACCAAAGAATGGTTCGGCCCGATCTCGTTCGTGATCGCGACGGACTCCACTGCGCAGTCGCTCGATCTCGCCGGCGCAATCGCCGCGGAACACGGCGCGCTGACGCTGTCGGTTTACAGCACGGACGAAGCGGTGCTCGAAGATGCGCACGAAGCATCGATCCGCGGCGGCGTGGCCTTGTCGATCAATCTGACCGGCGGCGTGTTCGTCAATCAGTCGGCAGCGTTCTCGGACTTCCACGGCACGGGCGCAAACCCGGCGGCCAATGCCGCGCTGGCTGACGCCGCCTTTGTCGCGAATCGCTTCCGCGTAGTTCAAAGCCGCGTTCATGTTGAACCCAAAGCGGCGCCGGCGGTAGCTGGCTGAATGGCATAAGACAAAAGCACGGCTTTCGTCCTATGCCGTTTGGCCGAATGGACCGGGCAGTGCACCCCAACTAACATGAGGCATTGGATCGGCACCTCACGCCGATCCGTTCCAGCAGGAATCCCTATGAACGACGCCTTCATCTGCGATGCGATTCGCACTCCAATTGGCCGCTACGGCGGCGCACTCAAGGATGTCCGCGCCGACGACCTCGGCGCGGTGCCGATCAAGGCGTTGATCGAACGCAATCCCGGCGTCGACTGGCGCGCTGTGGACGATGTCATTTATGGCTGCGCGAACCAGGCCGGCGAAGACAATCGCAACGTCGCCCGCATGTCGGCGTTGCTAGCCGGCTTGCCCACCGAGGCGCCCGGCGCAACCATCAATCGCCTGTGCGGCTCGGGTATGGACGCAGTCGGCACGGCTGCGCGCGCTATCAAGGCGGGCGAAGCGCGCCTGATGATCGCCGGCGGCGTCGAAAGCATGACGCGTGCCCCGTTCGTCATGGGTAAAGCGACTAGCGCGTTCGCGCGCCAGGCTGACATTTACGACACGACCATCGGCTGGCGCTTCATCAATCCGTTGATGAAACGTCAGTACGGCGTCGATTCGATGCCTGAGACCGCGGAAAACGTTGCAATCGAATTCAGCGTGAGCCGCGCGGATCAGGACGCGTTTGCCTTGGCGAGCCAGCAAAAGGCCGCGTATGCCCAGAGGGCCGGCACGTTAGCTCAGGAAATTGTCGGCGTCGAAATCGCGCAAAAGAAGGGCGACCCCATACGCGTACTGCTCGATGAGCACCCGCGCGAAACCTCGCTCGAAAGTTTGGGCAAGCTCAAGGGCGTGGTTCGCCCGGACGGCAGCGTGACGGCCGGTAATGCGTCCGGCGTGAACGACGGCGCGTGCGCGTTGTTGCTGGCTAACCAGCAGGCCGCCGACCAATACGGACTGCGCCGCCGCGCCCGCGTGGTGGGCATGGCAACGGCGGGCGTCGAGCCGCGCATCATGGGTATCGGCCCGGCGCCGGCCACGCAAAAACTGTTGAAGCAGCTCGGCATGACGCTCGAACAACTCGATGTGATCGAGTTGAACGAAGCCTTCGCCTCGCAAGGTCTCGCTGTTCTGCGTACGCTCGGTCTGCGCGACGACGACCCGCGCGTCAACCCGAACGGCGGAGCCATCGCACTCGGCCATCCGTTGGGCGCTTCGGGCGCGCGTCTGATCACAACCGCGCTGTACCAGCTGGAGCGGACCAACGGCCGCTTTGCGCTTTGCACGATGTGCATTGGCGTGGGCCAGGGCATTGCACTGGTCATCGAGCGGCTCTGATATCAGCGCCGCAGCGCCCATCGGCCGAAGAGACTTTGAGGAGACACCCAATGTCATATGAAGCGATTCGCCTGGACATCGACTCATCGAGCCATGTCGCAACCATCACGCTGAACCGCCCGGACAAGCTCAACAGCTTCACGCGCGCGATGCATCAGGAACTGAGCGCCGCGCTCGACGAGGTCGAAACTTCAGGCGCGCGCGCGCTCGTGCTCACCGGAGCGGGCCGCGGCTTTTGCGCCGGCCAGGACCTCGCCGACCTCGATTTCACTCCAGGCGCCATGACCGATCTGGGTGAACTGATCGAGCAACATTTCAATCCGTTGATCCGCCGCCTGCAAGCATTGCCGCTGCCCATCATCGCCGCGGTGAACGGCACGGCCGCCGGCGCAGGCGCCAATCTCGCGCTCGCGTGCGACCTCGTGCTCGCGGCTCGCTCGGCCAGCTTCATTCAGGCGTTCGTGAAAATCGGCCTTGTGCCGGACTCGGGCGGCACATGGTTCCTGCCGCAGCGTGTCGGCATGGCTCGCGCGTTGGGACTGGCCATCACCGGCGACAAACTCAGCGCGGAAAAAGCTGAAGGCTGGGGCTTGATCTGGCAAGCAGTCGACGACTCGGAGCTCGCCGCCACCGTCGGGAAACTCGCGTCTCAACTCGCGCAGCAACCCACGCGCGCCATCGCCGCTATCAAGCAGGCCATGCGTGCGGGCGCGACGCAAACGCTCGACCAGCAACTCGATCTGGAACGCGATCTGCAACGCGAACTGGGAGCTTCCCACGATTACGCGGAAGGCGTGCATGCCTTCGTTGAAAAGCGCGCACCGCGCTTTGAGGGCCGTTGAACATGTCCACGCAAGCCAATCATCCCGATCAGATGACGCCCGGCGAACTCGCCCGCGCCACTGCTGCCGCGATGTACGAGAACGACGCGTGCAGCCGCGCGCTCGGCCTCGAAATCGTCGAGGTGCGCCCCGGATACGCGCGCCTGCGCATGGCCGTACGCGACGACTTTCTGAACGGTCATCAGATTTGCCATGGCGGCCTGATTTTCACGCTCGCGGATTCGACGTTCGCGTTCGCCTGCAACACGTACAACATCAACACGGTTGCAGCCGGCTGCTCGATCGAGTTTCTGCGGCCTGTGAAAGGCGGCGACGTGTTGACGGCGGAAGCCGTCGAGCAAACCTTGAGCGGCCGAACCGGCATCTACGACATTCGCGTGACGAACCGCGCCGAAGAAACCGTGGCGATGTTCCGCGGCAAATCCGCACAAATCAAAGGCAATCTGATTCCCGCAGGCGATTGATAACCGCCGCCCCGCGGCAGCTCAAGAGAGATTCGCGGTTTGGTGGCCGCACTTCACCACCAAACCGTTAAACCGCTAAAAAGCACCCAGCGCCCGGTTTTTGCGCACGAGCGCACGTACATCAGACTCAAGCATTGAGGCAGCAAGGAGACATTCAATGACCACCGCCCTTCCGCTCGATCCGATCGAGACCGCCAGCCGCGACGAACTTGCCGCGCTTCAACTCGAACGGCTTAAATGGTCGTTGAACCACGCTTATGAAAACTCGCCGGTTTATCGGCACAAATTCGATGAAGCCGGCGTTCACCCGAGTGAAGTGAAAACCCTCGCGGACCTGGCGCGTTTCCCCTTCACCACCAAGAAGGATCTGCGCGACAGCTACCCGTTCGGGATGTTCGCCGTGCCGCAGGAACAGATTTCACGGATCCACGCGTCGTCGGGTACGACAGGTAAGCCGACCGTGGTAGGTTACACCGCGCGCGATATCGACACGTGGGCGAATCTCGTCGCGCGTTCGGTCCGCGCCGCCGGCGCAAGACGCGGCGACAAGGTTCATATCAGCTACGGCTACGGCCTCTTCACGGGCGGCCTCGGCGCGCACTACGGCGCCGAGCGCGCGGGGCTCACCGTGATCCCGTTCGGTGGTGGCCAGACTGAAAAGCAGGTGCAACTGATTCAGGATTTCCGGCCGGACATCATCATGGTCACGCCGAGCTACATGCTCTCTATTGCAGACGAACTCGAGCGTCAGGGCATCGACCCGGCCAATTGTTCGTTGCGCCTCGGCATCTTCGGCGCGGAACCGTGGACCAACGACATGCGTCGGGCGATCGAAAAGCGCATGGGCATCGACGCTGTCGACATCTACGGTCTGTCCGAAGTGATGGGTCCGGGCGTGGCGTCGGAGTGCGTAGAAACGAAAGACGGCCCGACCATCTGGGAAGACCACTTCTATCCCGAGATCATCGACCCCGAAACCGGCGAGGTGCTGCCGGACGGCGAACTCGGCGAACTGGTGTTCACGTCGCTGACCAAAGAGGCGCTGCCGATCGTGCGTTACCGCACGCGCGACCTCACGCGCCTCCTGCCGGGCAGCGCGCGCACCATGCGACGCATGGAAAAGATCACCGGCCGCTCGGACGACATGATGATCGTGCGCGGCGTGAACGTGTTCCCGACGCAGATCGAAGAACTGCTGCTCAAGCAGCGCGCGCTCGCGCCGCACTACCAGATCGTGCTGACCAAAGAAGGCCCGCTCGACGTGTTGACGTTGAACGTCGAACCTTGCCCGGAATCGGCGCCTGACACAGCAGCGCTGAGCACGGCCAGCCAGGCGCTGGCCTATGACATCAAGGCGCTGATCGGAGTGAGCGCGGTGGTGAATGTGCTGGCTGTGAATGGAATCGAGCGTTCGGTAGGCAAGGCGCGGCGCGTGGTGGACAAGCGCAAGTCAGGGCTGTAACGAAAGCCACTTTGATCGACGCATGATGCAGCACGTTGCATGCGTCGCATCCGCCTGCGCGCACGATCGAATTGAACGGCCACACCCAAAACAAAGTGCGGCAAATCAAATAAGCAGCGCGGCCTCGCCGCGCCGCTTACCGATCACATCGACCGGAAACAGCGGCGGCGTTAAACCTAACGTCCACCGCCGAAACCCTCAAGAATTCGGCAGCAACAACCACATGCGGCCGCCCTGCTTCATCTTCCCGGCCAGATCGCCGGCGTCGTCGCCGAGGCCCCAGAAGTAATCGGCCCGCACGCCGCCCTTGATCGCGGAACCCGTGTCTTGCGCGAACACGAGGCGGTTCATCGGCGAATTCGTCAACGGACGCGTTGTCTGCAAGAACACGGGCGTACCGAGCGGAATCGAAGTCGGATCAACCGCGATCGACCTCTCCGGCGTCAGCGGCACACCCAGTGCGCCGATCGGACCATCCGCGCCACCGCTCGGCACGCTCTCGCCGGACGGCATCTCGCGGAAGAACACGAAGCGCGGATTCGTATCGAGCAACGCATCGACGCGCGTCGGGTTCGCGCGCGCCCACGCCTTGATGCCCTGCATGGTCGCCTGCGCGGGCGTGAGTTCGCCGCGGTCCAGCAGCCAGCGTCCGATGGACTTGTACGGCTGGTTGTTAGTCCCGCCAAAGCCGAGCCGCATCACGCTGCCGTCTTCCATCACGATGCGTCCGGAGCCCTGCACCTGCAGGAAGAACGCTTCGATCGGATCGTCGACCCATACAAGTTCGTTACCGTTGAGCACACCCGCGCGCTCGAGTTGCGCACGCGCCGGCAGCGGTGCGCCCGCGCGATAACCGGAAGGCCAGCGGTACAGCGCGGTCTGATACACGCCGTGGCGTGTGCGCGAACCACGCAACAAGGGCTCGTAGTAACCGGTAACCAAGCCGTCGAGCGTGCCGTCGGTATTCGCTAACTGGAAAGGCGTGAAATAGGCTTCAAAAAAAGCCCGCGCACTGGTGACGTCGAGGTCGTCGATTTGCGAGGCCGCGGCACAGGCGCGGGCCCAGTTCGGTTGACGCGCGAGCCTCACGCAGTTTTGCCGCAACGCGGCCGTCGCACCGATCAACGAGTCGTCCTGCCAACCGGGCACCTGCTGCCAGGCAACGGCGGTCAGCCGCGCCGCGGCAATCTGTCCGGGTATGATCGCCGCCCCCGTGGGCGGCGAAACCGAGGGCCGGACCGCGCCGCCGCCACCGCAGGACGCCAGCATCACCGCAACCGAAAGCGCGCCGAGCCATGCTCCGGCCGTGCGGACAAAACGCATACAATGTTCGTTCTTGATGGAAACCGCCATGTCTGATCTGTTCGACGAATACCCGATGCTCATCTTCGCGCTGGAATCGCTCCTCGCGCTCTTCCTGCTCGTCTTTATCGTTGTGTGGACGTCGTCCGGCAAGAAGAAAGCGGCGCGCGCCAACGCGAGTAAACAGCAAAAGCAGCAAAAATCGCAGTAAAGCTACGCGTTGCACCGCGCATGAGCTTCTTAAAGACCGCGGGCCGCGCCCTCGGTTCAATGCAACGTACGCGGCATGCGCAGGATGAACTCCGGCACCGGCGCGTCGAAACGCTCACCGTCCTCGGCCACGCAGAAGTACTCTCCGCGCATGGTGCCGACCGGCGTGGCGATCACCGCCCAACTCGTGTATTCGAAATGCTCGCCCGGTTTGAGCAACGGCTGGTGTCCGACCACACCCAAGCCCTTCACCTCCTGGACGCTCTTGTCGCTGTCGGTTATCACCCAATGACGCGCGATCAATTGGGCGGGCACCTGGCCGGTGTTACGGATAGTCAGCGTGTAGGCGAATGCATACTGGCGGCGCTCCGGGTCCGACTCTTCGGGCAGATACTGCACCTGCGCCGAGACGCTGAATTCGTACTGGCTCATCCTGATTCCGGTCTGCTGAAACGGGGTGTGAAAAATCGCGGGAAAGCCCGAACGCCAATGGTTTGCGGGCGCACTGGCGAGGCGGCGCTGATGGTTTTGGCATTCTGCTTGATGCGCGGCACGCCCGCAACCGGACAAATCCCTTTGGCCAAGGGACATTAGGACGTTTTGTCACATTCGCAGCTTGAACGAAGGTTCACGCCCGAAAGCGTCCACGAACCGGAACGCCCGCGCGCAAAACGGTAAAATGGCGCTTTCCCGCTTGCCTCCGCCCCCGCCATGACGCAATTCCGCATCGCTCCAAGCATTCTGTCTGCCGACTTCGCCCGCCTCGGCGAAGAAGTCCGCAACGTTGTCGCCGCCGGCGCCGACTGGATTCACTTCGACGTGATGGACAACCATTACGTGCCGAACCTGACCATCGGCCCGCTCGTCTGCGAGGCGATCCGTCCGCATGTGGACGTGCCGATCGACGTACATCTGATGGTGCGCCCGGTCGACCGCATCGTGCCGGACTTCGCGAAGGCCGGTGCGAATCTGATCAGCTTTCACCCGGAAGGCTCGGACCATATCGACCGCACACTGTCGCTGATCCGCGACCACGGCTGCAAGGCCGGCCTGGTCTTTAATCCGGCCACGTCGTTGAATTATCTGGATCACGTGATGGACAAGGTCGATCTCGTGCTGATCATGTCGGTGAATCCGGGTTTCGGCGGCCAGTCGTTCATTCCGGAGGCGCTCAACAAGCTGCGCGAAGCACGCCGGCGGATCAATGCCTACAAGGAGCGCACCGGGCGCGAGATTCATCTGGAAGTGGACGGCGGCGTGAAGGTCGACAACATTGCCGAAATCGCGGCGGCCGGCGCGGACACCTTCGTGGCCGGTTCGGCGATCTTCGGCCAGCCCGACCACAAGGTCGTGATCGAGAAGATGCGCGCGGCACTCGCCAACATCCAGCACTGAGCACCGACGCATAACCGGCACGAAACATGACCACTCCGTTCCCCGCCCCGACTTTCACCGGCCCACGCCTGCAAGCGGCGATCATCGACCTCGACGGCACGATGATCGATACCGCTGACGATTTCACCGCCGGCCTGAACGGCATGCTCGCGCAACTCGACGCGGAAGAAACGTCGCGCGAGGAAGTGGTCGGTTATGTCGGCAAGGGTTCGGAGCATCTGATCCGCAGCGTGCTGGCGCCGCGCTTCGAAACGGAGCACGCGCAAGACCGCTTCGACGAAGCGCTCGCGATCTATCAGGAGGAGTACGCGAAGATCAACGGCACGCACACGCGGCTCTATCCCGATGTCGAAGCCGGATTGATCGCCATGCGCGACGCCGGCCTCAAGCTCGCCTGCGTGACCAACAAGCCGCATCGGTTCGCGGTGGAATTGCTGCAGCAGTACGGGCTCGCCCAGTATTTCGGCGTCGTGCTCGGCGGCGACAGCCTGGCGAAAAAGAAGCCGGATCCGCTGCCCATGCTCACCGCGGCCGCGCAGTTGGGCGTCGAACCGCGGGCCACGGTTGCCATCGGCGATTCGGAAAACGACGCGCTGGCGGGCCGTGCGGCCGGCATGGCGACGCTCACGGTGCCCTACGGCTACAACCATGGCCAAGCTATACAAACAATAAAATCCGATGGTATAGTTGGCTCGCTGCTCGACGCCGCCAAGGCGATCGCAGCACACCATTCCACGACTTAAAAGTCCTTCATCCTCATGTTTCTGAATAAAAAACGGAGTCTGATTAGCATCGACCGGGGAGCCTGGCCCTGGCGTCGCTGGTCGCGCTAACCTCGCCTGAGGTACGCTGAAGTTCGTCTTCGGCAACCGTTTTTTACTTCGCTGCGCTCACGCGTTTTTTCCATCATCTTGTTTCGCTGCATCGGTTGATTCGGCCTGCGTGTACCCGCAAAGTACAGTTGTGCGCTGAAATCCCCTTGCACGCGTCGATGGGAAACTCGCGCCGGTCGGTATCATCGTGTCGACACGTCGAACGAACGCCCGACCGGCCGCGCAATGACCCGCTTTGTCCGACGCACGCCGCCGCCGGACCACCGTACAGGATCGGAACATGACCGAACTCGAATTCCAGTCCCTCGCCAATGAGGGTTTCAACCGCATTCCGCTGATCGCCGAAGCGCTAGCCGACCTCGAAACGCCGCTCTCGCTGTACCTGAAACTCGCGCAGAGCGAGCGCAACGGCGCCAACTCGTTCCTGCTGGAATCGGTGGTGGGCGGCGAACGGTTCGGCCGCTATTCGTTCATCGGCCTGCCGGCGCGCACGCTGCTGCGCACCCGCAACGGCGTGTCCGAAGTGGTGCGCGACGGCAAGGTCGTCGAGACGCATGAGGGCGACCCGCTCGAATTCATCCAGCAATTCCAGGGCCGCTTCAAAGTGGCGCAGCGCCCCGGCCTGCCGCGCTTCGCGGGTGGTCTGGCCGGTTATTTCGGCTACGACGCGGTGCGCTACATCGAGAAGAAGCTTGCGCACACAGCGCCGAAAGACGATCTGAATCTGCCTGACATCCAGTTGCTTCTGACTGAAGAAGTCGCGGTGATCGACAACCTCGCGGGCAAGCTCTACCTCGTGGTCTACGCCGACCCGACGCAGCCCGAGGCCTACACAAAAGCGAAGCAACGTCTGCGCGAACTGCGCCAGCGTTTGCGCACGACCGTGCAACCGCCGGTCACATCGGCGAGCGTACGCACCGAGACCTACCGCGAGTTCGCCAAAGACGATTACCTGACGGCCGTGCGCAAGGCGAAGGAATATATCGCCGCCGGCGAACTGATGCAGGTACAGGTCGGCCAGCGCCTGATCAAGCCGTACCGCGACAATCCGCTTTCGCTGTATCGTGCGCTGCGCTCGCTGAATCCGTCGCCGTATATGTATTTCTACAACTTCGGCGACTTCCACGTGGTCGGTGCATCGCCGGAAATCCTGATGCGCCAGGAAAAACGTGGCGAGGATCGCATCGTCACGATCCGGCCGCTCGCCGGCACGCGGCCGCGCGGCAATACGCCGGAACGCGACGCGGAACTCGCCACCGAGCTGCTGAACGACCCGAAGGAAATCGCCGAACACGTCATGTTGATCGACCTCGCGCGTAACGACGTGGGCCGCATCGCGCAGATCGGCTCAGTGGTCGTCACCGACAAGATGGTGATCGAAAAGTACTCGCACGTGCAGCACATCGTGAGTTCGGTCGAAGGCAAGCTGAAACCCGGCACGACGAATTTCGACGTGCTGCGCGCCACCTTCCCGGCCGGCACGCTGTCAGGCGCGCCGAAAGTCCGCGCGATGGAGCTGATCGACGAACTGGAGCCGGTGAAGCGCGGCCTGTATGGCGGTGCGGTCGGCTATCTGTCGTTCACGGGTGAAATGGATCTGGCCATCACGATCCGCACCGGCGTGATCGCGAACGGCAATCTGTATGTGCAGGCGGCAGCGGGTGTAGTCGCGGATTCGGTGCCGGAATCCGAATGGCAAGAGACCGAGAACAAGGCGCGCGCCGTGCTGCGCGCCGCGGAACAAGTGCAAGACGGCCTCGATAGCGACTTCTGACCGGAGACACACCATGCTGCTCATGATCGACAATTACGACTCGTTCACCTACAACCTGGTGCAGTACTTCGGCGAACTCGGCGAAGACGTGCGCACCTATCGGAACGACGAAATCACGCTGGACGAAATCGCGAAGCTCAACCCCGAGCGCATCTGCCTGTCGCCCGGGCCGAGCAATCCGCAACACGCCGGCATCACGCTCGACGTGCTGCGCGAATTCAGCGGCAAGACGCCGATTCTCGGCGTCTGTCTCGGCCATCAGGCAATCGGCGAGGCCTTCGGCGGGCGCGTGGTGCGCGCCCAAACCATCATGCACGGCAAGGTCAGCACGATCGAAACCGACTGCAAGGGCGTGTTCGCCGACCTGCCGAAGCATTTCGTCGTGACCCGCTATCACTCGCTCGCGATCGAACGCGAATCGCTGCCCGACTGCCTTGAAGTGTCCGCATGGACCGAAGACGGCGAGATCATGGGCGTGCGTCACAAGGAACTGGCCGTCGAAGGCGTGCAGTTCCACCCTGAATCGATCCTGTCCGAACACGGCCACGCGCTGCTCGAAAACTTCGTAAAGCAGTCGAAGCTCGCCGGTGCGCCAACGTCCAATCGCAACGCCTGATGAAAAGAGACGACATCATGACGATTACGCCCCAGGAAGCGCTGCAACGGACCATCGAGCACCGCGAGATTTTCCACGACGAAATGCTGCACTTGATGCGGCTCATCATGCGCGGCGAACTTTCGCCCGTCATGGCGGCCGCGATCATCACCGGCTTGCGCGTCAAAAAAGAGACCATCGGCGAAATCACCGCCGCCGCCACGGTGATGCGTGAATTTGCCCGGCATGTCGAGGTGCAGGACAACTCGAAATTCGTCGATATCGTCGGCACCGGCGGCGACGGTTCGCATACCTTCAACATTTCCACGGCAACCATGTTCGTGTCGGCAGCGGCCGGCGCCAAGGTCGCGAAGCACGGCGGCCGCGGCGTATCGAGCAAGTCGGGCAGCGCGGACGTCCTCGAAGCGCTCGGCGTGAATATCGATCTGCAGCCGGAACAGGTGGCGGCGTCGATTGCGGAAACCGGCATGGGCTTCATGTTCGCGCCGAACCATCATCCGGCCATGAAGAATATCGCGCCGGTGCGCCGCGAACTCGGCGTGCGGACCATCTTCAACATTCTCGGGCCGCTCACCAATCCGGCCGGCGCACCCAATCAGTTGATGGGCGTGTTCCACGGCGATCTGGTCGGCATTCAGGTGCGCGTGATGCAGCGTCTTGGCGCGAAGCACGTGCTGGTGGTGTACGGTATGGACGGCATGGACGAAGTCTCGCTCGGCGCGGCGACGCAAGTCGGCGAGTTGCGCGACGGCCAGATTTACGAGTACGAGATCCATCCGGAAGACTTCGGCATGCAGATGGTGTCGAATCGCACGCTCAAAGTGGCCGACGCCACCGAATCGAAAGCAATGCTGCTCGACGCGCTCGACAACAAGCCGGGCGTGGCTCGCGAAATCGTCACACTGAATGCGGGCACGGCGCTGTATTCGGCGAACGTGGCTTCGTCGATTGCGGACGGCATTCAGTTGGCGCGCGAAGCGATCGCGAGCGGCAAGGCGCGAGCCAAGGTCGACGAACTGGTTCGCTTCACCCAGCAATTCAAGCAGTGATCAAGTAGCAATCAACGTAGCGAGACACTTATGAGCGACATCCTCGACCGTATCATCGCGGTCAAACGCGAAGAAGTCCGCGCGGCCGAACAGAGCGCGCCGCTGGAAGAGCTGCGCCTCGAAGCGTCGGCGCGCGACATTCGCGACTTCGTCGGCGCATTGCGCGCGAAACACACGGCAGGCCTCGCCGCCGTGATCTCCGAAGTCAAGAAAGCGAGCCCGTCGAAAGGCGTATTGCGCGAGCACTTTGTGCCGGCCGAGATCGCGCGCTCGTACGAAAAGCACGGCGCAGCCTGCCTGTCCGTACTGACCGACGTGCAGTTCTTTCAAGGCAGCGTCGCGTATTTGGAGCAAGCGCGCGCGGCCTGCAATTTGCCGGTGCTGCGCAAGGACTTCATCGTCGATCCGTACCAGATCGTCGAAGCGCGCGCGATGGGCGCCGACGCGATCCTGCTGATCGCCGCCGCACTCGAAACTTCGCAGATGCAGGACCTCGAAGCGCTCGCGCATTCGCTCGGTCTCGCCGTGCTGGTCGAAGTGCACGATAAAGACGAGCTGATGGAATCGCTCACGCTGAAAACGCCGCTGATCGGCATCAACAACCGCAATCTGCGCACCTTCGAAACCTCGATCGAAACTACCATCGGCATGCTCGAAGCGATTCCGGACGACCGCATCGTCGTCACGGAGTCGGGCATTCTGTCGCGCGCCGATGTGGAGCGCCTGCGTGCAATGGACGTGCATACGTTCCTCGTCGGCGAGGCGTTCATGCGCGCGGACGAGCCGGGCGTGGAGCTTGCCCGGATGTTTTTCTGAGCGCGCTGTCGGCATACGGCACGCGGCGTACGTAGCGGAGCAGATCATGGGCATGGAACGCGAAATCAAACTGGCGCTGCCGCCCGCCCAGGTGCAAGCGGCGGCGCAGTGGTTCGCCACGCACGCGGGCGCGGCGGGACGTCCGGTCAAGCTGGTGAATATTTACTTCGACACACCGCAACTGACGCTCGCGAGTTCGAAAAGCGCCTTGCGTTTGCGGCAGACGCCGGACGGCTGGCTGCAAACCTTCAAGACAGTTGGCAACGCCAAAGATGGTTTGCATAACCGGCACGAATGGGAAATGCCGGTGGCGGGCGAAAAACTGGAGATCGACGCGCTGCTGCGCGAATGCGATGAGCAATCCGCCGCGGACGCTTTGCGTCAGGCCGCGCCTGAACTGACCGAACTGTTCCGCACGAATTTCACGCGGACGCTGTGGCGTGTCGAAGTGGACGGCTCCGACATCGAAGCGGCCATCGATCAGGGCGACGTGTTCGCCAAAGTCGACGCAGAAACGCGCCGCGCACCGATTTCGGAAGTCGAACTCGAACTGAAGTCCGGCGACGAAGCCGCGCTTCACACGCTTGCAGCGGAACTCGGCAAACAGATAGCCGGCCTCGCGCCCGACAATATCAGCAAAGCGCAGCGCGGTTATAAGTTGCGGGCTGGCTGAGGCGCGGCAAGGAAAGCTACCCGGCAAACGCGACAAGCCGCGCCGCCCCACCTTGAGCAACACCGCGTTTGCTGCGACACTTCCCCGCCATGACCTCTGCTTCCAGAACCCGCTCCAATCCGTCGCAGGCCTCGCTGTTCGGCGACGCCACCTCCGCACCCGCCAAGGCTGCCATGACGAGCACCCAGCCGCAGCAATCCGGCGCAAGCGCGCCCCCGCCGACGCTCGAAGCGCAATTCGACGCCCTGCCGCCCGCATGGCGCGCGCATCTCAAACCGTTCATCGAAAGCGACGCCTATGCGCCGCTCTGCCGTTTCGTCGATGGTGAGCGCGCTGCCGGCAAAACCGTCTATCCCGCCGACGTGTTCCGCGCGCTGCGCCTGACCAGTCCGGAAGACGTCAAAGTCGTCATCCTCGGCCAGGACCCGTATCACGGCGAAGACCGCGGCACGCCGCAAGCGCACGGACTCGCGTTCTCGGTGGCGCCGAACGTGCGCACGCCGCCGTCGCTGCGCAATATTTTCAAGGAGATCGCCGCAAGCCTCGGCCACGCGACACCGCGTCACGGCTGTCTCGACACATGGGCGAAGCAAGGGGTGCTGCTGCTGAACACCGTGCTGACCGTCGAGCGTGACTCAGCCGCCAGCCACGCGAAACGCGGCTGGGAAAAATGCACCGACACGCTGATCCATGAACTGGCGATGCGCCATGACGGCTTGGTGTTCATGCTATGGGGCGCGCATGCGCAAGCCAAGCGCGCGCTGCTCGGCGGGAAATCGCATTGCGTGCTGGAAGCGCCGCATCCGTCGCCGCTGTCGGCGCATCGCGGTTTTCTCGGCTGCGGGCATTTCGCGAAAGCCAACGACTATCTCGCGCAGCACGGTCGTGAACCGATCGATTGGCGCCTGCCCGACGAAGCCCAAATGCTGGCGTAAACCGCCGGCAATAGCCAGCGAGCGTGACACCGCCGCTGTGCCTCAAAGCAAAAACGCCACGGACCCAAAGATCCGTGGCGTTTTTTTCCGGCAGTCTGTTCACCGCATCGAAGCGGCGCAGCCAACCTTACGCAGCAGCAATCGCTTCACGCGCCGAAGCCAGCGCAGCACCCGCAGCGTCCGGGCCCATGTTCAGGCCTTCGGCGTAGATGAAGTTCACGTCGGTCATGCCGAGGAAGCCGAGGAAGCTCTTCAGGTACGGCGTCTGGCTGTCGTTCGGCGTGCCCAGATATTTGCCGCCGCGTGCCGACACGACGTAGACCTTCTTGCCCTTCACGAGACCTTCGGGACCATTCGCCGTGTACGCGAACGTGATACCTGCTCGTGCGATGAAGTCGAAGTACGTCTTGAGTTGCGACGAGATGCCGAAGTTGTACATCGGCGCGCCGATCACAACGATGTCAGCGGCTTGCAGTTCAGCGATCAGCGCGTCGCTGCGCGCAGCGATCGCGGCTTGCTCAGCCGTGCGTTGCTCGGCCGGCGTGAAGAACGCGCCGAGGACGGCGTCGTCCAGGTGGGGCAGCGGCTCAGCTTGCAGATTGCGGACGACGACTTGCGCGCCCGGATTCGATTGTTGCAGCTTGGCGGTCAGTTCGTTGACGAGCAGCGTCGAGTTTGCGCCTTGCGAACGGGCTGCCGAGTTGACTTGCAGGATCGTGGTCATGGTTGACTCCAGTTGGGGGCGCGCAGTGTTGCGCGAATGGAGCCATTGTGGTTTTTTGCCGAACCTGGAACAAGCCGTCCGGCGGCGACGGATTGTTGCACTGGTAGAACAATCCGCCTGATCAGGCCGTCCATTGGCGACGGCCCCGACGACGATCAGCTGGCCAGCCAGCGCTCGCGTGCCTTACGCGCGGCGGGCCGCTTGTCGCTGGCGGTGAGCTTGTAGCGTGTCACTTCAGGCCCGTCCAGCTTGACTTGCGTGGTGCGCAACTCGTCGCGGCGGAACGCGTGAACCTCGACTTTCGCGCCCGGCTGATAGCGCGCGAGCAGCCCATCAAGATTCGAGCCGGTCACGCGCAGGCCGTCGAGCGCGATCAGCACGTCGCCCGCCGAGAGTCCTGCTTTTTGCGCGGCGCTGCCGTCGTGAACCGCCGCCAGCGTGCAATCGGCACCACCGCGCACGCGCGCGCCGAGCGTCGGCTTGCCGTTTTTGTCCAATTCGGGCGCGATGTCGACGCCGAACTGCGCGAGCAGCGTGTCGAGGGGCAGATCGCGCGTGCCATGCACGGCTTCAGCGAACAACTCGGCCAGTTTCGCGCCGGTTGCTTCGGCGAAAAGTGCCTCGATCTCGCCTTCGTCGACGCCGACCGGTTTGCCGCGATAAAAATCACGGCCGAAGCGCTGCCACAGCAAACGCATCGCGTCGTCGAGCGATTTGCGGTTGTTGGTCTGCGCGCGGATCGTCAGATCGAACGCGAGCGCGACGAGCGAGCCCTTGGTGTAATAGCTGACGATCGCGTTCGGCGCGTTCTCGTCCTGCCGGTAGTACTTGACCCACGCGTCGAATGAGCTTTCCGCGACGGTCTGCTTGAGACGCCCACTGCCGCGCTGCACGCCGCCGATCACCTTGCCGAGCATGCCGAAATAGTCGTCCTGCGAGATGAGGCCGCTGCGCACGAGGATCAGGTCGTCGTAGTAAGAGGTGAAGCCCTCGAACAGCCACAGCAGCGACGTGTAGTTTTCGACGCTGAGATCGTACGGCGCGAACACAGCCGGCTTGATGCGCTTCACGTTCCAGGTGTGGAAATACTCGTGGCTGCACAAGCCGAGATAGGTTCGATAGCCTTCGGTGAGCGCCTCGCGGCCTTCCACCGGCAGATCGCCGCGATTGCAGATCAGCGCGGTCGAAGCGCGGTGTTCGAGGCCGCCATAACCATCGGTGACGGCCTGGGTCATGAACACGTAGCGATCCACCGGCGCTTTCTTCGACTTCGGCTCGAACAACGCGATCTGCGCTTCGCAAATGCGCTTCAGGTCGGCGGACAGACGCGCCATGTCGAGCCCGATCACGCGCCCGGCGATCACGATGTCGTGCGGCACGCCATGCGCCTTGAACGTCGCCAGTGCGAATTCACCGAGCGTGACCGGATGATCGATCAGTTCGTCGTAGTTCTGCGCACGATACTCGCCGAAGCCATACCGTTTCGTGCCGCGCGCTTCCGGCAGCGCGGTCGCGACACGCCAGTTGCGATACGCCGCGCCCTCGGGCTTCTGAATATCGACCACGCACTGCGCCTCTTCGTGACCGAGCGGCGAGAGAAACACGCTCGTGCCGTTGAAAAAGCCCGTCGTATCGTCGAGATGCGCCGCGCGCACCGACAGATCCCACGCATAGACCTCGTAGCGCAGCGTCAGCGCGCCTTTGACCGGCGCGGCTTGCCACGTGTGCTTGTCGGTCTTTTCGACGCGCACCTTGCGGCCGGCGTCGTTGAAAGCGCGCAGCGTGACGATGTTGCGCGCGAACTCGCGCACCATGTAGCTGCCCGGAATCCATACCGGCAGCATGAAACGCTGCCCAGCCGGATCGGGATCGGCGACGGTCACGGTGACTTCGAACAGGTGGGCGGCAGGCTGCTTGGGAACAATGGTGTAGCGGATCGGCTTCATCGGCGGCAATTAGGAGAGCTCAGGCGGGGATGTTCGGGCTTGATGTGAAAGGAGGCGCACGACGCGCCTCCTTTGCTTGATGTTTTACGTGTGCTCAGTGCACCGCGGACATTTCTTTATCCAGCCGGTCTGCCGGCACGGCGCCCGGCAGACGGCGGCCGTCGGCGAGGAACACCGTGGGCGTGCCGTCGACATTCATGGCGTGGCCGAGCGCCAGGTTCTTGTCGATCGCGGCGGTGTCGCAGGTGCCGGCGGCGGTGGGCGCCTGGTGATCCTGCATCCACGACTCCCAGGCTTTCGCGCGATCCGTCGAGCACCAGATCGACTTCGACTTCGCCGTCGAATCCGGCGACAGCACCGGGTACAGGAAGGTGTAGACCGTCACGTTGTCGATCGACTTGAGCGACGTTTCCAGCTGCTTGCAGTACGGACAATTCGGATCGGAGAACACGGCGATCTTGCGCGAACCGTTGCCCTTCACGACCTTCACCGCGTTCCCGAACGGCAGGCTCGCGAAGTCGATGCGGTTGGTCTCCGACAGGCGCGCTTCGGTCAGATTCTTGCGGGTCTTGGCGTCGACCATATCGCCGAGCAGCAGGTAATCGCCGTTCGCGTCGCTATAGACGATCTGCGTGCCGAGGTTCACTTCATACAGACCAGCAATCGGCGACTTCGTCACGCTCTTGATCGACACGTCGGCGAGACGCGTTTGCAGCGTGGCTTTGAGCTTGTCCGTGGTCTGGTCGGCCTGAGCGGAGCAGCCGATGGTGACGGCAGCGATGGCGAGCACGGCGGCTGCCATGCGGAAAGTTTTTTTCATGCTGAATTCCTGGTTCAATCGCGCGCAATGCGCGGGCAGTGCTCGTTTCCTGACGCTCCCGGTCTGACCGGAACGGCGTCCACCCGTTCATGATACCTGTCTCGCCGGCCGCGGCTTGCCCGGCCGGATGCTTCAACCCAGCGCAGCCGATACCAGCCAGCGTTTGATGAACGGCTGCGCGCCGACAAACGCCATGCCGGTGTTACGCAACACCTTGGCAAACGGACCGGGGACGGAGAAGAGTTTCTGCAGGCCGTCGGTGGCGATCATTAGCGCGCGGATGTCCTCGCGGCGGGAGCGTTCGTAGCGGCGCAGCAGCACCATGTCGCCGAGATCGCGGAACGACTCCTTGCCGGCGACGGTGTCGGCGAGCGCAGCGACGTCGCGCAAGCCGAGGTTCATGCCCTGCCCGGCCAGCGGATGAATCAGATGCGCGGCATCGCCGACCAGCGCGACGCGCGGCGCCACCAGCCGGTCGACCGTTTGCAGCGCGAGCGGGAAGCCCTGTGCCGGCGTCACGCAATCGAGCGCGCCGAACTGGCCGCCGGTCACGCGTTCCACTTCAGCGGCGAGTTGCGCCGGATCGAGCGCGACCAGCTGCTGGGCGTGCTCCGTGCGCGCCGACCAGACCAGCGAGACGTGACCGTCCGGCATGGGCAGCAGCGCGATGATCTCGCCGTCCTTGAACCATTGGTACGCGGTTTCGCTGTGCGGTTTTTCCGCCTTGAAATTGGCGACCACGCCGGTTTGCTTGTAGTCGCGCCGGATCATTTTCGAGCCGATTTGCGCGCGCACCCATGAATGCGCGCCGTCCGCGCCGACCACCAGATCGGCGTCGAGCACATTACCGTTGGCGAGGCCGACGCTGGCGCTGTCCGCCGTGAAGTCGAGCGCCTGCGCGCGCGTGTCGATCCAGGTGAGACTCGGCTGGAAGCGCAGCGCCGCATCCAGCGCGCGTTCGATCACCGACGATTCGACGATCCACGCCAGCTGCGGCACCGAAGCCTGGAACGCGGAGAAATGCAGTTCGGCGTGCGCGTCGCCGTAGACGCGCATGTCGTACACCGGCCCAAGCCGCGCCAGATCGAGCGCCTGCCACACCCGCAACCGCTCCAGCAAAGCCTGGGAACTCGAGGACAGCGCGTACACCCGCGAGTCGAAGGCGGCGCCGGCGGGCAGCGCCGCGCACGGTTGCGCGAGCAGCGCCACGCGCAGTCCGCCTTGCGTCAGCGCCAGCGCCGCGGTCTTGCCGACGAGCCCGCCGCCGATCACGGCGGCATCAAAGGTCTGGTGGTGTGCATTCATCCGCGCATTATAGCCGTGGGGGTTGCGGGGGACGGATCGATGCAGGCGGCTTTCGCGCGGGCCTTTGCGCCCGAACAACCGCGCCGCTGCTCACTGGTGACCGGCCGCCGCCAACGCCGCGTTGGCTTCGCGCAGCCGCGTGAATGCGCGGTCGGAAGACAGCAGCCGCCACGCGCTCGCCTCGAGGTCGCCCTTGCGCTCCCGCTGATCGCCGCGCACGGCGCAGTCCGGGAAGATGCGGTCGTACACGCGCCAGAGTGAATCGAAGTCGTTGGCATCGGCGAACTGCGCGATCTGTTTTTTATCGTCGAGCGTTAAGTGGCTTGAGAGACAGTTGACCGTTTGCCGGTCGGAGTTCGCCTGAGCGTCGTCGAAGTTCGGCGACACCCATGACGCAATCGCGCTGCCCACCACGACGACAGCCACACCCGTGAAGACCCACCGTATTGTTCTCATTTTTTCCTCGGATTCGGGCTCTAGCGGCCCTGAACTGGCGATTCTACAGTGCGTCCGAGAGAACCTTACCTGAACCTTGCAATCGCGGACCGAGCGGCGAGCACCGCTTTCCCGCAGCCGCGTCGGTGAGCCGATCCGAACGGGTTACAATTGCGCTTTCCGTGAAAACTCGCACCCGGTCGTCGAGCAACGCCCCGATCCGGTGTCTTGTCCCGCTCCGCTGCACTGGTCCGCCACGCCACCCGCGAAGGCTTCTCGAATCCTGCACACAGCGTCGAGCGCATCACGCAACTTACTGATTCACTGAAGGATTTCCATGAGCCTCAAATGCGGCATCGTCGGCCTGCCTAACGTCGGCAAGTCCACCCTGTTCAACGCGCTGACCAAGGCGGGCATTGCCGCCGAAAACTATCCGTTCTGCACGATCGAGCCGAACGTCGGCATCGTCGAGGTGCCGGACGCGCGGCTGAAGGCGCTCGCTGAAATCGTCAAGCCGGAGCGCATCCTGCCGGCCGTGGTGGAATTCGTCGACATCGCCGGTCTGGTGGCCGGCGCGAGCAAGGGCGAAGGTCTGGGCAACCAGTTTCTCGCCAACATCCGTGAAACGGATGCGATT
This sequence comes from Paraburkholderia sp. BL6665CI2N2, assembly GCF_004366535.1. Lineage (NCBI taxonomy): Bacteria > Pseudomonadati > Pseudomonadota > Betaproteobacteria > Burkholderiales > Burkholderiaceae > Paraburkholderia > Paraburkholderia sp. BL6665CI2N2. The sequence goes on from NZ_SORC01000001.1 coordinate 5,235,408, forward strand.
ACGCACGTGGTGCGCTGCTTCGAAGACGAGAACGTGATTCACGTCGCGAACAAGATCGATCCGCTGTCGGATATCGAAGTGATCAACACCGAACTGGCGCTGGCCGACCTCGCGACTGTCGAAAAGGCGCTGGCGCGCTATTCGAAGGCGGCCAAGTCGGGTAACGACAAGGAAGCCATCAAGAACGCCGCGGTGCTGGAAAAGGTGCGCGCGCAGCTCGACCAGGCCAAGCCGGTCCGGGCGCTCGACTTGTCGGACGAAGAAAAGGCAACGCTGAAGCCGTTCTGCCTGATCACCGCGAAGCCGACCATGTACGTGGCCAACGTGAAGGAAGACGGCTTCGAGAACAATCCGCATCTGGACGCAGTCGCGAAGCACGCGGCGGCGGAAAATGCACCGGTCGTCGCCGTGTGCGCCGCGATCGAAGCGGAAATCGCCGACCTCGACGAAGCCGACATGGAAGTGTTCCTCGCCGACATGGGCATGGAAGAGCCGGGCCTGAACCGCGTGATCCGCGCCGGCTTCAAGTTGCTAGGCCTGCAAACCTACTTCACAGCGGGCGTGAAGGAAGTGCGCGCATGGACGATCCACATCGGCGATACGGCGCCGCAGGCTGCGGGCGCGATTCACACGGACTTCGAGCGCGGCTTCATTCGCGCGCAGACGATCGCGTACAACGACTACATCACCTATAAGGGTGAGCAAGGCGCGAAGGAAGCGGGCAAGATGCGCGCGGAAGGCAAGGAATACGTCGTGCATGATGGCGACGTGATGAACTTCCTGTTCAACGTCTGAGCTTCAGCTTTGGCGTGCGGCGACGGGTGCAAATGTGAGCGCCGCCACCGCAGCACGTGACTTCAAAAGAGCCCGTTCATCGAAGCGGGCTTTTTTTATCGCTCACTACTTGCCTTGGAATGCGCACAACGCAACGGCAACGCAATACCCTCCCTGATGACCGCCATTTTTGCCGGTGAATCCGCGAGCACCGCATCGATGCCGAGGCACGCCGCCATACGGTAATCGTCCGCCTCGTTCACACCAATCGCGACGATCCGCACGTCCGGCTTCTGCCGGAAACAAGCGACAGTTGCAGGCGTCCACAGCGTAGCCCGCACGTCCGAGCGCCCCTCCCCCAGCGTGAACTTCTCCACCACCGTCAGCGCGCGATGCAACTCGAACGCGGTCATGGCGTGTTCGGCCGGCGCGTCCACGCAGCCCTGATTCAGCAAGACCCGCACAAGCCGCCCACGCGTCGCATCGCGCGATTCGAACAGCTTCGCTTGTGGGTACGCGGCAAAGCTCCGTTGATAATCCGCTTCGGTCGAATAGATCGACACACGCTGCCACGCCTTTTCTTCATCGAGCACGCGCACGACGGCTTGCGTCTGCGGCCCGGCGGGCAGCGCTTTCATATCGAGGACGACCGGCATGGTCGCAGGCATGGCATGCAGCGCCTCACGCAACGTCGGAATTCCCACAGGACGATCGCGGTACGGATAGGCCTCGCTGCGGAGGAAGTTCCAACCGGCATTGACGCGTGCGAGTTCAACTGCGGTGTAGGCGGCCACTGGACCTTTCGCGTCGGTCAATGCCGCCAGATCCGCCGGCCGATACAAAACCGGCACGCCGTCCTTGCTCAACTGCACGGTGAGCCACATGGCGTCGGCGTGATGCTTGACCGACAGGCGGATCGCTTCGAGCGTGTTCTCTGGCGCGTCGCCCGTGCCGCCGCGATGCGCGATGATCGCCGGCAAGGAGTTCACCTGCTTGACGGCATCGTCGTTCGTGACCGGCGTGAACGCACACCCCGCCAAAGCGAGGGCCATCATCCAGCCACCTGTCGCCGACCGCACTGAGGAACCCAGCATCTGCAATCCTGATTAATGGACACCGTGATGTAACGCACACGAACCGCTACGCGCGACTCAAACCCGCGTCCATCATGCCCTCTCGCAAACGGCCGCGTCCAGCCGGTACCTCCGGCTTTGCCTTCGCGCAAACTTCACCTTCAGACGCCGACTGTTTCCGTTTTATGACACCGATGTTAAATTGCGGCATCCGGCGCCCGTCAAAAATGGTGCACCGTGCCCGGCAACCGTCGCCGGACTGTCATCGAACACAAATAGAATCGCGCGATTCGCATTCGCGCCCGTTCCGACTGGAGACAAATCGATGAGTTTGAAGCCGCTAATCCGTTCGCTTTCCCTTGCCGCCGTATTGAGCGCCGGCCTTAGCCAGGCGGCCCATGCCGCGACTGAAATTCAGTTCTGGCACGGCATGGAAGCCGCATTGGGCGAACGGCTGAACGACATCGCCAACGCGTTCAACGCATCGCAAAGCGACTACAAGATCGTGCCGGTCTTCAAGGGCACCTACGATCAGACGCTCGCCGCCGGCATCGCCGCGTATCGCAGCGGCAATGCGCCGGCCATTCTGCAGGTCTACGAAGTCGGCACCGCCACCATGATGCAGGCGAAGAAGGCGGTGATCCCTGTCTCGGAAGTGTTCAAGCAAGCCGGCGTGCCGCTCGATGAAAAGGCCTTCGTGCCGACCATCGCCAGCTATTACAGCGACGCCAAAACCGGCGAGCTGATCTCGATGCCGTTCAACAGTTCCACGCCGGTGCTGTACTACAACAAGGACGCCTTCAAGAAAGCCGGCCTCGACCCGAACCAGCCGCCGAAGACCTGGGCCGAACTGCAGGCCGACGCGCAGAAGCTGAAGGCGTCGGGCATGGCGTGCGGTTATTCGTCGGGCTGGCAGAGCTGGATTCAACTCGAGAACTACAGCGCATGGCACGGCGCGCCGTTCGCGTCGAAGAACAATGGCTTCGACGGCCCGGACGCGCAACTGGAATTCAACAAGCCGCTGCAGGTCGCGCACATCCAGTTCCTGCAGAACATGCAGAAGGACGGCACGTTCACCTACGTCGGCCGCAAGGACGAGCCGGTGTCGAAGTTTTATAGCGGCGACTGCGGGATCATCACCAACTCGTCGGGGTCGCTCGCCACGATCAAGAAGTACGCGAAGTTCAACTTCGGCACCGGCATGATGCCGTATGACGCCAGCGTGAAGGGCGCGCCGCAGAACGCGATCATCGGCGGAGCGAGCCTGTGGGTGCTGTCGGGCAAGGATCCGGCCGTGTACAAGGGCGTGGCGAAATTTCTCTCGTATCTGTCGTCGGCGCCGGTCGCGGCCAAGTGGCATCAGGACACCGGCTATCTGCCGGTCACCACGGCGGCGTATCAACTGACGCAGCAGCAAGGCTTCTACGAGAAGAATCCGGGCAGCGACACCGCCATCAAGCAGATGCTCAACAAGCCGCCGCTGCCGTACACCAAGGGCTTGCGTCTGGGCAACATGCCGCAGATCCGCACGGTCATCGACGAAGAACTCGAGCAGGTCTGGGCACAGAAGAAGACGCCGCAACAGGCGCTCGACGCCGCTGTGTCGCGCGGCGACGAACTGCTGCGCCGCTTCGAAAAAGCCGGCAACTAAGCGGTCGGCGGCGAGGTTTCGGTGCGCCCGCGCCGAAACCCGTGCTTGCAGCAGAACCTTGGAAATCATCGATGGAAAAGCGCTCCAGCTTCGGCACCAGCCTGCTGCCCTACCTGCTCGTCGCGCCGCAACTGGCGATCACGTTGCTGTTTTTTCTGTGGCCGGCCGGTGAGGCGCTCTGGCAATCCACGCAAAGCCAGGATGCGTTCGGCACGTCGAGCGAGTTCGTCGGGCTCGCCAATTTCAAACAGCTCTTCGCCGATCCGCTCTACCTGTCGTCGTTTTATACGACGCTGATCTTCTGCGCGCTGGTCACCGTGTCGGGACTTGTGATCTCGCTGCTGCTCGCGGTCTGCGCGGATCGCGTGACGCGCGGCGCCAAGACCTATCAGACGCTGCTGATCTGGCCGTACGCGGTTGCGCCCGCGATCGCAGCGGTGTTGTGGTCGTTCCTGTTCAATCCGAGCATCGGCCTCGTCACCTACGCGCTGGCCAAATACGGCATCGTGTGGAATCACGCGCTGAACGCGGGTCAGGCGATGTTCCTTGTGGTGCTCGCGTCCGTCTGGAAACAGGTCAGCTATAACTTTCTGTTCTTCTACGCGGGCTTGCAGGCGATTCCGCGCTCGCTCATCGAAGCAGCGGCGATCGACGGCGCCGGTCCGGTGCGGCGCTTTTTCGGCATCGCACTGCCGCTCCTGTCGCCGACCAGTTTCTTCCTGCTGGTGATCAACATCACGTACGCCTTCTTCGACACTTTCCCTGTAATCGACGCGGCCACCGGCGGCGGCCCCGCGCAGGCAACCCGCACGCTGATCTACAAGATCTTCGCCGAAGGCTTCCAGGGGCTGGACATCGGCAGTTCCGGCGCGCAGTCGGTGATCCTGATGGTGATCGTCGTTGCGTTGACGGTCGTGCAATTCCGCTTCATCGAACGCAGGGTTCAATACTCATGATCGAGAACCGCCGCGGTTTCGACCTCTTTTGCCACGCGGTGCTGATTCTCGGCGTCGTGCTGGTGGTGTTTCCGGTGTACGTCGCGTTCTGCGCCGCGACCATGAGCGAGCACGAAGTGTTCAGCGTGCCGCTCTCGCTGGTGCCGAGCACGCATCTGTTTGAAAACATCGCGACCGTCTGGTCGCAAGGCAGCGGCAACGCGGCAGCGCCCTTCGGCCGCATGCTGTTCAACAGCCTCGTGATGGCGCTGGTGATTTCGATCGGCAAGATCGCGGTCTCGATGATCTCCGCCTACGCGATCGTGTTCTTCCGTTTTCCGTTGCGCAACCTCGCATTCTGGCTGATCTTCATCACGCTGATGCTGCCGGTCGAAGTGCGGATCTTCCCAACCGTGCAAGTCGTGTCGTCGATGCATCTGAGCAATACGTATAGCGGTTTGACGTTGCCGCTGATCGCCTCGGCCACCGCGACATTCCTGTTCCGCCAGTTCTTCATGACGCTGCCGGACGAATTGATGGAAGCGGCGCGCATCGACGGCGCGGGCGCCATGCGGTTCTTCTGGGACGTCGTCTTGCCGCTTTCGAAAACGAACATGGCCGCTCTGTTCGTGATCACGTTTATTTACGGCTGGAATCAATACTTGTGGCCGATTCTGATCACGAGCCAGCAATCGCTGACCACGGCGGTGGTCGGCATCAAAAGCATGATCGCGTCGGGTGACACGGCAACCGAATGGCATCTCGTGATGACCGCAACGCTGCTCGCGATGCTGCCGCCGCTCGCAGTCGTGCTGACGATGCAACGCTGGTTCGTGCGCGGACTCGTGGACGCGGAAAAGTAGACGGCTCTTCGGCGAGCATTCTTGATGCATTGGAATAGACAACACCGCGCGATCCGCGGCACGCAACGAAAGGCTAAAACGGCATGGCTGCACTGACTCTGCAAGGCGTTAAAAAAACCTACGACGGCAAACAGTTCGTGCTGCACGGTATCGACGTGGACGTCGCCGACGGCGAGTTCGTCGTGATGGTCGGCCCGTCGGGTTGCGGCAAATCGACCTTGCTGCGGATGGTGGCGGGACTCGAACGCATCTCCGAGGGCAGCATTTCGATCGCCGGCAAAGTAGTCAATCAACTGGAGCCGAAGGATCGCAACATCGCGATGGTGTTCCAGAACTACGCGCTGTATCCGCATATGAGCGTCGCCGAAAACATGGGCTACGCGCTGAAGATCGCGGGCGTGGACCGCGCGCAGATTGCGAAGCGCGTGGACGCCGCCGCGCAGATTCTCGAACTCGAAGCGCTGCTGCAACGCAAGCCGCGCGAGTTGTCCGGCGGCCAGCGGCAACGCGTCGCGATGGGTCGCGCGATCGTGCGCGAGCCGGCCGTGTTTTTGTTTGATGAACCCCTGTCGAATCTCGACGCGCGCCTGCGCGTGCAGATGCGGCTCGAAATCCAGCGCTTGCATGCCCGGCTTGCCACGACGAGTCTGTACGTGACGCACGATCAGATCGAAGCGATGACATTGGCGCAGCGTGTGATCGTGATGAACAAGGGCCACGCCGAGCAGATCGGCGCGCCGACCGAGGTGTATGAACGGCCTGCGACGGTATTCGTGGCGAGCTTCATCGGCTCGCCGGGGATGAATCTGCTGGAAGGCCGCGTGTCGGACGACGGCGCGTTTTTTGAAGTGGCGGGCAATGGCCCGAAGCTGCCGCTGACCGACGTCGCGTCGATCGGCCAGGAAGTTGCCAAAGGACGCGAATGGACGCTCGGCATTCGTCCGGAGCACATGAGCCCCGGCCAGGCTGACGCGCCTCACGGAACGCTCACCGTCGACTCCTGCGAGTTGCTCGGCGCGGACAACCTCGCGCACGGCCGCTGGGGCAAGCACGACGTCACGGTGCGCCTGCCGCACGCGCATCGGCCTGCGGCGGGTGACGCGCTGCAGGTGGCGCTGCCCGCGCGGCATCTGCATTTCTTCGATCCGGCGAGCGGACGGCGCGCGAATTGAAGCGCGGCAAAGCGCGTTGGAACTCAGAACAACAAGCGCAAGAAAGACAATGACACGCACGATCTACAAAAGCCTGCGCTCGTGCGCGGCGGTTGCCGCAGCGCTGCTGTTCAGCGCATCGTCCGCGTTCGCTTACGTAGCGCCGGGCACCACGCCCGACGAAGCAGACCTTAGCAACCACAACACCTACACCAATCGCGACGGCAGCACGGTGCACGCGCCGGCCCGCTCGTTATCCGGCAAGGCGCCTGAAGGCGCAACCGCGCGCTGCCGCGATTCCACCTACAGCTTCAGCCGGCATCGCACCGGCACCTGTTCGCGCCATGGCGGCGTGGCGGATTGGCTCTGAACACCCGAGCGAGGCCTGGCTGAACGGGTAGCCGCTGCCGCCCCGCGCTTGCGCCGAAGTACAATGCCACCTGAACCACCCGCCCGCGCGCGGGGCGTCGCGAAGTTCGACGCCGCGCTACATGCCGCGCCGGCCGGCGCCGGGCGCTCCGCCCGGCCATAACACCGATTACCCATCCACCCACGACCGCCCGCCCCCACGCGGCCGGCGTCATCAACGTCTATTGCAAGCAAATGGCCCAATACGTCTTCACCATGAACCGGGTCGGCAAGATCGTGCCGCCCAAGCGTCAAATCCTTAAAGACATCTCGCTGTCGTTTTTCCCCGGCGCGAAGATCGGCCTGCTCGGCCTGAATGGCTCGGGCAAGTCGACGCTGATCCGCATCATGGCCGGTGTGGATAAAGATATCGAAGGCGAAGCCACGCCGATGCCGAACCTGAACATCGGCTATCTGCCGCAGGAACCGCAACTCGATCCGAACAAGACGGTGCGTGAAGCGGTCGAGGAAGGTCTCGGCGATGTCTTCGGCGCGCAAAAGAAGCTGGACGAAATCTACGCGGCCTACGCCGAACCGGACGCCGACTTCGACGCGCTCGCCGCCGAACAGGCGAAGTATGAAGCGATCCTCGCCACCACCGACGGCAGCGCTGAGCAGCAGATCGAAATCGCCGCCGACGCGCTGCGCCTGCCGGCCTGGGACGCGAAAATCGAACATCTGTCGGGCGGCGAAAAGCGCCGCGTTGCGCTGTGCAAGCTGTTGCTCGAAAAGCCCGACATGCTGCTGCTCGACGAGCCGACCAACCACCTGGACGCGGAATCGGTCGACTGGCTCGAGCAGTTCCTCACGCGCTTCCCGGGCACCGTGGTCGCCGTGACTCATGATCGCTACTTCCTGGACAACGCCGCCGAGTGGATTCTCGAACTCGACCGCGGCCACGGCATTCCGTGGAAGGGCAACTACAGCAGCTGGCTCGACCAGAAGGAAGAACGCCTGAAGCAGGAAGAATCGTCGGAGTCGGCGCGTCAGAAGGCCATCAAGAAGGAACTGGAGTGGGTGCGCCAGAATCCGAAGGGCCGGCAGGCGAAGTCGAAGGCGCGTATTGCGCGCTTCGAGGAACTGAATAGCCAGGACTACCAGAAGCGCAACGAAACCTCGGAAATCTTCATCCCGGTCGGCGATCGCCTGGGCAATGAAGTGATCGAGTTCAAGAATGTCAGCAAGTCGTATGGCGATCGTCTGCTGCTCGACGACGTCAGCTTCAAGATTCCGGCGGGCGCGATCGTCGGCATCATCGGGCCGAACGGCGCCGGTAAGTCGACGCTGTTCCGCATGCTGACCGGCCGCGAACAGCCGGACTCGGGCGAGATCGTGCAAGGCCCGACCGTCAAGCTCGCCTACGTGGATCAAAGCCGCGACGCGCTCGACGGCTCGAAGACCGTGTTCGAGGAAATTTCGGGCGGCGCCGACGTGCTGACGGTCGGCAAGTACGAAACGCCGTCGCGTGCTTACATTGGCCGCTTCAACTTCAAGGGTGGCGATCAGCAAAAGATTGTCGGCAACTTGTCGGGCGGTGAGCGCGGCCGGCTGCATCTGGCGAAAACGCTGATCGCGGGCGGCAACGTCCTGCTGCTGGACGAACCGTCGAACGACCTCGACGTTGAAACGCTGCGCGCGCTCGAAGACGCCTTGCTCGAATTCGCCGGCTCGGTGCTGGTGATCTCGCACGATCGCTGGTTCCTCGACCGGATCGCCACGCACATCCTGGCGTTCGAAGGCGATTCGCAAATCACGTTCTTCGACGGCAACTACCAGGAATACGAAGCGGACAAGCGCGCGCGTCTGGGTGAAGAAGCTGCGCGTCCGAAGCGTCTGCGTTACAAGCCGATCGCGCGATAAGCGCGGATCGGGCGGCCCGCGCGTCGGATTGATTGACGCGTGCGCCGCTTCGATGGCCGTTTCTCAGGCGCTCGAACAGCGTCACTTCGCGGCGCAACCTGCCTCGCGGCGCAAACACGCCTGGGCGTCACCCGTATGAGCGGCAGGGCACACGCATTGCTCGCGATGGCGTGATACACGTCATCGCGGCGGAATTCGTGTCGCGCGTTCCGCCTTGGACAGACACATCCAAGAGCGCGCGCCGCCCGGCGTGCGCACAGACCGATCACTGCCACACCGCGCGACAGGCGGTGACGAGGAGGCAAGCATGGCGATGTCGAAGGGCAAGCGCTGGGCCGTCGCCGCGGGCGGCGTGCTGCTGGTGCTGATCGTCGTCGTGGTCGGCGCTTTGCAGTTCGCGCAACGCGAGGTCAAGGAGCGTGTGATCGCGGCGCTCGGTCCCTTGGGCAGCGCCGAAACCATCGAGGTCGGCCTCACTTCGGTTCATCTCACCAACGTTCTGCTGAAGGCGCCGCCCGGCTGGCCGGCCGGCGATCCGCTCCGGGCGGACGAAATCACCCTCACACCCGACATTCGCGATCTGATCGCGCGGCGCATGCATATTCGCAGCGTGGTGGTACGCGGCTTCGACATCGCCGTATTGCGCACGAAGGACGGCACGATTCGCCTGATGCCGAATCTACGAGAAACGGTGAATCGATCCGACACCGAAGGCAGCGGCACGGCAGCGTCCATTCCACGCGAAAAGCAGATCGACCACATCAGCTTCGAACGGGGCAACTTCCACTTCTACGACATGACGGTTGGGCCGCCGCCCTTCAAGGTGACGGTCAGCGATGCCAACGCGACCGTCGATAATCTGCGCCTGCCCGCGCTCACTGACCCGACCCATGTCAATGTCACGGGCTCCATCAAGGGCCCGCAGCATACGGGCACGGTGTCGTTCGGCGGCTGGATCAAGGTTGCCAGCAAGGATTCGCAGACTACGAGCAAGCTGCGCGGCGTCGATATCGTGATGCTCGACCCGTATCTCATCAAGAAGGCCGGCGCCAAGGCGCAAGTGGCAGGCGGCACGGTCGATCTGACGGTGGACTCGACGGTGAGCAACTATCGGTTGCACGCACCCGGCACACTGACCATTCACAATCTGCAACTCGCCGACAGCGGCAATCCGCTCGACACGTTCATGTCGATTCCGACCAAGGCTGCGGTCGCCGCGCTCAAGTCGCACAACGGCGACATCACGCTGCATTTCGTACTGGATGGGAATTTGCGCGACCCGAAATTCTCGGTGCAGGAAGGGCTGATAAAGCGCATCGGTAACGGCTTTGCCAAGGCGCTCGGTGTGAGCGTCGAAGACGTGGCAAAGGGCGCAGGCGAAACCGTGAAAGGCTTGGGTAACGCGTTGAAAAATCTGCTCGGCCAGTAGTCCGGGGCAGACGCCTCAGCCTTAAACCGGCAAGCCAAGCTCGCGCAGTTTCGCTTCGGTTCGCGCGGCGCTGGTGTGATGCACGCCATGCCAACCGAGCGCCGTCGCGGCCTCGGCGTTCTTCAGGTTGTCGTCGATGAAGACGAGTTCGGCGGGCTCGATGCCGGGCAATTGCGCCTCGATCCGCTCGCGCATGGCCGCGAAAATGGCCGGATCGGGCTTCACCATCTTCACTCGCCCCGACACGACAATGTCGCGAAAGCGCCGCAGCACCGGGTAATGCTCCCATGCATACGGAAAGGTTTCCGCCGACCAGTTGGTCAGCCCGAAAAGCGGCACCTCGGCCGCTTCGAGCTTTTCCATGATTGCCACGCCCTCTTCCAGCACGCCGGCCACCATCTCGTGCCAGCGCGCGTAGAACGCGCGGATCAGCGCTTCGTGATCGGGAAACTTCGCCACCAGTTCGGCGGTGGCCTCGACGATCGGCTGGCCGCCGTCCTGACGGATCACCCAGTCCATCGAACAGACGTGGGTCAGAAACCAGCGCCGCTCGGTTTCGTCAGGGATCAGTTCCCGATACAGATACTCGGGACTCCAGTCGATCAGCACGCCGCCGAAATCGAACACCACTGCCTTGATGGCCATGCACGCTCCGTAAGCTCGTTTCCGATTGCGATCAGATGGGTTGCGTGCGCAGCTCCAGCCACGCCTTGGCGTCGCCCGACACATGCGGCGACAGCCGCGTGCGCACCGTCTCGTGATACGCGTTCAGCCACGCGCGTTCGTCCTCGCGCAGCTGCGACAGGTCGAGGCAGCGCGTATCGATCGGGCACAGCGTCAGGGTCTCGAACTTGAGGAAATCGCCGAACTCGGTTTCACCGGCCGGCACGTTCAGCACGAGATTCTCGATTCGCACGCCCCATTTGCCCGGACGGTAAATGCCCGGTTCGACCGAGGTGATCATGCCCTCTTCCATCGCCGTCCACGGTTCGGCCGGCGCGTAGTGCGAGATCACTTGCGGACCTTCGTGCACGTTCAGGAAGTAGCCCACGCCGTGACCGGTGCCGTGGCCATAATCGGCGCCGGCTTCCCAGATCGGCGCGCGGGCGATCGCGTCGAGCATTGGCGAACGGATGCCGCGCGGGAACTGCGCGCGCGAAAGCGCCATGGTGCCCTTCAGTACGATCGTGAAATCGCGCCGCTGCGCGTCGCTAGGGGTGCCGATCGGCACCACGCGCGTAATGTCGGTCGTGCCGCTCAGATACTGCGCGCCCGAATCGATCAGCAACAGGCCGTCGCCTTCGATCACCGAATGCGATTCCTCGGTGGCGCGGTAGTGCGGCATCGCGCCGTTCGCGTTGAAGCCGGCGATCGTCGCAAAGCTCAGCGACACGAAGCCCGGACGGCGCGCGCGAGCCGCCGTCAAACGTTCGTCGATGGTGAGTTCGGTGATCGTCTCGTTGCCGAGCGCGCCTTCGAACCACGCGAAAAATTCCGCCAGCGCCGCGCCGTCCTGTTCCATTGTCTCGCGCACATGCTCGGCTTCCGCCTCGGTCTTGCGCGATTTGAAGAAGGTGGACGGATTGACGGCCTCGACCACCGTGACCGTCGACGGCACCGATTGCAGCGAGCCGAACGTGATGCGGCGCGGGTCGATCAGCAGCGTGCTGCCGGCGGGCAGCGCGGCCAGTGCATCCGCCGCCTTCGCATACGGCTCGACGCTGATGTTGTCCTTCGCGAGCGCGTCGGCTAGCGCCTGCGGCACCTTGCCGTCTGCGACGAACAGCGACGCGTGGTCGACACCGATCAGCGCATGCGCCACGAACACGGGGTTGTAGCTGACGTCGGCGCCGCGCAGATTCAGCAGCCACGCGAGATCGTCGAGCGTGGAGATGAAGTGCCATTGCGCGCCTTTGTCAGCCATCGCGCGGCGAATCTGCGCGAGCTTGTCCGACCGGGCGACGCTCGCGTGCGGCGCGGCGTGCTCGAACACGGCGGCCGCCGGCAGCGACGGACGCTGCGGCCAGATCGCGTCGAACAGGTCGACGTCGGTGCGCAGCTGCACGCCGCGCGCGTTGAGAGCCTGGCTCAAGGCACGCGCCGCCGCTACGCCGAGCACGGCGCCGTCCACGCCGACCGTGGCGCCAGCCGGCACGTTCTGAGCGAGCCATTCGAAATGCGGCACGGTCTGCTGGCCGCCGGTCATTTTCATGAGCTGAACGCCGGTGCCGGCCAGTTGCGCATTGGCCTGCTCCCAATAGCGGCTGTCTGTCCAGACGCCGGCAAAGTCCGCGGTCACGACCAGCGTGCCGGCCGAGCCGGTGAAACCGGACAGCCACTGCCGGCCTTGCCAGCGCCCAGGCAGATACTCGGACAGATGCGGGTCGGCGGACGGCACCAGATAGGCGGCGACGCCTTCGCGCGCCATTGCGTTGCGCAAGGTGGCAAGCCGTTCGGGAATGGAGGAAGTTTCGGGGAGTCGGGCATTCATCGGAGTCACCTGCAAATATTCATCGACGGGAAAGCAAGCCGACCGTCACGGCAACGGCGATCAACGCGACGCCGGTGCATACCGGCCATTCGAGCGTATCGCCGTCATGGAAGAGACCAATCACGTTGCCGGCCATGTGCGCGACGGCCGCGCCCAGCACGCCGGCCAGCAGCGCCACCCACCACCGGGCGCGGCTCGCGCGTCGCAGCGGATGCAACCACCAGCCCGCGAGGCCAATCGCCGCCCCCAACACTACAAGGCCGGGCCACCCCATTAACGGCTGGCCTCGCGCAGTTTCGGATTCGTCTCATGGGCGCAAGGGGCCAACACAGCTAGCATTTTTGTCTCATTAACTATAGAAGTTCAGCACGGCGCTTTCCGCATAGCGGTTGAGTTTAGGGGTCGGGGTGATGTTAGGCAAGCTGTCAGCCTTACGGAAAAGCCTGGTCCCCGGTCATTGCCACGCTGAAAGCGCGTCATGCGAATTGCCCTTATCGAGCCGGACTTGCGGCATGCTGAACTGGTCGGCCGGTTGGTCTTCGCCGGCGGTCATCTGTGTCAGCACTTCATCGCGAGCGTGCCGTTTCTCAAGCACGCGAACGAAGAATTTTTCGACCTTCTCATCACCGAAAGCTGGGCCGGCGACCATTCCGCCGAAGATGTCATTGCGCGAGCCCGCGCCATCCTGCCGGGGTTGCCGGTGATCGTGCTGATGTCGGCGCCGCGCGAAAGTCAGATTGTCGCCGCGCTGCACGCCGGCGCCGACGACTGCCTGACCAAGCCGGTCCGCGGCCCCGAGATGCTGGCCCGCGTCGACGCGCTGCTGCGCCGCGCCGGCTTGCGGCGCCCGCCCAACCGGCGGCGCGACATCATCGGCGAATATGCGTTCGACGCGGCGCAATTTGCCGTCACGTTCCGTAAGCAAACAGTCTCGCTGACGCCCAAGGAATTCCGCCTTGCGCTCCTGTTGTTCAGCAATCTCTCGCGGCCGGTGTCGCGAGCGCATATTCTTGAAAACGTCTGGACGCGCCGACGCGACGTAAGGTCGCGCACCGTGGACACGCACGCGTCGCGCGTGCGCAATAAATTGCAGCTTCATCCGGAACACGGCTATTGCCTGACGCCGCTTTACGGTTTCGGCTATCAACTCGACGCGATCCCGCTGGAGGCCGTTGTAAACGCGGAATAAGCCGCGCGCAATGTGGAAATCGTGGAAACGCTATAATATTGGGCTAAACCATAGCTCCCCCAAATGCAGCTTCTAACGATCGGAATCAACCACCACACTGCGCCTGTCGCCTTGCGCGAACGCGTGGCGTTTCCGCTCGAACAGATCAAGCCTGCTCTGGACACCTTCAAGAGCATCTGGCTCGGCCCGTCGGCCCGCACGGCGCCTGAAGCGGCCATTCTCTCCACCTGCAATCGCACCGAACTCTACTGCGCGACCGACGACCAGGCGGCGCGCGAAGCCGCGATCCAGTGGCTCTCCAGGTACCACAACCTGCCCATCGAGCAGCTCGCGCCGCACGTCTATGCGCTGCCGCAGTCGGAAGCCGTGCGCCACGCGTTTCGCGTCGCTTCCGGGCTGGATTCGATGGTGCTGGGTGAGACGCAAATCGTCGGACAAATGAAGGACGCGGTGCGCACCGCGTCCGAAGCGGGCGCGCTCGGCACCTATCTGAACCAGTTGTTCCAGCGCACCTTCGCCGTGGCGAAGGAAGTGCGTAGCACGACCGAAATCGGCGCGCAGTCGGTTTCCATGGCGGCCGCCGCGGTGCGCCTCGCCCAGCGGATTTTCGACAAGGTCTCGAACCAGCGCGTGCTGTTCATTGGCGCGGGCGAAATGATCGAGCTGTGCGCCACGCACTTCGCGGCGCAGCAACCGCGTGAACTCGTCGTTGCGAATCGCACGGCCGAGCGCGGCACGCGTCTCGCCGAGCGCTTCAACGGCCGGGCCATTCCGCTGTCGGAACTGCCTTCGCGCATGCATGAGTTCGACATCATCGTGTCGTGCACGGCGTCCACCTTGCCGATCATCGGTTTGGGCGCGGTCGAGCGGGCAGTGAAAGCGCGCCGTCACCGGCCGATTTTCATGGTCGATCTGGCCGTTCCGCGCGATATCGAACCCGAAGTCGGCAAGCTCGAAGACGTGTTCCTCTATACCGTCGACGACCTCGGCGCGATCGTCCGCGAAGGCAATGCGTCGCGGCAAGCGGCGGTGGCGCAAGCCGAAGCGATCATCGAAACGCGCGTGCAGAATTTCATGCAATGGTTGGACGCACGCAGCATCGTGCCGGTGATCCGCCATATGCACACGCAGGCCGACGTGCTGCGCCGCGCCGAAGTCGAACGCGCGCAGAAAATGCTCGCGCGCGGCGAAGATCCGGCTGCCGTGCTCGAAGCGCTGTCGCAATCGCTCACTAATAAACTGATCCACGGTCCTACGCACGCGCTCAATCGCGCGAGCAGCGAGAACCGCGACACGCTCATCGAACTCATGAGCGGTTTCTACAAACACTCCGGTTCCACGGAGCGTTAGCGGCGCAGCCACCGCCGCGCTGACCGGGCTACCCGAAAGTGGTCCGCGACGTGCTTCAGACCAGAGCATCTGGCCATTCCCCTAGTCGTCGTCTTTGCCGGAGCCCGCTCCGATACCCCGTCCGATGAAAACGAGCATGCAACGCAAGCTCGACCAGCTCACTACCCGGCTGGCCGAACTGAACGATCTGTTGAGCCGCGAGGACATCACCTCGAATCTCGACCAATACCGCAAGCTCACGCGGGAACACGCCGAGCTCGGACCGGTGGTGGACCACTACGCGCTGTGGCGTCAGGCCATGAACGACGCAACCACCGCGCAGGAATTGCTGGCGGATGCGTCGATGCGCGACTTCGCCGAAGATGAAATTCGCGCCGCCCGCGAGCGCATGGAAAAGCTGGGCGCCGAGTTGCAGAAAATGCTGCTGCCGAAAGATCCGAACGACGACCGCAACATCTTCCTCGAAATCCGCGCGGGCACGGGCGGCGACGAATCCGCGCTGTTCGCGGGCGACCTGCTGCGCATGTACCTGCGCTTTGCCGAACGCAACCGCTGGCAAGCGGAAATGATGTCGGCGAGCGAATCGGACCTGGGCGGCTACAAGGAAGTGATCGTGCGCATCGCGGGCGAAGCCGCTTATTCGAAGCTCAAGTTCGAGTCCGGCGGCCACCGCGTGCAACGCGTGCCGGCGACCGAAACGCAAGGGCGCATTCACACGTCGGCGTGCACGGTCGCAGTCATGCCGGAAGCGGACGAAATCGGCGAAGTCGAGATCAATCCGGCTGATTTGCGGATCGACACGTTCCGCGCGTCCGGCGCGGGCGGGCAGCACATCAACAAGACCGATTCCGCGGTGCGCGTCACGCACTTGCCGACAGGGATCGTCGTCGAATGTCAGGACGACCGCTCGCAGCACAAGAACAAGGACCGCGCGCTGAAGGTGCTGGCCGCGCGCATCAAGGACAAGCAATCGCACGAGCAGCAGGCGAAGGAAGCCGCCACGCGCAAGAGCCTGATCGGCTCGGGCGACCGCTCGGAGCGGATTCGCACGTACAACTTCCCGCAAGGGCGACTGACGGATCATCGTATCAACCTGACGCTTTACCGCCTCGACGCGATTATGGACGGCGATCTCGACGAACTGATCGCGGCTCTCGTCAGCGAGCACCAGGCGGAATTGCTGGCCTCGCTGGGCGACGCGGACTGAAGCGCGCATGAGTTCGGCCAAACCTGCCACGTCCGCCACACCTGCCGCGCTACTGCGCGCCTCGACGCTGCCGCCGCTCGAAGCGCGCATCCTGCTCACGCATGTGCTGGGCTGGCGCCCCACGCAGCTGATTACACGCAGCGACGAAGCGCTCGACACGCAGTTCGTCGAGCGTTACCAGACGCTCGAAGCGCGGCGCATAGCCGGCGAGCCTGTGGCACAACTGGTCGGCACGCGTGAATTTTTTGGGCTGGATTTCGAAGTCACGCCGCACGTGCTGATTCCGCGCCCCGAAACCGAATTGCTGGTCGAGACGGCGCTGACGGCGTTGGAAAACCACGTGCGGCCGCGCGTGCTGGATCTCGGCACGGGCACCGGCGCCATTGCCGTCGCGATTGCGTCGATGCGGCCCGACGCGCAAGTGTGGGCGCTCGACCGTTCCGCTGAAGCACTGGCGGTCGCCACGCGCAACGCCACCCGCCTGCTCGACGCGCAACGCCCCGGCGGCGCCGTGGCGTTGACGCAAAGCGACTGGTACGACTCGCTGGACGCCACGTTGCGCTTTGACGCGATCGTCAGCAATCCGCCGTATATCGCGAGCGGCGATCCGCATCTGGACGAAGGCGATCTGCGTTTCGAACCGCGCGGCGCGCTCACCGACGAAGCCGACGGGCTCAGCGCGATCCGCGTCATCATCGCGGGCGCACCCGCCCGGCTCGCCGCCGGCGGCGTATTGTGGATCGAGCACGGCTACGATCAGGCCGAAGCCGTGCGCGCGCTGCTGGCGGCACAAGGTTTCGTGCAAGTGCGCTCGGAGCGCGACCTGGCGGGCATCGAACGGATCAGTGGCGGGCGTCTGGACGGCTGACGCGAATCGGCAAATATCCACAAACGCTGCACGGACAAAGCGGCGCTCGGCCGGCTGTATCGAAATCCGCTATCATTTCAGCCTATTCCCTACACATAACGGAACCGCAAGGTCAGTCATGGATACGCAACAACGCATCAAGCAAATCGTCGACGAGAACAATGTCGTCCTCTTCATGAAAGGCACCGCCCAGTTCCCGATGTGCGGCTTTTCGGGCCGCGCTATTCAGATTCTGAAGGCGTGCGGCGTCGGTGAGATCAAGACCGTCAACGTGCTCGAAGACGACGAAGTCCGCCAGGGCATCAAGCAGTTTTCGAACTGGCCGACCATTCCGCAGCTCTACGTAAAGGGCGAATTCGTCGGCGGCTCGGACATCATGATGGAAATGTACGAATCGGGCGAACTGCAGCAGCTGTTCGCCGCGGCCTAAGCGGCCCGGTTCACACGTTTCTCTCCTTGCGCCGCGAGCCATGGAAACACGCGCTGCGGCGCCACGCCGGCTGATCGTCGCGATCACCGGCGCGACGGGTGCCATCTACGGCATCCGGATACTCGAAACGCTGCGCCGGCTGGGCGGCGTCGAGAGCCATCTGCTGATTTCGAGCGCGGGCTGGCTCAATATCCAGCACGAACTGCAGTTGAGCAAAGAAGACGTGCATCCGCTCGCAGATGTCGTCCATTCGGTGCGCGACGTCGGTGCGAGCATCGCATCCGGCTCGTTTGCCACCGACGGCATGGTCGTCGCCCCTTGCTCCATGAAGACGCTCGCCAGCGTCGCGCACGGTTTCTCGGACAACCTGATCACGCGCGCCGCCGACGTCACGCTCAAGGAGCGCCGCCGCCTCGTGCTGCTCGTACGCGAAACACCGTTCAATCTGGCGCATTTGCGCAACATGACGGCCGTCACTGAAATGGGCGGCGTAATCTTCCCGCCTTTGCCTGCCTTCTACAACCAACCCGCTTCCATCGACGAAATGGTCGATCACACCGTGGCGCGCGTGCTGGATCTGTTTGCGCTCGGACCGGCTTTGTCGCCGGCGTGGGCTGGGCTGCGCGGCACGCAGGAATAACGCGTCAGCTCCGCCGGGCGATGTCCGTGCATACGCACGGATTCACAACATCTGCGACACAATCAATTCTGTTTTAGCCCGTTTATCAAATCGCGGTACACCCCTATATTGGTAGCAACCCAATCTTTGCGCCGCGCCCTCGCGGCCGCGTAGCTGCCATGAACCGCTTACCCTCGCTTTTTCTGTCCCACGGCGCGCCCACGCTGCCGATCGACCCGTCGCTGCCGTCCGCCGAATTCGGTACGCTGAGCGCCCAGTTGCCGCGTCCGAAAGCCGTGCTGATGCTGTCGGCCCATTGGGGCACGGCCCAGCCGGTGGCCAGCACGTCCACGGCGCCGGAAACCATTCACGATTTCTACGGCTTTCCGCGTCAGTTGTACGAAATTCAGTATCCGGCCCCGGGTGCGCCCGATGTGGCGCGCCGCGCCGCCGTGTTGCTCGGCGAGAGCGGCATCCTCGCGGGCGCTCAGTCGCACGGACTCGATCACGGCGCGTGGGTCCCGATGCTGCTCATGTTTCCGCAGGCGGATATACCCATCGCCCAGTTGTCGATCCAGCCGCACATGGACGCGGCGCATCACTTTCGCGTCGGCCGGGCGCTGCGGTCGCTGAAAGACGACGGCGTGATGGTGATCGGCTCCGGCCAGATCACGCACAATCTGCGCGCCGCCGACTTCTCCGCGCGCCCTGAGGACGCCGATCCACGGGTCGCCGAATTCACCGACTGGTTCGAGGAAAAGCTCGCCGCGCACGATATCGACGCGCTGCTCGACTATCGCCGCCAGGCGCCACATGCGGTACTGATGCATCCCACCGACGAGCATCTGCTGCCGGTATTCGCGGCACTGGGCGCAGCGGACGACGATTATTCGCTGGCTGTCCAGTCGCTCGGAACCTATCAGCGCTCGCTCGCCATGACGAACTACGTATTCGGCACAGCCTGACGCAACGTCATAGGCACCTTGGAAAAGAAAAACCCCCGCCTGAGCAACTCCGGCGAGGGTTTTTTTCCACAGACTTCAGCGCAACACCTTAATGAGCGCCGATGCCTTCGAGCACTTCGTCATGCTCGCTGCGCTCGTCCAGATATTCCGAGCGATAACCGCTCGTCACGCCCCAGTAGTAGAACGCGAGCGAAAACGCAGTAACCACTAACATGTCCCAGCCATAAGGGATCAGATCGTGACCGCCGAACTGCTTGCTGCCGATCAGCGACAGAATCGCCATCACCGGCAGATAGGCGACCAGCCACCACGCCGCCTTCAGATCACGGCCCCAGCCAGCGAAACCCGACTTCGCCTGGAAATAGAAGTACACCGGCAGCGCGACGACCATCAGCAGAATGATTTCGCCGGTCAGCGGCCACTTCGCCCAATACAGGATCAGCGACGCGCAGACGAACGCGAACGGCGCAATGATCTTCATGCCGGGAATATGCAGCGGACGCTCGAGGTCGGTCGCCGCGCGGCGCAGCGCCATCAGGCTGATCGGGCCGGTCAGGTACGAGATCACGGTCGCGACCGAAATCACCGCCGCGAGCGAACTCCAGCCGCGGAAGAAGAACAGGAAAATGAACGACACCAGCAGGTTGAACCACATCGCCTGACGCGGCACGCCGTAGAACGGATGCACGTTGCCGAACATCTTGGGCATCGTGTTGTTGCGCTCCATCGCGTAGATCATGCGGCTGGTGGTCGCCATGTAGGTCGTGCCGGTGCCGCTCGGGCTCACGAATGCGTCGACATACAGCAGGATCGCCAACCAGTTCAGGTTCAGCGCGATCGCGAGTTCCGCGAACGGCGAAGCGAAGTTGAAATGGCCCCAGCCTTTCATCACGTCGCTCGGGTTCACCGCGCCGATATACGCGATCTGCAGCAGCACGTAGATCACCAACGCCAGCACGATCGAACCGATCACCGCGAACGGCACGCTCTTCGCCGGATTGCGCGCTTCACCTGCGAGATTGATCGGGCTCTGGAAACCGTTGAACGCGAACACGATGCCGCTCGTCGATACCGCCGTCAGCACCGCCGACCAGCCGTACGGCGCGAAGGTGCTCGCTTCGCCGAAGTTTTCCTTGTGGAAGTCCGCGAACATCAAGCCGAGGATCGTCGCGCCGGGAATCAGGAACTTGAAGATCGTGATCGCCGAATTGGCGCGCGCAAACAGTTTCACGCCCCAGTAGTTCAGCATGAAGTAAATGATCACGAGCGCCGCGGACAGTAATAAGCCGTTGGTGGTTAATGATCCATCCACGAATAGCGCATGCGCCCACGGATAGGGCCACGTGCTCATATATTGAATGGACGCTTCAGCCTCGATCGGAATCACCGAGACAATGGCAATCCAGTTGGCCCATGCGCTAATGAAACCCACCAGCGCACCGTGCGAGTAGCGCGCATAACGCACCATGCCGCCAGACTCGGGGAACATCGCGCCGAGTTCCGCGTACGTCAATGCGATCGCGAGAATCACGACCGCACCGATCACCCATGCACAAACGGCGGCGGGGCCGGCAATTTTTGCAGCCTTCCACGCGCCGAAAAGCCAGCCCGATCCGATGATGGAACCTAAGCCCGTCAGCATCAGCGCGAACGGCCCGATGTTCCGTTGTATAGAACTTTTCACGTCTTCTCCTGTGTCGGCTGGAGTGAGCGCTTCAGCACCAACTCCGCCCCATGCAAATTTGCAGCAGAACCATGTCGGCACCGCGTCACATCGCCTTGGAGGCGCTGGAAATGGGCGACAATCATGCGTACGCGACGGCAGTTCCAAACAGGTGCAACCGACGCGAGGCGCGTAGTTTAACGGTTGCACCCAGTCCCCGCATCGGAACTAAGGGTTGTCCCTAGCAAAAAATTCAGACGAATAGCAAGCTTTGTAAGCAACTTTTACGCCAAGCTAGCGAAAGTTCGTAAAGTTGTGGGGAAACTGTTGACCTTCTCTCGAAATCGCCGTATAAAGTCGGGGCAGGATTTCAAGCGGCGAGTGAATTGGTCTTTCGTAGTTCGCCCATCAACGGTACTCCGGTTGGTCCCATTACCCCCTTCCTTGATTTTCATGCACTCTCTGGGCTTCGGCCTTATTTACCATCTTTAGGAACAAGTAATATGGAAACCGGTACCGTCAAGTGGTTCAATGACGCAAAGGGCTTTGGCTTCAT
Organism: Paraburkholderia sp. BL6665CI2N2; assembly: GCF_004366535.1. Classification (NCBI taxonomy): domain Bacteria; kingdom Pseudomonadati; phylum Pseudomonadota; class Betaproteobacteria; order Burkholderiales; family Burkholderiaceae; genus Paraburkholderia; species Paraburkholderia sp. BL6665CI2N2. The sequence goes on from NZ_SORC01000001.1 coordinate 5,256,890, forward strand.
CACGCCGGACGGCGGCGGCGAAGATCTGTTCGCGCATTTCTCGGAAATCCGCACGGAAGGCTTCAAGACGCTGCAAGAAAACCAAAAGGTTACGTTTGAAGTGAAGACGGGCCCGAAGGGCAAGCAAGCTGCTAACATCAAGCCGGTGTAAGCAACACGCTTCCTTCTGGACGCAAAAAAACCCCGCCTCGGCGGGGTTTTTTTATATCCGCCGCTATTGCGAACGGTGATTATCTTCGCAGTATGCGATTGATGATTCTGTTTATCCGAATACACGCCGCGCGTGAATGCCGAGTCCAGTCGCGACACTCGCGAGACGGTCGCCGAATACCGCTTTAGCATCGGGAAATGCCGTCGCCAATGCGCCCGATAGAAATGCCAATCCGGTCGAACCGCCCGTAAAGTAAATCGCATTGACGTCGCGTGTCGCCACGCCGGCCGCCTGCACGGTGTCGCGTGCCGCCTGCACGATGCGCAGCGTTTCGTCCTGGCCCGCCTTGATGAGTTGCGCTTCGTCGAACGCGAGACGCAGGTCGTCTTCCACTTCATCGAGGTCGATCACGGTCTCTCCGCCCGCCGCCACGCCGATCTTCGCCTCCTCCGCGTGAGCGGCCAGCGCATGACCCAGGCGGCGTTCCACGACGCGCATCAGGCGGTCGTGATGCTTGACCTCGGTAAACAGGTGCCGCATTAGCGCGAGTTCGTTGACGCGCTTCGGGGCGTAGACGGTGTTGATCAGATGCCAGGTCGCCAGATCGAAATAAATCCGGTTCGGAATCTCACGGCCTTCCGGGTCGAGCGTCTGATATCCCATTTCCCGCAGGATCGTCGCCAGTTCCACGCGACGGTCGAAATCCGTGCCGGCGACGTGCACGCCGTGGTGGGCCAGCACGTCGTCCTTGCGCTCGACGCGCTTCATCCGCTCAGGCCCGACCCGTACCAGCGAAAAGTCCGAGGTGCCGCCGCCGATATCGGCCACCAGCACGAGCCCTTCTTCCGTCAGATGCGATTCGTAGTCGAACGCGGCCGCTATCGGCTCATACTGAAAGTGAATTTCCCGCAGCCCGACTGAGCGCGCGGCGGCTTCGAGCTGCTGCTGCGCCATCTGATCGGCACGCGGGTCGTCGTCGACGAAAAACACCGGGCGGCCCAGCACGGCGCGATGAATCGGGCCGCCGGCGCTTTTTTCCGCCGAGCGCTTGAGATGCTCGACGAAAATCGCGATCACGTCCGTGTACTTGATCGCCGAGCCGTCGCCGAGATCCGTGGAGTTCTCGGCGAGCGGCGAGCCGAGAATGCTCTTCATGGAACGCATCAGACGGCCGTCGAAGCCGTCGATATAAGCTGCGAGCGCCGCCCGCCCGAATTCGCGGGTGTTTTCGTCGGTATTGAAAAAGACCGAGGTGGGCAGCGTCGTGTAGGCGCCTTCGACCGGCGCGAGCTTGAGCGCGCCGTCGACAGGAACGGCCACAGCCGAATTGGAAGTACCGAAGTCAATCGCGCAATAGTTCATGGCAGGAATCGCCGCTCACGGCTGGCGCGGACAGAAGGGGGAGCGGCTTTGTAACACGAAAGCCCAATCAGCATCAACTGACGTTTCAGGCACGCTCGCGAGAACGCAAAAACGCAGTTCGACGGAACGAATATTGCTCATTTTGACAGGATATGCCGCCAATTTTCGGAATTGAGGAGACTTCAAGCAATGAGCGCGCCGCCTACTGCCGCTGTCCACGAAAAAAACGCCACGGTCGTCGAAACGGATCTGCCCTCGCGGCTCGACCGTCTGCCGTGGGGCCGGTTTCACTCGCTGATCGTGGCGGCGCTTGGCGTGACGTGGCTGCTCGACGGTCTGGAAGTCACGCTGGCGGGCGCGGTCGCAAGTGCGTTGAAGTCTAGTCCATCGTTGCACTTTACCAACGCCGACGTCGGTCTGGCCGGTAGCGCCTACATCGCGGGGGCGGTGCTCGGCGCGCTGGGATTCGGTTGGCTCACCGACCGGCTCGGACGTCGCAAGCTGTTTTTCATCACGCTCGCCCTGTATCTGGCAGCGACCGCGGCAACCGCGCTGTCGTGGAATCTGGCGAGTTTTCTGCTGTTTCGCTTCCTGACCGGCGCCGGGATCGGCGGCGAATACACGGCGATCAATTCGACGATCCAGGAATTCACGCCAGCCCGTGTGCGCGGCTGGACCGATCTGGGCATCAACGGCACGTTCTGGGTCGGCGCGGGCCTCGGCGCGGCCGGCTCGCTGGTACTGCTCGATCCGCATCTGCTGCCGCCCGACTGGGGCTGGCGCGCCTGTTTCTTCATCGGCGCGGTGCTCGCTCTGGGGATTCTGCCCATGCGCATCTGGGTGCCCGAAAGCCCGCGTTGGCTCCTGACGCACGGCGACGAGCGCGACGCGCGCGCGATTGTCGAAGGCATCGAAACGCGTTTTCGCAACGAAGGCCACGCGCTCTCCGACAGCGACCTCACGCGCCTGCGCTTACGCGCTCGCGGACACACGCCGCTGCGCGAGGTATTCCATACGCTCTTTAACGTGCACCGACGGCGCGCGCTGGTCGGTCTGTCGCTGATGACGGCGCAGGCGTTTTGTTACAACGCGATCTTTTTCACCTACGCACTCGTGCTAACCGATTTCTACCACGTGCCGGGCGACCGCATCGGCTGGTATCTAATGCCCTTTGCGCTCGGCAATTTCCTAGGACCGCTGCTGCTCGGGCGGCTCTTCGACGTGATCGGGCGGCGCAAAATGATCACGGCGACTTACGCGATCTCTGGCATCCTGCTGACGCTGAGCGGCTACCTGTTCGAGCAGCAGATGCTCACCGTCGTGACGCAGACGATCGCGTGGATGGTGATTTTCTTCTTCGCATCGGCGGCCGCGAGTTCGGCGTATCTGACCGTCAGCGAATCGTTTCCGCTGGAAATTCGCGCGCTGGCCATTGCGGTTTTCTACGCGTTCGGCACGGCGCTCGGCGGTATCGCCGGGCCGGCGTTTTTTGGCCGGCTGATCGACACGCATCAGCGCAGCGAAGTGTTTTACGGCTATCTGGTCGGGGCGGGTCTGATGGTGGCAGCGGCGGTGATCGCGGCAATCTGGGGCGTGGACGCGGAGCGCAAGTCGCTGGAGAGCGTGGCGACGCCGCTGTCGACTGTCGCGGACGACACCGAATGAAAAACGCGCGGTCAGCGCCGCGCGTTCGTTTTACTCAATACAGAAGCTGGAAAACCGCTCAGAACGCCTTCTTCCAGCCGCCGCCATAAGCGATTTCCGCGAGCGGCAGACGCTGACGCACCGACTTCTCGCGCTCACGCAACACCGGATCCAGTTTGTCGACGTCGCCGTAATGACCGAGCGAAATCATCGTGATGACTTCGACGTCGTTCGGCAGCTTGAATGCGGCGCGGAACGCGTTCGGGTCGAAACCGCTCATCTGGTGCGCGGCCAGGCCGAGCGCATGCGCCTGCAAGACCAGCGCCATCGCCGCGGCGCCTGCATCGTACGGTGCGCAGCGATTCACCTCGCCCTTGTTGGTCAGTGTATGCGTAGTCACCGCGATCAGCACCGGCGCGGGCGCATTCCAGCCCTGGTTGAACGGCACCAGCGTGGCGAAGGCCTGCTTGAACGAGACTTCATCGACGCTGCGGTCGAATACGAGAAAACGCCACGGCTGCGCGTTATACGAAGACGGCGCCCAGCGTGCCGCCTCGAGCACGGAGTGCAGATGCTCGCGGCTCACCGGCTCGCTCGAATACGCGCGCGGGCTCCAGCGGCCTGCAATCAGCTCGTGAATGGCAATTGCGGTAGGGGCGGGTTTGTTGGTCATGCGCTTCTCTCGGTCGAAATTCATGATCGACGGGCAACTGCCCGGGGGTCACATAGCATAACCGGGCTTCGGCACGCGTGCGCCAACAAGCGAGCAGTTTGTTTAGCGCCGGCTGCAATAGCAAAACGGCCCCTTGCGGGGGCCGTCGTTGTCGCGATGCCCGAACAGCCGCGCGCGGTTTCAAACCGGTGCATTTGCCGACATCGTGCAGGTCGATTGCGTGCGGCTCTACGCCACCTGCGGTTCCGGCACTTTGGCGGGCCGGTTGATCCGCAACACGATCACCGCCGCCACCAGGCACAAGCCGCCGGAAATCATCGACGCTACCGTGTACGTACCGAGGCTCGCGCGCAGCATACCCGCGCCGAGCGCCGCGAACGCCGCACCGAGTTGATGCCCGGCAACGACCCAGCCGAACACCACGGGCGCCGATTCCTTGCCGTAGACATCGGTGGCCAGACGCACGGTCGGTGGCACGGTCGCGATCCAGTCGAGGCCGTAGAACACGGCGAACAACGGCAACCCGAAGAAGTCGATGCCGAACGCGTGCGGCAGATACATCAACGACAACCCGCGCAGACCGTAGTACCAGAACAGCAGCACGCGGCTATTGAAGCGGTCCGACAACCAGCCCGAGAGGGTCGTGCCGAACAGATCGAAGATGCCCATCGCGGCGAGCAGGGAAGCGCCCTGCACTTCCGTCATGCCGTAGTCGCCGCACATCGCGATTAGATGCGTACCGACATAGCCGTTGGTGCTCGCGCCGCAGATAAAGAAGCTGAAGAACAGCAACCAGAAGTCGCGCGTCTTGCTGGCCATGGCGAGTGTGCCGAAGGCGATCGCCAGCGGATTCTGTTTGGTGACGGTGCTTTCGATGGGCGAATCGTGCGGTTCGCCGTACGGGCGCAGCTTCAAGTCGACCGGGCGCTCGGGCAAGAGAAACGCCACCAGCGGAATCACGACCGCGGCCGCAATGGCGACGACCCACACCACTTGCCGCCAGCCGTGGTGCTCGGCGATGGCGGCGAGCATCGGCAGGAACACGAGTTGGCCGGTCGCCGAACTCGCCGTGAGAATGCCCATGACGAGGCCGCGCCGCGTGGTGAACCAGCGCGTCACCACCGTCGCCGAGAGCGACAGCGCCGCGACACCCGTCGAGCCGCCGACCATCACGCCCCAGATAAGGACCATTTGCCACGGGTGCGTCATCAGCGACGACAGCGCGACGCCCGCCGCCATCGTCCCCAGCGCGGCCAGCAGCGTGGGACGCACACCGAAACGTTGCATCGCCGCCGCCGCGAACGGTCCCATCAGACCGTACAGCGCGATATTCACGGAGATCGCGAGGGAAATCGTTGCGCGGCTCCAGCCGAATTGATGCTCGAGCGGCAGCATCATCACGCTCGGCGTGGCGCGCGTGCCGGCCGCCGCCAGCAGCACCAGAAACACCACCGCGACGGTCAACCAGCCATAGTGGAAACGTCCGCCAATCAGTCTTGCTGCCCAATTCATGGATTCTCCAATCGATACCTGCTCCGCAGGGCGACGCCGCTTAGATTGTTACGTGTTCGGTAAAGGACTTGTGACAGATCAGTCACAATAGGTGTTGCGATCTTAGTTACTGCTCGGTAACATGTCAAGGCGTTAATTGAGTTCACGTGGTCATCCATGTCGCACAGTCAAACCCCAAAGCCGGCCGTCGCGCGCCGCACGCGCGGCGCGCAGACTGCCGGCCCGCAGGCGCAGCAGCACTTGCTGCGTGCCGCGGACGAGTTGTTCTATCGCGAGGGCGTGCGAGCCGTCGGCGTGGACGCGGTGGTCGAGCGCGCCGGCGTGAACAAGATGAGCTTGTACCGGCAATTTTCGTCGAAAGACGAGCTGGTCATGGCTTACCTGGAGCGCAAGGACGAGCAGTTCTTCAGCTATGTGGAGCGGAGCTTCGCCAAACATCCGGGCGAACCGGCAAGGCAGCTACAGCAATATTTCGACGACCTCGCGGTGCGCGCGTCTGTCGACGATTATCGTGGCTGTCCTTTCGTGAACGTGTCGGTGGAGTTTCCGGAGGCGGCGCATCCGGCGCGGCAATTCGTGTTTCGCAACAAGGCTCGCTTAATGGCGCGGCTCACGGAACTGACCACGGCGGCCGGCGCCGATGATCCGGTAGCGCTCGCCAATGCGCTGGGTTTGATGATCGAAGGCGTGTATGCGGCCAGTCAGACCTACGGGCCCGGATGCGGGCCCATTCTGGCCGCGCCGAAAGTCGCCGCACAGTTGATCGCCGCGGCGTGCGGCAGCGGCGGCAGCGGCGGCAGCGGCAGCTAACCGAATTTTCTGCTTTGGCGTTCTGCTTGAGCGAGGCGCGGATCGACGCCGGTCCGCCCGTTAAAATGGCGCTTTATCTCCCGCGCCGCCTGCCATGTCGTTGTCCGCCGAATCCCACGATGCCGTTGTTGCCGCTACTCGTCACTGGCTGACCGAGGCTGTGATCGGCCTCAATCTCTGCCCGTTCGCGAAGGCGGTCCATGTGAAGGGACAGATTCGCTATGCCGTCAGCGATGCCGTGGACATGGAAGGCGTGCTGACCGATCTGGAAACGGAGCTTCAGACGCTCGTCGCCGCCGACCCTGATGCCGTGGATACGACGCTGTTAATCGTGCCGCAGGCGCTCAGCGATTTTCTCGACTACAACGATTGCCTGTTTTTCGCCGAACGCATGCTCAAGCAGCTTCGGCTCGAAGGCGTCGTTCAGATCGCGAGTTTCCATCCGTTTTATCAGTTCGAAGGCAGCGAGCCCGACGATATCGAGAACTACACGAATCGTGCGCCGTATCCGATTTTGCATTTGCTGCGCGAGGACAGCATCGAACGCGCGGTTCAGGCTTTTCCCGACGCTGAAGAGATTTACGAGCGGAATCAGGAAACGCTCCGGCAAATCGGGCTGGCGGGCTGGAATGCGTTGATGAAGCGTTGATGAAGCGCTAATACGCGCAACGGTCCGCAAAAGCGACCGTGCACTGCCGCCCCATCAGTCTCAAACGAAAAACCGTTCCTTCAGCTCCTCGATCCCGAGGGTTTCCATCACCTCGTTCAGGCGCTCGGCCGGCCGACGCCTCGGCAAATCCTTGTACTGGGCGATGATGAGTTCGTTCTTCATGGAATGCTCCCAACCGACCAGCTCGGTCACGCTGACCTGATAGCCGTGCGCTTCAAGTTGCAAACACCGCAGCACGTTCGTGATCTGGCTCCCGAACTCCCGCGTGTGCAACGGATGCCGCCAGATTTCCGTGAGGGCGTTGCCGAGCGATTTGCCCTTGTTCTGCCGCAAAACCCCCGCCACCTCGGCCTGACAGCACGGCACGACCACGATGTACTTCGCCTTCTTTTCGAGCGCGAAGCGCAGCGCGTCGTCGGTTGCGGTGTTGCAGGCGTGCAGCGCGGTCACGATGTCGATCCGGGCCGGCAAGCGGTCCGACGTGATCGAGTCCGCCACCGACAGATTCAGAAACGACATGCCGGTAAATCCCAGCCGTTGGGCCAGTTCCTCCGACTTCGCAACAAGCTCCTCGCGCGTCTCAATACCATATATGTGTGACGCACCGCCCGCATCGCCCTGAAATTCCTTGAAGAAAAGGTCGTACAGGATAAAACCTAGATAGGACTTGCCCGCGCCGTGGTCGACGAGGGTCACGGCGCCCTGCTCGCTCCTTAGGTCTTTGAGCAGCGGCTCGATGAACTGGAACAGGTGATAGACCTGTTTCAGCTTGCGGCGGCTGTCCTGGTTCATCTTGCCGTCGCGCGTGAGGATATGCAGCTCCTTCAGCAATTCGACGGATTGGTTGGGGCGGATTTCGTGCGTTTTGGTGGACATCGAGGGAAATCGCCAATAATTGCAGCGTGAACGTGCGACAGGCGACGGAAAAAGGGAAAAGTTGCTGCCAGTTTACCCAAAGTGCGGCTTGCTGACCGAAGGAGCCGCCAAACCATGCCAGAAAGAGCACAAACCTGGAACACTTCCTGCACGAAAAGCGCCGCGTGGAAAGGTTTCGGAAAGGTACAAAAGCAGCTTGCGTGACGGTCGGGCACGATGGTGCCTGGCGTTCCGCCTATAACAACGGGCTGCGGCCGTGGCTTTCACCACGCGAACCGAATGCATGTGGGGAGGACGGTCCCGGAATACGGGCCGAACGTTACGTAACCAGCAGCGCGCCGAGACTTCAAGCGGACGCGTGCTCGGAAAATAGAAGAGGCGGCAATGGATACGGTACCCAACGGAAACGTCGAACAGAAATTTCAGGAAATGCTGGCGAAACTGATCGCCACCCCGGCGTGGTCCGAGAAGCAGCAACTCGAACTGGAAATGGCGCGCGACATCTCGACGGAGATGCTGCGTCTGGCCGAAGTCATGCGGGACGGCAGCGTGGACATGGAAACCTGTCTGACCATGCTCAAGTACGCCAAAGTGCTCGACTTCGTCATGACTACGCTGGCTTCGCGGCGCGATATCAAGCCGCAAACGCTGCGGGTGATCTTCAAGCTCGCCGGGTTGAAGGTGGACGAGGCGTACCCCGGCTAGGACCTGGTTCGACGATGCTGCGACCCGCGCGGGCGGCAAGACGCCGTTCGCGCGGGTCGCTCGTTCTGTAGCTCCCCAAAAGACAGCACCTCACGCGCGTGGCGCTTCGACCGGCGGCGTGCCGTCGTGAAAGAGCGTCTTGAGTTGCGAGCGCAATTCCGGCGAATCCGTATGTTCGTGCACCGTGACCGCGTGCTGCACGGCGGCGTCGAGCAATTCGCTCTCGCTGTCGGCAGACAGGGCGACGGTGCAGTTCGTTTCGCTCGGAAACTCGCGGCAATCGATGTATTTGCGGGACATGGCAGTCTCCTTGATTCAGATGACGTTCAGACATCCACGCAGGCAGCAGACGCGCGGACCAGATCGCCGGCCGTGACACGGCGGCTCCGATTGCGCGGACAGCGCCGGGTGGCGGGGAAGGTGGCGAGTTGATCTGACGCGAGGAAGACGCGTGCGGCGTCCGATGGAAGGTGTCTGAAAAGTATAGGTCGCGCCGCTCGATAACAAAGGCACCGAAGCAAACCGGCCGGATGCAGGACCGCCTGAACCCAGCCTATTTCGGCCTGCCGATCCGCTCGCGCGTTTGCCCTGCGCTGTCCACGGTGTGAAAATAGCGGCCTTCGCGCCGCCGGATCATCCGAACCGTCGGCGCGCCGCCACTTCCGCTCTTCCGCAGGCCCGCATGTCATCCTCATTCCATTCCGCCCGCGTCGCCGTCATCGGCGGCGGCCCCGCCGGCTTGATGGCCGCCGAGGCGCTCGCGCAGCAAGGTGTGCAGGTCGACGTCCATGACGCCATGCCGTCGGTCGGCCGCAAGTTTCTGATGGCGGGCAAAGGCGGCATGAACATCACGCATTCGGAGCCGCTCGAGCCGTTTCTCGGCCGCTACGGCGCGCGCCGCGAGCAGCTCGCGCCCCTCGTGCGGGCCTTCGATCCCGACGCTTTGCGCGCGTGGCTGCACGAGTTGGGCGTGGAGACCTTCGTCGGCAGTTCGGGGCGCGTTTTTCCGGCCGACATGAAAGCCGCGCCGATGCTGCGTGCGTGGCTGCATCGACTGCGCGAAGCGGGCGTGCGTTTTCACATGCGCCACAAGTGGTGCGGCTGGGACGCCGAAGCCGGCGACGCCGCCACGCATACGCTCCGTTTCGCCACGCCGGACGGCGAGCATGCCGTCACCTTCGACGCCGTGGTGTTTGCGCTCGGCGGCGCAAGCTGGCCACGTCTCGGCTCGGACGCCGCGTGGGTCCCGCTGATGGCCTCGCGCGATGTGCCCGTCAGGCCCCTGCTGCCCGCGAACTGCGGCTTCGACGCCGACTGGAGCCCCTATCTGCGCGAGCGTTTCGCGGGTCAACCGGTCAAGCCCGTGGCCATCACGCTCACCGACGTAGACAATAAAGTCCACAATCGACAAGGTGAAATACTTTTGACCGAAACGGGCCTCGAAGGCAGTTTGATCTATGCCTTATCGGCCCAGATTCGGGAGCGGATTCTGGCTGACGGCGACGTCACGATCATGCTCGATCTGGCGCCAGGCCTGGCTTTGGAGCGAGTCGTCGCCGAAGTCACGCGGCCGCGCGGCTCACGTTCGATGTCGAGCCACCTGCACGGCCGGATCGGGATTGGTGGGGTAAAACTGGCTCTGTTGCATGAGATTCTGTCGAAAGAAGCTTTCGCGGACGCCAACGGTCTCGCGCACGCGATTAAGGCGCTGCCGGTGCGGCTCACGCGCGCCCGTCCGATCGCGGAAGCAATCAGCACCGCCGGCGGCATTCCCTTCGAGGCGCTCAACGAACATCTGATGATCGAGCGCCTGCCCGGCGTCTTCTGCGCGGGTGAAATGCTCGACTGGGAAGCGCCGACGGGCGGCTACCTGCTCACAGCCTGCTTTGCCAGCGGCCTCGCGGCAGGGCGCGGGGCGGCGGCGTATGTCGGCGGCGCATCGACCTGACGCGCCGCATTGCCGCTCTCGTTGTTGAGCGAGCCGCAATGCGTCTCACCGCTTAGCGCGCCTTCAGACGCCACAGCGACGTCACTTCGGCCATGCGCGCCGTGTGCAGCGCATCGGTTTCATCGGTCGACTTGGGGTGACGCGGACGAATGTCCTCGCGGCCCACCACGCTCAAACCCGCCTTGTCGATGGCCGCCAGCAACCAGTCGCGCGTGCGCAAACCGAGATGCTCGGCGAAATCCGACATGATCAGCCAGCCTTCCCCGCCCGGCGACAGATGCTCCGCCAGCCCGTTAAGGAAGCCAAGCAGCATGCGACTTTCCGGATCGTAGATCGCGTACTCGATCGGCGAAGCAGGCCTCGCCGGCACCCACGGCGGATTGCACACCACGAGCGGCGCGCGTCCTTCGGGAAACAAATCGGCCTGCACGACGTCGACCTGCTGGTCGTAACCGAGACGCGAGAGGTTTTCGCGCGCGCAAGCGAGCGCGCGCGGATCCTGATCGGTAGCGATGATTTTCTTCACGCCGCGTTTGGCGAGCAGTGCCGACAACACGCCCGTGCCCGTGCCGATATCGAACGCCTTGTTCAGCGAAGGCAGCGGCGTGCGCGCGACGAGATCCACATATTCGCCGCGCACCGGCGAGAACACGCCGTAATGCGGATGAATCCGGTCGCCCAGCGCGGGAATCTCGACGCCCTTCTTGCGCCACTCGTGCGCGCCGATCATGCCGAGCAGTTCACGCAGCGACACGACCGACGGTTCGTCGTTCGACGGTCCGTAGGTTTCGATGCAGGCTTGCTGGACATCGGGCGCGCGGCGCAGCGGAATGGTGTACGCGGCGTCGAGCGGAATCAGGATCATGCCGAGCGTACGCGCGCGTTGCGACTGCGCTTGGCGATGCAGGTTGAATGCGTCGAGCGGCGTTTCGCCCTGCTTGCGCGGCTTGCGCTCCAGTCGGCGCGCTACCGCTTGCAGCAGCTGGCGAGCGTTCTGAAAATCGCCGTTCCACAGGAGCGCCGTGCCTTCGCACGCGAGTCGGTACGCGGAATCGGCGGTGGTACGGTCGTCCGCAACGATGACGCGCTTGGGCGGCGGCACGGCTGCTTCGGAGCGCCAACGCGCGGTGCGGGGGCCGTCGGCTTCGGGCCAGGTGATGGTTGCAGGGCTGGTCATGGTGAGGTGGGATCGGTGTTGCGGGAGCGACGCACTGAGGAGGCGCGTCATCGGGGGCGGTGCCCGCCGGAGTAATTGGAAGCGTTGCCGACTGACGCCCGAATAGTACCTCTGTCGTCCGGGTCCGCGGTGCGCTATTCGCCGGCCGGACGGGTAACGCGCGTTATCCGGCCTCGGTCGACAAATCGTAGACTTTGTAGTCCACAATCGACAAGGTGAAAGAGATATGGTGATTTTGGACCGATTTGCGCCTCACCGATATTTCATGAAACCAGTCCTTTGCAGGCGGAAGCGCCGTGCAGCGGCGCGGGGGTGGTGACTTCGTCGATAAGCGCGCACCAAGAAAAAACGGGGTTTCTGATTGAACAGAAACCCCGTTTAGTACAACTGGTGCCGGCTGCAGGACTCGAACCCGCCACCTCATGATTACAAGTCAAGCGCTCTACCTGATGAGCTAAGCCGGCATGAGGCCGTGATTCTACTTCATTTTACGATCTTGAGGCGAGCCCTTCCGCCGCCTTTTGAGCCATCGTCGTCAGGCTGCGGTCCGGTCGCCTCGCTATCCGCTTTGGCGGTGGCAGCACCCGTAGCGGGCGCCGTTTCAACCGCTCGCGGCGCGGGCGCTTCGGTCTCGTCCGCCACTTCCGCGTCCGCGCCCGAATCCTGCGCTTCACCGCCTGCCGACTCGACCGGGAATGCCATGCCCTGGCCGTTCTCGCGCGCATAGATCGCAAGAATGTTGGCGATCGGCACCTCGATCTTGTGCGACTTGCCGGAGAAACGCGCGCTGAACTCGATCCACTCGTTGCCCATCTGCAGCTGGCTGGTCGCCTCGAAGCTGATGTTCAACACGATTTCGTTATCGCGCACGAACTGACGCGGCACGCGCGTCTGATTGTCGACCCGGACCGCGATGTGCGGCGTATAGCCGTTATCCGTGCACCACTCGTAGAGTGCGCGCAGCAGGTAGGGCTTGGTGGAAATCTCTTGCATCTACAGTCCTCTAACGGACGCGGGCCCGCGCTCATTCAACCGCGCGGCGCCCGCGTCCAAAAGCCAAGCTCAACGACGCATCACCTTTTCCGAAGGCGTCAGCGCTTCGATATAAGCCGGGCGGCTGAAAATGCGCTCGGCGTACTTCATCAGCGGTGCGGCGTTCTTCGACAGTTCGATGCCGTAATGATCCAGACGCCACAGCAACGGCGCGATCGCGACGTCGAGCATCGAGAACTCTTCGCCGAGCATGTACTTGTTCTTCAGGAAGATCGGCGCGAGTTGCGTCAGGCGATCGCGGATCGCGAGACGGGCTTTCTCGTGATTCTTCTCCGCAGCCTTGCCCTTTTCGTTTTCGAGCGTGCCCACGTGCACGAACAGCTCTTTCTCGAAGTTCAGCAGGAACAGGCGGGCGCGGGCGCGCTGAACCGGATCGGCCGGCATCAGTTGCGGGTGCGGGAAGCGCTCGTCGATATACTCGTTGATGATGTTCGATTCGTACAGAATCAGGTCCCGTTCGACGAGAATCGGCACCTGACCATACGGATTCATCACGGCGATGTCTTCCGGCTTGTTAAACAGGTCGACGTCGCGGATCTCGAAGTCCATGCCCTTTTCGAACAACACCAGCCGGCAGCGCTGGGAGAACGGGCAAGTTGTGCCGGAATACAGAACCATCATGTTTACGTTTCCTCAAAAAGCTGAAAGGCCAGCGCGCGGAAAAACCGTCCAACAGGTTTTTCCTGGCGCCGGCCCCACGCCGGGTGACGGCGTGATTATTTGATATGTTTCCAGTACGCGGCGTTCAATCGCCAAGCGAAAAAGCTCAGGATACCGAGGAACAACAGCACCCACACGCCAAGCTGTTTGCGGGTTTTCTGGGTCGGTTCGGACATCCATGACAGGTACGACACGAGGTCGGCCACAGCAGAATCATAATCTACCGGCGACATCGTCCCCGGAGTGACCTGCTGGAAGCCGACAAATTTGTGTACCCTCTCGCCAGTTTTTTCGTCGGTTTCATCCCCGAACTTCGCGGTACGTTCGCCCTGAAGCTGCCACAGCACGTGAGGCATGCTCACGTTTTCATACACCAGATTGTTCCAGCCGGTCGGCCGCGTATTGTCGCGATAAAAAGTGCGCAAATACGTGTACAGCCAGTCCTTGCCGCGCGCCCGCGCTTCCACCGACAAATCCGGCGGACTCGCGCCGAACCACGCTTGCGCGTCGGCCGGCCGCATCGCCACGGTCATCGTGTTGCCGACTTTATCCGTGGTGAACAGCAGGTTCGCCTGAATTTCGTTCGGAGTAATGCCGATGTCGGTCAGGCGGTTGTAGCGCATCAGGTTCGCGCTGTGGCAATTCAGGCAGTAGTTTACAAACAATCGCGCGCCGTGCTGCAAGGACGCGAAATTTTCCGCGTTATCCGGCGCGCGGTCGAGAGGGAAATTCTCGTCCGCGTAAGCCGGGGCGGCCAGCACCGCGAGCAGTGTCGCGCCGATCAGCGCGCACTTCGTAAGCAGTTTTTTCATTCGTGTTCTCCTGGCTCGCGATTAGTGAGGCTTGAACCGCACCCGCTCGGGCGGCTGCTTGAACGTGCCAAGCCGCGTCCAGAACGGCATACCGAGGAAAAACGCGAAGTAGATCAGCGCACAGACCTGCGCGATCAACGTGGCGACCGGCGACGGCGGCTTGGTGCCGAGGAAAGCCAGCGTCAGGAACACGAGCACGAAGATCCCGTAGAACACCTTGTGAAAAAACGGCCGGTAGCGAATCGACTTGACCGGCGAGCGGTCGAGCCAAGGCAGGAAGAACAGCGACACCACCGCGCCGCCCATCACCACCACACCCCAGAACTTCGACTCGGTCAACGCCATGGCCAGGATCACCAGCACTGCGAGCACCGGCAGGCCGAGTTTCCATTTGCCGCGCGCGCGCACCAGCGCGAGCACGCCGAGCAACCCGATTACCACCATCAGCACGATCTTGAACGGATCGGTCGTGGCGCGCAGCATCGCGTAGAAGGCCGTGAAGTACCACACCGGAGCGATTTCAGGCGGTGTTTGCAGCGGGTTGGCCGGCACGAAGTTGTTCGCTTCGAGGAAGTAGCCGCCCATCTCCGGCGCGAAGAAAATGATCGCCGCGAAGATGATCAGGAACACCGTGACACCCATGAAATCGTGCACCGAGTAATACGGGTGGAACGGAATGCCGTCGAGCGGAATGCCGTCCGGGTCCTTCTTCGCCTTGATTTCGATGCCGTCCGGGTTGTTCGATCCCACTTCGTGCAGCGCGACCAGGTGGGCGACCACCAGACCGATCAGGACCAGCGGAATCGCGATCACGTGAAACGCGAAGAAGCGGTTCAGCGTGACGTCCGAGACCACATAGTCGCCGCGAATCCACAGCGACAGATCCGGCCCGATGAACGGAATCGCCGAGAACAGGTTAACGATCACCTGCGCGCCCCAGAAGGACATCTGGCCCCACGGCAGCAGGTAGCCGAAAAACGCTTCAGCCATCAGGCACAGGAAAATCGCGCAGCCGAAAATCCACACCAGTTCGCGCGGCTTGCGGTACGAGCCGTACATTAGCCCGCGGAACATATGCAGGTAGACGACGACGAAAAACATCGACGCGCCCGTGGAGTGCATATAGCGAATCAGCCAGCCCCACGGCACCTCGCGCATGATGTACTCGACCGACGCGAACGCGAGCGTTGCGTCGGGCTTGTAGTTCATGGTGAGGAAGATGCCGGTGACGATCTGGTTGACCAGCACCAGCAGGGCAAGCGAACCGAAGAAGTACCAGAAGTTGAAGTTCTTCGGCGCGTAGTACTCGGAAACGTGCTTCTTCCAGGTGGAAGTCAGCGGAAAGCGCCGGTCGATCCAGCCGACCAGCCCGGTCGTCTCTACTTCGTGTTCGATCGCCATTACGCGTCTCCTTTCTCGTCCTTGCCGATCACGAGGCCGGTGGCCGAGGTGAACATGTAAGGCGGAATGTCGAGGTTCTGCGGCGCAGGTTTGTTCTTGAAGACGCGGCCGGCCATGTCATAGGTCGAGCCATGGCAAGGGCACAGGAAGCCGCCTGGCCAGTCGTCTGGAAGATTGGGCTGCGCGCCCTCCTGGAAGCGCGGCGTTGGCGTACAGCCCAGATGGGTGCACACGGCGACGGCGACGAAAAGGTTTTTGTGGTCGGTGCGTGAACGGAACTCGTTGTTGCAGTACTCCGGCAACGGCATCGAAAAAGGATTCTTGGTGTGGGGATCCGCTACTTCGTTATCGGCTTTCTGGACATCGGCGAGCATGCGGTCGGTGCGGTTGATGATCCACACGGGCTTACCACGCCAGGCAACGGTCTTCATGTCGCCAGGCTTGAGATCACTGATATCGACTTCGACCGGGGCACCTGCAGCCTTGGCCTTTTCAGATGGTGCAAACGAACTAACAAAGGGTACGACAGTGGCAACGCCTCCTATGCCACCTGCTACGGTCGTCGCTATCAGCCAGGTACGGCGGCTGCCGTCGACGCGTTCATCTTCCTTGTCTCGCATCACACGCCCCACTTCTGAGTTGGATTTTTCCTTCACGTCTCTTCTACCGCCGCTAGTTTGCGCGAATGGAGTCGCCATTTACAAGGCCCGATTGCCAAAAACCGTGCGAAGCCTTTGATAAATCAGGGTTACTCCGTACGGATCGCAAACTTTTTCGCACCTCCTTTTAAGTGCCCTCTGCGTTATTCGTGCCTTTTTCTTCCCTAATGCGTTTTGCGTAATTCGTGCGATTCAAACCGGATTAGGGATATCGATAAAGAGATGCTCGATATCGAACTGCTCGGACAGATGCTTGCCCACCGCCTGCACGCCGAAGCGCTCGGTGGCATGGTGGCCCGCCGCGAGAAACGCGACGCCGCTTTCCGCCGACGTGTGCATCACCGATTCCGACACTTCGCCGGTCAGATAAACGTCGGCGCCCGCGTTGATGGCCGCGTCGAACATGCCTTGCGCGGCGCCCGTGCACCAGCCCACGCGGCGCAGTTCGCGGTCCGCGTCGCCGAATACGAGTGGCGTGCGGCCGAGCGTCTGCTCGACTTGCGCGGTGAAGTGCGCGAGCGTGATCGGCATGGGAAACGTGGCGAGCCAGCCGAGGTCGTTCTCGCCGAAGCGCGCGTCGCTGATCCAGCCCATCTTCTGGCCGATCTGAGCGTTGTTGCCGAACTCGGGATGGTCGTCGAGCGGCAGGTGATAGGCGAACAGGTTCAGGTCGTTGGCGATCAGCAGTTTGAGCCGCGCGTGTTTGCGGCCGGTGATCTGCGGCGCTTCGTTGCGCCAGAAGTAGCCGTGATGAACCAGCACGGCGTCCGCGCCCCAATCGAGCGCGGCCTCCAGAAAGGCCACCGAAGCGGTCACGCCGGTCGCGAGCTTATTGATCTTGCGACGCCCTTCGACCTGCAATCCATTGGGGCAATAGTCCTTGAAGCGCGCGGTTTCAAGGAGATTGTTCAAGTACAATTCAAGTTCGATCCGATCCATATAAACCTCTAGTCTTCAGATGCTTAGACGCTTTTGGCTGTTCTTTGCCCAAGCGGTGACCGTGCTGTTGGCGCTCATGTTCATCATTGCGACCCTCAAACCGCAGTGGCTCCAGCGTCAAGGGCAATTCGGCAAGCAACTCGCCGAACCGATCGTCGCGCTGCGGGAAGTAGCGCCAGGCATCGGCAGCGGCCCAGCTCAGGCGTCGTACGCGGACGCCGCGCAAAAGGCCATGCCCGCGGTCGTCAATGTGTTTTCCAGCAAGGATGGCTCACTGCCGCCCGACCCGCGCGCGAAAGATCCGCTGTTCCGCTACTTCTTCGGCGACAAGAACCGCAAGCAGCAGGAACAACCCGCATCCAATCTGGGCTCCGGCGTGATAGTGAGTTCGGAAGGTTACATTCTAACGAACCAGCACGTCGTGGACGGCGCCGATCAGATCGAAATCGCGCTGGCCGACGGCCGCACCACGAATGCGAAGGTGATCGGCGTCGATCCGGAAACGGATCTGGCCGTGCTCAAGGTCAACATGACCAATCTGCCCACCATCACGCTCGGCCGCATGGACCAGACGCGCGTGGGCGACGTGGTGCTCGCCATCGGCAATCCGTTCGGCGTCGGCCAGACGGTGACCATGGGCATTGTCAGCGCGCTCGGGCGCAATCACCTTGGCATCAACACGTTCGAAAACTTCATTCAGACCGACGCGGCCATCAACCCGGGCAACTCGGGCGGCGCGCTCGTCGACGTGAACGGCAATCTGCTCGGCATCAACACCGCGATCTATTCCCGCTCGGGCGGCTCGCTCGGCATTGGCTTTGCGATTCCCGTCTCGACGGCGAGGAGCGTGCTCGAGAGCATCATCACCACGGGTTCGGTCACGCGCGGCTGGATCGGCGTCGAACCGCAGGACGTCACGCCGGAGATCGCCGAATCGTTCGGGTTGGAGCAGAAGTCGGGCGCGATTGTCGCGGGCGTGCTGAAGAACGGCCCCGCGGACCGCGCGGGCATCAAGCCGGGCGACATTCTCATGAGCGTGAACGGTCAGGAAATCACCGACACCACGCGTCTGCTGAATGTGATCGCGCAGATCAAGCCGGGCACGGCGGCGAAGGTGCATCTCGTGCGCAAGAGCCATGAGATGGATCTGGAGGTCACCATCGGCAAACGCCCGCCTCCGCCGAAGCAGCCGGCTGAGGACAATGGCGGCGGCAGCGGCGATCAGGACGACGACGGCGGCTGACCATAGCGAAAGGCAAAGCGAATCCAACGTCCCGCAATAAGCAAGCACAAGCCATGCGCCACGTGCCAAACAAGAAGGGCAGTCCATTACGGACTGCCCTTCTTGCTTGCGTGCGTTCGCCGAAGCGCTAAACCATCATTCCGATGCGCTCGCGTCTTCGATCACCACCGGCTGCTTGCCGACGATCAACCGCGCCGCAATGATCCCCGCCTCGTACAGCACGATCAGCGGAATCGCCAGAATCAGTTGCGAAAACACGTCCGGCGGCGTGACCACGGCGGAAATCACAAAGGCGCCGACGATCACATACGGTCGAATCTCCTTGAGCTTCTTGAGCGTCACCACGTTCATGCGCACCAGCAGCACCACGACGATCGGCACTTCGAACGTCACGCCGAACGCAATGAACATGGTCAGCACGAAGCTCAGGTAATTGTCGATGTCCGTGGTCATCTCCGCGCCCAGCGGCGCGTTGTAGTGCGCCATCACGCGGAAAATGGTCGGGAACACCACGAAGTACGCGAACGCCATGCCGCACAGGAACAACGTGTAGCTGCTGCCCACCAGCGGCCCGACCAGCTTCTTCTCGTGCTGATAAAGACCCGGTGCGACGAAGGCCCAGATCTGATAGAGCACGATCGGCAAAGCGATGACGAAGGCCACCAGCATGGTCACCTTCATCGGCACGAAGAACGAGCCGGTGACGTCGGTGACGATCATCTTGCCGTCCTTCGGCAAGTTCTGCATCAAAGGCCGCGCCAGCAACCGGAAGATATCCGGCGCCCAATACACGAGTCCGACGAACACCACGACGACGGCAAGGCCGGCGCGAATGATGCGGTCGCGCAATTCAACGAGGTGGGAAATGAAGGTCTCTTCAGTGCCTTCGTCCTGGGTTTGCTGGGGGTCGCTCACGCCGGCCCTCGGTTAGAGATTGTCGTTCTGATCATCAGAAGAACCGCGTCGGACGACGCATGCTGGTCGGCGTATGCCTTGCCACGCGCGCCGCACCCGACTGCACACGCGTGCGGCGCGTGGTCGCGCGCTTGTACCAGGTGGGCATGGCCGTCTGCTTGACGCGCCAGTTCTTGCGTTTGGCCGCCGCAGCGGGCGTGCTGCCCGGCCACGAGGTAGTGCCCACATCTTCGAGCGCGCCGCCGGCAATGCTCGGTGACACCGGCGAGCCGCTGTTCCACGCGTCGTTCATTTCGGACTCGTGCTTGCGCAGGTTGTCCTGAACGGAGGTCTGGACGTTGGTCGCGGCGGCCTCGAACTCGCTTTTCATCCGACGCAATTCGTCGAGTTCGATTTCGCGCGTGACTTCGGCCTTCACGTCGTTGATATACCGCTGCGCGCGGCCGAACAACGCCCCGGCCGTGCGGGCGACGCGTGGCAGGCGCTCAGGCCCGAGTACGACCAGCGCGACGACGCCGATCAGCGCCATCTTGGTTAGACCGAGGTCCAGCATGAAGTGGAATGTCCGTCAGTAACGCGGGTAAGCCGCGGCTTAGCGGTAATCGCCGGAACGCGGCGTCTTTTCCTTTGCTTCCACGTCCACGGCGCCGTTGCGCGGCAGTTCGCGCTGCTGCGCTTCGGCTGCCGGCGTTTCGCCTTCCTTGATGCCTTCCTTGAAGCCCTTCACCGCGCCACCCAGATCGGTGCCGATATTGCGCAGCTTCTTCGTGCCGAACACGAGCGCTACGATCAACAACACGATCAGCCAATGCCAAATACTCAACGAACCCATGACTACTCTCCTTAACCCCGATACCGCACCGGATGCGGCGAAACTCGGGCGCCTTGCGGCATGAATCGAAGCGCGTACGCTTCATCTATACGTTACCGCGACCTTTTCGGCTGCAACCCGCGACACGGAATGTCATTGTGACCAGACGATCGCGTCGGCGTCGTTACAATGCGGCAAAAACAACGGCCGCGCTATTGTCCGCGACCAAAACTCGCTACACACCCCCGCACTGCCGGGTCAACCCATGCGCTGCCAGGGGCGCGGTCCCGCGAGAATGTGCGCGTGCAGGTGATACACCTCCTGGCCGCCGCCCGGACCGGTATTGATTACCGTGCGAAAACCCGTTTCGCCGCCGGTGTACGCCACGCCCAGTTGATCGGCCAAACGCGCTGCCAGGACCAGCATTCTACCAAGCAGCGGTGCATCGCTCTCGGTGCAGCTCGATAGGGTGGCGATGTGCTTGCGCGGAATCACCAGCACATGCGTATCCGCGGCCGGCCGAATGTCGCGGAAGGCGACGAACTCGTCGTCTTCGTGGACCTTGGTCGACGGGATCTCGCCGGCGGCAATCTTGCAGAAAAGGCAGTTCGGGTCGTGGCTCATCGTATTCCTGACACAGTATGGCTGAAGCGCGAAGCCGACGCGGCGCGATTCATGTCAGGCCCGGCAACCATCGGACGAAACCTAGAACCAGCCCCGCGGATTCGCGAGCGGCTTGTTATCGTACAGATACAGCCAGCCCTTGATAATACGGTACAACATCCAGATGCTCACGGCCCACAGAACCGGAATGCCGATCACCACGAACAGCAGCACGCCGCCGATCGCATAGCCCAGCAAAGCCATCCAGAAGGAGCGGATCTGCCACTCGAAATGGGCCTCGTACGGCGTGCCCACCACGTCGGGCCGCTTCACGTAGTTGATGATGATCGCGATCAGGATCGTCAGGCCGCCCGTCAGCCAGTGGACCGCATACAGCGCGTACAGCACGTGGGTGAGCGTACGCAGGCTGCGCTCGCGCTCAGGCTCGAGAGCATTGCGATAGGCCGGCGGCGGATACCTCTCGTGCGACTGTTCCATGCTTGCGTCCTCCCAAGGATGCGATCCGATGCGTTCCTGCAATATGGGCGCCGGTGCGCTCCACTTCAACACGCAAGCGCGGACCCACTACGATCAGTCGCCGTTCTGCTCGCGGTCGCGGCTCTTGCGCAGCGCCTTTTCCTCGATACCCGACATGCCTTCGCGGCGCTCCAGTTCGGCGAGCACGTCCGCGGGACTCAGATCGAAGTGCGACAGCATCACGAGGCAGTGAAACCACAGGTCCGCGACTTCGCCAACCAGCGCCTTCGGCGCGCCGCCGTGGCGGGTGTCCTTGGCGGCCAGCACGACTTCGGTGGCTTCTTCGCCGATTTTCTTCAGCACCGCGTCGTCGCCCTTGTGGAACAGGCGCGACACGTACGACACGTCCGGATCGCCGCCCTTGCGGCCGTCGATGATCGCCGCGAGGCGCATCAGCGTGTCAGTCGTTGACGTGGAATTGGACGACGTGGTTTGCGTGGATTGCGTCATTTGTAGATGTGTTCGGGGTCTTTCAGCACGGGATCGACGGCGACCCAGTCGCCGTCATCCACAGAGCCTTCGAATTTCTGGAAAAAGCACGAGTGGCGGCCGGTATGGCAGGCAATGCCCGATACCTGCTCCACTTTCAGCAGCACGACGTCTTCGTCGCAATCGAGCCGCACTTCGTGCACATGCTGCACGTGGCCGGACTCTTCGCCCTTGAACCACAGGCGTTGGCGCGAACGCGAGAAATACACCGCGCGATGAGTTTCGATGGTCTTCGCCAGGGCTTCGCGGTTCATCCACGCGAACATGAGCACGTCGTTCGTCGACGCTTCCTGCGCGATCACGGGCACGAGGCCGTTCACGTCCCACTTGACCTTGTCGAGCCAATTGACTGCCGAGGGATTCACCACGTCACAACCTCACCGAAATGCCCTGATCGGCCATGAAGCGCTTGGCCTCGCCCACGGTGTGTTCGCCGTAGTGGAAAATGCTCGCGGCGAGCACCGCGTCTGCGTGGCCGCTTTTGATGCCGTCGGCCAGATGTTGCAGGTTGCCCACGCCGCCCGAAGCGATTACCGGAATCGGCACGGCGTCCGACACTGCGCGCGTGAGCGCGAGGTCGAAGCCGCTCTTGGTGCCGTCGCGATCCATGCTGGTGAGCAGGATTTCGCCCGCGCCGAGTTCGGCCATCTTGCGCGCCCATTCGACGGCTTCAAGGCCGGTGGCCTTGCGCCCGCCGTGTGTGAAGACTTCCCAGCGCGGCGGCTCGCCGTCCGCGGAGACGCGCTTCGCGTCGATTGCGACGACGATGCACTGCGAGCCGTATTTGTCCGTGGCGTCTTTCACGAGTTGCGGATTCGCCACCGCCGACGAGTTCATGCTGATCTTGTCCGCGCCCGCGTTCAGCAAGCGCCGCACGTCTTCGACGGCGCGCACGCCGCCGCCGACCGTCAGCGGAATGAACACTTGCGAGGCGACGGCCTCAATGATCGGCAAGATCAGATCGCGCTGATCCGAGGTCGCGGTGATGTCGAGGAAGGTGAGTTCGTCGGCGCCCTGATCGTCGTAGCGGCGGGCGATTTCAACCGGGTCGCCCGCATCGCGCAGTTCGACGAAGTTGACGCCCTTGACCACGCGGCCAGCCGTGACGTCGAGACAGGGGATGATGCGTTTAGCTAGAGCCATGATCTTGCAATTCTGCCAATACCGCTGATGAGGCCGCTCGCCTGGGAACTTCAACGAGCGGCGCAAGGTAGGCTGCGGCGCAGCCGCGCCGCCGGTGAGTCGCACGCGGACGACCTGAGGCGCTCTGCCGGTGCATGGCCGCGTCCGCTTCGGTTGCCGGTGATTCGTTCACCGCGACGCCGGCCGGAAACACGAGACGCGGGCGGCGAGCACGGAAGTTCGCCTGAGCAGCCTTAAGCGTCGTCCGACTCGCGCAGCCGGTCCGCGAGGGTTTGCGCCGCCGCGAAGTCGAGATCGCCCGAGTAAATCGCCCGGCCGCAGATCACGCCTTCGATGCCTTCGTCTTCGACTTCGCACAGCGATTCGATGTCGGCGAGGTTCGACAAGCCGCCGCTCGCGATCACCGGAATCTTGACCGCGCGCGCGAGGCGCACCGTCGCTTCGATGTTGATGCCCTGAAGCATGCCGTCACGGCCGATGTCGGTATAGATGATCGACTCGCAGCCGTAGTCCTCGAACTTGCGCGCGAGATCGGCAACTTCGTGGCCGGTCAGCTTGCTCCAGCCGTCGGTCGCGACTTTACCGTCTTTCGCATCCAGTCCGACGATGATATGGCCGCCGAACGCCGTGCAGGCATCCTGCAGAAAACCGGGGTTCTTCACCGCCGCCGTGCCGATGATCACGTACGACAAACCGTCGTCCAGATAGCGCTCGATCGTGTTCAGGTCGCGAATGCCGCCGCCCAGTTGCACGGGAATCTCGCCGCCCACTTCCTCGATGATCGCGCGAATCGCGTCTTCATTCTTCGGCTTGCCGGCGAACGCGCCATTCAGGTCGACGAGGTGCAGACGCCGGGCACCGCGCTCGACCCAGTGTCGGGCCATGGCCGCCGGTTCCTCGGAAAATATCGTCGCCTGGTCCATATCGCCCTGTTTGAGGCGTACACACTGACCGTCTTTCAGGTCGATGGCGGGAATCAGCAGCATAGCAATCGGGTGTTGTCTGGGAAGGGGTTGAAGGTCGGCGGCAGCGGCTGGTGGTCCAGCCCGCCTGAACGCCGTTTCGCTAGTTTAGTACAACTCTTTCGACGCCCTTGCGTGGCGTCGTGAGGCAGCGAAAGCATGGTGTTGCGATTGCGGCGCGCGACATACGGTCCGCTTGTGGCGGAGCGACGCACGGCAACAGGATGAAGAAAGGCGCTCACGGGTTCCAGTGCACGAAGTTGCGATACACGCGCAGCCCCGCTTCGGCGCTCTTTTCCGGGTGGAATTGGGTCGCGAAGATGTTATCCCGCGCCACCGCCGAGGTAAAGGGCACACCGTACACTGTTTCGCCCGAGGTATGGGCGGCGTTGTCCGGCGCCACGTAATAACTGTGCACGAAGTAGAAGAACGCGTTGTCCGCGACGCCGTCCCACAGCGGATGTGGCTGCGCCTGGCGCACGCGGTTCCAGCCCATTTGCGGGACCTTGAAGCGCGAACCGTCGTCCTGCAACTGGCCTTCCAGGTCAAAGCGCAGCACTTTGCCGGGCAACAGGCCGAGACCTGGCGTGCTGCCCTCCGCGCTCCAGTCGAACAGCATCTGCTCGCCGACGCATACGCCCATCAGCGGCTTGCTGCGCGACGCCTCGATCACCGCTTCCTGCAGGCCGGACTCGGCCAGACTGCGCATGCAGTCGGGCATCGCGCCCTGGCCGGGCAGCACCACGCGGTCGGCCGCGCGAATCGCCTCCGGCCGATCGACGATCGCCACGTCCGCTTCCGGCGCGGCTTTGCGCAGTGCCTGGGCGACCGAACGCAGGTTGCCCATTCCGTAATCCACAATCGCTATCGAAGTTTTCATTTCAAGTTAGGCAGCAATGCCTTCAATCCATCGACGATGAATTCCACCGCCAGCGCCGATAACATCAAACCCATGAGCCGCGTGCCGATGTTGATACCCGTGCGACCGACCCAGCGGGCAATCGGTTCGGCGAGCCGCAGCGAAAAAAAGCAGATCGCCGCCAACACCGCGCCGATCGCGACGAGGCTGATCCGGTCGTACCAATGCGCCGAGCCGGCCGCGTAGATGATCGTAGTGCTGATCGCGCCCGGACCGGTGAGCAGCGGAATCGCCAGCGGCACGACCGCGATGTTGTCCTTCTGCTCGGCTTCATGACGCTCTTCCGGCGTCGACCGACTGTTGCCGATCTGCGCGTTCAGCATGTTGATCGCCATCAGCAGCATGATGATTCCGCCACCCACTTCGAGCGAGCCGACCGAAATGCCGAAGAAGCTGATGATCTGCTGCCCGAGCAGCGTGGTGATCGCGATCACGCAGAACACCGAGATCGCCGCAATGCGAATGGTTCTACGCCGCTCGGCGTCGCTCTGATTCGCCGTCAGGCTCATGAAGAACGGGATGGCGCCGACCGGGTTGATCAACGCCAGCAGCGAAATAAACGACTTCAGAATGTCCATCGCACACCGGGAGCGCGCGCACTCGACGCGGGTCCCGGTCCTGGTAATTGAGTTGGCCTATGAACCGGCTATTGGGAGCTTAAAGGCTGCCCTTGGTCGACGGAATCTGCCCCGCCGCGCGTTCGTCCAGTTCGGTGGCCATGCGCAACGCACGCCCGAACGCCTTGAACACCGTTTCCATCTGATGGTGGGCGTTCAGGCCGCGCAGGTTGTCGATATGCAAAGTGACGCCGGCATGATTCACGAAACCGCGGAAAAACTCGATGGACAGATCGACGTCGAACGTGCCGATGCGCGCACGCGTGAACGGCACATGGAATTCGAGACCCGGACGGCCCGAGAAATCAATCACGACGCGCGACAGCGCCTCGTCGAGCGGCACGTAGGAATGACCGTAGCGGCGGATGCCCTTGCGGTCGCCGATCGCTTTTGCGACGGCCTGGCCTAGCGTGATACCGGTGTCTTCAACCGTGTGATGGTCGTCGATATGCAGGTCGCCATGCGCTTCGATTTCGAGGTCGAACAATCCATGCCGCGCGATCTGGTCGAGCATGTGGTCCAGAAACGGCACGCCGGTGGCCAGCTTTTGCTGACCGGTGCCGTCCAGATTGATCTTCACACGGATCTGCGTTTCGCTGGTGTTGCGAACGACTTCCGCAAGGCGCATGGTAATTCCTCGAATCTAGCTAGAAAGCGACAGGTAGTGGGGTGAAAAAACGGCGGGCCACGCGCGCCTTCCCATCATATGGAAAAGCGCCAGCGCGGCCGTTCAGTTCAGCACGAGTTTCAGTCCGGCGAGCAATTGCGCGTTTTCTTCCGCCGAACCGACGGTCAACCGCACGCAATTAGCCAGCAATGGATGCATTTTACTCACGTTTTTGATCAGAACCCGCGCCGTCAGCAGCGTTTCGAACAGAACCGACGCGTCGGGCACGCGCACCAGCAGGAAGTTGCCGGCGCTCGGGAACACTTCGGCGCCCGGTAATTGGGACACCGCGTGCGCGAGTTTCGTGCGCTCTTCGCGCAATTGCGCCGCTTGCGAGTCGAGCACGTCGACATGGTCGAGCAGGAAATCGGCGGCGGCTTGCGTGAGCACGTTGGTGTTGTACGGCGGCCGCACTTTGTCGAATTCGGTCAGCCAGCCGGGTTTGCCGGCCAGATAGCCGAGACGGATGCCGGCAAGGCCGAGCTTGGAGACCGTGCGCATCACAACGACGTTATCGAACGCGTCGGCGCGCGGCAGCCAGCTTTGTTGCGCGAACGGCTGATAAGCCTCGTCGATCACCACCAGGCTCTTGTTGGCCGCGGCGATGATGCGCTCCATGTCGGCGTCGTCATACAGCGTGCCGGTCGGGTTGTTCGGGTAGGCAAGATAGATGATCGCCGGCTGGTGTTCGGCGATAGCGGCCAGCATCGCTTCGGTGTCCAGCGTGAAATCCGCTTTCAGCGGCACGCCGATGAACTCGAGATTCGCCAGCTTCGCCGACATCTGATACATGACGAAACCCGGCACCGGCGCGAGCACCTTGGCGCCCGGCTGCGCACACGCGATCGACACCATGCTGATGATTTCATCCGAGCCGTTGCCGAGCAGCACGTCGCAGCCGGCCGGCACGCCCATCACACGCTTGATCTTCTCGATCAGCGCGTCCGGGCGCGGCGCCGGATAGCGATTCAGCGCAACGCCGGCCAGGTGCTCGCCCAGATGCGCGGCCAGCACGGGCGGCAGCGTGAACGGATTTTCCATCGCGTCGAGCTTGATATAGCCCGTGGCGTCCGGAACGGGATAGCTCGTCATCGCGAGCACGTCGCGGCGGATGATGTCTTGAGGTGTCGTCATAGGTCGGTAAAGCCGGTCGCAAGGGAACGCCGGCCCGGCGTTGGCGGCATGCGGGCCGCCCCAGGTTGTCTGTATTGTCTTTATTAAACGAAGAACCACGCGCAATCCGTCGCCGCTGTTCGCGGGCCGGTTCGACGTCCGCGCCTCCAGCGCCGGATCAAGCGCGTTCAGCTGTTTTGCCGCATCCGGTATTCGGCGCTACGGGCATGCGCCTGCAGGCCTTCGCCGTAAGCGAGCTCGGCGGCGATCTCGCCGAGCGTCTGCGCGCCGTCCGCGCTGACCTCGATCACGCTCGAACGCTTGAAGAAATCATAGACGCCCAAGGGAGACGAGAACCGTGCGGTACGAGACGTAGGCAAAACGTGATTCGGCCCCGCGCAGTAGTCGCCGAGGCTTTCGCTGGTGTAGCGGCCGAGGAAGATCGCGCCGGCATGGCGGATCAGCTGGCCCCACTGATGCGGCTCCAGCGCGGAGATTTCGAGGTGTTCCGGGGCGATGTCGTTGGCGATCGCGCAGGCTTGCTCCATGTCGCGCACCTTGATCAGCGCGCCACGGCCTTCCAGCGATGCCTGGATCACATCGCGGCGCGGCATGGTAGGCAACAGCTCGTCGATCGCGTCTTTCACGCGGCCGATGAACGCGTCGTCCGGGCACAGCAGGATGGACTGCGCGAGTTCGTCGTGCTCGGCTTGCGAGAACAGGTCCATCGCAACCCAGCGCGGGTCTGTGGTGCCGTCGCACAGCACGAGGATTTCCGACGGCCCGGCGATCATGTCGATGCCGACCGTGCCGAACACGCGGCGCTTGGCCGACGCGACATACGCATTGCCGGGGCCGCAGATCTTGTCGACCGCGGGAATGGTTGCCGTGCCGTACGCTAGCGCGCCGACTGCCTGCGCGCCGCCGATCGTGAACACGCGGTCCACGCCGCCTAGCAGCGCGGCCGCGAGCACCAGCGGATTCTTCACACCGTCCGGCGTGGGCACGACCATGACGATTTCGCGCACACCGGCCACTCGCGCCGGAATCGCATTCATCAGCACCGACGACGGATACGCCGCCTTGCCGCCCGGCACGTAGATACCCGCGCGATCCAGCGGCGTGACTTTCTGGCCGAGCACGGTGCCGTCGGCTTCCGTGTACTGCCAGCTATGGCTGCCGCATTCGATCTTCTGCTTCTCGTGGTAACCGCGCACCCGCGCTGCTGCTGCCTCGAGCGCCGCGCGGCGCTTCGGTTCGAGGCTTTCGAGCGCCGCTTCCAGCTCCGCCATCGGCAGTTCGAGCGCGTCGACGCTCTTTGCCTCGACGCGGTCGAAGCGTTGCGTGTATTCGAGCACCGCGGCGTCGCCGCGCGCCTTCACGTCGTTCAGAATCTGCGCGACCGAGCGCTCGATTGCTTCGTCTTCGCTCGCCTCGAATGCGAGCACCGCGTGCAGCGACTTCTGGAAGTCGGGAGCGGCGGAATCGAGCTTGCGAATCTTGATAGACATACAGGTATCCGTTTCGGTAAGGCGCGCTTTAGAACGAGGTCACACTGACGCTATCAGGCCGCCGTGGCGCCGGCCTTCGACGCGCGTTCGAACGCGTCGAGGATCGGCCGCAACGCGGCGCGCTTGAGCTTCAGCGCCGCCTGGTTCACCACGAGGCGCGACGAAATCTGCATGATCTCCTCCACCTCGACCAGATTGTTGGCGCGCAAGGTGTTGCCCGAGCTCACCAGGTCGACGATCGCATCGGCGAGACCGACCAGCGGCGCCAGTTCCATCGAACCGTACAGCTTGATCAGATCGACGTGCACGCCCTTGGCGGCAAAATGCTCACGCGCGGTTTCAACGTACTTGGTCGCCACGCGCAAGCGGGCGCCTTGGCGCACCGCGCTCGCGTAATCGAAACCGGCGGCAACCGCGACCGACATGCGGCAGCGCGCAATATCCAGGTCGACCGGCTGGTACAGACCGCTGCCGCCGTGTTCGAGCAGCACGTCTTTGCCGGCCACGCCGAAATCGGCCGCGCCGTATTCGACATAGGTCGGCACGTCGGTGGCGCGCACGATGATCACGCGCAGGTTCGCGTCGGTGGTCGGCAGAATCAGCTTGCGCGAGGTCTCCGGGTCTTCGGCCACTTCGATGCCGGCTGCGGCGAGCAGCGGCAACGTTTCCTCGAAGATACGCCCTTTCGACAGCGCCAGCGTGAGCGGCGCGCTCACCGCCGGCGACGACGAAGTTTGCGGCACGGCGCTCATGCCTGGCTACCCGAAACCCGGCGCACCTTCGCGCCGAGCGCGGTGAGCTTGGTTTCCATGCGGTCGTAACCGCGGTCGAGGTGATAGATCCGGTCGATCAGCGTTTCGCCGTCGGCACGCAACGCCGCGATCACGAGACTCGCCGACGCGCGCAGATCGGTCGCCATCACCTTCGCGCCCGAAAGCTGTTCGACGCCGGTCACGAGCGCGGTGTTACCGTCGATCGTGATATTGGCGCCAAGGCGGTTCAGTTCCTGCACGTGCATGAAGCGGTTTTCGAAGATCGTCTCGACAACCTGCGAGGTGCCCGTCGCGATCGTGTTCAGCGCCATGAACTGCGCCTGCATGTCGGTCGGGAACGCGGGGTATTCGGAGGTGCGGAAGGTGACCGCGCTCGGGCGCTTATCCATGCGCACGCGCATCCAGTCGTCGCCCTCTTCGACCGTGACGCCGGCTTCGCGCAGCTTTTCGGTCACCGCTTCGAGAATCAGCGGACGCACCTTGCGCAGCGTGACGTCGCCGCCGGCCGCCGCCACCGCGCACAGGAAGGTGCCGGCTTCGATCCGGTCCGGAATCACCGTGTGCTTCGCGCCATGCAGCTTGTCGACACCCTGGATCACAAGGCGATCCGTGCCGATGCCTTCGATCTTCGCGCCCATCGCGACCAGCAGATGCGCAAGGTCTCCGACTTCCGGCTCACGCGCCGCGTTCTCGATGACGGTTTCACCTTCGGCCAGCACCGCTGCCATCAGCAGGTTTTCGGTGCCGGTCACGGTGATCATGTCGGTAACGATACGCGCGCCCTTCAGACGCTTCGCGCGCGCTTCGATGAAGCCGTGCTCGATCGTGATCTCGGCGCCCATGGCCTGCAGGCCCTTGATGTGCTGATCCACCGGACGCGCGCCGATCGCGCAGCCGCCCGGCAGCGAAACACGCGCGTGACCGAAGCGCGCGACCAGCGGGCCGAGCACAAGGATCGACGCGCGCATGGTCTTGACCATTTCGTAAGGCGCGACGAGGTTATCCACCTTCGCCGCGTTCAGCGACACGCGCCCGTTGCCGCTTTCGATCTGCACGCCCATCTGGCCGAGCAGTTTGAGCATTGTGCGCACGTCCTGCAGGTCGGGCACGTTGTCCAGATGCACCGGCTCCGCGCTGAGCAGACTCGCGCACAGAATCGGCAACGCCGCATTCTTCGCACCCGAGACGACGACTTCACCCGACAGCGGGTAGCCACCTTCAATGACGAGTTTATCCATGCCTGTCAGTTCCTGATTGACCCGGACTTCGGCCGGGGCTGCTTTGACTGTGTTCGGCGCGCCGCTACCGGCGTCACGCCCTTCTTGAGTAATTCGCACTAAATTTCCAGATTACGCGTTCTGCCATTCGGCGGGCGTCAGCGTCTTCATGCTGAGCGCGTGGATTTCTTCGCGCATGCGGTCGCCGAGCGCCGCATACACGAGTTGATGTCGCTGGATCAGACGCTTGCCTTCGAAGCTCGGCGAAACGATGGTCGCAAAGAAATGCTGGCCGTCGCCTTCGACTTCGAGATGCTGGCAGGCGAGCCCAGCCGCGATGTATTGCTTGACCTGTTCGGGAGTCGGCAACATAAGAGAAGCTCCTGATCAGTGGCGCAGTTTGTAGCCGGAGGCGAGCATGCGCATCGCCACCACGGCCAGCACCACAAAGAAACCGGCAACGATCGCGAGGCTCGCGAGCGGATTGATATCCGACATCCCGAAGAAACCGTAGCGAAAGCCGTCGATCATGTAGAAAAAGGGATTCAGCCGCGACACTTCGCGCCACACCGGCGGCAGCGTGTGCGTGGAGTAGAACACGCCCGAGAGGAATGTGAGCGGCATGATCAGAAAATTTTGAAACGCCGCGAGCTGATCGAATTTGTCGGCCCAGATGCCGGCGATCAAACCGAGCGTGCCGAGAATCGCCGCGCCGAAAATCGCGAACAGAATGATATAGAGCGGCGCGGTGAAACTGACCGGCACGAACCAGATCGTCACGATGAATACGCCGAAGCCGACCGCCAACCCGCGCGCCACGGCCGCCAGCACATAAGCGCCGAACATCTCGTAGTGCGACAGCGGCGGCAGCAGCACGAACACCAGGTTGCCTGTGATCTTCGACTGGATCAGCGACGACGAGCTATTGGCAAACGCGTTTTGCAACACGCTCATCATCACGAGACCCGGAATCAGGAAACTCGTGTATTCGACGCCCGGATAAACCTCCACGTGACCGCGCAGCGCGTGGCCGAAAATCGTCAGATACAGCAGTGCGGTGATGACCGGGGCCAGCACGGTCTGGAACGCCACCTTCCAGAAACGCAGGAGCTCTTTGTAAAACAGCGTACGGAAACCGCTCATGCAAGCCCCTCGATCACTTCCGGACCGTTCATCACCTGAACGAACACATCTTCGAGATCGGCTTTGCGGACCTCGATTTCTTCGAATACGCAGCCCGCCGCGCGGCACTGCGCGAGAATTCTTTCGACGTCGTCGTAGCTTGCCAGACGCAGCAGATGCTGACGGCCATTGCCGTTGCCCGTGCCGCTGTCCACTTCGAGCGGACGCAGATCGACCGGCAAGACGCCTTGCGTGAACCGCAGGAACAGTTGCATGCCGGCAAAGCGTTGCAGCAGCGTGCTGGTGCGTTCCAGCGCCACGACCTCGCCGCGCCGCAACATGGCGATGCGGTCGCACAGCGATTCGGCTTCTTCGAGGTAGTGCGTGGTCAGCACGATGGTGTGGCCTTCGCGGTTCAGGCGCGAAATGAACTTCCACAGCGTTTGCCGCAATTCGACGTCGACACCCGCGGTCGGCTCGTCGAGCACGATCACCGGCGGCCGGTGCACCAGCGCCTGCGCGACCAGCACGCGGCGCTTCATGCCGCCCGACAGCGCGCGCATGTTGGCGTCGGCTTTGTCGGTGAGATCGAGGTTGGCCATGATCTCGTCGATCCACGCGTCGTTGTTGCGCAACCCGTAATAGCCGGACTGGATACGCAAGGTTTCGCGGACCGTGAAGAACGGATCGAAGACCAGTTCCTGGGGCACCACGCCGAGCGCGCGGCGCGCGTCACGGAAATCGCTGACGACGTCGTGGCCGCGCACCGCGATGCTGCCTTCATCGGCGCGCGCGAGCCCGGCGAGGATGCTGATGAGCGTCGTCTTGCCCGCGCCGTTCGGACCGAGCAGTCCGAAGAACTCGCCTTCTTCAACTGTGAGGCTGACGCCCTTGAGCGCCTGCAAATCCTTGTAGCGCTTCTTGACGTTACGAATTTCTATGGCTGACATGACTGTGGGCCGCGTGCGTCGCGGCGCCTAAAGGAGCCCCGAGGGGGCGCGCAAATGCTTGGAAGGAACGGAATTGGGGCCGGTTAGGTGCCCCAAAAAACGTTTGATTATAGGGCAAAAATCCGTGGCCCTATCTCAGTAGGAGGTGTTCGGAGATGACGCGTTAGAGCGTCAATGTCGCGCGCCGATGAGGGTATCGACGCCGTAGGCTTGCGCGAGACTGGCGAGACCAGCCGGCAGATTGACGATCTCAAACGTGGCGCCGCGTGCCTGGGCGGCACGCTGCCATGCGAGGAGGACGGCCAGCGCGGACGAATCGAACTGCGCAAGCGGCGCGCAGTCCACGCCGTTGGCGCCCGCCGCGATACGCTGCAAACCCGCCGCGAGCGCGGCATTCGCACTCGCGTGGGTCAGTGTCGCACCGCTCTCGAAGCGGCTGACGACAGGGCTCAGCACTTCGCTCACGACTGCTTGCCCGCGGCGAGTTGCTGGTTGCGCTGCGTAAGGAACTGGATCAGTCCGTCCACGCCCTTCTGCTGGATCTGCTCGTTGAACTGCTGCTGATACGCCTGGATCAGCCATGCGCCGAGCACGTTGATGTCATACACGCGCCAGCCTTGCGGCGTTTTGTACAGACGGTAGTCGAGTTCGATCGGCGAGCCGTTGTTCATCACCACCGAGCGCACCACCGTGTCGGTGTCGTCCGGATTCATGCGGAACGGCTTGTACTGGATCTGCTGATCGCGCACCTGAGCCAGCGCGCCCGAGTACGTACGGATCAGCAGCATCTTGAACTGCTCGACCACCGCGTTTTGCTGCTCCGGTGTAGCGGTGCGCCAGTTGCGGCCCATCGCCAGTTGCGTGGTGCGGCGGAAATCCGTGTACGGCAGAATCTTCTCGTTGACCAGCTTCGTGATGTGCGAGATGTCGCCCTGCTGGATCGACTTGTCTGCGCGAATGGCATCGATCACCTGCTGGGTAACGGTCTTGATCATGCCGTCGGGTGAATTGGAGTCGACCGTCTGTGCCGATGCGCCGGCACTGGCAAACGAGAACAACGCGGCGAACAGCGGAATCAGGAAGAATTTTTTCATTTGGAGCCTTGCCTTAAAAAATAGTGCAACCGTTTGAGTCGACATTAACACGCGAGTTCAGCAGCAATCCATGCGCAAACTGCGAGAGTCGTATCGATCTGTTACGGCAGCACGATCAACGCAATTTGAATGACGGGAAGTTGAAACGCGACGGCGGCACCAGCTGGCCGGCCGGGATCTGCGTCGTTTCAGGGCCCCCGTTCAGGTCCAGTGGCGGCGATTCGGAGCTGCCCGATGCGGCCTCCGGCGCGGCTGCCGTGCCGGACGCCGCTTGCGGTGGCGTTGCCGCGGTCGCACCCGAAGCCGGTGCCGCCTTCGCCGCCGCAGCACCCTGCGCGCCCGCCGTGCCGGTAACAGCGCCTGCCGGCGCACCCGCCGCACCGCTGTCGACGTCGTCGTACTTCGGCAGCGGCGCTTCGTCGCCGTAGTTCGGCAGGCCCTGCGCCTGCTTGCCATCCGACAGCAGATACTGACGGCGTTGCAAATACGCGTTACGCACGAACGAATATTTGTCGAGCGCCGCGCCTTCCAGCACATCGCTCGCGTTCAGCAGATTCGCGCGCGTGTTGACGACGTTCAGCCCGTACAGCGCCCAGCTCAGACCATCCGGATGAATGTAGCTGAGCGGATTCACATAGTAATTGCCGATCGAGCCGACCGCGTCGCGCACGGTGCTCGGCCCGAACAACGGCAACACGAGGTATGGGCCCGCCGGCACGCCGTAGTGCCCAAGCGTAAGGCCAAGGTCGTTGTCGTGCTTGGGCAGCTTGGCGAGCGTTGCCACGTCGAACAGACCGCCTACGCCGAACACCGTGTTGATCACGATCCGCATGATGTCTTCGACACCGTCGGTGATCTTCAACTGCAGCAGGTTGTTCGCCGCAATGTAGACGTCGCCGATGTTCGAAAAGAAGTTCGTCACGCTGTCGCGCACCGGCTGCGGCGTGATGAACACGTAGCCCTTCGCGACGGGCTTGAGCGCGTATTGATCGAGCTTGTCGTTGACGGTGAAGATCGTGCGGTTCAAACCTTCGAGCGGGTCGCCTTTGGTCGGCGTCTGGACAGTCGTACAGCCGGCGAGCAGCGCTGCGGCTACCGCCAGCTTGCCGGCCTGGAAGGCGCGCGCGCCGCTGATGCGTGTGGTCTGCATTCTTGTTCTCCTTATTGAGCGGCCGCGCCGGAGGCGGGCAGGCTCGATGCCGCAGGCGCTGCGGCAGGCGCCGGCGCGGGAGTACCCGCCGCCGCGCCAGGCTTGGACGCACCCGAGTCGGCCGCTTTGCTATACAGAAACTGGCCGATGAGGTTTTCCAGCACGATCGCCGATTGCGTCATGGAGATGGTGTCGCCCGCCTTGAGCATTTCGCTGTCGCCGCCGGGTTCGAGCCCGATGTATTGCTCGCCGAGCAGCCCCGACGTCAGGATCTTCGCCGAGGTGTCTTTCGGAAACTGATATTGCTTGTCGAGGTCGATCGTGACGAGCGCCTGATACGCGTTACTGTCGAAGCCGATCGAAGCGACCCGGCCGACCGTCACACCCGCGCTCTTCACGGGCGCGCGCGCCTTCAGCCCGCCAATATTGTCGAACTTGAGCTTGACCGGATAGGTTGCCTGGAACGACAACGAGCTCATGTTGCCGGCCTTCAGCGCGAGAAACAGCAACGCCACGAAACCCAGCACCACGAACAGGCCGACCCAGAAGTCGAGAGCAGCAGTCTTTTTCATCGTCATCCCAAAGTGAATCCGCCACGCCGCAGATACTCCCGCCGCGCGCGTCCCGTGACGCGCCGCCGGCGGAAAACGTGCAGCGCAGTCTTAGCTGAACATCAGTGCGGTCAGCAGAAAATCGAGGCCGAGCACCGCAAGCGACGCGTACACGACCGTCTTGGTCGTGGCGCGCGACACGCCTTCCGGCGTCGGCTTGGCTTCGTAGCCTTGAAACAGCGCAACGAACGTCACCGCGAGGCCGAACACCACGCTCTTGATAACGCCTGCGCCGACGTCGCGCCAGACATCGACGCCGCCTTGCATCTGCGACCAGAACGCGCCCGCATCGACGCCGATCAGCAGCACGCCCACTACATAACCACCGAATACGCCGACCGCGCTGAAGATCGCGGCGAGGATCGGCATCGAGATGATGCCGGCCCACAGGCGCGGCGCGACCACCACCTTGACCGGGTCGACGGCCATCATTTCCATCGCGGTCAGTTGCTCGCCCGCCTTCATCAAGCCGATCTCGGCGGTGAGCGACGTGCCGGCACGCCCGGCGAACAGCAGCGCCGTAACCACCGGGCCGAGTTCGCGCACGAGCGACAGCGCGACCAGCAGGCCGAGCGCCTGCTCCGAACCGTAGCGGTTCAGCGTGTAGTAGCCCTGCAAGCCGAGCACGAAGCCGACGAACAGACCCGACACCGCAATGATCACCAGCGAATAATTACCTACGAAGTGGATCTGCTTCGTGACAAGACGCGGACGGCGCAGCAACGGAAAAAACTCGAGCAGCAGCCGGAAGAAAAAGCGCGTGGCGTAGCCGGCTGTGCCCAGTCCGTCGATCACCGAGCGGCCGATCGCACTGATCATGACTGACCTCCGCCGATGCCGAAGTCCGCCGCGAGCGGCGTCTTGCTGGGATAGTGAAATTTGAAGGGACCGTCGGGCGCGCCGTCGATGAACTGACGCACGGTGGGATCGGTCGACGCGCGCAATTCGGCGGGCGTGCCTTCGGCGTGAACCCCGCCGTTGGCGAGAAAGTAGACGTAGTCGGCGATCGCGAACGATTCGGGCACGTCGTGGGTGACGAGAATCGAGGTGGCGCCGAGCGCCTGATTGAGCGCGCGAATCAGGTTCGCGGTGATGCCGAGCGAAATCGGATCGAGGCCGGCGAATGGCTCGTCGTACATCATCAGCTCGGGATCGAGCGCGATGGCGCGCGCCAGCGCCACGCGCCGCGCCATGCCGCCCGAAATCTCCGACGGCGCCAGGTCGCGCGCGCCGCGCAGACCGACCGCGTTGAGCTTCATCAGCACGAGGTCGCGGATCAGTTCTTCAGGAAGGTCAGTGTGTTCACGCAGCGCGAAGGCGACGTTTTCGAACACGGACATGTCGGTGAACAGCGCGCCGAACTGGAACAGCATGCCCATCTTGCGGCGCAGAGCGTAAAGGCCGTCGCGCGTCTGCCGGCCGATGTCCTGGCCCTGGAACAGGATCTGGCCGCGCTGCGCGCGCACCAGGCCGCCGATCAGACGCAGTACGGTGGTCTTGCCGCAACCCGACCCGCCCATGACCGCGACCACCTGGCCGCGCTTGAAGCGCAGGTTCAGGTTCGACAGAACGAGCCGGTCGCCGTAACCGAAGTCGACGTCGCGCAGCTCGAGTAAGGTCTCGGGGGAGGAAGACACGAAACGGACAGTCCTTTTACACGGAAGGCGAATTATAGGGCCACCGTGCAAAAGTTGCCGTGAGGGTGCCCTGTCCCTTAACTAATCATAGGATTATCGCGTAAACCCTAGCTGCAGTGCAGAAACTGCAGCCGCCGGATCCGCCGCTTCCGTCACCGCCCGCACCACGGCCGCGCAGCCGACACCCGTCGCCAGCACGTCAGGCAGGACTTGCAGGTCGATTCCGCCGATTGCCACCATCGGCACGACGCCGTCGAGCAGGCGCACGTAGCGGGCCAGACGCCTGAGGCCCTGCGGCGCGGTCGGCATGACTTTGGTGGTGGTCGGAAACACCGCACCCAGTGCGATGTAGCTTGGCCGGAAATGCAGCGCTTTCAGAATCTCGTAGAAACCGTGGGTCGACAGGCCCAAGCGGATGCCTCCCGCTGCCAGCGCGGCGAGGTCGGCCGTGTGTACGTCTTCCTGGCCGAGGTGGACGCCGTAGGCGCCGGCTTCGAGTGCGGCCTGCCAGTGGTCGTTGATAAACACCTGAGCGTCGTGCTGACGGCCGACGGCCACGCAGCGGGCAATTTCACGCTTCAGCTCATCGGCAGGTTCGGCTGATTTGCGGCGCAACTGTACGGTCTTCACGCCGAAGCCGACCACCCGTTCGACCCATTCCGCCGTCGGCAGCACCGGATATAGGCCCAGCCGGTCCGGACAGCGCGCGAACGCCTGGGCAGGGGCGTCAGGCAAACCGGCGAGACGCGGAAAACGGCTGAGATCGGCGGGAAAGGCGTCGTCGGCACGGGTTTCGTCGCCGTCGCGCCAGGCCAGCGCCAGCACCAGCGCGTCATACGGGTCGAAGCCGCAGTCGAGGAACGCCGCCAGCGCGGCAATCCAGTCTTCCGCCAGATGACCTTCGAGGCGGTATTTTTCGCCGCCCAGATGCAGCGTGGCCTTGTCCTCGGCAGCTTCAATCACGCCGGCGCCCCGCACCAGCCAGCGCGCCATCTGCTCGCCATGCTGCTGCGCGTCGGCGATCACGATCAGATCGCCGCCGTTCGGCTCGTCCGGCGCGGTCAGGCAGATGCGCCACGGCGCATGCGTCGGCGGCCAGTCACCCAGCCGGGCGCGGATGCGCTCGGCGGCTTCGGTGAGTTCGTCGGCGGGCGGCCAGAACAGGTCGCGGTCTTTCAATGTCAACGTCTGCGTCATGCGGCGCTCCCGTCTTGATGCCAGAACGGCATGCCGACCACCGGCGTGCTCGCGTGCGCGCTTTCGCGCTCGGCCATCGGCCCCGCCAGAAAAGCCTGGCGCCCCGCTTCGACGCCCAGCGCGAAAGCGCGAGCCATCGCGTCGGGATGAGTGGCCTGCGAAACCGCGGTGTTGAGCAACACGCCGTCGAAGCCCCATTCCATCACCTGCGCCGCATGCGACGGCACGCCGAGACCGGCGTCGACGATCAGCGGCACGTCCGGCAGCCGCTCACGCAACACACGCAGGCCATATGGATTGATCACGCCCTTGCCGGTGCCGATCGGCGCGCCCCACGGCATCAGCGCTTCACAGCCCGCATCCAGCAGGCGACGGCCGATCACGAGGTCTTCGGTGCAATACGGCAGCACCTTGAAGCCGTCCTTGACCAATTGCGCGGCCGCTTCGATCAGGCCGACCGGGTCGGGCTGCAGCGTGTAATCGTCGCCAATCAGTTCGAGCTTGATCCACTCGGTTTCGAAGATTTCGCGCGCCATATGCGCGGTCGTCACCGCCTCGCCGACGGTCAGGCAGCCAGCCGTGTTCGGCAGTAGCGGTACGCCGTGACGCTTGAGCAGATCGAAGAAGCCGGCTTCCGCGCCGCCTTCGTTCATTTGCCGGCGCAGCGCGACGGTCACCATGCCGGGCCGCGCGGCATCGATCGAATCGGATAGCGATTGCAGCGACGGATAGCGCGAGGTGCCGAGCAGCACGCGGCTCGCGAAAGTCTGGCCGTAGAGCGTGAGCGCGTCGGCGGTTTTTGGGGAAGTCATTTGCATAATCTTTTGTCTCCGGCAATCCGGCGTTTCAGGCAATGCATGGCGGTCGTTCAGCCGCCAGCCACGGGTTGCACGACATCGAGCCTGTCGCCCGCCTGCAGCGCCCGCGCCGCGTGCTGGGTGCGCGCCACGAAGTCGCCGTTCAAGGCGACCGCAAACGGCGGACGCGCGCCGAACGCGGTCAGCGCGTCCGCGACAGTCGCGCCCTCGGGCAGCGACAACGGCTTCTGATTGATATGAATGTCCATGGTGTTCAAATACGCTTCAGTCGATGGCGAAAGCGGCGTGGCGTGCAGCGCTCGTCTGAGTCATGACGGGTCGCGCAACGCTCATGCCGGCTCCCGCGTGGAGTCCAGTTGAAAAAGCTCGCTCCAGCGCGCGTCGCGCTGCCAGTTGGCGAAGGCATCGGCGTCGCCGATGCGGCCGTCGAGCAGCGCCGCGGCGAAGCGCACGGCTTCGTCGGCGACTTCGGGCACGATCATGTAGCCGTGCCGGTACAGGCCGTTCACGCGCAGTGTCTGCGCGCCGTCCCACAGCAAGGCCGGACGGTGGTCCGGCAGAGTTGGGCGGCACTGCGAATTCAGTTCGAGGATGCGTGCCTCGCCGAAGCCGGGATGCACGGAAAACGCCGCGCTCAGCAGTTCGAGCGCGGAGCGCACGCTGACCGGCGACATGTCCTCGCCTTCGACTTCAGTGGCGCCGATCACGTAGAGATCGTCCTGCTTCGGCGCGATGTAGAGCGGATAGCGTGGATGCAGCAGCCGCACCGGCCGCGTCAGCTTGATACCGGGCGCATGCACGCGCGCGACTTCACCACGAATGCCGCGCAGCTTAGGTAGTACGGACTTCGCGCCGAGGCCGCGGCAATCGATTGTGATACGCGCGGGCGGCAGCGCACGCTCGTCGACTGGCGTGTTCCAGTGCGTGTCGACGCCGCGTTGCGCGAGGCCCGCGGCCAGCGCGGTCAGCACCTGACGGTTGTCCAGCTGGCCTTCACGCGGCAGCAGCCAGCCCTGGTTGAAACGGCCCGCCAAAGCAGGCTCGGCGGCGCCGAGCTGCGCGCCCGCCAGGGTGACGAAGCCGCCCTCCAGCAATTCATCCGGGGCGTTCGAGCGCACCCGGCGTTCGAATAGCGGCGCTTCGGTGCGGTCGGCGTGATGCCAGACGACCAGCGTGCCGTTGCGCTGAAAGAACACCGGCTCAGGAAGTTCGGCCAGCACTTGCGGCCAAGTGTCGAGCGAACTCGCGCCGAGACGCGTGATCAGCAGTTCGGCGCTGGCGGCTTCCGCGAGCGGCGCCAGCATCGCTGCGGCGACCCACGCGGCCGATTGC
Organism: Paraburkholderia sp. BL6665CI2N2; assembly: GCF_004366535.1. Taxonomy (NCBI): domain Bacteria; kingdom Pseudomonadati; phylum Pseudomonadota; class Betaproteobacteria; order Burkholderiales; family Burkholderiaceae; genus Paraburkholderia; species Paraburkholderia sp. BL6665CI2N2. The sequence continues at coordinate 5,297,373 of NZ_SORC01000001.1, forward strand.
GTGCCGGCGGCATCGCCACGTTCATAGAGCGCCACGCGATGCCCCTGACCGGCAAGCCGCCACGCCACCAGCCGCCCGCACAGGCCACCGCCGAGCACGGCGAAATCGGGTTGTGCAGAACGCGTCATCGCGCACACTCCGTTTCTGGACGGCAAGCAAAGCTGAAGCACGGCGCGCCGACGGCGGCGTGACGAAGAGCGAAACACATATCTGAAGAATAGGCGGTCATCGAGTCCTTTCCGTACGGCAACAAAACGCTCGTACCCAGGACGAAACCGGCGGGTGAGGCCGGCCGGGCAATGCGCAATCCAATGACGGACGCTGCCCGGCGGGGAATGGAAGACTGGCTGCTTCCGGAAACTTCCCGCGCCGGTATTACCCGGATCGGGTGCAAAGGGTGTCTCTCAGCCTCGCCGCCGCGTCATGAAAATCATGCCGCCTGTGCGCGAAGCACCCCTGTTTCGTCGAAGGTCATTAGACCATAAAAGGCGCGGCGCCCGCAAACCAGCGGCTGGCCGCGTCGCGCGCGATTGATCCGACACCATCTTTCACGTTATCAATGCGGCCGAAGGCGGCGCTCTGGCACAATGCCAGCACAGGACGCCGCACGAACGCGGCGCGGGCGGCACGCCGTCCCGCCGTGTTCGCAACTGCAGCGGCGCGGGGCCTCGCGGCGCAAATTAATTTTCGCTTAAGGGCTTCACGCCAGAATCTGACGCTCACTCAGGCGTGCGTTCGTCGAGCACGACGCCCGGGCATGTACCGCAAACCCGCCGCAGGGCAGCCCGCAGACGAGCTGCCCGAACGGGGTCAGCCCCAATGGGCCACCCCGATGGGCCAGCACTACTTCAGGATGCTCATGACACCGAATACCTCTGCCAGCCGCGTGCTGCCGCCGGACGAAAAAGTCTCCGCCTGGAGCCTGATCAAACCCTACTGGGTTTCCGAAGAACGAAAAACGGCCTGGGGCCTGCTCATCGCGATCATCGTGATGAATCTGCTCGTGGTGTGGATCAACGTACGGCTGAACCGCTGGAGCGCCGACTTCTACAACGCGCTGCAAACCAAGAACGTGCACGACTTCCCGCACCTGCTGATGGTGTTCTCGGGGCTCGCGTTCGGCTTCATCATTCTCGCGGTGTACGGCCGTTACCTGCGCCAGATGCTCGGCTTCCGCTGGCGCCAGTGGCTGACCACGCGCTACCTGAACGAGTGGCTGAACGACAGCGCCTTCTACCGGATCGAGCGCGACCGCCTCGCCGACAACCCCGACCAGCGGATCAGCGACGACCTCCAGTCGTTCGCCACCAGCACGCTCTCGCTGACGCTCGACCTGCTGTCCACCGTCGTCACGCTGGTGTCGTTCATCACGATTCTGTGGTCGCTGGCCGGCGCGCTGACCATCTCGCTCGGCGGCATGCCGATCGAGATTCCCGGCTACATGGTGTGGGCGGCTGCGCTCTACGCCGTGGTCGGCTCGCTGATCATCCAGAAGGTCGGCCATCCGCTCGTGCCGATCAATTACCAGGCGCAGAAAGTCGAGGCGGATTTCCGTTTTGGCCTGATCCGTCTGCGTGAAAATGCCGAACAGATCGCCTTCTATAACGGCATGGAGACCGAGAAGAAGAACGCGCATTCGCTGTTCGGCCGTATCCGCGACAACTGGTGGCAGGTGATGAAGTACACCAAGCGGCTCACCTTCGTGCTGAGCTTCTACGGCCAGATCGCAATCATCTTCCCGCTGGTGGTCGCCGCACCGCGCTACTTCGCCGGCGCCTTCACGTTCGGCGTGCTGATGCAGATCTCCAGCGCCTTCGGCACGGTCAGCGATTCGTTCTCGTGGTTCATCAACAGTTACGGCACTTTGGTCGAATGGCGCGCTACCGTGAACCGGTTGCGTGAATTCAAGCGCGTCGTGCACGCGCCGCGTTTGAAGGAATCGGTCTCGCCGGCTACGGCACATGGCGGCATCAATCTGCATTTCGTCGACGAAGACAAGCTCTCCACCGACGGCCTCAAGCTCGCCCTGCCCAACGGCAATCCGCTGTCGCGCATTCGCGACGTCGCGATTCAGCCGGGCTCGCGCTGGCTGGTGCGCGGCCCGTCGGGCTCGGGCAAGAGCACGCTGATGCGCGCGCTCGCCGGCTTGTGGCCGTTCGGCGATGGTTCGATCGACGCCCCGGTCAACGCGCGCATGATGTTCATTCCGCAGGTCAGCTACATGCCGATCGGCACGCTCAAAGCGGCTCTCGCCTATCCGTCCGCCGCCGACACCTACACGGACGACGAATGCCGCGAAGCGCTCGTCGTCTGCCATCTGTCGGAATACGCGGACCGTCTGCAGGAAACGGGACACTGGACCCGTATTCTGTCGCCGGGCGAGCAACAGCGCCTCGCCGCCGCACGCGTGCTGCTGCACAAACCGGACTATCTGTTCCTCGACGAAGCCACCAGCGCGCTCGACGCGGAAAACGAAGCGCGTCTGTATCGCCTCTTCACAGAGCGGTTGCCGAAGGCGGCGATTGTCAGCGTCGCGCATCGCGAGTCGCTGGCTGCGTTCCATGACGAGACGCTCGACGTCGAGCGCTCGGGCGAAGCGGTCGCGGCATGACCACCGTGAGCCGCGTGAGCGACCTGAACGACGCGGGCAGCGCCGGATTCGAGCGCGTCGTGCTGATCACCGGCGCGGGCTCCGGCATCGGCGCGGCATTGGCCAGACGCATCGCCGCGCCACGCTCGGCCTTGATGTTGCACGCACGCGGCGCGGATCAGGAAGCGCGTGAACGGCTCGCGCAAGTCGCCGCCGATTGCAGCGCGAACGGTGCGCGCTGCGCGACGGTGTTCGGCGATCTTGCCGAACGCGGCGCTGCGGAACATGTGATTCATCAAACGCTGGCGAGCTTCGGCGCACTCGATCAACTGGTCGCCAACGCAGGACACGCGCAGCGCCAAACGCTGAATGCGCTCGATCCCGACGCGCTGAGCGCAGCCTTCGCGGCGATGCCGGCGGCGTTCGCGGCGCTCGTCAGACGCGCGACGCCCGCGTTGGAAACCTCGAAGCGCGGCCGCGTGGTCGCGCTCAGTTCGTTCGTCGCGCACCGCTATCGCGCGGACACGCCGTTTGCCGCGACAGCCGCTGCGAAGGCGGCGCTAGAGTCGCTGGCGAAAACCGCGGCCGCCGAGCTTGCACCGCATGGCGTGACGGTCAATTGCGTGGCGCCCGGCTATACCCGTAAAGATCGCGGGCCGAGTGCCGATAATGCATCGGTATGGACTCGCGCCGCAGAGGCGACGCCGCTCGGGCATTTCGCCGAACCCGCGGATGTCGCTGCGCTGATCGCGTTTCTACTCTCCGATGAAGCGCGTCATATCACCGGCCAGGTGATTCATGTGGACGGTGGTCTCACGCTTGGTTGAGTGACGGGCGAATTGCCTCACTCAGCCACACCGGATCGCAGCGGCTGCTCCGCATTCCTTCGCGCTCCCAGCGCAATACACCGCAACATCCCGAAACACGCGAGAAGAGTTCGAAAGCATTTGCGAAGCGCCTAAGCTGTTCCGCGCTTTGGAAATGCCTCCCAGCGGCGACGATAGCCGTGCGGGCCGTACCCGGTCCTGCCCCACGTCATTCATCGCTACTGGAGTCTCCGTCCATGTCATTCGATCGCCGCTCCCATCCTTTGACCCAGCGCCTGGCGCTAGCTCTCGGCGCCGCGCTGCTCGTCACGAGCGTTGCGCACGCAGCCCAGGCGACTCAGGCCAATCTGGCCAACGAGCCGGCCGACGTTTGCCCCGCGCTCAAACATATCGTCGATGCCGCTGATTTCCGGCAGTTGCAGACCCAGGCCGCCGCGCAATTGCCGGGCACGTCAAGCGCCGACGACTGCCGCGCCAACACGCACGCCTACGATTGCCACTGGCGCGCGCACTGGCAAGCCGACGGCGTCGTCACCGATCCGCTCGAGGAATTCGGCGCCGATATCGCCGCCTGCTTCCCGAACGTCGTGCATGACGTCAACACGCCGACGCGCCAGCATTTCATCGTCACCACCGCCGAGCGTCGCGTCAGCGTCACGGCGAATGTGCAGGGGCAAAACGAACTGCGTCTGCGCGTCACGCGCTGAGCGTGATCCTGATTGCAGTTACCCGAGGTGATTCGCCGTGACTCACCGCCTCCACCAACCGCCACCTGGCGCCGCCTCATGACCTTCGTGCCGAGCATGCGCGCTTATGCTTTCACGCGAGCCCCACGGGCCGCGTGGGTTACGTTGCGGCGTCCCTGCGCGTGGCTCACCGTATCCGCCACGCTGGCGGTCGGCCTGAACGGCTGCGCCTGGACATTGATCCAGGCCGCCGACGCCACCGGCTCCGTCATTCAGGCGGGCTACGCGATCGCGGCGAACTATTCGTCGCCGACCTTCGTCAACGGCAGGCCGGCCGAGGTCAGCAACGTCTGCATCGAAGTCAATCAGAACGTGTCGGTCGGCGATTTCGTGCCGGCGTTGCAACTCGCGCTCGACCGGCGCGGCATTCGTTCGGACGTCTACAATCCGGGCACCTCGCCCGCCGGCTGCGAGGCGCGCCTCGTCTATAACGCCGCAATCGATTATGGTCGCCGCTCGTTCAGCGACGAGACGATCCAGTATCTGTCGATCATCGACCTGACGCTGATTCAGAACGGCCGCATCCTCGTCACAGCCCGCTATCAGACCGGCGGCCTGAACACCGATCGCTTCTCTTCGGCGTCGACCAAACTCAACGGGCTGATCGAGCGAATGGTGGTCGATCGAACCGACTTCGCGCGGGAGCCGCTGCAGACCATCCAGACCTCGCAGGCGAACTAGCCACGCGGGCTCTTGCCATCTCTTACACGGGAAAGGATTCGAAAGCGTTACGCGCTTTGCTCCGCGCGCGTGCTTCTCTAAGATGACCTGAATGAACCAATCCATTCTCGTCGTCGACGACGACCCCGTCGTACGTGAGCTCGTCAGCGGCTATCTGGAAGGGCGCGGCTTCAAAGTCGACACGCTCCAGAACGGCCTGGCGCTGCAGCGTCGTTTGCAGGACGAGCGCCCCGCCTTGATCGTACTCGACATCATGATGCCGGAGCTCGACGGCATCAGCGCACTGCGCGCCTTGCGCGTGGCCGGCGACGACATCCCCGTTATTCTGCTGACCGCGCGCTCCGATCCGATCGACCGCGTGATCGGCCTCGAACTCGGCGCGGACGACTATCTCGGCAAGCCCTTCGAACCGAGCGAACTGGTCGCGAGGATTCGCACCGTGCTGCGCCGTCGCGGCACGATTGCGCCGAGTGCGCCGGAGCAGCGCGCGCCGTACCGCTTCGGCCGTTTCGAAGTGAATTTCCCGGCGCGCGAGTTACGCCGGGACGGCGAGCGCATCACGCTGCGTTCGAGCGAATTCGCCATGCTGAAGGTATTCGTCAGCCACGCGATGACCGTGCTGACGCGCGCGCAATTGCTGGAGAAACTGCACGGCAATAGCGAGGTGCATCGCAATCGCAGCCTGGACGTGTCGATCTGGCGTTTGCGCCGGCTGATCGAAGTGGACCCTTCCGAGCCGCGCTATGTGCAAACCGTGTGGGGACGCGGCTACGTGTTCGTCCCGGACGGTGAAATGGGCGCGGCTGAACGCAGCGCCTGACGGGTGCGTGAAGTGCGATGGACTGTCCACTTCATGTGTCGCCTGCGTCTCAGACCTGTCGCGCGCCGACGGCTCAAAACGTCAGCACGCTCATGAACATTCTCTGCAGCCAGCCCATCGTCGTGGCGTCAGATACCATGCCCACGCCGGCCTGCTCGATGCGCGCGTTCGCTACCTTGCTCGACGCCACGTAATTGCCCGCTTCGATATCCTTAGGATTGACGATGCCCGACAGGCGCAGCCGGTCGCGGTTGCCGCTCATTGCGATCACCTTCTCGCCCGACACCACGAGATTGCCGGTAGACATGGTGCCGATCACGGTGACAGCGAGCGTGCCGTTCATGCCGCTGACGTCGGTGAGACTGCCCTGCCCTTTGTATTCGGTGCTCGCCGAGCCGATGTTGAACAGTCGCGCGAGCCGCGCGGCGGCGTTGGTGGAATGATCGGCGGCGTCGGCGGTGATGCTGCTCGAGCGGCTCGCCGCGGCGGTCGCGCTGTTGTTGCCGCTGTACGATTCCGCAAGGCGGATGGTGAGCACGTCGCCGATATGCTGGGCGCGCGGTGTTTCGTATAGCAGCAGCGGCGCGCCCGCCTGATAGATCGCGCCTTGCGTGTTGACGTTCAGCGGCGCCGAGGCGAGCGGCGGCGCCATCGGTGTATCGACGATCGAGCTTTGCTGATTGCCCGCGCAAGCCGCAAGGCAAGCCGCCGCGCCTAGCGCGACAGCCAGACGTAGCGCAGTCATGCATGCTCCTTGTTGAAAACGGGCCTCGCGGCCGCACTCATCGGCGCTCATCAACCCGCCTCCGCGCCGCTCGCCTGCCATTGCCGCACGACCGACTTCACCCACGCATCCGAGCCCTTCAGCAGATAGGTGAGCGTGCCGTTGCGCGTGCCCGGCAGAAAGCACAACGTGATCGAACTCACCGCGTTTTCCCACACGTACATGGGCATCGCGCCCGTCGCCGACACGTTCTGCGTCGCGAGACGCGGCGGCCCGTAGCGGTCCGCGAGTGCGTCGCGCAAATCTTCGGCGGTGATCTCGTCGATCACGAAAGAAATCTCGTACAGATGCAGCGCGCTTTGGCCGTCCACGCGCGCAAAGCGCAGCACGTGCTCCAGCGCCGGTGCGCCGTCGACCACCGCTTGCGACACCGCCCAGCCGTTGTCGGCGCGATGCGCCCAGCGGCAGGCCACCGTCAGACTGTCGTGCGACTTCAGCCGCATGCCGAGCGCGCCCGCTTGCACGTCCGTCTCGCAGACCGGCACGCTGCCGAGCGGCGTCGCCCGCACGCTCGAGCCCGCGCGGAATTCGTCGAGCGTGATGCCGAGCGCGATGCCACGAAACGCGAATGGCGCGTCTTGCGAGCGCCGCCGCGCATCGGCGGAAGGCTCTTTCGATGCGGCGCCCGCAGCACTTGCGTCGCGCGCAGGCGGCCGCGCTTGCGCGCTCGATGACAGCACGCCGCCCAGCAACGCCAGCACCCAGGCAATCCGTTTGAGTGTCATGATTCAGTCGATGGCGGATGAACACATGTCGAACGGCGAGGCCGCGGCATGGCCAACGACCGGGATGATTTTCAGCGTGGCCGAAGTCAGCCGGCACGGCAGCGCGGCGACGGCGCAGCCACCCAGTGGCAGCAGCGCCGCGCCGAGCGTCAACCACGCAACGACACGCATGAAGCGGTGAAGAATTCTCGGAGTCGACACGTGGGCCTCGGTACGTCAGGCTGTCGTATTGACGTGGTGCCCGACCAGCCCGGTGGGCAGCGACGGCGGTGTCTGAGCGCCAGACTCTCGCGTCGGCGTGGCGGCGCCCGGGTTGTTGGCGGCGGCAGGTCTTTCGGCCGGCGGCGTCGGCGCCAGAGAAGAAAAGCGGGTTGAAGAGAGATTGCTGGGAACGGTCATGATGAGCCTCGCGTGGCGCTAGGTTTCGATTTCACGCCGCCTGCCGTGGGCCCAAGGCGTTAGGCTGATTCAGCATGCGGCGCAACGTGCTGCACGACGAATCATCTCGCCGGCCACGCCATGCCGATGCACGAAGCAAAGCGCGCTTTCCGGCGGTTCTTACGACCCGTTCCGACCTGTTTCGACCGGTTCCAGATACGTGCAAATTCTTTCCTGCGAGGAATGTTGGCGATGCGAAACGAAATCGGCGCCGCCGCGCGCGCTGCCAAGATGGCGCGGCTGAAATATCCCGCGAGCCTTGCGTAGCGGGGGCTGACAAGCGGGCCTGAAAGCGAGCCGGCCGAAGCGGCGCGGCCTGCCGTAAGCGTTGGTAAGAAAACAGTCGGCCGCGCGCCGTGCGCGTCAGCTTAAAATTTCAGCATGAATCCACAGGTCCTTATCGTCGACGACGATCCGGTCGTACGCGATCTGCTTTGCAAGTTTCTGCAGTCGAACGGCTTCGACGCGTCCGTGCTCCACGACGGCACACATCTCCAGCGCCGGCTCGAACGCGAACGGCCGTCCGTCGTCGTGCTCGACATCATGATGCCGAACACCGACGGCTTGCGCGCGCTCACCGCGCTGCGCGCCGCCGGCGACGACATTCCGGTGATCTTCGTGACGGCGCGCGGCACGGTGGCCGACCGCATTGTCGGGCTCTCGCTCGGCGCGGACGACTATCTGACCAAGCCGTTCGATCCGCGCGAATTGCTCGCCCGCATCCACACGGTTTTGCGCCGGCGCGGGCCGTCCACCACGAGCGCGCCGGAAGCCCGCAAGCCGTATCGCTTCGGCCCGTTCGAGCTCGACTTCGCCACCCGTTCACTGTGCCGCGACAATTCGAAGCTGGCGCTGCGCGACAGTGAGTTCGCGCTCCTGAAGATCTTCGTCAACAATCCGTACAAGGTGCTGTCGCGCGTGCTGATTCACGATCTCGTGCATCGCGACAACCTCGCCTTCCGCGACCGCAGCCTCGACGTGCCGATCTGGCGCCTGCGCCGCGTGATCGAAGACGACCCGTCGAATCCCTGCTACGTGCAGACGGTGCGCGGCAAAGGCTATGTTTTCGTGCCCGACGCCGACGGCACGCCTTTCGCCGACGAGGCCGCCTCAAGCGCATGAAAAACCCGCTGAACACGCTGTTCGGCAGAATGGCGTTACTCTCGGCGGCGGTGTTGTTCGCAATTCAGGCCGGCTGGTTCGTGCTGGTAGTGATGCAGCCGCCGCGCCACGAAATCGACGGCTTCGCGCGCGGCATCCTGCTGGTGCTGCAAGCCGTCAACGGCGAGCCGATGAAAGGCGCCGCGCTCGCGCCCGCCATGCGCGTACATCTCGTACCCACCTGGAACATGCCGGCGAGCGTGCATCTACACGCGCCCACGCAGCGTCCGCTCGAAGACCTGAGCCGGCACTTGCGCGAGAATCTGCCGCCCGGCACGCAGATCGCCGTCGACGATCTACGCCCGCCGCAGTTATGGGTGCTGTTTCCCGGCAAGTCGAACTGGGTCGTGGTGCCGGTCGATGTGCCGCCGCGCCCACGCTTTCTGATCGAGTCGATCTCGATGCTGCTTGCCGCGCTGATCCTCTCGCTGTTGGCAGTCTGGCAGATGCAGCGGCCGCTTTCGCGCGTCGCCGACGCCGCGCGTGCGTTCGGCTCGGGCGGCCGTCCAGAACCGGTGACAGTGCAAGGCCCGCGCGAGTTGCGCGATCTGATCGGTTCGTTCAACGACATGATGCGGCGCCTGAATGAAGCGGGCGACGATCAGGCCGTGATGCTGGCCGGCGTCGCGCACGACCTGAAGGCGCCGCTCACGCGCCTGAAGCTGCGCGCGAGCGTGCTGGTGGCGGAAAACGAACGCGCCGGCCTGATCCGCGACGTCGACTCGCTCACCAACATCGTTCAGCAGTTTCTCGAATTCGCGGGACAGTCCGCCGACGCCGGGCCGCCGGTCGAAGTCGACGACTTCTTGCAGGAACAGTTCTCCGCCAGCGACAGCACCGAAGCACCGCTCTTCACGCTCGATCTGCGCGCCGGCCCGGCGTTCAGGCTGCCGCGCACGCTGCTGGACCGGCTGGTCACGAACCTCGTCGACAACGCGCTCGAACACGGCGCGCCGCCGGTGGATATCGCCACCGCCCGCACCGACGGCCATTGGGTAATCAGCGTGCGCGACCACGGCGTCGGCATTCCCGACGACCGCATCGCCGCAGCCATGAAGCCGTTTGTCCGGCTCGACGCGGCGCGTGGCGGCGAGGGCCATTGCGGCCTCGGCCTCGCGATCGTCGCACGGCTCGCGCACGATCGCGGCGGACGCTGTCACGTGCGTAATCACGCGCAGGGCGGTCTGGAAGTGCGGATCGAATTGCCGGTGGTGCCGGTGTTGACGTGACAGAGAGGTGAAAGAGGTTGGGCGGCGCTTACGCACCCTTACCGGATGAACCATCGCAGGCGCGGGGGCTTTATAGTCGCTCCCGGCAACCTCGATGCCGCCCTTCTCTGTCCGCCCCGTCATTTAGGGCGGACTTTTTTTTGGCCGGCTTTTTTCGTGCCGAACGCGTAGCTCGCGGCTGTGGCGCCTCAAACCACCAGGCGACTGTGCAAGGTATCGATGGTCGTCTGCGAGACGCCGAGACCTTGCGTCAGATAGCTCACCATCGTGCCGTAGATCGCCTGCACCTGGTCGAATCCGGCCTGCAAATAATTTTCCTGGACATTCATCAGCGGCGCTTCCGCGGAAGCGATGGCGTCGCCGTCCTGCGCGCGCAACCTGCCGGTTTGCGTTTCGATCGACGGCGCCAGATAGGCGTTGCTCAGCAGATAGTCCTGCATGATGACGTCGAGCGGAACGTTCGCAATGCTGAGCAGGAGCGCCGCGACCCAACCGGCGCGGTCCTTGCCCGCGTTGGAATGAAAGAGTTGCGCACCCGGCCCTTCGGCGAGACTCGTCAGCAGCGCCCCGTATGCGCCGCGCTGGGCGGCGCCGGTGACGTAGCCGCGCGCCTGCGATTCCATGAACGCGACGGCTGCGCCCGCCGTCTCGACGTTCGGCGTGACGAAGTCAGTGATGCCGAGCACGTTGAGCGTCTGGGTGGTCGCGCCGCTCGGCAGGATATCGGCGGTACGCGCAATTTCACCGGGCGTGCGCAGATCGTAGACCGAGGCAATGCCGAGCCGGTCGATCGTGGCCTGGTCGGTGGTGTCGAGCGTCAAGGCGTTCGCGCGGTAGAACGCGCCCCGGCGCATCTGTTTGCCGTCGACGGTCGGATACCCAGCGGCCGCTCCCGCCAGATCGCGAAAGTTGTCGACCGACGCAAGACGCGGCGTGGCGGGCTGATCAGCGTCGAGGTTGCCGCCGCCGCACGCGGACAGCAACGAGCTGCCCATGCCGGAGATCAGCAGCACGCTGGCTGAGCGCTTCAGGAAAGTCCGGCGCGAGGCCGGCGGCGCCTCGTCCGACAGTTGGCTCGTCCGCGGAAAAGTGCTCGCGGAGCGTCGGAATGGCGAGCAATTTTTTGCGGGAGCGGGCATTCGGCGTGGCTGGCGCGGGCGTGAGTGGATAAGTCGCAGCATCGGCGCTGCGAGCGCAGTTTAACCATGCTCAATATCGTTTGGGTTACACGGTAGTAGTTGGTAAGGAAAAAGCGGCTCGCGCGCATCGGCCGGACAGCGCGATCGTCAGCCAGGCCGCGACATTGCCTTTCCCTCGCGCAGATTTCTCCGGCTTTTCATCTCTTATCGGTTTCTTACCGTTGCCTGCCATTTTTGACCACAACTGGCCGCACGACGCCCCATCCCCGTAGAATACAAACACCCCACATTCACGCCGACGGCAGGCCAACAAGCCCTGGAGACCACAACAAAATATGCCTTCTCTCCAATGGTTCACCGAACTGACCCAACGCGAACGCCGCACGCTATACGCCGGCTTCGGAGGCTACGCGGTCGATGCCTTCGACTTCATGATTTACTCCTTCCTCATTCCGACGCTGATCGCGACGTGGGGCATGACAAAGAGCGAAGCCGGCATGATCGCCACCAGTTCGCTGATCTCGTCGGCGGTGGGCGGCTGGCTAGCCGGCATTCTCGCCGACCGCTACGGCCGCATCCGCGTGCTGCAGTGGACCATCGCCACCTTTGCGCTGTTCACCTTTCTGTCCGGCTTCACGCACTCGTTCTGGCAGTTGCTCACCACGCGCACACTGCAGGGCATCGGCTTCGGCGGCGAATGGTCGGTCGTGACGATCATGATGGCCGAGACCATTCGCTCGCCTCAGCATCGCGCGAAAGCGGTCGGCACCGTGCAAAGCAGCTGGTCGTTCGGCTGGGCGGCCGCGGCCATCATTTACTGGGCTTTCTTTGCGTTGCTGCCTGAGCAGTACGCATGGCGCGCCTGCTTCTGGATCGGTCTGCTGCCCGCTGCATGGATCATCTACATTCGTCGCAATGTGAGCGATCCGGAGATCTTTCTCGAAACGCGCCGGGCTCGTGAGAGCGGTTTCGATACGTCACATTTCCTGCAGATCTTCTCGGGCGCTCACCTCAAAACCACCTTGCTCGGCAGCGTGCTGTGCACCGGCATGCTCGGCGGCTATTACGCGATCACCACGTGGTTGCCGACCTATCTGAAGACCGTGCGGCATCTGTCTGTGTTCAACACGAGCGGTTATCTGATCGTGCTGATCGTCGGTTCATTCACGGGGTATATCGTCGGCGCGATTCTGTGCGACAAGATCGGCCGGCGCGCGTCGTTCGTGCTGTTCGCGATCGGCTCGTTCGTGCTCGGCATGTTCTACACCATGCTGCCGATCACCGACGGCATGATGCTCGCGCTCGGCTTTCCGCTCGGCATCGTGGTGCAAGGGATTTTCGCGGGCGTGGGCGCTTACCTGTCCGAGCTTTATCCGAATGCGATACGCGGTTCGGGACAAGGATTCTGCTACAACCTCGGGCGTGGCCTCGGTTCGTTCTTTCCGATTCTGGTCGGTACACTGTCGCAAACCATGACGCTGGTGAAAGCGATGGGCATCGTGGCCGGCTCAGGCTATCTGCTTGTGATTGTCGCCGCGTTGTGTCTGCCCGAAACCAGGGGCAAGGTGCTCGGCGCGACCCAGCCTGCCGCCTGAACCGCAGTTACACACATGAAAACGATTGTTCTGGGCGGCGGCGTGATTGGCGTCGCCACTGCTTTTTACCTCCGCCAGCAGGGCTGCGAAGTCACCGTGATCGAGCGCGAACCGGACGTCGCGCTCTCCACCAGCTTCGGCAACGCGGGCGTGATCGCGCCGGGCTACGTAACGCCCTGGGCCGCGCCCGGCATGCCGGCGAAGATCCTCAAATATCTGTTCAAGCCGGCCTCGCCGCTGATCTTCCGCCCGACCTTCGATCCAGCTCAATGGCGTTGGATCGCGCGCTGGCTGCATGAATGCGATCTCGAACGGTTTCGCGTCAACAAGCAGCGTATGCAGCGCATTGCTTATTACAGCCGTGACTGTCTGCACGAATTCCGCGCTTGCTATCCGTTCGACTACGCCCGCAGCCAAGGCTATCTGCAGTTGTTCCGCAGCGAGTACGACGTCGAACTCGCGCAGCCGGCGCTCGCCGTGTTACGCGATGCGGGTATCGCGCATCGGGAAGTGAGCGCGGCGCAGTGTGTGGAGATCGAGCCGGGTTTGAGTTGGGCGCGTCAGGCGCCGCTCTCGGGGCTCTATCTGCCCGACGACGAAGCCGGCGATTGCGCACGCTTCACGCGCGAACTGCGCGCCATTTGTGAACGCAATGACGTGCGCTTCCGTTTCGACACGCGCGTCACCTCGCTCGATGTGCAAGGCGGGGCGTTGCGCGCAGTGCGTATCGAGAGCGAACGCGGCGCCGAGATGCTGCACGCGGATGCCGTGGTGGTGGCGCTGGGCGTCGACAGTGCGGGATTGCTCGCGCGGCTCGGCGTGAAAGTGCCGCTTTATCCGGTGAAAGGCTATTCCGCGACGCTGCCCGTCACCGACGAAGAAAAAGCCCCGCGCGGCGCGTTGATGGACGAATCGCTGAAGACGGCGATCACGCGTTTTGGCAACAACCTGCGCGTGGCCGGCACTGCGGAACTCGGTAATCGGCAGACCACCTTGCGTGAACAGGCCTTGCAAACGCTCATGAAGGTGCTGAGCGACTGGTTCCCGCACGCGGCCAATCCGACGTCCGCGCATTTTTGGGTCGGCCGCCGTCCCATGACACCCGACGGCGCGCCGCTGCTCGGTCCGTCCGGCGTGGAGAAACTGTGGTTGAACCTCGGTCACGGCTCGACGGGTTGGGCGATGTCGATGGGTTCGGGACGCGTGGTCGCGGATCTGATCACGCACCGCAAGCCGGAGATCGATCTTGATGGGCTCACGTTGGGGCGGTACGGTAAACCACGCACATAGCGCCGCTGCACGCTGAAGTTAAAAAGCCGGGTCACCCTCTCAGGTGCCCGGCTTTGTTTTTTCACCGCTTGATGCGCTACTGACGCGGCACATTGTCGTCTCCACCTCTTCCTGCAAGCAGTTGCCGGCTCCCATGCCTCAGCACGAAAACCGGACGGGAGACGTTTAGCGCGGCAGTTCCGAATGCCCCATCAGGAACGCGTCCACCGAACGCGCGCACTGACGGCCTTCACGAATCGCCCACACCACCAGCGACTGACCACGGCGCATATCGCCGGCGGTGAACACCTTGTCCACCGACGTGTAGTACGCCTTCTCGCCTTCGGTCGAAGCACGCACGTTGCCGCGATTATCCTTGTCGACGCCGAACGCTTCGAGCACCGGCGACACCGGCTGCGTGAAGCCCATGGCGAGCAGCACCAGATCGGCCTTCATTTCGAATTCGGAGCCCGGCACTTCCTGCATCTTGCCGTCCTTCCATTCGACGCGCGCCGCGATCAGCTTCTCGACCTTGCCGTTCTTGCCTTCGAGGCGCTTGGTCGCGACTGCCCAATCACGCGAGCAGCCTTCGTCATGCGACGACGATGTGCGCAGCTTGATCGGCCAGTACGGCCACACGAGCGGCTTGTTTTCTTCTTCCGGCGGCTGCGGCAGCAATTCGAATTGCGTGACGCTCTTCGCGCCATGGCGATTCGACGTGCCCACGCAGTCCGAACCCGTATCGCCGCCGCCGATCACGACCACATGCTTGCCCTTCGCGAGCAACTGGTTCGCAACCTTGTCACCGGCATTAACCTTGTTCTGTTGCGGCAGGAATTCCATCGCGTAGTGAATGCCTTCCAGCTCGCGGCCAGGCACCGGCAGATCGCGCGGCGTTTCCGAACCGCCAGCGATCACCACGGCGTCGAACTCTTCCTTCAACTGCTCCGGCGAAACGGTCTCTTTCGCCGTGTTGCCGATATGCGCAGGCAGCGAATCCGCCTTGCCGATGAACACACCCGCGCGGAACGTCACGCCTTCGGCTTCCATCTGACGCATGCGGCGATCGATCAGCCACTTCTCCAGCTTGAAGTCGGGAATGCCATAACGCAGCAAACCACCAATGCGGTCGTTCTTTTCAAACACGGTGACATCGTGCCCCGCGCGCGCGAGTTGCTGCGCGACGGCCAAACCGGCGGGGCCGGAACCGACCACGGCGACCTTCTTGCCGGTCTTGTGCTTCGGCGGCTGCGGTGCAACCCAGCCTTCGGCCCAGGCTTTGTCGATGATCGCGTGCTCGATCGACTTGATGCCGACCGGATCGTCATTGATGCCGAGCGTGCAGGCCGCTTCGCACGGCGCCGGGCAGATGCGGCCCGTGAACTCGGGGAAGTTGTTCGTCGAATGCAGCACTTCGATCGCGTTCTTCCAGTCCTGATGGAACACCAGGTCGTTGAAGTCCGGGATGATGTTATTCACCGGGCAGCCGTTGTTGCAGAACGGAATGCCGCAGTCCATGCAACGCGCGCCTTGAATCTTGGCTTCGTCGTCGGTCAGCGCGGCGACGAATTCCTTGTAGTGCTTCACGCGCGTGAGCGGAGCTTCGTACGCCTCGTGGCGGCGTTCGAACTCGAGAAAACCGGTTGCCTTGCCCATGTGGTTCTCTTCTCTATCTAATCAGGTGGGGTGATCTACACCCGCCGCGTGCACCGTTGAACGGCGGGGCGCGGCGGGTACGGCTTGTATGTGACGTCTTTGGCTTGAGGCCAGTTGCAAATCAGGCGGCGAGCACTTCCTTGTTCGCCTTCTTCGCGGCCATTTCGCCCAGCGCGCGCTTGTATTCGGTCGGGAACACCTTCACGAATTGACGGCGCGACGCGTCCCAGTTTTCGAGCAGCGCCTTGGCGCGCGGCGAACCCGTGAACTGGAAGTGACGCTCGATGAGTCCCTTGAGCAGCGCTTCGTCGGTTGCGCCGGCGTGCCACAGGCCCTTGTCGACCGTGCGTTCCTGTTCGGCCGTTTGCAGAACCGGATCGAGCGCGACCATCGACTTGTTGCACTTGCCCGCGAACGAGTTGTCCGGGTCGTACACGTAGGCGATGCCGCCCGACATGCCGGCCGCGAAGTTACGGCCCGTTTCGCCGAGCACGACCACCGTGCCGCCCGTCATGTATTCGCAACCGTGGTCGCCCGTGCCTTCGACAACCGCCGTCGCGCCCGAGTTACGCACGCAGAAGCGCTCGCCGGCGACGCCGCGGAAGAACGCTTCACCTTCGATCGCGCCGTACATCACCGTGTTACCGCAGATGATGTTCTCTTCCGACTTGCCGCGGAAATCGTTGGTCGGTCGGATGATGATGCGGCCGCCCGACAAGCCCTTGCCGACGTAGTCGTTACCGTCGCCGACGAGATCCAGCGTGATGCCCTTGGCGAGGAACGCGCCGAAGCTCTGGCCCGCCGTGCCCTTCAACTGGATGTGAATGGAGTCGTCGGGCAAGCCGTCGTGACCATACTTCTTCGCGATCGTGCCGGACAGCATCGCGCCGACGGTACGGTTCACGTTGCGCACCGGCTGGATGAACGAGACGTGCTCGCCCTTCTCGATCGCCGCCTTCGCCTTCTCGATCAGCGTGTGGTCGAGTGCCTTGTCCAGACCGTGGTCCTGCATGTCGACATGCTTGCGCGCGACTTCAGCCGACACTTGCGGCAGATAGAACACGCGCGAGAAGTCCAGACCCTTGGCCTTCCAGTGCTCGATGCCCTTCTTCATGTCGAGCAGTTCGGCGTGGCCGATCAGGTCGTCGAACTTGCGGATGCCCAGTTGCGCCATGATTTCGCGCGCTTCTTCCGCAACGAAGAAGAAGAAGTTCACGACGTGTTCCGGCTGGCCCTGGAACTTCGCACGCAGCACCGGATCTTGCGTCGCGACGCCGACCGGGCAAGTGTTCAGATGGCACTTGCGCATCATGATGCAGCCTTCGACGACGAGCGGCGCCGTCGCGAAACCGAACTCGTCCGCGCCAAGCAGCGCGCCGATCACGACGTCGCGGCCGGTCTTCATCTGGCCGTCGGCCTGCACGCGGATACGGCCGCGCAACTGGTTCAGCACCAGGGTTTGCTGCGTTTCGGCAAGACCCAGTTCCCACGGCGTGCCGGCATGCTTCACCGACGACAGCGGCGACGCGCCCGTGCCGCCGTCATGGCCGGCGATCACGACGTGATCGGCCTTGGCCTTGGCGACACCGGCGGCAACCGTACCCACGCCCGATTCCGACACCAGCTTCACCGAGATGCTGGCCGCCGAGTTGGCGTTCTTCAGATCGTGGATCAGCTGCGCCAGATCTTCGATCGAGTAGATGTCGTGGTGCGGCGGCGGCGAAATCAGTCCGACGCCCGGCACTGAGTAACGCAGCTTGCCGATGTAGTCCGACACCTTGTGGCCCGGCAACTGGCCGCCTTCGCCCGGCTTCGCGCCTTGCGCCATCTTGATCTGGATCTGATCGGCGGACGCGAGGTATTCCGCGGTCACGCCGAAACGGCCCGACGCCACCTGCTTGATCTTCGAGCGCAGCGAGTCGCCTTCCTTTAGCGGAATGTCGACGATCACTTCGTCGCCGATCACCGACTTCATGGTGTCGCCGTTCTTGATCGGAATGCCGCGCAGTTCGTTGCGGTAACGGTTCACGTCCTCGCCGCCTTCGCCCGTGTTCGACTTGCCGCCGATGCGGTTCATCGCGACCGCCAGCGTGGCGTGTGCTTCGGTCGAGATCGAGCCCAGCGACATCGCGCCGGTCGCGAACCGCTTGACGATTTCCTTCGCCGATTCGACTTCGTCGAGCGGGATGGCCTTGGTCGGATCGAACTTGAATTCGAACAGGCCGCGGAACGTCATGTGGCGCTTGGTCTGATCGTTGATCAGATGCGCGTATTCCTTGTACGTCTGATACGAGTTGCTGCGCGCCGAGTGCTGCAGCTTGGCGATCGCATCCGGCGTCCACATGTGTTCTTCGCCGCGCACGCGGTACGCGTATTCGCCGCCCGCGTCGAGCATGTTCGCGAGGACCGGGTTGTCGCCGAACGCGTCGCGGTGCAGACGGATCGCTTCTTCCGCGACGTCGAACAGGCCAATACCGCCGACCTTCGACGACGTGCCCTTGAAGTACTTCACCACCAGATCTTCAGCCAGACCGACCGCTTCGAAAATTTGCGCGCCGGTGTAGGACATGTAGGTCGAAATGCCCATCTTCGACATGACCTTCATCAGGCCCTTGCCGACTGCCTTGGTGAAGTTATAGACCGCCTTCTCCGCCGACAGGTCGCCCTTCAGGCCGGCCGCGAGCTGGCTCAGCGTTTCCATGGCCAGGTACGGGTGCACGGCTTCCGCGCCGTAGCCCGCGAGCAACGCGAAGTGGTGCGTTTCACGCGCCGAGCCGGTTTCCACGACCAGGCCCGCGCTCGTGCGCAGACCATGCTGCACGAGGTGCGTATGGATCGCGGCGGTGGCCAGCAGCGCCGGGATCGCGACGTTGTCGCGGTCGGTCTTGCGGTCCGACACGATCAGCATGTTGTAGCCGGACTTGACCGCATCCACGGCTTCCGCGCACAGCGAGGCGAGGCGCGCTTCGATGCCTTCCTTGCCCCACGCCACCGGATAGCAGATGTTCAGTTCGTACGAGCTGAACTTGCCGCCCGTGTACTGATCGATCGCGCGGATCTTGGCGATGTCCTTGAAGTCGAGTACCGGCTGCGACACTTCGAGACGCATTGGCGGGTTGATGTTGTTCGTGTCAAGCAAGTTCGGCTTCGGACCGACGAACGACACCAGCGACATCACCATGTTTTCGCGGATCGGGTCGATCGGCGGATTCGTCACTTGCGCGAACAGCTGCTTGAAGTAGTGATACAGCGTCTTGTTCTTGTTGGACATGACCGCGAGCGGCGAGTCGTTGCCCATCGAGCCGACCGCTTCTTCGCCGGCTTGCGCCATCGGCGCCATCAGGAACTTGAGGTCTTCCTGCGTGTAGCCGAACGCCTGCTGGCGATCCAGCAACGCAGCGGCTTCGCGGCGTTCCGTGGCGACGTCTTCGGCCTTCGCCTCGATCTCGTCGAGCTTGATGCGCACGGCGTCGATCCAGCTCTTGTACGGCTTGGCGTTCGCGAGATTGTCCTTCAGTTCCTTGTCGTCGATGATACGGCCGTGTTCCATGTCGATCAGGAACATCTTGCCCGGCTGCAAACGCCACTTCTTGACGATCTTCGACTCCGGGATAGGCAGCGTGCCCGCTTCCGACGCCATGATGACGAGATCGTCGTCCGTGACGATGTAGCGCGCCGGGCGCAGGCCGTTACGGTCGAGCGTCGCGCCGATCTGACGGCCGTCGGTGAAGGCGATCGCGGCGGGGCCGTCCCACGGCTCCATCATCGCGGCGTGGTATTCGTAGAACGCGCGGCGGTTGTCGTCCATCAGCGTGTGCTGTTCCCAGGCTTCCGGGATCATCATCATCATGGCGTGGACGAGCGGGTAGCCGGCCATAACCAGCAGTTCGAGACAGTTGTCGAACGAGGCGGTGTCGGATTGGCCCGGATAGATCAGCGGCCAGAGCTTCGGCAGATCGTCGCCGAGCACGTGCGACGCGATCGCGCCGGTGCGGGCGTTCAGCCAGTTGACGTTGCCCTTGACCGTGTTGATTTCGCCGTTGTGGGCGATCATGCGGTACGGGTGAGCCAGTTCCCACGCCGGGAACGTGTTGGTCGAGAAGCGTTGGTGCACCAGCGCCAGCGCCGACACCGTGCGCTCGTCCTGCAGGTCGCGGTAATACACGCCGACCTGGCCGGCCAGCAGCAGGCCCTTGTAGACGACCGTGCGCGCCGAGCACGACGGCACGAAGTATTCCTTGCCGTGCTTGAGCTTGAGCGCCTGGATGCGGTGGCTCGCGGTCTTGCGGATGATGTACAGCTTCCGCTCGAGTGCGTCCGTCACCATGATGTCCTTGCCGCGGCCGATGAAGATCTGGCGGATCAGCGGCTCGCTCGCCTTCACGGTGGGCGAAATCGGCATGGTGTGGTCGACCGGCACGTCGCGCCAGCCCAGCACGACCTGGCCTTCGGCCTTCACCGTGCGTTCCAGTTCCTGTTCACAGGCCAGACGCGACGCGTGTTCCTTCGGCAGGAAGACCATGCCGACGCCGTATTCGCCGTGCGGCGGCAGCACCACGCCCTGCTTGGCCATTTCCTCGCGATAAAAGCCGTCCGGAATCTGGATCAGGATGCCCGCGCCGTCGCCCATCAGCGGATCGGCGCCGACGGCGCCCCGGTGGTCGAGGTTCTCGAGAATCTTCAGGCCCTGCTCGATGATCTCGTGGCTTTTCTTGCCCTTGATGTGAGCGACGAAGCCGACGCCGCAGGCGTCGTGCTCGTTTTGCGGGTCGTACAGACCTTGCGCGGCGGGAACCGGGTGAGTCGGTTGCTGGTGGTCGTTCATGGGGACACCGTCTGTGAGGGGCCGGACAGGCCGTTAAACCGTTTTTCTATTGCCGCAGTGCGATTCACAACCGCGACGGCGCGCTCAACGCTCGATGCTACGCGCGTCAAAAAGCACCGGAATTCGGAATATACGCGACGAATCAATGGAATAGCAAATAAAACGTTGTCATTGAACCCCAATTATCAAGTTGGTGCATTGCGGTGAAATTTTATTGGTGCCACATCAAATTGGGGCGAAAGAAAACGGCATGCCAAGATGCCGTTTCGTTGCAGCCCATTGATCCGACACGCTTTATTGCTGCTGCGGCGTCTCGCGCACCTTGCGCGGCCGCCCGCGTGGCAATGGCGATACGCGCCGATTGGCGGCCCGCGCCGCCCACTCGCGGTACGTCTCGCTGCCCAAAACCCAGCCCTTTAGCGTGGCCTGCTGAAGCTGGCTGGCCTCGCGTTCGTCGAGCGGCTGCTCGCACAGTTCGCGGTAGGCGCGCTGGCGTTCGAACGGCGTATTGCCAAGCGACCAGTACAGCGGATGGTCGGTAATCAGGCTGTCGAGCGTCAAGCCGATGTGATGGCGGTAGCTCGACCAACGGTAGTCTTCCGGCGCGCTCACGAGTCCCGCGCGCACCGGACACATTTCGACGACGCGGCTCGCCAGCAGAAAGTAGCGCTCGCCTTCGATGACCGTGGCTCTGTAGCGCCCTTCCCACAATGTGCCACGGCGCGCGTAGCGCCTGTTAAAGTGCGCCACGTAACGGCGCCCGACCGCCTGCATCGCCTTCGGCAGGCTCGACTCCTCGGTCGGCGTGACGAGCAGTTGCACCGCGCCCGGCATCAGCGCATACGCGTGGATGGACAGGTGATGATCGCGCGAAGCCGCTTTCAAACAATCGATGAAAAGCTCGTAGTCCTGGTCGTCGACGAAAGCGGGCTGCTGATCGAGCCCGCGGAGGATGACGTGCTGCGGCTGGTCAGGGACATAGAGACGTGCAAGCCGTGCCATGCTGGAGTATCCGATAGTCGCGTTGGTACATACCCGAAGGTCCGAAGAACCGCATGCGCTCAAGCTTCGGCGCCATGCGGCAGAGCCAGATACCACGCGGTGCTTAGGGAGAAAGCTCTAACCGCCGCGTATGGTTTGTTTCAAACGTTGTAGTCATAATGAGCGGGCCTTTTTTGGAGGAGCACATATGAAATTAAAACAGGCCGTAACGGGGATCGCGGCGCTAGCCTGCATGACAACGGCAGCGCATGCGCAATCGGCCGGTAGCTTTTACGTCACATCGGGCTGGTTCCATCTAGCGCCTCAATCGAGCAGCCAACCGTTGAAAGTGACGAGCATCGGCGGCAGCCCGACCAACATCACCGAAGCCAACACCGGTGCAACACTCGGCTCAGCCGACACCATCGGTTTCACTGCCGGCTACTTCGTTACCGATCACATCGCAGCCGAGTTCGCCATTGGCGTGCCGCCTTCGTTCGACCTGGAAGGTTCGGGCAGTCTCGCCCAGTTCGGCAAGCTGGGCCAGGCAAAACAGTGGAGCCCGACTCTGCTGTTCAAGTACTACTTCAATGCCCCGACCGCCTCGTTCCGCCCGTATCTCGGCGTTGGTGTGAGCCGCATCTGGTTCACCGACGAAAAGATCACCAACAGCGCGTTCGAGGCAAACGTTCTGCATGGTCCGACCACCGTCACTACGGATAGTTCGTGGGAGCCGGTGTTTAATGCCGGCTTCACTTATGCGTTCAACCAGCACTGGTTCGCGGGTGTCTCGATCTCGTACCTGCCGCTCAGCACGACCGCCAAGCTGAACACCGCGGCGAACACGCCGGTCGGCACACTGAACGTGCAGTCGCAAACCAAGATCAAACTGAACCCGATCGTTTCCTACGTCAACATCGGTTACCGTTTCTAACGCTTCAAAAAATTAGGGCCGTTGAGGTAGGGTAGTCGAATTTTCGTGGCTTGGACAACGCCGTCATACATCCAATGACGGCGTTTTCATTTGTGCGCGCATCATGGAGGCCGGTTGGGCGCTCATGGAAGCCGCGCGCCGACCGCTATCGGCCTTTGTAAATTTGACCCGGAATCGCGTCAGCCAATGCAATACCTGCCGACGAATCTGCGTGCGGACCACGGTGGCTAGGGCCTGCGGGGTTTGGCACCGAAGTTGCGTTCGCATGGTGTTTCCCGCGTCCCGACGTGAAACTGCGTCTTCGTGACAACGCGCGGGACCCTTTTTCACCTCATCGACGGAGCGACCATGACTGCACTTCCGAATACGCGAGACGCCCTCGGCGAATCCTGGACCAGCACCAGCCGCCGTGCGCGGCGTATCGCTCGCCATAGCCGCCACGCGGCCGAAGATATCGCAGGCGAACTGCGCACGCTAATGTCGGAACTCGAATCCACGCTGGCGGACGGCACGCAGGCCGACGCGGTAGCGTTGCGCGGCAAACTTCGCAAACAGCTCGACGTCGCGCGCGCGCGCCTGAACGATACGCGCGACGCCGTACGCGAACGCGCCCAGGTGGCGGTGGCAGACGCCGACGATTACGTGCATGAGAATCCGTGGCAGACGATTGCGATCGTCGGGGGCGTTGCGCTGATCGCGGGCGCGTTGTTCGCGTCGCGGCTGCGCTAAGGCGCTACCGCGCGGGGCTGCCGCCGCCGGTTGGGCGGTGGCCTGCTGTAAGTGATCTGAACCGGCACATTGCACTGGCGCCGGCTCGCAAGTCGTCGCGGCCGGCGCTAGTTCGTGCCGCGCTGCTCAGTTGTCGTCGATCACGAACAGCCGCTGATATTCCTTGACCGCGTACCGATCCGTCATCCCCGCGATGTAGTGGGCGATCAGACGCGGTTGCTGCATCGCGTCGGTTGACTGGTAGCTTGGCGGGAGCAGTCGCGGGTCGTCCGTGAACGCGTCGAACAAACCGGCGACGACGCGGCGTGCCTTGTTGGCCATGCGCATCACGCGGTAATGGCGATACAGGTTTTTGAACAGAAAGCGCTTGAGCGCCGCAGCCTGCGTGGCAATCTCGTCACTGTGCGCGACGAGCGGGGGCGATAAGCGCACCGCCTCAAGCGACGCGGGCGCGTGCCTGTCCAGATTCGACCTGGTCGTATCGATCAGATCGACAATCAGCGTATTGATGATGCGGCGCACTGTTTCGTGAATGAGACGCCGCCCTTCGATCTGCGGAAAGTCGCTACGCGCCGCCTCGTAGTGCACCTGCCACAACTCCACCTCGGCGAGTTGCTCGACGGTCAGCAGGCCCGAGCGCAAGCCGTCGTCGACGTCGTGGTTGTTGTAGGCGATCTCGTCGGCGACGTTCGCGATCTGCGCCTCGATGGACGGTTGCCGGCCTTCCAGAAAGCGCTCGCCCAATGCGCCGAGCCGCCGCGCATTCTCACGTGAGCAGTGCTTCAGAATTCCCTCACGCGTTTCGAAACAAAGGTTCAGGCCGTTGAACGCGCCGTAGTGCTCCTCCAGATCGTCGACGACCGCCAGGCTCTGCAGATTGTGCTCGAAGCCACCGTGCTCGCGCATGCATTCGTTGAGCGCGTCCTGTCCGGCATGGCCGAACGGTGTATGACCCAAGTCGTGGGCGAGGGAGATGGCTTCGACGAGATCTTCGTTCACCCGCAGATTGCGTGCGACCGAGCGCGCGATCTGCGCGACTTCCAGGCTGTGAGTCAGACGCGTGCGAAACAGGTCGCCCTCGTGATTCACGAACACCTGAGTTTTGTACTCGAGCCGGCGGAATGCCGTCGAATGGACGATGCGGTCACGGTCGCGCTGGAATTCGGTGCGCGCGCTGGGGGCGGCTTCCGGATAGCGGCGGCCGCGCGATTGCGCGGAACGCGCCGCGTAAGGCGCGAGGTGCGCTTCGAGTGCTTCCTGCGAAGGCACGCTGATCCCCGCCGTGCCTGCCGCCGGTTCATGCTTTACATCGTCGCTGCGCCTGTCAGTCACCGGGTTCTCCGAAACATGGGCGGCGCCTCGTGACGCGAGTGCGTGCTGCGTTGCTGGATGCCCCGCGAGACTCAGACGGCGGCGGCCAGCGTGGCGTGCACCTCGGCGTCGGGCGCCTGGGTGATCAGCGTCTCACCGAAACGCTTCAGCAGAATGAATTTGATCGCGCCGGCCTCCGCCTTCTTGTCGACCCGCATGAGTTCGACATAACGCGACTCGCCGAGCGCGGGTGCCCGGGTCGGCAAATGGGCAGCGACGATCACGTCCACCAGACGCTTGCGGGCGGCTTCGTCGAGATAGCCGAGACGCACGGACAGATCCGCCGCCATCACCATCCCGCAGCCCACTGCTTCACCATGCAGCCATTCGCCATAGCCGAGGCCCGCTTCGATCGCATGCCCGAAGGTATGGCCGAAATTCAGGATGGCGCGCAGCCCGCCTTCGCGCTCGTCCTGTGCGACCACCGACGCCTTGATTTCACATGATCGCTTGACCGCCTCGGCCAGCGCCTCGGATTCGCAGCGATTCAGCGCCTCGATATTGGCTTCGATCCAGCGAAAGAAACCCGCGTCAGCGATGGCGCCGGTCTTGATCACTTCGGCGATGCCCGCCGCCAGTTCACGCGGCGGCAGCGTGCGCAGCACGCCGATGTCGGCGATCACGGCCTGCGGCTGATAGAACGCGCCGATCATATTCTTGCCAAGCGGGTGATTGATGCCCGTCTTGCCGCCCACCGACGAATCGACCTGCGACAGCAACGTGGTCGGCACCTGAATGAACGGCACGCCGCGCATATAGCACGCGGCCGCAAACCCGGTCATGTCGCCGATCACGCCGCCGCCCAAGGCGATCAGCGTGGTCTTGCGATCGGCGCGGCCGCCGAGCAGCGCGTCGAAAATCAGGTTCAGCGTTTCGAGGTTCTTGTACGCTTCGCCGTCCGGCAAGACGACCGTGGACACCTGCTTGCCGAGCGGCGCCAGCGCGGCGCGCAGCTTGTCGCCGTATAGCGGATCGACGGTGGTATTGGTGACGATGGTGACGGAGCTGCCGGCGATATGCGGCGCGAACAGCGCTGTCTGGCCGATCAGGTCGGCACCGATATGGATGGGGTAGGCGCGCTCGCCCAGTTCGACGTTGACGGTATTCATACGGTCCATTATGACGCAGGATGTTTGGCGACGCCGGCCATCTCGAGCTGCATCAGAACCATGTTGACGAGTCCGTTGACCGAAGGCCGGCCGGTCTCGATCACGAAATGCGCGCATTCCCGGTATAACGGGTCGCGCACTTCGTAGAGTGCTTCGAGACGGGCTTTGGGGTCTTCGGTCTGCAACAGGGGCCGATTCTTGTCGCGCCGGGTGCGCAGCCACAGGTCGTGCGGATTGGCGCGCAGATAGATCACCACGCCGCGATTCTGCAAAGCTTCGCGGTTGTCCGGCCGCAGTATCGCGCCACCGCCGGTGGCGAGGACGATATTGTCACGCCCGGTCAGGTCGGAAATCACGCTGGCTTCGCGCTCGCGGAAGCCCGCTTCGCCCTCCAGCTCGAAGATTACCGGGATGCGCGCGCCCGTGCGCGCCTCGATTTCATGGTCGGAATCGAAGAATGGGCGATCGAGACGGCGCGCAATGGCCCGGCCCACGGTGGTTTTCCCTGCCCCCATGAGCCCTACGAAAAATACATTGGCGTGTGCGTCCCGCGCTTGCAACGGTGTCCTCTGGCTAATCCGGTTTGGTTCGTGCCGCAGCTTACTGGCAAAGCGGCTGCCTTGTCGAGCCTGCGCCCCGCTTGAGAGCGCCTTCAGCCCTGTCGCTTCGCGCCGGGCTGCTTGATAGGGCTTCCGGCGCAGCGCAAAAGCTGCGGCGGTCCGGTGCTCTCTCGCAAGCGGCGACAGCGTGCCCCTAATTTGTCTGAACGACGCGCGGCGTGATGAAAACTGCCAGTTCGCTGCGCTGATCGCGATGAGCCCGATGGCGGAAAAGCGCACCCAAAACCGGTATTTTGCCCAGGACCGGGACCCGCGTCACATCGTCCCGGTCGTCGGTCGCATAAATTCCGCCGATCGACACCGTACCACCATCCTCGACCTCGACACGCGTTTGCACGTGCTTGGTGTTGATCGCGGGTCCGGCGTCGGTCTGCTCGCCGACGCTGTCTTTGGCGACGTCGAGGTCCAGCACCACCCGGCCGTCCGGCATGATTTGCGGCTCGACCTCCAGTTTGAGCGTGGCGCGGCGAAACTGCACGCCCGACACGCCCTGCCCCACTTTTGCCTGATACGGCAGCTCGGTGCCCTGCTCGACGACCGCTTTCATCCGGTCGGCGGTGACCACGCGTGGGCTCGAGACGATTTCGCCGCGCCCCTGCGCTTCGAGCGCGCTCAGTTCGATGTTCAGTAGCCGCGTCGCGCCGGCGGCGAACAAGGTCAGGCCGGCGGTCGCGACGTCGAAGCCGGAAATCGGGCGGGCCGACAGATCATAGCCGGCGTCGGTCAAGCCTTTCGCGGTGCCGTCGGCGTTCGTGGCCGCCATGGAAAGCTTCACGCCGAGATTGCGCGAAAACCCATGTTCGCCCTCGACGATACGCGCTTCGATCAACACCTGGCGGGTCGGCCGGTCGACGGAGGCTAGCAGCGCGGCAATCTGCGCGAGGCGCCCTTCGAGATCGGTCACAAACAGCAGATTGGTGCGCGGATCAGCAGTCGCGGCACCGCGTTTGGACAGCACGCGCTGAGCGCCCGAACCGGTCAGCAGACGCCTGACATCTTCGGCGTGTGCGTAGTGCAGCTCGAAAGTGCGGCTCGCGAGCGGCTCGAGATCGGCGGCCCGGGCGTGGGCTTCGAAGCGCTGCCGCTCACGCGCCGCCAGATCCGCCATCGGCGCGACCCAGATCACGTTGCCGTGGCGCTCCATTGCGAGCCCGTTGACGTCGAGCAGCGTGTCGAACGCGGTGCGCCACGGCACTTTGTCGAGCCGCAACGAGACGGCGCCGCGCACTCTCTCGCTCGCGACGATGTTCAGTCCGGTGAATCGGGCGAACGCGTTCAGCACTGCGCCGAGTTCGGCACGCTGGAAATTCAGCGAGATCGGTTTGTCGTCGGGCGCGAGGGCCGCGTCGGCGGCGCCGCGTGGCGCGTTGCTCAGACGTGCGAGCGGTGGCAGCGGCACCGGCGGACCTTCGAGCGTGGCGGTGCCGGTGCCGGTGGCATCGGCGCGAGTTGGGACGGCGGACTGTCTTCGCAGCGGCACGGAGCCGTCGGAATCGGCGTCCGCATCGTCGGGCGTCGAAGCGGCGGATTGGCTTCGCGACTGCGGTGATACCAAGCCCTCGGCGGCGTCGGCGGCAGCAGACCCGCCCGTACGAGTATGGGCCACTGTCGCGCTCATACTCGGTGCGTCCGCATCGTCTGCGAAATCCTGACGAAACGGATTGGGCACCTCGGAGGAAACGTCACGTGGCAGCGGCGGTGTGCCGTTGTACGAAGCATCGCGTGGCGATACCGCGTCGTCGAACGGCATGTGGGCGGGCAGCGGCGGCAGCGGTGGAGTCGACGCCTGTGCGACGCCGGCGCCCAGCGTCGCGCTGAGATACAGGCCGAGACACGTCTTGAGGCGAGGCGACGCACGCGTATCGGCACTGGATAAGGCAAGAGGAAATGGTTTCGGCAATCTCATCAGGAAGCCTCCGCCAGCGCTAGCGTGCGTGTCGCGCCGTCCCTCGCGAGCGTAATGCCGGACGCGTCCAGCTTAGTGACACGCTCGGCGCCAATCCGCTCTCCGGACTCGACGTTGGTCACGCCGTCCGGTGTTTCGAGCACGGCCAAGCCACGCGTGCGATCGCTCAGCAATCCGACCAGACGCAGTGGCGAGCCATCGGACAGATCGCCGGCGGCCTGCATCTGCGGCTGCGAAAACGGATCGAAGAAGACGATCTCTTCGTCGTCGTCCGAATCGAGGCTGTCGTCGTCGAGTGCTTCCACTGAGTTTGCAGATAAAGCCGGCCGCAGCGCGTCGAACACGCGCAACGTGGCGCTCACCGACAACGACGCCGCGGCTTCCCGCTTGACGGTCACGTCGACGGGCACGATCAGCACCGGCAGATCGGACAGTCCGCGCAGGAAGGCCATCAGGTGAACGAAGTCCGTGCGCGCGGTCAGTTGCAGCGGACGCATACGCTCAACGCCCGCGCCGCTCACCGCTCCAGGCTCCACCGCCAGCAACGCGACGCTATTTTGCGCAGCCAGTTCGGAGACGATGCGGAGGTCGTCGGCGGAACTCCACGGCCCTAATGAACGCGCGGCCGAAGCAGCAAGCGGCATGGCGGCAGCTTCGCGGCGCAGCGCGGGCAATTGCGCAAGCGCATGCCGCGCGTTCGCGAGACGCATGCGACTGGCCTCCAACGCCACCCGGCTCGCTTCGACGCCGCCAAGATCGGCCACCACCCAGCCATGCGCGCCCAAACCGAACACCACAACGGCAATCATCAACGCGACCAGCCAGCGGCGGCGCCGGCTCCATGCATCAAACGGCACGCGCACGCGTTTCATCCAATGGGAAAGAACAAGCCGCGCATTTGCCGCGCCGCCGAACTCGACAAAGATCGTACTCATTTCGCACCTCTTGATTGTTCAGACTTCATAGGACGCTGCGTGGTGGACCCAGCCGGGCGAGCCGCTTTTTGCGCGGGCTCGTTCCAACGCAGATGCGCGCCGAATTCGATCGGACCGGCCACGCTCGCCTGCGCAAGCGCACCGCCGCGAGGAACAGAACGATGCAGGTCGCTCACTTCGGCCCCCTTCACGCCACGGATCGCACTCAAGCGCTTGAGCCACTCGGCTGAAGCGAGATGCCCGCGCGACGTCGCCAGCAACTCGGTCTCGTCTTCACGCTGACGCAACTGCTGCAACACCACGCCATCGCCCGGGTCGAAACTCAACGCGTCGAGCAGATCGCGCAGATGTGTGAGCGGATCAGAAAGGCTTTTTGCGCGGGCGACGTTCTGCCGCTGTTCGTCTCGCGTGCGCAGCAACATGGCATGCTCGGCGAGCGGCGCAGATAGATGCGTGAGCGTGTGTTCGACCGACACGCGCTGTGCCTCGAGTTGCCCCCTCCCGATTGCCTGCCAGGCGGCCAGCACGAAGACGGCGGCAAACCCGGCGCAGACCGCGGCAATCCATTCGAGCACTCGCCGTCGCCGCGCAAGCCGCGCGTTGCGTTGTCGATAGGGCAGCAGATTGAAACCACCAAGCTTGGATCGCGCGAAGCGCATGCCGCGTTCCGGTGCTCGCGTGTCGGAGGCCGAGGCGTAGAACATGCGCCCGGTCATTCGAGCACCCCGCGCAGCGCAAGTCCGAATGCGACCGCGCCGGCCGGTTCGTGCAACAGCGAACCGTCCAACGGTCGAACACGGCCGCCGAGCGGCGCACATTCGAACGGAAGGACCGTGCAGCCCAGGACGTCGGCGATATCGGCAGTCGAGAAACCCACGCCGCCGAGCAGATCGACCTCACCGCTCACCATCGCGCAGTCGAGTTCAGGGCCGTGCGCCATATCGCGCAATGCATCGGCGAGATCGGTATGTTCGGGGGCCGGGTAGCGCATTTCGCTGGCGATGATGTCGTCCACGATTCGCCAGCCGTACACGCCGTCCGTGCCGATCCACAACGCGACATACGGCTCGTGCGGATCGAGCTCGTAACTCGCCGCGTAGCGCATGGCGCGCAACGCCGCATGTGGCTCACCGTCGATGGCAGTGAGCGAGATGCCCGCAATCGCCGCGCACTCGATTCGCGCTTCGAGATGTTGCCGCGCGGTGGCGGCAATCGTCACGGAGCGGACCGGCGCATACGCTTCGTCGAGATACCAGTCGACAGCGAGAGCATGGCGCTCGAGGCCCGCAATGCGCTCGACTTCGCTCATCACCGCCGGCTCCAGTTCAGCCAGTTGATGCCCGCCGTCTTCCGAACAACCGCTCTGCGCGGCAAGCCGCTTGAGCGGCACCGTGGTGGTCATGGTGGCCGACGCGGGCAGCGCCATCGCGCACCGCAGGGCGTGGGTCGCGCAGGCGTGCGGCAGACCCGCGAACGCGTCGCGCAACGCACGCGCCACCGCGTGCCGGTCCGCGATCTCGCTGCCGGCCATTGCACCGGCAACAAGTGGGACCGTGCTCGCGTATTCGATATGCAGCGCACCCGGTGAGCGCACGCGCTGACTCAGCACGACCAGACGCACAGTCTGCGAGCCAACATCGATCCCCGCGGCAAAACGCTGCGCGCCGGGTTGCACTGCCTGAAGCCAAGATCTTTTCAACGCCATGACGCCCTCCCTCTGACTCACGCGACGAACCATTCGAACGCGAGTGATGAGGAAGAATTGTGCGTAGCCGCGCCGCCGCGCGACACTCAGCCAAACGGCTAACGTTAAGCAACGCACGACCTGTACGCGATCAAAGCGTCTACAGTGAAGTCATTCCCGCGCGGCGCGCAGACTTGTCAAGAAGTGTCAGTAAGCATGCCGAAAGCTGAAAAGCGAGACGGCTATAATCGCGGGACTGTTTTTTTTGGTGCCTACATGCAATCCACGTCTTCTACGTCCCCGCCGCCCGCGCCCAAAAAGCGCAAACGCCCGTTGTGGCTGAAGCTCATCCTGGGCTTCGTGGGTCTGATCGTCGCAGGCATTCTGTGCGGGCTACTGGTGCTCGGCTACGCGCTCGTCGTCGCCACGCCCAATCTGCCCTCGCTCGATGCGTTGACCGACTACCGCCCGAAGGTGCCGCTGCGCATCTATACGGCCGACCATGTGCTGATCGGCGAATTCGGCGAGGAACGGCGCGACATCGTCCATATTCAGGATGTGCCCGATAGTTTGAAGAAGGCGATCCTCGCCATCGAAGACGCGCGCTTCTACGATCACGGCGGCGTCGACCTCACGGGCATTGCGCGCGCGGGCTTCGTCGCGCTGACGAATGGCCACGCCACCCAGGGCGCAAGCACGATCACCATGCAGGTGGCGCGCAACTTCTTTCTCTCGAGCGAAAAGACCTACACGCGCAAGATCTACGAGATGCTGCTGGCGTACAAGATCGAGTCGAAGCTGTCCAAGGATCAGATTCTCGAGGTGTACATGAATCAGATCTATCTCGGCCAACGCGCCTACGGCTTTGCGAGCGCGGCGCGCGTGTACTTCGGCAAGGACCTGAAGGATCTGACATTGGCGGAATCGGCCATGCTGGCGGGCTTGCCGAAAGCGCCGTCCGCGTATAACCCGGTGGTTAATCCGAAGCGTGCGAAGGTGCGTCAGGAGTACATCCTGCAGCGCATGTACGAGCTGCACTACATCACGCAGGAACAATACGACCAGGCGAGCAAGCAGCCGCTCGTGGTCAAGGGCGCGGGCAAGGAGTTCAGCGTGCACGCGGAGTACGTCGCGGAAATGGTGCGTCAGATGATGTACGCGCAGTATCGCGAGGAAGCCTACACGCGCGGCCTGAACGTGGTGACCACGATCGATTCCGCCGATCAGGACGTCGCGTACCGCGCGCTGCGTAAAGGTCTGATGGACTACGAACGGCGTCACGGCTATCGCGGTCCGGAAGCGTTCATCGATCTGCCGTCCGACGCCGACGACCGCGAACAGGCCATCGACGACGCCTTGCTCGAACACCCGGACAACGGCGAGATCATTGCCGCGGTGGTCACCGCGGCGAGTCCGAAGCAGGTGCAGGCTGCTTTCATCGACGGCAATGTCGCGACGATCCAGGGCGACGGCCTGCGCTTCGCGCAGTTCGCGCTCGGTCCGCGGGCGCAGCCGAATCAACGTGTGCGGCCCGGCGCGGTCATCAGGCTCGTCAAGAACGACGACGGCAACTGGTCGATCACGCAACTGCCACAGGTGGAAGGCGCGTTCGTTTCCGTGATCCCGCAAGATGGCGCGATCCGCGCGCTGGTCGGCGGCTTCGACTTCAACAAGAACAAGTTCAATCACGTCACGCAGGCATGGCGTCAGCCGGGGTCGAGCTTCAAGCCGTTCATCTATTCGGCGTCGCTCGAAAAAGGACTCGGACCGGCAACCGTGATCAACGACGCGCCGCTCTTCTTCAGCGCGGCCGAGACCGGCGGCCAGGCGTGGGAGCCCAAGAACTACGGCGGCGGCTTCGACGGCCCGATGACCATGCGCACCGCGCTGCAGCGCTCGAAGAACCTGGTGTCGATTCGTATCCTGAACCAGATCGGCACGAAGTACGCGCAGCAGTACATCACGCGTTTCGGCTTCGACGCGGATCGCCACCCGGCTTATCTGCCGATGGCGCTAGGCGCCGGTCTCGTCACGCCGTTGCAGATGGCGGGTGCGTTCTCGGTGTTCGCAAACGGGGGCTATCGGATCAATCCGTATCTGATCGCCGAAGTCACGGATCAGCGCGGCATGGTGGTCGCGCATGCGCAACCGCTGGTCGCCGCGCAAAGCGCACCGCACGCGATCGAGCCGCGCAACGCGTACGTGATGAACAGCCTGCTGCAAAGCGTCGCGCAACGCGGCACCGGCGCCAAGACCAACGTGTTGAAGCGCACTGATCTCGCCGGCAAGACGGGCACGACCAACGATTCGCGCGACGCGTGGTTCGCCGGCTATCAGCACACGCTCACGGCGATCGCGTGGATCGGCTACGACAATCCGCGCAGTCTCGGCGACAAGGAAACCGGTGGCGGCCTCGCGTTGCCCGTGTGGGTCGAATACATGGGTCGCGCGCTGAAGGGCGTGCCGGAGTACAAGATGCCCAAGCCCGACGACGTCACGGAAATCGGCTCGGAGCTTTATTTCGACGAGTTCACGCCGGGAAATGGTTTCGTTGCCACGGTCGGCGTCAGTCAGGCGACACTCGATGCCCAATCGAGTGCTGCGTCGGCGGCGGCACCTGAGCAGGTCGGCGAGCAGGAGAAGCAGGACATCATGAATCTGTTCCGCGGTCACTGACGCACCCGCTTACACAGTCCAGCAGAAAAGCAAAATGGCCGCGCTCAATGCGTGGCCATTTTGCTTTGTGCGATCAGGGCAAATCGATTCGGCCGCTCTGGCGGCGCTCGCCCGATCGGCGGATCTTACGCTTCGAAGTGAACCGGCTCGCCGGCCTGCTGCGTCGCGTACTCGGACAGCGCGGCGAAAAACTCCGCGCCGCTGCGCGTGTCGCGCCATTCGCCGTCGACGAAACGGAAGTGGAAACCGCCCGCTTTCGCCGCGATCCAGATCTCGCTCATGGGCGGCTGAAGGTTGACGATAATCTTCGAACGGTTCTCGAATTCGAGGGTCAGGACGTTGCCGCTGCGCTCCAGTTCGATGTCGGCATCCGTGTCGTCGAGCGCGCGTTCGATGGCGGCTAGCGCGGCTTCCGCGCGGGTCAGGTATTCACTATCGGACATGCTAAACTCCATCGATTATTTATTCAGGGACAGTCATGCGAGTCGTATCTCGGATGCGCGCGGCGGCGCCCGGCCGCGCGATTGTAGCGGTTTTAGCCATTCTCGCAGGTTGTGCACTTGCCGGCTGCGGACAACGCGGTTCGCTCTATTTGCCCCACGTGCCGCCGCTACCGGCCAAGCCGACCGACCGCACGCAAACCCCGGACGTCGCGCAACCCGCGTCGACTACCTCCACCGACATGAGCACTGTTCCGGATACCTCCGGCACACCGCTTTCGTTGGCGCCGGAAAACGAACTCGCCGCGCCGCCCGCCTCCGCTGCATCCGCCACGGCGGCTCCGCTGCCTGCTTCCGCCGCCACACCCGTTCAATAAGACTTTCGCATGACTCGATCCGCATTTGACTACGTCGACGGCGTGCTGCACGCCGAAGGCGTGTCCGCCGTCTCCCTCGCCGAGCAGTTCGGCACGCCGCTGTATGTGTACTCGCGCGACGCGCTCACCGAGGCGTGGAACGCTTACGCGGGCGCTTGCGCAGGCCGTCGCGCGAGCGTGCATGTCGCCGTCAAGGCCAATAGCAATCTCGCGGTGTTGAACGTGTTCGCGCGCCTCGGCGCCGGCTTCGATATCGTGTCGGGCGGTGAACTGGCGCGTGTGCTGGCCGCCGGCGGCAAAGCGGAAAACACCGTGTTTTCCGGCGTCGGCAAGAATGCGGACGAGATGCGCGACGCGCTAGCGGCGGGGGTGAAATGCTTCAACGTCGAATCGATTCCGGAGCTCGACCGCCTGAATGCGGTTGCCGCAGCAATGGGCAAGAAGGCGCCTGTCTCGCTACGCGTGAATCCGGACGTCGACGCGAAGACGCATCCGTATATTTCCACCGGCCTGAAGTCGAACAAGTTCGGCGTCGCGTTCGAAGACGCGCGCGCCACGTATCAGGCGGCCGCGGCCATGGCGAATCTCGAGGTGGTCGGCATCGACTGCCATATCGGCTCGCAGATCACGGAAGTCGCGCCGTATCTCGACGCGGTCGACAAAGTGCTGGAACTGGTCGAGCAGATCGAACAGGACGGCGTGAAGATTCGTCACATCGACGTGGGCGGCGGTCTCGGCATCACGTACGACGATGAAACGCCGCCGGAAATCGGCGAGTTCGTGCGCACCGTGCTGGATCGAATCGAAGCGCGTGGTCACGGTCATCGTGAAGTGTATTTCGAGCCGGGCCGTTCACTGGTCGGCAATGCGGGTGTGCTGCTTACGCGCGTCGAGTTTTTGAAGCCGGGCGCGGAAAAGAATTTCGCGATCGTCGACGCGGCTATGACCGATCTCGCACGCCCCGCCATGTACGAGGCGTATCACGCGATCGACCCGGTCGTGAAGCGCGACGTGCCGGCGCACGTGTACGACGTGGTCGGTCCGGTTTGCGAGAGCGGCGACTGGCTCGGACGTGAGCGTCTGCTGTCGGTTGAACCCGGCAATCTGCTCGCGATTCGTTCGGCCGGCGCGTACGGTTTCGTGATGAGCTCGAACTACAACACACGTCCGCGCGCGGCGGAAGTGATGGTGGATGGTACACAGGTGCATGTGGTCCGCGCACGCGAGGAAGTGAAGCAGCTGTTTGCGGGCGAAAGCATTCTGCCGGCATAACCTTCAATAGCAGCGCCAATATCGAAAAAAGGCGATGCCGCGTGGCATCGCCTTTTTCTGTTTACGACGCGAGGCGCACCAACGCCCGTCAGCGCGTCTTCAACTTTCTGTCACGCAGCCACACGATCAAACGCCAGCCGAGCAACGCCACCATGATCGCGCCGTAAATCTTCGGCAGGATCAGATCGTGTTTGCCGGCCTTCATCCACCAGAAGTGCAGGATCGCGAGCGCGCCGATCGCGTAGATGGAACGATGCAGCATTTGCCAGCGACGTCCGAGCTTGCGCACCATCGCACGCGGCGACGTTACGGCCAACGCGATCAGCAACACGAACGCCGCGAAGCCCACCATGATGAACGGCCGCTTGCCGATGTCCTTGATGATCGCGGCGACGTCGAACCACTTGTCGAACCAGAGGTAAGTGGTGAAATGCAGCGTCGCGTAGAAGAACGCATAGAGCCCGAGCATGCGGCGAAAGCGCACGAACGCGGCAATGCCGGTGAGTCTGCGCAACGGCGTCACGGCCAGCGTGATGCAGAGGAAGACGAGCGTCCAGAGACCGGTAGAGCGCGTGATGAACTCGATCGGATTCGCGCCTAGCCGGTCAGTCACGCCGAACAGCACGATGCGCGCGAGCGGATACCACGCGGCGATGAATACCGCGATCTTGGCCGGCACGATCCAGCGCGCGCCGGTTGCGGGCCGCTTTGCCGTCGTTGTTGTGGCGGACACCTGCGCGCGCGGCGCTTTGCGTTCGGTGTGCGTGGCGGATTGCGTCTCAGAGGAAGCCATGTTCGCGCCGCTCAGAAATTCTTCTTCAGGTCCATGCCCTGATACAGCGACGCGACCTGATCGCCGTAGCCGTTGAACATCAACGTCTTGCGCTTGGGCGTGAAGAAACCGTCTTCGCCGATACGACGCTCGGTCGCCTGACTCCAACGCGGATGATCGACGTTCGGATTCACGTTCGAGTAAAACCCATATTCGCTCGATGCATACGTGTTCCAGCTGGTCGGCGGCTGCTTGTCGAGGAAGCGGATCTTCACCAGCGACTTCGCGCTCTTGAAGCCATATTTCCAAGGCACCACGACGCGCACCGGCGCGCCGTTCTGATTGGGCAGCACCTCGCCGTAGAGGCCCATCGTCAGCAATGTCAGCGGATTCATCGCTTCGTCCATGCGCAGCCCTTCGGAGTACGGCCAATCGAGCACGGGCGTCGACAGTCCGGGCATTTGCGACGGATCGGCGAGCGTGATGAATTGCACGTATTTAGCGTTGCCCGTCGGCTGAACGCGCTTGATCAGTTCCGCGAGCGGCACGCCGATCCACGGAATCACCATCGACCACCCTTCGACGCAGCGCATTCTGTACACGCGCTCTTCAAGCGGCGCGAGCTTGAGTAACTCGTCGATGTCGTAGACCTTCGGATTCTTGATCTCGCCCTCGACGCTCACCTTCCACGGATGCGGCCGCAGCGTCCCGGCGTTGTGCGCGGGATCGGCCTTGTCGGTGCCGAACTCGTAGAAGTTGTTGTACGTGGTGATGTCCTTGAACGGTGTGATTTTGTCGAGCGCGACGAATTTGGCGTTGGTCTTAGCCGCCAGCTTCTGCGCCTTCGGGTCCGGCGACGTGTAAGCCGCCAGCGCCTCGCCGTTCACTCCGATCAGACTGCCGAGCGCCACCGCGCCGGCCGCCTGCAACACGCGCCGCCGGTTCTGAAAGACGTGCTGCGGCGTGATTTCGCTGCGCGCGATGTCGTCGCCATTCAATTGAATTCTGTCGCTACGCTTGATCCACATCGTGCTGCTCCTTGCCGGCCCGTCGGTCTGTACATCTTAAGGGGCCATATTGATGATCGGTCGTCTGTCCAGCCATCTGTAGGTACTCTGAGGGCGAACACTTTGGATGCAGCCAATATTCCATCGGCCATAAAAAAACCGCCGGTGCGAAGCACGCGGCGGTCTTTAGTCGTTTCAGCGCGGCAGATCTTACAGCTTGCCGTAGCTATGCAGGCCCGACAGGAACATGTTGACGCCGAGGAACGCGAAGGTCGTCACCAGCAGACCGGTCAGCGCCCACCAAGCCGCGACCGCGCCGCGCAGGCCCTTCATCAGGCGCATGTGCAGCCAGGCTGCATAGTTCAGCCAGACGATCAGCGCCCACGTTTCCTTCGGATCCCAGCTCCAATAGCCGCCCCAGGCTTCAGCGGCCCACAGCGCGCCGAGAATCGTGGCGATCGTGAAGAACGCGAAACCGACGGCGATCGATTTGTACATCACGTCGTCGAGCACTTCGAGCGCCGGCAGGCGATCGGCCAGAATGCCGCGCTCTTTCGCCAGATACGCGACACCCACCATGGCCGACAGCGCGAAGCTGCCATAGCCAATAAAGTTCGCCGGCACGTGAATCTTCATCCACCAGCTTTGCAGCGCAGGAACCAGCGGCTGGATCTGCTGCGCGTCGCGCGCCACCGAGTACCACATCAGGAACCCGACTGCGGCGCCGATCACCAGCAACACGAACGCGCCGAGCGCGCGGGTGTTGTAGTGCTGCTCGTAGTACAGATAGAACAGCGCGGTGATCAGGCTGAACAGCACGAACACTTCGTACAGGTTCGAGATAGGAATATGGCCGACGTCCGCGCCGATCAGGTACGACTCGTACCAGCGCACCATCAGGCCGACAAAGCCCATCACCACCGCCGCCCACGTCATTTTCGAGCCGATCGCGGCGCCGGTCGGCGAGCGCGACAGCAGGCCGATCCAGTAGAACACCGTGGCGAACACGAAGAGTGCGCTCATCCACAGAATCGCGGACTGGCTCGACAGGAAATACTTGAGGAAGAAGGCGTTGTCCGCGCGGCTCAGATCGCCGTGGTAGATCTGGATGGCCAGCAGCGACAGCGCGGCGATGCCCACCATCAGCGGACGCACCGGTTTCCAGCGCCAGCCGAGCACCACGAAAACCGGCACGGCGCAGCAGAGCACCAGCTTGTCGTAGTAGTTCATGAACGGGTGATAGCGCGACAACGCAAACCCGGCGCCCGCGACCATCGCGAGGGCAAACAGCCAGTCGACGATACCGAGCCGTCTCAGGAACGGCCGTTCGTCGTACTCGCCGACGTTGAGCGACTCGCCTGCCAGCGCCTTGTGGGGCCGCGAGGAGGGAGATTGGGAAACCTGAGTCAAGTCCATGATCTTACCGGGTCGAATCTTGTGAGCTTGCGGACGGCGCGCCGGCGTTGCCGGATTGAGCGAATGCGCCGGCGTCGTCGGGTGCTTCAACGAGTTTGGCGCCCAGCGCCGCGCCTACCGCGTCGCGCGTCTGAACGAACTCTTTCTCGAAGTCGAGCGTCTTGCGTGCGCTCGACATTGCCATCACGACATTCGTGCCGTGCGCAGTGTCTTTGAGCCAGAACCAGAGGCGCCGTTCGCGAACGTAGAACATCGAAAAGATGCCCAACACGAGGAGCAGGCTGCCAAGATACACGACTTTTTTGCCCGGTGCGCGCGTCAACTGAAATACCGAAGCTTGCACCTGCTTGAATGAGTCAAGTTGTAAATAGACCGGCGATCCATACAAAAAGCTGTCGGATATCGCGTTGATCGAGCTTTGGATGAAGCGGCTGGCGTCCGAATTGGCCGTCGCCTCCGGCTCGCCGAGTTGCTGGCGGGACAGTTGATACAGGTCCCACGTGGAGCCTTCCAGCATGCGCAGCAGCAGGCCGGCGGCCTTTTCCTGCTCACCCTTGGGCACCGAATGGTCGATAAACCCGGCGATCGCCTGGAAGCCACCGACCGTCTGACCGTTCGGCATCTTGATGCTGTTATCCGCTCCGGCAAAAAGGGTCAGCACGCGCAGCGCGCTTTCTTCCAGATGCTGTTGCAGTTCGGCATTCGAGCCGGGCACCGAGCGCAGCGCGAAACTGTGCGCCGCCGCAGCGCGCATGGCCGGATCCTCGAGTGTGGCGCGCAGGTTCATCCATTCCTTCACGGTGCCGCCGCTGTCGGCGGGAATGCGCAGATAGCGGAACGGATCGTCCGGGTTCAGGCGCATGCCGGCGAGGAACATCTTTTCGCCGGACACGTCGACCGGCAGCATGTAGTTGTTGTACTCGCGCGCCTGGCCGTCCTTGTCACGCACCTTGTATTGCACCGACGGGCCGACGTTGTGCAGGTCGAGCGGCTTCGAGGTCTTCGCGCCGGAGCCGAGGCGCTCGTCGAACGCTTCTTTCAGCGTGCGGTGCGCCGCGACACCGCGGGCGTCGGTCTGGCCGCTGCCGTTCTGGATGTTCTCGACGTTGATCGCGCGGAAATCGGTGAATTCGACCGTTTGGCCGTCGGCGAGCGGCGTGGCCGTGCTCAATGGCGCGTTGCCGCCGATCGTGCCGCCGAACGGCGCGGTTTTCGCGCTCGCGCCGCTCATCGGGTAGGCCGTCATCTGCATCTGCGAGCCGCCGTCCTGGAAGCTCGACTGGTAGATCGACACGCCGTCGTAGGTGAACGGCTTGTTCACTTCGACGCGCGCCGGCACGCGCGCGCCCGTCTTGTGGTCGACCACGACGATGTCGCTCGCGAACAGCTTCGGCATGCCCGTCGAGTAGTAATCGACGATGAACTTGTTCAGTTCGATCGAAAACGGCAGGTCCTGGATCAGCGAGCCGTCGGGTTGGTTGAGAATCGCCGTGGACACGTGCTGGCCTTCCGGCACCCACGCGTAGCCGCGGAATGTCGGATTGGACTGCGACAGACGATGATCCGGCGTGATGTCGTTGATCACCGTGTTGGCGCGGATCGGCGACTTGTCGAACAGCCACATTTGCAGCTTGATCGGCAGATTACTGTCGAGCAGGCCGCCGAGGCAGATCACCACGATCGCGAGGTGAGCAGAGATGTAGCCGAACTTGGTCAGCGCGCCGCGTTTGGCGGCGATCAGGGTCGCGCCGTCGGACTCACGGGTCACGAACTTGTAGCCGAGCTTCGCCGAGAGCCTTGCGAGCAACGCCGCGGTCTGCGCGCGAGTTGCGTGCACCGCGAATTCGCCCTTGTGATGGAACGCGCGCAGGCTGCCCTCGCGGACCTTGTCCTTCCAGCTCTTTACGTCGGCGACCATTTTCGGCGCATTGCGGATCACGCACAGCGACACCGATACCATCAGGAAGCCGAGAATCAGCATGAACCACCATGAGCTGTACACCGTGTACAGGCTCAGCGAACGGAAGATGTCCGCCCAGAACGGGCCGAACTGATTGACGTAATTGGGATACGGATCGTCCTGCGTGAGGACGGTGCCGATGATGCTGGCGATCGACAGAATCACGAGCAACGAGATGGCAAAACGCATCGAACTCAAGACTTCGACGACGCTGCGCATGACGCGATTGCCCGACTTGGACTGCAAACCCGACGTGGTGACGCTCATTCATACTCCGACTGAACAGCAAAAAAGGGTGAAGGGCTGTCGTAGGCACGACGCCCTCACCCTTTTCTTGTTTTGTACCGACCTCGCCGGGCCGGTTGCACTTGCGTGCGGGGGCACTCTATCCTAGTGCAAGCCCGCGATGTAATCGGCCACTGCCTTGATCTCGCTATCCGACAGACGCGTTGCGATCGCATGCATCGGCTCGTTGTTGTTACGTGCGCCTGGACCTTGCGTGAACGCCAGCAACTGCGCCACCGTGTATTCCGCCCACTGCCCCGACAGCCGCGGATACTGCGACGGAATCCCCTGCCCGGTCGGTCCGTGACAGCTTGCACACGCCGGCACGCCCTTGTCGGCGATCCCGCCGCGATAAATCTTCTGCCCTAGCGGAACGGTGTCTTTGTTGTGCGCGTAGCCAGGCTTCGGGGTCTGCGCCGCGAAATAGGCCGCGACGTTGACCATATCCTGATCGGACAGCGCCGCCGCCATGCCCGCCATGATCGCATTGTTGCGCGCTGGCTGCTTGGCGCCCGGCTGGATCTTGAAGTCCTTGAGTTGCTTGACGAGATACTCAGGGTGCTGGCCCGCCAGCTTCGGATATGCGCCGCCGGCGCTGTTGCCGTCTGCCCCGTGACATGACGCGCATACCTGCACCGCGATTGCCTGCCCCCGATTGACGTCCGGCTTTGCCGGTTCTGCTGCTCGTGCCTGAATTGCCAAACCTGAAAGACCTGCCGCTACATGAAGCACCATCAGAGTCTTGCTCAGTCGATTCATTCGCACACCCTGTCTCGTCTTGTGGGATTTTTAGAGAGCCCCTAAACCTGTCGCTGTGCGCCAGGCCCGGCGTTTTCTTGAAGGT
Organism: Paraburkholderia sp. BL6665CI2N2; assembly: GCF_004366535.1. Classification (NCBI taxonomy): domain Bacteria; kingdom Pseudomonadati; phylum Pseudomonadota; class Betaproteobacteria; order Burkholderiales; family Burkholderiaceae; genus Paraburkholderia; species Paraburkholderia sp. BL6665CI2N2. The sequence goes on from NZ_SORC01000001.1 coordinate 5,339,176, forward strand.
TTTGCAAAACACGACGGCGACCGAGTGACCGCCAGGAGCCGCCAAGGCACGTGGGCTGGCCCCCTCAGGTTTTCAGTAAACCATCGTATTGTACAATAACTCGCTAATCGCTAAGACGCCAGTCGGGCTTGACCCGTCCCCACTCCGGGTTCCCCGGCGTCTCGAATCTTGGCCTGATCATGTCCTTCCTGCTCCACCAATCCCGCTTTTTCACGACCGTCAATCACTTGCGTGATCTGCCGGCCACTTCGCAACCCGAAATCTGCTTTGCGGGGCGCTCGAACGCGGGCAAGTCGACGGCCATCAATATTCTGTGCAATCAGAAGCGGCTGGCCTTCGCCAGTAAAACGCCGGGACGCACCCAGCATATCAATTACTTTTCGGTGGGCAAGGCGGACGAGCCGACCGCGCATCTGGTCGATCTGCCGGGCTATGGCTACGCGGAAGTGCCGGGCGCCGCCAAGGCGCATTGGGAAGCGCTGCTGTCCACCTATCTGCAATCGCGCTCGCAACTGCGCGGCATGATCCTGATGATGGACTCGCGCCGCCCGCTGACGGATCTGGATCGCCGCATGATCGAGTGGTTCGCGCCGACCGGCAAGCCGATCCACACGCTCCTCACCAAGTGCGACAAATTGACGCGCCAGGAAAGCATAAACGCGTTGCGCGCGACGCAGAAAGGTCTGGCCGAGTACCGCACCGCCGGCTACCAGGGCGAACTGACCGCCCAGCTGTTCTCCGCGCTCAAACGCGTCGGCATCGACGAAGCGCACGAGCTGATCGAGAGCTGGCTGATCCCCGAAGACAAGGGCGAAACGGACGCCGCTCAGTAAGCGAGTTGGCGTCTCGGGCGAGGACAAAAGCGCTATTCCGGCCGCCCATAAAAAAACCCGCCGCTTTAACGGCGGGTCAAACAGCCTAATCGAAAAACGACAGGCACCCGCTCAGGGAGGAGAAGCGGGGAGGTCAGCGCAAGGCGCCTTGCTCGATCGGTATGATATACCATTGTCTCGAAAAGTTTCCGGGAGCGGAGGCACGCGTTACTTGTCCACTCCACACATCCACGTTTCCTCGATTCGCTATGAGCTTCTATCCGCACCACCGTCCGCGCCGCATGCGCCGCGACGACTTTTCGCGCCGTCTGATGCGGGAAAACATCCTCACCACCAACGATCTGATTTATCCAGTCTTTATCGTCGAAGGCACCAATGTGCGGCAAGCCGTGCCATCGATGCCTGGCGTCGAACGCGTGTCGGTCGATCTGCTGATGGGTGTGGCTGAACAATGCGTCGAACTTGGCGTGCCCGTGCTGTCGCTGTTTCCGGCGATCGAGCCGTCGCTGAAAACGCCCGATGGGCGCGAAGCGACCCACCCGGCGGGTTTGATCCCGCGCGCGGTTCGCGAACTGAAGAAAAATTTCCCCGAACTGGGCGTGCTCACCGACGTGGCGCTCGACCCGTACACGAGCCACGGCCAGGACGGCGTGCTCGACGAAGCCGGCTATGTCATCAACGATGAGACCGTCGAGATTCTGGTCGAACAGGCGCGTGCGCAGGCTGAAGCGGGGGTCGATATCGTCGCGCCGTCGGACATGATGGACGGCCGCATCGGCGCGATCCGCGAAATGTTCGAGAGCGAAGGTCTTGTCCACACCCGCATCATGGCTTATGCGGCCAAGTTCGCGTCGGCGTTTTACGGCCCGTTTCGCGACGCCGTCGGTTCCGCAACGAACCTTGGTAAAAGCAACAAGATGACCTACCAGATGGACCCGGCCAATTCGAATGAAGCGCTGCGCGAAGTGCAAGCGGACATCGACGAAGGCGCGGACATGGTGATGGTCAAGCCCGGCATGCCGTATCTGGATATCGTGCGCCGCGTGAAGGATGAGTTCCGGTTCCCGACGTACGTGTATCAGGTGAGCGGCGAATACGCGATGCTGAAAGCGGCCGCGCAGAACGGCTGGCTCGATCACGACAAGGCGATGATGGAATCGCTGCTGGCGTTCAAGCGGGCGGGCGCGGACGGGGTGCTGACCTATTTCGCGCTGGATGCCGCGCGGATTTTGCGTTCGCAGAAGTGACCTGACGAGACGCCTTGCGGGGCGTTCGAGCGCTGCAATGGACGGAGGACGACGTTGTGTCGTGCCTCCGTTTTTTTTCAAGATTTCGCGGTCAGTCTGCTTCGAGCAAGATTGCCTTGCGCTTGACTGGCAGTCGATCGTCGCGGCCGCACACCGGACGCGGCAGACGGCGCGACCGACCAGCCGCTACCCGTTACGCGCCGGGCGCATTCGCCCGATCCAGACTGCGCAAGAATTTATCCGCGGACTCGTATCCCACGACGCGCAGCACTTCCTTGCCACGCTGATCGAAAAAGATGATCCCCGGCGGACCAAACAGGCTGAAGCGCTTGAGCAGCATTCGATCGTCAGAGTTGTTCGCGGTCACATCGGCGCGCAGCAGGTTCATCTGCTTCAATTTCGCCTGAACGCGCGGGTCGCTGAAGGTGAATTTCTCCATTTCCTTGCAGCTGACGCACCAGTCCGCGTAGAAATCGAGCATGGCGGGCTGTGCAGCCGTTTTGACGGCCTGGTCGAGTTCATTCGATGAGCGAACCGGCGCGAACGTCAGATCGCCCTGCGGCGCGCTGTCCGGCTTATTCGACGCGCTCGCGACACCCGCTTCCCCGCCACGCGCCGCCAGCACGGCAAGCGGGCGCAGCGGATCCGAGGAGCCCGCCGCCAGACCAACCAGCAGGACTGCAGCCCAGATAGCGAGCGCAGCGCCCAAGCCTCGGCCAAGCCTGCGCCACACGGAAGCCTGCGCAGCGGGTGCCGAAAATAAGCCGAGAGAGGCCGAGGCGACCAGCAACCAGAGAGCGCTCAGCAGCATCGTCGCCGTCGCGCCGAGCACCGGCCAAACGATCCATAACGCGGCCGCAAGCAGCACGACGCCGAAGAAAACCTTGACGCCGTCCATCCATGCGCCGGCACGCGGCAGCAGCGTGCCCGCGCCAAAACCGAGGATCAGCAGCGGCACGCCTAGACCCAGCCCCATCGAGAACAGCGCCGCGCCACCGAGCACCGCGTCGCCCGTATGCGCAATGAACGCCAGCACTGCAAAGAGCGGTGCGGTCGTGCACGCGCCGACCACCAACGCCGACAGCGCGCCCATCACGGCAACAGCCGCAAACTTACCGCCGGAGCGTCTGGACGACGCGTGTGAAACGCCGTCCTGCCAACTCTGCGGCAGCGCGATGTCGACACCCGCAATCAGGGTCAGCGCAAAAATGGTCAAAAGTACGCCGAATGCGCCAAGTACCCACGGATTCTGCAGCCATGCGCCGAGACTCTGCCCGACCAACGCAGCGGCGATACCGAGCGCCGTATACACGAGCGCCATGCCGATGACATAGGCGAGCGACAGCGCGAGTCCGCGGGCACGCGTCACGCGCGCGCCTTCGCCGATGATGATCGCCGAGAGAATCGGAATCATCGGATACGAACAGGGGAGCAGGCTGAGCACGGCGCCGGCGACGAAAAAGAGCCCGACGATCGCGAAGAAGCCGCCGCCTTGCAGCAGCGACTGCGCGTAATCGGCGCTGGTAGCGCGGTCGTACCATGAGGTGCCCGCGGGGACGGTGGTTGCCGGAGCGGCCGCGCTGCCGGCCAGTTGAAGTGCTGCGCCGGTTACGTGATACACGCGCTCCATCGGCGGATAGCAGATGCCCGCATCGGCACAGCCTTGCGACGTCACCGCCAGATCGAACGGTCCAGCCACCTGTTTTACAGGAATCCGGATGGTCAGTTCGTTCCGATACGTCTCGACGTTCTTGTTAAAGGTCTGATCGAACTTGATGTGGCCGGCCGGCAATTGCGGCTCGCCGATCGTGGTCGTGCCGTTGCGCGTCGCGAACGCGAAGCGCTCGCGGTACATGTAGTAGCCGTCGGCGATTTTGTAGGTCACGTCGACTTCGCCGGCCTTCTCCGACGCGCTGAATTTGAACGCGACCGCGGGATCCAGGAAATCGTCCGCCGCGCGGGCGAGCGTGCCGAACTGCGCGAAGATCAGGCAGCCGAGCAGAAAGAATGCGGTGCGCAGCGCATTGCGCGCGCGCCGGTCGAGGCCGTTAAACATGGAGAGGACGTTGGGTTTCAGCAATGATCCACTGGCCGTACGCGGCCGACGCCGTCGCTTGCCATGAGAGGATTTCCGGCGTGTCGTAGGGATGGTGAGCCTGAATGTACTGCTCGAGTTCAAGCACGCGTGCCGCGCTGGTCTTGAACAGCAACTGGATCTCCTGCGCGGTCTCAACCGCACCCTGCCAGTGGTAGCTGGACTGCACGGAGTCTAATTGCGTGACACAGGCGCATAGCCGCATGGCCAGAGCATCCGCAGCAAGCTTCTGGGCCACGGCGGCATCCGGCACCGTCGTCAGAATCAAGGTCACATTCACGCTCACAGATGGCTCCGGCAAGGCACGATTCAGGTGCCGATATCGTATCACCTGGCCTTGCCTGCCCGCAGACCGCTCCGCAGCGACCACGCGGCGGATGGCCGCTGCCAACGCCTGACGCTACAAACAAAAAAGCCAGGCTTGGCGCCTGGCTTTTTAAGATGCTCGGAAGCTTATTCAGCTTCTTGCACTTCGACTTCTTCAACTTCCGGACGGTCGAGCAATTCGACCAGTGCCATCGGAGCGTTGTCGCCGACGCGGAAGCCGAACTTCAGGACGCGCAGGTAGCCGCCCGGACGGGTAGCGTAACGCGGGCCCAGAACTTCGAACAGCTTCGTGACCGAGTCACGATCGCGCAGGCGGTTGAACGCCAGACGACGATTTGCCAGCGACGGCTTCTTGCCGAGCGTGATCAGCGGCTCGACAACCTTACGGAGTTCTTTTGCTTTCGGCAGCGTGGTCTTGATGACTTCGTGCTCGATCAGCGAGTTGGACATATTACGGAGCATAGCCAGACGGTGGCTGCTCGTGCGGTTCAGTTTCCGCAAACCATGACGGTGACGCATGTTAATTCCTTCGATTCAAAGTTTTGGTCCAGCTCTTCTATCGCGCTCGAACTACCTGCGGTTTCCCAACGGTAGCGAGTGCACGGGCCGGTAGTGAAAAAAGACAAGACGCGGATTTTAAAGGAAAATCCGCGTCTTTGCCAGTGCAGCGGCGGGTTCTGTCCCGGGATTACTTGTCCAGACCAGCCGGCGGCCAGTTTTCAAGTTTCATGCCGAGCGTCAAACCACGCGACGCCAGTACTTCCTTGATTTCGTTCAGCGACTTGCGGCCCAGGTTCGGCGTCTTCAGCAACTCGTTTTCCGTGCGCTGGATCAGGTCGCCGATGTAGTAAATGTTCTCGGCCTTCAGGCAGTTCGCGGAACGAACCGTCAGTTCGAGATCATCCACCGGACGCAGCAGGATCGGATCGATCTGCGGCGCGCGCGACGGCGCTTCCGCCGTTGCTTCGGTGCCTTCCAGTGCAGCGAAGACCGACAGTTGATCGACCAGAATGCGCGCCGATTGACGGATCGCTTCTTCCGGCGAAATCACACCGTTCGTTTCGATGTTCATCACGAGCTTGTCGAGGTCGGTACGCTGTTCGACGCGAGCGCTTTCAACGGCGTAGCTCACACGGCGAACCGGCGAGAACGACGCGTCCAGCACGATGCGACCGATGATCTTGGCCGACTCTTCGCCATAACGACGCACATTGCCCGGCACATAGCCGCGGCCCTTTTCGACCTTGATCTGCACGTCGAGCTTGCCGCCCTTCGACAGATGCGCAATCACGTGATCCGGGTTGATCACTTCGCAATCGTGCGCGAGTTCGATGTCGCCAGCGGTGACAACGCCTTCGCCTTCCTTGCGCAGCGTAACCGTCACTTCATCACGGTTGTGCAGCTTGAAGACCACGCCCTTCAGGTTCAACAACAGGTTGACCACATCCTCTTGCACACCGTCGAGCGTCGAATACTCATGTACGACGCCTGCGATCGTCACTTCGGTCGGCGCGTAGCCGATCATCGACGACAGCAGCACGCGCCGGAGCGCGTTACCCAAGGTGTGGCCGTAACCGCGTTCAAACGGTTCCATGACCACTTTCGCATGGCTCTCACCAAGCGATTCAACAGCGATGATCTTGGGCTTCAACAAACTGGTTTGCATAGGTTTTCCTTTTCAATACCCTCGGCTCGTTACACCGATAAGGCTGACCGGTAACAACCTGAAAATAAACAGCCGAGGCGCCCCCTTGCTCAGCGCAATCAGGGTACCCCGGCCGTTAATCCGATTACCGCGAATACAATTCGACGATCAGGCTTTCGTTGATATCGCCAGCGATGTCGCTGCGTTCCGGCTTTTGCTTGAACGTGCCTTCGAACTTCTTCGAATCGACAGCGACCCAGCTCGGCAGACCGCCTTGCTCAGCCAGCGACAGCGCTTCGAGAATACGCGCCTGCTTCTTCTTCGTTTCGCGCACTGCGACGACGTCGCCAGCCTTCACTTGCATCGAAGGGATGTTCGACACCACGCCGTTCACGACGATCGCCTTGTGGCTCACGAGCTGACGCGCTTCAGCGCGCGTCGAGCCGAAGCCCATGCGGTACACGACGTTGTCCAGGCGCGATTCGAGCAATTGCAGCAGGTTTTCACCCGTGTTGCCCTTCAGGCGGTCAGCTTCGGCGAAGTAACGACGGAATTGACGCTCGAGGACACCGTAGATGCGCTTCACTTTTTGCTTTTCGCGCAGCTGCGTGCCGTAGTCGGACGTACGTGCGCCCGAGGTGCGGCCGTGTTGGCCGGGCTTGCTGTCAAGTTTGCACTTGTCAGCGAGCGAACGACGGGCGCTCTTCAGGAAGAGGTCAGTGCCTTCACGGCGGGACAGCTTGGCCTTAGGGCCGATATAACGTGCCACGTTGATTCCTTTGTTGATTGATCACGCGGATGCATGCATTCGCGCTAGTCCGAACCCTTTGGGTCGAACGGTGGGCTTAGTCAATTCAATAACGCAAGCAGCCTGCCGCCGCCCAAGGCGGCAACAGGCGCTAGCAAAATCGGCGTCTTAGATACGACGACGCTTCGGCGGACGGCAGCCGTTGTGCGGGACCGGGGTCACGTCGGAGATCGCCGTGATCTTGATACCAAGACCATGCAACGCGCGCACCGCCGACTCACGGCCAGGACCGGGGCCCTTGATCCGCACTTCGAGGTTCTTCACGCCGTATTCCATCGCCACGCGGCCAGCCGATTCGGCCGCCACCTGGGCTGCAAACGGGGTCGATTTGCGCGAACCCTTGAAGCCTTGACCACCCGACGTTGCCCAAGCAAGTGCATTGCCTTGACGATCGGTGATCGTGATGATGGTGTTGTTGAACGACGCGTGAACGTGAACCACGCCCTCGGCGACGTTCTTCTTGACCTTCTTGCGAACGCGTTGCGCCGCGGAGTTGTTCGAAGCCTTAGCCATTACGTTTTCCTGTAACTGTCAGTTCCGCTTACTTCTTCAGCGATTGCGCTGCACGACGCGGACCCTTGCGCGTACGGGCATTCGTACGCGTACGTTGGCCGCGCAGGGGCAAGCCCTTACGATGCCGAACGCCACGGTAGCAGCCGAGATCCATCAGGCGCTTGATGTTCATCGTCGTTTCACGGCGCAGATCGCCTTCAACGATGAACTTGCCGACTTCTTCACGCAGCTTTTCGAGGTCTGCGTCGTTCAGGTCTTTGACCTTCTTCGAAAATGCCACACCAGCAGCGACGCAGATGTCGCGCGAGCGCGTGCGGCCGACACCGTAAATAGCCGTCAGGCCGATTTCGGTATGCTGGTGATTCGGGATGTTAACCCCTGCGATACGAGCCATTGTTTTTCCTCAAACAAAAAGCGCAGCAAAAAGCGCGGCGTTCAGCCTTGACGCTGTTTGTGGCGCGGATCAGAGCTGCAAATCACGCGCACAACGCCTTTGCGCTTGATGATCTTGCAATTGCGGCAAATGCGCTTAACCGATGCCATCACTTTCATGATATTACCCTTTTTTCAAATCACTTCGCCCGGAACACGATCCGCGCACGCGACAGATCGTAAGGCGTCAATTCAACCGTCACCTTGTCGCCAGGCAAGATTCGGATGTAGTGCATCCGCATCTTGCCGGATATGTGTCCCAATACGACATGGCCGTTTTCCAGCTTCACCCTGAAGGTAGCGTTAGGCAGGTTTTCGATGACTTCACCCTGCATCTGGATAACATCGTCTTTGGCCATAAGTCCTTTCAACGCATCGGGACGCCGCCGCCTTTGAAATTAGCTTTCTTCAGCAGCGATTCATACTGTTGCGACATAACGTACGACTGCACCTGCGCCATGAAATCCATTGTGACGACGACAATGATCAGCAGCGACGTTCCACCAAAATAAAACGGCACGTTCCAGCGCAGCACCAGAAACTCGGGCAGCAGACAAACAAACACGATGTAGATCGCACCGGCCAGCGTCAGACGCGTCAGGATGCGGTCGATGTATCGCGCTGTTTGATCGCCCGGGCGGATGCCTGGGACGAAAGCGCCACTCTTTTTCAGGTTGTCGGCCGTCTCTCTGCTGTTGAACACCAATGCGGTGTAGAAAAAACAGAAGAAAACGATCGCCAACGCGTACAGCAACACGTACACAGGTTGGCCGGGCTTGAGGGCCTCCGCCACGTTGTGCAACGTGTCTGCGAACCAGCTGGTACGCGACCCCGAACTAAACCAGTTCAGGATAGTTGCCGGGAAGAGAATGATCGACGACGCAAAGATCGGCGGAATCACGCCCGACATATTCAACTTCAGCGGCAGATGCGAAGACTGTCCGCCGTAAATCTTGTTACCGACTTGCCGCTTCGCGTAATTCACAAGAATCTTGCGCTGGCCGCGTTCGATGAACACCACCAGATACGTAACAGCAGCAATCAGCGCGACGACGATAATCGCGGATATCGGGCTCATCGAACCGGTTTGCACCAGTGAAACGAGACCACCGATCGCATTCGGGAAACCCGCTGCAATCCCGCCGAAAATAATGATCGAGATGCCGTTGCCAAGCCCGCGCTCCGTGATCTGCTCACCCAGCCACATCAGGAACATCGTGCCGGTCACCAGCGTCACGACCGTCGTCAACCGAAAAACCATCCCCGGATCGATCACCAGGCCCGGCTGATTTTCCAACGCGACGGCAATGCCGAACGCCTGGAACGTCGCCAGCAGGACCGTAAAGATACGCGTGTACTGCGTAATCTTCCGTTGACCCGCCTGCCCTTCCTTTTTCAGCGCTTCGAGTTGTGGCGAGACGATTGCCAACAGCTGCATGATGATCGACGCCGAAATGTACGGCATGATCCCCAGCGCAAAAATCGTGAACCGCGATAGCGCGCCACCCGAGAACATGTTGAACATGCCAAGGATGCCGCCCGACTGACTTTGGAACAACTTTGCCAGTTGGTCCGGGTCAATACCCGGCACCGGAATATGCGCGCCGATACGGTAGACGATCAGCGCCAGCAGCAGGAACACTGCCCGCCGACGCAGATCGCCAAACTTCGCCGCGCTGCGACCGGGTTTTGCGAGACTCGGGCTGTTAGCCAAGTACCTTCTCCGATGCAAATGCTAGTGACGGCAAATAACTTGCGCGTTACTCGGCGAACGAGCCGCCAGCTGCTTCGACAGCAGCGCGCGCACCCTTCGTCGCACCCAGACCTTTCACGACAATCTTGCGCTTCAACTCACCGGTCTTGATGATCTTGGCACTCGTGATCATCTCGCCAATCAGGCCGGCTTGTTTCAGAGCCAACAGATCGATCTCGTCGACCGGCAGCTTTTCCAGATCCGAGAGACGCACTTCACCAACGAATTCCTTCGTCAGCGAGGTGAAGCCACGCTTCGGCAGGCGACGTTGCAGCGGCATTTGACCGCCTTCGAAGCCAACCTTGTGAAAGCCGCCCGAACGCGACTTCTGACCCTTGTGACCGCGGCCAGCCGTCTTGCCCAGACCGGAGCCGATGCCACGGCCGACGCGACGCTTAGCGTGCTTCGAACCTTCAGCCGGCTTCAGGTTATTCAATTCCATTATCAACTCCTTGAGTCCTGGTCAGCCGCTTAGCTGATGACCTTAACGAGGTACGAAACCTTGTTGATCATGCCGCGCACGGCCGGCGTGTCCTGCAACTCGCTAACCGAGTTGAGTCGGCGCAGACCCAAGCCACGCACCGTTGCACGGTGCGTTTCACGGGTGCCGATCAGGCTCTTGACGAGCTGGACCTTGACAGTTTTATCAGACATGGTGTCCACCTTAGCCCAGAATATCTTCGACGGACTTGCCGCGCTTCGCCGCGATGTCGCCCGGCGTCGACTGCTTGCGCAGACCGTCGAGCGTTGCACGAACGAGGTTGTACGGGTTCGTCGAACCGTGGCTCTTAGCAACCACGTTTTGCACGCCCATCACGTCGAACACTGCGCGCATCGGACCACCAGCGATCACGCCCGTACCATCCTTCGCCGGAGCGAGGAGGACGGCGGATGCGCCGTGCTTACCGTGCACTTCGTGTTGCAACGTACCGTTCTTCAGCGGCACCTTGAACATGTTGCGGCGAGCTTGTTCCATTGCCTTTTGAACAGCAACCGGAACTTCCTTCGCTTTGCCCTTGCCCATGCCGATGCGGCCATCGCCGTCGCCAACCACGGTCAGTGCGGCAAAACCGAGAATCCGGCCGCCCTTCACAACCTTGGTCACGCGGTTGACCGAAATCATCTTTTCGCGCAGGCCGTCGTCGCGTTCGTCAGCCTGAACTTTCGCTTGCATCTTTGCCATGACGAATTCTTCCCTTAGAACTTGAGTCCGGCTTCGCGCGCCGCATCAGCCAGCGCTTTCACGCGGCCGTGGTAACGGAAACCCGAACGGTCGAAGGCGACGGATTCGATGCCGGCAGCCTTAGCCTTTTCTGCGATGCGCTTACCGATCAAGGTCGCAGCATTGACGTTGCCGCCCTTGCCCGTTTGATCAGCCAGTTGCGCACGCACTTCGGCCTCGAGCGTCGACGCGCTGGCGAGCACCTTGGTGCCGCAGGGCGAGAACACTTGCGCATAGATGTGCGTGTTCGTGCGATGCACGGCGAGACGCGCGACCTGCAGCTCAGCGATCTTGATACGCGTCTGACGAGCGCGGCGCAGGCGAGATTGAGTCTTATCCATGATTGCGCACCCTTACTTCTTCTTCGTTTCTTTGAGGATCACAACCTCATTGGCGTAACGCACACCCTTGCCCTTATAGGGCTCCGGCGGGCGATAGCCGCGCACTTCTGCCGCGACCTGGCCAACTTGTTGCTTATTGATCCCCTTGATCACGATTTCGGTTTGCGTCGGGGTTTCAGCCTTGACGCCTTCCGGCATCTGGTGCACCACAGGGTGCGAGAAACCCAGCGACAGGTTCAACTTGTCGCCTTGCGCCTGCGCGCGGTAACCGACGCCAACCAGCGTCAGCTTGCGCTCGAAACCCTTCGTCACGCCGTTCACCATGTTCGCAACCAGTGCGCGCATCGTGCCCGACATCGCATTCGCTTCGCGGCTTGCGTCAACCGGCTCGAAATTCAGCGTGCCGTTGTCGTTCACCACTTTCACGAGGCGGTTTGCCGCCTGCGTAATCGTACCCAGCGGGCCCTTGACGGTGATGCGATCGTCGCTCAGGGCCACTTCTGCGCCTTGCAGCGCGACCGGGCTTTTACCTACTCGAGACATGTTTCTCTCCTTTCGGCCTTAAGCGACGTAGCAGATGACTTCGCCGCCAACGCCCGTTGCACGCGCCTTGCGGTCCGTCATCACGCCCTTCGGCGTCGACACGATTGCCACGCCGAGGCCATTCATGACCACGGGGATGTCGTTACGGCCGCGGTACACACGCAGACCAGGCTTCGAGACGCGTTCAATGCGCTCGATAACCGGACGGCCGGCGTAGTACTTCAACACGATGTTCAATTCAGACTTCGCACCTTCGGACTTCACTGCGAAATCATCGATATAGCCTTCGTCCTTCAGGACCTGCGCAATCGCAACCTTGACTTTCGACGAGGGCATTGTCACCGAGACTTTCTCAACCATCTGCGCATTGCGGATGCGAGTCAGCATATCGGCGATAGGATCACTCATGCTCATTTACGTTTCTCCTATTACCAGCTCGCCTTGGTCAGGCCAGGGATCTCGCCGCGGAACGCGATTTCGCGAATCTTGTTACGCGCCAGCCCGAATTTACGGAACGTGCCACGCGGGCGACCGGTAATTGCGCAACGATTGCGCTTACGGGTCGGGTTAGAGTTGCGCGGCAATTGTTGCAGTTCCAGACGTGCTGCGTAATGCTCTTCGTCCGACTTGCTCATATCGCCGATGATCGCTTTCAGCTCAGCACGCTTGGGAGCGTACTTAGCAGCCAGGCGAGCACGCTTCTTTTCACGTTCGATCAGTGCCAGTTTAGCCACGGTAACCTCAGTTTCTGAACGGGAACTTGAAGCTGGCGAGCAGAGCCTTTGCTTCGTCGTCGGTCTTCGCAGTCGTCGTGATGCTGATGTTCAGCCCACGCAGTGCGTCGATCTTGTCGTAGTCGATTTCGGGGAAAATGATCTGCTCTTTCACACCGATGTTGTAGTTGCCGCGACCATCGAACGCACGACCCGACACACCACGGAAGTCACGCACACGGGGGAGCGCGACCGTCACGAAACGGTCCAGAAATTCGTACATTGCCTGACCACGCAACGTGACCATTGCACCGATCGGATAGCCCTGACGGATCTTGAAGCCAGCGATTGCCTTGCGTGCCTTCGTGATCACCGGCTTCTGGCCTGCGATCTTCGTCAGGTCGCCAACGGCGTTTTCGATGATCTTCTTGTCAGCAACCGCTTCGCCAAGGCCCATGTTCAGGGTGATCTTGGTGATGCGCGGCACTTCCATCACGGACTTGTAACCGAACTTCTCGATGAGGCCGGGTACAACCTTCTCTTTGTAAAACTCTTGCAAACGAGCCATTTTTTTACTCCGCAGCGTCAGGCGCTCAGCTCGGCACCGGTCGTTTTAAGGAAACGGACTTTCTTGTCTCCTTCGACCTTGATGCCTACACGCGACGCCTTGCCATTCGCGTCGACCAATGCGACGTTCGAAATTTGCAGCGGCATCGTCTTGGCTTCAACACCGCCCGTCGTACCCTTCATCGGGTTCGGCTTGACGTGTTTCTTGACGAGGTTGATACCCTCGACAATCACTTTGCCCTCGCCAACGGACAGCACGACGCCGCGCTTGCCTTTATCTTTGCCGGTGATGACGATAACTTCGTCACCTTTGCGAATCTTGTTCATCGCGACTCCTTACAGCACTTCAGGTGCCAACGAAACGATCTTCATGAATCGTTCGCTGCGCAACTCGCGCGTGACAGGCCCGAAAATACGGGTGCCAATAGGTTCGAGCTTGGCATTCAACAACACAGCGGCGTTGCCATCGAACTTGATCAGCGAGCCGTCCTGACGGCGCACGCCCTTGGCGGTGCGAACCACCACGGCGTTGTAAATTTCGCCTTTCTTCACGCGCCCGCGCGGCGTTGCTTCTTTGACGGTCACCTTGATGATGTCGCCAATGCTGGCATAACGACGCTTCGAGCCGCCGAGCACCTTGATGCACATGACTTCACGCGCACCCGTGTTGTCGGCCACTTCAAGCCGAGTTTCGGTCTGGATCATGGTTTATCTTTCCCAACTTAATCCGGTTACACCACCATGGCGTACCCGGTCAGTCTTGGTCCCGTCAGCCAATCGGCTGCTTGGGTATGAACAGCAGCGACGGCAAACGAAACCCGCCATCGCAATCCGGTGAATCCTACGGAACAGACTTGGCGCCCGATCCGCTTCCCCCACCAACTTCGCCCGCGACGGGGCTCCCATAAAGAGGGAAGACCGAGAGTATAACAAATAATCTCGGTCTTGCAAGCGAAATCTACTGCGATTTCAACAACTTCTACTACTTCGCGGCGTCAGATGACGCGAGCAGCCTCGACCAGGCGAGCCACAACCCAAGCTTTCGTCTTCGAAATCGGACGCGTTTCCTGGATTTCAACGAGGTCGCCCTCGTTGTACGTGTTCGCGTCGTCGTGCGCGTGGTACTTCTTCGAACGCACAACGTACTTGCCGTAGATCGGGTGCTTCACGCGGTGCTCAACCAGCACGGTGACCGTCTTGTCCATCTTGTTGCTGACGACCTTGCCGACCAGCGTCCGCTTGAGCGAGGTTTTTACGCTATCGTTCATTTCTGGTTCGCCTTCTCAGTCAGGACGGTCCGCACACGTGCGATGTCGCGACGAACCTTCTTCAGCTGGCTCGTGTTCGTGAGCTGCTGGGTCGCGAGTTGCATGCGCAGGCCGAATTGCGCCTTCAACAGGTCCGACAGCTCCTTGTTGAGCGCGGCCTGATCTTTCTGGTGAAGTTCGGATGCCTTCATCATTTGCTCCTTAGGCGCCGAGCTGACGCACGATAAACGTCGTCTTGAGCGGCAGCTTAGCTGCAGCCAGACGGAACGCTTCGCGTGCCAGCTCTTCGGTTACGCCGTCCATTTCGTACAGCATCTTGCCCGGTTGAATCTCTGCGACGTAGTACTCAGGGTTACCTTTACCGTTACCCATACGTACTTCAGCCGGCTTGTGCGAGATCGGCTTGTCCGGGAAGATGCGAATCCAGATGCGGCCACCACGCTTGATGTGACGCGTCATTGCACGACGTGCCGCTTCAATCTGGCGCGCGGTCAAGCGACCACGACCGATAGCCTTCAGGCCGAATTCACCGAACGACACCGCGTTGCCGCGCGTAGCGATACCGGTGTTACGACCCTTCTGCTCTTTGCGATACTTTCTGCGTTTCGGTTGCAGCATCGTTATTCTCCAGTCTTCCCGCCGTCGCCGGCACCGCCAGCACGACGAGGAGCGCCACGGCGGGCACCTGCCGGGCCACCACCTTCACCATCACGACGCGGACGGCGATCGCCACCCGGACGTGCGTTGCGGCGCGGACGCTTTTCTTCGGCGACTTCTTCAACCACCGGTGCGTCGTTGCGGCCGAGCGTGTCGCCCTTATAAACCCACACCTTCACGCCGATGATGCCGTACGTCGTCTTCGCTTCCGAAGTCGCGTAGTCGATATCAGCACGCAGCGTATGAAGCGGCACGCGACCTTCGCGATACCATTCCGTACGAGCGATTTCGATACCGTTCAGACGGCCAGCGCTCATGATCTTGATGCCTTGAGCACCCAGACGCATTGCGTTTTGCATCGCACGCTTCATCGCGCGGCGGAACATAATCCGGCGCTCGAGCTGTTGCGTGATCGAATCCGCGATCAGTTGCGCATCGGTTTCCGGCTTGCGGATTTCTTCGATGTTGACGTGAACCGGAACGCCCATACGCTTTTGCAGCTCGGACTTCAGCAGTTCAATGTCTTCACCCTTCTTACCGATCACGACACCCGGACGCGAGCTGAAAATCGTGATGCGGGCGTTCTTTGCAGGGCGCTCGATCACAACGCGGCCGACGGATGCGTTCTTCAGCTTCTTCTTCAGGTATTCACGAACACCGATGTCTTCCTGCAACATCGCCGCGAAATTGTTGTTGTTCGCGTACCAACGCGACGCCCAATTGCGGCTGACGGCCAAACGGAAGCCAGTCGGATGAATTTTCTGTCCCATCGTATGACCCCTTAATTCCCGACCGTCACAGTGATGTGACAGGATTGCTTCTCGATGCGGTTACCGCGGCCTTTAGCGCGCGCGGTGAAACGCTTGAGCGACGCAGCCTTGTCGATGTAGATGCTCGTGATCTTGAGCTCATCGATATCGGCGCCTTCGTTATGCTCCGCATTCGCGATCGCCGACAGCACGACCTTTTTCACGATTCCCGCAGCCTTCTTCGGCGAGAACGTCAGAACGTTCAGCGCCTTGTCGACCGGCAAACCGCGGATCTGGTCAGCCACAAGGCGCGTTTTCTGCGCCGAGATGCGGGCACCGCGATGAATTGCTTTCACTTCCATCATGAGCCCCTTATTTCTTAGCCTTCTTGTCGGCTGCGTGACCCTTGAACGTACGGGTCAATGCAAACTCGCCAAGCTTGTGGCCGACCATGTTTTCCGAGATGTACACCGGAACGTGTTGACGGCCGTTATGAACGGCGATCGTCAGACCGATGAAATCCGGGAGGATCGTCGAACGGCGCGACCAGGTTTTGATCGGCTTCTTATCCCGCGAAGCTGCTGCCGCCTCAACTTTCTTCAGCAAATGGGCGTCGCAGAACGGACCTTTTTTTACAGAACGTGCCATTGCCTACTCCTTAACGCTTGTGACGGCGCTGGACGATCATGCTCGTCGTGCGCTTATTGCTGCGGGTGCGATAACCCTTAGCAGGCGTGCCCCACGGGCTCACCGGATCGCGACCTGCAGCCGTCTTGCCTTCACCACCACCGTGCGGGTGATCGACCGGGTTCATTGCAACGCCACGCACCGTCGGGCGGATACCGCGCCAGCGGTTTGCGCCAGCCTTACCGATTTGACGGAGGCTATGCTCTTCGTTGCCAACTTCACCAATCGTCGCGCGGCACTCAACGTGGACGCGGCGGATTTCACCCGAGCGCAGGCGGACCTGTGCGTAGATGCCTTCACGAGCCAGCAGCATCGCGGACGTACCAGCCGAACGCGCCATTTGCGCGCCCTTGCCCGGCAGCATTTCGATGCAGTGAATCGTCGTACCGACCGGAATGTTGCGGATCGGCAGCGTGTTACCTGCGCGGATCGGAGCTTCCGAACCCGACATCAGTTGCTGGCCAACCGTCACGCCCTTCGGAGCGATGATGTACTTGCGCTCGCCGTCTGCGTACAGAACCAGCGCGATGTTCGCGCTACGGTTCGGATCGTACTCAAGACGTTCGACCTTCGCTGCGATACCGTCCTTGTTGCGGCGGAAATCGACGACGCGATAGTGATGCTTGTGACCACCACCCTTATGACGGGTAGTGATGTGACCGTTGTTATTACGGCCGGCGGTCGAGGATTGCGAGTCGAGCAGCGGTGCGTACGGCTTGCCCTTATGCAGATCCTTATTGACCACCTTGACCATCGCACGGCGACCCGGCGAAGTCGGCTTAACTTTAACGATTGCCATGATTACTTGGCCTCCGCTTCAAAGTTGATTTCCTGGCCGGGCTTCAGGCAGACGTACGCCTTCTTCACGTCCTTGCGCTTGCCCATGAAGCGGCCAAAGCGCTTGGCTTTGCCCTTCGAGACCAGCACATTGACGGAATTGACTTCCACCTTGAACAGCAGCTCGACTGCAGCTTTCACTTCCTGCTTCGTGGCATCGGGCGCGACTTCGAACACGACTTGTTCGTTCTTGTCGGCCACCAGCGTCGCCTTTTCGGAGATCACCGGCGCGAGCAGGACCTGCATCAAACGATGATCGTTCTTGCGAATCTCGCTCATGACAGCAACTCCTCGATCTGGGCGACCGCAGCCTTCGTGATCAGGATCTTCTTGAAGTAGATCAGCGACAGCGGGTCGGCGTAACGCGGCTCGACAACCGCCACATGGGCCAGGTTGCGCGACGCGAGGTACAGGTTTTCGTCAACCGTGTCGGTAATCACCAGCACGGATTCGAGACCCATCGCCTTGAATTTTTCGGCCAGCAGCTTCGTCTTCGGCGCTTCGAGCGTCAGCTCGTCGACCACCGAGATGCGGCCTTCGCGGGCCAGCTGCGAGAAGATCGAGCAGAGACCTGCGCGATGCATCTTCTTGTTGACCTTGTGCGAAAAGTTTTCTTCCGGCGAATTCGGGAAGATACGGCCGCCGCCGCGCCACAACGGGCTCGACGACATACCGGCACGGGCGCGGCCCGTACCCTTTTGGCGCCACGGCTTCTTGGTCGTGTGCTTAACTTGCTCACGGTCCTTCTGCGCGCGGTTGCCGCTGCGGGCATTCGCTTGATACGCCACTACCACCTGGTGAATCAGGGCTTCGTTGTAATCGCGGCCGAACACGACGTCCGACGCGCTAACGCCTGCACCTTCCTGACCATTGGCATTCAGGAGCTTAAGTTCCATTATTTCGCTCCTTTCACGGCACGCGTCTTCACGGCCGGCGTAACGAATACCTTGCCACCCTTCGCACCCGGAACGGCGCCCTTGACCAGCAACAGCTTGCGGTCAGCGTCGATACGAGCGATTTCGAGGTTTTGCACGGTTACCGTATCGTCACCCATGTGACCGGTCATGCGCTTACCCGGGAAAACACGACCCGGATCCTGCGCCATACCGATCGAGCCCGGCACGTTGTGCGAGCGCGAGTTACCGTGCGATGCACGGCCGGATGCGAAGTTGTAACGCTTGATGGTACCGGCGTAGCCCTTACCGATCGACACGCCTTGCACGTCGACCTTCTGGCCTACTTCGAACAGGTCGGGACCGACCACGGTACCGTTCGACAACTCGGCAGCCTTGGCAGCATCGATCTGGAATTCTTTGAGGATTTCACCGGCTTGAACACCGGCTTTGGCGAGATGACCGGCCAACGGCTTCGTCACGCGCGATGCACGGCGCGTACCGAATGCAACCTGCACGGCCGTGTAGCCGTCGGTTTCAACAGTCTTGATCTGCGTCACGCGGTTGTCGGACACGTCCAGCACGGTAACGGGAATCGAATCCCCTTCTGCCGTGAAGATACGGGTCATGCCAACCTTGCGACCTACGAGTCCAAGGCTCATCGTTTTCTCCATTCCCGACTGCGATTGGTCGGGGCTAATTTACAAAATGCCGGTGCCGTTTCGGGCGTGAAATCACGCTGCAGCACACCGACTTTTTTGCGCAAATGCGCGAAAAGCCCACTATTATAGCGAGGCTTTTCGTTTTCCACAAGCAATCAATGACTTAGCGCTGTCTGGCACGCCAGGCAACACTTTGAAGCTTTATTGCAGCTTGATTTCCACGTCCACGCCAGCCGGCAGGTCCAGCTTCATCAGTGCGTCAACGGTCTTGTCCGTCGGATCGACGATGTCCATCAGGCGTTGGTGCGTACGGATTTCGAGCTGATCGCGCGACGTCTTGTTGACGTGCGGCGAGCGCAGGATGTCGAAGCGTTGAATGCGGGTCGGCAGGGGCACCGGACCACGAACGATTGCGCCAGTCCGCTTTGCCGTGTCGACGATTTCAGCTGCCGATTGATCGATCAGGCGATAGTCGAAAGCCTTCAGGCGAATGCGGATTTTCTGGTTCTGCATGACAATTCCTTGGAAAAGAGCGAGGCGGTATTGCACCGCCAGACAATAAAAGAACGTAGAGCCGGACGCCCGCGGAGGGCCGGCGCCCGGCTCCGGGCACCACTTACAGCAAATACGTCAATTCGCGATTTTACTCGAGAATCTTGGCAACCACACCTGCGCCGACCGTACGGCCGCCTTCGCGGATTGCGAAACGCAGACCTTCTTCCATCGCGATCGGGTTGATCAGCTTCACCGTGATCGACACGTTGTCGCCCGGCATGACCATTTCCTTGTCCTTCGGCAACTCGATCGAGCCCGTCACGTCCGTCGTACGGAAGTAGAACTGCGGACGATAGTTGTTGAAGAACGGCGTGTGACGGCCACCTTCGTCCTTGCTCAGCACGTACACTTCAGCCGTGAAGTGCGTGTGCGGGTTGATCGAACCCGGCTTGGCCAGCACCTGGCCACGCTCCACGTCTTCACGCTTCGTGCCGCGCAGCAGGATACCCACGTTGTCGCCTGCCTGACCCTGGTCGAGCAGCTTGCGGAACATTTCCACGCCCGTGCAGGTCGTCTTCACCGTCGGCTTGATACCGACAATTTCGATTTCCTCGCCGACCTTCACGACGCCGCGCTCAACGCGACCCGTCACCACCGTGCCGCGACCCGAGATCGAGAACACGTCTTCCACCGGCATCAGGAACGCACCGTCAACTGCGCGCTCCGGCGTCGGGATGTACGTGTCCAGCGCGTCGGCCAGATTCATGATCGCCACTTCACCCAGCTCGCCCTTGTCGCCTTCCAGCGCCAGCTTGGCCGAACCCTTAATGATCGGCGTGTCGTCGCCCGGGAAGTCGTACTTCGACAGAAGTTCGCGAACTTCCATCTCGACCAGCTCCAGCAGCTCAGCGTCGTCCACCATGTCGCACTTGTTCAGGAACACGATGATGTACGGCACGCCAACCTGACGCGCCAGCAGGATGTGCTCACGCGTTTGCGGCATCGGGCCGTCAGCGGCCGAACACACCAGGATCGCGCCGTCCATCTGCGCTGCGCCCGTGATCATGTTCTTCACATAGTCAGCGTGGCCCGGGCAGTCGACGTGTGCGTAGTGGCGGTTTGCCGTTTCGTACTCGACGTGTGCCGTGTTGATCGTGATACCACGTGCCTTTTCTTCCGGCGCCGCGTCGATCTGGTCGTATGCCTTCGCTTCGCCGCCAAACTTCTGCGTCAGAACCGTCGTGATCGCTGCCGTCAGCGTGGTCTTGCCGTGGTCAACGTGACCGATCGTGCCGACGTTCACGTGCGGCTTGGTCCGTTCGAATTTACCTTTAGCCATGTTTCTCTTCTTTCAAAAAGTTAATCGTTGAATGACTTTGCCGCGCGATTACTTCGACTTGGCGTTGATGATCGCTTCCGACACGTTACGCGGTGCTTCGGAGTAGTGCTTGAACTCCATCGTGTACGTTGCACGACCTTGGGTCAGCGAACGCAGCGACGTCGAGTAGCCGAACATTTCCGACAGCGGCACTTCGGCGCGAACGATCTTGCCTCCGCCAACCATGTCGTCCATGCCCTGAACGATACCGCGACGCCCCGACAGGTCACCCATCACGTTGCCCATGTAATCTTCAGGCGTTTCGACTTCCACAGCCATCATCGGTTCGAGGATGACCGGTTGAGCCTTGCGCATTGCTTCCTTGAACGCCATCGAACCGGCCATGCGGAACGCATTTTCGTTCGAGTCAACGTCGTGGTACGAACCGAACGTCAGGTGAACCTTGACGTCGACGACCGGGAAGCCTGCCAGCACGCCTGCCTTCAGCGTTTCCTGGATACCCTTGTCCACCGCCGGGATGTATTCGCGCGGAATCACACCGCCCTTGATCTCGTCGAGGAACTCGTAGCCCTTGCCTTGCTCATTCGGCTCGAGCGTGATGACCGCGTGACCGTACTGGCCGCGACCACCCGACTGCTTGACGAACTTGCCGTCAACGTCTTCCGCCTTGCCCCGAATCGTTTCGCGGTACGCAACCTGCGGCTTGCCGACGGTCGCTTCCACGCCGAATTCGCGCTTCATACGGTCAACCAGAATTTCCAGGTGGAGCTCGCCCATGCCCGAAATAATGGTTTGGCCCGATTCTTCGTCCGTTTGAACGCGGAACGACGGATCTTCCTGTGCCAGACGGTTCAGCGCCAGACCCATCTTTTCCTGGTCGGGCTTCGTCTTCGGCTCAACAGCCTGCGAAATCACCGGCTCCGGGAAAATCATGCGTTCGAGCACGATCGGGCTTTGCGGATCGCACAGCGTGTCGCCGGTCGTCGCGTCTTTCAGGCCGACTGCAGCAGCGATGTCGCCTGCGCGGACTTCCTTGATTTCTTCGCGCTGGTTCGCGTGCATCTGCAGAATACGACCCAGACGTTCCTTCTTGTCTTTGGTCGCGTTCAGCACGGTGTCGCCCGAATTCACGACGCCCGAGTACACACGGAAGAAGATCAGCTGGCCGACGAACGGGTCGGTCATGATCTTGAATGCCAGTGCCGAGAACTTTTCGTCGTCGGCAGCGCGGCGCTCGCCCTTTTCACCGTTTTCCAGCTCACCGGTAACCGGCGGGATGTCGATCGGCGACGGCAGGAAGTCGAGCACGGCGTCCAGCATGCGTTGCACGCCCTTGTTCTTGAACGCGGTGCCGCACAGCATCGGCTGGATTTCGCAAGCGATCGTACGGTCGCGCAGACCCTTGATGATTTCCGCTTCAGAGAGCTCGCCCTCTTCCAGGTACTTGTTCATCAGCTCTTCGCTCGACTCGGCAGCCGCTTCGATCATCTTCTCGCGCCACTCGTTGCAAGAGTCAGCCAATTCTGCCGGGATTTCTTCGTACGAGAACTTCGTGCCTTGGGACGCTTCGTCCCAAATGATCGCTTTCATCTTCAGCAGATCGACGACACCCGTGAAGTTTTCTTCCGCGCCGATAGGCACCACGACCGGAACCGGGTTCGCCTTCAGACGCAGCTTGAGCTGGTCGTAAACCTTGAAGAAGTTCGCGCCGGTACGGTCCATCTTGTTGATGAACGCGAGACGGGGAACCTTGTACTTGTTTGCCTGACGCCACACGGTTTCCGACTGGGGCTGAACGCCGCCCACAGCGCAGTACACCATGCACGCGCCGTCGAGCACGCGCATCGAGCGCTCGACTTCAATCGTGAAGTCGACGTGGCCCGGGGTGTCGATGATGTTGATGCGGTGCTCAGCGCGGTCGCCGGCCATGCCTTTCCAGAACGCCGTGGTAGCAGCGGACGTGATCGTGATGCCGCGTTCCTGCTCCTGCTCCATCCAGTCCATGGTGGCAGCGCCGTCGTGAACTTCACCAATCTTGTGGTTCACGCCGGTGTAGAACAAGATGCGCTCGGTCGTCGTCGTTTTGCCGGCGTCGATGTGAGCGCTAATACCGATGTTACGGTAGCGCTCGATAGGTGTCTTGCGAGCCACTTTGATCCTCTATTGGGATGACGCGATGCGAGAAAATACCCATCGCGCTGTAACACAAACGGGCGAGGCGCTTTGTAAGCGCACCCGCCCGGAATTTCTTTCCGTTTTTCCTGCTAAACCCGGGTTCGGGAAGCTTAGAAACGGAAATGCGAGAACGCCTTGTTGGCTTCTGCCATCCGGTGAACTTCGTCGCGCTTCTTCATTGCGCCGCCACGGCCTTCGGCCGCTTCGGAAAGTTCACCTGCCAGACGCAGGGCCATCGACTTCTCGCTGCGCTTCTTCGCGGCTTCACGCAGCCAACGCATCGCCAATGCCATACGACGCGACGGGCGCACTTCGACCGGAACCTGATAGTTCGCACCACCAACGCGGCGGCTCTTAACTTCGACCACCGGCTTGACGTTGTTGAGCGCTACCGTGAACACTTCCAGCGGGTCCTTGCCACCCTTGGTCTGGATCTGTTCGAAAGCGCCGTACACGATACGCTCGGCAACCGACTTCTTGCCTGAGAGCATCAGCACGTTCATGAACTTAGCTACATCAACGTTACCGAACTTCGGATCCGGCAACACTTCCCGCTTGGGGACTTCGCGACGACGCGGCATGTTTCTTCCTTTAACTTTTCAGTTGGAGCTACTTTTAGCCCCACGGTCACCAACTAACCCGATTCATCTCTAACGACTTACCAGCCTGGTCGGGTGACCACTTACTCGACAGCACCGGCGATTCCGGCACCACCGCTATTACCGCCTTTACAGGCGACCTGAAACTGCTGACCGGCTAATTACTTGCCAGCCTTGGCACGCTTCGCACCGTACTTCGAGCGAGCCTGCTTACGATCCTTGACGCCCTGGGTATCCAGCGAGCCGCGAACCATGTGGTAACGCACACCCGGCAAGTCCTTCACACGGCCGCCGCGAATCAGCACGACCGAGTGTTCCTGCAGGTTGTGGCCTTCACCACCGATGTACGAAATGACTTCGAAGCCGTTCGTCAGACGAACCTTGGCAACCTTACGCAGTGCCGAGTTAGGCTTCTTAGGCGTCGTGGTGTACACACGGGTGCACACGCCGCGACGCTGGGGGCAGTCCTGCAAGGCCGGGCTCTTGCTCTTAGTCGTTTCCGACTGGCGGCCTTTGCGAACCAGTTGATTGATGGTTGGCATTGTTTATTCCTGAAATTGAACAAAATCGACGCATCTGTTTCCGGGCAAAGCAGAAACGATTGCGCATCGAACTTCCGGACCCAAGTGCCGATACACGAGTTAACTACGCGCGCGGGCATTCCAAGAACCGGAACCTAGCATAATATTCCGAAAATACTAAGGGAGTCAACAGGTTGCGACGTTTCGCACCCCAGCCGACCCGCTCAAGCGCTCGCCGAGCGCTTAGTCGGCGGCGACGACTTCCAGCAATTCGTCGCCGAAACGGTCGAGTTTGCGTGCGCCCATACCCGGAATGCCGCGCAAATCCTCAATCGAGTCGGGACCGTTGCGGGCAATTTCCGCCAGGGTCGCGTCGTGGAAGATCACGTAGGCCGGCACGCCGTCGCTCTTCGCTGTTTCGGTGCGCCATGCGCGAAGCCGCTCCCAGCGCGCGCGTTCGCGCGGGCCCATGCCGATCGTCGGGTCGGCGCGCTCACTGGTGCGGCTGGACGATTGCCGCGTGCGCGTAGGCTTCACATAGCGGCGCATTGTGACGTTCTGCTCACCTTTGAGCACCGGCTTGCTTGCCTCGGTCAGGACCAGCGAGCCAAATCCCTCGTGATCGACCGTCAGATAGCCGAACGCGACCAACTGGCGGAACACAGCTCGCCACTCCGGTTCGCCTAGCGCCGAGCCGATGCCGAACGTGGTCAGTTTCTCGTGACCACGCTGCAAGACTTTCTCGCTACTGTTACCGCGCAGAATGTCGATCAGATGGCCGGCGCCGAAATGAAAGCCGCTCGCCCGCTGCGCGCGGAACACGCACGACAGCGCCATCCGCGCCTCGCGCGTCGCATCCCATGTGTCCGGCGGTTCAAGGCAGTTGTCGCAGTTGCCGCAAGGCTTGCTCGATTCACCGAAATACGCGAGCAGTCGCACTCGCCGGCAGGTCGCCGCTTCGCACAGTCCGAGCAACGCGTCCAGCTTGCCGGTCTGTACGCGTTTGTGCGCGTCGTCGGCATCGGATTCGTCGATCATCTTGCGCTGCTGCACGACGTCGCCGAGACCATAGGCCATCCAGGCGTTCGCCGGCATGCCGTCGCGGCCCGCGCGACCCGTTTCCTGGTAGTAACCTTCGACGCTCTTCGGCAAGTCGAGGTGTGCGACGAAACGCACGTCCGGTTTGTCGATGCCCATGCCGAACGCGATGGTCGCGCACATCACAATCCCTTCCTCGCGCTGAAACATCTCCTGATGTTTCTGGCGGATTTCGAATTCCATGCCGGCGTGATACGGCAGCGCTCGCATGCCTTTTTCCTTCAACCATTCCGCCGTCTCTTCGACCTTGCGGCGCGACAGGCAATAGACGACGCCGGCGTCGGTCGTGCCGTCCGGCTTCGAATGCTCCGCGCGAATGAAGTCCAGCAACTGCGTACGCGCATTGTCTTTTTCGACGATGCGATAACGGATGTTCGGTCGGTCGAAGCTCGACACGAAAATGCGCGCGTCATCCAACGCGAGGCGATGGATGATCTCGTCGCGCGTGATTGCGTCAGCGGTGGCCGTCAGCGCGATCCGCGGCACGTTCGGGAATCGCTCGTGCAGCACCGACAACTGAATGTATTCCGGCCGGAAATCGTGCCCCCACTGCGACACGCAATGCGCTTCGTCGATGGC
The DNA here is from genome assembly GCF_004366535.1 of Paraburkholderia sp. BL6665CI2N2. Taxonomy (NCBI): domain Bacteria; kingdom Pseudomonadati; phylum Pseudomonadota; class Betaproteobacteria; order Burkholderiales; family Burkholderiaceae; genus Paraburkholderia; species Paraburkholderia sp. BL6665CI2N2. The sequence continues at coordinate 5,364,774 of NZ_SORC01000001.1, forward strand.
GAACAATCCGATGCGAGTGCGTTCCAGCAGTTCCTGGAACCGTGGCGTCATCAAACGCTCCGGCGCTACGTAGAGCAGATCGATTTCGCCTTCGCGCAACGCGCGCTCGGTCGCCATCGCCTCGGCGCTCGACAGCGTCGAATTCAGATACGCCGCCCGCACGCCCACTTCGGTGAGCGCGGCCACCTGATCCTGCATCAGCGCGATCAGCGGAGAAACGACGATGCCGGCGCCGAAGCCGCCTTCGCGGCGCACCAGCGACGGAATCTGATAGCAGAGGGACTTGCCGCCGCCCGTCGGCATCAACACGAGGCAGTCGCCGCCGCCGGCGACGTGCTCGACAATTTCGCCCTGCTGCCCTCTGAACGCGGGGTAACCGAAGACTTCGTTGAGGATTTCGAGCGGACGGGACATGAATTTGAGAGAAGCAGCGTGATGCCGGTGACACGAATTTTACCAACGCATTCGTGCTGCACCCGCGCTTTGATGCAGCGTTAGCCGTTTGGCCGACTGATCCGCAAAAAATGCAAGAAAGAAGAACGCATAAAAAAAGCCGCTCAGTCGAAACTGAGCGGCTTCGCTGGCTGGTGAGCCCAAGCGGCTTGCGCTGCCTGGACTGACTGACCTGAGTTACTCGCCTGAGTGCTGCTGTTCGGCGGCCGGGGTTTCCGGCGTACCGAATTCGAACGACTCTTCCGCTGCGATCTGATCGAAACGCTCGCGGTCCGACAGCTCCTTGGTCTTGCGCGCCTTGTGGAACGCGAGACCCGTACCAGCCGGAATCAGACGGCCGACGATCACGTTTTCCTTCAGACCACGCAGGTCGTCGCGCTTACCCATAATCGCCGCTTCGGTCAGCACGCGGGTCGTTTCCTGGAACGACGCCGCCGAGATGAACGAATCGGTCGACAACGAGGCCTTCGTGATACCGAGCAAGACGTTTTCGTACGTTGCCGGACGCTTGTCTTCCGCGATCATGCGGTCGTTCTCGTCGAGCATATCCGACCGCTCGACCTGTTCGCCCGGGATGAAACGCGTATCGCCGTTGTCCGTAATCTGCACGCGGCGCAGCATCTGACGAACAATCACTTCAATGTGCTTGTCGTTGATCTTCACGCCTTGCAGACGGTACACGTCCTGCACTTCGTCCACGATGTAACGCGACAGCGCTTCGATACCTTGCAGACGCAAGATGTCGTGCGGATCGGCAGGACCGTCGACAATCATTTCGCCCTTGTTGACGACCTGACCATCGTGCACCAGAACCTGCTTTTCCTTCGCGATCAGGAACTCGTGCTGATTGCCGTCGAGGTCCGTGATAACGAGACGCTGCTTGCCCTTCGTGTCCTTACCGAACGACGTCGTACCCGTAACTTCCGCCAGGATACCTGCGTCCTTCGGCGAACGCGCTTCGAACAGTTCGGCCACACGCGGCAGACCACCAGTAATGTCACGCGTTTTCTGCGATTCAACCGGGATACGTGCCAGCACTTCACCGACCTGCACTTGCTGACCGTCCTTCACGGTGATCAGAGCGCCGACCTGGAAGCCGATCTGCACCGAGTGCTCGGTGTTCGGGATCTTGACTTCTTCGCCGTTCGCGTCGAGCAGCTTGACCTGCGGACGCACCGTCTTCGACGCTTGCGAACCACGACGCTTCACGTCGATCACGACCAGCGTGGACAGACCCGTCACATCGTCGATCTGCTTCGCAACGGTCACGCCTTCTTCGACGTTTTCGAACTTCACCGTACCGCCCCACTCGGTGATGATCGGACGCGTCAACGGATCCCACGTCGCCAGTTGCGTGCCGGCCTTGATCTGCGCGCCATCCAGTTGCAACAGCGTCGCGCCGTACGGCACCTTGTGGCGTTCGCGCTCGCGACCGTGGTCGTCGGTGATCATCGCTTCGCCCGAACGCGAGATGACGATCTGCTCGCCCTTCGCGTTGGTGACGTAACGCATCGTTGCCGTGAAACGCACCGTGCCGTTCGACTTCGCTTCAACCGACGAAGCCACTGCCGCACGCGACGCCGCACCACCGATGTGGAACGTACGCATCGTGAGCTGCGTGCCCGGTTCACCGATCGACTGAGCAGCGATCACGCCGACTGCTTCACCGACGTTGACCGACGAGCCACGACCCAGGTCGCGGCCGTAGCAGGCTGCGCACAGACCGTAACGCGTTTCGCAAGTCAGCGGCGTACGTACGCGCACTTCGTCGATGCCGAGGCGTTCGATTTCTTCGACCGCATCTTCGTCGAGCAACGTGCCCGTTTCGTACAGCGTTTCCTGCGATTCCGGATTGACGACGTCAGCCACCGTCACGCGACCCAGAATACGGTCACGCAGCGCTTCGACGACTTCACCGCCTTCGACCAACGCCTTCATGGCAACGCCGTTGGACGTACCGCAATCGTCCTCGACCACCACCAGATCCTGCGTCACGTCGACCAGACGACGTGTCAGGTAACCCGAGTTAGCCGTCTTCAGTGCCGTATCAGCCAGACCCTTACGTGCGCCGTGGGTCGAGATGAAGTACTGCAACACGTTCAGGCCTTCACGGAAGTTCGCCGTAATCGGCGTCTCGATGATCGAGCCGTCCGGCTTCGCCATCAGGCCACGCATACCGGCCAGCTGACGAATCTGAACCGCGGAACCACGAGCACCCGAGTCCGCCATCATGTAAATCGAGTTGAACGATTCCTGACGCGTTTCGTTGCCGTCGCGATCCGTGACCGGTTCCGTCGACAGCTGCTCCATCATCGCCTTGCCGACCGCTTCCGACGTTGCCGACCAGATGTCGACCACGTTGTTGTAGCGCTCTTGCGACGTGACGAGACCCGACATGTACTGACGGTCGTATTCCTTCACCTTCTTCGCGGCGTCGCCGACGATGGTTTCCTTCTGCGGCGGCACGAGCATGTCGTCGACGCAGATCGAGATACCAGCGCGAGTTGCCAGACGGAAACCCGACTGCATCAACTGGTCGGCGAAAATCACCGTTTCGCGCAGACCGCACTTGCGGAATGCGGTGTTGATGAGGCGCGAGATTTCCTTCTTCTTCAGCGGCTTGTTGAGCACCGAGAACGGCAGGCCCGGCGGAAGGATTTCCGACAGGATTGCACGGCCGACGGTGGTCGGGTACAGCGTGATCTTCGGCACGAACGCCGGCGCACCTTCCGACTTGTCTTCGTTGTGGACCATTTCGGTGATCCGCACGTTGACGCGCGAGGCGAGCTCGACTTCCTTGTTCTCGTAGGCACGCAGCGCTTCCGAAACGCCGGTGAACGTCAGGCCTTCGCCCTTGGCGTTCACTGCTTCACGGGTCGCGTAGTACAAACCGAGCACGATATCCTGCGACGGCACGATCGACGGATCGCCGTTGGCCGGGAACAGGACGTTGTTCGACGCCAGCATCAGCGTGCGCGCTTCCATCTGCGCTTCGAGCGACAGCGGCACGTGAACAGCCATCTGGTCACCGTCGAAGTCGGCGTTGAACGCCGCGCAAACGAGCGGATGCAGCTGGATTGCCTTACCTTCGATCAGCACCGGCTCGAAAGCCTGAATGCCAAGACGGTGAAGCGTCGGCGCACGGTTCAGCATGACCGGATGTTCGCGAATGACTTCTTCGAGAATGTCCCACACCACCGGCGTCTGGTTCTCGACTTCCTTCTTCGCAGCCTTGATGGTGGTAGCGACACCCATCACTTCGAGCTTGTTGAAGATGAACGGCTTGAACAGTTCGAGCGCCATCAGCTTCGGCAGACCGCACTGATGCAGCTTGAGCGTCGGGCCGACCACGATCACCGAACGGCCCGAGTAGTCAACGCGCTTACCGAGCAAGTTCTGACGGAAACGACCGCCCTTACCCTTGATCATGTCAGCGAGCGACTTCAGCGGACGCTTGTTCGCGCCGGTCATGGCCTTACCGCGACGACCGTTGTCGAGCAGCGAATCGACGGCTTCCTGCAGCATCCGCTTTTCGTTGCGGACGATGATTTCAGGCGCCTTCAGTTCGAGCAGACGCTTCAACCGGTTGTTACGGTTGATCACGCGGCGATACAGGTCGTTCAGGTCCGACGTCGCGAAACGGCCGCCATCCAGCGGCACCAGCGGACGCAGTTCCGGCGGCAGCACCGGCAGCACTTCGAGCACCATCCAGTCAGGCTTGATGCCCGAACGCTGGAAAGCCTCGAGCACCTTCAGGCGCTTCGCGTACTTCTTGATCTTCGCTTCCGAACCCGTGTTCTTGAGTTCGGTGCGCAACATCTCGACCTGTTCGTCGATGTTGATCGCGCGCAGCAATTCGCGCACGCCTTCCGCGCCCATCTCGGCACGGAATTCGTCACCGTATTCTTCGACCTTGTTGTAGTAATCCTCTTCGGTCATGATCTGCCGCGCTTTCAGCGGCGTCATGCCCGGATCGATCACCACATATGCTTCGAAGTACAGCACGCGTTCGATGTCGCGCAGCGTCATGTCGAGCACCATGCCCAGACGCGACGGCAGCGACTTCAGGAACCAGATGTGCGCAACCGGCGAGGCCAGTTCGATGTGGCCCATCCGTTCGCGACGCACCTTCGCCAGCGTCACTTCGACGCCGCACTTCTCGCAGATCACGCCACGGTGCTTCAGGCGCTTGTACTTGCCACAAAGGCATTCGTAGTCTTTGATCGGCCCGAAGATCTTCGCGCAGAACAAACCATCGCGTTCCGGCTTGAACGTCCGGTAGTTGATGGTTTCCGGCTTCTTCACTTCACCGAACGACCACGAACGGATCTTGTCCGGCGAAGCCAGACCGATCTTGATCGCGTCAAAAACTTCAGGCTGTTGGACTTGCTTGAATAGATCGAGCAGAGCTTTCATTGCTTTCTCTCCGTAGTCCGATTAGTTGCGGTCGAGGTCGATGTCGATACCGAGCGAGCGGATTTCCTTCACCAACACGTTGAAGGATTCCGGCATGCCGGCGTCGATCACGTGATCGCCCTTGACCAGGTTTTCATAAACCTTGGTCCGGCCTGTCACGTCGTCCGACTTCACCGTCAGCATTTCCTGCAGCACGTACGATGCGCCGTACGCTTCGAGCGCCCACACTTCCATTTCACCGAAACGCTGGCCACCGAATTGCGCCTTACCGCCCAACGGCTGCTGCGTCACGAGCGAGTACGGGCCCGTGGAACGTGCGTGCATCTTGTCGTCGACCAAGTGGTGCAGCTTCAGGTAATGCATGTAGCCGACCGTCACCGTACGCTCGAACATTTCGCCCGTGCGGCCGTCGTACAGACGCACCTGATTCTTCGACGGCGTCATGCCGAGGTTCTTCGCGATGTCGTCCGGGAACGCCAGATCCAGCGCGCGCGACATTTCTTCTTCCGTCGCGCCGTCGAACACCGGCGTAGCGAACGGCACGCCTTCGCGCAGGTTCTTCGCCAGTTCGACGATCTCGTCGTCCGTGAAGCTGTCCAGCTCTTCAGCGCGGCCCGACTCGTTGTAGATCTTGGTCAGGAATTCGCGCAGTTCAGCGATCTTCGCCTGACGCTGCAGCATTTCGCCGATACGCCAGCCGAGACCCTTCGCGGCCCAGCCCAGATGCACTTCGAGAACCTGACCCACGTTCATCCGCGACGGCACGCCGAGCGGGTTCAGAACGACGTCAGCCGGACGGCCGTCGGCCATGTACGGCATGTCTTCGATCGGAACGATCTTCGACACGACACCCTTGTTACCGTGGCGGCCGGCCATCTTGTCGCCAGGTTGCAGGCGGCGTTTGACTGCCAGATAAACCTTGACCATCTTCAACACGCCCGGCGGCAGTTCGTCGCCTTGCGTGAGCTTCTTGCGCTTTTCTTCGAACGCCAGATCGAACTGGTGACGCTTCTGTTCGATCGAGTCCTTGATGGCTTCGAGCTGTGCCGCTGCTTCTTCGTCCGCGAGGCGGATGTCGAACCAGTGGTAGTGATCCAGATCTTGCAGGTAAGCCTGTTCGATCTTCGTGCCCTTGGCCAGTTTCTTCGGACCGCCGTTCGCGACCTTGCCGTCGAGCATACGTGCGAGACGCTGGAACGCGTCGCCTTCCACGATACGCAGCTGGTCGTTCAGGTCGAGGCGATAGCGCTTCAGTTCATCGTCGATGATCTGTTGCGCGCGCTTGTCGCGCTGAATGCCTTCACGCGTGAACACTTGAACGTCGATCACCGTGCCGCTCATGCCCGACGGCACGCGCAGCGACGTGTCTTTCACGTCCGAAGCCTTTTCACCGAAAATCGCGCGCAGCAGCTTTTCTTCCGGCGTCAGCTGGGTTTCGCCCTTCGGCGTGACTTTACCGACCAGCACGTCGCCTGCTTCGACTTCAGCGCCGATGTAGACGATGCCCGACTCATCGAGACGGCCGAGTTGCACTTCAGCCAGGTTCGAGATGTCGCGCGTGATTTCTTCCGGTCCGAGCTTCGTATCGCGAGCTACGACGTTCAGTTCTTCGATGTGGATCGACGTGTAACGGTCGTCGGCAACCACCTTCTCCGAGATCAAAATCGAATCTTCGAAGTTGTAGCCGTTCCACGGCATGAACGCGACCAGCATGTTCTGGCCGAGAGCCAGTTCGCCGAGGTCGGTCGATGCGCCGTCAGCCAGCACGTCGCCACGCGACACGATGTCGCCGACCTTCACGATCGGGCGCTGGTTGATGTTCGTGTTCTGGTTCGAACGCGTGTACTTGATCAGGTTGTAGATGTCCACGCCGACGTCGCCTGCAACGGCTTCATCGTCGTTCACGCGGATCACCATACGGCCTGCGTCGACGTAATCGACCACACCGCCACGGAATGCCTGAACCGTCGTACCCGAGTCGACTGCCACCGTGCGTTCGATACCCGTACCGACCACGGCCTTTTCAGGACGCAGACACGGCACAGCCTGACGCTGCATGTTCGAACCCATCAATGCGCGGTTCGCGTCATCGTGCTCGAGGAACGGAATCAACGATGCTGCCACCGACACGATCTGCGACGGCGCCACGTCCATGTACTGGATGCGGTCCGGCGTAACCATCAGCGTTTCGCCAGCTTCACGCGACGACACCAGTTCGTCGGTCAGCGAGCCGTCTTCGGCCACGGCCGCGTTCGCCTGAGCGATTACGTAACGGCCTTCTTCGATCGCCGACAGATAGTCGATCTGATCGGTCACCTTGCTGTCCACAACCTTGCGATACGGCGTTTCGAGGAAGCCGTATTCGTTCAGGTGAGCGTACAAAGCGAGCGAGTTGATCAGGCCGATGTTCGGACCTTCCGGCGTTTCAATCGGACACACGCGACCGTAGTGAGTCGGGTGCACGTCGCGGACTTCAAAGCCAGCGCGTTCACGCGTCAAACCGCCCGGGCCAAGAGCCGAAACACGGCGCTTGTGGGTGATTTCCGACAGCGGGTTCGTTTGGTCCATGAACTGCGACAGCTGCGACGAACCGAAGAACTCGCGAATCGCCGACGAAATCGGCTTCGAGTTGATCAGGTCGTGCGGCATCAGGTTTTCGCTTTCGGCCTGGCCGAGGCGTTCCTTCACAGCACGTTCGACACGCACGAGACCTGCGCGGAACTGGTTTTCCGCCAGTTCGCCGACGCAACGTACACGACGATTGCCCAAGTGGTCGATGTCGTCCACTTCGCCCTTGCCGTTACGCAGTTCGACCAGGATCTTGATCGTGGCGAGGATGTCGTCGTCTTGCAGCGTCATCGGGCCGACGATTTCGTCGCGGCCGACACGGCGATTGAACTTCATACGACCCACCTTGGACAGGTCGTATGCGTCTTCGCTGTAGAACAGACGGTTGAACAGCGCCTCGACCGCTTCTTCGGTCGGCGGTTCGCCCGGACGCATCATGCGATAGATCGCGATGCGGGCGGCCATCTTGTCCGCAGTTTCGTCGATACGCAGCGTCGACGAGATGTACGGACCTTGATCCAGATCGTTCGTGTAGAGCGTCTGGATATCTTTGATCTTCGACTCGCGCAGCTTCTCGAGCACGGTTTCCGTGATTTCGTCGTTCGCGTTAGCGATGACTTCACCCGTGTCGCCGTCGACGACGTTCTTTGCCAGCACGCGGCCGAGCAAATAGTCTTCCGGAACCGAGATGAACTTGGTCTTGGCGTTGTCGAGATCGCGAATGTGCTTCGCGTTGATCCGCTTGTCCTTCTGGACGATCACGTTGCCATCACGGTCCGTGATGTCGAAACGCGCGACTTCACCACGCAGACGCTCGGGAACGAATTCCATCTGCGCGCCTTCCGGCATCAGCGTGAAATTGTCGAATACGAAGAAGTTTGCGAGGATCTGTTCCGGCGTGAGGCCGATTGCCTTCAGCAGGATCGTGACCGGCATCTTGCGGCGACGGTCGACGCGGAAGTACAGCACGTCCTTCGGGTCGAACTCGAAGTCGAGCCACGAACCGCGGTAAGGAATGATACGTGCCGAGAACAGGAGCTTGCCCGAGCTGTGCGTCTTGCCCTTGTCGTGCTCGAAAAACACGCCCGGCGAACGGTGCAGCTGCGAAACGATCACACGTTCCGTGCCGTTGATGACGAACGAACCCGTCGGCGTCATGAGCGGAATTTCGCCCATGTACACTTCCTGTTCCTTCACTTCCTTGACGACCGGCTTGCTCGGCGATTCCTTGTCGAGCAGCACCAGGCGCACTTTCGCGCGCAGGGCCGAACAGTACGTCAAACCGCGCTGCTGACATTCCTTGATGTTGAATGCCGGCGGCGACAGCATGTAGCTGACGAACTCTAGACGAGCGAACCCGTTATGCGAAACAATCGGAAAAACGGAGGTAAACGCAGCTTGCAGGCCTTCCGGCTTGCGTTGCGTGGACGACGTGTCTGCTTGCAGAAACGTGCTGAATGATTCAAGCTGGGTAGCCAGCAGGAAAGGTACTTGGTGAACGATGGGGCGCTTCGCAAAACTCTTGCGAATACGCTTCTTCTCGGTGAAGGAATATTGCATACGATCTCCGAATCACGGCGGGCATTGTTGTCGAGGCAGGATACCTTGATGAGACAACCCGAGTGTTCACCGACTGAGACCCGATGGCCGTCCGATGGCTTGAACGAGCCTAGAAGCTTGGTGGTTGGCCGCTACCAACCGCTGGCTGACGGCAGCGGATGCCTATGTTGCCCGCTACCCGACCAAACTTGCCTTCTGCAGTCGCTTCAGAAGACAAAGAGAAGCGCCGGTCAATGTTGCCGAATGGCGATTTTCTTTGGCTTCTGGGGCGCCGGTTCTTGCCGAAACTGGCAGGCAAAAACGTTGTCCCCACAAAGCACAAAAAGGCCGGCGGTGGAAAACCGCCAGCCTTCGCACAGCGCGCTGAAACTTACTTGATTTCAGCTTTCGCGCCGGCTTCTTCCAGCTTCTTCTTGGCTTCTTCAGCAGCAGCCTTCGGTACCGATTCCTTAACAGGCTTCGGTGCGCCGTCGACCAGGTCCTTCGCTTCCTTCAGGCCGAGACCCGTCAGTTCGCGAACAGCCTTAATGACCGAAACCTTGTTCGCGCCGACTTCCGTCAGGTTGACCGTGAATTCGGTTTGCTCTTCAGCAGCAGCAGCCGCGCCGCCGCCTGCCGGGCCTGCCACTGCAACAGCAGCTGCCGACACGCCAAACTTTTCTTCGAACGCCTTGACCAGCTCGTTCAGTTCCAGAACCGACATCGAGCTTACTGCCTCGAGGATGTCTTCTTTTGCGATTGCCATTTGAAATACTCCTAAATTGAATTCGGATACAGCCAGCGATCAATCACGCTCGACTGAAGTGCATTACGCAGCGGTTTCTTCGCCTTGTTTCTTTTCTGCCAGCGCGGCCAGAGCGCGCGCAAAGCCAGAAACAGGTGCCTGCATAACGTACAACAGCTTGGAGAGCAGTTCTTCGCGGCTCGGGATGTTTGCCAGCGCTTGCACGCCAGCCTTGTCCATCACCTTGCCTTCGTAGGAACCGGCCTTGATGATCAACTTGTCATTGGTTTTGCCGAAGTCGTTGACGACCTTAGCAGCAGCAATTGCATCTTCCGAGATGCCGTAGATCAGCGGACCAGTCATCTGCTCTGCCAGCGGAGCAAACGGGGTACCTTCGACAGCGCGACGCGCCAGCGTGTTTTTCAACACACGAAGGTAAACCTGTTGCTCACGCGCTTTCGCGCGCAGCTTGGTCAGATCGCCAACCGCGATTCCACGATACTCAGCCAGAACCACGGTCTGGGCTTTCGCGACTTGCGCGGCAACCTCAGCGACGACGGCCTGCTTGCTTTCTTTGTTAAGTGGCACGGTTAACCTCCAGATTCGATACACGCAGCGTGCGCCTTGTGTACCGCGTTCAATAACGGCGTCCGACCAGTCAGGAGTATTTCGACCGCCTGAGCCCCGCATTGCTGCGGGTATCAACCGGCTTCATCACTACAAAACCTTTTCGGGTTCGCCATCTGCGTTGGCTTTACATTAAGGACGCGCCTACCAGCTGCGCACCCGCCAACGGTCTTTGACAACCGGTCGCTCGATGCAGACTACCCACCTTACGACCGCCCAAAGCCCATAAAACCGCCCCGACTCACGCCGAGGCGATGAAATTCATTACTGTGCAGCGATCGATGCCTGGTCGACGCGAACGCCGACGCCCATCGTGCTCGACAGCGCAACCTTACGCAGGTAGACACCCTTGCTCGTTGCCGGCTTCGCCTTTTGCAGCGCGTCGACGAGAGCGTTCAGGTTGCTACGCAGAGCTGTCGGCTCGAAGGAAGCACGGCCGATGGTAGCGTGGATGATACCGGCCTTGTCGACGCGGAATTGCACCTGACCAGCCTTAGCGTTCTTGACGGCAGTCGCGACGTCCGGCGTGACCGTACCGACCTTCGGGTTCGGCATCAGGCCGCGCGGGCCGAGGATCTGGCCGAGCGTACCGACAACGCGCATCGTGTCCGGCGAAGCGATCACAATGTCGAAGTCCAACTTGCCAGCCTTGACTTGTTCAGCCAGGTCTTCCATACCGACCACTTCTGCGCCGGCTGCACGAGCTTGCTCAGCCTTTTCGCCCTGTGCGAACACTGCGACGCGAACCGACTTACCCGTACCAGCCGGCAGCACGACCGAGCCACGAACCACTTGGTCCGACTTCTTCGCGTCGATGCCGAGTTGCACAGCGACGTCGATCGACTCGTCGAACTTCGCGCTTGCACATTCCTTCACGAGCGACAGAGCTTCGTCGATTGCGTACAGCTTTTGACGATCAACCTTGGCTGCAAATGCTTGCAGACGCTTTGAAAGCTTAGCCATTTACACGCCCTCCACGGTGATGCCCATCGAGCGGGCGCTACCAGCGATCGTACGAACCGCTGCGTCAAGATCAGCTGCCGTCAGATCGGGCATCTTGGTCTTGGCGATATCTTCAGCCTGAGCGCGGGTGATCTTGCCGACCTTGTCGGTATGCGGCTTGCTCGAACCCTTATCGATCTTTGCTGCCTTCTTGATCAGAACCGTTGCCGGCGGCGTCTTCAGAACGAACGTGAAGCTCTTGTCCGCAAACGCGGTGATCACGACCGGAGTCGGCAGACCCGGTTCCAGTGCTTGAGTCTGCGCGTTGAACGCCTTGCAGAACTCCATGATGTTCAGGCCGCGTTGACCCAGTGCCGGGCCGACCGGCGGCGACGGATTGGCTTTACCTGCAGGAATCTGCAGCTTGATAAAGCCGATAATTTTCTTTGCCATGTTGAAGACCTCTTTGGAACACCGCACGGGTACATGCGGACGTTCAGTGAGTAGTAGCGCGCGTTCGCCAAAAAATCGGGTACTTACGCTCCTCAACGGTCATTACGCGGACCGTAAGCGCGAAATACGGAACGCACCGACTGGTGCGCTCCGCAGAATTCTGGACTACAGCTTTTCGACCTGGCCGAATTCCAGCTCGACCGGCGTTGCGCGGCCGAAGATTGTAACGGAAACACGGACACGCGACTTTTCGTAGTTCACTTCTTCGACGCTGCCGTTGAAATCCGTGAACGGACCGTCCTTCACCCGCACCATCTCGCCGACTTCGAACAGGGTCTTTGGACGCGGCTTTTCCACGCCTTCCTGCATTTGCGACATGATCTTCTCGACTTCCCGCGGGGAAATCGGACTGGGACGATTACGCGCACCGCCTACGAAACCCGTCACCTTTGCCGTGTTTTTCACGAGGTGCCACGTCTCGTCAGTCATTTCCATTTCGACGAGCACATAGCCCGGAAAGAAACGACGCTCGGTCACCGATTTGTGACCGCCCTTCACCTCGACGACTTCTTCAGTCGGAACGAGGATTTGACCAAACTGGTCTTGCATGCCAGCACGTTCAATGCGCTCCTGAAGCGCACGTTGCACGCTCTTCTCCATGCCGGAGTAGGCGTGCACCACGTACCAACGTTTGCCGCTCGGGGATGCCGGAGTATCGCTCATATCATTTCCAACCCAGAATCACCGAGAAAATCGCCCATTCGATGGATTTATCACTAACCCAAAGAAGGATCGCCATGACGAACACGAAGCCGAACACCACGAGCGTCGTCTGGGTAGCCTCTTTGCGAGTCGGCCAAACAACCTTGCGGACTTCCTTGTACGAATCTTTGGCGAAAGCGATGAAACCCTTGCCAGGCGCGGAGAGAAGACCGACTGCAATACCCGCGATCGCACCAACAGCCAAGGCGGCTCCGCGGACGTACCATTCCTGGCCGCTGAGCCAGAAGAACCCCACGAACCCGGCCAAGACCAACAATACGCCCGCGACGAGCATCAGCTTGTCGCCGGATGTATTTACAGTTTCGACGGAAGGATTCGCCATAACACCTTAACGAAGCGCCACGTACGGCGCGAGAGTTGGCAGGGGCAGAGGGAATCGAACCCCCAACCTTCGGTTTTGGAGACCGACGCTCTGCCAGTTGAGCTATACCCCTAAACCATTTTGGGGTTGACGACACCGCCAACCCCGAAACTACCGATTAACGAGAACTTTCTGGCGTTACTCGAGAATCTTGGCAACCACACCTGCGCCGACCGTACGGCCGCCTTCGCGGATTGCGAAACGCAGACCTTCTTCCATCGCGATCGGGTTGATCAGCTTCACCGTGATCGACACGTTGTCGCCCGGCATGACCATTTCCTTGTCCTTCGGCAACTCGATCGAGCCCGTCACGTCCGTCGTACGGAAGTAGAACTGCGGACGATAGTTGTTGAAGAACGGCGTGTGACGGCCACCTTCGTCCTTGCTCAGCACGTACACTTCAGCCGTGAAGTGCGTGTGCGGGTTGATCGAACCCGGCTTGGCCAGCACCTGGCCACGCTCCACGTCTTCACGCTTCGTGCCGCGCAGCAGGATACCCACGTTGTCGCCTGCCTGACCCTGGTCGAGCAGCTTGCGGAACATTTCCACGCCCGTGCAGGTCGTCTTCACCGTCGGCTTGATACCGACAATTTCGATTTCCTCGCCGACCTTCACGACGCCGCGCTCAACGCGACCCGTCACCACCGTGCCGCGACCCGAGATCGAGAACACGTCTTCCACCGGCATCAGGAACGCACCGTCAACTGCGCGCTCCGGCGTCGGGATGTACGTGTCCAGCGCGTCGGCCAGATTCATGATCGCCACTTCACCCAGCTCGCCCTTGTCGCCTTCCAGCGCCAGCTTGGCCGAACCCTTAATGATCGGCGTGTCGTCGCCCGGGAAGTCGTACTTCGACAGAAGTTCGCGAACTTCCATCTCGACCAGCTCCAGCAGCTCAGCGTCGTCCACCATGTCGCACTTGTTCAGGAACACGATGATGTACGGCACGCCAACCTGACGCGCCAGCAGGATGTGCTCACGCGTTTGCGGCATCGGGCCGTCAGCGGCCGAACACACCAGGATCGCGCCGTCCATCTGCGCTGCGCCCGTGATCATGTTCTTCACATAGTCAGCGTGGCCCGGGCAGTCGACGTGTGCGTAGTGGCGGTTTGCCGTTTCGTACTCGACGTGTGCCGTGTTGATCGTGATACCACGTGCCTTTTCTTCCGGCGCCGCGTCGATCTGGTCGTATGCCTTCGCTTCGCCGCCAAACTTCTGCGTCAGAACCGTCGTGATCGCTGCCGTCAGCGTGGTCTTGCCGTGGTCAACGTGACCGATCGTGCCGACGTTCACGTGCGGCTTGGTCCGCTCAAACTTACCCTTGGCCATTTTCGACTCCTAAGAGGATTTTTCCGTACGTTGCGCCGGGCGCAAACAATCACCGAGTACGTCTGGTGCCCATGGGCAGGATCGAACTGCCGACCTCTCCCTTACCAAGGGAGTGCTCTACCACTGAGCCACATGGGCGCTACTTCTGTATTGCTGGAGCGGGTGAAGGGAATCGAACCCTCGTCGTAAGCTTGGAAGGCTTCTGCTCTACCATTGAGCTACACCCGCAAGGATCCATGGATTCCCAACAACTGCTGCAACTTGCATTCTGGTGGAGGAGGTTGGATTCGAACCAACGTAGGCGTAAGCCAACAGATTTACAGTCTGCCCCCTTTAGCCACTCGGGCACCCCTCCGCAGAGAACTGATGATTATGGGGGAACAACCGCTTGTTGTCAAGACTTGCTTGACCGTTCCAAACCCAAGGCTCTCACTTATATAGTGATTTCAGCGCTGCCGTAAACGCAGAAACCCCACCTTTGTGGGGTGGGGTTTCTGTTTGCTGCTGGGGAGCCTGACGATTACCTACTTTCACACGGGTAATCCGCACTATCATCGGCGTGGAGTCGTTTCACGGTCCTGTTCGGGATGGGAAGGGGTGGGACCGACTCGCTATGGTCATCAGGCATGACTTGTTGCTGCACTGCTCGTGGAGCAATACAGCCAATCGGGAAGAAGTAGTTTCTGGTGATGCTCACCAGGGGTAAAGCTGTTGGGGTTGTGTTGTTTCTGGCACAACACGATCACTTAACCTGAGTGTCCTTGCCCCCTTCGGGGGTGGGATGCCCGTCAGTGCTGAAGCACTAACGATCATCGCAAAACACACCTGTTATAGGATCAAGCCTTACGGGCAATTAGTATCAGTTAGCTTAACGCATTACTGCGCTTCCACACCTGACCTATCAACGTCCTGGTCTTGAACGACCCTTCAAGGGGCTCGAAGCCCCGGGGATATCTCATCTTAAGGCGAGTTTCCCGCTTAGATGCTTTCAGCGGTTATCTCTTCCGAACATAGCTACCCGGCGATGCCACTGGCGTGACAACCGGTACACCAGAGGTTCGTCCACTCCGGTCCTCTCGTACTAGGAGCAGCCCCCTTCAAATATCCAGCGCCCACGGCAGATAGGGACCAAACTGTCTCACGACGTTTTAAACCCAGCTCACGTACCTCTTTAAATGGCGAACAGCCATACCCTTGGGACCGGCTACAGCCCCAGGATGAGATGAGCCGACATCGAGGTGCCAAACACCGCCGTCGATATGAACTCTTGGGCGGTATCAGCCTGTTATCCCCAGAGTACCTTTTATCCGTTGAGCGATGGCCCTTCCATACAGAACCACCGGATCACTATGACCTGCTTTCGCACCTGCTCGACTTGTCGGTCTCGCAGTTAAGCACGCTTATGCCATTGCACTATCAGCACGATTTCCGACCGTACCTAGCGTACCTTCGTACTCCTCCGTTACACTTTGGGAGGAGACCGCCCCAGTCAAACTGCCTACCATGCACTGTCCCCGATCCGGATTACGGACCAAGGTTAGAACCTCAAACAAACCAGGGTGGTATTTCAAGGGCGGCTCCACGCAGACTGGCGTCCACGCTTCAAAGCCTCCCACCTATCCTACACAGACCGGTTCAAAGTCCAATGCAAAGCTACAGTAAAGGTTCATGGGGTCTTTCCGTCTAGCCGCGGGGAGATTGCATCATCACAAACACTTCAACTTCGCTGAGTCTCGGGAGGAGACAGTGTGGCCATCGTTACGCCATTCGTGCAGGTCGGAACTTACCCGACAAGGAATTTCGCTACCTTAGGACCGTTATAGTTACGGCCGCCGTTTACCGGGACTTCAATCAAGAGCTTGCACCCCATCATTTAATCTTCCGGCACCGGGCAGGCGTCACACCCTATACGTCCACTTTCGTGTTTGCAGAGTGCTGTGTTTTTATTAAACAGTCGCAGCCACCAGTTTATTGCAACCCCTTCACCCTCTGCCCGCAGGGGCATCAAGCTACAGGGGCGTACCTTATCCCGAAGTTACGGTACCAATTTGCCGAGTTCCTTCTCCCGAGTTCTCTCAAGCGCCTTAGAATACTCATCTCGCCCACCTGTGTCGGTTTGCGGTACGGTCTTGTTAAACTGAAGCTTAGAGGCTTTTCTTGGAACCACTTCCGATTGCTTCTTCACCGAAGTGAATGGCCTCGCACCCTTGAATCCTGCGCCCGGATTTGCCAAAGCGCCTTCTCCAATGCAAGGACCGGGACTTCCAACACCCGGACAACCTTCCGCGATCCGTCCCCCCATCGCATTTAACAATGGTGCAGGAATATTAACCTGCTTCCCATCAGCTACGCATTTCTGCCTCGCCTTAGGGGCCGACTCACCCTACGCCGATGAACGTTGCGTAGGAAACCTTGGGCTTACGGCGAGGGGGCTTTTCACCCCCTTTATCGCTACTCATGTCAGCATTCGCACTTCCGATACCTCCAGCACACTTTCCAGTGCACCTTCGCAGGCTTACGGAACGCTCTCCTACCATGCACATAAATGTGCATCCGCAGCTTCGGTATATTGCTTAGCCCCGTTACATCTTCCGCGCAGGACGACTCGATCAGTGAGCTATTACGCTTTCTTTAAAGGATGGCTGCTTCTAAGCCAACCTCCTGACTGTTTTAGCCTTCCCACTTCGTTTCCCACTTAGCAATATTTGGGGACCTTAGCTGGCGGTCTGGGTTGTTTCCCTCTTGACACCGGACGTTAGCACCCGATGTCTGTCTCCCGTGATTGCACTCTTCGGTATTCGGAGTTTGCTATGGCGTAGTAATCCGCAATGGACCCCACAACCATGACAGTGCTCTACCCCCGAAGGTGATACACGAGGCACTACCTAAATAGTTTTCGGAGAGAACCAGCTATTTCCAGGTTTGTTTAGCCTTTCACCCCTATCCACAGCTCATCCCCTAACTTTTCAACGTTAGTGGGTTCGGACCTCCAGTACGTGTTACCGCACCTTCATCCTGGCCATGGATAGATCACCTGGTTTCGGGTCTACACCCAGCGACTGAATCGCCCTGTTCGGACTCGCTTTCGCTACGCCTGCCCTAATCGGTTAAGCTTGCCACTGAATGTAAGTCGCTGACCCATTATACAAAAGGTACGCCGTCACCCTCTTTCAAAGGCTCCGACTGTTTGTATGCATGCGGTTTCAGGATCTGTTTCACTCCCCTCCCGGGGTTCTTTTCGCCTTTCCCTCACGGTACTGGTTCACTATCGGTCGATCACGAGTATTTAGCCTTGGAGGATGGTCCCCCCATCTTCAGACAGGATTTCACGTGTCCCGCCCTACTTGTCGCATACCTAGTTCTTCCAATCTGTTTTCGCCTACGGGGCTATCACCCGCTATGGCCGCACTTTCCAGAGCGTTTGGCTAACAGTTCAGATAAAGAATGCAGGCTGGTCCCATTTCGCTCGCCACTACTCTGGGAATCTCGGTTGATTTCTTTTCCTGCGGTTACTTAGATGTTTCAGTTCACCGCGTTCGCTTCGCGTAGCCTATGTATTCAGCTACGGATGACCCATACGGGCCGGGTTTCCCCATTCGGATATCGGTGGATCAAAGCTCGTTTGCCAGCTCCCCACCGCTTTTCGCAGGCTACCGCGTCCTTCATCGCCTGTGATCGCCAAGGCATCCACCACATGCACTTGTTCGCTTGACCCTATAACGGGTGTGTCTCTCCCGATTCACATGCCGCTACAGGTTGAGTATTCGTGTTGCGCCGTATTCCAAAAGCGATCTTTCGATCTCTCTTTTCATACATTGATACAATCACAACCCTGATTCACCTACTCAACCACCCATCTCTAAGTGATCTTTCGTGAATCTCTTTACTACTTCTTCCTGATTGTTAAAGAACGACAGCCGATATAAAGCTCTGCTTCATATCACTCTGACTGGCTCAATCGCCAATGCACAGTGCTCTGCTTTTACTACCCGCAGAACGCTACGCATTGAGGATTGGTGGAGGATGACGGGATCGAACCGACGACCCCCTGCTTGCAAAGCAGGTGCTCTCCCAGCTGAGCTAATCCCCCAGTCATGCACAGATAATCTCTACCTGCATTGATACCCAGGGGTCTTAGTCGCCAAACTCGGCGATCAGCACACCAGACAAGACTTTGGTGGGTCTGGATGGATTCGAACCATCGACCCCCGCCTTATCAAGACGGTGCTCTAACCGACTGAGCTACAGACCCCTGAGTCTGTCCTGATTTCACAGCCGATAAGCGTGAGCGCTCAACGCATTGCTTTTACGCAACTGACACGTTCGCTCGAGAAAGGAGGTGATCCAGCCGCACCTTCCGATACGGCTACCTTGTTACGACTTCACCCCAGTCATGAATCCTACCGTGGTGACCGTCCTCCTTGCGGTTAGACTAGCCACTTCTGGTAAAACCCACTCCCATGGTGTGACGGGCGGTGTGTACAAGACCCGGGAACGTATTCACCGCGGCATGCTGATCCGCGATTACTAGCGATTCCAGCTTCACGCACTCGAGTTGCAGAGTGCGATCCGGACTACGATCGGTTTTCTGGGATTGGCTCCCCCTCGCGGGTTGGCGACCCTCTGTTCCGACCATTGTATGACGTGTGAAGCCCTACCCATAAGGGCCATGAGGACTTGACGTCATCCCCACCTTCCTCCGGTTTGTCACCGGCAGTCTCCCTAGAGTGCTCTTGCGTAGCAACTAGGGACAAGGGTTGCGCTCGTTGCGGGACTTAACCCAACATCTCACGACACGAGCTGACGACAGCCATGCAGCACCTGTGTTATGGCTCCCTTTCGGGCACTCCCACCTCTCAGCAGGATTCCATACATGTCAAGGGTAGGTAAGGTTTTTCGCGTTGCATCGAATTAATCCACATCATCCACCGCTTGTGCGGGTCCCCGTCAATTCCTTTGAGTTTTAATCTTGCGACCGTACTCCCCAGGCGGTCAACTTCACGCGTTAGCTACGTTACCAAGTCAATGAAGACCCGACAACTAGTTGACATCGTTTAGGGCGTGGACTACCAGGGTATCTAATCCTGTTTGCTCCCCACGCTTTCGTGCATGAGCGTCAGTATTGGCCCAGGGGGCTGCCTTCGCCATCGGTATTCCTCCACATCTCTACGCATTTCACTGCTACACGTGGAATTCTACCCCCCTCTGCCATACTCTAGCCCGCCAGTCACAAATGCAGTTCCCAGGTTAAGCCCGGGGATTTCACATCTGTCTTAGCGGACCGCCTGCGCACGCTTTACGCCCAGTAATTCCGATTAACGCTTGCACCCTACGTATTACCGCGGCTGCTGGCACGTAGTTAGCCGGTGCTTATTCTTCCGGTACCGTCATCCCCCTCAGGTATTAACCAAGAGGTTTTCTTTCCGGACAAAAGTGCTTTACAACCCGAAGGCCTTCTTCACACACGCGGCATTGCTGGATCAGGCTTGCGCCCATTGTCCAAAATTCCCCACTGCTGCCTCCCGTAGGAGTCTGGGCCGTGTCTCAGTCCCAGTGTGGCTGGTCGTCCTCTCAGACCAGCTACAGATCGTCGCCTTGGTAGGCCTTTACCCCACCAACTAGCTAATCTGCCATCGGCCGCCCCTGTAGCGCGAGGTCCTAAGATCCCCCGCTTTCATCCGCAGATCGTATGCGGTATTAATCCGGCTTTCGCCGGGCTATCCCCCACTACAGGACACGTTCCGATGTATTACTCACCCGTTCGCCACTCGCCACCAGGATTGCTCCCGTGCTGCCGTTCGACTTGCATGTGTAAGGCATGCCGCCAGCGTTCAATCTGAGCCAGGATCAAACTCTTCAGTTCAAACCTGTTACTGTTTTTCGGTTGTTTTACCAACCGGTCGCTCACTCAACGTACTGACGAATGATCCTTCCATCTTTCAATGGAAAAACCTTCCTTTCATTACTGTGTGAGACTTGATACTTTCGCTTCATCCGGCAGATCCCGAAGGACCCGCCGGCGCGTCGCGCATCAAGCGCCCACACTTATCGGCTGTTAATTTTTAAAGATCGATTACGCATTCACTACCGAACCCGTACCGCAGGTCGTCAACATCACAACCACCCGGCACCGCTTCGTTCTGCGTCGCTGCATCAGCAGCAGAGAAACGAGATTATGAAGGCTCTTTTTCGTTTCGTCAACAACATTTTTTCGCTTTCGCTTAAAACCCTGTTGACGCTACGGCCGCTGGTTTCTGCCGCGGCCCTCGTTCTGCAACGAGGAGGCGAATCTTAGGTGAACATCGGCCATATAACAAGGGTTTGACCGAAATCTTTTTTTGGCGGCTCATTTGTGGGTTGAATTCACCACTGCGTCCATCGGAACCACGTCGGCCATCGCGGCGTAGCCGGCGTCGCTGGGATGGATGTGATCGCCGCTGTCAAGGTTGCGCCGCAGACGATCCGGCTGCGCCGGATCACGCAGCGCGGCGTCGAAGTCCACCACGCCGTCGAAGGCATGGCTCGTCCGAATCCATTGGTTGACGGCGAGCCGCATGCTTTCTCTCTGCGGCGGAAGCGACGCCGGCGTCAGCGTCGCACCGAACAGCTTCACGCCGGCGTGCCGGGCTGCGGTGATCAGCCGCTGGTATCCGGCAATCAGATCGGCGGCCGTCACCGACGTGTGCGGAAAATCGCAATCGAGACCATTACGCGGCGGCATGGCCGCGAAGTTGATGTCATTGATGCCGATGAGCAGAATCGCCGTCTTGACGCCCGGGCGCGCGAGCACGTCGTGCTCGAAGCGCGTCGCGAGCGCGTCGCCGTAGCAAGGGGAGTCGCTCAGCAGGCGGTTGCCGCTGATCCCGAGATTGACAATCGCGGTCGACCGGTCGCCGCTAGCGGCAAACCGGCGCGCCAACGCGTCCGGCCAGCGGCGATTCTGGTTCAGGCTGGAGCGCATGCCGTCTGTGATCGAATCGCCGATCGCAGCAACGGCAGCGGATGCAGGCGCCGCGTCTACCGACAATCCGGTTACCCACACATATTGTGTGAACCTACCGCGAAACGCCTCGGCAGAAGCGTCCGCCGCGTGATTACCCGGCGCCGAAACGTAGTTCACCTGGTTCGACACACGATGCCACGCCACGATACGCTGCTCGGCCCCCATAAATGCGCTGACGGCATAGGGCGCACCTTCGGCGATATCGAGCGCGACGGGGTCACTGTCCAACTCGCCACCCGGCGGAATCGAGACCGCACTCTTGCCGCTGAACGTCACGCGCGCCTCACCATTACCAGCCGCCGCGCCACCCGCAGAACGCGCGATCCGCAGGTCTTCGATGACGAGCGGAGTTTTACCGTACCGATTGCTAAGATGAACCCGCGCGGACTTTCCGGACAGCGTCGGATAAACGATCTGGCGCACTGTGCGCCCGGCTACTTCCGGTGCGCGATACAGCGGCGGCAGGTCCGCCCGCTGAGGAATAGGTTGCAGCGCAGTCGCCCATGCGGTGACCCAATGTGCCGGGGCGTCGGCTGCGAAAACGGTCGGGGAAACGGCAAATTGGGCAAATAACGCCGCGCAACATGCGGCGGCCAGGGTGCGAATGGTCATTCGGGTGGTCGGTTGAAGGCGAAACGTGCATTGTGCCCGATCGCTCCAGCCGTCGCGGGTCTCCGCGACGGGATTCGCGCGCGGCCGACTCAGGCCGTCTGCGCTCCGGCCATCTTCAACGCCAGCGCTTCGGCGACTTCGATCCCGTCGATGGCAGCCGAGTAGATCCCGCCGGCATAGCCCGCTCCTTCGCCGGCCGGATACAGGCCTTCGACGTTCATGCTCTGATAGTCGTCCCGCCGCCGCACGCGAATCGGCGACGACGTTCTCGTCTCGACGCCCGTCAGCACGGCGTCGTGCATCGCGAACCCGGCGATCTTCTTGTCCATCTCCGGCAAGGCTTCGCGAATGGCCTCGATCACGTAGTCGGGAAGCGCCGTGCTGAGATCGGTCGGATGCACGCCGGGCTTGTAGGACGGCACCACCGAACCCAGCGACGTGGACGGCCGGCCGGCGATAAAGTCGCCGACCAGCTGGCCCGGCGCCATATAGTTGCCGCCACCCAGCTCGAAAGCCCGGTCTTCCCATTTGCGCTGAAAAGCGATTCCGGCGAGCGGGCCGCCCGGATAATCGTCCGGCGTGATGCCAACCACGATCCCCGCGTTGGCATTCCGCTCCGCCCGCGAATACTGGCTCATGCCGTTGGTCACCACGCGGCCCGGTTCGGAGGTCGCCGCCACCACGGTGCCGCCCGGGCACATGCAGAAACTGTAGACGGCGCGCCCGTTGCTGCAGTGGTGCACCACCTTATAGTCGGCGGCGCCAAGCTGCTTGTGACCGGCAAACTTGCCGAAACGGCTGCGGTCGATCAAACCCTGCGGGTGTTCAATACGGAAACCGAGTGAAAACGGCTTCGCCTCAATGTAGACGCCGCGGTCGTTCAGCATCTGGAAGGTGTCGCGCGCGCTATGCCCGACGGCCAGCACCACATGATCGCAGCGCAGCGTTTCGCCGGTCGACAGCTTCAGCGCACGCACCTTGCCCTGATCGATCTCGATATCGTCGACGCGGGTTTCGAAACGCACCTCGCCGCCCAGCTCGTGGATGGTCGCGCGCATTTTTTCAACCATGCTCACCAGCCGGAACGTGCCGATATGCGGCCGGCTCAGAAACAGAATGTCTTCCGGCGCGCCAGCCCGCACGAATTCGTCGAGCACCTTGCGGCCGTAATGCTTCGGATCCTTGATCTGGCTGTACAGCTTGCCGTCCGAGAAAGTGCCCGCGCCGCCTTCGCCGAACTGCACATTCGATTCGGGATTGAGCACCGACTTACGCCACAAGCCGAAGGTGTCCTTGGTGCGCTCGCGCACGGCCTTGCCGCGCTCGAGGATGATTGGCCGGAAACCCATTTGCGCCAGGATCAACCCGGCAAACAGGCCGCACGGCCCCATGCCGATCACGACCGGGCGCAGCGCGGTCATCTGCGCCGGCGCCTTGGCGACGAACCGGTAGGCCATGTCTGGCGTCACGCCGCAATGTGGCACGTCGGCGAGCCGCTTGAGCGCCGCCGCTTCATCCGTCACCTCGGCATCGACGATGTAGGTGAGCTTGATGTCGGCGCGCTTGCGCGCATCGTGCGCGCGACGAAACACGGTGTATCGGATGAGCCCGTCCGCGGCCACGCCGAGTTCCGCGAGACGCGCACGCACGGCGGCTTCGAGGGCGCTCTCGGGATGATCGAGCGGGAGTTTGATTTCGCTTAAACGTAACATGAGTACCGGGGGATGCAGGAAGGCCGCAAATCGCGGCCAATTCGCAATTTTATAGGTTTATTGTGGGGGCGGGGCGCCGGCGCAGACGAAACGCCTTGCTAATGAATCTCTTCCCTGCCCCATCGGCCCGATCGACTCATCTCAAAAAATTTATTAACCGACCGGTCGGTTGGCTTATACTGTGCGCACACAGACAACTTCCGCAGAGAGCGCCCCCATGTACACGCAATCCCTGGATATTCCCGGCAATGTCGCCCCGCTAGACGCGGGCGCAGACTCGTCCGAGCAGATGCGGTTCGACGCGGTCATGGCCGCCGACGGCAAGATCGAAGCTCAGGACTGGATGCCTGAGGCCTACCGCAAGACGCTGGTTCGGCAAATCTCGCAGCACGCGCATTCGGAAATCGTCGGCATGCTGCCGGAAGGCAACTGGATCACGCGCGCGCCCAGCCTGAAGCGCAAGGCGATTCTGCTTGCCAAAGTGCAGGACGAGGCCGGCCACGGCCTCTATCTATATAGCGCGGCGGAAACGCTCGGTGTGTCGCGCGATCAGCTGATCGCCGCGCTGCACTCGGGCAAAGCCAAATATTCGAGCATCTTCAATTACCCGACACCTACATGGGCGGACGTCGGCGTGATCGGCTGGCTGGTGGACGGCGCGGCGATCATGAACCAGATTCCGCTGTGCCGTTGCACGTACGGCCCGTACGCGCGCGCCATGATCCGCATCTGCAAGGAAGAGTCGTTCCACCAACGGCAGGGCTTCGACGCCCTCATGTCGATGATGGCCGGCACCGAAGCACAGCGCGAACTGGTCCAGCAGGCGGTGAACCGCTGGTGGTGGCCGGTGCTGATGATGTTCGGCCCGAGCGACAAGGATTCGATCCACAGCAACCAGTCGTCGAAATGGGGCATCAAGCGCATTTCGAATGACGATCTACGTCAGAAATTCGTCGACGCCACCGTCGACCAGGCCAAGGTGCTCGGCGTCACGCTGCCCGATCCGGACCTGAAATGGAACGAAGCGCGCGGCCATCACGACTACGGCGACATCGACTGGGAAGAATTCTGGCGCGTGGTGAACGGCGACGGCCCGTGTAACCGCGAGCGTCTCGCCACCCGCGTCAAGGCCCACGACGACGGTGCCTGGGTCCGCGAAGCCGCCCTCGCCCACGCCGAAAAACAGCGCCAGCGCGCACAACAGCACGCCGCCTGACCGCGCGGTGTGCCGGACAAAGAATCAGGAGATCTGCAATGAACAAGGAATGGCCGATTTGGGAAGTCTTCGTGCGCAGCAAGCAGGGACTCGACCACAAACACTGCGGCAGCCTGCACGCCGCCGACGCGCCGATGGCGCTGCGCATGGCGCGCGACGTCTACACACGCCGCCAGGAAGGCGTGAGCATCTGGGTGGTGCCGTCGTCGGCGATTACGGCGTCCGCGCCGGAAGACAAGGCAGAGCTGTTCGAACCGGCCGGCGACAAGATCTACCGCCACCCGACGTTCTACACGCTCCCCGACGAAGTCAACCACATGTAAGCGCGGCCATGACCATCACGCCCCAACATCTTCAGTACGTGCTGCGCCTCGCGGATACCGCGCTGATCCTCGGTCAGCGCAATACCGAATGGTGCGGCCACGGCCCGATCCTCGAAGAGGACATCGCGCTGTCGAACATGAGCCTCGACCTGATCGGCCAGGCGCGCCTGCTGTACACACACGCGGCGTCGCTCGAACAGCAGCTCACCGGCAAAAACCGCACGGAAGACGACTACGCGTACTTTCGCGCCGAGCGCGAGTTTGCCAACTACACGCTTGCCGAGTTGCCGCATGTCGGCCCGCTGTCGGCTACCGCAAAAACTGAAAAGGATTACGCGGTCACGATCGTGCGCAACTTTCTCTACTCGACGCTGATGGCGCATCTCTGGACGGCGCTCACGGCTTCCACCGACGAGCAACTGGCGGCGATCGCATCGAAGTCGATCAAGGAAACCAGCTATCACGTGCACCACGCACGCGAGTGGCTGATCCGTTTCGGCGACGGCACCGAGGAATCGCATCGCCGAGCGCAAGCCGCGTTGGACTATCTGGTGCCGTACACGCGGGAGTTCTTCAGCACGGACGCCGTCGAGGAAGGCATTGCGTCAGCCGGCATCGGCCCGCTGACGTCGGACCTCGAAGCAGCGTGGCTCGACGACGTGCGCGCCACGCTCGACGAAGCCACCTTGACACTGCCCGAACCGGTCAAGCACATCACGATCGGCAAGCACGGCGAGCATTCCGAGCACATGGGTTTCGTGCTGGCCGAAATGCAGAGCCTCGCGCGTCAGCATCCCGGCGCCACCTGGTAATCCAACGATGACGACTTCGACGGCCCTCCGCACGACCGACATGACCGACGCCACACTTGAACGCGCATGGGCCGTGCTCGAAACGGTGCCCGATCCGGAGATTCCGGTGGTGTCGATTCGCGAACTCGGCATTTTGCGCGACGTGCGGCGCGCCGCCGACGGCACGCTCGAAGTCGTGATCACGCCGACCTACTCCGGTTGCCCGGCCATGTCGCAGATCGCCGAGGACGTCGCGCACGCGCTCGACGTGGCGGAACTCAAACCTTATCGGATCGCCACGGTGCTCGCGCCGGCCTGGACGACCGACTGGATGACCGCCGACGCGCGCGAAAAATTACGCGCCTACGGCATCGCGCCGCCCACGGGCAATTGCGGTTCGCCCGCGCCCGTGCAGGAAAAAGTGATGCGCTTCGTGCCCCGCGCGCTGCCCGCGCCGTCCTGCCCGCGTTGCGGCTCGGCGCACACCGAGCGTCTCGCGCAATTCGGCTCGACCGCGTGCAAAGCCTTGTACCGCTGCCTCGACTGCCGCGAGCCCTTCGACTACTTCAAACCATACTGATATGGCCACTCCGCAATTTCACCCGCTGCGTATCCGCGAAGTACGACCCGAAACCGCCGATTCGGTTTCGGTCGCCTTCGAAGTCCCCGCCGAACTGCGTGACCACTATCGCTTCACGCAAGGCCAGTTCGTCACGCTGAAGACGCATATCGACGGTGAGGAAACGCGCCGTTCGTATTCGATCTGCGTCGGCGTCACCGACTACGACCGCGACGGCGAACTGCGCATCGGCATCAAGCGCGTACGCGGCGGGCGTTTCTCGAACTTTGCCTTCGATACGCTGCAGCCCGGCCACACGATCGACGTGATGACACCGGACGGGCGCTTCTTCACCCATCTGAACGCCGATCAGGGTCAGCAATATCTGGCGTTCTCGGGCGGTTCGGGCATCACGCCGGTGCTGGCCATCATCAAGACGACGCTCGAAGTCGAACCGCGCAGCACCTTCACGCTCGTGTACGGCAACCGTAGCGTCGATCAGATCATGTTCGCGGAAGAGCTTGAGGATCTGAAGAACCGCTTCATGAACCGCTTCGTGCTCTATCACGTGCTGTCCGACGATCTGCAGGACGTCGAGCTATTCAACGGCGTGCTCGATCAGGAGAAGTGCGCGGCCTTCATCGAGAATCTGCTGCCGGCCGAGGCGATCGACGAAGCCTTCATTTGCGGCCCCGCTCCGATGATGGACGCCGCCGAAGCCGCGCTGAAAGCCGCCGGCGTGCCATCGGAGAAGGTACATGTGGAACGCTTCGGTTCGCCGCTGCCGCAAGCGGGTGTGCCGCCGGTCGAAATCACCGAAGACACGCCTGCTGCCGACCTGGAAATCGTACTCGACGGCAAACGCCGCAAGCTGCGCCTGCCGTATCAGGGCGTGAGCGTGCTCGACGTCGGCCTGCGCGCCGGTCTCGCGCTGCCATATGCGTGCAAGGGCGGCGTCTGCTGCACCTGCCGCGCGAAGGTGCTGGAAGGCGAAGTGAAGATGGAAAAGAACTACACGCTCGAAGAACACGAAATCCGCGACGGTTTCGTGCTGACGTGTCAATGTCATCCGATCAGCGACCGCGTGGTGGTCAGCTACGACGAACGTTGAGCCCAATGCGGCGGACGAACCTGCTGGACGTCCGTCGCGCTTTGAGCAGGTCCGCGATCCGCTTACACTAGGGGCCGCTCGCGACCGGACACCTGTTCCGGTCGATGAGCGGCCCCTAGTGTTGTTAACCGCCCCACACCACTGCCGATGAGCACGATCCACCTTACCAATGGCGATGTCGCCGCCGAGTCACTGCGCACCGCGTTGCGGGATGCGGGCCGCGACGAGCGCGTGCACGCATTGCGCGACGATCTCGCGGTCGGCCCGCTGCGCGGCGTCGACGACGCGCCCGACGTGCGCGCGGACTTCTGGGATCGCGTGAGCGCCGACACGAAGCGCGATTTCCTTCGGGAATTCCGCGAGCAGGCCGCGGCGCTGGAGAATATCGCGCGCGGCGAAGCGAATCTGGTGGTCTGGCACGGCGAAAGCGCATCGGATCAATTGATGCTGCGCCGCGTCTGCTACCACTTGCGCAACAACCCGCAGCGCCTGAACGAAGTGCGTCTGTCGATTCGCGATCTCACCGATCCGGGCGCGTGGGCGCATAGCCGCAAAGACCGCGCGACGTCGGTCGGCATGTTTGCGCCGCCCGTGCTGCAATCCCGTCTTGCGGACGCCGCGCCGATTTCGGTGCTGCGCATCAGCCGGCTCGCGCTCGAATGGCAGGAAGTCAAACACGCGAACGGCGAAACGCGGCGCTGGCGCGACAATACATTCACGAGCGGCAGCTTCGCGGAGCTGGACGCGCTGATATTCGAGCACGTCACAGAAGACTGGCAGCCCGCCGCGCGCGTTGCCGCCGAATTGATGACGGCCGAACTCGGCTTTCTGGTCAGCGACAGCATTGCGCTGTGGCGCTTCCGGGAACTGGCTGCAACCCGGCGCATCAAGCTACGCGGCGACGCGAACGGCTGGCGCACGCTCGAATTGTGCGCAGCGTTCGCACCCTGTCCACACTAATAGAACAGACGACTATGGCCCGCACCCGAGCGCCCGACCACGAAACTCAGCGCGAGCAGATTCTTGAACTCGCCGCGGCGAAGTTCGCCCAGACCAGCTATCCCAGCACCTCGATGGCCGACCTCGCCGCCGCGAGCGGCACTTCGAAAGCGCGCCTGTACCACTACTACGCGAGCAAGGAAGCGATCCTGTTCGATCTGTTGGACCGCTATACCAAGCGGCTCATGCTGATAATCGCGGAAGTGGAAGGCGCGAGTCAGCGGCGCGGCTTGTCAGAGCGCGAAACCTTCGCGGAGCTGATCCGGGCATTTCTGTCGGAATATGAGACGTCGCATAGCCGGCACGTCGCGCTGTTGAACGACGTGAAGTATCTGGTCGATACCCAGCGCGAAGTGATCCTGAACCGCCAGCGTGACGTGGTGGCGGCTTTTGCGCGGCAGTTGGCGCGCGCCTATCCGGAGCGCGCCACGCGCGACAACCAGACCGCGCTCACCATGATGGTGTTCGGCATGATCAACTGGACCTTCACCTGGCTGAAGCCGGACGGCCGGCTGGGCTACCGTGAGTTCGCCGAACAGGTGGTCGGCATGGTGGACCACGGCTTGAGTTCAAATCAGCCCTGATTCCGCGCTGCAGCAATATGCAGACGAAATAACGTGCCAGTGTGATCGATGTGCGACATCGTGTCACGAACGCTCGTATCATTTATTTACCCTTTAAAATCAAACACATAAAAATAGGGCGCAAACTTTTTAGGCGCTCCCCTCAAATATTGATACGGGTTTTCCCTAGTGCGCAGTGTGTATCTCCGCTAAAATTGCTTTTGCGGTGCACCACGCCGCTCGACCAAAAGGAGAACCCGACCATGAACTTGACTACACCCCGCGCTGCTGAGCCGATCGTTGCGCATGATCGTTTGATGCAGCCAGCCGGTCGTGCGCCTGCTCTGGTCCGCGAACTCACCGCAGTCGACCGCGAACGCCTGCTCACCCACTTCCTCGCGCTCGACGAAGACGACCGGCTCCTGCGCTTCGGCCAGATCGTGCCGGACCACGTCATTGAAAACTATGTTCGTGCGATCGACTTCAAGCGCGACACCGTCTTCGGCGTCTTCAACAATCAATTGGAGTTGACCGGCGTCGGCCACCTGGCTTATCTGCCGGCCGAAGGCGACAAGCGCACGGCCGAGTTCGGCGTGTCCGTGCTGGAAAGCGTCCGCGGCCAGGGCATCGGCTCGAAGCTGTTCGAGCGCGCCGCCATTCGCAGCCGCAATACGCACGTCGGCATGCTGTACATGCACTGCCTGTCGCGCAATTCGACCATGATGCATATCGCGAAGAAGGCAGGCATGAAGATCGAATATGCCTACGGTGAGGCAGACGCGTACCTCACGCTGTCGCCGGCGGATCAATCGAGCATCATCACGGAAATGCTGCAGGAACAGGCTGCCGTGTTCGACTATGCGCTCAAGCGGCAAGCGTGTCGCACGTCGAAGCTGTTCGAGTCGTTCATGCCGACGGCTGTCGCAGCCTGAGAACACCAAGCTTCAGCAAGAACAAAGGGCGGCCACGTGGCCGCCCTTTTTGTTTGCGCGCGCCCGCCGCCTCGCGTGCGACGCTTGCCTCACAAGATCGGCAGCGCGGTCGTCTCCTTAAACTTTTCCAGCGAGAAGCTCGATTTCACGTCGATTACCGACGGATGGTGCAGCAACTGATCCTGCACGAAGCGTGAAAAGTGCGCCATGTCTTTCACCTGGACGCGCAGCAAATAATCCATGTCGCCGGTCATTGCGTGACATGCCACCACTTCAGGCCACGTCTGCACCGCCGCGCGAAACAGATCCGCATGAGTGGCGTCGCCGCGCGAACTGAGCGCCGGACCGCCGCGCTTTTCCAGTCGCACATTCACATAGGCGAGCAAATCGAGCCCAAGCTGCTGTGCATCGAGCAGCGCCACATAGCCGCGTATCACGCCGCTTTCTTCCAGCCGACGGATACGCCGAAGACACGGACTCGGCGAAAGATTGATGCGCTCGGCGATCT
This sequence comes from Paraburkholderia sp. BL6665CI2N2, assembly GCF_004366535.1. Lineage (NCBI taxonomy): Bacteria > Pseudomonadati > Pseudomonadota > Betaproteobacteria > Burkholderiales > Burkholderiaceae > Paraburkholderia > Paraburkholderia sp. BL6665CI2N2. Next base: position 5,395,319 of record NZ_SORC01000001.1, read on the forward strand.
CCTGATTCGACAGCCGGCCATTCTCCTGAAGAATCGCCAGAATTCGCCTGTCGATGGCGTCTATCTCTGTATTGGCCATTTTCTGCCGTCCATTCGAACTGTTGAGCTAGAAACTAGCGCCAGCGTATCGACACGCGATTAAGTTCGCAAGTTTTCGCCGCAGACAGGCCTTTACACTTGCGTCATTCAGTCGCGCAATGGCTCATTCGGCTCGCGCTCATCAGGAGACAGACAATGCAAGTTTCAACCTGGGAAAATCCGCTCGGCACCGACGGCTTCGAGTTCATCGAATACACCGCGCCGGATCCGAAGGCGCTCGGCAAGCTCTTCGAGCAGATGGGCTTCACCGCCGTTGCGCGGCATCGCCATAAAGATGTGACGCTGTATCGCCAAGGGGAAATCAACTTCATCGTCAACGGCGAGCCGGATTCGTTCGCGCAACGCTTCACGCGCTTGCACGGCCCTTCGATCTGCGCGATTGCTTTCCGGGTTCAGGACGCCGCCAAGGCGTACAAGCAAGCAGTGGAAAAAGGCGCCTGGGGCTTCGACAACAAGACCGGCCCGATGGAATTGAACATCCCGGCGATCAAAGGCATTGGCGACTCGTTGATCTATTTCGTCGACCGTTGGCGCGGCAAGAACGGCGCAGAACCGAACAGCATCGGCAACATCGACATTTACGACGTCGACTTCGAACCCATTGCGGGCGCGAACCCGAATCCGGTCGGCCACGGCCTGACCTACATCGACCACCTGACACACAACGTGCATCGCGGCCGCATGCAGGAATGGGCGGAGTTCTACGAGCGTCTGTTCAACTTCCGCGAAGTGCGTTATTTCGACATCGAAGGCAAGGTGACGGGCGTGAGGTCGAAGGCGATGACCTCGCCGTGCGGCAAGATCCGCATCCCGATCAACGAAGAAGGTTCGGAAACCGCCGGCCAGATTCAGGAATATCTCGACGCGTACCACGGCGAAGGCATTCAGCACATTGCCCTCGGCAGCAACGACATTTACCGCACGGTGGACGGCTTGCGCGCATCGAACATCTCGCTGCTCGACACGATCGACACGTACTACGAGCTGGTCGATCGCCGCGTGCCGAATCATGGCGAGCCGCTCGACGAGTTGCGCAAGCGCAAGATCCTGATCGACGGCGCGCCCGAAGATCTGCTGCTGCAGATTTTCACCGAAAATCAGATCGGCCCGATCTTCTTCGAGATCATTCAGCGCAAGGGGAATCAGGGTTTCGGCGAGGGCAACTTCAAAGCACTGTTCGAATCGATCGAACTGGATCAGATTCGCCGTGGTGTGGTGCAGGACAAAGTCTGACAGCGTGCGCCGCTTTACCAGAGCGGATGCGTAATGCGTAGACCCAATTGAAAAGGGCGAAGATCTCACGATCTTCGCCCTTCTCGTTGGCGCCGTTGTCTCAAGCGAAAACCCTTATGGCTTGACGCAACAACGGCGGGTTACTCAACCGACACACCGCATGCGCGGCGTATCACGAATTCTTGTCTTCCCCGTCGGACTCGATGGATCGCGTGACGCGGTTCATGGCAATCCGTGCGGGCGCGACCTGCGCCGTACGGGTTACCGCGTTCGACAGCGCCCCTGCACTGCCCGAATTCGAGCGCACCGGTGCGCTCATGGCGAAAAATGCTGCCGAAACCATCAGGAAGGTCTGGATGTTTCTCGTGTTCATGCGTACTCCTTTTCTGACTGCCCTGTTGTCGTGAAGCTCCACCGAATGCGGAGCGTTGCGCGGACATTGCTCACAGGTGGGGGTTAGACAGGCATTTCGCGCACGGTTCCGCAGATTTGTAGTTTTTACAGCTTGTTACAGGCGGTCGCTAGAGCGGTGCGCGAGCGAACAGCGAGCCCGCGCGCCGACATTCGCGACAGAAGCGGAAGCCACGTTCTTCCTAGGCTGCGGCGGGTTTTCACCAGTGCTACCATCACTTAAAACACGTCAATATGACGGCCCCGGCCCTACGCATTCACAAGATGCCGCGGCCCAAAAAAGTTTTGGTGATCCCAAACTGGTTGGAGGAGTACACATAATGAACGCCCCGCTAGACGCAGGTCAGCGAGCCTCGCTCGAAGCCGCGCTATCTTCCGTCACGCTCGACGACAAATACACCCTCGAACGCGGCCGCGCGTACATGAGCGGCATCCAGGCGCTGGTGCGTCTGCCGATGCTGCAGCAGGAACGCGACCGGGCCGCCGGGCTCAACACCGCCGGCTTCATCTCCGGTTACCGTGGATCGCCGCTCGGCGGGCTCGACCAATCCCTGTGGAAGGCGAAACAGCATCTCGCCGCGCATCAGGTCGTGTTCCAGCCAGGCGTCAACGAAGACCTCGCAGCCACTGCCGTCTGGGGTTCACAGCAGGTCAATCTGTACCCCAGCGCCAAATACGACGGCGTGTTCTCGATGTGGTACGGCAAAGGCCCAGGCGTCGACCGTTCCGGCGACGTCTTCAAGCATGGCAACTCGGCCGGTTCGGCGCGCAACGGCGGCGTTCTCGTCCTTGCCGGCGACGACCACGCCGCAAAATCGTCCACGCTCGCGCACCAGTCCGAACACATTTTCAAGGCGTGCGGCCTGCCGGTTCTGTTCCCGTCGAACGTGCAGGAATATCTCGACTTCGGTCTGCACGGCTGGGCAATGAGCCGCTACTCCGGCCTGTGGGTCGCCATGAAATGCGTGACCGATGTGGTCGAGTCGTCGGCATCGGTCGACATCGATCCGCATCGCACCAAGATCATCCTGCCGGAAGACTTCGCGATGCCCGAGGGCGGCTTGAATATCCGCTGGCCGGATCCGCCGCTCGTGCAGGAAGCGCGTCTGCTCGATTACAAGTGGTACGCAGCGCTCGCCTACGTGCGGGCCAACAAACTCGACCGCGTCGAAATCGATTCGCCGCATGCGCGCTTCGGCATCATGACCGGCGGCAAGGCGTATCTCGACGTGCGTCAGGCGCTGACCGACCTCGGCCTCGACGACGAAACCTGTTCGCGCATCGGCATCCGTCTGTACAAGGTCGGCTGCGTGTGGCCGCTCGAAGCGCAAGGCGCGCAGGCGTTCGCGCGCGGCCTCGACGAAATTCTGGTGGTCGAAGAAAAGCGCCAGATTCTCGAATACGCGATCAAGGAAGAACTGTACAACTGGCCCGATGCGCAGCGTCCGCGCGTGTTCGGCAAGTTCGACGAGAAAGACGGTGCCGGCGGCGAATGGTCGGTGCCGATGGGCAACTGGCTGCTGCCGGCACACTACGAACTCTCGCCGGCAATCATCGCCAAGGCGATCGCCACGCGGCTCGACAAATTCGACCTGCCGTCGGACGTGCGCGCTCGCATCGCCACGCGTATCGCGGTGATCGAAGCCAAGGAAAAAGCGCTGGCGCGCCCGCGCGTCGAAGCCGAACGCAAGCCGTGGTTCTGCTCGGGCTGTCCGCACAACACGTCGACCAACGTGCCGGAAGGCTCGCGCGCGATGGCCGGCATCGGCTGTCATTACATGACGGTCTGGATGGACCGCAGCACCAGCACGTTCAGCCAGATGGGCGGCGAAGGCGTCGCGTGGATCGGGCAGGCGCCGTTCAGCAACGACAAGCACGTGTTCGCCAATCTGGGCGACGGCACCTACTTCCACTCCGGCCTGCTGGCGATTCGCGCGGCGATCGCGTCGAAGGCCAACATCACCTACAAGATTCTCTATAACGACGCGGTCGCCATGACCGGCGGCCAGCCGGTCGACGGCGTGCTCACCGTGCCGCAGATCACGCACCAACTCGCCGCCGAAGGCGCGACGAAAATCGTGATCGTCACCGACGAGCCGGAGAAGTACTCGGCGAACGTCGGCCTCGCGCCGGGCATCGACATTCATCATCGCGACAAGCTCGACGAAGTACAGCGCCAACTGCGCGAAGTGTCCGGCACGACGATCCTGATCTACGACCAGACTTGCGCGACGGAGAAACGCCGCCGCAGGAAACGCGGCACGTATCCGGACCCGGCACGCCGCGTCGTGATCAACGAGGCCGTGTGCGAGGGCTGCGGCGATTGCTCGGTGAAGTCGAATTGCCTGTCGGTCGAGCCGCTCGATACCGAGTACGGCACGAAGCGCCAGATCAATCAGTCCACCTGCAACAAGGACTTCTCGTGCGTGAACGGTTTCTGCCCGAGCTTCGTCTCAGTTGAAGGCGGTCAGTTGCGCAAGCCGAAGGCCGCTTCCGGTGTCGCGGGCGACGCGATGCCGCCGGTGCCGGAACCCGAATTGCCGTCCATGGAGCGGCCGTACGGCGTGCTGGTGACGGGCGTCGGCGGCACGGGTGTCGTGACGATCGGCGCGCTGCTCGGCATGGCCGCGCACCTGGAGAACAAGGGCGTTACCGTGCTCGACGTCACCGGGCTCGCGCAGAAAGGCGGCGCCGTGATGAGCCACGTGCAGATCGCGAAGAATCCGGCCGACATCCACGCAACCCGTATCGCCATGGGCGAAGCGAGTCTCGTGATCGGCTGCGATGCAATCGTCACAGCCAGCGACGAATGCGTGTCGCGTATGCAGGCCGGCCGCACGCGCGTCGTGTTGAACAGCGCGCATACGCCGACCGCCGAACTCATCAAGAACCCGAACTGGCGCTTCCCGGGCAGCAGCACGGAAGCCGACGTGCGCGCCGCCGCGGGCGACGACGGTGTCGATACGGTCGACGCGAATCACTTCGCGGTCGCGCTGCTCGGCGACGCGATCTATACGAACCCGTTCGTGCTCGGCTACGCATGGCAACGCGGCTGGGTGCCGCTCACGTATCAGTCGCTGATGCGCGCTATCGAGTTGAACAACGTGCAGGTCGAGAAGAACCGCGCGGCGTTCGAATGGGGCCGCCGTGCCGCGCACGATCTGGCCGGCGTGCGCAAGCTCGCGCAATCGCAAGGACGTGGTGCGGCAGCGGAAACGACGAGCAGCAAGATCATCTCGCTGCACACGCCGAAGGCGCTCGACACGCTGATCGACAAGCGCGCCGAGTATCTGACTGCGTGGCAGAACAGCGCGTATGCCGACCGTTATCGCGCGCTGGTGTCGCAAGTGCGTGCAGCGGAGTCGGCGCTCGATTCGATCGACGGCCAATTGCCGTTGACCGAAGCAGTCGCGAAGAACCTGCACAAGCTGATGGCCTACAAGGACGAGTACGAAGTCGCGCGCTTGTACAGCGACCCGGCGTTCATCGAAAAGTTGAAGGCGAATTTTGAAGGCGACTGGAAGCTGCACATTCACCTCGCGCCGCCGACGTTCTCGAAGAAAGATGCCAAGGGTCATCTGGTGAAGAAGAAGTACGGCCCGTGGGTTTTCAGCGCGATGCACGTGCTGGCCCGCTTCAAGTTCCTGCGCGGCACCGCGCTCGATGTGTTCGGCAAGACGGAAGAGCGTCGTACCGAACGTGCGCTGATCGGCGAGTATGAGACGCTGGTGCGGGAACTGATCGCCGGCCTGACTACGCAGAATCGCGAGTTGGCCATCGAACTGGCGAATCTGCCGGACGGCATCCGCGGCTATGGTCACGTGAAGGAAAACAACCTGAAGGGCGTGCGCGTCAAATGGAACGAGTTGCTCGCGCGGTGGCGTTCGCCTGAGGCCGGCACGACGCAACACGCGGCGTGATCAGAATGGCTTGACCGGCTCGCTGGTCTGAAAACAGAAAGGCGGCTGTCCTCGCGGACAGTCGCTTTTTTTATGTGCTGTGCTGTGAAACGCGACGCGTAACGCTGGTGCAACGACAGCGCCAATAAAAAAGCCACGGACGCGACATCCGTGGCTTTCTCGCAGATTCGTCGCGCACACCTCGACGAGAGGCGCCGCTCCGATTCTCAAAGCATCCGCATTACTTCGCGTTCACCGCCTTGCGTGCGTTGGCCGAAGCCACTGCCGTCATATTGATGATCCGGCGCACGGTCGCCGCCGGCGTCAGGATGTGCACCGGCTTTTCCGCGCCCAGCAGGAACGGACCGACCGTCACGCCTTCGCCGCCGATCATCTTCAGCAGGTTGTACGTGATGTTCGCCGCTTCCACATTCGGCATGATCAACAGGTTGGCTTCGCCGGTCAGCGTCGTGCCCGGGAACGCTGCCTTGCGCACCGCTTCCGACAGTGCCGCATCGCCATGCATCTCACCGTCGATCTCGAGCGAGGGCGCGCGTTCGGTAATCAGCTTGCGAGCCGCCGCCATGCGTTGCGACGACGACGACGGTGCGCTGCCGAAGTTCGAGTTCGACAGCAGCGCCACCTTCGGCGTGATACCGAACTTCTCCATCTCACCCGCGGCCAGCATCGTCATATCGGCGAGTTGCTCGGCGGTCGGCGTTTCGTTCACGTACGTATCGCAGATGAACAGATTGCGGCCCGGCAGCATTAGCAGGTTCATCGCGGCGAAGTTCTGCACGTTGTCCGCCTTGCCCAGCACCTGCTCGATGAACTTTAGATGCGCGTGGTATTGGCCGATCATGCCGCAGATCATGCCGTCCGCTTCGCCAAGGCGCACGAGGATCGCGCCGATCAGCGTGTTGAACTTGCGCATCGCGGCCTTCGCTACGTCCGGCGTCACACCTTCGCGCGCGCCAAGTTCGTGATAAGCCTGCCAGGATTTCTGATAGCGCGGATCGTCTTCCGGATCGACGATTTCGAAGTCATCGCCGCACTTGAGCTTCGAGCCCATCTTCTTCAGACGCATCTCGATCACCGACGGACGGCCGACCAGAATCGGCTTGGCGATCTTTTCCAGCAGCACGAATTGCGCGGCGCGCAGCACGCGCTCGTCTTCACCTTCGGCGAACACGATACGCGCCGGTTCCGACTTGGCGGCCGCGAACACCGGGCGCATCACCATGCCCGTGCGATACACCGTCGTGCCGAGTTCTTCGCGATACGCGTCCATGTCCTTGATCGGACGGGTCGCGACGCCCGAATCCATCGCCGCTTGCGCGACAGCCGGAGCGATCTTGATGATCAGGCGCGGATCGAACGGCTTCGGAATCAGGTACTCCGGGCCGAATTCCAGCGAGTGGCCTTCGTATGCCTTCGCGACTTCATCGCCCTGATCGGTTTCTTCGGCCAGTTCGGCAATCGCGCGCACGCAGGCGAGCTTCATTTCTTCCGTGATCGTGGTCGCGCCGACATCCAGCGCGCCGCGGAAGATGAACGGGAAGCACAACACGTTGTTGACCTGGTTCGGATAGTCCGAACGGCCGGTCGCGATGATGCAGTCCGGGCGAACCTTCTTGGCGTCTTCCGGGCGGATTTCCGGCTCCGGATTGGCCAGCGCGAGAATGAGCGGTTGCGTGCCCATTTCCGCGACCATCTCCGGCTTCAGCACACCGGCGCTCGAGCAGCCGAGGAACACATCGGCGCCGCGGATCGCGTCAGCCAGCGTACGTGCCTCGGTGTTCGCCGCGTAGCGTTCCTTCGAAGGATCGAGGTTGCCGCGGCCTTCGTAGATCACGCCCTTGGAGTCGGTGACGAGAACATTCTTCTTCGACAGGCCCAGGTTCACCAGCAGGTCCAGACACGCAATCGCGGCCGCACCCGCCCCCGAACACACCAGCTTCACTTCGTCGAGCTTCTTGCCCACCACTTTCAGGCCGTTCAGGATCGCCGCCGAAGCGATGATCGCGGTGCCGTGCTGATCGTCGTGGAAGACCGGAATCTTCATACGCTCGCGCAGCTTCTTCTCGATGTAAAAGCACTCGGGCGCCTTGATGTCTTCGAGGTTGATGCCGCCGAGCGTGGGCTCCAGCATCGCGATGGCTTCGACCAGCTTGTCCGGATCGGACTCGGCGAGTTCGATGTCGAACACGTCGATGCCCGCGAACTTCTTGAAGAGACAGCCCTTGCCTTCCATCACCGGCTTCGCGGCGAGCGGGCCGATGTTGCCGAGACCGAGCACGGCGGTGCCATTCGTGATCACGCCGACCAGGTTGCCGCGCGAGGTGTACTTCTGCGCGTCGAGCGGCTCGTCGTAGATCGCCATGCAGGCCGCGGCGACGCCCGGCGAGTAAGCGAGCGACAGGTCGAGCTGGTTCGACAACGGCTTGGTGGGGGTGACCGAAATTTTGCCGGGTTTCGGATTCTGGTGGTATGCGAGAGCGCTTTGCTTAAGTTGTTCGTCCATTTTTTGGCCTGCGAGACGTAAGTAATTGGGCCCGGCACACCGCACCGTCAGCGTCGCGTGCATCTATCGAATGGATAATCGATTGAGGCGGTTTTCGCTTGCGCCGGTTGGGCGCCGCGTCGAACCTCGCCGGAGGACAGGACGATGCGGAGTGCTTCGCGGGTCGGTTAGTGTACACCCCGAACGAGACGATGCACTGACCGGTTAACCATGCTCACCATCGGCGAAACAGCGCGTGCGCATTGCTGCGGCGCCGCATTCGGCGGCTTCGTTGCGGCTTGTCATTCGCAGGTCATGGACAGGCCGTTCGCATTCACTCGAGTTCGGCGCCGCGTCGTTCGGGAATCAGGAAGAGTGTCGCGAAGATGTCGAGCAGGTAAATCGAAGCGAGCAAAGCGAGCGCCGCGCCGAACGAATAGCGCGCGGCCAAGGCGCCCACCACCACCGGTCCGAAACCGCCCACCGCGCGGCCGGCATTGAACAGCACGTTCTGCGCAGTGGCGCGCGCATCGGTCGGATAAAGCTCGGAGATCAGCGCACCGTAACCACCGATCATGCCGTTGACGAACACGCCCATCGCCGCCCCGCCTATCAGTAACGCCATCGGCGTGCTCAGGTGAGCGTAGACGAACACCATCACCATCGCGCCCGCCTGATAGAACAGAAATGTCGGCTTGCGGCCGAAGCGGTCGGCGGCGATGCCGAACAGCCAGATGCCGCACGCCATGCCGAGAATCGTCGCGGCGGTCCACAGTCCGGATTTGGTCAGCGAATAGCCGAAGGTTTTGGACAGATAGCTCGGCAGCCAGATCATCAGACCGTAGTAGCCAAAGTTCTGGACCGAACAGAGAATTGCCACGCCAATGCTCGCGCGCGCGGTGCGGCGGTCCGCCACCAGCAACTTCAACGGCAGCTTGCGCATGCCGCGCGCCACGCGCTCGGTAAAGAGCGCCGGTTCTTCGACGCGCCGCCGCACGAAGAACGACACCACCGCCGGCAACAGGCCGAGCGCGAACATGCCGCGCCAGCCGATCACCGGCAACAGCATCGGCGTGAGCAATGCCGCCGCCAACACGCCTAGTTGCCACCCCAAGCCGACATACGACGACACGCGCGCCCGCTGCGACGCCGGCCACGCTTCGGCCACCAGCGTCATACCGATGCCGAACTCGCCGCCGAGCCCGATTCCGGCAATGGTCCGGTAGGCCAGCAGATCGGCATAGCCTTGCGCCACCGCGCACAAGCCGGTGAACACAGCGAAGATCAGAATCGTCCAAGTCAGCATGCGCACACGGCCGAAATAGTCGCTCAGCACGCCGAAGATCAACCCGCCCGCCACCGCGCCGATCAGCGTCCAGGTGACGAGCGAGCCGGCCTGCGCCGAGCTCAGATGCAGATCGGCGGCAATCACCGGCAGCATGAAGCCGAGGATCAGCAGATCGAAGCCGTCCATCGCGTAGCCGAGCACCGAGGCGATCAACGCCCGGCCGGCATAGCCATTTCTCACGGATGCGCGGGGTTCGGTGGCGGAGGAAGCGAGGTTCATTGAAAGCATTCCGTAGGTCGAATGGGCGGCAACGGCGGCAAGCGCCCAAGAAATTCGCGTGAGTGTAAAGGCGCCTCCTACGGCCCACAAGCGAACCAAAAAGCGCTCGTCGAGGCGAGCGCCCAACGCGGCCCTTCGGTCCTCGGCAAGCTCGCTGGAGGCGTCCGTTATGACCGTCATTCGCCGCCGCCACGCGCGAGAGGCTCCTCGGAAGGGCCCGTTTCGGGTAAAATGTCGGCCTACGCGCGCAGCAAAAACCGGCCTGTACTCCACTGACCGGCCGCGTATTCCGCCCAGCATGGCGCGGAATACCACGCTTGCTGCGCCACCGGGCCCCGCGCCCGCTTCTCCCCGCTCACACCCAAGGATCCGCCCATGACAGGCTTCGATCGCCAGACGATCTCCGACACGACCGCCAAAATGCTGCTCGAAGTGCAAGCCGTGCACTTCAACGCGGAGAAACCGTACATTTTCACGTCCGGCTGGGCGAGCCCGGTTTATATCGACTGCCGCAAGCTGATCTCGTATCCGCGCGTGCGCCGCGGCCTGATGGAAATGGCCGAGACCACGATCCTGCGCGACGTCGGCTATGAGCAGATCGACGCGGTCGCCGGCGGCGAAACCGCCGGCATCCCGTTCGCGGCATGGCTGTCCGATCGCCTGATGGTGCCCATGCAATACGTGCGCAAGAAGCCGAAGGGTTTCGGCCGTAACGCGCAGATCGAAGGCCTCCTGACCGAAGGTCAACGCGTGCTGCTGGTCGAAGACCTGACCACGGACAGCCGCAGCAAGATCAACTTCATCAACGCGCTGCGCACCGCCGGCGCCACGGTGAACCACTGCTTCGTGCTGTTCCACTACAACATCTTCAAGGAAAGCGTGTCGGTGCTGAAAGACATCGACGTCGATCTGCACGCGCTTGCCACGTGGTGGGACGTGTTGCGCGTCGCGAAGGAAAACAAGTACTTCGACACCAAGACGCTCGACGAAGTGGAAAAATTCCTGCACGCACCGGCTGAGTGGTCGGCGGCGCACGGCGGCGCAACCTCGACGCCGCAGTAAGCTTCGCCGCCTCGCGCGGTTCGAATAAAAAGGGCGCCTGTCTTATCGACAGGCGCCCTTTTCTATTTTTGCCTTAGGTGTCGCGTGCGACCTTAAAACGCTCCGCTGTTGTCTTCGGTTGAATGCGACGACAGGTTCAGCAAGCCATTGCTCTGCGCGTACTGGAACAGTTCGGAATCCCGTTCGATGCCGAGCTTGCGCATGGCGGTGTTCTTCTGCGTGCTGATGGTCTTGATGCTGCGGTTAAGGTGCTCCGAGATCTCCTTGATCGTCATGCCCGACACGAACAGGCGCACCACTTCCAACTCGCGTTTCGACAACATCACTTCGTCGTTCTTGCCACCCGCATTCATGCGCAATGTATCGAGCGAGGCTTTCACCGACGGGCTCATATATTCCAGGTTGCGGCTGACGTGCTGCACCGCGAGCCCGATGTGGCTGAGATCGTCCGACTTGTTGACGACGGATGTGACGCCGAGTTCGCTCAGCCGCTTGAGCAACGCAGCGTTCTCGAGCATCGTCAGGACGACGATGGGAAGCTTGGGAAAATTGCGGCGCAGATAGCCGATCAGCGGCAAACCGTCGCCGTATTGACCGCCAGGCATTGCCAGATCCGTGACGAGCACGTCACAGGCAATGGTCTGCAGCACCTTGATCAACTCGGTTGACTGCCGCGCACGCGCGACGACCTGTAGACCGGGAAACTTGAGCAAAGCCTGTTCGGCGCCGAACAAAATAACCGGATGGTCGTCAGCGACCACAACCCTGACTGGATCTTGCATTGCCCTCCCCTCGACAGATGTACCACTCTGCAAAACTTCCGACATGTCTTATGTATTCTAGATGCTGAAACGGGTAAGGGCGCGGGCTGCCTCCGCGCGGAAAATTCCTCCGACTATAGCCGATTCTGGTCTGCAAATCCCACCAGGCGGCAACAATGATGCGTCGTAGAGCTAATGTTAGACTTGGATCGACCTTGAGGCACAAAATAGGGACAATAACCATCGCGAGGATAACCGCCTCGCGCCCTCACAGGAGAACCGGCACATGCGCTCGCGTTGCCTGGTTGTTTCGATTGCTTCGCCGTTCCGCCGTCTGCCGTCGTTCCCCTGCGCCATGCTGGGCCTCGCGCTTCTGGCCGCGCATGGGCCTCATGCTCTTGCCGAAGGCGCGTTTGCGCTGACCAGCGCGAGCTTCCGCGCGGGCGGCACCGTGGCGGACGCTCAAGTTTTCAATCAGGACGACTGCAAAGGCGGCAACCGCTCACCGCAGCTTTCGTGGCACGACGCGCCGCCCGGCACGCGCGGCTTCGCGGTCACCATGTTCGATCAGGATGCGCCGGGCCGCGGCTGGTGGCACTGGTCGGTAGCGGGCATTCCCGCCACGGTCAGCAGCTTGCCGGAAAACGCCAGTTCGTCCGGCTTCCTCAGCAAACTCGGCGCGGTCGAAGCACGCAACGACTTCGAGACCGACGGCTATGGCGGTCCCTGTCCGCCGCCGGGCAAGCCGCATCGCTACATCATCACCGTTTATGCGCTCAGCACCGTCGACCTGCGCCTTGCCCAAGGCCGTCCCGCGCTGATGTTCGATCATGAGATCGGCACCGCCACGCTCGGCTTTGCGCGGATGGTGGTCAATTACGGGCGCTGATCGCGCGCATTGCGGCACAGCCGGTCGCATGGAAACCGCGTCGCCGCGGCCGGCGTACGGCTTGCGTCGTATTGCCGCCCGCGCGGGAATTCTGTCATCGGCGCACGCTAAGGTGCGGCCTGGCAGGGTGCCGCATGCTCACCGCCGCGGGTGCGCACCACTGCCGTGCTCGACCCATCCTCTTTCACTTTGCTGGAGCGTCTCATGTCGAAGATCGTCATCGTTTATCACAGCGGCTACGGCCACACGAAGAAAGCCGCCGAGTCCGTGCTGGCTGGCGCCCTCGAAGCCGGCGCGGACGCGAAACTGTTGCCGGTCGGCGAGATCGACGATGCAGCGTGGGCCGAACTGGCCGCGGCCGACGCCATCATCTTCGGTGCGCCGACCTACATGGGCGGCCCTTCCGCCGACTTCAAGAAATTCGCCGATGCAAGCTCGAAGCCGTGGCTCGAGCAGGCGTGGAAGGACAAGATCGCGGCCGGCTTCACCAACTCCGCGACCATGAACGGCGACAAATTCTCGACGATCCAGTACTTCGTCACGCTAGCCATGCAGCACGGCATGATCTGGGCAGGCACTGGCATGATGCCGTCCAACACCAAGGCGGCGACGCGCGACGACCTGAACTATGTGGGCGGCTCGACCGGCCTGCTCACCCAGTCACCGGCCGACGCTTCGCCAGAAGAAGCGCCGCCAGCCGGCGATCTAGAAACAGCGCGGATGTTCGGCGCGCGCGTGGCCGCCGTCACGGCGCGCTGGATCGCCGCGGCCCACTGAGGCGCGGACTGCCGCGATCCGGCCGGCATCGGCTGGCATCTACCGCACAACAGGTCACGCCGATGTCATGTTCGGCGTGCATCGTCGTTTTTTTCACCCCTTTTGCGCGTCCGGCGCCATCACGTCATAAAATGACGTTCCGGCGCGGTGTCGCGCCCCGTTTCCAGCAAGCCAGTGAGAGCGAGATGAGCACGAAAGTTTTTGTCGACGGACAGGAAGGCACGACCGGACTGAAGATTTTTGAATACCTGTCGCAACGCGCCGACGTAGAGATCCTGCGTATCGAAGAAGCGAAGCGCAAGGACCTCGAAGAGCGCCGTCGTCTCATCAACGCGTCGGACGTCACGTTCCTGTGCCTGCCGGATGTCGCCTCGCGCGAATCCGCTTCGCTGGTCGAGAACGATCGCACGGTGCTGATCGATGCCAGCACCGCGTTCCGCACGTCCGCCGACTGGGCTTACGGCCTGCCCGAACTGGCTCGCTCGCAACGCGAGCGTCTGCGCACGGCGAAACGCATTGCGGTGCCGGGCTGCCATGCTTCGGCCTTCGTGCTCGCCATGCGTCCGTTGGTCGAGGCCGGCGTGGTGGCGCCCGAGTTCGCTGCGCACGCTTACTCGATCACCGGCTACAGCGGCGGCGGCAAGAAAATGATTGCCGACTACGAAGCCGGCGGCAACGACAAGCTCAAGAGCCCGCGTCCGTACGCGCTCGGTCTCACGCACAAGCATCTGCCGGAAATGGCCGCGCATACCGGCCTGAAGTCGGCGCCGATCTTTACGCCGATCGTCGGCGATTTCTATAAGGGTCTCGCGGTCACCACCTTCTTCTCGCCGAACCAGTTGGCGAAGAAAGCCACGCCGCAGGACGTGCAGGCGCTGTTCGCCGAGTACTATGCGGGCGAGGCGTTCGTGCATGTCGCACCGTTCGACGCGGAAGCGAACCTCGACAGCGGCTTCTTCGACGTACAGGCGAACAACGACACAAACCGGGTCGACCTGTTTGTATTCGGCAATGAAGAACACTTCGTGACCGTCGCACGTCTGGACAATCTGGGCAAGGGCGCGTCGGGCGCGGCGATCCAGTGCATGAACCTCGCGATCGGCGCCGCTGAGGAAAGCGGCTTGAAACGCTAATCAGTTTGCAATCGCGGACGGTAATTCGCCGTCAATCAATTGAAAGGCCGGTCTGCAAAAGACCGGCCTTTTTGTTTTAAATACGCACCATTCAAATTCCCTTTCCGTGATTTATCAGTAGTAGCCCGTATTTCTTAAAAAATAAAAATCGGACTATCCAACAAACCGCCGGTAATTCATTCCGGATATCGACGCAGGGCGCATAGTTTTCCGCCTAGGGAAACTCCGGATTTTTTCGCGAACGGTCGTTCGCAGATGATAGAGCCATTTTGCCCGAAGCCTTACCTGGAAAGGGAGTGCGACGAAACAACGTTGCCGTCATTCAGGCCAAAAATCCTTTTTCGTTTAAAAGACCCGCAGACGTCCACGCGGTGCGCGTGCGCCAAAAATTGCGCTGTTTGAATCGGTCTTTTTAGACGGCTCATTCAATTGACAGCCATTATCCGCGCAGCGAAATTAGTTCGCACAATTACATGAAAGGAGACAGCTGCATGTCGCATGCCATTACTCGAGGCCTCGCGTTGGCCATTGCCACGGCCCCATTCCTGATCGCTTGCGGCGGCGGCAAGGCCGACAATCCAGGTCCGATCAACGCACCGCAATGTTCGGGCGCGAGTTGCGGCGTGCAAGGTCCGCCCGCCTCGGGCGCCGGCGCGGCGGCGTTGTGCCCGGCAACCGCCGACATCGTCAAGAGCACCTTTCTGGGTGGCGCGGGCAGCGGCGAAGTGGTGCAGCTGAACATCGATGCGACGGCGATGACGTACACGCTGAAGTGGCTCAAGTCGCCGATCCCGCTAACCAGCGCCGATGTCACGATCACGCGCGAAGGCACTCAGATCACCGGCGCGGTAATTCATCCGCCAACGGGCATGCTGCCGACCGCGGAGCAAACGCGTTGCGCATTCATTCTCGGCAAAGGCACCGGCACCGCGCCTGCCAACGGCACGACCTACACCACGCCCGACTTCGTCAACAACCCCAACCCGCCAATGATCCTGGTGGGCCAGGGCGTGGCCGGCGGCGGCATTCCAGGCGCGACCGTCGAGTACGACGGACTGACCATCATTCCTGGCATTATCGATCACGTCGGCGCAGTCCCGAACCGGCACTTCGATTTCTATCCGTTCCTCGGCTTCGCCAGCACGACGAACGACGTCACCAAGCTGGCCGGCACCTACAACGGTCTGCTGTATCACCTGGTGCCGTCGGGCTCGTACGCGGCGACGGCCACCAACACGGTCGAGACCTTCGACGCGGCCGGCAACTGCACGGGATCCAATCCGGCGAACGCAGCCTTTACGCCGAGTTCGAGCGGCTGCCTGACGACCGGCACGGCGTGGACCGCCAATAGCAGCGGCTACTTCGACAGCCAGAATGCGCCGCAGATCGGCACGCAGCTCAAGCTGCCGCCGCTGAATCAGCCGAGCGGCGTGTCCGCGTCGGCGCACATGATTCTCGGCCAGGTGAACGGCGCCACGGTGCCGCTCGTGATCCGCACCGGCTCCGTGAATCTCGGCACCGCCCCGCTGCACCTTGACGCCAAGGTCGACGATGAATCCGGCATCGCGATGCTCGCCGCCGCCACGCCGCTTGCCTCCGGTGGCTTCGACGGCGGCTACGTCGGTGCGGACTCCAACTTCAAATACACCGCGGCGTTGATCCAGGGCGGCGTCGGCACCTTCATCAATCCGTCGACTTCCGCTGGGGAAGACGGCTTCGGCCTCGGCTACGGTTTGCCGAGTCCGGGACTGGTCGGTGTCCAGCAGGCCAACGGTCAAAAAGGCCTCGCAATCTCGTCCGGCGGCCTGTATGCGATCGAGATCCAGGGGACCGTCAATGGCGGCGTAGCGCCGACGTCGCAACTCAGCAGCACGGCGTCGAGCGCGCCTTACTTCGGCATCGGAGCGCAAATCAGCAAGTAAATCACGTGAGTGAGCCGCGCAAGTAAGCCACAGCGGACCGGCAGTGGGCGGCATGAGAGACAAATAGCAAAAAGGTGGCGGGACTGGGAGCCGGCCACACACAACGAAAATATTCTGGAGGCGGTATGAATTGGAGAATCCTTTCGGTGCTCGCTCTTGCAGCACCGTTGCTGGGGGCGTGCGGCGGCGGCGGCGGAGGCGACGGCCCGGTGACGGAAGTCCGTCTGTGTCCGGCGTCGCTGGACTACAGCACGGTGTTCACGGGCGGCGGCGGTGACGGCGAACTGGTCAAGCTGCAACTCGATACGACCAAGATGACCTGGCAGGTCAACTACATCGAGTCGCCGATCCCGGCGACCACCGGTACTGTCGTCCCAACACGCGCGGGCCAGACCGCCAGCGGCACACTGACTCAGGAAACCCTGCTGCCGACCAACAAGCTCAACCAGTGCGCGTTCCGCCTGAACGGCGCGAGTCTCGATCCGAATCGTCCGGCGCGGATTTTCGTCGGCGAAGGCGTGGCGGGCGGCACGATCCCGGGCGCGGAGATTTCGTTCGGCGGGATTCTTGGCGTGGGCGCCGTGCCCGATACCAAGTTCCCGTACTACCCGTTCATCGGCTTCTCGTCGATTGAAACGAATCTTGCGAACGTGGCCGGCACGTACAACCAGCTCGGCTATCACCAGGTGCCGTCGCAAAATTTCGCGCCGGTCGCAGTCGATTCGAAGATCACGATCAACGCGGACGGCACGTGGACCGAGTGCGACAACTCCGGCGTCAACGCGGGCAAGTGTCAGCAGCCGGGCAGCAACTTCGCGCCGGCGGCGGACGGCAGCGGCGCGTTCCAGACCAACAACTTCCTCGGCCAGGCTAAACCGACCCTCGCGGCGACCCCGGAAGCACGCGGCTACATGATCGTCGGCAAGCTGCGCAACCAGCTTGTGCCGATCCTGGTGCGAGCGGGCGCGGCGAACTCATCGGTGACGGTGCCGCAAAACGGCGCGCTCGGCCCGTACGCCGACGACGAATCGGGTATCTCGATTCTGTCGCCGCAAAGCGCGATCACGGTGAACTCGCAGAACGGGGAGTACATCGGCGTGGATAGCCAGTTCGACTACCGCACCACCGCGCTCGAAGGCACCGAGGCCACGCTGCTCGATCCGTTCAACGCCTCGCAGGCATCGCTCGCGACAGCGCTGAATCTGGACTTCACGCAAGCCGTGCCGGGCGTGGTGACGACGACGCGAGTGGGCGCTTCCACCGGCACCACGCCGACCGGAAAGATGATCTTCACGGGTGGTGTGTTCGGCTACCTCGATCTGACCAACGCGGCCTCGCCGTACTTCACGATCGGCGCCTTCGTCCAGTAACGGACGCAGCACGCGCCGCCAATCCGCAACGTGGCGTTCGCGTCCCGGCTGCCGCGCAGCGTGACCGCGCGGCAGCCGGCACCAAACGAATATGCAGCGCGCCGGCGTGGTTGCGAACCCGCCGCCGCTTGCCGCGCGAGATGAGCTTGAGCCGCGCCTCAGGAGGAACAAGATGAAAAAAATCTATTTCGCGTTACTGGCCGCCTGCCTGTCCGCCAGCGCGCACGCCCAGCATGCGGGCGACAACGTCGCCGTGCTCGGCTGGTTTCACGTGATGCCACAGGATTCGAGCTCGCCGCTCACCACCACCGTCGCGCCGACGCCGATCAACACGCCGCTGCGTCTGCCGAGTTCTTTCACGTCGCCCGGCACGAGTTTGTCGACCAGCAGCGCCGACACTGTCGGCCTAGTGTTCAGCCACTACCTTACCGATCACATCGCCGTGACGACGGTGGCGGGCGTGCCGCCGGTCTTCAAGATCTACGGGCACGGCACCATCAAACCGCCGGGACCGGCCGGCGCGCTCGGCCAGCAGGATCTGGGCGATCCGCAGGCCAACCCGATCGTCAAGAGCGTGCGCCAATGGAGCCCGGCGCTGCTGTTCCAGTACTACTTCAATGCCCCGACGGCGCATTTTCGGCCATTTGTCGGCATCGGCGTGTCCTATAACTGGTTCTCCGACGTTCAGCTGAGCGAGAACTTTGTCCAGTCGACGCAGAACAACCTCGGCGCGGTGCTGGCTGCCGGCGCGGGCAAGCCGGGGCAGACGCAGGTGTCGGCGAAAGCGTCGTCGTCATGGGCGCCGGTGTTCAACGCGGGCCTCGCGTACAACATCACCGATCACTGGGGCCTCGTGGCATCGGTCACCTATATTCCGCTGAAGACGACCTCGTCGGTCATCATCAAGGCGGCGGACGGCACGGAATTGGGTGTGTCGAAAGCGGAACTGAAGGCCGACCCGATCATTTCGTTCCTCGCCGTTTCGTACAAGTTCTAAGTTCGGTCCTGACGCAAGAAAGCCGGCGGCCCTGCGCAAGGGTCAGCCGGCTTGGTCCTTTCTGGGAACTGGAAATTCGAGGCAAAAAAAAGCCCGCCTAAGTTGGCGGGCTGAATCCATATCAGAGGAGACATGGAGGAGACAAGACAAACTATAGCAAACGGCTTGGTGCGGCGCAACATGCTGATTAGGGTAGACCCTCAACGTTGCAAATACACAACACCTCGCCAAATGTCCCGTCGCCTCCGCGGCGCTGCGCCTCGCGCTCAGTGGCGCACCAGCGCCATCATCGCGCCGAAGCCGACGAACACGCCGCCCGTCAGCCGATTGAACATGCGGGCGACGCTGCGGCTCTTCAATTTCGCGCCGATGCGTGTGCCGAATCCCGCGTACACCAGATACCAGCTCACCTCGATCACGGCGAATGTGGCGACGAGTACGCCAAACTGCGGCAGTTTCGGCTGCGCGGCGTCGATGAATTGCGGCAGCAGCGCCGCAGCGAACAAAATCGCCTTGGGATTGCTGCCTGCGACCAGAAAGCCGTTGCGAAACAGCGCGAAGCGCGAGCGCGCGGGCTTCGCGGCGAGTTCGTCGGCAGTGCCGGCGGTGGCTTCGTCGGCCGGCGCGCGCCACGCCTTGATGCCGAGATACACGAGGTATGCGGCGCCGATCATCCGCAGCGCGTTGAACATGGCTGGCCACGCTGCGAGGAAAACGCCGAGACCCGCCGCCGACACCGCCAGCATCAGCACCAGCGCCGACAGGCAACCGGCCATGGTCGCGCTGGAACGGCGCAAGCCGTGCTGGGCGCCGTGCGTCATCACGAGCAACATGTTCGGACCGGGAATTGCTGAAACGACGAAGACAGTGGCGACGAATAGCCACCAGGTATGCAGACTCATGGGAAGCACGGCGGATAAGGGAACGGGCGGCTATTATGCCCGCCCGCGTCCGTCACTGCCGCCTGTCAGTTGCTTTTAGCTTTTAGCGCCCGGCTCGCCGCGCGGCGACCTGGCCCAGCACCGCGAAATCCTTCTCGCCGTCGCCGTGAGCCACGGCTTCGATCAAGCTGTCGCGCACCACGCTGGCGATCGGCAGCGGCGTCGTCACGGCGTCGGCAGCGGCCAGCGCGAGACGAATGTCCTTCAGGCCGAGACGCGCCTTGAACAGCGCCGGCTCGTAGCGCTGCTCTGCGATCAGTTTGCCGTAGCCGGAATAGACCGGCCCCGGAAACAAGCCGGCCGTGATGACGTCGAGGAAATCCTGCATGGCGACGCCGTGCCCGGTCACCAGCGTAGCCGCTTCGCCCAGCGTCTCCACCGCCGCGCCGAGCATGAAGTTGGCGGCGAGTTTCATGACGTTCGCCTGCTGCGGCAGCGAACCGATGCGCCAGGTCTTCTGGCCGATCACATCGAAAATCGGCTGAACGCGGTCGATCGATTCGGCCGGTCCGCCCGCCACGATGGTCAGCTTGCCCGCCGCCGCGACATCGGGCCGGCCCAACACCGGCGCGGCGACGTAGTTGACGCCGCGCGACGCGTGCGCCGTCGCCAGTTCCTCGGCCAGCGCCACCGAGATCGTCGCCATGTTCACGTGGATCAGCCCGCGCGGAGCGTGTTCCAGCAACGAAGCGGTGATGACCTCGCGCAAGGCGCTATCGTCGGCGAGCATGGAGAACACGGCGTCGCCCGCAAACGCTTCGGCCGGCGTCGCAACGACGCGCGCGCCTGCGTCGGCGAGCGGCTGCGCGCGCTCCGGTGAGCGGTTCCACACGCGCACCTGATGCCCGGCTTTCAACATGTTTGCAACCATCGCGGCGCCCATCTCGCCGAGACCGATAAAACCGATGTCCATCTGTCGCTCCGTCTTCTAAAGAACTGGAAGTAAAACACACCCATGCGACACGTGCAGGACAGCGCGCAAAGAAACGCGGTGCGATACTGCGGTGATGGTGACCGCGACATTCCGCTTCTACGAGGAGCTGAACGATTTTCTCGCCCGGCCGTTGCGCCGGCGCGCGTTCAGCTACGCCTGCGCGCCGGGCGCCACCGCGAAGCACATGATCGAAGCGCTCGGCGTGCCGCATACGGAGGTCGAACTGATTCTGGTCAACGGCGAGTCGGTCGGTTTCAATCATCCTCTCGCGGACGGCGATCGCATAGCCGTTTATCCGAAGTTTGAAGCGCTCGATATCCAGCCGCTCCTGCGCGTGCGCGAACGTCCGCTGCGCGTGGTGCGGTTCATCGCCGACGCGCATCTGGGCGGCCTCGCGCCGCTTCTGCGGCTCGCCGGCTTCGACACGCTGTACGACAACCACTATCCCGACGCCGACATCGAGGCGCTCGCCGCCGCGCAGCAGCGTATCGTCCTGACACGCGACCGCGAGTTATTGAAACGCCGCAGCATCACGCATGGCTGCTACGTCCGCACGCTCAGGCCGCGCGAACAACTGCGCGAAGTGTTTGAACGGCTCGATCTGGCCGGTAGCGCGCAGCCGTTCCGCCTATGCCTGATGTGCAATGTGCCGCTGCGGCGCATCCCCAAGGAAGAAGTCGGCACGCGTGCGCCCGACGGCGTGCTGGAACGGCATGCGCAATTCGTTACCTGCGACGTGTGCCGTCGAGTGTTCTGGGAAGGCACGCATTGGCAAAGAATGCGCGCGCTGATGGACAGCGTGGCTGCCGCGCCGGGCCAGTCCGTTTGAACGTGCAACGAGGTTCATTCCGGTTCCGAATAGGCGTGCCAAGCCGTGCGCGAAGAACCCGAACGCCGCGCGCTCGCCCGAGGTCCGGCGCGGTGCGTACAATGCGGGATTACTTATCTGGCAGAGGCCTTCCGAATGGCGATGAAAAAAACCGACCTTGAAAAGAACAAGGCGCTCAAGCTGAACAACGCACTGAAACTGTCGACCGCCGACCGTTTCGGCAAGGCCGCCGCGGCCGAACCGAAGCCCGATCGCCGTGAACAGCGCAAGCTCGATCAGGCGCAGGGCCTCGTCGCGTTTGCGTGCAAGCTGAACGGCGATCTGGTGACCGAGCTGAAAGAGCGCGCCGCGACCCACCCCGAAGGCATGACCGGTTTGCTGAACGAAGTCATCAAACGCGGCCTTGCCGGCTAATCGCCGCAACAAAATCTGCCCCAAATGCAAAAAGGCCAGAGCTCGTGCTCTGGCCTTTTTGCTTGCGACACCTGCATCCGGTCGTGCTGCACTCGCCAGCATGCGGCGCCGTGCGATCGACCGGCGAAGCTGGCCCGAAGAATCGGGCAGCAGCTTAGTTTTGCGTGCCCTTGTCGTTCGTGCCAGCTGCCGAAGCGGCTGCCGAAACCGGAGCGCGCTTGCCGTGCGTGTTCAGCTTCTTGACGTGATGCTTCTTCGGCGCGCTTGCTGCAGCAGCCGGTGCTGCGTCCGACGCTTGTGCGAAAGCTTGAACAGAAACCAGCGCGATCGAAGCGGCTGCGAGCGAGACGATAACTTTTTTCATGTGTTGTTCCCCAAACCTGGACGACTGAGTCAATGTGAATGAATAAGCTGCACGGTGAAGCAGACAGGGCTTGAGGCGCCTTCCCGCTCCCCGCGGGAGAGTATTACCCAGTGTAGGCGGTTTGTCATGCCCAAAACTCGATATGTATTTTCCGGGAGACAGCTTGCTTTCGACCGGCTTTCACTCATTAAGCGGCCCGTACCAGGGGATTCACTTAGACCGCCTGGAACGAGGTTACGCGGCAAGCTAGCGTTCTCCAAAAGGGTCGGCAGACACGTGATGTAGCGGTGCGCGCCCATATCGGGCTTTTCCGCGCACGTGGATAAAATCGACGCCTGCCCGTCACGACAACCGAATTACAAAGACCACCGTTGAAAGCCGAAACCCGCCAACACCTGCGTGCCAATGTCCTGATGCTGATCGCCGCGATAATCTGGGGTTCCGCGTTCGTCGCGCAACGCCTGAGTCTCGATGCGATCGGCCCGTTTCTCTTCACCGGCCTGCGCTTCCTGGTCGGCGCGCTCGTCGTGCTCACGCTGATAGTTTGCGTGCGGCGCCCGGCACTCGCTGAACTGTGGGAGCGCGAACCCGGTGGCGCACGTGAGCTACTCGGCGCGGGCGTGCTGCTCGGCGCAGTGCTGGCCGCCTCGATTTCATTGCAGCAGATCGGCCTGCAATGCACGAAGGTCGCCAACGCGGGTTTCATCAGTTCGCTGTACGTAGTGATCGTGCCGCTTCTCGGCGTGCTGTTCAGACATCGCACGGGAATCGGCACGTGGCTCGGTGCGGCGCTCGCGGCCGCGGGCATGTATTTTCTGAGCGTCAACGAACATTTCTCGATGCTGTACGGCGACTGGTATCAGCTCGCGGGCGCGCTCGTGATCTCGATTCAGATGATGCTGGTCGGACGTTTCGCGCTGCGCCACGACACGCTGATGCTCGCGCTCGTTCAGTTCGTGACGTGCGGGCTCGCATGCCTCGTCGTCGGTCTCGCCATCGAACCCATCAGCCTCGCGGTGATCGTTCGCGCCGCGCCGACCATTCTGTACGGCGGGGCGCTGTCGGTCGGCGTCGCCTATACGATTCAGGTGGTCGCGCAAAAGCATGCGGCGCCGTCGCACGCGGCGGTGATTTTCAGCATGGAGGGCGTGTTCGCCGCGCTTGCGGCGTGGGTCGTGCTCGGCGAAACGCTGTCGGCACGCGCACTGTTCGGCTGTGCGCTGATGCTCGCGGGTTTGATCGTGTGTCAGGTAATGCCGGCGTGGCAACGCGGGCGTGACCGTGTGCCTGGAGCGTCGTCTTGAGGATGGCGGCAGTCGCCGCATTGAAAGCGACGCGCACAAGGTATTTGCGCCGGCGGTCGGTGTCGCCGGCTTGCTCGCCGCGCTCAGGCCGCCCGTGGATGCGCAAGCAAAGCCGGCGTATCGGCGGTCGGCGGAAATACACACCAGCAGCCGTCGTCGTGACGAAAGAAGAACAGCCCGCGCGAGCCCGCCTGAAGCGAAGTCGCGACGCGCACATAACGCCGGCCTCCCAGGCGGGTGCGGCTGAATTCGGTGACATGAACTGGCGCCGAAGGCTCCGGCGCAAGCCATTTCTCGACCAGGAACCGCAACGATCGTTCGCTCGCCGTTCTCATGACCTGCTCCGGGCGGGCTTGTCCTGATGCGGGTCACGCGTGGCGTCAGTGCTGTCGTCGGTGTCGGCGACCTCAGCTTCGTGTTCAGAGGAGGCGAGCGCGATGGCCCGGTTGGTGGCTGCCGCCCGCAACGTGCTGCAATGGGTGGCGTGTCGGATATCCGACAGAAGACGGACAAGCTGTCGTGCTGTTCTGCGTTTCATTACACACCCCCGCACTGCACCAATAACCTCAGAAAACACTTTAACTCTATGCCTGGATCGGGCGTTGCCGAAATGGTTTTGACTAAATAGCAACAGTGCGCTTGCAAAAAGAGAGACGCAATCTTTGTACCGTCCGTCTTCAATGTGCGCGTGCGGCGAGGGGCGGTCTGTACGCTGGCGAGCGCTTGGACAGGTTGAAAAACTTGCCCGGCAGCTATTGGAAAAACGACTTCAAACGGGAGTTATCCACATTTCCCTCTGAATAACTTCGGGATAGCGCATGGAACAGCCTGTGTGCGGAATCTTGATAAGACGGCTCGCGAGGCAAGCCCCATCAGAGTTATCCCGGTTTGGTAGTTTTTCTACAGGCGTGATCCGCAGGGTTATGGAGTTCGCATGACATTGATGCGACGGAACAAATAGGAGTTATCCACAGAAGGGGTTAACCCTTGTTAACTATTACTACATATGTATACGTATGAAGTAAAAGACATAGGATAAGTGATGGATCGCGATGTGATTGAAGGCTGATCGGATCTTGACCAGCCTCGACACCGCGAACTTCCGCAGATGAATCAGGGCACTACGCCGGCTCCGCTCGCCGGTTGCACGGAAGCCGCCTTGCCGATTGCATCGGGCATCTCGGGAACGGGCAACGGCGCAGTTGTCTCGACCGGCACCGGCAGGAGACGGGTCTCGATGCGATTGCTGACGACCGGCTGAGTGCGCACCACCGTTTGCAGATAGTGATCGACGAGTCCAAAGAAACGGTCGTAGAACTTGCCCGACGGAATGGTCTCGCTGGAAATCTTGACCATCGCATCGCTGTTCGAGCGGATCGGCAGCGACAGGGAACCCAGCACGCTCAGCCCGACGCTCGCCGACGTATCGCTTTTCTTCAGCGCAAAGCCGTTTTGCACGGCATTGACGTAGACGATGCTGGTGTCGCTCGCCTCTTCGCCCGGCGTGCAGACCACATGAAATTCGACGACCACGTGGGTGTCGCCCGTCGGCTGGAAGTTCTTGGTGCCGTCGACGGTGTCGTTGCGCGTCGTCGTCGTCAGATAGCCTTGGCTCAGGAGCGCCCGGCGCGCGGCCTCGCAACTATCCGTCGTGCTCGAATTGAAATTGCGCGCATACGGGCTCGCGCCTGTTTCGAACAATTCCTGCTGGAATTTCGGCTGCGGCGTGCTGCTACAGGCGGCAAGGGTCAGCATGCCGAAACACGCGGCGGCTGTGATTCTGGAAAGCGAGGTCAACATGGTCGATCGGAAGAGGCGCTGCGTCAGCGCGAATGGGAATGCATTGTAGAGCGGTTCCGAACTGTGCGTAAAAAGCGCGCAACGGGTGTTTTTCCGGACGTGACAGAGCATTGCGGCAGCTGCGACGCCGCGGTATGAAAAGAGACGGAATGTCGCTTAGCGCGACGTCGTATGAAGTCCAGTCGCCGAGGTTGCCGTGCCGTTCAACCCGGCGGCATTGACGGCCGGAACCGTAAACGCGTTGGCCCAGTTACCCGGCTCCGCGCAACGGTCAGACGTGGGTCGCGCCGCGCACATTCCGACCTGCGCGTCCGATTGCTGCGCACCGTCTTGCGACGGGGCGACCGCCGCAAAGTCTTCGACGCGCAAGCTCACCTTCTGCGCGTACGCTTGCGATCCGCCGTAGCTCTTGAGCGCGGCGTTCATGTCGCCGTTGGCCGAGCGCATGTAGCCGTACAGAATCGCCGAGCCCACTTCGATGTTCGCGGTCGGTTCGGTGAGGTCCTTGACGTTCCTCAGCAGTCCGCGATGCGCGCCAGGCACGACCTGCATGAGCCCGGTCGCGCCGTTGGCGCCCTTGGCCTTTTCCTTGAAGCGGGATTCGATCGATATGATCGCCAGCAGGAGCGCCGGCGGGAGGGAATATTTCGAGGCGGCGGCTTGCACCGCGTCGGAAATCTTTTGAGCCTTTTCCTTTGCCAGACCGAATTTTTGCGTCAGATACGCGGACATGCGGTCTGTGTTTTCGTCGGCCGCCGCGGTCTGCATCAGGCCGAGCGAAAGCACGATCAGGCAAAGTAACCGGCTCATAACGGTGGACGGGAAAAAAGGGGATCCGGCCATTATAGCTCTGCCCCTAAATCAGCCCTAGAAAGAACCAAAATTCGTCTTAGGAATTGCGGGCGGCTCTTCATGGTTCAGGTTCAGTGCGAGAGCTTGGGCTTCAGCACGTAGCCGTCGTTCAGCGTCGCCAGGAAAGCGGCGACGTCGTCGATATCGCGCTCCGACCAGACAGGGCGGTCGCCGGCTTTGCGTGTGAGCGGCTCGTCGGTCGTATCGACGTTCACGCGCAGCGCGACGGGCAAGTCGTTGAACTTGTCGATCTTGCCGTGCAAGTCTTTTGGATACCACTTCGCCGGACTGGTATCGCGCTGCACGTAGAAGCGCAATGCGTCCTTCAGCGTGTGGAACCGGCCGTTGTGGAAGAACACCTGACGCGTCGCCGTATTGCGCAGCGACACCGATTTGAAGAGCCCGCAATTGCTGCTGTCGCTCGACTGATCAGTTCGCAACGGACCGCACAAGCCCATGTCGAAGTACTTCGGATCGGCATTCGCCCGCAACTCCGGATTGCGCGGCACGCCGAGCGCCTGGAAATTGAAGTCGGTGAACAGCGGATGTGAGCCGTCGACGCCCACCTGATCGATATGGCAGGAAGCGCAATTGCCGCCCGCCGGATTGTTGAACAGTTTCTTGCCTCTCAACTCTTGCGCCGTTAGTTGCAATTTTCCGTCCAGATAGTAGTCGAACTTGCTGGTGTACGGATGAAAACTCGGGTCCTCGAGTTCGAAGCGCTCGATCGCATACATGGCTTGGGCGAACGCCTTGGCGCGGTCGACGAAGATGTTCTGGCCGAACACTTCCTTGAAGCGCGCGGCGTACGGCGCCTGCTCCAGTTTCGCGAGCACGGCCGCCGGATCCTTGTTGGCCATCTCGTTCGGATTGAACAGGGGGAAGCTCGCCTGATCGTGCAGACGGTTGAAGCGCCCATCCCAACCGAAACCGCCCACCGGCGCATTGTCCATTTCGCTCAGACGCTCGGAGAGGCTCGCAGCCTGCGCGTGGCTCCACATCGGCGTACGGTTCAACACGTAGCGCAGGCTCGGCACAGCGCGCGTGCCTTGCGAGTGCATGTCCGCCCCACCCAACTGCGCCGCGAGCCCGTTGGGCGGCCCATACGCATGCGACGGGCTATGGCAGCTCGCGCACGACATCTTGCCCGAGGCGGACAACGTGGCATCGAAGAAGATCAGCTTGCCGAGCGCGGCGGCATCGCTATAGACAGGCTTCGTGTCGGCTGCGGCGGCAGCGACCGCGGCAACGGGCAGCAGCGTGAACGCAGTCGCATTGTTGCCGTATGCCGGCCATCTCACGCGCCGTATGACGCGTGTGCGAAGGATGCCGTCACGCCGTCATTGCGCGTAACGGCGATGCAGCGCCGCCGCAACCTCCGACATCTGCGCGCGCAACTCCGGCGGCGCCAGCACCTCTGCCTCGGTGCCGAAGCGCAGCAACTCCGCGCATGCCTGCCTCACCGAACCGACGGGCAGCGTCACGGTGCGCCAACCATCGGTGGGATCCGGCTCGCCGATGACCGCCGCCGAACGCGCGAACGGCGACGTGAAAACGTCGAGCATCCGCATGCCCCAAGGCGACAGACGCAGCGTCGCTTCGCTCGCGTGCATTTCTTCGGAGAGACGCTGCGTGCTGTCCTGCCAGTAAGCGGCAAGATCGAACGTGGGCGGCCGCTCGAACGTCTCGTCCAGCAGGTTCAATTCGAGAATGCGCGAAATGCGGTAGATGCGCACATCTTGCCCGACGCGCCCGACCACGTACCACGCGCCGCTTTTCAGCACGATGCCGAGCGGTTCGATCCGGCGAAACATCTCGGCTTTCCAGCTCTGATAGCGAATCTCCAGCGGATGCTGCTCCCACACCGCACGCGCGATCGACGGCAGATGGGCGGGCTCGTCCGCGTCCGAAAACCACGCCGGGGCGTCGAGATGAAAACGCGAACGCATGCGCTCCGCGGTCGAGCGCAATTCGACGGGCAGAGCGGCCAGCAACTTGGTCTGCGCACCGGCCATCACCGCACCCAGGCCGAGCGCCTGCATTGGGCCGGGCAGGCCGCCGAGAAACAGCGACTCCGCTTCCTGCGAGGACAGGCCGTTCAGCCGCGTGCGGTAGCCGTCGAGCAGGCGGTAGCCGCCTTCCGCTCCGCGCTCGCTATGCACGGGGACGCCCGCGGCGCTAAGGGCGTCGATGTCGCGATAGATGGTGCGCAACGACACCGCGCATTCATCGGCGAGGAACTGCGCGGTGACCCGGCCACGCGCCTGCAGCGTCATCAGGATGGAAAGAAGGCGGCTCGCTCTCATGCGGACAAGTGTAGCCATACCTGACACAAACTGACAGGTATGGACGCTTAGGATGAACGCATCTCCGGCGCCTTGTCGGGCCCTCAAGCCCGGTTTTTTCGTCCACCACGCTCATTCGGGAAAGCTCAAACCATGACCAAGGATCGCACGATCACACTGTTCCACTCGCCGCAATGCCGCTCCGTCAGCGCGCTCACGCTGCTCGAAGAGCTTGGTGCGCCTTACCAGTTGAAGGTACTGAACATGAAAGCCGGCGAGCAGCGTAAAGCGCCCTATCTCGCCATCAATCCGCTCGGTAAAGTGCCGGCGATTCTTCACGGCGACGCGTTGATCACCGAACAGGTCGCCATCTTCATCTATCTGGCCGATCTGTTTCCTGAAGCCGGACTCACGCCGGCGCTCGACGATCCGTCGCGCGGACCGTATCTGCGCTGGCTGGTGTACTACGCGGCGTGCTACGAACCAGCGCTAGTCGACAAGGCGATGAAGCGCGACCCGGCCCCGCCCGCCACGTCGCCCTACGGCGATTTCGACTCGATGATCGGAACGGTGACGAGCCAGTTGCAAGCCGCGCCCTATCTGCTCGGGGACACGATGTCGGCGGCGGATATCTTGTGGGGCATCGCCTTGCATTGGGGGATGATGTTCAAGCTGGTGCCCGAAACGCCGGTCCTGCTCGAGTATGTCGAGCGCATCTGCTCGCGGCCGAGTTTCGTGCGCGTGAGCGAGCGGGACGCGGCGCTGGCGGCCGAGCATGCGGCGGCAGTCAAAGACGCCTGACCGGACTCGCGGGCGGCTTCGCCGCCAACCGTCGGCCGGTGCGCTAGCCGGCTCGCCGGTCGAATCCGCCCGGCTTTGAGACAATGAAGGCCGCCGGCGAATATCCTGCCCGGACAACCGGGTGTAGGCTTGGCGTTTCGTGCCGCTGCCGGCCCATCGAACAAGAGATGTTTTCAGGTATGAGCAAGACCGCATTCATTCCCAGCGTCCCCGCGACATCGGAAGACGACTTTGAAATTTCTGCCACGTCGAAGCTGGCCGGCTACCGGCGTTTCTTCGGCGTGTTGAAAGTGGTTCGAACCACCGACGGCCGCGTGCTGTTTCCGTTCGACGGCGCGCCCGAACTCGGGCCGTACGCGACCAAGCTCGAAGCCGTCGCGGCGGCGCAGGTGTATGGCGAACATATTGTCACCAGCGATCTGGCGCGGCCGGAGTTGTAGCGGGAGTGCGTGGCCGGTGTCGGGTTGGCCGTTGGCAGTGATCACTTCGGGAGCAGCAAATGATCTGTGCGCGCAAAGTCGGATCATCGGCCGCAGTCGTGTGGCGGGCGGCCTCTCTCGTGAGCGTGCTCGCCGCCATGCTCTGTCAATCCAGTTTCGCGCAGGACGCGAGCGTTCCCGCCGGACAGCAGGCGCTCGGACGCGCCGAGGTGATTCACGCACAGGTTCGCGTCGTTGCCATCAATACCGCCACGAATAGCGTCACGCTGCGTGGTCCGCGCGGCAATCTCGCCGACGTCGACGTCAATCCTTCCCTGGCCGATGTCGGCCGGCTTAAGGTCGGCGACAAGCTCAACGTTGCTTATCAGCAAGCGCTGCTGCTGAACATCGACAGGCTCGCGACCCAAGGTGTGCGCGAGCGCGTGGAGACGACCGCGGCAATACCGGCGTCGGCAGGGTATGCGTCGTCGGCGCATAGCGTAACGGTTGTCGCGACGGTGATGAAGATCGATCGCAAGAGCCGCATGGTGACGCTGCGTGGCCCGAAGCATCAGCAGGTGCTCAGGGCCGCGAAGGGTCTTTCGCTCGATGGGTTGAAAGTCGGCGATAGCGTGCGCGCGGAATTCGTTTCGGCGGCGGCGGTGGAACTGGTGAGGGAGTAGCGACCTATCGCTGCCGTTGCCGATGCGTAACGTGGTCGGCGAGCAACCGATGCATCGTGGCCAGTAAAATCGGCCCCTCTACCGGCTTACGCAGGAACCCGTCGTAGCTGACGAAAGCGGGTGGACTAGGCTCTCCGGAAACCAGAATGAAAGCGAAGTCTGCTAATCCGGGAAGTGTTCGCAACCGATGGCAGAACTCGCTGCCCGACATGACCGGCATCCGCCAATCCGCGACCACGATATCGACCGGGGCTTCAATGAACATGGCCAAGGCCGACCGGCCGTCGCCGGCGCACCTTACTTCAAATCCATCACCGGCACAAATGGCGCTCCATGCGGCCAATGCCTCCTCGTCATCGTCTACCAGCAGTACGCTTGCCATACGTATTCGTCCGAGTCGCCATATTCGTTTGGCAACTCGATGGCGGCCAAAGTTCACACGGTCGTTCAGGCTCACCTCAATCATCTCGAATGCAGTAAAAGATACTGAGTGAAACAGCTTCGCTAAGATCGATCGATGAAGTGGATGCGGCTCTTTGCGCGTTGACCGCTCATTTCTTGCAAGAAGGGAATGTTGCGACGTATGGCGATGAACTCGGTGGACTTATCGTCGTATCCGCTCAAATTGACGGCGGCAGAAGAACCTAAGTCGGGCTCCTTGAGCGATTGCACTTATATGCGTGGGCTCAAAGGCCGTCGGCAACGAATAAGATGCCGTAAAGCGCGAAGCGCTTCTACCCGTGAGGTAGAAGCGCTTCGATAACATGCTAACAACAACCTGGCAATCTGGATTAGAAATCGTTACACAACCTCTCGGGGCCTGCCGGCAGAAAATTCGCTGAACAATCATCGCGGTACCTATAGCGTAGCCCCTTCTATTGTCGCGGCGAGCAGCCGAAAGCGCGCAGTGAATGAATTTTCCGCACATACGGATTAGAAGCGGTTACGCGCGCCAAATAAGCCTTTCCGGGAAGACGCGAAATTTCTCCGTGCTCTGTGCGCCGGGTCGATGCCAGGCTGCCTTGCTCGCCGTGGTGCGCTGCCGCCTGACGCAGTTACCGCTCCTCTGCTTCGCGCTTGCTTTCATTCCTGGCGGTCTTCCTAGCTTGTAACCATGCAGCATACTCCGCGTTCATAGGCTTTGCTCCTGCGGACGGTACCGGAGGGACCGGCACAATGTTTCGCTTTTCGAGCCCGAACGCTGCAGCCTCCATCTCGTCCCAGCGGCGATTATTCTGGATTATCGCGGTTGCTTTTGCGTTGGTGGCGGAGGTGCCCGCGAGGTCGTGTATGTCCCCGTTTGTTGCGCGGTGACGCACCGCATCGGCAACGCCGTTGTGCTGTCCGACGGTCAGCTTATTATCGGCTTTCCGCTTGTTCTGGTCGCTTTCGAGCTTGAGCATCGCGTCCGCTTGTTTGGTTAGTGACGCCTCCTGCCAAGTGATGTTCTGAAGCCGGTCCAGGTCCTCACGAATAACCAACAATTGTTCCACTTCCTCGCTGTCCGGGCGCTTCCAAAGGAGGTGAAGAGGGTCTGTGGTGAATCGCTTCACGAAGACGTCCAGTGACCGGCCGTACTTAGTTTGCTCTTCAGCCCAAGCAGTCAGTTGTGGCGACTTGTAGCGAATCCCTTCGAAAAGCACACGCCCGTTCACCACGGTGCGCGGCTCCCAAGCGATAAATCTGGCCAGGAGCTCTTTCTCCGACCATTTCTTTCTCGCGTCCCCTCTGCGCTGTTCCTGTTGAGATACGAAGAGCTCCTTCGGCGAGCTTTCCGCGCCATCGATGAAGTCCTCGTGGCTACGAAGCTGCGGCCGGTATGCGGTGAGATTGTGCATCGCCGCGGCTTCGTAAACTGCATAAATGAAACGTCCCAGCGACGTTCCGCGAGCCAGAAGCTTTTTCCTACGCAGTTCCCTGTTGAGCGGGTCGTTCTTGCGTGTATAGGCCGCCTCCAAATCCAGCAACGCGTTCTGCATGCACCCATTGAGGCTCTCCACGCAGCCCTTCGATTGCCCACTCGCCGGGGGAGAAATTGCAAGCCCGAGTCTCATCTGCTTACACACGACCACCGCGTTTACTCCAGATGGGCCGGCGCCGTTGTCGAAGAAAACACTATCGATGTTTCCGTGTACCAACCCGTCGGGCGCCTGAAGTCCAAGACGTTCGGCAATTTTGGACTTATCCATGAAGCAGGAGGCGACGCACCTGCGGTAAGCAATCGCATCTTCACCAGTCAGGACAATCTCGATGCCGATGACCGCTCGAGAGTTACGTGCGACAGCGAACAGGACTCGAGCGTAAATCTTCCTCCACTTGCGCTTAACCTTCGCCCGTATGCCGACCTTCGGCGTCCATCCGTCGATGTCGACGGTTTCAATCTTGCCTTGTGTGTAGTCGGTCGCCGTACCAGACAAAGTGGCAAAATTAGCGTTATGAACCACGTGTCCGTTCCGTTCTGCGCGCAGATTGAAGTTTGGAATCAACTCGTCATTCGAGATTCTGCGGAAAGTGTCATAGGTCGGATAGAGCTCGTGTCTGACATCTGCGTAGTGCTCCTCACACAACCGCTTATATGTCTTGGAGAGCGGCCATTTTTTCTTGACCCAATAACGCCGGAGCACGTCGAGAAATTTCGTTTCCTTTTCATGTTCGCTCACGGGAAGGCGTTTGAGCCGTCTAGGCGTGCCCGTCGCCGTGCTCCTTAGCTTGTCCTGCTTTTCGGCGTGAGTCAGCGCTCCAGGCTTATTCACAAGGTTCGGCCGCTTGCCAGTCACTCCCTTCGCGGCATGTTGCGCGAGCATTGAATTCTCGTGACCACTGAAATGGCAGTGCTGATGAAACAGCTTTTTTATCTGAGCCGCGTAGCCTCGATGCTCACCCATGGCAGAGATGACAAACTCAAGTGCCTCCTTGCGAGCGCGGTGGTCGGTGACAATCAGGTCGTTGAACACGTAGTCATCTGGATTACCGCGACCGCCAGCGTCAAGCATGCAGAAGGCCTCGAGAATCAAGCGACGCCGCGCAAATCCATTGCGGGCCTTCTGAAATTTTTGGGGAAGGTGGTCCAGCGGCAGCCTCATGTACTCCGGAACACCATCCGCGACCAGGCGCTTGATGTCTCTCAGTGGAGAATCGGGCGCGTCCGCCGACCAGATGCTCCACTCTCCGGGGCCTTGAGGCGCCCCCTTCGCGACGAGCTTCAGGACATGAAGCTGCCTTTCGACTGGATTCCAGCACATCGCCCGGTATCGCACATCCCCATCGCGCAACCGCGCAAACATATCAAAGCGGCCCATGCCTTTGGGCCAGTCTTCTTGTGGCAACTGTAGGCGTCGGAGCGTGGCAGCATCGGCAACCCGTGGTTTAAGCTCAGATAGCGACACGACATCATCGCTTTGCTCAGTTCGTGTGGGCATGGCTGATAATCAGGCCGGTGCCGAGCGACGACTGGTTCGAACGAGCTCAAGGCGGTTCGCCGGTCGAAAGTCATACCGATGGTCGAGGGCGAGAAAGCCGTATGCGACTGCGGCGCTGAATCTGATGTATGCATCATCGAGACTAATGCCGGTGTTCCGTGCCACGCGTAGTAGCACCGCATCGACGCTGCCTCGATTGCTGCACCGGATGACGACCTTCGCGAAGCTCTCTGCAACGCTATAAAGTGACGGGATGTCATGGTGGGCGGCGAAACCAAAGAGGAGTTGGAGGTTACCGAACTCGACCATCGAAACCTCATCACCAACGATTAGCTCCCACGTCCAGCCCCGTTCTTCCATAGCCTTACGCTCGCGCTCCTCGC
Source organism: Paraburkholderia sp. BL6665CI2N2 (assembly GCF_004366535.1). Classification (NCBI taxonomy): domain Bacteria; kingdom Pseudomonadati; phylum Pseudomonadota; class Betaproteobacteria; order Burkholderiales; family Burkholderiaceae; genus Paraburkholderia; species Paraburkholderia sp. BL6665CI2N2. The sequence goes on from NZ_SORC01000001.1 coordinate 5,429,370, forward strand.
GCCTCAACTCCTTCTCGTCAGGGACGTATCCCCGAGCCTTGATGGAGATTCCGTGATACTTCAGCTTTAGTTCGCGCGGGCAGAAGTAGGTCACAATGACGTCGATGGTCATGAGCTTCGAGCGTTGCATGCGTGTGTCATTCAACTCAGCTCGCCAGAATGCTTTCTCGTCGGCAATGCCGTACTGTTCGCGGAAGTCGAGGATGCCCGGATGGAACGCGAGCTTCGTCAACACGCGCAGTTCGGCCGTCGACAGCGCCTGATGCAGTCGCTCCAACTTAAATCCTGGCATCACCGCCCGAGTACTCATCGATGGAGTCCGAGCCTTAAGCAACGGTGTGTACGCTTCACCATGCGGCCAGCCGAACGCGTCGCGCTTCGGAAGGGTGATTGACGACAGTGCCGGATACGGTGGCTTCAAATCGAAGATACGGAACCCAAACTTCTTCTCGGCTACAACAGGTGGTTCAACACCCTCGTCGTACTCAAAGTCCGGGTCGTGCCATTCCGACGCGGCGGTGCCGAGCACTGACTTCAGCCTGGAGTTTCGATTTCCGTAGCTCGTATAGACTGAATCAAGTTTCATATTCACACTCCTGGTCATCTGTACTTTTGTTGGTTTGAGTCGTCATGGGCGAACGCTTCACTCTTTCGCCGTGCTCCTCAGCCATGGCAGCTGTCGCCTTTACGCGTTCACGCCAGGCAGGAACGCTTTCGGCGTGCCGCTGCAACGTCTCGTAAGCTCGACTTAGTCTTGTCTGCATCGCTCGCTGCGCGAACAATCTGGGCCGTCGGAAAGTTTCCATGAGCGCAATCGGGGTAATTTGTCTCGGATACCCTGCATCCCGGAGATGCAACAATCGCTGCTTGATATGGCTGATGACCTCATCAACCATGCGCGCGTCGACAGCAATTTGTGCTTCCTTCGCCCTGGCTGCCACGTCGATTCCTGCTGCAATCAGCCGCCGTACGGTCAGATACCGTTGCGCTGAATTACTGAAGCGCCTCTTCAATTGAGTATGGGTCAGTCCCGGATGTGCAGCGCATAGCATCTTGTACCGGTTTAGGTCGCTAGCGATACGGTTGGCTGAGCGTTCAATAACCCTTGCCGAGCCGACTACTTGCAGTATGTGGTTCGCGCTGGCGATGTCTTTCCCGGCATCGCGAGGAGCGGATAGCCGCTCCTCAACTTTTTGCCACGACCCCGCGAGAGAAATGAGGGTCGCAATAGCCGAAATCGGATGCCGGAGGGATTTGTACCCTTTGAGGATTTGCGCGAAGGCATTTCCTCCGAAGCTAAGGAAGCCCGTCCGGCGGAGGAGCGAGTTGAACGGCGACGCCAACAAGAACTCCTTCGTCATCGAGTAGCGAAGCTCTCCGTCTTCAATTAATCCAAGTTCGGTGGCCGCGCTGTTTGTTTCTTTGGCCACGGCGCGAAAGTCAAGCTGCGGGAGGTACTCCGGGTTCAACAACCGTGAAGCGACTCGTGCAAGCTCAATTTCAACCTCCGACTGCGCGTCGGAAAGTAGAGTGGCTTCTGGCAACGGCTTTAGGCCGCAGCCGCAATGGTGCCCTGCATGCAGCGTGCGGTCAGGAAATCTTGCATAGTCAGCGCATATGTCGCAGGGAACGTGAAGCGGCATTCTGTGCTTCCCACAAAACAGGATGCCCGGTAGCAAATGGTCTCGGCGCCAGAATGGTTTTCCACAACTGCCAATGTCTTCTTTCAAACATTTGGGGCACCGGAGAAGGCGATGTTTTGACCAGCCTGAGGCTTGGCCGGCCATTCCGACCTTGGACGCCAGTCCGTTTTTGGGCCCCTCAATGAAATGAGACACGATGCTTTCCGTATCCTCGAGAGGAATGAATCGGGATGCGAGGGGAATCAACATGTTGTGTTTGACTACCTCTTCAACTGTTCCGACGTTTCGTTCCAGCAGGTTTATCACTGGCCCCATTCGGCTCGGAAGCATCCACGTTCTGCTGGTTGACAGGCTGTGATTGGCAACTACCCTGAGTCGTCGGAGATACAGTGGGAACAGTTCGTCCTTGGCAATGGACAGGCCGAGACCTGGTCGATGTAGTTCTATCTCTCGCATGAAACTCGAAATCGTTATTGCAGATGATGGCCCGCACCGTCGTGATGCGGAGTCGTGCCGCGCGTGCGACGGTCGCGATGTCTAGTGGCTTCGCAAGTCGCGTGAGTTCCTTCAGTGCACGCGTCACTCGATGATGAATGAACACCTCTTTGCTACCAGGCAGTTGAGCAGCTTTCCCGACAGCTGCCGAGTTAGCAGTGACGCGTTCAAAGAGATAGTCGCCCATGCCGTATGCGAGTCGAAATTGATAGGCCGACGGAAGCGGTTCGCGTCCACCACTACGCGCGCGGCGGTCGACGGTACTGTCTGAGATTGCGCGGGTTACGAAGATAGGTAGCTCCTGCCGTGACCGCGGACCGCCAGCTCGACGAGCTGCAAACTGGTTAGCGCGGAGCCAAGCGTCGTCGTGACGATGCAACCAGTGCCACAACGCCGGCATGGAATTGCGCAGTTCGGTTCGAGTCATCTCTGGGTGCCGACTCATATGAGCGGTCCACTGCGCTCGCGAGCTGTCACGCCGCTCGTTGTCCACCTCGGATTTCGCAGACTCAGCAGCGCGCGGCGGGGGTCGCCTCACAATCGGGTCGACATCGCACGCCATGTGATACATGAGCACGAGAACTGGTGCAGGTGCCGCGCGGTCGGTTCGTTGAGCAGCTCGGATGCACAGGTCGACTGCCGCTGTGTCAGTGACGAGATGCGAGAGCCTTTCGTCCTCAAAGCCGGAGGAGAACAGCTTTCGAAGGTCGGTGTGAAGGCGCTTCGTCCGAAGGTTCCCGTACTGAGTGACATACCCCTTTTCACGCAATATGCTGAAAGTCTTCGGCCAGATTCGCTCGCACGGCATGATTTCACTCGCCACACACGCAAGCTGGGCATATCGAAGCGAATTGGAGGCACGCGCGAAGTCACCGGTCTTCGACATGAGCATCTCAAGTGTGCTGCACTCCTGGTCGCAGACCAGGCGGCAGCCATGCCAAGGACAACGCGTCACATACGGAATGCAATGAGCACAGAGGGATGCGCGGCGAGACCGGCCTCCCGCCAGTGCAAGCGCGCACTCGGGACATTGCAGTCCAAACCGGTTTCCTGACTCGACTCCTGGCCGCAGCTTGGGAAACATAGTCCGGAATGCGACGCCAAAAGCAATGTTGCGCGTCGCTGTCGCAGCCATCTCCTGCGACATCCCGCAGGTGCCGTACACCAGCAAAGTGTGCTTGGCAAGTACGTCCATGGGCTCACCATATGCGTTCTCGGTGATGCCACAGAACTGCTGAACGCGACATGGAAGAGTGCTGTACAGAAGCAGGCCTCGTCGATTGCCAACCCGACTGATTTCCTTCGCCTCCTTCGACGCAGTTGTTTGCGCGACCATCGCAGCTATGCTGGTGGCGCTCTCACGGGGCACCGCGGGGAATAGCATCAAGCGCGTCACGGCTTGCTCTCCAAAAGTTCGAGGGCTGTTGAAATAGTTTCCCCATAGAACAGCGGAGCATTCATCTGGTTGTCCTGAAGAGGAAACGAGTCCGCGTAGTCAGACCTGAAGCCGAGATTACGGGACTGGACCAGGCCATTTGCGAGGAACCGCAACGAAGTCAGCATCCCGACATCGAGCTCGAGAGCGGAGTGCGCATATGCTTCGAGCAGGCTTTCATTAAGTTCGCTCTCGCGCGTAATTTCACCAATGCTGTAGGCATACGCGGCGAGCTTCGTTGCCGGTTCAATCAAGCCCTGGGTGTGTCGCCAGAGCTCTTTGAGAAACCAGTCGGGCATGGGATGGGAAAACCTGAACCGAAAGTAATTCTCCCAGAGGTAGTCAGCGAGAAAGAACCATTGGTCATCTTCAAGTTGAAGCGCAAGGATAGAAACGGGAACCCTCCGCAGAGCATGGACCGCCTTTCCGTGAGCGTCGGAGGCGGTGGTAGCCGCCGTGGTCGCGAAACAAACAACGGGGATACCGGACAGCTCCGTGAACCGCGCAAGCATGCCAAGCAGCACGCCTCCGGCCTCTCCCTTGACGGCTTTTCGAGTCAGGTTGGGAACAAGAAGCGCACCGAGGTTGTGCTGAATCGCAAGGCTGCTCATGGCGTTTGCAACTTCGTCGTTGTCCCGGCGAAACGGGCCCGTCCGATACGTGGAGGAACCATCTGACACCGCAGTATCCATTTGCTTCAAAAACGTATCGACGAAGGTACGAGGCGAACCGGTCGCGGGAAATGGGACGGTTAGCGACTTGACGATGCTTATGTCGAACCGCCCACCAGCGGGAGAGTCGGCGTAGAACCGGTGAGCACTTGTTCCGATGCAGCGCTGTATCGCGCTGACCACCGCCTGCTCCCCATGCCCAGCGGGTATTGATACCCAGATGCCTCGCGCACCTGATGTCGGAACGGAGACGACTGGCGAATTGAACCGACGCCCGTGCACGTCTTCCGAGTCCGCGATGAAGCTAGCCGCGTCGTAGAGCCGGGACTGGAACAAAGGGTCAGCGGGATTACGTTCAAGCCTGCTATGGGTGATGTTCGTGACGAGCTCATAGAATAGGCGGACCTGGTCGTCCGTCGGAAAGTTTGGGAACCCGTCGGATTCCATCAAACCAGACTTCCTTCGCACCGGGTCGAAGGTCAACTGCTTCAAGGCGTCGAAACGGCTTCGCCACAGTGGCGTGTAGTCGAGAGCCGGATTGTGCTTGCGGCCATTGAGCGGAGCCGGGTCGAGAACTTCGTCGACAATTCCGTCTAAGGTCGCCATCACGCCGGGCTCCGCGCGACTTCGCCTTGATGCTGTTGAGTCGGCAGCGGAGCGAGGCCCAGACTAGACCGCTCGACAGACGCGACAGCTAGCGGAACGTCTCTGGCTTCGCTGCTCGTCAGGTTGCAATGGAGTTTGCCAGGAAAAGGCAGTGGCTTGGATGGCGCCAGGCGTGCGCCGACCGCACTACCGTTGAAGGGTGTGTGCATACGGTTCCCACACAAAAAAAGGGCGAGTGAACGCCCCCTGAGCCTGCAAAGCGAGCAGGCAGGGGTTGACAACACGAACCCAATGTGAGAGATTACGCGCGCACGAAGTTGCGGAGGGCTCTTTTTGGGTCCACCGGAAGCGGGGCGAAGAGACTCGAACTCTCTTCGCCCCGTTTTTATTTGTTACTTTGAAACAGCGCTAAGACCTCCAAGTCCTTAAAAATGATGTCGCCCCATTTCCTTGGCTACGAAATGTGCCCCACGCCTGTGGCGCTTGGTCAGGAACTCCGCTTGACAAATGGCCCATTAGACGGTAAATTAGCCCGTCATTGTACCCTCAGGGACTTCGCACAGCAACTTTTGTGCGCGTTGGCGCACGCCTGTAGCGTCTGAACGCCAACTCTTACTTCCCGCTTCTCCTGCTGCTCCTCCCCTCCTTCGTGCCGGCACCTGCTTTTGTCGATGCCCAACACCTCCTTGGCCTTCTGCTCAGCTCGCTCGTATTCCCGTTCTTATTGGAGAGCCAGGGCACAGTACAATCGCTCGGAGTCACCTTTCTTTTTCCGCCACGCGCCGGTCTGATGCAGCTCAATGCGACGTGAAGTTGGTGACTTTTACTTCAGTTTAGTTTAGTCCGGCATCGCACGATTGCAAGGAGCCTTGTGAGCCACGTCGACACCTGTTGGGCGGATATGGCCGCGCGAGTAGTGCGCGTCATTCTGGCGCGAAAGGGGATGGGATATGCCGAACTCGCAACGGCGCTACGGGCCGTGGATGTCAGTGAGAGCGAGCGGTCACTTGCGCTTCGCGTGACGCGTGGGCGAGTGAAACTGTCCATGTTGCTTCAGATTCTGCATGTCACGCACTCCGTGATACCCCAACTTTGGCTCGATGCTTTTTCCCGGTCCGATAGCTGGCAGGCCCGTGCCACAGCGGTTCTCGAAGCTGAACTATCTCGACATCCCACCGTGTCGGTCGATAACCTAGCACAGCGCATGGTGCAACTCGGCGCCAGTCTGAGCGAGAAGACGCTGGCCTCGCACATCGACCAAGGCAACATCTCCCTGCCTGAGTTCCTCCAGAGCATTCTCGCGCTCGGCAGCTCGAGCCTTGACCTCTACATTGATTACCGCGACCTGATTGCGGTCGGCCGCTCCGCCGCTTCTGAACGCTCGTAGGAGCGTCGCACAACCATTTTCTTGCCATCCCGATTTTTTTTCCTAAAATAAAAACGGACGCATTTGAATCTCTTTTTTTGACGCTCCCCGGTCGCCTCCCGGCCGCGCCGGTTCGCGTCAAGCGGTTTGGCTAAGTCGAGGTCTCAGAGGCTGCCGCTCTGGTCGTATTCCTATCAGTTGGAGTGGAGTCGAATGTCGGGCACTTGCACTCGGAGAGTGTCATTGCCGACGTCAGCACGCGGCCAGTTTGTCGGGCTTCGACTCCAACTGGCGTACCGATTCCGCAGTCAGTACGTTCTCCGGGGCTTCGATGCGAGTCACCGTCTGTTCTGAAGGTGCCCAGCGGATGGCCGATACACGCTTGAACGTTTGGTGCGCCCTAGTCGGAGTTACTTGTAAGCACCCATGCCTCGACCGGTGCGCACTTGGAGAGAAAGACATGACAACGCCAGTGGAACGTACGAAGGCTGTAGTCGATGCGCGGATTTTTCTGCAAATGCTGAGCAATGCAGAAGAAGTCACGATTCGCGGTCTAGTGCAATCAGTCGCGATAGGTCTGCTAAAGCATTACCCATTGAATGTCGAGTTGGACGCGTCAGCGTCCACGCTACCAGAAGTCTGGGCGCATCCGACTGCCGAGTGCCCCAGAGAACTTGCGGCGTGCACCCGCGTGGTTCCGCTATTCCCAACACGCACTGATGAATAGCTTGAGTGAGAATCCCTATGCCGCGCCGTCAAAAGAACTCAACGAGTGAACCCTCGTCCCCTGATGCCCACGTATTAGAGCTTTTGCGGAGCGCCGCGGTCGCAGTGACCCTGTTCGACCCTGTGGGAGCTCGCGCGCTTCTCGAAATTCCGGATGCCGAACTCGGGCGCCGGTTCAAACGCGCGCTTGTGAGAGTTGCGGGGCTAGCCACAGTGTTGAACATAGAACAACGTTCGATTCGTGAAGAAAGCGCGCAACGGCGGAAGGAGCTTGGTTCAACCAAGCGGGAGTCGACGCCGGCACGCCTAGTTGCCAATGCAAAACTACTACACAAGTCTCATTTCTGTGCAGCCATCGGGCTCACCCCCCAAAGGGTCAGTAAAGAAGTCGCTGCTCAGCGCATCTTCAGTGTCGACATCGAAGATGAACCGTATTTCCCGGCCTTCTTCCTAGTTGAAGAAATTCGCCGAAAGGACCTAGCGAAAGTTGTGCGAACGCTTGGTGATTTGAAAGGCTGGAGCAAGTGGACTTTTTTCACAACGCCCGTTGGTGCGCTGGATGACCTGACACCGTTGCAAGCACTCTTTTATGGCGACAGGAAGCAAGTGTTGCGCGTTGCCGCGGAATTCGCCGAGCAGTGAGGAATTCGTGGTTGGCAATAGACTACAGTAGGTCTCTATCACCAATATTTGCGATGGAAGCAATCTGGGACTTCGCCCTCAATAACCCCGCACTTCTGGTCGTGCCGGCAGTCGGGTTCGTGCTGAGCTTGGTCGTGCTGCGCATCAAAACGCGATACGTGAACGAAGGGGTTTTGTTTAGGCGCAAGCCTGCGACGCAGCGCGACCACGACGCTTCAAAATCAGCGGAAAAAGAGATGAACTCGGACAACCATATTGACCTTGAGATTGCGCTTCGCAAGCTTCACGAATTGGGCCTAGAGGATGGCGACTTGGGCTATGCCTACTGGTATCAAGTCGGAGAGCTCTTGAGGCAAGCGGGCGGCATGCAAGCGCAAATAGACGCACTCGGTAAAGAGCTTGAACAGTTGCGGGCCGCGCGGCAGAAACTGGATTGAAACGAACAGAACGCCGCGGCAGCTGTGAGCTAGCTCGGCTGTACATTCTGGGTGCCACCGCAGGCGTGTAACCTCTATAAACATGAAAGCCGATTCGCGTCTTCCAACTGACCACGTCGCGGTTAGCAGACTTCTCTCGAAGATTCTGCGCCACGAACCCGAGATAGTCGGTATCCGTCTCGACGGCCAAGGCTGGGTATCTATTGATGAGCTGATACGCGCAATAGAACGTACCGCACGTAAGGCGGGTGCGTCAAAGCGACTGAGGACATTGCCGGCAATCACGCGAGACGTCATCCTCGCGGTCGTGACCACAAACGACAAACAGCGCTTTTCGCTATCTCCGGACGGCCTGCGGATACGAGCGGCGCAGGGTCACTCGATAGGCGTGGACCTTGGATATGCCGATATGGAACCGCCGGCTGTTCTTTATCACGGCACCGCCTGGAGCAACTGGGAGAGTATTGCTGCGGATGGATTGACGCCGCGGACCCGGCACGCTGTCCATCTGAGCACGGACGTCGACACAGCGACGCGCGTAGGTGCTCGCCACGGCCAACCACTGGTGTTAGTCGTGAACGCAGCGCGGATGCACGCTGACGGGTACGCTTTCTCGCGGTCGGATAACGGAGTTTGGCTTACCCCGGCTGTGCCGACGGCATACCTGTCAAAGTGGACGCCGGACGAACGCGGGGCGAGCTCATGAAGTTGCGTTCTCGCCCGTTCGGGCCGAAGTTACGCATCTTGGGACGACCAGCAACATCAAATCACGTCCAAGCTGTCCGCTAGCCGGCGGTGACGCACTCGAATCATCGCGAGCATGAGCCGTCTGAATATCGCCTGCCCGATGCGTTAGTGCATGCGATTGCTTCTCCCGGACCGATTCACAGCGTTAGGCCTATCCTGAGACGCGGTCGTCGGGGTCGGCGCTTTCACGGCAGACGCAGCGGAAATCGGCAAGGAAACCGTCGACGCAAGCTGCGTGGTCGTAGACGACCCCGTCGGTGCACAGCATGAAGCCGGCGACCTTATCCAGGCCAGGGTTGATTGGGCCTCAGTTTCTCCCCTAGCCAAAGCGCTGGCTGGCGAGCTGAAGCCGGGTGCGCCTATTCTGTTCAAGAGTGTTGGCTGTGCTGCCTGGGACCTGGCCGCATGCCGTGTGGCACGTTCAGCGCTCGACTCAAACATCTGCCAGGTCGACGCGGACGTGTCAGTGACGTTGATTTAAATTGCTCGCTGGTTTGGTACGGCGAGTAAAAGCAGAACATCCACAGATTTCACCGACGCAAACATGAAAATCACGCGCACCATCTCGACTATTGAAGTTCACACCGGCGGTGAAGCGTTCCGCATTGTCACCAGCGGCCTTCCCCGCCTGCCCGGCGACACTATCGTCAAGCGACGGGCGTGGCTGAAGGAGAACGCCGACGAAATCCGCAAGGCCCTGATGTTCGAGCCTCGCGGTCATGCAGACATGTACGGCGGTTACCTGACGGAGCCGGTTAGCCCGAACGCTGATTTCGGTATCATCTTCCTGCACAACGAAGGCTACAGCGACCACTGTGGACACGGGGTCATCGCGCTGTCAACGGCGGCGGTCGAGCTTGGCTGGGTGCAGCGTCAAGTACCTGAAACGCGCGTAGGTATCGACGCGCCGTGCGGGTTTATCGAAGCATTCGTGCAATGGGACGGCGAGCATGCGGGCAATGTTCGTTTCGTGAATGTGCCGTCCTTTATCTGGAAACAGGACGTGACGGTCGAGACGCCGTCGTTTGGTTTGGTGACTGGCGATATTGCGTTCGGCGGTGCATTCTACTTTTACACCGATGGTCAACCACACGGGCTTGAAGTTCGTGAATCTTCGGTGGAAGAACTCATTCGTTTTGGAGCAGAGGTAAAGGAGGCTGCGAACAAGGCGTTCCCGGTCGTGCACCCTGATATCCCTGAAATCAACCATATCTACGGGACAATTATCGCTAATGCACCGCGGAGCGACAGTTCCACACAAGCCAACTGCTGCGTATTCGCCGACCGCGAAGTGGACCGTTCACCGACCGGTTCTGGAACGGGCGGCCGCGTTGCGCAGCTTTATCTACGCGGAAAGCTGAAAAAGGACGAGACCCTTGTGAACGAGTCCATTATTGGGACTGTGTTCAAAGGGCGAATCCTCAGTGAGACAACCGTAGGCGATTTCAAAGCCGTCATTCCCGAAGTCGAGGGCAATGCCTTCATATGCGGGTTTGCGAATTGGATTGTGGACGAGCGTGACCCGCTGACGTACGGATTCCTCGTTCGATAGGCCAAATGCAGTAGAGGCATCCGGTGGGCGCCTGACGATGAGCAATCCGCTGCCGTTCAGCCGAACATCACACTTGGCGCACCTACGTCCCGATGAAGCTTTCCTGGTGGTGCTTTGTTGCGCTGATTCGGTGCTGGGATACTGGTCGTTTACGCAAGCTTTAAAGATTTGGCGCGCTGTGCAAGTGGGCTCGGCGATTGCACTTGCGCCATCGGGAACACCGGTGGTTAAGGGGATAGTCGTGAGTTTTGGCTGCTTTCCTGACGTTATCAAGGCAGTGGTCTTAAACCGTTGGGGCGTTTTCGGCGTCGCCACCGTGGTACTTTCGGCTACCGGTGTTCGATTTTCAGACCAAAAGAAGACGCCGCAAAAAACAGTCGAAGCGTTACGGTTTCTCGGAGCTCCGCCGAGGCTCGACGGGAAAGCTAGGGGTCTGGCTGTACTGACTTGGGCCTGCTCGGACTCGGCACTTTACGCGCGAACGACTGGGCGTGGTTCGACCACGACCGGCGATTCGTCAAGCTTGGAATTATGCCGTGGCGCCTTGGCGGTCAGCCATGGCTATCGACCCACGCGCGACACCACGCAAGACCTGCTGATTCTGCCTCTTCATCAGTATCGAATGCGCCGAGCACTCCAGACGCTGCTACAACCTTCGAGTCGCGCATGATTGTGCCGCTGCCGGCGAAGCGCTCCGGTCGCAAGATGTCGTCCTGCTGAAGGATGGCATGGCCCCACAGGGTATATCCACGGTATTTGTCAGTCTGCATCTGTCGACCCTTGTCGGTCCTCCATCCGCTTCTCATCAATGATTGCCGAAATTCGAGCGGCTCGACAAGTATCTACTGCTTGAGCCGTGCAGTGTCGATTCCTGCCATCTTCAACGTAGCGTCAATCACCTTCAGCTCTTGGCCGAAATCAAGCGGCCATTCCTCACCGTCGCATCGTACGGTCATGCCGTTATGCATCGAAATCAGATGACGCGCTTTGAACAGGGCGTCCACAAGCTTTGATTCCCGTTCGGCTTCCCGAACCCATTCGTCCGCTCTCATGATAGGACCTCCTCTGCTCAACGGAAGCAGGACATGAAGCCGAGCGATGTTTGCCGCGCAGCCCGTCCCCCAAATAAAAGTGACAGTTCACGCCTACGAATTTGCGTGTACGATACTGTATAAATATACAGGTTTTTTGATGCCACATGTCTAGCGCAACTGTCACGACTGAAGAGATACATCCGTCCCTGTGGCGTGCGTCTCAGCTCGCGCGTGGCCGTGGACGAGTCGTTGAGACCGGCTATCCCGCGCTGTCTGCCGAGCTTCCCGGCGGGGGCGGGCCGGTCGGTGCGCTCATCGACCTGATGGTCCAGCAAGCGGGGGTGGGTGAATTGCGATTGTTGCGCCCCGCGCTCAGCGCTGCAGGAAATCGGCCAGTTGCATTCGTGCGGCCGCCGCATACGCCCGACGGACTGGGGCTCAGCTATATCGGGTTGTCTTTGGACCAGGTGCTTCGAGTGAAGACGCCAAAAACCGCGAATGCGCTGTGGTCGGCGGAGCAGATTCTTCGTGCCGGCAGCTGCGGCGCGCTGATTTTCTGGACGCAGTACGCGCAGGCTTCATCGCTTCGACGTTTGCACCTCGCTGCCCAGTCAGGCTCGCGCGGATGGATGGTGATACGGCGGCGCCCCGTTCGGGCGGAGTCGCGAGAATCGACTCTGAAACGGAAAGATTTACTGCCATGGGGCCATTCGGTTCGTGCGGAGCAAAATACGTTCGCTGTTTCAACGGCCATTTGATGGATTTCTTTATTGGGATTAGCCCTTGGGCGGCAGCCTTCGGCACAGCAATCCCGGAGTCGGCCGTTGACGACCACGGCGTCCCGTTGCAACCAATATCGGCAGGGCACATGAGCGGCAGCACAAAGAGAATTGGCGATGACTACGTGCCGGGCCAAAGAGCTCGCCTTTTACTGCAACTCCCATACAAGCCAACGGCGGTCCGACCGCCGCCGTTAGGCGCCAGCCAGGTTGGGATATCGGGAGTGCTGTGCATTGGCTACTGTCGGCAATCACCCCAGGCAGTAATTTGAGAACAAAGGGCTCTGCCGTTTGCCGACAAACTGCATCGGTGGGTGAACGGATATGCAGTATCACGCGGCCGCGACGGTCGGGTATTCTCGAAACACTGTGTGCGCAACTTCTGCTCGTATCCGCGGCACTCATCATCGTGCAAGTTGCGGAACTCATCTAGCTTGTCGTGGTTCGCTCGTTATGACCATACGACGACGTAAGCAATGAGGAGTGTGATGAAGTCGTTGAAGACCAATCTGTGCGCAGGACGACAGAAGGGTGGCACGACGGTCGACGCCAAGGTCGTGCGCCGGTTTTGCCAGGACGTGCTCATTGCCGATTGGGGCGGGCACTCACACCGCGTCGGGGATGAGACGGTCGTTGTGAGGATTGTCTGGCAACACCGCACCATGTGCGCGAATCGCGGCAATGAGTTCCGATGGCGTTATCTCGTAGCGCACTTCGCGGTGTATGCCCGGCTTGCGTTCGTCAACGTCTATCAGCAGCACGGCTTTCCCATCCGCCGACAATTCCAGTCGCAACACGCGCACCGGGCTGTCCGCCCCGTCGTATTCGGTTATCAGCGTCATCGCGCCGGAAGCGCCTCTTGCAGGCATGATGATTCTCCCCGTGATTCTCAATGCGCTGATTTTACCGGCGGTCGAGGCCAAGGCGGAAAATGCGCGCGTGAGCGTCACGAGCGGCATCCATGGTCACGGGCCCGCGTCCTGCCATGGCGTTTTCCGGTCGCTCTTTGCGAATCGCGATAGCCGCTTTTGTGCCTCGAGCATGGCGCCGACAGGAGTACTTGCTAGCTGCTGGTCATGAAGCGCCAGCAGCCGTTCCAGAATTGCCGCGTCATCCGGACTGACCTGCCAGACATTGTCTGCTGTCGCCCGCGCCGCGCTGCGCTCGAGCGCCTCGGCAGCTTCGGGAAACAATAGTCGGTCAGCCGCTCCGAAGCCTGCTTCCCGAAGATACCAGGCCAGGTACAGCACACGTATGAGGTCGCTCAGCAGGTGCCCGTTTCCACTACCTGCTCGCAATGCCGCGAGCGCAATGTGACTGCGTAGCGAAAGCGAACGGACAGACTCTAACTTCGGTGGTAGGAGCGTGGCCTTTGCGGATGTCTTGCTGGATACATAACGTCCCCCGTTTCTCTTTCTATTCATTTCGCATAAAAACCGTAAATCGATTGATTCTGGTGCTGGCCCCTGAAATCCATGCACACTCTTCCCGTTTTCAAACTTGTGGAGTCCTGTCGTCAATGACGCACCAAAAACGGACGCAGTATGAATCCAGAACGAAAATCGCTGCCGTGGATTGCAATATTTAACAATATGAAGGCGCCGATTACGCGAACATCGTGTGGCGTTCAACGTCACACTCGGCTCGCGACGGACAGTAAACTCCAAAACGGCAAAAAATACCTTCCGCACCCATAACTTGAAAACAATTCCGAAACTGTAAGGCAATTGCACCCGTTATTCACAAAAATTGTCCGGAAAAGATTTTCATCATATTATTCCGCGTGGCAACTTGCAGTGGAGTCGGAAAATGACGGTAAATGACCTGGCATCAGTGCTGGGCGCGGGGATGGACCAATCGCGACGCTTGTTGAAACTGGATACTGCGTTGGGCGGAAATGCGCTGGTGCCAGTCCGCGTGGTCGGCACTTCGCGTCTCGGGCGCAACTACGATTTCACAGTTGATGTCGCCTCCCTGAAGGATTCCATCGAGCTCAAATCCCTCATCGCGAAACCGGTGACACTCTGGACTCAACAGACGGACTCGTCGTATCTGCCGCATCACGGCTACGTGCACACCGCGAGATTCCTGGGCTCGGACGGTAGCGTTCAGCTTTACCAGATTAGCTTTTCGTCCTGGTTGCACTTCCTGAAATTTCGCAGCGATGCGCGGATATTCCAGGACAAGACCGCAGAGGACATTATCTCGGCGGTATTTGACGAGCATCCCCAGTCAAGCGGCGCCTATCGCTTTGACCTCCGTAACCAGCTACCTCCGCGGTCGTTCTGCGTTCAATATGAAGACGATTGGAACTTCGTGCACCGGATTATGGAGGCCGAAGGACTCTTCGGCTATTTTGAACAGGCGGAAGACGGCAAAGCGCACACGTTGGTCATCACGGACGACCTGTACACCGTTAAACCCCTGACGCCGCAAGACGTGTCGTTTTATCGTGCAGGCGCTGGGAGTGAAACGGATGCGATAGTCCAGTGGGGCGGAGCGCGAACGTTGCAGAGCGTGAGCTACACCACGCGCACATTCGATTATAAGAATCCAACTTTTAAGAAAGAGCTGTCCACGCCGACAGTCGACAAGCAAGGCGACCTGCCCGACCAGGCCGAGGTCTACGAGTACACAGGCGCATATACCTACGGCGACAGTGCTCGTGGCGACACTTTGTCAAAAACACGGATGGAAGAATGGGAGTCCCGCGCGAAGCGTTTCTTTGCGACGGGCAGCGTACGGCGAGCCGATGTGGGACGTTGGTTCCAGCTTGAGGGCGCTACCGCTCTCGCATCCGACAGTGCGGAAAATCGTCAGTTTGCGATTCTGGCCGTCAGCTGGTACATCGAGAACAACCTGCCCGTTTCGACGGGAACACAGTTCCGCCACAGCCTCCAGTCACAACTTGCTGAAGCTCGCTCATATCACGCGGGTTCGTCCGACGTCTTCAATGTAAAGGACGCGTTGGGCGGCGAAGGTTTCTTCCTCGTCGAACTGGAAACGCAGCGACGCACCGTTCCGTTTCGCAGCCCCTTCGAACACCGTAAGCCCCTGATGCATACCCAGACCGCGACGGTGGTCGGTCCGAATCAGGAGGAAGTTTTCACGGACAGCCTTAATCGAGTCAAGGTGCTGATGCACTGGGACCGGCAGAACGGCGGCGATGAAAAGGCTTCATGCTGGCTGCGCGTTATGTCACCAAATGCCGGCGGAACGCTCGGCGGTGTATTTGTCCCACGTGTGGGACATGAAGTGGGAATCGTCTACCTGGACGGCGATTGTGACCGCCCGGTCGTCAGCGGAAGCCTGTTCAACGGACAGCAGACACCGCAATGGCACTCCAACGGCTTGCTGTCGGGTTACAAGTCCAAGGAATTCCAGGGCACAGGCTACAACCAGCTTGTCATGGACGATTCGACGGGCCAGAACCGGGCGCAACTTTTCAGCAGCACGTCACAGAGCTACTTGCATCTCGGCTACCTCATTGACCATCAAGGCAATACGCGCGGCAGCTATCTTGGGACTGGCTTTGACCTGAAGACCGATTCGTACGGTGCTGTGCGCGCTTCGCAGGGTATGTATCTGTCGACGTACGCGCGGGTCGGCACGTCAACTCAGCCGCTCGATGTCAAGGAGGCACATCAGCACCTCGTCGACTCGGGTGGGGTCGTTGAGCGGCGCTCCGAAGTCGCAACAGGCAGTCAGGCCGAAGGCTTGCAGGACGCTCAGGACACTATTAACGACTTCGCAGCCGCGACGCAGAGCGCGCGGCAGGCAAACTCGGGTGGCGGCAACACGGCCGGTGGCGGAACTGGCGAGGCGAACGGATTCGCTCAGCCCGTGATGCTGCTCGCCAGCCCCTCCGGTATCGGCCTTTCGACGCAGAAATCCATTCAGGCCGCGGCGACGGAGCACGTCAACATCGTGAGTGGCGCCAGCACGCACATTGCGGCGTCCAAGTCACTCATCGCAAGCGTGGGCGAAAAACTCAGTCTCTTCGTGCAGAACTCGGGCATGAAGCTCTTCGCAGGCAAAGGAAAGGTCGAGCTGCAGGCCCAATCCGATAACGTCGAGATTACGGCCGACAGGACTGTCAAGGTTGTGTCGACTTCTGATGCCGTCAATGTGATGGCAGACAAGGAAATCAAACTGATGGCGGGTGGTGCAACGATTCGCCTGGCTGGGGGCAACATCTATGTACATGCGCCCGGCCTGGTCGAAATCAAAGGCACCCAGCATTCGTTCCAGGGCCCGGCGAGTGAGAACGCCGCAGCACAACTGCCCGTGACTGAGGCGTGTGCGCAGAAATTCGCTTCTGCCTCGCAGGCCGGTGCGGCCATTGTCGACTAGGAGCACTCTTGGACCAGTACCTGATTGTCGAGCCCGACAACGGCCGCGTCGACCTTGGCACGGCGCCCAGGATGTACGAAATCGGCGAGATTGTTCCGGCTGCGATGCCGGAACTCAAAGGGGTGATGCCGATGCTTTACGCGGTGGAGCACCCTGAACCGCAACTTCCAGCTATCGAGGCCATTGCAGCTCGGGACCTGCAGGAGGGTCTCGCACCGCGCGTCTGTGCGCTGATTGAGACTAACGCCAGCTCCGAGACATTGATGCGGCACATCAGTGACACGATTGCGCTGCCGCGCGAACCTGAGGGCTACTCGGTATTCCGATTTTACGACCCTCGGGTGGCTCGCAACCTCGGATGGGTTCTTCGACCGGAGCAGCTGTCGCTCATGTTCGAACCGGTGCAGCGCTGGCGCTATTTCTCAGGCGGTGGGTGGCTGACGGTGGAGCGCCCGGCAGTGCCTCCAACTGAACGCCTGTCGCCATCGGCTGACCAGTGGGCAACGCTGCGCCGCCTGCATCTCATCGAACAGGCGCTAAAGTCCATCCGCGACGCTGGGGAGTCCGTTGATGAGCGGACCCCTCGCCAACTCGACGCCCTGTTCACGAAGGGAGCCCGATATCGCCTCGCGGGCGAGGACCTGGTGGTCTTTGCTGTCCAGGGATTGCTGGTCTCACCGAATCTCGACCGACATCCGACAGTCGCCGCGGCGCTTCAATCTGGTCAGACGTCGTCGTACTCGGAAATCACCGCTTTGTGGACCGATGAAAACTGGGCGCAGATTGCGCAGGAAGCGGCGCTGTACGCGTAACGCAACAACACATAACGCAAGGCAGAGAGAGTAACTATGGGTACCATTCCGAAGGTCCAGGCCGCATCGGCAAACGCCAAAGCCAATGCAGCGTGCCAGAAGTCCTGCAACATGTGTGAAAAGACGGGTCTTCTGATTCTGCCGGTACGGTATGCGGCAGCTGCCGCGACCAATGCTCACAATCTCGGCGCGGCCACGGCGCTTGCGTTGCCGAAGGGACCGTTTGGTGACGGCGTCACAGGCGTAGGTCCCAAGAAGGCGACCTACTTCTTGCGCTCGGTGCGTAAAGGGTTCATCCACGTCTATTACCCGTCCCAAAGCAAGTGGCAAATCTATGGCGTGACGTCCGAAGGCTATGTCTTCAACTACCCGCTCGACGTCGACTTGCCCGAAACGCAGGAGAAAGGATTCAACTGCCAGCAGACTGGACACAAGGAACTCGCGCAGTGCATCAGCATCGACCATCCGCAGAAGGCAGGCAAGGTCTATCTGGCTTTCAGCGACGTACGCTGGACGGCCCCTGTGCGCAAGCGTTATGAAGTCAACGAAAATGGTTGCAGGGACCACCGGATGCAGCTCTTCGATGCAGCGGGATGGGCAAGCGGCAACCATTCGCAGAAGCATGCCCAGACCATTGCGCACGTTACCGACTATGTGCTTGAGTACAAGGGCGGCGTGGACGTCGCAGCATCTTGCTCGCCGTTTGCCTTCAAGGACCGCGCAAGCGAAGCGAGCGGGCTCAAGCAATTTACGGACGCACACGACAAGGGCAATGGCGTCTTCTTCGCACTTTGGGACCCAGCTGGCATCACGCAGGAGCTCAACGCCGAGCAGTTTGTAGCGATGGGTGCGGCCATGAAGCCGTATCAGAGAAAAATGTGGACGGCGAGCGCGATTGACGGAATGAAGTCCTCCATCGAAGAAAGTGCAGAGGAGGACGAGAACACAGCCGCAGAGCAGCTCAAGGGACAGTCGGCTGAAACGTACGCCCTTTACTCCCTGTTTGATGGGGGGAAGGCCTACGAAAAGGAGGTCAAGTCCATCGACGAGCAGAAGGAACGGGAGATGGATTCGGTGAAGGCAGCTGCCTGGAAGCCGTACACCGAATCCTACAGTCAGAATGCGGTGACGCAGTTCCGCAATGACATGAAGAAGCAGATGCAACAGATAGAAGACACGGTGCTCAACCCGCTCGCAGACGACTATGTCGCCTGGCTAAAGGGCACGCAGCTGAGGACGGTGTTTGCATGGGACTTCCATGAACTCGACGTAGCAAAGGGCGTCGAATACGCCGAACTCTTCTACGCATGTATATATGGGTCGGCTGACCGCAGGGTGGTCTATGACCTGGTCCTCGAATGGGCCAAGGGCGACTTGAAGGACCGCCACAATCCGCTTCTGCGTTCGATGATTCTGAACCACGACCCGACGGCTGAAAAATTGAAGGAAGCGGCAGGATTCCCTCTGCTTGAAGTGCGGGAGCCGGCCGCGAAGCTCATTGAGCTGAACAACGCCGCCAACGAGATTCTCGAGAAAAAAGGTCAGGGCCTGATTGTGCGGGCCGACAAGGCAGTGGCTGGAATGCTGCACGAGCTGGGTGGCCCGATTGCCGGCTTTATCGCCAAGACTGGCGATACAGCGAGTGTCAGGGTTCTCACGGCGTGCATGGGTCTGCGTTCGCACACCACCGTCATCTACAAGCCCGTCGAAGGAACCGTCAACCAGTGGATTTCCTATATGGCGCGCCAGATGTACGAACAGATGCCCGCGAACAAACGTCCAAGCCTGGGTTCGTTGAACGCGAACCTGCGTAAGACTTTCCAGAGCTCGTCTCCCAAGGATGGTCCAATCAAGGTCCCGCAGTTCATTGTCTTCAACGCCGATGAAGCTCTCCAGGCGTCATCGGGCGCTACTTCCCTCAGTGGCAGGGGGACGGCAATTTTTGCACCGGGAGTGCGCGCGGTATTGACGGAAGAGAACATCAATGCGAGCTTTCTTCCAAAGTTTCGGGCTGCGACACAGGGTGAAGTTGGATATGGCGTCATCGGGGTTATCTTCAATGCGGTGAACTGGATGTTGGCTAGCAAGGAGTTGGCAAAGTCCAGTGCATTGAACCGCAAGGAGAATCATGACAAGTTCGTTGCTGCTATCGTCTCAACGTGTGCGGCGAGCTTCCAGACGGTTGGTAATGGCATGAAGGCGTTTGGCAAACTAGGGGGACGTTACTCGCAGCTGTTGCTGAAATGGGGCACCGTTATGGAAATCGCCTTCCGTGTCGTAGGTGCGGTAGCTGGACTGGTCGGGGCGTGGTATGACTTCCAGCAATTCAAGACCGAGCGAGAGTCTGGACATGCTGGCCTAGCCTCCTTGTATTTTGCATCTGCCGTTACAAACGTCCTGCTTTGCCTTGCCATGATTGCCGGCGCGACCGTCCTGATTTTTGCGCTTATGGTTGTGCTTGTTGTCATCGGTCTTTTAATAGCATGGAAGAAGCACCGGGAAATCGAGGAATGGCTCAGTAAGTGCATCTTCGGTACAGCGACGGAAAAGTTCTCAGAACTCGACGAACGCAAGCAGTTCGAAGCGCTGACATCATAAGCGAGTCACCATGGCATACGATTACCTGACAAAGATTCGAATCAACCGTCCACTAACCGAGGAAGAGGTCGCACGGCGCATTAATGTTCACAAGCCCGTCGCCGATGAAGCTGCCGATGCTTACACCGTGTTCGGGATGAACGATGTTTATCTCGAAGTCTGCAACGCTTCTTACTCGCAGATTGGCTGGGGCCTTCTTGCCTTCCTGCTTTGTTTCCCGGCATTTGCTTTCCTTACTGTGGAAGCCGCTCAGAGTGCGATTGTCGATACGCCGGCAATGGTCAGGAACGGTGAACAGGGGATGTTCAGTGCCACCATGTGGATTTTCGTCGCGATTACGGTGTTGTGCTGCGCGCTCACCGTCGTGATACTGCTCCGCGACTGCTTCAGCTACAGGCACAAGGCCGTGCGCTTCAACCGCCAGACGCGCATGGTGTATGCCTTCCGGCACAACGGGCCGGGTGGGGTAATCGCTGTACCTTGGGACAAGGCGTTTTTCTATCCGCATCGGTTGCCTTCCAACGGGCTGGCCGGGGGAGCACCAACCCTGATGCGCTGCTTTGTGCTCGACGATGCAGGAAAGAAAATCGTGAACACGTTCAGCTTCGGTGCCCGTACGGTCAATGGCGCAGACGAGTCCACTCCAATTGGCAAACAGGTCCTCTATCAGGTTCAGGCCAACTTCGAGTTCATCCGGCGGTACATGGAACAGGGCCCGGGCGCGCTACCGAAGGTCGAGCGGTATCTGCCGCGAGGCCCGTCGCTGCGCGCCTCAATGAGCGTCTGGTTCTACGGCATCGGAGCTGTCGGCAGTGCCGGCGGTGCCATGCGCGTTCTCACCATCCTGCTTTCGGGGCCGATATTCCTGCTGTCGATACTGCACTACATTGCGCAACTGACGAGCCGGGAGCCGGTATGGCCGACCGAGGTAGAAGCCGCCTGCGGCAACTCAGCGTCGCCCGCAATGGCTCAAGCCTGAGGTTGCGGGATTCCTTTGCTGTCTGAACGCGCTACTACTGTCTCGCCCGGATTCGCTTGAGTGAACTGCCAGAGCCTGCGTCGCGGCCAAGGTCAGCACGTTAAACCCGTGTCGTAACGTCACTCCCTACCGGGCACTAATTCGCACGCGGGCAAACACGTCAACATTCAACTTGTCACCATATATCCGATGCAAAAGAAATGCGGCCTTCTCTTCTGTGCGACAACGCTGATTTTCCTCACAGCCTGCCACAGCGCATCAGACAGCCCACTCGCTCGCGCAGCCGCCGCGCTCGCGAAGACGGAGGCCCCACATGACGCCCAGTGGGTCCAACTCGAAAGCAGTGACGCGGCCGTGCAGGAGTGTGCCATCAAGTTCCCGGACGCTGACCACCCCTGGACCGCGCGTATCGGACTCAAGCCGGGGCAGTACGCTATTCACGCCCGCATCCAACAGGATGGGACAAGTGGTTCCTGGTCGTCAGGCGATGTATGGTCGGACGCGAGGACCGATGACGGCAAAGACACGTTGGATGAAAGCACGCTCAAGGCGAGGCTGCACGACTGCGCCACGCACGTGATGTCCATCGGTGTGCTTGAGAGCCATCTTGGCCAGGACAACGCCGTCGTGACGGGACTGCGAGCGCTGGAAAAGCAGGATATCGAGAACGCGAAGGCGCTTCGCAAATCGGGGCAGAGTGGGAGCTAGGTCCGGTGCGACGTCAAAAAGCCAACTCATGGTCGCAGCATCGCGATTTCACCAAAGCGACGTTGAGGTCATGTGATGTCCGCCGTCAGCGTCGATGTTAAGCCCGAAGCCGCGTTTGATGGGAACCGCGAGGGTCTTGACCGCAAGCGTCCCGGCGCAGAAACGCGCTACGTCATTCGTCGGAATGTATGGAGTGAAAGGAGAGTGTCTTACCATGAGCCGCAGATTCATCCTGAAAGACGACAAGACTACCCACAACGGTGTGGTCCTCGACGGCATCGTCGGTTCGTCGTTCGACGGCCGACCGTTGGCTTATCTTGGGGCGCCGGTGTTGTGCCACACGTGCAACACCGAGGGCATCATCGTCAGCGATGGCTCGCCTCACACGATGAGCGTTATGGGCAAGCAGGTCGCGCTCGAGAACGATTTATGTCAGTGCAAGTGTGAACCTCTTCCGAAGCTGGTTGCATCGCAGGCCATGGGCTCGCTAACCGCCTGATTGGCGCAAGCTCACTGAGGTTCAGCGTCCGCCCTACGGCGCTGGTCAACAATGGGCCACGCGAACATCGGCGGCAGCGTCGTCGTGATTGTCGCGTACTGACTTACTGACGCGCCCCGACGAACCAAGGCGCTGGCTCTCTCTCAGGCTCTTTGCGTTTCAGCGCCAGGTCGCGGAACGCCTCACTTGCGCTAGACTGGCTTGAGCAACCGGAAGGAGACCCGGATGATACGCAAGATGCTCAATGCCTCGCAGCTGCAGCAGGAGGTCAATCGAATGCAGCTACCCGTTTGTTCATGGACCTATGCATCCCATCCGCCGGAGATACCGCAAAGCGCCGCGAGCTGGTAGACCGTTACCATCTACGCCATACCGACGTTTCGTTCTCGCAGAAAGTGCTTCGTGGGAAACCCGGCGAAGTATGGTCTGCTTCGAGTTCCGTTGGTGAATTTGTGGTGATTTCGCAGCCTGACAATTCATGCTCCGTTTGGGCGAGGAGAGCCGATGCGGCTGCATCAATAGATGCATTGTCCTCGGAACGCAACGACCTGGGCTCTTGGTGAAGGGTCTTGAGGACAGAGATATTGAAGGACAGGGCGGCACCTATCACTATCTGTCCTACCTCTTGTCAAAGGAAGGTCGTCAAAGCGGGCTGTATGGGAGAGCTATAGCGTCAGCATCACCGACCGCAGAGGTACAGGTCCGTTTGAGGCTCATGTCGGCAAAAGCCGAGTAAGGGGCATTGCTGGGCTCCCGGGCACTGACACGTCCGCCATGTCATGATGTCGAGTGGAAGATTCTTAGCGGGGTCACACGGCCTATCGGGCGAAGGAGGTCAAGGTGGCGAATGACAATGGTTTAGCGGATGGCCATTCCGAGCAGATACCGGAACCGCTGCGAACGCTCGCCGAATATTTAGAGCGGGCTCTCGATAGCGCGGCGAGCATCGTGATGATGCGGCCCACTGACGGTGTTTGTATCGTGTATCTAGGCGACCCAGCAGGTCCGCGTGAAGACCTGAAGCAGATTGCCACGATTGCAACTTCGCTCGCAAACGCCATGCTTGAATCGACTTCGTCGGGCGCGAATCAGATGCATGTCGATGGTCAGGCCTATCGTTTTGTCCGCAGCTTCACGCAAGTCGGCGACATTGCAGCAGTGGTCTTTTCCGCGGATTAGCCGCATGCCATCGCTAGGAACCAAAAACGGCCGCGTTGGTGAATCGTAGACGATGCGACATCGTGTGGGGATGTTGAGTTGCCGTGACGGCAACTTCGTCGGGTTCGTATGGTCACAAGAACCGCGACCCGTTGGTCGCGCCCGCCGGGAGGGGATTTCTTGCCACCACTCCGCCAATCGACTTCACGGGAGGACTGCTGCAACTGAAGCATTACTTTGCATTGCTGCTGTCACTGACAGCTTTGGCTTCAACTGGAGCATGGGCGAGCGATATTCAATGTGCAACCACGCAACAGCCGGCTGGGCGCGTCATATGCGACCACGCCATCCTGAACAATGAGTACGACGATAATCCAACACGCGTACAGATGCTTCGTAGTTCAAGAGCAGTACCCAGCCCGCATGCGGCTGCCACCTCTCACAGCGGGACCGCAACGTCGCAAAGCGGCACGAGCGCGACAAGCGCAATGGTCAACTCAGTCCACATTTCGCTCGTTCACCACTTCTAGGAATCCGGGTATCCGCTTACCGCTGTGCGTTGCGTCCTCTCTAGGGGGTGGCCCGCCCTTGAGAACAGCACGCGACAGCAACTGATTCTGAGCAATACAGGAAGTCTCAGGAACCATAATGCAGTCCGGACAAGCCCCTCCCGCCGTGTCACAGAGCCTTCCCGAATTACAGCGATGCGATGAACTTTCAAGCATTCGTGACAGGAATCGGTTGTTTTCGTTACGCCAGAGTGATGACAGATTGCCAAGGTCCATCGTAGTGCCGTTCCGGTAGACGACGAATGCCAAGTCAAGTGGGAAGATGTATTCACCCATTGAACCAAGGTCCAGTCCTGAAAGCTCAGCAACGTTCTTCATGAGCGCATGCGCGTAAGTGTGCAAAAGCGTATACACATAGCGATACGTTGAAGCTTCTCCTTCTTTAAGAAGAGCGAAGTAGCGGCCGAACGGCTGGGCCACTTCGAGCAGCCGCCCGCCAAGTTGGACCGAATCATTCGGATTCCAAGCTGGAAGGTCTTGCACCCCGACGGCCTGAAGCCACGAGTACACCGCGACCGGGTCGAGCTGCATGTATAGGGCCTCGTTAGCCTGCGTGACAACGTAGATTGGACGTTTGCCGCTACGCAAAGGGTCGAACAATCGCAGTCGCACGGGCATATCTTGCCCGCGCTTTTCGAGAGTAGGAGTGGCAGAAACCCGCGTGTATCCATGTGTGAAGCGACAAAGGTCAAATTCCCGAATCAAGCCAAACTCGACAAGCCCAAGTTTGTTCATCAGGCGCTGCGTTTCCTTTTCCTGCGAAGCTTTCGCCACCGCATCCTTCGGCGCCAAGTCATTGTCCAGGTGGTTGAAGCGCACGAATGGCGCTCGGCCGCTAGCAGATGACGACGAGAGCTTCCCACGGTCCAATGCCTCGTGCTCGACTGCCAAAACGAACGGGTCGAATCGACTCGTGTACTCGCTACGGATAGCGAGCTGTGCGGTAACGGCCGTAGGCAGTTCAACGTGCGGCCGGACCAGCGGCGGGTCGCTGGTGGTCCATCGAGTTACCAGCTTCCCAAGTTCACCATCCATCATCGCCAGAACCTTAGCGTCATTCATGCCCTGCGCCAGTTCCCTCATCTTTGAGACATTCTCGTAAGACTCCCACTCGCTGGTCTTACCCACGGCCAACAACGACTGCTTCATCTCGTCCGGAGTGAGTTCCCCGCCGCCAAATCGAAACTGAGTGCCAATGAACATGGCCAGCTCTTCCTGTCGCTGCGGCTCCAGCATCGTGACAAGCTGATGCTCCGACTCCGGGAACAGCACAAACTGCTCCGCCTGAGGGTAATAGGCCGATGAGGCTCGATACGAGATGGGCTCCATTCGACGCTCGCTCACTCGCGCGCCAGCCCGGTCCCTAAAGATGTCAGTAGTAAACTCATCGTTCTGACGCCATTCATTCGACCCTTTATGTCCGCACGTGGGGTTGGCACAGTAGAAGTGCCATTGACCGATACGAGGCGAATCGGAGTTGAGCTTGAACGCACTGCCGCCGCAAACTGTGCACTCCTCTCCGTACAGTCTCGTCTCACCGGTCCGGCTATTCCATTCCCACCGTCCGGGTGTAACTGGCATCCACTCGCCAGACCAGTGTACGAAGATGACATCCACTTGGCGCCATTGGCAGGGCCCCTTGGCATCTAGCGCCGTACATTTGGTACTGAGCAGATTTTTCTGATTTCGCGCGAGGTCACTTGCCGATTCGAAGCGTTTGAAGAGACGACATTTATTGCACACAAAAGTCAGAGGCGCAGGCGCATACCCCATGCGCAATGGGCTCACGAATGCGAGCCGGTCTCCACCCAATGGAACCACTGAAGCTCCCACGAGGAGTGCTTCATCCACGCACTGACGCGGGTCTATCTGACGGTCTTGCGCGCCTACCGGGTAGGCACGCCCGAACCAGCTCTGCCAGACCTCTCGCAGTCGTAAGATAATTTGGGCTTTGGTTTCGGCTGTGATGGGCGCATCATCCACTACGGCAGAGAGGTCCGGAATTGATATGCAAGCGCCTAACCCTCCTTCGAATGTAAAGAAGGCACCGGGTGCATAGGCAGAGCCAAGTTGGCTCCGCGAACGTGCCATCGTCGGCGCGCTCATTGTCTTGTCATCCTCATCGTCTGCGAGAAAAGTGCCGCGTGTTGCCATGTCAGTCTCCTGTACGCGCGTTGTCTGTGCCATCGTTATTAGCCACACCATGGCGCACGAGGTCCATCACCAGTTGCACCTCGCTGGGAGACTGTCTCTTACCTATGGCATCGCGGAAAGATGCCTGGATAACCCCACCCAGGTCAACGTCACGAAGCGATGTCATTGGCTTGAGCATCGGGTCCGTCTGCCCCTTGAAGTAACCATCCATCGTGCCGCTTCCCCATAACGCGCTGCTCCACGTATCGACGATGAGATTTCGAGTTCGCTCGTCGATACGGCGCCGATAGTGCTCTTCACCTTCCGGAGAGAACTCATCACGCAGCCCAACTGCCAACTCGATAAATTTATCGATTTCGTTAATAAATGCATCCCCTCGAGATTTGAACTCGCGACGCACATTTGGAATGAAACGAAAGTCTGGCGTCTTATTTTTCTCGTCCTCGGGGAGCCGAATGAGTTCACGGCTTGGAACGACACCCAGTAGATACGCCTGGAAAAGGCTCGGAAAAACTCGCTCAATGGCACGCTCAGCCCAGCGGTCGATAGCCGCCGGCTGAACCATACGTTCCAAGAAGCGGTGGAAGATGTCGAAAACATGGACAATATGCCGGTCGCGTCGGCGCTGAGGCGTCGGTACCAGCACGACAAAGCCGATGTGAGTGCGTCCGACCCGCGATGAAGCCTGAATGTACTCGGCAATGTCTGAGGGCATTCCTGCAAAGAACATCGAATTGAACTCGTCGACGTCCACACCGTGTGAAATGGCTGAAGTTGCGATAACCGAACGCAGTTGTTCACGAACGGGAGGCAGCGGCATGCCTGGGTTCACGCGGCGCTGAGCTGTATCTACCACCGCCTGAATTTCGCCTTGCTCCACGGAACCGGTGATGAGGCGCGTATCCAGCCCCCCAAGGTCGATACCTTCATTCAGGTGACGCTTTCGCGTCTCCTCGGCCTCTGCAGCCATTATTTGGTCACCGCCCTTCTTGTTGGTGACGTAAGTAAGCGCGATGCGGTGGAGGTCGACCAGTGTCGCCAATTCCGACGCACCAGCTGCAAGCACGACCTGCCTGTGTAAGTTCCGCAGAGGTCCCGGGGAGACATGGTCGGCCAGTTGCAGTCGGGCCGTCTGAAGGTCTTGCGAAACACCACTAGTCAACCCGTCGTACAACCGCGTGATGGTCAGATGGAAACCTGACAAGACCGCAACGCTGGTAGAGGTATGGGGCTTTCCGTTGGTCATGAAGGCCGCGTACACACGGCCCTGTCTACTTGCTACCTCAATGTCAGGATTCGCCCGTCGAGTTGCTTCCTCGACTGCGGCCACAGCAGGCTTTGCATAGAACGACTCGTACAGTGACGGCCCTGGCTCGGGAAACTGGGTGGCTGGAATTGAGCGTTGGTACAGGTGCTCGAGCTGTCTTTGGGGTTCCGAAACCGTGGCGGATGCTGCAATAACTTTTGCGCGCCGCCGTCGCCCGTTCACGTCGACCGCAATGAGCTCATTCAGCGGCTTTGAAAGGCTCGCGAAGATGGCGTCAAGCGTCGATTCAAAGAGGCCTGCGAACGTGCCCAGTGACTCGTCAAGCAAGTGAGCCTCGTCTTGGATGATGAGGCTTGGAAATGGGTCGTGAAAGATACGTTGACCGGACCTGTACGCAGGATAGACGCCTGTCATGCCCTTGGCCTCAGGCCCGGCCGAGAGCTCCTTGCTTTCAGTCGGGACGTACAGCCGTCCATTAGTCATGTTGACCCAAGGCGCCGCGCCAAACATGCCGAAGATGCGACGAATCGTCCGGCTGGAGTGTCCGATGAGCGCCAGCTTGTCGACTGTACCCAATAGCACGGACGGCGCCAGGTCGTAGATGTCCTCGTCAACGATATAAAACGGCAGCGGCCGCCACTGTCCGCCGTTGGAGTCGCAATGTATGTCGGTGCACACATGGCCGAGCGTCTGGTCTCCGTCTTCGACGAACAACCGGAGCGCAGTTTCATTGTTGCAGTACGGGCACAGGGGCAGCTTCCGCCAAGCCCGCATGGCTGCCGAGTACTTGGCATCGTCTTCCCTAAGGGCTTTCTCGGCTGCCGGAAAGGGCGGGGCCGCCGACACATCCGGGATGCTCTTGATTCCTTTGGTGTTATGTCGGTTGGGCGAACCACCGCTCCCTACCCAGAAGCCGATAGACAAAGGTGCGCCGCCATACCCGTGGCGACGGCGCACCCGTTCACCTTGGGCCAGTACACGAGCACAGCGCTGCGCCTGTTGAATCGTCAACAGTCTCAATGGGTAGCGAATTAACGCCGTCACCCCGCGGTGCTTTCCGCGCAGCCGGTCCAGTATGAGGTTGAAGACTAGGAGGCCAAAGAACGCCTCGGACTTTCCGCCACCTGTCGCGAAGTACAGTAACGTGACGGCGTCGTCTCGCCTCTCGTCGTAGCAGTGTGCGAATTCAGATATCCGCGAAGCCAGCGCAGGGATATTGGCAATGACAAAGGCTAGTTGAAACAGACGCCATTCATTGTCGTCATGGCCAAACCGAATTTTCATGAAATCCGCCATAGTCTCGTTCATGGCAAGCCAAGCCTCGAAAACAATGGCCTTCGGGTCGCCCTGTGCTCCACGCATACGCCAGGCTTCCTTGGATTCCCTCAGGCAATCCAAGCCGGCGGCTACCGAACTCATCTCTGAACGCCACTTCTCGAGGTCCTGATGGAAAGCTTCGACCTCCCGCTCAAGGCCATCAGCGTCTGACGAGTTGAGCCCTTCGGCGAGATTCATTTGCGACGGCAACGCGTTCAGCCACTCCTGCATAGCAGGCACCAACGGCGCAAGTCCGTCAAGACCGTCGGGGCTAGAAAGAGTTCTGACTTGTCGCTGTACCCCATTCCCCCTTGTCGGCACGATTCGAGGCTGGATGTACCTTGGCGCCCAAGTCGTTTCGAGCACCAGTCGCTCGGGCCCGGACCCGACAGCCAAAACTCCGCAGTTGTGGCCCATCGCAGGATACTCTAGGTACTTGTTGTACCTGTAGGACGGGTCGATGCGCTCCAGCCTCAATGGGTGGTGCAGAGCGGTTGGGAACTGTACTTGCAATGAGACAAGAAAGACTGCCTCTTCAGTGTCATCCACGTGCTGCTGGGGCATCTGGCTGACGTTCTCCAGAGCAAGAAATAGGTTGCGCTTGGAAGGGTCAAGCCAGTCGGTATGCACGCTTAAGTCCCAACTGAGGCGAATCTCTGGAAGCGCAATACGAAGCTCCGACTTGCGCACACTTTCCAGAAAGTCCGACCATTTGGTGTACTGGCTAGCTGGGATGGTCAGTAGGCGCCGATAGCCCCAAGCCTTTCCTCCCCATTCTGGGTCTTCGTCTTGGGCCCATTCTTGCAACCGCTTAGCTACTGCATCCTGCATTTTAACCGCATGGTCTTCAATGTTTCGTTCGAGCTCATCTTTAGACTTCAATGTGTCAAGCTCAAGTGTCGGCAACTCGACTTCCAAGCGCATCCACTTGTGTGGAACAGTCAACGGCTCAAAGTGCTCGTCCTTAATCGGTAGCGGAGCCTCTGCATCGACCACCGCCCCTTCACTGACACTCTCGCCAGCTGTATCGGTCTCGACAGACTCTTCTGCTTCAGGCTCGAGTGGCTCCTGCGGCAAGTCTGAAGTCAGCAGATACCGCGGAATGCCATTTTCCGAATACACGTCGTCGACGATTTTTTTTCGAATCTCGGCCCAGTTGGGGTGCTTTCGCTTCGAGGTGTAGTCGCCCTTCACCCTCTCCCACGCGTCATCTAAGCGCCGGTCGCGCTCAGCCTTCAGCTCCTCGACCACGGCTTGGCGCAACATGAAAACGGGTCGACAATTGGGTCGTTTGAGGTCCTGCTCGCGTGGCAGAATTCGGACATAGAGGGAAAGACGCGGTGCAACCATCACTATCGATGGTGAGGTCGCGTTGAGTTGTGTTTGCAGACCGTGCGAGGACACCCATATTGGCGATGTAACCTCGTCATCGCCAGACTGGCTGCGCTGGGGAAGTAGAAATCCGGAGTTCAGCAGTACCCTTGGGCGCGCTCCGAACAAATACCGACCCGTGGGACCTTGCCCGCTTAGTTGAGCGTAAGTCAGGTTCAGGATGCCGTCAACAACTGCCTCCTTCAACGTCGAGGGGATTGCTGCTGGGTCAGCGCGATGAACAGATTGGCTCATTGACGTACCTCCTTAAAAGGTCCAACTTGTTCGACGGTGGCCACACTCTCCCGCGCCCTAGCGAAGAGCATCGCGAGTGTTTTTCGCCTTATGCTCGAGTTGGCCATTGCCGACTCCGGTTGCAACAGCATGTACGCGTAAATGTCTGAGACGTGGCGACCATCAAGCCGTCTTGAATTTCGCACCGCCAGTATCACCCGCTGCCACTGGTACGCGGTCTCAAGAGCGGAGAATCCCAGCACTTGGGCAAATGCCTTGAATGCGGCCTCGCGCAAAGGCGCAGACGGGCGTAGCTTTTCGAAAGGGGTATTTGAAGACGCACCGAGGTCAATCCAATGCCGCATGGCCTGTTCCTTGGGAAGTTCCGTCACAAGTCCCGGGGCGACTGCGAGCATCTGCTCACGGACCGCTCGAACCTTGTCCGCTAGTGAGCCAATAGGGAACTGGATAGCGAGGCGCTTTTGAACTTGCTCGTGGTAGTTGCGGAGCGCTGCCTCGAACGTCTTGTCTGACTGGATAGGAACACCCGCGTCGCGTAACTCTTGCTCAACCATCTCGCGCAACTCGCCTGACATGACGAATAGCTTGTTGCCTGCCTCAAGAGATTTGACCTGCCCCACCCTGAACCCAGAGTCGGACGCGTATTGCGAATCGGGGTCATACACGTAGACTTCTGACGAATCGCGCCGGAATAGAGTAGTTCCGTTGGCAAGTTGAATGGCCCAGCAATCAGACGCAGTTTGATGTTCATTTGACGAGATTTCCGACGACAGCTCAACTCGGAATGTTGGCAGAATATAGTCAGCCGTCGACAGAACCGACGAGTCCTCCGGGAGGTCTTTCAACTGCCGCAGAACAGATTCGAGTCGAGGCTTAAATGCCTTAAATTCAGGAAAACTTTCTACGATTGGCTTGAGAGACGCACGCAGGAATTGCCCAGTACGTTGGGTCAGTAGCAGTACGGAATGTGCTGTGACGCGGTCGTCTGTGACTAGTAGCCGCAAGCAGTCTTCATTGAGACCAGCGAAGACCAGAGTCATGCCGTCAAGCTTGTCAAGATGCTCTTCGAGTTGCCGAGCGGCCAACAACTGGACGCGGTCCCGAAAGTCCTCGAAGCGGATGTTGTCCGGATATTGGCTGTACTGTGACAGAAAGAGTTCTGCGAGTCTGCGATACAGTGCACTCGTAAAGACGATTGCAATGCGACGCCTCTTGCCGACTGCCGCCGTTGCGGCGAGACTTGCTAGTTTGTGGGCAAACGGAGTAGCCTCGTAGTAGTTCTCAAAGAGCTTTGACGCACGCGTCAAACATTCTTCTAGTGCAGGTCTGTTCTCTCCAACACCAACATCTTTTTCGAATGCTCGGACAGCCCCCATGCGCGCCGGCCAGTCGAATGCAGTGCGAGTTCTGTCGGACACATCCGGACCCGACAGGTGCTGGGACATATGCCTGACCCCGCAGGGAAGTGCTGCAATACGTGACAAATAAGCGGAGGCCTCTACTAACGGCACTGCGGCTGTCTTGCCACCAGGCACCGTGTCTGCGATTCGTACGAGCTTGTTGGTAACTTTCGCCATGTCGGCATCCACCAAATGAACGTCAAACTCGCGAGGAGCCGGATGATTTGCCTCCCGCACACCCGCAGGGTGGAGGCCTACTCCGTCAACTACACTCGGAAATCCGGAAATCTTGTATTCGTGCGGACTCCGCCAGCGGGCACCGGGTTCTCGCTTGTGGTTTCTCTCCCATAGCTCGTTCTTTAGCCGGTAAGCGGTATGCGGTTCATCAGTTACAACGACGACCCCCGGCGGTTTCTCGTGAAATGTTTCTTCCAACATCAAGCAGAACCGACTGAGGCGAGCTTTCCATCCTAGAGCTTCTGAGCGAACCACTCGTGTCGCCGCGACAAGCACGACCTCAGGTGGAGATACCTTCGCGAGAGCACGACACGCTTTACGCAACTCATCTTCTGACATCCGTCCGTCGAGAGCGAAAATCGCGTCCGGAGCAGTCTTGGGCGCCCCAATCACTGCGCAGTTGAGTTGTTGTAGCGCCTTGGCGTGTGCTCGCCTCAACAGTTTCGCGCGTATTTGCGCGAGGAGATGGTCATCGCACGGGCGCCAAGCCGCGAACTCTGGAGTAGCCAAGAAGTGTGGGAGCAGTTCTCCCAGACTTGGATTGAACGGCTCTCCCTCCACATTCGGCAGACTGCGGTCCGATAACGAGTAGAGAAACGCATCCTTATCGGGTAGCCCCCTCGTCACGCGAGCGTTTGGACTTACTTCGACGAATTCGTTAGCGAGGCGAAGAATTGTAGTCCGGGCAACGTGAATGTGATTCAATGGATGAAACACATTCGTCTTCGCCGGGAAAAATAGGCCACGGACGCCCTGCTTGTCTCCTTCGTGCCAGCGCGCAATAGTTGCAACTGCATGCACCAGTGTTAACGTTTTTAGCGACGCTGGCCAGACCATTGCAATGTGGCGCGAGCGGTGCTTGGCAGCATGCAAGTACAGGTCCGCCAAGCCCAAAAGTGCACTTGATGGCTCACTCGGCATGGTCTCGCCGTCTTGAAACAGCGCGACAAGCGAGTCCCTAACCTGAGGAACGAGTTCGGGCGGCGAACGTGGCTCGGTTGCGGCCAGCGCTGGCTTCGTAGCCTCGACAATTGCAACCGGCCTTACTGCGCGCTTGATGGGCTTGCTCTTTGCCAGCCTAGTCGCAGCCTCTCTACGCTTCTGTTCCGCGTCCTTCAAGACCATGAACTGCTTTCTCGATGTCATGTTTTATCTTCAGGGGCAGTCATTTTCCTAAGGGATAAGCGATTCGACGAAGCGGGATTTCAGTTAGTCGTCCAACGTCATGCGAGCCGCTTCCGCGAGGTCGTAACCTTGGGCAAGGAATGCCTTTAAACGCTCAGGTTTGGGAAGACGCAGTTGGCTAAGTTCAAACACGGAAACGTTAGTGGCGCCAGATATGCATCGAAAGTAGCGGTCAACAGTGGGCGTACCCAGCAAAATCGCTAGCTGCTCCGGGGTGAGCACCGGCTCGTGCGAGACCTGCTCGAGGATGACCGTATGGTTTTCACCAACGAACCCCCCGTACATTGCCAAGAGGTCTTTTGACACAACTGCAGCCACCAATCGCCTTGGCTGGTCGTTTGACGTTACACGCTGCAACAGTACACTTGGACGTTTTACTACCGAAGGATGGGATTTTGAACCCAGGTTAACAAAGCATGGCTCTTTGTTGGATTTAGGCACGCCGGCAAACCTCAGGGTGCGATTGGCCGCGATATCGCTTGACCAAAGTAGGGGCACAGCCGTTCCCCCCTTTGCCCTGGCCGCACTCTTGGCAGAGGGATAGGTGGGACGCGTATCTCTGTTCCACACGAAACTTCCAATACGAACTGTATATCCATAGTCTGCGAGGCCAGCGCTCAACTTTGCAGCACTCTTGAGCAGAGAAATATCGCCCAGGGAGCGAGGAATCGGCCAAGCCGCTCCCGAGTTCGGCAACGTGCATCGCCCCACATCCACGTAAGTCCCGTCACGAGAGACCACGCTAACCTCGGTCTTCATTGAAGGCGCATGTCCATTGTCCTCACGACGTAGCAGAGTGAGTGCGGTCTCTTGCTCGACGTCGATAAAAACGCCTTGGCGGTCACTTACCATTCCAATGCCGAGGACCTTTGTTCGCGCCAAGAGGAACGTGCGGAGCTTAGAGAAGTTTTGCCCTGACAGAAAGCTCGTAGGCGTCACCAATGCACAGGTGCCGCCTACGGTAAGTAGCCTTACGCACAATGCAATGAAAAGCGCATATAGGTTAGGTTGGGCTTCGATAATATCTTCAAAGGCTTCGAAGCAAGTCTGCACCTCGAATGCCCGCATCTTTCGAAAAGGGGGATTGCATACCACCACGTCCAATTTTCCAAATAGTTGCGATACTTCCAACAGTGAGTCACCTTCTACTACCTGGAACTCTGGCAAGGTGCCGGTGGCCAGAACCTCTTCATACAATGCCATCGCCAAGAACTGCCGCGACAGCTTGCAAAGCGTCCCTTCCTTATCGATTCCAAGCAGATGCGATTGAACATGCTCAAGAATTTCCGGAGGACTAAAAGCCTTTGCACGCAATGCATCGCGCATTCGAATTGCAATGGGGCTCAAAAACGCGGCTCCCCCGCATGCGGGGTCGCAGAAACTCCGAGCGGCAAAGTCGACGCCACTCGACGACAATTCATCAAGCAGACGTTTTGTGAGCGACGGCGGCGTGAAGAACATTGCAAGGTTCTTTCGGCGCTCGTCTCCGGCTAGCTGCGCGTAGGCTGACGCAAGCCAGTATGTCGCCTCAAGAAACTCATCCTCCTTAACGAAATCAACGAAAGCAATGATGGCGGCAGTGCGCATCATTGCCGAGCGAGCAGGTAGCGATGATTTTGGCAGGCCAGGAAAACTTTCCTTGCACCACCGCGCGAGCGCCGCTCCGACCACCGCATCAGGATTCGCCCCGAGTTCATGCATCTCGAGCCGAAGACCGCGAACGAGTCGATTAAAGCGTGTTTTTCGTGGAAGCGGCATTTGTGGACTCGTTAGTTCAATACCAATTGATTCGGCCTACCTAGCTGTCGGTCTTTACGGTTTGCGGCATGCGCCCGGTGAACTGTCAGCAATTCGTCGTCGGACTGAACGCGACGGCCGACGCGGAGGGGTTGCATGAGAGGGCTTGAGCTAGGGGCGAGTGGTGCGGCAGAAGGCGGTTGGTTGCTGCCGGTAGCGGGTTCTTGTTCCTTCTTCTTGCCGAAGATAGCCACAAGCACGCAGCGGAGCACGAAGACGAGGAACACGGTCCACCCGCCCTTCGGGGCAAATATGATGGCCATGACAATGGCCACAACTAGCGTGCCCGCGCCGGAACCCGATTTTCTCGCCTTCCCGCCCATGGTCTCAATCTCTCGCATCTTTTGATTATGCGGGTTGACTCATTCGGTCATTGCCGTCATTTTCGGGAAGTATATTACGACCGAAGGAAAGTGACCTTGGAACGGGGCCGGTTCAGATTACCGCTTTCCTCGCCCTTCCGTGACTAAGCCGACGCCGCGCAGATACCCAAAATCGCTTCCGAATGCGCAAACTACCGTTGCTCCCATGAACGCAAGTCTGCGCGCAGTGGACGACTTCTGAATTGGTGAAGCGAGGGGCGTTCGTCGGGCAGTTCGTTGGATTGGAAAACTGGCCGCAGACTCGCTCATTGGTACTTCTCCACAAATGGCGTTGCTATAGTGGCAACAAAAACACCAACCGCCGCCAACAATGGATTCAACTGCAGGTTTGCGCTCACTCACATCACACAACTAAACACGAACCTGCCCAACTTCATCCTTGCCGACGTGGCAGCGTTATTCGGCCGTCTCGTCGCGCGACCCATCCACCTCGTCCCAGTGACGAAGTATCGTCGGGTCTACCCAGTCCGCTGCACGACGAATCCATTCCGCGTCAATCACTCCGTCATTTGACGACAGCCTTTCGGTTTCGAACTTGTCAGCAAGACTTCTGAGGCGGTTAGCCCGCTCAAGTTTGGTTGCCCACTCTTCAACTTGTTTGAGACGGTCGAGTGCCTTCATCTGCATTTCGGCCCGGCGCCGCCCCTCCGCTGCCTTGGCTTCTGCGATGACTTGGCGCTTGGCGCCAATTTCGACTTTCACGCGCCGGCGTATCGACAGCTCACGAAGTCGGCCGATGAACGCCACGACTTTGGTTTCAACAGACGCGCTCCGACTGTCGCCAGTTTTCGCCAACTCATAGCTGCTATTTGGCTCGGTCACCGCAATATCGAACTCACCCGTTGGATGATATTCGTACTGCTGGGTGTGGAAGTTGAATCCAACTTCTTCGTTCTTCTGTCGTTGTTCGCGCGTCAGAAGCATTGGCTCCCGCCGGCTGCGCTCGCGGACGTTGAACGACAGGTTGAGGTCAAGTATGGAGATGAATACGGGGCTATCACCCTTAGTGCTGGCGGAAAGAGCGTAGCCGGCAGCCAACAGTGATTCGAGCACGAGATTGAGTAGCAGCACCGCACGGAAGCTGTTCGTCTCTGACGCGGCAACACATACGAGCCCGGGTCCGTCGCAGAGCTGCCAGCCCCTTGCGTCGCGGACCTTGCCCTCAAGCCTCTTCGCGACCCGCTTGGCTAGCGGCAAGCAGTCCTCCAGGGATGTCCGCAGAGGTAGGTTTGGTATCGCAGGGCGATGCGGCAAGTCCTCTTCAAGACTTTCCCGATATCGGGCATCGAACTCGTCGTCTAACGGCGCAACGTACCTAGAACGGCGATAGGTCGTTGGTCCCTTCGTCGTGCCAAGCGGCGGCCTCTTCACGGCCCGGCCCGCTGCCAATTTCGCCCAGTAGCCCACCGGTGGAAGCGGCACTTCGAGGTCTAGGCATATTTTCCGAAGCCCAACGTCGGAAATCGCATAGCGCTTCGCGACCTTGGTAACCGGCTCGGTCCACACTTGCTCGTAGAGCTCCTCGCGCCGAAAGTCGGTGTATTCCCAGCCCATCTTCGTACCCCCGCAGAGAAAAGTCGAACCAAAACAATGGCCTGCGCGAGCGATGAAATGCCGCGCAGACGGGACAAACCCGCTACAGCAGCCGACACTTCGGAAGCAGTGTTGTTCCCTGGTGGGCGACGAGCCCATATAAACGGGACGACTACATTCCGCATGGAACTCTCAATCGAAAAATCTAGGGTATTTGCCACAGCACCGGAGACACGCTCTGATGCGATGCAAGCCTCTATCGAACTGCTCTGCCTCATTTTGGGCGATGCAGACAGTGACATCCGCGTCGTGGCGCGCGATTTGGGGCTATCTGACGCAGCTTTCGTCGGCTTCGGCGGGCACGCGACCGGGTTGCTTGCGCGTAAAGCCTACTGGAAACAGTGAGGGAAATTGCCGGCAGCGCGGCGGGCGGGACGGGAGCGTCTACGAATGTATGCGGTGGCGATAGCCAAACGGAGGATTCAGCGGGGGCGTTCGGCGCGGCCGTGCGAGCGGATGTGGAATTGCTGGCAAAAGAGTGGCCGGAGGACTATCCGGCCGGGGCGGTGGAGCGGTTGATTGTGGCATGGTGAAAGAGCGTTGCGGCGATGTGACCGCTCGGCAGTGTTAGCCGACTTTTCTCCGTGCTGGCCGAACTGCAATGCGTGCCCCCGGCAACGCGCTCCTACTGACACCACTGAATGCGGCCGCTTGTGACGAAGAAGTGGCTCCTGCAACCGACCGTGCGGTCGACGGATGGCGCCAAGCTGGGGAACCGCATGTTCTTTTCGACCAAGGTCCAGCAGGGGCGCTCCCCTTGCATCATCGAGAGCTGAATCGTGTCGCCACATCCGCACGGGCAGCTAAGCGCGGCAAGCCAGTACTGTCCATCCTCGCCGACCGCGTACACCGTTTTTTCGGCAATGCGCTCTGGTAACTCGTCTACCGCGACGACTCGATGCCGTCCACACAACGTGTCGTACCGACCGACTCCCGATTCCCAAAGCTTGCGTAAGAAGTTCAGCATCGTTCAAAGGTCCATGATTCCGAGCAACGGCTCGGCGAGGCCAAAACCCACCCGCTTTACGAACGCAGGACACACCTCGCCATCGCCTTCGTTACTACTCGCCAGCGGGTCCGACAGGCTGATACGCCGCTGCGCGAAGTTGGAGTTCGGGTCGACGCGGTACGGCATCAGCCGCGCAAGCATCTCATTCACCGCGTATGCCGCCACGAGCATATTTAGGGAAATCACGGCTGGACGGTCTACGTTTACCCCTCTGACGTAGCCAGCCTTGAGCATCTCCTTGTACCGGTCGGGCTCACGTCTTTTCATGAAGGCCGCGTTGAGGTCAGCCTGCGAATACACACCACGGCTCATCAGGCTCGAACCGCCAGGCTGCACGGTGTGAATGGCCCCACAGACCTGGTCGACGCTACCATTTCCGTCCGCATCGATTCGAACACCAAGGTCGATGAGCGGAATCAGGAAGTGCGTAGCAATCTTGTTAAGGATGTGGCGACCATCAACTGAATCTACGCATCCGAAGAGGATGTCGCATTCGGACAAGGCGAGGATTGCTTCGCGTTCGCCAATGTCTTTTTCCAGCGGGGAGACCGTCGTGCCTAGCTCCATCGCAAGAATGGCTTCGCGCGCTCGGTCGACTTTGCTGCGGCCGGCTGCAGCGTCACAACCGCGAGAGTTCAGGATGCGATTGAGGTTCTTCCGCTCAAGATGGTCGGGGTCGACCGGTACGACTTCACCCACGCAATTTCGTGCAAGTTGTTCAAGAACGATACTGCCGGTGCCAGATGCTCCAACCACGCCGATACGCAACTGACGCAGCGTCCGATACGTGCCTTCGCCGAATGTCTGGATAAGTCGCACTGCGTGCTCCGGTATCTGCTCCCCGTCGCCAGGCCCGTCGCAGGGGCGGATGAATTCGAAGTCATCGCCGGCAATGCGGAAGAGGTCAATAGGATTGCCCAGAACGCCGTTTTGGACATTCCGCCCGAAGAATCGACTGTCCGGCAACATAACCACGCTGGCGCGCGCGTCGCAATTGTCGAGCACATCGTCCACAGCTTTGAAGAAAGCTCGGTCCGAAGCATCATCGTATTTCGAGAACTCCGGGTAGCCGCCGGGATGGCTATGAAACTTGACGACGGTAAGCTTCAACTGCATGGCTCGATTGAGGGCCGGGAGCACCGATTCGACGGACCACGCCACTGCGTCAGGCTCGCGTATGCGGCACGCATCGTACGGGACTTCGATGATTTCATGTACGAGCAGCTGACTTCTGTTCGTACCAACTGCCCGCCCGCACAATGCAATTGCGACCGCCTCCTTACCGTCGCCGGGAAAGAGGTGACGGCGCAGCCGGTCGCGGTGCATACCCGATATAGCCAGCACGGAGAGCAAGTTGTCGGCACTCATTTCAACAGCTCAGCGCGAAGGAAATCGTCAACCAACATCAGATGGGTGCAAACATTGTCGATTCCTTGGCGCCACGGGCTGTTCGACGTCCGGTGCCGCGACCACCCCTGCCAGGTCTTACCTTCGAATTGGTTTGTAATTAGCGCCCGGATTTGTTTCCCGTCCGCGCGCGAAAGCGGCGGGTGAAAGTAGACCATGTCAATCTGCGTGTCGGGATAGCCTGCCGGCAGAATCACGAACATGTCGACCGTCGCTGGCTCGAACCCGGGCGGCGGCTGGAAGCCGCGCACCACGATGCGTTTAGCGTCGGGCTGGTCGACGGCTTCCCACACATATCCTCGGGTGTCGAGATACTCCCGGTCTTCTTCCAGCACCGCGAAGTCCGCGCGCACAGGGCCTTCACCTTCCTGGACCTCTTTAGGAATGGTCGCGAAGCGCTCTACACCGTGCGCGGCAAAGTCCACTGTCTGGCTAGGAGCAACGGGCCGCATCTGCCCGTGGACCTTTTCGGACAATAACCAGCCGCTGCTGGTTTTGCCGGCCAAGCCGAGAATCTGCTCCCCGGTCATATGCTGCACATCGACCACGTAGTGCGCTTTATCGATGCGAATCCGGTACTTGTGAGCGTGCGGCACGGGCTTCTTTTCGCGCACGAACATCTCAATATCAATTATTTCGAGGATTACCTCGCCGCTGCGGCCGACCGCCTCGACGATTACGACTTCTTCAATACGTTGCTCAGTTGCAGGCATTTTTGGAACCCCGTTGTGTCGAAAGGACGAACGCCGACTCGGCGATGTTGACTGGAGGCTAGTCAAGTGCCAGACTCCGTCTTACATGTGAAACATGTTTGGCACGGCTTGTTTCTTTGGTCAAACAGTTTTTGTCTCACACATAAGACAGGAGAAAAATGGAACACGTGAAGATGGACCTTTTGGCCCAGCACATACTTCAGCGCCGAGATGGTCGCGGCATCCGCGAGGCAGCCAAGGAGGTCGGCATCAGCCCGGCCACACTCTCCCGGGTGGAAAACAGAAAGGTTCCGGACCTCGAGACGTTTGGGAAAATATGCGCGTGGTTGGGAGAAGACCCCGCCGCCTTCCTCGGCTTGGTGCCTGCAACCTCGTCAGCGACGCGTGCCTTAGTTCATTTCAAGAAGGAAGTCGCGATAAAACCCGAGAGCGCAATGGCTCTGAGCGAGATGATTGTTTTGGCTCAGGCGGCGCTCCTAAAAGAAGAGGTCTGAACAGACTGTGCAGCGCGGATATAAAGCTTGGTGCGAGCGGTACTCAGCCGAAACTCGCCAGCAACTGGATTTACCAGCAACGGCTCCTCTGAACGGCCGACTTCTGGCGCAACACTTGGGAATCCGCGTGTGGACGCCTCACGACGTGCCCGGTCTTTCAGACGATGTGCGAGAGACATTGCTCCGCAACGACGGGACGCCAAGCTGTTGGTCAGCAGTGACGCTTGTGGTTGGCGAAAAGACGCTTGTGATTCTGAATTCGTCGCATTCCCCAGCGAGACAGGCGAGTGACCTCATGCATGAGTTGGCTCATCGAATTCGAGACCATGCACCAGAAGAGATGAGCATCTCGCCGGAAGGGCTCATGCTTCTTAAAGCGTACGATAAGGAGCAGGAGGAAGAGGCTGACTGGCTGTCCGGAGTGTTGCTGCTGCCGCGAGACGCTCTTGTCGAAATTCGAAGACAAGGCCTCACGGACGAACAAGTGCTTTCTGCTTACGGTGTCAGCAAACGCATGTATACCTATCGAGCCTCAATGACAGGCGTGAATCGGCAGTTCCGGTGAGCGCCCACTTTGAGGGAGACACGACGAACATCGCGCGACCGGCGCAGCCCGCCTCGCGAGCGCCAGTGGTATCGGTATTACCATTTCGAGCGCCTGAGCCGCCGCATTAGGCACCGACTATCGGATTCCGTGCCTTGCGAGCAGTCGGTCGAAAAACTCGGCAACGCGACGCTGTGCTTCCGGCCCGACCTGCGGTTTGTCTGCAAGGTCCACGTCACGGAATTCGTATCCGCCGAAGCGATATACCTCGTAGCCCATCAACCGCAGCCGCCGGTCTTCCATCGCCATCTCGGCGTATAGTTGTGCGTTCGCGAAGTAGCGCTCGGGAGCGCTCTTGTCTTTCACCGCGTAATGATGGCGCCCATCTATCTCAATAACGATGCGGACGCCTTGCTCAAGCATGAGTAGGAAGTCCATACGCTGCCGGGCCAAGAATTTTTCATCGCCTCGCTCACGGCGCGTGTACGGGTCGTAGTGCAGGTAGACCTGCGGAATTAGAGCCGGTAGTCTTTCATCGAGTAGTTTGCTGAAGCGTTTGTAATAGCCGTGAAAAATCGCGTACTCGCCGGGCGAGTTAGCGCCTATTACGGACTCGCGCAGACGCGTGTACAAAATCTTCGAGCCTTCGGTTTCGTCTACACCTTGAATGTCAGCGTACCAGTTGCGGAGGTCGCTCCATAACAGCATCCCCGAACTGGGAAGCGGCTGGTCGTAGACAAGCACCTTGTCCGCATGCTTCGTGATTTCGACGTCATTGTTCAGGGCGTCGCGAAAGACCAGCTCTGGTTTTTCACCGGTCGATGCGAAA
This sequence comes from Paraburkholderia sp. BL6665CI2N2, assembly GCF_004366535.1. Lineage (NCBI taxonomy): Bacteria > Pseudomonadati > Pseudomonadota > Betaproteobacteria > Burkholderiales > Burkholderiaceae > Paraburkholderia > Paraburkholderia sp. BL6665CI2N2. Next base: position 5,471,134 of record NZ_SORC01000001.1, read on the forward strand.
ATCAGATTTTTCATCGTCCCGAAGACACCCGCCTGAGTGCGAACGACGCTGTAAATCGGATAATGGGACTCGACAGAAGTCTGTTTCAGCGTAAAGGCGTCGCGTTTCAGCGCATCGCTTATGGCGCCGGCCAACTCCGCCTGCTCAGCATCCCGACGGGTCATGGGATGGACCAGCTTTTCGAGCAAGCCGAAAAATCGGACCTGAGTGCACGACAACGCGCCGCATTCAATGAGCATCTCTTCATTGGACCAATCCGGGTTGCGAATGTAGTGCTGCTCTATTTGAGCGCTGAGGCTGGAATTGTCCAACCAAAACGAGCCATCGTCGCGTAACGCCGCGGTGCCAAACACTTCCTCAAGGCTTTCTAGGACCGGCGAGTCGCCGAACAGCGACTCGAACCGATTCAGAACCTCGAGGACATCGCCGCGAACAAGCTTGCTCACGCGATGCTGACTATGCTCCGTCAGCTCGACAAGAGCCTCCATCAGACCTTCATCCGGATATTTGCGAAGTACCTTGCGCGCAAGCTCGACGAGCGCGTCGTCGTCCAAATCGGCGATTCTCGTGCTGACATAGGACCTTTTGCTGCCGTGCGCCTCTGTTTCGTCGCCTGGGCCAACGGACTGCTGAATGCCCAGCTGTATGCACACATGTGGAAGGTTGTACGATTTGACTTCGTGCAGAACAGCTGGAATCAGCGACCTTATCGTCTCGAAGGAAACTGCCGGGAGCTTGATGCTCGAACCGTCCATGAAAGATGCCTCCATGTTTCGCGGTTGCGCATTGCCTCACTCGAGGCCTTCGCAAAAGCATGCCTTGTTTCCGCAACAATAACAGCCAGTACGACGGCGAGGACGTTGCTCCTGGTCTCGATAGTCGGCGCCGAGCGAGCCCGATTCGTTGTCATTTGCGGCAATAACTGATGAGCTCCCCGCTGAGGCTGCGGCAGCTGGCCAAGGCCGATGAATCGTTCGCATAAGGTCGGAGAACGTTGAGCATCCCTGAATCCGGGCCCATCGGACCTCGCGGGCGTTGTACGCCGTGCTTGGAGATAAGGAGCTGTCGTACTACGAGCATAGACTGGCAGCGCGACCGGCAACTCAGAACCTGTTAAAACTCGTCGCTCAAGCACGTACGGCAAAGGACTCTCTGGACGCTTATTTCTTTGCGTTTTTAAATCTAATCTCGTAATCGTCCAGAACCTTTATTACTCGGTCCAAGATAGCCTGGAAGCCACTGAAATCAATCGTCCCAGCGTTCTTCGCTACTACGTCGCGTGCAAATGCGGCCTTCCCGTACTCGGAGGTTTCATCCAATTTACTCTCTCGACTGAACGTTTTCCCGTTAAGCTTTGTTTCTAAGGTTGGTTTGTCGAAAAAATCCTCGATTGCTGTGTGCGATTTGCTCGGACCGAAGGGGGTAGGCACGACATAGAGATTGCTCGTGACGTGGATAAAGTCTGCAAGACCTTGAGGCTTTGGCTTCTTGTTGATGCCAGCAATCACCTGGTATATGCCGTGTGCGCCGCTGTCGTTGTCAATTAACACGATGACCGGGAACTTTGACACGGGTGCCTTGAATACCTCCTTCACGTCTTCGTCGTAACTTTTCAAGAGTTTGCAAATTCCCCCAACTCCGCCGGTCAAGTCCGTCACTTGCCCCGTGCGCGTCTCGGCGTACTTGAAAAATCGAAGCTTGAGCTTTGGTGGGCTGCCTGCCGCCACCAGTTTTGGGTATTTCGCGACGAGACTCTTTATAGCGCATTTGAGGTAGACATTATCCGTTTTCCCCTCACAGACGACGATTGGCTCGGGGGCTGCATAAAACGTATCGAAGTAAAGGAATCGGCGAAATAATTCTACACGCCCAGTCGTACTCTCAGGCTCGCGTCCGTTCTCTTTGCATACCTTTTGATTGAAGAGGTCGACTTGGTCTATGTATGAAAGCATCCCATGCAGCTGTTCATTCCGACCAGCGTGACTTAGTTCAAGAACAACCTTTCCTTGTTCATCCTTCTTCTTGTAGATGAACTGAAACTTCCCTGTCCTGAAAAGGCAATCGACCATGGCGCGTACGGTGTACCGGTATGTCGCTGGAACATTAACTTTTCGATTGACAGTTAAGCCAGTCACCTCCTGCCGCGAATCACGATACTGCAATCGTGTTTTCGATGGATTGAAACTAAAACCACTGTTCGCGACAATGCGCTCGAGGTCCGCGCCGGGTTTCCAGCTGTGGGTGTCACCAGGCGCTGCAATTTCGGCGGGAAAACTTGGCTTGTTTGTGCTGAATGTCAGGTCGTCCGCATAACGGGTGTAGCTTACTCCGTTCTTGGCAGCCAGTCGGACAAGCTGGATGTCGAGCGAGTGAGCTAACAGGTTGGACACAACGGGTGAACAGGGACTCCCTTGTGGAAGTTTGTTATCGAAGCAGGCTATCTGCGCGATGACCGTAGCGACGTCGGCATGAAGCGCAAAGTTTTTGTCTTTCAGAAAAAATCCGCGTACGCGCCCAAAATTTATCGTGCCAAAGAAGTCATGCAAATCAACGTTGAACACAAACCGACGGGTGACATGCACTCGCCCGTTAGTCATAATGTTGTGATGTCGCTTGAATCCATGCGCTATACCGAATCGAGTCCCGTCTTCAGCGTGCCCATGTGCGGAGTTGATTTCGGCGGCGCAGTCCTGCAATAACACCGACAATCGACGTTGAATTAATTTAAGTTCTGGAGTCGGCGCGAGGATTTCACGGATGCCCCCGTGGCGTTTCGGGATTTCAAACCGACTGTACCTGTTAGCTTCGGGGATTTTATAGATTGCGTAGGACAGCATCCCGGCCTTGACGCCGAGTAATTCTGCCAAGTCCTGTCGTGAGGCCGCGGCCTTGAGGTTCGCTAAATTTGGCATTTTCGATGCGGTGAGGAAAGACTCGCGGATACTCCTACGCCTTATTCGCGTGTCGGCGGATACAGAGGGATACCGAGGGGCATATCCCGGGAACATTTGCTTCACATGCCATGAACCATGGCAAAAAATCTATCCGCGAGTCGAGCGGCACTTTAGCATGTCAAGGTCCGCCTGTGCACAGCAGTCACGCAGCTGATTGGCCTTAAGCGTTGAATAATGTGTTCGGTAAGCGAGGACTTTTTTTGAAGGCGGTAGCGGCGCCGTGGCAAAGCCCATGCCTTTTACATAGAATTTTGGCAACTTCGAAATCTCCCGTGCGTGTCCACGCATCGAAGCAACGAACCATTCATTCTTCGATGGATTTGCCATGTGATTGCATGCACAATCTTACAGCGCGCAAGCTCTGGTAGCGGCATTCCTCAGGGATGAGGGCCTTCGTCTATCTCGATTGTTTGGGTGCGTGACTGACGTAGCCTGTAGTTGGTGTCTTGCCATAAACCATGACCGGGGTTCATGGCTTGCCGCGGGGTTCCTCACGCCTATGAGTTTGCGATGTATCAGCTGGTTTAAAAAGAAAAAACCACCTCGGCGTCATCAGAGAAATGATGTCATTGTGAAAAAGCTGCCATGTCTATCAAAGAAAAGGTTGAGATGAAGCCGCGAAAGAAGCGGAGTTCGTCTGTTCCGGGCCAAGCGTACGGCATCCTAGTGCAGGAAGTTCGAGTCCTGTGCCATCTTATGCGTGCGAGGCCTGGTGATGTTGTGGCATTCGAGCATGTCGGCGACGTTTCTACCCAGACTGCAGATGGACAAGTGGTCTCCGAAGAGGATAAGAGTGGGCTCGCTCACAATCCGATTGCGGATAGAGCGGTATCACTCTGGAAAACCTTGGCCAACTGGATTGATGCGCGCCGTGACGGTTCCCTGCCGGCCGCGTCGGTCTACGTGTTGTACGTGGCACAACCCTACGATGGCCCGATTGCGGATGAGTTGCACCGCTGTACCAAGGCCGACGACGCCATTGAACTCGTTGGGAGGCTTCGTAAGCACTTCGCTGAGGACCTCCAAACCAAAGAAGTCAAAAAGACGAGCAAGGTCACCGCGAAGAAGGTTGGCAATGCTGTGTCAGGCGACGAACCAGACCTCGAAGACGAGAGTCCTGCAGCGCTCGTTAAGCAGCTTCGTAGAGTGTTCGCCAACGACGACGAAGTTATCGCCTCTATCGTTACGTATTTCTCCATCGAGAAAGGAACTGCTTCCCCAGTGAACGAGGTGCGTGAAGAAATTTCTGTGCATGTTCGCAATGAGCACGTCGACGAAGTGACTGAATCACTTCTCGGTTGGACGAAAACCCAAGTGATGGCGCAGATTGAAGCGCGCCGGGTTGTCGGCATTACCTTCGACGACTTCAGGGAGTATCGCCTCGTCGTCTACGAGCGAGTCATGGGCAAGCTGACGGAGTTTCCCGAGCACACGCTCACACCCCAGCGAAGCGAAATCGAGGAGCACCTCGAGGGTTCGAATTTTGTCCGTCAGCTAAGCGTTCTTGAGCTGGACGATGAAATGATTGAAACCTACATCAAAGACTATATGCGGGCCTCGTCTGCGCGGACGTCGTGGGCGGCCCTAGGGTATCTTAACCCGCGTAGTATCGGGCCGTTCGTTGAAGAGCTCCAAGACCATTGGAAACAGAGCTCACTGGAAGTCAAGACACTCCATACGGATAAAACACCAATCCAGCGAGGCGTGAAGCTTCTCCTTCTCTGCATGATGAAAGAGGCGCGAATTCAGACGGTGCATGTGCCAACCTACTTTTCCCGGGGTAGTTTCCACGAGATTGCGAACGACCTGAAAATTGGGTGGCATCCTGATTGGAAGGCGCTCGTCTCGGTAGCCGCGAAATAGGTCTTATATGCTCAACAAAGAGATGTGGCAGGTCCAAAATCCTGGACTCGGTGCCGCGCTGATATGGCAGTTCGGACGGGCGTTCGCGTCTCATTCGGAGGATGCAGTGCCTCTTCCATATGCGTTCTTCGTAATTCCACTCTTGTACAACAAGTCGACTCTTGAGGTTATTGTTAGGACCAACAAGGGCCTGCGCAAGATTGATGAAAAGCTGAACAATGATGAATCCATCTCGACGACGGCACAAATCAACGTCTTGAGCATGCGTAACCTGTCGAGTGAAAGTCTAGGCATCGCTCTGCGGGCCGGCCTGCTCGCCGTCCAAACGGAAGACGCTACATTCCGTTGCCGTGTAACAAAGCCTCCGATGTTGGACGGGAAGATGCCCAAGGAACTGATGAAGGCAGCTGAGAAATTGGGACGTTGGGCCGCGAGGGTTTCGTTGCGGGAATTCTGCTTCGTTTTTCGTCTGGAGCTTTAGATTGAAGCTGCAAATTATCCAACTCATTTTGTGGCCGAGGAAGGCAGGAATTGCCCCTCAGGTAGTCCCGTTCGAGCGAGACAAAGCGAACGTTATCACTGGAGCATCGAAGACCGGAAAGTCATCGATTATTCCAATCATTGACTACTGTCTCGGGTCAGAGCGCTGCGCAATCCCGGTTGGTGTCATCCGTAAAGCAGTGGCTTGGTTCGGCATCGTAGTTGATACCGACGAGGGGCTAATGCTGCTTGCGCGGCCCGAACCAGGAAGGCAGCCAACCTCGACCGATATGTACGTCAAGGGTGTGCAGGAGGGTAAGACTCCCCTAGATGTGCCCATCGCCAATACCAACGTCGACCGCGTTAAGCTGACGATGGACCGGCTGGCACGGCTGACGCGCCTTGGTACGGATGCCCAAAACACGACGAGTGGTTACGCAGGCCGGCCCAGTTTCCGGGACCTGATGGCATTCTGTTTCCAGCCGCAGAACCTGGTCGCCAACCCGGACGTTCTCTTCTACCGAGCAGACACAACCGACCACCGAGAGAAACTGCGGGCGATATTTCCCTACGTTCTAGGCGTCACGACGCCAGAAATTTTGGAGAAGCAGTGGGAGTATGAAAACCTTCGCAAAGCAGCGCGCGTCCTCGAGAAGGAACTTGCCGCTTACGAGCGCGCCTCCGCGACCTGGCGAGCCAACCTTGGAAACTGGGTGGCCGAGGCTTATGAGCTCGGTTTCCTGCCGGCGGATTCGCTGAAAGATGCTGAAGAACCCGTCATATTGGAAGTTCTTTCAGGATTGACCACTGCCAACTTGCCCGAGCCAACCCCAGATGCTGACGTCATCGCTAAGGCTGTTGATGAGTACGGGCTATTGACGACGCAAGAGGCAAAACTGAATGAGGAAATAGCTGAAGTGCGGCATCGCATGAGCCGACTTTCAGACCTTCGGTCCTCGGTCAATCAGTTCGAACTATCGCTTGATACGAGACAGGAACGTCTTGGACTTTCGAGGTGGCTCCGCGCTCATACTGAAGAGACAGTGGACGTAGCATGTCCCGTGTGCAGCCAGTCTCTTGATGGTCAGGCCGAGAAAGTTGAGACACTTGTCAACGCGCTGGTTGTCGTCGAGTCCGAAGCGCGACGTGTTGCGCGTGCGCCGTCGGTGTATGACCGCGACTGGGTCGCGTTGGAAAAAAAAACTGCGTGAGCTCATCGACGAGCTCGGCGCAGTAGCCGCGACCAAGAAAGGAGTTGAAGCGCGGAATCAGCGGGCGAGGCAGCAAAAGTTACTGGTCACGCAGGCGGCCCGTTTCATCGGTGCGCTCGAGCAAGCTCTCGAAGTTTATAAAGGCAGAGAGCGCGGCGGGTCACAAGATGAACTCGACAAGATGTTGGTTCGCATCGAAAAGTTGAAAGGTGAGTTGTCGGGCAACTCCTACCAGCTAAGGCTTGAGGGGGTTCAAAAACGACTGACACGATGGATGGGACGGATTGCCGAGAACTTGGATGCCGAAGACGAAAATGCCGCGGTGCAGCTCGACATGAAAGAGCTGACCGTCAAGGTGAGCAACGAAAATGGCGGCTCCGACTACCTTTGGCAGCTCGGAAGTGGTGCAAATTGGCTCACTTACCACGTTGCGGCACTTCTGGCGCTCCATCTTCTGTTCTCGCGAGAGAAGCACTCGCCCGTTCCGGGACTGCTCGTTTTTGACCAACCGAGTCAGGTGTATTTCCCACGGCGGCTAACAGACGGCAGTATTGAGGAGAAGTACAACATACGGGACGAGGATTCGGAGGCAGTGAAGCGATTCTTCAAAACCTTCGGCGCGGCGGCCTCGACATATAAAGGCCACCTCCAGATTATCGTGCTCGACCATGCTGGACATCAGTTCTGGCATGGAGAGAGTGGGATTCACTTTGTCCAAGAGTGGCGGAACGGGAACAAGCTGGTTCCGACGTTCTGGTTGGAAGACGAACAGGGAGTCGCGCAAGATGGCGTGTAAAACTCGCGACGTCGCCGGATACCTGGGTTGAGTTATCGAATGGAAATCATCGTTGAGACGTATGTGCCCTCTGGCGAACCTTCGTCGGCAGGCTTGCGGGTGAGGCCGCTTCTTGGGCAGGGGGTAGACCCAAACCTCAAAGTAGAGTGCAGTCGTTCCATGCGGCGGCAGTATCCGGCCGGCTCGCTGCTCCGGCTTTCGGTGAAGCTGACTGACCGCGAAGGCACACAATTTCTGTACGCTCACCATGCAGCGCCGTTCGAGCATGTGAGCCGCGAAGAAGCGAAACGATTCATTTCGACCATGTTCCGCGCCTGACAGGTCGAAGCACCCGCATAGGAACACGAAGACGATGCAGCAGGCTGCTTATAAAGTCACGTGCTCTGGCGCCACGCCATTGAGCAGCAAATGGAGCAGCGTCCGTAGAGGCTAACCCTCTGCGATTGTTCTCGGAGCTGCGAGTCGGAAGCTCAGAATATTTGCCGACTACACAGTGCGAAGCAGAAGTATCCACCGGCCCGTCCAGCAAGCGTTTGAAGCAATTTCGGCCCTCTTGATGGAACGCTTTTACTAGCGGTGGCGCAACGCTTTCATTGGATGCGAACACCGCGGCGACCTTATGCGTCTTTCCGGGCGCGCTGCGGGAATCCGCACTACGGGTTGTGTCGCATGAACGCCTAGGTAGCAGCAGTATCTCTGCGACGATTCGCCCCAGAAGTAACGTTCAATATCGAAAATCGTATGCCTAGGCTTTCGATGAAAATCCGGTTAGTGCGAGCCATCTCAACTTTCAGTTCAATGACACTCTGTCACCAGAAATTGGATTTTTTGGGGGGGTAAATTGGAGTCGTCAAAACGCGTTAATTATCAGGAACGCGAAGAAGCCTTCCGGCCTTCTCCACAAAGGCGCAGCGAGGGGCGGAGCCCCCTCGCCGAAAGCTTCCAACCCTCGCTTCCGAAAGCTTTCTGTTTTGGCGGGACACTTGGCCCGCAGCAACCAACCGCAAGAGTTCGTTCACGGGGCTATGGTCAGTCGGGAAGCTCAACCGCAGGCGGTCGTCGGAATAGGCAATAGGTCGCAAACTGCCCTGCACAAAGCAATCGCCATGCGGCGGCCTCGGGCGTTAACGCGCGATTCCTATCGAAGAGGGATGATGGGAGGACTTCAGAGGGTGCGGCTTATTTGGCGGATAGCTACAAGCCGGAGACTGCAAGACATACTGTAGTGGATGCGGGAGGGAGGGACCAGGGCCGAAGCCCCGGTCCGCCCGCTTGAAAAATTCATTCGCGGACACTTTTTCTGGGATTTATCCTTCGAAAGCAGGCGATTTGGTGTTTTCGGATTAGAAGCGTTTACGTTGCTGAATCAAGCGTTTGGAGTCGTGTAACGACATCTTCAGCGGAAAATTCGGCATTGTGTAACGATTTCTAATCCAGATTGCCACAACCGTCAACGACCCAGCCCCTCAATCACTCCACCGTCACCGACTTCGCCAGGTTCCGCGGCTTGTCCACATCCGTGCCCCGCGCGCATGCCGTGTGATACGCCAGCAACTGCAGCGGCACCACATGCAAGATCGGTGACAACAAACCATAGTGCTCCGGCATCCGGATCACATGCAGGCCTTCGTCATTGACGATCTTCGTATCCGCATCCGCGAACACATACAGCTCGCCGCCGCGCGCACGCACTTCCTGAATATTCGACTTCAGCTTTTCCAGCAGCGCGTCGTTCGGCGCCACCGTCACCACTGGCATCGCTTCCGTCACGAGCGCGAGGGGCCCATGCTTCAACTCACCGGCCGGATAAGCCTCGGCGTGAATATACGAAATCTCCTTGAGCTTCAGCGCGCCTTCGAGTGCGATCGGATAATGCAGGCCACGCCCGAGGAACAGCGCATGTTCCTTGCGCGAAAACTCTTCCGACCACGCGATGATCTGCGGCTCCAGCGCCAGCACGCTATTCAACGCCGCAGGCAAGTGGCGCAGCTGCTTCAGGTATTCCGCTTCCTGCTCTTCATTCACACGACCGCGCATCTTGCCCAGCGTCGCCGCCAGCACGAATAGCGCAACGAGTTGCGTGGTGAACGCCTTGGTCGACGCCACGCCGATTTCGCGGCCCGCGTGCGTCAGGAACGAGAATTCCGTCTGGCGCACCATCGCGCTTGTACCGACGTTGCAGACCGCCAGCGTATGCTTGTGACCGAGTCCCTGCGCATGCTTGAGCGCGGCGAGCGTGTCCGCCGTTTCGCCCGATTGGGAAATCACCACCACCAGCTGCTTCGGGTTCGCCACCGACTCACGGTAGCGATACTCGCTGGCAATTTCCACCTGAGTCGGAATCTTCGCGATCGATTCGAGCCAGTACTTCGCCGTCAGCCCCGAGTAGTAGCTCGTGCCGCACGCCAGAATCAACAGGCTGTCGATCTCCGCGAACACTTTGCCCGCGCCCTCGCCGAACAGCGATGCATCGAACGAATCGGCTTGCGGAATCGTGTCCGTGATCGCGCGCGGCTGCTCGAAAATTTCCTTCTGCATGAAATGGCGATACGGACCGAGTTCGACCGCGCCGCCATATGCCGCTACCTCACGCACTTCGCGCGGCGTTTCATTGCCGTCGCGATCGGCGATTCGCACGCCCTCGAGCGACAGTTCGCACACGTCGCCTTCTTCGAGGAAGATGAACCGTTCGGTGCTGCCCGCAAGCGCCAACGCGTCCGAGGCGAGGAAGTTCTCGCCCTGGCCGAGCCCGACCACCAGCGGCGAACCCTGCCGCGCGCCCACCACGGTATGCGGCTGGTCCTTATGCAACACAGCGATCGCATAAGCGCCGTGCAATTGCCCGACGGTTTCACGCACCGCCGCGAACAGATCGCCGCGATACAGGCTGTGAATCAGGTGCGCGATAACCTCAGTGTCGGTCTGCGAAACAAACGTATAGCCCTTGCCACGCAGCATTTCACGCAGCGATTCGTAGTTCTCGATGATGCCGTTGTGTACCAACGCCAGAGTATCTTTCGAGAAGATCGGGTGTGCGTTGTCCGTGACCGGTGCGCCGTGCGTCGCCCAGCGCGTGTGGGCGATGCCCGTGATGCCTTCGAGGTGGCTCTCGCGCACCTGCTCGTCGAGATCGGCCACGCGCGCCACGCTGCGCGCGCGACGCGGACCGTCTTCGCCGAGCACGGCTACGCCGCACGAATCGTAGCCGCGATATTCGAGGCGACGCAGTCCTTCGATCAGGACGGGAACGATGTTACGTTGCGCTACCGCGCCGACAATGCCACACATGGCTCATTCCTTTTCAGTGCTCTAGGTGCTGGATTTCAATGAGCGCGCCTGTTACGCGCATCACGCCTATCAGCTCTTCTTTTTGGTCGGACGCACGTAGCCCGTTTTGCTCGTTTGCGTCTTATCGTTCAGCGCCAGCGCGTCGGCTTCAACGTCTTTCCAGACCGTGGTGCCCGCCGCGATCGTCGCGCCGCGCTTCACGCGAACCGGTGCAACCAGTTGCGTATCGGAACCGACGAACACGTCGTCTTCGATGATCGTGCGGGATTTGTTCGCGCCGTCGTAATTGCAGGTGATGGTGCCCGCGCCGATGTTCACGCGCGCGCCGATATCCGCGTCGCCGATATACGTGAGGTGGTTCGCTTTCGAACCGCGGCCGAGCACCGCGTTCTTCACCTCGACAAAGTTGCCGACATGCGACTCGTCGTGCAGCGACGCGCCAGGGCGCAAGCGCGCATACGGTCCGAGCACGGCATTCGCGCCGACTTCGGCGCCTTCGATATGCGTGAATGCGTCGACGCGCGTGCCCGCGCCGATGCTCGCATCGCGGATCACGCAGTTCGGTCCGATGGTGACGTTGTCAGCCAGCGTCACGCGGCCTTCGAACACGCAGTTCACGTCGATCGAGACATCGCGGCCGCATTCGAGCGTGCCGCGCACATCAAGCCGCGCCGGATCGGCGAGCGTTACGCCCGCGACCAGCAGCGCGTCCGCCACGTTGTGCTGATGAATGCGCTCGAGCTCGGCAAGCTGCTGCTTGCTATTTACGCCAAGCGTTTCCCACTCGTCTTCCGGCTGCGTGGTTACGACTTCGAGTCCGGCTTCGATTGCCATCTCGACCGCGTCGGTCAGATAGAACTCGCCTTGCGCATTGTCGTTCTTCAGCGCGGCAAGCCAGCCGCCCAAACGCTGCGTCGGCGCGACGATGATGCCGGTGTTGATCTCGGCAATCTCGAGCTGCTCGGGCGTGGCGTCTTTCTGCTCGACGATGCGTGCCACCTTGCCTTGTGCATCACGCACGATGCGGCCGTAGCCGCTCGGGTCCGCGAGCGTGACGGTGAGCACGCCGTAACCGCCCTGCCCCGCACGCTCGGTCAGCGCCTGCAGTGTGCCGGCGCGCGTGAGCGGCACGTCGCCGTAAAGCACCAGCGTGGGCGCGGACGGATCGAGCAGCGGCAACGCCTGCTGCACCGCGTGCCCCGTGCCGAGTTGCTGTTCCTGCACGGCGAACTGCACGTCAGGAGCGGCAACCGCTTTGCGCACGGCTTCGGCGCCATGGCCGATCACCACGACGAGATGCGTGGGCTTGAGCGTGCGAGCCGTGTCGATGACGTGAGCGAGGAGCGGCCGGCCAGCCAGGGGATGCAGCACCTTGGGAAGCGCGGACCGCATGCGCTTGCCGGTGCCTGCCGCCAAAATCACAATGTTCATGGCACGGCAAATAGACGAGTTTGGAGGCGACGATTCTAACACGCACCCTCTAGCGAAAAGGGCCGCTGTGGCGGCCTCGATGCGTACTGCAATGTGCGGAAACGCCCATACCACGGGCGTTTTTTGTCAAAGATCGTCGAACTGGACGATGGAAATCGACTTTGTTGCGCCGGGCATTGCGCTTTCTCCGGCATCGGTCGAACACGGCTCTTCGTCGAAGGCGATATCGCCTTGCGGATCGGCCTCGCCGGTCGCTCGCAGGCCCGCGAACGGGAACAGCTTGTGGTCCATCAAATGCGAGGGCACGACGTTGGACAAGGCATTGAACATATTTTCGATGCGTCCCGGGAAGCGCTTCTCCCAATCGCGCACGAGCGCCTTCATTTCCGCGCGCTTCAGATTCGGCTGACTGCCGCACAGGTTGCACGGAATGATCGGGAATTCACGCAGCTCGGCGTACTTCTCCAGATCGGTTTCCTTCACGTAGGCGAGCGGGCGAATCACGATATTCTTGCCGTCGTCCGATTGCAGCTTGGGCGGCATGCCCTTCAGCTTGCCGCCGTAAAACATGTTCAGCAGCAGCGTTTGCAGAATGTCGTCGCGATGGTGGCCGAGCGCGATCTTGGTCGCGCCGAGTTCGCCGGCCACGCGGTAAAGAATGCCGCGCCGCAGCCGCGAGCACAGCGAGCAGGTAGTCTTACCCTCCGGCACCAGCCGCTTGACGATGCTGTACGTGTCCTGATTCTCGATATGAAACGGAATGTCGAGCTGCTTCAGGTACTCGGGCAGCACGTGCTCGGGAAAGCCTGGCTGCTTCTGGTCGAGGTTCACCGCGACGATATCGAAGTTGATCGGCGCGCGCTCGCGCAGCCGCATCAGAATTTCGAGCATCGCGTAGCTGTCCTTGCCGCCCGACAGACACACCATGACCTTGTCGCCGTTCTCGATCATGTTGAAGTCGACGATTGCCTCGCCGACCTGGCGCGCGAGCCGCTTGAAGAGCTTGTTGTTCTCGTACGCTTCCTTCTGCTCACGGCGCGTGAGCGGCGTCTTGGCGCGCGCGGCTGCTTGCCCGGCCTCGCTTGCATCGGCAGTCGAGGCGGTGGCCACGGTCGCGGCGCCGTTCAGGATTTCCGGAGCATTCATGGCTCAATCCTCTTTGATACGGAAGACTTCGACGCCCACCGCGTCGCAATCAGGATAAACGTCCGGCTTTTCCGTCGACACGCGCGCGGCGCGCACTTGCGGATGCTCGAGCATGGTCTTGACGAGGTCGTCGCAAAGCGTTTCCTGCAAGTGGATGTGACCTTGCTCGACCCGGCGCGAAATGGTGGAGCGCATGAAGTCGTAGTCGACGACTTCGTTCAGTTTGTCCTGAACCGGCGTGGACAGTGCGAGCGGCACGAACAGTTCGACGTTGATCACGACGCGCTGTTCGCCGCGCTTTTCGAAGTCGTGCACGCCGATGTTGATATGCACTTCGTAATTGCGCAGAAAAAGCCGGCGGCAATCGGCGAGCCGGGGATGCGAAAGAGCGGCAAACATGTTCGTTCCAGTCGAAAAAGGCGTGCGGAGCACGCAAAGGGACGCTTCACAACGCAGCGGCGGCCGCTAATACGGCCGGCCAGCCGCGCGCGCTTCAGGCGCCCGTCAAAAACATAACGTCGCGCGGCAGGGGCAAGAGATGCTGCCCGCCGTCGACCACCAGCGTCGTTCCGGTGACGCCCGCTGCATCCGCGAGATACAGCGCGGCGGCGACAATATCCTCGGCCCGCGACGCGCGGCCCAAAGGCGTAGTACGGTGAGCGGCGGCGAAACCGTCCGGCGTTTGATCGCCGGATTGCATTGTCAGACCGGGCGCCAGCCCAACCACGCGCACTTTCGGCGCCAACGCCTGCGCCAGTGCGACCGTGGCCGCCTGCAACGCCGCCTTGGTCAGCGTGTACGACAGATAGTCCGGGTTCATGTTGTACAGCTTCTGATCCAGCACGTTGATGACGACGCCGCGCAGGCTTTCGTCGGTGCGCGCGGCTTCCGGCGTCGCCTCGAACAGCCTGCGCGCCAGCACCAGCGGCGCGGCGACGTTCATCGCGGTCAGCTTCAGCAGCAGGTCGTAACCGACGGTCTGCGCCGTGTCTTCCTCGAAGCGCGACGCATTGTTGACGATACACGACGGCCGGCCCAAGGCGTCGATACAAGCCGGCAAAAGGCGCTCGACCTGTGCCTCATCGCCCAATTCGGCCTGCAAGGCGACAGCCCGGCGGCCCAAGGCGGTGATTTCAGCGACCAGTTCGCCCGCTTCCTCGCGCGAAGCGCCGTAATGGACGGCCACGTCCCAGCCACGCGCGGCAAAGCCGAGCGCGAGCGCGCGCCCGATACGGCGGGCGGCGCCGGTAATCAGCACGACGCGCGGCGTGTCGGGCGCGCGGGGGGCGGCGGTGTCCAGAGAGGCGGTCATTTACAATGCGAGGATGAATCCGAAAGCTCACCAACCTGATAGTTTACCTGCTCCCGGCCCGAGCGCGCTTGCGCAGTCCGAAGCGCTGGTCGCGCAGATCTGTACGGAGCTCGACGCCGCCGGCGGCTGGTTGCCGTTCGACCGCTACATGGAACGTGCGCTGTACGCGCCGGGAGTCGGCTATTACAGCGGCGGCGCCCGCAAATTCGGGCTGCGCGGCGACGACGGCAGCGACTTCGTTACCGCCCCGGAACTGTCGCCGCTGTTCGCCGCGACGCTGGCGCGCCCGGTGGCCGAGGCCTTGCAAGCGAGCGGCACGCGCGACGTGATGGAATTCGGCGCCGGCACGGGCAAGCTCGCCACCAGCGTGCTGAACGCGCTCGACGCGTTGGGTGCTGAATTCGATAGCTACTCGATCGTGGATCTGTCCGGCGAGCTTCGCGAACGCCAACGGGAAACGATTGAAGCCGCCGCGCCCACGCTCGCTGCCAAAGTGCGCTGGCTGGATGCTTTGCCTGAGCGGTTCGAGGGCGTGGTGATCGGCAACGAGGTGTTGGACGCGATGCCGGTGCGGTTGTTTGCATTCAACGGCGGGGCGTGGCTCGAGCGCGGCGTGGTATGGCGCAACGAGGCGTTCGCATTCGACGACCGGCCTGTGTCCGCCGCGGCGGACCTCGCGCTGCTGTCGGAAATCGAAACCGCCGGCGAAGACTACGTGACCGAGACGCACGACGCGGCGAGCGCATTCACACGCACCATCTGCACGATGCTTGCACGCGGTGCGGCCTTCTTCATCGACTATGGTTTTCCGCGTCACGAGTATTACCATGCGCAGCGCGCGCAGGGCACGTTGATGTGTCACTACCGGCATCGGGCGCATGGCGATCCGTTCCTCTATCCGGGTTTGCAGGACATCACGGCGCATGTGGAATTTACCGGCATTGCCGAAGCGGGCGTCGAGACGGGCGCGGATTTGCTGGGCTTTACGTCGCAAGCGCGGTTTCTGCTGAATGCCGGCATTACCAACGTGTTATCTGAAATCGATCCTGCGGATACGGCGAGATATTTGCCTGCGGCGAATGCGGTGCAGAAGTTGTTGTCGGAGGCGGAGATGGGCGAACTGTTCAAGGTGATCGCGTTTTCGCGCGGACTGGATGACACGCTGCAAGCGTTTTCCAGCGGCGACCGGTCGCATACGTTGTGAATTTTTGCTTCAGGAGCTGGCCATGATTCGCTGGCTGTTGACTACGTTTATTGCGGTGGCGGTGTTGTCGTCCTGCTGGCCGTGGCTTAGGAAGATTGGCATTGGGCGTTTGCCCGGTGATGTGACTTTGCGGATTTTTGGGCGGGAGTATCCGTTTCCGTTTATGTCGACGTTGGTGCTTTCTATGGTGTTGTCGATTGTTGCCAGGGTTTTGTAGGGTGGGTTTTTTGCCTTTGGCGGTGAGAGTGCTTTCTTTTTTCTGATTGCCTTGGGGTGTTGGCCTTTTCTTGAATTTTTAGTGGTCTATTAGCGTTGCCCCTGTGCGGGGCGGCACTTACTTCTCTTTGCCGGCCGCAAAGAGAAGTAAGCAAGAGAAAGCGGCTCACACCGCTAATTCTTAAGCGGGTCCCCCGCGCAGCCGCGGTAGTGGCACATCTGGAATCTGTGCTCTCGCACATTCGGCGTGAGTGACACAGCAGTCATTCTTCCGGCGGCGCTGCGCGCGCCGAAGCGGCGTTCATAACGCCTCCCGTACGTTCAAATCGTCAGTGCCCACGACACTTTTGCTGCCGCTGTTTGATGCGCAGCGCTCATCAAAACCTTAGGTTTCCCAGGCATACCTGTCCGCGACGCACGCAGTGCGGAGCGGGAGCTGATGAGCCCTTGGTCACTGGCGCGGAGTGTGCGAAAACACTGATTCCAGATGCACCACTACCGCCACTGTGCGGAGGACCCGCTTAAGAATTAGCGGTGTGAGCCGCTTTCTCTTGCTTACTTCTCTTTGCGGCCGGCAAAGAGAAGTAAGTGCCGCCCCGCACAGGGGCAACGCTAATAGACCACTAAAAATTCAAGAAAAGGCCAACACCCCAAGCACAACGAAACCCAACCACCGTGCCGCCCCACCCCTCACACAATAGCCAACTCCACAGCCCGAACCCGCTCCTGATGCACAGCATCCTTAATCCCAGCAGGCGCATCAGCAAGCCGCTTAGCCACAGCACCGGCATCGACGCCACGCGCAGCGACAAGAGCGACTCTCAACCTCTCAGCCTGCGGATACTCCCGCATCTCAAACCCCAACCGCCCGCGAGCATCCGCCTCACACGCCTGCAAGGCCTCAGCAAACCGCGCAGGTTTCCGAATCGCGTCACTACGCTCAAGCAACCTCACCAGCGCGGCAGCGCCCATCTCCATCACGCGGTGAATATTGCCATGCTCCCGCGCGACCAGCACCGCAAGATCGCGGCAATCGTTCGGCACCCGCAACCGCTCGCATAACGGCTTCAACAGATCCACACTGCGCGCCTCGTGGCCGATATGCCGCGGCAACACGTCTTCCGGTGTGGTCGCTTTGCCGAGATCATGCGCCAGCGCGGCAAATCGAACCGGCAGCGCGTAGCCCTGCTGCGCGGCATGATCGACCACCATCATCACGTGCACACCCGTATCCACCTCAGGGTGATAATCGGCACGCTGCGGCACGCCAAACAGCGCGTCAATCTCGGGCAGAATCCGCGCCAACGCGCCGGACTCGCGCAGCACCTCGAACATCCGCGACGGTTTCTTCTCCATCAAGCCGCGCGACACTTCCTGCCACACGCGCTCGGCCACCAGCGCATCCACTTCGCCGTCAGCCACCATCTTGCGCATGAGCGTCAACGTCTCCGGCGCGACCGTGAAATCCACAAAACGCGCCGCAAACCGCGCGATCCGCAAAATCCGCACGGGGTCTTCGAGAAACGCGTCGCTGACGTGACGAAACAGGCGCGCCTGCAAGTCGCCCTGGCCGTTGAACGGATCGATCACCGGGCCGGTCAACTCGCCGTCCGGACGCACCTCGCGCGCCATGGCGTTGATGGTCAGGTCGCGGCGCGCCAGGTCTTCCTCGAGCGTCACGTCCGGCGCATAAAAGAACTGGAAGCCGTGATAGCCTGCCGCCGTCTTGCGCTCCGTGCGGGCGAGCGCGTACTCCTCGTGCGTCTGCGGATGCAGGAACACCGGAAAATCCTTGCCGACCGGCCGATAGCCTTGCGCCACCATCTGCTCCGGCGTCGCGCCGACCACCACGTAATCACGGTCCTGCACCGGAACGCCCAGCAACTCGTCGCGAATCGCACCGCCTACAGCGTAGATGTTCATGGGCATACGTCTAGGTAGGCAACCGCGTGCGTTTCGTTCAGCGCGTCGTCGATCCACGCTTTCACCGCCGGCAGTTCGGTTACGCGCCGCATATAAGCTTTGGAGACTTCCGACAACGCGGGTTGCCACGTGTTGAAGCGCATCACGACCGGCGCGTACATTGCGTCGGCAATGCTGAACTCGCCGAATAAAAACGGGCCGCCGTAAGTGTCGAGACAGTCGCGCCAGATCGCCTCGATCCGCGCGATATTTGCCAACGCGCCCGGCGTTGCATTCTTGCCCGGAAACGACGCGCGAATGTTCATCCACATATCCGAGCGCAATTCCCCGAAGCCCGAATGCATTTCCGCGCTCACGCTACGTGCGCGGCTGCGCGCCGCCGCGTCGCGCGGCCACAGCGCATGTTGGGGAAAGCGCTCGGCCAGCGTTTCGGCGATCGCCAGGGAATCCCATGTGGCGGAACCGTCGTCGTTGACCATGCAAGGGATCTTGCCCGGCCCCGACGGCGCAAGCGCGAGCACTTTCGCGTTGGTGTCCGGCTGATTCAGATGAATCAACACTTCCTCGAACGGAATGCCGAAATGTTTGAATAGCAGCCACGGCCGCATCGACCATGACGAATAGTTCTTATCACCAATAAGCAGCTTCATGCTTTGTACAAGGAATGAGAGGAAATTTAACGCCCCGCGCTGGCGCGGAATGTGTCGAAACGTGAACGCGTCGACGCGCCGGTCAGATAGATCGGCGCGATCGTTTCGATGCTGGCCGGCTCGATCCCGAGTTCGGGCGCAAGCGGTCCGCTCAACACGTTGTCGACTTTCATCGAATCGAGATTGTCGCGCGAGATCACCGGTTCGCCGGGCGCCATTTCGAAGGTCAGCGCCTGCAGCCGCGCGAACGCTTCCGGCAGGCGGATGATGCGTGCATGCTTGCCGATTACATCGCCGCAATATTTGACGAGATCTTCGAGCGAGTAAACGGTTGGGCCGCCCAGTTCATAGGTGCGTCCACCGGCGGCATCGAGATCGAGCACATTGACGATCGCCTTCGCCACATCGCCAACATAGACTGGCTGAAATTTCGCATCCGGCATGGCAAGCGGAATCACCGGAAACATCCGTTGCAACATGGCGAACTTGTTGAGGAATTGATCTTCCGGGCCGAACACCACGGAGGGCCGGAAAATCGTCCACGCCAGATTCGCGGCGTGCACGGCCTTCTCGCCGTCGCCCTTCGAGCGTGTGTACATGCTCGGCCCGTTCGGGTCGGCGCCAAGCGCACTGATATGAAGCAGCCGGTGCACGCCCTTGCCTTCGCATGCGGCGACGATTTTGGTCGGCAATTCCACATGCATCCGCGCGAATTCCGGACCGTACGGCGTGCCGCGTTTGCCGTGCAGCGTGGCCACCAGATTGATCACGCAATCCGCGCCTTCGACGAAGCGCGCGAGCTGAACCGGATCGAACACGTCCGCTTCGATCACGTCGATGGGCAAGAGGGTGAGATGGCGGGCGTTGTAGCGCCGCCGGGTGGCGATGCGCACGTCTTTGCCCATTTCGACGAGGGCGTTGACGAGATGGCTGCCGATAAAACCGGAGCCTCCAATGATCGCAATGGCTTTATGTCGCATTTTCGACTCCCTGGTGGAAGCCGCGGCAACGGCTGGCGTGGCGCGCCGCCGCCTCTGAATGAAGCGGCGGCGGCACGGCGCTTTACGGCGCGATATAACCCAGACGCGCCTTCAGCGATTGCGGACGGCCTTCGAACAATGCCGCGTAGTAGACCGTGTTGGACAACACATTCTTAACGTAGTCGCGCGTTTCCTGGAACGGAATCGCCTCGGCGAAGATCGCGCCTTCCACCGGATGCTGCAAGGACTGCCGCCAGTTGCGCGGACGGCCGGGGCCGGCGTTATAGCCCGCGGTGGCTAACACGGCCGATCCATCGAATTGATTGTAGATCATCGACAGATAGTTCGTGCCGAGCAGGATGTTGGTGTTGATGTCGTTCATCTGCTCCCGCGAGATCGGACCAAGGCCGATCTTCTTCGCAACCAGTTGCGCGGTACCCGGCATCAACTGCATCAAACCGCTCGCGCCGACTTCCGAGCGCGCGTTCATGATGAAGCGCGATTCCTGGCGAATCAGGCCGTAGGCCCATTCCACATCCAGGCCATTCGACTGCGAATCGCGCTCGACGATATCCTTGAACGGCGACAGATACCGCAGCGAGAAATCATGCTCGCTCTTCGTGCGGTCCGCGGTATTGACGGTGCGGTCATACAGCTCGATACGGCGTGCGTATTCGGCGGCTGCGATCAGTTGCCGGTCGCTCATGGTGCGCAGCGGCCAGTTCCATTCGCGATTGCCTTCGAGCCGGAGATTCAGCGCGTAGAAACGCTGCGCCAGATCGAAACCGGGCGTATTGCCGGCCTGCTGCACTTCGGCGTCGCTCACCGTGGTTTTCGGCGGAACCGTGATCTTCTGGCCCAACTCTTCCGCCGCCAGTTGGCCGTAGAAGTTGTAGCCCTGCGAGATCGACTCGAATTCCTGGTTGGCGGTGGTCGTGTCGCCGGCCTGCTTGAGCGCGCGGGCATGCCAATACACCCAAGACGGCTGATTGCGCAGCGCAGCAGGCATCTGCTCGATCGACCAGCGCACCATCGTCCAGTCGCCCGCGAGCAAGGCGGTGCGGGTGCGCCATTCATAGGCGGGATTCGACAGCGGCGCATTCACCGACAGGCGATACCAGTCCACCGCGCTCGGCATCTGTTTAGCGGCCGCCTGATAGGCAATCGTGCCCCAGCCGATGGCGCGTTCGGGCGAGCTCAGCGACGGCGCCACCGACGCGAACGTGGCCGCGGCCATGGCCGGGTCGTTGCGTGCCATGCGCGTGATGGCCAGCAGCGCCAGTTGATGCGACTGCGTATCCGGACCGACACCACGCGCCAGCAGCAACGGCGGCGTAGTGGTGGCCTGATTGAACAGCACCGGATCGGGCGGCTGGTTGCTGAGCGCGTCGACGAGCTTCGCGCCCGTGTTGGTGTAGTTCTGTTCGTAGGCGAGGCGAATCTGTTGCCACACGTCCGCGGAACTGAACTGCTGGTTGATGGACAGCGAGGTGATCAGATCGACGCAGCCGTCGCCGTACCACTTCGGATCGACCAGTAGCGCGCGCGCCGCGTCGGCCACATTCTCGCCGCGCGAGGCACGCGACTCGAGCGCGTAGCACTTCACCTGCGTGTCGTCGTTCAGCACGAAGCGGGCGTATTGCTGATCGAAGTTGCGCCAGTCGTGCCGCGCGCCGAGCACCGTGAGGTAGTCGTTGCGCATGCGGTCGGCGATCGCCTGGCCGTCGTACTTCTGCAGGAACGCCAGCACGGGCGCATCCGGCGCGTCGATGCGCGCGTGGCCGCTCGAATCGAACAACTGCGGCTTGATCTGGAAGTACTCCAGATACGAAGGCGCCGGGTAGCTCGGGATCATGGCAGCCAGTTGCGCGGCGCGCCCTGCGTCATTACTGCGGGCGGCTTCGCGCAGTTGGACGAAGATCTGGTCGTCGTTCGTGAGTTGCGAAAGGGGAAGGGGCTTGACGGCGGAGGCCGTGCTGCACGCGACGAGTGCCGCAGCGGCAAGCGCCAGACCGGCCGCGCGATATACTCGGTAAAGGCGTTTTGACATCGTTGTTTCTGGAGCGCGAATTGAACCCAAGCATAGCATGCAACCCTGCCGCGGAATCGAAAAAGGCGCTGCGGAAAATGCTATTGGAAGCAAGGCTGCAAGCCGCTTCCGAGCCGGCGCACAATACCGCGCTCGCGCGGCACCTGCTCGATGCATTGAAGCAGTACGGCGTGCACAGCGTGGGATTTTACTGGCCGCTCGCCGGCGAGTTCGACGCGCGCCCCGCTATCTCGGTCTGGCTCGCGGCAAATGCGCAACGCGAGGCGAGTCTGCCAGTCGTCAAGGAACGTAGCGCCCCGCTTGAGTTTCACGCATGGACCCCCACCACGCCGATGAGGATCGGCCACCATAAAATCGGCGAGCCCGCGTCCGGGCGCATTGTGATTCCGCAACTGCTCTTCGTGCCGTGCGTGGGCTTCGATTCGCACGGCTACCGGCTCGGCTACGGCGGCGGCTATTACGATCGCACGCTGGCTGCGTGGCCCGGAGAGACTCGGCCGATCACGGTCGGCATCGCGTATGAAGCATGCCGAACGCAAGCATTTCTACGCGAAGTCCACGACATTCCGCTCGACCTGATCGTTACCGAGGCTGCACTCTATCCGCGCCCGGTGGACTGAGCATCTGGCAAGCGCCGCGCTGCGACAAACAGACAGCCCTGCGTTATAAAGACGCCGCCGCCCGCGCCGCGGTGTCATAAAGACCTGACGCGTTGCGCATCAGTTGCGCCGCTTCGCCGATCTGCTCGTTGGTGAGACCGCTTTCCTTCAGCGTCGAAATCAGACAGCTCTCGCGCACCTCACGATATTTCAGACAGAGCTCGCGGCCCGCATCGGTCGCCGAGAAGAACACTTCCTTGCCGGTCTTTTCGCTTTTTACATACCCTCTAGCTACGAGCTTCTTCAATGCGTAGGTGGCGACGTGCGTGTCCTCGATATTCAGCACGAAGCAGATGTCCGCCAGCTTCTTGCGTCGCTCCCGATGGCTGACGTGGTGCAGCAACGAGACCTCGATCGCGGTCATGTCCTTTTCGCCTGCCGCCGACATGCAGCGCACCATCCATCGGTTGAATGCATTGCCCGCCATGATGAGCGCGTACTCGAGTTCAGACAGTTCCGCGCTGGTCTCGGACACGAGATGTTCCGAGGAGACGATCTTGGTGGGATGGCGCGACATGGTGACGATTCTCGGCAAACAGGTTGGGAAGGTGTCGGGAGTGTACGACGCGCGTCCGCTCCCCGGGAGCCTGGCACAAACGCTTATTGAGAAATTGTTGATATTTTATTGATAATGTACGCTTCAACCGTCGCCTGCCCGATGTCGATAACCGATCAGAGGGCGTGCCGTGCCCGAATCCTCCGACTCGACCTGGGCCCTTGATCCATGAGCCAACCTAGAATCTTTCCGCTCGGCGATGCCGCGCTAGTCTGCGAGGCGCCGCCGCCCGCCACGCTGGAATGCCAGCGACGCGTGTGGGTGGCCGCCGAGGCCGCGCGCGACTGGCCGCATGTGCTGGAGGTGGTGCCGGGCATGAACAACCTCACGCTCGTCTTCGACCCGCTCGAAGCCGACCGCGACGCGCTGGTGAGTCATCTTCAAGCGGCATGGGATGCGGTGAGCGACACGCCCGCGCCGGGGCGCGAAGTCGAGATTCCGGTGCAGTACGGCGGCGAGTTCGGCCCCGATCTGCAAACGGTCGCGAATCACACCGGCTTGAGCGTGCGCGAGGTCGTCGAACGTCATTCGCAGGGCGAGTACGTGGTGTTCTTTCTCGGCTTCCAGCCGGGCTTCGCCTATATGGGCGGCCTCGAAGCCGCGCTGCATACGCCGCGTCGCGCGTCGCCGCGGCTCGAAGTGCCGGCCGGGTCGGTCGGCATCGGTGGCGAGCAGACCGGGATTTATCCGGCCACTTCGCCCGGCGGCTGGCAGTTGATCGGCCGCACCGAGCTGCCGCTGTTCGACCCGGCGCGCCGGCCGCCCACGCTGTTGCAGCCGGGCGACCGGGTGCGCTTCACGATCGCGGGGATACACGCATGATCGATGTGATTCGCGCGGGTCTATTGACCACGATTCAGGATCTCGGCCGTCACGGCTACCGGCATCTCGGCGTCGCGATGGGTGGTGCGCTCGATCGTCTGTCGCTCGAAGTCGGCAACCGGCTGGTCGGCAACCGGCCCGATGCAGCGGGTCTGGAGATCACCTTCGGCCCGACCGTTCTGCGCTTTCTGCGCGCCACGCGGGTCGCTATCACCGGCACCGAATTCGGTGCGACGCTCGACGGCAAGCCGGTCTACTCGTGGTGGAGCCTGCCGGTGCAGGCCGGCCAGGAGCTGGTGCTCAATGCAGCGAAGCGCGGCATGCGCGGCTATGTGTGCGTGGCGGGCGGCGTCGACGTTCTGCCGATGCTCGGCTCGCGCAGCACCGATCTGGCCGGCCATTTCGGCGGACTCGGCGGCCGCGCGCTGCGCGACGGCGACCGCCTGCCGGTCGGCGCGCCGCCGCAACGCGGCCATCTCGGCTTTACCTCCGAGGCGCCGGAATTCGGCGTAAAGGCGCCTGCCTGGTGCAAGTTCGTGCTGGTGCATGAGCCGCTGCGGCGCGGCCGTCATCCGTCGGGCGTGCCGTGGGCGGTGCCGATCCGCGTACTGCGCGGGCCGGAATACGAGAGCTTCACCGATGAAGCCCACGAGTCGTTCTGGTCCGATGAATGGCTCGTCACGCCGAACAGTAACCGTATGGGCTACCGCCTGGCGGGCAGCGAGCTCAAGCCCACCCGCCAAGCCGATCTGCTTTCGCACGCGGTGCTGCCCGGCACGATCCAGGTGCCGCCGAACGGCCAGCCGATCGTGCTGATGAGCGACGCGCAAACCACCGGCGGCTATCCGAAGATCGGCGCGGTGATCCAGGCGGATGTGTGGAAGCTCGCGCAAGTGCGCCTGAACGCCGCAGTCCGCTTTATCCCGACGACGCCCTACGAGGCGCGCCAGGCTTTACTGGACGAACGTACCTATTTGCGGCAGATCGACGCCGCGATCGCAATGCATGAAGAACGCTGCGCACGGCAAGCGGCCGTCGCGGCACTGTAACGACGAGCGTCTCCAAGCCGGCGCTTTGCGCCGGCAGCCGAGGGAACCCAGGAAAACCGGCGGCACCCCGGCATTTTGTTGAAAAGTAGAGGAACACCATGGAAATCGATTTGAACGCCGATCTCGGCGAAGGCTGCGGGTCCGACGAGGCACTGCTCGACCTGGTCAGCTCGGCCAACATCGCGTGCGGCTGGCACGCGGGCGGCGCCAACGCGATGCGCGACTGCGTGCGTTGGGCGGTGGAGAAAGGCGTGTCGATCGGCGCGCATCCGAGCTTCAACGATCCGGAAAATTTCGGCCGCAAGGAAATGGATCTGCCGGCCAATGACATCTACGCGGGCGTGCTGTATCAGCTCGGCGCGCTGTCGGCGATTGCCCAGGCTGAAGGCGGGCGCATCGCGCACGTCAAGCCGCACGGCGCGCTGTATAACCAGGCCGCACGTGACAACAAGATCGCCGACGCGATCGTCTCGGCGGTGCACGATTTCGATCCGTCGGTGGCGGTGTTCGCGCTGGCCAACAGCGGACTCGTGACGGCCGCGCGCAACGCGGGTCTCGTCGCCGTCGAAGAAGTCTTCGCCGATCGCGGCTATCGCGCGGACGGTTCGCTGGTGCCGCGCAAAGAGCCCGGCGCGCTGCTCGACGACGAAGACGAAGTGCTGACGCGCACGCTCGCAATGATTCGCGAGCAGCGCGTGCAGGCCGTAGACGGTCAATGGGTGTCGCTGAACGCGCAGACCATCTGCCTGCACGGCGACGGTCCGCATGCGCTGGCGTTCGCGCGGCGCATTCGCGGCGCGTTGCAGGACGCGGGCATCGAGGTCCACGCGGCCGGTGCGGCGCGCGCCTGAAGCGCCGGCCGAAGCGTCGCCCGAAGCGTCGCCAGAGCGCGAGCCGGACAGCGCGATTCAAACCTCGTGCACCTTGCAACGCCCCGCTTCAAGCGGGGCGTTTGCCAGGTACAGGACACATTGCAGTACCCGCAGTCGATCAGCAGGCGCAGGCGTAGATGCAGGTGTAGTTCGAAGCAAACGCGGCCGTCAAGAGCCGTGGCAACAAGACGGCGTCTGGACCACCAGCCGCCGGCCCACGTTAGCCGTCACAAGCGGCGAGGTTGAAACCCTGTTTGGAGATCCAGATGCAGACAACAGTCAGTCTATGGCCGCTCATTGGCGTGGCCGTCATCATCGTCGGCTTTTTATTACGGTTCAATCCGATGTTGATCGTGGCGGTCGCCGCGGTCATCACGGGCCTGGCCGCGCACTTCCCGCCTGAAAAGATTCTCGCCGAGATCGGCACCGGCTTCATCAAGACCCGCAATATCCCGCTGATCATTCTTCTGCCGCTCGCCGTGATCGGCTTGCTCGAACGGCACGGCCTGCGTGAACGGGCGCAAACTTGGATCGGCAGCATCAAGGCCGCGACCGCGGGGCGTCTTCTGATCGTCTATCTGCTGGTGCGCGAGCTGACCGCCGCGGTCGGCCTGACTGGGCTCGGCGGCCATCCGCAGATGGTGCGTCCGCTAATCGCGCCGATGGCCGAAGGCGCGACCGAAACCCGCTTCGGCAAGATCAGTGACGCGGTGCGTTTCAAACTGCGCGCGTTCTCCGCCGCGACCGACAACGTAGGCCTCTTCTTCGGCGAGGACATCTTCGTCGCGTTCGGCGCGATTGTGCTGATGACCACCTTCCTCAAGGAAGCGGGAATCATCGTCGAACCGATTCACGTGGCCGTGTGGGGCATTCCGACCGCCATTTGCGCGTTTCTCATTCACGGCTTCCGCCTGTATCTGCTCGATCGCAGGCTCGAACGCGAACTGCGCGGCAATGCCACGGCGAGCAACGCCGCCGGTTCGTCGACGCAATCCGCGGCAGGAGACAAAGCATGACATTCACGATCACCTATCTTTTCTGGCTGCTGGGCCTCGTGCTGCTGGTGGTCGGCGGCATGATCGTCACGGATAAGGACCATCCGCGCCGTTTCACCGCTGGCGGTTTCTGGATTCTCTACGCGCTGATCTTCCTGATCGGCGATAAGCTGCCGCCCGCCGTGGTCGGCGTGCTCGTGATCGTCATGGCGCTGATTGCCGGCTTTGGCGGCGTGACCGCGGGCAAGCCCAGGGTGCTGTCGCTCGAAGCGCGCAAGGCGAGCGCCGCGCGTCTGCGTAACAAGCTGTTCGTGCCCGCGCTGACCATTCCGGTCGTCACCGTGATCATCACGCTGTCGGCGAGCCATCTGGTGTTCGGCGGCATGCCGCTGATCGAGAAGGCGAACGTCACGCTGATCGGCTTCGGCATCGGCTGCGTCATCGCGCTGGCGATTGCCTGCGTGATGACGCGCGACACCGTCGGCCAGTCGATGAAGGAAGCGCGCCGCCTGGTCGACGCGCTGTCGTGGGCCGCCGTGCTGCCGCAGATGCTCGGCATGCTCGGTCTCGTGTTCTCGGATGCGGGCGTCGGCAAGGCCGTCGCGCACGTGACCACGGCGTACATCAGCCTCGACTACCGCTTCATTGCGGTGGCCGTGTACTGCATCGGCATGGCGCTCTTCACCATGGTGATGGGCAACGGCTTCGCCGCGTTCCCGGTGATGACGGGCGGCGTGGGCGTGCCGATTCTGGTGGGCGTGTTTCACGGCAACCCGGCCGTGATGGTCGCGATCGGCATGTTCTCCGGCTACTGCGGCACGCTGATGACGCCGATGGCCGCGAACTTCAACATGGTGCCGGCCGCGCTGCTGGAACTGCCGGACAAGAACGCGGTGATCAAGGTGCAGATTCCGACTGCGCTGACCTTGCTGATCGTGAATATCTTGCTGCTGAATTTCCTGATGTTTCTGTAGGACTCTTGCCACTGAAGTCGAGAAATGCCGACGTATCGTCGGACAGCTCTGCGATACGTCGGTGAAATGGAGTCACTGGAACGCCTGGATGCGATCGAATTAGGATGCGTCCGATCGTCGGGAAATGGGGGGCGACCATACGATGCTGGACGCCCTCCCATCCACACGCGGCGGCGCGCGCAGCGCGCACCGCCGTCGCTCTCCCGCAGGTTTCCATGGAACATCGATCCCAGCCTGATCGCGCGCGGACCGAACCGCCGCACACCGCTTACCTCGCCTCATTGATCGACGCCGCGCTCGAAGCGCATCAAGCCGGCCGGCTCGACGCCGCCGAATCCCTCTATCGCGAAGCCCTCACGCTCGATCCCGCCCATACGGGCGCGCTCCACTACTTCGGCGTGCTGCAATTCCAGCGCGGCGATCATGACACTGCTGCCAGCTTGATGAGTCGCGCGCTCAAACTCGACCGTCACGACGCCGCCTGCTGGAGCAACCGGGGACTCGTGGCCGCCGCACTCGATCATCTCGACGAAGCAATGATCTGCTACGACCAGGCGCTGCAAATCCAGCCGGATTTCGCCGATGCGCGCAACAACCTCGGCGTCGCGCTGCAAGCACAAGGTGACTTCAATGAAGCGATCGAACAGTACCGGTTGGCGCTGGCCTCGAACCCCACGCTGCTCGACGCGCGTCTGAACCTCGGCACGGCGCTCAGCAAGCTCGCGCGTTTCGACGAAGCCCTGGTGTGCTATCACGAGGTCTTGTCGCTCGACCCGACGTCGGCGGAAGCGCACTTCAACGTGGGCAATGCGCACAAAGCACGAGGCGATCACGGCGCGGCAATCGCCAGCTTCGAGCGAGCCCTCTCGCTGCGCGCGAATTACGTGGAGGCGCACATCAACCTCGGCAGCCTGATCGGCAAGCTCGGCGACTACGCGGGTGCTGAAGCGCATTACCGGCGCGCGGTCGGACTCAAACCGATTCCGGCTCACCTCGTGTGTCTGGGTGGATCGCTCGGTGCGCAAGGCCGGCTGGACGAAGAGGAAGGTTTCTATCGCCGGGCGCTCGCACTCGACCCGCACTACGCGGACGCGCATCAGAATCTCGCGTGGCTGTTGCTCAAGCGCGGCGACTATCGACAAGGCTGGGCTGAATTCGCGCTGCGTTGGCGCAAGAGCGACTATGACGCGATCGCGGTGCCGGGCGTCGCTGAATGGCGTGGCGAGCCGCTCGAGGGGCGTCGTCTGCTGCTGGTTGGCGAGCAGGGTTTCGGCGACCACTTCCAGTTCCTGCGCTTTGCGAGCGTGTTGGCCCAGCGCGGTGCGACGGTCGACCTGTGCGTGCGCGAGCCGCTGCTGCCTTTGGTCGGACGCATCGCGGGCGTGCATCGCGCATTCAGCGGCAAACCCAACGGTGAATACGATTTCTGGGTACCCATGATGAGCGTGCCGTCGTGTATCGGCATGGATGTCGCCGACATTCCCGCAGAGGTGCCCTACCTTTTCGCCGACAAAGCGAAGATCAAGGCATGGCGCAAACGGCTCGGCGCGACCGACAAGTCGAAGCGCAAAGTGGGACTGGTCTGGGCCGGCAGTCCCACATTCGGCAACGACCGCTACCGGTCGATGCAGCTAACCGACCTGAGCGCGCTCAGCGAATTGGAGGACATTGCCTGGTACGCGCTGCAAAAAGGCCCGGCGCATGGGCAACTGGCCGACGCGCCGCCGGCATTCCGCGCGCACGATTTCACCGCCGACCTGCACAGTTTCGAAGACACGGCCGCCTTGATCATGAACCTCGATCTGGTGATCGCCGTGGACACTGGCGTCGCGCATCTGGCGGGAGCGTTGGGCAAGCCGGTGTGGTTGATGTTGCCCGCCAATTCTGACTGGCGCTGGCTGGAAGCACGCAGCGACTCACCGTGGTATCCGGGGATGAGGTTGTTCCGTCAACCGATGCTGGGGAATTGGGCGCCGCTGGTCGAAGAAGTGACCGGCGCACTGCGCCACGGCGGTTTCTAATGGCCACACCGCGCTGAGGCCCGGGGCCTGCGCGCGGCATCTCTGACGCCGGGCATCAACGAAGTGCGGCCTACGGACGCCGCCGCTGCTGCGCCAGCATATAGGCGCGCAACAGTTTGTTGATGCGCGTCTGATAACCCTGGCCCTGCTCCTTGAACCAGTTCAGCACGTCCGCATCCAGACGCATTGTCACGGCCTGCTTGGGCGGAACGTGCAACTCGGCGCGTTGAAAAAAATCGTCGCCGAGTTCGGGCACGTCGCTCGTATCGATTTGCGCGTCGCCTGTTTTGGCGAGTCGCTTCCAGTCTGTTCCCGATGCTTTAACCATCATGTCACCTCTGCTCATGCTTGATTGCCACAATGCCCGTCAATGCCAGACACGCTGCTTGTAGTGCTTGACCTCATGCCGCGAGGCCTTGCGTGCCGAAATGATCCGGATCACGTCCTCAACCCGTTCGACATACACCACAACGCCCACAATGTTTGCGATCCAGCCCATCGCGAACCAGCGGTCTTCGCCGTAGTCTTCCCGCTGGTCCAACGCCGTGAGTAACGGGTGATTGAACACGTCGATAGCATCCTGAAAATCGATGCCGTGTTTGCGAATGTTGATCTGATTTTTGATTTCGTCCCATTCAAACAGCACGCGCCACCTGTATTGACGTTTGTACATACATCATAGCATGCAAAGGGCCGCTATGGCTGCGTGTGCCGCGAGCATTTTGCGGCATACGTGTACGTCGGACTGGGTGCTTCGAAGACCGGTTCCTATGATGGCCGAACGGCCGATCCGGTTTAGGACGTTTGAGTCGTGACGTGCGTTTCGTGCTCCGTTCGGATGAACCTCACCCCGCCTCGACCACGAACCCGTGCTGCCGCAAAAGCTGCAGGACGCCCTTGCGGCCGCCAAGATGCAACGCGCCGATCGCCACGAATACCGGCTTGTTCGGGGCGGCGATCAACAGCATCTTCGAGACGAAGCGGCGGTTGCGGTCATAGACGATCTTGTTGTCGATCGAATCGGAGATGCGTTTGTCGCGGGCCAGCTTTTCGGATTTCGCGGCCTGCCAGGCGGCGATCGCATCCGCATCGCCGACACGCCAGAGACGATGCAAGGTCCGCACGTCCGCGACATTTTCCGCCGGCGTCTGTACCAGATCCTGCGCCAGCATCTCGCGCTGCTGCGCGAGCGTCAGCCCTGTGAAGGCGCGCATCTGCTGCGATAAAGTCTCGAGACCGACAATCTTGCCGCGTGTGCGCAGATACACGTTCTGCAGTTGCGCTTCCGACCCGTACTCGGTCTGCAGGCCGGCACTCAACGAATCGTAGGTTTCGACCAGTAACGAAGCGAGCCACGGCCGCATCTTCTTGATGGCGTCGAGTGCCGCCGGGTTGCCGTGCAGTCGGAGGGCGAGCTTGTGCCACAAAGGATCAGGCAGCAGTCCCGGCAGACAGTCGCGTTTGCAGACGCCGTACTTCGAGACGTCGTCTTGCGAAACCAACAGTTCGTCGGGTGAGAGTTCGAGCGCCAGCGTCGGCGAGGCGGCGAGCGCGCCGAGGATCGGGGCACGGAAAGGCTGATCGGCAGGGTAGTCCGCGGGATCGCCGACATGCAGCGTGCCCAGCACGTAAATAGTGGTCGTGCCACGTGTCGCGACATAGAACGGCATGCGCGCCGGTTGCGCCCGCACCGGGCCGCTCGCCGTGGTGCCCGGCAAGGCAGGCGGCGAAGCAGGCGGCGGATTGGAGCCCGGCACGCGGGCGCGTGGCGGAGCCGGCATGTTAGGCACCGGCAGCGCCGGGCGCCCGGCCTGCGCGGGCGCATTGGCAGCCGCGCCGGCGGCATGCGCGACGCCGAACGAGTCCATGCCCAGATGAAATACAGAACAAACGACAAAGAGCGCGGCACCCGCCAGTGCACGCGCCCTCCAGCGCCGCGTTGAAGCGGCGTTCAAGCCGCCGTCACGCAAGCGGCGCGCAAGACGACGCGCCGCCAACCCATCAGGCATCCACGTCCCCCACCTCCTCGGCGCGGTGACACGACACCTGGCGGCCATCCACTTCACGCAGCTTCGGTTCTTCGCTGCGGCAGCGGTCGATCACGTACGGGCAGCGCTGATGAAACGTGCAACCCGACGGCGGATTCAACGGCGACGGCATTTCGCCTTGCAGCTTGATCTTGATCGTGCGATCCGCCTCGAAGATCGAAGGCGTGGCCGACATCAGCGCGCGCGTGTACGGATGACGCGGGTTCGAGAAGATCCGCTTCTTGTCGCCGAGTTCCGCCACGCCGCCGAAGTACATCACCATCACATCGTCGGCGATATGCTCCACTACCGAGAGATTGTGCGAGATGAACACGTAGCTGGTCTTGAACTGTTCCTGCAAATCCATGAACAGATTCAGAATCTGCGCCTGGATCGACACGTCGAGCGCCGAGACCGGTTCGTCGGCGACCACGATCTGCGGGTCGAGAATCATCGCGCGCGCAATCGCCACGCGCTGCCGCTGACCGCCGGAGAACATATGCGGATAACGCTTCGCATGTTCCGGACGCAGGCCGACGGTGCGCATCATCTGCGCGATCCGTTCGGCGCGCTCGGTCGCGCTCAGCTGCGAGTTGATCGCGAGCGGCTCGCCCAACGTTTGCTCGACGGTCTTGCGCGGATTCAGCGAGGCGAACGGATTCTGGAACACCATCTGCACGCGCCGCCGCAGCGCCGCGATCTTCGCGTGATCGGCACCGGCCACATCTTCACCGTCGATAAGCAGACGGCCGGCGCTGGGCGCTTCGATCATGGTCAATTGCCGGGCGAGCGTCGATTTGCCGCAGCCGGATTCGCCGACCACCGCCAAAGTCTTGCCGCGTTCGAGCACGAACGAGACGCCGTTGAGCGCCTTCACCGTGCCCGACGCGAACATGCCGCGCTTGACCGTGTAATAACGCGCCAGTTGCTCCGCAACCAGCACGTGGTCGCCCGCATGGTCGGACTGGCGCCGCGTTTCGAGTACTGCGTTCATCGTGCGCCTCCATGGGTGTGAACGTTGGCGTCGCCGCTCAGGTTCAAAGGTTTGATGCAGCGCACGCGCGCCACTTCAGCGTGACCTGGCATCGGCGCAAGCGCGGGCCGCGCTTTCAGGCAGTCGTCGACCACATACTTGCAGCGCGGCGCGAACAGACAGCCTTTGGGACGGTCGTCGCGGCCCGGCACCATGCCCGGCAACGCGGCGAGCCGCACGGCGCCGACATTGTGCTCGGG
Source organism: Paraburkholderia sp. BL6665CI2N2 (assembly GCF_004366535.1). NCBI lineage: Bacteria > Pseudomonadati > Pseudomonadota > Betaproteobacteria > Burkholderiales > Burkholderiaceae > Paraburkholderia > Paraburkholderia sp. BL6665CI2N2. Next base: position 5,503,846 of record NZ_SORC01000001.1, read on the forward strand.
GATTGCCGCCAGCAATGCTTCCGTGTACGGATGATGCGGCGCGGCGAAGATGTCCGGCACCTTGTTCGTTTCGATCACTTCGCCAGCGTACATGACCGCGACGCGTTGCGCGACTTCGGACACCACGGCCAGATCGTGCGAGATCAGCACGAGCGCCATGCCGCGCTCCTTCTGCAGCTTGATCAGCAACTCCATGATCTGCGCCTGGATCGTCACGTCGAGCGCGGTGGTCGGTTCGTCGGCGATCAGCAGTTTCGGGTTGCAGGCAATCGCCATGGCGATCATCACGCGCTGGTTCATGCCGCCCGACATCTGATGCGGAAACGAGCCGATGCGGCCTTTCGGGTCGGGAATGCCGACCTGATCCAGCAGTTCCAGCGCGCGTTTGTCCAGGGCGCTGCCGCGCAAGCCTTCGTGCAGCTTCAGCACTTCCTTGATCTGATAGCCGACGGTATAGCTCGGATTCAGACTGGTGAGCGCGTCCTGGAACACCATCGCGATGTCTTTGCCAATGATCTTGCGGCGTTCCTTCGCCGATGCCTTCAGCAGGTTTTTGCCGTTGAAGGTGATTTCGTCGGCGGTGACTTTGCCCGGCGCGTCGATCAGGCCCATCAGTGCCATCATCGTCACGCTCTTGCCCGAACCCGATTCGCCGACCACGCCGACCACTTCGCCCGGCGCGACATCGAGGTTGATCCGGTCGACCGCAGGCAAGCCGTTGAAATTCACCGCGAGATTGCGGATGGTCAATAAGCTAGACATTTAGGCCATCCTTTTCAGTTTGGGATCGAGTGCGTCGCGCAGCCCGTCGCCGAGCAGATTGATGGCCAGCACCGAGATCAGGATGGACAGACCCGGCATGGTGACGATCCACCAGGCGCTGTCGATGTAATCGCGCGCCGAGGCCAGCATCGCGCCCCACTCCGCCGACGGCGGTTGCACACCAAGGCCGAGAAAACCGAGCGCCGCGGCATCGAGAATCGCCGACGAAAAGCCTAGCGTAGCCTGCACGATCAGCGGCGCGGTGCAGTTCGGCAGCACTTGCGAGAACATCAAACGCAAGGTGCCGGCGCCCGCCACGCGCGAAGCCGTCACGTACTCTTTCTGCAACTCGCCCTGCGCCGACGCGCGCGTCAAACGCACATAGCCCGGCAAGGCGACGATCGCGATCGCGAGCATCGTATTGACGAGACCCGGACCGATGATCGCCACCACCGCTACCGCGAGCAGCAGCGACGGCAGCGCGAGCAGCACGTCCATGATGCGCATGATCGGCGTGTCGGCCCACTTCTCGAAGAATGCCGCGATCAGACCGAGCACGACGCCCGGAATCAGCGCGAGCACCACCGAGACGAAGCCGATCCAGAACGACAGCCGCGCGCCGTACATCAGACGCGAGAGGATGTCGCGGCCCGCTTCGTCGGTGCCGAGAATGAACTTCCAGTTGCCGCCCTCGAGCCAGGCGGGCGGAATCTTCACGAAGTCGCGGTATTGCTCGATCGGACTGTGCGGCGCGATCAACGGCGCGAAGATCGCGATGAAGATCAGCACGAGCACGATGACGCCAGCGCTGACAGCGCCACGGTTACGCGAGAAATTCGCCCAGAATTCACGGGCGGCTATTGCACGGCCACTCGGGGGAGTGACCGACTGGGGGACTGTGTTTTGTATGTCTGCCATTTCGGTTTACCTCGTATGGCGGATGCGCGGATTCAGCACGCCGTACAACAAATCGACGACGAGGTTCACGACGATCACCAGCGTGGCGATCATCAGGATACCGCCCTGCACCACCGGATAGTCGCGCCGGCCGATCGCGTCGATCAGCCACTTGCCGATACCCGGCCATGAAAACAGCGTCTCGGTCAGCACCGCGCCCGCGAGCAGCGTGCCGACCTGCAGGCCGATCACCGTCACCACCGGAATCAGCGCATTGCGCAACGCATGCACGACGATCACGCGCCCCGGCGACAAGCCCTTCGCGCGCGCGGTGCGGATGTAGTCCTCGCGCAGCACTTCGAGCATCGACGAACGCGTCATGCGCGCGACGACCGCCAGCGGAATCGTGCCGAGCACGATGGCTGGCAGGATCAGATGGCTGAGCGCGGATTTGAACGCGCCTTCGTCGGTGGACATCATCGCGTCGATCAGCATGAAGCCGGTCACGTGCGGAATGTCGTATTCAACCGCGATGCGGCCGGATACCGGCGTCCAGCCGAGCTTCACGGAGAACACCATGATGAGGATCAAGCCCCACCAGAAGATCGGCATCGAGTAGCCGGTCAGCGCCGTGCCCATCACGCCGTGATCGACCACCGTGCCGCGCCGCAAGGCCGCGAACACGCCCGCCGGCAAGCCGACGATCAGTGCGAACAGCATCGCGCAGATCGACAGTTCGACGGTAGCGGGAAAGCGTGCGAGGAATTCGCCCATCACGCTGGTGTTGGTGATGATCGAGGTGCCGAGGTCGCCGTGCAACGCGCGCCCGATGTAGTGGACGTACTGCATCGGCAGGGATTCGTCGAGCCCGAGGCGGTGCATCGCCGCGGCGTGCATGGCGGGATCGACGCCGCGCTCGCCCATCATCACTTCGATGGGGTCGCCCGGTATCAGGTGAATCAGCGCGAACGCGAGGATCGTGATGCCGATGAAAGTCGGAATCACCATGCCGATGCGGCGCAAAACAAAGCGGAACATGGTTCGTCCCTATGGTCTTGGTGAAGAAAAAACGCAACCGGCGACGAGGGCTCGTGACCCCGGTCGCCGGACCATTTCGACCAGTTTTCTAACCGTGCGAAAAGCGTACTGCGCAAATTTTACGACTAGCTTTACGACTAGCTCGACGAATTACTTGATGCTGACGCCGTCAAAACGCGCATAGCCGAGCGGTTCGATACGCATATCCACGACCTTCTTGCTGACAGGCTGGTACACCGTGGAGTGAGCGATCGGCGAGAACGGCAGTTGCTGCGCGAAGATCTGCTGAGCCTGCATGTAAGCCGTCGTGCGCGCGCCCTGATCGGACGTGACGCGACCCTTCTGGATCAGGTCGTCGAACGGCTTGTAGCACCACTTCGAGAAGTTGTTGCCGTTCACCGCTTCGCAGCCGAGCAGCGTGCCGAGCCAGTTGTCCGGATCGCCGTTGTCGCCGGTCCAGCCGATCAGCATCGTGTCGTCCTCACCTGCGTGAGCGCGCTTGATGTACTCGCCCCACTCATAGGTGACGATCTTCGCCTTCACGCCGATCTTGGCCCAGTCGGCCTGGATCATTTCCGCCATCAGGCGGGCGTTCGGGTTGTACGCGCGCTGCACCGGCATCGCCCACAGGGTGATGTCGAAGCCGTTCGGATAGCCGGCCTTGGCCAACAGGGCCTTAGCTTTGTCCGTGTCGTAGGACGCGCTCTTCAGGTTCTTGTCGTACGACCATTGGGTCGGCGGCATCGGGTTCGTGGCGGCCTGGCCTGCGCCCTGGTACACGGAGTCGATGATCGCCTTCTTGTTGATCGCCATGTCGAGCGCCTGACGCACTTCGACCTTGTCGACCGGCTTGTGCGTGACGTTGTACGCCAGGTAGCCGAGGTTGAAGCCCGGTTGCGACGGCATCGCGATGTTCGCTTCAGCCTTCAGCGGCGCGATGTCGGCCGGACGCGGATAGCTCATCACCTGGCATTCGTCGCGCTTGATCTTCTGCACGCGCACGCCGGCGTCCGGCGTGATCGAGAAGATCAGCTTCGAGATCTTCACCGTGTTCGGCTTCCAGTAATCCGGATTGCCGTCGAAGCGGATCGTCGCGTCTTTCGTGTAGCTGCGGAAGATGAACGGGCCCGTGCCGACCGGGAACTGGTTGATGTCGGCGGCCTTGCCGGCTTTCATCAACTGGTCGCCGTATTCACCCGAGAGAATCGACGCGTATTCCATTGCCAGATTCTGGATGAACGGCGCGTTGACTTCCTTCAGCGTGAACTTGACCGTGTACGGATCGACCTTTTCGACGCTGGTGATCAGCTTGTCGAGGCCCATGTCCGTGAAGTACGGGAATTGGACCGGGTAAGCCTTATGAAAGGCCGAGTTCGGGTCCAGCATGCGCTGGAACGTGAACACGACGTCGTCCGCATTGAATTCGCGCGTCGGCTTGAAGAACGACGTGGTCTGGAACTTCACGCCATGACGCAGATGGAACGTATACGTCTTGCCGTCCGCGGAGACATCCCACTTTTCGGCGAGGCCCGGTTCGACCTTGGTGCCGCCGCGTTCGAATTCGACGAGACGGTTGTAGACGGTGAATGTGTTAGCCGTGAAATCGGTGCCCGTGGTGTATTGGGCAGGATCGAAACCCGCGGGGCTGCCTTCTGAGCAGTAGACCAGGGTTTTATTCGGGATCTCGGCGCGCGCGACACTCGCGCCCACCAACGATGCCGCTGCAGCTGCGACGAGCGTCGTAACACGCGCGGCGCGCAACAGATTGTTTTGCTTCATGTTTCCTCCAGGTTCGTGGCCGGCTCCCGCCGGCGTAGCGCGATATTACTTGAGCTTGGCTCACAGCACCAAGCGGAGGAAATTCCCTCCGTTGATCGGAGTTACCGCTTTAGCGGTTACCCCGATCCCACGCAGCACGGACAATCGGAAACCATTTGGGCATAAGACCAGCCGCACGCCGGCGCTGGCCGGAACGTGCGGCTTTAGAAGGTCGCTTCAGCAAAATACGACTCGCCGGCGTTATTTCAGACCTACGTTCATGAATTGCGTCGGGCCGAACGGGTCGATCTTGAAGCCGGTGACGTTCTTGCTGATCGGCTGATAGACCGTGGAGTGGGCGATGGGCGTGAACGGAACCTGATCCTTGAAAATCTCCTGGGCTTGAGTATAGGCACTGGTACGCTGTGACAGATCGGTCGTACTGCGGCCCTTTTTGATCAGATCGTCATAAGGTTTGTAGCACCATTTGGAAAAGTTACTGCCGTTGACTGCGTCGCAACCCAGTAATACCCCAAGCCAGTTATCCGGATCGCCATAATCGCCCGTCCAGCCAATCAACATCGCTTCATGCTCGCCGGCATGGGCGCGGCGAATATATTCACCCCATTCGTATGTCGCGATCTTCACCTTGACGCCGATCTTCGCCCAATCGGATTGCAGCATTTCCGCCATCAGGCGCGCGTTCGGGTTATAAGGCCGCTGGACCGGCATGGCCCAAAGCGTCAAATCGAAGCCGTCCGGATAGCCTGCCTGCTTCAGCAGCGCTTTGGCTTTTTCCGTATCGTACGGGGCGTCCTTCAGATTCTTGTCGTAGCCCCACTGGGTCGGCGGCATGGGGTTGGTCGCCGTCTGGCCCGCGCCCTGATACACCGATTCGATAATCGCTTTCTTATTGATCGACATATCGAGCGCGCGGCGCACCAGCACGTTATCGAGCGGTTTCTTGGTGGTGTTGTAGGCGATATAGCCGAGGTTGAAACCCACCTCATTGGGCATAACGAGAGACGCATCGGTTTTCACCGCGGGAATATCGGCGGGACGAGGATACGCCATCACCTGGCATTCGCCGCGTTTCAGTTTCTGCAGACGCACGGCCGGATCGACGGTAATCGCGAATATCAGCTTGCCGACTTTGACAACGCCCGGTTTCCAGTAATCGGGATTGCCGTCGAAGCGAATCGTGTCGTCTTTCGTATAGCTGCGGAAAATGAACGGGCCGGTGCCGACCGGATATTGATTGATATCCGACGCTTTACCCGCCTTCAATAACTGATCGCCATATTCCGCCGAAAGAATCGACGCGAACGGCATGGCAATTTGTTGTAAAAACGGCGCGTCGACTTCTTTCAGCGTGAATTTAACCGTGTACGGGTCGACCGCTTCGACCTTCGCGATGTTCTTGGCGAGGCCCAGATCGGTGAAATATGGGAACGGCACCGAGTACGCCTTGCGGAACGGCTGCTCGGGGTCGAGCATGCGTTGGTACGTGAACACGACGTCGTCCGCATTGAATTCGCGCGTCGGCTTGAAGAACGCCGTGGTCTGGAACTTCACGCCGTGGCGCAAATGAAACGTATAGGTGAGCCCGTCCGGCGAGACGTCCCATTTTTCGGCGAGCCCCGGTTCGATGTCCGTGCTGCCGTGCGCGAACTCGATCAGCCGGTTGTAGACCGTGTACGACCCCGCGCTAAACTCGACGCTGGTGGTGTACTGGGCACTGTCGAAGCCCGCCGGACTGCCTTCGGAGCAGAACACGAGCGTCTTGTCGGGCAGCTTGGCCGCCTCAGCGGCGGCGGGCGTCAGGCCGGCACTCAGGACCGCACAGGCGGCGAGCGCCGGAAGGCAGGTTTGGCGAACTGCAAACAGCAACTTGGGTACCGTCATCACGTTCTCCGCACAGCAGCCACGTTAGCTGCGCTTTGATCATAGACAGCACAAAAATCGGGTTCAATGCGGGCTTACGCGCCGCAAGGTTGACTCGGGCTGGCTCGCTTGTTGCGACGCAGCAGTCGTCGCGGCCGAATTTGCGCGTCGGAATTGTCACCCCTGCTTCATTCGCCAGCGGCCGACGGCAGCAGCGCTGCACAGTATTCGCGCGCAAGCCCCAGCGCCCCTTGCGCGCCGTTCGTGGCGCGCATTCGCCGTGCGAAAAAAAACCGCGCGACTGAATGAGCCGCGCGGTTTCGTTTCAAAAACGTGGTGGGTGCTTAAGCGCCCAGGCGTTCGCAGATCGCCTTGGTCGCAGCGGCGCCGTTCAGCGTGTAGAAGTGCAGGCCCGGCACTTTCGCGTCGATGAGACGCCCGCACAAGTCCGTCGCCACATCCAGCCCGAATGCGCGAATCGACTCGCGGTCGTCGCCGAAACTTTCCAGCCGTCGCGCGATCCAGCGCGGCACTTCAGCGCCGCACATCTCCGAGAAACGCATCAGTTGCGAGAAGTTCGTGATCGGCATGATGCCCGGCACGATCGGCACATCCACGCCGAGCTTCCTTGCGTCGTCGACGAAACGGAAATACGCGTCCGCGTTGAAGAAGTACTGCGTGATCGCCGAATTGGCGCCGGCCTTCACCTTGCGGGCGAAGTTGTCCAGATCGTGACGCGGCGAGCGCGACTGCGGATGGTATTCCGGATAGCCGGCCACCTCGATCCAGAACCAGTCGCCAAACTCGGCGCGGATAAACCTCACCAGTTCCGACGCGTAACGCAACTCGCCGACTTCGCCCATGCCGGACGGCAGATCGCCGCGCAGCGCGACGATATGGCGGATGCCATGCGCGCGGTATTCGTTGAGAATGGCACGCAGGCTCTCTTTCGACGAGCCGATGCACGACACGTGCGGCGCCGCTTCGAGCCCTTCCTTCGCCATTTCGACGACGGTATCGAGCGTGCCCTGTTGCGTCGAGCCGCCGGCGCCGAACGTGACGGACACGAACTTGGGCTTGAGCGTGACGAGCTGGGCGCGCGTGGCGCGCAGCTTGTCGACGCCTTCCTGCGTTTTCGGCGGGAAGAATTCGAATGATAGTTCGATCGGGTTCATGATTCAGTGGGTCAACCGAGACTGCGGTTGCCGAAAATAAGCGCGGACAGCAGCCAGGAAACGATGCTGTACAGAATCGAGCCGATAAACGCCGACCAGAAACCCGACACTTCGAAGCCCTTCAGCAGCGACGCGCATAGCCAGAAGCACAGCGCATTGACCACCAGAATGAAGAGTCCGAGCGTGAGAATCGTGACGGGCAGCGTCAGCAGGATCAGAACCGGCCGCAGGATCGTGTTGATCAACCCGAGCACCACCGCGACGATCAATGCGGTGCCGAAACTGCGGATATGAATCGACGGAACGAGGTAGGTGATGATCAGGAGCGCAAGCGCGTTGATCAGCCAGGTCAGCAGCAAGGTCATGTAGAGCTCCTTTGGCAGGATGTCCGATAACGAAAAAAGCGCGCAAAGCGGCAGGCATGGCGGACAAAGCGGCGCATCGTGCGCCGCCCTGTCGTCAAGCTGTCATGCGGTCAAACCGCCGCGACGCGCTTAATAGCGGTAGTGGTTCGGCTTGAACGGACCGTTCTTGTCGACGCCGATGTAGCCGGCCTGATCGTCCGACAGCACGGTCAGGTTCGCGCCGATGCGCGCCAGATGCAGGCGTGCGACCTTCTCGTCCAGATGCTTCGGCAACACGTACACCTTGTTCTCGTACTTCTTGCCTTGCGTGAACAGTTCGATCTGCGCAAGCGTCTGGTTCGTGAACGAGTTCGACATCACGAACGACGGGTGGCCCGTCGCGCAACCCAGGTTCACGAGGCGGCCTTCAGCCAGCAGGATCACGCGCTTGCCGTCCGGGAAAATGATGTGGTCGACTTGCGGCTTGATGTTGTCCCACTCGTACTGACGGGTCGACGCCACGTCGATTTCCGAATCGAAGTGACCGATGTTGCAGACGATCGCGTTGTGACGCATCGCCTTCATATGGTCGTGGCCGATCACATGGTAGTTGCCGGTTGCCGTCACGAAGATGTCGGCCTTGTCCGCCGCGTATTCCATCGTCACGACGCGGTAGCCTTCCATTGCCGCCTGCAGCGCGCAGATCGGGTCGATTTCGGTGACCCACACGGTCGCGCCCAGACCGCGCAGCGATTGCGCGCAGCCCTTGCCCACGTCGCCGTAACCTGCGACCACGGCGATCTTGCCCGCGATCATCACGTCGGTCGCGCGCTTGATGCCGTCAACCAGCGACTCACGGCAGCCATAAAGGTTGTCGAACTTCGACTTGGTGACCGAGTCGTTGACGTTGATCGCCGGGAACGGCAGACGGCCTTCTTTTTCCATCTGATACAGACGGTGCACGCCGGTCGTGGTTTCTTCCGTCACGCCCTGAATGTGCGCGAGGCGCGTGGAGTACCACGTCGGGTCCGCGTCGAGGTGCGAAGCGATCGATTTGTACAGCGCGACTTCTTCTTCATTCGTCGGCTTCGAGATCACCGAGCGGTCTTTTTCCGCTTTCGAGCCCAGGATCAGCAGCAACGTGGCGTCGCCGCCGTCGTCGAGGATCATGTTGGCGAATTCGCCGTTCGGCCATTCGAAAATGCGGTGCGAGAATTCCCAGTACTCGTCGAGCGATTCGCCCTTGAAGGCGAACACCGGCGTGCCGGCCTTGGCGATTGCCGCGGCGGCGTGATCCTGCGTCGAGAAGATGTTGCACGAGGCCCAGCGCACGTCGGCGCCGAGCGCGGTCAGCGTCTCGATCAGCACGCCGGTCTGGATCGTCATGTGCAGCGAACCCGCAATGCGCGCGCCCTTCAGCGGCTGCTGCGCCTTGTACTCTTCGCGCGTTTGCACGAGACCGGGCATTTCCGTCTCGGCGATGTTGAGTTCCTTGCGGCCCCAGTCGGCAAGCGACATATCAGCAACAACGAAGTCCTGGGAATTTTTGGAATCGATAACAGCGGCGTTCATCACGCCCTCCTTTCTAAGTTGTGACTAGAAATTTGACGTGAGCGCGGTTCGATGCGGTGGCCAGGAAAGCGCAATGCGCATCCGAGCCCTCCGATTGAAGTCTCCGAGCCTGGCGGGCGGCCGGCGAATAGGCTGATTCGCGGTACCCGTCGCAACGCTCCTCGAAGACGAACGGCGATTGTAGCAAAACGAGATGGCTTCGGGGCGTGGATCGGGTTTTCAGGCGACGCGGGTTTCTCGCGCTTCGAGCGTGTGCGCGAGCGCCGTTATGGACGCCTCGCAGACGCCGCTCGGCCTGTCAGCCGGCGGCCCCGGCCGTCACGTTCGCCGTGCGCAATTGCGCGATGCCGGCGCGCGCGGTCTCGAGAAACTGCCTGGAAACGCGGAACGCTTCGGCGACATCGGCGGGATCCGGAATCTGCAATCCGAGCGCGACGCGAAAGTAACGCTCGGCGTGAATGCCCGCGTGGTAATGCATGCGCACGCGCTTCGCGTCGCTCAACCGTGGGTTGCCGAATATATCGCGCAACGCCCACGAAAACGCGCCGTCTTCTCCACCGATCCGGCGGAACGCATCGTCCATTGGAAAGCCGCCGAGCGCGAGATAAGCCGCCCGGCGAATGAACAGGCCGCTGGGCACCGTATTGCTAAGCGTCGCAGCATGCGCGGCGAAGTCAGGGTGAGCCGTGAGGTCGCGCGGAAAATCCGCGTACTCGACGTCGAGCCGCACGGACACCTGCGTGGGATTTTCCGCGAGGAATGCGCTCGCCGCGGCGAGGGCGCCGGGCAGATATTCGTCGTCGGCGTCGAGGAACGCAATCAGGTCGTGCGACGCATGCATCGCGCCCCAGTTGCGCGCTCGGGCCGGCCCGCCGTTGTACGGCATCGGCAACAGCCCCACGCGCGCGTCGACGCGGCCGCATTGCGCCACGATGTCCGTGGAGGCGTCGGCCGAGCCGTCATCCACCACGATAATCTGCGTGGTCTCAGGCTGGGTCTGGCAGCTTTGCAGAGCACGCGCCAGCGTCGCCGCGCCGTTATAGCAGGGAATGATGATCGAAATAGGCGTCATGAGGAACCGGGGTGATGGGCGGGTCGGCGGTTGAAAATCCATTGATGTTATTCCGCTTGCCGCCGGGCGTATCTTGAATTGGCTGCGGCGTCCCCGGATCGGCACTCTGCAATATAAATATATTGACTTACAATCAGCCGGATCATTCCAATTTGGAATTCTGGAGCCCAAGATCGTGGAACTACGTGCGCTGCGGTATTTCGTCGAAGTGGTGCGTCAGCAGAGTTTCACCGTCGCGGCCGAGCAGATGTTCGTCACGCAGCCGACCATCAGCAAAATGGTCAAGTCGCTGGAAGATGAAATTGGCTCGCCGCTGCTGCTGCGCGACGGGCGCCAGATGGTGCTGACCGATGCCGGCCGGATCGTCTATCAGCGCGGCCAGGACGTGCTGGCGGCGCACGCGCAACTGCAGGCTGAACTGAACGACCTCGACACGCTCGGCCGCGGTCAACTCACCATCGGCATTCCGCCCATGGGCGGCTCGCTCTTCACGCCGGCCATCGCCATGTTTCGCCAGCGCTATCCGAAAATCGAACTCAAGCTGTTCGAACAGGGTTCGCGCGCCATCGAAACCGCGCTGATCAACGGCGAACTGGAATTAGGCGGCGTGCTGCAGCCGGTCGACCCGGAAAATATCGACGTGCTGCCCATGACGCGTCAGTTGCTGTGGCTCGTCGCACGCACGGGCTCGAGCTGGGACGACCTGCACGAGGTGCCGCTCGCGCAACTGGCCAACGAGCCGTTCGTGTTCTACGGCGAAAGCCTGGCTCTCAACGATGTCGTCCTGAACGCATGCCGCACCGCCGGTTTTGCGCCGACCATTGTCGGACGCAGCGGGCATTGGGATTTCATGGCGGCGCTGGTGCTGGCCGGTGTCGGCATTGCGCTGTTGCCGGCGCCCTACTGCCGGCGTCTCGACCCCGCGCAGTTCACCTGCCGACCCGTGGTGGAACCGGAGATTCCATGGGAAATGGCGATCGGCTGGCGTCGCGATGGCTATCTGTCGCACGCCGCGCGCGCGTGGCTCGAAGTCGCGCGGGAAGCGCTGCCCGGCCAGGCCGCCGACGATTTCATGCTTGGGCCGGGTATCGGCGTGACCGGTATCACGACACCGTTTCCCGCACGGCCCGCCGAGTGAGGCAGTGCCGCCCGGCGCAAACCGGGCGGCATGTCTTAAGGGATGGATTCAGCCCGCAATCACTGCTGCGCGACGAACTCGATGCGGCGATTGGCAAAGCGGCCGCTCGCCGTGTCGTTGCTCGCCACCGGACGCGCCTGGCCGTAGCCTTGCGCCAACAGCGAATCAGCCGGCACGCCTGTCTTGACGAGGTAGGCGCGCACCGCTTCGGCACGTTGCTTCGACAATTGCAGATTCGCGCCTTCGCCGCCGACGTTGTCCGAATAGCCCGCCACTTCCAGACGCGCGGTCTTGCCGTTGCTGGCGCAGGCGTTCAGCACGCGCGCCGATTGCTTCAGATCATCCACCGCCGAAGCCGGTACATGCGCGCTGGCGCTCGCGAAGTTGATCACCTGCAGGTTCAGCACCTTGACCACATCCGCTGCGGCGCACGAGCTATCCGGCGTGAGCAGGTTCTTGATCGCGCTGCGGAAGTTATCGTTGGCATCGGCGACAGCGTGCGCAACGTCGAACGAACCGATCTGATACGACGTGCCGAACAGCGACTTCAGCTTGTCGAGCCAGCCGAGCTTCTTGTCCGCGGCAGCGCCGCTCAGTTCGATGTGCGTGCCGACCACTTTCACTTCCGCGCCGGGCAGCGAAAGCAACGGCAACAGACTGTCGAAATGCGCCAGCCAGTCGGCCGGTTTCGTGGCCGGCTCGACCGTGATGTTGGGCACGAAATTGTATTGACCGAGGCGCTTCGTCAGCTGATCGATCAGTAGCGTCTTTTCAGCTTCGCTGCCCACCGTGGCGGTCAGCGTGGGTTTGCCGGCTGAGTCGACGGTGAAGCTGAGCTGGCTGTCCTGAGTCGGTGCGAGTGCGGCGGCGGGTTGCTGCGCGTCGCTCGCCGAACTGGCGGGCGCTGCGGCGCTGGCGGCGGGAGCCGACGCCGCCGCATCGCTGGCGGCGACCGCAGCGGCCGACGCCTGAACCGGCGCCGAAGCCGGTTGCACGCTAACCGCTGCTTCGGAACTGTTGTGTCCTGCAGCGCGGCTGGCGTTCTGCTCACTCTGGCAGCCACGCAAAAACAGAAACGCCAGCACCGCCGCGATTGCCGCGAGCAGCCACCACAGCCACGTGTGCGAACGGCGCTCTTCGCGCACCACGGCGCCCGCGGGCACGTGGATGGTCGACAAGGCGTCGGCGACCGGCTTCGCCGCGGGCGTCGGATGATCGATGTGCGACGAAACAGCCTTCAGTTGCGCCAGAATGTTGCCGGCAAACGCGCCGACGCCGCCCAGACCGAGCGCGGCCATCAGGCGGTCGTTCAGATAAGGCGCGATGACCGGCAGTTGATGGCCCAGCAGCGTGGGCAGTTGTCCGGCGTTGCCCTGACCTTCGAGACAATGCCGCTTCAGCAAGCCAAGCAGCGTTGCCCCGACGATGCCCGTCATGGCATGCGTGGCGTGCGCCGGCACGCCGGTTTGCGAGGCGACTTCGTCGCTCAGCGCGTCGACGCGGCGGTCCAGTGTCCGTTCGAGCAACTGCCGCCCGGCCATTTCCAGTCGGCTCAAGCCATTCGTGCTGTCGATCAGATGCGGCAGTTGTTCGGCGATATGGCCGTTCACTTCCGGCGAGAGGATCGTGGCGAACAGCGAACGCGCACCGTCGAGCGTCGCACCCTTTTGCATCAGACCGGCGACAAGCGTCGGCGCCGCGACGGACAGCACCTTTTGAGTCGCGTCCGCCGGTAGCCCCAGGCGGCCCGCTAGCTGCCGAACCACACCGTCCGTCATGGCGGACTGAATCAATTGAATTGCGTTGATGCTCATCGCTTCGCTTCCTTGAGTTCCCGAACGCGTCACCTGACGCGCTCCTTTTTGCGGCGCGATTATAGGTTTCGGGAAATCTCATAAACGAAACGGCACAATTTATGACGAATTGGCAGACGTTCGCTCAAGTTGTCTTATATTTGGCGGCAAAATCTGACATATCGCCGATCGTGCAGGCGGCATTCGCCGCCATGCCGGCTCAGCTGATCGACGCCATCTGCAACTCCGCTTGCGGCTCGCGACGAGCCGCCGCGATCAGATCCGCCGCGCGCTCGCCGATCATCACCGTCGGCGCATTGGTGTTGCCGCCGATCAGCGTTGGCATCACCGAAGCGTCGACGATCCGCAGCCCCGTGACGCCGCGCACCCGCAACTGCGGATCGACCACCGAGCGCGCGTCGCCGCCCATCCGGCATGTGGCCACCGGGTGATAGATCGTATCGGCATGCTCGGCGATCGTGCTACGCAACTCCTCGTCCGACTGGCCAGGATGCGTGTACAACTCGCTGCCGCCGTGCAACGCAAGCGAGGGCGCGTCGAGAATACGCCGCGCCATCCGCGCGCCGTCCACCAATAGATCGAGATCGCGCGGGTCGCTGAAGAAACGTGGGTCGATCACCGGCGCGGTGCGCGCATCGGCGCTCGCGAGCGTCACGGTGCCGCGGCTGTGCGGCCGCAACACGCACACGTGCAGCGAATAACCGTGACCCCAGTGCATGTGACGGTTGTGATCGTCGACGATGGCCGCGCAGAAATGCAATTGCAGATCCGGCCGGTCGAGCGTCGGCTTGCTCTTCAGAAAACCGCCGGCCTCGGCGACATTGCTCGACAGCATGCCGCGCCCGTGGCGCATGAACGTGACGAACTGCGGCAGCATTCGCGCGATGCCGCGAATGGAAAAGCCGGTCGGCTCGATCGACGAAACCCGTTTGTTGATGGTGAAATCGACGTGGTCGATCAGATTCTGGCCGACCTCCGGCGCGTCGTGCAGCACCGAAATGCCAAGCGACTGCAGATGTGCAGCCGGTCCGATACCCGAGCACATCAGCAGTTGCGGCGAATTGAATGCGCCTGCGGCAAGCACCACTTCCCCGCGTGCCTCGAGCGTTTCCGTGCGGCCGCCGCGCACGATCTCCACGCCGCTCGCGCGCTTGCCGTTGAAGGCGACGCGCAGCACCGTCGCGTCGGCGATCGTATGCAGGTTGGGATGCGCGCGGTCGTAGATATAGGCGCGCGCCACGCTGCAGCGGCGTCCGTCGCGCTGCGTCACCTGATAGAAGCCGATCCCTTCCTGATCCGCGCCGTTGAAATCGGCGTTCGGCTTGTAGCCGGCTTCCATCGCTGCCTGCACGAAGCGCCGCGAAAACGGATTCTGATAGCGCAGATCGGAGACGGTCAGCGGACCGCTGTCGCCGTGCCATGCATCGGCGCCGCGCTGATTGCCTTCGGCGCGGCGGAAATACGGCAGCACCTCCGCCCACGACCAGCCTTCGCAGCCCAGTTCCGCCCATTCGTCGTAATCGAGCGGATGGCCGCGCGTGTAAATCATCGCGTTGATCGCACTCGATCCGCCGAAGCCGCGCCCGCGCGGCTGATACCCTTGCCGTCCGCCAAGCCCCGGTTGCGGCGTGGTCAGATAACCGTAATTGGTCTTGAGTTTGTGCGGCACCACCGCCGCCACGCCGACCGGCATATTGACCAACAGATTGCGGTCCGTGTGCGGGCCCGCTTCAATCAGGGCGATCGTCGCGTCCGGGTAGTTGTCCGCGAGACGGCTCGCCAGCGTGCAACCGCCCGAGCCTGCACCGACGATGATGTAGTCGTATTGCATCCGCTCCTCCTGATGGGCCGCGTTGCTTGCGCGCCCTTGTCTCATGCACACTTGTCTAGGTGTGTTTCATCGGCATTGTAGGGAGCGTTCGGACGGCGCGGCGCCTCTACGGCAGAGCGATTCCTCTAAACGGAAGGGCCGCCGCGCCCCTATGATGAAAGACGCGCTAACGCCCGCCGGGCGGCTGCGCCCAGCATTCAAACGCGGCGTGGCACGCGCCGTCCTCTTAGCGTGCGGCATGACACGCGGAGATCAAACAGCGCGCTGCCGGCCGACGCCGGCGAGCATGCGTTGAACGGAGACAGCAGATGGAAAAGCACAGCTTCGGCCAGACTCACGAGGTGACCAATCAGGTCGCGCCGCTGGCGGACTACAACCTCTTTTCCAGCGACGCCGCATTGTCCGCAGCCCTCGAACGTGACGGCGCCGGGTGGCATCGCGGTGCATTGCTGCGGCACGGCGCGGCGCTCACAACGCCCGAGACGCTCGCGCTCGCCGAGCTGGCCAACCGTCACGAGCCCGAGCTTTTCACGCATAGTCCGCGCGGCGAGCGCATCGACGCGCTGGAGTTTCATCCTTCGTGGCACACGCTGCTCTCGCTGCTGCGCCGCGAAGGCCTGCACGCGCTGCCATTTTCCGATCCGGAACGCGGTGCGATGGTGGCACGCTGCGCCGGTTACTTCCTGCATGCGCAAATCGAATCCGGTTCGCTCTGCCCGCTGACGATGACCTTCGCGAGCATCCCCGTGTTGCAACGCGAACCCGCGCTATTCGCGACGCTGCGCGACAAGCTCTACGCGCGCGAGCACGATTCGCGCGATCTGCCGCTCAAGCAGAAAACCTCCGCGATGATCGGTATGGGCATGACCGAAAAACAAGGCGGCTCGGACGTGCGCAGCAATCAGACACGCGCCTACGCCACCGCCGGCAGCGGCCGCGGCGGCGCCTACCGGCTCGTCGGGCACAAATGGTTTTTCTCCGCGCCGCAGTGCGATGCGCATCTCGTGCTCGGCCGCACCGACGAACACGAAGGCCTGTCGTGCTTCTACGTGCCGCGCTTCGCGCCCGACGGCCGCAAGAACAACGTGCAGATCCAGCGTCTGAAAGACAAGCTCGGCAATCGCTCGAATGCGAGCAGCGAAGTCGAATTCCTCGACGCGTTCGGCATCATGATCGGCGACGAAGGACGCGGCGTGCCGACCATCATCGAAATGGCGAATTACACACGGCTCGATTGCGTGATCGGCAGTGCGGCGCTGATGCGCGCCGCGCTCGTGCAGGCGATTCACCACGCGCGTCATCGCAGTGCGTTCGGCCGCCATCTCGCCGATCAGCCGCTGATGCGCAACGTGCTCGCCGATCTGGCTCTGGAATCGGAAGCGGCGACGGTGCTGTTCATGCGCCTCGCGCGCGCGTTCGAAGAGTCCACCGACGCCGCCTCCACTTCGCTTGCCGAGCGCGCGTGGCGCCGTATCGTCACGCCCGCGGCGAAATACTGGGTCTGCAAGCGCGCGCTGGAATTCACCGGCGAGGCGATGGAAGTCTGGGGCGGCAATGGCTACGTCGAAACCGGTCCGATGGCGCGCTTCTATCGTGAAGCGCCAGTGAATTCGATCTGGGAAGGCTCCGGCAACGTAATGTGCCTCGACGTGCTGCGCGCGATGGAGCGCGAGCCGGAAGCGGCGCAGGCGTTGCTCTCCGCCTGGCAGGCGGACGCGCAAGCACATCCGGCGTTGAGCGCCGCACTCGGCAAACTGGCCGCCACGCTCAACGGACCGGCCGAGCATCGCGAAGCCTCAGCAAGGCGGATCGCGCAGCAGGTCGTGCTGATCGCGCAGGCCGCCTTGCTGCTCAAACACGCACCAGGCGAAGTAGCCGAGGCGTTTATTGCCACGCGTCTCGCCGATGGCTGCGGCGAAAGCGGCCGCGTGTATGGCACGCTGCCGGCCACGTTCGATCACGCAGCGATCGTCGAACGGGCTTTTCCTGCCTGACGTTAAACACGCACGCTTGCAAACACACCGCGAAGCAGAGGCTGCGGAAGCACATCCAATAAAAGCGCGATTCGACGCGCAACGCAATCCATCAGGGAGTGGACACACATGAAAAATGATCTGCCGGAGGTCGCCGCGCTCGAAGCGCTGCTGCGCGACCAGCGCCACGCTTATCTGCGCGCGCCGTATCCGTCGTGGGAGACGCGCGCCGCGCATCTGAAAACGCTGCGCAAAGTCATGCTCGACAATCGCGACGCGCTCGCCGAGGCGATGAACGCCGACTTCGGCAATCGCTCGAAACAGGAAGTGTTGCTCGCCGAATTCCTGCTGGTGAAGGAGGAAATCGACGGCGCGCTTAGACACGGCAAGCGCTGGATGAGATCGCAACGACGCAGCACGAACAAATGGCTGCTGCCCGCGCGAGCGAAGGTCGTGCCGCAGCCGCTCGGCGTGATCGGCATCATCGTGCCGTGGAATTATCCGGTGCTGCTCGCAGTAGGACCGCTCGTCAGCGCGCTGACTGCCGGCAATCGCGCGATCATCAAGATGTCCGAACTGACGCCTCGCACCTCGGCGCTGTTCGAACAGTTGATCGGACAAACCTTCGCGCGCGATCACGTCGCGGTGGTGAACGGCGACGCCGCGCTCGCCGCTGCGTTCAGCGCGCAGCCCTTCGACCACCTGCTGTTCACCGGCTCGACCAAGGTCGGCCACGAGGTGATGCGCGCCGCCGCCGAGCATCTGACACCGGTCACGCTCGAACTGGGCGGCAAGTCGCCCGCCATCATCGGCGCGCATGCGCGTTTCGACAACGCGGTGGACAACCTCGTCGCCGGCAAGACGCTCAACGCGGGGCAAACCTGTGTCGCGCCGGACTACGTGCTGGTGCCGCGCGGCAAGGAGCAGGCGTTCGTCGAACGGGCACGCGCGCGGATGGCGAAGATGTACCCGAACTTCGCCGGCAATCCGGATTACACGTCGATCATTTCGGCGCGCCACTTCGCGCGGCTGGAGCGTCTCGCCGACGAAGCCCGGGCCGCCGGCGCTCGGCTGCACCCGCTCACCGACAGTTCGCCCGATGCAACGAGCCGCCGCTTTCCGCTGATCGCCGTCACCAACGCGCCGGACGAATGCGCCCTGATGCAGGAGGAAATCTTCGGGCCGCTGCTGCCTATCGTGTCCTACGACACGCTCGACGACGCGATCGCGTGGATCAACGCCCGGCCGCGTCCGCTCGCGCTATATCTGTATGCCGACGACGCCGCCACCATCGAACGCGTGACGCACGAAACCATCGCCGGCGGCATGGCGATCAACGAGACGCTGATGCATCTTGCGTGCGAGAGTCTGCCGTTCGGCGGGGTCGGCGCGAGCGGCATGGGCGCGTATCACGGCTACGAAGGCTTCGTGACGTTCTCGAAGATGAAGCCGGTGCTGACACAGGCGCGTCTGAACGCCCGCGGATGGATTTCGCCGCCATACGGGAAACGGGTCAACGCGCTGCTGAAACTGATGATGCGGTTCTGACGCTCAACGCGTCGCCGGGCCGCCTTCGATTTCGGTGGCCACCACGTCGATGACATCCGGCGCGTCGGTGCTTGCGGCTGCCGGCGGCTCATTCTCGGCGCCGCTTTCCAGCCGATGCAGCCACGCGAGCATTTCCGCCACCGCCTGATAAAGCTGCGGCGGAATGCGCGCGTCGAGATCCACCTGCATCAACAGCGAGACCATTTCGGGCGCTTCATGCACGTACAGGCCGGCTTCCTTGGCCCGCTGCACGATCATCTCGGCCAGCATGCCGTAGCCTTTGGCGATCACACGCGGCGCGGGATCACTGCCTTGGGCGTCATAGACGAGCGCGGCCGCGCTGCGGCGATGTTTGCGGCTCATCACATGTCCCAATCGAAATCGTCGAGGGGCGTGGTCGCGGTGCGACGGCGTCCGCCCGCTGTCCGGTTCGTTGCCGAGCCGGCCGTACCGCCCGCCTCCGCCGAACCAGCCGCCGAAGCCGACCGCGCATACGCCGACGCCGCCGCCTGAGCGGCCGCCGCGCCCGCGCCATTCGCGGCGGTGGCGGGCGCGCCGCCGCCGATCTCGCGAATCGTCAAGCCATTCAACTGGATGCCCGCCGCCGCGAGCCGCTGGCGGAAGCTCTCGCCCTGCATCGCAAGACGCGCGGCTCCACCGGGACTCGCCTGCACGCGCGCGACGAGCCGCGTGCCGGTGAGCGTCAATTCCGCATCGACGGTACCGAGCGTCGGCAGCGATAGCGTCAGGCGCGTGCGCCACGGCTGGTCGTCCTCGCTCGCCGTGCCGCCGCCGCTGCGGTCCCATTCGTCGCCTTCCTGTTCGATGGTCCAGTCGAGCTTGGCACCCGGCCATGCTTCGCCGGTCCAGCGAAACTGCCCGGTCGCGAGCAGATCGAGCTGCTGACGCACCAACGGCACCGTCGCGGGATGAACCGCGGCGGCCATCGACTGAGCATTCTGCGAGGCGCCGCCGTCGACGGTTTGCGCCGTCGCGCCGTGCAGGCTCGCATGCGCGGGCTGGCCGTTCAGATCGGACAGGGAACTGGCCAGCACCTCGCCGGCCACAAAACGCGCGGTTTGCGCGTTGGGGATCGAAGGCATCCCGCGCGCGGCGGCGCCCGCGTCTTGCGCGCCACCGTTCGAGAACCCTTTCGGCGCCGCACCCATGCCCTGCCGGTCGGACGGATTGCCGGGCGACGTTTCGCCGCTGTCGTTCACCCAATCGAGCGGCACTTGCGCGGCAGCCGCGACAAGTTTGTTTTGCGCCTCGCCGGCGAGCGAAGCGGGCGAACGCTGGCCCGCCAGCCATTGCGCGAGATGCGCTTCATAGAAGAGTCCGCTATCGCCGACGGTCTGTTCGAGCGCGGCCGCGAGCGCCGCGACCGGCACCCGGGCCGCCGCGACATTGGCGCTGGCCGCGGTGGCAGCGGTAGCAGCGGCATTCGGATTGTCGGCGGATGCATTGGCAGCCGTTGCAGCAGAGGACGTAGCGAACAGCGGCAACGCGCCTATTTCCACATCAAGCGCGGGCGCGGCCGGCCAGATCGGCGTCTGGCCGATCACGGCGGGCGTCGCCTCGCCGCCGGAGCGCACGATCGCATTGAGCGTGAGCGCGACGGCGGACAGCGCGGTCTGGGCGGAGGGCTGCGGCGCGGGCGTCTCAATGAGCGCCGGCATGGTCGGCGCGGTTTCGACGCCCGCCGTGCCGGCCTGCGAAGCCGCCGCACTGCCCGGCGCGATATTGAGCAGACTATCGATCCGGCTCGCGAGCACCGAAGCGACAGTCGTGTCGATCCCGTTCATGCCGATTCCTTGGTCACATTGGCGGCGTCGCGCTCAAATAAAGTCAGTCAGCCGGATAAATAGAAGCGCCGCTGAACGCGCGCGGCGCAACTCAGCGCGCGCCGTACAGTTCCTTGAGCACGCGTGTCGGCCGGCCGGCGAACAGCGCGGACAGATTGGCCATGCGCGGATTCGCCAGATCGCGGATCGCGGCGTCGTCGGCGAGTATCTGACGGATCAGCGCGTATTTGCGCAGACGCTCCGCCTCGTCGAGCTTCACGCCCGTTTCCGCGTCGCTCAACGCCTCGACCAGATGGCGGTATTCCTCCTGCAGGTGGACCAGATCGTTCCACAGCGCGCGCCGGGCAGCTATCAGCATGCGGCAGGAAATCGCTGCAATCGCCTCGTAACGGGCGAAGTATTCTGCGTTCGATGTCATCTCATGCTTTCCGCGGCGGGCTGGGCTGCCATCCGCGCGATCTCCGGGGCAATCCCGATCCATGCCTCTTCGAGTGTGGCCAGAAGACCATCCACCTCGACCAGCATCGCCTCGCTTTGTTTTATATTGGCTTCGAGCAGCCGGCGCGACATATAGCTATACAGCGCGTTCAACCGCTCCGCAATCTCACCGCCCGCCTCGAGGTTGAGCGATTGCTGCAGCCCGCTTTCGACGATCTGAATCGCCTTGCCGACCGCCTCTCCGCGCGCCGACACATTGCCCTGCTGCAAATGCATGCGCGCCTGCGCGATCGCTTGCCTTGCGCCCTGATACAACATCACGATCAGACGATGCGGACTCGCGCCCATCACCCCTGTCTCGACGCCGACGCGTGCGTACGCATTGGCTCCAGAGTGTCCTGGGGAAAACATCGGCGCTCCTCCTGTCTTGCACTGCGGTTGGTCGTGGCACCCCATCCGGGCACGTTGCGGCACCCGATTTTTGCCTGTACCTGGTTATCGGATAGGCAGCGGGAAAGCTTTAGGCCAGTGCAAGGAGGATTAAGGAGCCAAATGCCGCAGCCCGCGCCGGGCACACGGTTCGCACGCGTTCGGGCGGCCGGATCAGCGTTGCCGCCCGAGTCGCGTTCACACCGACATCTGCATGATGTCGTTATAGGCGGACACCAGCTTGTTGCGCACCTGCAGGCCGAACTGGAAGCCCACGTTGGCCTTTTGCATGTCGACCATCACGTCGTTCAGCGACACGTTCGACGAGCCGAGCTCGAACGCCTGCGATTCGCCGACCGCCTTGGTCTGATCGCCGCTGATCTTATCCAGCGAGGCTTTCAGTGCCGACGCAAAACCGGTGGGCGTCGCCGCGCCCGACGTGTCGGCGACCGAATTACTGCCGCCGGCCGCTTGCGCCGCCATCGACTGCATCTGTTGCAGCGCCGACGAAAGCGCGTTCACGGGGAAAGTCATGTTTTCTCCAGGGAAGGACGACCGGCATGCCAAACCGTACCGATCTGGATGAAAGCATAGCAGCGGGCCATACGGGAAAGCCCCGAAACTAGGGGGGAAACCCGGCTCTATTCAAGCAATCGGGTTGGGCCGCGCTGCGGATAATTTCAAGGGTGAAAGTCTCTGTCCGTGCGCCCGCCGACCCTCGGTGCGGTAGCGGGCAGAACGCAAAAGGCATCCCGGAGAAACCCGACGCATGGATTCGTCAGCCAACTCTTTGATCAACCCCGACGCCCGCATGGGCCTCGCCGGCGCGCAGCCTGGCGCCGGCGCGGCCGGTGCCGGCCAGGCCGGCGGCGCAGCAGACCTCGGCGGCCTGGGAAGCAACCTCGGCGGCAACTTCGGTCAGCGCCTGTCAGGCCTCGCGCAAATGCGCGGCAACCCGCGCGCTCCGCTGATATTCGCGGTGGCGCTGCTGGTCGCCGTGGTGGCAGGGCTGTTCCTGTGGTCGCGGGCGCCGGGCTACAAGGTGCTCTACAGCAACCTGTCGGACCGCGACGGCGGCGCCATCATCACGGCGCTGCAGGCCGCCAACATCCCCTACAAGTTCTCCGACGCCGGCGGCGCGATCCTCGTGCCGGCCGAACAGGTGCATGAAATGCGTCTGCGTCTGGCCTCGCAAGGCTTGCCCAAGAGCGGCTCGGTCGGCTTCGAACTGATGGACAACCAGAAGTTCGGCATCAGCCAGTTCGCCGAACAGATCAACTATCAGCGCGCGCTGGAAGGCGAACTGGAGCGCACGATCGAATCGATTTCGTCGGTGAAGTCGGCGCGCGTGCATCTGGCGATTCCGAAGCCGTCCGTGTTCGTGCGCGACAAGGAAGCGCCGTCCGCCTCCGTGCTGGTGAACCTCTACCCCGGCCGCGCGCTCGACGAAGGCCAGGTGATGGCGATCACGCACATGGTGTCGTCGGCGGTGCCGGATATGCCGGTGAAGGGCGTGACCATCCTCGACCAGGACGGCAACCTGTTGACGCAGCCGTCCACCGGCAGCGGGCTCGACGCCTCGCAACTGAAGTATCGCCAGCAGATCGAGCGCAGCACCCAGCAGCGTATCGACGCGATCCTGGCGCCCCTGTTCGGCTCAGGCAACGCGCATTCACAGGTCAGCGCCGATATCGACTTCTCGCACAGCGAGCAGACCTCGGAAAACTACGGCCCGAACGGCAACCCGCAACAGGCGGCGATCCGCAGCCAGCAATCGAGCACCGCCACCGAAATGTCACAGGGCGGCGCGTCGGGCGTGCCGGGCGCGCTGTCGAACCAGCCGCCGCAACCGGCTTCGGCGCCCATCAACGCGCCGGCTGGCGCGAGCGGCGTGACGACCACGCCGGTCAGCGACCGCAAGGACTCGACCACCAACTACGAACTCGACAAGACGGTGCGCCATCTCGAACAACCGATGGGCGGCATCAAGCGTCTGTCGGTGGCGGTGGTGGTGAACTACCTGCGCGTGGTCGACGGCAAGGGTCACGCCACGATGCAGCCGGTCACCGCCGACAAGCTCGCGCAGGTCAATCAGCTCGTGAAGGACGCGATGGGCTTCGACCAGGCGCGCGGCGACTCGGTCAACGTGGTCAACAGCCCGTTCAGCACCGGACTCGACCCGAACGCCGACCTGCCGTGGTGGCGCACCCCGGACATGATCGCGCTCGCCAAGCAGATCGCCACGTATCTCGGCATCGGCGCGGTCGCCCTGTTCCTCTACTTCGTGATGGTGAAGCCGGCGCTGCGCCGCGCTTTCCCGCCGCCGGAGCCGGTTGCCGCCGCGGCGCTGGCGTCGCCGGACGAACCGATCCTGCTGGATGGCATTCCCGCCGCCGAGCGCGCGGGCGCGATTGGCAGCTCGGTCGCCGAACTGGAAACCGACAGCGAACTGCTCGCGCTCGAAAGCGCCAAGCACAAATATGAGCGGAACCTGGAATTCGCGCGCAGCATTGCGCGCCAGGATCCGAAGATCGTTGCAACCGTCGTGAAAAATTGGGTGTCCGATGAGCGCTGAAGGCGTAATGAAGAGCGCGCTCCTGCTGATGTCGATCGGCGAGGAAGAAGCCGCGCAGGTGTTCAAGTTCCTCGGGCCGCGTGAAGTCCAGAAGATCGGCGTCGCGATGGCCGCACTGAAGAGCGTGACCCGCGAGCAGGTCGACGAAGTCCTGCAGGAGTTCGTGCGCGAGGCCGAGCAGCACACCGGCATGTCGCTGGATTCGAACGAGTACATCCGTTCGGTGCTGACCAAGGCGCTTGGCGACGACAAGGCCGGCGCGATCATCGACCGCATTCTGCAAGGCAGCGATACCAGCGGTATCGAGGGCCTGAAGTGGATGGATTCCGCGGCGGTCGCCGAACTCATCAAGAACGAGCATCCGCAGATCATCGCGACGATTCTCGTTCACCTGGACCGCGATCAGGCGTCGGAAATCGTCGCCTGCTTCACGGAACGGCTGCGCAACGACGTGCTGCTGCGGATCGCGACGCTCGACGGCATCCAGCCGGCCGCGCTGCGCGAGCTCGACGACGTGCTCACCGGCCTCCTGTCCGGCAGCGACAACCTCAAGCGCAGCCCGATGGGCGGCATCCGCACGGCGGCGGAAATTCTTAACTTCATGTCGAGCAACCATGAAGAAGGCGTTATCGAGAACGTTCGTCAGTACGACGCGGAACTTGCGCAGAAGATCATTGATCAGATGTTTGTGTTCGAGAACCTGCTCGATCTGGAAGACCGCGCGATCCAGCTGTTGCTGAAGGAAGTCGAGTCCGAGGCGTTGATCATCTCGCTGAAGGGCGCGCCGCCCGCGCTGCGCCAGAAGTTCCTGTCGAACATGTCGCAGCGTGCTGCCGAACTGCTCGCCGAAGACCTCGACGCGCGCGGTCCGGTGCGCGTCTCCGAAGTCGAGACGCAGCAACGCCGCATCCTGCAGATTGTGCGCAACCTGGCCGAAGGCGGCCAGATCGTTCTAGGCGGCAAGGCCGAAGATGCATATGTCTGATCAGAACTCCGCAGCGAAGGAACGCCTCTCGGCCTACCAGCGCTGGGAGATGGCCTCGTTCGATCCGGTGCCGCCGGCACCGCCCGAACCCGAAGTCGACGACGGCGCGTTCGAAGCCGAACTCGAACGCCTGCGCGACGCCGCGCATGCGCAGGGCATTGCGTCCGGTCACGTGGCCGGTCAGGCGCTCGGCTATCAGGCCGGTTACGAGCAGGGTCACGCGCAAGGTTTCGAGCAGGGCCAGAGCGAAGCGCGCGAAGAAGCGGCACGGCTCGCGGCGCTGGCCGAAACGTTCAAGGCAGCGCTCGACGGCGCTCAAGGTGCGATTTCGGAGACGCTGGTCGCGCTCGCACTCGACATCGCGCAACAGGTGGTGCGCCAGCATGTACAGCACGATCCGACCGCACTGATCGCCGCCGCGCGTGAAGTGCTCTCCGCCGAGCCCACGCTGGTCGGCGCGCCGGCTTTGATCGTGAGTCCCGCCGATCTGCCGGTGGTCGAAGCCTATCTGATGGAAGAGTTGCAAACGCGCGGCTGGACCGTGCGTACCGATCCGGCGGTGGAGCGCGGCGGCTGCCGCGCGCAAGCCAACACCGGCGAAGTGGACGCCGGCATCGACACGCGCTGGGAGCGCGTGGCTGCCGCCCTCGGCAAGGTGAGCACATGGTGAAGCCGACGCTCGAAGAAATCCGCGCCAGCGACCTGACGCCGCTCGAACGTGAACTGGCGCTGGCGTCGTTCGGCGCTGAAGCGCTTGCGGAAGAACCGGCGGCGGTGACCCCCGCTGCGGCTGCGGTCGCGGCAATCGAAGCCGCCTTGCGCGATCCGGCGCATGCCCATCCGGCGACGGGCGCCGCAGCGAGCCGCGTTGCCGCCTCCGCGAGCCCCGCTTCCGCCGCTATCGCTCACCCGCCTTACGATCCCGCGCTCGACAGCAATCCGCACATGCAAGCGTGGCGCGGCCGCCTCGACGCATTGCGCGCACGCAACGCGATCGCCAAGCCGATGCGCGCCTGCGGACGTCTCACGCGCGCCGCCGGCCTCGTGCTCGAAGCCGTCGGCCTGCGCCTCTCCGTGGGCGCCGAAGTGATGATCGAGCTGCCGCAAGGCAGCTCGCTGCCGATGGCCGAAGCCGAAGTGGTCGGCTTCTCCGGCGACAAACTGTTTCTGATGCCGACCACCGAAGTGATCGGCCTTCTCCCCGGCGCGCGCGTTTTTCCGCTGGAAAGCGCGCCGATCGCCGATCCGATGGCGGGCGCCAAGCGCCTGCCGGTCGGTTGGGAATTGCTCGGCCGTGTGCTGGATGCGTCCGGCCGTCCGCTCGACGGACTCGGCCCGCTCGGCGCGCATGCCGACGCCCCGCTGTCCGCGCCGGTCATCAATCCGCTGAACCGCGAACCAATTCACAAGGTGCTCGACGTCGGCGTGCGCGCGATCAACGCGTTGCTGACCGTGGGCCGTGGCCAACGCATGGGGCTGTTCGCCGGTTCGGGCGTCGGTAAATCGGTCCTGCTCGGTACGATGGCGCGCTACACCAGCGCCGAAGTGATCGTGATCGGCCTGATCGGCGAACGCGGCCGCGAAGTGAAGGAATTCATCGAACAGATTCTCGGCGAGGAAGGCCTGGCGCGCTCCGTGGTGATCGCCGCTCCGGCCGACGTCTCGCCGCTGCTGCGCATGCAGGCCGCATCGTATTCGACCTCGCTCGCCGAATATTTCCGCGACCAGGGCAAGCACGTGCTGCTGCTGATGGACTCGCTGACCCGTTACGCGATGGCGCAGCGCGAGATCGCGCTCGCCGTGGGCGAGCCGCCCGCCACCAAGGGCTATCCGCCTTCGGTGTTCGCCAAGCTGCCGGCGCTCGTCGAGCGCACCGGCAACGGCCCGGCGGGCGGCGGCTCGATCACCGCGTTCTATACGGTGCTGACTGAAGGCGACGACCAGCAGGACCCGATCGCCGATTCGGCGCGGGCGATTCTGGACGGCCACATCGTACTGTCGCGCTCGCTGGCTGAAGCGGGTCACTATCCGGCCATCGACATCGAAGCGTCGATTAGCCGGGCAATGACCGCGCTGATCGACGATAACCATCTGGACAAGACGCGTATGTTCAAGCAGATGCTGTCGCGCTACCAGCGCAACCGCGATCTGATCAACGTCGGCGCGTATTCGAGCGGGCGCGACGCGCTGCTCGACCGCGCCATCGCGCTGTATCCGCGGATGGAAGCATTTTTGCAGCAAGGTTTTCGCGAGTGCGCGAACTTTGAACCGAGTCTCGAGATGCTGGACGCGCTGTTTGCCCAAGGAGGCTGACGATGGCGAAACATTTTCCGATCAAGACACTTATCGGCCTTGCGCAGGACGATGTGGATGCCGCCGCGCAACGTCTGGGTCGCGCGCAGCGCGAGCGCAACGACGTGCAGTCGCAGCTCGACGCCCTCGTCCAATACCGCGACGAATATCACGCGCGCTTCACGGCAACGGCCCAGACCGGCATGCCCGCGGGCAACATGCGCAATTTCCAGGCATTCATCGACACGCTCGACGCCGCCATCGAGCAGCAGCGCAACCTGCTGGTGACGGCCAATGCGCGCGTCGAGGCCGCCAAGCCCGACTGGCAGCGTCAGAAGCAGAAGCTCGGCTCGTACGAAGTGCTGCAGGCGCGCGGCGAAGCAGCCGAAGCCAAAACCACGGCGCGGCGCGATCAGCGCGACGCCGACGAACACGCCGCCCGGATTCTGAGGATGCGCGCCGAAGGCGCGTGACGTGCATCAGCCGCACGGGCGCCGTCTCGATTGACTGAACACCTCGTTTGACCGATTGACAGGATTCCCTATGTCGCTTCTTTCACAGATTGGCTCGCTGCTCGGCTCCGCCAGCAGCACGTCGACCAGCGCGGCCACGGCCGCTGCGGCGAACGCCAAACCGTTCTCCCAAACCTTGCAGCAGAGCATCGACCAGCAGAACAGCGCGGCTGCGCTGAGCGCAAGCCAGCAGCAGCAGGCCGCGACGTCTTCTGGATCGTCGTCGTCGAGCGTACACGACGCGCCGCCGCCGGCCGACCCCGCACCAAAGAGCGCGGACGACGCAAGCAGCAAGGACACCGGCAAGCCGACGAACTCGGCATCGTCCGCGGCTTCGTCGGGCAACACGCAACAGGCTTCGACCGACAAGACGAACGCCACGCCGGCGAAAACCGGCAACACGACGAGCCAGACCGACGCGGGCACCGCGGCGGCAGCGGCTGCCGCTCAAGCCCAGGCTCAGGCACAGGCCCAAGCTCAGGCCGACGCGAACAATGCCCATACGCCGTCCACAACTGACCCGGCTACGGCCTTGACCGACGCTGCGACCGCGCAGCCTGGCACGACCACCGACGCCACGACCGGCGGCACGCCGGGCAAGAAAACCACCGCCACCGATCCAAAGTCATTGCAAGACGTGTTGCAGGCGGCGCTGGCCGCGTTGGCGAACGGCCAGGGCGTTCCCGCGCAAGCATTGGCGAGCGGCGCGGCCGCGAACGCCGCGACCTCGGCAAACGGCTTGGCCGGCACGAACGCAGGGCTGAAGGAAACCGCCGACGGCAAGGCCTTGGCAGCCGGGCTGTTCGGCGACGGCAAGGGCTCGACCGCATCGAAAACTGCCATGACGACGGCGACGACCGTAGCCGACCCATCCGCTGCGGCAAAAGCGGCGGTCGACACATTGACGGCAACGGCAGCCGGAGGCACGCAAGCCGGCGATATGGCGTCCTTCAAGAGCGCAACGGATGCCGCAACAGCGGCGCTAGCCGCCTCGCAGGCTGCGGCGAGCGCAGCGAGCACGACGGCGGCCGTCCAGACCACAGGCAACGCCGGCGCGGCGGAGGCGGCGAATACATTGTCACCGCAGGTCGGCACGACCGACTGGGAAGACGCGTTGAGTCAGAAGGTGGTGTTCTTATCGAATGCGCATTCACAGAGTGCCGAGCTGACGTTGAACCCGAAGGATCTGGGGCCGCTACAGGTTGTCTTGCAGGTTGCCGATAACCATGCACATGCGTTGTTCGTATCGCAGCACCAGTCCGTGCGTGAAGCTGTCGAAGCCGCGCTGCCGAAGTTACGCGAGGCGATGGAATCCAACGGCATTGGCTTGGGAAGCGCGAGCGTCAGCGACGGCTTTGCGCGCCAGAGCGGCCAGCAGCAGAACGCCGACACCGGCCGTTCCGGCGGCCGCTCGAGCGGCGCGAGCGGATCATTCGGTGGCGGCAGCAGCACGGACGCGATCGACACGACGGTGAACGTCCCGGTGCGCCGCACGGTAGGCCTAGTCGACACATTCGCGTGATCTTCACGCCAAGTCAGCGGCGCCGCGCACAAGCGGCACCCTGATTTGCAGACGATTTGAGATCGGCGCCCTCCAAAGGGCGCCGATTGCGTCTAGCGGCGGACAAATACCGCGACGGCGCGCGAAGCGCCGCCGGAAGAATGACTGCCTTGTCACTCACGTCGAGTGCGCGAGAGCACGGATTCCAGATGCGCCACAAGCGCGACTGCGCGAGGGTCCCGCTTATGAGCTAGCGGTGTGAAGCGGCTTTCTTTGCCTACTTTCTTTGCTGCGGCAAAGAAAGTAGGTGCCGCCCCGCACAGGGGCAACGCTAATAGACCACGAAGAATTCAAGGAAAGGCCAAGAAAGCAAAAACAAGAGATAACCCGCAATCCCCCTTCTTTTCGACCCATCGCGCCGCAGGCAAATCAACAACAATCCCTATCACCAGCACTAACGGCAGGAAAAGCAAACCTCATGGCAACCACGACCGCACCTCAACAAGCCGCGCCGGCATCCCCTGGCCCGATGAAGCGCATCATCCTGATCGTGCTGATCGCAATCATTGCAGCAGGCGCAGCAGGCGCGGGCGTCTGGTTCTTCATGTCGAAGCGGCACCCGACAGCAGCGTCGGCTGAAGCAGCACCGCCACCGGCTCCAGCACCGCTATTCTTCCCGCTGGAATCAATGACCGTGAACCTGCAATCAGACGACGGCCAACAGCACTTCCTGCGCATCGGCCTGACACTAAAACTCGCCGACGCAAAAACCCAGCAAGAACTGACCGACCACATGCCGGAAGTGCGCAGCCGCATCCTGCTCGCACTCTCGAACAAGCACCCTGACGAACTCGCGCCGCTCGAAGGCAAGCGCGCCCTCGCCACGGAACTGCGCACGCTGATCGAGCAACCGACCGACAAGGGCGCAGCGCCGATCCATGTCCAGGACGTGCTGTTCACCGAATTCGTCGTGCAGTGACGTCGGTCGTGACGTTAATCAGCGCTGCCATCATCAACCGCCACGGGACGCACGAGGAATAAGGAATGGGCCACGAAGAGTTCATGTCCCAGGAGGAGGTCGATGCCCTCCTCAAGGGCGTAACCGGCGAGTCCGATTCGGAAGCCGAGCAGACCGATCGTGTGGGCGTTCGCTCATACAACATCGCGACGCAGGAACGCATCGTCCGCGGCCGGATGCCCGGCCTGGAAATCATCAACGACCGCTTCGCGCGCCTCTTGCGTGTGGGTATTTTCAACTTCATGCGGCGCTCGGCGGAAATCTCCGTCGGCCCGGTGAAGGTGCAGAAGTACAGCGAATTCACCCGCAACCTGCCAATCCCGACCAACCTGAACCTGGTCCATGTGAAGCCGTTGCGCGGCACCTCGCTGTTCGTGTTCGATCCGAACCTGGTGTTCTTCGTGGTCGACAACCTGTTCGGCGGCGACGGGCGTTTCCATACCCGCGTCGAAGGGCGCGACTTCACGCAGACCGAGCAGCGCATCATCAACAAGCTGCTGAATCTGGTGTTCGACAACTACGCGGCGTCGTGGAAAAGCGTGCGTCCGCTGCAGTTCGAATACGTGCGCTCGGAAATGCACACGCAGTTCGCCAACGTGGCGACGCCGAACGAAATCGTCATCGTCACGCAGTTCTCGATCGAGTTCGGCTCGACGGGCGGCACGCTGCATATTTGCATGCCGTACTCGATGATCGAACCGATCCGCGACATCCTCTCGTCGCCGATCCAGGGCGAGGCGCTCGAAGTCGACCGCCGCTGGGTCCGCGTGCTGTCGCAGCAGGTGCAGGCGGCGGAAGTGGAACTGACGGCCGACCTCGCGCAGGTGCCGATCACGTTCGAACAGATCCTGAACATGCGCAAAGGCGATGTTCTGCCGATCAACATTCCCGAACACATCACGGCGAAAGTCGATGGTGTGCCGGTGATGGAATGCGGCTACGGAATTTTCAATGGTCAGTATGCGTTGCGGGTCCAGAAGATGATCAGCGCAGCCGAAACGATGAAGGAAGGTGGATATGAGTGACCTGAACGCAAAGACTGAGGCCGAACTGGCCGCTGCCGCGCCGCAAGTCGCGGCCGACGCAGCCGCTGCCGAAGACGAAGCGGCGATGGCGGACTGGGCAAGCGCACTGGCCGAGCAGAACGACAATTCGGAAGTCAGCGCGACGACAGCGGGCGTGTTCCAGCCGCTGTCGAAAGTCGAGCCGACCACGACGCGCAACGACATCGACATGATCCTGGACATTCCTGTTCAGATGACCGTCGAGCTCGGCCGCACCAAGATCGCGATCCGCAACCTGCTGCAGCTCGCGCAGGGTTCGGTGGTGGAACTGGACGGCATGGCCGGCGAACCGATGGACGTGCTGGTGAACGGCTGCCTGATCGCACAGGGCGAAGTGGTGGTGGTGAACGACAAGTTCGGCATCCGTCTGACCGACATCATTACGCCGTCCGAACGTATCCGGAAGTTGAATCGATGAAATGCGTTGCCGGCCGCGCCGTGTCGCGCACTGTTCTGAATCGCGCTGCACGGGTGGCGAACGTCGTGGCTGCCGCCTTATGGGCGTCAGCTTCGCTGGTCGCGCTGCTCGCAACGCCCGTTGCTCAGGCAGCAGACATGAATGCGGTCAACAACGCGGCGAAGATCGCCTCGGGCGTCGGTGCGGGTTCTGCTGTTCCGGCGCTCGGCGTCGGTGCGGTGCTGCAAACCATCGTCGGGCTGCTGGTCGTGATCGGGCTGGTATTCGGTTGTGCATGGCTCGCTCGCCGCTTCGGCTTGCAGCCGGCGAACCGCGGCGGTCTCGTGAAGACTATCGGCGGCGCTTCGCTCGGCGGCAAGGAGCGGGTCGCGGTGGTCGAGATCGGCGATACGTGGCTCGTACTCGGCACGGCGCCCGGCAACGTCCGTCTGCTTCACACGATGCCGGCAGGTACGGCTGCCCTCGATCCGCTCGGCGCCACGCAACCCGCTCCGGCAGGCACGCCGGCACCGGGCACGGCACTGCCGGGCACCTTCGGCCAACGGTTTCGCGACGCTTTGAAAGGCGAAATGGGCAAACGTTTCAACGGGCAAGGCGGCGGGGTTCGGTAATGCAGTTCAGTCTTTCTTCGGCGCGTCACGCGCAATCCGCTCGCATGTCCAGCACCACTTCGAAAGTGATTTCGGCCGTGCGCCGCGCGGCACCTGTCGCCCCGATCGCACTAGCGGCGCTGATGCTCGCGCTGCCGACCTTGGCGGCCGCGCAGACCGCCGGCTTGCCGGCCTTCAACACGAGCCCTGGCCCGAACGGCGGCACGACCTACTCGCTGAGCGTGCAGACGATGCTGCTGCTCACGATGCTGTCGTTCCTGCCGGCCATGGTGCTGATGATGACCAGCTTCACGCGCATCATCATCGTGCTCTCGCTGCTGCGCCAGGCGCTCGGCACGAGCACGACGCCGCCTAACCAGGTGCTGGTCGGACTCGCGCTGTTCCTCACGTTGTTCGTGATGTCGCCCGTGCTCGACAAGGCCTATACCGACGGCTACAAACCGTTCTCCGATGGCACGATGCCGATGGAGACCGCCGTCAACCGCGGCCTCGCTCCGTTCAAGACATTCATGCTGCGCCAGACCCGCGAAAGCGATCTCGCGCTGTTCGCCCGCATCTCGCACGCCGCGCCGATGCAAGGTCCGGAAGACGTGCCCCTGTCGCTGCTGGTGCCATCGTTCGTGACGAGCGAACTGAAAACCGGCTTCCAGATCGGCTTCACGATTTTCATCCCGTTCCTCATCATCGACATGGTGGTGGCGAGCGTGCTGATGTCGATGGGTATGATGATGGTGTCGCCCGCGACCATCTCGCTGCCGTTCAAATTGATGTTGTTCGTGCTGGTGGATGGCTGGCAGTTGCTGCTCGGCTCGCTTGCACAGAGCTTCGTTTAGCGCGCGCTCTAACCGCGCCCATGCCCTTCACGCTTCCGGTCCCAACGCCATGAATCAAGAATCCGTCATGACGCTCGCGCACCAGGCCATGTATATCGGCCTGCTGCTCGCCGCGCCGTTGCTGCTGGTCGCGCTGGTGGTCGGTCTGGTGGTGAGCCTGTTCCAGGCCGCCACGCAGATCAACGAAAGCACGCTGTCGTTCATTCCGAAACTGCTCGCGATCGCCGTCACGATGGTGATCGCCGGTCCGTGGATGCTGACGACCATGCTCGACTATCTGCGCCAGACGCTCACCAACATTCCGACGCTCGTCAACTGAGCGGCGCGGGTTTTCACCTTCCTCTCACCTTCCCTTCCGACTCGCGATGTTTTCCGTCACCTACGCGCAACTGAACGCCTGGCTCACCGCGTTCCTGTGGCCGTTCGTGCGCATCCTCGCGCTAGTCGCCACCGCGCCGGTGCTCGGCAACCGCTCGCTGCCGATCCGCGTGAAGATCAGCCTCGCGGCGT
Source organism: Paraburkholderia sp. BL6665CI2N2 (assembly GCF_004366535.1). Lineage (NCBI taxonomy): Bacteria > Pseudomonadati > Pseudomonadota > Betaproteobacteria > Burkholderiales > Burkholderiaceae > Paraburkholderia > Paraburkholderia sp. BL6665CI2N2. The sequence continues at coordinate 5,537,643 of NZ_SORC01000001.1, forward strand.
TCATCACGATCATCGTCGCGCCCACGCTCGGCGCGCTGCCGCAAGTCACGGTGTTTTCCGCCGAAGGCGTGTGGATCATCGTCAACCAGTTCCTGATCGGCATCGCGCTCGGCATGACCATGCAGATCGTGTTTCAGGCGATCAGCGCGACGGGCGACTTTGTCGGCCTCGGCATGGGACTCGGCTTTGCGACCTTCTTCGATTCGCAGGCGGCCAGTTCGAGCCAGGTGCTGTCGAGCTACATGAACACCATCGCCATGCTGGTGTTTCTGGTGATCGACGGCCATTTGCAGATGATCAGCGCGCTGCTCGCCACCTTCCAGTCGGTGCCGGTGTCGGCGAACATACTCGGCGCGCCCGGCTGGCGCACGCTGGCGAACTTTGGCAGTACGGTGTTTTCAGCGGGGCTGCTGTTGTCGCTGCCGGTGGTCGCCGCGCTCCTCATCACCAATCTCTCGCTCGGCATTCTGAATCGCGCCGCGCCGCAGATCGGCGTGTTCCAGATCGGCTTCCCGCTAACCATGCTGATCGGCATGCTGCTTCTGCAACTGATGGTCCCGAACATGATCCCGTTCTTCGTACGGCTCTTCGATGTCGGCCTGGATCAGATGGGGCGGGTGGCGGCGGGGTTCAGGTAGCCAGGTATTGGCTATGGACGCTACGTGGCGTTTGCGTCGATACATTCCAGCGAGTGGTGAATCTTTATGGCCGCCCCGAGCCGGCATTTCTTCGCGCGCAATCCGAAGGGAAGTGACTCGCTTTGCGCGTGGTACTTCATTCGCGCCCGCACTAGCGGTATAGGTAGCCGCCTCAGGTCGCGACTTCCACGCCTCCGGCAAAAATCGACTGTCTACGACGCCTGTCTGGCCCACATCAGACATCGACAAATCATTACAAGAATGTCCATCTTTTCGGACTTGTCGGATACCTAATCTCTCTGCTATTCGCCGAAATGGATTTCGGAATAGGTGTGCTCAGCCTCGGCACACAATTCCGTACATGTTGCTCATTCCATACGGGAGACATTGAGAATGCCGGGACACGAGAAGAACAAAACGACGTATCTTTTTGCAAACATCGGTGAGCCAGAGTACGGGCGCGCTTGCATCGACGGAGACGAGATCCATGCGTAAGGCGCTCGTGGTGCAAGGCAGCCCGACAACCACAGGCGGCCTCGTCATTGGTGGTTCGGCCACTCACATGACGGACCACGGCAAACCGTTCGCGCTAGACGGCGACGAAGCAACGTGCGGCAAGTGCGAAGGCGTGTTCAGGATAGTCGGCACGGCTACGCGCCGGTGCTACAGAGGACAGCCCGGCGTTGTCGAAGGCGATCCGGTGTTGTGTCCATGCGGACTCAACTATGTGATGGCCGGCCTTAATCCGGGCTGTTTCTACTGGACCGACGACATCGCTGTAGCGGCGAGCGCTGTCGCATCCACTATCGACAATGCGTCGCGGGGGACAGGCATCTATGACGAACAGGTGTGCGGCGCAACGACGGTGGCGAACCTCGAAGGCTATCCGTACTTCATCGAGTCGGCTGAGGGCCGGACTTTTTCAGGGCGACTTGGTAAAGACGGCCTCCTGCCACGTGTCCGCACCGATGCGGCCGCCCACTACAAAGTGTATTGGGGCGACGATGCCCTTGCGAGACAGGAAGGAGTCTGAACAATGCCGAATAAAATGACCGTGGTAAAAACCAATTCGACGCCGAATTCGGTCATGGAAGTGCAATTGAAGGCACTGACTTTTCAGGAGTTATGGGATAACTATCCATCGGGCGACCCTTACGATAACCCGGCCTATCGCGATCAATGCGCTATTCGGATGAGCGTGACATTTCATCGGAGCGGCATCGATATGAAGTCATTCTCACAGAAATTGGTTAAGCCGCTCGCCGGGCAGTCATCCATTGGCCGGATAATGCTTGATGGCAGAGCCACTGCGACGCGGGCCGACGAATTGGGCGAGTGGTTGCAACTACGTCCGTTTGCAGGACTTCCGAGGGCGGAAGATATAACGGGTGCCAATTGGGAATCAAAGGTCAAGGGCCGCACCGGCATCATCCAATTTTCGCGGTACTGGACGCGCAACGGCGAAAGCGCAGGCAACGCAAGCGGTGGGCACATCGATTTATGGAACGGTTCACGACTGACGATCAGCGGCTTTTTCGACGGCGTAGCGACTATTGGGCGTTACGCGGGTATTCAGTCATTTCGGCAGGGGGCAAACGTAGCCTCGGAGCTGAGTTACTCCGATCTACGGGACTCAAAATCAATCCTGTTCTGGGAGATTAAGTGAAGCGCTTTGGTGTCGCCTTGATCGGTTCTTTTTGCGGTCTGTTCCTGACATGGGCATGTTTATATGCGCTCAGCCACACTCCCTGGTTACATCGTTCCAATGAGTCCATAGCTGGATGCCACGAACTTGGTAAATGTGCTGTCCCGTGGCGGGACGCGGTGCTTCTTCTCGCATACCTGTTGGGGCCGGCAGTGCTCCTGGGTCTTGTCAATGCAGTCGCATGGAAGCATTGGTCCGCCTTGAAATGGGCCGGTTGGTTTTTTGGCATAACAATCTTGACGGTCGCGCTATATGCGACCGATTACAGCTCGGCGGCCTTTTAACCTCTTTTCATAGCTTGGGCCGGCGCAAGCCTGATCGACTTAGCTTGAGGCGCAGTATGTTGCCGAAGATGTCTACGCGATAGCACATCGCTTCTGCGTTCGGTATGGCGTAGTGGCGGCTGCGCACGCAAAAAGAAGAAGGGCGGAACCGGCTCACACCGGCTTCCGCCCTTCTCCGTTTCAGACTGCTCGTGCTATCAGTTCAGGTACTGGAACAGCGAGATGTTCTGAATCTTCGCGAACGCCTGCTGCGCCGCCTGCAGTGCGGCCTGCGTCATCGTGTACTTGCCGATCGTCTTGACCATGTCGGTCTGCGTCAGATCCGCGAGGTTGCTCGACGTCTGCAACGTGTTGGTCTGCGTGACCGTCTGCAGTGCCTGCACTTCCTGCTCGCGGCCGCCCACGGCCGCCTGCGCCGTCACGACGTTGTTCATCGTGTTCTCGAGCTGGGTCATGCTGGTGGTCAGCGCGCTCTGGAAGCTCGCCGTCGACGCGCCGCCCGACACCGGCGTTTGCAGCGTGGTGATCAACTGGCTCAGGTTGGCGAACACATCCATGCTGCCTTGCGTGGCCGGCGTCACCGTGAAGCTGTCGCCCGCGTTCGGCGCGCCGGTGATCGACACCGACTGGCCGCCAAGCGTGATCGCCGACCCGGCCGTGAACGCCTGCGGCGCGCTCGTGGTCACCGCGCCGGTAGCCGGATCGGTCTGGCTCACGGTATAGGTGGTCGCCGACGAGAAGTTGATCGAAAACTTGTCGGCGTTGGTCGGATTGGTCGGATTGGTCAGGCTCACCTGACTGATCACGCCCGTGCCGGTGTTGCCGGTCGTCGCGGCCGGCACGGCGCTGGTGCCGATCGGCGCAACGCTGCCGAAGATCGCAATGCCGTTGTCGCCGGTCTGCACCACGTGCGAATCCGTAACCTGCACGCCCGGCGTGCCGGTGTCGCCTGAATAGGTCACAACGCCGGCCGAATTCGTGGTGTACGGCTGCGCGCTGCTTTGATAACCGGCGAACAGGTAGTTGCCTTGCGGATCCGTCGAATTCGCGAGCGTCATCAACTGGCTGCGCAAGCTTTGCAGTTGCGTCGCGATCGAACCGCGGTCGCCGTCGTTCAGCGAACCATCGCCGGCGCGCAGCACCAGTGTATGAATGGTTTGCAGCACGGTATTGACGCTGCCGAGCGTGGTGTCTTCCTGTTGCAGCGAAGCGAGCGCGGTGCCCTGATTGGTCGTGTATTGCGACAGGGTCGTGGCCGTCGAGCTCAACTGCACAGCCTGCGCCGCGCCGAGCGGATTGTCCGACGGCGTGGAGAGGCTCACGCCGCTCGAAATCTCGGCATACAACTGCGACAACTGAGCTTGCTGATCGCTCATCGTCGCGACGTTCATGTTGAAGTACTGCGTGCTGGAGATGCGCATTGTCAACGCCTCACTGGAAGATGCCGAGTATCGTCTGGAACAGGGTCTGCGCGGTCTGGATGACCTTGCTGTTGGCCTGATACAGCTGCTGATACTGAAGCAGGTTGGCTGCTTCTTCGTTGATGTTCACGCCCGACACCGACTGCTGCGCGGTGGTGATCTGCGTCACCAGCGAGCTTTGCGCCGTGCTCGACGTCTGAATCTGGTTGGTCTGGTTGCCGATATTGTTGACGTAGTTCGCATACGCGCCCGTCAGCGTGACCGTGCCGCCCGACAGCGCTTTCGCGCTGGACAGGTTCGACAGCGCGAGCGCGTTGCGGCCGTCGTTGGTCGCGCCGGTGTTCGGGCCGATGGTGAACTTGTCGCCGGCAGCCGGCGCGCCGCTGATCGTCACCGAAACATTGTTCATCTGGCCGGCGGTCGCGTTGTTGATCGTCAGCGAGGCGCCGGTGGCCGACGAATACGGCACCACGGTCGCCGCGCTGGCGATCGTGTACGTGGTGGCGGGGGAACCGGCCACCGTCACCGTCGAACCGACCGGGAAGCCGGACAGCCCCGTGCCGTCGTACGAGAGCGTGGTGGTCGAATTCGGCATGGTGTAGCCGGCCGTTACCGTGCCCTGCGTGATCGCGCCGGTGCCGGTGTTGCTCGACGCGGCGGCGCCCAGCACGGGCGCGGCGGCGGCGATCGCCGATGCGTCGGTGGTGGCGGTCGCGAAGCTGTTGAGCGCGCCCCGGGTCGGCTCGACCGTGAACGAGTCGCCGGCGTTCATCGTGCCGGTGGTCGAGAAATTCAGGCCATTGATCGGCTGGCTCAGGTTGGTCGCCGAACCGACCACGCTGCCCGTCGAATTGTCGGTCAGCGTGTAGGTGGTGCCGTTGTAGGCCAGCGTGTAGTCGCCGGTGGTCGGTTGCGCGGCGTTCGCGAACGACACGTTCAGCGACGCATTGCCGGTGTTCTGCGTGTTCGCATAGACGGTCGGGCCGCCCACCGAGAACAGCGCGCCACCTTTGGCGCCCGCGAGCGTGATCCCCAGCCCGTTTTGCGCGTTGACCTGCGCGGAGAAGCTCACGGCGATCGCGCCGAGTTGTGCCTCACCCGGATCGAGCGTCTGGCTGCGGAACGCGAGCAGACCGCCGAGCGTGCCGCCGTCGATCTTGCTGTCGGGCAGATTCTGCGGCGCGGCCGCCGGATTCGCACCCGCCTGGCCGAGATACTGAACGGACAATTCGCTGGTGTCGCCGGTCGAAGGCGCCGTGCCCAGGTTGTAGCTGTTGTTGGAGGACACCAGCGGCTGGCCGTTGCTCATGAAGACGCTGTAGCTGCCGTTGCTGTTCACCACGTTCACGCCGATCAGTTGCGACAGATTCGACACGGCGAGATCGCGCTGATCCAACAGCTGATTCGGCGGCTGACCTTGCGTACTGGCCTGAGTGATCTGACCGTTCAACTGCGCGATCTGCTGCGTGTAGCTGTTGATCTGCGAAACGGTGTTGGTGAGCTGCGTGTTGACGCTCTGGCGCAACGCGTCGTATTGCTGACCCGCCGCGTTGATCTGGTTCGCCAGCGTCTGCGCGCCGCTCATCGCGGTCTGACGCGTGGCCAGGCTCGACGCATTGTTCGAGACGTTCTGCAAGCCGGTGAAGTAGCTGGTGATCGCGCTCGCAATCCCGGCGGTCGGGCTGCCGATCAGATTGTTCAGTTGCGAGATCAACGTGTTGTACGTCGACAGCGAGCTGCCCGAGCTCTGCGCGTTGTTCAGCTCAGTGGTCAGGTATTGGCTGTACTGGCGCGTCACGGTCGTGGTCGAGACGCCTTGCGGCAGATACCCCGAGCCCGTGTACTGGCCGCCGCTTTCCGCATACACCGGTGTTTCGATGGTGTAGCCGGGCGTCGACGCGTTGCTGATGTTCTGGCCGGTCGTCGTGAGTCCCCACTGGGCTGCGTTCAGTCCACTGAGGCCGAGATTGATGAGATTGGACATGCGTCATCCTGAAGGGCGACACCGTACACGTGCCGCCGCGTTACTTGAACATCCTGTTTAACGGCCTCAACAAGGAAAAATTGAGGTCATTCCGACGCGCGTCGGGCATCAGCGGACCAGCGAACGACGCTTCATCTCGAGCTGCGTGATCAGGCGTTGCAGCGTGTTTTCCGCGCTGCCCGGCAGCGTCAGGAAGCGGAAGCCGAGCTGGAAACGCTGCGTGCCGTTCGGCAGCGCGGTGGAGCGATGCGACACGAGCTGCAGATCGAGCGAGAGCCGGCCGAGCCCGCCGAGCGCCAGCTCGCAATCGAGCAGGCGCGTGCCCATCGGCAATTCGGCCACGCGTTCGTCTGAAGTGCGCATGCCCACGCCGCCGAGCGACAGGTCGTGCACCTCGAAGCGAAACGTGTCGCCTTCGGGTAAACGGCCAGAGCACATGTACGGATCGAGAATCGGCGCATCGACGCGGAAGTACTCGCGGCGCTGCACGTAGAACAGCACCTCGGGGAAATCGGCCTCGAATGCGGGCAGTCCTTCGAAACGGGTCTCGCGCGGCGTGCTCGTCGCGAATTCGACGCGCACGCCGTCCGGCTGCGCGTGGAACTGGCAGCGCGGTGCGCCCAGCAAGCCTCTGTTCTGATCGGACAAGGCGCCCCAATCGAACGTGAAGGTGCGGCCGCGCACGTCGACGTCGAGTAGCCGTGTTACGAGCTGTCCGCCTGCGTATTGAACCGTGAGGAAATCGCCGCGATTGACGAGATTGCGCAACTGAACGCCGATCTCCAGCGGATTGCGACGGCCGAAGTCGTTGCCGGCTTCGTCTGTCGCGGCGTGCAGCTGGCCGTGTGTGTCGGTCTGGCCGTTCGACTGGGTAGTATCCATGGGCTTGCCGGTATGCTTGTTCTTGCGGGCGCGTGCCAGAGCTCCTGCCGGGGCTTTTGCGCGGTCTTCATCGAAGCCGCAGCACGCGCATCCCAACCAGACATTACAGCGCTTTCCGGTATTGGGTCTAACTGATTAGCGGCAGCGCCCGGTCAAAATTTAGGGGCCTGTCATGAATTATTTGCCGCAAACGTTAAAAGGCGTCGTTTCTGTTCGCGGGTGGACCGGCCGCCCGTGGGCGGCCGGCCTCGTCCGTCTTGTTATGCACCTGGCCCCGTCCCGTGCATCGTTTTGATTCGATCAACGCTTAGATGACCCGAACGCGGTCACCGCGCATCAGCCCATCTTCTGCATGATGGACATCAGTTTTTTCGCGTAATGCGGGTCGGTCGCGTAACCGGCGCGCTGCATGCCGTTGGCAAAACCGTTCACGTCATGCGCCGAATTGATCACCTGCGCGTAACGCGGATTGCCCTTGAGCAGGCTCGCGTAGTCGGTCATGGCTTCCTGATACGAGTCGTAAGCGCGGAATTTTTCGACCACGCGCTGCGGCTTGCCGTTTATGTATTCGGTCGTGACGGTCGACACGGTCTTGCCGGTCCAGTCCCTGGTCGCTTTGATGCCGAACACGTTGTGGCTGGTCGAGCCGTCCGTCTTCTTGATCTCGCTCTTGCCCCAGCCGGATTCGAGCGCCGCCTGGCCGATGATGAAGCGCGCCGGAATGCCGGTCGCCGCGCTGGCCGCCTGGGCCGGTTGGGCGAGCTTGTCGACGAAAGCGTCGACCTTCGGTGAAGTGCCGTCGCCTTTCAATGGCGGAGTCAAAGCGCTGTTGGCCGAGTAGCCCTTGCCCATCGCCAGCTGGCCATTAGCTTGCGCATTGCCATACGCTTTGGCGAGCGCGTTCAGCGCCGCGGTCTGACCTTCATCGCCACCGCTGCCGCCGCCCAACGCGTTGGCCATGCCGGCCAGGCCACCGGCGGCGCCCGCGCCGCCCGCACCGCCGCCTACCTGCATGCCCTGATTGCGCATCAACTGCTTGAGCATGGCGTCAGCCACGCCAATGCCCTTTTGCGACATCTGTTGCGACAACTGCTGGTCCATCATCGAGGTGAAGGTGGCGCTGTCGTGCGAATCGAACGGGCTGTCCTGTGGCGTTGCGTCGCGCATGCTCTTCAGCATCATTTGCGTGAAGACCGCGTCGAACTGCTGCGCGGCCATCTTCATGCCGGCTTGCGGCGATGCCTTGGCCTGCGCGCTCAGCTTCGCGAACCCCTGCACGTCGAGGGCAAAGCGGTTGCTCAGGTCGTTCGCCGCGCCGGCGGAATTGGTCGTATCCGAATTCATCCTGTGTCTTCCTTAGATGATTTCCAGGTCGGCGCGCAGAGCGCCCGCCGCTTTCATCGCCTGCAGGATCGACATCAGATCCGCGGGCGTCGCACCCAATGCGTTGAGCGCCTTCACCACTTCGGCGAGATTGGCGCCGGCGGTCACCAGTTTCAGTGCACCGTTGTCCTGCTTCATCTGAATCTGCGACTGCTTGGCCACCACGGTCTGGCCGTTCGAGAACGCGCCCGGCTGACTCACCACCGGCTGCGTATTGATCACGACCGAGAGGTTGCCGTGCGCGACCGCGCAGTTCTGCAGCGTGACCATCTGATTCATCACGATCGAGCCGGTGCGCGCGTTCAGGATCACCTTCGCGGCGGCTTGCGCCGGCTTGACGTCGAGGTTCTGCAGTTGCGCCATGAAGGCGACCTGCTGCTCCGGATCGCTTGGCGCGCGCAACTGGATCGTGCGGCCGTCGAGCGCGGTGGCCGTGCCGCCGCCGAACGCGTTGTTCACCGCGGCCACGACGCGCTGCGTGGTGTCGTAGTCCATGTCGTTCAGGTCGAGTTGCATCGTGCCCGCTTGCGAGACCGACGTCGGCACCGCGCGTTCGACGATCGCGCCGCCGGCGATGCGGCCCGCGGCCAGCGTGTTCACCTGCACCTTGCTGCCGTTGGCGCTCGCGCCGGCGCCGCCGACCGCGAGATTGCCCTGGCCGAGCGCATACACCTGGCCGTCGGCGCCCTTCAGCGGCGTGAGCAGCAGCGTGCCGCCGCGCAGGCTCTTGGCATTGCCGAGCGACGACACGGTCACGTCGATCGCTTCGCCCGGACGCGCGAACGGCGGCAGCACCGCCGTCACCATCACCGCGGCGACGTTCTTCAACTGGATGTTCGACAGTGACGACTGCGAATTGCTCGAACCCGCCGCCTGGTTGTTGATCGAGATGCCGAGGTTCGCCAGCATGTTGGCGAGCGTCTGCGTGGTGAACGGCGTCTGCGTGGTCTGGTCGCCCGTACCGTCGAGGCCGACGACGAGGCCGTAGCCGATCAGCGGATTGTCGCGCACGCCCTGGATCTGCACGAGGTCCTTCAAACGTTCGGCATGAGCAGGCGTGACCGCCGGCAGCGCCGCGCAGGCGAGCGCGACGAAGGCGAGCGCGCGGCCGAAACCGGCGAATCGCGCAAGGCGGGTGCGGGAGAAAACGGTACGCATGATCACCACGGCGACACGTTGAGGAAGAAGCGCTGCAGGAAGCCCATGTTCTGGGATTCGTCGATATAGCCCTTCGCGGAATATTCGATCTTCGCGTCGGCCACCTGGGTCGAGTACACGGCGTTCAGGTTGGAGATCGTGTTGGGATTCACCACACCGGAAAAGCGCACGAATTCATTGCCCTGGTTGATCAGCATCTGCTTCTCGCCGCTGACCATCAGGTTGCCGTTCGGCAGCACGCCCGTCACCGTGACGGTGATCACGCCGCTGAACGTGTTCGACGCATTCGCACCGCCCGTCGCGGCGAACTTGTTGGCGCCGTTCGCACTCAGGTTGACTTTGCCGAACAGGCCGCCGAGAAAGCCGGCGGTCGGCACGTCGAAGTTGGTGTTGCCGCTGCGGTTGACGCCCGCGCCCGAGGACTTGGTCGCATTGACGTTTTCCTGGATCACGATCGTCAGAATGTCGCCGACATTGCGCGGCCGCTGGTCTTCGAACAACGGACGGCCCGCGTAACCCGGGTTGAAGATCGAGCCGGGCGACTGCGCCGACGGCGGCATCGGCGGCAGCGCCGTCATCGGCTGCTGCGTGATCGGCTGCTTCGGCACGAGGCCGCAGCCACCCAGGGCCGCGAGCAGCGTGAGCTGCACGAGCGCCTGAGCGGTGCGCGAATGAACCGGATTACGAGTGAAGTGCGACATCTTGATTTACCGCCTTTTTGATTCCCAGTCCCTTGAGCCTTAAACCTGCATCTGGCTCAGGGTCTGCAGCATCTGGTCGGACGTGGTCACGGCCTTGCTGTTGATTTCGTAAGCGCGTTGCGTCTGGATCATGTTCACCAGTTCCTGCACCACGTTCACGTTCGATGCTTCCACGTAGCCCTGATTCAGCGTGCCGGCGCCGTTCAGGCCCGGTTGCGCGACGTTCGGCGCACCCGACGAAGCGGTTTCCGCGAACAGGTTTTCACCCTTCGCGTCCAGACCGGCCGGATTGATGAACGTGGCGATCTGCATCGAGCCGAGTTGCTGGCTGTTGGTCGAGCCGGCCACGGTGATCGACACCACGCCGTCGCTGCCGATGGTGAGCGAAGTCGCGTTGTTCGGGATCGTGATCGCGGGGATCACTTGGTAGCCGCTCGACGTCACGAGCTGGCCTTGCGCGTTGGTCTGGAACGAGCCGTCGCGGGTATAGGCGGTCGTACCGTCGGGCATCTGCACCTGGAAAAAGCCCTGGCCGTTGATGGCGACGTCTTTCGAGTTGCCGGTCTGTTGCAGGTTGCCCTGCGTGTACAGACGCTCGGTGGCGACCTGCTGCACGCCCGTGCCGAGCTGGATGCCGGACGGCAGTTCGGTGTTCTGTGTCGAGTTCGCGCCCGGCTGGCGGACGGTTTGGTACAGCAGATCCTCGAACACCGCGCGCGAGCCCTTGAAGCCGTTGGTGCTGACGTTCGCGAGGTTGTTCGAGATCACGTCCATCTGCGCCTGTTGCGCATTCATGCCGGTCGCGGCGATGTAGAGTGAGCGATTCATGGTTCTTCTCCTGGGTGCCTAAGCGACCCGTTAGCTAAAGCTGAGCAACTGGTTGGCCGACTGATCGTTCTTGTCGGCGCTTTCCAGCAACTTCGTCTGCATCTGGAACTGACGCGCGTTGGTGATCATCGAGACCATCGCGCTGACCGGATTCACGTTGCTGCCTTCGAGCGAGGCCGGCGCCAGCGTGACGGTCGGATCGGCGTCGGCGGCGTTGCCGTCGGCGGTGCGAAACAGACCGTCGTCGCCGCGCGTCATGGTTTGCGGATCCGGATTCACCAGCTTCAGCTGATCGACCGTCACCACCGCTGTCGGCGGATCGCCCGGCGTCAGCGCGGACACCGTGCCGTCCTTGCCGATGGTGATTTCCGCGCCCGGCGGCACCGACACCGGGCCGCCGTTGCCCAGCACCACCTGATTGGTGGCGTTCACCAGTTGGCCGTTTTCATCGACATGCAGATTGCCGGCGCGCGTATAAGCCTCGCCGCCGTCGGCGGTTTGCACCGCCAGCCAGCCCGGACCCTGAATCGCCACGTCGAGCGGGTTGCCCGTCTGCTGGATCGGCCCGGGCGTGTAGTCCGCGCCCGGCGTCGACGACAGCACGAAGGTGCGCGTGGTGTTGTCGTTGATCGAACTGCCGTCGCCGAACGACATCGGCACGGCGCGGAAAGTCGCCAGTTGCGCGCGAAAACCGGTGGTCGATGCGTTGGCCAGGTTGTTCGCGACGATTGCCTGCTGTTCGAGCGCCTGCGTACTGCCCGACATCGCGGTATAGATCAGCCGATCCATGATGGGTTAGTCCCGGTCGCTTACAGGTTGATCAGGGTCTGGTCGACGGTCTGCTGGGTCTTGATCGTCTGCGCGTTCGCTTGATAGTTGCGTTGCGCGGTGATCAGGTTCACCAGTTCGCTCGTCAGATCGACGTTCGAGTTTTCCACCGCGCCGCCTTGCAGCACGCCGTGGTTGGTCGAGCCCGGCGCCGAAATCTGCGCGACGCCCGATTGCGAGGTCTGCTGGAACTCGTTGTTGCCGAGATTCACCAGACCGTTCTGATTCGAGAAGTTCGCCAGCACGATCTGGCCGAGCGCGGCGGTTTGCTGGTTCGAATAGTTACCGGTCAGCGTGCCGTCGGCGCCGATCGTGAAGCTCGTCAGCGTGCCGGCGGCGTAGCCGTCAGGCTGCAGCGAATTCACGCCGTCCTTGCCGCCGTACTGCGTCGTGCCCGCGATGTTCAGCGTCAGCTTCTGCGGCGTCGATGAACCGTCGGTGGTCGGGATCGAGAAGTTGTAGGCGAACGGCGTGGTGGTCGCGACGCCGGCTGCGTCCGTCGTGCCGAGCAGCGTGCCCGACGAGTTGAAGTTCGCGTGGCCGACCAGGCTCGCCGTGCCGGTCGAGGTGCCCGCGTACACGTTCCACGTACCGGCCGACGTCTTGGCGAAGTACATGTTGACCGTCTGCGAGCCGCCGAGCGAGTCATAGACCGTCGTGCTGGTCGAGTAGTTGTACGTCGACGAGCTGTTCTGGTTGAACGCCACCGGGGTCGGCGCGATCGCGACGCTGTCGCCCGTCGCCGGCGTGCCGTTGAACGTGATGGTCTGGCCATTGCCGAGCGCGACCGCCGTGCCCGCCGTATACGTCGCGGCGGCGGACGTCGTGCCGAGCGTGGTATCGGTGACCGTGTAGGTCGTCGGGCTGGTGAAGTTGACGGTGTAGCTGTCGTTGTTCGTGCCCGAAGCGGTGTTCGTGATGGTCGCGCCCGGCGTCGTGAGCGTGCTGCCGCCCGCGAGCGTCGGCGTCACGGTCGGCGTGCCGAGCATCAGCGGGTCCTGCGCGTTCAGATTCAGACCGGCGGTGATCTTGGTAGTCGCCTGCGGCGCGATGTTCGCGGTCGGCACGGTGAGCGGCACGGTCTGCGCGGTGTTGATGATGCCCGAGCTGTTCGCGGCGTAGCCCATCAGTTGCAGGCCTTGCGCGTTGGTGATGAAGCCGTTCTTGTCGAGCTGGAACACGCCATTGCGCGAGTACACCAGCGAACCGTTATTCGACAGCTGGAAGAAGCCGTTGCCGTTGATCGCGACGTCGAGCGCCTGGTTGGTGCTCGTAATCGTGCCTTGCGAGAACTGCTGCTGCACTTCGGCGAGCTTGGTGCCGATGCCGACCTGGTTGCCCACCGCCGTCGCCACGGAATTGGCGTACATGTCGGCGAATTGCGCGGCGCCGCTCTTGAAGCCAACCGTATTCGCGTTGGCGATGTTGTTGCCGATCACGTCGAGGTCGCTCGACGATGCCGACAAACCACTCAAACCTTGTTGGTAACCCATGACGGTCTCCGTATCTGGAAAGTCGTAACTGACAGAATCTGAATCAGAGGATGGCGGCGACGCTGGTCAGGCCGACCGTCGAGCCGTTCGAGAGCACGAGGCCCGGCGTACCGTTGTTCTGCATGACGACGCTTTGCACCGTGGCGCCCGTGAGCGTGGTGGCCGTGGCCTGCTGACCGTTGATCGTGCCGACCGCGCTGATCGTGTAGTTGCCGTCCGGCAGCGCATTGCCCGCCGTGTCGGTCGGTGTCCAGCCCACCGGAATCGTGCCGGCCGACTGCTTGCCGAGGTCGATCGTGTTGACGATCTGGCCCGCCGAGTTCTTCACGACCACCTGCAAGTCGTTCACCGAGTTGGCAAGCTGCACGCCGAACGCGCCGGCCTTGCCGCTCGCGACCGCCACCGAGCTGCCGGGCGCGAGTACGGTCGAGCCGATCAGCAGTGCGGCCTGCGATTGCTGGCCCGCCGACATCTGCGTGGCGAGCGAGCTGAGCGTCGTGTTCAACTGGCTGATGCCCGAGACCGTGTTGATCTGCGCCAGCTGCGAAGTCATCTGCGAGCTGTCCATCGGGTTGGTCGGATCCTGGTTCTTCAGCTGCGCGACGAGCAGCGACAGGAAGGTGTTCTGCAGATCGGTCGCCGAGGTGCCGGACGTGCTGCCCGTCGAACTCGAGGAACTCGAGGCACTGTTCGTGCCGTTCATCGTATCGAGCAGCGTTTGCGACACAGTCGTGCCGCTGCCGCCGATGGTGGTGTTGGTGGTCAAGGAGCTCTCCTCAGGTTCCGATCGTGAGCGTTTTCAGCATCAGTGTCTTGGCGGTGTTCAGGGTCTCGACGTTGGCCTGATACGAGCGCGAGGCCGAGATCATGTTGACCATCTCCTGCACCGGATCGACGTTCGGCAACGTGACGTAGCCGTCCGAATTCGCCGCCGGATTACCGGGGTCGTAGGCGGTCTTCATCGGCGTCGGGTCGTCGACCACGCCGGTGACCTGCACGCCGCCGACCTGCTGGCCGGACGCCGTGCGCGCGCCGCCGAGGGGGCTGACCGCGAACACGACCTGCTTGGCCTTATACGGCTGGCCGTCCGGGCCGGTCGTGCTGTCCGCGTTGGCGAGATTCGACGCCGTCACGTTGAGCCGTTGCGACTGCGCGGACATCGCGGAGCCTGCAACACCAAAAATGTTCATCAGGGATGGCATGTTTCCTGACCTCTCCTGCCGGTAGAGCCGGCTTCCAAGTTAATCCCGTAGCGATTGTTCTTGCGTACTGCTGAGTCTGTCGGCGTGGCTTCTTACGAGCCCGACTGGATCGCCGACAGCATCGTTTTGATCTGGCTGGACAACACCGTCATGCCCGATTCGAAATGCAGCGTGTTGTCCGCGAACTGCACCCGCTCGGTATCGATATCGACCGTGTTGCCGTCGAGCGCGGGTTGGGTCGGCACGCGGTATTGCAGATTGCCGTAGTCGTCGGACGGGCCGCCGGTCGGCGTCAGTGTCGACTTGCCAGCCATGTGGCCCGGCGCGGTCGACACCATCGACATGCCGCTCGTTACACCCGCGGGTTGCGTCATCGCCAGCGTCGCGTTGTTCGACGCAGCGGTGCCAGTGGCGCCGCCGCTCTTCTTCAGCGCGCCGGCGAGCGACGAGGCGAAGTCGACGTCGCGCGCCTTGTACCCAGGGGTATCGGCGTTGGCGATATTCGACGACAACAACTCCTGCCGGTAGGCGCGCACATCGAGCGCTTGACGGCCAAAAGCGAATTCGGCATCGAGTTTGTCCAGCATAAGAATCTCCGGAGAACGTTCCCGAGGCTTCCCATGCATGCCTCGCGTGAGGACTGCACTAGCCGGGAAGACCTTTTTGCATGAGGTGCATCTTATGGGCCGAACGCAAGCGGCAATCGGACGAATAACCGGGAAAGGGGGCTTCTATTCAACGTTTGCGCAAAGGGGGCGCTCACTAGAATGCAAGGCGTACCGATGCATTCGATGGAGAAACACGATGGACCAGCCCGCTTTCGATCCGACGCACCGCGCGAATTGCGCGGCGGCGCATCGCGTGGGTGCGGGTGACGCCGTCGCACGGCGTGTTGCGCGTCCGGCCTCACGTCTCCTGACTCGCCTCGTGGTGAATCTGGCGGTGTGGGTCGCCGGCGGCATTGTGCTGCTGCCCGCCACCACGCAGGCGCAAGAAGCTGGCGGCCCGATCGTGATTCCCGGTCCGGGAGAAAAGAACCCTGCCGCGCTCGCCGATCTGGCCGAGCACATGCAAGCCGCGCCGGCGAAACGCACCGGCTCCGCCGCCACACTGGCCGCTGCCACCGCGCAATCGCTGACGCTGAATTCCGCGGCTCGCGACGCCGATTCATTCACGCGCGCCGCCAACGCAAGCGGCTCGATCGTCATTGCGGGCGCGGGCGAACCGCCCGCCGCGCCGCAAATGATCCGCACCAGCTTCAGGCCCGACGCCAACGGCGTCGTGACGATTCCCGCGCCGGGCAGCACCAATGCCAACGCCATGGACGGCGTCGCACGGGTCAATGTCGTGCCGGGTTCGCGTCAGGTGGTTCCGGTCGTGGTGACGCCCTCGCCGCAGGCCGACGGCGCTCGGCAAGCGGCGGGCGTTCAGCCGGTTGCCGCCAATGCGCCGCTCAATGCAGCCGCTGGGGCATCCGCGGCTGCAGGTTTCGATAGTTTGGCGTCGCGCGGCGAGCCGCCGCAGTTGGGCGCGAATGGCAAGCCGCTCGCGACCCGCGCCGCCGTGGCGCCGGTTGCAACGGCGGCTCCTTCGGCCGCGCCGGCCACCATCGCCCGCACGCCGGCCGCGCGGCAAGTCGCACCGGCTGTCGCGCAACAGAATCTGCGCCCCGCGACACTCGCGCCAGCCGCGCCGCTGCCCGGCCAGCAGGATCCGGAAGCGATCCGCAGCGCCGCGCTCGCATTCCTGCAGCAGCAGTCCGCCGGCTTGCCCGGCAAAGTCGACATCACCGTGGCGCCGGCGTTTCCGCGCGGTCTCGCAGACTGCACGATGCTCGAACCGTTCATGCCGAGCGGCGCGCGCCTGTGGGGCCGCATGACCGTCGGCGTGCGCTGTGCGGGCGAGCGTCCGTGGACCATTTATCTGCAGGCGCGCATCTCGCTGCACGCCACCTACTATCTGGCCGCCCGCGCCATGGCGCCCGGCGAAGTGCTCACCGCCGCCGACCTCGTCGCGCGTGACGGCGATCTCACCGGCTTGCCGCAAGCCATCGTCACGGACCCGTCGCAGGCGGTCGGCTCGGTCACGCTTACGCGCGTCGCCGGCGGCATGCCGTTGCGCCGCGACATGCTGAAAAGCGCGTCGGCGGTATCGATCGGACAGACGGTGCGAGTCGTGGCAGCCGGCGAAGGTTTCGCGATTTCGGCGGAAGGCAGCGCGATGAACAATGCGTCGCCGGGCCAGCAGGTGCGGGTCAAGACGGCCAACGGCCAGATCATTTCCGGCATCGTGAAAGATGGCTCGACCGTGGAGATTCAGTTGTGAACCGCGGCGCGCACGCCATGACGAACTCCCGCGCCGCGCCCGTTCTGGCCGCCGCGAGCAGTGCGGCGGGCAGCGCCGAAATGAGGCCCGCCGACGGGCTGTGTGGAGATGTAAGGAAAGGTAACGCCTTGATCGATTGCGCTAAAGTTTTGATCAGCGGTAGCCGTTATAAAGATCAAATCGTTCAGGAAGCCAATCGTGAAAGTCGATTCCACAAACAATTCGAATCTGCCGACGTTGAAAGACGCCCTGTCCCGCTCGCAAGCAGGCGACGCGACGACCGCGAACAGCAACGCGCAGAATGCGGGCACGGCCTCGCAGACCACCACCACCAGCGGTTCGGGCGACGCCAGTGTCAGCCTGTCGGGTTTGTCGCAGCATCTGCGCAGTCTCGCGGCGTCCGGTTCGGCCGATATCGACACGGCGCACGTCGAGTCGATCAAGCAGGCCATCAAGGACGGCTCGCTGAAGATCGATTCCGGCAAGATCGCCGACGGCGTGCTGAACACCGCACGCGAACTGTTGCAAAGCAAAACCTCGTCGACCGGCAACTGATCGACGCATCGAAGTACGGTGAAGTGCCGGGCGGCGTTCGACAAACCCGGCTCGCGGATTATGCGCGAGCCGTCGTGTTCAGCGAGTTGTTGAGATGAAAGACGCCCTGCTTGCCACCCTCATCGAAGAATATTCGGCCGTCGAGGCATTTGCCTCGATTCTGACGCTCGAGACCAAGGCGCTCACTGCCTTGTCGCCGCTGGAATTGCTGCCGCCGATCGTCGAGAAGAAAACCGAACTGATCGGCCCGCTCGCCAAGCTCGAAGCCACCCGTGATGGGCTGCTCGCCGAGATGGGCTTTCCCGCCGGCTGGCCCGGCATGGAACTCGCGGCCAGCACCGACGCGCGCGTCGCCGAGCAGTGGTCGTTGCTGCAGAAAGCCGCCGAACGCGCGCGACGCTGCAATACCAGCAACGGCGAACTGATCCGCGTGCGGATGGACTACAACCAGAGGGCGCTGACGGCGCTTCAGGTAGCCGCGCCGCAGAAGGCCGGCTTCTATGGTCCGGATGGCCGGATTCCGGCGCGTCCCGCCGTGTAAAAATTGTCGCTGGATCGGCACGGCCTGACGCGCGAGTCTGGCTGAAACAGATGGATTGAAAAGGGCTCGTCTTTTGACGAGCCCGTTTTGCTTTTCAGGCACCCCGCTTCGAGCGCACCCCACTCCTTCCTGCACACGTTAGCCATCCGGCCAGGTGGCGCGAAATCGCCAGCCGCGTTGAAATCACGACTTCCCCCTTACTGAGTTGATCCGCCGTCCCGCGCTTTTTCAAGGCTATCCCGGACGTGCATCAACGGAGTGCTAACCACTAGCGAGATTGTGTAATGGTGTGTATGATTCGAGAAGTGCAGTATGAAAAGTGCCGAGGTCGTGAAACTCATTCAAGCGGCGGGTTGGCAGCTGGTCCGCACATCGGGCAGCCACCATCATTTTCGTCACGCGGCAAGAGCCGGTCTCGTGACCATCCCGCATCCGAAGAAAGATCTTCCGCCCGGCACATTGAACAGCATCCTGAAACAGGCGGGCCTGAAATGAAAAACCTGACTTTCCCTATCGCGATTGAACCGGGTAGCGCGGATCACGCGTTCGGCGTCGTCGTGCCCGACATTCCGGGCTGTTTTGCGGCAGGCGATACGCTGGAGGAAGCCTACGCGAACGCCAAGGAGGCTATCGAGGCGCATCTGGAAGTGCTGCTCGACGAGGGCTTGCCGATTCCCGCGCGGCGCACGCTGCAAGAGCACCGCCGCAATCCCGACTATGCGGATTTCACGTGGGGACTTGTCGCCACCCGGAATATTCCCGCCTTGAAGAAGGCGGTACGGATCAATATCTCGCTGCCCGAAGCGCTGGTCCAGGAGATCGACACTTATGCCCAAGCGCGCGGCATGTCGCGCTCGGCCTTTCTGGCACTGGCCGCGGAACATGAAATGGCCGAGGCATGAGGTCAAGCGGAGGCGAGACACACCGCTCACCGCTCATTTACGTCACCGAATACCCGAACTTCAGGTCGCCTCGGCGTTCGCCCAGGCCATCTCGCGCAAGCGCGTACGCAAACGGGCCACGGCCTGGCTGTGCAACTGGCAGACTCGCGATTCGCTGACTTCCATCACCGCGCCGATTTCGCGCAGGTTCATGCCGCGTTCGTAGTACAGCGACATCAGCAGCTTCTCGCGGTCCGGCAGGCGGTCGATCGCCTCCACCAGCGCCGAGCGCAGGCTGTCGTCGAGCAGCGCCGACAGCGGGTCCGAGTGATCGACGCAGTAGCGGTCGAGGAACGGCTCGTCGTCTGCCGAACGGTCGAAGTCTTCGTAATAGATCAGCTGGCTGCCGTGCAGATCCTGCAGCATCGACTGATACTCGTCGAGCGGCATTTGCAGGTGCTCGGCAATTTCCGTTTCGCTCGCCGAGCGGCCCAGATTCTGCTCCACCTTGTGCACCGCCGTTTCCACTTCACGCGAGGTGCGCCGCAAGCTGCGCGGCAACCAGTCGTTGCTGCGCAATTCGTCGAGCATCGCGCCGCGAATCCGCTGGCTCGCGTAAGTCTCGAACTGCGCGCCCTGGTCTTCCTTGTAGCGGCCTGCCGCGTCCAGCAGTCCGATCATGCCGGCCTGGATCAGATCGTCGAGATCGACGCTCGCCGGCATCTTGGCGACGAGCTGCAAGCCGAGGCGACGCACCAGCGGTGCGTACTTCGTCAGAACTTCGGCTTGGGAAATCTTTCCCTGAGCGTTATACATCGTGCTCCCCTTGTCCTTGTGCCGCCACTCAGGCGTGCTGCGCAGACGGTTGGTCGGCGTGTTGCGCCGCTGTAACTGCCGCAGGCGCCATCCACGGCGTTTGCGACGACATCGCTGGCCGCATCGGCCAGTACTGCAATTCGGCCGCGAGATGCCGGAAGTCGCGCGCAGCCGGTGTCGATGGAAACGCATCGACGACACAACGCGACAACTCCAGGGCTCGCGCCATCCGCGCATCGGCGGCAATACAACCGGCGTCTTCCAGCGCCACCGTCAGGTAGCGCCCGGCCACGCCGGCCAGGTTTGCAAACGCGGTATGCGCGTCGTTCACGCTCTGCACGTGGTTCACCAGCACGCGAAACTGCGCGATGGCGTGCGCGTAGTGCAGGCGCTTCATGCATGCGTACGCGTCGGTGATCGCGTGCGCGGCCATGCGCGTGACGATCATCACGTCGTGCGCTTGCCTCGCGAGTGCCGAGAGATGACCTTGCGCATCGAGTTCCGCGTCGATCAGCACGACGTCGGCGGAACCGCGCAACACCACACCGAACTCCGCGGCCGTATGACCTTCCCGGTTCGGACGCGAGGCGGCCAGTACGGAGAAGCCGAGTGCGTGCCTTGCAGCGGCGTCGTCGAGCGTCATCTCGCCGCGCATCACGGCGGCGAAATTGCCCGCGCCGCGCACGCCGCCGAGCATCGTGCTCACCGATTTCTCGCCGAGGCATTCGTCGATCACGAGCACGTCCTTACCCTGCTGCGCCAGCGCGGCGGCGAGGTTCACCACCGTCGTCGTCGAGCCGACGCCGGCCGAGCCGCTCGTCACCGCAATCACACGCGAGCCGCTGCGGGCCAACATCCGCCGCAGTCCTTCTGCCTGATCGGAGATGACTTTATCCAAAGCGGACCTCGTGCAATTCGGCCGTGGAACGTGCGGACAATGCGGACAGCAACGCCGGAATGTCGTCGTCGTGCGGCACGAATGGCGAGTTATCGCGCGGTATGCAGAAGGTGCTCTTGATCAGGAATTTCTTTGTCGCGACGTACAGGTTCTCCGGCACCTTCTGACCGGTCGACACGTAGTGCACCGGCAGCTTGTAACGGATCACCGTATCGAGCACGCCGCCGAGATTGGTGGCCTCGTCGAGCTTGGTCAGAATGCAGCCGGCGAGCGGCTGTTGATCCGGCGCGCGCTGATAGGCCTGCACGACTTCGTTGAGCGTGTCGCCATGGCTGGTCGCATTGAGCAGCAGCAGGCGCTGCACCGGCTGACCGGCGTGGCACAGCATCGCGATCTGGTCGGAGACGAGGCGGTCGCGCTGGCTCATGCCGATCGTGTCGATCAGCACGATGTGCTTGTTGCGCAGTTCGGAGAGGGCGAGTTGCAGGTCGGCGCCGTCTTTCACCGCATGTACCGACACGCCGAGAATCTTGCCGAAGATGCGCAGTTGTTCGTGGCCGCCGATCCGGTAGCTGTCGGTGGTGAGCAAGGCGACCTTGCTGGCGCCGAAGCGCATCACGCAACGCGCGGCGAGCTTGGCGGTGGTTGTCGTCTTGCCGACGCCCGTCGGGCCCATCAGCGCGAATACGCCACCGCGCTCCATCAGCGCGTCTTCGTCTTCCATCACCGGCAGGTTCGAATCGAGCACCGAGCGGACCCAGTCCATGCCGCCGTCCATGTTCTCGACGTCGGGCGGCAGGTTGTCGACCATCATCTGCACGAGCTGCGCGGAGAAACCGGCCGCGAACAGATGCTTGGTGAGCGAGGCGCGCACCGGGTTGCGGCGCTGGCGCTCACCCCACAGCAGGCCGGCGAAATGCTCTTCCATCATTCCGCGCATCGACGACAGTTCGCTCATCACGGTCTCGTTGACCACTTGCTCCATACGCGCCTTGATTGCTTCGGCGACCGAAGCGGGCGTGCGGGCGTCGTCGTTCGAGGACTGCGCCGGTGCGTTTTTCTGCGCGGCGCGGCGTGCGGCGGCTTGCGCGCCTTCACGCGCCCAGTCGGGCGTGTCGCCGCCTTGGGGCGCCGCAGCCTTGGCCGGTTCGACGGCGGCACCGAGGCCCTTGGCCATCGCGGCAGCTGGCGTCATCGCAGCGGGACGCGCGCTGTATGCGCCTTCCTGTTGCTGTTCGGCGGCGATGCGGCGAGCGTGGTCGATCAGCCAGGGATTCGATTCGGCCATCGTGCGCGGCGTTTGCACGTCGGCGCCCGGTGCGGTGGACGCAGCCGGCGCGCCGGCCGCTTTGAGCAGATCGGCGCGGATGTCTTCGGAGAGGCGCGAGGCCGCGGCGCGGGCACTCGGTTGCTCGGGACTGGTCGGTTTCGACGGCACTTCCGCGGCTACCTTGATCGGGGCGGCTGCCTTGACGGGGGCGGCGGTCGGTGCGTCGCTCGCGTCGTCGTCAATGTGCTCGGAGTATGAGACGTGGTTGCCAACGCCGTTGCCGAGATTCTCCGCGCCGGCTTCCGGGCTCGCGCCGAACACCGACGAGAACACATCGGGCATGCCGCTCGCATACGGGTTCGCCTGCATCGGCGCTGCCGCCGGCATGGCGCGCGGTGCGGCCAGCGCGGGCCGTCCAGCCATCGCATTCATCGATCCAGCCTGCGGTGCGCCGGCGCCTGCGCGCGGGACTTTCGGCGAGAGGGCGGCGAGGTCGCTGTCGGCCAGCGCGACGATCTCGACGCTGCCGTCGTCCATCGTGCGATTGGACAGTACGACCGCGTCCGCGCCCAACGCTTCGCGCACGAGACGCAGCGCATCACGACTGGTAGCACCGACAAATTTACGAATGTTCAAGCTGGACCCCCGATGAGGTAAACGGACTAACGGACCGGCAACATACCGCTTCCCATTGAGATCATTATTGCGAAACCCGTCGAGGCACGATCGATGGATAAAGACCGTTAAACGTGGGCAATTCGGACGATGGAAACGTGCTTCGATTCACACGCACGCCGGTTTGAAACACGCTTGGTGGCGGCGTCGGACGGCACTTTCGCGGACGCGGCGTGTACTTCGCCGTCCGCTTGCGACATGAAAGTCAGGCGCCAGAATGAGAACCGGCGCTCCACGAGCGCCGGCAAAAGACATCGGCCACAAACTGGCCTCGGTGAGCGATACGCGCTAACCGTGCGCGCCGATCAGATTCACCACCTTGATATTGCGCGTGTCGGGCACTTCCGCATACGACAGCACCTTCAGCTGCGGCAGGCTGCGGCGCAGGAAGCGCGCGAGCATCGGCCGCAACGCATGCTGCACCAGCAGCACAGGCGCAAGCCCGAGGTTCTGCTGACGCGTCATCGCCTTCTGCGTTTCGTTCAGCAGCGTGTGCGCGAGGCCCGGCTCGAGACCCGGGTTGGAGCCGGTCGAGAGCGCCTGCGAGAGCACGCGTTCGAGATTCGAATCGAGGCCCATCACCTGCATATCGCCGACGCCCGGGAACCACTGCTGCGTGATCGCCCGACCGAGCGCGAGGCGCACGGCGGCGGTGAGATCGTGCGCGTCGGTGATCTTCGGCGTGTGTTCGGAGAGCGCTTCGAGAATCGTGCGCATGTCGCGAATCGGCACGCCTTCTTCCAGCAGATTTTGCAGCACCTTTTGCAGCGTGGTGAGCGGCAGCGCCTTCGGCACCAGATCGTCGACCAGCGACGGCGTGTCCTTCTGCATCCGTTCGAGCAACGCCTGCACTTCCCGGCGGCCGAGCAATTCCGACGCATGCGTGACCACGAGATGATTCAGGTGCGTCGCCACCACCGTGCTCGAATCGACCACCGTGTAGCCGTACACCTGAGCCTGTTCGCGCAGGTTCGTATCGATCCAGATGGCCGGCAAGCCGAAGGCGGGATCTTGCGTCGGCGTGCCCGGCAGCGCGGCGGACACCTGGCCCGGGTTGATCGCCAGCCACTGGCCCGGATACGCTTCGCCGACGCCCACCTCGACGCCCTTCAGCGCGATGCGATAGCCGTTCGGCCGCAATTCCAGGTTGTCGCGGATATGAATGACCGGCGGCAGAAAGCCGATTTCCTGCGCGAACTTCTTGCGGATGCTCTTGATCCGCTTGAGCAGTTCGCCGTCCGAGTTCTTGTCGACGAGCGGAATCAGCCGGTAGCCGACTTCGAGGCCGAGCGTGTCGATCATCGTCACGTCGTCCCAGCTCGCCTCAGTGTTTTCGACCGGCGCCAGCGCGGCCGGTGCGACATCGACGAGCGCCGTCGTGTTCTTGCGCTCCTCGGCGCGCTTTTTCATCGTGCGGCCGAGCTGGATCAGACCGCCGCCGAGAATCAGAAACGCGAAATGCGGCATGCCTGGAATCAGGCCCATCAGCACGAGAATGCAGCCGGTGATCACCAGCACGCGCGGATTGGTGAACAACTGGCCGGTGAGCTGCGTGCCGATGTCCTCGTTGGTCGCCACACGCGAGACGATCACACCGGCGGCGGTCGAAATCACCAGCGACGGAATTTGCGCGACGAGGCCGTCACCGATGGTGAGCAGCGTGTAGTTCTTGCCCGCCGCCGCGAAGCTCATGTCGTGCTGCACGATACCGACGATCAGTCCGCCGATGATGTTGATCACCATGATCAGCAAACCGGCGATCGCATCGCCGCGCACGAACTTGCTCGCGCCGTCCATCGAACCGTAGAACTCGGCTTCCTGCGAGACTTCCGAGCGGCGCTTACGGGCCTGTTCTTCGTTGATGAGGCCGGCATTCAGGTCGGCGTCGATCGCCATCTGCTTGCCGGGCATCGCGTCGAGCGTGAAGCGCGCGGACACTTCCGCGATCCGCCCCGCGCCCTTGGTGATCACCGAGAAGTTGATGACCATCAAAATGATAAAGACGACGATACCGACCGCGAAGTTGCCGCCCACGAGGAAGTGGCCGAACGACTCGATCACCTGGCCGGCCGCGTCGGGGCCGGTGTGGCCTTCGAGCAGTACGACCCGCGTGGACGCCACATTCAGCGAAAGGCGCAGCAAGGTCGAGAACAGCAGCACGCTCGGGAATGCCGCGAAATCGAGCGGCTTCATCGTGTACATGCTGACGAGCAGCACCATCACCGAGAGCGCGATGTTGAAGGTGAACAGCAGATCCAGCAGGAACGGCGGCAACGGCAAAATCATCATGCCGAGGATCATGCAGATCAGCACCGGCCCGGCGAGGGCGCGCAAATTGGTGCTGCTCAAGGCGTCTGGCCGTCGGGCGAGGAAACCGGCGCGAGCGTTCATGCGGAGGCTCCTGAAGCGTCTTCGTTATCTGGGTTGAGCGTGTCGGCGGCTTCCTGATCGGCTTCGTCGTCCGATACACCGCCCTTGTCGAGTTCCGCGGGCACGTCGAGTTCGGTCGGTGCGAGCGGCACGTCGCCGCCCTCGGCCTTGAAGCGGCGCAACTGATACACCCACGCGAGCACTTCGGCGACCGCGCCGTACAGCGGGCCCGGAATCTCGCGATTGAGTTCGACGTTGTGGTACAGCGCCCGCGCGAGCGGCGGCGCTTCCAGCAGCGGCACATTGTTCTCGGCGGCAATTTCGCGAATCCGCGCCGCCACCAGGTTGACGCCCTTGGCGACCACCTTCGGCGCGCGCATCTCGCCGTCGGTGTATTGCAGCGCCACGGCGAAGTGCGTCGGGTTGGTCACCACTACATCGGCCTTCGGCACGTTGGTCATCATGCGACGGCGGGCAATCGCGCGCTGCTGCTGGCGAATCCGGCCTTTGACGTGCGGATCGCCTTCGCTTTCGCGGTGTTCGCGCTTCACTTCTTCCTTCGTCATGCGCAGCTTCTTGTGGAATTGCCACAGTTGATACGGCACATCCATCGCGGCGACGACGAACATGCCCGCCACCGTCATGCCGCAGCACACGGCGATCAGATGCACGGTGTTGGCGAGCGCGAGATGCAGCGGCTGGGTCGCCAGCGCGAGAATCTCTTCGCGGCGATTCCAGATCGCCGTGCCGCCGATCACGCCCACCACCAGCGTCTTCGCGAGCGACATGCCGAGCTGGATCGGTCCGTTGATCGAAAACATCTTGCCGAGGCCGGCGATCGGATTGAGGCGGTCGAACTTCGGCTCGAGGCCTTTCGCCGACAACTGCCAGCCGCCCAGCGCCATCGGCGCGAACAAGGCGGCGACGCCGGTGAAGGCGAGAATCGGTAGCAGCGCGTAGAGCCCTTCGCGGCTCGCCACGCCCGCGCCGATCATCATGCGGCGGGTTTCGAACGCGCCGGCGTGATCGAACGTGAAGGCCGCGCGCAGCATGCCCTGCAAATGTTCGCCGATGCTGCCGGACATCCCCCACACGCCGAAGAACCCCGCTGCCAGCAGCGCAAACGTGGACAGTTCGCGCGAACGCACGATCTGCCCTTCCTCGCGCGCCTTCTGCAGGCGCCGGGGAGTGGCTGATTCGGTCTTTTCGAGGTCGCTATCCTCTGCCACAAACGCTCTCCGGTCGGCTGAGGCACGGCGCCTCTTTCCAGTGAGAGCGATTATTCCCGCTCGACGCAAGCACCGATCGGCGGATAAAGGCGGAGAAAGGGGGGTATTTCGACGGATGGAGACGGCCGGGAAGCCCGCCGGCCGGCCCTGCTGACGCGAAACGGCCACTCGTGGCCGGGCCGGACGCCCGCGTGTTTCGCGCGAGCGCCGGTTCGGCTTCAGCCCTCAGGCTTCACTGTGGCGCTTCGATCAGAACGCCACGAAAGGCGTTTGACCGCCATTTGCGGTCTGATCGATGCCGTAATACACATGGCGGCCGTAGAAGAACGGCAATCCGAGATCGAAGCTGCTGTTGCCGCCGATCTGCCCCGCCAGGTCGTTGAACGCGTAGTTGTTGCCGTTGCTGAACAGCGTCGCGGCACTCAGGATGCCGATGCTGGCGTTCGCCTGCGCCTTGTTCAGCCCGACCAGCGTCAGCGTCCGCGTTTGCGCCGACGACGGGCAGTAAAAGCCCGCGAAGTTGCTGCCGCACTGCGCAAGGGAGCTATCGCCAAAGAAGTAGGCGTTCGAGCCCGAATCGAGGAAGGCTTGTACCTGCGTGCCGTTGAACACGCTGTTGTCCATGTCACCGAAAGCGTCGGTGGTGAAAAGCTGGACCCCGGTGAGCGCGTTGTTCGCCTGCGTGCCGACGCCGAACACCAGTGTGCCGGTGGCGGAGGACGCGCCGGTGTTGGACACCGGCGGCATCTGCACGATCACGCCGTTGTTGTCGACCGGGAAAAACGGGACTGGATTGGCCACCTGCTGCGCGAGCGGTACCGCCGTGCGGGCGCACGACACGCCGCCCGGACAGGCGAAGTAATTGCTGAATTTGGCCGCCTGTGCCGGGTCCGAGCAGGTCGTACCGCAATCGGTGGGCGACGTGCCGATGCCGAGAATACCGTTGGCGCCGAGATCGTCGACCTTGTTTTCGGCCTGGCCGCTGCCACAGCCGGGCGTGGGCACCGTGCTCGAATCCTTGTCGCCGATGATCTGCATCGGAACGGCCGCCGTCGTCGTCTCGCCGCCGATCGCGATGGTCGCGGTGCGCACCGTGCCCCACGTGAAGCCGTCCGCGAAGGTCGCGCACTCGGCGAGCTGGGCGCCGCTGCCGCTGATGGTGCTGACCGGCAACGCATTGAGCAGCGAGGCGTTCAGGACCGAGCTGACCACGCGCAGCCCGTAGGAACCGGTATCGACCTGGATATTGTCAATGGTCTGACAATTCGTGGTCGAACCGGGCGCGCATATTCTCACGCTGACCGCCGGGATATTGATGACGCCGTTCACGCCTCGGCCGACGGTGATGGGCACTGTATTCGCCGCAGTGGCGGCAATGGGCTGCTGGGTCGGACTGGGCGGCAGCGAGCCGCCGTTCAGCGAGGTCGACGAATCGTTATTGGAGCCGCCACCGCCGCCGCACGCGACGAGCGCGGACACTAGCGCCACGGCGACGACGGCCTGCATCCAGCCCTTGAGTTTCACAGCAATATGCTTGGTTCGCATGTCTCGTCCTCGCTATTACTGGATGTCTGAACCGCTAACGCCGACAGGCAACGCAGGAGGCAACCACGCCTGGCCACTGAACGAGCCCATGTGGCCGCCGGAGCGCACCACGAGGCCGCTCTGGTCGACCGCGACCGGGCCGCGGCTCCCGCCGCGCGCCGCGCGCACCGCCTTGACGCCGGCCACGTACTGCGGGAAATAGCTGCCGAGCAGATCGTTCAGATCCGGCATTTGCGGGCCGCGCCAGGCGATGCCGAACACGGATCCGTCCGAGGCGAAATATTCGCGGACCACGGTGCCGTTGCCGAGCGCCGTCTCACGCACGGTGTAAGAGGTGGAAGCTGTAGCGGACGACCCGGCGTTGGACGCGGAGCGCATCACGCTCTGCGCCGCGTTGACGGCGCTGCTGCCGGGCTGAACGGTGCGCGACGAGACTGACGCGCCCGTGGGCGGTGTCATGGGGGCGCCGCCCAGTCCAGCATGAGCGGACTGCACGACGATTAGCGAACAGGGTAAGGCAAGCGCCGTAACGATCCCGGCGCGGCGTACACGACTCCACATAACAAGGCTCCTCCCGAGCGGCCGCTCGGTTCGCACGTGATGCAAACCGGCTGCATGTACGCAGATCATACGGCACCGCTGCGATCGCACCGTGGAGGGTTTCTCCCCATCGTGCCACCGACCGGCATGTGTCTTCGCCGGAGCGCCGTGCCGCTGCTTGAGCCCGTAGTATGCCTGTGGTTTGTGTCGGCAGACAGCAAGCACACGCGGGTGCGTGGCTCGCTATGGGTCCCGGTTGGACCCGGCGCCTTTGGTGGGCGGGCGCGACGTGGCGTCGCGCCGACGGGGTCAGAAGCCGAGGCTGGCCAGAAGATCGTCCACTTGCGACTGGTCCTGCACCACGTCCGTTTTGCCTTCCGGATTGATTTGCGGACCGTTCAGCAGATGCTCGGGGCTGCCGGTCGACGAGACTTCGGCCGCCAGTGCCGCCGCGTTCGCCGCGAACTGCTCGCGCCGTTCGAGCGCGATGTTCTCGACCAGCACGCCGAGCAGCTGTTGCTCGATCAGATACACGACATCCGTGATCTTCTTGATGACCTGGCCAGTCAGATCCTGGAAATCCTGCGCCAGCATGATCTCCATGAGCTGCGAGTTGGTCCCGCTGGTCGCCTCGGGCACGCCGCGCAGGAAGGTCCGCGTGTCGTTCATCAACGCGCGCACTTCCTCGCGTTCGATCGGCGCCGCGTACCACTGCTCCCAACGCGCGTCGAGTTCACCCGCGTCTTTCTGCAGCTGCTCCTGGATCGGCTTGGCGATGTCGATAGCGGACAGGACGCGCTCAGCGGCCTGCTCCGTCATATCCGCAATGTACTTCAGGCGGTCGCGGGCATCGGGCACGGCTTCGGCCGCACGTTCGACATGCTTGTCGAGCCCGAGCTCGCGCATCGAGTCGCGCAGCGTGCGCGTCAGTTGTCCAATGCGAGCCAGGATACGGTCGGACGCGAAGTCGCCGCTCTCGTTGCCCGCGTCGGCGCCTTGCGCGTTGGTCGGCAGATTCACATCAGCTCCCGGTCTTGGCCATCTTCTCGAGAATCTTGTTGAGCTTCTCGTCGAGCGTCGCGGCCGTGAACGGCTTGACGACATAACCGCTCGCGCCGGCCTGCGCCGCCGCGATGATGTTTTCCTTCTTCGATTCGGCCGTCACCATCAGCACCGGCAAGTGCGTGAGGTTGGCGTCGGCGCGGATCTCCTTGAGCATGGCCAGACCGTCGAGGTTCGGCATGTTCCAGTCGGAGATCACGAAGTCGTACGTGCCGCCACGCAAACGCGCGAGACCGGCCTGGCCATCTTCCGCCTCGTCGACGTTCGAATAGCCGAGTTCCTTGAGGAGGTTGCGGACGATCCGGCGCATCGTCGGAAAGTCGTCAACAACCAGAATCTTCATTCCCTTATCCATTTCATTCCCTTTGCTTGATCCATGGTGCGGCGCCTCACCGCTCAACTCGCGCCTCAAACCAGCGCCTCAAATCCTACCGGCCCGCATCATACCCGCTGAACGCGGTCGCCCATTGCCGAGAGACGCGCCATCACACGTCGGCTCATTTCCGGCAGCGCGGCGATCTCGTCCGCCGCGCCAAGTGCAATCGCTTCGCGCGGCATGCCGAACACAATACAGCTCGCCTCGTCCTGCGCAAGGGTGTACGCCCCTGCCTTTTTCATGTCCAGCAGTCCGGCGGCGCCGTCGCGCCCCATGCCGGTCAGAATCACGCCGACCGCGTTCTTGCCCGCATGCTGCGCGGCCGAACGGAACAGCACGTCCACCGACGGACGATGCCGGTTGACCGGCGGCTCGTCCGACAGGTGAGCAATATAGTTCGCGCCACTACGCGCAAGCAACAGATGGGCATGGCCGGGCGCAATGTAAGCATGTCCCGGCAGCACGCGTTCGCCGTGCTCTGCCTCTTTAACGGTAATCCGGCACAAACCATTGAGGCGTTGCGCAAAAGATTTTGTGAAGCCCGGCGGCATATGCTGCGCGATCAGCACCGCGGGCGCATCCGGCGGCAGCGGCACCAGCACTTCGCGGATCGCTTCCGTGCCGCCCGTCGACGCGCCGACGATGATCAGCTTCTCGGTACTGAGCAGCGGATTGTTGAACAGCGGTGCCGCGCCGACCGTCGCCTGCGCGGCATGTGCAGCCGCGTGCTGCACCGGCGCGGCCTGGCGCACGCGTGCGCGCGCGGCGGCGCGAATCTTGTCGGCGAGCTTTTCCGAATAGTCGAGCATGCCGTCGCGAATGCCGACCTTCGGTTTGGTGACGAAGTCGACCGCGCCGAGTTCCAGCGCGCGCAGCGTGATTTCATTGCCGCGTTCGGTCAGCGACGAGACCATCACGACGGGCATCGGCCGCAGGCGCATCAGCTTCTCGAGGAAATCGAGGCCATCCATGCGCGGCATTTCGACGTCGAGCGTCAGCACATCGGGGTTGTGCTGCTTGATGAGATCGCGCGCGACCAGCGGGTCGGGTGCGGTCGCCACTACCGTCATATCCGGCTGGCCGTTGATGATTTCCGTCATCAGGCTGCGGATCAGCGCCGAATCGTCGACGCACAGTACTTTGATCTTTTGCACAGCGCTCACGCCTCCTCTGTGGTTCTGGCGTTGTTTGAATTAATCGGGCGCGTGCCGAACAGTTCGATGCGCGGCTTTGCTGCCCCTGCGCCCGCACTGCTCGCTGCTGTTCCCGTTGATCCGCCGGCCGGCGAGCCGAACAGTTCGACCTTGGCTCTCGACGCGGCCGGCGCCGAGAACAGTTCCACCCGCTTGCGCGCCGCGGCGAGCCGCTCGGCGCGTGCTTCGGCGCTCCGCCGCATCAGCGCCTGTTCGCGCTCGGCCACGCCCGCTTCCTGCTGCAGGCGCAACTTCTTCACCATCACCTGGCCGGTGCGCGGCATGAACGCCACCTTGCGCGGATGCGAGCCCTGCAAGTCCTCGGCGACAATGCGGATCTTCTCCACCGCGAGATAGCGGCGCACGAACTCCGAATTGCGATCGCCGATGTTCATCGTCGTCATGCCGGCGAGCACCGCGCCGCCGCCGAACACCTTCGCTTCGAAGCGCTCGCGCCGGCCGCCGGCCTTGATCAGTTCGTTGATCAGCACTTCCATCGCGTAGGCGCCGTAGCGCATCGAATCCGATGCAGCCTGCGCGACGTCCGCGCCGTCGTCGGGCAACATGAAGTGATTCATGCCGCCGATGCCGGCCGTGCGATCCTGGATGCACGCCGCGACGCAGGATCCGAGCACGGTGACCAGCACCATGTCTTCGTGCGTGGTGTAAAACTCGTTTGGCAACAACTTCACGCCGGGGCGCTGGAAGTGGTTGTCGAAATACAGATTGGTGGCGATCGGCAGGGCGCTGCTCATACCGTCACCCCGCTCGCCGCTTGATGCGATGCCGGCGCCGAGCCGCGGGTCGCCGTCGGCGTACGCGCGCCGCTTGCATCACGCGTCAATTCATATACGGTCTGGCCGCGCAGCTTGAATGCCTGCGTGACGTACGTGAAGTTCTCCGAGTGGCCGGCGAACAGCAGGCCGCCCGCCTTCATCAGCGGCTCGAAGCGCGCGAGCACTTGCGCTTGCGTCGGCTTGTCGAAATAGATCATCACGTTGCGGCAGAAGATCGCGTCGAACTGCGAACGCAACTGATAATCGCGGTCGGTGAGATTGAGTTGCTCGAAGCGCACCAGCGCACGCACTTCCGGGCGCACCTTGACCATGCCCGCGTGCGCGCCAGTGCCTTTCAGGAAGAAGCGCTTGAGCCGCTCGGGCGAGAGATGCTTCACCTGATCGAACTGGTACATGCCGGCTTCGGCCTTGGCCAGCACCTGGGTGTCGATGTCGGTGGCGAGCACCGAGGCCTGACGCGCGCCGCTGTCGCCGAGCGCTTCGATCAGCGTCATCGCGATCGAGTACGGCTCTTCTCCGGTCGAAGCCGCCGAGCACCACACCGAAACCGGCTGCGCGCGGCGCGGCACGAAATCGGCGAGGATCGGAAAATGATGCGCCTCGCGGAAAAACGCCGTCAGGTTGGTGGTCAGCGCATTGGTGAACGCTTCCCACTCGGCCGGATCGTTTTCCGCTTCGAGCAGGTCGAGATACTGCTTGAAGGTGTCGAGACCGCGGGCGCGCAGACGGCGCGCCAGCCGGCTGTACGCCATGTCGCGCTTGTGATCCGACAGCGAAATGCCCGCGCTGCGGTGAATCAGTTCGCGAATGCGAGCGAAGTCCGCCGACGTGAATTCGAAATCCCGCGACTGTTCGCCGGATCTAACCGGGTCCGAACGTTCGGGACGTTGCTGTGCGCGCGTTGCCATCATGAGTGTTCCTGCCTGCGATACGAGCCATCCCGCATTCCGCCCAGGAACTCGCCTTGGGAAGAAGGGATTGTGTTCGCGGGGTCGCGCCCGCCCGCGAGTTCCGTCACCATGCAGTCGGCCCGCGACACGCCGATAAAGCGTGCTTCGATGATTCGCTCCTCATGGAGCGAGATGCCGAATGACCGCATGTCTTTGCGCCACTTCCTAGAATGTTTCCCAGTCCGCGTCCGAGCCCGCCGTGGCTGCGCTGACCGCGGCCGGACGTGCTGCGGATTCGGATGCCGCGCGGGCCGTCTTCGGCCTGAGTGCCGGTTCGACGCGCGCGGCGCCTGCGTCGTGATTGCCCGACGCCAATGGGGCGCTCGTTGCGGCTGCGCCTGTCGCCGGATGCGCTGCGCCGCCGTTCACGGCTGCATGCTGCGCAAGCTTGGCAGCCGGCTTGCTCTTGCTGCTCGTCACGCGGGATGCGGCCGGTTGCGGACGGGTTGCCGCCGCGCTGCCGTGTGCCGCGCCGCCGGCCACTTTCCAGCCATTCACCACGGCCTGCAACTGACGCGTCTGATCTTCGAGCGAGGCCGCCGCGGCCGCCGCCTGTTCGACCAGCGCTGCGTTCTGCTGCGTGACTTCGTCCATCTGCACGACCGCGCGGTTCACCTGCTCGATGCCGCCCGACTGCTCTTCGGACGCCGCGCTGATTTCGCCCATGATGTCGGTCACGCGGCGCACGGCCTGCACGATCTCGTCCATCGTCGTGCCGGCACGGCCGACCAAAGTCGAGCCGCTTTGCACCTTGTCGACCGAGTCGCCGATCAGTTCCTTGATTTCCTTCGCGGCGCTCGCGCTGCGCTGCGCGAGACTGCGAACTTCGCCCGCCACCACCGCGAAGCCGCGGCCCTGTTCGCCGGCGCGCGCGGCTTCGACCGCCGCGTTCAGCGCGAGAATGTTGGTCTGGAAGGCGATGCCTTCGATCACGCCGATGATGTCCACGACCTTGTTCGAACTACTCGCGATGTCCTGCATGGTCGTGACGACCTGGCTCACCACGTCGCCGCCGCGCGTGGCGATATCGGATGCGTTGACGGCCAGTTGGCTCGCCTGACGCGCGTTCTCGGCGTTCTGCCGCACGGTGCCGGTCAACTGCTCCATGCTCGATGCGGTTTCCTGCAGCGAGGCGGCCTGCTGTTCGGTGCGCTGGGACAGGTCGGTGTTGCCCATCGCGATTTCGCGCGCGCCGGTGTCGATCGATTCCGTGCTGCTGTGAACCGCCCTCACCATTGTCGACATGCTGTCCTGCATGCGCTTGATGCCGGCGAACAGCCGCCCGATTTCATTGCGGCTGACGACGTTGATCGATTCGGACAGATCGCCCGCGGCGATGCGCTCGAAGCACGCCGTCGCGTCGGCGAGCGGCTGCACGATCAGGCCGCGCAGCGCGAAGCGGACACCCACCACCAGCAGCAGCGCGAGCACGGTGACGGCGATAATCAGCGTCGTCATCAGCGAGATGTTCGATTGCGCGCTCGCCTGCTGATCCACGGCCTGCTGCTGCAAGCTCTTGACGACCGCCGAGGCCGCGATGTCGTAGGACACGAACATCGGGCTGATCTTCGTATCCGCAATCGCGTGATAGGCGGCCAGATCGTTCGCGCGCAGCGCGGCGAACTCCGGCTCGAGGCCTTCGCGCATCACCACCGTACGGCGCGCCAGCAGTTCGTCGAGCTGCGCCTGCGCCACGCCGTTTTTGGGCGCGTCGAGATACGTCTGCCAGCTCTGATTGCCCTTGCCGTACAACTCCTCCGCACGATCGAGCACCTTCTTCGCCTGCTCCGTGTCGCCCGCCGCGCTCAATGCATTGAAGCGGTCCAGCGACACGCGCGAGCGCAGCAGATACGCGGAAGCATCGTCGAGCGCGTGAATGGCGACCAGGTCGCCGCGCGCAATGCGGTCGAGCGATTGGCTCGCGCCATTCAGCGCGCTCAGCCCAAGTACGCCGACCACCACGGTCAGCGCGACCAGAATGATCCCCATCATCGTCAACGACGTGCGAATCGACCACCTGCTCAACATTTCAATGCTCCCTATCCCAATCGTTTCGTGAAAGCTGCCGCTGTCAGGCGCCGAGCGTTTCGATCAGCGCCATTTCGCGGCTGGTCATGAGCTTCTCGATGTCCATCAGGATCAGCATGCGGCCGTCGACGGTGCCCAGACCCGTGAGGTACTCGGTCGTCAGCGTGGCGCCGAATTCCGGCGCCGGCATGATCTGGTCGGTGGCGAGCGTCAGCACGTCCGACACGCCGTCCACCACCATCCCGACCACGCGATGCGCGACGTTCAGGATGATCACCACCGTCTGGTGGTCGTACTCGACACGGCCCAGATGGAACTTGATGCGCATGTCCACGATCGGCACGATGATGCCGCGCAGATTGATCACGCCCTTGATGAACTCGGGCGCATTGGCGATCCGCGTCACGTTGTCGTAGCCGCGAATTTCCTGCACCTTGAGAATGTCGATGCCGTACTCTTCGGCGCCGAGCGTGAAGACGAGGAATTCCTGACCGCCGGCGTCTGCCTGCTGCGCGTCGCGGCGGCTATTGGCACCGCTTGCGTTCGCGACGCTCGAATTGATGGATTGGACTTCTGCCACGTTAGCCCCCAAACGGTTGGGATGAAATGAGTTGAGTAAGTGTTACTGTTGCGGCGAATGTGACGGACATCATGCGAGGCTCATCGCGCCATGCGCGTGGCGTGTTTCGCGGTTCAGCGCCGCCACGTCCACGATCAGCGCGACGCTGCCGTCGCCGAGAATGGTCGCGGCGGAAATGCCGTGCACCTTGCGGTAATTCGTTTCCAGGTTCTTCACGACCACCTGCTGCTGGCCCACCAGTTCGTCGATGAGCATCGCAAAGCGGCGCCCCTCGGTTTGCATGATGGTGACGATGCCTTGCGTCGGTTCCTGCTTCGCCCCGTCGACGTTGAACACTTCGTGCAACGCCACGAGCGGCAGGTATTCACCGCGCACCCGCACCACGCGCTCCCCGTTGGCCACCGTATAAATGTCTTCGGCTTGCGGCTGCAGCGACTCCATCACGAAGTTCAGCGGCAGAATGAATATCTCGTTACCGACCTTGACCGACATGCCGTCGAGAATCGCCAAAGTGAGCGGCAACACGATGCGTGTGGTGCTGCCCTTGCCGGCGTGCGAGGTGATTTCCACGTGACCACCCATCGACTGGATGTTCCGCTTCACCACGTCCATACCCACGCCGCGGCCCGACACATCGGTGACCTGCTCCGCCGTCGAGAAGCCCGGCAGGAAGATCAGGTTCCAGACTTCTTCGTCGCTCATGGTCTCGCTGACCTGCATGCCCTGCTTGGCCGCCTTCGCGAGAATCTTGTCGCGGCGCAAGCCCGCGCCGTCGTCGCTCACTTCGATGACAATGTTGCCGCCGTGATGCGCCGCCGACAGCACCAGCTGACCGGTCGAATCCTTGCCCGCCGCGCGCCGTGCTTCCACGGTTTCGATGCCGTGGTCGAGACTGTTGCGCACGAGGTGAGTCAACGGATCAATGATCCGTTCGATAAGGCTCTTGTCGAGTTCGGTCGCTTGCCCGAAGGTGACGAGTTCCACTTCCTTGCCGAGTTTCGCCGCCAGGTCACGCACCAGACGCGGGAAGCGGCTGAACACGTAATCCATCGGCATCATGCGGATCGACATCACCGCTTCCTGCAGATCGCGTGCATTGCGCTCGAGTTGCGCCATGCCGTTGAAAAGGCGATCGTGCAGTGCCGGGTCGAACGTGCTGGTGGTTTCCGCGAGCATGGCTTGCGTGATCACCAGTTCGCCGACCAGGTTGATCAGCTGATCGACCTTTTCGACGCCGACGCGAATCGAGCTGCCTTCCGCGCCGCCGGCTGCCGCAGCCGGACGTGCTGCTTTGCGATCCTGCTCCGCGGGCGTGGCTGCGCTCGCTGCGCTGGCCGCGCTGGCCGGCGCCGCTGCGCTTGCCGCTGCCGCGGGTTGCGCCGCCGGTTGAGCAACAGCCGGCGCGGCCGCGGCCGGTGCGTCGAACAGGCCATGCGTGGCGGTTGATGCGGGCGCAGCGGTGCCGGCCGCCGGTGCCGGCGATGCTGCAGGGTCCGCCTGAGTTGCCTGTGCTGCTTGCGCCGGGGACGAATCGGCAGCGTCGGGCGTTCCAGGTTCGCCTTGCTGCGTGTCGTCCGCCGGTGCGGTGCCGCGGCCGATCACGATCTGACTCTCGTCGATCACGAAACAGCACACGGCGATGATGTCGTCGGAGGTCACATCGGTCGCGAGCCACAGCGTGAGATCGCCGCCGCTCTTGACCTGCCCGACGATATTGCCCAGGTTGCCGAGCTCTTCGGCCAGCAGTTCCTGGTCCTTCTCACCAACGCCCCGTAGCGTAATTTTCAGATGGGGACCGGTTTCTGCGCCGTCTCCCGTGGCTTGCCCGGTCTGTGCCGGTTCGCCGTCAATCCATTCACCCGCCGCCTGCACCGCCTGTTCGACGACGTGCTCCGGCGGGGTACCGCCTTCAACTGCTTGTGTTTCAACGGGCACCACGCTCGCGGCAGCGGGCGCGGCCGCAGCCGGTGCCACGCCATCACGGCTTTCCGCATTCAGGCGTTCGAGCTTCGCGCAAATCGCCTTCGCAGTAGCTGCGTCCGGCTCGGCGCTCGCGCGGTAATCGGCGAGCTGGCCGGACAACACGTCCTTGGTTTCGAGGAACGTGTCGATCATGTCCTTGCGCAGCACGAGTTCGTTATTGCGCGCGCGATCGAGCAGCGATTCGAGAATGTGCGTCGTTTCCGTCAGCGCGGTAAAACCGAACGTCGCCGCGCCACCCTTGATCGAATGCGCCGCGCGGAAAATGGCCGCGAGGTCTTCGGGGTCCGGGTGAGCGATATCCAGATTGAGCAGCAACTGCTCCATCTGCGCGAGCAGTTCGTCGGCTTCGTCGAAGAACGTCTGATAGAACTGAGTGATGTCGAGTGTCATGCCTGGGTCACCGCGAGAGTTCCTGTCTTGGCTTGGGCTGCCGTGCCGCCGCGTCGAGAGCTTCTATAACTGGGTCTATGTGTGGCGCTTACGCGTGGTCTGGCTCGGCTAGCGCCGCCACCAGTTCGGTCAGCATGTCCGGGTCGAGCGGCTTTTCGATCCAGCCGGTCGCGCCCGCGGCCCGTGCCGCTTCCTTGAACGGCTCGCCCGATTCCGTCGTGAGGACGAGGATGGGCGTGGCCTGGTAAGCCGGGTTGTTGCGCAGCGCGGCGATCAGATCGAGGCCGGTCTTGCCTGGCATGTACTGATCGGTGAGCACGAGGTCGAACGACTTGGCGAGCGCGTTTTCGAGCCCTTCGTTGCCGTCCGCCGCGAGCGTCACCTCGTAGCCTGCCGTCGTCAGCGTGGCGGCGAGAATCTGCCGCATCGATGCCGAATCGTCGATTGCCAGGATGTGCCTGATCATGAAAACCTCGCTGCACGTACGCTATG
The DNA here is from genome assembly GCF_004366535.1 of Paraburkholderia sp. BL6665CI2N2. Lineage (NCBI taxonomy): Bacteria > Pseudomonadati > Pseudomonadota > Betaproteobacteria > Burkholderiales > Burkholderiaceae > Paraburkholderia > Paraburkholderia sp. BL6665CI2N2. The sequence goes on from NZ_SORC01000001.1 coordinate 5,575,646, forward strand.
GTTCGTCCCGCCGTCCGCGCCGGCAGGGCGCGTGAAGCGGCAGGGCAACCGCTGTCTGTTACTGGGCCGACGGCACCGCCGCCGGCAACTTCGGTGCAACCGTTACCGGCTGCGCAAGCTTTTGCAGCAACGGCTTGGAGCCGGCTGCGTCGTCCGACAAGGTGGTCGTGGTGGAGTCGTCGTGATTCAGCGCCTCCTCCGACTTCCTGTTCAGCACGATGATGCTGATGCGGCGGTTCTCCGGATCCATCGGGTCCGCCTTGTTCAGGTTCTGCGTCGACGCGAGGCCGAGCACGCGCATCACCTTCGCTTCGTCCATGCCGCCGCCGATCAGTTCGCGGCGCGACGCATTGGCGCGGTCCGCGGACAGTTCCCAGTTGCTGTAGCCCTTCTCGCCGCCGGCGTACTGCGCGGCGTCGGTGTGGCCCTGCACGATGATGCGGTTCGGCACGTCGTTCAGCGTGTGGCCGATTTCGCGCAGGATGTCGCGCATATACGGCTCGACCTGGTCTTTCGCGGTCGCGAACATCGGCCGCTTCTGCGAGTCGACGATTTCGATGCGCAAGCCGGTCAGCGTCGAGTCGATGCGGATCTGCTGCTTGAACTGGCGCAGCACCGGATTCGCTTCGATCGCGGCCATCAGCTTGACCTGCAGATCGTGCAGGCGGACCTGCTCGCGACGCTCCAGTTCGCCCTGCAACTGCTTCACCGAGTCTTCGCTGCCGTGCGCGACGCTGTGCTCGGCGCGGTTATTCGAGCCTTCGCTGGTACGCGTCACGCCTTGCGCGTCGGTCGAGATATCGCGGCCGCCGCCCTTCAGAATGCTCGAGTCCTCGGCGCTGCGGTCGCCGCCCCACAGCGTTATCTTCAACGGCTGGTTGAAGTAATCGGCAATGCCTCTCAGCTGCACCGTGGACGCCGAACTCAGCAGCCACATCAGCAGGAAGAACGCCATCATCGCGGTCATGAAGTCCGCATACGCGAGCTTCCACGCGCCGCCGTGGTGGCCGGCTTTCTTCGGCGCGGAGCGCTTGACGACAATGGCGCGGTCTTTGTCCTTGCTCATCGGTTCGGTTCCCGGCGCCCTTTATTTGGCCTTGACGCGGCGCACGTGCTCTTCCAGCTCGGCGAACGACGGGCGTTCGGTCGAGAAGAGCACCTTGCGGCCGAACTCGACGGCAATCGCCGGCGCGTAACCGTTCAGGCTGGCCAGAATCGTCACCTTGATGCACTGGAACATCTTGGTCGACTCGGTCACACGTTGTTCGGCGACGCTCGCGAGCGGCCCGATCAGCCCGTACGAAAGCAGAATCCCGAGGAAGGTGCCGACCAGCGCCTGGGCGATCATCTCGCCGAGCACCGCGGGCGGCTTGTCGGCGGAGGCCATGGTGTGCACCACGCCCATCACCGCGGCCACGATACCGAACGCCGGCATGGCGTCGCCGACCTTGTTCAGCGCATGCGCCGGCGCTTCGCCTTCCTGGTGATGCGTCTCGATCTCCTCGTCCATCAGGCTTTCGATCTCGAACGCATTCATGTTGCCGCCCACCATCAAGCGCAGGTAGTCGGTCAGGAATTCGATGATGTGATGGTCCGCGAGAATCTTCGGATACTGGGTGAAGATCGGACTCTTCGACGGATCGTCGATGTCCGCTTCCAGCGTCAGCGTGCCTTCCTTGCGCGCCTTGGCCAGCAGGACGTAGAGGAGCGCCATCAGCTCCATATAGACGTCCTTGTTGTACTTCGCGCCCTTGAACAGGGTTGGAATGACGCGCAGCGTGGCCTTGATCGTCTTCATTCCGTTACCCAGAATGAACGCGCCGACACCGGCGCCGACGATCATCAGCACTTCAACGGGCTGCAGCAGCGCGCCGAGATGGCCGCCTTCCAGCGCGTAACCGCCGAAAACGGACAAAAGCGTCACGAGTGTTCCCACGAAAATCAGCACTGCCGAGCCCTCACAAAGAAGCGACGGTGACCGTCGTTAATCTGGTTTACGGCAACGAAGCGAAAAACTTTGGCGGAAAAGCGGCTCGTCGCTCCGGTGTAAACCAGAGGCGGATGCGCCGGTCCGGCTGGACCGGGCGTCTCGCGGACGGCCTGGAAGGCCCGCCACACGGGAGATGCAAGGCGGCTCGCGCGACGGCGGCCGTCCTGTGGGTCAGGCTTCGAGAGCGGCGAGGCTCTCGCGGACCCGGGCGTCGGCGAATTTCTTTGTCTTACCGGCGCGTGAGGGCGGCTGGCACAGGCCGCAGACGAACGCATGCTGCGGATCGTGCGCATGCGCGACAAAATGCCCGCCGCAGCGGCAGCAGGCTGTCATTTGCAGCATTCCGGAACTGAAAAAGCGCACCAGAGTCCAGGCGCGCGTGAGGCTGAGCACAGGCTCGTCGTCGTGCAACTGGACGTGTTCCAGGTAGAGCCGGTAGCTCTTCACGATCGACTGGATTGTCAGGCAGCCGCCGTGGCCGGCCATGAACCGGTAGATGTTGTAGAACAGCGAGGAGTGAAAGTTCGGCTGCCAGGTCATGAACCAGTCGGTCGAAAACGGCAGCATGCCCTTGGGCGGCGAGACCCCTTTCAGTTCTTTATAGAGCTTGATGAGCCGGTCGCGCGACAGGCTGGTTTCCGCTTCCAGCAATTGCAAACGCGCGCCGAGCTCGATCAGTTCGATCGCCAGGGTGATTTCCCTGACTTCGAGCACAACACTTTTATAGGCCATCCGTTTGCGTTTCCCCCGTCCTGATCGCTTTGTTTGAATTACAACGTGCCATCAGCCGAGGTGCTCGACTGGCTGGCTTGCCATCAGGATCGCGGAATGCGCCTGAGCCACGGCGCTGGATTTGCCTTTGTCCGCCAGAGCGGACAGCACGGCATGGTCGTCGAAACGGAAACGGCACAACACCTGATTGGACGCCGCCAGCTTGACGGTCTGCGCCAACGACAGATTGGCGAGCACATCGGCTAACTGGTCCGAAATCCCCATGCGAAACATGCCCATCGGCTTGTCTTCGCGCAGCAGTCGCTGGGCGAGCAGGAGATAAGACAGGTTGACTTCTCTGATCTCATTGAGCATTTCGCTTGTCGCGCTCATGATTCCCCCGGGGTGTATCTGGCTGGTCAGGCCGTTACGGAAACGTTTGCTCGGACGCGCGCACTTAAACCGCACGAATCGGCTCGTTTCTGGTCTTGCGAGCATTGTGTCGAAAGGGGGAGCGGACGAAAATCGGACAGACACCCAGCCTTGTTGACGGATAAATCCGTCATTCGTGTAGGAATTTTTCCTACAAAGACAAGTCGGGGAGCGGTATGGGAAGGAGTAAAAGCGCGCGATGCGAACATTTCCATGCGCCCTGAACACGCTGCCTTCTCTGATGTGAACCAAACGGTGAGTTTGATCGACTCATGGCCCGCACCGTTACAGCGGTGAGCGAGAATTATAAGACGTTTTCACTTCCCTGCAATGCGCACCGTGTAGGCGCCGCGTTCCACGTTTCAGGCCCGCGCCTTGCTGGTGGCCTTTCGGCGTTTGAATAATCATCCGGCGGCGCTTGCTAATCAGGGAACTGCGCGGCCGGACGACCTGTAACGCGCCATGTTTCGCGCTGTAACAACATTAAGCGTTTGAAAAATAGCTCGAATTAGCGCGGCCGATCCCGATAATGAAGCCAAGGGATTACCCGATGCAGGTTCGGAACACCCCGGGCGGCGGCTTACCGCGCCCAACCGTCCGTCAGGCATTCGCTCCTCGCTCTACTCGAGCGCCGCTGTGCGATGCCGTTCTGATTAGGAGAAAACGAATGCGAATCGCACAAATTGCGCCGTTGTATGAAGCTGTTCCGCCGAAACTTTACGGTGGCACCGAACGCGTCGTGTCGTATCTGACTGAAGCGCTGGTCGATCTCGGCCACGACGTCACGCTGTTTGCGAGCGGCGACTCGGTCACCTCGGCGAATCTCGACGCCTGCTGGCCTCGTGCACTGCGTCTGGACCCGACGATCCGCGATGCGCTGGCTCCGCACGTCCTGATGATGGAGAAGGTCCGCAAGGTCGCGCATGAGTTCGACGTGCTTCACTTCCACCTCGACTACATGCCGTTCCCGCTCTTCACGACAATGGACACGCCGTTCGTGACGACGCTGCACGGTCGCCTCGACTTGCCGGAACTGCAACCGGTATTCGATGCGTTTTCCAACGTGCCGGTGGTTTCTATTTCGGATTCGCAGCGCGCGCCGCTGCCGCAAGCGAACTGGCTCAACACGATTTACCACGGTCTGCCGGAGCAACTGCTCACGCCGCAAACCCACAAGAAGCCGGAGTACCTGGCGTTCCTCGGCCGTATTTGTCCGGAGAAGCGCGTCGATACAGCTATCAAGATCGCTGCACAAAGCGGTTTGCCGCTCAAGATCGCCGCCAAGGTGGACAAGGCCGACCAGGAATACTTCAAGCGCGAAATCGAGCCGCTGCTGTCACTGGCGCATGTGGAATTCGTCGGCGAGATTAACGAAGCACAGAAGCCCGAATTCCTGTCCGGCGCCAAGGCGCTGCTGTTCCCGATCGACTGGTCGGAACCGTTCGGCCTCGTGATGATCGAGTCGATGGCGTGCGGCACGCCGGTGATCGCGTTCAACCGCGGTTCGGTGCCGGAAGTAATCGACCACGGCGTGACGGGTTACATCGTCGAGGACGTGCAAGGCGCGGTCGCGGCGCTGCAACGCCTGGACGAATTGTCGCGCACCGAAATCCGCGCGCAGTTCGAACGCCGCTTCAGCTCGGAGACGATGGCCCAGAATTACGTGGATGGCTATTCGGCACTGATCGACGCCACGCGCCGCCCGGTATTGCGTCAAGTCGCGGTGGGCTAAACGCCGCGTTCAGGCGGCCGGGCAGTTCTCGCTCGGCCGCTTGAATGTCGAAAGTCGCCGCTTACGGCGTTTCCGATTTGCCGACCGATAACCAGCCGATTTGTCGTGTGAATCGTTTGCGCGATCGGCAAACCCAGATTATCCCGCTTCTTTGTCCAAAAAAGCCGCCCCTCGAGGGTGGCTTTTTAATACGGGTATGGATGCGCTTCCATCGCAGATTAGCACTCAACGAATAAAGACCGAGTGCCAATAAACCTTCAGTTGGCTTTCGCCCCGACCGGCGGTCGGCTTAAGCCGCGCCAATCAGAAAACGCTCACGATTCTTACCGACGATCCACTTGGGCGGTTTGCCACGCCCGCTCCACGTATTGCCCGACTTCGGATCCTGGTATTTCGCCGGCAACGGCGCCTTCTTGGGTGGGCGGCCACGCTTGGCGGCGACCGCGAAGCCGAGGTCTTGAGCCGTCAGACCGTATTCAGCGATCTTTTGGCGGATGTCGGCGACCACGTTGTCGATTTCAGTGCGCCGCGCTTCTTCTGCCTGTGCCTGCAATTTAGCGATCTGCGCCTTGAGGTCTGCATATTGAGACATTCCGGTTCTCCCTTTTTCTAGAACTCATTGGCTCGCAGACTAACTGCAATTATAAAAATTCGCAATGGACAAGAATACCGATTTAGCAAGATATCCTCTGATAATTATTAAGACCGGCCAATTGTAAAACGCCATCTTTATCTCGCAATAAAAAGGTAAAGGCGACACCACATTGACAATTCTTGACACCTGATTTGGCGGCCTTTCCCTAGAATTGCCCGCTCAAGGCATGCAGACGGATTTAGTCGCGCGTGCCAGCGGAAGGCCCCATCTTTTTAGGATTACCAATCATGCAGTTGTCAAAGCGCCTCGCTGCCGAGTTGTTCGGCACTTTCTGGCTCGTGCTCGGGGGCTGCGGCAGCGCTGTCCTCGCCGCCAATTTCGCCGGCCCGGTTCACGGTCTGGGCATCGGCTTCGTGGGCGTGTCGCTCGCGTTCGGCCTGACCGTCCTGACTATGGCTTATGCAATCGGCCACATCTCCGGCTGCCATCTGAATCCGGCGGTAAGCGTCGGCCTGACCGTCGCGGGCCGCTTTCCGGCGCGCGATCTGCTGCCGTACATCGTCGCCCAGTTGATCGGCGCGGTGCTGGGTGCGCTGGTGCTGTCGCTCATCGCGTCCGGCAAACCCGGCTTCGACCTCGTTGCCAGCGGCTTTGCCAGCAACGGCTATGGCGAACGCTCGCCGGGCCACTACTCGCTCACCGCGGCATTCATTTGCGAAGTGGTGATGACCGGCTTCTTCCTGTTCGTCATTCTCGGCTCGACCGACAAGCGCGCGCCGGCTGGCTTCGCGCCGATCGCCATCGGCCTGTGCCTCACGCTGATTCACCTGATCTCGATTCCGGTCACCAACACGTCGGTCAATCCGGCTCGTTCCACGGGGCCGGCGCTGTTCGTCGGCGGTGCGGCGATGGATCAATTGTGGTTGTTCTGGGTTGCGCCGATCCTCGGCGCAGTGATCGCGGGCGTGTTGTACCCGGTCATCGCTGAAAGCCGCAGCGGCAATTCGCAGAAGCTGGCGCTCGACTAATTCGCGCGCAGTCATGTCGGCAATAAAGCGGGCGCCTCGGCGCCCGCTTTTTTTTGCGGCCGATGGCGCCGGGGTCTCAATATCGTCGCGATGAAGCATTCGCGCCCGCTGCTAGAATCGTGCGACTTCCCAACCTCGCACAGGTGCTCCCTATGAAGCGTTTCCGCGGATTTCTGCATGGCGTCGCGCTTGCCATTGGCGGCTTGTGCTCGGGTGTGCTGGCGCTACCCACGGCGCATGCGGCCGACGGCCAGACGGAAACGCTCGTGTTCGTGCGGCACGGCGAGAAACCCGCCCAAGGCTATGGGCAGCTGAACTGCCAGGGACTCAACCGCGCGCTGGCCTTGCCGGCCGTGATCGCGGCCAAGTTCGGCAAACCGGATGCGATCTACGCACCCGATCCCGGCCAGCAGAAAGACGACGGCGGCAAGCCCTACTACTACATCCGGCCGCTTGCGACGATCGAGCCGACCGCCATCCAGTTCCAGATGCCGGTGCAAACGCTCTATGGTTTCGCTCGGATCGACCAGCTCGGCACCGCGCTCGTCAACCCGGCCAATCGCAACAAGCTCATCGTCGTCGCGTGGGAACACAAGCTAATCGTGAAGCTATTGCGCCAGGTGATGAGCGCGCATGGCGGCAATGCCGCCGATGTCCCGAACTGGAAGAGCGACGACTTCGACAGTATTTATATTGTTCGCCTCGACTGGGATAACGGCACCGCGCGCGCCAGCTTCAAACACGATCGACAGGGGCTGGACGGGCGCGCGACCGATTGCCCGTGCGCGCAGTTGCAAGGGACGTCGGCGGCGGCTGTGTCGGCGGCTTCTTCGAGTCCGGCAGATTAATCGGGTAATACAGATGTAAGCCGCAATTACGCAAGCGGCCATTTGATTTGAGTACAGCGAGGCGGCGAGCGCGATCCGGCGCGGCTCAAGGAGCCGCGAAGCCCTATCTGACGGGGCTTTGACCGAGCGGCACTCGGCGCGCCGTGTACCTATGCAGGGCTCCTCACACCTTTCAAATCCTGCGACGATGCTTGCAGTCCGTAACATCTCGTCGCAGTACCCATCGACCGGAATGCGTAGATTGATCCTGTGCGACAAACATACGTCGCCTCACAGGAGAGCAAACATGAAACGCATCGTCACTCACTTGCTGGTTGCTGCAGGACTCGCGGCGGGCGCATGCGGTGTCGCGCAAGCGCATACGGATCTGAACATCGGCCTGTCGCTCGGCGCACCGGTTTATACCCGCCCGGCTCCGGTCTATGTCGCGCCGCAGCCCGTCTACTACGGCAACGGTGGCTGGGACCACCGCTACGATCGCGGCGACTACTACCGCGGCGATCATCGATATGATCGTGACTGGCACCACAATGATCGCGGCTGGGGCCACGATAACCGGGGCGACCATGACAACCGCCGTGGCGGATGGCACGGGTAATCTTCCGGCTGACCTTGATGGACCTTTAGTCGCGCAACGCCGTGACTCGCAGCCTGAACCGACCGGCGCGCCCATGTGAAAGAAACGGCCTGCATCCATGAAACTGGATGCGGGCCGTTTCCATTTCCGCTCAGGACATCAGTTCGTCGTCGAGCGAGAAAAGCTTGCGCAGATGGTGCGCGACGCCCGCTTCGAAGTTGTTGCCGATGCGCGGCACGTTCGGCAAACGCGTGATGAGGTCGGGATTGGCGTTGTTCATCATGAAGGGATGGCCGGCCGTTTCCAGCAGATCGATATCGTTCATGTTGTCGCCGAAAGCGACGCATTGCGAGGTGTCCGCGCCAAGGCGTTCGAGCACGATGCGCAGCGCGCGGCCTTTCGAGACGTTCGCCGTCATCACTTCCAGACAGTCCGGCAGCGAATAGGTCACGTATAAGGCATCGCCGAATTCGCGCGAGAGATTGGCCGCGACTTGCGCGAGATCCGCCGGATCGCCGATGTACAGGGCCTTCGCGATGTCGACGCCGTCGTGTTTCGGCAGGTCGGTCACCTCGTAGGTGAAGCCCGAGTCCTGGTGAAACTTCAGCAGATCCGGCGCGTCGCGGTCGATCAGCCACGCCTGATCGGCGAACAGGTTGACGATCACGCGGCCATGCGCGCCGGCGACTTCCGGCTGTACCAGTCGTTGCACGATAGCCGGAGGCAGGTCGTCGGCGTGGATCACCGTGTTGTCCGGCGCGTGGATGCGCGCGCCATTGGACGTAATCAGATACGGATTGATGCCCAGCACGTCGCGGATGCCGGCGACGTCGCAATAGTGGCGGCCGGTTGCAATCACGAACTGCAACCCGTCGCTTTCAAGCTTGCGCACAGTGGCGATCGTGAACGGGTCCACCTGGTGATCCGCGTTGAGCAGCGTGCCGTCGAGATCCGTGGCGATGACTTTGTACATAGTTTGGGCAGCCGGGCAGCGTCGAAGCTGCGTATTTTACCGTTGCCGGCCGCATTCGACGGAACGCGTTCGCCGTGCGCGACGATCCTCAGCCGCAAGCGTACGACTCACGCGCGCCGCGGTTCACCGTTTTCAGCCGCCAATGCGGGCTGCTTCACGTTGCGCCAACTGCAATCCACCGTGCGCCGAGTCGGCCAGCGGTTCGCGCAAACGCGCCTGATAGATCTGCGGCACGTACTCGCGCAGCGGCGCGCCGAGGCCGCCGCACAACGCGACCGGCAGGCTCGCCGACGGGTCCAGCGCGGCAATCATCTTGCCCACCTGGATGCCGGCCTCGCCGAGCAAGCGCGCCGCGAACGGATGCGCGCGGTGGGCAATGACAATCGGCGCGAGCCTCGCATAAGCCGTCTGGTTGGCTTCGCAGAGCCAGACGACGAGGCTGTCGCGGTCGTGCGCGCCGGTGTGCGCGACCAGGGCCCGCGCAAATTCGTCGATGGGACCGCGGCCGTCCAGCGCATGCTGGGCATGCACGATGGCGCGCAGTCCAAGCCACGCGCCGCTTGCTTCGTCGCCCGATGGAAAGCCGTAGCCGCTAACCTGGCGGCATTCGCCCTCGCCGTCCAGCACGGCCGCCACGCTGCCGGTGCCGAGCGCGACGATCACGCCGCGCGCGCCGCCGTGTGCGCCCAGCAAGGTGGTGTAGGCGTCGCTTTCCACGGCGAGTCCCGCTAGCGCGGGCGCTTGTGCGCGAAACGCCGCCAGCCAGTCGCGATTGTTGACGCCTGCCAATCCGCAGCCGAGCACACAGCGCGACCAGTCCAGTGCCTTGCCGGCGCTCGCAAATGCTTCGCCGCAGCCGGCCGCGATAGCCTGCCACGCACGTTCGACGCCGAGCCCCAAGCCCGATGGCCCGCTCGCCGCCTGCGCCAACTCGCGGCCTTGCGCGTCGCCCAGCACGACCCGGGTGCCGCTGCCGCCGCCGTCAATGCCGATCAGAAAGAGGTCTGTGTTCATGGAAACGAGTGAGTTCCGTGGATGAATAACGCATAGCGTGGCAGGTCAGTTTCAATCCGGCAATCGGCCGAATGGCCAGCTTGCAGTGCGCTCGGCTTCGGCTATGCTGGCGGGCGACATCACAACGCAGGAGCGCGACAGTGACACAGCGATGCAACTGGGTATCGAGCGAAGCGCTCGCACAGTATCACGACGCCGAATGGGGCGTCCCCTCGCGCGACGACCAGCATCTGTTCGAGATGCTCGTGCTGGAAGGCGCTCAGGCCGGCTTGTCGTGGTCGACGATTCTCAACAAACGGGCCGGCTATCGCCGCGCGTTTGCGGACTTCGACATCGCCAAGGTCGCGCGGTTTACGCCGAAGCACGTGGATGCGCTGGTGGTAGACGAAAGTATCGTTCGCCACCGCGGCAAGATCGAAGCGGCCATTACCAACGCGCGTGCCGTCCAGCAGATTCAGAGCGAACACGGCTCGCTCGCCAACTTCGTGTGGTCGTTCGTCGATCAAACGCCAATCCAGAACGATTGGACTTCTTACAAGCAGGCGCCTGCGTCGACCGATATTTCGGACGCGCTGAGCAAGGGGCTGAAGCGCTACGGCTGCAAGTTCGTCGGCTCGACGATCTGTTACGCGTTCATGCAAGCAGTCGGCATGGTGAACGACCACGAGGCGAGTTGCATGTGTCGCGCGCGATGCGCGGCGCTTGGCAAGAAAGGCCGCAATCGTAAAGCGGGCTGAGGCGGTCCGGCATTCGCCACGCTTAGTGCCGCTGTTCTAACAAAGGACGGCGGCTCAGGGAAACTCCCAGGCGCCATGCCGCGTGCCCGGCCAGCACCTCGCGGCGCAAGGCCTGGAGGACGCGAACACGACAACTCACGACGCCGGGCTCGACGCGATGCGTCCATCCGGTAAAGCCCTGCTGCGCTTCCTGGGCATGTCGGTCGTTATACGGTTATGAGTTGCGGCTGCGGCAGACGGCGAAACCTGCGGCATGGAGCGCATCGCGGAAGACGAGCCAAACCGGGAATTGGCGCCTTTTCGCCATGCTAGTCCGGCGTTCCCCGAATCGAGCACGCTCGATACTGCAAGTCATGCGCTCGAACAACGAATAACCGCTGCGTAACGCGTGGGAGACCAACCATGAAAACCCTTAGCTTCCTGACGCATCAGGAAATTTTCGACCAGGCCGTGGATCATTTGTTGGGCCAGAAGCGCGCCGCGCTACTGCCGCGAGGTGGCGGCGCTTATCGCGGCTACTGTGGCGGCTGCCCGGTCGGCAGCTTCATCAAACCGCGCGACTACATGACCGCGATGGAAGGCATTCCGGTGCGCTTCATCGGCAAAACGCCTGCGGAGATACCAGCATATATGGACGTCGGCGTGTCCGCACTGAAGAAAGCGCTGCTGCGCTCGCGCATCAACGTGTACGACGCGGCCACCGTCGACCTGCTCAGTTGTCTGCAAAACGTGCACGACGTTTTCGGCACTTGGGAATGGCTGGAGCGCCTGGCCTCTATCGCCCGTCAGTTTGGCTTGTCCGCTGACCGGCTGAAAAGCGCGGCGTAGGCAGAAAAAAACCCGCTTGGATGCCGCGGCGGCGCCACGCTGCGGTGTCGCGGCGCACCGCCAACGGTTCCGCAAACCCGAGCTCCCGAGTCACGGAGGCCGCATTCGCCCACTCCCGGCCGAGCGCTCCATTTGACGTCCAAAAAGCAAAACGGCGATGTGGCTTCTTTCGAAGCTCACACCGCCGTTCGGCCGTGCGGAAAACGCGTGCTTAGTGCAGCTTTTTCGGCAGCATCTGGCTGCGCAGGCGCTTGTGCAGGCGCTTCACAGCAGCAGCCTTCTTGCGCTTACGTGCCGTGGTCGGCTTTTCGTACGATTGACGCTCACGCAGTTCAGCGATCAGGCCATTCTTTTCGATTGCGCGACGAAAGCGGCGAATCGCCACTTCGAACGGCTCGTTTTCTTTCAGAAGAATCGTCGTCATTTAATTCCTAACTCAATCACTTGATAGGGGTAAATTGCGTGGCGGCATACCGCTCACGCGCCGGCCCTCCGGTCGTTTCAGTTCATGGCCAGTAACAGGCAAACGCGGGCAGAACCCGGCCAAACCACGAATAAAACGGAGGCAAAGCGGCCACGGAGGCCGGAAAAGAGAGGTGGGGAGTTCACCGCGGAACGCGGACAGACATAATGCAAAAGCCGCGTCTGCTGCTGTTTCGCCAACCTTTCATCAATAAAAAAGCTTTGACGAAACAGGCAAAGATCTCAATTCACTCCCGATGATATCAGGAAACTCTCCATCCTACCAGGGGTTTAGGGATTGCGCCAGGTCGCCTATGGCATGCTCAGGCGCTCGCTTCGTCCAGTTCACGGATATCGGCGCCCGTGAGCATCAGATGCACGGCGGCCACTAGGCTTTCGAGTTGCTCGACAGAAGTAGCGCTGGCAATCGGGGCCGTAACACTGGGTCGCGCGATCAACCAGGCCAAAGCGACGGTGGCCGGCGTGCTGCCATGAGCGTCCGCGACCCGATCTAGCGCGTCGAGAATTCGCAAACCGCGATCATTCAGATACTTTTCGACCCGGCTGCCGCGCGCCTTATCGGCCAGATCCGCCTGCGAACGGTATTTCCCGGACAGAAAGCCGCTCGCCAGACTGTAATACACCACCACGCCGAGCTGATTGGCGAGTGCCACCGGTTCGATTTCTCGCTCATATTCGGCGCGATCATACAGGTTGTACTCCGGTTGCAGCACCTGGTATTCGGGCAGGCCGTGCTGCCGGGATACGGCCAGCGCTTCCTCGACCCGTGCGCCGCTGTAGTTCGACGCGCCGATCATCCGCACCTTGCCCGCCTCGATCAGCTTCTGATAAGCGCCAAGTGTTTCGGCGAGCGGCGTTTCGGTGTCGTCGTCGTGAGAAAAGTAGACGTCGATGTAGTCGGTCTGCAAGCGCCGCAGCGAATCCTCAACGGCCGCCTGAATGTTGGCCGCCGACAAGCCCTTGCGCTGCGGATGCTTCGAGACCTTGGTGGCAACCACGATCTTGTCGCGCTTGCCGCTCCGACGGAACCACTTGCCGATGATCGTTTCCGATTCGCCGCCCTGGTTGCCGGGCACCCATGCGGAATAGACATCCGCGGTATCGATAAAGTCGAGACCGGCGTCGACAAACGCATCCAGAATCGAAAACGAGGTGGCTTCATCGGCGGTCCAGCCGAAAACATTGCCGCCGAACATAAGCGGCGCGACCTGTAATTCCGAACGCCCAATCCTGCGCTTTTGCATGATGTCTCCAGGGTTTGTCACAAGAGAAAACGAGAATACGCCGTCTTTTCAATACCTGCAGTGCATCTGCCGAATAAGGCTGCAAGGGGCTTTCAGCCACATTGCAATATGCCCGGCGTGGAAAGCGTCAGGTCCGTCATTGCATAAGTCCCTCAAGTTTTTTTTAGTGGGGCCGTCAACCTTCACTGAGGCGGCCAGCAATGAACGAGTGCTTCCGCCGATGCCAACGTGGCGTATTGGGCTCAAGGCTTATTTAGGAGATTTTCCATGCTCGGAATCAATAGCAACATCAACTCGCTGGTTGCACAGCAAAACCTTAATGGCTCGCAAAGCGCCCTTTCGCAAGCCATCACCCGCCTGTCGTCGGGCAAGCGCATCAACAGCGCGGCTGACGATGCAGCAGGCCTGGCAATCTCGACGCGTATGCAAACGCAGATCAACGGCCTGAACCAGGGCGTGTCGAATGCGAATGACGGCGTGTCGATGATTCAAACCGCATCGAGCGCACTGTCCTCGCTGACCTCCAGCCTGCAACGTATCCGTCAGCTGGCGGTGCAAGCATCGACCGGTTCGCTGTCGTCGAGCGACCAGGCCGCGCTGCAGAAGGAAGTTTCGGCGCAGATCTCTGAAGTGAACCGTATCGCGTCGCAAACGACGTACAACGGCACGAACATTCTGGACGGCTCGGCAGGCAGCGTGTCGTTCCAGGTCGGCGCGAACGTCGGTCAGACGATCAGCCTGGATCTGAGCCAGTCGATGTCGGCAGCGAAGATCGGTGGCGGCCTGGTGCAAACGGGTCAAACGGTCGGCACGATCGCGGTCAGCCTGAGCGCGACGGGCGCATACACGAGCACCGGTGCAACGATCACGTCGGTCAACGTTCTGTCGGACGGCAAGGGCGGCTATACCTTCACGGACCAGAACAACACCGCCATCACGTCGGGCGTTGCAAACGCAATCTTCAGCGCAGGCACGGGCGCGGGCTCCGGCACGGCCATCACCAGCCTCGCCATCAGCACGGCAGCTCTGCCGACGACCGGCGCAGCTTCCGGTGCCGCCATCGCCGCAGTCAATCAGATCAACGCGATCAACGCGCCGCCGACGGTTTCGGGCCTCGACATCAGCACGGTCACGGGCGCGAACGAAGCGATGGTCTCGATCGACAACGCGTTGCAAACGGTCAACACGCTGCAAGCCGCACTGGGCGCCGCGCAAAACCGCTTCACCGCAATCGCGACGTCGCAGCAAGCTGAGTCGACCGACCTGTCGTCGGCACAATCGCAAATCACGGACGCCAACTTCGCACAAGAAACGGCGAACCTGAGCAAGGCGCAAGTGCTGCAACAAGCTGGTATCTCGGTGTTGGCGCAAGCTAACTCGAACCCGCAGCAAGTTCTGAAGCTCCTGCAGTAAGAGCTGATGCGGTAACGGCGATGCGTCGCGCGCAAGCGGGGCGCATCGCCGGGTTTGAAACGACGGGAGGCATGCCTCCCGCTGTGCATTTCGATCACATAGTGATGTAGCATCGCGCACCACCTAATACAGATTTCCAGACGCCCGGAGCCTCTGCATGTCCTCGATCTCAACCTCGTCTTCTACAGCAAGCGCCAACGCCGCGCTGCAGTCGGCTGCTCAATCGATCATCAGCGGCTCGACGGGCAATTCGTCGATGGACGTGTCGACGCTCGTCACGGCACTCGTGAACGCGAAGGTCGCCGGGCAAACTTCGGCTCTGGCGGCACGACAAACCACCGACAGCACCACGCTGTCGGCGTACGGCGCGCTAAGCTCCGCGCTCAGCGCCCTCCAGTCGGGCATCACGAATCTCGCCAACGGCAACACGCTGGCAACGTTCGCGGCAACCGCGAGCGGCACCGGGCTGACCGCGACGGCCGGCGTCGGCGCCGTGGCCGGCAGTTATTCGATCGCCGTCACGCAGATCGCCAGCTCGCAAGCCTTGTCGTCGGCGGCCTTCGGCTCCACGACGCAACTGGGCACCGGCACGTTGTCGATTTCGATGAACGGCAAGTCGATGGATATCAACGTCGACAGCAGCAACAACACGCTCTCGGGCATCGCGTCGGCGATCAACGCGAGCAGCAGCAACCCCGGCGTCACGGCAACCATCGTCACCGGCACGGACGGCGCCCACCTCGTGCTGCGCGCGGCGAACACGGGGGCGGCCAACGTCATCAATGTTTCGACCAGCAACATCACGAGCGATACCGGCCTGTCGAGCCTCGGCGTGACGTCGATGGCAAGCACCACGGGCGGCCAGTCGACCATAACGTCGGCCAATTCGAGCAGCGCGTGGACGCAGAGCGGCTACGCGCAAGACGCGGAGTACACGATCGGCGGAATCGCGGGCAGCAGCGCGAGCAACGCGGTGACGGGCGCCATTTCAGGCGTGACGATCAACCTGACGGCGGCGGCGGTCGGGACGCCGGCAGGCACCCCGCAGACGCTGACCATCGCGCAGGACACCACCGCGCAGAACACCGCGATCAACAATTTCGTGAGCCTGTACAACACCGTCGTCACGACGATGTCCACGCTCACTTCGTTCAGCGCCGGCTCGACGTCGCAAGGCCCGCTGCTGGGCGACTCCACGCTGCAGACCATCAAGAACACGCTGGCCAACATCATCGGCGGCGCGGTCGGCTCGGGCAGCACCGGCACCACGCTGGCGGCGATCGGCATCACGTTGAAGGACGATCCGGCCGACGGCACAATGGTGGTCGACAACAACGCGCTTAACACCGCGCTGACGAGCAGCCCGGCCACGGTCGCATCGCTCTTCAACTCGACCAACGGCATTGCCGAACAGTTGAACGCCAGCATCACCACCTTCACGCAGACCGGCGGCATCATTGATACGCGCAACAGCGCGCTGAACGCCGACCTGAAGAGCATCACCACGCAACAAACCGCGCTCGCCGACTACACGACACAATTGACGAACCAGTATCAGGCGCAGTTCACCGCCCTGAACACGTTGATGGCGACCATGAACAACAATTCGCAATACCTGACCGCGCTGTTCGGCGGCACCAACAGCGCAGGCGCGCTGGCCACGAACAAGGGCTAAGCCATGACCGCGCACAACATGAACCAGATGGAATTGGTCGAACGTGTGCTTTCGATCACGCGGCAAATCGAGCAGGCCGCCTCGCTGGCGGACTGGCCGGAAGCCGCCCGCCTGACCGAAATGCGTTCGCCGCTACTGATGTCGCTCACCGCGAATCAGGAACCGGCGGCGCTGGACATGATCCGCCAGATCCAGGCGATCGACGCGGCGCTCCTCGCGGACGCGGCAGTGACCCAGAACGAACTGCATTTCGAGTTCGAAGCGGCGATCGGACGCACCAAGGCCGCGGGCGAATACCAGCGGATGGCGCGCCTGTAAAAAACCGGAGCGGAGCCGCGCAAGGCGGCATCCGTTCCCAGACAGCCGGTTCAGCCGGCCGACCCAATAATAAGAACTACGTGCCGAAGTGAGGCGCGCTCGTTCCCTCGGCCCGCCTCGTGCGGGCTTTTTTCTTGCCTTCCGGCTTTCCGGCCCCTTCCTCCATACGCTAAACAGGCGGCCTTTTTACCGTCATCTCCGCGCATCGGAAAGACCGGCCTCGTCGCACAATTTCCTCCATAGAACATTTTGCGCCGAGACCATGACTCTCCTGTACGAGCAGCCGCCTGCTGAACCCCTGACGCCCGAACAACAACTCGAGCAGGACATTGCGCTCGTGTTGCAAACGGCGCTCGACCATCACCACAAGGGCGAATTCGAAGACGCCGAAGCGCTCTACCGGGCGATCCTCGATGCAAAGCCGCAGCACGCGGATGCCCTGTATGACCTAGGTGTGTTGCTCGGTCAAACCGGCCGCCCAGAAAACGCCGTGCCTGTGTTCGAGTTAGCGCTGGGCCAACAGCCGCATAACGGCCAGTATTGGGCGGCATATGTCAGTGCGTTGATCGACGCCGGTGAAAGCGCCGCTGCGTGGCTTGCACTGGAAATGGGCCAGAAGCAGGGTCTGAAGGGTCCGGCGGTAGACGGCCTGATCGTACGAATGGCCAATCCCGGCAAGGTCATCGCGACGCAGCCTGTGGCAGTACAGAACTCGCAGGCCGGCGGCAGCGCCGCTGTCGAGACAGATACCGGCGCGGCAAATACAGCGGCCGAAACCGGTAAATCCACAATCGCGGCCGGACGGCGCGTGAGCCAACAGGAAACGACGCGATTCACGTCGCTGTACAACAAAGGCCAAATCGCCGACGCCGTCAAACTGGCACGAACGTTCACCCAGCGGTTTCCCGCCGACGGTAACGCGTGGCGCTGGCTCGGCATTGCACTGCATCGTCTAGGCCGGTACGACGACGCGCTCATTCCCTTGCGCAAAGCTGCCGAACTGCTGCCGGAGGAACTGGAAAGCCGCACTGTACTCGCGGATACGCTGCGCCTGAAAGGCCTGCACAAGGATGCCGAAGAAGTCTGCCGCGCGATCATCGCGATCAATCCGGCGTACGCCGAAGCGCAACGAATCTACGGCATGTCGCTGGTTCACCAGGGACGCGTGGCCGAGGGTCTGGCAGCCGCGCGGCGCGCAATCGAACTGGCGCCGGACACGTCCGGCATGCACAACACGCTGGGCGTGCTGCTGCTCGATCTGGGCATGGTGAGCGAGGCTGAAAAAAGCTTTCGCGTCGCGCTGGAGAAGGACCCGAAAGATGCGATCGCAGCGGACAATTATCTGTTTTCGCTCACTCACAATCCCGCAGTCAAGCAGGACACGCTGTTCGCCGAACACCTCAAATTCGCTCAACAGCACGAAGCGCCAGTGCGCGCGCAATGGCCGCGTCATGTGAACAAGCGCACGCCGAATCGCAAGCTGAAAATCGGCCTCGTTTCCGGCGACTTGTTCCGTCACGCAGTTGCCTCCTATCTGCTGCCGATCATGGAGCGCCTCGCCACCGATCCCGGTGTCTCGCTGCATGTGTACAACAACCACATTGCGGTAGACGACTACACCCATCTGCTGCGCAAATGCGCCCATGAGTGGCACCAGGTCACCGGCATGCCGGACGCGCAGTTGGCGAACCGGATTCGCGACGACAGAATCGACATTCTGTTCGACCTGTCCGGCCATACGGGCCGCAACCGCCTTCTCACGTTCGCGCGCAAGCCCGCACCGATCCAGGTCAGCTGGCTCGGCTATCCTGCGACGACCGGGCTAAGTGCGATGGACTATTACCTCGTGGACCGGTTCGGCGTGCCGTTCGGCCCGGCGGAGCAAATGTTCTCCGAAAAGATCGTGCATTTGCCGGCGAATGCGCCCTTCCTGCCGGAAGAAAGCGCGCCGCCGGTCAATATTCTGCCGGCCATGCACAACGGCTATGTGACATTCGGCAGCTTCAACCGCCTCAACAAATTGCGCCCCGATGTGATCGCTCTCTGGGCGCAATTGCTGCACGCACAACCGTCGTCGCGAATGTTGCTGGGCGCGATTGCAACCGACGAGGATGAGCAGCTTCTGATTGACTGGTTTGCCGACGCAGGCATCTCGCGCGAGCGCCTGATGTTCCGCCGTCGTTCGAGCATTCCGGTCTACCTGCAACAGCATTTTCACGTCGACATCTGCCTCGACACGTTCCCGTACACGGGCTCGACCACTGTGCTGAACTCATTGTGGATGGGCGTGCCGACCTTGACGATTGCAGGCGACACGTTGCCCAGCCGCGCCGGCACCACCTGGATGTCGCATGTCGGGCTGGAACAGTTTCTCGCCACGGACAAGGCGGATTTCGTCACCAAGGGCGTCACGTTGTCCTCCGATATCGCCACGCTCGCCGCGCTGCGTACGGGCTTGCGCGAGCGCTGCATGGCGTCGGCGGCATTCCGGCCTGAAGTGGTCGCTGCCGGTTTGTCGCGCGCGTTGAGAATCATGTGGCAACGCTGGTGTGACGATCAGCCGCCCGTCGCATTCGAAGTCGCGGCGGAAGAAGCCGTTGCCGCCGCGGTCGACACCGCCGCTCCGTCCAGATCAGAGGAAAACAAATGAATGCAGCCTTACCGCTTGGGGCCGTCGCGCCGCAGATCGACGAGCGCATTTACGTTACCCAGCCGCATCTCCCGCCGCTCGAAGACTTCATTCCCTATCTTCAACAGATCTGGGACAGCAAGATCCTGACCAATGCCGGCCCGTTTCACCAGCAGTTCGAAGCGGCGCTGTGCAAGTATCTCGGCGTCAAGCATCTTGCGCTGTTCACCAACGGCACGCTGGCGCTGCTCACCGCGCTGCAGGCGTTGCGCGTGACCGGCGAAGTGATCACCACGCCCTATTCGTTCGTTGCCACCGCGCACTCGCTGGTCTGGAACGGTATCAAGCCGGTATTCGTCGACGTCGATCCGCACACGCTGAATCTCGACCCTGCGAAGATCGAGGCGGCGATCACGCCGCAGACCACCGCGATCATGCCGGTGCATTGCTACGGCAAGCCGTGCGACGTCGACGCGATTCAGAAGATCGCCGACAACTACAATCTGAAGGTGATCTACGACGCGGCCCATGCTTTCGGCGTGCAGACCGAAACCGGCAGCGTGCTCGAGCACGGCGACCTCGCCGTTCTGAGCTTCCACGCGACCAAGGTCTTCAACACGTTCGAAGGCGGCGCGATCATCTGTCAGGACGCCAAGACAAAGCAGCGCATCGACCATCTGAAGAACTTCGGTTTCGTGGATGAAGTGACCGTGGTGGCGTCAGGCATCAACGGCAAGATGAGCGAGATCAACGCGGCATTCGGCTTGCTGCAACTGCAGCACATTGATGAAGCGCTGGCACGGCGCGCGCGGATCGATGCGCTCTACCGCGAACGGTTGCGCGACGTGCCCGGTATCAGCTGCGTGCCGAAAGGGGGCGAGAAAGTGGCGAACCACTCGTATTTTCCGATTCTCGTCGGCCCGGAGTACCCAATCAGCCGCGACGCGCTGTATCAGAAGTTCCGCGACGCGAACATTTACGCGCGCCGCTATTTCTATCCGCTGATCTCGGACTTTCCGATTTATCGCGGCCTGCCTTCCGCACGCCCGGAAAATTTGCCGGTCGCGCACGCCGCTTCACGGAAGATACTGTGTCTGCCGATCTTCCCGGCACTGACGGACGACATGCTCGACCGCATCGTCGGGATCATCGCGGGTAGCTGAACGTCATGAAGCTCGCGATCATGCAGCCCTACCTGTTTCCGTACATCGGATATTTCCAGCTGGCGGCGGCAGTCGACAAGTTCGTCTTTTACGACGACGTGAACTTCATCAAAAATGGCTGGATCAACCGGAACCGGATGTTGCTGGGCGACCAGGTGCGTTATCTCACCGTGCCGCTCCGCGGTGCGAGTCCTTCGTTAAAGATCAACGAGGTACTGGTCGAACCACGCGAGCGCTGGCTGCGCAAGCTGCTGGAATCGATTCGGCATGCGTATGCCAAAGCGCCTCACTACGCGCAGGTCAGCGCGTTGGTCGGGCGGATTCTGGCAGAGCCTCTCGCACCTGTTTCGCAGCTCGCGTCGCACACTGTCATGGAAATTTGCAAGTACCTCGAGATCGATACAGAATTCGTCCCGTCTTCGACGAAGTACGGCAATGCGCAACTCAAAGGTGCCGAGCGGGTCATCGATATCTGCGCGAGAGAGCACGCGAGCACCTATGTGAATCTGCCGGGTGGCCGCGCACTTTACGATAGTGCGGCATTCTTGACGCGCGGCGTGGAGCTCGCCTTCGTTGAACCGAACCTGTGTCCCTATACGCAGTTCGACGATACTTTTCACCCCGCCTTATCGATTCTCGACGTCCTGATGTTCAACAGCAAAAAACAGCGTTAGAGATATGCTGTGCGTC
Source organism: Paraburkholderia sp. BL6665CI2N2 (assembly GCF_004366535.1). NCBI lineage: Bacteria > Pseudomonadati > Pseudomonadota > Betaproteobacteria > Burkholderiales > Burkholderiaceae > Paraburkholderia > Paraburkholderia sp. BL6665CI2N2. The sequence goes on from NZ_SORC01000001.1 coordinate 5,596,726, forward strand.
GAGGTGAACGCATGATCCCGCGCGAGCCGCGCGCAATCGGCGGATATTTCGAACTGGAACTTCCACGAGCAGGAGCGACGCTTCACGACGACGCGTTGCGTTTCCAGTCGTCGCGCGCGGCGTTTCTTGCGCTGCTTCGGGCAGTGCGGCCGACTGCCGTCTGGATGCCCTGGTACATTTGCGACGCGATGATCGAGCCACTGCGCATGACCGGCACGCCGTTCAAACGCTATCGGCTCGACGCCGAATTGCGCGTGCAGCCTGTCGATATCGCACAAGGTGAGTGGCTAGTTTACGTCAACTATTTCGGCTTGTGCGCTCAACAGGTCGACGATGTGCTCAGCCGGTTCCCACGCGAACGCGTCGTGATCGACAATGCGCAGGCGTTGTTCGCGCGGTCCGCGGATTGCCTCGCCACGCTGTACTCGCCGCGCAAATTCCTTGGCGTGCCGGATGGCGGATACCTCGTTACACGGCAGCCGATCGCGATGCCGGAAGCTGCCGACGATGCCTCGTTGCTGCGCAGCGGCTATCTGCTGACAAGGCTCGCGAAAAATGCGGAAGCAGGTTACTCCGACTACGCCGCGGCCGAAGAAAGCCTCAAGCACCAGGAACCGTTGCGCATGTCGGCACTGACGCAACGGCTGCTCGCCGGCGTCGACTACGAAAGCGTCCGCGCACGGCGAGCCGAAAATTTCGCCTATCTGCACGATAAATTGCAGCGCTATAACCGCTTCACGTTTCGTTACGACGAAGATGCGGCGCCGCTCTGCTACCCGTTTTTCGGCGCGCCGCCCGGCATGCGCGAGGTTCTTCGAGCGCAACGCATCTATACGCCCACTTACTGGCCGGATATCGCAACCGCTGCAGGCGCACCGGACTTCGAGCGCAGGCTTCCCGAATCGACCTTGTGCCTTCCTTGCGATCAGCGGCTGACGCACAGCGATCTGGCGCCGATGGTGCAACACCTACTGGACCGACTCGCATGAGCGACAACACGATATTCCTGCGCGAGATCGAACGAGGCGACCTGTCGACCATCAACACATGGCGCGCCGACAAGGCGCTGGTCAGTCATTTAGGCGGCGCCTTCCGATACGTGGGCACCGAGATCGACAGTAAATGGTTCGATAGCTATCTCGGCTCCCGGACGAATAACGTGCGTCTCGCCGTGTGCCTCGCGTCTACAGAGGAAGTTGTCGGCGTGACGTATCTGCTAGGCATCGACTGGGTGAGCCGCTGCGCGGAGTTCTCGATTCAGATCGGCGCCGAGACGGCTCGCGGCCGGGGCATTGGCGAGGCCGCCACGCGCCAGACGCTCGAGCACGCATTTGGCGACCTCAACCTCCACCGTATTTCGCTGACCGTGCTCGCGTCAAATGCGCGCGCCATCGCGCTCTACGAGAAAGTGGGCTTTCGCGCCGAAGGTCTTTTGCGCCAGGCCGTCTTCAAAGGCGACCGCTATCTCGACGTCATGCCGATGGCCATTCTGGCCGCCGATCGACACTGAGCCTTTTGCTTTTGCCGTTACCTCGCTCCATTCATGAACACGATTGACGCTCGACACCACACCGAACTCGCCACGGCGGGATGGACGGTGCTCCCCGGACTGATTCACACCGAATTGCTCGATTCGCTGGTGAAGGCGCTCGGTCCTTCGCTCGCGTTGCGCGACCAGATCAGGCGACGCAACGGCGTGCTGGAAAACAGCGCCGGCACTTTGCATCATCTGCTGATGGATGGCCCGAGCTACGTCGAATTGCTGGCGCAATTCTCAGCGCTCGAGCCGCTTTTCAAAGAATACTTCGAAGGCAACTTCGTTCTGAATTCGTACGGCGGCGTGATCAACGAGCGCGACTCGCGCTCTTACGTGCAGAACGTGCACCGCGATATCCGTTTCGGCTCCGACTCGCGGCGCTTCATGGTGAACGCATTGGTGATGCTCGACGATTTCACGCTGGCCAATGGCGCGACGCATATTCTTTCGCACTCGCAAAATCTCCAGCAGCAGCCCACCGACGAGCATTTCTACGCGCAGGCTGCGCGGGCGACCGGAAAGCGCGGTTCGGTTCTGCTGTTCGATTCCCGCATGTGGCACGCCACCGGCCGCAATACCACCGATGCGCCGCGCCGTGCGCTGACACTGACGTTCACCAGCCCCTTCTTCAAGCCGCAGCTCGACTACGCGCGGCTATTCGGATACCGCAATCTCGACCGCTGCAACGCATGGATGCGCCAGGTGCTCGGCTTCAACGCCCGGGTGCCGGAGTCGCTCGACGAGTTTTATGTGCCGGTTGAGCAGCGGTTCTATCAACGTGGACAGGATTGACGACCATGAACAGAGACTACGACGCGGAAGCGAAAGATCATCCCGAACATCGCTACGCTTACGACTTCGATTATCTGATGCACGAATACATGCTTCGGACATTCGCACCGTTCGTCGTCGGCGGCAACGCGCTCGAACTCGGATGCTTCGAAGGTAACTTCACGCGACTCCTGGCACAGCGCTTCGATTCACTGGAAGTCGTCGAGGCATCGGCAGACTGCATTGCCGTTGCGTCGGACAAGACGAAAGGCACCGTCAAATTCCATCACTCGACGTTCGAGACTTTCGAACCCGCGCGACGCTACGACAACATCTTCCTGATTCATACGCTCGAACACCTCGATCATCCGGTCGAAGTCCTGAGCCGGATCGGCAACTGGCTATCGAAAGGCGGCCGCCTGTTCGTGGCCGCGCCAAATGCGCGCGCCGGATCGCGGCAGATCGCAGTCAACATGGGGCTGATCGACCATCACGCGGCCGTGACGGCGGCTGAAGCCGCACACGGTCATCGCGTGACGTATTCAATCGACACGCTGCGAGCCGATCTGCGTGCGGCAAAGCTTCGCCCGGTCACCGAAGGCGGAGTCTTTTTCAAGGGCCTCGCCAACTTCCAGATCGATGCGGCATTGCAGGCCGGCATCATATCAAGAGAGTATCTGGATGGCTGTTTTGAGCTCGGGCGTGTCTATCCCGACTTGTGCTCCAGCGTCTACGCGATCTGCAAGCGCGGCACGGGCGCCTGATCGATTGCGGTCCGGCTGCGAAGGCGCCCCGCGGATGTCCCTCCGCATCCTTGCGTTGCCGTTGTTCCGCGCGCCGGCGTGCCCAGTGTCCTTGTTAGCCGCAATGCCGCGCGAACCCGCCTCTTGCTCGCCTGGAAGTAAGCGCCTCACACTTCGCATGCCGCGACGTTACTGAAACGTCGCATTGACCGAAAGTTGCACCGCGTTACCCTTCGGCCGATTGCTGGTGTTGAATTCGTTGACCCAGCGCAGCGCAGCCGAAATGGGGGTCTTCTGCACCTTGCCCGACCACGTGATCATCGGCCCGAGCCCCACGGAATGCCCCTGGTCGCCACCGACAATGTCCGCAATGCCGCCGCTGTCATGGCCGATCTGCTGGATATAGCCGCCCACCACGCCGACGCCCCAGCCGCTGCTGAAGCGCTTGAGCACGAGCAGATCGAGCACGCTGACCGGTGCGTTGTGATAGTGGGTGTCCTTATTGGGCGTATAGAACTCGAGGCCGTAATTCAACGACAGTTCGATGTTCTCCTTCGGCAGCAATTTCGTATAGGCGATTGTCGGCGTGAAGGTCCACGTGTTCTGTCCGGCGTTGGCAAGCCGGTTCGAGTTGTACGCACCGGTCGGCGCGTAGATCTGCACGCTCAACGCGACGTGGTCGGTCTTGGTCAGGTGATAACCGGCAATGACTGGCGTGAAGAAGAAATCGGCGAACTGCGTGCCGTGGTCGTTCGGCAAGCGACCATGAAACGACGAGATGTTGGTGTACTGAACCGGCACCCCGAACGACGACGCGAAGTTCCAGCCGCCCACGGTAATCCCCCACGTCTTGACTGCGGCGAGGATCGTGTATTCGGCCTTCGCATTGACGCCTTGCGTGACCTGGCCGGCGATCGGAATCGACTTGCTCGCGCTTAGCGAGCCTTCGTAATAGATCGTGGCGGCCGACACGATCCAGTCGCTGGTGGGTGGCACGATGCCGCCGTACGGCGTCACCTGCTGGCCGGTGATCGGACGGCCTATGCCGCCTTCCGTCGCCCACGCCGTCTGGGAGAGGCTCACGCCGACGGTGGTCAGAAGCGCGCCTTTGCACAATCCGGCAACGAGCCGACCGGCTGCGAACAAACAGTTAGGTTGACTCATAATCGTCCTCATCGAATGGATGTTCGGCATTCTCACTCGTCCGGCACCGCATCTGGGCAGCCTGCGTCCGCAAGCCACACTGCGCGCATGTGCGCAGGCATCAGGTTTCGCGCACAATTGGCGGCGCGATCGACGCCGGCACGGCCGTCGTCACGCATGTCGCCGCCTTCCTGTGCATGTCGATGTCCAGGCCGTCCATGCGCGCCTCAGCGCTCTGCCGTGTGGGAACATCCAGCTGTGGTCGAGCACGGTGTCGAACACGTTCGGCGTGTAGTGGTTACGGATGTTGAATGGGACGGCGAGATTGAGCGAGTGACTATCTTTATTGACGTCGGCGGCGGATGCCTGAGCCAAGGCCCGCGACCGCACGAACGCAGCGGCGTTTAACGTCCTCATCCGAAACGCGCAACGGTAACCCATTATCGAGCCTTGTATTATGGGTATTTCTTCCAGGCGTGCACCCGCCTTTCCCCGACGAAAAATCATTCAAAGGAATGGCGTTAGGGTGACCGATTCAAGTCCAATTGATTTCGCGCGTGTTTGCGAATTCGAGCAGCTACGCGCGGCCGGACGCCACATCGCGCAAATAAAGCGCGTTATATCACTCAAGCAATCTAGAAAGGTGGCGCAGCTGAGTACGGGGCTTGCATGAACGGTCCTTGAAACGAGAGACGCCGCATCAAACGAAGCATGCGGAAAGGAGAAGATTTACCACGCTGCTATCGTTAGGAATACTAGCAACGATTTCTGAAATCACGGAGATAAATTTGTAACACGGCCAGAAGCCAGGTCAGTCGCGACCGGCTTGCCCGCTTATTCAATCGGCATTGTGTTTTGCCGGGACAGGCCCAAGCCTCAATGTCGAAAAAATCCCACAACGGCTGCAATAAACCCTTTGGCCCATTAGACTGGCGCTCGCTTGAGTTCGACCCACCGTTTTCGATGAGGCTTTCATGATTCGCACGCTGCACCGGTACTGCATCGCCTTCACCGTTGTCCTTCTTTGTGCCTGTGCCGTGACGCCGCGACAGGACGGGGTGTCGCAGGCCGGCGCATCGACGGCCGCCGCGTTGGCGTCGTGGAATGACACGAAGACCAAACGCTCGATTGTCGACTTCGTGACGCTCGTGACTACGCCCGAGTCCAAGGACTTCATCCCGCGTGCCGACCGGATCGCCGTATTCGATAACGACGGCACACTGTGGCCCGAGCAGCCCGCTTCGGTGCAATTGGTGTTCGCGCTGCAACGTGTGAAGACGGTGGCCGGACGGCATCCGGAATGGAAGCGTCAGGAGCCGTTTCGCTCGATCCTCAAAGGCAATCTCAGGAATGTGGCGGCAAGCGGCGACAGCGGCTCGATGCGGGTGTTGGCGGCGGCCCACGCCGGCATGACGGGCGATCAGTTCGCCGCACTCGTGCACGAATGGTTCGATTCCGCGAGCGACCCGCACTTCAACCGGCCCTACGCCGATCTCGCGTATCAGCCCATGCTCGAGTTGCTTGCCTATCTGCGCGCGAACGGCTTCAAGACCTATCTGGTGACGGGCGGCGACGCCGAGTTCGCCCGCGACGTCGCCCAACGCATGTACGGCATTCCGCCCGAGCAGGTGATCGGTAGCACCGTTAAGTATCGGTACGGCCAGAGCAACGGTGCGGTCTCGCTGACGCGCCTCGCGCAAGTCGACACGCTGGTCGACGGCTCGGCCAAACCGCTCGCCATCGAGCGCGTGATCGGCAGACGTCCGGTGATCGCGTTCGGTAACTCGGAGGGCGACGGGCCAATGCTCGAATGGACCTTGGCAGGCGATGGCCCGCGCCTCGCCGCGCTCGTGCATCACACGGACGCGGAACGCGAATACGCATACGATCGCACGGCGAAGAGCGGCAAACTCGATAAAGGTCTGGACGACGCCGGCGCGAAAGGCTGGCTTGTCGTCGATATGAAAGATGACTGGAGAGTCGTGTTCAAGCCGGACGGCGCGACAACGGCCGCGGCGCCGACAACGGCCCGGCCGAACTGAACCTGAAGCTCAGAAGGCCGTGGGCCAAGCGGCCTTCTGCGACTGATTCGATGTCGCCGGCGGCTCATCTAGCGGCTCAGCGTAATCGCCAGATACGTGGCATAGAGCATGCCGCAAACCAGTAACGCCCACACCGGCACGCCGCGCTCACGCACATTGATACGCAGCCACGCCGCGGCGGCCAGCGTGATCACGATGCCGGTCACCACTTCGATACGCGGCACCCACGGCGTCAGCAGGATACCGATTGCTGGCAGCAAGGTGCCCTGAAACACCATCGCACCGGTGATGTTGCCGAAGGCCAGCGTGTCCTTGCCGCGGCGAATCCAGAGAATGCTGTTGACCTTCTCGGGCAGCTCGGTCGCGATCGGAATGATCAGCAGCGAGAGCAGCAGCGGCGACACGCCGAGCGCCTGCGAGACACCGCGCACACCATGGATGAAACCTTCCGCACCCCACACCAGCAACGCGACGGCGAGCGCCAGTTGCACCACGATGGTCGCGAGGTTGGTCGGCACGCCGAGGCGCGAGATCAGCATCTTGCCCGGCGCTTCAGTGCCGTGGCCGGCATCGACCAGATCATTCGATGCACGGAAGGTCATCACCACATAGGTGACGTACACGCCGACCAGTGCGACGCTGAAGAGCGCGCGTACGATCATTTGCTCATGCGGCACGTACATCGCCGCAGCGGCCAGCACGAACGCGCACAGGAAATAGTTGAGGTCGCGCGTGAAACCCGTACGCTCCGGCGCGACCCAGCCGCGCGCGCCGCGTGAGCCGAGAATCGCGAGCGTCATGAGGAAGGTGGAGAGGGTGGAGAGCATCAGCGGCGCACCGAGAATCGCGCCGACGCCGATTTCCTGGTTGACCACGTTATCGGTCGTGCCGCCGGCGATCGCGAGCAGCGGTACGAGCGTCTCGGGCAACGCCGTGCCGACGGCGGCGAATAGTGAACCCGTCACGCCTTCGGAAATCTTGAGGCGTTCGCCCAGATGCTCGAGTGCGTTGGTGAAAAGCTCGGCCGCCACCAGAATGACGACCAGCATGATGGCAAGTTCGAACAGGAGACCGGTCATGCGCGGCGCTCCGCGGGCAGGCAGAGGCAGAGACGCGGCGAACGGACGAGAGGGGAGACTCGCTGGATGCGACGATTTTTCACAGGGCAACTCCGCGGTCGGACGTAGATGACTAACCAATGACGCACCGCCGCCCGTCCGACCAGAACGAGGCAGTGCGTCAATGGTCTCGCCAAACCGACCCGGTCGAACGCGCCATGACCCGCAGGCCAAGTATGTTGACGCGCTCTCCTTCAAAGGCATGAAGGAAGGCTACTCCCCAGTGACCGGGAGATTCTAGCGGCAGCGGGCGCTTTCAACAACCTTGTTGCGGGGAGGCGTTGTTCGAGCCCGATCGGTTAGTCGCGCAGTTGCGAATCCAGCAGGTTAGTTGAAGTGATATTGCACGCCGATTGTGAAGCTGTTATTCGTTCTTCGGGTGCCGTCGTGGTTGCTGGTGTCGGTTGTCCATTCGCCCACCGCGCTCACGTGTTTAGCGAATTTATATTCGACGCCTAAACCCCAGTGAGGACGGATGTTCGGCCAATCCGTTGTCAATCCAATACGGACATAGGGCATGAACTGATTGAACGGCATGCCGAATTTCGCATCGATTCCGCCGTCTTTATAGGTTGTCGAGCCATGATGCAGATCGGCAAAAACTTCGGCGCCCGCGACGAAACGGTCGACGTCAAAGTTATATCCCGCCGTGAAACCGGGAAAAACCGTGGTGTGCGATGCTTTACTGTGAACGCCTGAAGCATCGGAGGTGTTCACACCCAACTTGAAACCCACATAGGGACCGGCAAACTCGCTTGCACCTATTTGAGGCGCCACCGATTGCGCGTGGACGAGATTGGATAGCATCATGATCGATGCGGTTAAAATCAGCCGGGTTATTTTGTACATGACCTGCAATAAAGCGATTGGCGCGCGGATAGATCGCGACGCCTTTATTAATCAGTGAAGCGATGTCGAAATGCCGCTTCGGGGATATTCACGCGATGCAATTTGCATGAACAAAACATGCTAATTAAGAGGATAGGGTGGGGCAATGGGAAATTTCCGCATGGAGACGTTCAAACGTCCGATTCTTAGTTTCAATACAGACAAAGCGCATTTTTTAGGATAATTCTGCAAAGCGCATGCGAGCGTACGCAGCGCGTCGAAGGACGATTATTTGCAGGAATGTGGGAGCTTAGGCGGCAGTCGTCTGAACACGACATGACCGTAAAAAACAAAAGGGCTTAGCGCATATTGCGTAAGCCCTTGAGCGAGATCGACTCTTTTTGGTGCGCCCGGCTGGGATCGAACCAGCAACCCCTGCCTTCGGAGGGCAGTACTCTATCCATTGAGCTACGGGCGCTTCAACACGAATGCGCGGCACCAGAACGGATGCGACGCCAAAGCGAGACCGAAAGGATACCCGGTTTCCGCCATACCGTCCACCGGACGGCCTGAATGGCGGTCTTCGCAGTCTTTCGCACAACCCGCGCGATGCGGGTAAACGCCTGCTGAACACCGCGCCGCGCCCCTCGCCGCCGCCGAAATGTTCCGTCTATAATCGTCCGTGCCTGATTAAAGAACAAGAAGTTGCCGTCACGCTGTACCGCTCACATACCCACGGAGACGAGACAAGCATGAGCGAAGCACCACACGGAGCCCCGATCAAAACCCCCGGGCAGCTCGTCGCCGCAATCATCGCCAGTTTTGCGGTACCGATCGTCATCATCGTTCTGCTAGTGATCTACGTCGACAATTCGACGCGCACCGGCGCCGGCACCGACTCCCTCTCCGAAGCCGAGGTCACCGCCCGCATCAAGCCGTTTGCCCAGGTCGACATTCGCGACGCCAACGCGCCGCGCGTCTACAAGACCGGCGAGGAAGTGTACAAAGCGGTGTGCTCCGCGTGTCACGCGTCGGGCGCGGCGGGCGCGCCGAAATTCACCAATACCGCCGACTGGGCACCGCGCATCGCGCAAGGCTTCGACACGCTTCTGCACACGGCGCTCTCCGGCAAAGGCGCGATGCCCCCGCGCGGCGGCACCAGTCCGGACGACTACAGCGATTTCGAAATCGCCCGCGCGGTCGCCTACATGGCGAACAATTCCGGCGGCAGTTTCCCTGAACCGGCTCAGCCGGCAGCGGGCGCCGCGACGGCGGCGGCATCCGGTGCTGCTGCGGCGGCGCCGGCCGGCGCTTCCGACGCGGGTGCGGCTCAGGCAGCCGCAGCGATGGCCGCCATGGCGAGCGTGCCGCAAGCGGCCGCGCCGGCAGCGGGCGGCACGCAAAGCGCCGACGCGTCGCAAGCCGGCAAGGCGTTGTATCAGCAGGTTTGCCAGGCCTGTCATGCGGCCGGCGTGCTGAACGCACCGAAGTTCGGCGACAAAGATGCGTGGGCACCCCGCCTGAAAGAGCCGATGGACACGGTCTATAACTACGCGCTGCACGGCAAGGGCGCGATGCCGCCGAAGGGCGGCTCGACAGCTTCCGACGCGGATGTGAAGGCCGCCGTCGACTACATGGTCAGCGCGGTGAAGTAAAACGCTCGCGGGGTTTGCCGCATCACTAAAAAATCCCTGCACCGCGGTGACGCGGTGCAGGGATTTTCTTATATCTCGGCCGGCAAACAGGCCTACGCGATCTCAACAATCTCACCATCAGCTCAAGGCTTCTGCAACAACGCCTTCAAACTCGCGAGCCGGTCTTTCGGCGACATCGGCGCTTCTTCGGGCGTCGGCGGCGGGGCGTCGTCGAGCAGCATTTCGGGAATGAAGCGCGACGGCTCGCACACCACCGTCTCTCGCGCGCGCTTGCGCTTCTTGCACCAGTTCAGATGCAGACTGCGCTGCGCACGCGTGATCGCCACGTACATCAGCCGGCGCTCTTCTTCGATGCGCGCGTCGTCGATCGGCTCGTCGTCCGCACCGCCGCGATGCGGCATGATGCCTTCCTCGACGCCGACCAGAAACACGTGCGGATACTCCAGGCCCTTCGACGCATGCACCGTCGACAAACGCACCGCATCGGGATCTTCCTCACGGCCTTCGAGCATCGACATCAGCGCAACCGTCTGGATCAGCCCGAGCAGGCTCTTGCCGGTGTCGCCGAGACCGTCGGCGGTGTCGTAGCCGGTGGCTTCATCGGCCGCGGCTCCCGTAGGCTCGGCCTTGGTGCCCTTGCGCTTGAGCCATTCCATGAACTCCAGCACGTTTTGCCACTTGGACTGCGCCTGACGTTCGTCGAACGCATCGTACAGATAGGCCTCGTAGTGGATCGCGTCCATCAGTTCGTCGAGCAGCGTGCCGGCGGCGTCCTTCTCGGCGCGATCGGTGAGACGCTGCATGAAATCGCAGAACACGCGCATCGGTTCGATCTGCCGCGGCGACAGACGCGCCTCGATGCCGCCCATGTACACCGCCTCGAACAGCGACACTTTGGCTTGGCCCGCGAACGAGCCGAGCGCCTCGAGCGTCGTATTGCCGACGCCGCGTCGCGGCGTCGTGATCGCGCGGATGAACGCGGGGTCGTCGTTCGCGTTGGCGATCAGACGCAGATACGCGCAGATGTCCTTGATCTCGGCCTTGTCGAAGAACGATTGGCCACCGGACAACACGTACGGAATCCGCTCGCGCCGCAACACCTGCTCGAAAATGCGCGCCTGAAAATTGCCGCGATACAGGATCGCGTAGTCGCGGAAGTTCGCGCGCCGCTCGAACTTGTGCGCCGACAGGCGAAACACCACCGACTCGGCCTCGTGCTCTTCGTCGTTGCATGGCGTGACGGTGATCGTGTCGCCCATGCCGTGTTCGGACCACAGCTTCTTTTCGAACAGCTTCGGATTGTTCGCGATCACGTTGTTCGCGGCAGTCAGAATGCGCACAGTCGAGCGGTAGTTCTGCTCCAGCTTGATGAGATGCAGCTTCGGAAAATCCTTGCTCAGCTGGCCGAGATTTTCGAGCGTCGCGCCGCGCCAGCCGTAGATCGCCTGATCGTCGTCGCCCACTGCCGTGAACGCCGCGCGCTTGCCGGCCAGCAGCTTCACCAGTTCGTACTGGCAGGCGTTGGTGTCCTGATACTCGTCGATCAACAGATAGCGCAGCTTGTTCTGCCAGCGGTCGCGCACCTGCTCGTTCTTTTCGAAGAGTTCGGCGGGCAGACGGATGAGGTCGTCGAAATCGACTGCCTGATACGCATGCAGCGTCGCCACGTAATTGCGGTAGACGATCGCGGCCTGATGTTCATCCTCGTTCGCGGCGATCGCGATCGCCTGCTCCGGCATGATCATGCCGTTCTTCCACAACGAGATGATCGACTGGATCTTGCGGATGAAGCCCTTGTCCGTCGAGCCGACCTGCTCCTGGATCATGCCGAAGCAGTCGTCGGAATCCATGATCGAGAACTGCGGCTTCAGGCCGACGTGCTCCGCTTCCTGCCGCAGAATCTGCACGCCGAGCGAGTGGAAGGTGCAGACCGTCAACTGGTTGACGGGCACTTTGCGGCCTTCCTTGCCGGGCGTGGTGAGGGTCTTGCCTTCGAGCAGCTTGCCCACGCGCTCGCGCATTTCCAACGCCGCCTTGTTCGTGAACGTGACGGCGGCGATGTGGCGCGGCTCGAAGCCCTTGGCCTCGATCAGGTGCGCGATCTTCTGCGTGATCACGCGCGTCTTGCCGCTACCTGCGCCGGCGAGCACGAGACACGGGCCGTCGAGATAACGGACCGCTTCATTTTGAGCGGGGTTCAGGCCTGCGGACATCGTCAGTGGATGGGTGTTGCGGTTGAAAGCAGCGGTTGAGGGCGTGGCGGCATATTCGCCGGCCGGAGGCCCGGGGGCATGCTGCGCAGCCCCGGCAGCTGGAACGGGCGCCCCGCGCGGTGCGCCGGTATTCCGGCCCGCTGCGGTTCGCGCGAGAGGAGCGATGTTAACACGATTGTGCTGACGGACAGCGGCGACCAATGCCCACAACGACGCTGACGGTCCACCTCCAGGACATGCCACAATTGCGGTGTTGCGCGCCGTCGCCGCGGTGGCAAAGCGGCGCGCCGTTTTTGCAGGAAGACACGCATGTCCGCATCGCTGAAGATTGGATTGATGGGTTACGGTTTCGCCGGCGCGACCTTTCATGCGCCGGTGATCGAGCACTGCGGCCGCGCGAGCGTCGCGGCCATTGCCACGAGCCAGCCCGAGCGCGCGCTCGCCGACTATCCGCACACGAAGGTGGTCGCCGACCTCGACGCGCTGCTGGCGCTGGATGAACTCGACTGCATCGTGATCGCCACGCCGAACGACACGCACTTCGACCTGGCGCGCCGCACGCTGGAAGCGGGCAAGCACGTGGTGGTGGACAAACCGGTCACGCTGAACGCCGCCGACGCCCACACGCTGGCCAACATCGCGCTCGCCCGAGGCAAACTCTTCATGCCGTTTCACAACCGTCGCTGGGACGGCGATTTTTTGACCGTGCGCGATCTGCTGGCGAGCGGCGAGTTGGGACGGATCACGCAATACGAATCGCACTTCGACCGTTTCCGGCCGGAGGTGCGCCAGCGCTGGCGCGAGGAAGCGTCGCGAGGCGGCGGCTTGCTGCTGGACCTCGGACCGCATCTGATCGACCAGGCGCTGGCGCTGTTCGGCACGCCGCAAACCGTGTCGGCAACGGTGCGCGCACATCGTGACGACGCCGGCGCGCCCGACTACGTGCACATCCAGCTCGGCTACGGCGAATTCGAAGTGGTGCTGCACGCGAGCGCCCTGACGGCGCTGGTCGCGCCGCGCTTCACCCTCCACGGCACACGTGGCAGCTATATGAAATACGGGCTCGACACGCAAGAAGATCAGTTGAAGGCGGGCGTGCGTCCGGGCGACGATGGCTTCGGCGCCGGCAACGCCCCGGGTGTGGTGCGCGTCGTGGAAGGCGATCAGGAAGTCGAGCGGGAGTGGCCGACGCGCAATGGCGATTACGCCGGGTTTTATGTCGCGGTGGCCGACGCGATCCAGAACGGCGTGAAATTCCCGGTGAGCGCACAGGACGCCGTCGACGTTATGACGGTTATCGAGCTGGCCGGCCGAAGCTCGGAAGAAGGCGCCCGGCTGCCGTTCGAGCGGATTCGCTGACAGCTTGGTCCGCGCGGCGAGACGGCTTGTGTACCTAAAACAGCACTCGCCGTGCACGCGGCGCGGGCCCAAAACCCTGACAAGCCCGAAAGGAACATAACGTTACAAATCAGGCCGCGCGGCAGGTCAGCGCGGCCCGGTAGTCATCCGTTGCTACCAGGGTAGCACCACAAAACGACAATGACTTCCGGAGTGTCCATGCCCCGTATTATCCGCGCGCTCGCCGCTTGCGCCTTGCTCAGTTCCCTCGCCGCCTGTGTGGTGGCGCCTCAACCCCAGCCGGCGCCTCGCCCCAACCCGCAACAGATCGCGGATCAGCGCCTGCATCAGGTCGAAGGCCGCATCGACAACCTCAGCCGCCGGATCGACAACCGCGTGAATCAGGGCTATTACCCGCCGCCCCAAGGCGCAGCGCTGCACCATCGCCTCGACGTGATCCGTCAGGAAGCGCACGACATGGCCGCGCAACACGGCGGCGGCCTGTCGGGCGACGAACAGCGCGTCTTGAATCAGGAACTGGACAACGCGGCACACGCTATCGGCGAGTAATCGCGCCAGAATCAATTTCGGCTTCAACGCCGAAGCAGCACGAGCGCGGGCATCACATCCCGCGCTTTTTTTGACAAGTGCGCAGACGCTCCGTCAACCGCCGCGCGGTTCTCGGGCCTTTATTTGACAAGCCCCCGGCCCTCGCGTACATTCGCCGCACGCGTCGGGAGAGCGTGCTGGCCGCAGAAAAGCGCAGGCCGCGCCGCCGAAGGGGCACACCCGCAAACTCTCAGGCAAAAGGACCGACCGCGTCGAAGAACCCGCTCTCAGGCAACATCGAGCACCGGTTTTTCGCACTCTGGAGAGCGGCAGTAGCCGTGCGCATCGTGCGTCGTAAGTGCGAGCGGATCTGGCAAGCTGCCCACCGAAGGGGCGCGCGTTTCACCGTGACACGTCAACGTGACCACGGCAACGCAATCTCTCAGGTATCGAGGACAGAGGGGCCATGCAACGCATCGCTCGCAGCTAAAAGGCCGCGAGGCGTAGCGTCGCATGGCCTTTTTTGTTTCGCGAGACGCCCGAGGCCCCATGACCGAACTCAAACACACCCCGCTCAACGCCACCCACCGTGCGCTCAATGCCCGCATGGTCGATTTCGGCGGCTGGGACATGCCTGTCAACTACGGCTCGCAGATCGACGAACACCGCGCCGTGCGCACCGACGCCGGCATGTTCGACGTCTCGCACATGTGTGTCGTCGATTTCACCGGCGAGCGCGTGCGCGCTTTCTTCGAGTATGCGCTGGCGAACAACGTCGCCAAGCTGCAAACGCCGGGCCGCGCGCTGTACTCCTGCCTGCTGAACCCGAACGGCGGCGTGATCGACGATCTGATCGTCTATTACTTCGGCGAAGATCATTTCCGCGTGGTCGTCAATGCCGGCACCGCCGATAAAGACATCGCCTGGTTCGGCCAACTCAACGCTGAAGGCGGCTTCGGCCTGACCATCACGCCGCGCCGCGATTACGCGATCGTCGCCGTGCAAGGCCCGAATGCGCGCGAAAAAGTATGGCAAACCGTGCCGGCCGCACGCGCCGCCACCGAAGCGCTCAAGCCCTTCAACGCCGCCCGCGTCGAAGACACGCCGTTCGGCGAGTTGACCGTGGCCCGCACCGGCTACACCGGCGAAGACGGCTTCGAAATCATTGTCCCCGCAGATCACGTCGAAGCGCTGTGGAATGCGCTGCAAGCCCAAGGCGTGCGCCCGGCCGGACTTGGCGCGCGCGACACGCTGCGGCTCGAAGCCGGCATGAACCTGTACGGCCAGGACATGGACGACAACGTCTCGCCGCTCGACGCCGGCCTCGCCTGGACCGTCGACCTCACCTCGCCGCGCGACTTCGTCGGCAAGGGCAAGCTGGAAGCGGACGGATCGCAGGCTGCGTTCGTCGGCTTGATTCTGCTGAAGGAAAACGGCAAGGCGGCGGGCGTGCTGCGTGCTCATCAAAAAGTCGTCACGCCGCAGGGCGAAGGCGAAATCACCAGCGGTACGTTTTCCCCGACCATGCAGGAATCCATCGCCTTTGCGCGCGTGCCGAAAGGCGTGCAGCCGGGCGACACCGTTCACGTTCAGATTCGTGACAAGAACGTACCTGCAAGCGTGGTAAAACTGCCGTTCGTGCGCAATGGCAAAGTGCTCGCGGTTTAAGCAAACCTGCGCGTGCGTCTACTTCCCAAGTCACAACCGAATCACACCGCATAGGAGCATCCGATGAGCATCCCGGCCGATCTGAAATACACCGAATCGCACGAGTGGGTCCGCACCGAGGCGGACGGCACGCTGACGGTCGGCATCACCGACCACGCGCAGGAAGCGCTCGGCGACATCGTCTTCTTCGAAGTCCAGGAACTGGGCAAGACGGTCACCGCCGGCGACACCGTCGCTGTCATCGAATCGGTGAAAGCCGCTTCCGATATCTACGCGCCGGTTTCGGGCGAGATCGTCGAAGCGAACACCGCCGTGGCCAACACGCCTGATTCGGTCAACTCCACGCCGTACGAAAGCTGGCTCTTCAAGATCAAGCCGGCTTCGGACGCGACGCAAGACCGTCTGATCGACGCCGATGCGTACAGCAAGTCAATCGGCGCCTGATTCACCTTTACGTTTAACCCGACAGGTGCGGCGCGTCCTTTTTCGAATGCCTAAGGACGCCGCACCGCCAGGAACACCCATGAAGCTCGAACACCCGGATCGTCTGATGAACCGCACTCCTCTCTCGCTCGCCGCGCTCGAAGTGCATGACGCCTTCGCCGAACGGCATATCGGCCCGGACGCGGCCGACCAGCACGCGATGCTCGAAGCCCTCGGCTTCGCGTCGCGCGCCGCGCTGATCGACGCCGTCATTCCGAAGACGATCCGCCGCACCGAAACGCTGCCGCTCGGCCCCTTCGCGCAGCCGAAGAGCGAAGCCGAAGCGCTCGCCGCGCTGCGCGAACTCGCGGACAAGAACCAGGTGTTCCGCTCGTACATCGGGCAGGGCTATTACAACGCGCACACGCCGACGGTGATCCTGCGTAACGTGCTGGAAAATCCGGCGTGGTACACCGCGTACACGCCGTATCAGCCGGAAATTTCGCAAGGCCGTCTGGAGGCGCTGCTGAACTTCCAGCAGATGATCGTCGACCTGACGGGTCTGGCAATCTCGAATGCATCGCTGCTCGACGAAGCCACGGCTGCGGCTGAAGCGATGACGCTGCTGCAACGCATCGGCAAGCCGAAGTCGAACGTGTTCTTCGTGGCCGACGACGTGCTGCCGCAAACCATCGAAGTGATAAAGACGCGCGCCACGCCGGTCGGCATCGAAGTGAAAGTGGGCCCGGCCGCGGAAGCCGCGGATGCGAATGCGTTCGGCGTGCTGCTGCAATATCCGGGCGTGAACGGCGACGTGCGCGACTACCGCGCCCTCACCGAAGCGATCCACGCAGCGGGCGGCCACGTGGTGGTCGCCGCCGACCTGCTCGCGCTGACCGTCCTCACGCCGCCGGGCGAATGGGGCGCGGACGTTGCAGTCGGCAATACGCAGCGTTTCGGCGTACCGGTCGGCTTCGGTGGCCCGCATGCGGCGTATCTCGCCGTGCGTGACGAATTCAAGCGCCAGATGCCGGGCCGCCTCGTCGGCGTGACCATCGACGCGCAAGGCAACCCCGCGCTGCGTCTCGCGCTGCAAACGCGCGAACAACATATCCGCCGCGAGAAGGCGACTTCGAACGTCTGCACCGCGCAAGCGCTGCTCGCGATCATGGCCAGCATGTACGCCGTTTATCACGGCCCACACGGTTTGAAGACGATCGCATTGCGCGTGAACCGCATCGCCGCGTTGCTGGCGGAAGGCGCGAAGCAACTCGGCTACACGCTCGCCAACGAAACGTTCTTCGACACGCTCACCTTCGAATCCGGCGCACGCACGCAAGCGCTGCACGAAGCCGCGCAAGCGAAACGCATCAACCTGCGCCGCGTGAGCGATACCCACGTCGGCCTGTCGATCGACGAAACCACTACGCGCCGCGATCTGGCGGATCTGCTCGAAGTATTCGCGCAAGCCGCCGGCGCGAAAGACGTGCCGCAAGTCGACACGCTCGACGCGGCAATGGCTGCGTCGAATACCGCATCGGTGCCGGCCGCGCTTGAGCGCACGAGCGCGTACCTCACGCACCACGTGTTCAACCGTCATCATTCGGAAACGGAAATGCTGCGCTATTTGCGCAGCTTGTCGGACAAGGACCTCGCGCTCGACCGCTCGATGATCCCGCTCGGCTCATGCACGATGAAGCTGAACGCCACCTCGGAAATGCTGCCGGTTACATGGCCCGAATTCGGCCAGATCCATCCGTTCGCACCGGCTGAGCAAACCGTCGGCTACCGCGAAATGATCGATCAGCTCGAAGAGATGCTGGTCGCGGCCACCGGCTACGCTGCTGTGTCGCTGCAACCGAACGCCGGCTCGCAAGGCGAATACGCGGGCCTGCTGATCATCCACGCGTATCACGCGTCGCGCGGCGAAGCGCATCGTAACGTCTGCCTGATTCCCGCATCGGCGCACGGCACGAATCCAGCGTCGGCGCAGATGGCCGGCATGCAGGTGGTCGTGGTGGCCTGCGACGCGCAAGGCAACGTCGATATCGAAGACCTGAAGAAGAAGGCCGATCAGCACGCCGACAAACTCGCCGCGATCATGATCACGTATCCGTCCACGCACGGCGTGTTCGAGCAGAACGTGCGCGAAATCTGCGAGATCGTGCACGCGCACGGCGGCCAGGTCTATGTGGATGGCGCGAACATGAACGCGATGGTCGGACTGACCGCGCCGGGCCAGTTCGGCGGCGACGTGTCGCACCTGAATCTGCACAAGACCTTCTGCATTCCGCACGGCGGCGGCGGACCGGGCGTCGGTCCGGTTGCGGTCGGCGCGCATCTCGCGCAGTTCCTGCCGAACCAGATTTCGTCGGGTTACGAACGCGCGCCGAACGGCATCGGCGCGGTATCCGGCGCTCCGTACGGCTCGGCATCGATCCTGCCGATTTCGTGGATGTACATCGCAATGATGGGCGCGAAGAACCTCACCGCCGCGACCGAAACCGCGATCCTCAACGCGAACTACGTGGCGAAGAAACTCGCGCCGCACTATCCGGTGCTGTATTCGGGCCCGGGCGGGCTGGTCGCGCACGAGTGCATTCTCGATCTGCGTCCGATCAAGGAAACCAGCGGCATCACCGTCGACGACGTCGCCAAGCGTCTCGCCGACTACGGCTTCCACGCGCCGACCATGAGCTTCCCGGTGCCGGGCACGCTGATGGTCGAGCCGACCGAATCGGAATCGAAGGAGGAACTCGACCGTTTCATCGAAGCGATGATTGCGATCCGCGAGGAAATCCGTGCCGTCGAAGAAGGCCGCTCGGATCGCGAGGACAACCCGCTGAAGCATGCGCCGCACACGGCGGCGGTGGTGATCGCGAATGACTGGAAGCACGCGTATGCGCGCGAAACCGCGGCGTATCCGCTGCCCACGCTGATCGCGAAGAAGTACTGGCCGCCGGTCGGCCGCGCGGACAACGTGTATGGCGACCGCAATCTGTTCTGCTCCTGCGTGCCGATCGCCGACTACGAGTAAGCGGGATTGCCAATGCGCATCGCCCGTCGTCTCGAAAAAGAGGCGGCGAGGCGATGCGTGGTTCCGCTCTGAGGTTCTCTGTCGTTCGTGGCCGCAAACGGCTAACATCACACACCGAATCAGCCTAACGAGGAGTTTCGCATGGCGCGAAAGGTGCGATTGATGCAAAGCTGGACCGAAGCAACGCGAGCGCCGAATTGGCGGCAAACCTGCACGCTGCTGTTGGCTGGCGCAGCCGTGCTGCTGCCGCTGCGGCAAGCGCAGGCCGCGATGAATTTTTGCGCGGCGCCCGCGCTGCAAACCAGCGAACGCACGAACGCCGATCCCGGCGTGAAAGCGCTGGTGAGCAACGTGCAGGCCCATCTGAACGACCAGCCGCATGCGCTGGCGAAACTGCATACCGAAGGCACGCTGCCGCACGAAGGCATTTACGACCAGAGCGTCGAGGCGGAGAAAGATCTCGATCTGTTGCGCGACGCCGCGCTCGCCTGGCGCGCCACCAGCGACGACCGCTATCTCAAACTCGTCGACCGCTTGCTGTACGCCTGGGTCACGACCTATCAACCGAGCTTCAATCCCATCGACGAAACCCGTTTCGAAGGACTGATTCTCGCGTACGACATGACGGCGAGCGCGTTGCCGGTGAAAACGCGCAATGCGTCGATGGCGTTCCTGACGAAACTCGCGAACGGCTACATCGGGCAAATCGACGCGCAGCCGCGCCCGCTCAAAGGAACGTTCAGGAACAACTGGCAGAGCCATCGGATCAAACTGATTGCCATGGCCGCGTTCACGCTCGACAACCGCAAGATGATCAATGCGGCCCAGCGTCTGTTCGTCGAGCATATCGGCGACAACATCGAGCCGGATGGTTCGACAGTCGATTTCAACGAACGCGACGCGCTGCATTACGTCACCTACGACTTGCAGCCGCTCGTGACAGCCGCGCTCGCCGCGCGTCGCCATAACCGCAACTGGTTGCCGGAGAAGGGCGCGGACGGCGCGTCGTTGCAAGCCGCGCTCAACTGGCTGGCGCCGTATGCGGCCGGCAGCAAGACGCATGAAGAATTCGTGCATTCGAGCGTTCCGTTCGATGCAAAACGTCGCGAGGCCGGCTTGCCCGGCTATTCGGGTCAGTGGGATCCGAAGAACGCGACGGAACTGTTTCACCTGGCGGCGCGCCTCGACGGGCGCTATACGCCGATCGCGCTACAGCTCGCACCGACGCCGCCCGCGTGGCTCGCCGTGTGTTTGCCGCTGCCGGCGCGGTAAATCAACTTTATCCATAGCAGGGAGCAGTAAATGGCAGTCAGCGTCTTCGACCTCTTCAAAATCGGCATTGGTCCGTCCAGTTCGCATACGGTCGGGCCGATGCGCGCGGCGCTGATGTTCGCTCAAGGGCTCGAACGCGATGGGCTGCTCGCTGCGACCGCATCGGTGAAAGTGGAGTTGTACGGCTCGCTCGGCGCGACGGGCAAAGGGCACGGTACCGATCGCGGCGTCATGCTCGGCCTGATGGGCGATGCGCCCGATACCGTGGACCCCGACACGATAGCGCAGCGGCTCGAGGGAGTGCGCGTGTCCCGCAAGCTGGCGCTGCTCGGCACGCACGAGGTGCCGTTCGTGCAGAAGGATCACATTTCGTTTTATCGCCAGGCGCTGCCCGAGCATCCGAATGGTCTGAAGTTGCGTGCGCTCGACGCGCAAGGCGAGACATTGCGCGAGTCGACCTATCTCTCGGTGGGCGGCGGTTTCGTGGTGACGGCCGGCGCGCCGAATACGAAAGTCCTGGCTGCGGTCGATCAACTGCCGTACTCGTTTCGCAGCGGCAATGAGTTGCTCGCGCTGTGCGAATCGACCGGTAAGAGCATCGCCCAGTTGATGTGGGAAAACGAGCGCGTCTGGCATACGGAAGAAGAGACGCGCGCGGGCCTGCTGAAGATCTGGGACGTGATGCAATCGTGTGTATCGCGGGGTTGCGGCATCAACAATCCGGATGCCGACGGTAACTTGCCCGGTCCATTCCAGGTGAAGCGGCGCGCGCCGCAGCTGTATCGCGCGCTGTCGGGCAATCCGGAGCTGGCGTTACGCGATCCACTGTCGATGATCGACTGGATCAATCTCTACGCGATCGCCGTCAACGAAGAAAATGCCGCCGGCGGGCGTGTGGTGACGGCGCCGACCAACGGCGCAGCCGGCATTATTCCCGCCGTGCTGCATTACTACACGCGCTTCATGCCGGGCTCGAATCAGCAAGGCGTGATCGACTTCCTGATGACCGCTGCGGCGATCGGCATTCTGTACAAGTTGAACGCGTCGATTTCGGGCGCCGAAGTGGGCTGTCAGGGCGAAGTGGGCGTCGCCTGCTCGATGGCGGCGGGCGCGCTCGCGGCAGTCATGGGCGGCACCCCGAAGCAGGTCGAAAACGCCGCGGAAATCGGCATGGAGCACAACCTCGGGCTGACGTGCGATCCGGTCGGCGGCATGGTGCAGATTCCGTGTATCGAGCGCAACGCGATGGCATCGGTGAAAGCGGTCAATGCCGCGCGCATGGCCTTGCGCGGCGACGGCAGTCACTACGTGTCGCTCGATTCGGTGATCAAGACCATGCGCGAGACCGGCGCGGATATGAAGACCAAATACAAGGAAACGTCGCGGGGCGGGTTGGCGGTGAATATCGTCGAGTGTTGAGGGCGGCACTTCCTTGCCTCGATGCGGATGACGACGCGGGCTATGGCCCGCGTTTTTATTGCGCGTCGCTTCTTCGCGTTCGTGCATCACGTGCGGACGCCTGTGCTACGGACTGTCGCCAAAGCGGGAGCAGGCGCGTGCGCTTCTTACCTGCGC
Source organism: Paraburkholderia sp. BL6665CI2N2 (assembly GCF_004366535.1). Lineage (NCBI taxonomy): Bacteria > Pseudomonadati > Pseudomonadota > Betaproteobacteria > Burkholderiales > Burkholderiaceae > Paraburkholderia > Paraburkholderia sp. BL6665CI2N2. The sequence continues at coordinate 5,618,638 of NZ_SORC01000001.1, forward strand.
GCGCCCGCGAGCGATCCAGTAGCACGGCACCGTGACAGCGGCGGCGCGCTCGGCGTAAGCTGTCGGGGCGCCGATCGGCTGATGTTCAGGTTGATTCGGCAATCTCATACCGCACTTACGCACTGCCTGGAGACTTCATCGCAATGTCGCAGCCGAATACTCCCGTTTCCGGTCCCGCCGCCGCTCAAACCACCGGCGCGCGTCTCGTCGTCGATGCTTTACTCACGCACGGTGTCGAACGTGTTTTCTGTGTGCCCGGCGAGAGTTTTCTCGCTGTGCTGGATTCGCTGCACGACGAAACCGAACGCATCCAGACCATTGTTTGCCGTCACGAAGCGGCCGCGGCGAATATGGCGGAGGCCGTCGGCAAATTGACGGGGCGCCCTGGCGTCGCGCTCGTCACGCGCGGGCCGGGCGCCACGCATGCATCGATCGGTGTGCACACCGCGTTTCAGGATTCCACGCCGATGATTCTGCTGATCGGCCAATGCGCGCGTGAGCATCTCGACCGCGAGGCGTTTCAGGAAATCGACTATCGGCGCATGTTCGGTCAGATGGCGAAGTGGGTCGCGCAAATCGACGATCCGAAGCGTATTCCCGAGTATCTGAGCCATGCGTTTCACACAGCGACTTCGGGGCGACCCGGGCCGGTGGTCTTGTCGTTGCCCGAAGACGTGTTGAGCGACGCGTGCGATGCCGTGGCCGGCGCGCCGGCTTATCAGCGCGTGGCGGCGTCACCGTCGGCGGCGCAGATCGAGAAGTTGCGTGGATTGCTCGACGGCGCGCAACGGCCGATGGTGATCGCAGGCGGCAGCGGTTGGACGCCGGCTGCGTGCGCGGACTTTCGACGCTTCGTCGAGAATTGGCAATTGCCGGTCGGCCTCGCGTTCCGCTTTCAGGACACGCTCGACAACGAGCATCCGAATTATGCCGGCGATGTCGGCCTCGGCATCAATCCCGCGCTCGCGCAACGTATCCGCGACGCCGACGTGCTGCTCGCGATCGGACCGCGTTTGGGCGAAGCGACGACGAACGGCTATACCTTGCTCGACATTCCGAAAACAAAGCAGACGCTCGTGCACGTGCATCAGGGCGCGGAGGAATTGGGCCGCGTCTATGCGGCCGATCTGCCGATCGTCTCTGGCATGCCGGAGTTGGCGGCAATGCTTGCGGAGTTGGAGCCATCTTCCGAGCAACTCGCGTGGTCGGGTGCAGCGAGCGAGGCCCATCAGGCGTATCTCGACTGGCGCAAACCGCGTCAGATTCCCGGTGACGTGCAGATGGGCGAGGTGATCCAGCAGTTGCGCGCGCATCTACCGGACGATGCGATTCTCACCAACGGCGCGGGTAATTACGCGACGTGGCTGCATCGGCACTTCTCGTATCGGCATTACCGTTCGCAGCTTGCGCCGACGAGTGGCGCGATGGGCTACGGCGTGCCGGCGGCGATCGCGGCGAAGTCGATGTATCCGCAACGCGCGGTTGTGGCGCTGGCCGGCGACGGCTGCTTCATGATGGCCGCGCAAGAACTTGCGACGGCGATGCAGTACGACCTGCACGTGCTTTTCATCGTGGTGAATAACGGTCACTTCGGCACGATTCGTATGCATCAGGAGCGGCACTATCCTGGGCGGGTGCATGGCACCGGGCTCACGAATCCGGATTTCGCGGCGTTCGCGCGATCGTTCGGCGCGCATGGCGAGACGGTGGAGCGGACTGAGGATTTTCTGCCTGCGCTCAAGCGTTCAATGGAGGCGAAGTGTGCGGCGGTGATCGAGATTCGCATGCCGCAGGAGGCGAGCACGCCGGGTGCGACGTTGGAGCAGGTTAGGGAGCAGGGGAGGAAGATGCGCGGGGAGTAATTTGCGTTGTCGTGCCATCGGTACAGGGTGTCAGGAAGCACAAAACAAAAAGCCCTGCGGTTCGAAAACCGCAGGGCTTTTTTTGCCTGGCTGCCACGTCAAGCAATCACATAGCAGCCGAGTGCGCTAGCAGGAGAAGCTACTTATTTCCCACCCACGCTCTGCAACGTCGTCCACTTACCATCGACGACCTTGTACAGCGTAATACCACCGTTCTTCAGGTCGCCCTTGCTGTCGTACGCGAGGTTCGCGGACGTCACCGCCGGCATCGACGTCTTCGCGAGCATCGGCAGGTACTTGGCCGGATCGGTCGAGTTCGCCTTTTTCATGGCGTCGAACATGGCCATTGCGCCGTCGTAAGCGTACGGCGAGTACGTTTGCACGTCTTCGTTGAAACGCTTCTTGTACTTCGCGACGTAGTCCTTGCCGCCCGGCATTTCTTCCAGCGGCAGGCCGGCGAGCGATGCCACCGTGCCGTTCGCCGCGTCACCCGCGATCTGGATGAACGTCGGCGTGTGGACCATTTCGCCGCCCATCAGCGGCGCCTTGATGCCCAGTGCCTTCATCTGCTTGACCATCGGTGCCGCTTGCGAATCCGCGCCGCCGTAATAGATCAGATCCGGTTGAACAGCCTTCAGCTTGGTCAGGATCGACTTGAAGTCGACTGCTTTGTCGTTCGTGTATTCACGATCGACGATCTGGCCACCCGCTGCCTTCGCCGCCTTTTCGAACTGATCAGCCAGACCCTGGCCATAAGCCGTGCGGTCGTCGACGATCACGATCTTCTTCATGCCCAAGGTCTTCACCGCGAACGTGCCGGCGACCGAACCTTGCTGCGTATCGGACGTCATCATGCGGAACGTGGTCTTGAAGCCTTGTTGCGTGTATTCCGGCGCCGTCGCCATGGCGATTTCGGGGATGCCCGCGTTCGCGTATATGCGCGAAGCCGGAATCGTGGTGCCCGAGTTGAAGTGGCCGAGCATACCCTTGATGCCGTCATCCACCAGCTTTTGTGCAACCGTCGTACCGGTGCGCGGGTCGGCCTGGTCGTCGGCCGAGTCCAGCACGAAGCGGACTTGCTTGCCACCGATCACCGGCTTGGTCGCGTTCATGTCTTCCACTGCCAGCGTAATGCCGTTCTGGAAGTCCTTGCCGTAGTGCGCCTGCGCGCCTGTCATCGGGCCGGCAAAGCCGACCTTCACATCTTCCGTCGATTGAGCATTGGCCGTCCCCGCCAGCGACATCGCTGCAACCAGTGCAGCGCCTGCCAGCTGTTTCATCTTGTGTTGCATAGCTTCTCCTTGGTACCAGGTGTGGATGGAGCGGTTTCGGGGTCGCCGTACCGCTTCCTTCTTTTTGAAAAGATCAATGAGGTTCGCTCAACCGATCGTCATCAAATTCGCATTACCGCCGGCTGCTGCCGTATTCACGCTGACCGAGCGTTCCGTCAACAAACGCTCGAGCGCGTAATCCTCGTCGCCGCTTTCCAGCGCGCCTGCCGCAACGCCCTGCACCGACACGATCGGGCCCGGACGCTTCGCGACTTCCTTCACCAGCGCCAGCAACTCGTCGCTATCGCCTTCGAACAGCACGGCGTCGAACGGTGTATCGGCGCTCTTCTTCACGCTCGCATGTGACTTCAGCGACGCGGGCAACTGCGCCACCAGTTGTTCACCCGCCGCGCCCTCGAACAACGCGCGATTTCCCGTAGCCAGCGCCGCGGCAAACTGCGCGCGCGCGCCGCTCGCCGTCGACGCAATGCACAGCACCGTGCCACGCGCGCCCAGCGTGTACGTGTTGCGCTCGCCCGTCGGCCCCGACAGTACCGCGGTGGCGCCCGCCGGCACATGCGACAGATAGCCGTCGCAGCGCGCAGCCAGCACCGGCTGTTGTTCGGCAATCAACCAATCGCGATAGGCCGTCAATGCAGCGGACGGATTGTCGCTGTTTTCGGCTGCCTTCGGTACATCCGCGACCAATGCCTGCGCGAGCGACTTCGGCAGACCGGCCGGACGCGTCGCCAGCAAACGCTGCAAATACAGCGCGCCGCCCGCTTTCGGACCCGTGCCCGACAAACCCTCACCGCCGAACGGCTGCACGCCCACCACCGCGCCGATCACATTGCGGTTCACATAAATGTTGCCGACATGCGCGCGGCTGATCACGTGAGCGATGGTTTCATCGATCCGCGTATGGATGCCGAGCGTCAGGCCGTAGCCCGTCGTGCGAATCTGTTCGAGCAGCTTGTCGAGCTGGCTGCGGCGGTAACGCACCACATGCAGCACCGGGCCGAACACTTCGCGCTTCAGTTCGTCGATGCTGTCGAGTTCGATGAGCGTCGGCGGAACGAAGGTGCCTTGTGCGCAACCGTCGGGCATCGGCAATTGCTCGACCTTGCGGCCTTTTTCGCGCATCGTCGCGACGTGCGCGTCGATACCGCGTTTCGCGTCGAGGTCGATCACCGGGCCGACGTCGATCGACAGGCGGTCCGGATTGCCCACTGCCAGTTCGCGCATCGCGCCCGTTAGCATCTCCAGCGTGCGGTCGGCGACATCGTCTTGCAGACAAAGAACGCGCAGCGCGGAACAGCGTTGACCGGCGGAGTCGAAAGACGATTGCAGCACGTCCGCGACCACCTGCTCAGCGAGCGCCGACGAGTCGACGATCATCGCGTTCTGGCCGCCGGTTTCCGCGATCAGCGGAATCGGCTTGCCGTCCGGATCGAGGCGGCTCGAGAGCGTCTTGTTGATCAGGCGCGCGACTTCAGTCGAGCCGGTGAACATCACCGCGCGAGTGCGCGGATCGGCCACCAACGCAGCGCCGACCGTTTCGCCATTGCCCGGCAGCAGTTGCACTGCGCCCGCCGGGACGCCGGCTTCGCGCAGAATGCGCACGGCTTGCGCGGCGATCAGCGGCGTCTGTTCGGCCGGCTTCGCGAGCACGGTGTTGCCGGCCGCCAGCGCCGCGGCCACTTGGCCCATGAAAATCGCCAGCGGGAAATTCCACGGGCTGATACAGACCACCGGACCGAGCGGGCGATGCGTGTCGTTGGAGAACTCGTCGCGAATCTGCGTGGAGTAATAGCGCAGGAAGTCGATCGCTTCGCGGATTTCCGCGACGGCGTTGGCCAGCGACTTGCCGGCTTCACGCACCACCAGACCCATCAGCGTATGCATCTGCGCTTCGAGCAGATCGGCGGCACGCGCGAGGCAATCGGCGCGCGCTTCGACCGGCGTGGCTTGCCAGATCGGCGCCGCGGCGACGGCATGCGCCAACGCGGCGCTCACATGTTCCGGCGTCGCCTCAACGACCGTGCCGACGAGGTCACGATGATCGGCCGGATTGCGCACATCGCGCGCCACGCCCACGGCGATCTCGTTGTCCTCGAGCATCGGCGCGGCGCGCCACGGATGATGCGCGCTCGCCAGCAACGCCGACGACAGCGACGCCAGCCGATGCTCGTTCGACAGATCGAGGCCCATCGAATTGAGACGCTCGGCGCCGTACAGATTGCGCGGCAGCGGAATCTTCGCGTGCGGCGCGCCGAGCGGCACGATCTTCGAGGCTTCGTCGACGGGGTCGGCGATCAGGTCCTTGATCGCGACGCTTTCATCGGCAATGCGATTCACGAACGACGTGTTCGCGCCGTTTTCCAGCAAACGGCGCACGAGATACGCGAGCAGCGTTTCATGCGTGCCGACCGGCGCGTACACGCGGCACGGACGGTTCAGCTTGTCGCGGCCGGTGACTTCCTCGTACAGCGGTTCGCCCATGCCGTGCAGGCACTGGAACTCGTACTGGCCGGGGTAGTAGTTGTTGCCCGCGAGGTGATAGATCGCCGAGAGCGTGTGCGCGTTGTGCGTGGCGAACTGCGGATAGACCGCGTCGGGCGCGCTCAGCAGTTTCTTCGCACAAGCGATGTATGAGACGTCCGTATAGATCTTGCGCGTGTAGACCGGATAGCCTTCGAGGCCGTCCACTTGTGCGCGCTTGATTTCGGTGTCCCAGTACGCGCCCTTCACGAGGCGCACCATGATGCGGTGACGGCTGCGGCGCGCCAGATCGATGATGTAGTCGATCACGAACGGGCAACGCTTCTGATATGCCTGCACCACGAAGCCGATGCCGTTCCAGCCTGCCAGGTCTGGATCGAAGCACAGCGCTTCGAGCAGATCGAGCGAGATTTCGAGGCGGTCGGCTTCTTCGGCGTCGATGTTCAGGCCGATGTCGTAGCGGCGCGCGAGAATCGCCAGCGAGCGCACGCGCGGCAGGAGTTCGCTCATCGTGCGTTCCTGCTGCGAACGCGAGTAGCGTGCGTGCAGCGCGGAGAGCTTGATCGAGATGCCAGGGCCTTCGTAAATGCCACGGCCGCCGGCAGCCTTGCCGATCGCGTGGATCGCCTGTTCGTACGACGCGTGGTAGCGCTGCGCGTCGGCTTCGGTGGTGGCCGCTTCGCCGAGCATGTCGTACGAGTAGCGGAAGCCGCGTGCTTCGTACTTGCGGCTGTTGGCCAGCGCCTCGGAGATGTTCTCGCCCGTGACGAACTGCTCGCCCATCAGGCGCATCGCCATATCGACGCCCTTGCGGATCAGCGGCTCGCCGCCCTTGCCGATCAAACGCGTCAGCGCCGACGAGAGGCTCGTTTCGCTATTGGTCGTCACCAGCTTGCCGGTGATCATCAGGCCCCAGGTCGCGGCGTTGACGAACATCGAGGGCGCCTGGCCCATGTGCGATTTCCAGTCGCCCTTGCTGATCTTGTCGCGGATCAGCGCGTCGCGCGTGGCGCGATCGGGAATGCGCAGCAGCGCTTCGGCGAGGCACATCAGCGCCACGCCTTCCTGGCTCGACAGCGAGAACTCGTGGATCAGACCTTCGACGCCACCGCCCTTGCTCTTGGTGCGCAGCGTTTCGACGAGCTTGCCGGCCATTGTCTGCACATCGCCCGCGAGGTTGGCCGGCAAGCGAGCCTGACCGACCAGGAACGGCAAGCATTCCGGCTCGGGACGACGGTAAGCGGCCGTGATCGCCGCGCGCAGCACCGACTGCGGTTGCACGTTTTGCGCGAACTCGAGGAACGGGTGCGACGCGCCGTCTTCTTCCTGCTCGACCGTGGCGCCGTCGGCGAGATCCGCCGAGCCCGTCACGCCCGACAGTTCGGGCGGCAACTGGCCGTGCTCGATCTTTTCGAGGTACGCGAAGATGGCCTGCTTGATGAGCCAGTGCGGAGTGCGTTCAAGACGGGTAGCGGCATCTTTCAGCCGTGAACGCAGGAGGTCGTCGACCTTGACGCCAAGGGTGGTGCTAGCCATGTTTCCTTCTTCGGATACCAAACGAATGCGCTGGGAAAGACTAAAAGTTGGGCGAATCGTACGCCTCCCAATAAAAAGGTGCAACCATGCTCGGCGCATGGTTGCACCCTGCTGAGAGCCTTGTGCGGCGAGGGTTTGCGCCAGATGGCGCTGGCCGTGGGCGCAGTGGTGGCGCTTAGTACTTTCCCTGGCGTGATTCTTTTTGCATTTACCCTTATCAGAACGGGTCGGCGCGCCGTTATACGGAACATAGCGGCACGCGGCCTCCGGGCACGCACAAAAAAACGGTACGGGGTTTGAGAAGACAGGCGAGGACAGAAATGGAAAAGTGGCTGGTAATACTTGGCATCTGGGCGATGTGCGCGACTTGCGCGGTGTTGTTCATGCGCGGCGCGACGAGCGGCCCAGGCAGGCGCGAGCCCGACGAGGAAAACGTGCCCGCGGCGTCGCGCGCATCGGTGGGCGACGCGCGGACCGCGTTAAACGAGTGAACTGAACAAGTGAATGGGCGCGTCCGGCGTTCCGTGCCCGACAGAGCGAGGACTATCTTCGGCTGACGCACCGGCGGAACGCTGGCACCGCCGGGCTCGACGCCGCGGCTGGCTTAGGCGCGCGTCAATGTTGACGAACCGGTTCGAACCGCGCGCAACTGTCGCCGGGCGAGACGAGTTGGTCGTGCAACCGGCAGAGCCGGCTGTTCGCCACGCTCGCGCCGAATGCGGAACCAAACACGGCGAGACCCGGAATGCCCTGCTCCAACGAGCCCCGATTCTCAGCGCGATGCCGGCAGCCCGCGCAGCACGGCGCGTGCGTTTCATCGCGCGCCTGCGCCGTACTGTCGACGCGGACCGTGCGCCTCATGAGCCCTGCCCCAAGCTATTCCAGTACGGCGCGAACACGTGCGCGGAAAGCGCGTAACCGATGGCGATATTGACCACCACGCCCACCGTGAATGCGAGGAACGGCTTCAGGCCGGTTGCAGTGAGCGAGCGCAAGCGCGTCGTCAGCCCGATGCTCAGGAAGCAGAAAGTGAACGCCCACGTGCGCAACGCCGTGATCGGCGCGACGAATTCGGGCGTCACGACTTTGCGGTAATCGGCCAGCGAATAGTGACTGGCGATCCACGTCACCAGCGCCGATGCGATCACGAAACCGATCACGAACTTCGGGAAGCGCGCCCATATCTCGCCGGCGTTGGCCTTGGCTTTGACGCCGCTGTCCTGCGATTCCCAGCGCGTCGTCGCGACGATCGCCAGCACGAACGCCCAGATGCCGATCCAGATATCGCGGCCGACTACCTTCATCAGCGTGAACGCCTGCAACGACGCCTCCGGCGCGCCGGCAATCGCGCCGCCCGCGTGTTTCGCAAAGTCGCCGTACGCTTGAGCGGCCGCGATGCCGGCGGCGTCGGCGAATTCAGACGTGCCGATCCAGGCGCCGGCGACCGCAGTCGACAGGCCGAGCGAGCGGGATGCGAACGGCAACACGAAGATCATCACGATCGCCCACAGCACCACCAGCGTGATTGCCACCGAGGCCTGCTCGCGCTTGGCGCGCACTGCGCCGGCAATCGCGATGGCCGCCGAGACGCCGCACACCGCGCCGCCGACGCCGAGCACAGCGGCAAAACGCCGGTCGAGGCCGAAAGCTTTCGCGGCAAAGAAGATCACGAAGAACGTGACGAGCGAGACGATGGTGGCCTGCCCGACCGCGACCGGTCCCGCCCACACCAGCAACGTAAACGGTAACGTCGCGCCGAGCAGCACGATGCCGACCTTGATATAAAACTCGACGCGCAAGCCGGCCGAAAACCATTCAGGCAGCGTGAACACGTTCGAGATCAGCAGGCCCAGCGCCAGCGCGACGAGCGGCGGCTCGAGGTTGTACTTCGACGCGTTGACCCACGCGCCCAGCGTAAAAATCAGCGCCGACGCGATGAACAGAATCAGGAACGACGCCAGGAAGGCGCCGACCCGCTGCTTGAGCGCCGCCAGGCTTACGCCGAATAGAAGCGCGAACGCGATAAACAACGCGGCGTAGTTCGGCAAATGCTTGCCGACGTCCTGTGCGGCCAGCGCCACGCTCGACCATTTGGCCGGCGCTACCGCCAGCCATTTGATGCTGCTGCCCGACGCGAACAGCGCCCAGGCGACTACGATCACCAGCAGGCCGACCCACACCGCCCACCAGTCTTCAGTCGAAAAGAGCCCGCCACCTTGCGTGCCAGGCCGGTTCGTCGGCGCCGCGCCGGGTTGTAGTGCTGGGTTCGTATCGCTCATCGCCATGCCCCGAGGAAGTTGAGGTGCCTCGGCGCCGGAGAGTTGAAGTTTTGCCCGAAAGTGCGCCGATTCGGCGAAATATAGGCGAGCGGCGTTGCAAAACGAAACGACCATTCGCTCTAAGAATATGACCGAAAGAAGTAACGGCGGCGTCGCCCCGGCGATGCGACTTAGATGTCGAGCGGATCGACTTCCAGATTCCAGCGCAGCACGCCTTTCAGGCCGCGCAGCAGCGGCTGCCACGCACGCAAGGTGGCCTGCAGGGCGGCCCGCGAAGCGCTCTCGATCAGCAATTGCGCGCGGTGCACGTGCATCACTTTGACGATGGTGAGCGGCACGGCGTCGTAGACGGTCACACGTTCGGCAGCCGCAATGCCGGTCAACTCGGCCGCCGCCTGTTGCAGGAAGGCGAGCGCGGCTTCGAGCGTGCGGCCTTCGGCGCGCAGCAAAGCCTGATAGACGAACGGCGGCAAATGGGCGTCGCGTCGTTCGGCCAGCGTGGAGTTGGCGAAGCCGACGTAGTCGTGGCGGCCCAGCGCGTGATAAAGCGCATGGCGCGGATAGCGCGTCTGCACCAGCACTTCGCCCGGCAAACCCGCACGGCCTGCCCGGCCGCTCACTTGCATCAGTTGCGCGAAAAGCCGTTCGCTCGCGCGGAAGTCGTGGGAAAACAACGCGGTGTCGGCGTTCAGCACGCCCACCAGCGAGACGCGCTGAAAGTCGTGGCCTTTGGCGATCATCTGGGTGCCGACGAGGATGTCGACTTCGCCCGCGTGGACGTCGGAGAACAGCGCCTGCGCGCTGCCTTTGCGACGCGTGCTGTCCGCGTCGATGCGCAAGATGCGGGCGCCGGGCACCGCGCTCGCCAGCGTCTCTTCGACGCGCTGCGTGCCACGGCCCATCGGCGCGATATCGACGTTGCCGCACTCCGGGCACGAACGCGGGATGCGCGCTTCCCAGCCGCAGTGGTGGCAGCGCAGCGCGCGCTCGGGCTTATGCAGCACGACATACGCGCTGCATCGTGGACAACCGGCGACCCAACCGCAGGCATCGCAGGCAAGCTGCGGCGCATAACCGCGGCGGTTCAGGAACACCAGGCTTTGCTCGCCGCGTTCGAGCCGCGCCTTCAGCGCCGCGATCAGCGGCCCCGACAAACCTTCCACCGATGCCCGCCCGCGCCGCCGCTCCTCTTCCAGATCGATCAGTTTGACGGTCGGCAATACGGCCTCGGCGACGGCACGGCGCGACAACGTGAGCCGCTTGTAGCGGCCCTGGTCGGCCTGCCACCAGCTCTCCAGCGACGGCGTGGCCGAACCCAGCACGACCGGCAAGCCGAGTTGCTTGGCGCGATAAATCGCCAGATCGCGCGCCGAATAACGCAAACCTTCCTGCTGCTTGTAAGCCGGATCATGCTCCTCGTCGACGACGATGATCGCGAGCTTCGGCAGCGAGGCCAGCACCGCCAGCCGCGTGCCGAGCACGATCCGCGCGCGGCCGGTGTGCGCGGCGAACCAGTTGCGGGCGCGCTCGCCTTCAGCGAGGCCGCTGTGCAGCGTGACGATCGACGTGCCCTCGAGCGCGGCGAAACGCGCGCGGAAGGCCGCTTCGAACTGCGGCGTCAGATTGATTTCAGGGACGAGGACGAGCGCCTGAGCGTCGGGCTTTGCGGCCAGAATCTCGGCGAGCGCGCGCAAATAGACCTCCGTCTTGCCACTGCCCGTCACGCCGTGCAGCAGGAACGGCGCGAAGCCGTCGGCATCGCGGATGGCTTCGACGGCGGCCGCCTGCTCGTCCGTGAGCGTGGGCAGCGTGGGCGCGGGCGCGTCAGGCGAAGCGACCGTGACCAACGCCGCCGCGGCCTCGACAATATCTAGCGCGATCCAGCCTTCCGCCTGCCATGCGTCGAGCGTTGCCATTGCTTTGGGGTGCAGCGCGCGAGCATCGGCGGCGAGCATGAACTCGGTCCCAGCCAATGCCTGCGCCAGTTTCCGCAACGCGCTCGCCCGCGCCGGCAGGGTATCGGGCAACGCGGCGCGGCCTGCGGGCGTGAGGCTGTAGCGCTCTTCCGGCGCGAACAGGCGCGACCAGCGCGACGCATCGCGCAGCGCCTGCGGCAATGCGGGCAATGCGACCTCGCCGAGACCACGCTGGTAGTAGTCGGCGGCGAACGCGGCCAGCTTCAGCCATTCCGACGACACCGGCGGGCAAGCGGTGCACACGCCACTCACCGAGCGAAGACGATCGGCCGGCACGTCGCTGTGAGCGGTCACTTCGCAGACGAGCCCCACGACATGGCGTTTCCCGAACGGCACGCTGACCAGCCTGCCCGGCGCGACAGGCTCAGGCGTGTCGCAGCGGTAGTCGAACAGAGTCGGCAGCGGATGGTCGAGCGCGACGCGGACGAACACGTCGCTCACGCGTCAGCAGCGGTCAGGGGAACGAGCGCGACACGATGCCGCATCGCGAGGCCCATCGAGCAGACGGCGAATCCGTAGAAGTTAAAGTAAAACTTCAATTTCGGCGCTAAGTTTTGGATTCGGCTGAACAATTGCAATCGGTCCGCGTGCCTGTGGATAACTTTGTTGAGAACTTTGCCCGGACGGCCCGGGAACCGCGCCGCAGCGGCCTTCTGTGGGATTCCGCACAGTCTGTCACGAACCCGGGAAACCCTTGCCAGACAAGGCTTAGATCAAATGCGCCTGCAAAGTGCAAGGGCCAGGACACGACTAAAGCTTCTACCGCGCCGCAGCGTGATGAATGTGCATAAGTCAAGTCTTGACTTTCGCAAGACCGCCATCTGACGGCCTGTTAGCTGCAAATTTGCCCTTAGACCGAGAGCCCAGTTCGCTGCAATGCAACAAAAAATGGTAACGATTACGGCTTCAGGCCGGTGCATGAGCGCCGCTGCGGATCGCCCGGCTATGACGGTGCACTTCGTCCACCAGCTCAGCGACATTCTCCGGCGGCGTGAATTGCGAAATACCGTGGCCGAGATTGAACACGTGGCCCGGATGATTCCCGAAGCTGTCGAGCACCGCACGAGCTTCCATGCGGATCGAAGCCGGCGGCGCGAACAACACCGAGGGATCGATATTGCCCTGTAGCGCTACCTTCCCGCCTACGCGTTCGCGCGCCTTGCTCAGGTTGACCGTCCAGTCGAGGCCGACCGCATCCACGCCGGTTTCGGCGATCTCGTCGAGCCACAGGCCGCCACCCTTCGTGAAGGTGATCACCGGGACTTTCTCGCCGTCGTGCTCGCGCTTCAGCTGACTCACCACTTGTTGGATGTAGTGCAGCGAAAAACGTTGATACACACCGTCTGCCAGCGCCCCGCCCCACGTGTCGAAAATCATCACGGCTTGTGCGCCAGCTTCGATCTGCGCGTTCAGATACGCCGCGACTGAGCGCGCGTTGATGTCGAGAATGCGGTGCATCAGGTCCGGACGGGCGTAAAGCATCGACTTGACCGTGCGGAAATCCGCCGACCCGCCGCCTTCGACCATGTAGCACGCGAGCGTCCACGGGCTGCCCGAAAAGCCGATCAGCGGTACGCGTTGACGGCCTTGCGCGTCGGTCAGCGCCGTGCGAATTTCGCGCACGGCGTCGGTCACGTAGCGCAGCGTGGCGTCGATGTCCGGCACGGCGAGCCGCGCGACGTCGTCTTCCGTGCGAACCGGGCGAACAAACTTGGGACCCTCGCCGGCCACGAACTCGAGGCCGAGGCCCATGGCGTCGGGCACAGTGAGGATGTCCGAGAACAAGATCGCGGCGTCGAGCGGATAACGCTCGAGCGGCTGCAACGTGACTTCCGTCGCGAACGACGGGTTCTTCGCCAAACCGAGGAAACTGCCCGCGCGACCACGCGTGGCGTTGTATTCCGGCAGGTAGCGGCCGGCTTGCCGCATCAGCCAGATCGGCGTGTAGTCGGTCGGCTGGCGCAGCAGCGCGCGCAGGAAAGTGTCGTTCAGGAGTTTATGGGCCACGTTGCGTACGACTGAGGGCAAAGGGGCATTTTACCGGAGCCGGCTCGCCGCATCGTGCTTGATCCGGCCAATAACTGTTGGACGCGTCGCTCGCGGCCGGTTTTCCGCGGGCTGGCCGCGGCGTCATGACTTGGCCGAACGGCCAATGTTCAAGCGCGAATTGCCGGGCTATCATCCAACGGACTTACCAGACAATTACATACAACCAAGGAGACTCGATGAACAAGGCAGCACTCGCACTGCTCGGCGCACTGGCCGGCGTTTTGATGCACGCAGGCGTGGCCGGGGCACAGACCAGCGCCACACCCGCAACGCCCTCGCGACTCGACGAAATTCTCGCGCGCGGCACGCTGCGCGCCTGCACGACGGGTGACTACAAACCGTACTCGTTTTACAAGGCAGACGGGCAGTTTGAGGGCATCGATATCGACATGACCGAGTCGCTCGCCAAGTCGCTCGGCGTCAAGACGGAGTACGTCAAGACGTCGTGGTCGAATCTGATGAACGACTTCGTCGCCAAGTGCGACGTGGGCGTGGGCGGTGTGTCGCCGACCCTCGAGCGGCAGAAGCGCGCGTTTTTCACGGAGGCCTACATGGTCGACGGCAAGACGCCGATCGTTCGGTGCGACGACGTCAACAAATATCAAACCGTCGCCCAGATCGACCAACCGGCGACACGCGTGATCGTCAATCCTGGCGGCACCAACGAGCGCTTTGCGAAACAGTACTTTTCGCGTGCGAACTTGACCGTCTATCCGGATAACGTGACGATCTTCAAGCAGATCCTCGCCGGCAAAGCGGACGTGATGGTGACGGACGCGTCGGAGACCCTGCTACAGCAGAAGCTAAACCCCGGCCTTTGCTCGGTTCACCCGGACAAACCCTTCCAGTATGGTGAAAAGGCTTGGCTGCTGCCGCGTGGCGATGTGTCGTTTCAGCAATACGTCAACCAGTGGTTGCACCTTGCGCGGGCAACAGGCGAGTATCAAGCCATTTCGGACAAGTGGTTGAAGTAGCCTGAAGCGTTTCTTGGCCGCCCCTTTTTTCACTGTAAAACAGCGGCGGTCGAGAAACGCCAAATGATCACGCTCGCGCGCCAATCATGTAACTTACGGGGCGGTTTTAAGTAAAACCCAAAAAATAGTGGCATCGCAACTGGCCGCGAACGCAGTCTTTGCGCCCCAATTGCGTGCCCGGACGAATGCTGCAACGCAATGCGGCCGCGCACGTTGGATCGCAGAAGTTGGTGACTGCGGGCCAGCACCTGCAAAGCGGGGAATTATTCGTCCAAAAGATGAACGTGCAACCATTTCATGCGGCATCGACTTAACGGATTACGCCGCATTATGCTTCGCGAATAGCATCAATCATGCGTATGAAATTGCGACTGAGTCATCGGTAAAAATTGCGTTTAAATCGTCGCTTTTTGGCAATATGTCCTGCAGCGCCTTATCTGGCGGGCGTTACAACCTGAAACACTTTGTTACCGCGCTCGTAGATTAATTCGCCCACAATGCCCTCAACGGTTTCAACACGGATGTGGCTGTGTGCGTGGTGTGAGCGGATACGATGCACTTGCCGGTCGGCCTATGCCGAAGCCCTGTGAAGGGGCATCCCTGCTGGGGCCGTAGTCGACGTAGGGTCGTCGTCTCAGTCGGTTCCTTCTTTGGTCTCCTCGCGCTAACCCCGTAGCGTGTGGTTTTTAGCGGGCTCCAGGCCCGCTTTTTTTTCGTCTGGCCAAACGTTTGCGCGGTGCGGTAGCGCGCTGTTTCGGGCACGTTCGCGGCTTTTGGCGACTTGTACGGCGAACGGTTGGTTCTACTTGGTTTGTTCCTCGTGCCCTGTTGGCTGATCCGGGTCGCGCAATGATCTTGCCGCGCGGACCAGCCGTTGAGTGTCACGCCGTCTTGTCTTCCCGCAGCTTCAACTCGCTGATCATCCGCTCGCGCATGATGAACTTCTGCACTTTGCCGGTTACCGTCATGGGCAGTTCGTCGACGAAACGGATGTATTTGGGCACCTTATAGTGCGCAATCTGCCCCTGACAGAACTGCTGGATCTCTTCGGCTGTCGCCTGCTCGCCAGCGCGCAATACGACCCACGCACACACCTCTTCGCCGTACTTTGTGTCGGGCACGCCAAACACCTGCACGCTCTGGATCTTCGGGTGGCGGAATAGAAACTCTTCAATTTCGCGCGGATAGATGTTCTCGCCGCCGCGAATCAGCATGTCCTTCAGACGGCCGACGATGTTGCAGTAGCCTTCTGCGTCGAGCGTCGCCAAATCGCCCGTATGCATCCAGCCATCGACAATGCTTTCGCGCGTCTTCGCCTCGTCGCCCCAATACCCCTGCATCACCGAATACCCGCGCGTGCAAAGCTCACCGGTTTCGCCCACCGGCACGATCTCGCCGAGAGGATCGACGATTTTCACTTCGAGATGCGGCTGGATGCGGCCCACCGTTGTCGTGCGCTTGTCGAGCGGATCGGTCGTCGAGCTTTGGAACGAGACCGGACTGGTTTCCGTCATGCCATAGGCGATGGTGATTTCGCTCAGATGCATTCTGGAAACGACCTTCTTCATCGTCTCGATCGGACAAGGCGAGCCCGCCATGATGCCGGTGCGTAGGCGCGAGAAGTCGTAGGTGGCGAAGTTCGGATGATCGAGTTCGGCGATGAACATGGTCGGCACGCCATGCAACGCAGTGCACTTCTCTTCCGCGACCGCGGCCAGCGTCGCGGCAGGGTCGAAGCCTTCGCCTGGAAATACCATATTGGCGCCAACCGACACGCACGCCAGCACGGCCAGCACCATGCCAAAGCAGTGGTACAGCGGCACCGGAATGCATAAGCCGTCCTGCTCGCTCAGCCGCATTGCCATGGCAATGTAGCGCGCGTTGTTCACCACGTTGCTGTGGGTCAGCGTTGCGCCCTTCGGATTGCCTGTCGTGCCGCTGGTGAACTGGATATTGATCGGCTCATGGCACGAGAGCGTCGCGCCGATCGCGTCGAGCCTGGCCACGTCGAGCGACGCGCGTCCCTGCTCGATCACATCGGAAAAGGTCAGCATGCCGGGCGTTTCCGTGTCGCACATGCGAATCACGTAGCGCAACTCGGGCAACCTTGCCGCGTGCAATTCACCGGGCGCCTGCGTGGCCAGTTCGGGCGCGAGCTCCTGCAGCATCTCCAGGTACATGGACGCCTTGAAGCGCTCGGCGGCGATGATCGCCTTGCAGCCAACCTTATTCAGCGCGTACTCGAGCTCCGCGAGCCGATAGGCCGGATTGATGTTGACCAGTACGGCGCCGATTCGCGCAGTCGCAAACTGGGTCAGCAGCCACTCGACGCGATTCGGCGACCAGATGCCCACGCGGTCCCCCTTCGCGATACCGAGTGTGAGCAGCCCTGCCGCCAAAATGTCGACTTCTTCAGCGAACTCCCTCCAGGTCCACCGAATCCGTTGCTCCCGAAACACCACGGCCGGACGATCCGGAAAGCGTGCCGCGGTGTCGCGCAGAAACCGGCCGACCGTCGCTTCGCTCAGCGGAATGTCGGTCGACCCGCGGACATACGACAGCCCGTCTTTGGGTTCGATGAGTGCACCTTCGCCTGACACATGCGTTGCCATGGTGTTGTCTCCGTGAGCTCAGCGGAAGCTCGTCTATTGAAATGAATTTGAAATCGATTGTGCCACCGGCGTGTGTCGGTTCGGCATCAAGTGTTACCCGCACCGCGAAAACATGATTTTTCTTACCTTTCCGTAAACGTCAAGTCGAGGTCAAAAAAAAGCAGCCACGAAGGCTGCTTTCTCTCTGATACGTATTGCTTAGTTCTGACCGCGCAGCTTGCGCAGGCGCTGGATCGCAGCGAGCTGAGCCGTCGCGTACGCCAGTTCCGCTTGCGCGGTCGCGTATTCGAGGTTCGAACCCGTGTTCTGCAGCGCTTCTTCCGCACGCTTGCGTGCATCTTCAGCCTTGGCTTCGTCGAGATCCTTGCCGCGAATAGCCGTGTCAGCGAGAACCGTCACAGCGCCCGGCTGGATTTCGAGGATGCCGCCGGCGACGAAGACAAACTCTTCTTCACCGTTTTCAGCTTCGATGCGCACCGCACCCGGACGAATCCGCGTGATGAGCGGCGTGTGGCCCGGCAGAATACCGAGTTCACCTGCTTCGCCCGGCAGTGCGACGAACTTCGCCTGGCCCGAGAAGATCTGCTCTTCCGCGCTGACGACGTCTACTTTAATGGTTGCCATATCGACTCCTGGTGAGCGTAACTCGAGGGCACCGACATTGGCCGGCGCCCGCTTCTATACACCCGACCTTTACTGGATCTTCTTGGCCTTTTCGAAGGCTTCGTCGATCGTGCCGACCATGTAGAACGCTTGTTCCGGCAGGTGGTCACACTCGCCGTCAACGATCATCTTGAAGCCACGGATCGTTTCCTTCAGCGGCACGTACTTGCCCGGCGAGCCCGTGAACACTTCAGCGACGTGGAACGGCTGCGACAGGAAACGCTGGATCTTACGAGCGCGCGCCACGGCGAGCTTGTCTTCCGGCGCCAGTTCGTCCATGCCCAGAATCGCGATAATGTCGCGCAGTTCCTTGTAGCGCTGCAGCGTTTGCTGCACGCCGCGCGTGATCGAGTAGTGCTCTTCGCCAATCACGTTCGGGTCGATCTGACGCGAGGTCGAATCGAGCGGGTCGACTGCCGGGTAGATACCCAGCGAAGCGATGTCACGCGACAACACGACGGTTGCGTCCAGGTGGCCGAAAGTCGTAGCCGGCGACGGGTCGGTCAAGTCATCCGCAGGGACGTACACAGCCTGAACCGACGTGATCGAGCCGGTCTTGGTCGACGTAATACGCTCTTGCAGCTTACCCATTTCTTCAGCCAAAGTAGGCTGATAGCCCACTGCTGACGGCATACGGCCGAGCAGAGCTGACACTTCCGTGCCTGCCAGAGTGAAACGGTAGATGTTGTCGACGAAGAACAGCACGTCGAGACCTTCGTCACGGAAGTGCTCAGCCATCGTCAGACCGGTCAGCGCGACGCGCAGACGGTTGCCCGGCGGCTCGTTCATCTGGCCGTACACCAGCGCGACCTTGTCGAGAACGTTCGAGTCCTTCATTTCGTGATAGAAGTCGTTCCCTTCACGGGTACGCTCGCCAACACCGGCGAACACGGAATAACCACCGTGTTCCTTAGCGATGTTGTTGATCAGTTCCATCATGTTCACGGTCTTGCCCACGCCGGCGCCACCGAACAGGCCCACCTTACCGCCCTTGGCGAACGGGCAGATCAGGTCGATAACCTTGATGCCGGTTTCGAGCAGTTCCGTCGACGGCGACAGTTCGTCGAACGCCGGAGCCTTCTGGTGAATACCGCGAACCACGTCCGAGTTGATCGGACCGGCTTCGTCGATCGGACGACCCAGCACGTCCATGATACGGCCAAGGGTCGGCTTGCCGACCGGCACGCTGATCGGCTTGCCGGTGTTCTTCACCGTCGTACCGCGGCGCAAACCGTCCGATGCACCCAGACAGATGGTACGGACGACGCCGTCGCCCAGCTGTTGCTGGACTTCGAGGGTCAGTTCCGAACCGTCGAGAATGAGCGCGTCGTAAATCTTCGGCATGTGGTCACGCGGGAATTCCACGTCGATCACCGCGCCGATGCACTGTACGATCTTGCCTTCTACCAAAGCAGTAGTACTCATCGCTTTTCCTTTAGATACTTAATTCTTCACTCGCGCAAAGGCGCAGTTTCGATGGGGTGCGCCGCGAAGGCGCACACGAAGCGGCGTGCCTGACCGTCAAGGTCAGACTGCCGCCGCGCCACCGACGATTTCCGACAGTTCTTTCGTGATCGCGGCCTGACGGCTCTTGTTGTACACGAGCTGCAGTTCGTTGATGACCGTCTTCGCATTGTCCGAAGCGGCCTTCATCGCGACCATGCGTGCCGACTGTTCCGATGCCATGTTTTCCGCGACGGCCTGATAGACCAGCGCTTCGACATAACGCACCAGCAGTTCGTCCACCACTGCCTGCGCATCCGGCTCGTAGATGTAGTCCCACTGCGTGCTCGGCGTCGTGCCGTCTTCTTCCTTGCGCTCGAACTGGTCTGCCGACAGCGGCAGCAGTTGCTCGATCACCGGCTCCTGCTTCATCGTGTTGACGAAGCGCGTGTACGCGAGGTACACCGCCGAAACCTTGCCTTCGGAGTACAAGTCGAGCTGCACCTTCACCGCGCCAATCAGCTTTTCCAGATGCGGCGTGTCGCCCAGATGCACGACATTCGACACTACCTTGGCGCGCAAACGGTTCAGGAAACCCAGACCCTTGGTGCCGATCGCAGTTGCTTCGATCGTCTTGCCCTGGCCTTCCAGTTCCTTGAACTTCTGCAGCGACGCGCGCAGCACGTTGGTGTTCATACCGCCGCACAGACCTTTGTCGGTCGTGACGAGGATGATGCCGGCCGCCTTCGCGCCTTCGTTCGACACCATGAACGGGTGACGATACTCCGGGTTCGCACGGCTCATGTGCGCAGCGATATCGCGGACCTTGTCGGCGTACGGGCGAGCAGCGCGCATGCGCTCCTGAGCGCGGCGCATCTTCGATGCGGCCACCATCTCCATCGCTTTCGTGATCTTGCGCGTGTTTTGCACGCTCTTGATCTTGCCGCGAATTTCCTTCATTCCAGCCATTGCTTGCTCCTTGTCGGCCCGAGTCAGCGCTTCAGCGCTCACTCGGGTCCCATGCAAAGCGATCGAAGCAGCGCGGGTTCAGTTGCCTGCGGCCCGCGCCGCTTCAAGGTCCGTTTATGCCTTGCGGGTCACTCGCGGATCAATAAGCGCCGGACTTCTTGAAGTCTTTGAGAGCCGTGTGCAGCAGGGCTTCGTCGTCCTTCGAGAGTTCCTTGGTGTCTTCGACGCGCTTGATCAGGTCAGCGTGCTTCGTCTTCAGGTAGTCGCGCAGGCCCTTTTCGAACGGCAGCACTTGTGCAACTTCCAGATCGTCGAGGTAGCCGTTGTTCGCTGCGAACAGCGCGACAGCCAGTTCCCACACTTGCAGCGGCTGATATTGCGGCTGCTTCAGCAGTTCCGTCACGCGACGGCCGCGCTCCAGTTGCTTGCGGGTGGCTTCGTCAAGGTCCGATGCGAACTGCGCGAAGGCAGCCAGTTCACGGTACTGCGCGAGGTCGGTACGGATACCGCCCGACAGCTTCTTCACGACCTTCGTCTGAGCCGCACCACCAACGCGCGACACCGACACGCCGGCGTTAATTGCCGGGCGGATACCTGCGTTGAAGAGGTCGGTTTCCAGGAAGATCTGGCCGTCGGTAATCGAGATCACGTTCGTCGGAACGAATGCGGTCACGTCGCCGGCTTGCGTTTCAATGACCGGCAGTGCCGTCAGCGAACCGCTCTTGCCCTTCACTTCGCCGTTGGTGAACTTCTCGACGTAGTCTTCCGACACGCGAGCAGCGCGCTCCAGCAGACGCGAGTGCAGATAGAACACGTCGCCCGGATACGCTTCACGGCCCGGCGGGCGGCGCAGCAGCAGCGAGATCTGACGGTATGCCCAAGCTTGCTTGGTCAAGTCGTCATAAACGATCAGCGCGTCTTGACCGCGGTCGCGGAAGTATTCGCCCATCGTGCAGCCGGCGTACGGTGCCAGATATTGCATGGCAGCCGATTCCGAAGCCGAAGCGGCCACGACGATCGTGTATTCCAGCGCGCCGGTCTCTTCCAGCTTGCGCACCACGTTCATGATCGACGAAGCCTTCTGGCCGATCGCGACGTAGATACAGAAGAGGTTCTTGCCCTTCTGGTTGATGATCGCGTCGACTGCGACTGCGGTCTTGCCGCACTGGCGGTCGCCGATGATCAGCTCGCGCTGGCCACGGCCAACCGGCACCATCGCGTCGATCGACTTCAGACCGGTTTGGACCGGTTCCGAAACCGACTTACGCCAGATCACGCCCGGAGCAATCTTTTCGATTGCGTCGGTCTTTTTCGCGTTGATCGGGCCCTTGCCGTCGATCGGGTTGCCGAGTGCGTCGACCACGCGGCCGAGCAGTTCCGGACCCACCGGCACTTCCAGAATGCGGCCCGTCGTCTTGACGATGTCGCCTTCCGAAATGTGTTCGTACTCACCCAGAATCACGGCGCCGACCGAGTCGCGCTCGAGGTTCAGTGCGAGACCGAAGGTGTTGCCCGGGAATTCGAGCATTTCGCCCTGCATCACTTCCGACAGGCCGTGAATACGCACGATACCGTCGGTCACGGAGATCACAGTGCCCTGGTTGCGAACGTCTGCGCTCGCTTCAAGGCCCTGGATCCGGCTCTTGATCAGCTCGCTGATCTCAGAGGGATTGAGTTGCATTATTCGCTCCTGATAGTCAATTCTGTTGCGTGCCAGCCGCTTCAGCGCATAAGGCGCTTCAGGCCGTCAGAGCCGTTTGCATGCTGGCAAGCCGCGCGCGGACCGAGGTATCGAGCACTTCATCGCCGACCGTCACGCGCACGCCGCCGATCAGCGACGAGTCGATCTCGACCGTCGGCTTCAGCTTGCGTTTGAACTTGCGTTCGAGACTTGCGACGAGGTCGTTCAACTGCGCGCCTTCGAGCGGGAATGCGCTGACGATCAGCACATCGGCCGCCCCTTCGCGGGCGTTCTTCAACTCTTCGAACTGCACAGCAATTTCCGGCAGCAATTGCAGACGATGGTTGTCCACCAGCATTTGCACCAGATTCTTCGCTTGCGCGTTGTCCTTGAGCGGCGACTTGACCGCGGCCAGCAGCAGTTCGCTGACCTGGGCGCGGCTTACTTTCGGGCTCGAGGCGATCGACAGCACTTCGGGCAGACGCGCAACCTGTGCCAGCTCCTGCACGAGCGTGGACCAGGCGGCGATGTCACCAGCTTCGGCCACGCCAAACAGCGCTTCTGCGTACGGACGGGCGATGGTTGCAAGTTCGGCCATGATCAGAGCTCGGCTTTCAGTTGATTCAGCAGGTCAGCGTGAGCTGCCTGGTCGACTTCGCGCTTCAGGATCTGTTCAGCGCCCTTCACAGCGAGTGCGGCGACTTCACCGCGCAGCGTTTCGCGCGCCTTCACGACTTGCTGGTCCGCGTCGGCCTTCGCTTGCGCGATGATGCGAGCGGCTTCAGCCTGTGCTTGAGCCTTGATTTCGTCAGCGACTGCCACAGCGCGCTTTTCTGCGTCAGCAATACGTTGCTGACCGTCGTTGCGTGCCTGAGCGAGTTCCTGGTCGACGCGCTTGTGAGCGGCTTCGAGTTCTGCCTTGCCCTTTTCGGCAGCCGACAAACCGTCAGCAATCTTCTTCGAGCGCTCGTCGAGGGCGTTGATCAGCGGCGGCCACACGAACTTCATCGTGAACCACGCGAGGATCAGGAACACGACCATTTGCGCAAACAGGGTTGCGTTGAGATTCACGGTGTTTCCTTAAACGTTGCTAGTTCGGAAAGTGAAACGGCAAGGCGCTCATCGATTCTGTTCGATCAGCGCCCGAGTGCCCGTTCCGCCCTGCGCCCTCACTAGTTATAGCTCAGGCGCAAACTTCCGAGGAACCTCAGCCTGCCAGCTTCGACAGCAGCGGGTTCGCGAACGCAAACAGCATTGCCACACCAACGCCAATCAGGAACGCCGCATCGATCAGACCAGCCAGCAGGAACATCTTGGTTTGCAGCGGGTTCATCAGTTCCGGCTGACGTGCACATGCTTCGATGTACTTGCCGCCCATCAGGCCGATACCGATACAGGCGCCGATTGCACCCAGGCCGATGATGATGCCGATACCGATGGCGGTCAGACCCTGGATGTTGGCGATGAAAGCTTGCATGATCACTCCTTTGTGAAAAGTCTTTTAGAACTGGTTGGAACTGGGATTTAAATGAAACAAAACTAAAACGTCGTTCGACAAGCCGCGATTAGTGGCTGTCGTGTGCCTGGCCGATGTACACCAGCGTCAGCATCATGAAAATGAATGCTTGCAGCAGAACGATCAGGATGTGGAAGATCGCCCAAACCGTGCCAGCGATGACGTGGCCGATGAAGCCGAGCACCGACGCGTCCGCGCCGAAACCCCACATGCTGCCGAGCAGGGCAATCAGCAGGAACAACAGTTCGCCCGCGTACATGTTGCCGAACAGCCGCATGCCGAGCGAGACCGTCTTTGCGACGAACTCGATGATGTTCAATGCAAGGTTCGGGATCCACAGGAGCGGATGCGCACCGAACGGAGCGGACAGCAATTCATGTACGAAGCCGCCCGCGCCCTTGATCTTGAAGTTGTAGTAAATCATCAGCGCGAACACGCCGAGTGCGATGCCGAGCGTGCCGTTCAGGTCGGCGGTCGGCACGATGCGGTGATGGGGGATGACTTCCGACAGACCCAGCCAACCGATCACGCGGCCCGGCAGATCGACGGGGATGAAGTCGAGCGAGTTCATGAGGGCAACCCAGACGAACACGGTCAACGCCAGCGGCGCAATGAAGGTGCGCGTGCCGTGGATCATCGACTTCGATTGGTCCTCGACCATTTCAACCAGCATTTCGATCGCGCATTGGAAACGACCCGGCACGCCGGACGTTGCCTTGCGGGCAGCAAGATGCAGAATCAGGATCGTGGCCAGACCGCAAACGATCGACCAAAAAAGGGTGTCCAGATTCCAGACGTGAATGTCGAAAATCGACGTCTGGTGCGCGGTGGAAAAGTTCTGCAAGTGGTGCGCGATGTACTCGGACGGATCCAGAGCGCGCGTGCCTTCGCTAGCTGCCATATCGTTAATGCCACCCAAATTGTCGAAAATCGTCTTAGGCCGCTCCCGCAGCAATGCTGTATTGCGGGAACACGCCGGGCGCGGATCGTGTCATATCCGCACTCCTGATGCCGGCGCTGCGCGCCAGCCTGAATTTATTGCTGCTACTTTCGTTACCGCTACGTTAGCGCCAGGCTAAGGCGATCCAGTACGTCTTGAGCGCGATGAGGTAGGTCACGAGCAGCGGAACCCAGCGTACGTCGTGATACCAGAAGGCGATGGCTACAAACATCGCGATCGTTGTCCCCATCTTGAGCGCTTCGCCGATCATCCAGCTCATTGCTGTTTCGGCGCCGCTCAGCGTTCTCAGTCGTGCCGCGAACAACGCGCTCGGCACCCAGCAGATCGCTCCTCCCAGGAACGCGGACAGCGCAGCAGCGCCCGGCGGCTTGTAGAACAGCCACCACACCAGCGTAGCACCCAGGGACAAAACCATTTGCGCTGCCACGACCTTGAAGGGCGTGACGCGCGATGGACGGCTCACAGTGGGACCAAATAGCTTTTCAGCTTCGGCCCGCGTGAGCGGAACGATATTGTTATCTTGCTGCTCGACATCCCACGCTTCGTCAGGTGTTGCTTGCTGACCGGTGGACGCAACGGAAGCCTTGCGTTCAGCGCGGTGTTCGTCGTGCCCATTCTTCGGCGCTTGATTCGACGTTTTGACCGCCATCGCAGTGTTCCGAAAGTCTTGTTCCAGCCCGCGAGCTTACGCTGCGCTTACGGGGTTCCCGTGCAATTAAATCCGGGCGATTGTAAGCGATAGTTGCAGGCAATTCAAGACTTTAGGCCGTTCAATAACCAGTGTGAAAAGGCTCCTCACCATGCGGGAGCGCCTGTTTCACCGGGCGAAACACGTCAAATGTAAGGCTGTCGGGGAGTGCCAAAACACGCTGCCTAAGAAGGAAGAATTTGTCTCCGCTGATGGCTCGTTTAAACGCCGTAGCAGACGTCTCGAAAATGCAACAAACGCCGATTTTTGCCCAAGCATATGGACATTGCGGGCACTGCCGGGTAGGCGCAACGGGAATATCCACGAGAAAGGGTTGTCGAGAAGTATCCCCTCGCTTGCGCTGAATCAATGTGCCGGCGAGGAGGCGGTCAACTTTCAGCATTTGCTTGGGACACGCCCTCCTCGCCAAAGTTGTCCCATGGAGATTGCGACCTGGCCGCTTCGCGGCTCCTGAGACCAGTTGGGCTCAAATGCCCCGTATCGCGACGCCGACGGCCCCAATCCTCGCGGCCAGCAAGCGCCCGTGAAATGACCGGATATATGAGTAATCCTGATTATCTCACGCCACTTTATTTAGGAATCCGTCGGACGTTGATATGGATCACTGGTAGGTCGCAAAATCCGATCAAAGAAGCCATGCGCCTTTTGCAAACCCGCCGCGTCAAATGATCCACGGCGAATCCAATAGCTTGCGATTGGCAACAGGCCTTATCGCAAGCTATCAGGTGCACTTGCCGGTCAGCTCGTCAATCAGGCGGTGGCGTTACCACGCAAGCGGACCAGAATGCCCTCCAACGCATCCAGATCGCCGAAGTCCACCAGCACCTGGCCGCGCCCGCGTCGGCCGAGTTTGATCTTGACCGTCGCCGCCAGCAAGTCCGACAGCTCTTCTTCCAGCCGGCGAGTATCGCGGCCGCCATCGCCATTCGCACGCGCCTTCACCGCCGGCGCGGCCTTTGTAGTCGCCGTCACAAGCTTTTCGGTTTCGCGCACCGACATGCGCTTGTTAACCACCTGGTTGGCCAACGTGATTTGCGTCGCGGCGTCGACGGCCAGCAGTGCGCGGGCGTGGCCCATGTCGAGATCGCCGGCCAGCAGCATCGTTTGTACGGGCGACGCCAGGTTAAGCAGACGCAGCAGATTCGATACCGCGCTGCGCGAGCGGCCCACCGACTCCGCTGCCTGTTCGTGCGTGAAATTGAACTCGTCGAGCAAGCGCTGGATCCCCTGCGCTTCTTCCAGCGGATTCAGATCTTCACGCTGAATGTTCTCGATCAGCGCCATCGCGGCGGCGGCCTGGTCCGGCACGTTCTTCACCAGCACCGGCACTTCTTCGAGGCCCGCGAGACGCGCCGCGCGAAACCGCCGCTCGCCGGCGATGATCTCGTACTTGTCCGCCGAGATAGGACGCACGAGAATCGGCTGCATCACCCCTTGCGCGCGGATACTGGCCGCCAGTTCCTGCAATGCGCCCTCGTCCATGCGCGTACGTGGCTGATATTTGCCCGCTTGCATCCTGCTGAGCGGCAGCACATTCGGCGCACCTTCAATCGTTACTGCCTCGGTGATGTCTGCCGTACCGCCCAGCAAGGCTTCCAGACCGCGGCCCAATCCCTTCTTTCGCGCTACTGCGTTCATCGTGCTTCCTCGATCCGCTTAGGATGCCTGGGGCGCGTCATTCAATGCGCGCACCCGCTCAATCATTTCCGCGCCGAACTGCACATACGCCTGCGCACCGCGCGATGCCCTGTCGAACACCACGCCCGGCAAACCGTAGCTCGGTGCCTCGGCGAGACGCACGTTGCGCGGGATCACCACGTCGAACACCTTGTCGCCGAAATGCTCTTTCAGCTGATCCGAGACTTGCTGCTGCAGCGTGATGCGCGGGTCGAACATCACGCGCAACAGACCGATCACCTTCAGGTCGCGGTTGAGGTTCGCGTGCACCTGTTTGATGGTGTTGACCAGATCGGACAGGCCTTCGAGTGCGAAGTATTCGCACTGCATCGGGATCACGACGCCGTGCGCGGCGCACAGGCCATTGAGGGTCAGCAGCGACAAGGCCGGCGGGCAGTCGATCAGCACGAAATCATATTCGTTTTCGACTGCCGCGAGTGCAATCTTCAATTGCCGCTCACGGTTCTGCACACTGACCAATTCGACTTCGGCGCCGGCGAGTTCGCGGTTCGCGGGCAGCACGTCGTAATCGACAGCCTCCGGGCGCACTCGCGCATCGGCAACCGCAACGCCGTCCACCAGCACTTCGTAGACGGTGTTTGCGCACGCAGCCTTATCGATGCCGCTGCCCATCGTGGCGTTGCCCTGCGGGTCCAGGTCGATGAGTAGGACTCGCTGTCCCTGCGCTGCCAAGCTCGCGGCCAGATTGACTGTGGTCGTCGTTTTGCCGACGCCGCCCTTCTGGTTCGCAACGCAGAAGATTTTTGCCATCGTTGGAGTGTCCCTTTTGCAGCTTGGATGAAGTAAAAATCGTGTGATGCCGGTGCGGCTAGGAGGCCGGTATGTGCCAGCCGCTAGTCTCCTAGCTGGCGACATCCACTAAAACTTTGATCAGATGTCGCTCGGCATCGAGCGACGGCACGTTCAGCCGGATAACCTGTTCCACGCGGGCGCCCGCCGACAAGCGTTCGATCTCGCCGTCCGGGCGCACTCCTTTCATGGCCCAGATTGCGCCCTGCTCCGCAACCAGATGACGGGCCAGTGTAACGAAATCCGCGAGTTCTGCGAATGCGCGCGAGACAATTACGTCGAACTTTGCCGGTACTTCGGCGCCTGGCTGCAAAGTCTCGACCCGGCCGGTTACCACGGAGAGATTCGCAAGGCCGAGTTCAGCCTTGGCCTGTGCCTGGAACGCCGTCTTTTTGTGAACGATGTCGTTCACGGTCACGGTCCATTCTGGCAGGACAATCGCCAGCACAATGCCCGGCAGACCGCCACCCGAGCCAACGTCGAGCACGGAGGACGGGCCCAGCGGGCCGAGGTGCGGCACGATCGAAAGCGAATCCAGAATGTGCTGAACCAGCATCTGGCGTGGATCGCGGATCGCCGTGAGGTTATAGACGGCGTTCCACTTCGACAACAACGCGACATAGTCGAGCAGTTTGCCGAGTTGCGCGTCACTCAACTTGAGCCCGAGTTCGCGAACACCGGCCTCAAGCACCGGCGCCAACGCTTCCCGGCCACTCCCCTTCTGGCTCATCGTCATTGCGTCACCGGCGTGCTGTCTGTGCCAGGTTCGGCGGGTTTCGTCGGACGACGGCCCAACCCGCGCTTCAGATGGACCATCAGCAAGGAAATCGCCGCCGGCGTAATGCCCGAAATACGCGACGCCTGGCCAATGGTCTCCGGGCGGAATTGCGTTAGCTTCTGGCGTGCTTCAAATGACAGCCCGCGAACTTCCGCATAGTCCAGCCCGTCAGGTAAGCGCGTGCTCTCGTGCGCCTCGTTTCGCTCGATTTCGCCAGCCTGGCGCTCGATATAGCCCTGATATTTAATGCCGATTTCGATCTGCTCCTTGATCTGGGCAAGCAGAACATCGTCTTCGGCCAAGGTCTCCGGCGCGGCGCAGGCGCCAGCGCGCAAGCCGCAAACCCCGTCGTAGGACACGCCCGGTCGACGCAGCAGGTCCGCCAGGCTGTACTCGTGGTCGATCGGCTTGCCCAGCAACGCAGTCGCCTCGTCTGCCGGTAAGGTCTTAGGATTAACCCACGTCGTGCGAAGACGCTCTGTTTCACGTGAAACAGCATCGCGCTTGCGGCTGAAAGCGTCCCAGCGGATGTCGTCGACGACACCAAGTTCACGACCAATCTCCGTCAGGCGCATATCTGCATTGTCTTCGCGCAAGCTCAAGCGATACTCCGCGCGGCTTGTAAACATGCGATAGGGCTCGGACACGCCACGCGTCACCAGATCGTCGACGAGCACGCCGAGATAAGCCTCATCGCGGCGCGGGCACCACGCTTCCTTCCCTTGCACAAACAGACCTGCATTGATGCCCGCCAGCAGACCCTGCGCCGCCGCCTCTTCATAGCCAGTCGTACCGTTGATCTGACCGGCGAAGAACAGCCCATGGATCACCTTGGTTTCGAGCGATGCCTTCAGCCCGCGCGGGTCGAAGTAGTCATACTCGATCGCATAGCCCGGCCGCAGGATGTGTGCGTGCTCCAACCCGCGCATTGAACGCACGAGTTCCAGCTGCACATCGAACGGCAGGCTTGTGGAAATTCCGTTGGGATAGAACTCATTGGTCGTCAGGCCTTCCGGTTCGAGAAAGATCTGATGCGATTCCTTCGACGCGAATCGGTGAATCTTGTCTTCGATCGACGGGCAATAGCGCGGCCCCACCCCCTCGATCACGCCGGTGTACATCGGCGAACGGTCGAGACCGCCGCGAATGATGTCGTGCGTGCGCTCGTTGGTGTGCGTCACCCAGCATGGCACTTGCCGCGGATGCTGCTCAACGCGCCCAAGAAACGAGAAGACGGGCACCGGATCCAGATCGCCCGGCTGCTCCTCGAGTTGGGAGAAATCGATCGTCCGGCCGTCGATTCGCGGCGGCGTCCCCGTCTTAAGGCGACCTTGTGGCAGCTTCAGTTCCTTCAGACGCGCGGACAACGACACCGCGGCCGGATCGCCGGCGCGGCCGCCGGTGTAGTTGTTCAAACCCACGTGAATCTTGCCGTCGAGGAACGTCCCGGCGGTCAAGACCACGGCGCGCGCGCGAAAACGAATTCCCACCTGCGTCACAGCACCAACGACGCGATCGCCCTCCACCATCAGATCGTCCACTGCTTGCTGGAAAAGCCACAGATTCGGCTGATTCTCCAGCCGATGCCGGATAGCCTGCTTATACAGCAGACGGTCAGCCTGGGCGCGCGTCGCACGAACGGCCGGACCCTTCGACGAATTCAGGATGCGGAACTGAATGCCGCCCTCGTCCGTCGCGGCCGCCATTGCGCCGCCGAGCGCATCGACTTCCTTCACGAGATGGCCCTTGCCAATGCCGCCAATAGACGGATTGCAACTCATCTGGCCGAGGGTTTCGATATTGTGGGTCAACAGGAGAGTGGTATTACCCATGCGCGCCGAAGCTAAAGCGGCTTCGGTGCCGGCATGACCACCGCCGACGACGATTACGTCAAATTCTGTGGGAAAGAGCATCGCGAGATCTCACGCCAGATCATCGCGTGAGCCTTCAAAGGAAAGTATGAGCGAATTATAACGGGTTCGGTTTAGGCCCGAATTCGTCCGAATGGCCAACCCACAAAAAAGCGGCGTGTTTCACGTGAAACACGCCGCTTCGAACAAGCCGGAAACAGAAGCAAACTTAGGCGCTAAGCCACTTTCTTCGCCAGCCCAAGATAGGTTTCGATCACACGCGGATTCTGCGCCAAGTCCGCCGCCGGCCCTTCGAGCGCCAGTTCACCGGTTTCCAGCACATAGCCGTAATCGGAGATTTGCAGCGCGGCGCGCGCATTCTGTTCGATCAGCAATGTCGCCACGCCGGTCTGCCGCAACGCGCTGATGATGTGGAAGATTTCTTTCACGATCAACGGTGCGAGACCGAGACTCGGCTCGTCCAGCATCAGCAGGTCCGGCTTGCCCATGAGCGCCCGGCCCACTGCGAGCATCTGCCGCTCGCCACCGGACAAAGTTCCGGCAACCTGCTTGCGCCGCTCTTTCAGCCGCGGGAACAGGGTAAAGACCGGTTCGAGCTGATCCAGGAAGTTGCGCTCCCCTGCCCGTTTGCGCCGATAGGCACCCAGGACGAGGTTGTCTTCCACTGTCATCGACGCAAACAACTCGCGCTTCTCCGGCACGAGACACATACCGCGCGACACACGCTTCTCGACCGGCACGGCGCTGACGTCTTCGCCTTGGTACAGGACGGTGCCTTTCGCATGACCCGTGGTCGGCAACGCGCCCATGATCGCGTTCAACAGCGTCGACTTGCCCGCACCGTTCGGGCCGATTACCGAGACAATCTGGCCGGGCCGCACCTTGATCGCCGCGCCGTGCAGCGCCTCCACCTTGCCATAGCGGACCGACAAACCGTCCACGTCGAGAATCGGGCCGGCAGCATTCATCGTGTTCTCCATCACTCCACCCCGCCGAGATAAGCTTCCAGCACCGCCGGGTCTTGTTGTACCTCTTGCGGCAGACCTTCGGCGATACGAGTCCCGAACTCCATGACCACCAGCCGATCGGTGAGATTCATCACGAAGTCCATATCGTGCTCCACCAGCAGCACGCTCATGCCTTCAGCCTTCAGGCGACGCAGCAGGTCGGCCAGTTGCAGCTTTTCCTGGTAGCGCAGACCAGCGGCCGGTTCATCCAGCAGCAGCAGCGTCGGATCGCAACACAGCGCGCGAGCAATTTCGAGAATCCGTTGTTGTCCCAGCGCGAGGCTCCCAGCTTCGTCGTACATGTGCTGCTCAAGGCCGACGCGGCGAATCTGACGAGCCGCCTCGGCCATCAAGCGCGCTTCTTCCGCGCTGTTCAGGCGCACGACGCTGCGCCAGACACCGGCTTGCCCGCGCAGATGCGCGCCAATCGCGACGTTCTCAAGCACCGTCATCCCCGGCAGCAGCTTGACGTGCTGGAACGTGCGCCCGATTCCGCGTTTGACGATTTCACGTGAACTCAGCGAATCGATGCGCTCGCCGCGGAACGTGATCTCTCCGCTGGTCGCCTGCAACACGCCGGTCACCAGATTAAAGGTCGTCGACTTGCCGGCGCCATTCGGACCGATCAGGCCGATGATCTGCCCCGCCTTCACCTCGAAGCTGACATCGTTCACCGCGACCAGACCGCCGAATTGCTTGCGCGCTTTATTCACCGTCAACAAGTCTTCACCGGCCGCCGGCTTGCTGCGCTGCGGCAACGGCTCGGCGTGATCAGCGACGTGAGCGCGCGGGCCCTTCGGGAAAAATCGCGCGACGAACGGCCAAACGCCCTGCCGCGCGTATTGCAGCAGCAGCACCATCAAGATGCCGAACACGATCACTTCAAAGTTGCCGTTCTCGCCAAGTAGCTTCGGCAGCAAGGTTTGCAAATAATCTTGCAGCACCGTCAGGATCGCCGCGCCGAGCACCGCGCCCCAAACGTGCGAGACGCCGCCCACGACGGCCATGAACAGAAATTCGATGCCGTGATTCAGACCGAAAGGCGTCGGGTTCACTGCGCGCTGCAGGTGGGCGTAGAGGAAACCTGAGACCGAGGCCAGCACCGCCGCGTACACGAAGATCACCACACGCATCCACCCGGTGTTGACGCCCATCGCCTCGGCCATCATGCCGCCGCCACGTAACGCGCGGATCGCCCGCCCCGGGCGACTGTTAAGCAGATTCTGAACAGAAATGACCGCACCGAGCGCAACCAACCAGATCAGGTAATAGATATGACGGCCGGATTCGAGGTTGATGCCAAACACATTCAACACCGGAATCCCGTTGATGCCGTCGTACTTGCCCAGCATTTCAAGATTGCCGAACAGATAGAACAGCGCGAGTCCCCAGGCGATCGTGCCAAGAGGCAGAAAGTGTCCTGACAACCGCATCGTCACCAAACCGAGCATCAGCGCGATCAACGCCGTCACTACCACACCTGCAATCAATGCGAGCCACGGCGAAACGCCATACCGCGTCGTCAGATAGGCGGTCGCATAAGCGCCGATCCCGACAAACGCGGCTTGCCCGAAGCTCGTCATCCCGCCGATCCCGGTCAGCAGCACAAGACCGATCGCGACGATCGAATACAGACCGATGTAGTTGAGCAGCGTCACCCAGTACTCAGGCACGTGAATCGGTTGCGGCAACACCGGCAGCGCGAACAGCACCACGAGGAACAACCAGAAGAACTTGTTTTGCATGATCCGTTTCATCGCGTCACTCCTCTTCCTCTTCGGCGTGCGGACTGGCGAGACTTCGCCAGAGCAACACGGGGATGATCAGCGTGAACACGATCACTTCCTTGTAAGCACTCGCCCAGAACGACGAATACGACTCCAGCAGGCCGACCAGGATCGAGCCCGCGGCAGCCAGCGGATAGCTGACGAGCCCGCCGATAATCGCCCCCACAAAGCCCTTCAAACCGATCAGGAAGCCCGAGTCGTAGTAGATGGTGGTCAAGGGTGCGACGAGGATGCCGCACAGCGCGCCGAGGCCCGCCGCCAGCGTGAATGCGAGCCGCCCTGCTTGCGTCGTGCCGATGCCGACGAGCCGCGCGCCCAGCCGGTTCACCGACGTCGCGCGCAACGCCTTGCCCGAGATCGAGCGATCGAAGTAAAGATACAGCGCGCCGATCAACACCACCGCCGTGCCGACCACCCACAGGCTTTGCCCGGAAATCGTCAGTGTGCCAATGTTGAAGGTCGCATCGGAAAACGCTGTAGTGCGTGAACCTTCCGCACCGAACATCACGAGACCCAGGCCGACCATCGCGAAGTGCACTGCCACCGCCACGATCAACAGCAGCAGCGTGCTTGCCTCGGCGATCGGCTCATACGCGAGCCGGTACACATAAGGACCCATCGGAATCACGATCAGCAGCGTCAACGCGATCTGCGCGATCATCGGCAGCGTATGCATGAAAACGCCTTGTGTCAGCGCATAGACCGCGATCGGAAACAGCAGATATTTGCCGACCAGCATGATCAGCGTGCGCGCCGCATGCCGGCGCCGTTCGGGATGCCGCACCAGCCCCGCTATCTCGACGACGAAGCAGGCCGCGCCCATCGCCATCAGCAACCAGCAGGTGGCGGGAAATTTCTGCGTCTGCAGTGCGGCGAGCGTCAACGCGCCGTACGAAACAAACTCCCCCTGCGGGATGAAGATCACCCGCGTCACGGAGAACACCAGCACCAGCGCGAGCGCTAGCAGCGCGTAGATCGCGCCCGTGGTGATGCCGTCCTGCGCGAGGATCGCCGCAATTGATAGATCCATACTTCCTCGTCCTGAAGCGTCGAAATCGAAACTGGGAAACCGTCGTGGCGGCAGAACTCGTGGCCGTCCATCGACCCGCTATGCCCTGAAAAGGCGACCGCCGCGCCGGTACACGGCGCGGCGGTCGATGCCATTGTCATCGAACAGAATGGCAATGCGGCGTCACATGCCGCACGTTGCGCGAGAGGCGCGTACCGCTTTTGTCGTTAGTCGTTCTGCAGCTTCCACTTGCCGTCGACGATCTGCACGATCACGCGTGCGCGCTTGTCGAGGCCGTTGTGGTCGGTCGTCGTGGTGTTCATGATGCCGTGCGAGACCGGCAGTTCCTTGATGTTCTCAAGCGCCCCACGCAGTGCCACGCGGAACTGTTCCGTGCCCGGCTGAGCGGTCTTCAGCGCGACCGGAATCGCTGCTTGCAGCATCTGACCGGCGTCCCATGCGTGCCCGCCGAACGTCGCCACCGAACCCGCGCCATACGCTTTCTCATACGCCGACTTATAAGCCAGCGACGACTTCTTCACCGGGTTCGAGTCAGGCAGTTGATCCGCCACGAGGATCGGTCCGGCCGGCAGGAATTCGCCTTCGCAGTCCTTGCCGCACACGCGCAGGAAGTCGTTGTTGGCGACGCCGTGAGTCTGATAGACCTTGCCCTTGTAGCCGCGCTCCTTGAGCGTCTTGGCCGGCAACGCCGACGGCGTGCCCGCACCCGCGATCAGCACCGCGTCGGGGTTCGCGCCCATCGTCTTCAGGACCTGGCCCGTCACCGATGCATCGGTGCGGTTAAAGCGCTCGTTCGAGACGATCTTCAGATTGTGTGCAGCGGCCGCCGCGGTGAAGACGTTGTTCCAGCCGTCGCCATAGGCATCCGCGAAGCCGATGAAGCCCACCGTCTTCACGCCGTGATGCTCCATGTAATCGGCGATGGCGTCGGCCATCAGGCTGTCGTTCTGCGGCGGTTTGAAGGCCCAGGCACGCTTCGCGTCCATCGGCGAAATGATCGCCGCCGATGCCGCCAGCGAGATCACCGGCGTCTTGCCTTCGGCAGCGGCGTCGAGCATGGCGAGCGAATTCGGCGTGACGGTCGAGCCGATGATCGCGTCGACGTGGTCTTCATCGATCAGCTTGCGCGTGTTCTGCACGGCTTTGCCGGTATCGGATCCGTCGTCGAGAATGATGTACTGCACGGTCTTGCCGCCGATCTCTTTCGGCAACAGTGCAATCGTGTTCTTTTCAGGAATCCCGAGCGATGCGGCCGGCCCCGTAGTAGAAAGCGTCACGCCGATTTTCACCTGAGCGAACGCCGCGCCCGCACTGCACATCAATGCCATGGCAATGCCGGTGCGTACCCATTGCTTTGTCTTTTTCATTGCAAGTCTCCAAACGCTTTGAAGCGCGTATCTGAAATCCGACTCGTGGGCCGGGTGTCTGAATCTAGTTATAGGGTTCTGGCGTGCCAAGCATGGTTTTCCCTGCTCAGCGCGAATACCGTCGCCGCTTTGCTGCTACTTCACTGCGCATACCACGACTGCAAACTGCTGCGATATCCTGTGAACAAAACACTAACATGTTAGTAGTATTGCGTTCTGCATGATTGACGGTCAATAGACTGCAACCCAAATGCGGGTTTGTCCTGAAGCGGCGGAGCCACACTTTTTCACGCGATGCGGACAATAAAAAAGACGCGTCAACTGCACGCGTCTTTTGTTTATTGAAGGTCCATATCGCTTTGCCTTCGCTCAGTCGCCGGACAACTTCCACTTGCCGCCGACAATCTCCACCATCACGCGTGCCCGTTGGTCGAGACCAGCATGGTCGTTCGCGCTCATATTGAAGATGCCGTGCGACGCGGGCATGTCTTTGGTGCTTTCCAGTGCGGCCCGCAATGCTTCGCGGAATGCAGGCGTGCCCGGTTGACCCTTCTTCAACGCCAGCGGAATCGCGCGTTGCAGCAGCAGGCCCGCGTCCCATGCGTGGCCGCCGAAGGTCGACACCGAGCCGGCGCCGTAAGCGGTTTCGTACGCGCGCTTGTACGCGAGTGCACTCTTCTTCACCGGATTCGAATCAGGCAATTGCTCGGCAACGAGCAACGGACCCGCCGGCAGATAGGTGCCTTCGCAATCCTTACCGCACACGCGCAGGAAGTCGTTATTGGCGACGCCGTGCGTCTGATAGTACTTGCCTTTATAGCCACGCTCCTTGAGCGTTTTCTGCGGCAGCGCGGCCGGTGTGCCGGCACCCGCAATCAGCACCGCGTCTGGATTCTGCGACATGATCTTTAGCACCTGGCCGGTCACCGATGCGTCGTTGCGTGCGAAGCGTTCGCTCGCGACGACCTTGATCTTCGCGAGATCGGCAGCCTTGCCGAATTCCCTGAACCAGTTCTCGCCGTAGGCGTCGGAGAAACCAATAAAGGCCACCGTCTTCACACCGTGGTTCGACATGTGCTGCGCGATGGCTGTGGCCATGAGGATGTCGTTCTGCGGCGTCTTGAAGACCCACGCGCGCTTTGCGTCCATCGGCTCGACAATGCTCGCCGCGGCCGCCATGGAGATCATGGGCGTGGTGGTTTCGGCGGCGACGTCGATCATGGCAAGCGAGTTCGGCACGACGGTCGAGCCGATCAGCGCATCCACGTGATCTTCGCTCGTGAACTTGCGTGCGTTCTTGACGGCTTGGGTGGAATCCGTGGCGTCGTCGAGCACGATGTAATCAATCTTCTGACCTGCCACCTCTTTAGGCAGCAGTGCAATCGTGTTCTTTTCCGGAATGCCGAGCGACGCGGCCGGGCCGGTTGCCGACACGGTCACGCCGATTTTCACGTCCGCGAATGCATGGACGCTCCATGCTGCGCTCACTCCGGTGGCGACCAATGCCGCGCTGATCCAACGCAATGCCGACTTCATCCCGCTCCTCTATCAACCCCGTTATTCATTCGAATTTAAATGCACAGATTTAAATCCCGACCATGCGGTCGGTGAATAGCGAGTTTAGCGGACGAAAGCCACGCGCGGCAAGCGTTTTGCAGGGTTGAGACGTGTGAAATAGAGACATGTTCGGCGAATGAAAAAGGGTCACCGAATTAGCGGGGAATTGGAATGTCGAATAACCGGAAATACAAATAAAAAGCGCTGTTGGATATCAATCCAACAGCGCTTTCGTCTGGGCACTGAGTGCCTCATTGTCTCCTCGTTCTCCACCTGCAAAATTCGTGGTGCATCAGAACTGCATGAAGATTAAACGAGCACTCCGCATACTACAACTAGCAATTACCCTAGTGGTGCACTGCGGCACCGAATTGGGGCACGTTGCGGGGAGCCATACGGTGTATGCATTTCGACTCGAGTGCCGCCCTTTTCAACCTGCCGCATCGAGACGGCTGGATTATATCGGATGCCGAAGCAATCGCCCATTTCACTGAGCGTCAGGCTCGCAGCGGCCGCACTCGCGCGATGATTTCGCCGACGATGCCACGCCGGAACGCCAGCACGCAGGCAATGAAAATCACGCCGGTGACAATGGTCACCGATTCGCCCAGCGAGCGGAACCACTCGACGCCCGTGGTCGTCGCCAGTGCCCCGCCGATATCGCCGAGCCGATCCTCGAGCGCGACGATCAGCGCCGCGCCGAGCAGCGGCCCGAACAACGTACCCATGCCGCCGACGAGCGTCATCAGGATCACGAGGCCGGACATGGTCCAATACGCGTCGCTCAACGTCTCGAAGCCTTGCACCAACACCTTGAGCGAACCCGCGAGGCCCGCAATCCCCGCCGACAGAATAAACGCGAGCAGCTTGAAGCGATCCGTATCGTAGCCGAGCGACACCGCGCGCGGCTCGTTCTCCTTGATGGCCACCAGCACCTGCCCGAACGGCGAATGCACGATCCGCACGATCAGCAGGAAGGCCAGCACCATCACGGCGAGCACGACGAAATACAGCGCCATGTCGGACGACAGATCCAGCACGCCGAACAGCTTGCCGCGCGGCACGCCTTGCAGACCATCCTCGCCATGCGTGAACGGCGCCTGCAGGAACACGAAGTAGACCATCTGCGCGAGCGCCAGCGTGACCATAGCGAAGTAGATGCCCTGGCGGCGAATTGCGAAGAGACCCACGATCAGGCCGAGCAAGGTTGCCGCCGCCGTGCCGGCCAGCACACCGAGTTCCGGCGAGAAGCCGAGCGACTGGATCGCATAGCCCGTCACATAGCCAGCCGAAGCAAGAAACATCGCGTGACCGAACGACAGCAACCCGGTGTAGCCGATCAGCAAATTGAACGCCGCCGCGAACAGCGCGAAGCACAGCACCTTCATTACGAAGAGCGGATAGATGCCGAGCACGGGCACCGCGAGCAGCACGACCAGCAGCAGACCGTAGAGCACTTTTCTCTGCATCATTTTTCCTTGCCGAAGAGACCCGCCGGGCGCACCAGCAACACCAGCGCCATGATCACGAAGACGACGGTCGCCGACGCTTCCGGGTAAAACACGCGCGTCAGCCCTTCGATCACGCCGAGCAGCAAACCAGTCAGAATCGAGCCCATGATCGAACCCATGCCGCCGATCACGACTACCGCGAACACGGTGATGATCATCGGCTGGCCCATCAGCGGCGAGACCTGAATCACCGGTGCCGCGAGCACGCCCGCAAACGCCGCCAACGCGACGCCGAAGCCGTAGGTGAGCGTGATCATCAGCGGCACGTTGATGCCGAACGCTTCGACCAATTTCGGGTTTTCCGTACCGGCGCGCAGATAGGCGCCGAGACGCGTCTTCTCGATCACGAACCATGTCGCGAAGCACACCGCCAACGAAGCCACCACGACCCACGCGCGATAGTTCGGCAGGAACATGAAGCCGAGATTGGTTGCGCCGGAAAGCGCCGACGGCACGTCGTACGGCTGACCGGACGAACCGTAGATGGAGCGGAACACGCCTTCCACCACGAGCGTGAGCCCGAATGTCAGCAAGAGCCCGTACAGATGATCGAGCTTGTAGAGCCAGCGCAGCATCGAGCGCTCGATCACGATGCCAAACAACCCGACGATCAGCGGTGCGAGCACCAGCATCAGCCAGTACGGCAGGCCGAAATACGAAAAGCCCATCCACGCGAGCATGGCGCCAAGCATGAACAACGCGCCGTGAGCGAAATTGATCACGTTGAGCAAGCCGAAGATCACCGCTAGCCCGAGGCTCAATATTGCGTAGAACGAGCCGTTCACGAGCCCCAGCAACAGCTGGCTCAGCATCGCCGGTAGCGGAACGCCAAAGATTTCCATTGAAGCCTTAACCCATCGCCAAGGTGAGATCGGTCACGCACGATCCGGCCGGCGCGCAATCGGCGGCAACGACGCCGATCGCGCGCGGCATGTGAAAACGCTTCGCCGTCTGCCTGTGTACCATCACGGCAGCACGCATCGCCCGTCAGGACGACCAGGCAGACGGCCATCCGGTTATGAACCAGCGATTACTTCCACAGCGCGCAGCGCGTTTCGGCCTTGGTCGTGAACGCCTGCTCCCCGGGGATCGTCGCCGTGATCTTGTAGTAGTCCCACGGCTCTTTGGATTCGGCCGGCGTCTTGACCTGCATCAGGTACATGTCGTGGATCATGCTGCCGTCCTGACGGATGTAGCCCTTCGCATAGAAATCGTCGATCTTGGTCTTTTTCAGTTGTGCCATCACCTTGTCGGAGTCGGTCGAACCCACCGCCTTCACTGCGTTCAGATAGGTCATGGTCGCCGAGTAGTCGGCAGCCTGCAGGCTCGACGGCATCTTCCTCATCTTGTCGAAGTAGCGCTGCGCCCACTTGCGGGTGGTGGCATCCTTGTTCCAGTACCAACTGTCCGTCAGTACCAGACCTTGCGTGGTTTCGAGACCCAGGCTGTGCACGTCGTCAATGAACATCAGCAGCGCGGCGAGTTTCATCGTCTTGGTAATGCCGAACTCCTTGGCCGCCTTGATCGAGTTGATCGTGTCGCCGCCCGCGTTGGCGAGGCCGAGGATCTGCGCCTTCGACGCTTGCGCCTGCAACAGGAACGACGAGAAGTCCGACGCCGACAGCGGATGGCGCACCGTGCCCAGCACCTGGCCGCCATTCGCTTTCACCACGTCCGACGTGTTCTTCTCCAGCGCCTTGCCGAAGGCATAGTCGGCCGTCAGGAAGTACCACGTCTTGCCGCCCTGCTTCGTCACCGCCGAACCCGTGCCCTTGGCCAGCGCCGTGGTGTCGTACGCGTAATGGATCGTGTACGGCGTGCATTGCTCATTGGTCAGCGTGTCCGCGCCCGCGCCGATGCTGATGTACACCTTCTTCTTTTCTCCGGCCACGGTGTTCATCGACAGACCGGTTGCCGAATTCGTGCCGCCGATCAGCAGATCGACGCCGTCGCGGTCGAACCATTCACGCGCGCGCGACGCCGCGATGTCCGCCTTGTTCTGGTGGTCCGCATACACCACCGTGATCGGCTTGCCGTTGACCTTGCCGCCGAAATCCGCCACCGCCATGCGAATCGCTTCGAGTCCACCCTGCCCGTCGATGTCCGCATACAGACCGGACATGTCGGTGATGAAACCGATCTTCACCGCGTCGTCAGCCGCTTGCGCGCTGCTCATCGTCAAGGCGGCGCCGGCGGCGACCGCGAAACAGAGTGTGGCAAGCCGCGCGAGTGGGTTCTTTTTCATTCCTGTCTCCTGGTTTCTTCGCTTGTGGTTATCAGAGGCAATCGGGCGCTTTTATACGCCCAGTAGATCGTGCAGGACCGGCATCTTGCTTTCGAGCTCACTTGCCCCGAAGTGCTCGACAATCGCGCCGTGCTCCATCACATAGAAGCGGTCCGCCAGCGGCGCGGCAAAACGAAAGTTCTGTTCGACCATCACGACGGTGTAGCCCCGCGCCTTGAGTGTCATGATCATGCGCGCCAGCGCCTGCACGATGACAGGCGCGAGCCCTTCCGAGATTTCGTCGAGCAGCAGCAGGCTCGCGCCGGTGCGCAGAATACGCGCCACCGCCAGCATCTGCTGTTCGCCGCCGGATAGCCGCGTGCCTTGGCTCGCGCGGCGTTCCTGCAGATTCGGGAACATCGAATAGATTTCTTCGAGCGACATCATGTGTGCCTTGTCGCCGATGGGCGGCGGCAACAGCAGGTTTTCCTCGCATGAGAGGCTCGAAAAAATACCCCGTTCTTCCGGACAGTAACCCACGCCGCAATGCGCGATGCGATGCGTGGGCAGACTGATGGTTTCGCGTCCGCCAATGCGGATCGAACCGGTGCGCCGTCCGGTCAAGCCCATGATGGCGCGCAGCGTCGTGGTGCGTCCGGCGCCGTTGCGGCCCAGCA
Source organism: Paraburkholderia sp. BL6665CI2N2 (assembly GCF_004366535.1). Taxonomy (NCBI): domain Bacteria; kingdom Pseudomonadati; phylum Pseudomonadota; class Betaproteobacteria; order Burkholderiales; family Burkholderiaceae; genus Paraburkholderia; species Paraburkholderia sp. BL6665CI2N2. The sequence continues at coordinate 5,659,937 of NZ_SORC01000001.1, forward strand.
GCGTGACGACTTCGCCGCGGTTCACCGTCAGATCGACGCCATGCAGAATATGGGATTCCCCGTACCACGCCTGCAAACCCTTGATGTCCAGCGCGGGAACGGCGTTATCCGTCCCGCTTATGTCGAGGCTTTCTCGCTCGGCAATCGTATTCATGCGTGAGCTCCGGCGAGCGCCGCGTCGGCGCTGCCCATATAGGCTTGCATCACCAGCGGATTTTTCGACACTTCGGCGTAGCTGCCTTCGGCGAGCACTTCGCCTCGTTGCAGCACGGTAATCGTGTCGGAGATGCCGGCGATCACATTCATGTTGTGCTCGACCATCAGGATGGTGCGGCCGCTCGATACTTTTTTGATCAACGCCGTCACGCGATCGACGTCTTCATGGCCCATGCCTTGCGTCGGTTCGTCGAGCAACATGAGTTCCGGTTCCATGGCGAGCGTGGTAGCAATTTCCAGCGCGCGTTTGCGGCCATAGGAAAGTTCGACCGTCAACACATCGGCGAAATCGGTCAGTCCGACCTGGGTGAGCAGGTCCATTGCGCGGTCATCGAGTTGGCGCAGCGTGCGCTCGCTCTTCCAGAAATGAAATGCCGTGCCGAGCTGGCGCTGCAAACCGATGCGCACATTCTGCAATGCTGTCAGATGCGGAAACACCGCGGAAATCTGGAACGAACGAATAATGCCGCGCCGCGCAATCTGCGCCGGGCGTTCGCCGGTGATGTCGATGCCGTTGAAAACGATCTGGCCCGCAGTGGGTTCCAGAAACTTGGTGAGCAGATTGAAGCAGGTGGTCTTGCCTGCCCCGTTCGGGCCGATCAACGCATGGATCGAGCCACGACGCACGCGCAGGTTGACACCGTTCACGGCGATGAAGCCTTTGAACTCACGAGTGAGGCCGCGCGTTTCGAGAATCGTATCGCCGAGAATCATGTTCCCTTCCATACGGAGTAAGGCGAAGCACTACGATCTTCCGCGCGAACCGCTGCGCGACTTTTTATGACGGCGGCACCCCGTGCCGCTCGTTGGCGTGCTGCACCAATCCGGACGGTAATCCATGGGGCGGCACGCAGCATGGCTGCCATTGTCGCGCCAATGATGCAGCGCATTCATTGGGATTTGCACTTAGTGGCAGTGGATGACACCGGCCCCGAACGGGGCGCATACGTGCGAGATGCCCGCCGAGCCGGTCGGACGGGCATCTCCATGAGGCTCGTGCGCTAGCTGTCACACTGCGGACATGGAAGGCGTTGCGCTAGCTTGTGCCGCGAAACTGCCGCCCACGTTCGCACGGCGATCTTCGCGGATCATGTCGCTGGCGCGCTCGGCGATCATCAGCGTGGGCGAATTGGTGTTGCCCGAGGTGATGGTCGGCATGACAGATGCATCGACCACGCGCAGCCCGTCAACACCGATAACCCGTAGCCTGTTGTCGACCACCGCGCCGGGGTCGTCGGTCGTCCCCATGCGGCAGGTGCCGACTGGATGGAAGATGGTCGTGCCGACCGCGCCGGCCGCCTGTTGTAACTCCTCTTCGGTCTGGTACTGAATGCCGGGCAAAATCTCCTGCGGCCGGTAGCGTGCGAGCGCGGGCGCCGCCGCGATGCGGCGCGTGAGACGCAGCGCGTTGGCGGCAACGTGCCGGTCGTAGTCGGTGGAGAGATAGTTCGGTGCGATCAGGGGTGGCGCTGAAGCATCGGCGGATTCGATGTGAATGCTGCCGCGCGATGTGGGCCGCAACTGGCACACCGACGCAGTGAACGCATTGAACCGATGCAGCGGTTCGCCGAAGCGATCGAGCGAAAGCGGCTGGACGTGATATTCGAGGTCGGGCCGCGTGAGCGTGCGGTCGCCCGGATCGGATTTGGCGAACGCACCAAGTTGCGACGGCGACATCGACATCGGGCCACTTTGAAAAAACGCGTACTGCATGCCGATCAGCAACTTGCCCCACCAATGCGCGGATGCCGTGTTGAGCGTACGCACGCCGTCGACCTTATAGGCCATGCGCAATTGCAAATGATCCTGCAGATTCTCGCCCACGCCGCGCATATCGTTGACGACCTCGATGCCGAGATTCTGCAGACGCGCGCCATTGCCGATGCCGGAGAGTTCAAGCAACTGCGGTGAATTCACCGCACCTGAACTGAGGATCACTTCACATCGAGCCTTGGCCAGATAGTCCGTGTTGTCGCCGCGATATTCGACGCCCGTACAACGGCGTCCTTCCAATACGACGCGTTGCGTGTGCGCGCCGGTGATCACGGTGAGATTCGGCCGCTTGAGTGCGGGACGCAAAAAACGCCTTCGATGCATTCCAGCGAATGCCGCGTTTCTGATTCACGTCGAAGTAGCCGACACCGGTGTTGTCACCACGGTTGAAGTCGTCGGTGGCGGGAATGCCGGTCTCTTGCGCGGCGCGCGAAAACTCTTCGAGAATTTTCCATTTCAACCGCTGTTTTTCGACCCGCCACGGTCCGCCCGCGCCGTGCGATTCGCTGGCGCCGGCATGGTGATCTTCGCTGCGTTTGAAAATCGGCAACACCGAGTTCCATGACCAGGATGCGTCGTTCGTAACGCGCGCCCATTCATCGTAATCTTCGCGCTGACCACGCATGTAGATCATGCCGTTGATGGAAGAACTGCCGCCCAAAACGCGTCCACGCGGATACGACAGCGCGCGGCCATTGAGACCCGCTTCCGCCTGCGTTTTATAGAGCCAGTCCGTGCGCGGATTGCCGATGCAATAGAGGTAGCCGACCGGCACGTGAATCCAGTGATAGTCGTCTTTTCCGCCTGCTTCGAGCAGAAGCACTTGCACGTCGGGATCCTGGGTCAAGCGATTCGCCAGCACACAACCCGCTGTCCCCGCACCCACGATGATGTAGTCGAACTCGCCTTCGAGACGCCGGGCCGCGGACGTCGGATCGGTATGGCTCATTGTTCAGTCTCCTAAGCTTTTTTTGCCCGCTAGTCCATGGTTGTCATGCGACTGCGGCTTGGGCTCTATTTTTGTTTTCCGCCTTCGACATGCCACCAGAAGCGCAGCCTGCCGAAGGCAATCGCCTCACACTACTTAGCCACCGGCATCGTGAACTCAGCACCCTTGGAAATACTGTCGGGCCAGCGCTGCATGATGCTCTTGTAGCGCGTATAAAACCGCACACCTTCTTCACCATACGCATGATGATCGCCGAACAGCGACTTCTTCCAGCCACCAAACGAATGCCACGCCATCGGCACGGGAATCGGCACATTGATGCCCACCATGCCGATCTGGATCTGCCGCGAGAAAGCGCGAGCGACGCCGCCATCGGACGTAAACAACGACACGCCGTTAGCAAACTCGTTGGCGTTGATCAGTTCCACCGCGGAAGCAAAATCCGGCACGCGCACTACACAGAGCACGGGTCCGAAAATCTCTTCGCGATAGATCTTCATGTCGGTCGAAACATTGTCGAACAGAGTGCCGCCCAGAAAGAAACCCTTCTCATGACCGCTGACCTGATGGCCGCGTCCGTCGACCACCAGCTTCGCGCCCGCTTCGATGCCCGAGTCGATATAGCCGACCACTTTCTCGCGATGCACCGACGTCACCAACGGTCCCATCTCGGCATCTGATTCCATGCCGTTGAGAATCTTCAAACTTTTCACACGCGGTGTGAGCCGCTCGACCAGTTCATCGGCGATATGTCCCACCGCGACGGCCACCGAAATTGCCATGCAACGCTCGCCCGCGGAACCGTATGCCGCCCCGATCAAGGCATCGACGGCCTGGTCGAGATCCGCGTCCGGCATCACCACCAGATGATTCTTCGCTCCGCCCAAAGCCTGCACACGCTTGCCATGCCTCGTGCCTTCCGTGTAGATGTACTCGGCAATCGGCGTCGAACCGACAAACGACAATGCGCTGACTTCCGGATGCACCAGCAACGCATCGACAGCGACCTTGTCGCCGTGCACGACGTTGAACACGCCGTCTGGCAAGCCGGCTTCCTTCAACAATTCCGCGAGACGGCTCGAACAGGACGGATCGCGCTCCGACGGCTTCAATACAAACGTGTTGCCGCACGCAATCGCGACGGGAAACATCCAGCACGGCACCATCATCGGGAAATTGAACGGCGTGATGCCGGCGACCACGCCGAGCGGCTGACGCAGATTCCAGTTGTCGATGCCACCGCCGATCTGATCGGTGAAGTCGGTCTTCAACAGGTTCGGGATGCCGCACGCGAACTCGACGATCTCGATGCCGCGCATCACCTCGCCCTTCGCGTCCGAAAACACTTTGCCATGCTCGCGCGTGATCAGTTCCGCGAGTTCGTCGTGGTGACGGTCGAGCAGTTCCTTGAACTTGAACAGGACACGCGCGCGCTTGATCGGCGCGGTTTCACTCCACGCGGGAAACGCGGCCTTCGCGGCGGCGACGGCGGCATCCACTTCGGCGACGCTCGCCAGCGGCACGCGCGCGCTCACACTGCCTTGCGCGGGATTGAAGACGTCGCCGAAACGTCCGCTCGTGCCCTCGAACGTCTTGCCGTTGATGAAGTGGGTCAGCGCACGGGCGCTGGTCGCGCTACGCTGGGTTTCGTCCTGATATGTCTCGCTCATGATGTCCTCTTTCGTGTGAAGTCTTCCGCGCCGGCGTGCCCGGGGCGTGATAAAGCCGTGCTGAAAGTGAAGCGTACGGCGCTTCGGGCCGGGAAATCCAATGAGTAATGCTCAACTGCGCTATAAGGCGCGTTAATATCAGGATATGGATCTGACTCTGCTCCGGGCGTTCGTCACCGTGGCGCGCGAGGGCAACCTCACGCGTGCCGCCGTGCAACTGCACCTGACCCAACCTGCCGTCAGCCTGCAAATCAAGCATTTGCAGGAGACGCTCGGCGTCACGCTGTTCACGCGGACCTCGCACGGGCTCTCGCTCACGCGCGACGGACAAGCGCTGCTGCCGCACGCCGAACGCGCGCTCGGCGCGGCGAACGACGTGCAGCGGGCGGCGCAATCGCTGCGTCACGAAGTGCGCGGACGATTGCGGATCGGCACGATCCTCGACCCGGCGTTTCTGCGCCTGGGCGGCTTTCTCAAGCAGCTCGTGGAAAGCTGGCCGCACATCGAGACGGCCTTGCGCCATGGCATGTCGGGCTGGGTGCTGGAGCAGGTTCGCGCGGGCGAGCTGGATGTCGGCTACTACATCGGCTTGCCGTCCGAAGACGAACCGCGCGACGGCCCCGCTTTTCATGCGGTCACGCTGACTGCCTTCCAATACCGCGTGCTCGCGCCGGCCGGCTGGAAAGATCGCGTCAAGGGCGCGCGCGACTGGCGTGCGCTGGCGGCGCTGCCGTGGATCTGGACGCCGCCCGCGTCGGCGCATAACCGGCTGTTGACGCGCTGCTTCGACGAAGCCGGTGTGAAGCCGGTCAAGGTGGCGGAAGTGGACCAGGAGCCGTCGATGCTCGATCTGGTCAAATCGGGCGTCGGCCTCACGCTCGCACGCGACGCCACCGCGATCGCCGAAGCGCATGCGCACGCGTTGACCATCGTCGAAGGTGTTACCGTGCCGACCCAGCTCAGCTTTATTACGCTCGCGCAGCGCAAGGAGGAACCGGCGATTGCCGCGGCGTTGAAGCTGATCGAGCAGCAATGGGCGACTTGAGGATCGCGCGAATGGCGCTTGCGTGACGGGCATGAGAGCGCCAGCGAGTGTGCGATATGAGCCGCTCTCATGACAGCCGCAAGCCGTATGGTCCTATCGCCATAGATAACCGGCGCTATCTCCTCACGCAGCAGCCGCCTGCGTGAGGGTTCAGCAACCCGCTCGCCCGCAGCGACCACTTGCCCCGCGCCTGAAACCACACCGTCACGCAGTTTTTGTTAGATTGAGGGTTCGCGCACACGCGCCTGCTCGCCATCCTTTTCCGTTCCACCTGATTTGTCCTTCCCGGCAGCTTCGCCTCGGCAACACCGGAAGCCGCCGACCAATCCATCCTTCAACAGGAACCTGACATGGCACGCAACATTGAAATCAAAGCCCGCGCCCAGCATTTCGAGCAACTCCGCGGACGCGCGGCGCAGCTCGCGCCGGACGCACCGCTGATCTTCCGCCAGCAGGACTTTTTCTACGACGTGCCGCGCGGCCGCCTGAAGCTGCGCCAGTTCGACGACGGCACGCCGGCCGAGCTGATCTTCTACCAGCGCGACGACCGCGACGGTCCGAAGGCGTCGTACTACACGCGCAGCCCGGTGACCAATCCGGAGGCCATGCACGCGCTGCTCGCCACCGCGCTGACCACGCGCGGCATCGTCACCAAGGAACGGCACGTGTATCTGACCGGGCGCACGCGGATCCATCTGGACCGCGTCGACGGTCTGGGCGACTTCGTCGAACTGGAAGTGGTGCTCGCCCAGGACGACGATGAAGAAGGCGGCCACGCCGAAGCGCATGCGATGTTCGCCACGCTCGGCGTGCCGGAATCGGATCTGGTGGCGGTGGCCTACGTCGATTTGCTGAGCCCGGACAGCGCGCCGAAGCAAGCGGCATAAGACTAAGGCAACCCGGAGCTGCGGGCGGAGTCAGGGCGGCCGGTGCCGCATCAAGGTGCGGCCGTCCCCGGCGACAGATGGCCCAGCGGCAACGGGCCATTGCGTTTGAACGTGGTGAGCACGATATTCGAGCGCACGCTGTCGACGCCTGGCACACGCATCAGCTTCTTCATCACGAACATCGATAGATAATTCAGATCGGGCGCGACAATGCGCAGGAGATAGTCGGCGTCGCCCACCACGGCATGACACTCCAGCACTTCAGGCAGCACATCAATCTGCTGTTGAAACTGCTCGATGATCGAATCGCCGTGGTGCTTCAACTTCAGACTGGTAAACGCGGTGACACCGAGCCCGAGCTTTTCGGGTCGCAGCACGACGCGATAGCCATCCACCACGCCCACCTGCTCCAGCCGCTGCAGACGCCGTCCAATCTGCGACGGCGACAGCGGCACCTGCTCCGCCAGTTGCTGATGCGTTGCACGGCCGAAGCGCTGAAGCACGTCCAGCAGCGCAAGATCGAAGTGATCGAGTTCTAACATGTTGGATATCCGCATTGAATGGCTTATTCATGCATGATTATTGCATGATCAGCCCATACGCCGCCATCATTGCGCCCATTCCGCACTGCCGCCGCTCTACACTTGCATCACCCATATATAAGCCGTCACCGTAGAGCGCAGCATCATGTCCACCGCCAATACCGCCAAACTGAAAGAGCAATTCGACGCCGGCCTCGAAACCCGCGCCGATTTCACCATCGACCAACCGACCGGGCGCTACGGCGCGGTCGACCATGCGGTATGGCAACAGCTTTACGCGCGCCAGACGGCGCTCCTCCACGGGCGCGTCTGCGACGAGTTCCTGGCCGGCGTCGACACCATTGGCATGCCCGCCGACCGCGTGCCCTCATTCGACGAAATCAACGCGAAGCTCACGCCCGCCACCGGCTGGCAGATCGTCGCCGTGCCCGGCCTCGTACCGGACCAGGTGTTCTTCGAGCATCTGGCGAATCGCCGCTTTCCCGTGACCTGGTGGATGCGCCGGCCGGACCAGCTCGATTATCTGCAGGAGCCGGACTGTTTTCACGATCTGTTCGGCCACGTGCCGCTGCTGATCAACCCCGTTTTCGCGGACTACATGCACGCGTACGGCCGCGCCGCGGTCGCGGCCCATGACGCCGGCGCCCTGCCGCTGCTCGCGCGCCTCTATTGGTACACAGTGGAGTTCGGGCTGATCCGCGACGCGGCCAGTCCGAACGGCGTGAAGATCTACGGCGCGGGCATCGTGTCGAGCAAGGGCGAGACGCTCTACAGCCAGCAAAGCGCCGCGCCGAACCGCCTCGGCTTCGATCTCGAACGGGTGATGCGCACGCGCTACCGCATCGACACGTTCCAGAAAACCTACTTTGTGATCGACGACTTCGCGCAATTGCTCAACATCGCGCAAACCGATTTCGCGCCGCTGCTGGCAAGGCTTGCCGCCGAACCGGCATTCGCGGCCGGCGACGTCCTCGAGCACGACCGCGTCATTACGCGCGGCTCGCAGGAAGGCTGGCTGGCCGACGGTGATATTTGAAAAGCGCGCCGGCTGCGGGCAGACGTCATCCGTGAAAAAATAGGGATGCGCACGCTCACCGGCGTGCCCGTTCGTATCCAATGAGGTAGCACCATGATTCAGAAACTGAGTTCCGAAGAACGCGCCACGCAGCTCGCCGGCTTGCAGGGCTGGCAAGCGGTGGCGGACCGCGACGCGATCCAGCGCCAGTTCAAATTCGCCGACTTCAACGAAGCATTCGGCTTCATGACGCGCGTGGCGATCAAGGCGCAGGAAATGGATCACCATCCGGAATGGTTCAATGTCTACAACAAGGTGGAGATCACGCTGTCCACGCATGAGGCCGGCGGCTTGACCGAGCGCGACATCAAACTGGCGAGATTTATCGACAGTATTACGGCGTAATACAAAAAAGCTGATACGTCTCAGGCGTGTTTATGCACCGGCCATCGAGCAATTTGGCAGCGATGAAAGGGCATTGCAGGTAATCCCTTGCCCAAACCTTCAGTTCTACAGGCTATTCTTAAGGTGCACGTAAGAATCCCACGCTTGCCTGGCAATCCCGTCTAAACGATCCAGTGATAGCGTGTGCTGACGCTGTACAATCAGCAGCGCATACGGCTTGGAGAGCGCGCTTGCCTCCTTGCACAGAACGAGTTCGTCGCCGCTCGAAGGTGAGCGGGCGCGCCAGAAGTTGATTGCGGCTTCCAGTTCGTGAATGCTTATCATGACTTCGTGATCGCTTTCAGGAAAACGCCGGGTTGTCCGAAGTTATCCTGGCCCTTCGGGAGACTGGTGCGATGTGACAGGTTGAGAAGCGCCCGGTTGGCGTTTCGAGGCCGCTCGATGCCTGCTTCGTGGCCGCTTCGTGCCAGTTCGGTACGGCCACGCCGCACGCTGCCTGTGCAGCAGGCGCCCCGGCGAACCGCTTGCCCAAACGCCTAACCCATTGTACTTGAGCGAAACTCATGCGACTCCTTCTGATCGAAGATGACCGCCCCATCGCACGCGGCATCCAAAGCAGTCTCGAACAAGCCGGCTTCACCGTCGACATGGTCCACGACGGCATTTTCGCCGAACAGGCCCTCACGCAAAATCGCCATGAGCTGGTGATCCTTGATCTGGGTCTGCCCGGCATCGACGGCATGACGCTGCTCTCGCGCTTCCGTCAGAGCAATCGTCACACGCCGGTGATCATCCTCACCGCGCGCGACGAACTGAACGACCGCGTGCAGGGCCTGAATTCCGGCGCCGACGACTACATGCTGAAGCCGTTCGAGCCCACCGAGCTCGAAGCGCGCATCCGCGCGGTCATGCGCCGTAGCGGTCCGCACGGCGATATGCCGCGTCCGGAAGTGTCGCTGGGCGGTGTGCGCCTGTCGGGCGTCGATCGCCGCATTTTCAACGACGACAAGCCGCTCGAACTCTCGCCGCGCGAATTCGCCGTGCTCGAAATGCTGCTGCTGCGTCATGGCCGCGTGGTCAGCAAGGCACAGCTGCAAGACCATCTGACGCATTTCGGCGGCGATCTCGGCGACACCGCGATCGAGGTCTATGTGCACCGGGTTCGTAAAAAGCTCGAAAACTGCCGTGTCGAGATCGTCACGGTACGCGGCTTCGGTTATCTGTTGCAGGAAATCCGTCAGGCCGCATAATCGTCGTGAAGGCCGCACGCTACGTTGCGGCCTGACGACGCCAGACCGGCGCCGCGCACCCGGTGCGCACTTCGCCGGCATCCGGCGACATTTCGCGGTGCTTGCGCCGTTGCTACTTTCCCGCGCGTTCGATCATGCCCCAGCCGGCCGCCAATAGTCTGCGCCGCACGCTGCTGCGGCGCCTCGCTGCTCCCCTTTCGCTGCTCGCACTTATGAGCGGCCTGATCGCCTACTGGCTGGCGTGGCAGTACACGCAGCACGTGGTCGACCGTTCGCTCGCCGATCTTGCCACCGCGATCTCCAAACAGATCCAGATTGCCGGCCCGGATGCACGCATCACGGTGCCGCCGCTCGCACAGGCCATGTTCTCGGACCCGGTCGAGCACCTCGTCTACCGCATCAGCACCGGCGAAACGGAAATTGCCGGCGATCACAATCTTCCGCTGCAAGGCACGAGCGTGCGGCGCATGCATTACGCGTACGTATTCGAAACGCAGCATCAAGGCGTGACGGTGCGAGTGGCGCAGGTCCGGGTCGATCAGCCGACGGGTAATCCGATCGTCGTCGAAGTCGGTCAGCCGGTGCATCACCGGTTTCGCATTGCCGCCGAGTTTCTGGTCGCGATCATGATGCCGCTGCTGTTGCTGCTGCTGGCGGGCTGGGTGATCGTATGGCGCGTGGTCAATCAGCAGCTCAATCCGCTTACCGATCTTGCCGATTCGCTGAACCGGCAAACCCACACGTCGCTCGAACCGGTCGATGAAACCTATGTGCCGGTCGAAATTCGCCCGCTGACCGGCGCGTTGAATGCGTTGCTCGGCCGCTTGAAAACGGCGCTCGACGGTCAGCGCAAGTTCATCGCCGACGCCGCGCATCAACTCCGCACGCCGCTCACCGCTGTCAAGCTGCATGCGGAGCAGGCGGCCATCGCGCGCGATCCGCAGCAAACCCTGGCCGCCGTGCGTGAACTGCGCGCCGCGGCTGATCGTGCCGTGCGGCTATCCAATCAACTGCTCTCGCTCGCGCGTGCCGAGCCGGGCGAACAGGCGGCTCGCTTCGTCAACGTGGACATGGCCGCGCTCGCGTTCGACACGGGCGCCGAGTGGGTGCCGCGTGCGTTGACGTTCCACGTCGACCTCGGTTTCCAGCGTCTGGACGACCCCAGCAACGGCCATCCGTTGATGGCGCGCGGCAATCCCGTGCTGCTGCACGAAGTACTCGCCAATCTGCTGGATAACGCGCTCAAATACGTGCCGCCGTCGCGCTTCGATGGCGGCCGCATCACGGTAACGGTGTCGCAAACGGTGATCGACGAATCGCGCATGGCGGAGATCATCGTCGAAGACAACGGGCCGGGCGTGCCGCGCAACCAGCAGGCCGATCTATTCAAGCGGTTCTTCCGCGGCGACGGTCAGACCGACGCCGGCGTGGATGGCGGCGCCGGTCTGGGCCTCGCGATCGTCCACGACATCATGGTGCTGCATCACGGCAGCGTGCATTACGAGGATGCCCCGGAAGGCGGCGCACGTTTCATCGTGCGCATTCCGCTCGTGCCGGTCACTGTTCAGAGCGATGTGGAGGTGGTTGAACCGAGACGCCAGGCAAAAAAATCGGCGCACTCGGCGCCGTTGGATATTTGACTGTCTGCAAGCTCGACGGGCGTCTGAATCAATCGCCAACGTGATCGATCAGACAGCCCAAACATCATTTCTTCTTCGCTTTCTTCGCCGACGTTTTGCCCTTGGCCGCCGACTTCCCGGACTTGCCCTTCTCCTTCTCCGGCGCCGCCAGCATCGTGCCGCGGCACTTGCGCGCGCCGCAACGGCATTCGTATTCCTTCTTGAGCTTCTTGGTCTGACGCGCGTCGATCACGAGGCCGTAATCGTAAAAGACCTCCTCGCCTTCCGCGATATCGCGCAATGCATGCACGTATACGTGACCGTCGATTTCTTCGGCTTCGCAGTTCGGCGCGCAGGAATGGTTGATCCAGCGCGCGCTATTGCCGTTCACTTTGCCGTCGATGACCTTGCCGCTGTCGAGTGCGAAATAGAACGTGTGATTCGGTTCGGCCGGATTATGCGGATGACGGCGCAGCGCTTCTTTCCAGGAGATCCGCTCGCCTTTGTATTCGATCAGGCGCTCGCCGGCCGCAATCGGTTCGAGGGCAAACACGCCTTTGCCGTGCACACCCGAACGGCGCACGGCGATCCTGCGTGAACTCATTGAATGAATCCTTGTGAAGAACTGGGGGTGAAGTTTGGCAGCCGTCGAAAATGCCCGCGTCTCGCGCGCTGCTTTTTTCTGCCGCGGATAGCAAACGCGGCGCCTTGCGAGCGCCGCGTCGACCTGCGACGCACGTGCGCCACAACCGGCATCCTACACGCTGAAGACGGCTTCGTTCAACCGTCAAAAAGACGCGCGCCGTTGACGGCTGGCCAACTTCACCGTTGTCCGAACGAAATGTCGCCGAACAATGCCTTTTGCTCGCGCGGTTGCGAACGCCAGTACTGCGGCGGCGCTTCGACCGTCGCGCCGAGCTGCGCCGCGGCGTGCCACGGCCAACGCGGGTTGTACAGCAACGCACGGGCCATCGCGATCAGGTCGGCGTCGCCGTCTTCGATCAGTTGTTCGGCATGCAACGGGTCGGTGATGAGGCCCACGCCGATGGTCGTGAGGCCGGTTGCTTTCTTAACCGCCTTGGCAAAGGGGATCTGATAACCCGGTTCAAGCGGAATCTTCTGCAACGGCGAGACGCCGCCGGAGGACACGTCGATCCAGTCGCAGCCGCGCTTTTTCAGCTCCTGTGCGAACGCGATGGTGTCTTCCAGCGTCCAGCCGCCTTCGACCCAGTCCGTCGCGGAGACACGCACGCCGACCGGTTTGTCGGCGGGAAAGGCAGCGCGCACGATATCGAAGATTTCAAGCGGAAAGCGCATGCGGTTTTCCAGCGAGCCGCCGTAGTCGTCGTCGCGCTGATTGGCGATCGGCGAGAGGAACTGATGCAGCAGATAGCCGTGCGCCGCGTGCACTTCCAGTCCATCGACACCGAGCCGCGCGGCACGCCGAGCCGAGGCCGCGAATGCTTCGCGGATGCGGTTCAGCGCAGGCGTGTCGAGCGCCAGCGGCGGTTCTTCGCCGGCCTTGTGCGGCAACGCGGACGGCGCGAGCGGCAGCCATCCGCCTTGCGACACCGGAATCAGCTGGCCGCCTTCCCACGGCGCGTGGCTCGACGCCTTGCGCCCGGCGTGCGACAACTGCATCGTGACCTTGATGTGCGAATGCTTGCGGATCGCGGCCAGCACGGGCACGAGCGCGGCTTCGGTGACGTCGTCCCACAGGCCGAGATCGCCTGGTGTGATGCGACCGTCCGGCTCGACCGAGGTCGCCTCGATGCACAGCATGCCGGCACCGGATAACGCCATGCTGCCGAGATGAATCATGTGCCACGCGGTTGCCTCGCCACGGTCGGCGGAATACTGGCACATGGGGGACACGACGATACGATTGGGAAGCGTCACGCTACGCAGCGTGAGCGGAGAAAAAAGCGCGCTCATGGATTACGCCCAGTAGAAACCCGAGAGCGATCGAGCATAGCACCGCAAGTGATTTAGTGCTGGCCCATAGCCATTCAGGGTTTCGCCTCGACCTGATCGAGCCACTCGCCGAACATCCGGCACGCGGCGGCTTCGAGCGCGGGACCGAACTTCGCGGTCTCGGCCCGCAACTGGCGCGCGTCGATGCCGTGGCCAACCAGTTCGCCCGCGTTGCCGATCAGCCAAGGCTCGAAGCGATCCGTCCGGATCTCCGGATGACACTGCAGACCCAGCACATGATTGCCCCAGGCGAACGCCTGGTTTTCGCAAGCCGGCGTCGACGCAAGCCGCGTTGCCTTGTCAGGCAGATCGAAGGTATCGCCGTGCCAATGCAGCATGGAGGTCTGCGCGCCGTCCAGATGACGGACCGGCGAAGCGCGGCCGGCGTCGGTCAGCGTAAGCTGCGACCAGCCGAGTTCGGTTCGACCCGCGGGATAGACGCGAGCGCCAAGAGCACGCGCGATCAATTGAGCGCCGAGACAGATGCCGAGAGTCGGCAAACCCGCAGCGATGCGTTTTTCGATCATGGACAGCAACGGCACGAGCGTCGGATAAAGCGCGTCGTCGGTTGCGCTGATCGGGCCGCCGAGCACCACCATCAGCGATGCGGAAACCGGATTCGGCGCTTCGATGCGGGCAAAGCCCACGTCGAGATAGCGGACCGGGCGCCCGCGCTCGCCGAGCACCAGCTCAAGACTGCCCAGATCCTCGAAGTGCACGTGGCGAATGGCCAGAACTTCGCGATTCATCGGCCTGTCCCACCTTCAGGTTGACTAAAGACTTGCCGTCACGCGGCACCAGTCGGCTGACGGGCGGCAAACGCCGCCCGCTGAAGCCGGCCTGGCAGTGTAGCGGATTGTCCCGGAAGAAGCCGCCTTATTGGGCGAAGATCTTCCAGGTCTTCTTCTGGGTGGCGACGTCGGCCATCTCATACACCGAGCAGTCGAGGCGCAGATCCGTATCCGACATGTTCAGGTCGAGCAATGCGCAATGATGCGGCGTCTTCTTCGGGTTCTTGCTCGGCTCGAAATGCGTGCAGCTCAGACACATGCGGTGCGGTGGAATCGTGCCTTGCGCTTCCAGCTGATGAACCGTCTTGAGCAGCGTGCGATAGAACACAGCCTGCTCGTCCTCGCGCAGCGTGCCGACCGCCTTGGCCAGGAAGTCCGGCCATTGCGCCGCGCGCTTTGCGGCCGTACGGCCACGGGCCGTCAGGCGGACCGCGAGGGCACGGCCGTCGTCGAGAGCACGGCGCTTTTCGACCAGTCCTTTGGTTTCGAGCGTGCTGACTGCATCACTTGTCGTCGCGGCGGTAAGCGCCGTTTCGCGGGCAATTTCGCCGAGACGCATCGGGCCTTTGCGCTGCATCAGCAAGACCAGAATTTCGCCCTGGGTGGGTGTCAGGCCAGCGCCCTCCGCCCATTCCCAAGCCTGGCTCCGCATCGCCGTGCTCAATCGCAATAGGCTGTGGGTCACCCGCCCGGTCGCCTGTTCTCCGTATACGCCTTCGCTCATAATCTTCGATTGGTTTATTTACAGCTTTCGTACGACGCCGGCGAACTGCTTGCCGACCGCGCCCGTAGCCTGTGTGGGGTAGCCTCGCCCAACTGCGGACAAGACGGTTTTCTACTATCTCAAAAATTTACCGCCTTGCAAGGCAAAGCAGCGGAAACGACATTCTATGCGAGAGCGGCGAATCGTACAGCTAAGTTATCCAACACAAGTTGTGGATAACCACGGGAAAACTCAGGGATGGCTTGTGCGCCGATTCTTGATAAGCACCCAAGCCTGATCCGCCTGTCACAAAGTTGTCCTCGTATACCGGCGCCCATGCACCCTCGATCAGCGCAGTTATGGTTTACGCAGCGCATTGACTTTGCAGGGAATTATTCAGTTGTCCACAGGCAGATGCAATGCTTGTTAACTACTACTACGTTTGTATACATTAACGGTATAAAAACCTATGGCACGCCGAGCTGGAAAATTAATTTATTGAAAAAAACCCGCTCGAGGCGGGTTTCCTTACGATTTCACGCGGGCCATCAGCCCGCGGTTAGGCCCGCCACTGCAAACACTGCTGCCTGACCGCTTCATGCAGAGACTTTTCCCGTTCGACGACACCGCGTAACCAGGTTGCATCATTCACCTGACCGCGAGCGATCGCGCCGATCTCGGCAAGCGCATTGCCCGAACCCAACGCTTCGGCGTGCGGAGCAATCAGATCCAATGTTTCGAGGATGTCTTCGGAAATCGTCTTGCGCTCGCCCGTTTGCGGATTGATGCAGATCCCGGCCAGGCCGAAGCGGCATGCTTCGAAACGATTGAACGTGTAGACGAGGTAATCGTCTTCTTGCGGCGTGATTGGTTTGTCGAGCAGCAGATGCCGGGCGAGCGTCTGGATGTAGCAGGCAATCGCCGCTGCGCGATCCACGGACAACGGCGTGTCCATCACACGAACTTCGATCGTGCCGAAACCCGGCTTCGGCCGGATGTCCCAGTAGAAATCTTTCATGCTGTTGACGACGCCGGTGTGGACCATCTTCGAGAAATATTCCTCGAAACTGTCCCACGTCAGGACGAACGGCGCGCGGCCCGACAGCGGGAACGCGAACACGGAATTCAGTCGTGCCGAATGAAAACCGGTATCGACACCCTGCACGAACGGCGACGACGCGGACAACGCAATGAAATGCGGAATGAAGCGCGACATGGAATGCAGCAGATAGAGCGCGCTGTTCGGATCCGGGCAGCCGATATGCACGTGCTGGCCGAACACCGTGAATTGCTTGGCAAGATAGCCGTACAACTCGGAGAGATACTGAAAACGCGGCGTATCGACGATCTGCCGCTCGCTCCATTGCTGGAACGCATGCGTGCCGCCGCCGCACAAACCGACGTTCAGATGATCCGCGGCGGAAACCAGCGTGTCGCGAATCTTGCGCAAGTCGGCGACGGCCTGCTCGTGCGTCGTGCAAATGCCGGTCGACAACTCGATCATGCTTTCGGTGATTTCCGGCGTGATGTTGCCGGGGATCTTTTCGTCCTTGATGAGGCGCAGCAGATCCGAGCCGGCTTTGGTCAGATCATAGTCATGCGTATTGACGATCTGCATCTCGAGTTCGACACCGAAGGTGAACGGTTTCGAATCGATGAAGGGTTCGAGTGACATGGCGTCCCCTGAGTCAGGTCGGCCGGGCGTGGGTCACATGCCCGGCCGTTTTTGAATCGAATATAAGTTGCAAAAAGCGTGTCGAAGATCGAGCTTCGAGCAGCACAACGCGCTCTTTGCCTCGCGCCGACTATTCGCGCCGCTCAGCGACCAGCGCCAGGCTGCGATAGACGAGCCACGGCCCGAGAATTTGCAGCACGAAAATGGAACACATCACGATCGCGCGCAGTTGCGGATCGAAGTTCGGATACAGGTTGTAGGTGTCGTCGACCAGCAGATACGCAAGCGCCGACATCGGCGATAAGGATAGACCGAGCGCCATCCCCTGCTTCCAGTTCAAGCCGCTCGGCTTGGCGAACGCCAGCACGCCCACCAGTTTCGCCACGAGGCGCGCAACAATCAGACCCAGCGCCGCGACGCCGCCGAGCGCGATGTCTTTCCATTCGAACGAAGTCAGCGTCAGCACGAACAGAATCACGGTCAACAACCAGCCGGCCGTGCCGAAGTGCTCCGGCCACAACTGCGGACGCGCTTCATGATTCTTCACGATGATGCCCGCGGCCAGCAACGCAAGAATGGTCGACAGCTTGAACAGATGCGCGACCGCGATAGCCAGCAGCACCAAGCCGAACAGCGCGACGAACGAGTGCTCGTCCTGCATGTTCAACCGTCGATAGAAGAATGTGCAGGTACGCGCGAGCAGATACGCGAGCACGAGCGAGCCGACCAGCAGATAAAGCGGTTGCAGGATGGTCGCGAAAACGTTGCCGTACATCTCCTGATGCAGCCAGCTCGATACGAGCTTTTCGATCACCACGGCATACATGCTGTTCAGCGCGGTCAGGGTCAACAGACGCTGGGTCACCTGGCCTTCCGCGCGCAATTCCGTTTTCAGCTGAATCACCATGGCCGGCGACGTTGCCATGGCGATCGCGGCGAGCACGGTTGCCACCATCAGCGGCACGTTGAGGAACAGCAAAACCGGCAACACGAGCGCGAAAGTCAGCGTGGCTTCGGCGACGCTCGACAGAATCAGCCACGGATTCCGACGGATCCAGCGCAAATCGAGCCGGCTGCCGAGTTCGAACAGCAACAAACCGAGCGCGACATCAAGCAGCGGCCGCGCGGCGCTCGCGGAATCCGCATCGATCACGCCCGATCCGGCCGCACCGGCGATCAGACCAATCACCGCATAACCGGAAATGCGCGGTAAACGCCACGCGCGATAGCACAGCTCACCGCACAGGCCGGCGGCGAGCAATGCGAGACCAGCCCAAAAAATGGCGTCGGGTGAAAGCGGCCAGGCTGGAAAAAATGAAAACGCCGAATTCATCGTAATGGGTTCTCCTTAGCAGCAACGGCAGGCGACACGAACCGGCACGAACACCGGCGAGCGGGGTGGGCACATGAAGCGCTCACTGTCGCGATCGCTTCGCGTGGCCAGCGTTGCGAGTTTTTCAACGATCGGATGATCTGAATGCCCGGCAGCAGTAAGGAACCTGGCGCATTCGGGGTGCGGCCGTAGCAACCGGCACGGTGATAGAGCGCCGTCGACTTTGAATCAGATTCTGATTGAGTGGCACCGTTCCGTTTGCTGCGTGTGCCGCTGTAGAGACAGGGCACGACGCGGAAAAGAACGGCGATTGTGCCATAGCTTTTTCAGCCTTGACCGAAAAGGCGCGAACATGCTGGCAAAACGGTAAAAACGTACGTTATCTCGCTGGCGTGAGGAAAAACCGACCGTTTTTAGCGGGAATCCCGCCGGTCAAACGGCTAGTTTGATCACGGCAGATGTGCTTTTCGGGACATCGCGGCGGGAGTTTTGCACGGGTTCAGAAGCGGTCCGAGCTACGCCGATAAGCTCTGCACCCCCCACGGTCTTTCTGTTTACAGGTTTACCGTATGTATACGTAGTAACAGTTAACAAGGTGCCTCGGTTTCTGTGGATAACTCCTGTTTACCGAAACGAATCATCGCTTTGCCGACGGCATAACCGGATGCACAGCATGTGCGGGAGCGGCGCGTATACAAGGGCAACTTTTGGCGATTTTCGGCGACGGCCAAGTTACCCCGTTTACGTCCACAACGGTTCCACACCTGTTGCGCCGGTAAACCAAGCGGTTATCCACAACTTTCAGTGGACAACTCATCTGGCGAACCGGCTGGGCGGGGCCTGCGGTTAACGCACCGTTCCCTGACGCAATGCGCGCAACAGGAAGCGCGCCGGGTCGATGTCTTCAGCCAGATCCCGTTCAAGCGGCCAAGGTTCGCCTTCGAGTTGCGAAGCGATGAGTTCCGCGCCGAGCGCCGCCCATACGAGGCCTCGTGAACCGTACGCAAAGGCGCCGTAGAGGCCATCCGTCCGCGGCAGATCAAGTGGCCACGCGCCACGCAGACGCGGCGCGTCAAGCGCAGCCTGCGCTTCGTCGGCGAGCTGGCCGATCATCGGCATGCGATCGCTGGTGACGCAGCGGAACGCGACGCGTCCCGCGAAGTCCGCCGATTTAGCCCGTTCGACGACATCCCCGAACGCCGGCAGCATCTGCGCGACGCGCTCAAGGTTTTCCTTGTGGCCGTCCGCGCGCAACGATGTGTCGGGGTCGTCGAGTTCATACGTGGCGCCGGTCAACGTGCCACCGTCCGCCAGCGGCACCGCGTAGCCTTCGCCGATTACGGGCATCTGAAGCGGCGGCAGCACGGTGCCGGCCGGCAGCAAAGTGAGTTGACCGCGAATGCTGCGAGTCGGAGCATGCTGCAAACCGGCGATGCGCGCGGCATCGTGTGCAGTGGCGACGATGACCACCGGCGCACGCACGATGGCCTCGCCCGATGTATCGAATACGGTCCATTGACCGTCGGACCGCTCGATTCGCGCGACGTCCACACCGAAGCGGCGCTCCAGTAGTGACCCCGCTGCGGCACATTGCGCGGCGCATAGCGACGCCGGGTCGATCCAGCCACCGTGTGGAAAGAACCATCCACCGCGCGCGAGCGGCATGCCGGCGAGCCGCTGCGCTTCATCTGAAGAGACGGGCGTGACGTAGTCGGACGGATAGCCGAATGCCGCGATCGCTTCGCTGATCGAACGGGCCTCGTCGTCGTCCGCGGCGATCTGCAATAGGCCCTGGCCGCCGCGCAACGGCGCGTGACCGAGCCGCTCGAGCGCGGCCCAACGGCTGAGCGCATACAGAAAGCCGGCACGCGTGACGCGTGACGCGACGCTGTCGTCGCGCGAAATCATGGGATGGAACACGCCGGCCGGATTGCCCGATGCCTCCTGCGCGACCGAGGCGTGCCGCTCCAGCGACGTGATGCGCCAGCCGCGCGCGGCGAGCCGCTCGATCACGGCGCAGCCGGCCAGCCCCGCGCCGATCACCACCGCATGCCTTTCGTCGACCGCGAGCGGCGCCGGCGGCTCGTGACGGCGCACGCGCCAGCGCGGCGCGAAATGGCCGACCAGCATCGCCCGTTTCCAGCCAAAGCCGTCCACCTTGCGGTACTCGAAGCCGCATTGCGTCAACGCGCGCTTGATGTCGCCAGCGCTACTGTAAGTGGCGAACGTGGCGCCCTCGCCTGCCAGCCGCGCGAGCGCCTTGAAGATCATCGGAGTCCAGAGCTCGGGATTCCTGGCGGGCGCGAAGCCGTCGAGATAAAACGCATCGGCGCGTAGCCTCAAGGCCGGCAGGCGCTCCTGCGCGTCGCCGAAGACGAGCGTGAGCACCACGCGCCCTTCATCGAATTCGAGCCGATGCGTGCCGGGAACGAGCATCGGCCAGGCGTTCGCGAGCGCTTGCGCGAGAGAGGCAATCTCCGGGTCGGAAATCGTCGCCGCAATCACCTTGCGCAAATCGCCGACTGTAAAGGGATGCTTTTCGGTCGACACGAAATGCAGCCGCTCGCACCGCGACGGGTCGGTGCGCCACGCGGCCCAGGTCATCAGAAAATTGATGCCCATGCCGAAGCCGGTCTCCAGCACGGTGAAAATGCGACGGCCCTGCCACCGATCGGGCAGCGAATTGCCGTGCAGGAATACGTATCGAGCCTGTTCGAGACCGCCTACGGCGCTGTGATAAATGTCGTCGTAAAGCGGCGAAAAAGGTGTGCCGTTGTCGCGAAAAGCGAGGCCGGCAGGGATCAGCGGATCGGTCATGCGCGACGGAAAATGACGCTCGGAAAAATGCCCCCGCACCTGTCGCTTCGCGCCAGGCCCCGCGAGGGAGATGAGAAAACTTGGGGCAAGCCGGCGTCTTCGCACACGCGGTCGAAGCTTGCCTTCCGCGCGCACAGCTCGCCGGACGGCGAAAAAGACCCGCCGAACGTTGGCAAAAACCAACGCCAAGCCCCGTCCATACTAGGTTTCAGGCCTCGGTTGAAGGTTGCCGAGCGCAAAAATTGCGATTTCCTTGCGATATCGACCCCGGAACCGCGTAAATCTTCGAAACCCTTGTCCTGATTGGGTTTGCGCTGCGCTATCATAGCAAGCGCCGCGACGGGAGCGGCAGCACGGCCGACGGGCAGTCATCTGTCCGGCGCTATTGGTCCGGAGGGGATCCGGAGCCGGCGCTGCTCGACGGCGCGGCCCGCGCACGTATAATCGGCGCGTTCGCGCTGTTCGTGTCAACCTAAACTCAGAAAGGAACCTTAATGAACAAACAGGAACTGATCGACGCTGTCGCAGGACAGACGGGCGCCAGCAAGGCTCAAACCGGTGAAACGCTGGACACGTTGCTTGAAGTGATCAAGAAGTCTGTGTCGAAGGGTGATGCGGTCCAGTTGATCGGCTTCGGCAGCTTCGGTTCGGGCAAGCGCGCAGCGCGTACGGGGCGTAACCCCAAGACCGGCGAAACTATCAAGATCCCGGCCGCCAAGACCGTCAAGTTCACGGCTGGTAAGGCGTTCAAGGATGCAGTCAACAAGCGCTAAGCAGATTACTGCCAGGCAGTTGACACCCGCCAACGGCGGGTTTTTTTTCGCCCGCGCAATGTGGATGCGAAAGCCGCGACGGGCGTCGCGGCGCGATTGGGCCGAGCGGCGAAGACCGTTCAATTCAGTCGTGACGATGCACGATCTCGCCGTGGCCATGACCGTCGTGATCGTGACCGTGACCGTGGTCATGATGATCGTGGTCGTCTTCGTCGAAGTCCCAGGCCGGGAACGGATCGGCGAACTGCTCCCAGGCTTGCGGTCCCTGCGCGTATTCATCGTCGGTCAGCAGGCACGCGTCGAACTTCGCTTTCCAGACCGCGGCGTCGATGCCGACGC
Source organism: Paraburkholderia sp. BL6665CI2N2 (assembly GCF_004366535.1). NCBI lineage: Bacteria > Pseudomonadati > Pseudomonadota > Betaproteobacteria > Burkholderiales > Burkholderiaceae > Paraburkholderia > Paraburkholderia sp. BL6665CI2N2. The sequence goes on from NZ_SORC01000001.1 coordinate 5,681,713, forward strand.
CGATCATCACCAGTTCCTGGCGACGGTCGCCGATGCTCAGATCGTCCGGATCGCCGTACCAGTCCGCGGCGATTTCGGCGGCCAACTCGTCGTCGCCTTCCGGCCACTCGCTGCGATCTTGAGCGGCCCACCACATGCCCGCCGGACCGTGCCGGCAAGCACCGCCCGCCTGCGAGAGCGAACCGGCGATATCGTTACGCGTGGCGAGCCAGAAGAAACCCTTGCTGCGCAATACACCCTTCCACTCCTGATGCAGCAGCGCCCACAGGCGTTCCGGATGAAACGGCCGGCGCGCCCGGTAAATGAAGTTGCCGATGCCGAATTCGTCCGCCTCGCCGTGATGAGCATGACCGTGCTCGTGGTCATGCTCATGATTGAGCGATGTTAGCCAGCCCGGCGCGCTTGCCGCCTCGTCGAAATCGAAGCGGCCGGTGTTTAGCACCTGCTCAAGCGGCACGTCGCCAAAACGCGCGACCACTTGCACTGCGCGCGGGTTGATCCGACCGAGAATGCGCTGCAGGCGCGTGAGTTCGTCCGCGCTCACCAGATCGGCCTTGTTCACCACCAGCACGTCGCAGAATTCGATCTGCTCGATCAGCAACTCGACCAGCGTGCGGTCGTCTTCCTCGGTCGCGGCGATGCCGCGCTCGGCGAGCGCGTCGGCCGAACCGTAGTCGCGCAGGAAATTGAACGCATCGACCACGGTCACCATTGTGTCGAGGCGCGCAACGTCGGCGAGCGACGCGCCTTCATCGTCGACGTAGGCGAAGGTCTCGGCGATCGGCATCGGCTCGGCCACGCCGGTCGATTCGATCAGGATCGCGTCGAAACGCTGCTCGCCGGCCAGCCGCTTGATCTCGACCCGCAGGTCGTCGCGCAGCGTGCAGCAGATGCAGCCATTCGACAGTTCGACGAGTTGCTCCTCGACGTGAGAAAGCGCGGCGGCATCGCGCACGAGCGTCGCGTCGATATTGACGGCGGCCAGATCGTTGACGATCACGGCCACGCGCAAACCCGCGCGATTCGCGAGGATGTGATTCAGGAGCGTGGTCTTGCCGGCGCCCAGAAAACCGGAGAGCACGGTGACGGGCAGTAGCGGCTGGTTCATCGCAGTACGGAGAAGCTAGGGATTGGAAGGCACGCCGGGCGCGGCGCCGCATGACTGCGGACCGCAACGAGGTCGAGCCTCGGCGACGGCACGAAGCCGCATTGTGCATCAAAACGGGCGGAGTTCGCGTGATGTGGCCGGATCAGCGTGCAGCCGGCATCAGATTCCACTTGCGCAGGATCGCGGCGATCTGCTGCGCGTACTTGTCGCGCAGCGTCGGCGTTTCGGAGTGGTAGGCACCGATGGCCTGCCAGGTGTTGCCGTACTTGTTCATCTGACGGCGCAGATGCCACGCCGCTATATAGACGTTCTTGCACGGCTCCATTAGCGTGCCTTGCGAGATGCCATACTGGGCGAGCACGGGCAGATGGATCGAATTGATCTGCATCACGCCGTAGTCGGTCGAGCCATTTGCATTTTTATGCGTTGCGTCGGGACGATTGTGCGACTCCTGCCACGCAATTGCGCGCAGAATCAAGGGGTTGACCTTCTGATACTTCGCCGCTTCGTCAAAGCAATCGGCGCGTGCTGACCCTGCTGCTATCAGCAGGGCAAGTCCCACGGCGGCGGTGACGAAGCTTCGTTTCATCAGTCAAGACCACTAAGCAAAGCGCAAGAGTAAGGTTCGGTAAGGCATCGTATCGGCCATACTTCAGCCGCTGACGGTCGTCGGGCCACAGGCCTGAGGTTTGTCGGACATCGGGGAAAACCCGCGTCGGCAACTCGCAACCAGGGACTCGAACGGCTCGTATCATACCGGCAGGCGGACCCTCGTCAAGTTGGCTAACCGACATAAGGGAGCAGAAAACGAAGCGTTTTTGCGCCCAATCGTCTGACTTTCCGTTGGCTTTCAATTGTTTGACAACAGGCGGCGATTTCTAGAGAAATCGCGCAAGACAGTTCGTTTTGTGACAAATCAGACATGAAAAACTGTTACTGTTCATTTTTTTCGGACATCGGACGGCCGCCGACGAGGGCGAAAATCGTCCGCGAGGCTGGCCGGCAGACCGTCAGAGCGGCGGCCTGCTCGCATGTCCGCACTGCATGACCGTCGACAGCTAGGGCTGTCGGCATCGAAACCTTATTCCATGAGAAGAAATCGTATGGCTTTGCGTCGCGTCGCAACGGCGCTGCTGGTGGCTGGCTTGATCACCGCGCAGACAGCACAGGCACAGGTGACACTGAACTTCGTCAACGCGGACATCGACCAGGTGGCCAAGGCGATTGGCGCGGCAACCGGCAAAACGATCATCGTCGACCCGCGTGTGAAAGGTCAGTTGAATCTCGTGTCGGAGAACGCGGTGCCTGAAGATCAGGCACTGAAAACCTTGCAGTCCGCCTTGCGCATGCAGGGCTTCGCGCTCGTGCAGGACCACGGCGTACTGAAAGTCGTGCCCGAGGCCGACGCAAAGCTGCAAGGCGTGCCGACCTATGTCGGCAATACGCCTACGGCGCGCGGCGACCAGGTCGTCACGCAGGTATTCGTTCTGAAGAACGAATCGGCCAACAATCTGCTGCCGGTGCTGCGTCCGCTCATCTCGCCGAACAATACCGTCGCGGCCTACCCAGCCAACAACACGATTGTAGTCACTGACTACGCCGACAACGTGCGGCGTATTGCCCAGATCATCCAGGGTGTGGATTCCGCGGCGGGCCAGTCGGTATCGGTGGTGCAACTGAAGAACGCGAATGCGATCGACATCGCCACGCAACTCAACAAGATGCTCGACCCGGGTTCGATCGGCAGTACCGACGCGACGCTGAAGGTATCGGTCACCGCCGACCCGCGCACCAACTCGCTGCTGATCCGCGCGTCGAACGGGGCGCGCCTCGCGGCCGCGAGGACTCTGGCGAAGGAACTCGATACGCCGACCACCATGCCCGGCAACATTCACGTCGTGCCGCTGCGCAACGCGGACGCGACGAAGCTCGCGAAGACCTTGCGCGGCATGTTCGGCAAAGGCGGCGAGACCGGCTCGTCGAGCAACTCGAACGACGCGAATTCGTTCAACCAGAACAACACCGGGGGCATAGGCGGCAACAATTCGACGGGCTCGTCGGGTACGCCGCCGCTGCCGTCGGGCGGACTCGGCAGCAGCTCTCTGGCTTCGCCGATGGGCGGCAGCGGCAGCGGCGGCGGATACGGCGCGGGCGGTTCCAATAACGGCGGGTTCGGCAACGAGAAGGACAAGAGCGACGACAATCAGCCAGGCGGCATGATCCAGGCGGATTCCGCGACCAACTCGCTGATCATCACGGCGGCCGAGCCGGTGTACCGCAATCTGCGCGCGGTGATCGACCAGCTCGACGCACGTCGCGCGCAGGTCTATCTCGAGGCGTTGATCGTCGAGTTGAACTCGAACACGAGCGGCAACCTCGGCATTCAGTGGCAGGTGGCGAACAATTCGATCTTCGCCGGCACGAACCTGCAGACCGGATCGAGCAACAGCATCATCAACCTGACGGCGGCCGCCGCAGCGGCCGGCACCACCGGCGGGCTTGCCACCGCGCTCGGCAACGGGGCTTTGCAGCAGGGCCTGAACGTCGGCTGGATTCACAACATCTTCGGTGTGCAAGGACTCGGCGCGCTGCTGCAGGCGCTGTCGCAGACCGCCGACGCGAACGTGCTGTCCACGCCTAATCTCATTACGCTCGACAACGAGGAAGCGAAGATCGTCGTCGGTACGAACGTGCCGATTCAGACGGGTTCATATTCGAATCTGACGAGCGCGACGGCGACTTCGGCGTTCAATACCTACGACCGCGTCGACGTCGGTCTGACGCTGCACGTGAAGCCGCAAATCACGGACGGCGGCATTCTCAAGCTGCAGCTCTACACGGAAGACTCGGCGATCGTCACTGGCACGAACAACGCGGTGACCAACCCGGCCGGCCCCGAATTCACCAAGCGTTCGATCCAGTCGACGGTGCTCGCCGATAACGGCGAGATCATCGTGCTGGGCGGCTTGATGCAGGACAACTACCAGGTCAGCAACAGCAAGGTGCCGCTGCTCGGCGATATTCCGTGGATCGGCCAGCTGTTCCGCTCGGAACAGAAGACCCGCAACAAGACCAACCTGATGGTGTTCCTGCGCCCTGTGATCATCAGCGATCGCGGTACGGCTCAGGCCGTGACGTCGAATCGCTACGACTACATCCAGGGCGTGCAGGGCGCGTACAAGCAGGACAACAACCTGATGAAGGACAACGACGATCCGGTGGTTCCGCCGATGCCGATCGGTCCGAGCCAGGGTGGTTCGCCCGCGATGAATCTGTTCGATCTCGACAAGATGCGCCGTCAACAGTTGGCGCCGCCGCCGGCTAACGGCGGAGCGCCCACGAATGGCGGCGCCGCTACCAACGGTAACGCCGTGCAGAGCAGTCCGGCCACCGTCGGGCCTGCCATACAGAGCAGCCCCGTCACCGTGACGCCGTCCACCGCGTCGCCTGGAGTGCGGCCGTGAGCACGCCGTCCACGCCGCCGTCAGCGTCTGCTACGCCAGCCGCAACGCGAGCCGGTGCCGCAACACTACCGCCCGCCGGCGCGACGGAGCATGCCGGGCGCGAGGCGCCCTCCGCCATCGCCGCGCGCCTCGTGCCGTACGGCTTTGCCCGTGCCGGCCAGATTCTGGTCGCGCATCAGCATGCGGACAGCCTCGAGGTCTGGATCAGCGAACGCACGAGCGACGCCGCGCTGTCCGAAGTAGCGCGTAACTTCGGCGCGGTGTCGATCGTACGGCTGCCCGCCGACGAGCTCACGCAGGCAATCAACCAGGCGTATGCGCGCCAGGACGGCAGCGCTGCGCAGGTGGTCGGCGAAGTGGAAGGCGAAGTCGATCTCTCGCGCCTGATGCAGGACATTCCCGAAGTGGAGGATCTGCTGGAGTCAGAAGACGACGCCCCGATCATCCGCATGATCAATGCGCTGCTCACGCAAGCGGCGCGCGAGCAGGCGTCGGATATTCATATCGAGCCGTTCGAGACTTCTTCCGTCGTGCGCTTTCGCGTCGACGGTACGTTGCGCGACGTCGTGCGGCCGAAGAAAGCGCTGCACGGCGCGCTGATCTCGCGGATCAAGATCATGGCGCAGCTCGATATCGCCGAAAAGCGTTTGCCGCAGGACGGCCGTATCACGCTGCGCGTGGGCGGCCGTCCGGTCGACGTGCGCGTCTCCACGCTGCCGACCGGCCACGGCGAACGCGCGGTGCTGCGTCTGCTGGAAAAAGACGCGTCGCGCCTGAACCTCGAAGCGCTCGGCATGGCGTCGGATACGCTCGGCAAGTTCGACAAGCTGATCGGCAGGCCGCACGGCATCGTGCTGGTGACCGGCCCGACCGGTTCCGGTAAAACGACCACGCTGTATGCGGCCATGTCACGGCTCGAAACCGCGACCACGAACATCATGACGGTCGAGGATCCGATCGAATACGACCTGTCCGGCATCGGCCAGACGCAGGTCAACGAACGGATCGGCATGACCTTCGCGCGGGCGTTACGCTCGATTTTGCGGCAGGATCCGGACGTCATCATGATCGGTGAAATCCGCGACCTCGAAACCGCGCAGATCGCGGTGCAGGCGTCGTTGACGGGCCACCTCGTGCTGGCCACGCTGCACACGAACGACGCGGCATCCGCCGTGACGCGTCTGACCGACATGGGTGTCGAACCGTATCTGCTGGCGTCATCGCTGCTCGGCGTGCTGGCGCAGCGGCTGGTGCGGCGCCTGTGCCCGATATGCCGCGAAGAGCGTGTCGAGGAAGACGGCAGCGTGCGCTATCACCCGGTCGGTTGCGACCGGTGCGGCCATTCCGGTTATGCGGGACGCCGCGGCGTCTACGAATTGCTGCTGATCGACGACGACATCCGCACGCTCGTTCACCGCAACGCAGCCGACGCGGAGATTCTCGCGGCCGGCCGTGCGCAAGGCATGCGCACGCTGCGCGAAGATGCGGACCGCTGGCTCGCCTCCGGGCTGACATCGCTCGAAGAAGTGATCCGCGTCACGGGCGGAGCATAAGCGCATGCCGGCATTTCGTTTCGAAGCGATCGACGCGGCGGGCAAGGCGCAAAAAGGCGTGCTCGACGCGGACAGCGCGCGCGGCGCGCGGACCAATCTGCGCTCGCAAGGACTGACGCCGCTCGTCGTGGAACCGGCGGCCACGCGCACGCGCGGCGAGCGCAATCAGCGGCTGTCGCTGGGGCGGCGTCTGTCGCAACGCGAGCAGGCGATCCTGACGCGCCAGCTCGCCAGCCTGCTGATTGCGGGCCTGCCGCTCGACGAAGCGCTCGCGGTGCTGACGGAGCAATCGGAGCGCGACTACATTCGCGAACTGATGGCGTCGATTCGCGCGGAAGTGCTCGGCGGCCATTCGCTGGCCAATGCACTGACGCAGCATCCGAAAGACTTCCCCGAGATTTATCGCGCGCTGGTCGCGGCGGGCGAACATACCGGCAAGCTCGGTCTCGTGCTGTCGCGGCTCGCCGACTACATCGAGCAACGCAACGCGCTGAAGCAGAAGATCGTGCTCGCGTTCACGTACCCGACCATCGTCACGATCATCGCTTTCGGCATCGTCACGTTTCTGTTGAGCTACGTCGTGCCGCAGGTGGTGAACGTGTTCGCCAGCACCAAGCAGCAACTGCCCTTCCTCACCATCATGATGATGGCGCTCTCCGGATTCGTGCGGAACTGGTGGTGGGCGATGCTGATCGGCGTGGCCGTGCTGGTGTACCTGGTGCGCTCGGTTCTGAGGCAGCCCGGTCCGCGCCTCGCGTTCGACCGTTGGCTGCTCACCGCACCGCTGCTCGGCAAACTCGTACGCGGCTATAACACGGTGCGCTTTGCCAGCACGCTCGGCATTCTCACCGCGGCGGGCGTGCCGATTCTGCGCGCGCTGCAAGCCGCCGCCGAAACGCTCAGCAACAACGCGATGCGCGAGAACATCGACGATGCGATCGTGCGGGTGCGTGAAGGCACGTCGCTGTCGCGCGCGCTCGGCAATACGAAGACTTTTCCGCCCGTGCTGGTTCACCTGATCCGTTCGGGCGAAGCGACCGGCGACGTGACCACGATGCTCGACCGCGCGGCCGACGGTGAAGCGCGCGAACTCGAACGCCGCACGATGTTCCTGACGAGTCTGCTGGAGCCGTTGCTGATTCTGGCGATGGGGGGCGTGGTGCTGGTGATCGTGCTGGCGGTGATGCTGCCGATCATCGAATTGAACAACCTGGTGCAGTAGGAGTGGATTGCGCGATTACCGCGAAGGGTCACCGCGCAATCCATTGAAGCGACGCTGCTGTTCAGCGCCTGAGCTTCAGCGCACGTAGATCGTCGGGCCTGCGGGATTGGCCGGCAGGAACACTTCGGAATGCGCGCCATTGCGGTCGATGATGATCGAGCGGGCGCGGACTTCGGAGAGTTTGGTGCCTTTCATCAGCGCGCTGCCGAGCGACACCGCATGCGGCGGTTCGCCGCCCACGCTGACGATGGCCGCGGCGCCTTCCCGCAAAGCGAGGATGCCGAACAGCCGCACGTCCTGGTTGGCGTTGCGCGTGAGCTGGCCGCCGAATAGCGTGGCAGCCTGCTCGGTCGAGATCTGCGCGTGCGCGGCGGCTGCAGGCAACGGCGCACCGGACAACGTGCTGAGCGTGATGACCCAGTAGGTGAGCGTCGCGCAGAACACGGCGAACAGCGCGAGCGACAGAAGGCGGATTTGGATGGCGTTCATGCGCATCATTGTACGGACTATTGTGAAAATTGCGTTGGGCTGAAAGCGCCTTCTCACGACCCTTCAACTGCATGACATTAAAATGACCGGCCGGGCGTGTTCAATGGCACCCTGATTGCCAAAACGCGAATCCCGCCGAGTCAAAAATTTCACCTGAAAAGAGGTAGCAAGCTATGCAACTGTCGACCACTCGCCGTCATGACATCGCGGGTCCGCGCAGCCGTCGTCAACGCGGGTTCACGCTGATCGAAATCATGGTCGTGATCGCGATTCTGGGCATTCTGGCCGCGTTGATCGTGCCGAAGATCATGAGCCGTCCCGACGAAGCGCGCCGTGTCGCCGCCAAGCAGGACATCGGCACGATGATGCAGGCGCTAAAACTCTATCGTCTGGACAACGGCCGTTATCCGACGCAGGAGCAGGGCTTGCGCGCGCTGATCGAAAAACCGGCCACGGACCCGGTGCCGAGCAACTGGAAAGACGGCGGTTACCTGGAGCGTCTGCCGAACGATCCGTGGGGTAACGCTTACCAGTATCTGAATCCGGGCGTGCACGGCGAGATCGACGTGTTCAGCTACGGCGCTGACGGCAAAGCGGGCGGCGAGGGCAACGACGCCGACGTCGGCTCGTGGCAGTAGGCGCTCGATGAGCTGGTGTTTTCATGCGTGCGGTGGGATTGAACCTCGCACGTTCCCGTCGATGCATCGTCGTTTGATTTTGAGTTGATCGTTCGTGGCCGGCACTATGCGATTGCCCCCTTGCAAGTCCCGTGTGGACACGCCCTGTACGGCTCCGTTGCCGCGCGCGGCGCGGGCCGGCGTGCGCTCGCAAGGCGTGCGTCACCCGCGTGAGGCGGGCCGGCCCGGCGGCGGCAAACGCGCGGCGGGTTTCACACTGCTCGAAATGCTGGTGGTGCTGGTGATTGCGGGCCTGCTGGTGTCCTTGACCGCGTTGACGATGACACGCAATCCGCGCACCGATCTGAACGAGGAAGCGCAGCGTCTCGCGCTGCTGTTCGAATCGGCTGGCGACGAAGCGCAGGTGCGCGCGCGGCCGATCGCCTGGCAACCGCTCGATGGCGGCTTTCGCTTCGACTTGCGTACCGAAGACGGCTGGCGTCCGCTGCGTGACGATCTGCTGGGACCGCGTCGCTGGGAAGGTGGCGTGACCGGCGTGAGCATCAGCTATCCGGGTTCGGATTCGCAGCCCAGCCGTATCGTATTCGGCACCGAGGCGATCGACGTGCCCGTGCAGATCACGCTGTTTTCGGCAGCCGGGAGCGCGACGATAGTCGGCACCGGCAATGGCCGCTACGAGGTGCACTGAGATGCGTCGTTGCAGGAGCATGACGGCTCGCGAGAAGGTTCACGGCGCGCAGCGCGGTTTCACGATGATCGAAGTGCTGGTGGCGCTGGCGATCATCGCGGTGGCGTTGGCCGCGTCGTTGCGCGCGGTGGGCAGTCTGGCGAGCGGCGAGGCCGACTTGCATCGCCGTTTGCTGGCGGGCTGGAGCGCGGACAATACCTTGGCGCAACTGCATCTGACGCATGCCTGGCCGAACGTCGGCTCGACGAGCTTCGACTGTTCGCAGGGCAACTTGCAGCTGGTCTGTACGGAGCAGGTGACGGCCACGCCGAATCCGGTGTTTCGTCGGGTGGAAGTGATGGTGACGATGCCGGGCGGTTCCGGCAATCTGGCTCAGATGGTGACGGTGGTCGCGAATGAAAACAACCGTTCGCTCTGAGCGCCGCCGCCCATTGAGGGCGAGGGGCGCGCGTGGTTTCACGCTGATCGAATTGCTGGTGGCGATTGCGATTCTGGCGGTGATTGCCGTGCTGTCGTGGCGCGGGCTTGACCAGATCATTCGTGGCAGGCAGACCATCACGAGCGCGATGGAGGACGAGCGCGTTTTTGCGCAGTTGTTCGACCAGATGCGGATTGATGCGCGGCAGGCCGCGTCGGATGATGAGGCTGGGCAGGCGGCGGTGTCGGTATCCGGCAGCGTGTTGCAGATCGTGCGGGAATTCCGGTTGCCGGGCGCGGCGCCGCGGTTGCAGGTGGTGCGGTATCGGGTGTCCGATGGGCGCGTGATTCGATATGCGTCGCCGCCGTTGGCGAATATGGGGGAGTTGCGGCGGGCTTTGCGCGGCAGTGAAGGTGAAGGGTGGAGTGGTGTGCCGTTGATGGGCGGTGTTGGGTCTATTTCTGCTCAGGTTTATGTGCCTAAGGTGGGGTGGACTACGCAGATGGGTGAGGTGCAGAGCGCCATTACCGAGGCGGACAATAATCTTAAGGTGCCCCAACTGGGCAGTGCGCCGCTGCCGCGGTCGGTGACGGGGTTGCAGGTTAGTGTTGGGGCTAAGTCGTTGGCGCGGCCTGTTACTCGCGTTTTTCTCGTCGGAGAGTGATATGAAGTTCGCTTTTTTGTCTTTCCGACGGGGGGGTTTGGGGGCTTTGGGGTTTTTGCGTGTTGGCCTTTCCTTGAATTCGTTGTGGTCTATTAGCGTTGCCCCTGTGCGGGGCGGCACTTACTTTCTTTGCCGCCGCAAAGAAAGTAAGCAAAGAAAGCGGCTTCACACCGCTAACGTACAAGCGGGGCCCCCGCACAGTCACTTTTGTGGCGCGATCAACGCACAATCCCTCGCACAGCCAACGGCAGTGACCAGGCAGTCATCCGCTCCGGCGGCGCTGCGCGCGCCGAGCGGCAAGCAATCAAACCAATGGTCCCTGGCAATGCCCGAGCACGCCTCACGGTATCTCCGGTCTGCTTCGGCGCTTGGGCATGCACCCGCACCTAATTCGGCGCCCCGCCGAGGCGAAGCCGACGGCCCCCGCTCCGCCAAAACGCAGGCACCGCGCTCTACCCTTCCGGCGAGCACGGAGTGCGAGGCGGGAGGTATGACGGCCTTGTCACCGGGGTTGAATGTGCGAGGAGACAGATTCCAGATGGTCCACTACCGAGGCTGTGCGGGGGATCCGCTTAGCATTGGCGGTGTGAAGCGGCTTTCTTTGCCTACTTTCTTTGCCGCGGCAAAGAAAGTAGGTGCCGCCCCGCACAGGGGCAACGCTAATAGACCACAAAGAATTCAAGGAAAGGCCAACAAAACCCAAAAAACCAAAAAAACCCACACCGGCGTAGCCATAATCAGCGCATTACTAGTAGTCGCACTATCAGCGATCCTGGTGTCGGGCATGCTCTGGCGCCAGCAAGTCCAGATCCGAAGGATAGAAAACCAGCGCCTCCTGTCCCAGGCCCAATGGGTAGCCCGCGGCGCGCTAGACTGGACACGCCTGATCCTCCGCTCAGAAGGCGACACATCAGCCGGCATCACATACCTTGGCGGCCTATGGGGCGTCCCAATAGCCAAAACCCGCCTATCCGATTTCCTCGGCCAAATAGGCGAAGTAAGAGCACAACAAGGCGCAGAAACCTACCTATCGGGATCAATCGAAGACGCCCAGGCAAAATTCAACCTGAGAAACCTGGTCGAAAGCCCAGCCCCAGGCGTGATGCAACTGGACATGGACCAGATCGGCGCCTACCAGCGCCTATTGGCATCGCTCGGCGCAAACAGCCAGCTGGCAAAAACCACGGCAATCCAGGTCCGCGCGAGCCTCGCACAATCGGCAACCCGTTTCCAGACCATCACTTCGACGAACGGCACCACCGCGACCCCGCCGCCGATCCAGGGCGGCGCCACCGGCGGCAGCTTCACCAACAAACCGGGTATCGAAGACAGCGATGACAGCTCCGCGAACGCCCCGATCCAGATGACCAGCGTCGACTCGCTGCTCGATATCCCCGGCTACACGCCCGAAATGGTCGCGCGCCTGCGCCCCTTCGTCACCGTGCTGCCGACCGTCTCGGCGGTCAACGTGAACACGGCTTCGGCCGAAGTCATCGCGGCGGTCGTACAAGGAATGAGCCTGTCGACGGCGCAAGCCTTCGTCGCGCGCCGGCAAACGGTATTTTTCCGCAATGTCGGCGACATACAGCTCGCGTTGCGCGGCGCCGGCGTGCAATCGGTCTCGATCGACCCGAGCGAACTCGACGTCAACTCGAATTACTTCCTCATCCACGGCCGCGTGCAGCACGAACGCGCCGAAGTGGACCGCACGACCCTCGTCTATCGCGACGCATTGACTCACACTACGCGTATCGTGCGAGTAGAAGACCAACTATGAATAACGCTTTTCCCAGAGAGAGTGGCCTTTGAGCACGCTGATCGTTCTATTGCCGCCGCGTGATCCGGCGGTGCCATCGCAGGAATGGCAACTGCCGGAGCTGCCGTTCGTGCTGCTCGACAAGTCGGGCCGCACCCAGCGCGCCGGCCGGTCGGCGCTCGCGCTGCTGCCGCGCGCGTCAACCACGGTGCTGATGGTCGCCGCGCGCGATCTGCTGATGATGCCCGCCACACTGCCGCCGCTGCGTGGCCCGCGGCTGCGCCAGGCGCTGCCCAATATCGTCGAGGATCAACTGATCCAGGACCCGCAGACCTGTCACATCGCCGTCGACCCGAAACCGCTCGCGGGCGGCCGGCAGTTGCTGGCGATCATCGACCGCGGCTGGTTCCGGTATATCTGCGAATCGTTCGCCAACGCCGGGCATCGCAGTTTGCGCGCGGTGCCGGTCACGCGCTGCCTGCCGCAGGCGGCCGCGCTCGATGCCGATGTGCCCGCCGAAGTCGCCGAAACGGTAAATGCCGGTGAGCCGGCCATGGCGGGCGCTGCAGGCGGGGCCTCGTCGTCGCCGGACGTCGCACCGCTGCTGGCGCCCGGCGTCGCGGCTGCGGTGCCGATGGTGGCCGCCGTGCTCGGCGCCGTAGTCCAGACCGCGCCCGCCCTGCTGCTCGAAGGCGTGGCAAACAGCGCAGGCGACCGAGGCGTGCCGCGCGTCGAACTGGCGATTGCGCGCGGCGTGCAGGGCGAAGGGCTGGCAGTGCCCGCTAATGCCGTGAACGCGACGCTTGCCGCGCTCGGCGGGGCGGCGCCGGTCTCGCTGCACATGCTCACTGAGGTGCCCGGCAACGAGCCGAGTCTCGCGCCGAATAGCCCGGCGCGGCTGGCTGCGCACATCCACGGCGCGAGTCCGCTGCCGTTCGAGCAACTGGCGCGGCGCGCGCTGGAGTGCCGCTTCGACCTGTGCCAGTTCGAGTTTGCTTCGCAGCCGTGGCGGCTCGACCGCGCGACGCTGCGGCGTCTGCGTCTGCCGGTGCTGCTCGCGGTCGGCGCGCTGCTGATCGCCATCATCGGCGCAAACGTGCAGTGGCTGATGCTCGCGCGCCAACGCGATGCAATCAACACGCAGATGACCGAATTGCTGCTCAATACCTTCCCCAAAACGACCGTCGTGCTCGACGCGCCCGACCAGATGTCGCGTCAGTTGCAGCAGTTGCGCGTGGCGGCGGGCGAGCTGTCGCCGGACGATTTCCTGCCGCTCGCCGATGGCCTCGCGCGTTCGCTGGCGCCGGTGCCGGTCAACGGCATTGCCGCGCTCGACTATCACGACCGCCGGCTCGACGTGAACTTCAAGCCGGAGGTCAAGCTCGATCCCGATTTCGCCAAGCGCCTCGCGCGCAACGGCCTGAGCGGCGCGATCGACAGCAATACCGGCAAGTGGACCATCAGGAACGGACAATGAAAGCTGAACTCGCTCAAACATGGGCCGGATTCTGGGAACAGCGCACCGAGCGCGAAAAAGCCCTCCTGACGTGGGGCGGCGGCGTTCTCGCCGTGGTGATCGCGTGGTCGGTGCTGTGGGCGCCGGCGCAGGAAGGCCGCTCGCATCTGCGTGAATCGCTGCCCGCCATGCAGCGTCAGTTGGCGCAGATGACCGCGCAGGCGAACGAAGCGCGTCAACTGTCGGCGGCGGCTCAAGGCGTCGCGCCGACCGGCGCCGCGCTGAAGGACGCGCTGACCGCTTCGCTCAACGATCACGGCCTCGCGGCGACGCAGGTTCAGGTGATCGGCAATGCGGTCCAGATCCAGTTGAAGAACGCGTCGTTCCCGGCATGGACCGCCTGGGTCGACGACGTGCGCAAGCAGTTCAAGGTGCAAGTCTCGGAGGCGCACGCCACGGCGCTCAAGGAAGACGGCCAGGTGGACCTGACGGCGTCGTTGCAGCCGTCTACCGCGAAATGACAATAACCGCGACCGCGCCGTCACAGGATCTCGCATGAATTACTGGATGCGGCGCTTGCGCGTCGCGCTGCCTTGGCTGGTGATCGCGGTGCTGTCCGCCGCGGCCGTGATGCTGACGATGCTGCCGGCCGCCTGGATCACCCCGCAGTTCGCCAAGCAGACAGGTGGCCACGTCAATCTCGTCAATCCGGCCGGTTCGCTGTGGCACGGCTCGGCCACGCTGATGCTGGCCGCCGGTTCGGACATGAGCGCGGCGACGCTGCTGCCCGGGCGGATCGAATGGCACACGGCGTTCTGGCCGCTGTTTACCGGCCGTGTGCGCATGATCATGCGGCACAGCGAAGCAATGCCGGAGCCGATCACCGTCGACGCCACGCCGCGCACCGCGACTGTTACGGCCGGCGCGATCGCCGTGCCGGCTTCGCTGCTGAGCGGTCTTGGCGCGCCCTTTAACACGCTCGATCTGCAAGGCAATGTGCAACTGTCCTGGTCGGACTGGCGCAGCTTCAATCGGGAAGCGTTCGGGCAACTCACCGTCACGTTGACCGACGTCAGTTCGCGCGTCTCGCTGGTCAAGCCGCTTGGCTCGTACCGGGTGCTGTTCCAGGCGCAGGGCGAATCATCCACGCTCGACCTGACCACCACCAAGGGTCCGTTGATGCTGACCGGCAATGGCACGGTGTCGGCGGCGTCGACGTCGTTTCATGGCACGGCCAGCGCCGCGCCGGAGGCGCGCGACAATCTCGCGGGACTGTTGAACCTGTTGGGGCGGCCGAGCGGGCCAGACACGGTGGCGTTGACGTTCGTGCACTGAGGCGCGCGGTCCGGCGTTACGGCGCAGGCTGGCTGAGGCGAGGCATCGGCTTCGTTGCGTGCGGCGGCCAGCGCTGTGGCGTAGGAGCGCGATAACCTCGTGGGGCTGATGGATCCGTGGTGGCGCCTGGCGTCGGCGCGATAAAAAAGAGGCATGGCCGTGGAATGCAGCCATGCATCTTTTGCCTTGCCTCGACGGCCGGCGCTTTTACTCGGTATGCATTCGCGACAGCGGGGTCGCCGCGCTTTGCGCGACAGGCGCGGCCGATGACGCCGGCAGCGGCACCGGCGCCGCCACGTCGCCGGTTTCGCGATTCATCTGCGAGACGTCCCAGCCGCCGCCCAGCGCCTTCACCAGACCGACCGACGACACCATCCGCTGCCCGGCGATGTTCTCCAGCTTCTGCTCGGCCGTGAAGGCCGTGGTCTGCGCTGTCAGCACGTTGACGTAGCCGACCGTGCCGGCCTTGTATTCGTTCGTGACGATGGCGAGCGCCTGGCGCGCCGAATCCACCGCTTGCTGCTGCACGACGATTTCCTGTGCGAGGATGCGCTGGGACGCGAGATTGTCCTCGACGTCCTGGAACGCGGCCAGCACTGTTTGACGGTAGGTCGCGACGTCGCCGTCGTAGGCAGCGCGCGCGGCGTCGGTCTGAGCCTGGCGCAGGCCGGCGTCGAACAGCGTTGCGGCGAGCTGCGGTCCGAGCGTCCAGAAGCGCGACGGCGCGGTCAGCAGCTGCGAGAACACCGAATTTTCGAAGCCGCCGGTCGCCGACAGCGTCAGCGACGGGAAGAACGCGGCGATGGCGACGCCGATCTGTTCGTTCGCCGCCGCGGCCTTGCGCTCCGCCGAGGCGATATCCGGACGCCGCTCGAGCAGCGCGGAGGGCATCTGCGCCGGTACGGTGGGCGGCGCGGCGGTGAGCGGCATCGGCGGAATCGAGAAGGTCGAGGCCGGCTCGCCCACCAGAACGGCGATTGCGTGCTCGTCCTGGGCGCGCTGAACGCCGTTGTCGATTGCGGACGCCTGCGCCGATTGCAATTGTGTCTGCGCCTGAATCACG
Organism: Paraburkholderia sp. BL6665CI2N2; assembly: GCF_004366535.1. Taxonomy (NCBI): domain Bacteria; kingdom Pseudomonadati; phylum Pseudomonadota; class Betaproteobacteria; order Burkholderiales; family Burkholderiaceae; genus Paraburkholderia; species Paraburkholderia sp. BL6665CI2N2. The sequence goes on from NZ_SORC01000001.1 coordinate 5,697,567, forward strand.
TCGGAGCGCGCGGCAACGCCGGCTGCGTACTGGTTTTGCGTGAGCTGCAGTGAGCGTTGATAGGCCGCGACGGTGTCGTCGAGCAGCTTTTGGGTCGAATCGAGCGCACGCAGCGAGAAGTAGGTCTGGGCGAGCGTGGCCTGGGCCGACAGCCGCGCGTTGGCTAGGTCCGCCGCGGCGCTTTGCTGGCCGGCTTTTTGCGCGTTCACCGAGCGGGTGACCGAACCCCACAGATCCGGCTCCCAGCTTGCGTCGAGTTGCACGTTGAAACTGTTGCCGACGCCGGAGCGGCTCGTCGCGGTGGTCGAATTGCCGCCGGAGGACGTCCCGTTGCCGGAACGCGTTGCACCCGCCGACGCGCCGATAGTCGGGAAATATGCCGCACGCGCCTCGCCGACGAGCGCGCGCGCCTGCCGATAGGCGGCAGCAAACTGGGCGACGGTCTGGTTGGCGGTGTTCAGGCGCTCCTCGAGCGCATTGAGCTGAGGATCTTCGTAAATGCTCCACCAGTCGCCGCGATCCTGCTGATCGGCCGGTTGCGCGACTTTCCAGCCGGGCGCGGCTTCCTTGTACGACGCTGGGATCTCGGCGGCAGGCCGCTTGTAGTCGGGGCCGACCGCGCAAGCCGCCAGCAGGCTGGCGAAGGCCGCGGCCACCGCAATAGTCAGGGCGCGAGGCGCAAGTATCCGCGCGCGCGAGATTCGATCAGACTGCATGCAATGAATTCCTTCTGGACGCCGCGGCACGGCCAATGGCGGCACCGCCGGCCGGGCGAGATCTTGGTCGCCGGAATGTTAGCGTATGAACCCGCTGGGCGCGGGAAACTGAAAGGGTAATGCGAGGAAGGAGGCAGGTGTGTTACGGAGGGTACCGCGAAGGTTACGCGCTGTTACCGGCCAGGCGTTAAACCCGCGATTCCGTCGACTTGGTCCGGCGGGCCAGCTTACCCGCGGCGGCCCGGCACGGCGCATCGCCGCGCGTCTGGCAGACGCCGGCGGGACCGACGTGCTTTTCCGCGCTGGCAGGAGCGACAGCGGCGTTCGCCGTAGGCACGGCGGCCGCCACCAACTGGATTTTCCCTGCCTCGCCACCCTTCTGTCCCCGGCGATGCTCGAACCACGCCAGCACCGCGACGCCGACCGACCCGCCAGGCAAGACGAACAGGACGGCGAACAGCGCGAGTTTCCACCAGCGGTGCGGCCCTTGAAAGGTGCTGAGCGCGGAATCGGTCAGGGAGCGGCTCAGGCCGCCAAGCGTGTTTTTGAGGTACAGCATCGGGGAAATCCTTTTTCGCGCGTCGCGGTCGCGGCGGCAGACAATCGGTCAGAACATGTTTCGGGTGGCGCGGGTCGCGCGTAACTCGTTGCCTATAATAATATTGACTATGCAATTAAATTTCAAGATACTTCCGTCCGCGAACGTCGGCCGTGTTGTTTTCCTGTCGTTCGCGCTATGTGAAATCGAGTTTGACTTGTCTGCTTAGGCAGCTAAAATTCGTTCTGCTCGAGACGTTCCCGGATACACGATGACTGATGGCCCCTACAAGGCGAACGAGATTCATCTCGAATCGAGTCTTGGCTACTACCTGACGAAAGCTCGAAACGTGCTGGTCGAGCGGACGGATCGTGCGGTCAAGCCATTGGGACTGACCACGCAGCAGATCGGCGTGATCCTGATGCTGTCGTCGCGGCGCGCGAGCACACCGTTCGAGCTGTCGCGCGCCATGTCGTACGACAGCGGATCGATGACGCGTCTGCTCGATCGCCTTGAAAAGAAAGGCTTTATCGCGCGTTCGCGCAGCGAGACCGATCGGCGCATGGTGAAGCTGGAGTTGACGCCGCAAGGTCACGACGCCGCGCGGCAATTGCCCGCTCTGGGCGCGGCGGTGCTGAACGAGCAATTGCGCGGATTTTCGGCCGCCGACCACGCCACGTTGATCGACCTGCTCGGCCGTTTCATCGCGAACGGCCTCGACGCGGGTGCAAGCGCGGGATGTGGATTGGGGACGCAACAGGAAACGCTGGACGAATCCCCCGAAACGTCGCTGCGGGAACACGGCGAACACTAACTTGGACGCGCTTTTTTGAGAGCGTCATCGTCGGAAAATATCTGTCTGGGCAGAGAGTGATCCGGCATGTAAACACGCTACCTGGCGTGGTCGATAAGGCTGCCGCGACAAGCTTTCCAGTTGAGGAGAAGAATGATGAATGCCACGGCTTCCGCCGCCGCCCTACCCGTCGCTGAACCCGCCCCGCTCAAGGGCGGCGCTTTGGCTCTGCTAACGGTCGGGCTCGCACTCGGCACGTTTATGGAAGTGCTCGACACGTCGATTGCGAACGTCGCGGTGCCGACCATTTCCGGCAGCCTCGGTGTCGCGACCAGCCAGGGCACCTGGGTGATCTCGTCGTATTCGGTCGCCTCGGCGATCGCAGTGCCGCTCACAGGCTGGCTCGCGCGGCGTGTCGGCGAAGTGAAGCTCTTCACGCTGTCCGTGTTGCTCTTCACGATCGCTTCCGCGCTGTGCGGCTTCGCGCACAACTTCGAATCGCTGATCGCGTTCCGGCTGGTGCAGGGGCTCGTTTCCGGGCCGATGGTGCCGCTCTCGCAGACCATTCTGATGCGCTCGTATCCACCGGAAAAGCGCGGACTTGCGCTGGGTCTATGGGCGATGACGGTGATCTGCGCGCCCATCTTCGGGCCCGTGATGGGCGGCTACATTACCGACAACTACACGTGGCCGTGGATCTTCTATATCAACGTGCCGATCGGTCTGTTCTCGGCGGTATGCGCGTTCCTGCTGCTGCGCGGCCGTGAGACGAAGACCACGAAACAGCGCATCGACGCGGTCGGCCTCGCGCTGCTCGTGATCGGCGTGTCGTGCCTGCAGATGGTGCTCGACCTCGGCAAGGATCGCGACTGGTTCAACTCGACGTTTATCGTGACGCTGGCGGTGATCGCGGTGGTGTCGCTCGCCTTCATGCTGGTGTGGGAGATGACCGAGAAAGAGCCGGTAGTCGATCTCTCGCTATTCAAGGATCGCAACTTCGCGCTTGGCGTGATAATCGTGTCGTTCGGCTTTATGGCCTTCTTCGGCTCGGTAGTGATTTTCCCGCTCTGGCTGCAAACGGTGATGGGTTACACCGCCGGCCTGGCCGGTCTGGCGACCGCGCCGGTTGGTTTGCTCGCGCTGTTTTTGTCGCCGATGATCGGCAAGAACATGCACCGTCTGAATCTGCGCGTGGTGGCGAGTTTTGCGTTCATCGTGTTCGCGTTCGTCTCGTTCTGGAACTCCACGTTCACGCTCGACGTGCCGTTCAATCACGTGATCTGGCCACGGCTCGTGCAAGGCATCGGCGTCGCCTGCTTCTTCGTGCCGATGACCACCATCACGCTCTCCAGCGTGCCGGATGAACGCCTGGCGAGTGCTTCCGGGCTGTCCAATTTTTTCCGGACCTTGTCGGGTGCGATCGGCACGGCGATTAGCACGACGTACTGGGAGAACGACACGATCCGCCATCATGCGATGCTGACCGATTCGGTCAACGTCTACGCCGCGAACACCAATGCTTATACCAATGCGCTGGCCGGTATCGGGCTCTCCGGCGACGGCATCACCGCGCAGTTGAATCAGGTGGTGACGGCGCAGGCTTATATGATGGCCACTAACGATTTCTTCCGCATTTCCTGCGCGGCGTTTCTCGTGCTCGCGGTGTTGGTGTGGATTACCAAGCCACGCAAGGGCGTAGGCCCGTCAATGGGGCATTGAGGTCTGACGCTGCCTTGAGCGGACGCGCGCCGAAAGAAACCATATTGTTCCTGCAACTTCTCGCGCGCGTCTTCAGCTTTTATTGCGTGACGGCTTCGCCATTCGTCGCCGGGATCGATTGACCCTGCATGGCATCCGGATGCGGCGCTGTCGGCGCGGCTTGCGGGGGTTTAGCGCCACTCTGCGGCGCGCCGGCCGCGGTGCCTCGCACGTATTGCTTGAAGTCGGCGCCTGCTTCCCACGGGTTCGGCTTGCAGCCCATCGAGCCGTCGCAATGCGCGGCGAAGCCGATCGTTGCCGTGCCGTCCGGATTCGCGGCGCGCGTGATCTGATACGCCAACGCGCGCTTGCCGCCATCCGGGCCGGCGGTCTGAATCAACGTGTCGGTCGAGGCATCGATCTTGTATGTCGAATGGCTCGCCACCCACGCTTGCGCGCGTTGCCACCAGACATCGCATTCCGTTTTGTTCGAACACGTTAATGGCGTGGTCGCGATCTGCATGACGTCCGGATCCACCTGCCCTTGCGTTGAACATCCCGCCGCCGCTACGCACAGCATGGCCAACAGACTTTTCTTCATCACGTTGAATCCTCCCTCTGTGGTGCGCGTCATGTCAGTTTGGACTACGGCGCGGGGACGGTGTTTCATCTGGATCAGAGAATCGTTAGAACGCGCGGAGTATTTGCCGATGACGTTTGAAACGCACCGTACTTTGCGTAGACGTTACCGGCGCGGAATAAAAAAAGCGGCCGTGTGGGCCGCTCTTTCGTCATGTCGCCTGCAAGCGTGATTCAGACGCTGAACCGGTTTAGCGTGTACGCCCGATATGCAGCGACGAACGCGTCGAACGAACCGACTTCGTCCCGTTCGAGTTTGGCTTGCTCGGCAAGCGATTGCGCGGCGAGATCGGCGAAGGCCTGGGTCTGTTCCGCATCCAGCGGACGTGAGCGGAAGTACGCGGCGCGCGCTTCGCTTTGTTCGAGACCGAATGCGAGGAAGCTCTGCTGCTTCTCGCGCATGGTCTGCAACACGCGCGCCGACGGCGTCAGCGATGCGTCCGCCAGCTTCGCGCGTTGAACCGCGACGGCGCGAGCATGCGCATCGCCGCCATGCAAAGTGTCGAGCGCGGCGGCGGCCGCGTCGATCTTGATGAGCAGCTCGTTCGCCCAGTCCGTCATCGCAACCGGTTGGCCGTCGCGTGCCAGTTCAAGGCCCGGCTTGCGCCCTTCCATCGTTACGCGGCCGAAATTCTGATTGGCTTCGGCATAAGCATCTGGCGGTAACAGCGCGCTGTCGTCGAGCGCGCAGACCAGCAGGTAAGCGTCGAGAAAACGCGACGTTTCGAGCGAAATGCCGGTCGGCTCGAACGGGTCGATGTCCATGCAACGCACTTCCACGTATTGCACGCCGCGTGCGGCGAGCGCGTGCAGCGGACGCTCGCCCGGATGCGTGATGCGCTTCGGACGGATCGTCGAGTAAAACTCGTTTTCGATCTGCAGCACGTTCGTGTTGATCTGCACCCACTCGCCGTCGCGTTGCGTGCCGATTGCCTCGTATGCGGGGTACGGCTGGCTCACGGCTTTCGCGAGCGCGTCGAGGTAGCCCGGCAGCGTGTCGTAATCGGCGCGCAATTCGGCTTGCGCCGCAGTGTTCGAATAGCCGAGGTCGCTCATGCGCAAACTGGTCGCGTACGGACGATAGAGCGTGTCGGCGTCGAACGTGTCGAGCGTGTGTTTGCGATCGCGGAGGAAACGCCGATCCAGCGCCGGCGATGCGCCGAACAGATACATCAGCAGCCAGTTGGTGCGGCGGAAATTGCGGATCAACGCGAGATAGCGATCGGACTGGAAATCGACCGCGCTCGCGGTGGATTGCTGGTCCGCATGCAGCCGACGCCACACTTCTTCGTTCAGCGAATAGTTGTAGTGAATGCCCGCAATGCACTGCATCGTGCGGCCGTAGCGGAGCGCGAGGCCGATGCGGTACACGTACTTCAGCTTGCCGATGTTCGAACTGCCATAGTTCGCAATCGGAATGCCGTCGTCGGTGTCGGGCAAGAGGCCCGGCATGGAGTTGTTCCACAGGATCTCGTCGCCGAGTTGTGCATAGACAAAACGGTGGAGCGTATCGAGCTTTTCGAGCGTGAGCGCGACGTCGTGCTCAGCCGGCGTGATCAGTTCGAGCAGCGCTTCGGAATAATCCGTGGTGAGCGATGGATGCGTGAGCGCCGAACCGAGCGCGCGCGGATGCGGCGTCAAGGCGAGCTTGCCCTGATGCGTCACGCGCAGGCTTTCCTTTTCGATGCCGCGCAGGCCGCGTATCAGCGCGTCGCGCTGCGGGCCTGAGGTCAGCACGGACAGGCGGTGCGAGAGCGCGTCGGTCGTGCGGGAAGGTGTCGTGTTTGGCATTGATGCGAGTCGGGCGTTGTCGGCCGCCATGTGCCGCAGCACGGCGGTTGACAACGTTCGGCGGAATTTTCGGTAGCGGGCACTTTAACATCTCGCCAGAACGGCTGCTTGAGGCCGCTTCGGCGGGTCGCCGGAGCACTTCGGACCGCTTCTTTTTTGGGCCAATTTCACTGCTTTTTGCGCCAGTCCGTTGGCTTTGCCCGACATCACTCTATCCGTCACGCACGGCGCGCGCGATCCGCATTTCTTCTCACCAAACCGCGTGATGTGTCGGTCGCCATCGGCGACGCACCGCTTCAACGCCGGGCGTGACGCGCCGTTTCAGCCGCCACGTGCGGCGCCCGCGCGGTCCGCCACTTCATTCCACAGATGCATCGCCGCGTACGCACGCCACGGCCGCCATGTGTCGGTGCGGGCGCGCTGCTGCGTGGGCCGTACGAGCGACGGATCGCGCGCGCAGATCGACTGCATCAGCACGAGGTCCCATGCGGGCCATGCGTCGGCATCGCGCCATGCGCGCATGGCGACGTACTCGACGGTCCACGGACCGATGCCGGGCAGCGCCAGCAGCGCGGCACGCAGACTGTCGGCGTCGGCCGTGTTGCTGTCGAGCGGCACGTCGCCGGTGGCGACCGCGCGCGCGAAACCTTGCAATGCCGCTACACGTTTACCCGGCATGCCGATTTGCGCGAGATCCACGGCGGCCAGCGCGGAGGGCGTCGGGAAACGCCAAGCGGTGTTCTCATGCGGATGCCCCTCGATACGCCCGCCGGCGCGCTGCACCAGTCTGCCGATGATGGTGGTCGCCGCCTTCACGCTGACCTGCTGCCCGACGATTGCGCGCACCACCAGCTCGAAGCCCGACCACGCGCCCGGCACGCGCAAGCCGGGCACGGCTTCGACCAGCGGCGCGAGCCACGGATCAGCGGCGAGTTCTGCGCCGATCTTTTTCGGATCGGCGTGGAGGTCGAACATCTTCGCAATCGGCGCGGCGAGCGCGTCGGCGTGACGGCTTACCGGCCCTTCTATGCTGGCGACGAGGCAACGCTTGCGCGGATGCAGACGCACGCTCAGCGTGCCGCTGTCGCCGGCCCAATCGATCGCGCGGCGGTACGCGCCGTCTTCCACCGCTTCGACGCCGGGCGTCGCGCGTCCGCCGAAGAAACGCAGCAGGCGCGGCCAGTCGAAGGGTGATTTGAACGGCAATTCAAGGGAAGCGACTTCGTCAAGCGTGCTCACGCGGCGTGGTCCAGTTTGGTGGTGGTTTCGGTGTCGATGCCGGTGTCGATGTCGGCCTCGGCATGGACGCGCTGGTTGCGCTCGGTCTGGCCGTGCGAGAAGGCGCCGGCATGCTGCGCCTCGTTGTCCAGCAGCGCGGCCTTGCGCGGCAAACCCCAGCGATAGCCCGCCAGCGCCCCGCCCTTGGCCACCACGCGATGACAAGGAATCGCCAGTGCCACTGGGTTCGTCGCGCAGGCGCTCGCTACAGCGCGCACGGCGCGAGGTGCGCCGACCGTTTCGGCGATCTGCGAATAGCTGCGCGTCTCACCGTACGGGATGCGCCGCAACGCGTCCCACACACGCTGGCGGAATGCTGTCGCGGCGATATCCAGCGGCAGATCGAAGTCCTGACGGGTGCCGCGCAAATAGGCGTCGATCTGCGCGATGAACGGCGCCAGGTGTTCGGTATCTTCCAACACGTCGGCGTTGGCGAATTCGCCGCGCAGGTCGCTGGCGAGTACGGCTTTGTCGTCGCCGAAAGCGATCTTGCAGATGCCCTTCTCTGTCGCCGCGACCAGCACATAACCGAGCGAGGTCGGCGCGCTGGCGTAGCGAACGGTCAGTCCGGCACCCCTGCGGCGATACGCGGACGGCGCCATGCCCAGTTCGGCCGATGCACTGTCGTACATCCGCGACGGCGAGCCGAAGCCCGCGTCGAGCGTGGCGCGAGTGACGTCCGAGCCGCTCTGGAGCGCGTCGCGCAACGCGGCGCCCCGGCGCGCGGCCTGATATTGACGCGGCGACACGCCCACCACCCGCTTGAAAAGACGCTGCAGATGGAACGGGCTGACGTGCACGGCGTCGCTCAGTTGCGCGAGCGTGAGGCGCTCCTGCGGGGCGGCGTCCAGCGCGGCGCACGCGCGATTCACGATTTCCAGCTCGCGCGGCAGGCCGCCGGGCTGGCAGCGCTTGCAATCGCGAAAGCCCGCGGCGCGCGCGGCGGCGGCATCGGTGAAGAAAGCAACGTTCTCACGGCGCGGCAGGCGCGACGCGCACGACGGACGGCAGAACACGCCGGTCGTTTTGACGGCGTAGAAGAACGCGCCATCGGCTTGCGACTCGCGGTGGGTGACGGCTTGCCAGCGCGCGTCGTCGGAAGTCCAGTGGTTGGCGTCGGAGGCGGTATCGGTAGCTTTGCGGTTCATGATGGTCCCGAAGAGACGGTGTCGATGCTCACCAATGTAGGCCGCATGCCGACACACTACGCTCCGGTTCTTGCTCTGTCATTGCGCTTCTTCGTAGACCCAAAGCCCCGCCGGGCGTCCCTTTAACGGAAAACTGCGACAATTTGGCACGATATCGGGTTTTCCCTTAAAAAGTTGTTGCGTCGCACCAGGCCGATGTGTATATTAGTACTTGTCTCCTCCATGTCTCCTCCTGATATGGATTCAGCCCGCTCCACATAGAGCGGGCTTTTTTTCGTCCATACGGTCCTGATCCAGCCCTTAAGGCGGCCTTCACGACCTGCGCTCGCAGCGCCGCCCTTTCTTCTACACTGGCAATTCACGCGTTCTGCGAGCCAGCCAAGGGGCGTTCCACATGAAAATCCACATTCGCGAGATCGACCACGTTGTCATTCGGGCGACCAACGCCGAGGCCATGGCGCGTTTCTATTGCGACGTGCTCGGCTGCAGCGTCGAGAAGGAGCAGCGCGATCTGGGCCTGACGCAGTTACGAGCGGGCCGTTCGCTGATCGATCTGTTGCAGGTGGGCGCCAAACTCGATCACGCCGAAAACGGCGTGCCGGGCACTGGGCGGAATATGGATCACGTGTGCTTGCGCATCGATCCGTTCGACGCTGAAGCGCTCAAGGCGCATCTGCTCGAACACGGCGCGCGGCTGGGTGAACTGGGGCAGCGCTATGGCGCGGACGGCTACGGACAGTCGCTGTATCTCTTCGACCCGGAAGGCAACATGGTCGAACTGAAAGGCCCGCCGGAAGCGGCGCATGTGACGTCGCTGTAAAGCTATCGGCAAGTGCGTGAGGCTTCGAGGCGTCAGGCGTTGGCGGGCGCCTTAAGCACCGTCCATTCGATTTTCACCGCATCGGCATCGGCGCTGCCAAGCCATGCTTCGCCGTCCTGCACGGTGCATTGCAGCCGCATGGTCCGTTCGGCCAGCGAGCCGAGGGCAGTGGCGACGTCTTCGCCGAGCGTCCAAACCGTCACGTTGCGCATGCGCTCAACCTTGTTGCGCACGCCCTGCCACCAGATGTCCGACGCACGGCCGCCGTAGGCAATCACGATCACTGCGTTCGAGCGGCCGCTCGCCTTGGCGATGCGCCGTTCATCCGGCTGGCCGACTTCGATCCAGGTGTCGATTGCGCCGGTCAGGTCTTTTTCCCACAGATCCGGTTCGTCCACATCCGACAAACCTTTGCAGAATTCAAGCCGTTCCTGCGCGAACAGCGCGAACGCGGCGACCCGAACCATCATCCGTTCGTCGGTTTCCGAGGGATGGCGGGCGATCGTCAGCGAATGGTCGGCGTAGTAGTGCCGGTCCATGTTGGCGATCTGCAGTTCCGCCTTGTAAATCGTCGATTTGAGAGCCATGCCGTTGCTAAACCAGGCGCTCGCTCCGCCGGAGCGAACTGAAAAAGAATCGTCGACGGCGCGTTGCCGTTTTCCGTGTTTGTTGTACATCTTCTGTCCCTCCCGCGCCGCCAGCCGGCTGTCGTGACCACGGGAGAAGCATTTATCGCGCCACTGTTGGCTCGAAAGCCGTGCCGTACACCTCGCTAGCGGCTTCCCGCAAGGCTTCCAGCACAACCGAGGCCGCCGGCGAAAGCAGGTGCGACTGGCGCGTGATGATACCGAATGTATCCATCCTGCACGGTAAATCGATCGGTATCCGCTTCAGAACGCCATACTGTTGGTACTGACGCGCCACTTCGTCGGGTAAAACAGCCAACATGTCGCTTTGGAGCAGCAGGCTCGAAATCGCCAGAAAATTGTTGGTATTGACCACGTTTTGCGGCGGATTCAACCCGATTTGCGAAAACATCAGATCAAATCGATGGCGCAAAACGCTGCCCGGAGGATGTAAAACCCAGCTGGCATTGACGATTCCGCGCAGTGTCAAACCTGTCTCATTTTCGAGATGATGGCCGGGACGCGCCACCACGCAAAGCGGCTCGTCGGCGAGCGGTTCGTAGCGAACTTCAGTGTTGAACTGATTCTGCCGCTCCAGTACGCGGCCGATCATGATGTCCAGTTCGCCTTCCGCCAGTCGCGGCAGCATCACATCCGAAGTTTCGACCTCTGCCCAGATTTGCAGTTGCGGATAGCGTTCTTTCACACTGGCAATCGCGCGCGGCACCATGGTTGCCGCGGCCGCCGCGATCACGCCGATCCGCACTTGCCCCGCCAGCCCCGCGCGCAACGCCGAAATTTCGTCGTGCGCATGACTCAGGTTCGACAGCACCATGCGCGCATGACGGATCATCACCTCGCCGTACAACGTGGCATGCATGCCGTGCGGCGTGCGGTCGAACAGGCTTACTTCCAGCATGTCCTCGAGCTCTTTGAGCAGTCGCGACGCGGCGGGCTGGGTCATGCCGAGCACGTCGGCGGCGCGCCGGACGTTGCCTTCCTCTTCCATTGCCGCGAGCAATAGCAGTTGCCGCGTTTTGAGCCGCGCCCGCACGAACCAGTTCGAGTAGCTACGCGTCATGGTCTGTCTCCAGCCTGTTTCCGATTAGGCGGCTCAAACCACGAACCGCGAGCTCTGCCAAGGCAAGGCTCCATCATGCCATACCGGAATTGATATCAGAATGGCCTAAAAAGGGATTGGAAAGTTATTGGGACGGCTCATACCATTCGTGGACTTTCTGAGCTTCCTATGTGGCGCCTTCCCGTCGATGAACCGCGATCCGCTCGTTCCACTCGTTGCAAGCCCGTTTCGCCACTACATCAATGGCGGATGGGAGACGGGCGCGACCACGGGCGTCTCGCTCAATCCGTCGGACCTGGACGATCCGGTCGGCGAATATGTGCGAGCCGACGTGCGACAAACCGATATGGCCATCGAGGCCGCGCATGCAGCCTTCGGCGAATGGTCGCTTGGTTCGGCGCAGCGTCGCGCGGATGCGCTCGACGCCATCGGCAGCGAGATGCTCGCGCGCCGCGACGAACTGGGCCGGCTGCTGGCGCGTGAAGTCGGCAAAACGCTGCCCGACGCTTTGGTCGAGGCGACACGTGCCGGGCAGACCTTCAAACTGTGCGCGGCGGAAGCCTTGCGTGTCTTCACCGAGCCCGTCGCGTCGACGCGCGCCGGCGTCGAGATCGACGTAACGCGCGAACCGCTCGGCGTGGTCGGCATCATCGCTCCATGGAGCGCGCCGCTGGCGATTGCCGCCGCGAAGATCGGCGCCGCGCTCGCTCATGGCAATTGCGTCGTCTTCAAACCGGCCGAATCGACACCGGCTTGCGCGGCGGCGCTGGCCTCGATCATCAGCCGCGCCGGTTTGCCCGCGGGCGTGTTCAACCTCGTGATGGGCAGCGGCCGTCAGGTCGGCGCGCGGATTGCCGCGCATCCGCTGACGGCGGCCGTTAGCTTCACCGGTTCGGCGGAAACCGGCACGCGCGTGCTGCAAGCCGCCGTCGCTCGGCAGGCGCGCGTGCAACTTGAGATGGGCGGCAAGAATCCCTTCGTCGTATTGGCCGACGCCGATCTGGAAGGCGCCGTCGAAGCCGCCTTGAGCGGCGCCTATCGCTCGACGGGTCAGCGCAGCACCGCGGCGGCGCGGCTGATTGTCGAAGGTGCGGTGTTTGAACCGTTCGTGGACGCATTGCAGGCGAAGCTCGCGAGACTCTCGATCGATCATGCCTTGAAGCACGGCACAGACATGGGTCCCGTGGCCAACGCCGCGCAGCTGGAACGCAATCTCGACTATGTGCGCATCGGCCAGCAGGAAGGCGCGCAGTTGCTGCACGGCGGCCGCCAACTGGAGCGCGCGACACGCGGCTATTTTTTCGAACCGGCGCTGTTCGTCGGCGAACCGGAACATCGTGTCGCGCGGGAGGAAATCTTCGGCCCCGTCGCCGTCGTGCTGCGCGCGGACGACTACGATCACGCGCTGCATCTCGCGAACGACACCGCTTACGGCCTGTGCGCCGGCATTTGCACGCGCTCGCTCAATCGCGCGCGGCATTTCCGCCGTCATGTGCATAGCGGCCTCGTCACGATCAATCTGCCGACCACGGCCGTCGAGCGTCACGCGCCCGGCGGCGGCCGCAAAGCGTCCGCTTATGGCGCAACGGACGCGGCCTTCTGGAGCGCCGTGAAAACGGCGTACGTGGCGGGCTGATGGTCATGCGATCGCTTCACGTCACCATGCATTCCAACGTCCATCCGCGTCCCCGCTGACGCCGCCGTGCATCAACCGCTGCAATCAAATAAATCAACGCAGCTTTTTCAACTTCAGGAGACAGATATGACCAGCAAGCTTCGCCGTTTGACGCTAACCGCAATGGCGGCCGCCGCCCTCGCCGCGCCTTTTGCCATGCAACTTTCCGCGCACGCGGACGCGCCGCTCAAAGTCGGCTTCCTCGTGAAGATGCCGGAACAGGCATGGTTCATCAACGAACAGAAAGCCGCTAGCGCGCTCGGCCAGAAGGACGGCTTCTCGGTGGTGAACATCGGCACGCCGGACGGTGAAAAAGTGCTGGCCGCGATCGACAACCTCGGCGCGCAAGGCGCCAAAGGCTTCGTGATCTGCGCACCCGACGTGCGTCTCGGACCGGCAATCCAGGCGCGCGCCAAGCGCTACAACATGAAGTTCGTCACCGTCGACGATCAACTGGTCGACTCGACCGGCAAGCCGCTGGCGAACGTGCCGCATCTGGGCATGTCCGCGTTCAAGATCGGCAATCAGGTCGGCACCGCTATTGCCGAAGAGATGAAGCGCCGCGGCTGGAAGCCGGAAGAAGTCGGCGCGCTGCGCATCACGAACTACGAATTGCCGACCGCGAAACTGCGTACCGACGGCGCGACACAATCGCTTATCGCCGGCGGCTTCAAGAAGGAAAACATCTTCGACGCCCCGCAAAAGACGACCGATGACGAAGGCGGCTTCAACGCGTCGTCGCCGGTGCTCGCGCAGCATCCGAACATCAAGAAGTGGGTGATCTTCGCGCTCAATGAGGAAAGCGTGCTGGGCGGCGTACGCGCGACCGAGCAGTTGCATATTCCGGCTGCGGACGTGATCGGCGTCGGCATCAACGGCGCGGGCGAAGCGTTCGCCGAATTCCAGAAGAAGGAACCGACGGGCTTCTACGGCACGATCGCCGTGAGCTCGACGATGCACGGCAAGGAAAGCACGGAGAACCTCGTCGAGTGGATCAAGGACGGTAAGCAGCCGCCCGCCGATACGCAGACCACCGGCAAGCTGATGGTGCGCAGCAACTGGCAGGACGTGCGCAAAGAACTCGGTATTTAAGCGGGATTCGAGTTTGCATGCTGCGGGCCATCTCGCTCACGCGAGAGCGGCCCGCATAGGTTGTTCACCAGCTTGAGGTTTTTTTGATGACGTCCCCACACATCGATCCCCACACCGCCGAAGCGGCGCCCTCGCCCGCGCTCGCGTCCACCGAGCCGTATCTGCGGCTCGACGGGATCACCGTGCGCTTTCCCGGCGTGCTCGCGCTCGACCAGGTGTCGCTCGACGTGCGGCGCGGCGAAGTGCACGGCTTGATGGGCGAGAACGGCGCCGGCAAATCGACGCTGCTCAAGGTGTTGTCCGGCGTGAATCAGCCGGCGGCGGGCACCCTGTCGCTCGATGGCGTCGAACAGCAATTCATCACGACCAAGGCCGCGATTGCCGCGGGCGTGGCAATCATCTATCAGGAACTGCATCTCGTGCCGGAACTGACGGTTGCGGAAAACCTGATGCTCGGCGCCCTGCCCAATCGTTTCGGAATACTGGACGAAAAAGCGCTGGTAGCGCGCGCCGTGCGCGAGCTGGAACGGCTCGGCGAAAAGATCGATCCGTCGCAGCAAGTAAAGAATCTCTCGATCGGTCAGCGGCAAATGATCGAAATCGGCAAGGCGCTGATGCGCGACGCGCGCGTGATCGCGTTCGACGAACCGACCAGTTCGCTGTCCTCGCGTGAGACGACGCAACTGTTCCGGATCATTCGTGCGTTGAAGGCCGAAGGCCGCGCGATCATCTACGTCACGCATCGGATGGATGAAGTCTACGAGCTGTGCGATCGCGTGACGGTGTTTCGCGATGGCCGCCGCATCGATACGTTCGAAGCGGGCGAAGGACTCGACCGTGATCGCCTGATCAGCTGCATGGTGGGCCGTTCGATCGCCGACGTGTACGGCTATCGCTCGCGCGACCTTGGCGACGTGCAACTCGACGTCAAGGAATTGATGGGACGTGGCCTGCGTGAACCGGCTTCTTTCGCCGCACGCAAAGGCGAAATCGTCGGCTTCTTCGGACTCGTAGGCGCGGGGCGCTCAGAGTTGATGAAGCTCATCTACGGCGCGGTCAAACCCGCAGCCGGCGAGATCACGCTCAAAGGCAAGCGCGTGCGTTTTGCCACGCCGCGCGACGCCGTGCGCGCGGGCGTCGCGCTCTGTCCGGAAGATCGCAAGCAGGAAGGCATCGTTTCGATCGCGTCGGTATCGGACAACCTCAACATCAGCTGCCGACGCCATTTCAGCCGCTTCAACGTGCTCAACGGGCGCAAGGAAGCGCAGACCGCCAAAGAGTTCATCGGCAAGCTTGCGATCAAAACGCGTAATGGCGACACGCCGATCGGCACGCTCTCCGGCGGCAATCAGCAGAAGGTGATTCTGTCGCGCTGGCTCGCCGAAGACATCGACGTGTTCCTGATGGACGAACCCACGCGCGGCATCGACGTCGGCGCGCGCAGCGAGATTTATGGGCTGCTGTATGGGCTCGCCGAAGCGGGCCGCACGGTGATCGTCGTGTCGAGCGATCTCGCCGAAGTGATCGGCGTGGCGGACCGCGTGATCGTGATGAAGGAAGGCCGCATCGTTGGCGATCTGCCTAAAGCGCAGGCCACGCCGGATGCGCTCATCAAGCTCGCCCTGCCCCGCTGACCTCAGCCGCATACGCACGAGAACACGAAGCCAACTGAATCGAATCGCGTCATAGAAACGGAATAAACACCATGCAGACACCCTCAACCGATTCCTCGACCCCAGCCGTCGCCTCAGCGGGCCTGAGCGCGCGCGCCGCGCGCACCTGGGACCTGATCAACAAGTCCGGCATCGTGATGGTGTTCGTGATTCTGTTCGCGGCTTTGTCGTTTACCGTGCCGGATTTTCTAAGCTCGCGAAACATCCAGGGCTTGCTGCTCTCCGTCACGCTGATCGGCTCGATCTCCGTGACGATGATGTTCGTGCTTGCGCTCGGCGAAGTCGATTTGTCGGTGGCGTCGATTGTCGCGTTCGCGGGCGTGGTGGCGTCCACCTTGATCACCGCGACGCATAGCGTGATGCTCGGCGTCGCGGCCGGCGTGCTCGCGGGCGGCGCGGTCGGACTCGTCAACGGCGTGCTGGTCGCGCGCTACAAGATCAACTCGCTGATCGTCACGCTGGCCATGATGGAGGTTGTGCGCGGCCTCGCCTACATCACCTCGAATGGCGACGCCGTGATGATCTCCGAAGAGCGTTTCTTCGACCTCGGCGGCGGCGCGTTCCTCGGCATTTCGTATCCGATCTGGAGCAACATCGTCGGCTTCGTGCTGTTCGGCTTTTTGCTGAAGAAAACCGTGTTCGGCAAGAACGTGCTGGCCGTCGGCGGCAATAGCGAGGCAGCGTTGCTGGCGGGCTTGCCGGTGACGCGGATCAAGATCACAGTGTTCGTATTGCAGGGCCTCGTCACCGGGTTTGCAGGCGTGATGCTTGCGTCGCGTATGAGTCTGGGAGATCCGAAGACCTCGGTCGGCCTCGAACTCGGCGTGATTTCCGCGTGCGTGCTCGGCGGCGTGTCGCTCACGGGCGGCGTCGCGACGATTTCCGGTGTGCTGGTCGGCGTGCTGATCATGGGCTCGGTGCAGGACGCCATGAGCCTGCTCAACGTGCCGACCTTTTACCAATACCTGATTCGCGGCGGGATTCTGCTGCTCGCGGTGCTGTTCGATCAGTTCCGCCGCAGTAAGCGCGTGCACTGACGCGCGCCCCGCCCCCCACGTTTGTCAACAGGAGATTTCATGGCTGATTCGAACCAGACTAAAAAGCCGCTACGCAGCCAGGCGTGGTTCGGCCTCAAGGACCGCGACGGTTTTCTACATCGCTCGTGGATGAAAAACCAGGGCATCCCGCACGACGAATTCGACGGGCGCCCCGTGATCGGCATTTGCAATACGTGGTCGGAACTCACGCCGTGCAACGCGCATTTTCGCGAACTCGCGGAGTACGTGAAAAAAGGCGTGCACGAAGCGGGCGGCTTGCCGCTCGAGTTTCCGGTGATGTCGCTTGGCGAGACCAATTTGCGGCCTACCGCGATGCTGTTTCGCAACCTCGCCTCCATGGACGTCGAGGAGTCGATTCGCGGCAATCCCATGGACGGCGTGATTCTGCTGGTCGGGTGCGACAAGACCACGCCCGCGCTGTTGATGGGCGCGGCGTCGTGCAATCTGCCCGCGCTGGCAGTATCCGGCGGCCCGATGCTCAATGGCCGGTTTCGCGGCAAGAATATCGGCTCCGGCACGGGCGTCTGGCAGATGTCCGAGGAAGTGCGCGCCGGCACGATGACGCAGGAAGAATTCACCGAAGCCGAGTCGTGCATGAACCGCTCGCGCGGCCACTGCATGACCATGGGCACGGCCTCGACCATGGCCTCGATGGTCGAATCGCTCGGCATGGGTTTGCCGCACAACGCGGCGATTCCCGCGGTCGATGCGCGCCGCCAGGTGCTCGCGCATCTCGCGGGCCGGCGCATCGTCGACATGGTTCGCGAGGATCTGACGATGGACAAGATCCTCACGCGCCAGGCCTTTGAAAACGCGATCCGCACGAATGCGGCGATCGGCGGCTCGACCAATGCGGTCGTCCATCTGATTGCGCTGGCCAAGCGCATTGGCGTGGAGTTGTCGCTTGAAGACTGGGAGCTGGGTTCGAATGTGCCGTGTCTCGTGAACCTGCAACCGTCCGGCGAATATCTGATGGAGGACTTTTACTACGCGGGCGGTTTGCCGGCGGTGTTGAAGCAACTCGGCGAACAAGGCCTGCTGCATCGCGATGCGCTGACCGTGAACGGCAAGACCATCTGGGACAACGTGCGCAACGCGCCGAATCACGACGAGAAAGTCATCACGATGTTCGCCGAACCGTTCAAGCCGAAGGCCGGCATCGCGGTGCTCAAGGGCAACCTTGCGCCGAATGGCGCTGTGATCAAGCCGTCGGCGGCCACCGCGGCATTGCTCAAGCATCGCGGGCGCGCAGTGGTGTTCGAGAACATCGAGGAATTGCACGCGAAGATCGATGACGAGTCGCTCGACATCGACGAGCATTGCATCATGGTTCTAAAAGGCGCGGGCCCGAAGGGTTACCCGGGCTTTGCGGAAGTCGGCAATATGCCGCTCCCGAAAAAGGTGCTGCAAAAGGGCATCACCGACATGGTCCGCATCTCGGACGGCCGCATGAGCGGTACGGCATACGGCTCGGTGGTGCTGCATGTGTCGCCGGAAGCGGCGGCGGGCGGCCCGCTCGCGTTCGTGCAGACCGGCGACATGATCGAACTGGACGTCGAAGCACGCCGCTTGCATCTCGACGTCACCGACGAAGAGCTCGCGCGCCGCCGCGCCGCATGGAAGGCGCCAGAGGCGCCCAAACGCGGCTACTACAAGCTTTACGTCGAACACGTGCTGCAAGCGGATCAGGGCGCGGATCTCGACTTCCTGGTCGGATCGAGCGGCGCGCCGGTGCCACGCGACTCACACTGACCGGCGCGTTATGAGCTGACGGTTGTTCCCTGCGCTTTGCGAGAAGGCGTGCTGCCGATGCGGATTCAGACGATCCGCATCGGCTTTTTTCTGTCCATTCGAAAGCGGGGCTATAGCGTGCAAATAAAATCGGCCGGGCATTAATGCCCAGCCGATTTTTAACTCACAGGTTCACCACCTCCGGCTTATCGAGTCAGAGGACGGAGGCGCACGCGTGCAAAATCACGTTCCGGCATTTCGCCGGAATGAACGCGCTCAGCCTATTGCTTGATGAACCGATCGTTTGCCCAGAGGCCTTGCGTATCGCTATTACCCGAATTCACGAATTCGATGTCGTGTCCCACTACGCGGACGACGCGGAAACTCGAGTTTTCCGGTGTCGAAACACATTGGTATCCGGAGAAAAATTCCTGCATCTTTTGCTGTTCACCAGCTTGCGCATGCTGGTCGGCGGCGTCGAGTTTATCCTTCGACAGGCAGCCATATGCGTTGGCCTTGAACTGGATAGTCTGCTGCGGCTTGATCATGACGTCTTGCGCCTGAACAGTAGCGGCGGCCAATCCCGCAATGGCGAAAACAACGGCGATTCGCATTTTCATATTTTCCTCCGGTGCGGGTGGATACTCAGGTTAGCTATGTATTTAACTTTAACTTTGAACCCGCATCTTGCACTTTAGGAGAACGCGAGAGAACGACAAGCACATCTTGTGTGCGGTCGCAACAGCGGCGAATTGTCGCACCGTCTCTTGTGCCTGCCTGATCGGTAAGCACTGGCCTAAATAGCGTTGATTACGATGGATAACTAAACGCCTAACAGGCCACGCCGCTTTCACCAGTAACGCTTTGCGGCGCGTATTCGCGTAAACGAGCAGCCGCATTTAAATGTTTTGCGAAAGTTAGTCAAAAGACTTGGTGCATTGCACACAAAGTCATTCAACCGACTAACGGAAATTACGAAATAACGGTGTATTTGCAGAAGATAAACGGTGCCAGACGAGAAAGCAGGCGCGCGGCGCTGTGTTATCCGGCAGCGCTGCGTGGTCGCAACGTCACTCGACGCGCCGATTGGCCTCGAAAAACTCAGACTGGAACATGCACATACGCAAGGCGTTGTGATAGGTGCCATTGCCGAAAAATTCCTCGATGAGTTCGGCCTCGTGCCTGAAGCCGCACTTTTCGTAGACGTGGATCGCCGCGGTATTCGACTTGTCGACGATTAAATAGACCTTGCGCAGATTCAGCACGGAAAACGCATAGTCCGTGGCGAGCTGGGTGGCAAGCGTGGCGTAGCCGCGGCCCTGCGCATGCGGCGCGATGATGATCTGAAACTCGCCGCGTCGATGAATGTAGTCCAACTCGATCAGTTCGACCACGCCGACGGTCTGCCCCTCGTTGTCGATCGCCACAAAGCGCCGTTCGCGCAAGTCGTGCACGTGCTGGTCGTAAAGCTGGGTCAGTTCGGAGAAGGTTTCGTACGGCTCCTCGAACCAGTAACGCATGATTTTCGCGTTGTTGTTCACTTCGTGGACGAAGCGCAGATCGGTGCGCTCAAGGGGGCGCAAGGTGAGTTCGCTGCTGCGTTCAGTCGTCATTGGATTCCCCTTGAGAATTGTTGGTTTGAATGCGCGCGGTTCGTACAGGCAAACACGCTTTCCAGTTAGTCAGGAAGCGGGGCAGGGAGTTCTTACACGCGCTCGCACGCCGTCGACACTTTTTCGGTAAGTCAGGCGTCAAGTGGGTCAGGCGAGACCACGGTGTCGCGGTGTCGCAGGTCCGGTGTCCGGTTCGATCGCGACGATTACGAGGCGCGGGACGATACAGGTACGCGCGGTGCTCTACAATGAAATCATGCTCCTGCGATCGGAGGCCACCGTGATCGAGCACTTGATATTGGGCGTTTTTCTGGTCATTCCGCTACTCATCGTCGCCTTTCTTTTCTCCGACGAGTTGTGGCAAGAACACCGCCATCTGCACGAGATGCGGCCCATGCATGTGAGGCCGCGCCGCATCGACTGGCGGCATCCGCTGCGCCGCTCGCGGGATCGTCTGTAACGGCGGTTTCAGCCGCTTTTACCCATGTTACGGCGCATAAGCTAACCGTGCGGACGACGAGGCGAGTCGCCCTCAGTCCGCACGCCAATGCGAGCGGATGCGTTTGGCCAGCGCTTCGAGCGTGTCCGCGTCGGCGACATCGCGCGCATGCATGCGCAGTGGCTGACCTTCCCAGCGCGGGATCACATGAAAGTGGACATGCGGCACCGTTTGCCCCGCAGCGGCGCCATTGAATTGTCCGATGAACACGCCGTCCGGCCGCAACGCAGCGCGAACCGCGATCGCAAGCTTCTGTGTCATGCGCATGCAGGCCACCGTCGAGGCATCCGACAACTCGAAAATCTCCGCAGCGGCCTCCTTCGGCACCACCAGCAGATGGCCGTCGGCTTGTGGCATCAAGTCCATGAAGGCGAGGGCGGCATCGGTTTCGGCCACCTTGATGCAGGGTAGTTCGCCGCGCAGAATCCTTGCGAAGGGATTGCTGTCGTCGTAGTTCATCGCGTTCCTCTCATCGTGGAAGGTCATATCGGTTAAAGCGCTGTTGCCGGTATTGTCCCTCGCCTGTGTTACAGCACGCCCACACGCGCTGCGCGTTTGATCGCCTGCGGCGGTTGGCCAAAGGCGCGCAGAAAGGCGCGCCGCATCCGTTCGGTATCGACGAAACCCGTTTCCGCCGCTACCGCCTCCATGGAATGGCGGCCCGCTTCCAGCATGGCGCGCGCGGCCTCGACGCGCAATGCCTCGATGGCTTTGGCCGGCGATTGGCGGGTTTCGTCGCGAAAAGCGCGGCTGAACTGGCGTGGGCTGAGATGCGCGACGTCGGCGAGTTGCTCGACCGTCAACGGTTCGCGCAGATGGCTTTTGGCGTACGAGAGCGCGTTCTGAATGCGGTCGGATTTCGGCTCCAGGTCCAGCATGGCCGAAAACTGCGACTGCCCGCCGGTACGGCGATGGTACACAACGAGCTTTTTGGCGATCGCGCGCGACACGTCCGCGCCGAGATCGTTTTCAACGAGCGCCAGACACAGATCGATGCACGCGGTCATGCCGGCCGACGTCCATACCGAACCGTCGACGATAAAAATGCGGTCTTCATCCACGCGCGTCTGCGGAAAGCGCTGTTGCAGATCGCGGGCGTGAAACCAGTGGGTGGTCGCGTGGCGGCCGTCGAGAATCCCGGCCTCGGCCAGCACGAACGCGCCCGTGCAAATGCTCGTGGTGCGCCGCGCCGCGCCGAGCACCTCGTGCAGAAACGCCAGCAATCCCGGCGACGACGGCGCGATCTGCATCGCGCCGGTAACCACTACGGTGTCGTATGCCGGGTCGCCGAACGGCCGGGTGGCGATCTCCACGCCCGCCGAGCTGCGCACCATGCCGCCATGCTCGGAAATGATCTCTACCTCGTATTCAGGCTGGCCGGCCTCAAGGTTGGCCAGTTCGAAGATCGAGACCGCCACCATATCGAGGATCTGGAAGCCGGGAAAAACCACCACGCCGACATGTCTCATCGCAATGTCCTAAAACGAGGTAAATACGACATTTGAGACACAAGGCTACGCGCCTAAACTTGCCTCGTCAACACCGCAATGCCGCACACAACGGCGCGGCGGCGGAGTTTCCCAGGTTTCCCCATTCACTTATCGGACAGGGCAGAGGCGCGACGCGCCACGCCCGCAAGGAGAGATTCAAATGGCAACGCAAACGGGCAAAGGAACGGCATTGGTGACGGGCGCATCGTCGGGTATCGGCGCTGTGTATGCGGATCGCCTCGCGCGGCGCGGCTACGATCTGATTCTGGTGGCGCGCGACGTGCAGCGGCTGAACGGTCTGGCCGAACGTCTGACATCGCAAACCGGCCGCCACGTCGAGACGATCGGCGCGGACTTGACCGTCAAAGCCGACGTGCGCCGCATCGAAGAACGGCTGCGCGCGGACCGTGGCATCACGATGCTGGTCAACAACGCGGGCGTCGGCGCGACCGCCCCGCTGATCGATTCCGACGTGGACGAGCTCGAAAAAATGATCGACCTGAACGTGACCGCGCTTACGCGCCTGACGGCGGCGGTCGTGCCGGGTCTGGTGGAGCGGGGCAACGGCATCGTGATCAATATTGCGTCGATCGTCGCGTTATCGCCTGAACTGTTGAACGGCACTTACAGCGGCACCAAGGCCTATGTGCTCAACCTGACGCAGTCGCTGCATCACGAAGTGGGCGGCAAGGGCGTGCAACTGCAGGCGGTGTTGCCGGGCGCCACCAGCACGGCGTTCTGGGACCGTGCGGGTCTCGCGGTCGAACATCTGCCGCAGCAGATCGTAATGACCGCCGAAGACATGGTGGACGCCGCGTTGGCCGGCCTCGACCAGGGCGAACTGGTGACGATTCCGTCGTTGCCGGACGTGGCGGATTGGGAGCGCTTCAACAGCGCGCGCCAGCACCTGCAGCCGAACCTGTCGCATAAGGTGCCGGCTGCACGCTACACGCGCGGCGCTGCTTCCGCGTAAAGCCAGGCGGACTGTAAGCGCCTTCAGCGCCAGTCGGTCGACACGTCGTCGGGATCGATCAACGTCAATCCCGACGACGGCAACGGCAGCGCCGTCTTGTAACGCACCTGTTTGAGCGCAAAGCTCGAGCGGATATTGGAAATGCCCGGAATCTTGGTCAGATGATCGACGATGAAGCGCTCCAGCGTCTGCATATCCGGCATGACCACGCGCAGCAGATAGTCGGCGTCGCCCGTCATCAGATAGCACTCCATCACCTCGGGGCGCTCCGAAATCGCCTGCTCGAAACGCTGCAGCGCGTCTTCCACCTGCTTTTCCAGACTCACCTGAATGAACACGTTGATGCGCAGCCCGAGCGGCTCCGGATTCAGCAACGTGACCTGCTGCTTGAAGAGGCCGAGCTTTTCGAGCGCCCGCACGCGGTTGAAGCACGGCGTGGGCGACAGGTTCACTGAGCGCGCCAGATCCGCATTGGTGATGCGCGCGTTCTGCTGCAACTGGCTCAGGATGCCGATGTCGATGCGGTCCAGCCGTCTGGGTGGCGTAATCATAGATGAAATATTCTGTCGTCGTGGGGAAATCCGGAATAAATAGCCTATCGCAGCACGGGATCACAAGCAAATGAGACGCTCATTTTGTGAGCACATGGCTACCATTGACTCACTCGATCTTGAGCCGAACGCGTCGATGCGGGAGTGGTGCCATGACGGATTTGTCCAGCGGTAGCGAGCAGTTGCGGTTATCCAATCCACAACGCGTTGAAAGCGCGGAGCAGGCGGATGCGGATCCGCAAGAAACCGCCGAATGGCTGGAAGCGCTCGATGCGGTCGTCGCGCACGTCGGTCGCGACCGCGCGCAGTTCCTGTTCGACAAGCTTGCGAGCCATGCGCTGTCGCTGGGTGTCGAATCGGCGCGCACCAACGTCACGCCGTACCAGAACACGATCCCGTTCGAGCAGCAGCCGCGCTATCCGGGCAATCTCGAACTCGAGGAACGGCTTGCCGCCGCGCTGCGCTGGAATGCTTTGGCGATGGTGGTGCGCGCGAACCAGGCTTATGGCGAACTCGGCGGTCATATCGCCAGTTATGCGTCGGCGGCGGATCTGTTCGAGGTCGGCTTCAACCATTTCTTCCGGGCAGCGGCGCCAGGTGGCGAGGAGGGCACGGGCGACCTCGTGTATTTCCAGCCGCATTCGTCGCCGGGTGTGTATGCGCGGGCTTACCTCGAAGGGTTTTTAAGCGAGCAGCATTTGCAGCACTATCGCCGCGAGATCGGCGGGCCGGGCTTGTGCTCGTATCCGCATCCGTGGCTGATGCCGGACTTCTGGCAGTTCCCGACCGGCTCGATGGGCATCGGCCCGATCAACGCGATTTATCAAGCGCGTTTCATGCGCTATCTCGCCAATCGCGGCCTCGTGCAAACGGAAGGCCGCAAGGTGTGGGGCTTTTTCGGCGACGGCGAAATGGACGAGCCGGAATCGACCGGCGCGCTCTCGCTGGCCGCGCGCGAGGGGCTCGACAACCTCGTCTTCGTGATCAACTGCAATCTGCAGCGGCTCGACGGGCCGGTGCGCAGCAACGGCCGCATCATCGATGAACTGGAAGCGCACTTCATCGGCGCCGGCTGGAATGTGATCAAGGTGATCTGGGGTTCGGACTGGGACGCGCTGTTCTCGCGCGACCGCACGGGCGCCTTGCTGCGCGCCTTCGCGCATACCGTCGACGGCCAGTTCCAGACCTTCTCCGCCAACGACGGCGCGTACAACCGCGAACGCTTCTTCGGCCAGAACCCGGAGCTTGTCGCGCTCGCGGCGCAACTGAGCGATGACGACATCGACCGCCTGCGCCGCGGTGGCCACGACGTGCGCAAACTGCACGCGGCCTACGCGAAGGCACTCGATCACCGCGGCCAGCCGACGGTGATTCTCGCGAAGACGATGAAGGGCTTCGGCATGGGCACTTCGGGCCAGGGCCGCATGACCACGCATCAGCAAAAGAAGCTGGGCTTCGACGACCTCAAGGCGTTTCGCGATCGCTTCCGCCTGCCGCTCACCGACGAGGACGTCGAACAGGTGAAGTTTTACAAACCCGCGGAAGACAGCCCGGAAATGCAATACCTGCATGCACGCCGGGCGGCTCTCGGAGGCTATCTGCCCAGAAGGCGGAGAGTTGCATCGAAGGGGCTGACCGTCCCGCCGGTGTCCTCCTGGGGGCAATTTGCGCTGGACTCGAACGGCCGCGAGATGTCCACGACCATGGCGCTGGTCCGCATGCTGACCGCGCTGCTCAAGGACCGGGATGTCGGTCCGCGCGTGGTGCCGATCGTCGCTGACGAAGCGCGCACTTTCGGCATGGCGAACATGTTCCGTCAGGTCGGCATTTATTCGCCGCTCGGGCAGTTGTACGAGCCGGAAGATCTCGGCTCCATGCTTTACTACCGCGAGGACACCAAAGGCCAGATTCTGGAGGAGGGCATTTCGGAAGCGGGCGCGGTGTCGTCATGGATCGCGGCGGCGACGTCGTACAGCGTCCACGATCTGCCGATGCTGCCGTTCTACATCTACTACTCGATGTTCGGCTTCCAGCGCATCGGCGACCTGATCTGGGCCGCCGCGGATCAGCGTGCGCGCGGCTTCCTGATTGGCGCGACCTCGGGCAAGACGACGCTCGGCGGCGAGGGGCTGCAGCACCAGGACGGCACGAGCCATCTGGCGGCGTCGACGATTCCGAATTGCCGCGCTTACGATCCTGCGTTCGCATACGAGGTTGCCGCGATCGTCGACGAAGGCATGCGCGAGATGGTCGAGCAGCAGCGCGACGTGTTCTATTACGTCACGGTGATGAACGAAAACTACGCGCAGCCTGCGGTGCCTGGCGGCGACTTGCAGGCGCTGCGCGAAGGAATTCTCAAAGGCATCTATCCGCTGGTGAAGCATGCTGAGGAGCAGGAGAGCAAGCAGGCTCAGCTGCAATTGCTCGGCGCGGGCGCGATTCTCGGCGAAGTGATCGCGGCGCAGCAGATGTTGAAAGACGACTGGCAGATCGACGCCGCCGTGTGGAGCGTAACGAGCTTCACCGAATTGCAGCGCGACGGCATGGCGGCGGAACGGCTCGCGCGTCTCGGCGAAGCGAGCGCGGCGCCGTATGTCACGCAAGCGCTCAATGCATCGCAAGGTCCGATCATCGCCGCGACCGACTACGTACGCGCCGTGCCGGAGCTGATTCGCGCGTACGTGCCGCGTCGCTATGTGACGCTCGGCACGGATGGTTTCGGCCGCAGCGATACACGTCAGGCGTTGCGTGAGTTTTTCGAAGTGGATCGCAAGTCGATTGTGATCGCCGCGCTGAAGGCGCTGGTGGACGAGGGCGCAATCGATACAAGCGTGCTTGTCGAAGCACGCGGCAAGTACCTCGGCGATGCGTCGGTCGGCGCCGGGTCGTGGCAATGCTAAAGAAGCACACGCATTAGAAACCGCCGAACGCACCGCCAGCGCTACCGCTACCGCTACTGCCGCAAATGAAAACGCGCCCTGCACATGGGCGCGTTTTCATTGCACGCTGGTAGAACCGCATGCAAACAATCAATCACTTACCGCAACCTGATTCTTCCCATCCCGCTTCGCACGATACAGGCCGACGTCCGCCGCTTCGATCAGCTTCGTTACCGGCTCGGTGACCGTCGGCACCAGCGTCGCCGCGCCGATGCTGATCGTCACGACGCCGGTCGCGGAGCCCGCATGCGGGATCGCCAGCCCTTCGATTGCAATGCGGATCTTCTCCGCGAGCAGACGCAAGCCGCCGGCCGACGTGCCCGGCACCACCACCGCGAACTCTTCGCCACCGAAGCGCGCCGCGAGATCCGCCGAGCGTCCGAGGCACGATTCGAGGGTATGCGCGACCGTCTTGAGCACTTCATCGCCGGCAACGTGCCCGTAGGTATCGTTGTAAGCCTTGAAGTTATCCACATCGATCATCAGAAAACCGAGGCCGGTTTTGTCGCGTGTACTGCGACGCCATTCGGCGGCCAGATATTGATCGAGGTAACGGCGATTCGACAGGCCCGTCAGGCCGTCCGAATGCGTGAGCCGTTGCAATTCCAGATTCGTCGCGAGCAATTGCTGTTGCGATTGACGCAGCGCCTGGTAGGCCTCGTCGCGTTGAATCAGGTTCAGATACGAGCGCGAGTGATAGCGGATACGCGCGATCAGCTCGATGCGGTCCGGCAGCTTCACCAGATAATCGTTGGCGCCGGCGGCGAAGGCCGCGCTTTTCACGAGCGGCTCTTCCTTGGTCGACAACACGATGATCGGAATATCGCGCGTGGCCGGATTCTGCCGGTATTGGCGCACGAGGGTGAGGCCGTCGGTGCCGGGCATCACGAGGTCCTGAAGGATCACCGTCGCGCGCGTTTCCGCGGCGCTGCGCAGTGCTTCTTCGGGCGATGCGCAGTAGTGAAAGTCGACGCTCGGTTCGTCGGCCAGCGCCTGGCGGATCGCTTCGGCGATGATCGCCTGATCGTCGACCAGCAACACCATGATCGGGCACTCGGCTGCGGGCGGATTACCGAGGATGCGCGCGAGAGCGTCATCGATCGCGAGATTGGGGGCGTCCACCGCGTCCGACGCGAAATCCTGCGCGGCGGCGTTCTGATGCGGTTTAGGAGTGTCCATGTTGTTCGGCCAGAATGAATGTGAGTGAATCGAAACGGCTCATAAGTGGCGAGTGCGTGTTCAGCGCGCGTTGACGGCCGTCGCGAGCGCGCCGGCAATGCGCGGCAACGGTAGGATTGCGGAGGCGGCGTCGAGCGCCGCGGCCGCTTTCGGCATGCCGTAAACGGCGCTGGTCGCTTCGTCCTGCGCGATCGTGTGATAGCCCTTGGTGCGCATCGCCTTGAGTCCGATCGCGCCGTCGCGGCCCATGCCGGTCAGCAGCACGCCGACCGCGCGCGTCGGCCAGCGCGCCACCACGCTATGAAAGAACACGTCCACGGAAGGCCGGTAAGGCGTCTCTTCCGGTATCCGCGTGTAGCCAAGTGTGTCGGGCAGTTTGAGATGCAGATGGTCGTCGGTGGCGGCGAGCAGCGCGACGCCCGCTTGCGGGCGGTCGCCGTCGCGCGCGATCCGCACCGGCAGCGCCGATTGCTGGTTCAGCCAGTCCGCCATGCCGGCGGCAAATGCCGCGTCGACGTGCTGCACGATGACGATAGCCGCCGCAAAATCCTTCGGCAGGCCGGCGAGCAGCGTGGCAAGCGCCGCCGGTCCGCCCGCCGATGCGCCGATCGCCACCAGCGGCGTGTCGCGATTCGTCGCGCAGGCGGGCGTTGCCGCGGCCGCCGCGCCGGGCGCATTGCGTTCCTTGACGAGCGCCGCGATGCGATCGATCTTCGCGATCAGCGTGGCGATGCTCTTGTGCGCGTCGAGACCGCTCAGCGAAGGCGTGTCGACGGCGTCGAGCGCGCCCGCGCCCATCGCTTCATAGACGCGCCACGCGTTCGCGCCCACGTCGACGGTGACGATCAGAATCGCGCACGGCGCGCGCGCCATGATGCGCCGCGTCGCCTCGATGCCGTCGACGTTCGGCATCACCAGATCCATCAACACGATGTCGGGCCGCTGCGCGGTGCAGAAATCGACCGCCTGCTGGCCATCCTGCGCGATCCACAACACTTCATAGTCATGGCGCGCCGCGAGTGCGCGACGCAGCGCCTCGACGGCGAGCGGCATGTCGTTGACGATTCCGATTTTCATCCGTTTCTCCCCGGGACTAACCGTATGCTTCGCCGATCAGATCGCGCACCGCATCGAGCAGTGCCTCGTCATGAAAACTGCCTTTCGCCAGATAGTAGTCCGCGCCCGCGTTCAGTCCGGCGCGGCGGTCCTCCTCACGATCCTTGTACGAGACGATCATCACCGGTAGCGACTGCAACTGCGGATCGCGCTTGATGAGCGTGACGAGTTCGATGCCGTCCATGCGCGGCATGTCGATGTCGGTAATGACGAGGTCGAAGTGCTCGCCGCGCACGGCGTTCCAGCCGTCCATGCCGTCGACGGCGATCGTCACGTCGTAACCGCGCGTGGCCAGCAGCTTGCGTTCGAGCTCGCGCACGGTGAGCGAATCGTCGACCACCAGCACGCGGCGCGTGGCACGCTGAGCCGCACGCGCGACGCCATGTTGCGTGTGCTTCAGATCGCCACCCGCCACGAGCCGTTCGACGGAGCGCAGCCAGTCGTCCACGTCGGCGATCAGCACGGGATCGCCGTTCTCCATCAACGCGCCGGCGGTGATGTTGCGGATCTTGCCGAGGCGCGGATCGAGCGGCTGCACCACGAGCATGCGCTCGCCGAGAAAGCGGTCGACCACCACGCCGTAGGTTTGCGAGCCGTCGCCGATGACGATCATGCTGACGGTGCGACTTTCGTCCGCGGGCGGCGCGGCGTCGAGAATCTGATGCGCGGTGACGACGCCGATACGCCGGCCGGAAAAGGCGATGTGCTGATGCCCTTCGAGCCATTCGATCTGCGTACGATCCACGTGCAGCGTGCGGTTCACATGGGCCAGCGGCACCGCGTACGGCTCGCCCGCGACTTCGATCAGCAGGCTGCGGATCACCGAAAGCGTCAATGGCAACTGCAGTTGCACACGCGTGCCGAGGCCGGGTTCATGCGTGATTCGCACCGAGCCGCGCACGCGTTTGACGATGTCGTGCACCGCGTCGAGTCCGACCCCGCGGCCCGAGACTTCGGTTACCTGCTCGCGCAGCGAGAAGCCGGGCAGAAGCAGGAATTCCAGCAGCTCGGCTTCGGTTAGCCGCGCTACCGTTTCCTCGCCCGCGAGTTTCTTGCGCACGATCGACGCGCGCAAGGCGTCGAGATCGATGCCCGCGCCATCGTCGGAAACGGTGATGAGCAGTGCGCCGGCGGTGTGACGCGCGTCGAGCGTGAGCGTGCCTTCCTCCGGCTTGCCGCGCGCGAGGCGCACGGCGGGCGCTTCGATGCCGTGGTCGAGCGCGTTGCGCAGCATGTGGCCGAGCGGCGCTTCGAGCAGATCGAGTATGTCGCGATCCACTTGAGTCGATTCGCCGACCAGTTGCCAGCGCACTTTCTTGCCGAGCGAACGTGCGACGTCGCGCACCATTCGTGCGAGGCCGCTGGTACCGTCGCCGAACGGGCGCATGCGGCATTGCAGGGCGGCGTCGTAGAGTTGTTGCGATAGATGCGTCGAACGGCGGTCGAAGCTTTCCAGATCGGCAAGACGCTCGGCCAGCAAATGCTGCGATTCGGCGGTGAGGCGGCGCACTTCTTCGAGCGCGGCCTGCGCGCGCGGATCGAGCTTGAGGTCGGCGAGCGTTTCGTGCAGTTGATCCAGCGCGCGAGTGCCGTCGCGTTGGACGCGTTTGACACGCAGCATCGATTGCGCGAAGGGTTTCAGCCAGCGCGATTCGACCAGCGATTCGCCGGATAGCGAGAGCAGACGGTCGAGGTTGTCGGCACGCACGCGCAACATGCGGCCGGGTTCGGTGGTCGGTGGGATGGCTGTGCTGTTCGACGCGGACGGGGCGGCAAGCGGGGCGTCCTGCTTCTGCTCGGGTACGAGGGCGGCGTTGTCGTCTTGTGTAGCCGCTGGCGTAGCGTTGGCTGGTGCCGCTTCAGCGCGCAGTGCATTGGCTAGCTCGTCGAATACGGCGTCGGGGTTCGGCTGTGGGGTCGGGATGGCCCGCGTGCCTTCGGCGCGTAGTGCGCGGGCTAAATCGTTGAACGCGGCGTCAGGGTCCGGGACCGCATTTGCACTGGCAACAATGGCAGGCGGCTCGGCGACCGCAGCGGTCGCCGGCGGCGTAGAGTCTCGCAGCATCGCCGCGCCATGCGGCGGCACACTTGCCATACGTGCCTGCAATGCCGCCACACACGCGCCGACCCCGTCGCGAGCCGACTCGTCTTCGTCGTTGCCGATGCGCGCGACGATATCCACCCCGCGCAGCAACTCGTCGATCCAGGCCGCGTCGAGCAACGCACGCCCTTCCTGCGCGGCGACGAAGCAATCCTCCATCGCATGCGCAAGTTCGACACCAACCTGCACGCCGACAATGCGCGCGGCGCCCTTCAACGAATGCGCGGCGCGCATGCAGGCCTCGAGCGCGGCGGCATCGCGCGGCGCGCGGTCGAGGGCGAGCAGGCCGTCGTTGAGCACGCGCGCCTGGGTCCGCGCTTCTTCGCGGAACAGATCGATCAGCGACGGGCGGCGTGGGTCGTCCGTCATCCGAGACTCCGGTTCAAGGTGTCGAAGAGCGCGTCGGCGTCGAGCAGGCCGACGCTCATGCCGCGCCACGGCGCGACTGCGCGCGTATGCGCAGCGGCGGCATGCGAGAGCGTGGCGGGCGGCGCGCATAAGCTGGCCGTCGCGATCCGGTGCACGCCGTCGACCTGATCCACCGGGAACACGGCGTGTTCCTCAGCGCGCGAGACAACGAGGAAACGCGGCAGATCGTGACGCGCGCGATCGTCGCGTGCGGCGGCGCCGGTTTCGAAGCCGAGCAGGTGCGCGAGCGACAGGCACACGAGCAACTCGCCCTGCACGTTCACTACGCCCAACACCGCGCGATGCTGCCGATGCGGCAACGTATGAATCGGCCGCGTCTGCACGATGCGTTTGAAGATCGGCGTGGGCAGCGCGAGCCATTCGTCGCCGATGCGAAAGACGAGGAACGATTCGCTCGCGCCTTGCGCATCCTGCTGCGGTCGTGCCCGCGCGCGCACGTCATGCTGCGAGAGATCCACCAGGGGAATCGGCCGTTCCAGCAGTTTGGCCGCGGCCGTTTCGAACACCGGGCAATTCAGGCAGCGCACGTACTCGACAAGACGCTCGCACGACGAGTCGCCGCGCACGCCGATGCGATTCCAGCAATCGTCGAAGCTCGCCGTCCGCGCATCAGCCACGTTGCGCTCCCTGCGCACGCGTCGCGCGTTGCATCAACAGGCGCGCACCGTTGCGGTCGCCCTCGAGTTCGAGCAAAGTCGCGAGATGCGCGAGCGCTTCCGCGTGCTGAGGATCGAGATACAGCGCCTTGCGATACTGGCTGCGTGCAAGGTTCGCGTCGCCGTTGGCATCCGCCAGAACGCCGAGCAGGTAAAACGCGTCGGCGTGCGGGGCGTGATGTTCCAGATAGGCATTGATCGCCGTGGCGGCTTCCGCGAGGCGGCCGGCGTCGGCCAGCGCGTGCGCGGCTCGCAACGTGTCGCGTGCCGCGTTGATTGGCGGCAACGGCGAGTTGTGTGCCGACGACGTGGCGGCGGGCATCGGCGTCTTGCGCGCGTGTGTCGCGACGTTGTCACGCGGTGTGAGCTGCGTTGCACCGCTGAACGGCGTACGCGCAACCGGATCGGGCCACGCGAAAGGCTCCGCGGAAAACACTGGCGGCGACGAGAGCGCGGGAACGTGCGAATGCGTCATCGCGAGTGCCGCGGCCGTAGCAAGCGGCGCGGTATGCCAGCTATTCCACTGCGTTTCCTCGGGCGCGCTGTGATGAAACGCGAAGGCCAGCGGGATCTTCGCGGACTGCATGCCGTAGCGCATCAGTAGCCCGGTTTCCGCAGGGCCGACGAACAGCGTGCCGTTTTCGGCCAGCACGCTGGTGAGCGCCTGCAAGGCTTTTTGTTGCGCGTCGCGATCGAAGTAAATCAGTACGTTCCGGCAGAACACGAAGTCGTAGACACCGAGCGACGACGCATCTAGCTGCATCAGATTGGCGCGCGAGAAACGCACCGTTTCGACGATGCGCGGAGCGAGACGCCAGCCGTCTTCAATGCGCGTGAAGTGCGCATCGCGAAACGGAAACGCATTGC
Organism: Paraburkholderia sp. BL6665CI2N2; assembly: GCF_004366535.1. NCBI lineage: Bacteria > Pseudomonadati > Pseudomonadota > Betaproteobacteria > Burkholderiales > Burkholderiaceae > Paraburkholderia > Paraburkholderia sp. BL6665CI2N2. The sequence continues at coordinate 5,730,337 of NZ_SORC01000001.1, forward strand.
CGCGAAACGAGTTGCGTCCGTAGACAGCGCGTTGTGCGACGGCGAGCGAGCGGTCGCTGATATCCATTGCGTCGATGCGCAACTGGGCGGCGTCAATGCCTGCGTCGAGCAGCGTCATCGCGATCGTGTACGGCTCTTCTCCGGTCGAGCAAGGCAGGCTCAGAACGCGCAGCGGCAACGCGTCGCCGCCCTTGGCGAGACGTTCATGCGCGAGTCGCGCGAGTGCCTTGAACGCTTCGGCGTCACGATAGAACCAGGTCTCCGGCACGACGACGGTTTCGATCAGCGCCTGCACCATTGAAGGTGAACCTTGCGCGGCTTCCCAATAGTCGTTGAGCGTGGCCTTGGCGTGGCCATCCGCGCACCACGCCGCCGCGCGCTGATCGACCGCGCGCTCGATCGCGCTATGGCCGAGCGATGCCGCATCGAGCCCGATCGTCCTATGCAACAGTTCGGCGAAGCGCCCGTAGAGCGGTGCGTTGTCGTGATGCGCGTTCATGCGTGCGCCTCGGGAAAGAGCAGCGCTTTGATGTCGTCCGGCAGCAGATGCTCAACGCGAATCCACTGCACGAGACCGCCCGCTTCGCTCGCGACCGGGCCGAGATAGCGCGCGTGCGGCATGTCGAGTCCGGCATCGTGAAACGCCGTCACGTCTAGTCGAATCGTGCGCGTCGCGCCTTCGAGCAGCAGCGCGAGCAGGCGCGTCGTGCCCGCATGCGGATAGCGTACCAGCACGACGCGTGTCGACATCAGTTGCGCGGCGGGACGGCCGAGCGCAAGCGCCGGCAGATCGATCAGCGGCAGCGGCGCGCCTTCGTGATCGAGCACGCCCGCGACCCACGACGGCGCGCCGGGGATCGTCTTCGGCGGTGACTGCGGCGTGAGCGGCATCAGACGCTCCACCTGCGTCGCGTCGATCACATACCGTTCGCTATCGAGCGTGAAGAGGATGAAGAGCATCGGCGTGTGCGAGAGCGATGGATGGGCGTGCGGGTATCGGTGTCCGGCGGCGCGGCGTGGCGCGTCAGGCCGTCACCTTGAAGCGCGACACGCCGGTGCGCAGACTGTTGGCGACGTGCGTCAGATCGTCGATCGCCTGGGTCGACTGGCGCAGCGACTCCGCCGTCTGCTGCGCGGCCTCCGAGAGCTGCGTCAGCGCCTGGGTGATCTGCTCGGCGCCGGTGGCCTGCGTCTGCATGCCCTCGTTGACCATCGAGAAGCGCGGCGCGAGTTGCTGCACCTGCTGGATGATCTGCGTGAGATGGCCGCCGACGTTCTGCACGTCGAGCATGCCGCGCCGCACTTCTTCGGAGAACTTGTCCATGCCCATCACGCCGGCTGCCACCGCGGACTGGATTTCCTTGACCATCTGTTCGATGTCGTAGGTCGCCACGGCGGTCTGATCGGCGAGGCGGCGAATCTCGGTTGCCACGACCGCGAAGCCGCGGCCGTATTCGCCGGCTTTTTCCGCTTCGATTGCCGCGTTCAGCGAGAGCAGGTTAGTCTGGTCCGCAACCTTGGTGATGGTGGCGACGACCTGATTGATGTTGCTGGCCTTCTCGTTGAGGATCGCGAGCTTCGCGTTGACCGAGCCGGCCGCTTCCATCACGAGGCGCATGGTTTCTTCCATGCGCGCGAGACCGGCGTGACCGGTGCCCGCGAGCGCCGCCGACTGGCCGGCCACTTCGGACACTTCGTTCATGGTGCGCAGCAGATCGCGCGAGGTCGCGAAGATTTCACGCGACGTGGCGCCTATCTCCGTGGTGGTGGCCGCAGTCTCGTTCGCCGTGGCTTGCTGTTCGCGCGAGGTCGCAGCGATTTCCGTCACAGACGTGGTCACCTGCACCGCCGATTTCTGCGCCTGGCCGACCAGCGCGGTGAGTTCGTCGGTCATGCGGTTGAAGCCCGCCTCGAGCGCGCCGATTTCGTCCGCGCGATTCAGTTGCAGACGCTGGGTCAGGTCGCCAGTGCGCATCACGTCGACGACGCGGAGCACTTTGGCCATTGGCGTAGTGACCGCGCGCAGCAGCCAGTATCCGGCCAGCACGGCCGCGATCGCGGCGAGCAACAGCATGACGAGCAACACGACGCGGGTTGCCTCGACCGAATTGCGGATGCTTTCCGCAGCTTTGTCGGCGTCGGCCTTGTTGTTTTCCACCAGTTTGCGCGCCGAGAGGCGGCCCGCTTCCCAGATCGGCGTCAGTTGCGTGTTGAAGACACGCACGGCGTTCTCTTTCGAGCTCGGCAGAGCATTCAGCAGCGCCGCCTGGATCGGCAGGTACTGCGTGTGTTGCTGGCGGAAGTCGTTGAAGAACTCACGATCGGTGTCGCGGAAGATGGTCGCGCCGTAGTCGCCGAACAGCTTCTGCAGCGCTTGCTCGGTCTCCTGCAAACGATCGGTGTCGCGCTTGATGGACTCGGGGTCCGCGTCCACGTAAATGAGGCGCTGTGTGACGGTGTAGTTCTCGAACCAGGCCGCGCGCATCGCGGTCGCGTAGTAGAGGCCGGGCATCGAATCTTCCTGCTGGCTCTTCGCGTCGCGGTCGATGCCGCCGAGCTGCTCGAAAGTGACGATTGCCATTGCCAGCATTACGATCAGCACGATCCCGAAGCTGCACAGAATCCGTTGCCGGATGGTCCATTGTTTCACGCGCACGCCCCTTACTTTTTCGCTTTGTCTCGACCCGTGCTGTCGATGTGGTCCGACCTGCTATCGACGGGCTGGAAAAGCTTTGCGGGTTGTCAGAACTATCCGACAGGTTGTGCCGCGAATTTTACATTGATCGGTGGAATGGGGAAGCGGGGTATCGCCCTGGCGCGCGGGGGGCACGGATTTGCGTACGCTGAATCAGCTTTGGGACTTCTTGGTATCGCGCGTGATCTGCCGGATGCTTGTCTCCGGTGTCGGCAACGCTTCTGGCATGGTTCCACCAAGTTCACGGATGGTGTCGCGGACTTTGCCGCCCACCTCAAAATGCGTCTGATTGGCTTGCCGCTTGCCTTGCACACCGTCGCGGCGCAATTTCTCCTCCGTTTGCGTCGCGCGGAAAAGATTGGCGGCTAGCTCGGTGCTGCCCATATGGTCGAGAATTTTCTGACTCTTTTTCAAACTCTTGCGCACGTGGATGTCCTTTGCGCCCAAGCCACCATAGAGGCCGCGATAGCCATGATCCTGGAAGACTGCATAATCGAGCGTGGTTTGCACGCCGGCACTGCGGGCGGTTGCGCTTAGTTTCTTGTTGTGAAGAGTGAGTTCACCGCGCAGCATCAGGCGACGCTGATCCTCCACCATACTGGCAAAAGCCTTGCCGTCACCGATTTCCTGACGTCTGGTCTGAATCGCAAAGTATGTTTGGCCGTTTGCGATGACGGGCTTCGACGGATCGCCATTCTGTACGACGAGATAGCACGCATATCGCGAGAGGCGGAAGTCTTCGACCGTGCGTTGCGCGCCGGAGCCGAGGCCGACCATTTTTCCCACTTGGGAAAAATGGTCGGAAACGCTGTGGCCCGAGCGCTTGCACGCCTCGCTTGCTTTCTCGATGACGCGCCTGAACTTGTCCCACGTTGCATATTCGAGAAGCGGCTGAAGCTCTCTCGCTGACCAGAACTCGACATTGTGTTCGCTGAATTGCTTGATGCCGTCGAAAGTGTGATTCGTCATAGTGGCTCCCTTGGTTCGTTACGTGGACAGCCGTGCCGATGCGTGACATCCGGCAACCTCACGTCGATTTTATGAACGGGGCTTCGACTAGGCCATCAGACACCGGAGATCAACGCGTCAGGATTATCGTCGGCTGAAGCAGTGCTTTCCTACGCCGGCAGGGCAACGCGGGCCGCCGTGCACCGATGTACCGCGTTACACGGGTAATGTCCCGTTACCACTTGCAGCATCTATTTCTGCGCGCGCCCGCCACAATCCGTTCCATGCCTGAACGGCGAGGAGTCAAACATGAAAAAGATCGCAGTGGCGTTGGTGATGGTGGGAAGTCTGAGCGTGGCCGGGCAAGCATCGGCGCATGGCAATGGCGGCGATGTCGTCGGCGCGCTGATCGGCGGGGCCGTGCTCGGGGCGGTGGTGACCTCCGTACTGAATCCGGCTCCGGTGGTGGCTTACCAGCAGCCCGTGTACGCGCAGCCGGCGTATCAGCCCGCGCCGGTCTACGCGCAAGCGCCGCCGGGATACTGCTATGACCAATACCAACAGGCCTATGTGGCGTGCGGTGCGCAACCGCCGCCGGCTCAATACGGATATCCGCAGCCCCAGCCGGGTTGGTAATCAATCGCAGAGCGCGCGCGTGGTCGTACGCGCCCACAGACAAAAAGGCCGTCGTGTTACGCGACGGCCTTTCCATTTCAAGCGCGACTCAGTGCCTGTGATGCAGCCACTCCGCATAGTGCGTGTCGAGCCAGCGCTCAAGTCTCTGTGGCTTTGTCTTCTGGTGATAGTGGGACGCGGCCCAGATAGCTACGCCGACCAGCAACATGACAGCAGGCCCCAGCAAATAGGCGATCAACGATTCAGACATGGGAGCCTCCGTATCGGGTTGCGTCCACCCTTCAGTTTAGGCGATGAAACGCGGGAGAAAAGGTCCGCGTGGTGCGATTGTGGCCGGCGTCTCAGCGGCGTCTCAGCCCTCACCCTTGAAACCTAGCAAAAAATAGAATTTTTTATTTCGAGCAGGAAGTTGCGTTGGATGCGAAGTGCTTTGTGTACCAATAAAACTGCATGTTTGGAAGGCGCGGCGCCCGACGAGGTAGCTTCAGGGCGTACTGATCGCAACTCTATGCATGCCTTCGATCTGTGCATCCACAAAATCCGCCCACTGCTGCATAAGCCATCGCTGCCCGGCGGCGTTGCCCGCGCTCGCACCTTGCTCGATACGCTCGGGCGTCGCCGATGAGTTCTGGTCGGGCGCGTCTGACGATTGTGTTATCTCGCGCAGATGCGCTGCTGCGGTGCGCCGGAAGTCATGCAGGACGAAATGCTCCACGTCCAGGCCGAGCGCCTTGACCGCCTGGTTCAGCGTACTTTTGGCGATCGGCCGATCGTCGCCCCTGACGCTCGGGAATACGAACTTTCGGCTGGCCCTGGCGTGGTCGAGTTCGCGCAGCATTGAGACTGCCTGCTGCGAAAGCGGCACGCGCTGATCGCGGTCTTTTTTCAGGCGTGCCGCGGGTATCGTCCACATCGCCTTGTCCAGATTGAATTCGGCCCACGTCGATTCGATCAGGTCCGACTTGCGCACCATCGTCAGCACCAGCAGATGCAGCGCCAGCTTCAGAGGACGGCGAATACTCGACGCGTCGATCGAACGAAACATCGCGCCGATCTCGTCGCCGGAGAGCACGCGGGTGCGGCTGTCGAAAGTGGCGATGGAACGCGCCGGCACGACCTCGGCCGGATTGCTGGCCGCGAGTTGCCGGGCGATCAGATATTCGTAGAGACGCTTCACCACGTTGCGCGTATGCAGCGCCATTTTCGGCGAACCGCGATTCTTGATTCTCTCGCATATCGCGACGATGTCGTCGGCGGTCACCGCTTTGATTCGCATGTGGCCGATGGCGGGCAAGATGTCCTTGTCGAGCGCGCGCCGCGTGGTGCGGCGGTATTCCTCGGACTTGCCGGCCATTTCCGTGGCGAGATAAAGCTCGGCGGCTTCGCGCAGGACATCGGCTTTGCTTTCCGCGCCGCGGTCGCGCCGCGCCGTGGCGACTGGCGAGATGCCTTGCGCGACCATCTCCGCATACTTCTGCGCCTTGGCGCGCGCGACACGCAGCGAGATCATCCGGTAGTCGCCGATGGTGGCGAGCGGTTGGCGTTTGCCGTTCAACGAATAACGGAAGCGCCAGATCTTGGTGCCGGTCGTCATGACTTCGATGACGAGGCCGTTGCCGTCAGCGACGCAATAGCGGGTGTCGCGTGGTTCGAGAGCGCGAATCTGGGCTTCGGTGAGAGGGACGGCTAGGCGGGGCATGTTCGGATCGCGGGTATTCGGACATCGGCGATTTTAAAGCCTTTGGCTGCTGTGTACCAAAGATTTGGCGATTTTTGGGTCAACGGAGTGGGGCTTTGGCGTTCGTGAATCCGCGCTTAGGGTGACCAAAAAGGCCCTTGCAATGGGACCGGCCAGCCCATGCTGCAGACACTCGCTCACTTCCCAATACAGAACCTGCTAAAAATTACTCCCAGCAGATCATCCGAACTGAACTCACCAGTGATCGAATTCAACTGATCCTGCGCGAGCCGTAGTTCCTCGGCGAACAAATCAAGCGCCTGCGAGTTTTGATCGGCGTGCGCGGCCGCAGTAGCCAGATGCTCCTCGGCTGCGCGCAATGCAATCAGATGCCGCTCGCGCGCCAGGTACACGCTTTCCGCTCCCGCCTGCCAGCCGGCGATCCGCAACAGTTCGTCGCGCAGCAGCGCGACGCCGTCGCCCTGTTTCGCGGAGAGTCGCACTTCGCTCAGTTCGAGGTCCGCGTCGAGCGCCTGTGCCGCTGGCGCGAGGCCGGTCAGGTCCGTCTTGTTGAGCACGCGCACCACCGGCACGCCGCCCGGAAAGCGCCCGGCAATCGCATCGTCTTCAGCCGTCATGCCGGTGCGCGCATCGAGCAGATGCAGCACCACATCGGCGCGCTCGATTTCGCTCCATGTGCGTGCAATGCCGATTTTTTCGACTTCGTCCTCGGTATCGCGCAGGCCGGCTGTGTCGATCACGTGCAGCGGGATGCCTTCGATCTGAATCGTCTGCGCGACCTTGTCGCGCGTCGTGCCAGCGATCGGCGTGACGATCGCCAGCTCCGCGCCGGCCAGCGCATTCAGCAGCGATGATTTGCCAACGTTCGGCTGGCCGGCCAGCACCACCGAGAGCCCTTCGCGCAACAACGCGCCTTGCCGCGCTTCGCTCAGCACGTGCGCGAGACGCTCGCGTATGCGCGCGAGCTTGCCGCGGGCGTCGGCGGCTTCGAGGAAGTCGATCTCTTCTTCCGGGAAGTCGAGCGTCGCTTCGACCAGCATGCGCAGCGTGATCACGTCTTCGACCAGCGCGTGAATGTCGCGCGAGAACGCGCCGTCGAGCGAGCGGCCCGCTGAGCGCGCGGCGGCTTCGGTGCTGGCCTCGATCAGATCGGCGACCGCTTCGGCCTGCGCCAGATCGAGCTTGTCGTTGAGGAAGGCGCGCCGCGTGAATTCGCCGGGTTCGGCGAGGCGCAGACCGAACGCGCGGCCGGCGTCGATGCAACGCTGCAGCACGAGTTGCAGCACTACCGGACCGCCGTGGCCTTGCAGTTCGAGCACGTGCTCGCCGGTGTAGGAATGCGGCGCCGGAAAGTACAGCGCAATGCCGCGGTCGAGTGCATTGCCGCTCGCGTCGAGGAACGGCACGTAGCTGGCGTGGCGCGGCGCCAAAGTCTGGCCGGTGAGTGCCTGCATCAGCGGCTGGGCCGCCGTCTCGCCCGCGCGGCCGAACGAAATCCGCACGACCCCGATTCCTCCCCGGCCGGGCGCGGTGGCAATGGCGACGATCGGATCGGAGTCGGTGGTGAGCATAAAAAGCGTGGCAAAAGCAGAGAGGAGGGGAGGGCGCCGCCGGTCAGCGCGGCGCGAGGCATTGTAACGCGCGAGCATTCGGTGCCCGTGTCGCGGCGCTCTTGTTGATGGCGGAAGCTGACTTATTCCGACGGTTGGGATTTATCTCAAACGAGCTAGGATTGCTACTGCGTTCCTTGAGAATAAATCAGAAGTTGTAGGACGGCGAAGTCACAGACAGGCGTGCCAGACAAGGAAAACACCAAAATTCTACAAATTCGGCAGACCCATTGCCCGAAGCGCCTCGCAAGCTAAAACTATCTCAAATACGCTAAAACTAAACTCGCCCGGTTGTCAACTATTTGAACGTTGAATTGCACAATCCGGCCCATGCCGACCAATAAAGAAAAAGCCGCCTTCGCCAAACGGTTGAAGGACCTGCTGGAGCCGCTGAAGATTCGCGGCGGGACCAAGCTCGCCGAGCAATTCAACCTTCGCTATCGAGGCGAGCGGGAGGTCACGCCGCAAACCGCGCATAAGTGGTTATCTGGTACGACGATTCCTAAGCCCGATAAGTTGCGTACGTTAGCCGAATGGCTGAACGTGAAAGAGCATTGGCTGCATTACGGACCGTCGCCGGGCGTGAATGCGAGGCCGCTGGCGCGTGGCGAGAAATATCCGCCGTCGCCGGAAACGATCGAACTCGCTTCCAAAATCGAGTCGCTCACACCGAAAGACCGCTTTCTGGTTCAGGAGATGATCGTTCGCTTTTACGGCGAAGACGCGGAGCCGGGCGAGGAATAAGCACGGCATTGCGTAACGCGTTTGCCGCGAGCATGAAAAAAGCCGCCCGGTTTTGCACCGGGCGGCTTTTTTTTATTGCTGCTAGCAGAGCTTTAGACGACGGCGAGCGCTTCCGCCCACCTCCGGCAAAACATCATCAAGCCGCTTTTGCCTTCGTTTGCCCCATCATCCGCGTGATGTAGTACTGCTGGGCGATCGACAGCACGTTGTTCACGACGTAGTACAGCACCAGACCGGCCGGGAAGAAGAAGAACATGACCGAAAACGCGATCGGCATAAACATCATCATCTTGGCTTGAACCGGGTCCGGCGGCGTCGGGTTCAGCTTGGTCTGCAGGAACATCGAGACGGCCATCAGCACCGGCAGGATGAAGAACGGATCCTGTTGCGAAAGGTCGTGAATCCACAGAATCCACGGCGCGCCGCGCATTTCCACCGACGACAGCAGCACCCAGTACAGCGAGATGAACACCGGAATCTGGATCACGACCGGCAGGCAGCCGCCGAACGGATTGACCTTCTCGGTCTTGTACAACTCCATCAGCGCCGAGTTCATCTTCTGCGGATCGCCCTTGAAGCGTTCGCGCAGCGCTTGCATACGCGGCGTGATCGCCTTCATGCGCGCCATCGACTTGTAGCTCGCAGCCGACAGCGGGAAGAACACCGCCTTGATCAGCAGCGTGAGCAGCACGATCGACCAGCCCCAGTTGCCGACATAGCTGTGGATCTTTTCGAGCAGCCAGAACAGCGGCTTCGCGATGATCGTCACCCAGCCGTAGTCCTTCACCAGTTCCAGACCCGGCGCGATGCCTTCGAGCATGCGCTCTTCTTCCGGACCGGCGAACAGACGCGCGGAGACGTCGACCGTTTGGCCCGGGGCAATCGTCGCCACCGGTTCCTTCACGCCAACGCGATACAGCGCCGGATCGATCTTCTCGACGTAGATGTCGCGCTTCACGCCCTGCTGCGGAATCCAGGCCGACGCGAAGTAATGCTGGACCATCGCGATCCAGCCGTTGTCGGCCGAGGTCGCGTAATCGTGCTTGTTCTTGTCGATGTCGCCGAACGTCATCTTCTGGAAGTGATGCTGGTCGGTGTAGACAGCCGGTCCGATGAACGTGTGCGAGAAGCGCGGCGTTTCCACCGGCTGATCGTCACGCACCAGTTCCATATAGACCGACGGGCTCACCGGCGTGGTACCGACGTTCTGAATCTTCGTGTCGACGCCGATCACATAGCTGCCACGCGTGAACGTGTAGGTCTTGATGACCTTCACGCCACCCTTCACCGGCGACTCGAAGCTGAGCTGGAACGACTTTTCGTTGCCCGTCAGATCGTGTTGCTGGTTCGGCAGCGGCGTGTAGATGTCGTTGTGATTCGGGAAATCGCCGCCAAGCAGGCCCGTGCGCGCCAGATACGTATGGTTCGCGGTGCGGTCGAACAGCGTGATGACGAGATCGGGCTGCTTGCCGTCGCCTTGCTTGACGAGCGACAGCTTCGACAGCGTGCCGCCGCGAGTGTCGATTTCGCCGCTATAGACGTCGGTGTTGAACTTGATCAGTTGCGATTGCGTGGCCGCCGGCGCGTTGCCCGGTGCGGCTGCGTTCGTGGCCGGCAGATCGGCGGGCTGGGTTCCCGGCGTCGTGGTTCCCGGGGCGGCGCTACCGACGGTCTTGGTCGGCGTGGCGCTCGGGAAGAACATCGACGGGCGTCCGTGGTCGCGTTGCCAGTTGTCGAACAGCATGACCGCTGACATGAAAAAGATGACCCATAGGACGGTGCGTTTGATATCCATGCGTTGTCTCAGTGTCGATGGAACGGCGCGTCAGCGCTTTTCAGAAGTGGGAGGCGGGACGAGATCGATGCCGCCCGCGGAAAACGGGTGGCAGCGGCAAATACGCCTGGCGGCGAGATAAGTCCCGCGCGCGGCGCCATGATACTGGATTGCTTCGCGCGCGTAATCAGAGCAGGAAGGGTAAAAACGGCACCGGTTGCCGAGCATTGGGCTCACGGCAACCTTGTAGAAACGCAGTAAAGCGATGAGTACCGTTTGCATGGCTGGTGCGGCCGGACGGCGCCGCGCAACGTGGAGTACCGGGCGACGCCCGCGCAGCATGGCTGCCGGAGCGGCCTGAACTGCAAAGCGGGCGGTCACTTGAGCGTCATTCCGTCTTGGGCGCTTCCGCGGGCGGCGCCTCGCGACGGGTCACTTCGCGCGCTGCCTTGTCGAGCAACGCCTCGATTTCACTGCGGCACAGCGCCCTCAACGGCGGCGACGAGGCGCTCGGCAAAGCCTTCTTGTCGAAGCGCGTGTGCAAACGCAGCAGCACATCCCAACCGCCGAATTCCGCGCGACGCAGCCGGAAGGCTTCACGCGCGATTCGACGTACCAGATTACGCGTGGCCGCGCGCGGCGCATACTTCTTGCCGATCACGAGGCCCAGGCGAGCTTCGTTGCCGGTGGGCCGGCCGTACACTACGAAGTGCGCGGTGCGGCGCCACGGGCGCAAACGAAAAACGGATGAAAATTCATCCGTTTTCAGCAGCCTTGCGGCTTTGGGGAAGGCGGCTTGCGCTCGCAACGGAACCGAGCCCAGTTGCTGCGCTTCAGCCGTTCCCGTCTTACCGCGGGCTTCACTACCCGGCATAAGCGTCGCGTGCAACGCCTGCCTTAGATGGCGAGGCGCTTGCGGCCCTTCGCGCGACGTGCGTTGATGACCTTGCGGCCACCTGCGGTCTTCATGCGAACGCGGAAGCCGTGGGTGCGCTTGCGACGGGTAACGGAAGGTTGGTAAGTACGTTTCATGTTGCTCTCACTTGATCGAAAAATAACCGCGCGATCATCGCTGAAAGCGCAATGGCCGGTGGTTCACTGAATTGGTTTTCGCGGAACCCGCTATTTAAACCGGTTTTTCGTTGACCGTCAATAGTTTAGCCTGGTTCGGCCCGGCCCCATGAGGAGCCAGCCTTGTGATCCGTCCCTGTGGATAACTCCCTTGCGGGTCCGTTTTGGCGTTAGAATCTCGCCTTACTTCCCAAAAATCCTGCACGCCGCTCCGGCTCGCTCGTCCCGCAAACCCTTGTGGCACAAGCGCCTGGAGCCATTGCGCCTGGTTAGTCTCGCTGCTCAGGGCCTTGTTGCGTGCGCGCGACAGGGGCAGCGGCAACCGCCGTGCACACCATAACGACAGCAACTCGATGAACGATTTCTGGCTACACTGTTCCGCCTTGCTGGAGCGTGAGCTCACGCCCCAGCAGTACGTGACGTGGATCAAACCGTTGGCCCCGGTCGCCTTCGACGCCGCTGCGAACACGCTTAGCATCGCTGCGCCGAACCGTTTCAAGCTCGACTGGGTCAAGAGCCAGTTCTCCGGCCGCATCGCGGATATGGCGCGCGATTTCTGGCACGCTCCTGTCGACGTCCAATTCGTGCTCGACCCGAAAGCCGGCATGCGCGCCCCTGCGGCAGCCGCGCCGGCGCCGGCTTCTGCGCGTCCGGCCTCCGCGCCTAGCTCGATGGGCGGCAGCGCCGGCAATGGCGCTGCGGTGGACGCAGCCGTCGGCGCCGTGCAAGCGGCGCAGGCCGCACGCGCCGCCGGTATGAATGGCGCGAACAACGCCATGGCCAACCTCAACGCGAATGCCCGCGCCGCAGCTGAACACAACGCGAACGCGCGCGCCGCGGCCGCTGAAGATTCCGCCGACCTCGACCTGCCGAGCCTCGATGCGAACGAAGCCGCGGCCGCCCGTCGTACGTGGCGTCCGGGCCAAAGCGCGAGTTCGAGCGGCAACAGCGGCGAAAACGACTCGATGTACGAGCGCTCCAAGCTGAACCCGGTTCTGACCTTCGACAACTTCGTGACCGGTAAGGCCAACCAGCTGGCCCGCGCCGCGGCGATTCAGGTCGCGGACAATCCCGGCATCTCGTACAACCCGCTGTTTCTGTATGGCGGCGTCGGCCTCGGCAAGACTCACCTGATCCACGCGATCGGCAACCAGCTTTTGATGGACAAAGCGGGCGCGCGGATCCGCTACATCCACGCGGAACAGTATGTGTCCGACGTGGTGAAGGCGTACCAGCGCAAGGCGTTCGACGATTTCAAGCGCTACTACCACTCGCTCGACCTGTTGCTGATCGACGATATTCAGTTCTTTTCAGGCAAGTCGCGTACACAAGAGGAATTCTTCTACGCGTTCGAGGCGCTGGTCGCGAACAAGGCGCAGGTGATCATCACCAGCGACACGTATCCTAAGGAAATTTCGGGTATCGACGACCGGCTGATCTCGCGCTTCGACTCCGGCCTGACCGTGGCGATCGAGCCGCCCGAGCTGGAAATGCGCGTCGCGATTCTGATGCGCAAGGCGCAATCCGAGTTCGTGAGCCTGAATGAAGACGTCGCGTTCTTCGTCGCGAAACACTTGCGCTCGAACGTGCGTGAACTCGAAGGCGCGCTGCGCAAGATCCTCGCGTATTCGAAGTTCCACGGCCGCGAAATCACGATCGAAGTGACGAAAGAAGCGCTGAAAGACCTGCTGACGGTGCAGAACCGGCAGATTTCGGTGGAAAACATCCAGAAGACCACGGCTGACTTCTACAGCATCAAGGTCGCGGACATGTATTCGAAGAAGCGTCCCGCGAACATCGCGCGGCCGCGGCAGATCGCCATGTATCTGGCGAAAGAGCTGACCCAGAAGAGCTTGCCGGAAATCGGCGAGCTGTTCGGCGGACGCGACCACACCACGGTGCTGCACGCGGTGCGCAAAATTGCCGATGAGCGCAGCAAGGACGCGCAACTGAACCACGAACTGCACGTGCTGGAGCAGACGCTGAAGGGCTGAGCGGTCTGTCTGGAAAAAACGACCTGTTTATTTCCAAACTCGCCCCCATTTTAGTGAGGCGGTTCCGTTTTCAGGCACAATACAGGTTTAACCGCCCGGCGGCCGCGGGCGGCTTTCACGCCGTGACAGGCGCTGCGTGGCGCCGGCGGGGAGTCGTGGCTGCGCGCGGAAAAGCTTACCTGGCAAGGCGCGCAGGCCGTTATATCAACGAAGGAACTCTATGCAACTGGTCAAGACCGAACGCGATAACCTCCTCAGGCCGCTGCAAACTGTGAGCGGCATCGTCGAACGCCGCCATACGTTGCCGATCCTCGCCAATTTGCTGATTACCAAGAACGGCCCTGACGTGTCGTTCCTGTCGACCGACCTCGAGTTGCAGATCACCACGCGTGCCGATTTCGGCGTGGGCGGCGATTCGGTGGCGACCACGGTGGCAGCGAGAAAGCTCCTCGACATTCTGCGCGCCATGCCCGACGGGCAGGTCACGCTCACGCTGAACGACAAGCGTTTGACCGTGCAATCCGGCAAGAGCCGCTTTGCGCTGCAAACGCTCGCCGCGGACGAATTCCCGACGGTCGCGCAAGCTAAAGACTACGGCGCGAACCTCGTGGTTCCCCAAAAGACGTTCCGCCAGTTGCTCGGCATGGTCCATTTTTCGATGGCCCAGCAGGACATCCGCTACTACCTGAACGGCATGCTGCTGGTGGTAGATGGCGACCAGCTGATGGCGGTCGCAACGGACGGCCACCGTCTGGCGTTCTCGTCCATGAAGATCGAAGGCTCGTTTCAGCGTCAGGAAGTGATCATTCCGCGCAAGACGATTCTGGAACTCCAGCGTTTGCTGGAAGACATCGACGACACGCTGAAGATCGACATCGCGCAGACGCAGGTCAAGTTCACGTTCGGCCAGGTCGAACTGGTGTCGAAGCTGGTGGAAGGCAAATTCCCCGACTTCCAGCGCGTGATTCCGAAGTCGCACAAGAATCAGTTCGTGATTGGCCGTGAAGAACTGCAGCGCTCGCTGCAACGCGCCGCGATTCTGACCTCGGACAAATTCAAGGGCGTGCGCTGCATCATCGAGCCGGGCCAGTTGAAGATCATGTCGACCAACGCCGATCAGGAAGAGGCGCAGGAAGAACTGGAAATCGCATACGACGGCGACAGCGTCGATATCGGGTTCAACGTCACGTATCTGCTCGACGTGCTCGCGAACCTGAAGGTCGACACGTTGCAAGTGAGCCTGGGCGACGCCAGCTCCAGCGCGTTGATCACGATTCCCGAGAACGACGAATTCAAATACGTCGTCATGCCGATGCGCATCTAACGCGTCCAACACCAAAGAACACACCAAGGGGCGCAGTGCCCCTTTGGCGTTTTTATGGTGATTTGAAAAGTCCCGAGCAGCAACCTTGCAGCAACGCAGAACCGGAAAAAATCCATGACTGAAACGAACAATTCGCAACCCGACAACAGCTACGGCGCATCCTCGATTCAGATCCTCGAAGGTCTGGAGGCGGTGCGCAAGCGGCCCGGGATGTACATCGGGGATACATCGGACGGGACCGGTCTGCATCACCTCGTATTCGAAGTGCTGGACAACTCCATCGACGAAGCGTTGGCGGGGCATTGCAACGACATCCAGGTGATCATTCACGCGGACAACTCCATTTCCATCACCGACAACGGCCGCGGCGTGCCGACCGGTCTGAAGATGGACGACAAGCACGATCCGAAGCGCAGCGCCGCTGAAATCGTGATGACCGAGTTGCACGCCGGCGGCAAGTTCGACCAGAACAGCTATAAGGTGTCCGGCGGCCTGCACGGCGTGGGCGTGTCGTGCGTGAACGCATTGTCCGCGTGGCTGCGTTTGACCATTCGCCGCGACGGCAAGAAGCACTTCATGGAATTCCACCGTGGTGTGCCGCAGAACCGCATTATCGAAGAGATCGACGGCGTGGCCGTTTCGCCGATTCAGGTCACCGGCGAGACCGAGAACCGCGGCACCGAAGTGCACTTCCTCGCTGACGAGACGATTTTCGGCAACATCGAATATCACTACGACATTCTGGCCAAGCGGATTCGCGAACTGTCGTTCCTGAATAACGGCGTGCGAATCAAGCTGACCGACCAGCGCACCGGCAAGGAAGAAGATTTTGCGTTCGTGGGCGGCGTGAAGGGCTTTGTCGAGTACATCAACAAGAACAAGTCCGTGCTGCACCCGAACATTTTCCACATCAGCGGCGAGAAAGACGGCGTGGGCGTGGAAGTGGCGATGCAGTGGAACGACAGCTACAACGAGAACGTGCTGTGCTTCACGAACAACATTCCGCAGCGTGATGGTGGGACGCACTTGACCGGTTTGCGCGCGGCGATGACGCGCGTGTTGAACAAGTACATCAACGATCATGAGGTCGCGAAGAAGGCGAAGGTTGAGACTTCCGGCGACGATATGCGTGAAGGGTTGTCGTGCGTGTTGTCGGTGAAGGTGCCGGAGCCGAAGTTCAGCGCGCAGACGAAGGACAAGCTGGTGTCGTCGGAAGTACGCGCGCCGGTGGAAGATGTGGTCGCGAAGGCGCTCGAAGAGTTTCTGCTCGAGACGCCGAATGACGCGAAGATTATTTGCAGCAAGATTGTCGATGCCGCGCGCGCGCGGGATGCGGCTCGGAAGGCGCGGGAAATGACGCGTCGCAAGGGTGTGCTTGACGGCGTGGGTCTGCCTGGGAAGCTGGCGGATTGCCAGGAGAAGGATCCGGCGAAGTCCGAGATTTATATCGTCGAGGGAGACTCGGCAGGCGGGTCGGCGAAGCAGGGTCGGGATCGGAAGTTTCAGGCGATTTTGCCGCTGCGCGGCAAGGTGCTGAATGTGGAGAAGGCAAGGTATGACAAGCTGCTTTCTTCGGAGCAGATTGTTACTTTGATTACTGCTCTCGGTTGCGGGATTGGTAAGGAAGACTACAACCTCGATAAGCTGCGTTATCACCGCATCATCATCATGACCGATGCTGACGTTGACGGTGCGCATATTCGGACGCTGTTATTGACGTTCTTCTATCGGCAGATGCCGGAGATGATCGAGCGTGGGTACATCTATATCGCGCAACCGCCGCTGTTCAAGATCAAGGCGGGTAAGGATGAGCGGTATTTGAAGGATGAGGCCGAGGTTAATGCTCACATTCTGAAGCTGGCGCTGCAGGGGTCGGAGTTGTTGGCTTCTGAAGGGGCTACGCCGATTACTGGCGATGCGTTGGGGGAGTTGGCTCGGGCTTATTTGCTTGCGCAGGGTGTTGTTAACCGGTTGAGCCGGTTGTATGACGCTGGGGCGCTTGAGGCTGTGATGGATGGGATTGCGATCGATCTGTCCAGCGAGGAAGCGGCTGATGCGTCGGCTAAGGCTCTTGAAGCGAAGTTGCGCGATGATCCGTTGAAGCCGGAAGTTAAGGTTACGACGATGTATGACCCGGTGAGGGAGCTGCGCTCGCTGCGGGTTGCGCGGACGCATCACGGGAATCAGAAGATTTCTGTGTTGGATCAGGATTTTCAACTCACCGCTGACTATCAACAGCTGATCAATACCGCTAATACGTTTAAGGGGTTGATTGGTACTGGAGCTGTCATTAAACGTGGCGAGCGGAGTATGGCTGTTACTGACTTTAAGTCGGCTATGAAGTGGTTGCTGGCTGATGCTGAACGTAACATCTCGAAGCAGCGCTATAAGGGTCTCGGTGAGATGAATCCTGGGCAGCTTTGGGAGACTACGATGGATCCGACTGTGCGTCGTCTTCTTCGGGTGCAGATTGAGGATGCTATTGCGGCTGATGGGATCTTTACTACGCTCATGGGGGATGATGTGGAGCCGCGTAGGGCGTTCATTGAGTCGAATGCGTTGCGGGCGGGGAATATTGATGTGTAATGACCGAACGCTGCTGAGATAAAACGCATGACGTAAGAATATAGGGCCCGTAAGTTGAGAACCTTACGGGTCTTTTTTATAGTTCGGACTGTCCGCGTCCCGCGGTATCTCATAGACGCCTCTGTTGAAGATTTTTCACCGATCCATTTTCGTCCGCACCGGCGATCACGCACTAAAGCAGTCATCGAGTTTCATTCCGCCGATATCATATTTAAAGTATTCTCCCGCTTGCCGTTGCGACTCTGGCAACGGCCGCCCGCTGCGTCGGCGAGTCTAATAATCTGAGAACATGAGATGAGCAGATACTGCGGGGACGATGACTCGAAATCGATCCTAGAGGCGGCCGCGCATTGGCGTGACGTGGCACTGCTGGGCGGCGGTTCCGTCCTCACGAGTAAGCAGCTTTGGACGTCATCGGCGCTCGAGTTGCTCGATGAGTACTTCGTAAGAAGGCCGGACCTTGGCGACGGTAAATACCTGGAAAAGTTGAAACAGCAACTCTCCCCCGTTGACGGCCCCGCTAAGCAACTGGTCGCGGAGATGATGTGGCTGCTGTACCTTTGCCCGAGCAGCCTGACCGCAGCACACAAGCGCAAGACTATCGAAGCGATCTGGGACTGGTCGAGTGAACCATCACCCACCGATTCGCGCTGGCTGGATGATGACGTGCTCGCTGGCATCGGTAGTGCAGGCCCGGGCTTTAATCAGAATCAGTGGCGAGAACTCGTTTTCCTGATCAACTTTCTCCGCCGCTTTCGTGCGCTAAGCGCAGATGATCAAGTTGCGTTAATGGAAGACGGCTGGAAGTTCGATGAATGGCTGCGCCAGATTCAGGATTGGGAAGCGAGGCAGTTTCGTCATATGCTCCTCTTCCTACTATTTCCAGACGACTTCGAGCGCATCTTCGGGAAAAATGACCGCAAGACCATCGTTCGACACTACTCGAAGCGCGAGCGGCGCGAAGTCAATCGAATGGATGCGGTCCAACTCGATCGAGAACTGCATGCCATCCGAAAACGCCTCGAAGTGGAGCGCGGGACCACGCAATTGGATTACTACGTACCTCCGTTAAAAGGTGAATGGCGTAGTGAAACGTTCGCCGCTGCAACGGAGGGCGTAACGGATGAGCACATCCTGCAAGCATTGGGTGAAATCGATCAAGAAGGCGTGCCGGAGGATGCAGAGTCTACTGGCTACGATCTCTTCTTCGAAGGCAAGCGCTATCCGCCCAAGTTAGTTGTGTCGCTGGCAGTCAAATACGCCACGGGTGAGCCACTGGATCGCGCCACATTTTCCGGAGGCGAAGCGTCCTCGGCTTTTCGTCTATTGCGACGTTTGGGTTTTGAGGTCGGTGCGAAAGATGACCCCGTCGGCGGTATTCCCGAACTGCTAGACCGCTTCCTGAAGCAAGCCAACAGTGGAACGGAGCTTCAAACCCAAGGCTACCTCAAGGAGTATCGCGGCCTCAGGGTTCGATTAAGCTTTGGCAAAGGCGGCATTGCCCGAACTCCGTGGATTGCCTTTCTCGGGGGAGAACAGTCAGTCACCGACGGCATCTATCCCTCGCTCTTGTTCTTCAGAGAGCAGCAGCAACTCGTACTGTGTTATGGGGTAAGCGACGAGGAGACACCACATCTGACTTGGGGCGAGCTTGGTGGAGTAGAGACCGTAAGAGACTGGTTCAAGGGGAGATTTGGGCGCACGCCGGAACGTTATGGATCATCCTTCGTCCGGGCCGCCTACGACGTCACGCAGCCTCTCCCCATGGCGGAGCTGCAACAAGATTTGGACGATGCTATCGACATCTACAATCGAGCGCTCAGCGCCGATGATGAGAATCCACAACTGGAAACGGATGAGCTGCAACACGCCCACACGCCTCTACCCGTCCGAGCCGATCTTCACGAAGCGGTCGAGTCGTTCGGCACTGCTCTGCGCGCCAGTGGCGTGCAATTCGGAGTTCAGCATGATGAACTTGTTTCAGCCTTCGTCGCCAGTCTGGTTGCTAAGCCGCTAGTCATCCTTACGGGTTTGTCCGGCTCTGGTAAAACACAAATTGCTATACGTTTCGGCGAATGGCTGGGCAAGGATCGGCTACACGTCGCGGCGGTGCGTCCGGACTGGACAGGCGCAGAGGTACTGTTCGGCTACGAAGATGCACTCAAGCGGGAGCTTGACGGGCGACCTGCTTGGGCGGTTCCTGCTCCGCTGGAATTTATCTTGAAGGCCGTTGCTGATCCACAGCATCCCTATTTGCTGCTGCTCGACGAAATGAACTTGGCGCACGTTGAGCGCTATTTCGCGGACGTACTGTCGGGCATGGAGTCCGGTCAACCATGCATCCCGAACCTGCATAAGGGCGCAGATGGCTGTTGGCGACTGCGTGTTGGCGCGGAGCCCAGAGTCCCCTTCCCGAGAAACCTATGGATTATTGGTACGGTCAACGTTGACGAGACGACATATATGTTTTCGCCGAAAGTACTTGATCGTGCTAACACTTTCGAGTTTCGCGTGCATTCGAGCGATCTGTTGATCGAAGTCGCTAAGCCTCGGCCGTGCGAACCTGGAGATCAGGAACTGGTGCGAGGGCTCCTGAGCATCGCTAGAGACGATGGCTGGCATCGAGAACATCCAAACGCGGCGGCCGGCGAACTCTCCGTCCGTCTGCGACAACTGCATGAACTGCTGAGCCGATACAACCTCGAGTTTGGGCACCGATTGTTTTATGAGGCAATGCGATTTGCTTCGCTCTCGGAAGAGGCGGGAATTGGAAGGGTTGGAGCTATCATGGACCGAATTGTCATGCAGAAGATATTGCCGAGATTGCATGGTTCCCGCCGACGTTTGGAGTTGCCTCTGCTTGCGCTTGCGCAGTTCTCCCGAGACCTACCTAACGCAGTCGCGAGCGACGACTTGCTGCCAACGGCAATGGTGGAGGAGGCGCCGGAGCTGGGTGCGGCTCTCCCTGTTGCCTATACCAAGGCGATTCGAATGCTTCGAAGCTTGCGTGCCAATCAGTTCGCCAGCTTTACGGAATAATTCGTGCGTGCCGTTCCAGAAGCTTCCGTTCCTCTTCACGGCCCGGCTGGGAAGGTCGTCGCACGGCTGCGCATCGCGGTGTTACCGCGGAAGGGTGCGTCTTCCGGCGCGACCCTTTGGTCTCCCGATAGTACAGCGGTATCGATTGACTTATCGAGCAGTGTCGAGCTGTTGGAGGGCATGGAGTATCGATATACCTGGGAAGATATTCAACAAAACGTTGACAGTCTGATTGCCGATCCAGAAGAGATCTTTCAAGCAGATACCTTTGAGGGAAAGACCGGTCGTCTACGCCCTGGATTGGCAACCGGCACCGTACGCGTCGTCTTACGCGCTGGCACCCGTACCCTTGGTGAGTTGGAGCTTGAGGTTCGATCCCGCAAGCTCTCGTACCCATCCGAATACCGTTGGATGCTGCGCGACATCGCGCAACAGATGACGGAGTTAGTGATGGAGCGGTTCGCGGTTAGCGAAGCGCGCTTTGACCTCGACGACACACGCGATGCAGTTACGCTCTATCAGCGCTTCACCTTCCTGCGTGCTCTGTTTGAAAGCGAAAGGTTCCAAGGCGCGCTTCGCGAAATCATCCGCCGCCCACACACCGCGTGGGAAAGCTCGAACGAAATAGTGCGACCGGGCGCGGGGGTGCGAGCGGACTCGCACGTACTCCGACAGTTTGCGAGGAGCGGACCACGATCGGCTTGGCCGGGCGGGTCGATTGCATCCGTCCCGTCTCACCTAGCACGTACGCGGACCGAGGCAACTCGCGATACTGCGCCCAACCGCTTCGTTAAGTTTGCCTTAGAGCATTGGCGCCAGATGCTAGGGGATATTGATCAAGGACTTGCTGAGGCGCAGGCCACGCCCGCCACGACACGCGGGCGCAGAGAAATTGCAGCGATAACGTCGCAGTTGGAAGAGTTACTTCATCAGGAACTGTTTGCAGAAGTTGGCCGACTCTCACGATTTCCTGCCGACGACCAAGTCCTTCAAAAACGCGAAGGCTATCGAGATATTTTCAGAGCCTATGTGGAGACTGAGTTTGCGGCCCGTCTCTCCTGGCAGTCGTCACCTGACGACTATGGAGCGGGGCAGCGTGATGTTGCAACGCTCTATGAGTATTGGGCATTCATTCAGCTATCGCAGTTGGTGGCCTCGCTGGTTGGACAAACGTTTGATATGAGTCCGCTGGTGCAGTCCCGGTCTAGCGGTCTTACAGTCGGCATCCGTACCGGACTGGAGACCGTTCTATCCGGCGTCGTAGAACGCTTTGATCGGCGCATGAAGGTAGAGCTCTGCTTTAATCGAACGTATCGGCGCGGCACGGCGAATAATTCCTCATGGACCAAGCCAATGCGTCCGGACTACTCATTGCTGATCAGTCCAGGCGAGGGAGAGCCAGCAACCTTCGAACCAATCGCTGTTCATTTTGATGCCAAGTATCGAGTCGAATTCGTCAAAGAAGTTTTCGGTTTGGATGACGACGAAGAGGGAGCAGGGACCTCGCAGGCGGCCGCAGGTTTGGAGCGTGGCGGCGCCTTGCGGGCAGACTTGCTCAAGATGCATGCCTACCGTGATGCGATCCGTCGGACGGCGGGCGCTTACGTGCTCTATCCCGGTGGTGACGCCGAAGAGGTTGGTCTCCGGTATCCGGAATACCACGAACTTTTACCCGGGTTAGGGGCCTTCGTGTTGCGGCCAACCGACACTGGGAACACGTGCGGTGCGCCGACGCTAAGGCAATTCATCAGCGAAGTGCTGGATCACGTCGCAACCCGCCTGACTATGCATGAGCGCGGCCGACACTGGCTGGAAGATGCTTATGGTCAGCAAAAGCAAGACCGGCTAACTCGCGTGCTCGCACCACCGCTGCCAGATACAAGTGTGCTCTTGGGATTCGTGAAGAGCCGTGAGCACTGGAATTGGATTAGGGCACGTAAGGCATATAACGTGAGAGCCGAGGGAAGACTCGGCGGTGTTCATGCCGGTGCGGCACTTCTGCAGAGCCAACTGTTGCTCCTCTACTGTCCATCGACGGACGAGATCGAGCTTGCTCGTATTGTTTCTGATGCGGAGAGGGTTTCAACAACCAGCATGGTTGCAATGGGCTATCCGAATCCGAATGGGGATTACTGGTGCGTGCAGTTACAATGGCTGCAGCAAGCACAGTGGATCGTTGGCCTCTCGTCTTCCTCGATTGACGAGTATGTCCGGGGGCTAGGGCTGGTCTATGGCGAACCAGCTTGCGCCATATGGAGCAAGGTTCGCTCGCTCACTCGCGCCACCGAGTAGTGTGTTCAGGATGATAAGGACCATTTTGCCGCCATCGGGAAAATGGTCCTGCGTAGCTGTAAGTTGCACGAGAGCTCAGCGCGCGGTGAGAGCCGTCAATTAGTGGCGAGCGACTACGAAAATTCAGACCTAGAAATCGCGATCACGCTGTGAGCTCATTCGAAGCTCAAGTTTTCTTATCTCACGCGGGTGTAATAGTCAGCCTGCCTTTCTCCACCTCTACCCGAATCCTCCCGCTAATCTCAAACCCTGCCGCTTCCAACCACCTCCCCGAAAGCCGAATCCAAGGCGCCGGCGGCAAGTCTGGAAAGAATTCGATATGAGCCGGCGCGTAAGTTTTCATCGGCCTCGGGCGCCTTTGTGATGAAATGGTCAAGATACGTTGGGTAACAGGCGCAACTGCTTTATGATTGGCGTCAGCCATGATCAACTCCTATTCGCGTAGGGGTGTTTGTGGTCAGCGGGTCGTTTGGGTGGCAGCCCATGCGTCCCGCGCTTTATCTCCTTCCTCGTTCTCCCTTGTGCTTGGCTCGGCGCTTTCGCTTCCTCTTTCATACGTCAAAGAGCCAATCATTCAGTGATGCCTTATAAGCACGACGTGTCGTGATTTTCGGCTATGTCGTTAGGCATCCGATGTATTTTCCCGCATTGTCAGGGGTTGTGCAACAGAGTCGAACGCTCGGCGAGTAACAAAATTGGCCACACACACTGCCGCTAAATTTGAGATGGAGCGGCTCTGGCATGCGTCGCGTGAGATCGGGTATTTTGAAGCCCGACGGAAGTCCCGCATCGTCTCTCGTTCCCGTTCAGAGCAGCCGCATACGCCTGAATAGAACCCACCAACAATGCCCAATGCATATTAGAGTGCGAATATAAGAAGAATTTAACATTCTCCAATAAATCGATTTGCTAAATCGCGTGAATGTTTTGTAAAATCGCGCGGTTACGCGGGGGCGCGTGAAAATCAAAGCAAACTAGAAGAGTCGGTATGGGCATGCATCACATAATCAATGGCTTCAACGGCGGACTCTCGCGAGATGAGCTTCTGTCAAACCCGTGCGGCCCGCTGCCCGACGCATGTGGGCCGCTAAGCCCATTGAATACACGGCTAATCCGAAGCCGCGTTATTGGCTAAGCTCACAAGCCCAATCTACCCGCCGTCGCCATTAATTGCATATTCCCGGCGTTCCAAGGCAAACAGATTAACCGGAAAAAATTTCCACGTGAATCGGAAATTAAGACCGACCAAGAAATAGCGCAAACCCAAACCTAGACCTAAAACAAACCCGCTAAAAAAGAGACCCACGAGCCCAACAAAACCGCACTTGCTCAAGCGCCACCCCAAAAGAGACCACCGTGAACCCCTCCGACCTGCTCCGCGCCTTCGCCTCTCCGTCCCTGACGCAAAGCAACCGCGCCTTCCGCCTGCACTGGGGCTCGGCCCAGTCGAGCCTCGAGCAGGTGCTGATCGCGCATCGCATCGACATCAGCGAGGGCCTGTGCTCAGGCATCGTGGGTCACGTGACGTGTCTGTCGACGCGCGCGGACTTGCCGCTCAATGCGTTCATCGGCTTGCCGCTGTCGGTGCAGATGGTCACCGACCGTGGCGCCTTGCACCCGATCTGCGCGATCGTCACCGACGCGCGCGCGGGCCAGTCGGACGGGTCGCTGGCGACCTACCAGTTGACTATGCGCGATGCGTTATCGGTACTGGAGGGGCGAACCAATACGCGCATCTTCCGCACGCTGAGTGTGCCCGATGTGATCGAGAAGCTGCTGGGCGAATGGCAGAAAAAGAGTCCGGCGCTCGCGCGGGCGTTCGATTTCGACCTGTCGTCGCTAGATCGCGCGAAGTATCCGGTGCGCGAGACGCTGTTGCAGTTTCACGAGTCGGACGCGGATTTCATCCGGCGGCTGCCGTCGCGATGGCATCGCGTGGTTCACGGCGGCGGGCAAGCGGGGCGCGGCCCCATCGGCCGACGGCGCCGGTGAGTCACCTATGCACACGCTGGTGCTGCTGGACGACCCGATGAAACTGCCGCAGTCGTCGGCCGGCATGGTGCGCTATCACCGCGACGCGGCCACCGAAGCGCGCGACTTGATCACGCTGTGGTCGGCCTCGCGCCAGCTCGTGCCGGGCAACGTGCAGCGCGCGAGCTGGGACTACAAGAGCGCGTCGGTGGCGCAGGCGTCGGAGACTAGCATCGTCGATCAGGGCGAAGCCGGCAACGTCGGGCGCGCCGAACTCAAACTGGCGGGCAAGCCAATCGCCCGTCTGGATGACGCCGCAGTGTGCAAAAGACCTGTGTTGAAGGCTAAAGGTCGCCTCGTCCGCCAAATTTCAGTCCGACCTACAGTTCGGCATACAACGGCAATAAATCCTGATCGACCAACCGTAGTTCAATCGCATTCGCGACCGCCACATGCTCCTCCTTCGCCGCCGAAAACGGTTCATCGACGACACTGACCACTATCGTCCCTTTCTGCAACTCGCCATCCATCACAGGAATAAGGGAAGCGGCTTCCGGCACTTGCCGTGACGTGAGAACACGCGGCAAATAAAGCATCCAACCGGCACCCGGTCGTTTTTCAAAGACCTTGTGTTCCGATGCGTATATAAACGACCCCACTTCAATGCTCAGCGCCGGCCAGATACGCGTCGCTTCGCTGACGATATACGCCACGACTTCAAGCCTTGCCATCTCCGTGACGCCTTTTGTTTGCAAGCTCAAGGTGCACAGACCACTCACCGATAAATGGTCCGTAAAAGCTGCGCCTCCGTTACCTTCGATTCCATTCCAGGCACCGAACGAGCGCACCCCCGGGTTGTCCTGCTTCTCGGCCTTGGCCATCGCAATTACAGCCGTGGTCGGCCCTGACGCATTGAAAGCACGATTACGGAGTGAAGCCTTTACACTTTTCGCAGGCGGATACCAACCGTCGATCGGCAAATTCGCGCGTTGCAACACGCTTGCGAACTCCCACAGCCAGGCGCATTCGGTTTCGATGGCGGGCAACACCGGCTCCGCCAGACGAAATGCCAATTCAAGGTTCAGACTGAATTTCATAGTATCGGCCGATTTCATCTGAGCTAAAGTTCAGTGAATAAGGGCAGCAAGTCTTGGTCGACCAATCGCTCTTCAATTGCGTTGGCGATCTTCACATGTTCCGGATTTGAAGCAGAGAAAGGCTCATCGACAACGCTGACGATGAGGGTGCCTATCCGCTGCTTAACATCCATGACCGGAATCAGGTCGCGAGCCTCGGGCACTTGCTGCGCGGTGAAAACTCTCGGCAAATAAAGCATCCAACCGGCGCCGGGTCGTTTTTCGAAGACCTGCTGCTGTGAAAAATACTTGAATGGCCCGACCTGAACGCTCGACGCGGACCAGATGCGCGCCGCTTCCGAAACAACGTCCGCCACCAGGGTTGTCTGCTGAAATCCGACGATGCCTTCCATCTGGAAGGTCACCGAGCACACGCTATCAATGCCCTGCGAGTCGGAAAATGCAGCTCCACCGTCTCCCTCCAAGCCATTCCATACCCCGAGCGACCTGACGCTGGTGCCATTGGATAAAGCGGAATTCTTCGCCATGGCAATCGCCGCGCTGGTCGGTCCATTGGCATCGAAGGCAGCGTTTAGCAGTGACGCTTTTTCCGTATCCGCTGCTGGATACCATTTGTCCACGGGTAAGCCGGCTCGCGTCAGGACCTTTGCAAACTGCCAAAGTCGATCGTATTCCGACTCGATGGTCGGCAATTGCGAGGCAGCTAGGCGATAGGTGACATCGATATTCAAATGAAAGGCCATGTTCGTCAACGTTTTGTGCTCGTGCTCATTAAAGTGGCTTTAATTCTGTGTTGACCAGCGGCGCGGTGGTGCGAAAACTGCGCGTGAAGTACCGATAGCTGAGCGGCTGCATGAAGTACCAATGCAACAGCGCCGGTGTATTGGCCGCCGCAACCAGGTTTTGTTCTCTCGCCTGGTTGCGCATTTTTTCAACACCAGAAATCAGGAAAAATCGCTTTGGATTGCCCGTCTCCGGATCAAAAAACTGATCATAATTCGCCTTTGCCTCTTCCAGCTGACAGAGCGACGCACGAAACCCATCGAAGTCGAGCCCGCTGAAATTCCACTCCGTATTCGGCGCGAAGCCCGTCACCTGCGCCTGATATGTGCGCGAGGTATCTGACATATTCCAGTTCCGCGTCACGAGGTTACCCGCATCCGGTGGACACTTCTTGCACGCTTCATCCGTTTTCGGCATGGTTCGCGCGACCGGTTGGGTCTTGCTCCTGTCTTGCGCCTGATCGCCGGATAGCGACAGGATTCCCGCCGTAGCGGTCCCGCCTAGGAAAGCGGGGAATGCTTCGGCAAGCAACGCGCCCGCTCCTTCGATGAGCGGAATTGCCAATACAGCCATCAGCGTTTCTCCTTATCCCGATCAATCAACTTCCGCCGCGTCACCGCCAGCAGATCTTCAAACCGCTCCTCGATCGGCCGTCCCGGCTTCGCAAGCCAAGCCGCGATCCCCGGCTTGCGATAAAACTCCGGCACATCCGCTTCGATATAAAGAAACTCCACCAGCTCCTTGTCCTGCTGAAACCCCATGCGCTTAGCGTCCCCATACGCCCGCATCAGGCGGTCGAGCAAGGTCGGATCGCTGGCATAGCGCGGGGCGTCGCGCACGATATCGTCACGAATCGTCGCGACAAAATTGCGTTCGTCGCTTGCGCACAAAGCGGCCCATTGGTCTGCGGTCAGTTCAAGCATGGTGAGAGACGTGAAAGCGTTTGCCTTCCGCAAGGCCGTGCCACTCGTCCACATCGCCGAAATAAGCGCGACGTCCTTCGGTGTCGAGCGCATTGAAGAGCGGCACGAAAACACGCGGATCCCAGAACCGGAGCAACGCAATCTTGCCATTCGGCAGTTTGCTGTTGAGCTTGCGTTGCAGTGTCCGCACGAGCGACTCGATATCCTGCGTGCTGAACAACCACATCACACCAGGCCGCGCTGTTTCCAGTTCATCGAGTGAAGCCACCACGTCGGCATCGGGTTGCGCGATGTCAACTAGCCATGGTCCAGCGGATGCCAATGGCTCATCTTCTGTCCCGGCGAAAAGCGTGCGCACAGTGCCCCAGCGGCGCCGCAAGCTGCGGCCGAAATGCTGTTCGTACTGCAGGCCATCGACCAGCGCATACGCACGCAGCCCCGGCGTATCCGCGCGCAAACGCTCCAGCCGTTCAGCGAGAGTCGCCGGGATCATGAGCGCACGACAGTGGAAGCGCCCGTTTCTGCGGCATGAGCGAGGCACTCGCGACACAACGTCGGCGCGACTGTGGACTCCGCCGCGGCGGCCGTCGTGCCCTGCATCGACGCAGGTACATTGCCGGTGGTCTCGGATTGAGCGGCGATCAACACCGCACCGCACGAGGTCTTGTCGCCATGAAAAGCGAGCGGCACGCCTTCCACGGTCATTGCCGCATTCTGCGAGGTCACAATCGGAAACGTGCCGTCGCATTTCGGACAATGGACGAGGTCACCGAGCCGGGCGGCGCGCCGTCCGCTGTCGCCAACGGCGATGGTCGCCGAAGCAGAAACGATCTTGCCGCCGTGCGACGTGCTATCGCCTTCACATGCGATCGAAGTCATAAGTCACCTGCCATCAATTTCGAATGTCGAATCACGTTCAAACTAGGTCCGTTTGCTGTAGCGCCCACCGCTGAAGTCGACGGTGCTGATGAAGAACACACCCACGGCGAGGAACGGTAAGCCGATCGCAAAGAGAATGGCCGGCAGTCCCCAGTGTTCCCAGAAACTATCGATCATCGCGCGGTCGGGCGTGTTCGCGTCGTAGAGAACATTAACCTCGTCACCACTTTCGAGATCGTTATGGGATGACGACGACCCCTGCGCAAAAGAGACCTCTTTCCCTGTCTCCGTCTCGAACGCGACGATCGCCGAATACATATGCGCGCGCGGCTGATAAGGCCGTTGGGCCTCCTGTACTTCGACAACTCGCCCGGTCGTACGCTTATAACTCCCAATGATCTGCCGCTCGCGCATCGCGGAAGCGGCAGCGCCCAGCAGAAACCCAGCTCCGATCACAATCGGGATCAGGCAGACCAACAGATTCTGCCGACCGCGTTTGCGTCTCGCCTGCGAGTACGACAAAGGCGTGGCCTGTTTAACTTTCCCGCGCTCGATCACGAACATCACCGCGCCAATCGCCGAAAACACAACACTGAGCAACATCACCACGCCGATGGGAAACCAGCGCTGCCCAAAGTCGTCGATGATCGCCGAGTGTGCGGGGTCCGTCGGGTCGTAGAACACGCGCAGGGTTTGGCCAATGTCGTAAGCCGGCCGCGTCGACGACGTCTGGCCGGTGATCTGCTCCCGATCACCATGTGCGGTCGTGAAGACGATCACCGGCTGATACGAACGCCAGCTTCGGCCGCCTTGGTCGTAACTCACCACGGTCCCTTCGGCGACCGCCATGCGATGGGTGGTCATCAGCGAAGACACTAGCCAGAACAGCGAAAAAAGTAGGGCGCCGAGACTGAGCGTCAGGATGACGAGCGTGCTTCGACTATACGGCGACTGGGCGACGGTTGAGTTCATCATTAGCGGGCGGTCGGAGCGTGCAGGCGCATCTCATTGTTGTCGGGGATCAGTCATTGCATAACCGGCTCGCTCCGGTTAAGTACGCAGCGAAAGCCCACGTCGGATTTCGCGCTGTCAGGCGCCACGCCGACCCGGTCGATCACGAGATGAATTCGACTATCGGTTGCATAACGAACGCTGCGGAGGGTACCCGTCGTGGGACCGTGCGGATTGCGCGATGGACTGTGACTGTAATAGTTCGCATCGAACCAGTCATAGGTCCACTCCTTGCCGTAGCCGAACACGTCCGACATGCCTAGTTTGTTGTCGCCGTAAGTCCCCACGGGTCGGCTGAATTCCGGCGCCGGGCTAGTTCCTTTGCCCTTCGCCGTGATCAACTCGTCCATCTGGGTCACGTCATATTTGCCGTCAACGACCGGCACTTCCGTGCTCGGAATCACCCACTTCTCGCCACGTGAGCGCGCCGCGTATTCCCATTGCGCTTCCGTGGGGAGATCCAGCGGCAAGCCGGCGACATCGCCCGCCCATTTGCAGAAGTCGCGCGACTGCTGCCACGTCACGAACGCCGCGGGGAAGTCCGGAAAGCGATACTGCAGATCGAAGGCCTCGCGAATTCCAACCGGCGGCAAATGTTTGGCGCGTGTATAGAGATCGAAATCGGCGAACGTCACGCGATGTTTCAGGATCGAGTAACTATCGAGATCCACGTCGTGTGCTGGTCCGGCACCGTCATTGGCGGAGTAGGGGAGTTTTTCGGGAGAAGACTGAGGGCCGAAGTCGCCCATCACGAACTCCCCCCCCTTCACATAGAGGAGTTCCTTGCGAAGGCGGTCCTTCAAGGCGGCCAGTTCGTCGGCGTTGGGTGGCGGCAAGGTTTTGAAATAGTCCTGCAGGATGCGCACCGTGTCGTCGTACGGTTTTCCATGAGCCCAGCTCAACACGGCATTGATATGTTCCCATACGCTTTTGGGCGGCGATGGCGTCGTGATTTCGCGAATCAGGCGGGTCCTGTCGGCCGGCGCATTCGCGTCGATCTTGTCTGCAAGAGCGGCGCGTGACAGAAGTAGCACGGCCACGGCCGCCACTACTTTCAATGGCTTCACCGACACGCGGTAAGACAGATGACTCATGAAACGCAACTCCTCTTGTTCGTTATTTGAACTGCCACTGACTGTCAAGCTATCTGGGTATCAGTGCCCGCGGTGCGAGTCGGATCGAGCCATGCGACATTCGTTCCTTCCTGCATGGCATACCTGGGCGTGTCGTTGAATGCAAAGCGAAAGCCGGGGGCGGGTGCGTCGCGAGGCTGGCTCTCGAGCATCGCCAACTGATCCATGCCGATGAATCGACCGATCTCGGCACGCGCAAACTGCGCATCGCCCTGTTGACTGAAGTCAGGCGAGGTCGATTGATAAACATTCTTGACTTCGTTCTTCACCTGCGCGGCCGCGATGATACGGCTGATCGCCGACGCGGCTTCGAGGCGAAGATCTTCGAATTCATCGCCGATCGCCTTTAGTGCGTAAACCAGATAGCCCTTCACTTCCGCGAGACTGTTGAGCAACGCATCGTTCGCGTTGTGAATGGCCTCGATAAACTGCCTCGGCTTGGTTCGGACGAATTCCTGCAAGGCCGACATGAGTTCGCGCTCCTGCTGGCCGACGTAGTTGCCGATTTCACGGCCGGTGACGATGGCCAGCGTGCACATGGCACAGAACGTCTTGAACGCGGTGTCGGCAAAGTACTTGAGATTCCGGTCCCCGGCGTAAGCAATCTGCGTCTTGGCCCACCACACGAATTCGCCCATATAGACGACATCGACCACCGCTTCGATATCGCCTTTCAAACCGACGCCGGCGCATAGTCCCGCTTTCATCAGGATGCGGAACTTGCCGTCGTATGTGATATGGAACGCGGCCTGCGCGCCCGCGCCGGCTTGTGCGCTGGCGCCGGGCTTGATGGACGCGAAGGCGGTCCATTTATCCCTTTTCTCCTCGGGGCGCCG
The DNA here is from genome assembly GCF_004366535.1 of Paraburkholderia sp. BL6665CI2N2. Lineage (NCBI taxonomy): Bacteria > Pseudomonadati > Pseudomonadota > Betaproteobacteria > Burkholderiales > Burkholderiaceae > Paraburkholderia > Paraburkholderia sp. BL6665CI2N2. The sequence continues at coordinate 5,761,382 of NZ_SORC01000001.1, forward strand.
CCACTGAAACGCGCCTTCGATCGATGCTTCGGCCTCGACGCCTACAAACGCCTTGAGGTCTCCCCCGGCGTCTGTTTTATCCTCGACCTTCGTGACGTCGACCTTGGCGGTCTTCATTTGCGCCAGGTCTCGCTTGGCACGCGTGCCTCGCACTTGCTGGGTCTTGCCGTCACGACCCAGCTTGAATTCAATGCCGCCCTCAGCAAGCAGACTGGCGCCGCACGAAGCGCCGGCCTTCAGCGTGGCGGCGAGACGAAAGAAGCCCAGATCGGTATCCGGCGTGTGGGCCCACGAGTATGCGCCGGAAGCCTCTTGCGTCGGCGCGGGAATCCAGAGTTGCAGGCCCGCTTTCGATGGCAGGAAGAACTTGGCCTGAAGATTGCCGTCGGCGAGGACCGCGCCAATTTCGCCTTTTCCTTTGGCAGACACGGCAATTTCGCCGCGCAGGTGCAATGCGTCGTCGAACGATTTGACTGTGCTCTCGACCTTCGCGCTCGCACCGGCTCCCGCGAAAAGCCGCAACATTTGCGCACCACCGGAAAACTCGCTCATCGCGTCGGGATCGTCCGGCGACTTGAAATTGGCGTTCTTATTGAACGCAGCCGTCATTTGCAATGTCCAGTCGCATCCTAACGGATCCGTCTTCCACTCGTGATACTTGGTCTTCTTCAACGCCGAGTTGAGCTTGTCATTCATCTTGTCGTGGTCGAGTTCGTACTTTCCGGTCGACGGGTCTTTCTTCAAAAATGACTTGAGCTGCGGCTTATCCGAATCCAGCTTGTAGCGGCGGAAATGATTCGCGACCTTCGACGAACGAACATAAGTCAAGCGTTGACCAACATAGGCTTCAGTGCCGGATTTGAATTTCTTGAGCGGCATGAGCTCCCATACGCCATCCTTATTGAATGCCGGCGTATCGGTCAATTCCTTGTGGACGGCCTGGGTTGCGGCTTCTTCCTTCTGTATCGCGGCCTTGAGGCTCGCTTCGAGTTGCGGCCGGAGGGCGACGTTGCCTTGCTGATCGAGCCAGTTGGCATGGGCCGCGCCAAGTTGCTGACGGGCTTCGATGAGGTCCTCGGACAATTTGCTCATCAACGCGATTTCGTTCGCGACGGGCTCGATCGATTCGACCGGACATTCGAAAAGCTCGGCCGTCTCGGGATAGAAGAAGTAAAGCGGTACCTGTTGCGCTTTGGCATCCGCAACGCTTCCCGTTTGGTCGTTGGTGCAACTCTGCCCCGCGACTTTCTGTTCGCTCATGGTCTCAACTCGCCCGTTATGTGGTTGTGTTCCTAGACCCAGTCGTCCTCATGGAACATCTTCAACTCCTGTTCCTTAGTACCGGTGAAGACCCGCACGGTTTTGCCCTCGGCGTCGGTAATGCCGCGGGCCAGCACCTGACCATCGCCGCTTTCAATGCGGTAAGGCGCGAGCGGCATCACGTTGCCGGTGGTCTCGTCCTTCAGGATGAATTGCTGGTCGTTGACCACACTCTTGGGCAATGCCGCGGGTTGCCCGTCGTAGCGCGTCGGGCCGGTGAACGAATGTTCGGAGCCTTTGATATCCACCTGGCCCGGCGCGTGAACCTGAATGTTTCCGCCGCTGATGCGGATATAGGCACCGCCCGACGTGAGCAGAATTTCTTTTTCCGCACTCAACTGGATGGCATCGGTGGAGGATGAAATCTTGATGCCTTTGCTCGCAAGCACGTCAATGCCGTCTGTCTGCGCCTGAATCTCGAGCTTGCCGCGCGCGGCGATCAGTTTCATGCCGAGCTTGTATGCGAACAGGCTGATCTTATCGACCGCATTTGCGACGAGGCTCTTGCCGATCGCAACATTGATATCGGTGTTCGCGGATATCGTCGCGTTCTCGCCCGCGTGAATATGGACGCTTTCCGGCGTGGTGATCCCTACGCCTTTGGGGGAAGCGAGCAACAGCACGGGATCGCTGAACCCGTTGGCTTGGCCAGTGCCGCCCGACGTCTCCTGTCCCTGCGCGGAGGAAGCCGACAAGGCGGGCGAAGCGCTTCCGCCGTAGCTGGATTGGGTGGCATTTGTGAACGTCTTCAGCGAGTCGATCGCTTGCATATCGGCTGCACCGTGTTGTTGCGCAGTGTCCGCCGTTGCGCTCAACAACTGCTGACCTGCGGTCAACTGACCGCGCGCCTCGGTGGCGTCGAGTTGCTCACCGCTCGCACCCGGACGGCCAAACGTGCTGATGTAGAGACCTTTCTGCGAGCGGATCGCGCCGTAGGCGTCGGTGGCAAGTTCGAAGCCCGTGCCGCGGAATGCGCCGCGCGTGTTGTCGGTTTGCGAGACCAGATAGCCGAGATTCAACTGTGCTGCGGTTTGCGTGCTGTAAAGCTGCGCGCGATTCTGACCGGTGGAATCGTCGAGCACTAGCTGGTTATACCCCGAGCCTTTATGTTCCTTTGACTTATAGCCGGACAGCTGGCCGTGCGTGTGCCACTGCGGCGAGCTTGCGGAGTTATAGACGCGGCCTGTAATGAGCGGCCGGTCAGGATCGCCGTCAATGTACGTGATGATGACTTCCTGACCGATGCGCGGCACGAAGACGCCCCCCCAGTTGCTGCCGGCATTCGGGTATGACACGCGCACCCAGCAGGATGCCTTTTCGTCGCCGCTATTGATCCGGTCCCAGTGCATGCGGACTTTCACGCGATTCAACGAGTCCGTAAAGACTTCTTCACCTGAGGGACCGACGACCGTTGCGGTCTGCGTCGGCATGACGGGTTTGTGATGGTCCAACGGACTGCGAAACGGAATGCTGCGCCGCTGAGCCTCAATGGTCGCCATGAAAAAGCCGGTGCTGCCGTCGCCGCTCGGAATCAGCGCGGACGGCTGCACTGGGCCGAAATCGGCGCGCGTCGCGTTGACCTTACTCTGGAGGCTATGCGGAAAATCGGCACCGCCACGTGATACCGGCAGATTGTTCTCGATCACCCACTCCACTGCGAGCACGGCGAATTGCCGCTCCTGCTCGTTGCCATCTGAATGATCCGGATGATCGCGGAGTTCAAACCACTGCCCCGCATCGAGTCGCCTCACTGCGCCTACGCCATAGAATCGCTTGGCGCGCGACTCCCACTCCTCCATGCGGATCTTCGAAAGCGCGTCGCCACGGTCCTGCTCGCGATAAGTGTACGCACCGGAATATTCATAAACTTCCGCTTGCGAAGGCAATGAACCTTGATTGCCGACCGTCGGGATATTGGTGCCTTTCGCATATTGCGGCGATTTATAGTCGAATGTACTCGTGACAAGCGAGGTGCTTTGCAGCGTTCGGGTACCGGACCATTGAACGAGCGCGTCGGTTTCGCTGTTTGTGCCCGCCCGATAGAACGCCACGTTTTGCGGTGAAGCAGGTTTGAACGAATCCAGATTGTCCGTCACCACCAACTTGTGCGACTGTCCGTCTTTGGCCTGTTCAAAATAGCTGTACCAGCCTTCGGCTTCCATCAAACGATTGACGAAATTCCAGTCGTCTTCGTACTGAACGCAGAATGACCGCGGCTGAAGCGGCTTATTCAGCGCAAAGCGAAAAGCGCCTTGGGCTTGAGGATGCTGATTGAATACGTCAGTAATGATTTCATCAACCGTGACGTCCTGCCAGATGCACGCATCACTTCTGAAGCGCAGAAAATGCAACCAGCATGCAAATGCAATTTGATAGCTGGTCAACCCGCCATCTGAGCCGAGCCGGCGAGCGGTGTGAACGAAGCCGTGCACTGGGCGATACGATTTGTCGGTTTGCTGGATCCATAGCGTAACGGGCTGCGCGATAAGCCGTTTGAGTTCGATGTTTTCGTCTGTAGACGCGACGTCGACGGTGAATGCGTAATCGCGGCCTACGCGGCTGTTTCCCACCACTCGGTGGACAAGCAATGCATTCGCGCCGATAGGCGTATCCAGTTTGAGCAAACGCTCATTCTGGAAAATTCCCGAACGAATTTGATCGATTAGGTCAGCTGCGCCCATTTTTTTACACCCCGTCTTGTCACGCATTGGTTCCAGCCCGCAGATTCTAAGTCTGATGATAGCGGATGGTAAACATTCCCTTTGACTGTCGCTATCCGTTCCATTTAAAGGCGGCCGCGACCGGAAATAAATTCCTGTAAAATTGTTAAATGTTGAAGGTCGGAAATATTTTCTTGAGAGCTTGGGCGTTAATGTAACCGGCGCCCAGTAAGCAAGATGATTCGTGGCAATGAGCTTGCCCTCGTAGAACAAATCCCTTGCTGGACAGATAAACTCAAGTAGGGAGTTCGCGATGACCCGCAACGCAAAGCCGACAAAGACGCGCTCGAATTCAAGCTAAAAGCGGTACGGCGGGTCAAAGAATAGCAAGGCATGGCGGCAGTCGTGAGGTACTCGTTGAAATAGCTTCGACAGGCATTATCGTTCATTTTGGAAGCGACCACGATGACCAAAAAGTGGCCACGCTTAGTCGCTCTCGGCACGTGGCTTCACTGCCTCCAGTTCTTATAGCGAAGGGAGAGACAGGTCGGCCGAGGAAAGACGCCACACTTTGTATTCGAGTTTTGAACATCCGCATGGCGCTTGTGCCCGCCAAGCGGACCGGCGCTTAAGCATCTCGCAACCCGCCGATCGATCGCGCTAACCTGATGAGAAGAGAAATTAATCGCCGCAAAAACACAAGCGATCGGCGGGAGGCGTCGCAACTGCGCTCGTAGCGCGGATTCAGAAACGGGAGTTTAAAACGGCCTTTTCAGTCAGACGCGAATGTAAAATATCCAGACACTTTTCTTGTTCGTGTCGACGCATTTCATAGAATGACAGTGCAGTTCGACGCGGACTGGTACGCGCTTCATTCGGACGGTTATACCGGATCACCAGCAGAAAGCGCCCCCGGCTTACGAAAGCGATGTTCTCGTAAAGAATCGTGGTGCGACCCACCTTGCATCGATCGACATAGAAAACCGCGCGTGTCGTGAAATTCATGCTTACCAAGGCAGCCAGAGGTGCGAGGAAGACCATAAAAACATCGCCCAAACTCATGAATGGGTTCGATTGCGCAAAGACGATGTAAGACCCGACAATAATGAGAAAAATGATACCGAGAGCCGGCATTGCAAAGCGGCTGCCACGCACGATCAGTTCTGGCTCGATAGTCTGGGGTAGGCTGTTCATATAAGGAATAAGAAAGTTGAACTCGTGGAAGACATCAGGCACGGCACTTCCTTGCACTTCCACGACCTGGATAATGTAGCGATTTTTTATTCGGACAAACACGAATAGGCTGAAAGAGTATTCTGCACGACAGTCCGGGCTTTGTCCGCAACAAAACGTGATATTGATTCATCGCGCATAAACTCAACAGAATCCTGCTCTACTGCCGGCGGAATACTATTACGACGAGGGCAGCGGCCCGTCAGCGAGGTCGCTGCCAATATCTCGTCGACAGCGAGCGTCAATCGACAACGCGTGATAGGCCCTTGATACGTGGAAAGGGCGGAAGTCGAATGACGGAGCGGTGTAAAAGTGATTATTGCGGATTGCCGCGATCTTGTTGAAGGTCCGCAACCGACCGATACTGTCGAAAAAGCCGCTGACCATTGTTCTCGCTAGGTTTCGATGTCTAATGGGACGCCACGCGTCGCATTGGCGATGCCTGGAGCAGCTAGATCGGCAATCGATTTTTTAACGAGCGCTTTGACTTCGGGCGGTTGGCCCGTTTGGCCGCAGGCAGGAAAAGCAAAAAGCAAGAGCGGCCGACGGCATCGCTCCGAGGATGGAGTATTTCGTGAAAGACAAACGCATGCAATGAATCTTCGAACTGATGGCAAACAGATTTGATGTTCGATCTAGCGGTTTCCAACATAAGCAATTGCGACGATTCTTATAAGAGACGGGGTAAAGGTAGACATACCGGCGCTATCGCGGCGTCGTCGCCCAGCATGCTGATCCACAAGGAACTGCGGCAATTGAGCGGCCTGGCAGCGTTTGGACCAAGGGGGCAAAGCGACAGGAAGCGGACGTCCAGATTCCTCCGCGGCTACGCCAGTTCATGCCTGAAGAGCAGCACAGGGATGAGTTGCGCGCATTCCGATCACTATGTGTCTCCAAAGAACGCGGCCAATGCGGTAGCCGATGGGTCGTGCGATGGAATGCCGACGCCCGAAGCGCAGCGATTGTCGTAGTCGATACGAATGCCCCGCGACTTCGCAATTGCTGTCACGATGCGCGTGTTGAAGCCGCTGAGGCTGAGCTGGCGCCCGTCGATCAGAGAAAAATCGGTGAAAATTGTGCCGCGACCGGCCACCGTGCAGGCGATCCCGGACAGAGCGCCTATCGGATACGGGCCGTCAATGTGCCAAGCCACGCAATCGCCTTTTCCGTAGCGGGTGTGAGATCGAAATGTGGTTCGTCCGAATCCTGAGGATAGAACTTGCGCAGCCAGCCTTTATCGTTGGCGCTCCAGTCAGTGAGGTAATCGGTAGCGGCTTTGGGAAAGGTTGCGGTACCGAGTTGTTCGCGCAACGCATACAGTTCGTCCTCGAGCGCTTCGGCCAGATCTGCTTGCGATATCACGCGCACATTAGGCGCGGTGAAAACGCGATGCAGAAAGCTTGCCACGAGCGGCGCGTGGTCTGAGCGCAGCAGGCGCCACGCCGGATGATTCTGGCGTAACGCGTCGAGCGTCGAATAGTCGAAATCCATGGCGCGAGGGCTGGAGAGCGAAAACGGTCAAATTCGTCGTTCGCATCCTACTGCTCGACGCGAGCGAATACCATGATTACTCTTCGCATTCTATGCGCTGAATGGTCCTCAGTTATGGAACGAGGTTTTGCGAGGAGGAACGACTGCCGATGCCGTTGTTTGAATGATTTCCGCAAGTCAAGGGTCAATGAAGAACCATGTATTTGGCATGGACTGCCGCCCGTGACCCTAGGCGTGACCGAATCCTCAGCGAGTCGCCTTACCGTTAGACTCCGCCGCAACCTCGCTCTCCTCATCCCACTCAATCCGCTCGAGCAAAGCCCCCAGCTTCGCACCTCTCGCCGCATTCACCATGGCCACATGCGCAACCCGCCCCGCAAGATGCGCCCGAAACCCCGGATGATCATCCCGATTCTGCGAGCGCGGCCCATGCCGTGCGCAATTGGTCAGCAAGGCTTTCAGCGCATCGAACTCCGGCCGCGCCACATTCGCATGGCTGTTAACCACCACCCCGGCCAGATGCTGCCGCGCACCGCGCCGCATCACGCGCGTCTTCCTCAGATTGACCGAAAACCCTTCTTCAAGGGCAATCGCCGCGACACGAACGGTTAAGCGCTCCGCCATACAAGCAAGATTTTCGTCACCGGAAAACGCCAGATCATCGGCATATCGCGTGTAACTCGCGCCGACGGAACGCGCCAGACCCGCAAGCCGAAGATCGAGCCGAAAAGCGCACAGGTTCGCCAACGCCGGTGACGTCGGCGCGCCCTGCGGCAAATGCCGGTTCCGATAACGCTGCCGCTCCTGCCAATCGATCCGGTCGCGCACATCCGGCGCGAGCAAGCGGCTACTCGGGATACGATTGGTACACAATGCAGTCAATGTCCTTGCAACGGCGAGCGGATAGCCCAACGCGTGAAAAGCGGAGTAAACGCGTCCCTCATGGACTGACGCAAAGAAGTCGGTGAGATCAAAGCGCATCACCACCGCTTTCGCCACATGCGGCGCGGCAAAGGTCACGATATTCCGGCCACGTCGAAAACCATGCGCCGATTCGTGAGCTGGAACACGGTCGAGCAAACCTGACAACACTTTGCGTTGCAAAGCCCGCAGTCGCGATTTGGGAATCTCGATGATCCGGCATCGACCGTCGCACTTCTCGATCGCCTTGTACGAATAGTGGTGAAGCGGCGTCGCAGCGCTGTGTGCCGGCACGCGCCAGCGATCGGCAAACCATTGCAATTCGTCTGGTTCGACTTTTAACCACGCAGCCAGATCGCCAAGTGTCGGCAGCTGCGGCAGCGTTACGTCCCGCAACCACGGCGGAGGCGGTCGCTGAAAAGGCGGCCGCGTCAGCACGCGAACCACGGTCGGCGGCTGCTCGCTGCGCCACGCTGAAACGAAGCCGGGCATCCCGGCCACGACCGTCGACAACTCCTTGCGCCCGACGCTATCCCACCGCGCAGCAAATCTCTTCGCCACGTGGCGGGCCAATCCGTTCATCCAGCCGGCGGCCTCGCCCAATGCGAGCGTCATCCGCTCGACCATTCCCGCAGGCTCGGCCGGGCCGGCCAGCATGGCATCGGCAATCGCGTAAGTGACGTGTTGCAGCGAAGATAAGGACATAGCAAAAGAAGGCGGGGCGGCCAGTCAACGCGTCTTGTGCTGCGTGAGCGGATTTGCGCAACGCGCAACTGAGGCTCATGCGATGAACTGCGGAGGAGTGTCGATCCACGGGGTAGCCCCGTAGTGCCCGGAACCGATGCGGCCTGTATCCAAGCGTGCTTGACCAGCCGTCCCGCGTGGCGACGATAAGCGAGCCACCCGGAGCTTGTCAACGCGTTGGCCGTATGAAGCGATTTTTCGCCATAGATGGACGGCGGAAATCTGACGGTCGCGTCGTCGCACGGAACTGACACAGCGTATGTTCGTGCAGAGTCAACAAGATGCGGCTGGGCGACGCCAGATCCTTCTGGTTATCCACAGCTCCCTCTGGACAACTCTTGTACAAGCCACCTGACACATTGTGGGTGGAACCTTGATAAGAACGCCGCGTCGCCAGGTCGCACAAAAGTTGTCCCTGGCTCCGTGTTCCTGTCCGCGCGCGCTCCGCAGGGTTATCGATTCCGCAGTGCCTTGATCCGTCAACGAAGTTTCAGGTTATCCACAGCACGATGCGAGGCTTGTTAACTATTACTACGTATACATATACAAAGACTATAAAAACCAGAGAGGCACCTGCAGGGCATGCTGCGCAAGCGCGCAAATCCGGGCAGGTATACGCTCAAGCCAGCGGTAAACAGATCTCCGTGATCAGATGCGCAGGCGCCGTATCCTTCGGGCTAGTCACATACTCCTCGAACACCGGCGCATCGGCCGCTTCTCGCCCGGACTGCACGAGCCATGTCCCGTACAGCCACTCATACGCGGCACGCATATCGCTATACGGTCCTTGGTGCCTCAACACCGCGTACTCACCACCTCTCACATGCGCCACCGAAACCGGCGGACTCACCGTCACGGACGCCTGAACCGGATGCGGCAACAACACACCGGCCTTCGAGCGCAACTCGCTTTCTGCAACAACGCCGGGATCGTCGTAGTAAACACCGATCATGCGCATCTCAGCCGCGAGTAAATTGTGTTTCGCGAGCCAGCCGAACAGCGCATCGAACGCCTTGCCGATCTGCATATACGGCCCAACGTGATCGACCGACAAAACTTCCATCGGCTCCACGTGACGAATCACCACTTCACGCATCGTCATGTGATCGTCTCCTGATAGTGCCGGCCGAAACCGGCTATGGGTGGTGAATACAAATGAGCACAAAAATTGTCGAACGGATGCGGACGAAAGTACCACGCGCCCCTTTACGAAACCCTGCGAACTTCAGTCGAATGCACGCTGAACGTGATACTCAATTAAGTGCCCGCTGACACCGAACCGCCCAGAACTTTGCCGAATTTCGATAACACCTCGAATAATGGCTCACTACTATCGGCTCAAGCCTGTCCGCCCGTGCGCCGCAAAGCCTTGCGGCGTCGGGCTGCCGGCACTATCAGGGAGCGTCCGATGAAATCAGAGTCGAAGAATCAGCACGTCGGCAAAGTCACGCATCACGAGTTGAAGCAGACGCTCGGCACGTGGCAACTGTGGGGCATCGCGGTCGGCCTCGTCATTTCCGGTGAATATTTCGGTTGGAGCTATGGCTGGGCGAGCGCCGGCACGCTCGGCTTTGTCATCACGGCGATTTTCATTGCCGCGATGTATACGACGTTCATTTTCAGTTTCACCGAGCTCACCACGTCGATTCCGCATGCGGGCGGTCCGTTCGCCTACGCCCGCCATGCGTTCGGCCCGACGGGCGGTTATCTGGCCGGCGCGGCGACGCTGGTGGAGTTTGTGTTTGCGCCGCCGGCTATCGCGCTTGCGATCGGCGCGTATCTGCACGTGCAGTTTCCGGGTCTCGAGCCTAAACACGCGGCGATGGGCGCCTACCTTATCTTCATGGCGCTGAATATCGTGGGCGTGCAGATCGCCGCGGCGTTCGAATTGTGCGTGACGCTGCTCGCGATCTTCGAACTGCTGGTTTTCATGGGCGTCGTGTCGCCCGGCTTTCAGTGGTCGAATTTCACCAAGGGCGGCTGGTCCGGTGCCGACACCTTCAGCATGGGTTCGTTTCACGGCATGTTCGCGGCGATTCCGTTCGCCATCTGGTTTTTCCTGGCGATCGAAGGCGTGGCCATGGCCGCGGAAGAAGCCAAGAACCCGAAGCGCTCGATTCCGATCGCCTACGTTGCCGGCATTCTGACGCTCGTGGTGCTCGCCATCGGCGTGATGGTGTTTGCCGGCGCGGCAGGCGACTGGACCAAGCTGTCCAACATCAACGATCCGCTGCCGCAGGCGATGAAATATATCGTCGGCGAACATAGCGGCTGGATGCATATGCTCGTGTGGCTCGGCCTGTTCGGGCTGGTCGCCTCGTTTCACGGCATTATCCTCGGCTATTCGCGGCAAATCTTCGCGCTGGCTCGCGCCGGCTATCTGCCGGAGTGGCTCTCGAAGGTGCACCCGCGCTTCAAGACGCCGCATCGCGCGATCATTGCGGGCGGCGTGGTCGGCATTGCGGCGATCTACAGCGACGAGCTGATCCAGTTCGGCGGTCAGACGCTGACGGCGAACATCGTGACGATGTCCGTATTTGGGGCTATCGTGATGTATATCATCAGCATGTTGTCGCTGTTCAAGCTGCGCCGCACCGAGCCGAACATGGAGCGACCGTTCCGCGCGCCGCTGTTTCCGGTCTTTCCGGCGTTCGCGCTGGTGGCCGCGGTCATCTGTCTGGCGACGATGGTCTACTTCAATTTTCTGGTGGCGATCGTGTTCGCAATCTTTCTCGCGCTGGGCTACGTCTACTTCCTGATGACGCGCCATCAACGCGAAGCCGCGCCGGCGGACGCCTTGCTCGAGGAATGACGGATCGAGCCGCTGCGCGAGCAGCGGCGATGGAGTCGTAAAGATGAGCTACACCGAGACGATCGGCAGCCGCACGTATCGCTTTGCCGATCTGAAAACCCTGATGGCGAAGGCCAGCCCGCAACGCTCCGGCGACCAGCTCGCGGGCGTGGCGGCAGCGAGCGAGGAAGAACGCGTCGCGGCCAAGATGGCGCTCGCGCAAGTGCCGCTGCGCACCTTCCTCAACGAGGCGCTGATTCCCTACGAAAGCGACGAAGTCACGCGTCTCGTGATCGACGATCATTCGCCGCAGGCGTTCGCCGAGATCTCTCACCTCACGGTCGGCGACTTTCGCAACTGGCTGCTGAGCACCACCACGGATGCCGACGCGCTCACGCGTATCACCGCGGGTCTGACACCGGAGATGGTCGCGGCGGTGTCCAAGCTGATGCGCAATCAGGATCTGATCGCGGCGGCGCGTAAACGTCCGGTGATTACGCGGTTTCGAAACACGGTCGGCTTACCGGGGCACATGTCGGTGCGTTTGCAACCGAATCATCCGACCGACGACGTCAAGGGCATCGCTGCGTCGATGCTCGACGGCCTCATGTACGGATGCGGCGACGCGATGATCGGCATCAACCCGGCGAGCGACAATCTCGCCGCGATCACCAAACTGCTGCTGATGATCGACGACTTCCGCCAACGCTATCAAGTGCCGACGCAATCGTGCGTGCTGACTCACGTCACCAACACGATTGCCGCAATCGAAAAAGGCGCGCCAGTCGATCTGGTGTTTCAATCGATTGCGGGTACCGAGAAAGCGAACGCGGGCTTCGGCATTTCGCTCGCGCTGCTGCAGGAAGCGTATGAAGCGGGACTCTCCTTGAAGCGCGGGACGGTCGGCGATAACCTGATGTACTTCGAAACGGGTCAAGGCAGCGCATTGTCGGCGGATGCGCATTTCGGCGTGGACCAGCAGACGTGCGAAGTGCGCGCCTATGCGGTCGCGCGCAAGTTCAATCCTTTTCTGGTGAACACTGTGGTCGGCTTCATCGGCCCGGAGTATTTGTACGACGGTAAACAGATCACCCGCGCCGGTCTTGAGGATCACTTCTGCGGCAAACTGCTTGGCGTGCCGATGGGTTGCGACATCTGCTACACGAATCACGCTGAAGCCGACCAGGACGACATGGACAATCTGCTCACGCTGCTTGGCGTAGCGGGCATCAACTTCATCATGGGCATTCCAGGCGCGGACGACGTCATGCTCAACTATCAAAGCACGTCGTTCCACGACGCGCTTTATGTGCGCGATGTACTCGGTTTGCGCCGCGCACCGGAATTCGAAGAATGGCTGGAGTCGATGCAGATCACCGACACGCGCGGCGCGCTGCTAAGCGCATCGACACAGCAACCATTGCTCGAAGGCGCGCGCGACTGGATGGGCATCGCATGAGTGACTTCCTCGAAAAGAATCCCTGGAACGCGCTGCGGCAATTCACCAACGCGCGCATCGCGCTGGGCCGCGCGGGCAATAGCTTGCCGACCGCGCCGCTGCTCGCGTTCAACCTGTCGCACGCGCAGGCGCGCGACGCCGTGCATCATCCGCTCGATACCGACGTGCTGCACGAGCAATTGCGCGCGCAAAGCTTCAAGACACTCGACGTGCACAGCGCCGCGCCGGATCGTGAGCATTATTTGCGGCGTCCCGATCTTGGGCGGCGTTTAGCGGAAGAGAGTCGCGTGGCGCTGGCAGCGATGCCGAACGATTCCCCCGAAGTGGTCTTCGTGATCGGCGATGGTCTTTCGGCGTTCGCAGCGTCGAAGCAATCGATCCCGTTGCTGCAAGCCGTCGTTCCGCGACTCGCAGACTGGAAGATTGGCCCAGTCGTGATCGCGCGTCAGGCGCGCGTCGCGTTGGGTGACGAGATCGGCGAACTGCTCAATGCAAAGTTGGTGGTGATGCTGATCGGTGAGCGGCCAGGTTTGAGTTCGCCCGACAGCCTCGGCGTCTATTTGACGTACGCGCCCAAAGTGGGCTGTAGCGACGCCCAGCGCAACTGTATTTCGAATGTGCGTCCTGAAGGACTCGACTTTCCGCTGGCCGCGCACAAGCTGCACTATCTGTTGATGCATGCAAGGCGTTTGGGTTTGACCGGGGTCGGCCTGAAAGACGACAGCGATGCGCTGCTGGCCGATACACCAGCGGCGCCCGCCGTCAGCGACGATTCAAAATCCAGCACACCATAAAACGATCAAGCATTGGCGCGTTCCACCGGATGCGTTTCCAGCCACGCATTCTCTGCATCCTCGAAAAGACGGGAACGCGTCAGGAACCGCAAACCACTGGGCCGCTCCAGAGAAAACATTCCGCCGTTCCCCGGCACAGCGTCGATGATCAACTGCGTGTGCTGCCAGTATTCGAATTGCGATTCGCTCATGTAAAACGGCACGCCCGCAATCGTGCCGAGTTTGACATCGGACGAGCCGACCATGAACTCCCCTTGAGGAAACATCATCGGCGCGCTGCCGTCGCAGCATCCACCGGATTGATGGAACAGCACCTCGCCATGCTCGGCGCGCAACTTGTCGATCAGGTCGACAGCCGCAGGCGTTGCGATCACGCGGGCAACTTCTTTCTCAGCAGCCATCACATGCCCTCGCAGAAAAAAGAGCGAGCCGCGCAATGCGGCCCGCCCGAACAGGAACGCGACGCTTAGAAGAAACCGAGCGGCTTGTCGCTATAGCTGACCAGCAGGTTCTTGGTTTGCTGATAGTGGTCGAGCATCATCTTGTGATTTTCACGTCCGATGCCGGACTGCTTATAGCCACCGAATGCCGCATGCGCCGGATAGGCGTGATAGCAGTTGGTCCATACACGGCCTGCCTGAATCTGCCGGCCGAAGCGATAGGCACGCGTGCCGTCGCGTGTCCACACGCCGGCGCCGAGACCGTAAAGCGTGTCGTTGGCGATTTCGAGCGCTTCTTCTTCGGTCTTGAACGTCGTGACCGACACCACCGGTCCGAAAATTTCTTCCTGGAAGATGCGCATCTTGTTGTGGCCGCGGAACACGGTCGGCTTCACGTAGTAGCCTTTGCTCAATTCACCGCCGAGCGCATTGCGTTCGCCGCCGATCAGGCATTCGGCGCCTTCCTGTTTGCCGAGGTCGACGTACGAGAGAATCTTTTCCAGCTGCTCTTGCGAGGCCTGCGCGCCGATCATCGTCCTGGTGTCGAGCGGATGCCCTTGCGTGATCGCCGCGACGCGCTTGAGCGCACGCTCCATGAAGCGGTCATAAATCTTTTCATCGATCAATACGCGCGACGGACACGTGCACACTTCGCCCTGATTCAGCGCAAACATCGTGAAGCCTTCGAGCGCCTTGTCGAAATAGCTGTCGTCGGCGCTCATCACGTCGTCGAAGAAAATATTCGGGCTCTTGCCGCCGAGTTCGAGCGTCACCGGAATGATGTTCTGGCTCGCGTACTGCATGATCAGGCGACCGGTCGTGGTTTCGCCGGTAAACGCGATCTTGGCGATGCGCTTGCTGGAGGCGAGCGGCTTGCCGGCTTCGAGACCGAAACCATTCACCACGTTCAGCACGCCTGCTGGCAACAGGTCGTGAATCAATTCGACGAGCACCAGAATCGAAGCGGGCGTCTGCTCGGCCGGCTTGAGCACCACGCAGTTGCCGGCGGCGAGTGCGGGTGCAAGCTTCCATACGGCCATCAGAATCGGGAAATTCCACGGAATGATCTGGCCGACCACGCCGAGCGGTTCATGAAAGTGATACGCGACGGTGTCGTGATCGATTTCGGAGATCGAGCCTTCCTGCGCGCGAACGGCGCCGGCGAAATAGCGGAAGTGATCGATGGCGAGCGGAATGTCGGCAGCCATGGTTTCGCGTAGCGGCTTGCCGTTGTCGATCGTCTCGGCCACGGCGAGACGTTGCAGGTTCGCTTCCATCCGGTCGGCAATGCGCATCAGAATGTTCGAGCGGTCGCCGGCGGAGGTCTTTCCCCACGCCGCTTTCGCTCGATGCGCCGCATCGAGCGCGAGTTCGACGTCGGCTTCGCGCGACCGTGGGATCGACGTGAAAGCTTCGCCGGTGATCGGCGACACGTTGTCGAAGTACTCGCCGCCCACAGGCTTTACCCATTCGCCGCCGATAAAATTCGCATACTGCTTCTTGTACGGGAATTCGGTGGTCAGAAATTGCATCTCTGCGTGATTCATCTGTGTGCTCCTCACATGTTTGAATGGGCTATATTCGGCTCGATATATCGATTGGCCGCGAACGGCTAGAGCCAGAAGTGTGCCAATGCACCGCGCAGGTGATCCTTGCACGTGTAGCAGGCACTCGCGCACGGTATGAGGCGTCACGCTGTTCAACCGGCGCAAGGTGAGCGTTTCGTTTCTGAGCAAGGTGTGCAGCGCTGTTCATCCATTGAACATTGGCTTTGATGTCTGCCGATACAAACGCGTAAGCAGGCACCGGATTCGTTCGGCATGGGAATTGCCTGTTCTTTCCCCTCGATCCTCCTCGATATTCCATTTGGGCAGATCCGGTATGACGATTGATACGCTCAGCGACACCCTGTTCAGCCCGACGCTCACGCCGCAGCCGAGCTTCCGCGTGCAGACCTGCGTCGCGCACGACGCCGACGAACAGGCGCGCAATCTCCACGGCTGGAGCCAAACCTACGATCAGTTGACGGCGGGATGTTTTGTCGGCGGCCTGACGGAGCTGTGCCTCGATCACATGCAGGTGTTCGTCGAAACGACCAGTCACACGCTGCGGCAAACCTGCGAGGTGCAAAAGGACGCGTACTGGTTCGGTATCCCGACTTGCCCCGCGGGTTCGGGGCGCATCGACGCTCAGGTGATTGCCGGCGACGCGCTCGCGTTTCGTCCGGGCGGCATCGAATTCGAATTGCTGACCTCGGCGGGTTACGAGATTTTTGGCGTGGTGGTGAAAGGCGAAGTGCTGCGCCGTTACGCGGCGGAAGTGGAGCGCGTCGGGCTGGCCGATCATGTGCCGAACAGGCAAGTCGTGCCGATCGGCATGGCTCGCAAGCAGCAGTTGTGCGCCACGCTGCGTCAACTGCTGGACGATGGCGCGGCGTGCGGCACGCCGCTCTCTTCGGTCGCGCGCAACAATCTGCAGGCGTCGGTGCTGGCTTCGCTCTTCGACGTCGGTGCGTTGCCCGGCTCGGAGCCGGTGGCGATGCCGGCGCGGCCACGCCGTCAGTCGATCGTGTCGGAAGCGCGCGACTATGTGCTGGTCAATCGCGAGCGGGCAGTGAGTGTGCCGGAGTTGTGCGAGCAACTCCATGTGAGCCGGCGCACGCTGCAATACTGCTTTCAGGACGTGTTCGGCATGGCGCCTGCCACGTATCTGCGCGCAATCCGTCTGAATGGTGCGCGGCGCGATCTGTCGAATGCGTCGCGCGAATCACGCTCGGTGCAGGACGTGGCGGCGGCGTGGGGCTTCTGGCACTTGAGCCAGTTCGCAACCGACTACCGGAAGCTCTTCGGCATGCGGCCTTCGGATACGTTGAAGGCCGCGATCGGCTCGGTTAACCGGCTTGCGTTGGCGCATTAGTCCGAACGGAACTGAGGCACGCAGGCCGGGGTCACCGTCCCTGCTTCAAGCCTGTGTCGCGGTCCCGCACTGCTGACAGAACTTCGCTCCAGTTGCAATGGAAGCGCGGCAAGCGCCGCACGTCGCCGGCATGAGCGAGGTTCCGCATTGCTGGCAGAAGCGCGCACCTTGCGCGTTGGCGGTCCGGCACTGCGGACAAGACGCCCCCGCGCTGCTGGTTGGAGACTGCGGCATGCCGTGGCCGGATTGATCGCCGTATGATCCGTGACGATTGCCGCGGCCCCAGGCGTCATGACCGCCGCCGTGACCTCCTCCATGACCACCGCCACTATGGTGGCCGCCGAGCATTTTTTCCCAGAATCCCATTTCGCGACTCCCTTCGTCAAATCACAAAAAACTGCCGCACCGTTATTTGCGCAACAGCCGCAACCCGTTCGCCACCACCAGCAGACTTGCCCCCACATCGGCGAACACGGCCATCCACATCGTGCCCAGACCGGTCACGGCCAGCACGAGGAAGACGCTCTTGATGCCGAGCGCCAGCGCGATGTTCTGCACCAGCACCGAATGCGTCGCCTTCGACAGACGAATGAACGACGGGATCTTGCGCAGGTCGTCGTCCATCAGCGCGACGTCGGCGGTTTCGATCGCGGTGTCGGTGCCCATCGCACCCATCGCGAAGCCGATGTCGGCACGTGCCAGCGCGGGCGCGTCGTTGATGCCGTCGCCGACCATGCCGACCGTCGCGCCGTCGTCCGACCACTGCGCGACTGCGTTCAGCTTGTCTTCCGGCAACTGGTTGCCGCGCGCTTCGTCGATACCCACCTGCTGCGCGATCGCGGCGGCGGTGTGCGGGTTGTCGCCGGTGAGCATGGCGGTGCTCACGCCGAGCCGCTGCAAATCGGCGATTGCCGCGCGGCTCGTTTCCTTCACTGTGTCGGCGACCGCGAACAGCGCCAGCACGCGTTCGGCGTCCACCAGCATCACGACGGTCTTGCCCTGACTTTCGAGCGCATCCAGCCGGGCTTCGAGCGACGCGGAGCAGCGTCCCAGTTCTTCGATCAGCCGATGATTGCCGAGCCAGTACGGCACGCCGTCTATCTCGCCACGCACGCCGCGTCCCGCGATTGCCTCGAAGGCGTCGACGGTGATCGGCGCCAGGCCGTCGGCTTTGGCTGCCGTCGCGATAGCCGTTGAGACAGGATGATCGGAGCGCCCCGCGAGACTCGCTGCGAGTGTGCGGCAACGGAGGGCGTCGATCTCAGCGAGTATTTCGAACTCGGTCTGCACGGGTTTGCCGTGCGTGAGCGTGCCGGTTTTGTCGAGCGCGAGCCGCGTCAGCTTGCGGCCTTGCTCAAGATAGGCGCCGCCTTTAATCAGAATGCCTTTGCGGGCCGCCGCGGCGAGACCGCTGACGATCGTCACCGGTGTGGAGATCACGAGCGCGCACGGGCACGCGATCACCAGCAGCACCAGCGCCTTGTAGACCCACGCCTGCCACGAACCGTCGAACAGCAGCGGCGGCGCGATGGCCACGGCAAGCGCGACGGCGAACACGATCGGCGTATACACGCGGGCGAACTGGTCGACGAAACGCTGCGTCGGCGCCTTGGTGCCTTGCGCTTCCTCGACTGCGTGGATGATGCGTGCGAGTGTCGTGTTGCTGGCGGCAGCGGTGACACGATAGTCGAACGAGCCGGTCTGATTGATCGTGCCGGCGAACACGGCGTCGCCCACGGCCTTATCGACCGGCAGACTTTCGCCGGTGATCGGCGCCTGGTCCACGCTCGAGCGGCCCGCGACGACTTCGCCGTCGAGTGCGATCCGCTCGCCCGGCTTCACGCGAACCACGGCGCCGATCGCAATGGCCTTGAGTTCCACTAGTCGCCAGGTGCCGTCGAGTTGCCGCACGTTCGCCTGTTCGGGCGTGAGTTGCATCAAACCCTGGATCGCATTGCGGGCGCGGTCGAGCGATTTCGCCTCGATCAGTTCGGCGATGGTGAACAGCACCATCACCATCGCCGCTTCCGGCCACTGACGCAGAACGAGTGCGCCGGTCACCGCGATGCTCATCAGCGCGTTGATGTTCAGGTTGCCGTTGCGGATCGCGAGCCAGCCCTTCTTATACGTCGCGAGGCCGCAGGAGAGGATCGCGAGGATCGCCAGACCCGCAGGCAGCCAGGCCGGTGCGCCGAGCCAGCCAGCGGCCTCTGAGCCTGCCGCAGCCGTGGCGGCGAGCGCCAGCGGCCACCACGGCTTGGGCGACGCGTGCGGCGCAGGCGTGGCCGCGGCGTCCGGACTGGCGTGCGCGAGTTCGGGCGTGAAGTCGAGCGAACGCAGCGCGGCGAGGATCGAATGGAGCGCTTCCGGCGCGTGGACGACCGTCAGGACGCGCTGCATCAGGTTGAATTCCATGCTGCGCACGTGCGGCATGCGGCTGAATTTCTTGCGGATCAGCGCTTCTTCGGTCGGGCAATCCATCTGCATGATGCGGATGGCGGTGCGCATGTTGCTGCCGATGGCCTCGGACGGCCGCAGTGCGGCCGGTGCGGCTGCCGTTGTTGCTGCTCCTGTGCTGCAACACGCCGCATCCGCATGATTGTGGACGGGCGCGTGGCCCGGGCCGTCGTGAGCATGGTCGTGATCGTGCGCATCATGGCGATGACCGCGGTTGGCGGCATGCGCGTCCCCTTCGTGCCCATCCGCACGGGCTTTCGCCTGTTCAAGGCGGTCGACATCGGCGCGGTCGGTTTGAGGCATGGTGGCTTCCTGGTTCGATTTGTGGTCTAGTAAACACCCTGAAGCCACTACAAGGTCAAGGCTGCCAGCCGGAGGGTCCATGAAAATCGGCGAATTGGCGAAAATCGCCCATTGCACGACCGAAACCATCCGTTTCTACGAAAAAGAGGGCTTGTTGCCCGAAGCGGAGCGCACCGAGGCCAATTACCGCAGTTACACGGCGAAGCACGTCGAACGGCTGCGTTTCATCCGTAATTGCCGTGCGCTCGACATGACCCACGACGAAATCCGTGCGCTGCTGCGTCTGACCGACGCGCCGGCGGACGGCTGTGGCGGCATCAATGCCTTGATCGACGAGCACATTGCGCACGTCGACATGCGCATCGACGAACTGAAGCAGCTGAAAGTGCAATTGACCACCTTGCGCGAGCAGTGCCACGGCGAACAGGCCGTGGAAGACTGCGGCATCGTGCAGGGCCTCGCCGAGATGGATGTGAGAGCGCCGCGCGCGCGGCATACGCATCTCGGTTGACGTGCCGGGTTGGCGTGCATTAGCCGTCGCCACCGTGGCAGCAACCGTCCCATTCACGGCCGGGCCGTCCGTACGGCTCGCCGGACAAGCAATCGAATCCAGTTGGAGAATCAACGTGTTTACCTGTAGAAACCAGTCCTGCCAGGCGCAGTGGGAGCAATCGGACGTCGTCATCAAGAACGAAGGGCAGGGCCTCCTGTTCCGTTGCCCGATGTGCGGCGCGCGCAATTACGTCGAGCGTTTCGACGGGGACGACGGCTCCGTGTTGTACGAGCAGATCGAAGGCCGTCCCGACACCGGCCCGATGGCCGAATAGTTGTTGTCCCTAGCCGCCTTATCCGATTTGCGAGTTATCACCTATGAACACCCCCATCACCGCCGGCGCGCCGTTTAGCCAGCTACCGCTGCCGCCCGCGACGCTCGCCAACCTGACGCAACTCGGCTACGTCGAGATGACGCCGATCCAGGCCGCGAGCCTGCCGATCGCGCTCGCCGGCCACGATCTGATCGCCCAGGCGAAAACCGGCAGCGGCAAGACCGCGGCATTTTCGCTGGCGCTGCTGGCGCGCCTCGACGCGCGCAACTTCGCCGTGCAGGCGATGGTGCTATGCCCCACGCGCGAACTCGCCGATCAGGTCACGCAGGAAATCCGCCGCCTCGCGCGCGCCGAAGAGAACATCAAGGTGCTGACGCTGTGCGGCGGCACGCCGATGCGCCCGCAAACGGCCAGCCTCGAACACGGCGCGCACATCGTGGTCGGCACGCCCGGCCGCATCATGGATCACCTCGAGCGTGGCAGCCTGCCGCTGCAATCGCTCAACACGCTGGTGCTCGACGAAGCGGACCGCATGCTCGACATGGGTTTCTTCGACGATATCGCCACCGTCGTGAAGCAATGCCCGAAAGAGCGCCAAACGCTGCTTTTTTCGGCGACGTATCCCGAAGGCATCGTCAAGCTGAGCCAGCAGTTCCTGCGCAATCCGAAGGAAGTGAAGCTCGCCGAGCGGCACGACAACACCAAGATTCGTCAACGCTTCTATGAAGTGACCGAAGACGGGCGGCTGCACGCCGTCGGCCTGCTGCTGAATCACTATCGTCCGGTGAGCACGCTCGCGTTTTGCAACACCAAGCAGCAGTGCCGCGATCTGCTCGACGTGCTGCGCGCGCAGGGTTTTCATGCGCTCGCGCTGCATGGCGAACTCGACCAGCGTGAACGCGATCAGGTGTTGATCCAGTTCGCCAACCGCAGCTGCTCGGTGCTGGTGGCCACCGACGTCGCCGCGCGCGGTCTCGACATCGCTCAACTCGAAGCCGTGATCAACGTGGACGTGACGCCGGATCCGGAAGTACACGTTCACCGCATCGGCCGTACGGGGCGCGCCGATCAGGAAGGCTGGGCGCTGAGTCTCGCGAGCATGAACGAGATGGGCCGCGTCGGCAGTCTCGAACAGGCCCAAAAGCGCGAGGTCGAATGGCACAAGCTGTCCGAACTGACCGCAGCGAGCAATGAGCGGCTGTTGCCGCCCATGGAGACGCTGCAGATTCTCGGCGGCCGCAAGGAAAAGATCCGTCCCGGCGACGTGCTCGGCGCGCTGACCGGCGAGGCGGGTTTCTCCGGCTCGCAGATCGGCAAGATCAACGTGACGGAAATGTCCACCTACGTGGCGGTGGAGCGTAGCGTCGCGCGTGAAGCGTTGCGCAAGCTCGGCGCCGGCAAGGTAAAGGGCAAAAAAGTCAAAGTTCGTTTGATGGACGACGCCTGATAGACGGCGAGGCCGGTCGCGAGCGCTCCGCTCGAGACCGGCCGCATCACATTACGTCATACCTCTGCAGTTCTCCGCACTTCTCGTGCGGCCTCGTTTCTTCCCCGAAAGTACCGATCCGACCGGCTTTGCCCGTGGCGGCGCGCCTTCGCGTGAGGCATGACGTAAATGCATGCCGCGCATGACAAAGTTTCGATTGTGACGGTTCTTTGGCTGATGCCTAATCACCAAACCGGAAGGGACCGCCGCGCAGCTGGCTGTTCCGTGAATCCGCTGCCGGATGGAGAAAGGGAGAAAGCCTTATGCAGAGCGCCACGCAAGCCCGCTCGAAGTTGCCTGACGTAGGCACGACGATTTTTACCGTGATCGGTCAACTGGCCGCTCAGCACGACGCGCTGAATCTGTCGCAAGGCGCGCCGAATTTCGCGCCGGACGCCAAACTGATCGACGGCGTCGCCCAGGCGATGCGCGCCGGTCATAACCAGTACGCGCCGATGGCCGGCATCGCCGCCTTGCGCGAAGTGCTCGCCGACAAGGTCGCCACGCTATACGGCGTGCGCTATGACCCGGCGAGCGAAGTTACCGTGATCGCCAGCGCAAGCGAAGGACTGTATTCGACGATCAGCGCATTGGTGCATCCGGGCGACGAAGTGATCTACTTCGAGCCCTCGTTCGACAGCTACGGGCCGATCGTGCGACTGCAGGGCGCCACGCCCGTGCCGATCAAGCTGTCGCTCGACGACTTCCGCGTGAACTGGGACGAGGTCGCCGCCGCGATCACGCCGAAGACTCGCATGATCATCATCAACACGCCGCACAATCCGACTGCGACCGTGTTCAGTGAAGCCGATGTCGAACGCCTGAAAGCCGTTACGCGCAACACCGATATCGTGATTCTCGCCGACGAGGTCTACGAACACGTAGTGTTCGACGGCGCGAAACATCAGAGCATGGCTTGTCATTCCGAGCTCGCGGAACGCAGTGTGATCGTCTCGTCGTTCGGCAAGTCGTATCACGTGACCGGCTGGCGCGTCGGTTACTGCCTCGCGCCGGCCGCGTTGATGGACGAGATTCGCAAAGTGCATCAGTTCATGGTGTTTTCCGCCGATACGCCGATGCAGTACGCGTTCGTCGACGCATTGGCCAATCGTGAAAGCTACCTCGGCTTGTCCGCGTTCTATCAGAAGAAGCGCGATCTGCTCGCGGAAGCACTGCGCGATTCGCGCTTCGAGTTGTTGCCGAGCGAAGGCAGCTTCTTCATGCTCGCGCGTTTTCGCGGCTTCTCCGAGGAAAGCGATAGCGATTTCGTGCTGCGGCTGATTCGCGATGCGCGTGTCGCCACCATTCCGCTGTCGGCGTTTTACACCGATGGTACGGACTCCGGCTTGATCCGCCTAAGCTTCTCGAAGGATGATGCGACCTTGATCGAAGGTGCGCGGCGCCTTTGCGAGATCTGATCGGAAAGACAACACGGCTCCGCGCTGCTGCGTTTTTTGAACGAAGTATGATCGTCGCGCGGGTACGCATTAGCGCGCCGCAAGGCGGCGTAACAACAAAATCGAAGGAAAAGGGACCTGCTATGAAATTGCTCAAGCCTCTTCTGGCGCTGGCCTGTGCATTCGCGTCGCTCGCGGCGTCGTCTGGTGCAAGCGCTGCCGATACGCTGCGTTTCGGCCTCGAAGCGCAGTATCCGCCGTTCGAATCGAAAGGCCCGAACGGTGAGTTGCAAGGCTTGGATATCGACGTCGGCAATGCCGTTTGCGTGGCCGCGCATATGACGTGCAAATGGGTCGAGACCTCGTTCGACGGGTTGATTCCCGCGCTGCAGGGCCGCAAGTTCGACGCGATCAATTCGGCGATGAACGCGACCGACGCGCGTCGTCAGGCGATCGATTTCACCACCGTTGTGTATCGCGTGCCGACGCAGTTGATCGCCAAGCGCGACAGCGGTCTGCTGCCGACGCCGGCCTCGCTGAAGGGCAAGCGCGTGGGCGTGTTGCAGGCGTCGATTCAGGAAACCTTCGCGAAGGCGCATTGGGAATCGGCGGGCGTGACCGTCGTGCCGTATCAGGACCAGAACCAAGTTTATACCGACCTCGTGGCCGGGCGTCTTGACGCGACGCTCGTGCTGGCGCCAGCCGGACAGACCGGCTTTCTGTCGAAGCCGAGCGGTGACGGGTATGCCTTCGTCGGCGAGCCGGTGCGCGATGACAAGATCCTCGGCAGCGGCATTGCTTATGGAATTCGCAAGGGCGATACGGCGCTGCGTGACCGCTTGAATGCGGCGATCGCGAAGGTGCAGGCCGACGGTACGGTGAAGACGCTGGCCGCGAAATATCTCGGCAACATCGATGTGACGGCGAAGTAGGCTTTCGCGTAGCTGCGGGCGTTCCGGTGTGGGGGCGTTCGTGAGCCTGCTTGGAGGACATTTGCGAGGCGGCCCGTTTGTCCGCGTCGCATCTGATTGCGCGTTCAAGCAACGCTATGTCATGACGCCGCACGCTTATCTGATCAACCGGCGCATTCAATACAGCCGCGCGCAACTCAGGCGCGGGCGCGCGATCGCCGACGTCGCACTCGACGCCGGATTCGCGGACCAGGCGCATTTGCGGAGAATCTTCAAGCGACTGGTCGCGGGGACGCCGGGACAGTATCGCAATTGAATCCGTGAGCCGCGCGGCGTCTTCACGCCACGAGCAGATGAAGCGCACTCGCCGCGAGCAATGCGGTCATTGCGCGATTGAAGAACCTCACACGCTGCGGTCGCTGCAAGTGTTTGCGCAGGAACGTGCCTGCGTACGCCCAACTGGCAATCGACACATAACAGATCGCGAAATATACGACGCTGAATTGCCAGACGAGCCTGCGGTCGCCGTCCGCCGCGTAGGCGCCCCAGCCAGCCAGCGACACGAGCCGCGCTTTCGGATTGAGCCATTGCATTGCCGCGCAACGGTATCGGGCGAAGGGGCAGAGTGAATTGAAGGAATTGCTGTGGGGACTTTGTCCTCACGTTTCGGCCTTGCGGCCTTAACGATGCATGATGCGGTACGAGTACGAACAGCAACGACCTGAGCAACGCTGATGGCGTGAACGATCTGCGGTGAGGCTATGGTGGAAACCACGGGCCGTGTGCTATCCAAACTGAGATGAGATGAGGCGCGATAGGCTGCGCAACTCGGCCTTGGTAGACGGTAGAATACGATGATGGAACTGACCGGAATTGGCCTCTACACGCTTCAGGAAGCGGAAAGGCTCACTGGCGCTGAGGCGCGAGAAGTGAGCCGGTGGTTGTTCGGCTATTCATTCAAGAATGGCGCGAGCCTACCTCTCTGGACCACTCAGCTTGCAGAGTTGGACGAGAAAGTGATTGGTTTTAAAGACTTGCTGGAACTACGCATTGTCAAAGCCTTTCGAAATCACGAAGTTCCGCTAAAAGTAATCCGGTCTGCGATAGACAATGCGAAGTCGATATTTGGAACCGAGTACCCATTCACGGCAAACCGCTTCCTCACGGACGGAAGAACGGTCTTCTACGAAGCATTGAAGGAGCAAGGGGAGACCGAGCTCACCGACCTCGTGAGACGACAACTTGTGTTCGAGCACATTGTGCGACCTGAACTCTATGCTGGCATCGAATTCACTGCTGACGGTCAGGCCAAGCGTTGGTTCCCGCTGAAGCGGAGCAATGTTGTAGTTCTCGACCCAGAGATTGCATTTGGCAAGCCGGTCCTCGCCGAGTACGGTGTGAGAACCGATTTGGTCGTCGAGACATACAAGGTCGAGAAAAGCAAAAAAATGGCCGCCTCACTCCATGGCATTCCCATTGCTGCTGTTGACGCCGCCATCCGCTACGAGCGGTTGGTTGCATGAAATATTTCTTCGATAACAACCTGTCGGCTCACCTCGCCCATGCCGTGGGTGAGCTTTGCAAGGTTGAGGAAACTGTCGCGGAGGTAATTCATTTGCGCGACAAATTTCCCGCTAATGCCAAGGACCACGATTGGATTGCGGCGCTTGCTGCCGAAGGGCATTGGGTAGTGCTCTCTCAAGATGGGCTGCGCAAGAATGATCTTGAGAGGAAGGCGCTCCGAGAGTCTGGATTGATCGTTTTCGTGCTCCAGCGCCAATGGGCAGAGCGGCGACACTGGGACAAAGCGCAAAATCTCGTTAAATGGTGGCCCGCAGTCATGGATCAAAGCCGGCGCATCAAAGGCGGGGCGGCCTTCCGAATTCCGTGGCGGTTTGGTGCTGGTCAATTCGAGCAGATCAAGCTCTGAAGGCCCTACTACGCGAGAGCGCGAAGCGCAGGTGTTCGGCGTAGCAACGCCGGTCATTCGCGTCTACGGTGAAATCAGTGTAAGCAGTGGATTCATGGAATCCCGAAACGCAAAAAGCCCGGTCGCAAGGACCGGGCTTTTTGCTTTGAATCTTTGGTGGGGCGTGAGTGACTCGAACACTCGACCTACGGATTAAGAGTCCGCTGCTCTACCAACTGAGCTAACGCCCCCAACAGAAGCGAAATTATGCAGAAATTTTTCGGGCTTGCCAAGTCCCCTTCGCAGATTTCTTAAAAATAATTGCATCCCAGAGCCCGACGCGTTCGTCGATGGCCGCACTGTCGCGAAAAAGGCGCGCCCAGCATCGTCCCGGTATCATGTCGCGGACACCTTGCCGCACGAAGCCTCGCGCGGCTTTCGACCGGGGATCGCCATGGATGACAAAGAGATTAACGAATTGCTCGACCGCATCCTCGCGCCGTGGGTCCGTGCGCTCACGCTGACGCCGGTCAAGGTCGATGAGGAAGCTGCCACACTACGCCTACCGTTTTCCGGCGGGCTGCGTCATTCGGGCGGCGTGATCTGCGGGCAAGTGTTCATGGCCGCGGCGGACACAGCGATGATCGTCGCCATTTCGGCCGCGCTCGGTGGTTTCAAGCCTATGACCACGGTCTCGCTCAACATCAATTTCATGCGCGCGGTACGCAAGGGCGACGTGTTGATCACCGCGCGAGTGCTGCGCATGGGCCGCAATCTGGTGTTCGGCGAAGTCGAGTTGTTCGACGAATCCGGCAACATGGCCGTTCACGCCACCACCACCTACGCACTGCTCGACTAAAACCGGCCAGAGAGCCGCATTAGAGGAAAAACCAGGATGTTTGATCAGGTCGTATTCGCTGGCGGCGGCAATCGCTGCTGGTGGCAGGCGGGTTTCTGGGATGTGATCCAGCCGGAGCTGCGGATCCGGCCGCGTGTCATCACCGGTATTTCGGCCGGCGCCGCCACTGCGTGCATGCTCTACACGCGCGATTCCGACTGGGTCATGCGCTATTACGAAGAGGCGCTGCGCCACAACACCCGCAACGCCTACTGGGGCAATCTGCTGCGCGGCGAGTCGGTGTTTCCGCATTACCGCATCTACCGTCAGGCGCTGCTGGACATCTACGGCGAGAAGTTTTCGACACTCGCCGATGCGCCGGAAATCCGCATCGGCGTGTCGCATCTGCCGCGCTGGCTCGGCGCGCGCAGCGCGGTCGCCGCGGGCCTGATCGCGTACAACATCGAAAAATACGTGCGCAAGACGCTGCACCCGACACTTGGTCAGACGCTCGGCTTTCATCCGGAATTCGTGCGCGCACAGGATTGCGCGAGCGTCGAGGATCTGGCGGATCTGATTTTGCAGTCGTCGAGTACGCCGCCGTTCACGCCGGTTTTGCGACGCAACGGCCGGCCGGTGCTGGACGGCGGGATGGTCGACAACGTGCCGGTCGGCGCGCTCGACGCCGAGGCGCCGGGCAACGTGCTGGTGATGGTCACCCGCCTCTATCCGCGCCCGCAAATGTTCGTCGTGCCGCACGGCGTGCAGCAACGGCTGTACGTACAGCCGTCGCGCAAGGTGCCGATTTCGAGCTGGGATTACACGAGTCCGTCACAGATGATCCACGCGTACAACCTCGGCCGTGCCGATGGCGAGACCTTCCTCGAACGCATGCCCGATCTGCTCGAAGCCGGCGCGCACGAAGCGGTACGGTGAATTGAGCGGTAGCGGCGGCGCGAAGCCAAACGGCGATAAGAGCGCCGCACGAATTCGCACGGCGCGCTTATCGCCCGAAAAAACGCAGTGGTTTTTTAACGCCGACGGCCGCCCTGCAAGGCTTCCGGATTCGCCACGCTGCTCGTATCCCCGGCGTCGAAAGCCAGAATGTTCTTGAATGCGGCGGTGAAATACTGTTCGTAGCTTTCGCGTTCCACATAGCCGATGTGCGGCGTGCAAATCACGTTTTCCATGCGCAGCAGGCTGTAGCCCTGCAGAATCGGCTCGCTTTCGTAGACGTCGATCGCGACCATGCCCGGACGGTTGTGCGATAGCGCATTCACCAGCGCGTTGTCGTCGAGCAACTCGGCCCGGCTCGTGTTCACGAGCAGCGCGGTCGGCTTCATCCGCATCAGGTCTTCCTGTTTGACGATGCCGCGCGTGTCGTCGTGCATGCGCAAATGCAGCGACAGCACGTCGCTCTGCTCGAACAGCGCCTCGCGGCTCTCCGCGACACTGTACCCGTCAGCGCGAGCGGCTTCGCGCGAATGCTCGCGGCCCCAGATCAATACGTTCATGCCGAACGCCTTGCCATAACCGGCCACCAGCCTGCCGATCTTGCCGTAACCCCAGATTCCCAGCGTCTGGCCACGCAATACCTGGCCCAAACCGAAGTTCGGCGGCAGCGCCGACGTCTTCAGGCCGGACTGCTGCCAGGCTCCTTGCTTAAGGTTTGCTACGTATTGCGGAATCCGCCTTTGGGCGGCCATGATGAGAGCCCACGTCAACTCGGCAGGCGCGAACGGCGAGCCGGTGCCTTCCAGCACGGCAATGCCGCGCTCGGTACACGCGTTCAGATCGATGTGGCTGGAAACCTTGCCGGTCTGACTGATCATGCGCAAACGCGGCAATTTATCGAGGAGTTGCGAGCTGATGCGGGTGCGTTCGCGAATCAGGACGAGCGCGTCGACTTCCGAAAGACGGCTTGCCAACTGGCCGAGACCGCGGACGGTGTTGTTGAAGACCTTGACCTCATGGTCGGCCAGCAATTGAAAGCAGTCGAGCTTGCGCACGGCGTCCTGATAATCGTCGAGGATGGCAATCTTCATGGTATGTGTCTTGCGGCGCACCTTGGTGGTGCGGAACGGAGTGTTATGCTGACTGTCCCACCATGTGACCTAGGTCACATGCCGGTCTGGCTGAATGCCTTACCGTAGTAGCTACCGCACAGAATGGCAGCGCCACGGCAAGGCCGATTGACATCGTTTTTAACAGTTTGTTGCGTGTTGAGGCAAGCCGCTTTACAGACGGTTGCAGAAGCCCGTCGGCTGGCGCCTCCGCTCACAGGCTGTGTGGCCTGGAACGATCTGCACAATTGCGCGTCGGGTGGCAGGCACCCGGCGTGAAGAATTGAATGCCTCTCGCATGCAGCGTCTCTGGGCTTGTACCGTTTTTTCTATTGTTTTTCAAAACGGAGACAAGTCGATGAACCACCCCTCATTCGAAGGACAGCCTACTATCGAGGCGCCCGCGTGGGTCAAACACCGAAAGCTGCTCGACTGGGTCCAGCGCGTTGCCGCCAGGACCAAGCCGGACAGGGTCGTCTGGTGTGACGGTTCGCAGGAGGAATACGACCGGCTTTGTGCACAGATGGTCGAAGCAGGCACACTCAAGAAGCTCAATCCCGCCAAACGCCCCAATTCTTATCTGGCATGGTCCGACCCGTCCGATGTGGCGCGCGTCGAAGATCGCACCTTCATCTGCTCGCAGCGCCGCGAAGACGCAGGTCCCACCAATAATTGGATCGCACCGGCCGAAATGCGCTCGACGCTCGACGGCCTGTTCGAAGGTTCCATGCGCGGCCGCACCATGTATGTCGTGCCGTTTTCGATGGGCCCGCTCGGCTCGCCGATCGCGCACATCGGCGTTGAATTGAGCGACAGCCCGTATGTGGTCACCAACATGCGCATCATGACGCGTATGGGCCGCAAGGTTTACGACGTGCTGGGCGAAGACGGCGAGTTCGTGCCGTGCGTCCATTCGGTCGGCGCGCCGCTCGCGGCCGACGGGAAAGACGTGCCGTGGCCGTGCAACGAAACCAAATACATCGTCCATTTCCCCGAATCGCGCGAAATCTGGAGCTATGGTTCGGGCTACGGCGGCAACGCGCTGCTAGGCAAGAAGTGTTTCGCGTTGCGCATCGCCTCGACCATGGGCCGCGACGAAGGCTGGCTCGCCGAACACATGCTGATTCTCGGCGTGACCTCGCCGGAAGGCCGCAAACATCATGTCGCGGCGGCGTTTCCGTCGGCGTGCGGCAAGACCAACTTTGCAATGCTGATTCCGCCGGAAGGCTTGAACGGCTGGAAAATCTCCACGATCGGCGACGATATCGCCTGGATCAAACCGGGCAAGGACGGCCGCCTGTACGCGATCAATCCGGAAGCCGGCTACTTCGGCGTGGCGCCGGGCACGAGCGAGAAGACCAACTTCAACGCCATGGCCACGTTGAAGGAAAACGTGATCTTCACGAACGTCGCGCTCACCGACGACGGCGACGTCTGGTGGGAAGGCATGACGGATGATGCGCCCGCGCACCTGATCGACTGGCAAGGCAAGGACTGGACGCCGGCCAGCGCGAAGGAAAGCGGCCGCAAGGCGGCGCATCCGAACGCGCGCTTTACGGCGCCGGCGTCACAATGCCCGTCCATCGACCCCGACTGGGAAAATCCGGCGGGCGTCGCGATCGACGCGTTCATCTTCGGCGGGCGCCGCTCCACGACGGTGCCGCTCGTCACCGAAGCGCGCAACTGGGTGGAAGGCGTCTACATGGCCGCGACCATGGGCTCCGAAACGACCGCCGCCGCAGCCGGTCAGCAGGGCGTGGTGCGCCGCGACCCATTCGCGATGCTGCCGTTCTGCGGCTACAACATGAGCGACTACTTCGGTCACTGGCTGAAAACCGGCGAGCGTCTGGAGCAACTGAACGCGAAGCTGCCGAAAATCTTCTGCGTCAACTGGTTCCGCAAAGGCGCGGACGGCAAGTTCGTATGGCCGGGCTTCGGCGAGAACATGCGGGTGCTGAGCTGGATGGTCGGCCGGATCGAAGGCACGGCTCACGGTGAGGAACATGCGTTCGGCGTGTCGCCGCACTACGAGGACCTCGACTGGCGCGGGCTGAATTTTAGCCGCGAGCAGTTCGAGCAGGTTATTTCCGTCGACGACGCAGCCTGGCGCGCGGAATTCGCGCTCCACGCCGAGCTGTTTGACACGTTGCAGCAAGGCTTGCCGCCCGCGCTGACGGAGGCCAAACGCGCGCTCGAAGAGAAGCTCGCCGCCTGATCAGGTGAGTGTTCACTTCGCACGGAACCGCCTTCGGGCGGTTTTTTGTTGCCGCTCGCTCGCATGACGAGCTTCCTGGTTTTGCCACGCCGACGACCATTCCGTCTGTTCGGACAAAAAAGGCAGTTCAAGCTGCACTGCAGCAGATTGTTTCCTTTTCAGGAACAATTCCTGATCGTGCCCCACACTGGGGAGCACAGTCGCACAAATATTGACAATATTTCCGCTTTCGCGGGCAACTTCTGCACGATTCCGCGAGTCGTAGGAGAATTCCAAGTTCGCTTCGCTGGTTTTCCCCGATTGTCAGGAAGCTGTAACACGGCAGGAGTTGTCCTATGGATCATTTGCAGTCGATGCGAGTTTTCGTCAGAGTGGCGGATCTCGGCAGTTTTGCCCGCGCTGCGAGCGCGATGGATATTTCCAACGCAGTTGCGACCCGGCACGTTGCGGACCTCGAAGGCCGTCTAGGTACGCGGCTGCTCAATCGCACCACCCGCAGCTTGTCTTTGACCGAATCAGGTCAGGTTTATCTCGAGCGCGCGCGCCAGATTCTCGACGAACTGGAAGATGTCGAGCAGATGGTGGTCGCGCGCAATCACGAACCTGTCGGCACGTTGCGAATCGTCGCGCCGGTCGTGTTCGGATTGCACAATCTGGCACCCGTGCTCCAGACGTACGCGGAGCGTTATCCGAAAGTCATTCCCGATGTCACGCTGGTCGACCGTCAGGTGGATCTGGTCGAAGAAGGCTTCGACGTGGGCGTGGTGATTGCGCGGCAAATGCGCAGCGCAAGTATTGTCACTCGGCGTCTCACCACTGGTTGCATGACGGTGTGCGCCACGCCGGCTTATCTTGAGAAACACGGCATGCCGACGCGTCCGGAGCATCTGCTCGAGCATCCGTGCCTGAGCCTGCCGTCCGAATATTGGGGCGACGAGCGCGTGTTCACCGGCCCGGAAGGCGAAGTGCGCGTGCGTCCGGCGAACGTGATCGTCGCGAACAATACGGAAATGCTGCGTCAGTTTGCGTTGCTCGGCATGGGCATCGCGATCCTGCCGAGCTATCTGATCGGCCGCGACATGACGCGTGGCCGCCTTGTGCGTCTGCTCGGCGATTACCGGTTGCCGCAGGTCGAGATCAACATTGCGTATCCGAGCCGCCGTCACTTGCCGGCTAAGGTGCGTACGTTTATCGACCATCTGGTTGAGCATTTCAGCCAGACGCCGAATAGTCTGCTGGGTGAACAGTGGATCAAGGAAGACGGCCTCGGCCGCGCCGTCACGACGACGGCGCTCGATTCCGCGGACGCCATGCCGCCGGAAGCGTTCGACGGCGCTGAGCCGCTCTCACGCCTGCTGGACAGCGAGTTATCGCCGCTGCCGAAGACGCTGGCCAAGACGACGCCTCGCACCCGGCCCACAGCTTTGTCGCCGCTGTAAGTCGCGAATCGGGCAAGCCTGCAAAGCCGCTGATAAGCGCTTTCGCCGGACAAACAAAAAGGCGCGGTCACGTGATGTGATCGCGCCTTTTTTCATGGCAAATTCAAACGAAGCGAGCCGGAAGCGAATCCTCTTCCGGCCTTCCCGCGACCAGTTCGACTTACGAGCCGGTTTTGCGCGCCACCGCTTTCTTGGCGGGTGCTTTCTTGGCCGCAGCGGTCTTGGTCGCCGGCGCTTTTTTCGCCGCTGTCTTCTTGGCTGCCGGCGCAGCCTTCACGGCCACCGACACTTCGTCGTCGTCCGACTCCGCTTCTGGGGCAGCCTTCGCAGCCGACTTCGCCGCTGCGGTCTTCGCGGCAGTCTTCGCCGACGGTTCCTTCTTTTCGAACTCGAAACCGATCTTGCCGTCGTTCTGCTTGACGAGGAACGCCTTGAAGTTACGGCCGGTACGCGACGACTTGAAGTTCGTCAGCAGATCCGTGCGGCCTTCTTCGAGCAGCTTGGCCATCTGTTCGCGAGCAATTTCTTGCTGCAGGATCACCTTGCCCGAACGGAAGTCACACGTCTTCGGATTGGCGACCGAGTTTTCGCAGACGTAGCTCATGCCGTGCTCGAATACGCGGCCCTTGCACTTCGGACATGCGCCCACCGGTTGCTGATCGGAGAAGTCAGGCGGTTCGCCGTCTTCGCCGCCCGCATCCTGGCCGAAGTCGAATTCGAGCTTGTAGTTCTTGATCTCGTCATCGAACGACAGCTTCAGGATCGCCGAGAAGGGGCGGCCCATCTTGCTGCGGAAACCCGACAGCGGACCGATCGTCTTGTTCTGCAGCAGTTCTTCGACTTCCGGAATTTCGAACTGACGTCCGCCCGGAATTTTCGAAATCGAGAACTCGCATTTCGAGCAGGCAAAGCGCCGGTAGTTTTCCTTTACCTGACCGCCGCAATTCGGACAAGGCGTTTGCAACGTCGCGTAATCGCCCGGGATCGTGTCGGAATCGTATTCTTTCGCGCGCTTGACGATGGTCTGCGTCATGCGGGCGATTTCCTGCATGAACGCGTCGCGCGGCAGGTTGCCGCGTTCCATTTGCGAGAGCTTGTACTCCCACTCGCCGGTCAGTTCGGGCGCCGTCAGTTCCTTCACGCCCAGACCGCGCAGCAGCGTCATCAGCTGGAAAGCCTTGGCGGTCGGAATCAGATCGCGGCCTTCGCGGATCAGATACTTTTCACCCAGCAGACCTTCGATGATCGCCGCGCGCGTGGCCGGCGTGCCGAGCCCCTTGGCCGCCATGGCTTCGCGCAGTTCGTCGTCTTCGACGAGCTTGCCCGCGCCTTCCATGGCCGACAGCAAGGTTGCTTCGTTGTAGCGTGCGGGCGGTTTCGTCACCAGTTGCTGGGCGGCGATCTTGTCGGTCTTGACCTTTTCGTCTTTCTGCACCGGCACGAGGTTCGCGTCTTCGCCGCTGATCTCGCGGCCGTAGACTTGCAGCCAGCCGGGCTCGACCAGCACCTTGCCTTCGGTCTTGAAGTGATGGCCGACCACTTCCGTGATCCGCGTCGTCACCTTGTATTCGGCGGCGGGGAAAAACACCGCGAGGAAACGCTTCACGACGAGGTCGTAGAGCTTCTGTTCGGGCTCCGACAGATTCTTCGGCGCCTGCAGGGTCGGGATGATTGCGAAGTGGTCGCTGATCTTCGAGTTGTCGAAAATGCGCTTGTTCGGCTTCACCCAGCCCTTGTCGAGCACCTGCTTGGCATACGGCAGATAGTTGTTGCTCTCCTTGAGCATGCCAAGCGTCTCTTTGACCGTATCCAGGTAGTCTTCCGGCAGCGCGCGCGCGTCGGTACGGGGATAGGTCAGCACCTTGTGCTTTTCGTACAGCGCCTGGGCGAGGCCCAAGGTGTTCTTCGCCGAGAAGCCGAAGCGGCCGTTGGCCTCGCGCTGCAAGCTGGTCAAGTCGAACAGCGCCGGCGACAGTTGCGTGGACGGCTTCGATTCTTCCGTCACCGTGCCGATCTGGCCACGGCAGGCGGCGACGATCGTTTCGGCCGCGGGCAACGCCCACAGACGCGAATCGCGTTTTTCCGGATCGAACTCGTCGCGCTTGAATTTCGGATCGAACCAGCGGCCTTCGTAGAAACCGGCCGCGCAGACGAACTCCGCTTTCACTTCCCAATAGTCGCGCGGCACGAAGCGGCGAATCTTCTCTTCGCGCTCGACCACGATCGACAGCGTGGGCGTCTGCACCCGCCCGACCGTGGTCAGGAAGAAGCCGCCGCCTTTGCTGTTGAACGCGGTCATGGCCCGCGTACCGTTGATGCCGACCAGCCAGTCCGCTTCCGAGCGGCAACGCGCCGCATCGGCGAGCGGCTGCATCTCTTCGTCGCTGCGCAGACGGGCGAAGCCGTCGCGGATCGAGCCCGCCGTCATGGATTGCAGCCACAGGCGCTGCACCGGCTGCTTGGCTTTCGCGTGCTGCGCGATCAGGCGGAAAATCAGCTCGCCCTCGCGCCCCGCGTCACATGCGTTGATCAGACGGTCGACGTCTTTGCGCTTGAGCAGTTTGGTCAGCACCTTCAGGCGCGACTCGCTCTTGGCGATCGGGTTCAGATCGAAGTGCGGCGGAATGACGGGTAGATTGGCGAAACTCCACTTGCCGCGTTTGACTTCGTAGTCTTCAGGCGCGGCAATTTCCAGCAGATGGCCGACTGCCGAGGAAAGGACGTACTCGTCGCTCTCGTAGTATTCGTCATGCTTGGTAAATCCGCCCAAAGCGCGCGCGATGTCGTTCGCGACGGAAGGCTTTTCGGCGATGATCAGTGCTTTGGACATGACTCGATGTGAGGTTGGTAGATCAGGGTTGATGGCCGTGAGTGCGCTTCTGTTAGCGCTACCCTCGTTTGCGACCTTTGCGACCCATTAACGACCGCTTTATAGCACACGGCGCGAGACCGGCGTGTCAAGTGCCATAAAAAGCGCGAATTCATAATTGCGTGCTCAGGCATTGGGCATGCCGCCGCCAACGCCTTATACACCGCTCGCAATGCCCGGGCCGCCGGGCTTGCAAGCTGGCCAGCCTGAATCAGGCAACCGCCAGCGCGGGCCGCAGTTTTGGCGCGCCGCTGACGCCGGGCACGGCCGTCAGATCAGACAACATCCGTTCCACGATCGCCGCTTGCGGCAAAACCGTGCCGAAGAATCGCGTCGTAACCGAATCTTCGATCAGGATGGTCGGAAAGTTCTCCACATCCAGATCCTCGAACCGGTCCGCATGGGTCTCTATATCGATCCATGCGAAACAGATGTCCGGGTGCCGGTCGGCCAGCTTGTCAAAAGCGTCCTGATACTCGCGGCAGGTTCCGCACCATTCCGCGCAGAGGCAGGCCACGAACAGCGTTTCGGGTTCGTTGACGCGCTCGGCGATCCGGTCTTGGTCGGTGTCGAGGTTTAGCGCGGGCATCGTGGTTCCTTGCGTACTTTTGTCAGGTGCTTTGGCGCGAATGTAGCATGACCGATCATGAATCGTGGTCAACTCTGATCAATGCCGCGTTGGCCGTGGCTTGCCCGCATGAAGCGGCCGCCGGGCAGCATGGTCACCTGGCCGGCGAGTTCCAGTTGCAGCAAGGCGGTTTGCAGGTCCGCGTCCTCCATCTCGGTACGGGTAGCGAGAATTTCAAGCGTGGTGGGCGAATGGCCGAGCGCGGCGAGGAGGCGCTGTGCTTCGGGATTGGCCGGCGGGCAGGGCGGGGCGGCGGCCAATGCTGCTTCTGCTGAATCGGCCGGAGATGCTTCTGTCGGCTGAAGCGCTGCCGGTTTCACTTGATCCGCGTCCGCGGCGCCGCGCGCGGGCCTCTTTCCCGAGCCGGCGCGGCTCCAGAAGGTGGCGTGCGCCGAACTTGAACCCGAACCCGCTCGCGGAGCCGCCCGCCGTGCGAAACCCAGTTCCTCCAGCACTTCATCCGGCGTTTCCACCAGCTTCGCGCCCTGCTTGATGATCCGATGACACCCGCGCGACAGCGGCGCGTGAATCGAACCCGGCAACGCGAAGATATCGCGTCCCATCTCGTTGGCGAGCCGCGCCGTGATCAGCGAACCGGACCGCATCGCTGCTTCGACGATCACCACGCCGCTGACGAGGCCGGCGATCAGACGGTTACGCTGCGGAAAATTGGCGGCGCGTGCTGGCGTGCCGAGCGGCCATTCGGAGAGAATCGCGCCTTGCACCGCGATTTGCCGCGCGAGTGCGTGGTGCGCGGCCGGATACACGAGGTCCGCGCCGGTACCGATTACGGCCACTGTGCCACCGATGCCTTCCAAGCCACCCCGATGCGCGGCGCCGTCGATACCGAGCGCGAGCCCGGAGACGACGGTCACACCGGCCACCGACAGCTCGCGCGCGAATCGCTCCGCGTCTTCGACGCCTTGCGGCGTCGCGCTGCGGCTCCCGACAAGGGCGACCGCTCGCGTGTGCAGCAGGTTCAACCGGCCCTTTATATATAGCAGCGGCGGCGGATCGGGCATGGTCAGCAGTGCCGGCGGATAAGCGGGGTCGTCGAGTGTCACTACCTGATTGCCGGGTTGCTCACGCCACGCGATGACCGCGTCCAGCTGGGCTTCGAAATCGGGGCCTGTCGGTGCCAGCGCTGCGCGTGCCGCGGCCTCGCCGGCAATCTCGGCGAGCGCCTCGGGCGCTTGCTCGAATATCGCTTCAGGCAAGCCGAAAGCGCTGAGCAATAAGCGCAGCGCTCCGGGTTTCAGACCCGGCGCGAGCGCAAGCCGCAGCCAGGCGGCAAGTTCACTATGGGTTGCAGGCAAAGTGTGCATTGCGGGTCGATCCTCCTGCAGGGCCAGCGGGCAGGCGGGCGCCATGCTAAAATTTTCATCATCCGAAATAACCGCAGCGCCGCGCCCACCCGCGCGGGCTCGTCGTCTGGCGCACGTGGCGCGTTGAATCGAACCGGTTCGACACCATCTATCCTCTGCGCAACGCGACGGGCTCACAACCTGGCCGAAAGGCCAACGAACCGTCAACGGGTCGGCGGCGCCCGAAAATCACACTCAAGATCATGGCTTTACTCAACATCCTCAATTACCCGGACAAACGGCTGCACAAGATCGCCAAGCCGGTTGAAGTGGTCAACGACCGCATCCGCCGCCTCGTCAAGGACATGGCCGAAACCATGTACGCCGCGCCGGGCGTCGGCCTTGCCGCGACCCAGGTGGACGTGCACGAGCGCGTGATCACGATCGACGTGTCGGACGACCACAACGAACTGCTGGCCTTCATCAACCCCGAAATCATCTGGTCGAGCGACGAAAGGAAGCTGTCGGAAGAGGGCTGCCTCTCGGTGCCGGGCATTTACGACAACGTCGAGCGTGCGGAGAAAGTGCGCGTGCGGGCGCTCAACGAGAAGGGCGAAACCTTCGAGATGGACTGTGAAGGCCTGCTTGCGGTGTGCATCCAGCACGAAATGGATCACCTGATGGGCCGCGTGTTCGTCGAGTACCTGTCGTCGCTGAAGCAGACGCGCATCAAGAGCAAGATGAAGAAGCTCGCCCACGCGATGTAATGCGCGTTCACCTCGCCTACCGCTCCCGTTCATGAGTCATTCGTTGCGCGTCATCTTTGCCGGTACGCCGGAGTTCGCCGCGGCCGCGCTGGCCGCGATTCACCGCGCCGGGTTCCAGGTGCCGCTCGTGTTGACCCAGCCGGACCGGCCCGCCGGGCGCGGAATGAAGTTGCAGGCAAGCCCGGTCAAGCGCTACGCGCAGGAGCACGGACTGGCCGTCGCCCAGCCGCCTTCGCTGCGCCGCGCCGGCAAATATCCGGCTGAAGCCGCTGCCGCGATCGACCAACTACGCGCTACGCCGCACGATGTCATGGTGGTCGCCGCATACGGCCTGATCCTGCCGCAGGAAGTGCTCGATATTCCGCCGCTCGGCTGCATCAACATTCATGCGTCGTTGTTGCCGCGCTGGCGCGGCGCGGCGCCGATTCATCGCGCGATCGAAGCGGGCGACGCCGAAACCGGCATCACGCTGATGCAGATGGATGTCGGCCTCGACACGGGCGCGATGATCTCCGAAGCACGCACCGCGATTTCCGCCGACGACACCACGTCCACGTTGCACGACCGTCTCGCGCAGGACGGCGCGAAGCTGATCGTCGAAGCGCTGATCGAACTCGAGCGCACCGGCGAACTGGCGGCAACGCCGCAACCCGCGGAAGGCGTGACCTACGCGGAAAAGATCGGCAAACACGAAGCCGCGCTCGACTGGCGCCGCCCGGCGAAAGTGCTTGCGCGCCAGGTGCGTGCGTTCGATCCGTTCCCTGGCGGTGTGGCCACGCTTGAAGACGGCTCGTCCATCAAAATCTGGGCCGCTGTTGCAACCGACGGCGCAGCCGCCGGCCACGCGCCCGGCACGATCACCGACGTCTCCCCCGAAGGCGTAGTCGTAGCCTGCGGCGAAGGCGCGCTGCGTCTCACGCAATTGCAGAAACCCGGTGGCAAACGCCTGCCGGTGCGCGAATTTCTGGCCGGCTCGACGCTGGCTGTGGGGCAGCGCTTTCAACTTCCCGAAGCAAGGTAGCACCGCTGCGTATGCCCTGAACATCGTCCATTCGGCCGATGTTCGAGACCCCGCAGGACAGGCCTGCCGCGCGTAGAATCCTTCATGCAACGGCCCCGGATTTTGAGGATTCACATGTTCGGCATTACCCATTTCGAGTTTTTCGTCGTCGCGGTCTTTCTTCTAAATGTGACGCCCGGCCCCGATACGGCTTATATCGTCGGGCGCAGCGTCGCTCAAGGCCGCGGCGCGGGTCTCATGTCGGCGCTCGGCATCTCCGCCGGCTGCTGCGTTCACTCGCTGGCCTGCGCGTTCGGCCTGACCGCGTTGCTGGCTGCATCGGCCACCGCATTTACCGTTATCAAGTTCGTCGGCGCTATTTATCTGATGTATCTCGGCGTGCGTTTGCTCTTCGCCAAGCCGGCTGTCGCCGATGACGCTGCGGGCGAAGCGCGCGCGGCCGGCGCGCCCAGGTCGCTGCGCCAGCTTTTCCTGCAAGGCTTCTGGACTAACGTGCTGAACCCGAAGGTCGTGCTGTTTTTCGTGTCGTTCTTCCCGCAATTCGTGACGACCGGCACTGATCACAAAGCGCTCGCTTTCCTCACACTGGGTGCAGTGTTCGTCATGATGAGCATGGTCTGGAACAGTTTTGTCGCGTGGATCGCGGGCAGTGTGACGCGGCGTTTCTCCGGCCGGGCGGCGGTGAAGAAGTGGTTGGATCGTGGAGTCGGCAGCGCTTTTGTCGGCCTGGGTATCAAGCTCGCCACTGCGTCAAGATGATTGAATTTTCCTGACGCGCCCATATCTAACATTTAGCTTACAATCGGGCGCCGCGATCACGCGGCGCAGATATGAACCCGCGTTAGGGCAAGGAGTTGCAGACATGTTCAATTGGGTCAAAACCGCGATGTTGATGGCCGCGATCACGGCCCTTTTCATCGTGATCGGCGGGATGATCGGCGGGTCGCGCGGCATGACGATCGCGCTCGTGATCGCCCTTGGGATGAATTTCTTTTCGTACTGGTTTTCGGACAAGATGGTCCTGCGCATGTACAACGCGCAAGAAGTCGACGAAACCAGTGCGCCGCAGTTCTATCGCATGGTGCGCGAACTTTCCACACGCGCCGGCCTGCCCATGCCGCGCGTGTACCTGATCAACGAAGACGCGCCGAATGCGTTCGCCACCGGCCGCAATCCGGAACATGCGGCGGTCGCCGCCACCACCGGCATTCTGCGCGTGCTGTCCGAGCGCGAAATGCGCGGGGTCATGGCGCACGAACTCTCGCACGTGAAGCATCGCGACATTTTGATCTCGACCATTTCGGCCACCATGGCCGGCGCGATTTCCGCGCTGGCGAATTTCGCGATGTTCTTCGGCAGCCGCGACGAAAACGGCCGTTCCACGAACCCGATCGCGGGCATCGCCGTCGCGCTGCTGGCGCCGATTGCCGGTGCGCTGATCCAGATGGCGATTTCGCGCGCACGTGAATTCGAAGCCGATCGCGGCGGCGCGCAGATTTCCGGCGACC
Organism: Paraburkholderia sp. BL6665CI2N2; assembly: GCF_004366535.1. NCBI lineage: Bacteria > Pseudomonadati > Pseudomonadota > Betaproteobacteria > Burkholderiales > Burkholderiaceae > Paraburkholderia > Paraburkholderia sp. BL6665CI2N2. Next base: position 5,802,093 of record NZ_SORC01000001.1, read on the forward strand.
CGCAGGCGCTTGCTTCGGCGCTCGACAAGATTCACCGTTACGCGAGCGGAATTCCGTTTCCGACCGCCGAGCAGCATCCGGCCACCGCGCAGATGATGATCATGAATCCGCTTTCGGGCGGCGGCATCGCGAATCTGTTCTCTACGCACCCGGCCACCGAGGAACGCATCGCGCGTTTGATGGAAATGGCGCGCACGGGGCGCTTCGAATAACGCTGCGCATTCCTTGCGCGGCGTGAGGAAAAAGGCGAGTCTGCGGGCTCGCCTTTTTATTTCGGCGCAAGGGCGCGAGCGTCTGATGCGCTGCGTTATCACGAGAAAATCCACTCTGTTCGCGAGGCGCCTGAGGGCCCGCGCCGCATCGTTGAGCCTGCGCTTGGGCCCCCGGCCTTTGCAGCCACCGTGGATTTGCAATCTCTACGCTTGCAGGCTGCCCGCGGACTCGTGCGCCGCGTTACGCTACGTCCGCGCCGATATATCCAACCCGCGCTTCAATCCCACTCCTTCCCGCTCGCCATACATCCGCGATCGCTGCGCTCACAGACCGCCCGCCGGCCCGCGTCGCGCGCCACGCTACAATGCGTGTTGATTGCGTCGCGCGCTCCCGCGCGGCCCGCCATAGCCTTCTTGATGACTACAAAGCCTTCTTCGCGTACCGCTTCCTCATCGGTGCGCCCGCGCGAATCACGTTTGTCGATGCTGCATCTCGCGCCCGAATCGCTCGGCTTCGCGCTCGACTGCGCGGGCCAGGCGGTCGGCGCCGTGCGTCTCGGCGCAGCGTTGCCGGCCGCGCTGCAATCCGTCTTCGTGTCCGCGCCGGAGGCCAGCGCTGCCGCGGCACGTGGCGCGGTGCAGGACATCGCCTACCGCACCATGCGACGTCTCGCGATTGCCGAGTGGCTGATCGCGAAGCTGGTGAAAAAGGCACCGCCGCCGCACGTCGGCCATGTGCTCGCGTGCTCGCTGGCCCTGCTCGTCGACGACGAAGCGAACGCTGCCTACGCACCGTTCACGGTCGTCGATCAGGCAGTGAGCGCGATCGGCGCGCGCCGTGAATTTGCCTTTGCGAAGGGCCTCGTCAACGCCGTGCTGCGCGGTTTCCTGCGCGAACGCGAAACGCTATTGAGCGCCGCGCAAGCCGACGAAGTCGCACGCTGGAACTATCCGGCATGGTGGATCGATGCCGTCAAGCGCGCGTGGCCCGACGCATGGCAGTCGGTGCTAGCCGCTGGCAACACACAAGGCCCGCTGACGCTGCGGGTGAACGCGCGTCAATCGACGGTCGACGCCTACTTGCAAGTGCTGCAAAACCATCACATTGCGGCGAGCAGGGCCGGCGCGTACGCCGTCAAGCTCGCCACGCCGATGCCGGTCGACCGCATTCCGGGCTTCAGCGACGGCGTCGTCTCGGTGCAGGACGCCGGCGCGCAGCTCGCCGCGCCGCTACTCGACGTGCGCGACGGCATGCGTGTGCTCGACGCCTGCGCGGCGCCCGGCGGCAAGACCGGCCATCTGCTCGAACTGGCCAACCTTCAGCTCGTCGCGCTCGAAAGCGACGCGTCGCGCGCGCGCCGTATCGGCGAAAATTTGCAGCGACTCAAGCTCGAAGCGGAAGTGCGGATCGGCGACGCGGGCGCGCCCGCAAAATGGCACGACGACATCGACCCGCCGTTCGATCGCATTCTGGCGGACGTGCCGTGTTCGGCGTCGGGCATCGTGCGGCGTCATCCGGATATTCGCTGGCTGCGCCGCGCATCCGACATTCCCGCGCTGGTCGCTGAGCAGCGCCGCATTCTCGACGCGCTCTGGCCGCTCGTGAAACCAGGCGGCGAGTTGCTCTACGTTACGTGTTCGATCTTTCCCGAAGAAGGCGAGTTGCAGGCGCAGTGGTTTGGAAACAAGTATCAGGATGCGGTACGATTGGACGCGCCGGGGCAACTGTTGCCTTCAGTCGCTCGCGCGCCCGCCGACACATCGGCCGGTTCTCATGCCGGACAACCCGCTGAAGACAGCGCCGGCGCGAACTCAGACCACGACGGATTCTTCTACGCGCGCTTTCAGAAACGGTGACCATCAAACGCTTCTTCCCGCTTCGGCTCGCTGCCGTGCTCTGGATCGCGCTGGCCGTATGGCTGGCGGCGCCGGGCGTGGCGCACGCTGATTCGATCGCGGTGCAGCGTGCATCGCTGCAAGCCGACAACACGGGTTGGAATCTCGACGCACGTTTCGACTTCGATCTGAACAGCAACCTCGAAGACGCGGTCAACAAAGGCATTCCGCTGTATTTCACGACCGACTTCGAACTGAGCCGGCCGCGCTGGTACTGGTTCGACGAGCAGCCGGTGAGCGTGTCGCAAAGCATTCGCCTGTCGTTCCAGCCGCTCACGCGCGAGTATCGCGTATCGAGCGTGTCGTCCGGCGGTTTGCAGCTCGGCTTCACCACGCTCAAGGATGCGCTCGCGGTGATCAAGCACATCACGTCGTGGCACGTGATCGAACGCAATGAAGTGCGTGTCGGCGAGACGTATAACGCGTCGGTGCGCATGCAACTCGACATCGCGCTGATGCCCAAGCCGTTTCAGATCGACGCGGTGAATAACCGCGACTGGAATCTCGCTTCCGAATGGAAGCGCTTTACTTTCACGGTGACCGAACGTGCTAAATAAAGTGCGCTCCGCTACCAGTGTCAGCAGCATCGTCGTGCGCGTGCTGGTGTCGACGGTCGCCGTGACGGCCGTGCTGCTGCTCGTGCTGCTCGCCGCGGCCAGCGCGAACACGGAATTCTTCGACCGCTATTACCAGTGGCTCTACGCCGCTAACCTCGTGGTCGCGATGATCTTTTTGCTGGTGGTGGCGACGCTCGTCATCATCATCATCGCGCGGCTGAGAAAGGGTAAGTTCGGCACGCGGCTATTGGCGAAACTCGCGTTCTTCATGGCGCTGGTCGGCGTGGTGCCGGGCGGCATCATCTACGTCGTGTCGTATCAGTTCGTGTCGCGCAGTATCGAGTCGTGGTTCGATGTGAATGTCGAAACAGCGCTCACCTCCGGTTTGAATCTCGGGCGCGGCATGCTCGACGCGTCGCTGTCCGATCTGCAAACCAAGGGCCGCTTGATGTCGGAACAGTTGGCGAGCGCGGACGCCGCCGGCACCACGCTCACGCTGCTGCGTTTGCGCGACCAGTTCGGCGTGCAGGATGCGACGATCGTCGAACCTACGCGCAGCATGTCAGGCGCGACGCCCGACATGCACGTGGTCGCGCAGGCCTCCGGCAACTACGCGACGCTCGTGCCGAACGATTTGCCCACGCCGTTGATGATCGAACAGGCGCGCGGCCGTGGCTATGCGGCGATCGAAGGCGAAGTGGACGGCGATCCTCACGCGCATGGCAGCAAGGGCGTGTTGCGGCTGCGGGTGGTGCAACGCATCCCCGATTCGAACGCCGCGCTGTTGCAGCCCACCGAACGCTTCCTGCAACTCACGCAGCCGGTTTCGCCCACGCTCGCGCGCAATGCCGACGCGGTGCAGCGCGCCTATCGCGAGTACCAGGAGAAGGCGCTCGGCCGTACGGGTCTGCGCAAGATGTATATCGGCACGCTGACGCTCGCGCTGTTCCTTGCCACCTTCATCGCGATGATGCTCGCACTCGCGCTCGGCAATCAGCTCGCGCGGCCATTGTTCCTGCTGGCGCAAGGCACCAAGGAAATCACGGAAGGCGATTACACGCCGAAGCGCGAAATCAAATCGCGCGACGAACTGGGCTTTCTCACGCAGTCGTTCAATGCAATGACGCGGCAGTTGTCCGAAGCGCGCGCGGCGGTCGAGAACAACCGCATCGCGCTTGAACACTCGAAGGCGTATCTGGAAAGTATTCTCGCGAACCTGACCGCGGGCGTGTTCGTGTTCGACCGGCAGTTCAGACTGACCACCGCGAATCGAGGCGCCGAGCGAATTTTCCGTCAGCCGTTCCAGGCGGTGATGGGTTCGGCCTTGGATCAGATCGGCGTGCTGAGCGAATTCGGCGGCATGGTGCGCAAGGCGTTTGCCGATCGCGAAGCGGCGAGCGGCGATGGTCACGACGATCGCGGTCACTGGCAGCAGCAGTTTTCCGTGCAGGTGCCGGACGAAACCGAGCCGCTTACGTTGCTCGTGCGCGGTGCGCGGCTTGTCTCGGCGACGGACCGCGACGCGGAAGACATGCAGACTTCCGGCTACGTCGTGGTGTTCGACGATATCTCGGACGTGATCTCCGCGCAGCGTTCCATCGCGTGGGGCGAAGTCGCGCGGCGGCTCGCGCACGAAATCAAGAATCCGCTCACGCCGATCCAGCTCTCCGCCGAACGTCTGCAGATGAAACTCGCCGACAAGCTCTCGCCATCCGATGCCGATGTGTTGAAGCGCGGCGCGACCACGATCGTGAACCAGGTAGCCGCGATGAAGCAGATGGTCGACAACTTCCGCGATTACGCGCGTACGCCGCCGGCGGTGCTCGCCCATTTGCAGCTGAACGATCTGGTCAGCGAAGTGCTCACGCTGTACGGTATCGAAGAAGGCAAGGGCGCCATTCAGGTGGAGCTCGCCGCATTGCCGGCGATTCGTGGCGACGCGACGCAATTGCGTCAGGTGATTCACAACCTGCTGCAGAACGCGCAGGATGCGGTGGCGGACCTCGAGCATCCGCGTGTGTTGCTCGAGACGAGGACAGTAGAATACGGAGACCCCGACGCGGAAGGCAAAGTCCGCGTCGCGGTGCGTCTGACCGTGTCGGATAACGGAGCGGGCTTTCCCGCGCGTATCCTCACACGTGCATTCGAACCTTACGTAACGACCAAGGCCAAAGGTACGGGCCTGGGTCTTGCGATGGTCAAGAAGATCGTCGATGAACACGGCGCGCGCATCGACATCCGCAATCGCATGAAAGCGGGAGATGTCATCGAGGGCGCGCAGATTTCGATCCTCTTCCTTCAACTGGCAGACGATGGCGTGGCACCTGGAACAGGGCCGCGTCCGGCGCACGGCGGTGCGTCGCAGGGAAAGACAAAAGCAACAGTGCAGACAAGGGCAGCGTAAATGGCAACCATCCTGGTGGTAGATGATGAAATGGGCATCCGGGAATTGCTCTCGGAGATCCTGAGCGACGAAGGGCATGTCGTGGAGGCCGCGGAAAACGCGCAGGAAGCGCGCGAGTTCCGTTTGCGCCAGGCGCCTGACCTGGTGCTGCTCGACATCTGGATGCCCGACACCGACGGCGTGACCTTGCTTAAGGAATGGGCCGCGCAAGGGCAACTGACCATGCCGGTGATCATGATGTCCGGCCACGCAACCATCGACACGGCGGTTGAAGCAACCAAGATCGGCGCGCTCAATTTCCTCGAGAAGCCGATTGCGCTGCAGAAGCTGCTTAAGGCCGTCGAGCAGGGTCTCGCGCGGGGCACGGCAGTGGGTGCGCCCGGCGGCGCGGCGGCCAAGCCGGTGTTGCCGGTGAGTGTTTCGGCGGTCGCTTCGGCGGCGGCATTGCCGATGCTCTCGACCGACGGCATGGGCAGCGGCGCGCTGGCTGCGCAAACGGCCTCGATCTCGTTCGACATTCCGCTGCGTGACGCACGCGACGCGTTCGAGCGCGCGTACTTCGAATATCACCTCGCGCGTGAGAACGGCAGCATGACGCGCGTGGCGGAGAAGACCGGGCTGGAGCGCACGCACTTGTATCGCAAGCTCAAGCAGCTCGGCGTGGATCTTGGCAAAAACAAAGGTGAGTGAGCCGCGGAAGTGAAGCCGGCGTTAAATATGCGGATCTCGCTTCCACAGAATTTTTCGAGAAGGGGCTTGTCGGAGCGCTGACCCTTTGATATCATTTCGTTCTTCGTTGGCCCGGTAGCTCAGTTGGTAGAGCAGCGGATTGAAAATCCGCGTGTCGATGGTTCGATTCCGTCCCAGGCCACCAGGATTCAGCCCCAGGAAATCGCAAGATTCCTGGGGCTTTTCCTTTTTGTGCGCCTGGTGTGGTGGGGCGTGATGGGCAGCGTTGCTTCGGCTTGCGTGCGCCACGTGTGCAGGGCGCGCTCGGCGGTGTTTGGCGTCGCGTGATAAAATCGCGCCAGTTCAAGGACTTGCACGTAAGTGCGTCGCGTGAGTGCCGCGCGGCAACGCCGCCATTAACACCGAACCCTTCGCCCGACGATTAACGGTATAAGCCCCAGCAACTCTGCGTGCGGAAGGCGCGGCCTATACTGCTTTGAGCCGGCAGCAGTGCCGGCACGCGTCGCGCCGCGTTGCTTGCATGGCGCACCTCGCGCAGCGCGACGTGGCACTCTTCATTCACGGAGTTTCACGGTGATCCGCAAAGACGCTAAACGTAGCGCTCTGGTGCTGTTTTCCGGCGGCCAGGATTCCGCCACATGTCTCGCCTGGGCGCTCGAACGTTATGAAACGGTCGAGACACTGGGCTTCGATTACGGTCAGCGGCACCGCGTCGAACTGGAATGCCGCGAGGGGTTTCGCAATGCGGTCGCGCGCGCATTTCCGGCATGGGCGGAGCGTCTCGGCGACGACCACATGATCGATCTGTCAGTGCTCGGCGCGATCAGCGATACCGCCATGACGCGCGAGATCGAGATCGAAGCTACGGCGAACGGTTTGCCGAACACGTTCGTGCCGGGCCGCAATCTGATGTTCATGACAATCGCGGCGGCGATTGCCTATCGACGTGGTTTGCAGGTGCTGGTCGGCGGCATGTGCGAGACGGATTTCTCGGGCTATCCCGACTGCCGCGACGACACGATGAAGGCGTTGCAAGTCGCGTTGAACCTTGGCATGGACACGCGCATCCTGCTCGAAACACCGTTGATGTGGCTGGACAAAGCCGACACGTGGCGTCTCGCACACGAGCTCGGCGGCGACGAGCTGGTTGAGCTGGTGCGCGTCGAGACGCATACGTGCTATGTCGGCGAACGCGCCGAATTGCATGCATGGGGTTTCGGTTGTGGCGAATGCCCGGCGTGCCGTTTGCGCAAGCGCGGTTACGAGGCGTATCTGTCGGGTGAGAAGGTCACCGAGGCGCCGCTCTGATGACGCGCGGCGCAGCAGCGCAACTCAGGCAATAATTTTTCAGGAACACAGGGCAGAAAGCAGCATGACTTACGCGGTCAAGGAAATCTTCTACACGTTGCAGGGCGAGGGCGCGAATGCCGGGCGTCCGGCTGTCTTCTGCCGGTTCGCCGGCTGCAACCTGTGGTCGGGCCGTGAAGAAGATCGCGCCGAGGCGGTGTGCCGCTTCTGCGATACGGATTTTGTCGGCACCGACGGCGAGAACGGTGGCAAGTACCGCACGGCTGACGATCTCGTGAAGATGATCGCGTCGCAATGGCCCGAAGGCGAGGGCGAGCGTTTCGTGGTGTGCACGGGCGGCGAGCCGATGCTGCAGATCGATCAACCGTTGGTCGACGCGCTGCATGCCGCCGGCTTCGAAATCGCCATCGAAACCAACGGCTCGCTGCCGGTGCTCGAAACGATCGACTGGATCTGCGTGAGCCCGAAGGCCGACGCGCCGCTCGTCGTGACCAAGGGCAACGAATTGAAGGTTGTGATTCCACAGGACAACCAGCGTTTGTCCGAGTATGCGAAGCTCGACTTCGAGTATTTCCTCGTCCAGCCTATGGACGGACCGTCGCGCGACCTCAACACCAAGCTCGCGATCGACTGGTGCAAACGCCATCCGCAATGGCGCCTGTCGATGCAGACCCACAAGTATCTGAACATTCCCTGATTTGCCGTGCTGACGATTACACGAAAACTCGAATTCGACGCGGGTCACCGCATCCCCGATCACCGCAGCCAGTGCCGTAATCTGCACGGTCATCGCTATGTGCTCGAAATCACGCTGCAAGGCGATCTGGTCGACACCGAAGGCGCGCCCGATCGCGGCATGGTGATGGACTTCGCCGACGTGAAGTCGCTCGCCGTCGAGCATCTCGTCGACAAGTGGGACCACGCGTTTCTCGTCTATGAAGGCGACACGCAAGTGCGCGGTTTCCTGGAAACGATGGCCGGCCACAAGACGGTCGTGCTCGATCGCATTCCTACCGTCGAAAATCTTGCCGCCGTCGCGTTCGACATTCTCGCGAACGTCTACGACGCGCACTACGGCGTGAATCTGCGTCTGCACAAGCTGCGTCTGTACGAGACGCCGAATTGCTGGGCCGACGTGGTCCGCGACTAAAGCCTGTAACCCGACGCTCGCGGGCCGCTCGCGCGGCCCAACCTTCGCGTTATTGTCACGGTATGATCGCTCCGACAACCACACGGAGCGAGACATGCCGGTCACCGCATTGCGTCGCAGCAGGCAGCCGGGCCGCCACGGCCCGCGCGCTCATCTGGCCCACGAGGCCAGCACGCTTTCCCGCAGTTCAGGCGAAGCGCCGCTTCACTGCGAGGGAGCGCGGCGATGAGCACCTTCACCAATCCCCTCAAGTCACGCCTTAAAGAAACCGATCCGCTGTTCGGACTGTGGCTCTCGCTCGGCAGCGACGCCGCCGCCGAAGCGCTCGCGCACGCCGGTTACGACTGGCTGCTGATCGACATGGAGCACTCGCCGAACGATAGCGGCGACGTCGCCTCGCAACTGCGCGCGATCGCCGCCGCGCATCTGCCGAGCGAGCCGGTGGTGCGCGTGCCGTCCAGCGAGGCATGGCTCGTCAAGCGCGTGCTGGATGCCGGCGCGCGCACGCTGATGTTCCCGAATATCGAGTCCGCGGACGAGGCGGCGCGCGCCGTGCGTCTCACGCAATATCCGGCCGCCGGCGCGCTCGACGGTGAGCGCGGCGTTGCCGGCGCGGTGCGGGCCGCGGGCTACGGCATGCGGCGTGACTACGTGCAGACGGCCAACGCGCAGATCGCGACCATCGTGCAGATCGAGTCGGCGCGCGGCTTGCAGGAAGTGGAAAAGATCGCGGCGACGCCGGGCGTCGATTGCCTGTTCGTCGGGCCGGCGGATCTCGCCGCGAGCCTCGGTCATCTCGGCGATTCGAAGCACGCCGACGTGCAGGCCGCGATGGCGCGCATCGTCAGCGCCGCGGACAAGGCGGGCATTGCCGCCGGTATTTTTGCCATGGACGTCGCGAGTGCGAAGCAGCATCGCGATGCCGGTTTTCGTTTCATCGCTCTGGCCGCGGACGTCATGTGGATGTTGCGCGCGACTCGCCAGGCGCTGCAGGAGGTGAGGTCATGAAGGGGATGGTGCAGTGCGTCGTGGTGCGTGTGGCGCTCACAGCGGCATTGATGGCGAATGTGGCGGCCTATGCGCAAGACAGCCGGATCGCGAAGTCGAATGATCCGGAGACGCAAACCGCGGTCGCCGACTACAACGCCGGCAATCTGGCTGCGGCGCTTGTCGAGTTCCGCAAAGCTGCCGAGCGCGGCAGCCGTCTCGCCGAGTTCAACTACGCGATGATGCTGCTCAACGGCGAAGGCACGTCGGTCAATGTCGATGAAGGCAAGAAATGGCTGCGCAAGGCCGCCGACGCCAACATGTCGCACGCGCAATACGTGTACGGCAAGATGTACGACGATGGCGAGTTCGTCGGGCGCGATCCGGTTGAGGCGCACCGCTGGTTCCTGAAGGCGGCGGAGCAGGGACACGTGCAGGCGGAGCTGGCACTGGCCAATCAGTTCCTCGATGGTCGCGGCACCGAGCGCGACAACAAGCAGGCGTTCGTCTGGTACAAGAAGGCGGCGCAGGGCGGCGACATGACGGCGCAATACGTGGCCGGCTCGTTCTATGAGCGGGGCGGCGACGGCGTAGAGAAGAATCTCAACGTGGCGCGCGCTTATTACGCAGCCGCGGCGGCGCAGGGCGATCCGGCGGCGCGGCTCAAGTATCAGCAACTCAGCGCGCAGTTGCGAGATCAGAAGGAAGTGAAGCCGCAGTAAGACCGTGGCGTTTTGATAACGACGCTGGATGCAAAAAGGGACGCTCCGTGAAGAGCGTCCCTTTTGCTTGTGGCGTCGCCGGCAACGCCCGCGCGGCACCGCCGCGCTAACTCTGCATCAACCGCTTCTGCCGCGCGACGCTCATGATCAGGCCGATCGCGACGCCCAGCGTGGTCAGCGCGGTGCCGCCGTAACTCATGAATGGCAACGGCACGCCGACCACCGGCAAGATGCCGCTCACCATGCCGATATTCACGAATGCGTAGGTGAAGAACGCCATGGTCAATGAGCCGGCTAACAGGCGTCCGAATAGCGTCGCGCCATTGGCCGCGATATACAGCCCACGCGCGATCAACAGCATGTACAGCGTGAGCAGCACGACGCCGCCCGCCAGCCCGAACTCTTCGGAGAACACGGCGAAAATGAAGTCGGTGTGCTTCTCAGGGATGAACTCCAGGTGCGCCTGCGTGCCTTTCAGCCAGCCTTTGCCAAGCGGGCCACCCGAGCCGATCGCAATGACCGCCTGAATGGTATGGAAGCCCTTGCCGAGCGGATCGGAAGTCGGATCGAGCAGCGTGCAGATGCGGTGTTTCTGGTAGTCGTGCATCAGCGGCCATTGCACTTCCGGCTGACAGATTTTGTCCTGGAAGGCGGCGATGGACGCGACCGCGATCACACCTGCAATCAGCACCGGCACGATCAGCTTGAAACTCAGGCCAGCGAAGTAAATCACGAAGAGACCGGCCGCGAACACTAGCACGGCTGTGCCGAGGTCGGGCTGCTTGGCGATCAGGCCGACCGGCACCGCGAGAATCACCAGACCGACCAGAAAGTCGTACCAGCGCATTACCCCTTCGCGCCGCTGGTAGTACCAGGCGAGCATCAACGGCGTGGCGATCTTCAGGATTTCCGACGGCTGGATCACCACGCCGACATTGATCCAACGCTTCGCACCTTTGCGCGTGAGGCCGAATAGCGCCACCGCGACCAGTAAAGCGATCCCGAATGTATAGAGCGGAACCGCGAAGCGCATCAGCGTGGTGGGTGGCACATTGGCGAGCGCCCACATCAGCACGAAGGTCAGCATGATGTTGCGCAGCTGGTCTTCCACGCGGCCGGGGACATCCAGACTCGCGCTGTACAGCGTGACGATGCCGACGCACAACAGCAGAAACACGATCAGTGCGAGCGGGCGATCGAAGCCCGCGAACATCCGCTTGATGCGGTCGAGCCAGGCGCGCTTGTCGAATTGCATGCCTTCTCCTTACTCGTCGATGCCGCCGGAAACCGGCTGGCGTGGCGACGTGGCCTGAATGCCGCCATCGCGCGACGCGGCGGCGGCTGTCGGCGCCGGCTCGCTGGCCGGACGGGGTTTATGCGGGACGCCGGATTTACGCGACGCGGGATTCTTCGTGGCGGTGGACGCGGACGTCGAGGCGGCAACCGGTGCCGATGCGGCATCAGGCGCGGAAGCTTCCGCCGCCGCGGACGCCGCCTTCGCAGCCGCCGCAGCGGAGGCCGCCGCTGCCGCCGAAGCCGTACCGGGAATTGGCAGCGCGGTGAAGCCCGCTGCGACCTTGACCGGCTGCACGCCGTCCTGCGGCGCCAGCGGTGCACCGCCGACTTCCGGCGCGGAGGCATCTTCGGTTGCCGACGCCGCTGCCTCGATGGCCGCTTGCTGCGCACCCGGTTTGTTCTTGCCGACCAGGTAATAGTCGAGCACCTTGCGCGCGATCGGGCCTGCGGATTCCGCACCCCAGCCGCCGTTTTCGACGATCAGCGCGAGCGCGATCTTCGGTTGCTCGGCCGGCGCGAACGCGATAAAGAGCGCGTGGTCGCGCAGATGCTCGGCGACCGCGTGGCCTTTGTAGTTCGCGCCCTGCAGCGAGTAGACCTGCGCCGTACCCGTCTTGCCGGCCGCCTGGTACGGCGCGCCGATGAACAGCTTCGACGCCGTGCCGTTGGTCACGACGCCTTCCATCGCGCGCTTGATGATGTCGATGTCCGATTGCTTGACCGCGATCTTGTCGCTCGGATCGCGCACCACCGGCCGCGTGTCTTTCGTGATCGGATTTTCGATGTCGCGCACGAGGTGCGGCTTCATCACGACGCCGTTGTTCGCGAGCGTGGCCGTGGCGTGAGCGAGTTGAAGAATGGTGAACGAGTTGTAGCCCTGGCCGATGCCGAGACTGATCGTTTCGCCTTCATACCAGCGTTGCTGCTCGGGCTTGCGGTACGCCTTGCGCTTCCATTCCGTGGAGGGAAGAATGCCCTTCGCCTCGCCCGAAATGTCGATGCCGGTGATCTGGCCGAAGCCCCACGGCTTCATGAAGTTGGCGATATTGTTGACGCCGAGATCGTGCGCGAGCATGTAGAAATACGTGTCGTTCGACACCACGATCGCGCGGTTCATATCAACCCAGCCTTGGCCCGAGCGCACGTCGTTGCGGAACGTGTGGCCGCCGAAAGTGTACGAACCGGGATCCTGGAAGCCCCAGCCCGGCGTGCGCTTGTGCAGCGTGAGCGCGGCGAGCGCCATGAACGGCTTGTAGGTCGAGCCCGGCGGATAGGTGCCGTGCAGCGGACGGTTGAGCAGCGGATGGTCGGGCGAGTTGTTGAGATCGTCCCAGGTCTGCTGGTCGATGCCGTCGACGAACGAGTTCGGATCGAAGCTCGGCGCGGACACGAACGCGAGCACGTCGCCCGTCGACGGTTCGATCGCGACCAGCGCGCCGCGGCGGCCCGCGAAGGCCTGCTCGGCCACCTGCTGCAAGCCGATGTCCAGGGACAGCACGAGGTTGTTGCCGGGCGTAGCCTGGGTTCGCGACAACGTGCGCACCGGGCGGCCGCCTGCGGTCACTTCCACTTCCTCGAAACCCGTCTGGCCGTGCAACTCGGTCTCGTAACTCTGCTCGACGCCGATCTTGCCGATGTAGTCGGTGCCCTTGTAGTTATTCGCGTCCAGACGCGGATCGTAGTGGTCCGGATCGCTGTCGTTCTGATCGCTGGCGTCGTCGATACGGTCCTGATCGCGCTGCGAAATCCGGCCGATGTAGCCGATCACGTGCGCCGCGGTCGGCCCGAGCGGATATTGACGGAACAGGCGCGCGCGCACTTCCACGCCAGGAAAGCGGAAGCGCTGCGCGGTGAAACGCGCGACTTCGTCGTCGGTCAGTCGGGTGCGGATCGGCAGGCTCTCGAAGTTCTTCGAGTCCTCCTGCAGCTTCTTGAAGCGGCGGCGGTCGCGTGCGTCGATTGAAACGACCGTGGCCAGGTTGTCGATCACGTTTTCGATCGAGTCGTTCAGCTTCGACGGCGTCAGTTCGAGCGTGTAGGCCGAGTAGTTCTTGGCCAGCACCACGCCGTTGCGATCGGTGATGATGCCGCGGTTCGGCACGATCGGCGCGACGGAGATGCGGTTTTCATCGGCCTGCAGCGAGTATTTGCTGTAGTGCCAGACCTGCAGAAACAGGAAACGGAAGCCGATCAGCCCGAAGCAGACGAACACGAACAGGCCCGCCGCCGCGACGCGCAGGCGGAACTTCGAGAGCTGTTGCTGAGTGTCCTTGAATTCGGTCATGCGATTCTGCAAAAGGCCGGGTGACGGCCATCATGAGTGTGCGCCTTTTCCGGCCGGAACCGGGAGGCATGAACAGCGATGCGCGTCGAGTGGGCCGGGAAAGTGGGTTCTGGCAAGAACGGCCGGCGCGCTCGATGCGGGATCAAATCGGCCGGGTATCGTCCGGATCGGCGGGGCGGCGCTGCGGCATCAGCAGCAGCATGCTGGTGACCGGCCACAGCGCGGCTTCGACGAAGCCGTCGATCAGATAACCCCAGCCCGGAAACGCCGCGCCCGTCAGCAGACGGATCACGAACGGCACCAGTTGCGCGACCACCAGCAGCGGCATGACCGCGAAGGTCTGCACGCCGAGCGACATCCACAGCACACGACGGTGAATCGTGATCGCGCCGTACGACAACAACGTGTACGCCAGCGCGTGCTCACCGAGCAGGCTGGCGTTGTGTACATCCATCAGCAAACCGAGTGAAAACGCGATACCCATGCCGACTTTGCGCGGCTGGTGCACGTTCCAGAACAGCAGCACGAGCGCGACGAAGTCCGGCACGCCGACGAGGCGCCCCCACGGCATCAGGTTCAGCAGGAACGCCGCAGCGAGGCTGAACGAGATGAAGTAAGGATTGACCGGCTGCAGGATGTATTGCGGACGGTTCATGGCTGGGCCCCTGGCTTGGCTGGCGGCTTCGCGTTCTTGTCAACGGCCGGTTTCTTTTCGGCGGCGGGCTTTTTCTCCGCTGCGGGCGGTTTGGCCGGCGCCTTTTCGGTGGGCTTGGCGGTTGCGGGTTTCTCGGCTGCGGCCTTTTCGCCGGCTTTTGCCGGGGATTTATCCGCCGCGGCCTTGCTGTCGGCCGATTTGGCGCCTTTCTTCGCTTTTGCGTCCTTCGCGGCCGTGGCTGCGTCGGGCTCTTCGGCCGGACGCGGGGGCACATTGTTCACGTAATGCAGCACCAGCAGCTGACGCGCGCCGCGCACCGGCGCGACCGGCAGGCAGATCACGCGGGCGAACGCCGTATCGGCCTGCTTGTCGACCCGCACCACCTTGGCGACCGGCAGACCCGGCGGATACACGCCGTCCAGACCGCTGGTGACGAGTTCGTCGCCGGTTTGAATGTCGGCGCTGATGGGCACGAAGCGCAGATCGAGCGTGTCGCCCTTCGGCGTGCCGTAAATCACGCTGCGCAGACCCGTGCGCACGATCTGCACAGGCACTGCCTGATCTTTGTCCGTAAGCAGCGTCACTTCGGCTTGCAGCGGGAACACGCGCGTTACCTGGCCAATCACGCCGTCTTCGTTGACGACCGGCGAACCGTTCTGGATGCCTTGCTGCGCACCCCGGCCGATCACAACCTTCTGCGTGAACGGATCACGCGTGTCGTACTGGATTTCGGCAGGCAGCGATTCCGTGGTGGAGCGCTGCGACAGTTGCAGCAGCGCGCGCAAATGCGCGTTCTCGGCCGCCAACCCAGCGGCCGTATTGGCTTGCTGCGAAAGCTGCAGGTCTTTGGTGCGCAGTTTGTCGTTTTCGCTGCGCAGCGTGGCGCTGGTCACGGCCAGGTCGGCGGCGCCCACGAACATATCGCGCGGCACGAGGGCGGCGCGTTGCAACGGATAAAGACCCGCGCCGAGCACGCCGCGAACGATTTCGAGCGTTTTGAAGCGTGCGTCGGAGATCAGCAGGGCGATCGCCAGCAGGACAAAAAATACGAGTCGTGCGAGGGCGGACGGTCCTTGCTTGAACAGGGGCGGCGGACTGTATTCCATGGTCGGCGCCGGGGGCGTGAGCGGTTGGGTGAGACGGCGGCGCGCGAGGAACGCGCGTTCAGCGCGCGGAGGCTGGTAGGCCCAGCCAACGGCAAACCGGCCCGCAAGGAGCCGTTTGCCTGATCCGCGCTACTGACATGGAGACGGGCTCGCTTACTCGTACGAGAAGATGCTGCCCAGCTTGTCCATGCGTTCGAGCGCCATGCCCGAACCGCGCACAACGCAGGTCAGCGGGTCTTCGGCGACGAGCACCGGCAGCCCGGTTTCTTCGGCGAGCAGGCGGTCCAGATCGCGCAGCAGTGCGCCACCGCCCGTGAGCATCATGCCGCGCTCGGCAATGTCGGCGCCGAGTTCCGGCGGCGTTTGTTCGAGCGCGATCTTCACCGACGACACGATCTGGTTCAGCGGATCGGTGAGGGCTTCGAGAATTTCGTTGCTGGAGATGGTGAAGCTGCGCGGAATGCCTTCCGACAGATTGCGGCCCTTCACTTCCATTTCCTTGACTTCGGAACCCGGGAAGGCGGAACCGATTTCCTTCTTGATGGCTTCGGCGGTTTGCTCGCCGATCAGCATGCCGTAGTTGCGGCGGATGTAGTTGACGATGGCTTCGTCGAACTTGTCGCCACCGACGCGCACCGAGCCTTTGTACACGATGCCGCCGAGCGAGATCACGCCGACTTCCGTCGTGCCGCCGCCGATGTCGACGACCATCGAGCCGGTTGCTTCCGACACCGGCAGGCCGGCGCCGATAGCCGCGGCCATGGGTTCTTCAATGAGGTAGACCTGCGAAGCGCCCGCACCGTGCGCGGCTTCTTTAATGGCGCGGCGCTCGACCTGGGTCGAACCGCACGGCACGCAAATGATGATGCGTGGCGACGGCGAGAACATGCGCGATTCGTGAGCAGTTTTGATGAACTGCTTGATCATCTGCTCGGTGACCGTGAAGTCGGCGATCACGCCGTCTTTCATGGGGCGGATTGCCTCGATGTTGCCCGGCACCTTGCCGAGCATCTGCTTGGCTTCCTTGCCGACTGCCTGGATGGTTTTCTTGCCGTTGGGACCGCCTTCCTGGCGGATCGACACCACCGACGGTTCATCAAGAACGATACCCTTGCCACGCATGTAGATGAGCGTGTTGGCCGTACCGAGGTCAATGGCCAGATCGTTGGAAAAGTAGCTGCGCAAAAAACCGAACATTCAAAATCCTGTCTCGCTGGGGGCCGGGCCTCGCAATGGTTGCGCAGGGCGGCAGCGGAAAAAATAACAGCTTCAACCGGGCGGATGCGGCGCCACAGGAACTTGAAGCTGCGAGGGAGTCTACCGGAGGCCGATGCAAAGCCAGGTCAGAAAAATCCGAACTATCTTTGGGAATTGTTCAGAAAGGCCTTGGTAAGACGGTCCGGGTTTGGGTCGAACGCGTAATGATACCTTATAATTTTGGATGTTTTAAAGGAAACGGACGGCACTTTTTGCCACCGCTGGCCCCTTTTTCGAGGTCTTCCTCCAGCGTCGTAACCCGCTGTCGCGGCATCGTTTTTTCCTTGCTGCGGCGGTCCACCACATTTTCCGGTGACTGCATGGCTCTGACCCTGACCGATGTAAAACGCATCGCGCATCTCGCGCGGCTCGAACTGGCCGACGCCGACGCTGAGCACACGCTCGTCCAGCTCAACGATTTTTTCGGCCTCGTCGAGCAGATGCAGGCGGTCGATACCACCGGCATCGCGCCGCTTGCCCATCCGATCGAGCAGATCGAAGACGTCGCGCTGCGTTTGCGTAACGACGCGGTGACCGAAACGGTCGAACGCGAAGCTTTCCAGCGCCCGGCGCCCGCCGTGCAGGACGGCCTGTATCTCGTGCCGAAGGTGATCGAGTAACACCCGCGCAACGAGCCCGGCGCGGTATGCGAGCGGGCCTCCAGACGAAGTGCCGACTTGCGGCATATCGACTCGTGGCTTCAACGCTCGCATAACCGTCGTCTCCGGCTTCCTCGGCTCGGTTTGCCGGCGGGCAGCCGAACGCCTCCACGGCAGCGTGACTACGCTGCCGCGCTCTTCAGGATAAAACGCAATGCATGAAAAAAGTTTGACCGAACTGCGCGCCGCACTGACGGCCAAGGAATGCTCCGCAGTCGAACTGGCGCAGCTCTATCTGAAGCGGATCGACGCGGCCAACAGCCTGAACGCATTCATCCAGGTCGATCCCGATCTGACGCTCGCGCAGGCGAAAGCCGCGGACGCGCTGCTTCATACCGGCCACGCCGGCCCGCTGGTCGGCCTGCCGATCGCGCACAAGGACGTGTTCGTCACCAAGGGCTGGCGCTCCACCGCCGGCTCGAAAATGCTGTCGAACTACGAAAGCCCGTTCGACGCGACCGTGGTCGCGCGTCTGCAGAACGCCGGCATGGTGTGCGTGGGCAAGACCAATATGGATGAGTTCGCAATGGGCTCGTCCAACGAGAATTCGTACTTTGGTCCTGTGCAGAATCCGTGGGATGTTAAAGCTGTGCCGGGCGGTTCGTCGGGCGGGTCGGCTGCGGCCGTCGCCGCGCGCCTCGCGCCCGCTGCAACGGGTACGGATACCGGCGGCTCGATCCGTCAGCCGGCGTCGTTCTCCGGCATCACCGGTATCAAGCCGACATATGGTCGCGTGTCGCGTTACGGCATGATCGCGTTTGCCTCGTCGCTGGATCAGGGCGGTCCGATGGCGCAAAGCGCCGCGGATTGCGCGACGCTGCTCAACGCCATGGCCGGCTTCGACGAACGCGATTCGACCAGCCTCGTGCGCGACGACGAAGACTACACGCGTTATCTCGGCAAATCATGGAAAGAAGACGGCGCCGGCAAGCCGCTCGCCGGCCTGCGCATCGGCCTGCCGAAAGAGTATTTCGGCGCCGGTCTTGCCGACGACGTGCGCGCCTCGATCGACGCCGCGTTGAAGCAATACGAAGCGCTCGGCGCCACGCTGGTCGAAGTCTCGTTGCCGAAAACGGAGTTGTCGATTCCGGTGTACTACGTGATCGCGCCGGCCGAGGCTTCGTCGAACCTGTCGCGTTTCGACGGCGTGCGCTTCGGCCATCGCGCTGCCGAGTATCGCGATCTGCTCGACATGTACAAGAAGTCGCGCGCCGAAGGTTTCGGCCCGGAAGTGAAGCGCCGCATTCTGGTCGGCGCCTACGTGCTGTCGCACGGCTATTACGACGCGTATTACCTGCAGGCGCAGAAGATCCGCCGCATCATCGCGCAGGACTTCCAGGAAGCGTTCAAGCAGTGCGACGTGATCATGGGACCGGTCGCGCCGTCGGTGGCGTGGGACCTCGGCGCGAAGGGCGACGATCCGGTGCAGATGTATCTGGCCGACATCTACACGTTGTCGGTGAGCCTTGCCGGTTTGCCGGGCATGAGCGTGCCGTGCGGCTTCGGTGCGGGCGCGAACGCGCAGCGTCCGGTCGGTTTGCAGATCATCGGCAACTATTTCAATGAAGCCCGGATGCTTCAGGTGGCCGACGCGTTCCAGCGCGCGACCGACTGGCACCGCAAAGCACCGGCAGGAGTGTGAGCACCATGGCCAAGCAATGGGAAGTCGTGATCGGTCTGGAGACCCACGCGCAACTGTCGACTCAATCGAAGATTTTTTCGGGCACCGCGACGCAATTCGGCGCGGCGCCGAACACGCAAGCCAGCCCCGTCGATCTGGCGTTGCCGGGCACGTTGCCGGTGATGAACCGCGGCGCCGTGGAGCGCGCGATCCAGTTCGGTCTCGCGATCGGCGCAACGGTGGCGCCGCGCAGCATCTTCGCGCGCAAGAATTATTTCTACCCCGATCTGCCGAAGGGCTATCAGATCAGCCAGTACGAAATCCCCGTCGTGCAGGGCGGTCAGGTAACGATTCAGGTGCCGGCCAATGAAAAGGCCGGCAAGGAAGCGTATGAGAAGGTCGTCAATCTCACGCGCGCTCACCTCGAAGAAGACGCGGGCAAGTCGCTGCACGAAGACTTCGCGGGCATGACCGGCATCGACCTGAATCGTGCCGGCACGCCGCTGCTTGAAATCGTGACCGAGCCTGAAATGCGCAGCGCGGCCGAAGCGGTCGCTTACGCGAAGACGCTGCATACGCTCGTCACGTGGCTCGGCATCTGCGACGGCAACATGCAGGAAGGCTCGTTCCGTTGCGACGCGAACGTGTCGGTGCGTCCGGTCGGCCAGGCCGAATTCGGCACGCGCGCCGAGATCAAGAACCTGAACTCGTTCCGCTTCCTCGAAGAAGCGATCCAGTACGAAGTTCGCCGTCAGATCGAGTTGATCGAAGACGGCGGCACGGTGGTGCAGGAAACGCGTCTGTACGATCCGGACAAGCGCGAAACGCGCTCCATGCGCAGCAAGGAAGACGCGCACGATTACCGCTATTTCCCCGATCCCGATCTGATGCCGCTCGTGATCGACGCGGCGTGGATCGAGCGCGTCAAGGCAGAGATGACAGAGCTGCCGGTGGCGATTCAACAGCGTTTCGTGTCGCAATACGGTTTGACGCCGTACGACGCTAACGTGCTGACCTCGAGCAAAGCCATGGCCGCGTACTACGAAGCGGTGGTGAGCAAGGTCGGTCCGGCCAACGCGAAGGTTGCCGCCAACTGGCTGATGGGCGAAGTGTCGTCGCAACTGAATCGCGAGGGTCTCGACATTGCCGGGAGCCCGGTGTCGTCCGCGCAACTCGCGTTGCTGCTGCAGCGTATCGCCGACGGCACGATCTCCAACAAGATCGCCAAGGAAATTTTCCTCGCGATCTGGGAAGAGAAGGCCACCGACGAAGCCGCCGCCGACCGCATCATCGAAGCGAAGGGGCTGAAGCAGATTTCGGATACCGGCGCGCTGGAAGCGATCATCGACGAAGTGCTCGCCGCGAATCAGAAGTCGGTCGAGGAATTCCGCGCCGGCAAGGAAAAGGCATTCAACGCGCTGATCGGTCAGGCAATGAAAGCGACGAAGGGCAAGGCCAATCCGGCGCAAGTGAACGAACTGCTGAAGAAGAAGCTATCCTGAGTCGAAGTTAAGTTGAGCGTGAACGACTGAAGCGCTAAAGCTCAGGTCAGCACGGGCTGTTGCCGGAAACGAAAGTGGGGCAACGGCCCGTTTCATTTTGCGGGTCCGTTTAAGCGAACACAGATCAGGGGAGTGTGTGGATGGCCAGGCAACCCGAACTCGACGATTTCCGCGTGCCGTATTTCGACGACGGCAAGAAGAAAAACAAATTCTCGCTGAGCGATTTCGACCCGGCCGCCAAGCCGTTTTCGACCGGCTCGAAAGATGGTGACAAGGCGCGTCTGTCGGAGATCGGCACGAAGCTCGACAACTTGCAGGAGCGCTTGCACGCGCAGCAAACGCGCCGCGTATTGCTGGTGCTGCAGGGCATGGACACGAGCGGCAAGGACGGCACGATCCGCGCCGTGTTTCACGAAGTCGATCCGCTCGGTTTGCGCATCGTGCCCTTCAAGGCGCCGACGCCTGTCGAACTCGCGCATGACTTTCTCTGGCGCGTGCATTCACAAGCGCCGGCCGCCGGTGAGCTGACGATCTTCAACCGCAGTCACTACGAAGATCTGCTGGTGCCCACCGTGCTCGGCACTTTGGATGAGCAAGCCTTCGTGCAACGCTGCTGCCACATCCGCCAGTTCGAGGAATTGCTGGCGTATAGCGGCACGGCCATCGTCAAGTGCATGCTGCACATTTCGAAAGACGAACAGCGGACGCGTCTGCAGGCGCGCATCGACGATCCGAGCAAGCACTGGAAATTCGACCTTGCCGATCTCGAAGCGCGCAAGCAGTGGGACCAATATCAGGAGGCGTACCAGGACGCGCTGGCAGCGACCTCGACGGAATACGCGCCGTGGTACGTGATTCCCGCCGACTCCAAGACGCATCGCAATGTGATGGTTGCGGAGTTGCTGTTGCGCAAGTTCGAGGCACTCAAGCTCGAATATCCGCCTGCCAAAGAATCGCTGAAGGGCATCAAGGTCGAGTGACCGTGCCTTTCGCTTCATCAACGAATCGAACGTAAAAAGGAACGACATGTTGCGTGTGATTACCGCGAACCTGAACGGCATCCGCTCAGCGGCCAAGAAAGGCTTTTTCGACTGGTTCGGCGAGCAGAAGGCCGACGTGCTGTGCGTGCAGGAAATCAAATGCTCGCAGGACGATATGACGCCGGAATTCATGGCCCCGCACAACTTCACCGGATACTTTCAGCACGCTGTGAAGAAGGGTTATAGCGGCGCGGGCGTGTACACGCGTCACGAACCGGACGAAGTGGTGATCGGTTTTGGCAGCGAGGAGTTCGACCCGGAAGGTCGTTATGTCGAACTGCGTTTCGGCAAGCTCTCGGTGATTTCGGTGTATGTGCCCTCGGGCTCGAGCGGCGACGAACGCCAGCAGGCCAAATACCGTTTCATGGACGAGTTCATGCCGCATCTCGCGGAGCTGGCTCAGGAGCGTGAGGTGATCGTGTGCGGCGACGTCAACATCGTCCACAAGGAAATCGACATCAAGAACTGGAAGAGCAACCAGAAGAATTCGGGTTGCCTGCCGGAAGAGCGCGCATGGCTCACCAAACTATTCGATGAAGTGGGTTACGTCGACGTGTTCCGCACGCTCGACCAGCGGCCGGAACAGTACACATGGTGGAGCAATCGCGGTCAGGCGTATGCGAAGAACGTCGGGTGGCGGATCGATTATCAGATCGCGACACCGGGTATCGCGAGCAAGGCGAAACGCACCGACGTGTTTCGCGATATCAAGTTCAGCGACCATGCGCCGCTAACGGTGGATTACGACCACAAGGTGAAGAAGTAAGCATGGCAAGCGAGGCTGAGGCCTCGCCTTTGTCATGACAATGGTCGCGAGTGCGAGTGCGCAGCAAGCGAACCGGAACTCGACCCTGCGGAACGCGTTGTCGCGGAAGCAGCGGACGCTAAAGACCCGCGCAACTCAATCGCGGGCCAGTTTGCGGCGCGGCCGGCCCATGCCGGCGTAGTCTGGCAACGCGTCCACGGTCTTGCCGATCGCCTTCGCGTAGAGCGGCAGCATGTCCGGCAAGCGCTTGACAATGTCCTGACGGCGCGCCGGCGTGTAGGGATGCACGTAGATGAAGCCTTGATCGCGATTGCTGCGCGTGGCCTGCGCCAGCTTGTCCCACAGCGTGACCGCGGCGCGCGGATCGAAGCCGGCGCGCGACGCGATATCGCTGCCAATCACGTCGGCTTCGGTCTCGTCGGTATTTTCGTACTTCATTTCCAGCAGGCGCGAGCCGATGCCGAGCGGCGCCGCGCCCAGATCGGCGAGCCCGAATAGCTGCGGGATCGTGCCGGACGAGTCGAGCTGGCTTGCCTGCAGTTGGCCGAGCCGCTCGCGCGCATGCTCGCGCAGCGCATGCGCGATCTCATGGCCGATCAGCATGCCGAGCTCATTGTCGTTCAGTTTCGCGCGGTCGAGCAGTCCGCCGTACACGACGATCTTGCCGCCCGGCAGACAGTACATGCGTATATCGGGCGAGCGCACCACCGCTACATCCCATTTCCAGTTTTTGGCCCGCTCGTTCCATTTCAGCGAGTACGGAATCATCTTGTCGACGATCGAGCGCACGCGCGTGACATGCGCGTCGGTGTCGGCATACAGACGGTTCGAATGCTCGGCGCCGTAGGTGATCTGGCTGAACTCGTCGGCGGCTTGCGCTTCGAGCATCGGCGATGGGATCAGGTTGCGGAACACCAGATAGCCGCCGTAACGCAACTGCGTGTTCAGGGTGTACGACGCGGACGCCGCGGCGGGCATCGAGGGGACGGCCGGCGCTTTCGTGGCCGCGGGCGGCGAAGATGTTGCGGCGGGCGTTCTGGCAGTGACCGGGGCCGGCGGCGGCTGCGTCGATTGGGGCGAGGGAGGCGATGAAGGCGGCGTTGCAGCCGCGGGCGCGCTGCCTGCACCCGCTGCGCCGGTGGCATTGTTCGCGCCTTGTGCCGCCGATGTCGCGCTTTCAGGGCTCGCGGCTGTCACCGGTGCGGGCTTCGCCGTCGGTGCTGACGTAGTGGCCGGCGCCGGAGCCGGAGCCGCCGCGGGTGCGCTGGTAGCCGCAGCCGGCATGGCTGCCGCAGAGGCGTTCAATGGCGCGGCTAATGTCAGGCTCGCACAGCCAAGCGCGCATATGGCGTGCAGTGCCGCGCGGGTGCCCTTGATGGCAGGGCGCCGAGACGTCACCGAGCGCGCCGCACCCTTCGAAAGAAGCGCCTTCACGACTGCTTCCTCCACGGCGCGATACGCAGCAGAAGCAGCATGCCGGGCAACCCCAGCGCGGTACAAACGATGAAGTAGTCGAACCAGCCGATCTGCGCGACCACGTAGCCGCTCGCCGCGGAAGCCAGCGTGCGCGGCACCGAAGCAAGGCTCGTGAAGAGCGCGAACTGGGTGGCGGTGTAGCGCGGATCGGTGGTGCTGGCGATATAGGCGGTGAAGGCCGCCATCGTCAGCCCGGTGGCAAAGGTTTCCAGTCCGTAGACAAGCGCCAGCGCAACTGAACGCGGCTCGAGCTGCACCGCCCAATCGACGCCCACCAGTGCCAGCAGCTTCGTCGTGCCTTCGCTCAGCCAGACGGCGATGTCGTAAATTGCCACGAGACCGGGCGATGCCGGCCCGAGGTGCGCGAGCCATGCGAAGCCGAGCGTCGACACCATCTGCAGGACGCCGAATATCCACAGCCCGCGGCCGATGCCGATTTTCATCAGCCAGATCCCACCGACGATCCCGCCCGCCAGGCTCGCGCCGAATGCGGTGGTCTTCGCGATCACGCCGATCTGCGTGCGCGAAAAGCCGATGTCGAGAAAGAACGAGGTGGACAGCGTGGTCGCCATCGTGTCGCCGAGCTTGTACAGAAAGATGAAGCCGAGCACGAACAGCGCGCCGCGCCAGCCGTCGCGCTGAATGAATTCCTTGAATGGCTGCACGATCGCTTCGCGCAGGTTTTTGGGCGGCGTGCCGTGGACTTCGGGTTCGCGCACTACGAGTGTCATCACCATGCCGGGCAGCATGAACGCGGCCGTGACAATGAAAACGGTGGTCCAGGGCAAATGGTCGGACAGGATCAACGCGAGCGAACCGGGCACAAGCGCCGCGATCTTGTAAGCGTTCACGTGCACCGCGTTGCCGAGACCTTGCTGGGTATCGCTCAACAACTCGCGCCGGTAGGCGTCGATCACAATGTCCTGACTTGCGCCAAAGAACGCGACCAGCGCGGTCAAAGCCGCCACCGTCCAGATCGAATCTTTAGGCGACACGAACCCCAAGGTGGCAATGGCACCGGCCACGAGTATTTGCGTGACCAGCATCCAGCCGCGCCGTCTGCCCGGACGCCAGCCCGGAAAACGCGGGACGTAGCGGTCCATCAACGGCGCCCAGATGAATTTCCAGGTGTACGGGAACTGGATCAGCGCAAAGAGGCCGATCTCCTTCAGATTGACGCCTTCTGAGCGTAACCACGCCTGCACCAGGTAGACGAGCGTGAACAGCGGCAAGCCCGACGTAAAGCCGAGAAAGACGCAGATCAGCATGCGCGTATTCAGGAACGCGCGCCAGCCGGGATGTTCTTCGTGAGCGGTAAGTGCAGGCGCCTCGTGCGGCGGGTTCGACATGTGGATAAGTGGCGTTAGCTTTTCTTGACGCGATAGACCGCAAGACTACCACGCCAGTTCACCCCCCACCGCACCACCTGACCGTCGTGCAGCACCACGCGGTCCAGAATTTCGATGCCGACTTCCGGCGCGAGCGCCTCGAAATCCTCGATGGTCAGTACCCGCACGTTCGGCGTGTTGTGCCACTGATAAGGCAGCGACTTCGACACCGGCATGCGCCCCTGCAGCACCGAGAGCCGATGCGCCCAGTAGCCGAAGTTCGGGAACGACACGATACATTCCTTGCCGACCCGGACGGTCTCGCGCAAGATCGCCGCCGTCTGATGAATGGTTTGCAGCGTCTGCGACAGAATCGCGAAATCGAAGCTGCCGTCTTCGAACAGGCGCAGGCCGTCTTCCAGATTCTGCTGGATTACGTTGACGCCGTTCTGCGTCGACGCCAGCACGCCCGCGTCGTTGATTTCGATGCCGTAGCCCTGCACGTCCAGTTCTTCGGTCAGCAGCGAGAGCAGCGAGCCGTCGCCGCAGCCCAGATCCAGCACCGTGGCGCGCGGTTCGACCCAGCGCGCGATCGCGCGGAAGTCCGGACGCAGCGCCAGGTAATCGAGTGCTCGCTGGTTCATGCGTTCACCTCGTTCGCAATACGTTCGTAGTAGGCGCGCATCAGGTTGTGATAGCGCGCGTCGTCGAGCAGGAAGGCGTCGTGGCCGTGCGGCGCGTCGATTTCCGCATACGTGACCGTGCGCTTGTGGTCGAGCAGCGCTTTCACGAGTTCGCGCGAGCGGGCCGGCGCGAAACGCCAGTCGGTCGAGAAGCTGGCGATCAGATATTTCGCCGTGGTGTGCGCGACAGCGGCTGTCAGATCGCCGTCGAAAGCCTTGGCCGGATCGAAATAGTCAAGCGCGCGGGTGATCAGCAGGTAGGTGTTCGCGTCGAAGTAGTCGGCGAATTTGTCGCCCTGATAACGCAGATAAGACTCCACTTCGAATTCCACGTCGAAGTTGAAGTTATACGCGTCTACCGCGCCTTCCGCGCGACGCAGCGAGCGGCCGAATTTCTCGGCCATGTCGTCGTCCGACAGATACGTGATGTGGCCGATCATGCGCGCGACGCGCAAGCCGCGCTTCGGCTTCACGTTATGCGCGTAGTAGTTGCCGCCGTGGAAATCCGGGTCCGACAGAATCGCCGAGCGCGCGACCTCGTTGAACGCGATGTTCTGCGCCGACAGCTTGGGCGTGGACGCGACCACGATGCAATGACCGACGCGCTCCGGATACATCATGCTCCACGCCAGCGCCTGCATGCCGCCGAGGCTGCCGCCCATCACCGCCGCGAAACGCGTGATGCCGAACTGATCGGCGACGCGCGCCTGGGCGTTGACCCAGTCTTCCACTGTCACGACCGGAAACGTGGCGCCGTACGGGTTGCCGGTGGCCGGGTCGATACTCATCGGCCCGGTCGAGCCGAAGCATGATCCGAGGTTGTTCACACCGATCACAAAGAACTTGTCGGTGTCGAGCGGCTTACCCGGCCCGACCATGTTGTCCCACCAGCCGATGTCCTTGGGATTGTCAGCGTACACGCCCGCCACGTGATGCGACGCGTTGAGCGCGTGGCACACCAGCACCGCGTTGCTACGCGCGGCGTTGAGCGTGCCGTAGGTCTCGACCATCAGGTCGTAACCGGCGAGCGAGCTGCCGTTCTGCAATTGCAGCGGCTCGGAGAAATGCATTTTGTGGGGAGCGACGATACCGATCGATTCCATTCATTCCGCCATTTGTCGAAACAGGGCGGCTAAACGGCGTCGGCGAAAGCACGGAGGAACGACTGTGTGCGTGGCTGACGACCTCTTTAGCCGCATTTATAGTGAACCGCGGGAAACGTTCCCGGCAGTTCGCGCGCCCGCAATCGAGTCAGCAAATCGGCGCGTATAAGGTTTTCAAGCAGGTGTTCAGGGTGTTGCGGACAACGGTTCCGAATGAATCGGGGTCCCGCGGTCAGGCGCAAAGTATAGCGGAAATTTTTGTGCGGCAACGTCGCGGGCGCAGAGCGTGGCGCGACGCAAGCCGCGCGGACTACTGAAGAATCAGAAGCAGTTGCGCGTCGGCGTGGTCGGCGGGCGGCCGCGCGAAGCCGCTGCGCACATAGCGATGCCAACGGCCGATGATATAGCTCAGCAGCAGACTCGCGCGGATCGCGGGATCGTAGCCGGCCGGCAGCGGCACGGCGTCCTCGCCCGAGTTCGCCGTGGTGTTCGCTTCCATTTGCGCAAGCCGCAGGCATTGCTTCAACGACGCCTCGACGCGCTCCAGCATCTGATTGACGCGCTCGGTCAGCCGTTCATGCTCGCCGACCAGCGCCTCGCACGTCAGCACGCGCGTCATGCCGGGGTTCTTCGCGGGGAAGTTGAGCAGCATCAGCGCAATCGAGCGCGCCTGCAACACGCCGTTGCTTTCCTTCTCGACGATCTGGTTGATCAGCCCGAAGATGGTCTGCTCGATGAACTCGATGAGCCCTTCGAACATTTGCGCCTTGCTGGCGAAATGACGATACAGCGCGGCTTCCGAGACGCCGAGCCGGGCGGCCAGCGCCGCCGTGGTGATCTTTTCGCTCTTGGGCGCCTCCAGCATCGCGGCAAGCGTCTGGAGAATGTGCACGCGGCGCTCGCCCGGCTTCAGGCGCTGCGCGCGCGGGGCGGCGAGCGTGGTGGTCGGTTCGTGTTCGGTTAAGACTTCGTCAGGCTTGTCGATCGGCTGCATGGCTGTCGTCCCGTCTGCTGTCTCTTCAATCGAACCGAGCGGGTGCTCAGTCGTAGCGATTTTAACGAACGAATGCTTCTATCGACATAGTGTGGCCGGCCGGTGCCCGGCAGGCGAGTCGGTATGCCGTCCGCGTGCGGCTTGCGTGGCAGATGGCCGGTGATCCACACCGTGCGGATGCCGAGCCGCCGATAGTTTTTCAAGTGCGAGCGCGTGTCTTCGACGAGGATCACGTCCTTTAGCGAAACGTGCGCGTCGCGCATGGCCTTGCGCAACATCGCGTGGTCGGGCTTGGCGCGCCAGCGGCGGCGATCGCGCATATGTTCGATGGCGATCACCTGTTCGAACAGACGCTCGATTCGCAGTTCGGCGAGCACCGCGCGCGCGTAGGCTTCGGGCGCGTTCGTCAGCACGATCTTGCGGCCTGGCAGGGCAGCGACGAGGCGCGCGACGCCGCGTTCATGGCGGATCATCGAACCGAGATCGGGGAAGGTGTGCACGACCTTCAGGAAGTCGTTCGCGTCGAGCGGATGGTGGCGTGTCAGGCCCAGCAGCGTCGCGCCATAGCGTTGCGTGTAGCCGGTGCGCAGACGGTTTGCTTCGTCGATATCTACTTGCAGCGTGTCGATGATGTACTGCGTCATCCCCTGATTGATCGCCGGAAAAATCGCGTGCGACGCGTGATGGAGCGTGTTGTCGAGATCGAACAGCCAGACCGGACGGCCACCTGCGATGTGCGGACGACGGTTTCGGGAGGTGGGAGTGCGCATGGTGGAGAACGCCGTTCAGGCGCGAACAGTCGCCTCACGCGGCGAACGCGAACGGTTCACGGTGCGGGTGGCGAGCAAGGACGAGGTAGCCGGGTGGTGCTTTGTGGCGGCGCGCCGCTGCGAGCCGCCGAAGGTGTAGCGCGCGCCGTATGACTGCCCAGCGCAACAGCACGGCACACAGGGCACGCCATGACGTGCCGCGTGTGCCGGATTTGAGGCAGGAATCAATGCGAACGGATCATCGTGCCGAACGGCTGTTCGGTGAGAATTTCCAGCAGCACCGAGTGCTCGATACGGCCGTCGATGATATGCACCGAGCGCACGCCGCTCTTGGCCGCGTCCAGCGCCGACGAGATTTTCGGCAGCATGCCGCCGGAGATCGTGCCGTCGGCGAACAGGCCGTCGATTTCGCGCGCCGACAGATCGGTCAGCAGATTGCCTTCCTTGTCCATCACGCCGGGGATGTTGGTCATCATCACGAGCTTTTCGGCGTTCAGCACCACCGCCAGCTTGCCCGCGACCAGATCCGCGTTGATGTTGTACGAGAGGCCGTCTTCGCCGAAGCCGATCGGCGAGATCACCGGAATGAACGCGTCATCTTGCAGCGCTTTCACGACCGCCGGATTGATCGCCTCGACTTCACCCACCTGGCCAATATCCACGTACTGGCCAGGATTGTCGCGATCCGGCATCAGCATCTTGCGTGCGTGGATCAGGCCGCCGTCCTTGCCCGTCAGACCGACCGCGTGGCCACCGAAGTGGTTGATCAGCGTGACGATGTCCTGCTGCACTTCGCCGCCGAGCACCCATTCGACGACTTCCATCGTCTCTTCGTCGGTGACGCGCATGCCCTGAATGAACGTGCCTTGTTTGCCGATCTTTTTCAGCGCCTGATCGATCTGCGGACCGCCGCCGTGCACGATGACCGGATTGATGCCGACCAGCTTGAGCAGGATCACGTCGCGCGCGAAGCCTTGCTTGAGCCGCTCTTCGGTCATGGCGTTGCCGCCGTATTTGATGACCACGGTCTTACCGTGATACTGACGAATGTAGGGAAGCGCCTCGGCCAGGATTTCAGCCTTCAGGGTGGGCGCGATCTGCGAAAGGTCGGGAAGCTCGGACATGGCGGCAGGCTCAGGCACGGAACAGTTGAAACAGGGCGAATTGTACAGGACTGGCGCGCTGCAACAGGGTTTTCGATAGTTGCGCGGGCGGCGGGCGCCGTGGGCTTTGCGCACCGCGCAATCACAGCCCGCACACGCCAACGGACGACAAAGCGTACCGCGCCTCGGAGGTGCCCGTAAATTAGCCGAACGGACGACTCACGGTGGTTCGCCAGTCGTGGCATCATTTCCTGATCCCCGTTGCTGCGAGGGTGTCCAGGCTGTCATGAAACCGTCCGTTTCCCGTTCTGAAGGCCGCGCGCGCTGCCCGCGCTGCGGCAACGCGTTCGATTGCGCCATGCACAGCCAGCCATTTGACTGCTGGTGCCGTGAGATGCCGCCGTTGCCGGCGGACCGCCTCGATCCGGCTCGGCGCTGTTTGTGTCCTGAATGTCTTGCGGCGGAGATTGCGCAGGCCGCTCAGGTGAGACCCGGCGGCGTGTGATTGGTGGGGGCAGGCCACGGGAAGTGGCGTAGCTTGGGGAAAGCACAGTCAGTCCCCGGGGGTGTTGCTAGCTGGCGAGCGTGCCACTGGCCTACGGACGCAGCGTCGCCGGCTTGCGGGCGCGCCACCGGCTCACGGTAGCGCCACCGACTCACGGTAGCGCGATCCGCCTATATAAGCGCCGCGCGCTTACGCCGCCCGGCGGTACTGAGCCGCAAGCGCACTCAGATCACGCGCGACGGCTTCCAGCGCCGGCTCCCACTGACCGAATTGCGGCTGCCGGTAAAGCGTGGCGCTCGGATACCACGGGCTGTCGCGGCGGTCGAGCAGCCAGACCCAATGCGGGTTGACGTCGAGTAGCACCCACGTGCGCTGGCCGAGTGCGCCGCTCAGATGCGCCGCCGAGGTGCAAACCGTAATGACGAGATCGAGCGCGCCGACAAACGCGGCTGTATCGTCGAAGGTCGCGAATTCGGCGGTGTAGTCGGTCATCGGTAAGCCGGCCGCACATGCCGCCGCCACGTCCGCGCCAGCGCCCGGCTGCAACGAATAGAACGCCACGTCCTGCATGCCGCCGAAGTGAGCCGCGTAGCGCTCCCAGCCGACACGCCGGAACGGATTGCGTTGATGTCCGTGGCTGCCGGTCCACGTCAACCCGACTTTGAGCCGCGATTCCCCGGCCAGCCGCTCTTGCCATGAGTTGATGGCCCGCGGGTCCGCTTGCAGATAGGGCGCCGCCGGAATCGTTTCTTCGCGCGTGTCGAAAATCAGCGGCAGGCTCAGCAAAGGAACCTCGTAATCGAACGCCGGCAGCGATTCGACCCCGCCACCGGCTGAAAACTCGTCCGCATGAGCGCCGAGGCTGCGCGCGAGCAGCGCGCCCATCTGCGGAAATGAATTCCAGACGAGACGGCCGCCTTCGCGATGGACGCGTTCGGCCAGCATTGGAATGTAGCGGCAGAACTGCAACAGGTCGCCCATGCCTTGCTCGCCCCACACGAGCAATGTCTTTCCGGCAAGCGGTTCGCCGCGCCAAACCGGCGCCGGCATTACCGGACGGTTGCCGCCCAATTCCGAAGAACCGTCCCAGCGCGCTTCATGCGATGCCCAACCGTGCGCATAATCGGCATGCACAAGCTGCAGCATGGAGAGGTTGGAGCGCATGCTGGCGTCGTCGGGGGCTAGCGCGCAAGCGGTTTGGGCGGCTTGCACCGCGTCGTCCCAACGTTGCGCTTCACGCAGCGTCAGCCCATAGTTGTTGTGCGCCAGCGGGCTATGCGGCGCGCATTGAACGGCCTTTGCGCCGGCTTCGAGCGCGCGCGGCAGGTCCATATTTATACGGTAAGCGTGCGTGAGATTGGTCCAGCCGTCGCCCTCATCGGGTTCATCGCGGACGGCATTTTCCAGCAGCGTGATCCGTTCGTTCAGGTCGCCGCCGGTGAACGTCAGCGCAGCGGCAAGATTGTTGCACAGGCGCGGCAAACGCGGATCGATTGTGAGTGCATGGCGATAGGGCGCGATGGCTTCGGCATGCCGGTTCGCCATCTGCAGCGCGTAGCCGAGGCGAAAGTGTGCAAGAGCGTTGCGCGGATCGAGTTGGGCAATAATGGCGGCGAGTTCGATTGCGTCGCCGGAGCGCTGTTGCTCGAGCAGCTTGGCCATGAGCGAACTGAGCGAGGCGTCGTCGAGCGGATGAATTCGCGCCGCGGCGTCGAGGCAGTCGGCTTCGGCCTGCGCCGTGCCGGTTTGCCGGGCTGCGACGGCTTGTCGCAGAACAGTCAGGAAAGCTGAAGAGGCGTCGGCCTCGCTGTGGGGAGTCGGTAGCATGGATGGGTTGCGCGATGAAGGAGCCGAAGAAAAGTTCGTTCCCGTTAAGCGCTATCGCAAAAATTCCATGTTACCGACGCAAGGCCGCGAGGTAAGTCGGACTAGTCCGAACAGGTAAATTAAAGTTAAAGTCATGCACCGAATCACCAACACTGGCCGCGTCAATCTCGGGCATCTGTTCTGGCTGCGCAGCCTCGCGATCATTGGCCAGTTGATGACGATTGCGTTCGTGCAGATTTTCATCGGCGTGCACTTGCCGCTGCCCGCCATGCTGCTGGTGATCGCGCTCGAAGTGATCTTCAACGGAATCACATGGTGGCGTGTCTCGCAGCAGCGCCCCGAATCCAACATGGAATTGTTCGGCCAGATCTGGGTCGATCTGGGCGCGTTGTCCGCGCTGCTGTTTCTCTCCGGTGGCACCACCAACCCATTCGTTTCGCTCTACCTGCCGTCGCTCGCCATCGCCGCGGCCGTGCTGCCGTGGCATCTGATGGCGTGGCTCGCGGCGTTCGCCGTGGCCTGTTACGCAGTCCTCGGTTTCGATTCCGTACCGCTGAATCTCGACAATCCGGCGAACCTGTTCGACTACTACCGAGCCGGCATGTGGGTGAACTTCATGGTCAGCGTCGGCCTCATTGCATGGTTCGTTGCGCGCATGTCGCGAGCATTGCGGCTACGTGACGCAGCGCTCGGAGACGCGCAGCAGCGCTTGCTTCACGACGAACGCGCGGTCGCTCTGGGTGTGCAGGCCGCTACCGTCGCGCACGAAATCGGAACGCCGTTGTCTACAATTGCCATGTTGTCCGAAGAATTACGAGATGCAGCGCGTTCAGATAAGGGACTTGCACCTTATAGCGCCGATCTCGAATTGCTCGAACAGCAGATGACCCTGTGTACGTCGGCGCTTGCACGCTTGCGCAGCCGGGCATCGACAACGACCAACCGGCAGCAGGTCGGCGAGTGGCTCGAATCGTTTGCCGAGCAGTGGCGCTTGCGTCATCCGCATGTGAAGTTCGAGCGGGTTGGCGTGCCGCCGGCGGATGTCAGTCTTGACGATACGGTGGCCGTGAGTCAGATTCTCACGATTTTGCTCGACAACGCCGCGCGTGCAAGCCGCGATCACGTGACGCTGTCCTGCGCGCTGGGGGCGCGCGGCGACCAGATCGTCTTCGAAGTATGTGATGCAGGCCCCGGCATTCCGGCCACGTTGCGCGGCTCGCTCGGAGCGATGCCGGTCGAGAGCACGCAAGGTGGGCACGGTGTGGGCCTCTATCTGGCTTTTTCGGCGGCGGCGCGTCTGAACGGGTCGATCGAACTGACCGATGTCAGCACGATCAAGCCGCGTGGCACGCGCGCGGTCCTTAAGCTGCCGCTCGCCGGACGCAAATTTTCTGGCAAAGGCCGTCAAGGCGCTGCGCCATCCAACACGGAGAAACAGGCATGAGCGATATGAATTTTCTGGTGATCGACGACGATGAGGTGTTCTCCGGCATCCTCGCTCGTGGGCTCACCCGGCGCGGCTACACGGTGAGCGAGGCGCACAACGCGGATGAGGCCATCAAACTGGCGAATCAGCAGAAGTTCAGCCAGATCACGGTGGATCTGCATCTCGGCAACGACTCGGGTCTCACGCTCGTCGCACCGTTGCGCGATTTGCAGCCCGACGCGCGCATGCTGGTGCTGACGGGTTATGCGAGCATCGCCACCGCGGTGCAGGCGGTGAAAGACGGTGCGGATAATTATCTGGCCAAACCTGCCAACGTCGAGACCATTCTGTCGGCGCTGCAAAGTGAAGCGAGTGCGCTGCAAGCTGAAGAGGCGATCGAGCATCCCACGCCGCTGTCGGTGGCGCGTCTGGAGTGGGAGCATATTCAACGCGTGCTCGCCGAGCACGGCGGCAATATTTCGGCTACCGCGCGCGCGTTGAACATGCATCGTCGCACGCTGCAGCGCAAGCTGGCGAAGCGGCCGGTCAAGCAATAAGAGCCTCGATTCAATTCCGCTTGCCGTAGGCAAAGAAAAAACGGGCTGCCAGATCAAAGGCAGCCCGTTTTCTTATACGCTTTGCATCTGTTCCGCATCAAGCAGTGAAAGCAACGGAACGAGGCAATCCCGGCAACGACATCACAGCACGTAGCGCGAGAGATCCTCGTCTTCCGCCACTTCGTTCAGCGCGCGATCGACATAAGCCGCGTCGATCTGCACCGTCCGGCCCGAGTGATTGCCGGCCGCGAACGAAACTTCTTCGAGCAGTTTCTCGATCACCGTGTACAAACGCCGTGCGCCGATGTTCTCGGTCTTTTCGTTCACCGAGTACGCGATCTCGGCGAGGCGGCGGATGCCGTCGTCGGCGAATTCCAGGTGCACGTCTTCGGTCGCGAGCAATGCCTGGTATTGCTTGACGAGGCTCGCATCCGTGGAAACCAGGATCGATTCGAAGTCGTTCACCGAGAGCGAGTCCAGTTCGACGCGAATCGGAAAGCGGCCTTGCAGTTCCGGAATCAGATCGCTCGGCTTGGCCAAATGGAATGCACCGCTCGCAATGAACAGGATGTGATCGGTCTTCACCATGCCGTACTTGGTGTTGATCGTGGTGCCTTCGACCAGCGGCAGCAGATCGCGCTGCACGCCCTGACGCGAAACTTCGCCGCCGCCGGCTTCGTTGCGCGAGGCGATCTTGTCGATTTCGTCGAGAAACACAATGCCGTTCTGCTCGACGTTCTGCACAGCCTTGGTTTTCACCTCTTCGTCGTTCAGCATCTTGCCGGCTTCTTCGTCGGTGAGAACCTTCAGCGCTTCTTTCACCTTCAGCTTGCGGCGCGTTTTCTTGCCGCCGCCGATGTTCGCAAACATCGAGCGGATCTGCTCGGTCATGTCTTCCATGCCCGGCGGCCCCATGATGTCCATGCCGACTTGCGGCTGTTCCACGTCGAGCTCGATTTCCTTGTCGTCGAGCAAGCCTTCGCGCAGACGCTTGCGGAAGGTCTGGCGTGTCGTGCTGCCTTCGTCGACGGTATCAGCCGCGCTCGAACTCGCGCCGAAGCCGACGGGCCGCGCGCTCGGCAGCAAAATATCGAGGATGCGGTCTTCGGCCTGATCTTCGGCCTTGGTCCGCACTTTGCGCATTTCCGTTTCGCGCGTCTGCTTGACGGAAATTTCGATCAGGTCACGCACGATGCTGTCCACGTCGCGGCCCACATAGCCGACTTCGGTGAACTTGGTGGCTTCGATCTTGATGAACGGCGCATCGGCCAGTTTCGCCAGACGCCGCGCAATTTCAGTCTTGCCGACGCCGGTCGGTCCGATCATCAGAATGTTCTTCGGCGTGATTTCCTGACGTAGCGGATCTTCAACCTGCTGACGGCGCCAGCGATTGCGCAGCGCCACCGCCACCGCTTTTTTCGCGCGGCCTTGGCCAATGATGTGTTTGTCGAGTTCCGAGACGATCTCGGCAGGGGTCATGGTGCTCATCGTGGGTCCTTACTCGATCGTCTCGATAACGCGGTTATGGTTCGTGTAGATGCACATGTCGCCGGCAATCTCCAGCGACTTCTCCACGATTTCACGGGGCGACAGATCAGTGTTGTGAGCGAGCGCGGTCGCCGCGGCTTGCGCATAAGCACCGCCGGAACCGATCGCGCAGATGCCGCCTTCCGGATCGAGCACGTCGCCGTTGCCGGTGATGACTAGCGTGGTCGTGGCATCCGCGGTGATCAGCATGGCTTCGAGACGGCGCAGCATGCGGTCGGTGCGCCAGTCTTTGGCGAGTTCGACGGCGGCGCGCGTGAGGTTGCCCTGATGTTTTTCCAGCTTCGCTTCGAAGCGGTCGAGCAGCGAGAAGGCGTCGGCCGTGCCGCCGGCGAAGCCGACCAGCACCTTGCCGTTATAGATGCGCCGGACTTTCTTCGCCCCGCCTTTCATGACGATGTTGCCTAGCGTCACCTGGCCGTCGCCGCCGAGCGCGACTTTGTCGCCGCGGCGCACGGAGACGATCGTCGTGCCGTGAAATTGCTCCATATGCGTTCCTCTTTGCAAAACGGGTAGGACGCGGCAGCGCACTGCGCTACCGCATGAATCCTGAAAGCGGACGGCGCGCGACGCTAACCAACCGGCCGGCGCGCGCTCGTGCAGCGCATGTCCGATTTATTTTAGGGCGTGCGCGGTCATATCAAGAGCCGGCAAATGGCATAAGACAAAAAACACGTGAATTGGTGCGGCGTGCGCGTCCGCGAGGCATCATGCGGCGCGGGGTCGGGATAGCATGAATCCCGCTCGCGGGCCGGCAAATGGCATAGGACAAGTACAGATGAGTTCGGAAGCGAACGCGGTGGTTACGCCGATAAGGAGGTGTCGACGCAAGGCCGAAACCGCCTGCACCACGGCGATGCCTCAGATATGCGTCACACAAAAGAAAAAGGCGCACGGCTCACCGTGCGCCTCTCGACGAAGCAGCGTTTCAGGGCGCGGAGCCGAAGCCGCGCCGCAAGCGTTCAGTCGCCGAACAGCTTCTGGCGCAGTTCGCGGCGCTCCTGCGCTTCGAGCGACAGGGTGGCCGTGGGCCGTGCGAGCAGACGCGGGATGCCGATCGGCTCGCCGGTTTCTTCGCACCAGCCGTAGTCGCCCGAGTCGATGCGCGCGATGGATTGCTGCACCTTCTTCAGCAGCTTGCGCTCGCGGTC
This sequence comes from Paraburkholderia sp. BL6665CI2N2, assembly GCF_004366535.1. Classification (NCBI taxonomy): domain Bacteria; kingdom Pseudomonadati; phylum Pseudomonadota; class Betaproteobacteria; order Burkholderiales; family Burkholderiaceae; genus Paraburkholderia; species Paraburkholderia sp. BL6665CI2N2. Next base: position 5,838,673 of record NZ_SORC01000001.1, read on the forward strand.
GCGCGTGCGCAGTTCGAGCGCATGCTCTTCCTCGATCGTAGCGCGGTCGGCCGGGTCCGGCACGATGACCGTTTCGCGCAGGTTCTCGGTCGTCTGGCCGGCATTGCGGAGAATATCCGCCTGCAGTTGTTCGAGCTTGTTCTTGAAGAAGGCGAGCTGATCCTCATTCATGTAATCCTTGTCGCTCATCTTCAGGATTTCGGCTTCGGTCAAGAGTCGTTTCGTCGTCATCTGGCTTACTTCTTCAATGTGAGGCAAAACTCTTACATAGTGCCCGCACTTTCGTATTGCCCGCAAATGCGCCTCGAAGACGCTGAGCGCCAAGGCGGGCACGGACGGTGGACTGTCGTGACGCCGAAGCGCCTGGCGCCCACACGCCGGGCGTCGCAACGCTAATGCGGGGCCGAACTCCTCTGGAAACCGATTCTCAAATGCTCCTGAGGCATTGCTTGCCGACAGCGCGCCTTTTCAGGCGCTGCCAGCCGGCATTGTCGGCGTATCGTCCGGATAAGATTTTCCGGCGCCTTTCAGGCCCGTCGCGGGATACGCGCTGACCGGGCAATTCGTTGTCATTCTCCAGTGGGCACGTATTGTAACTGAACCACAATCTAGCGCCGCAAGTGGTGAAAATCCCCGTACGGCACCCCGATATCCCGAAAATATAACGCGCGCACGACCAAAAAGCGATGGTCGTGCACGCTTTAATACAGCAGGGTTTTCACGCGCTTTTCATACGCGCGACTTTTCAGTGAGCTTTCGGCCGCCGTTAAGGCGGATTCAGCAGATGATTTGGCCGGCGCGCGCTTTGCGCATATTTACATTCACGCATTAGCACGGCGCGTGCCGCGTCGCACGGCTCTCGGTCTGAATAAACGGCAAGCCCCGGACAAGCCGGGGCTTCGCATTCCTTAGGCGAGGCAGGCGTCCAGTCCGTCGGTGATCAGGTCTTGCGGCAGTTCGATGCCGATAAACACCATCTTGTTGGTCTTCTTCTCAATGGGCTGCCATTTGGCGGCCAGATCGCTGCCCATCATCTGATGCACACCCTGGAACACCACCTTACGATCGACGCCCTTCATATAGAGCACGCCCTTGTAGCGCAGCAGCCGCTCGCCATAAATCTGCAGAATGCCGCCGAGGAAGTCTTCCAGCTTGTTCGGATCGAACGGTCGGTCGCTGCGGTAGACGAATGATTTGATCTTGTCGTCATGGTGCGCATGGTGGTGATGCGCGTGATCGTGGCCTTCGTGATCGCATTTGCCGTGGTCGTGATCGCAGTTGGCGTGATCGTCATGGGTGTGGCCGTGCTCGTCATGCGCGTGAGCGTGGCTGTGCGCATGCTCATCTTCCACGAGGAAGTCCGGATCGATCTCGAGCTTCGAGTTCAGGTTGAACCCGCGCAGGTCGAAGATTTCCTTGATGTCCGCTTCGCCGAAATTGACCACCTTGATGGCCGCGCGCGGGTTCATATGCAGCAGGCGGTGGCGGAGATCGGCCAATTGGCTTTCATCGACCAGATCCGACTTCGTGATGAACAGGCGGTCGGCGAAACCGACCTGGCGCTGCACGACTTCGTGTTCGTCCAACTGGTGGTTCGCGTGCTTCGCGTCGACCAGGGTGATGATCGCGTCCAGCAGGAATTCATTGGCGATTTGGTCGTCCATGAAGAACGTCTGCGCAACCGGGCCCGGATTGGCGAGGCCGGTGGTTTCGATCACGACGCGGTCGAAATCCAGCTTGCCTGATTGCTTCTGCGCCGCCAGATCGCCCAGCACGCGCGACAGGTCGCCGCGAATCGTGCAGCAGATGCAGCCGTTGCTCATCTGGATGATCTGCTCGCTCGTGTCCTGCACGAGGATTTCGTTGTCGATGTTTTCTTCGCCGAACTCGTTCTCGATCACGGCGATCTTCATGCCGTGCTTTTCATTCAGGATGCGCTTGAGCAGGGTGGTTTTGCCGCTGCCGAGAAAGCCGGTCAGGATGGTGACTGGGATCATGTGGGTCGCCTGTATGGTCGTGTAACGGTGCGTAATCGGGTGAATAAGCGAATGCGTGTGCCGGGCGCGCAGCCGGGTGGCGCGCTGCCCTGTCCAGGCGGTTATTGAAACATATCTGTCAAGGCGACGCTGGCGGACCCTGGTTCGCGTCCGCTTTCGCCCAGGCGTCCGGCGCCGGAAACATTCCTGAAACTATGGGCGATCAGGCGATTTGCAACAGCAGGCCCTTCAGGTATTCGCCTTCGGGGAATGCAGTGAGCAATGGGTGATCCACCCCGGCGCCGAGCCGCTTAAGAATGCGAGCGTCCACGCGCGCGTCGGCGGCCGCGCCGGACACGATCTTCTGGAAAAGCTCGGCGTCGATCGCGCCGGAGCACGAATAGGTGAAGAGCAGGCCGCCCGGGCGCAGCAGCTTCAGGCCGGTCAGGTTGATATCCTTGTAAGCGCGCGCCGCACGGTCCACATGCTCACGTGACGGCGCGAATTTCGGCGGATCGAGCACGATCAGGTCGAAGCGCTCGCCTTCGTCGTGAAGGCGGCGGAGCGTTTTGAACGCGTCGGCGTCGAGCCAGGTGGCGCGCTCGGCGTCGAAGCCGTTGGCCGCGACGTTCTGTTGGGCGATCGCCAGTGCGTCGCCCGACGAATCGATCGACACCACGCGTTTGGCGCCGCCTTTCAGCGCCGCCAGCGAGAAGCCGCCGGTGTAACAGAAGCAGTTCAGCACCTCGCGATCCTGCGCGAGCTGTTGCACGAGCAGGCGGTTGTCGCGCTGATCGACGTAGAAACCGGTCTTGTGGCCGTTGCGCACGTCGACGTGATAGCGCACGCCGTTTTCGCTCGCAATCAACGCTTCCGACGGCGCTTCGCCCGCCAGCACGCCGGTGATCTGCTCAAGTCCTTCCTTCTGACGAATCGACACGTCCGAGCGTTCGTAGACGTTCGGGCAGCCGGTCGCGCCGGTCAGCGCCGCGACGATCGCTTCCTTCCACGCCTCGACGCCCGCCGCCATGAACTGGCAAACGAGTTGGCTGCGCTGGCCTTCGTCCTCGGCCACGTAATGATCGACGATCAAGCCCGGCAGTCCGTCGGCTTCGCCGAAAATCAGCCGCACCGCGCCGGTGTCGTGGACCATCGTCTGACGGTGCGCGAGCGCGCGCTGCACGCGGCGCTTGAAAAAGGCGTGATCGATCGGCTCGCTTTCGTCGAAGCTCCACACGCGGGCGCGGATCTGCGAGTGCGGGCTGTACGCCGCGCGCGCCAGGAAGCGGCCGTCGTGCGCGCGTACCAGCACGGTGGCGCCGGGCGCGGGATTGCCGTCGATCCGGTCGATCGCGTTGGCATAAACCCACGGATGGCGGCGCAGCAGCGACTTTTCTTTCGACGGTTTGAGCGTAACGGTATTCATCAGGGTGTCAGAGAGAGCAATGGGCCGCGCGGCACGGCGCACGCAGCAGGTAAGGCGGAGGCGGAGACCGTACGCCGCGAATCGAACCGCGGAATCAGTCGCGTTTTTTGGCGCGCGGATGCGCCCGATCGTAGACGTGCGCGAGATGCTGGAAATCGAGCGCGGTGTAGACCTGTGTCGCGGTGATGCTCGCGTGGCCGAGCAACTCCTGCACGGCGCGCAGATCGCCGCTCGACTGCAGCACGTGCGTGGCGAACGAATGCCGCAGCACGTGCGGATGCACATTGGCGGGAATGCCGGCGACCAGCGCCGCGCGCTTCACACGCTCGCGTACGACGTTCGGCGACAGGCGATTGCCGCGCGCCGAGAGAAACAGCGGATGCGGATCGTGCTTCACCATCTGATCGCGGACGGCGAGCCAGGCGCTCAAGGCTTCCAGCGCCTTGCTGCCGACCGGCACGACGCGGCGCCGGTTGCCCTTGCCGAGCACTTCGACTTCGGCGGAATCGAGCTTGAGCCAGCCGGCCGAGCGATAGCCGACGGCATCGGCAAAACGGGCGTCGAGCCCGACCAGTTCCGCGAGTCGCAGGCCGGACGAGTAGAACAGTTCGAGCATGGCGTGATCGCGCAAACCTTCGGGCGACGCGGCGGGCGGACTTTCCATCAGGCGCGTGGCGTCGTCGACGGATAGCGCTTTAGGCAGCGGTTTGGCCTGCTTCGGCGCGCGCACGGTCGCGACCGGATTGGCCGGCAGGTCGACGCGGCCGGCGAACCAGCGGTAAAACGCGCGCCACGCCGACAGCCGGTGGCTAATCGAGCGCGCCGTCAGGCCGCCTGCATGCGCCCGCGAAACAGCGCCGCGAATGTCCACGGCTGTGAGGCTTTCGAGCGGCCGGCCTTTGGCCAGCTGCTTGAGTTCTTCCAGTTCGTGGGCGTAGCCGCGCAGCGTATGCGCCGAGAGCCGCCGCTCGTGTTCGAGATTCGACAGATAGGCGGCGATCGGGTCGGCGGCGGTCACGGTGGGTTTTCGAGCGGCTGGCGCGGAGCTGAGCGCGGCTCAGCGCGGCAGCAGACGGCTCAGCGCCGCGCTGACCAGCGCGCCGATCTGCGTGAGGAAATCAGTGGCCATGCCGTCGTGGAAGCGGCGTGCGTCTGCCGAACCCATCACCAGCAGGCCGAAGGTCGGCGCTTCTTCCTTGCCTTCCGGATCGCGCAGCGCGAGCAGCGCGATCGACTCGGTTGCGTGCGCCGGCTCGGGCGCCGCGTGGCCGGCCGAGCCCTCGTCGCTTACCGTGGTCACGGAGGGCACCAGCCACTGCGCCGCCTCGAAGCCGGTATTCGCGCCGCAATACGGCGTGGTCAGGCTGTTAGCGAAAATGCGCACTTCTTCGCCGACATGGCGCGCGAAGTCGGCCTGGGCATACGGTTCGGCCACATCCCACACGCGCAGCGCGGCTTGCGGCACGTCGAAGATGTCGCGCAAACCGGTGGCGATCGTGCGCGGCAGCGCATACGGATCGCGCTCGGCCATCACGCGAATGGTCCAGCGGTTGAATTTCGACGCGATGCTGTCGTTCTCGTGGCCGTAGCGCAGGAGTTCGGCGAGGCGGCGTTCGAGGTGCTTGTTCTTGTCGCGCAGCATTTCCATCTGCCGTTCCTGCAGCGACACCGCGGCTTTGCCGTGCGGATTCGCGAGGCGGATCGTCGCGAGCATTTCCGCGTGTTCGGCGAAGAATTCAGGATTGGCGAGCAGGTATTCGGCGACTTCGCGATCGTTCATGGTTTCGGCTAAAGGACTACGGGGCGACGCCGTGGGGCGGCGCATCGGTCAATGAGTTTAAGCGGCCTGTGAATCGGCTAATGAGTCGGGCAGTTCGATTTCGCCTTCGAAGACGGTCGCGGCAGGGCCGGCCATCAGCAACGGCTGGTCGGCTTGCGCGGCGTCCCACGTGATGGTCAGTTTGCCGCCGTGTGTGTGCACGAGCACCGGCGCGTCCAGCAGCCCGCGCCGGATGCCGGCCGCGACGGCCGCGCAGGCGCCCGTTCCGCACGCCAGCGTTTCACCCGCGCCGCGTTCGTATACGCGCAGCTTGATCTCGCTGCGCCCGACGATCTGCATGAAGCCCGCGTTCACCCGCTGCGGAAAACGCGCATGCCGTTCGATCACCGGGCCTTCGACCAGCACGGGAAACGTTTCCACGTCGTCGACTACTTGCACGGCGTGCGGATTGCCCATCGATACCACCGAAATCCAGCGTGTCCTGCCGTTCACGTCGAGCGGCCAGAGCGTGTCGGCGCCTTCGCGGCGGCCTTCCAGGCCTTTCGTGGCGAACGGCACGCGTTCCGGGTCGAACACGGGCGTGCCCATGTCGACCAGCACTTCGCCGTTTTCCTGCATGGTCAGCGTGATGGTGCCCTTTTGCACCTGCACGCGCACGCTGCGTTGATCGGTGAGGCCCCTGTCGCGCACGAACTTGACGAAGCAGCGCGCGCCGTTGCCGCAATGCTCGACCTCGCCGCCGTCGCAATTGAAAATGCGATACCTGAAATCGACGCCGGCCACCGTGGGCTTCTCGACCAGCAGCAACTGGTCGGCGCCGACGCCGAAATGCCGGTCCGCGAGCGCGCGCACCTGCACCGGCGTCAGGTTGACCGGTTGGGTGTAACCGTCGAGCACGACAAAGTCATTGCCCGCGCCGTGCATTTTGGTGAATTTCAGTTTCATCACGCTATTGTAAGTGACCCGCCCACAGGTGGGCCCAAGCGCCGAGTTATTTCCGTGTTCGGACGCTTGCTTCGCACACCGCGAAGGCGGTCGCTCAATACACGCTCGGTTGACCCGGGGGCCGGGTCTTGAAGCGCTTGTGGACCCAGTAATACTGCTCGGGCATCAACGGAATCTGCTCTTCCAGGAAAGCGTTCATGCGACGGGCGTCGGCGTCGTCGTCGCCGGTCGGATAGTTCTCCCACGGCTTGAACACCTTGAGACGGTAGCCTTTGTAATTCGGCAGCACCTCGCCGATGAACGGCACGACCTGCGCGTGGCCGACCTTGGCAAGACGTCCCACGGCGGTCAGCGTACAGGTCGGCACGCCGAAGAACGGCACGAAGGTGGAATTGCGCGCGCCATAGTCCATGTCGGCGCCGAGCATGACCGGCTTGCGCTCGCGCAGCCAGCGCAGCACGATGCGCGCGCTGTCGGCGCGGCTCGCCATATCCGCGCCGAAACGCGCGCGCGCCGCTTTGGCGACTTCTTCCAGCTCCGGGTTCGACATCGGCTGATAGAGCGAGCCGCATTGGCGCTTGAGCGAATAGTTGAGGAAGATCGAACCGGCCTCGATACCCACGAAGTGAAAGCCGAGAAACAGCGTGGGCGGCAGATTCGGATCCGTCAGATCGATCGCGCTGTCGAGCTGGATCAGCTTTTCGAGCTTCTTCGCCGAGCCGAACCATTGCACGCTGCGCTCGAGGTAGCTGCGAATCGCGTGACGGAAATGCTTCTGCGCGACGTCATCGCGACGCTCGTCGCTCCACTCGGGAAAGCATAGTTTCAGGTTGATATGGACAATGCGTTTGCGCCGGCTCGGGATCTGATAGAGCAGCCAGCCGAGTCCGTCGCCAATGCGAGCGATAAGACCATAAGGCAACAGTGCAAACAGTTTCAGCAGCGCGATCGCGAGTTTGGCGCCATAGCGGCTCAGCATGCCGCCCCCTGAAAAAAGGCGCGGCACAGGACGGGCTTCAGAAAAGCGGAAAAGTTGACGTAATACCGCACTCTTGGACACTCTGTGACAATCATAAGAAGTCGCTATAATAAGGGCTTCGCCGAGTTAATAGACAACTTGCGGGGCGAAGCCGGTGGCTGCAATCCATGTGATTTGCGCCGCCTGGTCAGGTAATCCGCTAAAGCGTCGCCGCTTCAAGGCTCCCGAAGCTGGCTACGTGAAACTCAACCGTAACCACACAACAGGAGTCTGCAACGTGGCAAACGACTATCTCTTCACTTCCGAATCCGTTTCCGAAGGCCATCCCGACAAAGTCGCGGATCAGATTTCGGACGCCATTCTCGACGCCATTCTCGCTCAGGACAAATACTCGCGTGTCGCTGCGGAAACGCTGTGCAATACGGGTCTCGTCGTGCTGGCGGGTGAAATCACCACGACCGCTAACGTCGATTACATCCAGGTCGCGCGCAACACGATCAAGCGCATCGGCTACGACAATACGGACTACGGCATCGACTACCGAGGCTGCGCGGTGCTCGTCGCGTACGACAAGCAATCGCCGGACATCGCGCAAGGCGTGGACCGCGCGCACGACAACAACCTCGATCAAGGCGCGGGCGACCAGGGCCTGATGTTCGGTTACGCGTGCGAAGAAACGCCGGAATTGATGCCGCTGCCGATCCACCTGTCGCACCGTCTGGTGGAGCGTCAGGCGAATCTGCGCCGTGACGGCCGTCTGCCGTGGCTGCGTCCGGACGCGAAGTCGCAAGTCACCGTGCGTTATGTCGACGGCAAGCCGCATGCGATCGACACCGTGGTGCTGTCCACGCAGCATTCGCCGGATATCGATCTGGGCACGTTGCGCGAAGCCGTGATCGAAGAAGTCATCAAGCCGACGCTGCCGGCCGAACTCATCAAGGGCGACATCAAGTTCCTCGTGAACCCCACGGGTCGTTTCGTGATTGGCGGTCCGCAAGGCGATTGCGGTTTGACCGGCCGCAAGATCATCGTCGATACATACGGCGGTGCCGCACCACACGGCGGCGGCGCGTTCTCGGGCAAGGATCCGTCCAAGGTCGACCGTTCGGCGGCTTATGCCGGCCGTTATGTCGCGAAGAACATCGTGGCCGCAGGCCTCGCGTCGCGCTGCCTGATTCAGGTGTCGTACGCGATCGGCGTCGCCCAGCCGACGTCGGTGATGGTGAACACGTTCGGCACGGGTCGCGTGTCGGACGCAACCATCACGCGTCTCGTGCAGGAGCATTTCGATCTGCGTCCGAAGGGCATCATTCAGATGCTCGACCTGCTGCGCCCGATCTACGAGAAGAGCGCGGCCTACGGTCACTTCGGCCGTGAAGAGCCGGAATTCACGTGGGAATCCACGGACAAGGCATTGGCGCTCGCCGAAGCCGCCGGTACGGAACCGGTTGCCGCGCTGGCCGAATAAGCGCGAGCCGTCCGTTTCAGAAAAAAAACCCCGCTGGCGTGAGCCAGGCGGGGTTTTTTCATTTTGCGTCGGTTGCTTTGCTGCGCAGTCGACTGGCAGCTTCAACGGCTGCGAAGTCATCTTGCATCAGCGCAGCCATTGCAGCCGCGCCGGTCCGGAAACGTGCTGCGTTCCGTAATCGCCTTAACGGCTCGCAAATGCGAACGCGAACCAGCCGGTGCTGCCATTCGTCGACATACGACGCGGACGACGGCTCGTGTTCTGCGGCACGGCGACGGGGGCACGCGGCGCGGTGAGGCGCAGCGGCGTCGGTTTGCGCAGCAGTGTGCGCAGCGAAAAACGGCGCGAGCCGCCTTGCACACGCAAGGCCGAGAAGAACGTGTTGAACCAGGTGCGAATGCCGTCGACAGCTTTGGCATCGCGCCATTGTTCGCCGAGCGCGCGGGTGCGGGTGGCGTGATGGCGCAGCGCGCGCACGACATGGCGGCGCGCGGGACGCGCTGCTTTCAGTGCGGCGCGGGTAAGACGGGTGCTCAGGAGAGTATGCATGGCTTCACAAATAGGCAACGTGTCGCGCGACGGAATGTGCGCCAAGAAGAGCACCAAATGTGCCAATGGCGGTGTCGCGATGGACGGCGCGAAAGCCTGGAATTCGACGGAAAAGTGCACGGTGTACGGCGGAGTCGGCCTCGGCGGCCTGTACGCGGCGCGGAAGTGCGGGAATAACGATCAACATGCAGCGCAGGTTACACGCGATTCGTGACGTCATAAAGTCCGTTTTTACCCTGCGAATACGGGTTTTTACGGGGTAGATAGCGATTTGCGGCAGCGGGATCGCGCCCTTTGCGGTCGATTTTCGTGCGTGTCTGCCCGCTCGAAGTGCCGCACCATCGAGCCCGGCGCATGAAAGTAGTGCGTAAGGTGCGGTTTCTCGCGGGCGAAACGGCACACCTTGGGATCGCGCCCGCTTTACAATCTTGCATCGGCTTGTCGACAGTAACGGAACACCATGTCACTTCATTCCAAGAAAGAGCAGATTCAGACGTTGCGGGAGCAGGGTTTTGTCGTGGTGCCCGGATTGGTGTCGGCCGAGCGTTGCGATGAATTCAGGCAGATTGCGCAGCGTCAGTTGCAGGAAGCGGCCGCGCCGATCGAGTTCGAAGCGGATCTGCAGTATCCCGGCGCGCCGACCTCCAAACACGCGCCCGGCGGCCATACGGTGCGGCGGCTGCTGGATGCTTATGGCCGTCATCCGAGTTTCGCGCAATGGGCGACCGCGCCGGAGATTCGCGGCTGGATGGAACTGTATTTCGGCGAGGAGCCGCGTCTGTCACGCGCGCACCATAACTGCATGATGACCAAGCATCCGGCGTATGGCAGCTTGACCGGCTGGCACCGCGACGTAAGGTATTGGTCGTTCGAGCGGGACGATCTGGTATCGGTGTGGCTGGCGGTCGGCTCGGAAACGGTGGATAACGGCGCGCTGTGGCTAGTGCCGAAGTCGCACAACGCCACGTTCACTTCCGACCGGTTCGATCAGGCCAAATTTTTCCGCTCCGATCTGGAAGAGAATCAGGAGTGGATTCGCGCTGCGGTGTCGCCTGAACTCAAGCCCGGCGACGTGGTGTTTTTCCACTGCAATACATTGCATTCAGCCGGCAAGAACATCAGCGATCAAGTGAAGTTTTCGCTGGTGTACACCTATCACGGGGCGAGCAACGTGCCGTTGCCGGGAACCCGTTCGGCTGCGAAGCCCGAGGTGGCGTTTTAGGCTTTCCCGATTTGTCATGGCGGCGCTTCGGGTCCAGAGACGCGGAGCTCGAAGCACCTCGCCGCGCATCGCGCATGCCCTTAGCGCCGCCGCCCCGACAAAGCCATTCCCGTCAGGCCGGCGATCGTAGCCACGACGCCGCCCACGATCAGCATGATCGCCTTGTTGGACGGCGAACCGGTAAAGACGCGCGAGACGTCGCTGCTCACCGAATTGAACGCCTGCCCGCCGAAATACAGCAGCACGATACCGCCGACAATCAACGCGATGGAAATCGCCTTCGTCATCTATCTCTCCCCTGAGCTCGAGTCGGGCAAAGTGTAGGGGAGCCGCAGGCGATCGTCCATCCCGCATACTGGGTGCCTGCATGCATCACGTCGTTTCGCTACCATAGCGGTCTGGCTGCATCCCCACCTACAAAAATAAAGCAGCACGCCTCCCGCAGCATGCAATTGCCCATGCCCGCACATGTCGGGCGCCTTCACCATCAAGGACACTAGCAATGGCTTACGAAGCAGCTTCAGAACGCTATTCGGATATGCAGTACCGCGTCTGCGGTAAGTCGGGTCTCAAACTGCCTGCGCTGTCGCTCGGTCTGTGGCACAACTTCGGCGACACCACACCGATTTCCACGCAGCGCGACATCCTGCGCACAGCCTTCGACCTCGGCATCACGCACTTCGACCTCGCCAACAATTACGGGCCGCCGTACGGCAGCGCCGAAACCAATTTCGGCCGACTCTTCAAGGACGACTTCAAGCCGTATCGCGACGAACTGCTGATTTCGTCGAAGGCCGGTTGGGACATGTGGCCGGGTCCGTACGGTCAAGGCGGCGGCTCGCGCAAATATGTACTCGCGAGTCTCGATCAGAGCCTGGCGCGCATGGGTCTCGACTACGTCGATATTTTCTATTCGCATCGTTTCGATGCCGACACGCCGCTCGAAGAAACCGCGGGTGCGCTGGCGAGCGCGGTGCAGCAGGGCAAGGCGCTATACATCGGGATCTCGTCGTACTCGGCAACCAAAACGCTCGAAATGGCGAAGCTGCTCGCCGAGTACAAGGTGCCGCTGCTGATCCATCAGCCCGCGTACAACATGCTCAATCGCTGGATCGAGCACGGATTGCTGGATACGCTGGAGAATGTCGGCGCGGGCGCCATCGCGTTCACACCGCTGGCTCAGGGTCTGCTCACCGGCAAGTACCTGAACGGCGTGCCGGACGACGCGCGCGTCAACAAGCCGGGCGGCGGTTCGTTAAAGCAGGAGCATTTGAGCGCGCAGAATATCGACCACGTGCGCAAGCTCAACGACATCGCGCAACGCCGCGGACAGAGCCTGGCTCAGATGGCGCTCGCGTGGGCGCTGCGCGATCCGCGCGTGACGTCCGTGCTGATTGGCGCGAGCCGTGCCGAGCAGGTGCGTGAGAACGTCGGTGCGCTGAAGAATCTCGCGTTCTCGAAGGACGAACTGGCCGAGATCGATCGCTACGCGACCGAAGGCGGCATCAACCTGTGGGAAAAGCCGTCGACGGATCAGGCGATCTGATCCCTGCGCCTCGGCCGTTCACACGGCAGCAAGAGAAAAGCCGCCGTCGGGGCGGCTTTTTTCTAGACGAGCGCCGGCAAACCTTCGACCAGCACCACGGCGAACATCACGCCGATCAGCGCGCCAAGCACGCGCAACGCGTTGTGCCGGAATTCCGTCTTGCACGGAAGTGCACCGACAAACAAGGCCCCGGCCAACGCCATCGGAATGACCAGGATGAAATCGCCGATCGTGAAGTAGGTCGTCATTCTCGTCTCCTTATATATTCCGGCGAAGGCGGCGGCTCGATTTATGGAGTCATGCACCGCCCACGCCCGATTTGAGTATAGGAGACAAGTCAGGTCGATATGGCGACGCTTTGCGGCGCTGCAGCGCCTATTCGCAAGCCGCTGAACCCGATGCGGCAAGGGCCGCCGCGATTGTCGCGACGCAGCAATCACGATAAAAAACGTTAAGCGTTCGCTTACGTTGTCCTTACTTTTAGGCGCTATTCAATGCGCGCTGGGTCGAAGCGCGAGCATCAGATGCGAGCTTGCTCACGCCCGCGCAAACGCATCGCCGCAACCAGGCCGATGACGAGCAACACGCCCACCAACCCCGCGACACCGTTCCATCCAAAACCGGCCCACACGTGACCGCCGTACGAGCCGACCAGGCTCGAGCCGATGTAATACGCGAGCAGATAGAGGGCGGCGGCCTGACCTTTCGCATCCTTGGCGAGGCGTCCGACCCAGCCGCTCGCCACGGAATGTCCGGCAAAGAAGCCGAACGTCACGCACGCAATGCCGGCCGCAATCGCCGCCAACGGATGCAACAGCGTGAGCGCGAGACCGAGCAGCATCAACAGCAAACTGGCGATGAGTACGCGGGCGCGGCCGAACGTATCGGCCATGCGTCCCGACCACGGCGATGCGACTACGCCCGTCAGATACACGACGAAGATCGCGCCGATTTCCGTCTGATTCAACTGATACGGCGGCGCGAGCAACCGGTAGCCGATGTAGTTGTACAGCGTGACGAAGCTGCCCATCAGCACGAAGCCGAGCAGAAACAGCAGAGGCAGTCCAGGTCGTGTGAATTGCCTGAGCAGGGCGGTACGGTGATGCGTGAAGCCGAGGCCGCGCCGCGGCACGAAGTGACGCGACGGCGGCAGCAGCGCGCGGAACGCGAGCATCGACAGAATGCCGAGCACGCCGATCGTGCCGATCGCAACGCGCCACGAGAACAGATCCGCGACCACGCCGGTGATCACGCGCCCGGCCATCCCGCCGATCGCCGTGCCGCCGACGTAAAGTCCCATCGCGAGGCCGAGCCCATCGGGATGCACTTCTTCCGCGAGATAGGCCATCGCGACGGCGGGCACGCCACCGAGCGCTAGACCTTCGAGCGTGCGCAGCACGAGCAGTTGATGCCACTGCGGCGCGATCGACACGCCGATGGTGAGTAGTGCGGAAACGGTGAGCGAAAGTGTCATCAGCTTATGACGGCTCCAGCCTTCCGAAACGAAGCCGGCAACGAACACGGCAAGCGCGAGCGCGGCCGTGGTGAACGAGAGCGACAGGCTGCTCTGTGCCGGCGTCACGTTGAACGCCGTCGAAAACGATGGCAGCAAGGGCTGTACGCAATAGAGCAGCGAGAACGTCGCGTAGCCGGCGAACAATAGCGCGATGCTGGCGCGCCAGTAGGCGCGCGTGCCGCGTTCGAGGTAAGGAATGTTGGGCGCGGCAGAGGCGCTGGAAGAGACGGGCGAGGAATCGATCGAAGAAGCAGGAGCAGCCGAAGCAGCAGTCTGATGGGCGTCCGGCGGCGGGGTCACGAAAAATCTCCTCAGGGATGCGAAGGCCGAAAGAGTTAAGGATACGCTGAAAAAGCCGCGCGAATCGGCACTCAGATCAGCGGGCCGTCGCTGCGACGCGGTCAGACGGTGCGCCCGACGGCCTTTCGCGCCATTGAAAAACGGCGGTTACCCATGCGCCGCGGCATCGCTCGCGGGTGCGGACGGATACACGATCTGTTCGTCCGTCGGCAGCGCGGACGCGTCCCAGCCGCCGCCCAGCGCCTTGATCAACGCCACGCTCGCGGCCATCCGCCGACGCGCGATCGACACAGCGTCGCGTTCGTTGGTGAGCGCGGTGGTTTGCGCGACCACCACGTCGAGATAAGTGATTGCGCCGTTCTTATAGCGATTCGATACGACCGCGAGCGCTCGTTGCGCGGCGGCCACCGCATCGTCTTGCGCGGTCGCTTCCTGTTCGAGCACGCGCAGCGCAGCGAGATTGTCTTCCACCTGGCCGAAAGCGCTCAACACCGTCTGCCGGTACTGGGCCACGCTTTCGTCGTAATGCGCGCGGGCCTGCTCCTTCACGGACGCGCGTCCGCCGAAGTCGAGCAGCGTGCCCGCCAAGGTCGGCCCCAACGACCACAGGCGGCTCGGCGCCAGCAACCATTGGCTGTAGTTGGTGGCTTCGAGGCCGCCCGTCACCGACAGAATGAGGTTCGGAAAAAACGCCGCCGTCGCCACGCCGATCTGTGCGTTCATGTCGGCGACATGCCGTTCCGCCGCCGCGATGTCTGGCCGGCGTTCAAGCAACGCGGACGGCACGCCTGCCGCTGCCACGACGGGCACCGCGGCGAGCGGCGCAACCGGCAGTGAATACGTGGAAGGCGACTGCCCGATCAGGATCGCGATCGCGTGTTCGAGTTGCGCGCGCTGCACGCCGAGATCGAGTGCTTGCGCCTGGGTGGTCTTCAGTTGCGTCTGCGCCTGCGCGACATCGGCATCCGTGGCGATGCCGCCGGTGTAGCGGTGTTGCGTCAGATCGAGTGCTTGCTTGTAGGCCCCGATCGTGTCGTCGAGAAGTCGACGCTCCTGATCGAGTCCGCGCAGCTCGAAGTAGTCGGTGGCGAGTTCGGCCTGCATCGACAGGAGCATGGCTTGGGCATCGGCGGCGCTGGCCTGCGCTTCGGCTTTCGCGCCTTCGACGCTGCGCGACACGCGGCCCCACAGGTCGGGCTCCCACGACGCGTCGGCTTGCACGAGGTAGTCGTTCAGCGTGAGGCCGGCGGTCGATTTGTGCAGCACATTCTCCGAAGAACGCGCACGTGAATAGGCGCCATTCGCGCTGACGACCGGGAAGAAGCTCGACCGATATTGCGCCACCGTGGCGCGAGCGGCGCGAAAGCGCGCTTGCGCGGCCTGCACGTTCTGGTTCGCGCTCGCGACCTGTGGTTCGAGTGCGTCGAGCGAAGGGTCCGCGTAGACGCTCCACCACGCGCCGCGTGTGAGCGTGTCGGCGGGTTGGGCGGGTTTCCAGCCGGTGCCGTCGAGTTCTTTGTAGGTGGCGGCGGTGGTGGCGGTCGGCTTCACGTAGTCCGGGCCGAGCGTGCATGCGGTGAGTGCACATACGCTCGCTAATGCAAAAGCGGACGCGTGCAGCGAGACATATCGCAGCGGCGGCGCGACAAAACGGCGACCGGATCCTTGCGCGTTCATGACGACGCACCCTTCGACGCATCTGCTTTCGCGGGCACGATCCGCACCGGCGCGCCATCAACGATCGAGTCCTGCGGATTCAGGATCACCTGCTCATCGCCCTGCAAGCCGGACACGACCGCTACGCGCGTGCCGAAGTCCGTTCCCAATGACACCGGCACCAGCTTCACCTTGCGTTGCGCGTCGACGGTCGCGACTTTCACGCCGTCCGGGCGGAACAGCAGCGCGTTGCCGGGCAGCGTAAATGGTGCCGCGCCGGTGCCCAACGCGAAGTGCACTTGCGCATAGGCGCCCGGCAGCAAGTCGCCATTTCGGTTGTCGACATCGACCTCCACCAGCATCGTGCGTTGTTGCGGATCGACGGCGCCCGCAGTGCGCGCCACGGTGCCCGGATAATGTTTCGACGGCGTTTCGGTCAGCGTCAGAAACGCGGTCTGCTGAGCGCGAACCTGCTGCGCGTACGCTTGCGGCACATTCACATAAACGCGCAACCGATCCGCCTGCGCGACGTGAAACAGCTCCTTCGCGGGTCCGCCCGAACTGCCTGCGTCGATCAGCGCACCGACGTCCACATTGCGCGCCGTCACGATGCCGTCGAACGGCGCATACACTTTCTGGAACGACTGTGTCTTCTCGAGTCGAGCCACGTTGAACCGCGCGGCGTCGAGCGTGGCTTTCTTCGCGAGCATGTCGCCGACTTTCTCGTCGGTTTCCTGCTTCGAGACCGATTTGCTTTTCAGCATGTCGGTCCAGCGGTCGGCGGTGCTTTTCGCAAGCGCATAGTTGGCGTTGGCGTTCGCGAGATCGGCGCGGGCCGCGCGCAGTTGATCGTCCACTTCGGGTGTGTCGATTTCCGCGAGCAACTGGCCGCTCTTCACATGCGCGCCGATGTCGGCGTACCACTTCTTCAGATAGCCACTGGTGCGCGCGTAGATCGGCGTATCGAGAAAGGCCTGCACGTTGCCGGGCAGCACGAGATCGAGTCCGGCCGTCGACTTCTGCGGCCGCACCACTTCGACGCTCGTCTGGCTCGTATGCTCGGCATCGCGTTCGAGCGCCGCGTGCGCGTCGTGGCGCGACCAGATGCCTTGCGCCGCCAGCGCGACGACGGCCACGGCGACCGCGATGCCGATCCAGCGTGCGCGTTTCGCTTTGGCCGGATCGGGCGTCGTGCCGGAACGGTCTGGACGTGGTCCTTCCATCAAACTTCCCCTGTAGAGATGCGTGGGCAGTCCAGGCTGCCTCTTATGCTCCATGCCACTGCCGGCACGATGACGAAGATGCGCTGCATCACGGCTTCCCCACCACGTGCTCAGCCGCGCGCAAGCGACGTGCCGCCAGTCGGCGGTAGATCATCGAAAACACCACCGGCACGAAAATCAGCGTCGCCAGCGTGCCGATTGTCAGCCCGCCGATCACCGCGCGCCCGAGCGGCGCATTCTGCTCGCCGCCTTCACCGAGACCGATCGCCATCGGCACCATGCCAATCACCATCGCGAGCGCCGTCATCAGCACCGGACGAAAACGCGTGAAGCCCGCTTCGATCGCCGCGCGCGTCGCGTCGCCGTGTTCGAGCAACTGCTCGCGCGCGAAGCTGATCACGAGAATCGAGTTGGCGGTGGCAATGCCGATACACATGATCGCGCCCGTGAGCGCGGGAATCGACAGCGTGGTGTGCGTGATAAACAGCATCCACACGATGCCCGCGAGCGCGCCCGGCAATGCGGTGATGATGATGAACGGATCGAGCCACGACTGGAAATTCACCACGATCAGCAGATACACCAGCAGAATCGCGAACACGAGTCCGGCGAACAGGCCGGAGAACGAATCGTTCATGGTCTGCACCTGGCCGCGCACTTCGATGGTGGAGGTTTTGGGCAGATCGGCCTTGGCATCGTCGATGATCTTACGAATGTCGTCGGATACGCCGCCCAGATCGCGGCCATCGGCGGTGCCGAAAATATCGATGGTGGTCTGCGCGTTGTAGTGCGTGAGCGTCGCATTACCCGCTTCGCGCCTCATGGTGGCGAGCGAGCCGAGAATGTTGCTGCGGCCATTCGCGTTCAGCGGAATGTTGGCGAGCGATTGCAGCGAATCGATCGTGTATTGCGGCGCTTCCGTGATCACGTTGTAGCTCACGCCGTTGCGCGGATTGAGCCAGAACGTCGGCGTGGTTTGCTGACTGCCCGACAGCGTGATCAGCAGATTGCTCGCGATGTCGCGTTGCGAAAAGCCGGCTTGCTGCGCGCGCGTGCGGTCCACATCGATAAAGATGCGCGGCAAATCCGCGGGCTGCTGAATGCGAGCGTCGACCAGACCGGGCACCGTGCGCAGCCGATTCAGCAACTTCGCGGCGAACACGCGATTGCCGGCCACGTCACGGCCAACGATCTGAATATCGATCGGCGACGGCATGCCGAAGTTGAGCGTCTGACTGACGATATCCGCGGGCAGGAAGGCGAACTGCACGCCGGGGAATTCGTCGGTCAGCGTGCGCCGCAACGTGCGCACGTAGTCGGCGCTCGGATGATGATCGGGATTGAGCGTGATCAGCACGTCCGCATCCGAGGTGCCGATCGTGCCGGCGTTGCTGTACGAAAGGTTGATGCCCGAAACCGGCAAGCCGATGTTGTCGATGATCGAATGCAACTCACCCGGCGGTATCAACTGACGGATGCGCGTGTCCACACGATCCGTCACGACCGCCGTTTCCTCCACCCGCATGCCGGTTTTCGCGCGCAGATGCAGCGCGATCGTGCCTGCATCGACCGCCGGGAAAAAGTCGCGGCCGAGAAACGGCATCAGCAACATCGACGCTCCGCAGCACACCAGAAACAGCGTCACGAACAGACCCGGCCGCGCGACACGCGCTTCGAGAAACACGCGATAGCGGTCGCGCAAACGCGCGAAGCCGCCTTCAAATGCGTAGTGCACGCGCATGAACGGATTACGCGTTTGCGCCGGGGCGTGATGCAGATCCGCCGGCTTATGGTGATAACGCAGTAGGTATTTCGCGAGCGTCGGCACGAGCGTTCGCGAGAAGAAGTAGGACGCCAGCATCGCGAACACTACCGCTTCGGCGAGCGGAATGAACAGATAGTGCGCGACGCCAGTCAGCAAAAACATCGGCACGAACACAATGCAGATGGACAGCGTGGACACCAGTGTCGGAATCGCAATCTGATGCGCGCCGTCGAGAATCGCCTGCTCCAGCGTCTTGCCCTGCTCGAGTTGATGGCTGATGTTTTCGATCGCCACGGTCGCGTCGTCCACCAGAATGCCGACCGCGAGCGCGAGCCCGCCGAGCGTCATGATGTTGATGGTTTCGCCAAGCATAGAGAGCGCGATGATCGACGTGATCATCGACAGCGGAATCGACACGGCGATGATCAGCGTGGCGCGCCAGTTGCCGAGGAACAGCAGAATCATCAGACCGGTCAGGCATGCCGCGATCAGCGCCTCGCGCAGCACGCCTTGCACCGAAGCGCGCACGAACAGCGACTGATCGGCGACCGGGTCGATATTCAGCGAGGCGGGCACGAGATTGCGCAACGTCGGCATCATCTTCTTGATGCGGTCGACGATTTCGAGCGTGGACGTGTTGCCGCTTTTGTTGATGGTCAGCAGCGCCGCACGCTGGCCGTTCACGCGCACGATATTGGTTTGCGGCTGGAAACCGTCGCGCACATGAGCGACGTCGCGAATATAAACGGTGCCGTTGGCGGTGGACTTGATCGGGATATTGTTCAGGCCCGCCAGCGAATCCGGGCTGCCGTTCATTTCCACCGAGTACTCGGTCGAGCCGATTTTCGCGGTGCCCGAGGGTAGGATCAGATTTTGCGCGGTCACCGCGTTGACCACGTCCATCGGCGAAAGATTGCGCTCCTGCAATTTGCGCGAATCGATATCGACCATGATCTGGCGCTGCTTGCCGCCGTACGGCAGCGGCGCGGACGCGCCCGGCACGGTGGCGAGTTGCGTTTTCAGGAAGTTGTTGCCGAAGTCGAACAGTTCCTGCTCGGTAAGTGATGCGGACGATAATGCGAGCCGCAGGATCGGCACGGTCGAGGCGTTGTAGCGCAGGATGAACGGCGGCGTGATGCCGGGCGGCAGCGAGCGCAACTGCGTTTGTGACAGCGAGGTGACCTCGGCCAGCGCCTCGTCGATATTCGCGTGCGGCTGGAAATAGATCTTGATGACGGCGATGCCATTCAGCGAGGTCGACTCGGTGTGTTCGATGTCGTTGACCGCCACCGACAGCCCGCGCTCGTAGTTGAGCACGATGCGCTTTTCCATCTCGTCGGCGGGCAGGCCGTTATACGACCAGATCACCGAGAGCACTGGAATGTCGATATTGGGGAAGATGTCAGTGGGCGTGCGCAGGATCGTCAAAGGTCCGACGATCAGCAATAGCAGGGCCAGGACGACGAATGTGTAGGGGCGGCGCAGCGCGAGACGAACGATCCACATGACTAGTCGGGCCGCTCAAACCCGCGCAAGGCCGCGCCATAGAGGCGGCGAACGTGAGCGGCGGGACGCGCGCCGCCGCAGCGCGCAAAGGCCGCAGGAGCGGTCCGCTTGAGCAAATGGTCTAGTTGGTGCACGTTTTTGATATCTCACCCCACCAGGGTTTATGATGGTCTCGTTGCGACGCGTTACGCTCCGAATCATCGGTCCAGCGCGCCGTAATGGGAATAGGGCGAAACAAGGGGTGAAGAGCCCTGAGTTCGCGCTTTCCTCGGCCCCGCAAAACGGGAACAATGACTCGAACCTCTCACGCGTATCACGCGCAGCAGATTGGGTGCGTACGCAACGTTATCGGCGGGGCGACGCTTTTATCATCACATTGACCGGCGCGAAATCATAAAGCCGGCTATGGGAGAAACGGGGAAACATCATGCAAATCGGTTCGATTGTTCGATCGGTGCATATCGCGGTGCCGCAAGGCGCGCGCGGGATCGTCATGCGCATTCTGGGCGACATGGCCATGGTGGCGTGGTATGCCGGCGAGCCCGGCGCTTCGCCGCACCTGAATACTGAACCCTTTTTCCTCGAAGACCTGATCGATACGGGCGAGCAAGTCCGCCCGTCGAGCGCGCAGATGCATTGAAGGCAGTTTGAGTGTGAGCCGTGTGCAAGTTGTAAGCCGCGGTTCGTTCCGCTGTTCATTCCGCTTGTGAGCCGTCGCCCTCGTCTTTGACGGCGGCGCGGCGCACAATGCGGGCATGAACGACGACATCCTCGATCCACAGGACAGCGCGAACAGCGCTGTGCCTTTCGCCCGGCTCAGGCCGGAAATCGTACTCGACGCGCTCGACAGCGCCCTCAGTACAGTCGGCGTGCGCACCGACGGCCGTATGCTCCCGCTCAACAGCTACGAGAATCGCGTCTACCAGGTGGGCGTGGAAGACGGCCCGCCCGTGGTCGCGAAGTTCTACCGTCCCGAGCGCTGGAGCGACGCCGCTATCCTCGAAGAACATGCTTTCGTCGCCGATCTCGCCGCGCGTGAGATTCCGGCTGTGCCCGCGCTTGCTCTCGATGGCCGCACGCTGCATACGTTCGACGGTTTCCGCTTTTCCATCTTCGAGCGTCGCGGCGGCCGCGCGCCGGATCTCGACCGGCGCGACACGCTCGAATGGCTCGGGCGTTTCATCGGCCGAATCCATGCGGTCGGCCAGACACAGAATTACACCGAACGTCCCACGCTCGACATCCACACTTTCGGCTATGAACCGCGCGACTTTCTGCTCGCGCACCGTTTCGTGCCGGACGACGTGCGCACCGCGTGGGAAACCGTGGTGAACCTCGCGCTCGAAGGCGTGGAGCGCGCGTTCGAACGGGCCGGCGACATCCGCATGCTGCGCATGCATGGCGACTGTCATCCGAGCAACGTGTTATGGACCGACGCGGGGCCGCACTTCGTCGATTTCGACGACAGCCGCATGGGACCGGCGGTGCAGGATTTGTGGCTGTTGCTGCCGGGCGAGCGCGTTGAAGCATCGCGCGCGCTGGCGGATCTGCTCGCCGGTTACGAAGACTTCTGCGACTTCGAGCCGCGCGAACTCTATCTGGTCGAGGCGCTGCGTACGCTGCGGCTGATTCATTATCAGGCGTGGCTCGCACGTCGCTGGGACGATCCGGCTTTCCCCGCAGCGTTTCCGTGGTTCAACACGCAGCGTTACTGGGAAGAGCGCATCCTGGAGTTGCGCGAGCAGCTTGGCGCGATGCAGGAAGGGCCGCTCTGGCCCGTTTGAGCGCGTGCTCTCTGAAGCAGGCGCTCAAGGCGCCTGCGCAGCAACGCTCGACGAATCCACCAGCGTCGATCTGACGATCACCTCCGCTCGCACGTCGCGCCCGATTGCTTCGATTGCGGGACGCATCTGCGCGAAGTCGTCGGGCGTGCAGACGTCGCTATCGAAGTGCGTCGTGCTGTCGCGCGTCATCGTGACGACGTTGCTGAGCGGATCGAACGTGTATTGCGACTCGAAATCGACGAAGCGATCCTGGGTCCGTTTCGCCTCCGGCATGTCGAGCACGTGAAAATTGGCGGGCAACTCGATGCGCGCGCGTTCGTGCAACGCCAGGTTGTGACAGACGAACGGCTGCGTGCGCCGGCGCTCGCCGAGCCAGTAACGCGTATCCGCCGCGAGGCCGCCGGCCAGACTCGTCAACGCTGGAATCGACGCCGCCGCGCCCGGCACCACGAGACTTTCCAGCGTGCCTTTCATCGTAATGACGAGCGGGCCGTCGGCGACGCCGAGGTCATTGGTGGCGAGCGTCGCGGTGCCACGCAGGTTGGCGCTGCGCAATTCGGCCTGAATCGACTCCTCGCGTTGCGCGGGTGTCTGCGTGCGTAACATCGAGCGCGCCTGTTCAGCCGAAGCGCCGGCCGCTTCCAGCCGGTACGTAAAGCTCGCGGAGCCATCCGGTTCGACTTTGATCGACAGATCGGTGCTGCGCGTCATCAACATGGTGGCGGGCGTGCGCGACAGCACGCCCTCGCCGACCAGCACGGTCGGCCGGTTCATATCGGACGACGGCAGAAAACCGAACTCGACATTCGAGGCGGTCGAGTCAACGTATTGCTGCAAATCCGGCAGCCATGTAATGACGTGATTGATGACGCCGTAGCCCGGCACGCTCGGCAGCGTGTAGATCGTGCCGCTGCTGATCAAGGCCGGCTCATTGCGCACGCCCGCCGCGTCGAGCAACGCGCCATACAGCGCCACGTGATCCTTGCAATCGCCATAGCGATTCGCGAGCACCGCGCTCGCGTTGTGCGGCACGACGGCGCCGCGTCCGACGTTGATCGCCACGTAGCGCACGTTGCGGCGCACCCAGTCGTACAGCGTTTTGGCCTTGTCGCGCGGCGTGCGGTCGTGCGCGGTGAGTTGTTGCGCGAGACGCGTGACGGCCGCGTCGGGCGCGCTCGGGTCCGCTGCCGATTCGCGGTAAGTTGCCGCGAACGCGGCGTAGTCAGGGAAGGTCGACACCATCAGCCGGTCGCCATACGAAACGTAGGCAACAGAGCCGCGTTCCAGCCGGCTGAAGTGCGCCTTGTCGTAGCGATATTCGTAGCGCGTGCGACCGTCGCGCGTCACGGGTTGCACTGCGGTGAAACCACGCGCGTCGGCATAAAGCGGCTTGTCGGCGGGCAGATCGTAGATGAGACGGAAGTTGTGCGTCGGCGCGAGGTCGGGCGGTGTGAAGTCGCTGAATTCGCCCGGCACGATCGGCTGCTTCTGCGTCTTGCGATAGGTGAGATGCACGCGCGCGCCTGGCTCGACGGCGGGAAACACGATCACCTTTTCCTGGATGTCCTGGAACATCGGCGCGTCGAACGAACGGGCTTCCTGAACGTTGCGAATCTGCTCGGGCTGCACGTCGTGACGCACGCCGTCGGCGGTGATCGTGTAGGCCTCGAGGATCTGCACATCCGCCATGTTGCGATTGAACCAGACATATTGCTGCGCGACCCTCGCGATGCCGGCTTCGTTATTCACGTGAAGCGTCATCGAATCGAGCTTGGTGAACGAGCCGTCGGCGTTGACGGTGAAGGTTTGCGTCTCGCCTTCGTTGGTGTACGGATCGTCCAGTTTGGCCGGAACGCTCGCGTCCGCGCCGTGGATGCCGGCAAGCCAGCCGAGAGATGCAAGACAGACCAGAAAAGGGAGGCGCATGGCAGGCTGGTATCCGAACGTAGCGTTGACGGGATCGCCCGTTAGAGTCGGTTTGCGCCACGTAGATGTCAAGCGGATGCCGCGCGTTGCGATCGAACAAATCTTCAAACGCTACAAGCCGCCCCGCCGGACGCCGCGATTTCGCGCGCTGCCTTGGCACCTTCGACCTGAAGCAAGGTCGGTAGCGAAACGCCGTTCTTGGCCGCCGTCACTTCGGCGAGAATCGACACCGCGATTTCGGGCGGCGTGCGGCTGCCGATATAAATGCCAACCGGTCCGTGCAAGCGGGCCAACTCCGTATCGTTCAGATCGAACTCCTTGAGACGTTCGCGCCGCGCCTGATTATTCCTTCGCGAGCCCAACGCGCCGACATAAAACGCCGGCGTCTTCAACGCTTCCATCAGCGCGAGATCGTCGAGCTTCGGGTCGTGCGTGAGCGCGATCACGGCGCAGCGTTCGTCGAGTTTCATCTCGATCACCGTGTCGTCGGGCATGGTGCGCACGATCTTCGTGCCGGGGATGTCCCACTCCTCGGTGTATTCCTCACGCGGATCGCACACGGTGACCTGATAATCGAGCCCCACCGCGATGTGACACAGATAGCGCGACAACTGTCCCGCGCCGATTACCAGCATGCGATAACGCGGGCCGTGAATCGTCAGCAGACGCTCGCCGTCGAAATGCACGCCGTCGGTTGCCTGCGCGTCTTCGAGTTGCGTGGCGCCCGTCGTCATATTCACTTCGCGGGCCACGAGGCGTCCGTTCTCCACCGCGTGGCACAGTTCGGCAATGCCGCTTTGCGGTGTCAGCGGTTCGAGCACCAACTGGATCGTGCCGCCGCACGGCAGGCCGAAGCGATGCGCTTCTTCCGCCGTGATACCGTACTTGACCGCTTCCGGTCGCGTCTGCTCGATACCGCGCTGCCGCACGCGGTCGATCAGATCGTCTTCGATGCAACCGCCCGAAACCGAGCCCACCACGAGTCCGTCATCGCGCACCGCGAGCATCGCGCCCTCGGGACGCGGCGACGAGCCCCACGTCTTCACCACCGTCACCAGTAGCGCGCGATGTCCTTCTTCGAGCCAGCGAGCGCTGGACTTCAGGACTTCGAGATCCACGCTGTCCATGATTTCTTCCTTTTCGTTGCGTCGCCGCCGGACTCGCCGTCCGCGGCTTCATTCGATGCTGTATTGTGCGGCACCGTTTCATCTGCTGCATTTTCCCCGGCGGCCGGGGCTGTGGCGCCCTCATCGCCGCCGCCTACCTGGGCGCCGAAGCGTTTGAAGAACTCGCCTGCAATTTTACGCGCTGCGCCGTCGACGAGCCGCGAGCCGATCTGCGCGAGCTTGCCGCCGACCTGCGCGCTCGCCGTGTAACTGAGCTTGGTGGCGGCATCGCCGTCGGGCTCGAGCGAGACATGCGCGTTGCCCTTGGCAAAGCCCGCGGCGCCGCCCTGGCCTTCAAACACGATGCTGTACGAGTTCGGCGCCTCGATGTCGGTGAGTTGCATGCGCCCTTTGAAGCGTGCTTTGACCGGCCCGACTGCGGCGCTCAGCGCCACCACATAGGCATTTTCACCGTCCGGTTCGATGCTTTCGCAGCCGGGAATGCAGGCGCGCAGAACCTCGGTGTCGTTCAGCGCGTCCCATGTGCGCTGCTGCGAAACGGGCAGCGTATGGGTTTCGATCAATTCCATGATGTCGCTCCTGCGGTGCCTGTGACACCGGCACTGCGACGCGGCGCGCGCGTGAGTTGCGCGAGGTCGCGGCCGAACGCCGTCAGGCTGTCTAGATTATGAACCGGACGATGCGCGTCGACATACGGCAGGATCGCCTGCACGCCGCGCGCTTTCGGAGAAAAGCCGCTAAAACGCAGCAGCGGATTAAGCCATACGATGCGGTGTGCGAAGCGGTGCAGGCGGGCCATCTCGGTGTCGAGCACGTCGATCGCTTCGTGATCGAGGCCGTCGGTGACGAGCAGCACCGTAGCCCGGCCGGTCAGCACGCGCCGGGCCCAGCGGCGGTTGAATTCGGCAAGCGCCGCGCCGATCCGCGTGCCGCCCGACCAGTCGACCACCTGTTCGGTGAGCGTCGCGATCGCCACGTCGGGATCGCGCTCGCGCAGCGCGCGCGTCGCGTTGGTGAGCCGCGTGCCGAACAGAAACACTTGCAAGCGTTCGCGCGATTGCAGCAACGCGTGGCAGAAATACAGCACCGCGCGCGAATAGCTGCTCATCGAACCGGAGATGTCGAGCAGCAACACGAGCGGCGGTTTGCGTTCGACCACCGCGCGATATTTCCACACCGTCCAGTCGCCGCCAGCGCGGACCGCATGCCGGGCACTCGCGCGCAAGTCCGCATGTGTACCATGCGACGCCGCTTTCAGACGACGCGTCGGCTCGGCCGCGAGCGGCAGACGCTGCCCGCGGATCAGGTAACGCAAAGTGCGCCATTCATCAGCGGAAAGCGTGTCGAAATCGCGATGACGCAGCCGCTCTTCCGCGCTGAAGGTGATGTGCGCATGCAGTTCGTGTCGCTCGGTTTCCTGCTGCGCTTTGCTATGCCGCGACTGCGGCGCGCGGACGGCCAGCGCGTCGGCGAGACGGTTGTTGCGTTTGGGTGGCGGCAGGCCGTCGCGGACTTTTGGCAGAAGCAGCGCGCGCAGCTTGCCTTCCCAATCGGGATCGCGCCAGAACAGATCGAAGGCGGCGTTGAACAGATCGCGTTCGTCGGGCGCCGATACCAGCGACGCGGCGAGGGCGGCGCGCACGTCGTCGCGGCGGCCGAGGTCGATCCAGTGCAGCGCGGCGAGCGCATCGACGGCTTGCGCGGGCGACATCGGCAAACCGGCGCCGCGCAGCACGCGCACGAAGTGGACGACGTTGCGAGCGAGCGTGGGCGTGTCGTCGGGTGAGTTCGTCATGCCGGCTATCCTGGCGCCGCAAGGCACTGCGCGATTTGCGCGGCATCGACGCGTGCCAGATCGTCCTGATACTTGAGCAGAACGCCGAGCGTGTTGTGCACGGATTGCGGATCGAGCTCGGTTACCGACAACGCCTCCAACGCGCGGCACCAATCGATCGTCTCAGCGATACCAGGCGCCTTGAACAGATCCATACCGCGCAGCCGATGCACGAAATCGACCGCACGCCGCTGCAATTCCGCCGACGTTTGCGGCGCGCGAACTGCCACGATCTCCAACTCGCGATCCCGATCCGGATAGCCGATCCATTGATACAGGCAGCGGCGCTTCAACGCGTCATGCACTTCGCGCGTCCGGTTCGAGGTCATCACGACGAGCGGGGGTTGCTCCGCGCGGACCGTGCCGTATTCCGGAATCGATACCTGGAAGTCCGAAAGCAGTTCCAGTAGAAAGGCTTCGAACGGCTCGTCGGCGCGGTCGATCTCGTCGATCAGCAACACGCGCCGCGCGCCGGGATGATTTTCATCGGGCATCAGCGCTTGCAGCAACGGCCGCTTCAGCAGAAATTCGCCGCGATACAAGGTGTCGTTGTCGGGCCGTTCGCCAGCGGCTTCGGCAAGACGCAGCGCCATGATTTGCCGCGGATAGTCCCACTCGTAGAGCGCGCTTGCCGTATCGAGACCTTCATAACATTGCAGACGCAACATCGAGGTGCCGAGCATGCCCGCCGCGGCCTTTGCAAGCTCCGTCTTACCGACGCCCGGCTCGCCTTCGACGAACAATGGCCGCTCCATGCGCAGCGCGAGATACAGCGCGGTCGCCAGTTCGCGGCTGGCGAAATAACTTTGAGCGGCGAGTTGAGCGAGGGTGTCGTCGATTGAAGCGGGCTGCATGGTGTTCCTGGATCTGCGCAATGAAGCGATACCAACGAAGCCAAGCCGCATTCACGCACGTGAGCGAATGCGGCTGACGTGACCTGCGTGAGCGCAGATCACACCAGCCGCGAACAGCGAGGAAACGCTAAGCGTTCGCCTTCGTCACCGCGCGTGCGGCCAGCACCGGAATCAGATGCGCGCGATAGTCGGTACTCGCGTGCATGTCGGTGTTCAGGTCGGCCGCCGACACTGTCACTCCGCGTGCTGCTTCGGGCGTGAAGTTCGCCGACAACGCGCTTTCCAGCTCCGGCACACGAAACACCGACGCCGCCGCGCCCGTCACCGCCACACGCACACCGCTCGCGAACTTGGCGACGAACACGCCGACCAGCGCAAAGTGCGAAGCGGGGTTCCGGAATTTTTCGTACGCCGCGCGCTCGGGCACGGGAAACTCCACGGCGACGATTAGCTCGTCGGGCGCCAACGCCGTTTCATACATGCCGACGAAGAAGTCGCTCGACGCGATGCGCCGCCGATCCGTGACGATGGTCGCGTCCAACCCCACCGCCGCGGCCGGATAACACGCGGCCGGGTCGTTGTTGGCGAGCGAGCCGCCTATCGTGCCGAGCGCGCGCACCTGTCGATCGCCGATGTGCGCGGCGAGATCCGCGAGCCCTGGAGAAACGCGCCGCAGTTCCGCGTGATCCGCCGCGTCCGCATGACAGACGGCGGCGCCGATCGTCACCGTTTTCGCATCGACGGTGATCGCCTTGAGCGCGGGAATGCGCGTTACGTCGATCAGTTGCGACGGTTGGGCAAGCCGCAGCCGCATGGTGGGCAAAAGGCTTTGGCCGCCGGCCAGGAACTTGGCATCGCTGTCGGCGGTGAGAATGGCGGCGGCCGCTTTGGGATCCGTCGCGCGTTGATACTCGAATGAATACATGTCGAATGCTCCGCTCAGGATCTCAATGAGGTTGTTTGGCAGGGTGAATCGCGGACCACACGCGATGCGGCGTCGCCGGCATTTGCAGGTCGGTCACGCCGAGCGGCGCGAGCGCGTCGAGGATCGCGTTGATCACCGCCGGTGGCGAGCCGATTGCGCCCGCTTCGCCGCAGCCTTTCACGCCGAGCGGATTGTGCGTGCACGGTGTGCCCTTCGCGGTTTCGACGGTGAAGTCCGGCAGATCGGACGCATGCGGCATCGCGTAGTCCATGTACGAGCCCGACAGCAACTGGCCGCTCTCGTTGTCGTACACGCAGCGCTCCAGCATCGCCTGGCCGATGCCCTGAGCGAGCCCGCCATGCACCTGGCCCTCGACGATCATCGGATTGATCACGTTGCCGAAATCATCGACCGCGGTGAACTTCTGGATCCGGCACACGCCCGTTTCCGGATCGACTTCAATCTCGCAGATGTACGCGCCGGATGGATAGGTGAAGTTGGTCGGATCGTAGAACGCGCTTTCCTCGAGGCCGGGTTCCAGCACGTCGAGCGGATAGTTGTGCGGCACGTAGGCGGCGAGCGAGATGTCTGCAAACGCCTTGGTGCGGTCCGTGCCCGAGACGCGGAACACGCCGTCCTTGAACTCGATGTCTTCTGCCGCGGCTTCGAGCAGATGCGCGGCGATCTTCTTCGCCTTGGTTTCGATCTTGTCGAGCGCCTTCATGATCGCCGAGCCGCCGACCGCGATCGAGCGCGAGCCGTACGTGCCCATGCCGAACGGAATGCGGCCGGTGTCGCCGTGGACGACCTCGACGCTTTCCAGCGCAATGCCGAGCCGGTCGGCGACCACTTGCGCGAAAGTTGTCTCGTGTCCCTGGCCGTGACTATGCGAGCCCGTGAACACGGTGACCGAGCCGGTGGGATGCACGCGAATCTGACCGACTTCGAACAGGCCGGCCCGCGCGCCCAACGCGCCCGCTATATTCGATGGCGCGAGACCGCATGCCTCGATGTAGCAGGAGTAGCCTAGGCCGCGCAGTTTGCCGTTCTTTTCGGATTCCTGTTTGCGTGCCGCAAAGCCTTTGACGTCCGCGAGTTCGAGCGAACGGGCGAGGATGGTTTCGTAGTCGCCGGTGTCGTAAGTGAGGCCGACCGGCGTCGCGTATGGAAACTCGCGGATGAAATTGCGGCGGCGAATCTCGGCCGGGTCTAGCTTCATCTCGCGCGCGGCGGTTTCCACCAGCCGCTCCACCACGTAGGTCGCTTCGGGGCGGCCCGCGCCGCGATAGGCATCGACGGGAACGGTGTTGGTGAAGACGGCTTTCACTTCCGCGTAGATGGCGGGCGTGGCGTACTGGCCGGCGAGCAGCGTGGCGTACAGAATGGTCGGCACGGCCGACGCGAACGTGGACAGATACGCCCCCATGTTGGCGGTCGTGTGGATGCGCATGCCGAGGAACTTGCCGTCGGCGTCCATGGCCAGTTCGGCCTTGGTCACGTGATCGCGGCCGTGCGCGTCCGAGACGAACGCTTCCGAGCGCTCGGCCGTCCACTTCACCGGACGGCGGATTTTCTTCGACGCCCACGTCAGCGCCACGTCTTCGGCGTACAGGAAAATCTTCGATCCGAAGCCGCCGCCGACGTCCGGCGCGATCACGCGCAGTTTCGATTCCGGCAGCGACAGCACGAACGCCGCCATCAACAGCCGCTCCACGTGCGGATTCTGGTTCGCGACGTAGAGCGTGTAGCTGTCGTCCTGCACCGAATAGCTCGCATTGACCGCGCGCGGTTCGATCGCGTTCGGGATCAGGCGGTTGTTGACGATGTCGAGCGTGGTGATGTGCGCGGCTTTGGCGAAGGCGGCGTCGGTGGCGGCTTTGTCGCCGTGGCCCCAGTTGTAGCAGACGTTGTCGAGCACTTCATCGTGCACGGCGGGCTGACCGGCGTCGGCCGCGTGCGCGGTGTCCACCACGGCCGGCAGCACGTCGTAGTCGACTTCGATCAATTCGGCGGCGTCTTTCGCGGCCTTGATCGAATCGGCGATGACGAGCGCGACCTGATCGCCGACGTGCCGCACTTTCGTGTGCGCGATGATCGGATGCGGCGGCTCGTTCATCGGCTTGCCGTCGGTGCTATGGATCAGCCAGCCGCAAGGCAGGCCGCCGACGTTGTCAGTTGCCATGTCCGCGCCGGTGAAGATCGCGACCACGCCGGGCGATTGTCTGGCCGCGGCGGTGTCGATGCTGTTGATCTTCGCGTGCGCGTGAGGCGAGCGCAGGAATATGGCATAGGTTTGCTGGGGCAGGACGATGTCGTCGGTGTATTGGCCGTTGCCGGTGAGGAAACGATAGTCTTCCTTACGTTCGACGGAAGCGCCAATCAGGTGAGTGTCGGGTGCGTTCATCGTCGGCTCCTCAGGCGGTGGCCGGTGCGGTGGCTTGCGCGTCGGCCTGTGAGCTGGCATTCGCGGCCGCATTGGCCGAGCCGGCGGAGTTCATGCCTTCGGCGCCTTCGAGCACTGCTTTGACGATGTTGTGATAACCCGTACAGCGGCACAGATTGCCGTCGAGCTGGGCGCGCACGTCGTCGCCGGTGAGATTCGGTTGACGCTGGACGAGCGAGACCGCGCTCATCACCATGCCGGGCGTGCAGAAGCCGCACTGCAGTCCGTGGCAGTGTTTGAAGGCCGCCTGCATGGGGTGCAGGGCGCCGTCTTTGGCGAGCCCCTCGATGGTGGTGATTTCCGCGCCTTCCGCTTGCACGGCGAGGATGTTGCAGGATTTGATCGCGCGTCCGTTGAGGTGGACTGTGCATGCGCCGCATTGGGCTGTGTCGCAGCCGACGTGCGTGCCTGTCAGGCGCAGTTGGTCGCGAAGGAACTGGACTAGCAGGGTGCCAGGATCGATTGACGCGCTGATGGGCGCGCCGTTCACCGTCAGACTGATGCTGATCGCCATGAAGTTGTCTCCTTATGGGGTGAGACCGGACCTTTTGCTTTTTCTTTTGTTGCCTGTTTCGCGGGGTCCGATTGGGGTGCTTCGGGTTTTTATAAGGCTGCAGAAAAGTAAAGCACAAATTGGGCTGGGGCGCTATGAGGGGTTTTTTGCGCGGGGGGTTTTGGGGGTGTGGTTTAGGACTTGCCTATTTCGGAAGTTTTTCCGAGACAACCCACACAACCGGATCAGACATCGAGCACTCCACCGAGCCGGCCTGGCTAGATGTGATGACTTCGATCGACCGTCCGCCGCGCTCGTGAAACGTAATGTCATAGACATCACGCCAAAGACCTTTGCCGATCTTCTCCGAGGCAACGCGAACCGCACGGGTTTTCGATTCGTCCAGCCTGGTCGGATCGGTAATCCCCGCGTTTTTCAGATACACGATTGCGATATTAGTGGGCCAGCTCTTGCATCCGAGGGGCGAGCCCGCGAAGCAGAGGGCGGGGGCCGCCAATGCGAGCGCGGCAACGAACGGAAGTAATTTCATTGCGCTACGATCAGCGTGTGATCGCCGCTCGCCCATATGTGTTGACGGTTGTTCATGCCGGTAATGATGCAGCCATTTGAAGCCTGTCCCGGATGGACGCTGCTATCGCCGTGAATCAGAAAACCCGAGCGGCCGAACGTAACCGTACCCGTTTGTGGGGACAGCCGCAGTGTGTAAGGTCCGGCATGCGGGTGCGTGAACGGCTGGCCTATTGTCCATGCGCCGCGAGGAATCGGACCGATACTTTCCTGCATTTGCGCAGAGGGATTATTTTTGCCCGGCCCGATCCCCGAGTATGCCGCGGGCGTTAACGAGTTTCCATCATGAGATATAACACCAGTCGCCTGGCTGTACTTCCACGCCATTTGCTAACCTCATTTTCAGGTGAAAGTCGCGATACTACTGGCTCTGGCTTCTCAAAAATGGAATCAATCTGCAATTTTGGCGACCGGCAACGCGCGCGCGTATTTAAGATATGCCGTTTGAATCGATTATGAGCCATGCATCGATTAAACGGTTAAACGCTTTAATCGATGCCGCCTATCCACATCCACGCCGATATTGCCCCGACTCGGCCGCTGAGTCCCGCGCGCCTTGAAGACGGGCGAGAGTGGCTCCAGCGTTCACACCCGGTTACGACGACTGGCCTTCTCATTCTCGTGCAACGCATTTAGACGAGCAATGAAAAGGCCAGCGCCCGAGAACAAGAAAACCGTATCCCGCGCGGAGTGGAGAAAATCACTTACTCAGCTTCGAATGCCGCCGAGAATACCCAAAATAAATAACCATCCCAATCAGCAACCAAACAACAAACGCGCCCCAAGTAACCGCCTGAAGATTAACCATCAAAAACAGACACGCGGCCACCGCCAAAACCGGCACAACCGGCACTCCGGGACACCGAAACGCCCTCGGCAAATCCGGATGCGTCTTCCGCAAAACCAGCACCGCAATCGACACCATCGAAAACGCTGCCAACGTACCGATATTGATCAGCTCAGCCAACACATTCAACGGAACGAGCGCGCCGATCAACCCGAAGAAAATCCCAACAAGCCAGGTCGTAAAAAACGGCGTAGCGAACCGAGGATGCACTCGCGAAAGCCTCGCCGGCAACAGCCCATCCCGCGACATCGCGAAAATCACCCGCGTCTGCCCGTAAGCCATCACGAGAATCACCGTCAGCATGCCCAGCACCGCGCCAAGGTCGATAAACCCCGCGACCCACTTCTGACCGGCCACCTGCAACGCATACGACACCGGATGCGAAATGTTCGCGAACTGCGCCGACGGCACGATGCCAGTCACCACGGCGGCCACCGCCACATACAACACCGCGCAAACGCCCAACGACGCAATGATCCCGATGGGCAGATCGCGCTTCGGATCTTTCACCTCTTCCGCCGCGGACGATACCGAATCAAATCCGATAAACGCGAAGAACATCACCGCCGCCGCGCCGAACACGCCGTTCCAGCCGTTCGGCATGAACGGATGCCAATTGGCCGGCGTCACGTGGAACACGCCCACGCCAATCACCAGCAACACCACGACGACCTTGATCGCGACCATGATGTTGTTGATCCGCGTTGACTCGCGCACGCCGACCGACAACAGTGCGGTGATCGCCATCATCACGAGGAAGGCGGGCAGGTTAAAGAGCGTGTCATGACCGGGCAACGCGCCCGGCGCGGCCGTCAGCGCCACCGGCAACGACACGCCGAAGCCCGACAGCAAGGATTGCAGATAACCCGACCAGCCCACCGATACCGCGGAGGTGGCCAGCCCATACTCGAGCATCAAGTCCCAGCCGATGATCCACGCGGCCAGTTCGCCGAGCGTCGCATACGAATAGGTGTAGATCGACCCGGCCACCGGAATCGTCGACGCGAATTCGGCGTAGGCCAGGGCGGCAAAGCCGCAGGCGACCGCGGCGATCAGGAACGAGATCATCAGAGCCGGACCGGCCTGCACGGCGCCCGTGCCGGTCAGCACGAAAATGCCGGTGCCGATAATGGCGCCGACGCCCAGAAAGGTCAGATCGAGCGCACCGAGCGCTTTCTTGAGACCGGCGTTCCGGGCACTCGCGGCGATCA
The DNA here is from genome assembly GCF_004366535.1 of Paraburkholderia sp. BL6665CI2N2. Classification (NCBI taxonomy): domain Bacteria; kingdom Pseudomonadati; phylum Pseudomonadota; class Betaproteobacteria; order Burkholderiales; family Burkholderiaceae; genus Paraburkholderia; species Paraburkholderia sp. BL6665CI2N2. Next base: position 5,872,562 of record NZ_SORC01000001.1, read on the forward strand.
TGTGCTCGACGCTCTTCTTGCGAAACAGGGACATTGGCGGGGTCTCCAGTAGTGCACGCGTGTTGCGCGCCGAATGTCGGAAAACCCACGATTTTAACGGATGCGCGCCTTGCACCATGTTGGGACGTGCTTTTAGCGGCGGGATGCAGAGGCTGAAAATCCCCGTTCGACGTGACTCGGGGGCACTCCCGTCCGAGGCGGGCCAGGCAACGCCCGCAAAGGTTTTCGCTCGATGCGCAGCCAACGAGGCGAGAACCGCCCTCTTGCAAATGAGTGCCGGCAGGAGCGAGTTGTTCAGCGACCCAGCGACCCAGCGACCTAACGCCGCGCTGGCGTCTAGCGGCTGTCAGCCCGCCATCGCCGGATTCAGATCAATGAGCCGGTTGCTCATCACATAGAACGTCAGCTCGGCGTTATTGCGCAGCTTCATTTTTTCGAGCAGCCGGGTGCGGTACACGCTGACCGTTTTCACCGACAGCGAGAGCGCCACGGCAATATCCGTCAGCCGCTTGCCCGACGCGAGCATGCACAGCGTCTGATATTCGCGGTCGGAGAGCTTTTCGTGCGGCAACTGTTCGCCGTCGAAGGAAACGTAGTCGGCGAGCGCCTCGGCCATCGCCGGGCTCACGTATTTGCGGCCCGCCGCGACCTGTTTGATCGCGCTGATCATCTGCGCGGCATCGACGGTTTTCGACAGGTAGCCGGCGGCGCCTGCCTTCAGGGCGCGCACGGCGTATTGGTCCTCGCGGTACATCGAGAACATCAGCACGGCCGCGCGCGGCGCCTTGCGCTTCATGCGTTTGAGCACTTCGACGCCGTTCATGTCGGGCAGCGAAATGTCCAGCAGCACCACGTCGTAGGCGTGCCGGGCAGCGGCGTCGAGCGCTTCGGCGCCGCTTTGCGCTTCGGTGACTTCGCGCGCCACGCCGCGATCGAGCAGCAACTGGCGGACGCCCTGGCGAACCACCGCGTGGTCGTCGGCGAGCAAAATGCGCAGGCTCATGATGGCGTGCTCACGATTGCAGCGCGTGCCGGGCCGCGCGCGGCGCGTGCTCCAGCATCGCGTCCCAGGCAAAACGCGCGCGCACGAGGGTGCCGCGCGACGCCTTGCCGTTCTCGTTGTTCTCGCCGCGCTCAGAAGCGGCGCGCCGGGTGCTCAGGCGCAGTGTGCCGTCGAAAGCCGCGCAGCGCGCCTGCATGCCGCTCAGGCCGAAATGGCCGGGACGGCTGCGGGTGTTGCGCGTGACGCCGACACCGTCGTCGCTAATAAGCAGCGTGAGGTGACGGCGGCTGGTTTCGATCCGCACATCGGCGGATTCGGCGCGCGCGTGCTTGGCGATATTGTTCAACGCTTCCTGCGCGACGCGGAACACGGCCAGTGCGGCGTCGGCCGGCAGGCGCGTGAGGCGCACGTCGGCGGCGCACACAAAGCTCGTGCGCAGTTGCGTGCGTGCGGCGAAGTCGCCGGTCCAGTGCGCCAGCGCGCCGACAATGCCGGCTTCGAGCGACGGCGCATGCAGTTCCGCGACAGCCTGGCGGCTAGCCTCGCACACCGCGTCGAGCGACCGGTTCGCCACGGCAAGCGCGGCGGCGCACTGCGGCGGCGCGTCGGCGGGCAGCCAGGTTTCGACGCCGGCGAGCGCGAAACGCGTCGCCGTCAGTTCGGCCCCCACGCCATCGTGCAACTCACGCGCCACATGGCGGCAAGCGGCTTCCTGCGCCTGAACCAGCTCGGCCGAGAGTTCGCGCACCCGGGCGCGCAGCCGCGCAAGTTCCCGATCGGCCGGCGAGGTCAGCGCAGCCGGCTCGGCCGCGCCGCACGCGTCGAATCCGTCACGTGCCGGTGACGAAGCAAGAGGGGTGGTGAACCGGACGACAGTCGACGTATCCATGACTTTCCCTGTCAGGAAACGCTGTGGACAGCGAAGCGGATGCGCATGAGCGGCGCGAAGACGAAAGAACGCATGTGGGTCTCTAGCCTCCAGGTGCAGGCCGTCGCGCTTAGGACGCAACGGATGAATCGCTACAGTGTGACGTAACGAAATTTACATTCAGTAACATGGCGGACGGGCCACGACAGGCAGGATAATTCGACTGATGATGCGCCGCGATGATATCTCATTAAAAGAAAAAATGCAGTCGCACCAAGGGTTAGCGCCCACGTTTCACGCAATGGTCGATGAATTGCAACGCCTGTTTTGTAGGAAGAATACCGACGCCAAATGTCAGTCCGGCGACGCCGAATTGTAACTGGGCAAAAAAAAGGAGCCCATAGGCTCCTTTTGCTGATTTCGCGGCGGCGGGGCCGCGAAGATCGGGACGTGCCTCAGCCGACGAAGGCCTTTTCGACCACGTAGTGACCCGGCGAGTTGTTGCTGCCTTCCTGGAAGCCTGCGTCGTCGAGCAGCTTGCGCGTGTCGCGCAGCATGTGCGGGCTGCCGCAGAGCATGACGCGGTCGTTTTCGAGCGAAAAGCCCGGCACGCCGAGGTCGGCGAACAGCTTTTCGGTTTCGATCAGTTCGGTGATACGGCCACGGTTCTGGAACGCTTCGCGCGTGACAGTCGGGTAGTACAGCAGCTTTTCCTGAACCAGCTCGCCCAGATGCTCGTGCGCCGGCAAGTGATCCGTGATGTATTCCTTGTACGCCAGCTCGTCGACGAAACGGCAAGTGTGCGTGAGCACCACGCGCTCGTAGCGCTCGTAAATGTCCGGATCTTTAATGATCGACATGAACGGCGCGAGGCCCGTGCCGGTGGACAACAGCCACAACGTCTTGCCCGGCAGCAGGTTGTCGGCCATCAGCGTGCCGACCGGCTTCTTGCCGATCAGCACTTCGTCGCCGACCTTCAGATGCTGCAAACGCGACGTGAGCGGGCCGTCCTGCACCTTGATGCTCAGGAATTCGAGGTGCTCTTCGTAGTTCGCACTCGCGAGGCTGTAGGCGCGGATCAGCGGCTTGCCGTCGACTTCGAGGCCCACCATCGTGAACTGGCCGTTTTCGAAACGGAACCCCGGGTCGCGCGTGCAGGTGAAGCTGAAAAGCGTATCGGTCCAGTGATGGACGCTCAGGACGGTTTGTGAATTCAGGTTGCTCATGGCTTCTTGGATAGTGCGAAAACAAGGGCGGCCAGTCGTTTTGAGCCGGCCGGCACGGCAAGGGCGATGCTGCGCTAACCCATACGGGAATCACGCGCAATCCGCTATTTTACCGCGCCCGCTGCCTGGGGGCTGCGGCGCGGCGGTTGAGCGTGGTCATGCGGGTTACCGGACCTGGAAGCGCCGGCGCCGGCTGTCTTTGTGATCGGCGCCGCGGAATACGTTGGCGTGGTGCGGCTACGCGCTTCAGCAGGGGTGCGGCGATGGGCGAATGCCGCGCAGGGCGGCTGCCATCGGTTGTCCGGGATGCGCCGGGTAGGCGCGCCGCGCGGGCAACATTTTCAGGATGATACCGAAACCCGCCATGCGCTGCAGCATTGACCCTGCTGATAAAACTGGCAAAAAGGGCGACGGATGGAGAGAAAAAGCGTCGCGGCGTGTCCGTGACGACGTTTTCATCGGTCAACTGCAACGGCGCCGTGTTGGTACACAAATGCGGCGCGATGGCCGTCAGCCACGCCGGAATCCCAGTTGAAGCCGGGGTTTGAGCGTTTGCCGTTTTGATTACTCCGAGGCGCGGCAAAGGAAAGCAGATCAGCGGCGAGCTCTTAGCCGTCACCCCGCCAGGTCAAATGGATCATCCAAGCCGCGTGGTTCAGCCAATCACGCCGGAGCCGCGACCCGCTTTTTCCCACGTTGTCTCAGCACGCGAGCCTGCAACACGATCACCAGCAGCAGGAACACGCCGCGAATCACTGACTGCCAGTACGCCGACAAGCTGATAAACCCTAGCCCGTTCTCGAAGTTCAGCAGGTTGAACACCAGACCGAGCAACAACACGCCGGCAATCGTCATCGCGATCGAACCTTCGCCGCCCGTCAGCAGCGTGCCGCCGAGCACCACCGCCGAGATCGCGAACAGCTCCCAGCCGACGCCTTCGTTAGGTTGTCCCGCGCCGAATTGCGCGGCGAGGATCACGCCCGCCATGCCGGCGAGCAGACCGCTCACCGCATACGCCGTCACCAGCGTGCGGTCGACGTTCAGACCCATCAGTCGCGCTGCTTCCTCGCTGCCGCCGATAGCCAGCGAGTGCCGCCCAAAGCGCGTGCTACGCAGCGCCAGCCAACCGGCCAGCGCCGCCACTACGGCGACGATGCCCGGAATCGGCAGTCCGAACAGATCGCCCTGGCCGAAGTTGCCGAAGTTCGACTCGGCGGCAATCGACACAGCATCGTTCTTGCCGAGCAGCAGCGCGACGCCGTGCGCGCCGAGGCTCGTAGCGAGCGTGACGATAAACGGCAGGATTTTCAGGCGCGTGATGATTAGTCCGTTGAGCACGCCGACCGCGAGTCCCGCTGCGCATCCCGCCAGCACGGCAACCCAGCCGCCATGGACACTGGTCAGCGCGGCGACGACGCTTGCCAGCGCGGCCACCGTGCCCACCGATAGGTCGATGCCGCCCGTGATGATCACGAACGCCATGCCGACCGCGATGAGCGCGAACATCGAGTTGTAACGCCAGAACGACGTGATGTTGTACGCCGAGCCGAAATGCTCGTAGCGCACGAGGCCGAACACGACGAGCGCGGCCAGCGCGAGCAGGATAGGAAGATTCTTTTTCATCGCTTGGAGTCCGGAATTTTCTCTGAGGCGCGTGAGTTAGCGAGACTTAGCGCGAGCGCCGCTGTACATAAACCGCCGCGACGATGATGCCGGCCTTCACCACCAGCGCCGCCGCGTCGGGAATGCCGTGCGCGAGCAGCGTGTAGCGCAGTAACTGGATGATCAGCGCGCCGATCAGCGTGCCGCCGATATACGCCTTGCCGCCCGTCAGCGCCGTGCCGCCGACGGCGACCGCGGCAATCGCGTCGAGTTCGACCCCGAGTCCGACCACGTTCGCATCCGAGGACGAATTCACGGAGATCGAGATCAGCCCCGCCAACCCCGCGAGCGCCGCGCAGAGCGTGTAGGCGATCAGCTTCACGGTGGCCGTCGGCACGCCGCATAGATAGGCGGCTTTTTCATTGCCACCGGTGATCAGCAGATACTGGCCGAACAGCGTCTTGCGCACGACCCATGCGAACAGGACGACCAGCGCCAGCATCAGCAACACCTGAAAGGGCACGCCCGCGACCTTGCCGAGCGCGATCCACTGAAAGGCGGGCGTGTTGAACGCCTGCAGGCTGCCGTCGGTGACGACTTGCGCGATGCCGCGTCCGGCGATGAACAGCACCAACGTCGCGACAATCGGCTGCACGGATAACCTCGTGACGAGCAGGCCGTTGAAGACGCCGCACAGCGCGGCGGCGAGTACTGGCAGCACGAACGCGAGCGCGATGCCGCCGGGGCCGGCGATGTTCAGGAACAGCATCGGCGCGAGCGCACCGGAGATCGCCATCGACGCGCCCACCGACAGATCGATGCCGCCCGTCGCCACCACCAGCGTCATGCCGATGCCGACGATCACGATCGTCACCACCTGCGTCATGTTGACGTTGAAGGTTTGCAGCGACCAGAAGTGCGGCGTGAAGATCAGGTTGAACAGCACCATCGCGAGCAGCACGATGACTTCGCGCTGCATGGCGAGATGGCGCCATTTACGCACCGTGGTTGCCGGGGAGGCGGGCAAAGCGGCCGCCGTCTGCTGGGCGGTTTCGCCGAGCGGCGGCTCGGTGTGCAACGATTCGGTGTGCAACTTAAGCGCCATGACGGTCGTCCTCCAACGCGTCTTCGATGTGTGCGGCGTTTGCCGTTTGCGCGGCTTCCGCGAGTTCCGAATGGCCGTCGCTGCCGTAGGCGATGGCGTCCATGATCGCGGTCTCGCTCATGTCGGCGCCATTCAGTTCGGCGACCGTGCGGCCGTCGCGGATCACCACCGCGCGATCGGCCACGGCCGTCAGCTCTTCCAGTTCGGAAGCGGACAGCAGCACGGCGAGGCCCGCGTCGCGCAGCTCGCGCACGATCTTCGCCACATCCGCTTTGGCGCCGACGTCGATGCCGCGCGTCGGTTCGTCGAGCAGCAGCAGCGAAGGCTCGGCGGCCAGCCAGCGCGCCAGCAGAACTTTCTGCTGATTGCCGCCCGACAGTTCGCGGATCGGCTGATCGGCGGAACGCAGCTTGATGCCGAGCGACAGAATAAAGCGATCGACAATCGCCTGCTGTTTCTTCACGTCGACCACGCCGTTCCTGGTCAGCGTGCGCAGACAGACGAGCGTGAGGTTGTCGCGCACCGAGAGTTCGGGGACGATGCCCTCGGCCTTGCGGTCTTCGGTGAGATAGGCGAGACCGCGCGAGATTGCGTCCTGCGGCGACTTCAGCGCGACTGTCTCGCCGCCGATCGAGAGCGAACCTTGCTCCAGCGGATCGGCGCCGAACATCAGCCGCATGGTTTCGGTGCGGCCCGAGCCGAGCAGGCCCGCGAGACCCACGGCTTCTCCGGCGTGCACTTCGAGTGAAACGTCGCTCACCTTCGGGTGCGCGCTCAGTTGCGTGGCCGCGATCATCTGCTTGCCGCGTCGCGCGAGGTTCGCTTCGCGTGCTTCGGCGTCGTCCTGCACGACGGCGGCGAGTGTGCGGCCGAGCATCGTCGTGACGAGCTGCAGCTTGTCCATGTCCGCCATCGTGCTTTGCGCGACCGTCTCGCCGTCGCGCATCACGGTAACGCGGTCGCACAGCGCGTAGAGTTCGTCGAGCCGGTGCGATACGAAGATCACCGCGCGGCCGTCGTCGCGCAGCTTGCGCACCACGGTGAACAGCAGCTCCACTTCGCGTTCGTCGAGCGATGAAGTGGACTCGTCCATGATGACCATCTTCGCGTCCGACGACACCGCGCGCGCGAGCGCGACCATCTGCTGAATCGCGGTCGAATAGCGGCCAACGGGTTTCTTCACATCGATCTGCAAACCGAACGATTCGAGCAGCGCGGCGGCGCGTTGCTGCACCGCGCGCCAGTCGATCAGCCCAAAACGGCGCGGCTCACGGCCAAGAAAAATGTTCTCCGCCACCGAGCGGAACGGCACCAGGTTGATCTCCTGATAGATCGTGCTGATGCCGGCTTCGCGCGCCTGCTTGGGCGTGCGGAAATCGACTTCGCGGCCTTCGAAGCGCACGCTGCCCGAGGCGCGTCGATACGCGCCGGTCAGGATCTTGATCATGGTCGATTTGCCCGCGCCGTTCTGGCCGATCAGCGCATGCACTTCGCCGGCGGCGACGCTCAGATTGGCGCTGCGCAACGCGGGTACGCCGCCGAAGCTGATGCCGATGTCCTGCATCTCCAGCAGCGGCGAACGGGTAATGGGGGAGTGTGGCGTCTCTTTGCCGGATTCCGTCACGGATGTCCTCCTGATGCAGGTGCTGCCTGATTTGCCGCGTGCGCCCTTTGCGCTGCACATGCGAGCCGGTGTGGCCCTTCGTTCGGGCTCTGATGCCGGCATTGTTGGCGAACCATGTTACGCCGCATAAAAGCGAAGCGACGGTTCGTGCCGCCACGAACGCGTCGCTCCGAACCCTTCCCGTCGCCCGCCCCCGAGGAGACAGATTCGGGGCGGGGACGTCCTGCGAGGCAATCCCCCGATTCCGATGCATCTAACGGACTTGCTTCGGGACGGGGGACTTCCTTCGGGGCGCCGCTGGAGCGCGTGGACGCTCCGTCAAAGCATGGCGCTCAAACTTCGCAACTGCGCGTACAACTCCGCGTCGTGATCAATAGCCGTCCTGCATGTTCTGCTGCACGTTGCTCTTGTCGTAGAACTTGTCGGAGACCTTAACCCACGTCGGAATCTTTTCGCCCTTCGCGTAACGCTGTGCGACGTCGCACGCGAGCGGGCCGAAGAACGGGCTCGACTGCACGCTCGCGCCGAGTTCGCCGGCCGCGATCGCGTCCATGCCGCCCTTGGTGCCGTCGATCGTGACGATCTGGATATCCTTGCCCGGCTGCTTGCCGGCGGCCTTGATCGCGGCGATCGCGCCGAGCGCCATTTCGTCGTTGTGCGCGTACACGGCGGTCACGTCCGGATGCGCCTGCAACAGCGTTTCCATGACCTGGCGGCCCTTGTCGCGCGCGAAGTCGCCGCTTTGCGACGCGATGATCGTCATGCCCGGGTTCTTCGCGATGATTTCGTCGAAGCCCTTCTTGCGATCGTTCGCGGCGGACGCGCCGGTGGTGCCTTCGAGTTCGATGATTTTCGCCTTGCCGCCCGTCGCCTTGACGAGCCAGTCAGCAGCGCGATGGCCCTGATCGATGAAGTCCGAGCCGATGAAAGTGATGTAGTCGCGGCCCGCCTTGGCGACCGATTGATCGACATTACGGTCGACCAGGATCACCGGAATGCCGGCCTTTTTAGCTTGCAGCACGACCGGCGCAAGCGGCTTTTCTTCGCGCGGCGGGAACACCAGCAGATCGACGTGCTGCGCGATCATGTTCTGGATGTCCGACACCTGCTTGGAGTTCGAACTGTTGGCGTCGGTCATGACCAACTGCCAGCCGCACTTCGCGGCAATGTCCTTGAAGCTCTTGGTTTCCGCCAGACGCCACGGATTGTTGCTTTCGGTCTGCGCGAAGCCGACCTTCAGCGGAGTCTTGCTGGGCAACTTCGGCAGCGCGTCGTCGGCGTGCGCGGTGGCGACGCCGAAACCGATTGCCAGAGCCAGCAGCGAACCCGCCAGCGGACGAATCTGCTGCTTGCGCGCGTGTCCGCGCGACTGCGTGTTGAGCGACGCCATGTCTTCCTCCAGTACCTGGTGAGGTAGGTGTTATTTGCTTTTTAATTTCTCCTGCCGGTCGACGTTGATCTGTGCCGCCGGACGTGCCGATTATTTCACCCAGAATTATTATCGGTCAATCACTAATAATATTAATTATTGGCTTTTTCGCCTCGGTAATTACCCTGACCGAGCCGCGTTCGACCAGCGGACCGTCCAGTTTCACCATGCGATGCCGAACCGGCGCGCCGGCGGCACGATTGTGTTCTTCCTGCAGCAAAGTCTCGACGGCCCAGCGTCCCAATTCGTAGTTCGGCAACACCACGGTCGAGAGCGGCGGATGCGTGTGGCGGGCGATTTCCTGGTCGTCGTAACCGAGCACCGAGACGTCTTCAGGCACGTGCATGCCGAGTTGCTTCAACGCTTCGATCGCGCCGATGGCGGTGAGGTCGTTGGCGCAGAAAATCGCGGTCGGCGGATTGGGCTCGCGCATCAGCGAAAGCGTCAGTTCGAAGCCGAGGCCCGAACTCCAGTCGCCGTCGCGCACCATTTCCGGCGCGTAGGGCAGATCGGCGGTCGCAAGCGCGGTGCGGTAGCCTTTGAGACGATCTTTCGACGCGTCCTGCCAGGGCTCGCCGTTGATATAGCCAATGCGCCGATGGCCGGACTGCAGCAGATAGTCGGTCGCCAGATGGCCGCCGGCCACCTCGGCGGGCACCACCGACGAGAACCCGCCTTCGCCCGTATAGCAGTTCAGCAGCACGGTCGGCACCTGCGACAGTGCCGCCGGCGGCGTTACCTTGCGCGTGTAGACGGTCGCGTAGATCACGCCGAACACATGCGGATTGGACAGCGTGGTGTCGAGCACCTGCTTCTCGATGTCGGCGTTGCCGTGCGTGGAATAGACCGCCAGCATCTTGCCGCTTGCGTACGCTGCATCGCGCGCGCCGTCGATGTTCACGACCGGATGCGGACTGGTGGAAATTTCGTCGGCGAGATAGACGATCAGATTGCGTTCATCGGCGGAGGCCGATACCGGCTCGCGCAGCGAGAGCCGGTAGCCGAGATCGTGCGCGGCCTTCAGTACCTTGTTGCGGGTAGTCTCCGAGAACTTCGCGCCGGTCGCGTTGTTCAGCACCAGCGAGACAGTCGATTGCGACACGCCGGCGAGCTTGGCGATGTCGGTCATGGTCGGACGGCGTTGAGTCGATTTTTTCATTGTGCGGGCCGCGCTGCAGCGGCGCTAAAGCTGGGGCATGCCGTGGGCATCCTGGTGCCTGACGGTAACACTAATAATATGCGCGCGGCAACGCGCGGTAACCCGTCATTTGGGAGGCTTGCATCGCCCTCTGCTGGACGCTCATTCGACAAATTTATTACTAATAATATTGACGATTGTGCTTTGGCGTGCGATTCTCGGTCGCGCGGATTGTGACAGTCCGCCGGCCGCGCGCTGTGCGCGGCACGTTCCAGGAGACGCCAATGCGCGTTCATGCCGCCATCCGCCCGAGGCACTGCCTTTTCTGACCATGCGCGACGTTTCCTTGCATTCGATCCGGCCGTCGGCGACCGGACTCATGTGGCTCGACGATCCCGCGGTCATGGCCACGGTCGTCACGCTTTCGGCCGGTGCGCTGCGTGTCGTGATCGCGCCCGAAGTGGGCGGCGCGCTGGCGGCCTTCTACGAAACGACGCCCGACGGTCCATTGCACTGGTTGCGGCCGGCCTCGGCAGCGGCGTTCGCTGAGCGCGATCCGCTGCGCATGGCGAGCTTTCCGCTTTTTCCCTACTGCAACCGGATTCGCGACGCGCGTTTCGAATTCGACGGCCGCACGATCGATCTCGCCGGCAATGACACGCGTTTCGCCCACGCGCTGCATGGCAACGCGTGGCGGCATCCGTGGCAGGTGGGGGCGCGTACCGAAAGCTCGGTGGAACTGCACTTCGAACACGAACCGGATGCGCGCATACCCGGCGACTGGCCGTTTCGCTATCGCGCGCGGCAGCGAATCGAGTTGAGCGGCGGCGCGTTGCGCATCACGCTAGCCGCGCAAAACCTGGCCGCGCAGCCGATGCCGTTCGGCATGGGGCATCACCCGTACTATCCGCGCACCGCGCAGACTCGCGTGTACGCTGAGGTGAAAGCCATGTGGCACGCCGACGCCGACGTGTTGCCGACGCATCTCGGCGCGCATCCCGCGGTGGAAGCGTTGCGCGAAGGCATGTCGCCGGACGCGTTCGGTCTCGACAACAACTTCGCGAACTGGTCGCGCGAGGCGACTATAGCGTGGCCCGACGAACACCGTCGACTAACGATGACCGCCGACGCCCCGTTCGATCACATGGTGATCTTCGCGCCCGCCAACGACCCGCAACTGTGCGTGGAACCCGTGACGAATACCACGGACTGCTTCAACGCGGTCGCCCGGCGTGAGCACGTGGGCGGCTGCGTATTGCAGCCGGGCGAGCAGATCGCCGCGACGGTGAAATGGACGCCGCACAAGGACTAACGTGCGGCGCGTGCGCTCGGGTTCGCTTCTATTCGACTCGCAAGCGCGCCATATACGGCAAGTGATCCGAGAGCCACGCGGTCTCCTGCGTCGGCTGGATCCATTCGATCGGCTTCATGCCACGCACGAACATTTTGTCGAGCGCGAGCGCGGGCGAGAAAGCCGGAAAAGTGCGGCCCGACTCGCCGAGCAGCGTGGCGACTTCCTGCAAACCATGTTCGCCGAAGAGCGGCACGGAATCGTTGCGCCAGTCGTTGAAATCGCCGGCGAGCACCAGCGGACCTTCGGGTGCTTCCTTCGCGATCCAGTGCGCGATCCAGTTCATCTGACGCAAGCGGGCTGAGCGTGTAAGCGCAAGATGCGCGCACAGCAGCGTGACCGAGTGACCACCGAAAGTCGCGCGGGCCACCAGCAGACCGCGCTTTTCGAAGCGATGCGCGGAAATGTCCCAACGTCCGCCGAGATCCAGCGGATGCGGCGACAAAATCGCATTACCATGCCGCCACGATGGTTTGAAAACGTTTGGTCCGAGCGCGATTTCGAGTTCGAGCGCGCGCGCGATTTCAGTAGCCTGGCAATGCCAGACATCGCTCAACGGATCGGCGAGCGGCGAGCCGAAACTGCTCGCCAATACCGGCGACGGCATGCGCCGCGCCATCGCTTCCTGTAAAAAATAGGCGTCCGCATGGGTCGATTGCACCCAGCGTTGCATGGCTTGCCATGCCTGAAAGCCGAGCGGTGTGCGGCCTTTATGCAGGTTCCAGCTCACCGCGACGAAATCTTTGGGCGCTACGCTCTCGCGGATCAATTCTTCGGGGTTTCGCATGCCGCGTTGTCCACGTGTTCTGGTTGGGGGCGTCGGTTAGCCGCGTGCTGTTTGCGTGTTCGCTTGCGTGTGCTTTGCATCAGTTCGATCAGTTTGCCGAGGTTGCGCTGTCCGCGAGACTTGCACGTACGCGGTAGACCAGGTTCGGGTCTTTGTCGACGATGGTCCACGTGGCCCATTGCCCCGGCGCCAGCCTCAGACCCGGATGGCTCGCGCTCACCTGGCGCGGTTGCGGCGGCAGCTTGCAGCCGGTGTCGGTTTGCCGCGCGGCGTTTTCCTCGAATGTTTCCTGTGCGTCGATCGACATGGTGACGCCGCTCGCATCCGCCTGCAGCGGCGAGACGGTCAGCGTGCGCGCCAGATCGATACTGCCGGCCGGCTGATCCTTGCAGCCGACGCTATGCTGCACCATCTTGTGATGCGTGTCCGTGCGCGCCTGGCCGACGGTGGTGGTGCCGTCGAACGCGTCGATTTGCTGGCCGTCGCGCATGACCTGCAACTGCCATTGCACGACCTGCTGCGCCGGCCGTTGTGGTGTGCTTTGCGGTGCGCTCTGTGATGCGCTTTGTTGTGCGTTCGCAAGCAACGAAGTGCCGAGCAACACGGCCACGATACTGGTTTTCCACATAGAAGCATTCTCCGGTCACGAGATCCGGCCGAGTAATCAGAAGGCCATCTTACCCCTGATGGGCGTAACGCCTTTCTGACACGTCAAACGGGGCCGGGTTCAGCAACAATCCATTTCAGGTAAGGCCGGCAATCACCAAAAACAACCCGCTGTTAGCAGCAGAGTGGCGAGACTGCTGGCTTGCACGCGAATATGTCGTCGTTACACTGGACTTGAAACGGCGCCATACAAGGAGCCGCAGCAGCAAGACCAGCCAGACGGGGTGAGCGATGACAACAGCAATGGTCAAACAAGAAATCGCCGTGGCGTCTTTCAGCAGGGTGTACGACCTCGATCAGGTCGAGACCGCGCTGAACGATCTCGGTGAAGGCGCGAACGAGGCACTGCGCGCAACTTACGAAAAGATGCTGAAGACCGGCAATCTGCGCTTTTGCGTGAAGCCGAACCGCATGCCGTCGATCGACGATCTGATCGACGCGCTGCCCAACTTTTCCGCGCCACTCGACGACATTCGCAAGCAGGTCGCCTTATGCCTCGAGACCGAAGACCGGCTCGAACTGATGCCGATCCTCCTGCTCGGCGACCCCGGCATCGGCAAGACTCACTTTGCCAAGCAGTTGGCGCGCCTGCTCGGCACCTCGTACCAATACGTAGCGATGAGTTCGCTGACGGCGGGCTGGATTCTGTCGGGCGCTTCCTCCCAATGGAAGAACGCGAAGCCGGGCAAGGTGTTCGATGCGCTCGTGAACGGCAGTTACGCGAATCCGGTGATCGCCGTCGACGAAATCGACAAGGCCACCGGCGATTCGCAATACGATCCGCTCGGTGCGTTGTATGCGCTGCTGGAGCACGACACGGCGCAGACCTTCATCGACGAGTTCGCCGAGATTCCGATCAACGCTGGGCATGTGATCTGGATCGCGACGGCGAACGACGAACGCTCGATTCCCGAGCCGATCCTGAACCGGATGAACGTGTATGAGATCCCGCCGCCGGATCGCGACGGCGCGCGCCGTATCGCCCAGGCGATCTACGACGAGATCCGCAGCGCGCACAACTGGGGCCTGCGCTTTCCCGAGGTGCTGGGTGACGACGCGCTCGACGCGCTGATGCGGGCGTCACCGCGTGAAATGCGCCGCGCGATTCTCAACGGCTTCGGCGCGGCGCGGATCGATGGTCGGGATCATGTCGAAGCGGGCGACATTCGCCTGGACCACGGAAACCGGCGAAAACCCATCGGTTTCTGAGCATTTTTGCCACTTTTTCGCAGCAAAGCCGCCTTCGGGCGGCTTTTTTATGGCCAAAGGCAGGAATCTGTGCTCGAAGCACAATGAATGTCGCGGCAATTATTGCTATTAATAAGATACAACGCGGGCAGTGCCTCCCATTCGCCCCACATACGAAGAAGCGAGCGCCGCGACCCCCGACGGCGTACACTGATTGAGTCCGGCCACTACGTTTGAAATCCGCACAAGACCGCATGCCCGCAGCCATTACCGACTGCGGGCATTTGTGTCTGTAAGGCGTCGTACAATTTTGCGTAGCGGTGGCGAATGGACAGGTGCGTTCGGCAGCGAGCGGTGTAAGGCACGCGAAAGCCGCACCTTGTCTTCATCTTGATCGGGTGAACGAGGTAGCGCGCGGCGATGTTGGCCGCGTCAAGGGACATGGACCAAATCGAATGTGTAGTGATCGGCGCCGGCGTGATCGGGCTCGCGGTGGCGCGCGCACTGGCGGCGCGGGGCCGCGACGTCATCGTGCTGGAAGCCGCTGAAGCAATCGGCGTGGGCACCAGCTCGCGCAACAGCGAAGTGATTCACGCGGGCATCTACTATCCCCGTGGCTCGCTCAAAGCCGCGCTTTGCGTGCGCGGCCGCGAGATGCTCTATGACTACTGCGTCGAGCGCAACGTGCCGCATTCACGCTGCGGCAAATTGCTGGTGGCCACTTCACGCAACCAGATTCCTCAGCTCGAAAGCATCATGGCCAAAGGCCGCGACAACGGTGTGCTCGACCTCATGCGAATCACCGGCGACCAGGCGCAAGCGCTCGAACCCGCGCTCGAATGTGTCGAAGCGGTGTTCTCGCCGCAGACGGGTATCGTCGATAGTCATCAGTTTATGCTGGCGCTGCAGGGTGACGCCGAACGCGACGGTGCAGTGTGTGCGTTTCACGCGCCGGTCAAAGCTATCGAGGCGAGCAACGGCCGCTTCATCATCAACGTGGGCGGTGGCGCACCGACCACGATCAGCGCGGCGTGCGTGATCAACAGCGCCGGTTTGCAGGCGAACGCACTGGCGCGCAGAATCCGCGGACTCGACGCGCGGCATGTGCCGCCGCTCTATCTCGCACGCGGCAACTACTTCAGCATCTCGGGGCGCGCGCCGTTCAGCCGCCTGATTTATCCGATGCCGAACGAGGCCGGACTCGGCGTGCATCTGACCATCGACCTCGGCGGCCAGGCGCGTTTCGGTCCCGATGTCGAATGGGTCGATGCGATCAACTACGACGTCGATCCGCGTCGCGCGGAATCGTTTTATGCGGCGATTCGCGCCTACTGGCCCGCGCTTCCGGACGATGCATTGCAGCCCGCATATGCGGGGATTCGTCCGAAGCTTTCCGGTCCCGGCGAACCCGCTGCCGACTTCGTGATTCAAGGTCCGGCTGCGCACGGTGTGCGTGGACTCGTCAATCTGTTCGGTATCGAGTCGCCAGGATTGACAGCGTCGCTCGCCATCGCGCAGCGAGTGTGCGAGTTGAGCGGACGCGCGTGATTCGCAGCGACGATCTCGCTGCGAGCGCGCGGTTCGCGCATCGCGCGCTTCACCGCGAGCGCTCACTTCGTCTGCGATCGATTCGCATTCCGCGCGACATTCAGCCGCGCGGTCGTACCAATTCGCTTATCTCTATCATTTGGACCGTCACGCGCGACGGCTTCATTGCTATCCTTGGGGACCGCTGTCACCAGAACGGCGATCAGTTCAATATAAATGGAGTGAGTCCCCATGAAACCTTCCCGTCGTACATTCTTGATCACCAGCATTGGTGTGGCATCAAGCTTCGCGCTGTCGCGCCAGGCGTTCGCCGACGCACCGAAAGTTTCCGAAACCGATCCGACCGCGCAAGCACTCGGCTACAAGGAAGACGCCGCGAAAGTGGACAAGGCGAAGTTCGCCAAATACGCAGCAGGTCAGGACTGCGGCAACTGCAGCTTCTATCAGGGCAAGCCGACCGACGCCTATGCCGGCTGCCCGATGTTCGCCGGCAAGCAGGTCGCGAGCAAGGGTTGGTGCAGCGCATATAACAAGAAGGCCTGATTACCCATCAGCCGCACGCGCACTTCGTGTTGCGCGAAATGCGCCGCAACATCGCAGCGCGTATTCAAGGTCCCATCATTCAGACGTCTGCCACCTCGCGCGGCAGACGTCTTTTTGCTGCTTGAAAACCGCCTATGCGCTCTTTACACTCCAATGCGACCTCTACGGCTCGCGCTCTTTTTCTCGCTCGCGCTAACACGGCATTGCACTAAAACGACGCACTACAGGATACTTTTGGCAGGCTGGAGATCCGAATGAGACCAGCGTCAAGGAGCCTTCATACGCGAGCCGTCGTCGCGGCTGTGATCGGCAATGCACTCGAGTGGTACGACTTCACCGTGTTCGGTTTTCTGACGGTGGTGATCGCCCAGTTGTTCTTCCCGGCCGGCAGCGACTATTCGTCGTTGCTCCTCGCCACCGCGACGTTCGGCGTCGCCTTCGTCATGCGGCCGATCGGCGGCATCGTACTCGGACTCTATGCGGATCGCGCGGGACGCAAAGCGGCGTTGTCGCTCGTCATCGCCCTGATGACACTCGGCATTCTGGTGCTGGCGATCGCACCGCCGTATTCGGCGATCGGCATCGGCGCTCCGTTAATGATCGTAATCGGACGTTCGCTGCAAGGCTTTTCCGCCGGCGGTGAATTCGGCAGTTCGACGGCGTTGCTGATCGAAGCGGCGCCGTTTTCGAAGCGCGGCTTTTACGGCAGTTGGCAGATGGCAAGCCAGGCGGCGGCGCTGCTGCTCGGCGCGCTGGTGGGCGCCTTGATCACGCGCGGACTGTCGCCCGAGGCGTTGAAATCCTGGGGCTGGCGCGTGCCGTTCATTCTGGGTTTGATCATCGGGCCGATCGGCATCTACATCCGCCGGCATCTCGCCGATTCGGAAGCGTTTCTGCTCGCGCAAAAAACCGCGCGGCGCGCGACGCTCGGCGAAGTCTTCAAGACTCACACCCGCGACGTGCTCTGCGGACTCGGCTCGGTGATCGCGCTCACGGTGACGATATACGTGCTGATCAGCTATCTGCCCACCTTCGCGGTCAATCAGCTGAAGCTGCCCTACGCGCAATCCTTTTACGCGGTGATCGTCGGCAATCTGCTGTTGACGGTGTTGTCGCCATTGGCCGGCGCATGGTCTGACAGGATCGGACGCAAGGGGCTGTCGCTGTGGTCGCTGGTGATTACGCTCGTGATCATTTATCCGCTGTTTGCGTGGCTTGCGGCGGAGCCGAGCGTGTCGAAACTGATTCTCGTGCAGGCGCTGCTGTCGATCACGCTGTCCGGCTACTACGGACCGTTCGGCGCGCTGATCGCGGAGCTGTTTCCGGCGAACGTCCGCTCGACCGGCTTATCGCTCGCCTACAACATCGCGGTGATGGTGTTCGGCGGCTTCGGGCCGTTTGTCGTGACGTGGCTGATCGACGCCACCGGCTCGCCGCTCGCGCCGACTTACTACGTGATGGGCGGACTGGCGCTGTCGATCGTCGCGGTGGCCTGCATTCCGGGCAAGCGCCACGCGGATCTCGACGCGCATCGCAAGCCGGCCTGAACGGCGGCGCGGTTTAAGTCAGGCGCCGACGCCGGTGCCCGGTTCTCTGCGTCACTTCGTTACGACACATTCTTTCGCCGCCGCCAGTTGCTTCGCCTAATTGCGCGCCTGTATCAACGGCGGCCGTTTGTCGAACCACGGTCGTGCCATTTCGAGTTGCGCGGCCAGACGCAGAAGCGTCGCATCACCGCCGACGCGCGCCGCGAATTGCACGCCGATCGGCAACCCGCGCGCATTCCAGTAAAGCGGCACCGACATGGCCGGCTGGCCGCTCAGGTTGAACAGTTCAGTACAACCGGCCCACGTAAACGCCTTGTCCGACGCTTCCGACAGCACCTTCTTCAACAGTGCTTCGAGCGGCATGGTGGTGACGGCGCGCATCTGCATCCGCTCCGCCGAAGTGGGCTGCATCTCGCCGATCTTGATCGGCGGCGCGGCAAGCGTGGCGCACAGAATCACGTCGTAGCGATTCAGCAGATCGGTGAGCCGTTCGGTGATGCGACGCTGTTCTTCCAGCGCGGCGGGCAGGCCGCGTTCGCCGAGCTTGCGGCCCACATGCGCCATCGTCCACGTCGAAATTTCGAACTCGGCGCGCAGCGGTTTGCGGCCGCTAATGCGCTCGGCGTTCAACACCAGGTCTTCTGCCGTGACGGACCAGAGCGTGAGGAACGCATGACGAACCGCCGCGAAGTCAATGCCGAGCGATACCGGTTCGATGTTATGGCCGAGCGAACTGGCAAGTTGCGCGGCATCGTCAAGCGCGGCGCGCGCGTCGGCGGAAAGCGACGGCGCCAGCATCGGCTCGGTGACGTACGCAATATTCAGCGGCTTGCACGTCTCGCGGCTCGCGCCCAGAAACGTGCCCGGCGCGCCGAGCGGCCGGTCGACATTGCCGCCAAGCAGATCGAGCAGCAACGCACTGTCGCGCACGCTGCGCGACACCGCATGATCGACGCCGAGTTCGCCGGCTGCCACCACCGCGCTCGCACGCGGCACGCGTCCGCGCGATGGTTTGAGCCCGAAAAGTCCGCAGCACGACGCGGGAATGCGGATCGACCCGCCGCCGTCCGACGCATGCGCGAGCGGCACGATACCCGCGGCAACCGCCGCCGCCGCGCCGCCGCTCGAGCCGCCAGGCGTATGGTCGAGATTCCACGGATTGCGGCATGCGCCGAACAGTTCGGGCTCCGTATAAGGCATCTGTCCAAGTTCCGACGTGCTGGTCTTGGCGAAGATGTTGAGGCCGGCCGCTTTCGCCAGCGCGACCACGGGCGCGTCTTCGGCGGGAATGAAATGACGGTAGTGGCGGCTGCCCATGGCCATGCGCAGTCCGGCGACCGGCGCGCCGAGGTCTTTGATCAGATAAGGCACGCCGGCCAGCGCGGTTTGCGCGCTGACGCCATCGGCGTTGTTTGCGCCGTTCGCCCGGCTCGCGTCGTCGCGCGAAGCGCGTTGACGGGCTGCATCGTAGTCCTTCAGGACAATCGCGTTGATCGCAGGGTTGACCGCTTCCGTGCGTGAAATCGCGATGTCGAGCAACTCGCGCGCGCTTGCTTCGCGCTTGCGTACCAGTTCGGCGAGGCCGGTGGCGTCATGGGCGAGATAGTCTGAATGCACGACGAAGGAGCCCTCGCTATCGAGTATTGAATCGGCCGGCGGTCCATGCGCACGATGAAGCGCGCGGCGAATTGCCGTCGCCCGGATTAGTCGCCGTAAAGGGAAAGACGGCGTGCCACTGAAATGCCGTCTTCGAGAGAGTAACTGAGTTACGCGCGCGAGTTACTTGCGCCAATGCAAAGCACCCAGAAAAAAGCGCACTGGGTGCGCGCAATCAATCGACGCGACTGGCGGCGCACACAAGCACGCCGCCAGAACCGCGCTTTACAGACGTTCGCCGAGGAACGTCAGCGTCCGGCCGTGCGCCAATGCAGCGGCGCGCTGGTTATACGACGCGCGGTCCGAACAGTTGAAGCCGTGATCGGCGTTCGGATAGATGTGGAATTCGGCGTCGGTACGGCCGGCGAAGCGTTCCTGAATCTCACCGACAGCCGACACCGGGATATGCGCGTCGAGTTCGCCGTAGTGGAACTGCATGGGCACCTTGATCTTCGCGGCTTCGTCGAGCTGGTTCTGGATGCCGCCGCCGTAGTAGGCGACCGCGCCGTCGAGCGTGCCTTGCGCCGCGGCCAGATACGCGAGCCGGCCACCGAAGCAGAAGCCGATCGCCGCGACCTTGCCGGTCACTTCCGGCATGGCGCGCAGTGCGGCGGCGGCTGCGCCGATATCGGCCACCGCTTCGTGGACCTTGAGCTTCTGCATCAGCTCAATGCCTTTCTCGCGATCGGCGCCGTCGTACGTCAATTCCACGCGCGGTTGCACGCGCCAGAACACGTCCGGTGCAAGCGCCACGTAGCCGTCTTGCGCGTACTGATCCGCGACCGAACGGATATGGCTGTTCACGCCGAAAATTTCCTGAATGATGATGACGGCCGGTCCCTTGCCGCCTTTAGGCAACGCCAGGTAGCCGCCGAAACTGTCGTTGCCGGCGGGAATGTCGATCCATCGGGAAGTGGTGCTCATGTTGCTCTCCATTGACTCGCGCGCGGCTGCGCGAGGTCGGTCCGAGTGAAGGCCACAGGCCTGAACGCCTGAAGCGGGGCGGTCAGTTTGCCACCAAAAGAAACGCCGCGCAGCGCGGCCCCGTGAGGCGGAAATCTCGTAAGGCGATTGAAACATTCTCGATAATTCATTTTCCCCGCGCGCGCCGGCTCGGTACATTGAAGCGTGTTGGCTCGCTCATGCGGCCAGCGCATTGACGGGAAAGGAGTCCATCATGAGTGAAGGCAGTTTTGTGACGCCGTTTGCCGAGCGGTTCGGGTTGCGCGTGCCGGTGGTGCTGGCGCCGATGGCGGGCGGCGCGACGACGCCGGCGCTGGTCGCCGCGGTATCGAACGCCGGCGGTCTCGGCTTTCTGGCGTGCGCGGCGCTCTCGCCCGAGAAGATCGCGAGCGAAGTCGCGGCGATCCGCGCGCTGACGGATCGTCCGTTCGGCGTGAATCTGTTCGTGCTCGAACCGGCTGCGCCGGACGACGCGACCGTGCGTACCGCGCTCGAAGCCATCGATCCCGTGCGGCACGATCTCGGTTTGCCGCCGGGCGCTCCGCTCGCACGCTACGCGCCGGATTTTCGCGCGCAACTGGACATGCTGATCGAATTGCGCGTGCCGCTGGCGAGCTTCACATTCGGCTTGCTCCCGGCCGACGATGTCGCCCGTCTGCACGACAACGGTCTATATGTAATAGGCACCGCGACGCATGCCGCCGAAGCTGTGGCCTGGCGCGACGCGGGCGCCGATGCCATTGTCGCGCAAGGGGCGGAGGCGGGCGCGCATCGCGGCACCTTCATCGGCGCATTCGAAGATGCGTTGGTCGGCACGCTGGCGCTCGTACCGCAACTAGTCGACGCGACCGGACTGCCGGTGCTCGCTGCCGGCGGCATCATGGACGGACGCGGTATCGTCGCCGCGCTCGCGCTCGGCGCGCAAGCCGCGGTGATGGGCACCGCGTTTCTCACCTGTCACGAGAGCGCGATTCCGCAGATATGGAAAACCCGCGTGCGCGCCACGTCCGACACGTCGACTTCGGTCACGCGCGCGATCACCGGCCGCCATGCGCGCGGGATACGCAATCCGTTGATGCAGCGTTTGAGCGAAGCGGCTGAAAAGATCGCGCCGTATCCGGTGCAAAACGCGTTGACGCAGGAGTTGCGGCAAACCGCGAGCCGCGCGGAAAACGGCGACTATCTCTCCCTATGGTCGGGCCAGGGCGCGCCTTTGGGCCGCCGCCGCCGCGAAGATATCGGCGCCGCCGAACTGATGGGCCAACTCGAAGACGAATGGCGCGCGGTGACCGCGCGCATCGCTGCGTTCAAACGCTGATTCGACAGGATCCGGACAGCGTCCGGACGTGCCTCCTTTTCAAGCACGAAGCCTATTCGGATGATTAACGGTTTAACACGCTAAAAGCTTTAGGCCGTGCAGTTAGACAAAAGCCTCTCCTGGCGGAAACCCGCATGGGCTGGTGCTTTCCAGTCACTCTCTCCAGCCGGAATCGGCGCTTGTTGGATAAACGCTATTAGTGTTCATCCCACTTCCTCAAAAAAGCCCCACAAATTAATTTGATGGCCTACACTTGCGCGCAAGTACGGTTTGCCGCCTGCCACAAACAGTCCGGTAAGCGTGCTGGCCAAGTGCATGAACGATGCAACCGGCGTGGTCGTCCACGGGACTGAGCGACACGTGTTGGGGAAGCGGGGGCACAGGGCGATTACGTTGTTTTTGGGACCGAAACTGGAGACTTACATGAACATCAAGATTCAAAAGCTGTTGCCGATCAGCGCTGCGGCGATGCTGTTCGCGACGTTGGCAACTTCGGCTGCAGCCGACACGGTCGTCAAGATCGGTCACGTTGCACCGCTGACTGGCGGTATCGCTCACCTGGGTAAAGACAACGAAAACGGCGCGCGCCTGGCAGTTGAAGAAATCAACGCCAAGGGCCTGACGATCGGTGGCCAGAAAATCACGCTGCAACTCGATCCGCAAGACGATGCAGCTGACCCGCGCACGGCAACTCAAGTCGCCCAGAAACTGGTCGACGACAAGGTCGTGGCAGTGGTTGGCCACTTGAATTCGGGCACGTCGATTCCGGCTTCGAAGATCTATAGCGATGCAGGTATCGTGCAGATCTCGCCGTCGGCAACGAACCCGGCCTACACGCAACAAGGTTTCAAGACGACGTATCGCGTCGTCGCGACCGATGCGCAACAAGGTCCGGCACTGGCTAACTACGCAGCGAAGGGTCTGAAAGTGAAGAGCGTCGCGATCGTCGACGACTCGACCGCTTACGGCCAGGGTCTGGCGAACGAATTCGAAAAGACCGCCAAGTCGCTGGGCCTGAACGTGATGTCGCATGATGCGACGAACGACAAGGCTGTCGACTTCCGCGCGATTCTGACGAAGATCAAGGGCGAAAACCCGGACGCGATCATGTACGGCGGCATGGACGCCACCGGCGGCCCGTTCGCCAAGCAAGCCAAGCAGCTCGGCCTGCGCGCGAAGGTGTTGGCAGGCGACGGCGTGTGTACCGACAAGCTGTCGGACCTGGCCGGCGACGCAACCGACAACATCGTCTGCTCGGAAGCCGGTATGGCGCTCGAGAAGATGGCTGGCGGTTCGGCGTTCCTCGCCAAGTATCAGAAGCGTTTCGGTCAGCCGATCCAGATCTACGCTCCGTTCACGTATGACGCTGTGTACATCATCGTCGACGCTATGAAGCGTTCTAACTCGACCGATCCGGCGAAGATTCTGGCAGCTATGCCGAGCACGGATTACAAGGGTGTGATCGGTGAAACCACGTTCGACTCGAAGGGCGACCTTCAGCACGGCGTGATCTCGCTGTACAACTACAAGTCCGGCAAGAAGACGCTGCTCGACGTAGTGAAGATGTAAAAACCCGTGATCGAAGGCAGCGTGTTGTCTGTCTTCGGTTGCAGGGTTTAAAAGGCACGCGCGCCGCAAGGTCCGCGTGCTTTTTTCTTTTGCGGATCCGCTTTGTCGGGAGAGACCGCCGTGACTGCCGTAACCCGTTCGTTCGACGACGCGTGGCGCCGCTGGATTGCCGAAAATTTGATGCTCGACGCACCGTCGTCCGCGTTGCATGGCGCGCTGGTCGGCCACGGTTTCGACGCGGCCGATGCCACGCGGGAAATCGACGCGGCGCTCGCGAGTCCTTATTTTCACGGTGCAACGCGTCTGCGCAATCGTTTGCGCAAGCGCGAATGGATTTTGTCGGTGTACGGCGAGCTCAATCGCATGCGCGCGGCGAGCGCTGTGGTCGAACGGCGCGAACGGTTATCGCGCGATGCGTTCTTTGAGCAGTACTACTTTCTGAACCGGCCGGTGATCATTACCGGCGCATTCGATGTCTGGCCTGCACGTTCGCGGTGGAATTGGGACTACTTTCGCGAGCGGTGCGGCGATCGTGAAGTGGAGGTGCAGTTCGGCCGCGATTCGGACGCGAACTACGAAATCAATCAGCCCAGGCTCCGGCGCATGATGCGCTTTGCGGACTATGTCGACCTCGTCGAACAGAGCGGGCCGACTGACGATTTCTATATGACCGCCAATAACACCTCGCACAACCGCGCGGCGCTCGCGGCGTTATGGCCCGACGTGCCGTCAATCGACGAATATCTCGACGCTGCATCGCCCGACACGGGTTTCTTCTGGATGGGACCGGCGGGCACAAAGACGCCGTTTCATCACGACTTGACCAACAACTTCATGGCTCAGGTGATTGGCCGCAAACAGATCAAACTCGTGCCGCTGTCGGACACGCCATATATGGCGAACCATCTGCATTGCTATTCGCAAGTGGACGGTGCGGCGATCGACTACGACAGCTTCCCGTCAATGCGCCAGGCGCAGTTGATCGAATGCACGCTCGCGCCCGGCGAGTTGCTGTTTTTGCCGATCGGCTGGTGGCATTACGTGGAAGGCCTCGACGCGTCGGTGACGATGACGTTCACCAATTTTCTGCGCGGTAACGAGTTCTCGCGTCACTACGATACGTATCACGAACTGTGACGTGCGGATGAAGCGAGCGCGGCGCTTCGGCGCTGCATCGTTGACGTGTGACTCGCGCAGACGGACGCGTCGATAAAAAAACAGCGAGCCGGTTGCCCGGCTCGCCGCCCCCCTGCGACGCCTGTTTTTAACGCGTCGTTATGTGCAGTCGTTATTCTTGTTCGTCACTTCTTTGAAGCGATGCCGCCTAGACCGCCGAGCAAGCCGCCGCCGGTCGTGCCGCCCGCCGACGTTGCCGCGCCGCTCAAGGTGCCGGTGACGGTGCTCAACAGGCCGGTGATCGGTGCGAGCGGGTTGCTGGTTCCGCCGCTGCTACCCGATCCCGTGGCCGAGCCCAGCGCGCCGGTCAGCGTCGACACGACCGAGGTCACCGGTGCGAGCGGACTGCCGCTGCTGCCCGTCGCGCCGCCCAATGCGCCCGTGACCGAACTCACGACGCCGGTGAGCGGCCCAAGCGGACTACCCGAACCCGCTCCGCCGAGACCGCCGGTCAACGTGCTGACCACACTGGTCAACGGCGCGAGCGGGCCGCCGGCGCCGCTGCCGCCCGTCAGGCCGCCGCTCAAGGTGCCGGGCAACGCGGTGAGGATGCCGGTCAACGGTGCGAGCGGCGAGCCCGTGCCGCCGCCGCTGCCCGGATGATTCAGAATGCCCGTGATGCCGCCGAGCGGATTGCCGCTGCCGGTGCCGCCCGCCGTCAGCAGGCCGCCCGCGGACGTGACTGTGTCGCCGAGCTTGGTGACGACGTTGCCGAGATTCTCACCGATCGGATTGCCGGTCGCACCGCTGAGTTTGCCGCCGGCGCTGCCGAGGCCATGGCCGACCGTCGCGAGCAGACCGTTCAGCGGTGCGCCGAGACCGGTGGTGTCGCCGACGGTTTGCGTCGTTTGCGCGAGCGTGCTCGTAATCGGCGTGATCGCGGTGCTGACCGTCTGCGTGACCTGCTGGATCGGGCCGTTCGTCAACTGCGAGCCGAGTTGCGTACCCAGGCCGCTGACGGCGTTGCCGACCGTCGAGACCGCACTGCCGAGCGGCGTGGTCAACGGACTGAGCGGCGCAGTGGGGCCGCTGCCGAGACTCGTCACGAGTTGGCCGGCGCTGTTGACGGACTGACCTGCGTCGTAAACCAGGTTGCCACTGCTGGCGAGCGTCGTGCCGAGCGGGTCGGTGGAATTGCCCAACTGGCCCAAACCATTCGCCACGCCCGTGCCGACCGCGGTCACGCCGTTGCCGAGATTCGATACGACATTGCCGAGCGCCGTGGTGGTCGCCGGATTCGCGCCCGGTATCGGCGTGAGGCCGATCTGGCTGCCGACGGCGGAGACGCTCTGCCCGACAGCGGTGACGGCGTTGCCGCTGTTTTGCACGACGACGCCGACGGGGTTGGCGCTGGTGGGCGTCGGAGTGGGCGTGGGCGTTGGTGTCGGCGTTGGGGTCGGAGTCGGCGTGGGCGTAGGTGTGGGTGTAGGGGTCGGTGTGGGCGTCGGCGTGCCGCCGCCCGATCCGCTCCCCACGCCCGGTCTGTTCAACGTGCTTCCGCATCCCGTCAGGACGATCATCGACGTGACGCACATGGCGATCGCCGTCAGCTTGAATTTGCGATTCATGGTCTGCTCCCCCGTAGTTTGGTCATTACTTGGGGGAACTAACTGCAAGGCCTATGCCATTTCTATCTGCTTAGCCGGTGCACGTAATAACCGCATATAAATCAATGTGTTGGCGGTATGAGAGCCGCGAGCGGTGACGTTTCATTCAACCAATGTGTCGCGGAACGCCACAGCGCGCGGCCGCTGCGTAACGTAACGTAAAGCGAGCGCGTTTCGTGTGCCGCCGCACGCCATGGCGCAGCAGCGGCGCGCCTGCGCGTCAGATCTTCAAACGCCGCAAA
The DNA here is from genome assembly GCF_004366535.1 of Paraburkholderia sp. BL6665CI2N2. Taxonomy (NCBI): domain Bacteria; kingdom Pseudomonadati; phylum Pseudomonadota; class Betaproteobacteria; order Burkholderiales; family Burkholderiaceae; genus Paraburkholderia; species Paraburkholderia sp. BL6665CI2N2. Next base: position 5,898,718 of record NZ_SORC01000001.1, read on the forward strand.
ACCTTCGGACCGACGAGCGCGATCAGCGCGGAACAGATCGCGACCACCGACAACCCGATCGGCAAACTGGTCACCTGCGTCACCGCGCCGATGATCACCGGCCCGAGCAGCAGCCCGAAGTACGCCAGCCCGGCAACATGCGCGAGCCCTTCCGCCGGATGAATGCCTTTCACGCCCGCCGCCGCCGCGAACAGCACCGGCATCATGTTCGCGAGCCCGAGACCCATCAGCGTGAAGCCGATCAGCGCCGCAACCGCGTTCGGCAGCAGTAGCGCGCCGACCATCCCGACGCAGGCGAGCGTCGCGCTTGCCATCACCAGTTGCGGTGCGCCGAAGCGGGCGCGCACGGCGTCGCCGCCGAAGCGTGCGGCCGCCATGCCGCCGGAGAACGCCGCGTAGGCCGCGCTCGCGAGCGCGGGCGTGGCCAGCACGACGTCGCGCATGTAGACGGTGGCCCAGTCGTACATCGCGCCTTCGGCGATCAGCGCAACCAGCGCCATTGCGCCGAGCGCCCACAACGCAGGCGAGCGCCAGCGATTCGCGCGCGGCGCGGCGGAGTCGGGGTGGTCGGCATGCGGCACGTGCGGCAGCACGGAAGGGCAGGCGGCGATCAGCACGAGCGTGCTGACCGCGGCAGCCAGCGCAAGATGGACCGCCGGCGCCATGCCGCGCGACAGCAGCGCCCCGCCGACCGCCGCACCAAACATCCCGCCGACGCTGAACATGCCATGCAACGACGACATGATCGGCTTGCCGAGCGCTTTTTCGACGGCGCTGGCCTCGGCGTTCATCGCGACATCCAGCGTGGCCATGCCCGCGCCGAAGGCGGCCAGCACGACCAGCAGCATCCAGTAAGCCGGCACGACCAGAATCAGCGCCGCGCACACCGCCATCACGAGGCCGCCGGCGAGGCAGGCGCGGCGCGTGCCGACTCGCGCGATCCACGAAGCATTGGCCGCCATCGCGCCGATCGAGCCGCCGGCGACAGCCAGCAACGCGAACGAGAGCAGCGCCGCGTTCAGATGAAAACGGTCGCGCACCGTCGGCACATGCACGCCCCATGACGCGTACATCATGCCGGCAATGAAGAAAACAGCCATCGTGGCGAGACGGGCGCGCTGCCGGGCCGTATCGGAGAGGTCGCGGTGGGCGGCGGGAAGGGCGGCGAATTCGGAGGAACGGTCTGACACGGAAATCTCGAGGAGGGTGACGCGCGAGAAAGCGCGTTGAAAGCGAATTTCCGATTCTAACGAAGCATGCTGTCTTATGCTTGGAAGGCGGAATCCGCATATTGGCGATTATTCAGTTCTGACGCGCCAGCGTTGTGCGGCCTGCTTACCGGCGTTTGTGATTCGCCGCTCATCTATCGAGGAACGCGCACTTGAATATTCCCGCTCATGCTCCGCTGCATCTGCTGCATACAGCCGCTGTCGGCACGCTCGCTACTCATGCGCGCCAGCCGGAAGGTTTCCCTTATCCGTCCGTGCTGCCGTTCGCGCCGGACTTGCGGCATCGTCCGACGATCCTCGTGAGCCGGCTCGCCGAGCATACCCATAACCTGCACGCCGACCCGCGCGCCGGTTTTCTGGCCGTAGACGCCCCCGACGGCGACGTGCTGAGCGGCCAGCGCGTCACCTTGCTCGGCACCTTCGAACCGGTCGACTCGACGCCCGAGGTGGTGCAGCGTTATCTGCGCTATCACCCCGACGCGGAGCGCTATCTCGTACTCGGCGACTTCACTTTCTGGGCAATGCGGCTCGAGCGGCTGCGTTATATCGGCGGTTTCGGCGCAATGGGTTGGCTCGCCGGCGATGAACTCGATCCATTGCCGCCACTCGGTTTCGATGAAGAGAACGCGTTGATCACGCAATTCGCCGCTCAGTCCGGGAGTAAGGGCGAATTTCAGCTGGTCGGCGTCGATCGATATGGCGTGGATCTGAAACTGAACGGTGAACGCAGCCGTTTTCCCTTTGACGACGCCAAACCCGATACTGAAACCTTGCGCGCGGCGCTAGAAGATTGCATGCAGCGCTACATGAATTAGATTTTTACCGGCGTTCGGGAAAACACTCATGCGTAATAACAGCGCAGACGGCGTGTCTCAATATGTTACGAAATTTCATGTTGAAGCTATCATGGTATGAAATGTTGGCGTCAAATCTGCATTTTAAATTTCATCTTTTGATAGTTAATCCCATATTTACTGATGCTGACTGCGTTTTTCAGCAAAAAGCGAATTGGGCTATCTGAAAGGAAGTGCCCGGGCGCGACGGTAGCTGGAAATTTTTTGAAACGAATCTAGTTTAATTTTCCGTCCCATCTTTTGTAATCTTTCTATCTTGTGTTAATCTCGCCTCCAATTCCGAGGCGTGATCTATCTTCAAAGGGCAAGCCGGCTTAAGACTGGCGGTCATTTATCCAAACCACAAAGGGAATCTATGTCTTCCTACAAGGAACTACTCGCCCAGCGCGAGAAGCTCGAAAAGCAGATCGAAGAAGCGAAGTCGCGCGAATACGCTGAAGTGCTAAATGAAATCAAGCAGAAAATGACCGACTACGGCATTTCTCTGACAGAACTGGGCGGCGGTCGTGCTGCCAAGGGTGCTAAAGCCGCGCGTCCGCGCGCAGGCGTCGCACCGAAGTATCGCGACCCGGATAGCGGCAGCACGTGGTCGGGCCGCGGTAAGCCGCCGCGCTGGATTGCAGGTCTGGATCGCGAAAAGTTTCTGATCGAGAAGTAATGCTTTGTAGCAGCTTTGCCGGCCGCTTTTTGCCTGCAACTAATGCTTCCGATCATAAGTCATACGAATAGCTTCAATCAGATGCAGTGATTGCGTCTGCCGTTGCGAAAGAGAACCGCGTACCGTCGAGGGCGCGGTTTTTTTATTTACTGCAGCCACTGCCGTGATTTTTTGCCGCATGAACACCCGTCAACTGGAACGCGAATGCTTTTCGTTTAGATAAGCGATTGATTTAAAAGGAATTTTGTTGGCATCTTCAGCGCATTTCGAGATGCGCCGGGTAGAATGCAGGAAGTGAACTTTTCATTCCACTTCTGAGATGCCCGCCGCCACTGCTGCCCCATCCGCCGAAAAACATCGCGTTGCGCGCAAAAGTACCTTTGTCAGTATTGCGCTCAATACAGTGTTGATGACGCTGCAAATCGTCGTCGGTGTGTTTGCGCACTCGCAGGCATTGGTCGCCGACGGTGTCCATTCCCTCGCCGATCTGATTTCCGATTTTGTCGTGCTGATTGCCAATCGGCACAGCGGCGCAAAGCCCGACGCGGATCACAATTACGGGCACAGTCGCTACGAGACGGTGGCGTCGCTATTTTTGGGCGCGCTTCTCATTGCGGTGGGCGTCGGCATGTTATGGCGAGCCGGAACGCGTCTCGCCGATTTGCAAAATATTCCCGCCGTGCATATGAGCGCGCTCGCCGTCGCATTGCTCGTTCTGGTTTCCAAAGAGAGTCTCTTTCGCTACATGCTGGGGGAAGCGCAACGCGTGCGTTCCGCCATGTTGATTGCCAATGCCTGGCACGCGCGTTCCGATGCGGCGTCGTCGCTGGTGGTCGCGAGCGGTATTGTCGGCAGCCTCGCCGGCGTGCGGCTGCTCGATCCGATTGCCGCGGCGATTGTCGGCTTCATGGTGGCGCGCATGGGCTGGATGTTCGGCTGGGACGCGCTGCAGGATCTCTCCGACCGCGCGCTCGACGACGCTGCCACCGCCGACATGCGCGCGCTGCTGCTCTCGACGCCCGGCGTACGCGACGTGCACGAAATGCGCACGCGCAAGATGGGCGATTTCGCGCTCGTCGACGCGCATATTCTCGTCGATCCGCTGATCTCGGTATCGGAGGGGCACTACATCGCCGAGTCGGCGCGCCTGCGCGTATTGACGGACAACCGCGTGCTCGACGCGTTGATTCATGTCGATCCCGAGAACGATGCGCTTGCACGTCCGCCCTTCGATCTGCCGACTCGCGAACGGGTCATTGCAGAGGTGAACTCCGCGTTGGCGTCTTACGGCGTGAAGGCGGCGGCGGTGAATATCCACTACCTGAGCATGGGGCTGGATGTCGAAGTTGTGCTGCCGGATGCATCGTCGTCGCGCAAGCTGCCCAGCGAGGCGCAGCGGCTTGGGCGGGCGGATCTGGCGGCGCTCAGGACTCGGCTGGGCGCGCGCAGAGTGGAACTGCTACAGGCATTGGACGCGGTATCCGCGGAAGTCGATGCGGAAACGCTCGGCGCGAAAGGCGGCGTGGGCATTGGAGGGCGCCCGAAGGCGACGGAACCGCACAGCGCTACCTGAGACATGCGGAACCGCGCGAGCATGCCGCCGCCCGCGTGGCGTGCTTATGCCGTTAACTGATCACAGCGGCAGTTGCGTATCGAATTTGATCTCGCGCAGCACCACGCTCGTGCGAACCTGCGCAACGGCGGGAATCTTGAAGATGCGTTCGTGCAGAAAGCTGTCGTACGCCTTGATGTCCGGCGCGACGATTTTGAGGATGTAGTCCGATTCGCCGGTCGTGCTGTAGCATTCGGTGACTTCGGGGCAGGTGGCGATTTCCCGCTCGAACTGTTCCACGCCGCCTTCGGTGTGCCGCGTGAGATGGATATGCGCGAGGGCGCACACGTGCAGCCCGAGTTTTTCCCGATCCAGCAGCGCCGTGTAGCGCTGGATGACCCCCGACTGTTCCATGTCCTTGATGCGCCGCCAGCATGGCGTGCTCGACAGGCCGACCTGGTCGGAAATTTCTTGCACCGAACGGCGTGCATCGAGCTGCAATAGGCGCAGGATTTTTTGAGAGAACGTATCGAGTGTCAACTGCGCCTCCGTTTGCGTCGCCGTATCAACGCATGGTAGAGGGCGCGAAAACGAAACGCAATGTAAAACGGCCCTGGCGAGGGAGATTACCTAATTTGCCGGTTCCTCGGTGGTGTTTTGTCCTGTGCCGTCCCCATCTTTACCGGCTGCCAGCGTGATCGCCTGACTTGCGCGCAAATCCTTCAGCATGTTGCAGAAAAGCGCGCCTTGTTCGATCGCGTCGTCCAGCGCGACATGCGTATGCGGATGTTCGTCGAACCAGTGTTTTGGAAAGCGCGGCTTGATGTTCTTGCGGTACGGCAGGCCGGTCATGGCGAAGGCCAGCGTCTTGATGTCGAGCGCCGACCAGGAAAACGGACAACGGCCGACGAACCGCATCATGTACCAGAACATATAAGTGAAGTCGAAGCCGGCCGGCATCGCCACGAACACAGGTTTGCCCGGCAAGGCCTCGACCCAGTCGACGTACGCCGTCAATGCGGCCTCCGGCTTCTGCAGGTCTTTGCGGCAGGCTTCCCATGCTTCGGGCTGCGTCTTCCACCACGCTTCCTGCACGGGATGCGCCTTGGCTCCCTCGAGCAACTCCAGATTCGCCGAGAAGGTGGCGATCAGGCGCTTGTCTTCGGTGTAGGCGGCGGAGGCGAAACTGAGCATGGAATGCGGACCGGGAATCGGGCCGTCCGCTTCGACATCGGTGCTCACGTAGATTTCGCTGCTCATGCCTCGACTCCGTCGGCAACGTACGGATTGGTGCGGCGTTCGGCGCCGAACGTCGAAGTGGGACCGTGACCGGGGACGAAGGTGATGTCGTCGCCGAGCGGCCAAAGTTTTTCGCGAATCGAGCGCACCAGATCCGCATGATTGCCGCGCGGAAAATCCGTGCGGCCGATCGAGCCGGCGAACAGCACGTCGCCCACCAGCGCCAGCCGATGCGCGCGGCTGAAGAACACCACGTGGCCCGGCGTATGACCTGGGCAGTGATAGACCTCAAGCGTTTCGTCGCCGAACTGCACGCTCTCGCCGTTCTGCAGCCAGCGATCCGGTTCGAACGCTTCGGCGGCCGGAAAGCCGAAGCGCGTGCTTTGATCCGGCAGCTTGTCCAGCCAGAAGCGTTCGTCGGGATGCGGGCCTTCGATCGGCACGCCGTAGCGCGTGGCCAGCGTTTTGGCGCCCGCGCAGTGATCGATGTGGCCGTGCGTCAGAAAAACTTTTTCGACCGTCACGTTCTGCCGCGCGATTTCGCCGTCGATGATGTCGAGGTCGCCGCCCGGATCAACGACGGCCGCGCGTCCGGTTGCCTCGCAAACGAGCAGCGAACTGTTCTGCTGGAACGGCGTGACAGGGATCAAGGTGACTTTCATGGATGACGGCGCCGCTGGAAAAACATTGATTGTACCGGCCTCTCGTCCGCGTTCGCTGAGGGCGCTGAAGCCCCGGCGCAGCGGGCTTCGAGATGCTCATTCTTGCAGCAGGAGTGAAAATTCATCAAGGTTTTCAGTCGCTTGCCAACCCGGAATTCTGTTTTAGGTATAATGCACCCCATGCACAGGGAACTGTGCATGCCACAAGGCGATGCGTCCCCATCAAAAATGGGCACGCGGATCGCCACTCAAGTATGGGCTGTCGCACTTTTGGACGGCCATCAAGTATCGATGCTTTCGATGCACACGTCTTGCCCAGCCAGGCGCCGCGCGCCTGCTACGGACTTAACTGCCGTGACGCTGGGTGGGGCCTACGCCGCCGTTCCTGCGCGCTGAGTTTCGCGCGCAAGAACGTGTTTGCCACGTTCGATGGCGGCATGTGGGGTCTGGTCAGGCTGCCGGGGACAGGTTGCGCCAGACGTGAAAATTAACCGTGCGGTAGCGGCTGAATGAGCCGCATCCGGGCTTTGACGTTCTGCGCTTGTCTGCGCGGCGCGTTGTCGTCCATTGCCGCCGGAGTCGCAGGCAACACGCTCAACTTTGGCGTGATGCGGCTCGACAATGTGATTGCACGTCTTATGAAAACTCGGTTATCCCGTGGTCTGGGGACTCTTTTTGCCTTTTTTGTGCTGGCCGGTTGCGCCACGCCTCCGGGCGCTAGCAACACGTCGGAAAGCGGCGCGCCGCAGAGCACGAAACTGACGCAAGCGGGCTCCTTTGGACCGCAAGCTTTCGGTAGCGCGCCGGCCTCCGGCGCGACTGCTCAAGGCTCGTCGCTGGCCGATGCAAAGCCTCTCACCGATGAAGGTTCCGGCATTTCGGACTTTCATCAGACCGGTCGCGCTTCGTGGTACGGCCGCGGCTTCCATGGCCGCCGTACCGCCAACGGCGAACGCTACGACATGCACGCGCTGACCGCCGCGCATCGTACGTTGCCGCTCGGCTCCTATGTGCGTGTGACCAATCCGGCCACGTCGCGCTCGGTCGTCGTGCGTATCAACGACCGTGGTCCGTACGCGCGCGGCCGCGTGATCGATCTTTCCATGGCTGCCGCCTCCGCGCTGGACATGCGCCATGCCGGTACGGCTCGGGTGCAGATTGAAGGGCTGACGCAGCAGGAAGCACGCGACGCGCGTAACGAAATGCTGGCGTCGAATTCGGATTCGAGCGCCCAGAAGTGAGATGACCGCGGCGAGCGCGGCTAAGGCGCGCTCCTCGTAGCGCCGCGTCGGCGGCCACGGGTTGTGTCCGCAGAAGAACGAAGGGCCGCATTACGCGGCCCTTTGTTGTTTGTCCGTCAGCTTTACTCTTCGTCTTCCTTTTTCAGCGCCAGCGCGCGCGCGTACAGCGCGTTGCGCGACGCTCCGGTGATCGCCGCCGCTACTTTAGCCGCGCTACTCACCGTCAACTCCTCCAGCAGAATGCCTAGCAGCGCGTCGTGATCGTGTTCGCCGGCGGCTTCCGGCTGCGCGCCCTCTACCACCAGCACGAATTCGCCGCGTTGCCGGTTCGGATCGGCGGCGAGCCACGTTGGCGCTTCGGCCAGGGTGCCGCGATGCAGCGCTTCATGTAACTTCGTCAATTCCCGTGCGATGAGCAGTTTGCGCTCGCCGCCGAATGCATCGGCCAGTGCCTGCACCGTTTCGACGATCCGGTGTGGCGCTTCGTAGAACACCATAGCGTGAGGATGGTTCGCGAGCGGCTGCAGCGTCGCGGCGCGGGCTTTGGCTTTCGGCGGCAGGAAGCCGAGGAACGAGAACGTCGCGACCCAGTCACCGGCCACGCTCAGCGCGGTCGCGAGCGCGCTTGCGCCGGGCAGCGGGATGACGGGAAAGCCGGCTTCACGAACCGCGTCGACGAGTTTCGCGCCGGGGTCCGAGATGCCCGGCGTGCCCGCATCGGACACGTAGGCCACGCGTTCGCCCGCTTGCAGATGCTCGATGAGACGCAGTGCCGCGGCCCGCTCGTTGTGCTGATGCACGGCGACGAGCGGCTTCGAGATGCCGTAACGCGCGAGCAGTTGCCCCGTGTTGCGGGTGTCTTCTGCGGCGATGCGGTCCACCAGTCCGAGCACATGCAACGCGCGCAGCGTGACGTCGGCGATGTTGCCGATCGGCGTGGCCACCACATATAGCGCGGCAGTGGGGTACTGCTGCCCTTGCGCGAGTTCGGAGAGAGGAGTCATGAGACAGAAGACACAAACAGACGGAACGAGGCCGCCATTGTGCCACGCGGTTCCACGCGATCCGCGTGGCGGGCCGGCCGTGAGCGCGCCGGCGCCGAGCGGTCCCCTCGCCAGGCCGCACAACTTTTCGGGACTCGTCGGGTCCAAACTCGTCGGCGCGGCTTTCGAATTGCGTGCGCAGGAATTTTTGCAGCGTCAGCGTTTGCGATTCGTCGCGCGCAATGTGTCTTGCCGCGGCGGCGAGATCGATCTGGTCATGCGCGAACGTGATGGCGCGCTGGTCTTCGTCGAAGTCCGCGCGCGTGCGCAGAAGCGCTACGGCGGCGCGGCCGCGAGTATCGGCTGGCAGAAGAAGCAACGCATCGTACGCGCCGCGCAACATTTTCTGGTGACGCATGCCGCCGGCTGGCGCGATCAACCCGCGTGCCGCTTCGACGTGATCGCGTTCGAAGCCGGCCGCCTCGTGTGGTTGCGCGACGCGTTCCGTGCCGACGAAGTCTGACGCCAGGCGCGGAGAACGCGCGTGAGTGCGATAAACTTGCGCTCGCGTGCAGGCCACGGGGAACGTCGACAACGCGGCGAGCAGTGCAACGAGCGATGGTTTGCGCGCCTGCACCGCGTTGCCGCTCTGATTCATCGAAGCGGCACGACCTGGTAATACGACTTCACAACACGGCCGCGCAGTGCGGCCCATTCGCGGCAGAAGATAAAGACTCGATGTCAGTCGAACGAATTCAACAACACTTCCGCGACAGCGCGGCAGTCAAACTCGAAGCCCTCGAAACCCTGTCGATGCCGATCGCCGCTGCGATCGACACGATGTTCGCCGCGCTGGCCAACGGCAATCGCATTCTCGCGTGTGGCAACGGCGGCTCGGCGGCCGACGCGCAACACTTCGCCGCCGAACTGATGGGCCGCTTCGAGCGCGAGCGGCCCGGCTTGCCGGCGGTCGCACTGACCACCGACACCTCAGTGTTGACCGCCATCGCCAACGACTACGCGTTCGAACAGATTTTCTCGAAGCAGGTTTGGGCGCTCGGCCAGCCGGGCGACGTGCTGCTGGCGATCACCACGTCCGGCAATTCCGCCAACGTGCTCGCCGCGATCGAGGCCGCGCATGAGCGCGAAATGATCGTGGTCGCGCTGAGCGGCAAGGGCGGCGGACGCATGCAGGAAGTATTGAGCGATACCGATATCCATATCTGTGTGCCGTCGGATCGCACCGCGCGCATTCAGGAAGTGCATTTGCTGACCATCCATTGTCTGTGCGACGGCATCGATGCCATGTTGCTGGGCGAAGATTGAGACTGATTCCGAAGGAGAGCTAGTTGATGAGCGTATTCCGCGTCAAGAAGACACTGGTGAGAACCGTGCTGGTGGTTGGGTTCGCGGCGGGGCTGTCCGCAACGTTGCAGGGTTGCTTTCTCGCTGTTGCCGGCGCGGCGGGCGGCAGCGCGCTGGTGGCGACGGATCGGCGCACGCTCGGCGCGCAGACCGAGGATCGCGAGTTGCAGGTGAAGGCGCTCTCGCAGATCAGCCAGAACTTGCCCGACAATGCGCACGTGAACGTGACGGTGTTCAATCGCCGCGTGCTGCTGACCGGCGAAGTGGCGGGGGACGTGTCGAAGCAGCGCGCGGAGACCATCGTGCGTGGTTTGAACAACGTCAGCACGATCGTCAACGAACTGACGATCATGCCGGCCAGTTCGTTCTCGTCGCGCACCAACGACACTTACCTCGAGACGCGAGTGAAGACCGCGCTGATCGCCGAGAAGAACATTTCGGCGAACAACTTCAAGGTGGTGGCCGAGCGTGGCTCGGTGTATCTGATGGGCCTCGTCACGATGGACGAAGGCAATCGCGGTGCGGATGTCGCGAGCCGTGTGCCGGGCGTGGTGCAGGTCGTGAAGGTGTTCCAGTACATTCAGCCCGCGGAAGCCGCGGCGGCTGCCGCCGCAGCGGGGACGGCGCCCGTAGCGGCGGCTTCGCAACCGGACGCGAGCGCGCCGACTGTCGGCACTATTCCTGATTCGTCGGTGAGTTCGCGGCCGCTCGAACAGCAGACGCCCGCGCCGGTCACCAATTCGAACGCCGTGCATCCGGGTAACCCGAAGGCGACGACGCCATGATGCGCGGTGTTGCCTTGGCGATCAGCGCGCTGGTGGTCGGCGCGCTGGCGGGTGTCGTTGTACCGGCCGCGCGTGCCGCCGATGCGCCGCGCGGTCAACTGGTCGCCAACGCGAATGCTTGCATGGGATGTCATGCGGTGGATCGCAAATTGGTCGGCCCGTCGTTCCAGCAGATTGCCGCGAAGTACAAGGGCGACGCCCAGGCGCCGGCGAAATTGTCGCGCAAGGTGAAGGACGGCGGCTCTGGCGTGTGGGGCATGATTCCGATGCCCGCGCATCAGTCGATGAGCGATGCGGATATTCGGGCAGTGGTGGATTGGGTGCTTGCAGGGGCGCCTTCCAGGTGATGGTTTTTGCCGTTTTGCTGGTTCCGGCCGGCTTGGCAAAACGGAAAATGCCTGTGCTAGAATTATTTGCACGTTGGGGGGGTAGCTCAGCTGGGAGAGCGTCGCGTTCGCAATGCGAAGGTCGGGAGTTCGATCCTCCTCCTCTCCACCAACCAGACATGTCGTCACTCGAAAACCGGCTAACGCCGGTTTTCGCATTTCTGCCCCAAGCTTTTCGCACCAACCCCCTTTGCTGCCCCAACCACGTCCCGCATGAGCGCCACCCGCACAAGCACGGCGCTCGAGCAGAAAAAACACATTCAAAACTTATCCCACCCATCTTCCGCAGCGACGGCAGTCGCAGCCGTCGCCAACGCAGCACCGGGCGCGATACCCGACGCAACACTCGCCACACCCGCCACACCCGTCGCCCGCACGACCCCCCGCCCAGACACAACCCCCCGCTCCTCCCGCACCGTCTCCTTCCGCAAAGGCGCCGCGCCGACAATCCTCCCCGCACCACCACCATTCAAAATCTGAAAGAACGCCACCGCCTCATTCAACTGCTGCCCCTGATCTTCCATCGACCGCGAAGCCGCCGCCGCTTCTTCCACCAAAGCGGCATTCTGTTGCGTGACATTGTCCATCTGCGTGATCGCGAGATTAACCTGCTCGATGCCGCGGCTTTGCTCACTCGATGCCGCCGCGATCTCCGACATGATGTCCGTCACCCGCGCCACCGCCTGGGTGACTTCGGCCATCGTCTTGCCTGCTTCGCCGGCAAGCGCCGAACCGTCGCGGATCTTCTCCACCGAGGTGGCAATCAGATCTTTGATTTCCTTGGCCGCGCTCGATGAGCGCTGCGCCAGGCTTCTGACTTCGCTCGCGACCACCGCAAAACCGCGGCCTTGTTCACCAGCGCGCGCAGCCTCGACGGCCGCGTTGAGGGCGAGAATGTTCGTCTGGAACGCAATACCTTCGATGATGCCCGTGATGTCCGCGATTTTGGTTGAGCTATCGCTGATGTCGTGCATGGTGTTCACCACCTGGCCGACCACCTCGCTGCCTTTCTGCGCGACCGACGATGCGTTCGTGGCGAGCATGCTGCCTTGCTGCGCGTTGTCGGCGTTCTGCTTAACCGTCGAGGTGAGTTCTTCCATGCTCGACGCCGTCTCCTGCAGCGAGGCCGCTTGCTGCTCGGTGCGCTGGCTTAGATCCATATTGCCCGCGGCGATCTCGCGCGCGGCGCCGGCGATGCTCGTGCTGCTGTCGCGCACGCGTCCGACGATCGCCGTCAGCCGTTCGTTCATCTCGCGCAACGCACCGAGCAGCTTGCTGGTTTCATCGCTGCCGTCGACCACGATGCGCGTACGCAGATCGCCTTCCGACACAGTGCGCGCGACATCGATCGCCTGGCGCAGCGGCCCGGTCACCGCGCGCGTGATCAGCACGCATGCGCCGATCGCGAGCGCCACCGCGATCAGGCTGATCGCGATCAGCAGATTGCGCTGGTTCTCATAGTGCGCCGCGTATTCGCTGATCATCTGTTCCTGACGCGTATGCGTGTAGTCGGCATATGCGTTGGTCGCGCGAATCAGCGCGGCGAGCAACGGCCGGCATTGATCGTCCATCTTGACGATCGCTTCGTCGCGCTTGTTGGTCAGCGCGAGATTGACGATGTCGGTGGCGACCGGTCCATACAAAGCCTCCACCCGATTGATCTCGGCGACGAGACTGCGCGCTTTCTCCGACGTGTCGGTAGCGGTCGCGATCATATCGTTGAGCTTCTTCAGATCGGTTTGCACGTCTTCGTGCGCGCGCAGCACATCGGCTTTCTCTATTTCGAGGTCCTGCGGCTTGGTCACGAGCACGAGATTACGCGCGGCGATTGCCCGGCGGTCGACTGCGGTTCGCACCTGCACCGCCATGTCCGCGCGTGCATTGATACCGCGCACGAAGCTGGAAAAACCATCGGTTGAGTCGCTGAGCGCTTTCAGGGAAAGCCCGGAAACCGCGACGACGATAAGAGACAGCATGCCGAACCCGGCAATGAGTTTTGCTTTGATGGTGAGGTGCTTTAGTGTCAAAATTTTTTTCTCCAATAACGAAACGTAGATGCGTTCGCAATGGACTCTCAGGTCCGGGCATGGGAGCGTCTGTGTGACCGCCGCACATCGCGGGGCCTCGCGCGGTCTATCCCTTCGATGTCTTGCGTCGATGCAGCAGCCAAAGCGCATCGACGCAAGCCACAAAATGGGTATCCCATTTACCGGATATCGGTTCGCACACTCGAGTACTGAAGGCAGATCGGGTATATCTCTACAAGGCTTGCACGCGATGACCGACAAAATTGGAATTTCTCGGCAACCGAATATATTCGAGCGCGTGATGAAAGCATTGCATCGAGCAAGAGGATGGAGCAATCGCTTGAGAAAGGTCGGCGTTCCCGTTGGTCTCGCCATGCTGAAGGTCGCCCGCCACGGCGCCGATCAAGCCGAGCTCGAGACCACCGACATCCGCGCGTTGAGCCGCTCAGCATCCCGGCCCGCGCTCGATCCGCACACTGGCTAAGCACGCGCAAGCGGTGCCGAACTCGCCCGACCCGGCAAAAAACTCGTCTTTTCGATGGTTTGGCGCGGCGCATCGTCTGGTACGCTACCGCTTCACGGTACGCGCCAGTGAGGACGCGGCCCTCTTCTTCACGCGCTTAGGCGAGCGCATGTTCGAACGAAAAAGCCCATGGTGACGCGCCGACCGAACTTCGTGATTGCGATCAGTATCGTGCTGGCCAGTGCGATTCTTGCGATCGCCGTGTGGGTGCTGGCACAGATGCGCGACGACGCATTGCGGCGCGCCCAGGATTCGGTCTTCAACGTGTCGCTGCTGGTCGAGCGCGACGTGTCGCGCAATCTGGAGATTTACGATCTCTCGCTGCGCGCGGTGATCGACGGTCTGAAACACCCCGGCGTGCTGGAACTGGATCCGGCCATCCGCCAGATGGTGTTGTTCGACGGATCGGCGAGCGCCAAAGACATGGGCTCGATCCTCGTGACCGACGAAGCCGGCAACATCAAGTTCGACTCGCAGGCCACGCCGCCGCGCCTCGTCAATCTCGCCGACCGTGATTACTTCAAGGTGCAGCGGGACTCGCCCAACGTCGGTCTGTACATCAGCCACCCGTTCATGCCGAAGGTCAGCGGCAAGGAAATCAGCATCGCGCTGAGCCGGCGCATCACGCGGCCGGACGGCAGTTTTGGCGGCGTGGTGGTCGGCACCATGCGTCTCACCTATTTCCGCAGGCTGTTCGCCGGCATGAATCTCGGCGCCGGAGGTTCGATGGCGCTGATGCTGAACGACGGCACGATGCTGATGCGGCGTCCGTTCGATCCGAAAATCATCGGTATCAATCTGACCGGCACCGCCAACTACTCGCGCTTCACCCAGCAGCCGAGCGGAGATTTCTTCGGCACGGCGGCGATTGACGGTGTCGAGCGCTGGTACGCGTTCCGCCATATCGACATGTATCCGCTGATCCTCGACGTCGCGCTGTCCACACGCGATATCTACGTGGAATGGCGGCACCGCGCGTGGATCATCGGCTCGCTGATCGCCGCGCTCGATGTCACCATCATCGCGCTGGCGCTTCTGTTCTCGCATCAGTTGCGCTATCGCCGCGCGGCCGAAGAAGAATTGCGCGTGCTGGCGCGCACCGACGGGCTGACCGGCCTGAACAATCGCCGCAGCTTCGAGGAACACGCGGAAGATGAGTGGCGCCGTGCGCAGCGCAACGCGTGGCCGCTGTCGATGCTGCTGATCGACGTCGACAGTTTCAAAGGCTTTAACGACCTGTACGGCCATTCCGCGGGCGATGACGCACTCACGGCCGTGGCGCGTTGTATCACGCAGAGCGTGCGGCGTCCGGGCGATACGGCGGCGCGCTACGGTGGTGAAGAGTTCGCCGTGCTGCTACCGGACACCGACGAAACTGGCGCAACTTTCATCGCCGAGAAGATTCGTGCGGCGGTTCAGGCGCTTCAGCTTCGCCACGTGGCGAGTTCGCACCATGTGCTGACCGTGAGCATCGGCATCGCCACCGCGCGAGGCGAGGTGTTCGCAACGAGCCGCGCGCTCCTGAACGCCGCCGACGACGCGCTGTACGAAGCCAAAGATGCGGGCCGCAATCGCGTGCTGAGTTCTCGCACCGTGACGCACACTTCGCCCATCGGCGGCGGCGCGGTGACACCCCGCACCGAAGCGCGCAACTCCGTCTAGAGCAAGCCGCATAAATTTACCCGGGTAATATCTTGCATTTGAATTTAACCCGGATATAATTCGACAAATTCTTTATTTGGAGTTTGTCATGACCGTCCATCCGACCACCTGCACCGCGTTCGAAGGCCATCGCCGTATCGCCTCCGGCGCCTTGCCCGACGTGGCGCTTGCCGTAAGGGAAGTACTGGCGCGCGGCGAACAGGCGCCGGTTCTGGTCTTCGACGACGTGACCAGCCGGCCGGTCGAATTCGATCTGCGCGGCACGCCCGACGAAATCGTCGCGCGGTCAGCGAGCGAGGATGACGGCGCCCAAACCGCTCACGCCATTGAAGACGCCGCAGAGGACACGCCACGCGGTCGTGGCCGGCCCAAGCTCGGTGTGGTGGCGAGGGAAATCACGTTGTTGCCGCGCCATTGGGACTGGCTCAATGGACAGTCTGGCGGCGCGTCGGTCGCGCTGCGCAAACTGGTCGACGCGGCGCGCGTGGCCGGCGAGAACAAGGACCGTCAGCTCGCGGCGCAGGAAGCCGTGTATCGCTTCATGACCGCGCTAGCCGGCAATCTGCTGCGCTATGAAGATGCGACCCGCGCGCTGTACGCCGACGACCGTCCGCGTTTCGACGAGATCGTCGCGGCATGGCCGCAGGACGTACGCGACTACACTTTGCGACTCGCCGACAACGCTTTCGCGACGCACGCATAAAGGCGCGCAAATCGCAGCGTTTTTGCAGGCGACGCGCGCGCACCGAATCGCATAGACAAAAAAAAGCCGCTCACGCGGGGAAGCGTGAGCGGAAAGTCGGAGAGTTACAACAACATCGCATGCGCCTACTCATGGGGGTCGGCGCAGCAAAACAAGTCTAAGAGCTTGCTCTTATCCGATACATCAGACGAATCCCAAACTTGCCGCTGACCCGCCGCGCACGTAGCGCCTCGCGCCCCGGCCGCGTGCGCTAAGCATTGCTTACAACATCCTGTCCCGCTTATTCCTGACATTTCGCGCATCAAGTCTCTGTGGTGCCCGCCGTAATTGAGGTGGGAGCGTCGCTACGTATCCGACAGATCGCGAAATGTTCGCGACAGCGTGGCGGCTCGAGCGTCCGCCGTGACTCGTTAAGGATGGTGAAATGAAGTGGTTCGACCGCATGCCTGTGTTCAGGAAACTGCTGGTGGCGTTTGCCGTGGTGATTGGTTTTTGCGTCGTGATCGGCGCGATGTCGCTGAGTACGCTGTCGTCGATGCACGGCATTACCGACGCCATCTGCGATAAGCACATGAACGGCCTGTACTGGATGGAAGAGGCGAACCGCCACAAGATCGATTCCGATCTGGCCGCCGCGAATCTCGGCTACGCCGCCGACGACGCCGGCCGTCAAAAGTTGAAGGACAGCATTGTCGGCTCGCTCAAGGAGATGCACACCGCCTACGACCAGTATCGCGCGACGATCGAGACGGGCAAGGGCCAGGAAATGTTCGACGACGTGCTGCGCAAGTCGGTGGTGTGGGAAGGTATCGTGCATCAGCAGATCGGCCTCGAACCGATTCCGGCGGGCGTCGACAACAACGAACTCGTGCGTCGCGCGATTGCGTCGAGCGAGGCGCTGCGCGATCGCATCACCGCGCTGATCGACTATCGCCGGCAGCAAGCCAACGACGCGCAAGCCGAGGCGTCCACCGGCTATCAGCACATGCGCATCGTCATGATTGCGCTGGTGCTGGGCGCGATCGTCGCGGGCATGCTGCTCGCCATGGTGATCGCGCGTCGTCTCGCAGGGCAACTCGGCGGCGAACCGGATTACGCGATGCAGATCGCCAACCGCATCGCGGACGGTGACCTGAGCGTGCGCGTCGAAACACGCGCCGGCGACGCTCACAGCTTGCTGTTCGCGTTGCGCAACATGCGCGAACGGCTGGCCGGCATCGTGTCGGGCATCAGCGAGTCGAGCGAATCGATCCTGATGGCGTCGGGCGAAATCGCGCAGGGCAATACCGATCTGTCGCAACGCACTGAAGAACAGGCCGCGGCGCTGCAGGAAACCGCGTCGAGCATGCAGGAGTTGACGTCGACGGTGAAGATGAACGCCGAGAACGCGCAGCAGGCCGGCGGCGTGGCGCACGGCGCGTCGGAAGTGGCGGCGCGCGGCAGCCATCTCGTCGGCGATGTGGTCGAAACGATGCGTGAGTTGGCGGCCGGTTCGAAGCGCATGACGGACATCATCGCGGTGATCGAAGGGATCGCGTTCCAGACCAACATCCTCGCGTTGAACGCGGCGGTGGAAGCCGCGCGTGCCGGCGAACAAGGACGCGGCTTCGCGGTCGTGGCGGGCGAAGTGCGCTCGCTCGCGCAGCGCAGCGCGGTGTCGGCGAAGGAGATCAAGGAGTTGATCGAAAGCTCGACGGCGCGTGTGGGCAGCGGGGCCGAACTCGCCGAGCGGGCCGGGCAGACCATGGCCGAAGTCACGCACGCGGTGAAACGCGTGACCGACATCATGGGCGAGATTTCGTCGGCCTCCCAGGAGCAAAGCACCGGCATCGAAGAGGTCAACCGCGCGGTCGCGCAGATGGACGACGTGACCCAGCAGAACGCGGCATTGGTCGAACAGGCGGCGGCCGCGGCGGCGTCGATGGCGGATCAGGCGAGGCAGTTGCAGGCGGCCGTGACGGTGTTTTCGCTGGAAGCGCGGCACGGCTGAGGGCGCGGGTGCTCACGGGGGTGTTCATGAAGGGCGCAACGGCTCGCGCCCGGTTTCACGCCGTGCCTCGCCGCGCATTTCCCCGAGCTTGCCAGGCCCAATGGCACTCCGTACACTCGCGCCTAATTCCTGGGCGGCGCTTTGTTCCGGCGCCGCGCCACCATACATAGCGCCGAACAGAGGAGAACCCCCGCCATGGCCGATTCCTACTTCCCCCGCTGGCGTCCCCAGTCCGCGGCTGCCGAGGGCCGCATCGTCGGTACCGACGAGCGGCTCGGGTGGCCGCAGATGTTTGCGATGGGTGTGCAACACGTCGTCGCGATGTTCGGCTCGACGGTACTCGCGCCGTTGCTGATGGGCTTCGATCCGAACCTGTGCATCTTCATGTCGGGCATCGGCACGCTGTTGTTCTTCGTACTGGTGGGCGGCCGCGTGCCGAGCTATCTCGGGTCGAGCTTCGCGTTCATCGGTCTCGTGATCGCGGTCACGGGTTATGGTGGGCATGGCCCGAACCCGAACATTCCGGTCGCACTGGGCGGCATCATCGCGTGCGGCGTGGTGTACGCGCTGATTGGCCTGATCGTCTCGGCGGTCGGCACCAAATGGATCGAGACGCTGATGCCGCCGGTGGTGACGGGCGCGATCGTCTGCGTGATCGGTTTGAATCTGGCGCCGATCGCGGTGCGCGGCGTAAGCGGCAGCAACTTCGATTCGTGGATGGCGCTCGTCACCGTGCTGTGCGTCGGCGCGGTCGCGGTGTTCGCGCGCGGCATGTTGCAGCGTCTGCTGATTCTGGTCGGCCTGCTGATGGCGTACGTCATTTACGCGATCGTGACGAACGGTCTTGGCATGGGTAAGCCGGTCGATTTCGCCATCGTCGCGAACGCAGCCTGGTTCGGCATGCCGCACTTCACGGCGCCGGTGTTCAACGTGCAGGCGATGACCTTGCTCGCGCCGATCGCGGTGATCCTGGTGGCGGAGAACCTCGGGCATATCAAGGCAGTGAGCGCGATGACGGGCCAGAATCTGGACCGTTACGTCGGCCGGGCATTTCTCGGCGACGGACTCGCGACGATCGTCTCCGGCTTTGCTGGCGGCACGGGCGTCACGACGTACGCCGAGAACATCGGCGTGATGGCCGTCACCAAGATCTATTCGACGCTGGTCTTTGTGATCGCCGCGTTGATCGCGCTGGTGCTGGGTTTTTCGCCGAAGTTCGGCGCGGTGATCCAGACGATTCCGGGACCGGTGCTGGGGGGCGTGTCGATTGTCGTGTTCGGCCTGATCGCCGTGACCGGCGCGCGCATCTGGGTGGTCAACAAGGTGGACTTCTCCGACAACCGCAATCTGATCGTGGCCGCGGTCACGCTCGTGCTCGGCGCCGGCGACTTCTCGTTGAAGCTCGGCGGCTTCGGTCTCGGTGGCATCGGCACCGCGACGTTCGGCGCGATCATTCTCTATGCGCTTCTGAGAAGGAAGCCGGCTCAAGGTCCGGTGGCGTGAGTTTTCGCGCACGCTGAAGCACTCGTTTTTACGGGTTCGTCGGCGGCGCAGGTTTTTTCTTTCGCACATTGTCTTGAGCGAAGAAAAAGCCGTTTTGCCGCCGCCCGAATCGCACCCACGTAGCGCAAGCGCGCGTTACTTTCTTCGCGCCGTCAGTGCCGTCTCCGACAAGTCCACCTCCCGCATCAGCTTGTTCAACGTCTCGTCGTTGATCTCCTGGCTGCTGTGCAGTTCCAGCAACGCCTTACGCTCGGCTCTCATGGCAGCGAGCTTCATCCTGAACTCCAGCGCGTCGGCACGGCGCGCCAGCTCGCGCGGTTCGCGTTCTTCATCGAGCGTGGCGAGGCGGCGCCGATAGAGGTCCATCACGCGCGCCGTGACGTCCGCCGCATACGCCGAGGCCGACTCATCGAGATTCGCGCACTCCCTGTCGTGCACCTCGTCGACGGCGCGAATCGCGGCTTGCGCCGCCATGGTCCGGGCAAGCGCTTCCTCGGCGGCGTGCGGATCCTTGCCGCGGCGCCAGCCGCTCAGCAGCAGCGGCAACGCCACCACCGCCACGATCAGCGAGACCAGAATCACGCCGGATGCGATGAAGATCGCGAGATCGCGGCCCGGCAACGGGGCGCCACCCGGCAAAACCTCCGGCAACGACAACACGCCCGCGAGCGTTACGGCTCCGCGCACGCCGGCTACCGTCGTCACCGCGGCAGTGCGTAGGCCCGGAACGGCATTCGCCATGCCTTGTTTTGCGGCGCTGCGGCTCGCGAAAAAGCGCAGCAGCCACACCCACACAAAGCGCATCGCGTAGAGCGCGCCCGCTACCGCGGCGATGTAGCCGATCAGCCGCCAGACCTGCGCGTTACTGGTCTCGTGCGCGTCGAGCAATGCCCGGCCGAGAATGTGCGGAAACTGCAGCCCCAGCAGAATGAACACCATGCCGTTGAACACGAACTCGATCATCGTCCACGTGCTGCTCGCGCGCACGCGCGATGACGCCGGCCCCGCAGTCACAATGGTCGTGTAGTTCATCATCATGCCGGCGGCGACCGCGGCCAGAATGCCCGACAACTCGAAACGCTCGGCCACCAGATAGGCGGCGAACGGAATCAGCAGAGTCATCACGACGCCGGGCGCCGGATCGCCTTCTTCGGTGAGATTCAGAAAGTGAGCCGACACGAAGCCGAACAGCCAGCTCACCGCCGCGCCGGTCGCGAGGCCGCCCACGGCGATGATCACGAAACTGATCGACGCGTCGCGCAACGAAAACACGCCGGTCAGCGCCGCGGCAATCGCGAACTTCAAGGCGACCAGTCCCGACGCGTCGTTCATCAACGCCTCGCCTTCAAGAATATGCATCAGCCGCCCGGGAATCTTGCCTTTGCCGACGATGCTGGATAACGCGACCGCATCGGTCGGCGACAACACGGCGGCCAGCGCGAACGCGACCGGCAGCGAGATCGACGGCACCAGCGCGTGCACAAAGTAGCCGACCACCAGCACCGTCATAAAGACGAGGCCGAGCGCGAGCATCAGGATCGAGCGGCGCGCCATGAAGAACTCACGCTTCGGAATGCGCCAGCCGTCCGCGAACAGCAGCGGCGGAATGAACAGCATCATGAAAATTTCCGGATCGAAGGTGACGTGCAGGCCAAGCCTCGGCCACGCGAGCAATGCGCCGATCGCGATCTGCACGAGCGGCAGCGGCAACGCGATCGGCAGGACGCGGGTGAGGGCGCCCGACGCGGCGACGGCGAGCAAAAGAATCAATACGGTAAAGACAATGTCCATCGGTCTATTTCTGGGGATATAACGGTGTGACTTCGGCGAGTTTCGGCCGGTTTCGGCGATTCGGGCCACGCGAAGCTGACTAAGCGTAAGGTCGCAGTTTAGCCCGACGACGCATTCCGGCTCCGTCAGGGCGACATGCCGCGCCGCCAGCGAGGCGCTCACGTGTTTTCATAACGCCGCGCACCTTAACGGTGCGCGCCACGCCCACGCGCGGCGCATGCTCCCTTACACGGGTCAATCTTTCAGATAATTTTCATCGGAACGTGCGTCAGCGTGCGCATGGAGCTTGCTTAAGGGATATCGATGACGCACATTTGAGAAACGGCGCCGAGGTTGTTCGCTTCCGCGTTCGGACCGGCCCGGCTCTCGCGTGAGAGGACTTGCATGACCATTGCGCAACAGGAAAGGACGGCCAGCGCGCCACACGGTTTCGGTGTCGAGATGACGTCGGGGCTCGAACGTTTTACGGTGCAGCATGGCGAACTCACGCTGAGTAGCGTGTTTCAGCCGATTTTCAGCCTCTCGCATATGCGGGCGGTCGGTTACGAAGGGCTGCTGCGTGCGCACGACGCGCTCGACCGCCCCGTGTCGCCGCTCGACGTATTCGGCGAGGCCGCGCGCCTCGGCGATGTGCTGCAGGTCGACAAGCTGGCTCAGACGCTGCATCTGGAGAATTTCAAGGTACTCGGCGCGGAGCGCGAGTGGTTGTTCCTGAACGTGCATCCCGGCGCGCTCACCGATCCCTATCTCGCCGCTGCCTTGCTGGCAACTTTGAAGCGCGTGGATCTGCCGCCGCGACGCATCGTGCTCGAAGTACTCGAGCATCGCGCCGAAGACCTGGAGCGTCTCGCCGACGCCGTGCGCCAGTTCCGCGAGCGCGGCTTCCTGATCGCACTCGACGATTTCGGCGCGGGCCACTCGAACGTCGAACGGATCTGGCAGTTGAATCCCGACATCGTCAAGCTCGACCGCATCATGCTGTCGCATGCCGCGCATCGCGCCGACATGGCGACGATCCTGCCTGGCCTCGTGGCGCTGCTGCACGAAGCGGGCAAGCTGGTACTCGTCGAAGGCGTGGAAACGGAGCATGAAGCGCAGATGGCGCTCGCCTGCAATGCGGACTTCGTGCAGGGCTTTTTCTTCGGCCGTCCGAACCCGGGCGCGGCCGACGCGTTGCACGCGACCACCTGCATCAGCGAACTCACCGAGCGTTATCGCGATCAGGCCGACGCGCGCGAGCGCCGCAATGCCAGCCGGCTCGCGCCGTACTTGCGGGCCTTCGAGCGGGCCGCGGAGCGGCTCGCGGCCGGCGAACCGCTCGAGGAAGTGTGCTGGAATTTTCTGGCGCTCGATCACGCCGCGCGCTGCTTTCTGCTCGATGCGAAGGGCAAGCAGGCGGGCCGCAACGTCGTGCTGCGGGCTGATCGCGCCGCGCATGAAACGCGCTTTCTGCCGCTTGCCGACGCGCAAGGCGCGAACTGGTTGCGTCGTCCGTATTTCCGCGATGCGATCAATGCGCCGGAGCGCGTACATGTGACGCGGCCGTATCTGTCGATCAACGAGGCGTTGCCGTGCGTAACGCTTTCGGTGGCGACGCGCGTCGGCGAGCAGACTTGCGTGTTGTGCGGCGATATCGATTGGGTGGACGAAGAGCGGTTCTGAGATCATGTCGTTTTCAACGATATTTAACGACACTCAGCCGCGCTTATGTCCGTCCTCCTTGAAGTCATTGCCACGACCGTTGCCGATGCGCGCCTTGCCGCGCAAGCCGGCGCTGACCGTCTCGAACTTGTCACCGCGATGGGCGAGGGCGGTTTAACGCCGAGCGTTGGACTGATCGAAGCGGTAGTCGCCGCAGTCGAGATACCGGTGAATGTGATCGTGCGGCCGCACAGCCGCTCGTTTGTCTACGACACCGACGACTACGCAGTGATGCTGCGCGACGTGCGCGCGGTGAAAGCGGCAGGCGCGAATGGCATCGTGATCGGCATGCTGAACGCCGCCGGCGAGATCGACCGCGAAGGCCTCGCCCGTGCGATCGATGCGGCGGATGGACTGGCTATCACCTTCCATCGCGCATTCGACGAAGCGCGGGATTTGCGCCGTTCATTGGAGGTGCTGCTTGGTTTCGACGCCGTGACGAACGTGTTGACTTCGGGAGGACAACCTTCGGTGCTGCACGCAGAAGACACGATTCGAGAATTGGTGCGGCAAGCGGCCGGTTCGCACTGTACCGTCTTGGCCGGAGCCGGTTTGACGGTCGATGCGATTGCCGGTTTCGTGAGCAGAACACAAGTTGAAGCGGTGCATTTCGGTTCGGGCGTGCGCATGAACAGCAACGGTCTCGCACCGGTCGATCCAGACAGAGTTGCGAAGGTCCGCGCACTGTTGACGAGCGCATGAATCAATAGCTAAACCAGCGTAGCAAAGAAAAATGCCGCTTCGAGATCGCTCTCGAAGCGGCATTAATTTACTTGCCTCTACAAGGCCAAAAAAACTACTTCGCCACGACCACCGGAATCCCGCGCAACTGCCCCGCGCCCTTTACCTCTTCCAGGGATTTCCGCACCGACTCACCCGTCGCCGCTTCGATCTGCAAGCGTGCAGCCAGATCGCGCTCGCCACGCTTCACACCCGCCAGATTCGCAAGCTTCACGTGACCATAACCGCGCACACGAGCGTGCAGGTCGGCGAGCTTTGCCACGTCTTCCAGATTGCCGGCATCGAGCTTCACGAGCGCGCGCTGCAACGTGGTTTCATAATCGCCCGCAAGCTCGCGTTCCATCTTGCGTTCCAGCGTACGGCCGAACGGATCGAGCATGGTGCCGCGCAGGCTGCTGAATTTCGCCAGCGTGCCGAGCACCGGCCACATCCATTGACCAAAGGTTTTTTTAGAAGGATTCTTGCCCGGTTCAGGACGCGTGAGCGTCGGCGGCGCGAGATTGAACTTGATGCCGAAGTCCTTGCCGGCCACGCCTTCGAATTGCGCCTCCAGTGCTTCACGGAATGCCGCGTCCGTATGCAGACGCGCTACTTCGTATTCGTCCTTCACCGCGAGCAGACGATAGAACGTGGTCGCCACCGCGCGCGTCACGCGCTCGCTCTTCGCATCCACCGAGGTTTCCGCGCGACGTGCCGCCTCCACTAGCGCGCGATAACGCTTCACGTAGCTCGCGCCGCCGTATGTGTGCAGACGTCCTTCGCGATGCGCGATCAGTTCGTCGAGCGTATCCACGCGCACGCTCTGCTTGGCGAGATGCCGCGCTTGCCACAGCGCTTCGAGCGCGGCGGGATCTTCGGCGGCGAGGCGGCCGATCGAAAACGCCAGCTGATTCATCCGCACGGCGACGTTGTTCAATTCGATCGCACGCATCATCGCGCCGAACGATACGGGCACCAGACCGAGTTGCCAGGCATAACCGAGCATCAGAATGTTCGCGCCGATCGTGTCGCCGAGAAAACGCGTGGCGAGCGCTTGTGCATCGCATGTCGACATGCGCTCCGGCCCGGCCGCGTGACGCATCTTGTCGAGCAATGCGTCGGCGTGCAGCGTCGCGTCCGGATTGGTCACGAACGTGGCGTTCGGAATTGCATGCGTGTTCACGACGATGCGCGTGCGGCCATGACGCACCGTTTGCAGCGCATCGGCGCTGGCGCCGACCACCATATCGCAGGCGAGCAGCACGTCGGCCTGTTGCGTGTCGATGCGCACCTGGTTGAGCCACTCGTCGCGCGCGGCGAAGCGCACAAACGACAGCACCGAGCCGCCCTTTTGCGCGAAGCCCATGAAGTCGAGCACCGATGCGCTCTTGCCTTCCAGATGCGCCGCCATGCTGATCAATGCGCCGACCGTCACGACGCCCGTGCCGCCGACGCCCGTCACCAGAATGTCGTACGGGGCGGCGTCGAGGTGCGTCGCAGGAATCGGCAGTGCTTCGACGCGAGCGGCCAGCGCTTGCGGATCGAACGCGGCGCCCGCGGCTTTCTTCAGCTTGCCGCCTTCCACCGTGACGAAGCTCGGGCAGAAGCCGTTCACGCATGAATAGTCTTTGTTGCACGACGATTGATCGATACGGCGCTTGCGGCCCAAGGCCGTTTCAACCGGTTCCACCGACAGGCAATTCGACTGTACGCCGCAATCGCCGCAGCCTTCGCAAACCTCTTCATTGATGAAAAGACGCTTGTCCGGATCGGGGAATTCGCCTTTTTTCCGGCGCCGGCGTTTTTCCGCCGCACAGGTCTGGTCGTAAATCAGCACGGTCACACCGTCGGTGTCGCGCAATTGGCGCTGCACGGTATCCATCTCGCTGCGATGGTGAAACGTGGTGCCCTTCGGGAACTGGTCGTGATGGCCGTCGTATTTCTCCGGCTCGTCGCTGACCACGACGAAGCGCGACACGCCTTCGGCTTCCACCTGACGCGCGATCTGCGGCACCGAGCTGCTGCCGTCAACGGGCTGGCCACCCGTCATCGCGACGGCGTCGTTGTAGAGAATCTTGTACGTGATCGTGGCCTTCGCGGCCACGGCCTGGCGGATCGCCAGAATGCCCGAGTGGAAGTAGGTGCCGTCGCCGAGATTCTGGAACACGTGACGTGTTTTCGTGAACATCGAATGCGAGGCCCAGTCCACGCCTTCGCCGCCCATCTGGATGAGACCGGTCGTGTCGCGCTCCATCCACGAGGCCATGAAGTGACAGCCGATGCCCGCATGCGCGATCGATCCTTCCGGCACTTTGGTCGACGTGTTGTGCGGGCAGCCAGAGCAGAAGTACGGCGTGCGCTTCACGCTGTCCGCAGCGTTCGAAAGAATTTGCGGTGCGACCAGATCGACCACGCGTTCGCGGCGATCGAGCGCGGGCTTGTGCTTCGCGAGCCAGTCGGCGAATACCGGCAGAATGCGCGACGGCCGCAATTCACCGAGCGACGAAAGCAGCAGCGTGCCGTCTGCGGCGTTCTTGCCGACCACGATCGGCCGCGTGCCTTGCGTGCGGTTGTACAGATAGTCCTTGATCTGCTGTTCGATGACCGGGCCTTTCTCCTCGATCACCAGCACTTCGGACAGGCCGGAGACAAACGCGTCGATCCGCGTCATCTCCAGCGGAAACGAAAGGCCGACCTTGTAGATCCGCACGCCGGCCGCTTCCAGATCGGCGACCGTCAGATCGAGGCGGCGCAGCGTTTCCATCAGGTCCAGATGCGCCTTGCCGCACGTCACGATCCCAACGTTCGCATGCGGACTCGGCGCGATCCATTTGTCGATGCTGTTCACGCGCGCGAAGTGGCGCACCGCGTCGAGCTTCGCGTGCATCCGCGATTCGATCGTCAGGCTCGGCAGATCGGGCCAGCGATTGTGCAGGCCGCCGGCGGGCGCCGCGAAATCCTGCGGTATGGTCCAGTCGGTGCGCAGCGCGTCGAGATCGACCGTCGAGCCTGATTCAACCGTTTCGGAGATCGCCTTGTAGCCGACCCACGCGCCCGAAAAGCGCGACAACTCCCAACCATACAAGCCGAACTCGAGCATGTCGGCGATATTCGACGGATTCACCACCGGCATATGCCACGCCATCATCGCGAAGTCGCTTTGATGCGGCATCGATGAGGACACGCAGCCGTGGTCGTCGCCGGCCACCACCAGCACGCCGCCGTGCGGCGACGAGCCGTAGGCGTTGCCGTGCTTGAGCGCGTCGCCGGCGCGATCCACGCCCGGGCCCTTGCCGTACCACATCGCGAACACGCCTTCGACGGTGCGCAGCGGGTCCGATTCGACCCGCTGCGTGCCGAGCACGGCGGTGCCGCCGAGTTCTTCGTTGATGGCGGGCAAAAAGCGAATATCACTCGCCGCGAGCAGTTTGTTCGCTTTCCACAACTGCTGGTCGACCATGCCGAGCGGCGAGCCGCGATAGCCGCTAATGAAGCCCGCGGTATTCATGCCGCGCGCCTTGTCGGCGGCGCGCTGCATGAGCACGAGACGCACCAGCGCCTGCGTGCCGGTCAGGAAGATCCGGCCGCGCGTGGCGGTGAGGTTGTCGGAAAGCTTGTAATCGGCCAGTGCGGGCGTGCCGTCGATGGGCAGGCGAGCGGTCATGGGTGAGTCTCCGTTGTCGATCGGAGTTGGCGCTTTAGCGCTTACTCCGATCCCATGCAACATAGTTGCGGTTTGCATCCGCGCGCAGTGGTGGGGACCACGAAGGTGACGCAGCGAAAGAGACTCTATTTTTTAGCGCCAATGAGAGAGGATTTTTTCTACTTTGCCCGGACAGTCGCAAATGGGCGCGAAGACCCGCGCGTTTTAATGAAGTTTTGAGATGGATCTGCCGCACAACGGGCGGAGTCGGGTAAGCCCTGGTGCGGTCCGAACCTGATTATGGCAAGGTCCGCAGCGTTGTAGCGCTCGCAACGGGCGCATCGTCGAGCGGCACGATCTCATTGAAATGCGCGTAGTCGATATGGCTCACGCCGTCTTTCTCGGTCATGATGTCGACGAAACGGTGCTGCCAGTAGATCTCGTCGCACGACCACGTGTGGCGCGCCTGCATGGTTTGCGAGGTCGACTCGTCGATGCCTTCGAGTGTGAGCAGCAGCAACGTGCCGCGTTTATTGAGCGTTTCCGCGGTCTCGCCGAATAGCGGACTGCTTTCATCGACAATGTGCATCACCGTCCAGCCCAGTTTGAATACCGGGTGTTGATCGCGAACCAGCGTCAGGTCATAGAGCTTGCGCAACGTATAACCTTCGACCGTGGTTTCCGTGCGCAGAATGCGCAGCCGCGCGCGTGCCTCGGCGATCACGTTCTGACGCGCGTTGGCCGAGCGCACCATGAGCGTCATGCGTCCGTCGAGCGGTCGGATCACCGCGTAACGGGCAAAGATGATCTTGGCGTGCGGGCGCGAGAAGCGCGCGAAGATGAGCCCCGTTGCCAACGCGATGCCGGACATGCCGACAAAAATTTCCAGCGTGGCGATCCAGTGCGCGTAGACGGTTTGCGGATGCATGTCGCCATATCCGACCGTGGCGAGCGTCTCGACGCTGAAGAAAAACGCGCCGCCAAAACCGGCGGGAAACTGATTGGCGATGGGCGCGTTGCCCAGCATGTAGAGCGCGGCGAACGTGGTGTTGAGCAGCAGGAACAAGACGCCGAGTGATACGAAAAAAACCGGCCAGCGAACCACGAGCGCGCGGTGATAGAGATCCTGCCAGAGCGGCGTCGGCATGCCGTGATCGATGACCACGCGATCGTCCAGACGGAATTCGCGGCTGCCTGTTGGGCGGCGCGTCGATGCACGAGCTTCAGCGTCGCCGAAGCCGGAAGGACGGTCTGACGGTTCGGTCGCCATCGCAAACTCGTGGAGATGAAAACGGCCAAAGCGTAGCACGCCGCCTTGTCCGCGAAAGGTGATTTTCGGCGTGGCGCGCGGGGCGCGACGGTGCGTCGCTGCCGTGAGTTCGCCGTGCCTGCGCGGTGTTTCGGCCCGGCGTATCGACCGGCTTCGATGCGCTCGCACCGCGCATTGAAGCAAGCACGCAGCAGTCACGCAGTCACGCACGCGAACCGCGGCGTGCGCACGCTTCGAACTTACGGAAAGGCTCGCGGCTTGGGTATGCCTGCGCCGTGTTCGATATCGTCGACGGCTTGCTGATGAGCGGCCGCGACCGCTTCGGTCTCGTCGCCGTAGCCATTGTCGCCGCCTACCGTTGTCCACGGTTTGACGGCTTTCTCGCGATGGCGGATTTCGTATTCCGCGTCCCAGCGGGCACCATTGAGTTCGAGCGGGCGGACGTGAATGGAATACACGCCGTAGAGGAAGAGCTGTTCAGCCATGACCGCCTCCGGCCGTTTGGTTCAGGGTGGCGCCGAGCGATGACAAACGAGAACGCGAAAGACGCGGCGCCGGTTGCTGCCTAAAGTTCGATTTCTCCGAGGATGCGGTGAGCAAGCGCTTTGGCTTCCTCAAGGGCTTCTTCCGGCGTCGACGAAGTGGCTTCGACTTCGTACAGCGTGGTTTCCTGATCGGCGGTTGCGTCGCCTTCGTCGCGCGAAAGGGTGACCACGCCCTGCCAGGTGTCTTTTTCTACTTCTCTTGTGGAGGCAGTGGCCGTGTAAATGCCTTTGGTGTAGGTGATGTCGTCCATGGCGTCTCTCCGTCTTCCAAAGGTTTCGGTTTTTTCATCCTAGCACGATGATGGAGCTTCCGTTCTCCGCCCCGGCGGCGCTCCATGCCGGTGAGAATGCGCGCCGCACAAGGCAACAGAATTACAGCAGCGCGACCACCTCATCGAGCGACGGCGCGTGGGCGCCGGCATGGCGGCAAGCGGCCGCGCCGGCGGCCAGCGCGAACGCCAGATGCTCCGGCCATGCCCGCTGCGGCGCGGTCATCAGGCTGAACAGCAAGCCGCCGATCGACGCATCGCCCGCGCCGACCGTATCGACCACCTCGACGCGCGGCGGCCGTGCCTCGGTCACCATCGCGCCGTCTATCAGCACGGCGGTCTCCGGTCCGCGCGTCACCAGCACGGTGGCGGTCGGATTCATGGCGCGCAACTGCGCGAGTGCGCCGGCTTCGTCGTCGGTCTTGAAGATCAGGCGCAAGTCTTCGTCCGACACCTTGATCAGATCGGCGAGCGCGGCCATTTTCCGTAACGTGGGCTCGTAGCCGTGCTCCATCAGATTGCGGTAGTTCGGATCGAAACTGATCTTCACGCCCTGCGAACGCAACTCGGCCGCCAGCGTCGCGAGCGTGTTGCCGATCGGCTGCCGCACGAGGCTGATGCAGCCGAAGTGCGCCCATTTCACCTGACCCATCCAGCCCGCCGGCAGTTGTGCCGGATCGAACGCCAGATCGGCGCTGTTCTCGCCCATGAAGAAGTACGCGGGCGGATGCGTCTGATGGACGATCGCCAGCAAGGGCGGCCGCTCCACGCGCTGCATGAAGCGCATGTCGAGCCCGGCCGCGACGCTTGCATTCCACAACTCATCGGAGAAGTTGTCGACACCTAACGATCCCGCGCACGCGGTCGGCAGGCCGAGCCGCGCCACGCAGCGCGCCACGTTCCAGCCGGCGCCGCCAGGACGCGAGAGCCATTGCGACGTGCCGGTGCGCACGAGATCGGTGAGGATGTCGCCGGCTGAGACGAAGAAGGGGAATTCGTGGTTCGCGCTGGGATTGCTCATTTTGTTTGCTCCGCGGATTCGGGCGCAGCGGCCGCCCCGTCAGGCAGCGCGTGGGCCAGTACTTCGTAGCAGGCGCCCATGGTGTGATAGTCGGTCTTGCCGGCCGGACTCTTTTCGTCGCTGTACTTGCGGTTGTCGCACGTGAGGATGCGGTACCACGCGCCATACTTGTGATCGACGAAATGCGCCCAGCTATAGCGCCAGATCTCGTCGTACCAGTCCCAGAAGCGTTCGTTGCCGGTGCGCTTGCCGAGTAGCGCGGCCGTCGCGAAGGTCTCTGCCTGGACCCAGAAATACTTGTCGTGGTCGCACACGGTGCCGTCGGGGCCGAAGCCGTAGTAGAGGCCGCCGTGGTCTTCGTCCCACGCGTGCGTCATAGCGGCGTCGAATAGCTCGATGGCGCGCGGCAGCAACCACGGCAGCGGACGGAAGCGCTCGAGAATCAGCAGCAGCTTCGCCCATTCCGTCTGGTGCCCCGGCTGAAAGCCCCATGGACGGAAGATGTTCGAACTGTCTTCCTCGTTGTAGTGCCAGTCGACCGACCAGTCCGCGTGAAAGTGCTCCCACACCAAACCTTGCGAGAGCTTCGCCTGGCGCAGCGTGATATTCGACGCCACCCGCTCCGCGCGATCCAGATAGACGAGATGCCGGGTTGCTTCGTGCGCGGCGAGCAGCGCCTCGGTGGTGTGCATGTTCGCGTTCTGGCCACGGTACGAACTGACCCGCCAGTCGGGCGACGCTTCGTCGGCGTAGAGGCCCGCGGCGGCGTCCCAGAAACGGTGTTCCATCAGTTCGAAGGTTGCGCCGATCATCGGCCTGGCTTCTTCGATGCCGGCCATCGCCGCATGCGAATAGGCGAGCAGCACGAAGGCCAGGCCGTAGCAGTGACGCGTCGCGTCGAGCGTGCGCTTCTTGCCGTCGTGCCATTCGAGTTCCCAGTCGTAGCCTTCGTGCTGCGCGTCCCAATGCGCTTCGCGCAGGAACCGCAAACCGTGGCGCGCGTATTCGAGATGCTGCGGGTCGCCGAACTGGCGATACGCCATCGCGTAGTTGAAGACGTAGCGGCAACTGCTCACCAGATGCCGCGTGGTTTTGTCGTAGACCGAACCGTCGTCGCGGAAGAAATGGAAAAAGCCGCCGCTCGGGTCGAACACGTTCGGCGCGTAGAAACGCAGCGTGTCCTGCACATGCGAGAGCAGAAAGTCGCGCGAGCGGAAGCTCTCGGGCGGCGCCGCAGCGGCGCCGTTAGCGGGGTGAAGCGGATCGGATTGCGTCATGGCGTTTTCACCAAAGTACTGGCACGGGCAATGAGATGGACGGGCAAACGGACTTCCAGTTCGGCGGGTGCGTCTTCGAGCAGCAGCTCGACGCCGCGCCGGCCGAGCGCTTCCTTGTCGACCGAGAGAGTCGACAGCGGCGGCGTGGCATGGGCGGCGGCGGGAATGTCGTCGAAACCGATGATGGCAATGTCCTCGGGCACGCGCAGTCCGCGCGCGAGGCACGCGCGCAGCGCGGCGAGCGCGGCGGCGTCGTTGTAGGCAAACACGGCGTCAGGGCGCGGGCCCGGCGCGTCGAGTAACTGATGCATGGCGCGCGCGGCGCCGCTGTCGGGGTCGAGGCCGGCGTCGATTGTTATTTCCAGTGACGGGTCGAATAGCAAGCCCGCTTCGAAGAACGCGCGCCGGTAGCCGAGCGCGCGCTGCGCGATGCTGAAGTGCGCGAGCGAGCCGCCGATGAACGCGACACGCTTGCGCCGCTGCTCGAACAGATGCCGCATGGCGAGCATGGCGCCCGCTGCGTTGTCGAGATTCACCGAGCGCATGCCGGGCGCCCACAGGTCGATCAGCACGAGCGGGCGCTGCATGGCCACCAGCGTGGTCAGCGTTTCGGGCTCGACGAAACCGGCGATCGCCACCGCGTCCGGCGCATGCAGGCGCATCTGCTGGATCACGTCTTCGGTGGGGCCGGCGGTCAGCACGGACGGCACGATACCGCGCTCGCGGCAGGCGTCTTCCACGCCGTGCAGCACGTGCGAGAAGAACGGACTGACGGCGAAATTATTGTGCTGACGGTGCAGCAAAAACGTGAGACGGCGGATGCGCGGGCGCAACTGGGCAGCGTCATAGCCGAGCTTGCGCGCCGCTTCGACGACGCGCTCGCGGGTGGCCTCGGAAAGGCCCGGCTGGTTCTTCAATGCGCGTGAGACGGTGCCGATCGACACGCTGGCCGCGCGGGCGACGTCGCGGATGGTTGTGGCCATCGAATCAGGCGGACGCGCGAGGGCGGCCGCACGGTGTTTGAGTTCGGGCGATTGTATAGTAAAACCGCTCCGAAACCGCCCGAAAAACACCCGCGCGACACCGGGAAATACCCGTAGGCAATGGAGTTGGCCCGGAATATGCTGTTTAGTAAAATTAGCTAAACGAAGCCCGATGTAGTCTCAACGCCGCTCGTTCACCCGAGTGAAACATGAGCGGCTTCGGCCTGTCCGCGCAACAAGGCCACGCTTTCGTCGGCATCGATCAGCACGAAGCCGCTCGTCTCGTGTTTCGCGCGCCGCTTGGCCAGCGCCGCTACGGATGCGATTTCCTCGCTGCTGTAAAGCGACGGGCCGTCGGCGGGTTCGACGCGCACACAGCCGATCGCCATCGTCACGAAACCGAAGAAGGTCGGGTTGCCGCGTCGGTCTTCACCGTGAATGCCACCGGCGAGGCGATCGGTCGGTGCGTAGAAGCGTTGCGCGCCCTCGTTGAACACGTGAATCGCGCGCAGCACGCGCTCACGCCAGTCGTCGCTCTGGAACAGGATCAGAAAGTCGTCGCCGCCTACGTGGCCGAGAAAGTCGCGGGTGGGATCGCACGCATCGGCGAGTACGACGGCGGCGAATTTCAGGACTTCGTCACCTTGCCAGTAGCCGTACTGATCGTTGAACGGCTTGAAGTGGTTCAAGTCGACGTAGCATGCGTAGAAGCCAGCGTGGTTGTCGAGCAGGCGGGCAATGTGCGAACTGATAGGGATGTTGCCGGGCAGGAAGGTCAGCGGGTTCGCGTAGCGCGCGGCTTCAATGCGCACCTCCGTGACCGCGCGCACCAGCTTCTCGCCGGTGCCGAGGCCGACGTATTTGCCGTTGTCGGTGATGACGAAGCCATCGGCGAGATAGCGCTGATCGTCGCTTGCGAGGAGCTTGGCCATCTGCTCGACGGTCATCGATTTCTCGATAATCATCGGCGACGCATTGGCGAACAGCAGGCAAGGGCGCTTGCCGAACAGCTCGCGGTGATACGGCAGCGCGTAGCGGTCCATGAAGCTGCGGCGGTTGATCAGCGCGACCGGCTCGTCGTGTTCGACCACCGCGACCGCGTGCAGGTCGGGCATGCGATTGAACAGTTCGAGCACGTCGTTGTTGGTCGCCTGGCGCGGCAATGCCGGCGCGTGCACCAGCATTTTTTCCGACGCCATGCCGCCCGAAGGCGACGCGCTGCTCACCGTGCGCGTGGTCTCGGGGAACACAGCGATGTGACCGGCGCGCAGCGCGTCGCGGGCGTCGTCGGTCACGCGGCGGGCCGGCTGCGCGTGCGGGCGGCCGAAGAAAAAGCCTTGCCCGCAGCCGATTCCCATGTCGCGCACCACGATCAGATCCGCTTCGTTTTCAATGCCCTCCGCGACGAGCCGCGCGCCGCTCGCGCTGGCGAAGTGCTGCATCGCGCGCACGGCTTCGAACTTGAGCGGGTCGCAGGATATGTCGTGAATGAAGAAGCGGTCGATCTTCACGACGTCCGGCTGCAGCCGCACCCACAAATTCATGCTGGCGTTCGCGGTGCCGTAGTCGTCGAGCGCGAACTGCGCGCCGGTTGTGCGCAGCGTCGTGATCACCGGCAGGAAACTGCCCACATCCAGAATCGTGCTCTGCTCGGTCAGTTCGACCACGATCCGTTGCGGATCGACGCCGCGATGACGCAGCAGCGCGAGCGTATCATCGCGCGCCTCGGCCAGCTGACGCATCGCGCCCGCGCTGAAATTCAGAAACAGCTTTCCGTCGAAGTCGAGCTGCGCGAACGCTTCGATGCAGGTGCGCGCGGCGGCGCGTTCGAGCTCGATCGTGCAGCCCTCGGCGAGCGCTTGCGCAAACAGCGCGAACGGCGCTTCGAGCGGCGTGCCGGCCGGGCCGCGGATCAGACCTTCATAGCCGAGGATCGCGCCGTCTTCGAAATCGATGATCGGCTGGAACACGGCGGACAGCTCACGCCGGGCGATCAAGTCCTCGACGCGCGGCGCGGCGGGTCGGGAGGGCGAGCGAGGTTGCATGGCGGGTAGGCGTAGCGTTCGACCTTGGGCTTATCGGCCGGACTTGCCTGGAGTTAAGTGAAGTTTTAATGAACCGTTGCACCGGGTTGGTGCGGTTGATATTCGTGGAGTCATTCTGAAGGACGCTTCCGTCCGGCTTGGCATTGCCAGGAATCGGCCTATGCCATCCGGCCGAGGCGACAGCGACGCCGTTTGCGCGTGAAATAACAAAAAAGCCGCGCGAGGCGGCTTTCTTCAAATGACGCTCAGGGAGGGCGCTTATGAATGTCCTGTTTGCATTGCGCGCGTATTCACCGGCGGGCCACGGCGGCGGCGGCCCGCTCGCGCGAAGCGGCGTGGGTCTCGCCGCTCATGTCGCGGGCGCCCCAGCGCTGCGCGAGCGCGGCGCACACCATCAACTGGATCTGGTGGAACAGCATCAGCGGCAAAACGACGGCGCCCACCGCATGCGAGGCGAAGATCACCTTGGCCATCGGCACGCCGGCGGCGAGACTCTTCTTCGACCCGCAGAAGATAATGGTGATCTGGTCCGCACGGCTAAAGCCGAGCCGCTTGCTGACGAATATCGTCACGGCGAGAGCCAGTGCGAGCAGCACGACGCACAGCAGCAGCAGGCCGCCGAGGGCCGAGAGCGGAATCTGATGCCACAGGCCTTCGTTGACGGCCTCGCTGAACGCGCCGTATACCACCAGCAGGATCGACCCCTGGTCGACAAACTTGAGCACGCCGCGATTGCGCTCGATCCATTTGCCGATCAACGGGCGCAGCAACTGCCCGGCCACAAACGGCACCAACAGCTGCAGCACGATGTTGCCTACCGTATGCCACGGCGAAGCGCCGCCGCCGGCCGCCTGATTGGTGACGACGAGGCTGACGAGCGCGGGTGTGATGAAAATGCCGAGCAGGCTCGAGGCCGACGCGCTGCATACGGCAGCCGGCACGTTGCCTTTGGCAATGGACGTGAACGCGATCGACGACTGAACCGTAGACGGCAGCGTGCAGAGGAAGAGGACCCCCGCATAGAGCGCCGGCGTGACAAGTGGCGAAAGGAGCGGTTTAAGCGCGAGGCCGAGCAGCGGAAAGAGCGCGAACGTACTGAGCAGCACTACAAGATGCAGGCGCCAATGCGTCGCGCCCGCAATAATCGCTTCGCGTGAGAGCTTGGCGCCGTGCAGGAAAAACAGCAGGCCGACTGCCACGTTGGTCACCCAGTTGAACCCGACGGCGGCCTGCGCGTGAACCGGCAGCAAGCTGGCAAGGATCACGGTGCCGACGAGGCACAGGGTGAAGTTGTCGGGAAGCAGTTTCGGGCGAGCCATGTCGGAATCTCGATTCGGTGACGCGGAATAGCGCGCGGGGCAAGCGCGTGAGGCCGCCGTCCCAGCCTATGGGAAACCGCTATTGTTGTTGATTTTCGATTAAATATGCAAATTCATTTGCCGAATTGATTAATGAGGGTTGCGCATCAAAAGGCGCACTCCGGAAAATTTTCGGGCAGCGCCTTGATTCACGTTTTCAGTATTGGCGACGTGATCTGTTTGGTCTATGCGCTTTTAGCAATAGAGGTGAAAATCCCACACGATTCGTCATACGCAAAAGCGCGTGAGCGGGCCGCGCCAAGTCATTGAACCCAAGCGGTTTCACGGTTTTCCCGCAAGGCCTCCGTGGCGGAAAAAGGTCGCAGTAACAAGGTGTTACATCCGCGTCCGAGGCCTAACACTTTTTGGCTCGACACCCTTTGCCGGTGCCCATAAATTACGGTTCAAAGGCCGTCGGGTTGTACCCGCGCCGCGAACTTGTCGCAGCGCCCGTGCCAATCCCAAAACAAGTCCATCGCAGCTCGAACGATGGGTTTCAGGCAAGTCTTCGGGCATGAGAGTCACTGGGTGGACGGGTTGTCGAGAACGAGGCACTGGGTGTTGGGCGCGGTTATCGCCGCGCTGTGCTCGTTCGCCTATGCGAAAGCGTCGGGCGTGCCGCACGGCGGCGGTGGCGGCGGCCATTCGCATGCCGAAGCGAATCACGCCGTGGGTGGCGAGATGCGCAACGGGGGCCGCTACTACGGCGCTGTCCCGGCAGCCCCGGCGCGCACTGCAGTCGCCGACCGCAACGCACGTCTGCCGCGTGGCGCAGCGAACTTCGCGGGCGGAACTTACGCCGACGGCTTCGACGTCTACAAACCTGGCGTGCACCGGGTCGCCGGCCCGGCCGGATATGCCGGCGACAGCCGCGGCAGCATGCAGTACGCCGGCGCCATCACGCCAGTCAGTGCCGAGTCGCGCACGGTGCCGCGGCCGCCGGCCAATGCGCCGGTTCGCTCCGGTTCGATTCGCGCCGACATCGCCCGCTACAACGAAGAACGCGGTTCGCAGCGCGCCATGCAGCGCCAGTCCGACGACCCGCGCCAATCGGAAGGCTCGCCTTACCGGAACTAGGCGTTCGCGCTGCGCGCGCTGTGCGTCGGGTTTGTTGCGTGAGCAACCAGTGTTTGCCGTTCCGGCTGCGCTCGCACACATCTCTTTCTGTCTTCCTGCCGCGTCAATATTGTCCGAATGCTCCCGTGGGTAGCTGATTCCGCACGCCCTACTCATGCCTCATCGCGAACGGCGAGCGAGGCGTCTCTGCCCATTTCGTGCTCCCAAATTCATATCGCTTCGTCGCACCGCACCGCTTCGCCTGCCTGTCAATCTGGTTGTTAGCAGCCTTCGGCGTTGCCTTCACTCCTGACGCGCGCCGTCGATGTGACGTTTCGACGCCACACTTTTTTGAAAATACTCGGCAGCACACCCTCTCCCATCGTCAAATTTGGTCGTTTCTGCGGCGGTGCGTCATCCGCATGTCATCTGAGGCGTTATCAATCCGTCCGCTGCAAGGTGAGCAACGGTTTGCGCGGTGCGCCAAAACTTGCGGCGGCACCGCGGGCGCGCTATCGGCCATGGCTTTATCAGGCCGATAAGCGACAAAACTAATCAGACCGATATACCGGCAATAACCAACGATATTTTTGTTCATAAAAATGGTCCGCAAAGATGGTCCCGCCCAGATTGGCTCGATGATCGAACGGACAACAACAATGATTCGCGCGAGCTCCCCCTTTCGCACAGCCACACCCTTTTTGACAAAGACAGGAGAACCCATGAAAACAAGCATCAGCAGTGCGCTGAAGACCACCCTCAAGGCAACCGCGTGTGCCGCTCTGCTGGCCAGTGCATCGTCTGCTTTTGCGCAATCGAGCGTGCAGCTTTACGGTCAGGTCGACGAATGGGTCGGCGCGCAGAAATTCCCGGGCGGCAAGACCGCGGTGCAGGTCGCGGGCGGCGGCATGTCGACTTCGTATTGGGGCTTGAAAGGGGCGGAGGATCTGGGCAACGGCTACAAGGCGATCTTCGCGTTGGAAGGTTTCTTCCTGGCGCAAAACGGCCAGTACGGCCGCTTCACCGGCGATACGATGTTCTCGCGTAACGCGTACGTCGGTATCGAGTCGCCCTACGGCACGGTCACGGCCGGCCGTCTGACGACGCCATTGTTCGTGTCGACGATTCTGTTCAACCCGTTCGTGGATTCGTACCAGTTCTCGCCCATGGTCTGGCACACGTACCTGGGCCTCGGCACGTTCCCGACCTACTCGACGGATCAGGGCGTGACCGGCGATTCGGGCTGGAGCAACGCGGTGTCGTACTCGTCGCCGAACTTCAGCGGTTTGAGCGCGACGGCCATGTACGCGCTCGGCAACACGACCGAGAACGGCGCGAAGAAATGGAGCGGCCAGGTTCTGTACTTCCACGGCCCGTTCGCGGCCACGGCGGTGTACCAGTACGTGAACTTCAACAACGTGCCGAGCGACCTCGGCAGCTTTGGCACCTCGGGCGTGCCCGGCCTGAAAAGCCAGAGCGTTGCGCAAGTCGGCCTGTCGTATGACCTGAAGTTCGTGAAGTTCTTTGGCCAGTACATGTACACGTACAACGACCAGCAGGTCACGAGCTGGCACGTGAACACGGCGCAAGGCGGCGCGACGGTGCCGTTCGGCCCGGGCTCGGTGATGGCGTCGTACGCCTACTCGCGCGACGGCGGCGGCTTCGATCAGACCCGTCAGACGGCAGCGCTCGGCTACGACTATCCGCTGTCCAAGCGTACGGACGTCTACGCCGCCTACATGTACGACCACATTTCCAGCGTGTCGAGCGGCAACACCTACGGGGTCGGCCTGCGCGCGAAGTTCTAAGCGTCCCGGTGGCACTTGCGCGACGCCTGCTTGCGGGCTTCGCGCGACGGACGCATCAGTTTGATCTCCAAACCCGTCTCCTTCGGAAGGCGGGTTTTTTGTATCTGCGCGGCGCTATTCCTTCGCTTGGGAAGCCGTTTTGCCGACCAGTCTTTGATAAACCCGGCAAAATAGTGCCGATTGATTCCCAAAGCGAGTGATTGAGATGGATACCCTCGTCAGCATGAAAGTGTTCCGCCACGTGGTCGAAGTCGGCAGTTTTGTGGGCGCGGCTGAACGCATGGAGATGTCGGCGGCCATGGCGAGCAAGCATGTGATGCACCTCGAACAGCAACTCGGCGCGCGGCTGCTCAACCGCACCACGAGGAGGGTCGCGCCGACCGAGGCGGGCCGCGAGTACTACGAGCGGCTGAGCCAGGTGCTCACCGAACTCGAGGAGGCCGAGCAGGTGGTCGGCGCGGCGAGCGTCGTGCCGCAGGGGCGCTTGCGGGTGTCGTCGCTGTCGGCATTCGGTTTGAGTCACGTGATGGCCGCAGTGGCCGACTACGCCGCGCAGTATCCGCAGGTCACCGTCGATATGACCTTGTCGGACCGCGTGGTCGAACTGATCGACGAGGGTTTCGATGTCGCGATCCGCGCGTCGCCGAGCGGGCTGAAGTCTTCTTCATTGATCGCGCGGCAAATCGCGACCGCGCATCTCGTGCTGTGCGCGTCGCCGGCGTATTTGAAGCGCCACGGCACGCCGAAGACCGTCGCCGATCTGGCGCGCCACAACTATCTGCAATACGCGGGCGTCTCGGCGCTCGAAATCGCGCCCGCCACCGGCGACGCCTCGCCGCGCGTGCGTCTGACGGGCAATCTGATCGTCAATCATCTGGAAGCGCAGCGCGTGATCGTGCTGCAAGGCGCGGGCATCGCGATGCTCGGCACCGAAGTGATCGGCGACGATCTGGCCGCAGGGCGCCTCGTGCCGTTGCTGGTGGACGACGTGCCGCCGCGCGAGCTGCCTATTCACGTGGTCTACGCGAGCCGCCGGCATCTGTCGGCCAAGGTACGATCGTTTGTCGACTTTCTCGCCGAACGGTTCGCGAACGAATCGCTGTGGCCGTCGCTCGAACAGATCAAAGCGTTGGCGGTGCGCTAGTCTGCCCTGGCCACCGAGGCAGCGTGACCCGTTTCGCTATACTGGTTGCCAGCACCCATACGCGTAACGATCTTGGGGGAGACATGACCGATCTGTCCACGCCGCAGCGCGCCGGCAGCCACAAGCTGCCCGCGGGCCGGCGCTTGCGCTTTGTCACGGCGGCTGCCTTGTTCGATGGCCACGATGCGTCGATCAACATCATGCGGCGCATTCTGCAGGCGAGCGGAATAGAGGTGATTCACCTCGGCCACAACCGCTCCGTCGATGAAGTCGCCGCTGCCGCGTTGCAAGAGGACGCCGACGGCGTCGCCGTGTCCAGCTACCAGGGTGGCCACAACGAATACTTCGGCTATCTGGTCGATCTGCTGCGAGCGCGCGGCGGCGAGCGCATCAAGGTGTTCGGCGGCGGCGGCGGCGTGATCGTCCCTGAGGAAATCGCGGAGCTCGAGCGTTACGGCGTCGAGAAGATCTATTCGCCGCAGGATGGGCAGCGGCTCGGGCTGCAAGGCATGATCGACGATATGATCGCGCGCTGCGCCGAAGGCGCGCGTGCGGCTGTGGCGGCCGGTCGGAATCCGGTTGGCGAGTGGGTGAACGAGCTTTCGAAGCGTGGGTTGCCGCGATTTGATTCGCGCGGCGATGCTGGCGGCGACGAGGACGTGAATGCCGCGCGGAATCTGTTCAGTCAGCCGAGTCAGGTGGGCAACGCGGCGAACGCGGATCATATGGCCGACACGGCCGACCCAACATCTCTCACCTTCCGGCGCCTCGCGCGAATCATCAGCGAGTTCGAAGCGGGCGGCGTCGACGCATCCGCGCGCGAAAAACTGTCCGCTCAAGCCAAGGTCAAGGCAACCGCAATCCCCGTCCTCGGCATCACCGGCACCGGCGGCGCCGGCAAATCCTCGCTCACCGACGAACTGATCCGGCGCTTTCGCCTCGACTACGGCGACGCCCTCACCATCGCCGTGCTCGCCATCGATCCGTCGCGCCGCAAGTCCGGCGGCGCGTTGCTGGGTGACCGCATCCGCATGAACGCGATCGGCGACTGGGGCGGCGGCGCGCGCGTCTACATGCGTTCGATGGCGACGCGCGAAGCATCGAGCGAAGTCTCCGACTCGTTGCCCGACGTGCTGATGATATGCAAAGCGGCGGGCTTCGATCTGATCGTCGTTGAAACATCCGGCATCGGGCAGGGCAACGCCGCGATCGTGCCGTTCGTCGACGAATCGCTGTATGTCATGACGCCGGAGTTCGGCGCGGCCAGCCAGTTGGAGAAGATCGACATGCTCGACTTCGCCGGCTTCGTCGCGATCAACAAGTTCGATCGGAAGGGCGCGCCGGACGCGTTGCGCGATGTCGCCAAACAGGTGCAGCGCAATCGCGGCGACTTCGCGAAGGCGCCGGAAGCGATGCCGGTGTTCGGCACGATCGCCTCGCGCTTTAACGACGACGGCGTGACCGCGCTGTATGT
This sequence comes from Paraburkholderia sp. BL6665CI2N2, assembly GCF_004366535.1. NCBI lineage: Bacteria > Pseudomonadati > Pseudomonadota > Betaproteobacteria > Burkholderiales > Burkholderiaceae > Paraburkholderia > Paraburkholderia sp. BL6665CI2N2. Next base: position 5,940,185 of record NZ_SORC01000001.1, read on the forward strand.
GCACGTGGCCGAGGCGCTGCGCAAACACGGCTTGCGCGCAGGCGGCGGCCGTCTGGCCGCGCCGGAAGGCCTGCGCTTTTCGAGCGGCCGCAACGCAATTGTGCCGCCGGCCCGGGTGCGCTATCTGGCGGATATCGCGCAGACGGTCCACGCTTATCGCGAGCGAGCCGACGCGCAAGCGCGGGTGGCGCGGGAACGCTGGCAACTTGCAGAGGCGCGAAGGATGCTCGCGGAGGCAGCGAGGGCCGCTGGGGCTGCTGCGCAATCGCGGGCGAGGGTGAGCGCCGACCGGAGCGCGGACCCGAGCGCCGACCCGAGCACCAGCCCAAGCAGCAACCCGAACGCCAACCCGAACGCCAACCCGAACGCCAACCCGAACGCCAACCCGAACGCCAACCCGAACGCCAACCCGAACGCCAACCCGAACGCCAACCCGAACGCCAACCCGAACGCCAACCCGAACGCCAACTCGAACGCCAACTCGAACGCCAACCCACGCGCCGACTCAACCGAACAATCCATAGCGAGCGTCGCAGACGCCGGCGCGCCTTCGCCGCTCCAGCAACTCGACGCCCTCATCGCCCAACGCACCGCCTCCCTCGGCGAACGCGAACGCACGCTGCTCAACAGCTGGCCGCAAACCGTGGCCGCCTATTCAGGTGCCGAACACATCGTCCGCATCCGCGACCGCGAGATCCGCACCGCGCTCACTGTCACGACGCTCTCCGGATCTGAAGTCCGCAAAGTCTCCCTGCCGAAGTTCGTCGACCACGGCGAAATTCTGCGCTGGCTGATGCTCGACAATCTGCCCGGCTATTTTCCTTTCACGGCGGGCGTGTTCCCATTCCGCCGCGAAAATGAAGACCCGACGCGGATGTTCGCCGGCGAAGGCGATCCGCAACGCACCAATCGGCGCTTCAAGCTGCTCTCCGAGGGCATGCCGGCCAAACGACTTTCGACTGCCTTCGATTCGGTCACACTCTACGGCGAAGAACCCGACGAGCGGCCCGACATCTACGGCAAGGTGGGCAATTCGGGCGTCTCGGTGGCGACGCTCGACGACATGAAAACGCTCTACGACGGCTTCGATCTCTGCGCGCCGGAAACCTCGGTCTCGATGACGATCAACGGCCCCGCGCCGACCATCCTCGCGATGTTTTTCAACGTGGCGATCGATCAGCAAGTCGCGCGCATGACGCAACAACAAGGCCGCGCGCTCACTGACCAGGAACTTGCCGCCACGCGCCGCGCAGCGCTGGAAAACGTGCGCGGCACCGTGCAGGCCGATATCCTGAAGGAAGACCAAGGCCAGAACACCTGCATCTTCTCGACGGAATTCAGCCTGAAAGTGATGGGCGATATTCAGGCCTACTTCGTCGACCACGGCGTGCGCAATTTCTATTCGGTGTCGATCTCCGGCTATCACATCGCCGAAGCCGGCGCGAACCCGATCTCGCAACTCGCGTACACGCTCGCGAATGGCTTCACCTATGTCGAGGCCTATCTCGCCCGCGGCATGTCGATCGACGACTTCGCGCCGAATCTGTCGTTCTTCTTTTCGAACGGCATGGACCCGGAGTACACCGTGCTGGGCCGCGTCGCGCGCCGTATCTGGGCCGTTGCCATGCGTGAGCGCTACGGCGCGAACGAACGCAGTCAGAAACTCAAGTATCACGTGCAGACGTCGGGCCGCAGCCTGCATGCGCAGGAGATCGACTTCAACGACATCCGCACCACGTTGCAGGCGCTGATCGCGATCTACGACAACTGCAACTCGCTGCACACGAATGCGTTCGACGAAGCGATCACCACGCCCACCGAGGATTCGGTGCGCCGCGCGGTGGCGATCCAGTTGATCATCAATCGTGAATGGGGGCTCGCGAAGAATCAGAATCCGAGTCAGGGCAGCTTCGTGATCGAGGAACTGACCGACCTGGTGGAAGAGGCGGTGCTCGCCGAATTCGACCGGCTGACCGAGCGCGGCGGTGTACTCGGCGCGATGGAAACCGGCTATCAGCGCGGACGCATCCAGGACGAGTCGATGTTGTACGAGCACCGCAAGCATGACGGCTCGTATCCGATCGTCGGCGTGAATACGTTTTTGAGCGCGCATCCGCATGAGGCGCCGCCGCCGATCGCGCTAGCCCGTTCCACCGACGACGAAAAGCAGAGCCAGTTGCAACGTCTGCGCGCTTTCCAGGCGCAGCATCGCGACGCGTCACCCGCCGCGCTCGAACGCCTGAAACGCGCGGTGATCGACGATGAGAACGTGTTCGCGGTGCTGATGGACGTCGTGCGTGTCTGCTCGCTCGGGCAGATCACGCACGCGTTGTTTGAAGTGGGCGGGCAGTACCGCCGCAATATGTGAGTCAGGCTGCGCGGCGATCGCTGCGGCTGGGCGTGAAGCCGGGCCGCAGTGCAAAACTGTCGGATCAGGCGCCTCAGATCCAGCGCCCCGAATCAGACGCTTAGGCAAACACGCAACCCCGGCCGAGTCACGCCCGGGCGTACCACCTCAGCGCGCAATCCCCAGCCGCGCCTTTGCGTCGTTATATTCCTTCGTCAAACGCTGCACCAGCTCGCCCACGCTCGGCACGTCGTCCATTAGCCCGACGCCCTGACCCGCACCCCAGATGTCTTTCCACGCCTTCGCCTTGTCGCTGCCGAAGTTCATCGCGCTCTTGTCCGATTCCGGCAGCGCGTCCGGGTCCAAGCCCGCGTTCAGGATGCTTTCGCGGATGTAGTTGCCGTGCACGCCGGTAAACAGGTTCGTGTAGATGATGTCCGACGCCGTGGAATTGACGATTGCCTGCTTGTAGCTGTCGACTGCGTGAGCTTCCGTGGTCGCGATGAAGCGCGTGCCCATGTAGGCGAGGTCCGCGCCCATGGCCTGCGCGGCGAGAATCGAGCCGCCATTGGCGATCGAGCCCGACAGCACGATCGGCCCGTCGAAGATGCGCCGCACTTCGCCGACCAGCGCGAACGGCGAGGTCGTTCCCGCATGGCCACCCGCGCCGGACGCGACCAGGATCAGACCGTCGACGCCCGCTTCCAGCGCTTTCTGTGCATGGCGTAGATTGATCACGTCGTGCAGCACGATGCCGCCATAGCTATGCACCGCATCGACGATCTCCCGCGCCGGCGCCCGCAGGCTCGTGATGAAAATCGGCACCTTGTGTTCGACGCATACGCGCACGTCGTGTTCGAGCCGCGTATTCGATTGATGGACGATCTGGTTGACGGCGATCGGCCCGATCAGCGCATCGGGATTGGCGGCCTTGTGCTCGGCGAGCTGCGCCTGAATCTGCGTGAGCCACTCGTCGAGCAGCTCAGCCGGACGGGCATTCAGCGCGGGAAACGAGCCGACGATCCCGGCCTTACATTGAGCCAGCACGAGCTCGGGATAGCTGACGATGAACATCGGCGAAGCGACGACGGGCAGCGCAAGTTTTTGCAGGACGGCGGGCAATGCCATAGTGCGTGTCTCCTGATTTGAGCGGGCCGGTGCGTCGTTGCGCGCCCGGCGATGACTGAGTTTAGCGGCACATGGCTTGCGGCGCTTTCCTACACGCCACAGCCATCCGAAGATTTTAAGAACGGTCGTTCGATTATAGGCGAAGCGCAGCGAGCGCGTTCGATTGGGGCGTTTAGAACAGTTGGAAGGAGTGTTCAGGTTCTATGCTTGCGTGGGCTAACCCACCTCGCGCGGACACATCGGGCTTCTACAATGCAGGGACTCCAAAATCACGAGCGAGACGCCATGGCTTTCGAGAATTTCACGCCCTTTCGCGTCGCCGTGGGCGACGTCGATATTTTTGGAGTGAAGGGCGGGGCGGGGCCGCCTCTTCTGCTGCTGCACGGTCATCCGCAGTCGCATCTGATCTGGCGGAAGTGCGCCGCGCAGCTGGCGGGGCATTTCACGGTGATCGCCACCGATCTGCGCGGGTACGGCGCGTCGGGCAAACCGCCAAGCGACGCCGCGCACACGCCGTATTCCAAGCGCGTGATGGCGGCCGATCAGGTCGCCGTGATGCGCCATTTCGGCTTCGACCGTTTTCTCGTGTGCGCGCACGATCGCGGCGCGCGCGTCGCGCATCGCATGGCGCTCGATCATGCGGACGCCGTCGAGCGTCTGATGCTGCTCGACATCGCGCCGACGCTCGCCATGTATGAAGCCACCGACCGCGCCTTTGCGACGCATTACTTCCACTGGTTCTTCCTGATCCAGCCGGCGCCGCTGCCTGAAACGCTGATAGGTGGAAATCCGGCGGCGTATGTCGACGCGGTGATGGGCAGCCGTCACGCGGGTCTCGCGCCGTTCGAGCCCGCCGCGCTCGACGCCTATCGCGCGGCCCTCGCGCAACCGGATGCGATTCACGCGATGTGCGAGGACTACCGCGCATCGGCGAGCATCGATCTGGAACACGATCGCGCCGACATCGAGCGCGGTCTCAAGATCGGCTGCCCGCTGCGCGTGCTGTGGGGCGACAAAGGCGTGATCGAGAAGTGCTTCGACGCACTGGCGGAATGGCGTCATGTGGCGCGCGACGTAAGCGGCCGCGCGCTGTCTTGCGGCCACTACATACCTGAAGAAGCGTCGGACGAACTGGTCGCCGAAATGCTTTCTTTTTTCGAACCGGTCGCACAGTAACGTCGCGTTCGTTTCATTTCGCTCCTACGCGAAGCCGCGTTCGCGTGTCGCTCAACCGAGCGGCGGCAGGCGGCGCGCGACCGGCGTCGACTTGACGATCGCGGTGCTGGTCTCGGCGCGCTCGGTGACCTTGGACAGAATCTCGTCGAGCTGCTCGATGGAATGGAGATACAGGCGGCAGATGAAGCAATCGTCGCCCGTCACCTTGTCGCATTCGACGAACTCCGGAATCCGCCGGATCACCTCTTCCACCAGATGCAACTGACCGGGTAGCGGCTTCACGCGCACGATAGCCTGCAGCGTGTAGCCGAGCGCGCGCGGATCGATCTGCACCGTGAAGCGCTCGATCACGCCTTGCGCTTCGAGCCTGCGCACGCGTTCCGCCGTGCTCGGCGCCGACAGCCCGACTTGACGCGCCAGTTCGCTGACCGGCTGACGGGCGTCTTCCGCGAGCGCGGCGAGGAGCGCCCGGTCGGTGCCGTCGAGCGGGGCGGGCGTTGGAAGAGTAAGGCGTTTGGTCATGAGGGCCTTCGATTGTTAGGTCGGATCGCGTGATCGCTTAAGTTTAGCCATGTATTCGGGCGATCGGATTAATTACACTGCTCGTCATGCAGGAATCAATTCGAGGATCGAATCATGGCGTCAAATGAAATCCGCCGCGGGGCCGCGGAAATGACCATGGCGATGCTGATGTCCGGCACCATCGGCTGGCTGGTGGTGTCGTCGCAGCAAAGCCCGTTCAATGTGGTGTTCTTCCGCTGCATTTTCGGCGGCGCGACGCTCGCGCTCGTGTGCGCCTTACTCGGGCTATTTCAGCGCAAGCTCTTCTCGTGGAAGATGCTCGGCCTCGCGTTGCTCGGCGGCGCGGCGATCGTGATCAACTGGGTATTGCTGTTCGCCGCGTATTCGCGCGCGTCCATCTCGATGGCGACGGCCGTCTACAACACGCAGCCGTTCATGCTGGTGGCGCTCGGCGCGCTGGTGTTTCGCGAGCGCGTCAGTGCGTCGACGGTCGCGTGGCTGGTGGTCGCGTTCATCGGCCTCGTGTTTGTCGTGAAGGTCGAACCGGCGGTGCTCGCGGTGCCGGGGCAATATCTGGTCGGCGTCGCATACGCGGTCGGCGCGGCCGCAATGTATGCGGTGTCGTCGATCATCACGAAGCGGCTCAAGGGCACGCCGCCCCATCTGATCGCGCTGATCCAGGTATCGCTCGGCGTGCTGATGCTCGCGCCGTTCGTGCGCTTCGATGCGTTGCCCACAACCGGCGTGCAGTGGCTCGAACTGGTCGTGCTCGGCGTCGTCAATACCGGCCTCATGTACGTGCTGTTGTACGGTGCGATCCAGAAGCTGCCGACTTCGATGACGGGCGCGCTCTCGTTCATCTATCCGGTGGTGGCGATCATCGTCGACCGGATCGCGTTCGGGCAAACGCTCGCGTGGATTCAGGTGCTGGGAGCGGTGCTGATTCTGGTGGCGGCAGCCGGGGTCAATCTCGGCTGGCGGATCGTGCCGCAAAAGCGCCTGTCGTCGACCTGACCGGCGTTGCGCGCTTGCGACGAATCACAATGATACGGATTCCAGAGTAACTGGATGCGCAAATATATTCATACCGCGGACTAAATGATCCGAAAGATACGCAACCACGGCGCCTCGTAACGTGACGCGTTGTAGGCGGCTTTGAAAGCGGGCGTCAAACTTCTGTAGGGAAATCACCGATGCGGTCAAAAAACCGGCACGCGTATCATGCGTCTTGACGCTGATCACGTCCGACAGAATTTCCGCCGCTCGCCTGCAAGGGTCGAGCGGCTTTCTTTTTGTGGCGACGATATCCCGCTTTGTCTCTCTCAGAGGCAAAACGTCAGGCCGCGCGCGCGACGATGCGCGCACCATTCACTTCCAGCGGCCCATTCCTCGCCGCCAGTTCCTCGACAATCGCCTTCAGCAACGCGGGCCATTCGCCACGCGGCTTGAGCATCGACGCGGCGGCGCGCATCACGCTGGCGTCGTCGAGCATGCACAGCAAGGTATCGAAGCCCATTGCACGGACTTCGAGCAGCTTGAATACGATCAGCACCTTCAGCGCATTCTTTGCGTTGCGGGCCGGATCGGCGCGCAGCCACGCAACCCGCGAAAACGCGCGTTCAAGCGCCTGTTCGACACTCGTGAAGGGTGCGCCATGACCGGGGATCACGAGGCGCACGTCGAGCCTCGCAATGGCTTCCAGCACGGCTTGCTCCTCGGCGAAACCGCTTTCGCCTTCCAGTTCAGGAAAGATCACGCCGAAGCCGTTTTCCCATAGCGCGTCCGCGCTGATCAGAATGCGCTCCTCCGCGCAGTAGAGCATCAGCGAATGCGGATCGTGGCCGGGCGCGCCGAGCACATCCCAATCGAGCGCGCCGAGGCGCAAGCGCGCGCCGGGCGCGATCGTTCCAGTGAGGGTGAAACGCTCGCAGGTCTGGCCGGTGGCGCGAAACGTCAGGCGCGTTTCGTCCCACTCCTGCACGGCGCCGGCTTCCGAAGCCGGAATGACGGTGCGGCATGGCCACGTCGCTTGCAACAGAGCATTGCCGCCGCAGTGATCCGAATGCAGATGCGTGTTGACGATCAGATCAAGCGGCCGCGCGCCGAGCGCTTGCCGCACGAGGGCGAGCGTTTGCGGCGCGTGCGTGGCGTAGCCGGTATCGACCAGCGCGGCGCAGGCGTCGTCCACCAGCAGCACGTTGTTCGACGAGAGCCAGCCGCGTTCGAAAACCCGAATCGATTCCGGCAGCGTGATCATGGCGAGTTGGGCGCTACGTTTGCGCTTGCGTCTGCGTTCGCGGACGCTTCGGGTTTCGGCATCACGAGAATCGTCGACGAACCGACCAGCATGGTCTCGCCACGCTGATTCACGACCGAGCCTTCGAGATGCGTCAGATCGCCGTTCAAACTCGGCTTCCAGTAAGCATGCTTCACGCGCCATGTGATCGTGAGCGTGTCGTTCGCCTGGACGGCTTTCTTCAGCTTGATATCGAACTCGAGACCGAGCGGTTGCGCGTAGGACGAATAGTGCGTTGCGAGCAGCGCCATGAAATGCGCGGTGGGCTGCGTGCCGGACGCGATCAGGCCGCCGAAGCGGCTTTGCGCGGCATACGCTTCATCGTGATGCAGCGGGTTGTAATCATTGACGAGCGCAGCGAACGATTTCACCGACTCCGCCGATAGCGCCAGCGTCGAACTGAACGTTTCGCCAACCGTGACGATGCGCGGGGCGGCGTTCATCGCCGCTCCTTCGGCTGGCTCGCGACGAATTGCGCGTGGCGAAGCTCGATCGCGTCCCAGACCGCGCGCTTCGCGTCATCGTCGAATAACGACCAGTTGGCGATTTCATCGATGGTGCGCAGACATCCTTCGCACCAGCCCGTTGACGCATCCATCCTGCACACGTTGATGCAAGGCGACGGCACGGCGTGGTGGTCTTCGTTATCGGGGCCCGCTGTCATCATCGTCATCGCGTCACGCCGTCTCGCGCAGCGCGACGTCGATCACCGGCGCGTTCGTGAGTGCGATTAATTCCTGCGCCGTCAGATTGAACACCGCATGCGGATGACCCGCGGCGGCCCACAGACTGTCGAGTTCGAGCAGATCGGCATCGATCAGCGTGACCGGCTCGGTCGCATGACCGATCGGGCAGACGCCGCCGATCGCATAGCCGGTTTTTTCGCGGACGAACTTCGCGTCCGCACGGCCGATCTCGCCGACTCGCGCTGCCACTTTCTTTTCGTCGACACGATTCGCGCCGCTCGCGATCACCAAAACCGGCGCGTCGTCTTCCCGGCGGCGAAACAGGATCGACTTGGCGATCTGCGCGACCGAGCAGCCGAGTCCTGCGGCGGCTTCGGCGGAGGTCTTGCCGGTTTCCGGCAGCATCACGATCCGGCCCGCGTGACCGCGTTCGCGCAGCAGCAGCGCAACGCGGCGCGCCGAGTCGGGCAGCGCGGTGAGATCGTCGGATTCGAGAGAAGCTTGGTCCGTCATCGTTTCAGGTCCTGATTGATTGCGTGAGTGGTGAGCGGCCGCATTGCGCAAGCGTCAAACGCAGTTGGCCGCTTCGCTGCGCGCTTTGGCGAGCAGTGCTTTGCCCGCGCGCGAAACATTGGGGCGGCCGATCGACGTCGAGATGAAATCGCCGATTGCCACGACTTGCGCGAGGTCGATGCCGGTCTCGATGCCGAGGCCGTTCATCAGATACAGCACGTCTTCGGTCGCGACGTTGCCGGTCGCGCCCTTCGCATACGGACAGCCGCCGAGGCCCGCCACCGAGGCATGATAGATTTCGATCCCTTCCTGCAGAGCCGCGTAAATGTTGGCAAGCGCCTGACCATAGGTGTCGTGAAAGTGGCCGGATAGACGCTCGCGCGGAAACACCTGCGTGACCGCCTCGAAGACTTCACGCGTGCGCTTCGGCGTGCCGACGCCGATCGTATCGGCGATATCGATCTCGTCGCAGCCGAGCGCCGCGAAACGCTGAACCACATCCACCACCGACGCCACCGGCACTTCGCCCTGATACGGACAGCCCAGGGCGCACGAGACACTCCCGCGAATCCGCAAGCCATGCTCCTTCGCCGCCTGCGCGACCGGCGCGAATCGATCGGTGCTTTCCGCGATGCTGCAATTGATGTTCTTCTGCGAGAACGCTTCGCTGGCGGCGCCGAAAATCACGATCTCGTCGGCACGCGCGGCGAGTGCGCCTTCGAAGCCGCGCAGGTTCGGCGTCAGCACCGAATAGATCGTGCCGGGGCGGCGTTCGATGCCGGCCATCACGTCGGCGCCGTCGGCCATCTGCGGCACCCATTTCGGCGACACGAACGAAGCGGCCTCGACGTTACGGAAGCCCGCCGCCGACAAACGGTTGATCAACTCGATTTTGGTCGCGGTGGCGACGAATTCCTTTTCGTTCTGCAGTCCGTCACGCGGACCGACTTCGACGATTTTCACTTGCTGAGGCAGGGCCATGATGTGTCTCCTATGTCGACGCCGCGCGTGGCGGCGCTCCTTCAACTGGATTCGATGGATTCAGTATCCGTGTTCGATATTCACCACGCCGCTGATCGTGTCGCCGCGCACGAGCGCGCTGATCTTCTGCGCGACCTGGGCCACGCTTTCTTCGCGCAACGTCAGCGCGGACACGTGCGGCGTGATCGTGATGCGCGGCTCCTGCCAGAACAGATGATCCGGTGGCAGCGGTTCCTCGCGGAACACGTCGAGCGTGGCGGCGGTGATCTGCCCGCTTGCGATGGCGTCGAGCAAATCCTGTTCGACCAGATGCGCGCCGCGCGCCACGTTGATCAGGTACGCGCCGTGCGCGAGCTTCGCGAAGGTGCGCGCGTTCAGCACACCGCCCGTCTCCGGAGTATGCGGCAGAAGATTGACCAGCACTTTCACGCCGTCGAGAAACGCGTCGAATTGCGCTTCGCCGGCGAATGTCGTGATGCCGTCGATCTGCCGCGCGCTGCGGCTGTAGCCGCGCACCGGCAGGCCGAACGCCGCGAGCATTCGTGCGACATGCGCGCCGAGCACGCCGAGTCCCAGCACGCCGACCGTGAAGGTGTCACGCGGATGCGGCTCGAGCACTTCCCAACGGCGCTCGTTCTGCAGCGTCTGATACTCGTCGAAACGGCGCAGATAGCGCAGCACCGCGTGCGTTGCATACTCGGCCATTTGCGGCGCCATGCCGGTGTCTTCGAGACGGATCAACTGCGCGTTGCGCGGTAACGTGCCGGGCTGCTCGTGTTCCAGCGCGAGGATAGCGTCGACGCCGGCGCCGAGATTGAAGATCGCGCGCAGATCGTCGCGGCCGGCCAGCATCTCGCGCGGCGGCCGCCACACGACCGCGAAGTCGGCGGGCGCGGTGTCGCCCGGCTGCCATTCACGCAGATCGGCATCCGGCAGGGCGCGAGCGAAATCGTGCAGCCAGGCGGCGGCGTCGGCATGCGGCATGTAGAAGAGGATTTTCATACGGTCCGGAAGGCGCCTTCGAGATCGGGTCTGGGGACGAAGATGCCACGGCATGACCGGCGCGACGGCTGCGGCGTTGCGGACGACGCTTGCGGCATGAGGCCTCCTCCTTTTATGGATAGGCTTCATTCTACTTTTTCGACGCGATTCGCGCGCGTTTGCGTACGGCCGTGCGGTTCGGAGGTGGGCTTTGCGCCGCGCGGCCCATGTTGGCGGCGCGTTGGGTTGCGCATTTATTCGTGCGTTTGGCCGCTCGTTTGCCCGCTCGTTCGCTCGCGCATTTGTCCGCGCATTTGTCGGATAAACAAAGCACAAAAACTTGGTTCGCCCTTGCGGTGAGCAGCGGGACAATCACTACCCGGATTCCCGCAGCGAGGCACACACATGCTTTCATGCACCAGATCGACATGGCCGCCGCGGCTTGTCACCGTTCCCGGCCTGCACGGCAGCGAGGGCGCGCACTGGCAGACCTGGCTGGAGCGGCAGTTCGCGCGCTCGTTGCGCGTCGAGCAAGCCGACTGGGACGCGCCGGACCTCGCGCTGTGGTCGAAATCGCTGCGCGATCTGCTGGCGCGCGAGCGCGGGCCGTTCGTGCTGGCAGCGCATAGCTTCGGCTGCCTCGCGACCGCGTACGCATTGCAGCAGGCGTCCTATGCGAACGACGTGGTCGGCGTGCTGTTCGTCGCGCCCGCGAGTCCGCAGAAATTCGCCTTCGCGGGAGCGTTCGACGCGCGGCGTCTCGGCGTGCCGTCGATCCTGATCGGCAGCGAAACCGATCCGTGGATGCCGCTCGCCGGCTCGCGCGATCTCGCGCAGCGTTTCGGCAGCGCGTTCGTCAATCTCGGCGATGCCGGCCATATCAACACGGCGGCCGGCTTCGGTCCGTGGCCGCGCGCCAAGTATTTCGTCGATACGCTGGTGCATTGCGCGGCGCCGCTGCGCTTTCGCGAGGAGTCGTTCGAGGCCGTACAGCACACGTTCGTGTGAGTGATTGGGCTGCGGCGTTCGCGCATCGAGTGACGGACGCAAGGAACACTGGCCAAGTAAGCGATCCGTTAGAATCCCGCTTCACGCTGCACGTTCGTGCGGCCGCTGGTTTTCATCATCGACAGGCGGGGACGAGATGGCAGGCAAGACGGGGACATCGCGCTGGCTGGCAGCCGGCATGACGGCAATCACGCTCGCGCTGGCGGGCATGTCGACGGCGCACGCGGATACATCGCTGCTCAACGTCTCGTACGACGTGACGCGCGAGTTGTACAAGGACATCAACGCCGGCTTCATCGCGGCGTACAAGCAGAAGAGTGGCGAGAACATATCGATCCGCCAGTCGCACGGCGCGTCGAGCGCGCAGGCGCTGTCGGTGCTCCAAGGCCTGCAGGCCGACGTGGTGACGATGAACCAGCCGAACGACATCGACCTGCTCGCCGAGAAAGGTCAACTGGTGCCGGCGAACTGGCGCGCGCGCCTGCCGGACGACAGCGCGCCGTACACCACGACGATGGTGTTCCTCGTGCGCAAGGGCAATCCGAAACACATCAAGGACTGGGACGATCTCGCCAAGCCTGGCGTGCAGGTGATAATCGCGAATCCGAAGACTTCGGGTAACGGACGCTACACGTATCTGGCGGCATGGGGTTATCGCAAGCAACACGGCGGCACCGACGCGCAGGCGCTCGACTTCGAAAAAGAGATCTTCAGGAACGTGCCGGTGCTCGACACGGGCGGCCGCGGCGCGACGACCACCTTTACGCAACGCGGCATCGGCGACGTGCTGGTGACGTTCGAAAACGAAGTCGCGCTGATGGACACGGGCGTGGGCGGGGCCAATTTCGAGGCGGTGTATCCGTCGGTGAGTTTGCTGGCGGCGCCGCCGGTGTCGATCGTCGACAAGGTGGTCGACAAGCGCGGGACGCGCAAGGAAGCGCAGGCTTATCTCGACTATCTGTGGTCGCCGGCCGCGCAGGACATCATCGCGCAACATCATCTGCGTCCGCGTGACAAGACTGTGCTCGCGAAGCATGTCGCAGAGTTCAAACCGATCAAGACGTTCACGGTGGAAGAGATGTTCGGCAGCTGGCAGAAAGCGCAGCAAACCCATTTCTCCGATGGCGGGACGTTTGATCAGATCATCGTGGATAAGAAGTAAGTCCGCGCTTCGTCAGTAAGTAAAAAGGCTGCCTCAAACAACGAGGCAGCCTTTTTTATCGCGCGTGCTTTATCTCACGCGGCACTGGCGCTCAGTTCGCCGCAGCGTGCTTATCACAGCCATGTTCGCAGCCGCTTTGATCGAGCGGCATTTGCTGCGCGGCCTCGGCGCGAATGCCGAGACGTTCAAGCAGCTTGCGGTCCGCCTCTGCTTGCGGGTTGCTGGTGGTCAGCAATTGATCGCCGTAGAAAATCGAGTTCGCGCCGGCGAGGAAGCACAGCGCTTGCAACGCTTCGTCCATCTGCTCGCGGCCGGCCGACAGACGCACCATCGCGCGCGGCATGGTGATGCGCGCAATTGCGATCGTACGCACGAATTCGAACGGGTCGATCGCTTCGGTGCCGGTCAGCGGCGTGCCTTCCACCTGCACCAGATTGTTGATGGGCACCGATTCCGGATACTGCTCCATGTTCGCCAGTTGCGCGATCAGACCGGCACGCTCACGACGCGATTCACCCAGACCCACAATCCCGCCGCAGCACACGTTGATGCCCGCATCGCGCACGCGTTCGAGCGTGTCGAGGCGGTCCTGATACGTGCGCGTCGAAATGATCTGTCCGTAGAATTCCGGCGACGTGTCGAGGTTGTGGTTGTAGTAGTCGAGGCCCGCTTCACGCAGCCCTTGCGCCTGATGCGTTTCGAGCATGCCGAGCGTGACGCAGGTTTCCAGACCCATTGCCTTCACGCCGCGGATCATGTCCTTGATCGGTTCGAGGTGGCGGTCTTTCGGATTGCGCCATGCCGCGCCCATGCAGAAGCGCGTCGCGCCGTTTTCCTTGGCGACCTTGGCGGCGGCGAGCACTTCGTCGACCGGCATCAGCTTGTCGGCCTGCAGGCCCGTATCGTGATGCACCGACTGCGGACAGTACGCGCAATCTTCCTCGCAGCCGCCGGTCTTGATGGACAGCAGCGTGGACAGTTGCACGGTGTTCGCATCGAAATGCTCGCGATGGGTTTGCTGCGCCTTGAACATCAGGTCGTTGAACGGCAGTTCGTACAACGCGACGATGTCGGCGACGCGCCAGCGCGCGACCTGTTTCGCGCCGGCTGCGGCGTTGGCAATGTTTGCCGCGGCTGTGTCGGCGGGCGTGGGAGCGATGTTCAGTTGTGTCATGTCGTCAATCCTCATGGATGGATATGTGAGTTTTTAGCGCTGCGAATGCGTTTGCGTGTGCCGCAGCGTCTGCAAAAGCCGTTTGATGTCGAGCTGGTCTGCCGCAAGCTCGGGCGAAGCTGGATTCAGATTCGGCACGACACCAAGCAACGGCGCGTCGTATTCACGTGCCAGATGCTCGCGGATCGATGCGATGTTTTCGTCGGGGAAGGTCATGTCCGGATCGATGCGATTCGCGACCCAGCCGGCGAGCGCGAGCCCGCGCGCGGCGATTGCTTCGGCGGTGAGCAGCGCATGGCTGATGCAGCCGAGCCGCATGCCGACCACCAGCACGACCGGCAGCTTCAACGCGACGGCGAGATCGGCGGTGTCCTGAGTGGCCGTCAACGGCACACGAAAGCCGCCGACGCCTTCCACGACCACGATCTCCGCACGCTTCAAAGCCTGCGCGTGACAATCGACGATATGGTCGAGATCGAACGTAACGTTTTCCAGTGCGGCCGCGATATGCGGCGCGGCCGGTTCCTTCAGCAGATACGGCGTGCGCGTCGCGGGCGGCAGCAACACGTTCGACGCGGCGTCGAGTTGATCCGCGTCTTCGTTATGCAGCACACCGTTCAGCTCGAACGCGCCGGCGGCGATCGGCTTCATCGCGGCAGCTTGCAGGCCTTCGCGCACGAAGCCGCGCAACAGTGCCGACGAGACGAACGTCTTGCCGATTTCCGTATCGGTGCCGGTGACGAATAAGGACAGTGCGTGTTGAACTGTGCTACTCATGCCGCTTTCGCTCCGAGTTGCTGCAAGCCGGCTTCGAGACGGTCGAGGTCCGCTTGCGAGTGCGCGGCCGACAGCGAAATACGCAAACGCGACGTACCGGCGGGCACGGTCGGCGGACGGATCGCCGGCACCCACAGACCCGCGCGATCGAGCGTGGCCGCGATGTCGAGCGTGGCGTCGTTCGCGCCGATGATGAGCGGCTGCACGGCAGTGTGCGAGTCGACCGGCAGCCAGGGCGTCGCCTTCAGCATGGCGCGCGTGCGTTCGATCAGTTGTTGAAGATGCGCGCGGCGCGCGTCGCCTTCTTCGCCACCGATGATGCGCAAGCTCGCCGACACCGCGTGCGCCGCGGCCGGCACCGACGCCGTGGTGAAGATGTACGGGCGCGCGCGCTGCACGAGCCATTCGATCACGGTTTCATGCGCGGCGACGAACGCGCCGGAGACGCCGGCCGCTTTGCCGAGCGTGCCGATTGAAATGAGGTTCGGCGAACGGAGCGCGGCTTGCGCGATCGCGCCGCGGCCTTGCGGGCCGAGCACGCCGAAACCGTGCGCGTCGTCGACGATCAGCCATGCGCCGTGTTGCTCCGCGAGTTCGAGCAGACGCGGCAGCGGTGCGATATCGCCGTCCATGCTGAAGACGGTATCGGAGACGATCACTTTGACGTCGGCGTCCGAGGCCTCGAGCATCGCGCTCAGCGCTTCTGTATCGCAGTGCGGGTAGATCTGCACGTCGGCGCGGGACAGGCGCGCGCCGTCGATCAGCGACGCGTGATTGAGCGCATCGGAGAAGAGCGTCGTGCCGCGGCCCGCGAGCGCGGTGAGCGTGGCGAGATTCGCCATATAGCCGGTGCTGAAGTAGAGCGCGCGAGCATTGTCGACGAAGCCGCCCGCGAATTCTGCGAGATCGTCTTCGAGCTGCGCGTGCGCGCGCGAGTGGCCGCCGAGCAGATGCGAGCCACCGCTGCCCGCGCCATAACGCTGCGCGCCTTCAGCGATCGCCGCGATGAGTTGCGGATGCGCGGCGAGGCCGAGATAGTCGTTACTGGCGAAGCCGATGATTTCGCGGCCGTCCACTGTCATGTGCGCGGCGCATGGCGTTTCGGCGGTGCGGCGACGACGGCGCAGGCCGCGCGCGTCGATTTCCTTGAGGCCTTCGGTGAGCCTGTCGAGCAGGTGCATTAGCGGGTCTCCGCGAGCGTGGCTTCGAAGGTTTCGCGCGTGCGCGAGGCGAGCAGCGCGAGTTCTTCGTCGTCGAGGATATATGGGGGCATCAGATACACCGTGGTCGAAATCGGGCGCAGCAGCAGTTCACGCTGCAGCGCGTTTTCGAAGAAGCGGCGCGAGAATGTTTTGGCTTGCTGGGCGTCGTCGATCACGGCATCGAAGGCGAAGAGCGTGCCGCACTGGCGCAGATTGCGGACTTGCTTGTGCTCGGCGAGCGGCATGAGCGCGGCCTTCAGTTTCGCGGATTTTTGCGCGTTGGCGGCGAGCACGTTGTCGCTCGCGAACAGATCGAGCGTGGCGAGCGCCGCGCGACACGCGAGCGGATTGCCGGTGTACGAGTGCGAATGCAGGAAGCCGCGCGCGGTGTCGTCGTGATAGAAGGCCGCGAAGATTTCGTCACGCGACAGCACGATGGAAAGCGGCAGATAGCCGCCGCTGATGCCTTTCGACAGACATAAAAAGTCCGGCCAGATGCCGGCCTGTTCGCAGGCGAAGAAGGTGCCGGTGCGTCCGCAGCCGACGGCGATTTCATCGGCGATCAAATGCACACCGTATTGGTCGCACAAGGCGCGCAATCCGGCGATATACGACGCGTCGTGCATGGCCATGCCGGCCGCGCACTGCACGAGCGGTTCGACGATTAGCGCGGCGATTTTCGTGGCGCGTGTTTCGAACAGCGAGCGAACGTTATCGAGCGCGCGGCGCGCGACGTCGGCGGCGCTTTCACCTGGTTGCGCGAGGCGGGCGTCGGGCGATGCAACGACGTGCGCGTGGCGGATCAGCGGATCGTAGGCGTCCTTGAAGAGCGCGACATCGGTGACGCCGAGCGCACCGATGGTTTCGCCGTGGTAGCTATTGGCTATGCAGACGAATTCCTGCTTGTCCGCGAAACCGCGATTGCGCCACGAGTGGAAGCTCATCTTCAGGGCGATTTCGACGGCGGATGCGCCATCTGATGCGAAGAACGCGTGGCCCAGCGTGTTGCTTGTCAGCGCGCTGAGCCGCTCGGCGAGTTCGATGGCCGGTTCGTGCGTGCAGCCGGCGAGCATGGCGTGTTCGAGCGTGTCGAGCTGGTCTTTCAGTGCCGCGTTGATGCGCGGGTTGGCGTGGCCGAACAGGTTGACCCACCAGGAGCTGATGGCATCCAGATAACGACGGCCGGCGCGGTCGTAGAGCCACGCGCCCTGGCCGCGCGCGACGGGCACGAGCGGCAGGCGTTCGTGGTGCTTCATCTGCGTGCAGGGGTGCCAGACGGCGCGGAGGCTGCGGGCGATCCAGTCTTCGGGGGCTGCTGATGGTGGTGCTGGGTTTTCCAAAGGGTACTCCAGGGGTGCTTTTTTGCCGCTGCGAGATGTGGCTTTTTTAGGGCCGTTTTTAGTCAGGTGCGCGGATTTTTTTGCGCTGCGCGCGGCTCTTGGCGGGCTTGCGGGGTCGAGATTAGCGGTTTATTTCGTGCTGTGCACTAGGGGTTCGATGCGCGTTTTTTGCCTGCGGCGCTGGGGTTTGGCGATGTTCGGTGGAGGTGGTTTCTGTTTGTGGGTGAAGGTCGCTGATCGGCGGAGTTGGCGACGGCAAAGTAGTGGTAACTTACTGGCGGGGATTTGGGGTTTTGGGCCTGCGCCGGCTCGGATTTTTCTGTCTGTGTTCTCTGCGGCGTTGGCCTTTCCTTGCATTCACGGTGGTCTATTGGCGTTGCCCCTGTGCGGGGCGGCACCTACTTTCTTTGCCGCGGCAAAGAAAGTAGGCAAAGAAAGCCGCTTCACACCGCAAGCCCATAAGCGGGTCCCCCGCAAAGCCGTGGTAGTGGCGCATCTGGAATCTGTGCCCTCGCACATTCGACGCTTGTGACACAGCAGTCATACCTCCCGCCTCGCGCTGCGCGCTCGCCGGAAAGGGCTGCTTAGGTCGATTGGGTTTTCGTGCGCGGTGGGGCGACGACGTCGTTTCGGCATGAACGCCGAAACGACGAGGGTTGGAGAAGTTGGTACGGACAGGGACTGGCGGCTCAGTAAGTACTGAGCACAAGAGCGAACCGATGGTTTGAAGAATTACCGCGACGGCGCGCGCAGCGCCGCCGGAAGAATGACGGCCTTGTCACTGAGGCTGAATGTGCGAGATGACGGATTCCAGATGCACCACTGCCCCCTCCAAGCCAGGAGACCCGCTTATGAGCTGGCGGTGTGAAGCGGCTTTCTTTGCCTACTTTCTTTGCCGCGGCAAAGAAAGTAGGTGCCGCCCCGCACAGGGGCAACGCTAATAGACCACAAAGAGATCAAGGAAAGGCCAACGCCTCAAAGAACACCGAGAAGCAACACCCGCCGGGGCAGGCATAAACAAAACCGGACTTCTACTCCCGACTAGCAATAGCCCGCCGAGCATCGGCGCCCCCAGTGGGAGCTCCACCATCAGCCGTCTGCGAAGACTGATCCCCCCAAACAACGGAGCTATTCACCGCATACAACCTGCAAGGCGCAGAAGACTGCTTCTGACAATTCGCGACTGCGACCGACATCGGATCATCACCGCCCTCAGCCCAGGACCAAGCCCCCGAGTCAGAAACAGCAAACGCCCGACTAGGAAACTGATGCAAGAAATTCCGATACCCATTACGCCCGGCTTCATCGACAAACGGCACGGCGTCAACAGCATCGACAGCAGCAAACCCACTGGCTTTAGGCGTAGACGGATCCGACACACGATACTGCACGCCAGTCGGCATGCCCACCTGCGCTAGAAAAGCCTCGACAGTCGGCCACCACACATGCACGCCATCACGATCACCGACCAGCCGATGCGCGTCATTCTTGTAGTTGCCGAAATCCACCATCTTCGCGCTCGCGCCGTGCGCGCCATAAGCGGCGTACATGCCTGCCACCAACCGCGCGTTCCAGACCGAATCGTTATCGCCGTACATCCACAGCGACGGCACCTTGGTCTTCTCGCCATACGCGCCAAACGCATGCGTCAGGTTGCCCTGCCAGTCGCCGCACGCGTCCTGCCGCAAGCCGCCCGAGAAATTGATCAGCGCCCGCACGCCCGGCGCTGCTTGCGTGCCGTACGCCATCGTCGCAAGACCGCCGTGTGAGGTGCCGGCCACGACGATATGCGTCGCGTCCACGTAAGGTTGCTTCGACATGAAGTCGACCGTCGCGGCGACGTCGCCGGCCTGGCCGATGCCGTTTTTCTCGACGTCGCAACCATCCTGCTGATACACGCCGTCCGAGTGACCGAAACCCTGGCGGTTCGGCGCCACCACCACGTAGCCGCGGCGCACGAATTCGCGCGCGAACGGCAGCGGGTCGCTGCGCTCCTGCGTGTGCGGATCGCCGGGAATCTTGCCGTGGTTGAAAACGATCATCGGAAACGGGCCGGCGCCGTCCGGTTTGTAGATCGTCGTTTCGAGAGTGACCGTGCCGGCTGCATCGACCGGTACGCGGATGATCTGTTCGTTAAGACCGGCGGTGGGCAGATAGACGTCGTCGTCGAGCGCGATGCGCGGCACGTGGGCGCGGGTCAACGGTCCCGGCTGGGTGTCCGCGAGCGGGTCGGCGTGCGCGAGTGCGACAGCGCATGTAGCCGCCGCACAGATCACCGCACACTTTGTCAGAACCTTGCTGAACACCATTCACGCACCTGCCTCAAAAACCTGCCCTGAACACCGTGGCGTCTGTCTGTCGAAAGTCATTGCTGACATTTGCCTTTCGGGCAGGTTTTCGACAAACAAAAACACGCTCGCGTACGGAGTGCGCCAGAGGCGCACGCACGCTATTCGAGATCGCACGGGATGAACCCAAACGGCCGACGCGACCCCACGCGCCGATGATGAGCGCCACGGCTGCTGCCGAAACCGCCGCCGGAACCACACTGTCTGGTGCCCGGCAGGGCTCCCTGCGCATTTTGCGGAGCGGGTATGGACCGGCCCTCGCAACGTGACGTCATGAAGCTACGGCCTCATCCTGGCACGACAATTTTGTTTTGTGCAATCAAGGAGAACCCGCGCCGCAAAAATTGCCGCGTGCTGTCTGGTCGCTGAGCCCGGTCGATACAGGCCTCACCGGTGTTTGGCGCACCGAAGCAATCAGGCGTGGCGCGGGTCATGTGGCATCTCGCCAACAAAAAAAATGGCCCTGGTATCAGGGCCATATGTGAGCGCGGCGTAAGGACACTGCGGCATCTTGTAAGGGGCAGAAAGGACTTTATTCGCTGATGTCGCCGTCGACGTAGCGCCAGCGGCCATCATCGCCGCGAACGAAACGGCTCAGCTCATGCAGCCGATGCGCGCGGCCGCCCACCTTGTAACGTGCGACGAATTCGACCGTCGCGTGATCGGCGTCGGCTTCTGCAAACGCCTTGATTTGCAGTCCGAGCCAACGCGGCGCATCGGCCGCTGCCGGGTCCGCGTCGAGATCGGCGGGGCAGGTCTGCGGCGCCCAAGTGGCACGCAGGTAATCCGTCGAGCCTACAACATACGCGCTATAGCGCGAGCGCATCAGTTCGAGCGCCCGTGGCGCCGTTTCGCCGCCGTCGATATAGCGGCCGCAGCACTGCGCGAAGCGCGGCGCTTTGGCGCCGCTGCGCTGGTCGGGCGCGGCGCCGCCGCACGGACAGTCGGATGGTCGTTGCACTAACAACATTTGCTTATTCATCTGACTTTCAGCCGAGACCGCGTGCAATCAAAATCTTCTGGATGTCGCTGGTGCCTTCGTAGATCTGGCACACGCGTACGTCGCGGTAAATGCGCTCGACCGGGAAGTCGCTCAGGTAGCCGTACCCGCCATGAATCTGCAAAGCGGCCGAACAGATGCGCTCGGCGGCTTCGGACGCGAATAGCTTGGCCATCGCGGCTTCGGTCAGGCACGGTTGGCCGGCGTCTTTCAACGATGCGGCGTGCCAGATCAATTGTCGCGCGGCTTCGAGTTGCGTCGCCATGTCGGCGAGGCGGAATTGCACGGCCTGGTGCGAAAACAGCGGGGCGCCGAAACTTTCGCGCTCCTTCGCATAACTCAAAGCCGCTTCGAACGCGGCGCGCGCCATGCCGACGCTTTGCGCCGCGATACCGATGCGGCCGCCTTCGAGCCCCGACAACGCGATCCGGTAGCCTTCGCCTTGCGCGCCGATCAGATTCGCGGCCGGCACGCGGCAGTCCTCGAAAATGATCTGCGCCGTATCCGACGAGTGCTGGCCAAGCTTGTCTTCCACGCGCGCGACAACGTAACCCTTCGTGTCGGTCGGCACAATAAACGCGCTGATGCCGCGCTTGCCCGCCGCTTTATCGGTCACGGCCATCACGATCGCGAGGTTGCCGTTTTTGCCGCTCGTGATGAATTGTTTGACCCCGTTCAGCACGTACGCGTCGCCGTCACGTGTGGCGGTGGTGCGCAACGCGGATGCGTCGGAGCCGGCCTGCGGTTCGGTCAGGCAAAACGCGCCGAGCATCTCGCCGCGCGCAAGCGGCGTCAGCCAGTCGCGTTTCTGCGCGTCGTTGCCAAAGGTCAGCAGAATGCTGCAGACCGGGCAGTTGTTGACGGAGATAGCCGTCGAGGTGCCGCCGTCGCCGGCAGCGATTTCTTCGAGAATCAGCGCGAGCGCCAGCGCGTCCATGCCGGCGCCGCCGTACGCTTCGGGCACCAGCACGCCGTACGCGCCGAGTTCGGCGAGCTGTCGGTGCACATCCTTCGGAAAAGTACGCTCACGGTCCCACGCCGCGGCGTGCGGCGTGATCGCTTCGCGCACGAAGGTGCGCAGCGCGTCGCGGACCATCAAGTGATCCTGATCAAGCACCATGTATGTGTCTCCCGTGCGGCACAGCTGCTCACCAGTCGAGCAGCGTGCCGTCGTATTGATAGAAGCGGCCGTTGAACTCTTCATGCGCCGCCGCGGCTTGCGCCAGCACTTCGCGCATGCCGGTGACGCTGCGCGCCGGATCGATCGCCGCCTGCGCACCGCCCATGTCGGTGCGCACCCAGCCCGGATGCAACGAAACGCACACGGCGCGCTTCGCCTCCAGCGACGCGAGTTTCAGTGCGTCGTTCAATGCGGCCTTGCTCGCGCGATACAGCCACCCGGTCGTGCCGCTTGCGTCGCCGATGCTGCCCATCTTGCTCGAGATCACCGCGAACACGCCGCCGGCCTCTTCGACGAGCGGCAGCAGGATCGGCATGAGTTGCATCGGTCCGCGCACGTTGGTGTGCATGACGTGGTCGAAGTCTTCAGCGGTGATCGTCTCGATGCCTTCCGTGCGCGGGCCGTACACGCCCGACACCAGGATCGCCGCGTCGAGTCGCTCACCGTCGAGCTTCCAGCCGAGCGCGGCGATTTCTTCCGGCGCGCTCACATCGAGTGAAAAAGTTTCGGCGCCGAGTTCGTTCAACGCGTCGAGCGCGGCGCCGTCGCGCGCGGTCGCGAGCACGCGCCAGCCGCTCTTTTTGTACTGCCGTGCAAACTCCCGACCGATGCCGCGCGACGCACCGACGATCAACACTGTCTTCATGGAATACCTCGGCAAGCCGTCAAAACAGCGCGCTCAAAAAACGCGGGTTAAACCAGTTCGATACCCATCGCCGTCGCTTCTCCACCGCCGATACACAGCGTCGCGACGCCGCGCTTGCCGCCGCGCTTCTTCAGCGCGCCGATCAGCGTGACGAGAATCCGCGCGCCCGACGCGCCGATCGGATGGCCGAGCGCACAGGCGCCGCCGTTCACGTTGACTTTCTCGTGCGGCAGATGATGTTCCTTCATGGCCGCCATCGTCACGACGGCAAAGGCTTCGTTGACCTCATACAGATCGACCTCGTCGGCGCGCCAGCCGTTCTTCTCGAACAGCTTGCGAATCGCGCCGACCGGCGCGGTGGTGAACTTCGCCGGCTCCTGCGCGAACGTCGAGTGGCCGACCACGCGGGCAATCGGCTCGACGCCGAGACGCTTCGCGGTCGATTCGCGCATCATGACGAGCGCGGCTGCGCCGTCGGAAATCGACGACGAATTCGCCGCCGTCACCGTGCCGGTTTTGCTGAACGCCGGTTTGAGCGTCGGAATTTTTTCGATGTTTGCCTTGAACGGCTGTTCGTCTCGATTGACGGTGACGTCGCCCTTGCGGCTTTCCACCTTTACCGGCGCGATTTCCCAGGCAAACGAACCGTCTTCGTTGGCGCGTTTCGCACGATTGAGCGACTCGACGGCGAACGCGTCCTGCGCCTCGCGCGTGAAGTCGAACGAGCCCGCGCACTCTTCAGCGAAGGTGCCCATCAGACGGCCTTTTTCGTAGGCGTCTTCGAGGCCGTCGTAGAACATGTGGTCGATCACCTGACCGTGGCCCATGCGCATGCCGCCGCGCGCCTTGGGCAGCAGGTACGGCGCATTCGTCATGCTTTCCATGCCGCCCGCGACAATCACATCGACGGAGCCCGCCGCGAGCATGTCGTGCGCGAACATCGCGGCGCGCATGCCGGAGCCGCACATCTTGTTCACCGTCGTGCTTCCCGTGGCGAGCGGCAAGCCGGCGCCGAGCGCGGCCTGACGCGCGGGCGCCTGACCGAGGCCGGCGGGCAGCACGCAGCCCATCACCACTTCGTCGATCTGCTCGGGCTTCAGTCCCGCGCGTTTCACGGCGGCTTCTATCGCTACCGAGCCCAACTGCGGCGCCGTCAGCGCGGCGAAGTCGCCTTGAAATGCCGCCATGGGCGTGCGGGCCACACCCACGATGACGATCGGATCAATCTTTGTCTCACTCATGTTTAAGCTCCTTGATTACGCCTTCGACGATAGCCGGCACATCGCCGAGCTGAGCCGCATCGGCGGCGACCACGTCGTTCTCTGCCTTGTGCGGGCCACTAGCTGACACGGCCGCGACGCACTTCTGATAGGTGGCATCGAGTGCGCCCGGCTCGCTGACCATCATGCCGAGGTTGCGCACCTTGCCGTCATGCACGCCGTACGCCCAGCCGTGCACCGTCAATTCCTGGCCGCGCGCCCACGCATCGTTGACGATGGTGGTGCGGCATACGTTCATCACCTGTTCGATCGCATTCAGTTCGACCAGCCGCCGATGGCGCACCTCACCGATCGGCCATTCCTCGATCAGCGCCGCATGTTTGGTGCGCACGTCCTGCACGTGATGCAGCCAGTTGTCCGCGAGACCCACGCGACGGCCGTGCAGCGCCGCGCCGACGCCCGAGCAGCCGTAGTGGCCGACCACCATGATGTGTTTGACCTTTAGCAGATCGACGGCGAACTGGATCACCGAGAGACAGTTCAGGTCGGTATGCACGACCACGTTGGCGATGTTTCTATGCACGAACACTTCGCCAGGCGGCAAGCCGATGATCTGGTTCGCCGGCACGCGCGAATCGGAGCAGCCGATCCATAAATACTCGGGCGTCTGCTGATGCGCGAGGCGCGAGAAATACTCTGGGTCTTCGGACAACTTGCGGGCGACCCACGCTTCGTTGTTGTCGAAAAGATGCGAGAGCGGATTGTCAGGAGTTGAATCGTTCGTGTTCATGGTGCGTCTTGGCGGTTGCTCGACCGATTGACCGGTCGATTTCGTTGCATAAGGTTCGGACGAGGCATCTGAAGATGCGAGCGGCGCGTGAGCTTCACGCCGCCCGCACGCTGCGCGCGTCGGCTGGCGCATCTGGCGCGGGCGATGCAACGCCGGCGGCATCGGTAAAGCGTGCCGGATAGCGGTTGCAGAAGCGCACGCTGTCGTCGTACGGGAAAAAGTCGGGCAGTTCGCCTTTCAATAGATGATCCTTGTGCCGTTGCCATAGCGCAGGATCGAAGAAGTCCGCGTGATGCTGCATGAAGGAACGGCGCACGCGTGGGTCGCCGAGCAGGAATGTGCCGTACGTTTCCGGGAAGATGTCGTGCGGGCCGACCGAGTACCACGGCTCGCCCGACATTTCGTCCTCCTCGTTACGCGGCGCCGGCACCGCGCGCACGTTGCAGTCGGTCAGATATTCGATTTCGTCGTAGTCGTAGAACACCACACGGCCGTGACGCGTCACGCCGAAGTTTTTATAAAGCATGTCGCCTGGAAAGATGTTCGCCTGCATCAGTTCCTTCACCGCATTGCCGTATTCCTTGATACCGTGCTCGACGTCTTCGTCGTTGCCGTTCTGCAGGAACAGATTGAGCGGCACCATGCGGCGTTCGATATACATATGGCGAATCACCAGGTTGTCGCCGTCGTATTCGAGCAGCGACGGCACTTCCTTCTCGAGCTCGCGCACCAGCGCTTCGTCCAGACGTGAGCGGGGCAACGCCACGCTCGAATATTCGAGCGTGTCGGCCATGCGGCCGAGGCGGTCGTGTCGTTTGACGAGCTGATACTTGCTTTGGATCTGCGCGCGCGTGGTTTCCTTCGGCGGCGGGAAGTTGTCCTTGATCAGCTTGAACACGTACGGAAACGACGGCAGCGTGAACACCAGCATCACGAGCCCCTTGATGCCGGGCGCGATGATGAACTGATCGCTCGAATGCGAGAGGTGATGCAGCAGGTCGCGATAGAACAGATTCTTGCCCTGCTTCTGTAAGCCAACCGACGTATAGATTTCCGCCTTCGGCTTTCCCGGCATGATGGTGCCGAGAAATTCGACGTAGGCGGACGGCACTTCCATGTCCACCAGAAAGTATGAATGCGAAAAGCTGAAAATGATCAGCAACTGTTCGCGCTTGAGCAGCACGGTGTCGAGCGCGAGCACGCCCGGCTTCACATGACGCAAGGGCACCGCGAACGGCAGCAGCAAATCGCCGTTGATGATCCGTCCGACGATATACGCCGATTTGTTCCGGTAGAACAGCGACGAGAGCACGTGAATCTGGAAATTGGGCGCTTCGTCGAATGCACCGAACGCGTCGTGGATCGCTTGCATCACGCAGCCGACGTCGCGCGTCAAATCTTCGAACGACGGCTCCAGCTGGAAGTTCGTGACGATGCGTTCAAGCGTCGCCGCGAGCCCATCTTTGCCCGGATAGTACGCACGGTAAGTCGGCTTGGCCGCCGGCTCGTCGTTCTCGATGTATTCGGTCGAGATGGCCGGTCGCACGAAAATGAAATCGTTGTTGAAGTACGAGCGGTGCAGGATCTTGCAGCATACCGAATTAAAAAACGTTTCCGCGCACTCCGGCTGACGGTGCGTGGTCAACAGGCCGATGTAATGCAGCTTGATCTGCTGCCACACTTCGCTGTCGATTTTTTCCGCGTCGTATTCGTCTTCGAGCAGTTCGACGCATTCATCGACACGCTCGTCGTATGAAGTAATGCGATCGCGCGCGAGCTTCTGCAAACCGTGCCAGTCGCCTTTTTCGAAGAGCGTCTTGGCGTGGATCGCGGCGTCGCGAAAGATCCGGTAATGGCGGTCGAATCCTTCGAGCATGGTCTGCGCGAGGTCAAAACCGATCTGCGACGACAGCAGTTTGGGGAAGTGATTCATGTCGACCGCGCATTCGCCTCATGTCGTGAAGACACCCGTGATTGTATCGTCCGGGTGCACCTGCGACGCATCGCGCCGCGATTGTTCAGGCCGGCTTGGCTTC
Source organism: Paraburkholderia sp. BL6665CI2N2 (assembly GCF_004366535.1). NCBI lineage: Bacteria > Pseudomonadati > Pseudomonadota > Betaproteobacteria > Burkholderiales > Burkholderiaceae > Paraburkholderia > Paraburkholderia sp. BL6665CI2N2. The sequence continues at coordinate 5,966,698 of NZ_SORC01000001.1, forward strand.
GCGCGTGCCGCCGTCCAGCAGTGCGCGCGCCTGGGTTTCGTATTGCGCGAGGTCTTCGAGCGTCGCATTCAGGTCTTCCAGTTGACGCTCGAGCACTTCGCGATGACGCGCCACCGTGGCGAGGAACGCGTGCAACTGCGGCACCGTGTCGGTCGGCGACTCGTACACGTCCAGCAGATCGCGAATCTCCGAAAGCGTGAAGCCGAGCCGTTTGCCGCGCAAGGTGAGCTTCAGACGTGTTCGGTCGCGGCCCGAATAGACGCGCCGCAAGCCACTCGATCCCTCGCGGCTCGGTGAGAGTAAACCCTGGTCTTCGTAGAAGCGGATCGCGCGGGGCGTGACGTCGAATTCCCGCGCGAGCTCGGTGATCGTGTATTGCGTGTTCATCGGAGCATTCCGTGGCCGGGCAGAAAATCGGATTGAACGATAGAATCGACGTTTACGTTATCGTCAACTTGAGTTGAACGCAACCAGGCGCAGTACGGCGGCGGTACGTCATTCGCACACGGCAACCACGCCGACCGGCATCGCACACCTTGCCATGCCGGACGGCCGACGGAGGAAGACACCCACAATGAATGCACTCGAACATCAACTCGACTACCCGTTCAACGACACCTTGCCGGACGCGGGCCATGCGATGGAAGTCGCGCCAGGTGTGTTCTGGCTACGCATGCCGCTACCTTTCGCGCTGGATCACATCAATCTCTGGCTGTTGCGCGACGAGATCGACGGCCAGCAGGGCTGGACAGTGGTCGACTGCGGTATCACCTCGGACACGATCAAGGAGAACTGGGAGAAAGTGTTCGACTCGGTGCTCGACGGCCTGCCGGTGCTGCGTGTGATCGTCACGCATTGCCATCCCGATCACATCGGCCTCGCGCACTGGATTTGCGCCGGCGGCGACAAAAAACGCTGGGACGTACGGCTATGGATGACGCTCGGCGAATACATGCAGGCCCGCGTCATGGCTGCCGGCGACGGCTCGAATGCGGGCGGCGAGGGCGCGGCACGACACTTCGCGCGACACGGCGTGACCGACGAAGAGTCGCTTGAGAAACTGCGCAATCGCAAGAGCTACTACGCGAGCCTCGTGCCGGCGATTCCGGGGCAATATCGCCGTTTGCGGGAAGCGGACGGCGTGATGATTGGTGGCAAGACCTGGCGCGTGGTGACCGGCTTCGGCCATTCGCCCGAACACTGCGCGTTGTTCTGCGAAGATACCGGCGTGCTGATTTCCGGCGACATGGTGCTGCCGCGCATCTCGACTAACGTGTCGGTGTTCGATATGGAGCCGGAAGGCACGCCGCTCGCGTTATATCTGGAGTCGCTCGGCCGTTACGAGACGATGCCGGAAGACACGCTCGTGCTGCCGTCGCATGGCAAGCCGTTTCGCGGCGTGCGCACGCGCATCCGCCAATTGCGCGAGCATCACGACGCGCGTCTAGCCGAAGTGCGCGAGGCGTGCGCGGAGAAGCCGCAGAGCGCCGCGGATATCATGCCGCTGATGTTCAAGCGGCAACTCGATATCCATCAGATGACGTTTGCGATGGGTGAAGCGCTAGCGCACTTGCATCTGCTGTGGCTTGCCGGTGAGTTGAAGCGTAAGCAGGATGCGGATGGGGTAATTCGGTTTTCGCCGGCGTGATCGAGGTGGTGTGTTGATGGGAGAGGAAAGCCCGCAGGCGGGGGCTTTTCAGTGGTCAATGCAGCACTGAAACGTACTATTTGTCATCTTGCGTATCGTCGATCTTGGTGATCTTCCAGACACCACTCTGTTTGCGCAGAAACGCAAGAATGGTTTTCTTCTCCGCGGATCCGAACGTAACGGGAACAAGCGCGACATCGTCAAGCATGATCGCGGGATGTGTTGCAATGTGCGCGAGCCAATCCTGCTCGTCGTAATCCTGTACCTTTGTGAAGTACTCGGCCCTTTCGGCAAACTTGTTTTGCTTATATTCGGCCCTCAGGAAATCGACGGTCGATCTCGATACGTAGCGATAGACTTCCTTGTCCATGAGAGCATAGCCGCGGTCTTCTGAATCCCGCTTGATAAACCATGTATAGAAAGCCTTGGTACTGGCCTCGGGCGTCGTGGCCTGGCGCATCTGCGCGAGCGCCAGCGGCTGAAAGAAACTGCCGGAAATGACGAAGAGCACCGCAATAAGCATGAAGATTTTTCGCATGATGCCGCTCAGTCGTGACGGTAGATTTGATAAGGTGGACGTGCGCTTCGGTATGCTGGGCCGGGATAAAAGCCGTATTGTTGTCTGAAATCGGAAATCCAGATTCGTCCGTCGTACATGGCCATATGACCGTCCGGATGGTTCGCGATGGCCTGGATCACGACGACATCCCCTTTCTGCGGATTTGCGTCGCTTACCTCATAAAAGCCTGTGCAGATCAATGAAGAGCCATAGTTCCTCGCGGAGTACATCACCATGAGTGAAATTCCGCCGCGCTGGATTGCCTCTCGCACGTATCTTGCGCAACGTTGGTGGCTTGAAGATTCCGCATGCCATTGAAGATAGTCGACAGCGGAATTTATATTCCAATAAGACATAAAATAGGTATCCAAATTAAATTTGAATCCTAACGTCGTTCGTTGATGTGCTGCTAAAAAAATGACAAACTTTTAACGTTTCCTGCAATTGATGCGTATTGCAGAAGTCTTTTTCATCGAGATACCCGCAATGCATATCGTATTGCGCGAATTAGTAATCGAGCCTCGGATGCCGGTAAAGCAAAAAGCCCGGTGCTTTCGCAACCGGGCTTTCTTTCGCATGCGGCACGTTCAAACGCGAACGCGATTACTGCACCGACACCGCCCCGAAGTTCTGCCGCCCAAACGGACTCACGTGATACCCACTCACGTTCGTGCGCGCGATCGCCGCAGCAGTCGGATACCCAAGCGGAATCCACAGCGCCTGATCGTGAATGATCTGCTGCGCCTGTTCATACGCCTTCGTGCGCTTGGCCTGATCCGGCGTTGCTTTGCCGTCGGCAATCAGCTTGTCCAGATCCTGGTCGCAGAACCGCGCGAAGTTGATCCCCGACTTCACCGCATTGCAACTGAATAGCGGCGACAGGTAGTTGTCCGGATCGCCGTTGTCGCCGGCCCAGCCCATGAAGAGCGAATCATGCTGGCCTTGCTTGGCCTGCTTGATCAACTCGCCCCATTCGATCACCTTCACATCGGCCTTCACGCCGATCTTAGCGAAGTCGGCCTGCAGCAGTTCGGCGCCGGCCTTCGGATTCGGATTCAGCACGCTGCCGTTCGGCCGCACCCAGATCGTCGTTTCAAAACCGTTCGGGTAACCCGCGTCGGCGAGCAGCTTCTTTGCCTTCGCCGGGTCGTACGGCCACGCCTTCACGGCCTTGTCGTAGCTCCACGTGTTCGGCGGATAGGGGTTCACGGCCGGCGTTGCCGTGTTGTCGAATACGGTCTTCAGATACGTGGTGCGATCGAACGCCATGTTCAGCGCGGCGCGCACCTTCTGGTTGTCGAGCGGCTTCTTCTGCGTGTTCAACGCGACGAACGCCGTCATGAACGCGGGCGTCTGCACGATGGCAAGCGACTTGTCCGTCCTGGCATCAGCGAGGTCCTGCGGCTTCGGCGACAAAGCGATCTGGCATTCGCCCGCCTTCACTTTCTGCGCCCGCACCGTGGCGTCCGGCGTGATCGCGTAGATCAGGCGGTCGATCTTCGGCTTCGGGCCCCAGTACGACGGATTCACGTCGTAGCGAATCACTGCGTCTTTCGTGTAGCTCTTCAGCTCGAACGGACCCGTGCCGATCGGCTTCGAATTCAGATCGACCTGCTTGCCGGCCTTGAGCAACTGATCGGCGTATTCAGCCGAATAGATCGAGGCGAAACCCATGGTCAGGATCGAGACGAAGGTCGCGTCGGGCGCGTTCAGTTCGAACTTGACGGTGTTGTCGTCGACCTTGCTGATCGACTTGATGAGCTTCGGCAGACCCATCGACTGCGCATGCGGGAAGCCGCTCGCGCCCGCCACCTTGTGCCACGGATTGCTATCGTTGAGCATGCGGTCGAACGTGAAGACGACGTCGTCTGCATTCAGCGCGCGCGTGGGCTTGAAGTAATCAGTGGTCTGGAATTGCACGTTCGGGCGCAGATGGAACGTGTAGGTGAGGCCGTCGGGGCTCACGTCCCACCTGTCGGCCAGCGCCGGCACCACTTTCTTCGCGGCCTCGTCGTACGAGACCAGCGAGTTGAAGATCACGTCGGCCGACGCGTTGGTCGTGACGAGCGAATTGAACTGCACGACATCGAAGCCGTCGGGGCTCGACTCGGTGCAGACGGTCAGCGGTTTGGCGAGCACGAGCGCGGGCGCCGTGAACAGTACGGCGGCTGCGAGCAGTTTGAAGCGCATAGGATCTCCCATAACAAGCGCAGTCAGGCAGTGCGTCTGGTTGTGTGGTTATGTTCCGTTGACGAAGGACGGGCGGCCTCGCGGCGTAGCCGTCGTCTTTATTGTGATACGTTTCCGGCGCTGGCGCATGAGTTGGCTGTTGCCGCCGACGCGCACGCGGGCCTTCGCGAAAGCTTATCGAAGGGTGGTTGCGGCGACAACAACATAATCCGCATATTCATATGGCGGGGGCGGCCCAGGTTTAAGGCGCGCCGTCCTTGCACGCGCTCAGGCCGCCGCAGCGCGCTGCAGCAGGTAAGCGATGCCTTCGATCGCGCGCACGCCGTACCACGACACCATTTCCCCATCAATTAACTCAATGCGCTTGCCGGCCAGGCGCGCGTCGCGTTTCAGCGCGTCGCAATGGACCTGCGTAAAGCGATACGGCTCGCTGGAGAGCAGGATACGGTCGACCTGGGCGAGCCACGGCGCGGTGTCGAGGTCGAGCGTCGGGTAACGCGCGGCGCCTGCCGCACCGCCTTGCACGTCCGGCAGTGTGTGCCAGTTGACGAGCCGCAGCATCGTCGAGATATAGGTGTCGCGCGCGACGGTCATCCACGGCTCGCGCCAGATCAGATACAGCACGTTTTGCGCAGCGAACGCGTGCGCTGCCGCTTCGCGAAGGCGGGCTTCGAGCGCTTCGCTGAGGCGCTGCGCTTCTTGCGCACGGTCGAAGATCGCGCCCAGCAGCGTATAGAGCGCCAGATTGTCCCGCGGCGTTTGAGGATGCGTCACGACGATATGCGGTACAAACGCCCGCAACTGCTCGACCGTATCGCGTTCGTTTTCGTCGATATTGACGACCAGATGGGTGGGGCGCAACGCACGAATGGCGTCGAGGTTCACGGCCTTGGTGCCGCCGACCTTGCGTACCTGCTGCACCTTGTCGTGTGGATGCACGCAAAAGCCGGTGCGGCCGACAATCCGCTTGTCGAGACCGAGCGCAAAGAGCAGTTCAGTGATGCTCGGCACCAGCGAAACGATGCGCGCCGCGGCGCCCGCTGGATCGTGCGCGACGCCGGCTGCATCGACCGCACGGGGTTGCATGGCTTACTCGGCTTCGGCGGTGGCGCGTGGCTTGCGCGGCGCGCGCTCGAAAGCGCGGTCGTAGAGCCAGCGCGGCAGCACGTGCAGCAGCATGGCCACCACGCGCATCTGCCAGGGAAACACCGCGAACGCCGTTCGACGCTCGATCGCCTGCGCCACCTTGAGCGCGAAACGGTCGGCGTCCATCAGGAACGGCATGGTGTACGGGTTGTGCTCGGTCATGGGCGTGCGGATATAGCCGGGCGCAATCGTCACCACGCCGACATCATGCGGCCGCATTTCGACGCGCAACGCTTCCAGATATTTGAGCGCCGCCGATTTCGACGCGCTGTACGCGCCGGAACCCGGCAAGCCGCGCACACTCGCGACACTGGCGATACCCACCAGCGTGCCGCGTTTGCCGGCGATCATCGCGGCGGCGAACGGCTCGAAAGTCGCGACCATGCCGAAGTAATTGATATCCATCACTTCACGGAAGGCGCGCAGATCGCCATGACCGGTGACCGCGCCGCGGCTGATGCCGGCGTTGGCGATCACCACGTCCGGCAGGCCGTGCCGCGCAATGAACTGCGCGGCCGCATCGGCGAGCGCTTCCGCGTCGCGCACGTCGACGGAATAGATGGAGACTGTGTTTTGCGGATGGGACTTCTGGAAGGCGGCGAGGGCGTCGCCGCGGCGGGCAACCAGGCCGAGAATCGCGCCGCGCCGCGCATATTCGGCGGCGAGCGCGAGGCCTATGCCACTCGAAGCGCCGGTAATGAAAACCTTCAGGGGGGAACTCATTCCGGCGCCTTAGCGTTACATCTTCTTGGCGCGGACCTGGGCGACCAGGTAGTCGAGCACCTGGATCGTGCCCGGCAGGCTGTTGGTCGCGGCCGGGCCGGTTTCATACTTGCCCTGCACGGCCAGCGTCGGCACGCCGTCGATCTTGTAGTCGTCCAGCAGCTTCTTGTCCTTCTGCAGCGCGCTTTGCGTCGAGAACGAGTTGTACGCGTCCATGTACTTCTTCGGATCGACGCCGTTCTTCGAGAGGAATTTCGCCTGATCTTCCGGCGTCAGCAGATAGTCCTTGTTGACGTGGATTTCGTTGAAGACCTTCGGCGTGAGCTGCGTGGCGAGGCCAAGCGCGTCGAGCGCGTGGTACATCTTGGAATGCGGAATGAAGTCGTCGCGGAAGGCGACCGGCACGCGCTTGAACACCACGTCCGGACCTTGCTTCTTCACCCACGCCTCGAGGTACGGGTTGAATTCATTGCAGTGCGGGCAGCCGTACCAGAAGAATTCGGTGACTTCGATCTTGCCGGCCGGCACGTCGGTGGGCTGCGCGCTGGGCAGCACGGTGAAATCCTTGCCCGACACCGGCGCGGTGGGCGATGCCTGTGCCGAGGCGGCAACGAGGCCCAGCGAGAGGAACAGAATGCTCAGCAGTTTCTTCATGTTGTTGACCCAAGTAGGCGTAGAACGGCGGCGCCACGCAAATGCCCGTCACCGTCTTCAAGATTCGGCGTTGAACGGTTTGAACCGTCCGTCGTGCTTGTGACACGCGCCGCACGCCGATAGTTCGGCGGCGGCGCGTTCCGGCAAATCACCGTGTATTTATTGTGGCTTATTGCTTCGTGAAGCGGATCACTGCGGTATCCACGCCCGCGTCCGACAGACGCTGACGGCTCGAATTCATGTCTTCGAACTTCGAGAACGGCCCGATACGCACGCGGTAATACGTGACGCCGCCGGCGTCGCGCTGCGTGACTTTCGATTCGAAGCCCTGGAAGGCGAGGCGCGCGCGCTGCTGTTCGGCGTCCGCCGAGGTCTTGTACGCGCCCACTTGCAGGAAGTAGCCGGTGTTCGCATCGCCCGGCGCGGGCGCCGCGCCCGAACCGGGCTTGGCGTTCGCGGCCGTGGTGGACGAAGTGCTCTTCGGCGCCGAACCTGCCGCGGTGGCGGCCGGTGCGCTGGAGGCTTGCGGCTTCTTCGCCGGCGTGGTGGCCGTGCCGTTGGCGTTATCCTGCGCGGGCTTCGGTGCAACCGCCGTGCCGTTCGCATTGCCGTTGTTGGCGTTAGAAGGCGGCACCTCGACGATCTGCGGTTCTTCCAGCATGCCCGACTGCGTCTGCGAGTTGGTCTGGCCCGGCGCCGTGTTCGGCGGCGCAGGTTGCGCGGCTTGCGGCACAGGCTGACCCGGCGTCTTGCCTTGCAGCGGACGGTTCGGGTCGTATTGCGGCTGGTTCGCGCTGGAGGAATCGGACGCCGCGGGCGGCGCCACCTTCGAGACGAAAGGCGTAGGCGCACGGGTGATATACAGCGCAACCACTACCGCGATCGCAAGGCCGACGATCAGGCCCAGCACGATTCCGAGAAAAGTGCCCCCGGTTTGTTTCGATTGCTTTGTTGTGCGGCGTGGTTTTGCCATCGTATGAATCACCTGCAAAAAGAATCCTGGAACGGCCGTCGATTATAACGACGGCCGCATGCATGTTGCGCCGGAGGACTTACATCTTGGCGGGAGCGGAGACGCCGATCGTCGCGAGACCGTTAGCCAGCACTTGACGCGTGGCCGCGAGCAGCGCCACGCGTGCATTGCGCTCGGCCGCATCGTCGACCAGCACGCGCTCGGCACGGTCATTGTAGAACGAGTGGAATTCCCCGGCGAGGTCGCGCAGATAGAACGCGACCGCGTGCGGCGCGAGTTCGTCGGCGGCGTGTTGCAGCATGTCCGGGAATTCGGCGAGCTTGTTCAGCAGGGCCATCGCGCGTTCGCTGGTGAGCGGCGAGACGTCCACGTCCGCCAGCGTGCTTTCGTCCGTGCTGTAGCGCGCCTTGCATTCGGCGATGACCGAGCAGATCCGCGCGTGCGCGTATTGCACGTAATGCACCGGATTCTCGTCGTTCTGCTTCAGCGCGAGGTCGATGTCGAACACGAATTCCGTATCCGCCTTGCGCGAGATCAGGAAAAAGCGCACGGCGTCGCGGCCGCGTCGAATCGTTTCCTCGTCGATCAGATCGACGGCGGCTTCCGAGCCCGGCGTGGCGCCGCCCGACCATTCGATCAGGTCGCGCACCGTCACGTAACTGCCGGCACGCTTGGAGATCTTCACCTCTTCGCCGTTGCGCATGACCGTGACCATCTTGTGCAGGATGTAGTCGGGGTAGCCCTTCGGAATGCCGACGCCGAGACCTTGCAGGCCGGCGCGCACCCGCGCGATCGTGCCGTGGTGGTCCGAACCCTGAATGTTGATGACCTTGGTGAAGCCGCGTTCCCACTTGGCGACGTGATAGGCGACGTCCGGCACGAAATACGTGTAGGTGCCGTCGCTCTTGCGCATCACGCGGTCTTTGTCGTCGCCGTCGTCGGTGGTGCGCAACCACAGCGCGCCTTCCTGTTCGTAGGTCTTACCGGCGGCGATCAAGGCCTCGACGGTCTTCTCGACCCGGCCTTCCTTGTACAGCGACGATTCCAGATAGTACTGGTCGAACTTCACGCCGAACGCCTGCAAGTCCATGTCCTGCTCGCGCCGCAGGTACGCCACGGCGAAGCGGCGGATCGCTTCGAGGTCTTCGACGTCGCGCGCGCCGGTGACCGGCTCGCCGTCGCTCGCGGCCACGGTGACGCCGTTCAGATAGTCTCGCGCGATCTCGGCGATGTACTCGCCGTTGTATGCCGAAGCCGGCCAGCCTGCGTCGCCGGGAGCGAGGCCGCGCGCGCGTGCCTGGGTCGACAGCGCGAGTGTCTGGATCTGCACGCCGGCGTCGTTGTAGTAGAACTCGCGGTGCACATCATAGCCTTGTGAGGCCAGCACGTTCGAGAGCGCGTCACCGAGCGCGGCCTGACGGCCGTGGCCGACGTGCAGCGGGCCGGTGGGGTTGGCCGAGACGAATTCGATCAGCACATGCTTGCCGGCGTCGCGCTGGGAACGGCCGAAGGCTTCTTTCTCGACGAACACGGCGGCGATCACAGCCTGCTTGGCGGCGGACGCGAGGCGCAGGTTGATAAAGCCGGGGCCGGCTACTTCGGCGGCTTCGACGAGACCTTTGGCCTGCGGTTGCGCGAGCAGCGCGTCGACAATCTGTTGCGCCAGCTGACGCGGATTGGCGCGCAGCGGCTTGGCGAGTTGCATCGCCACGTTGCACGCGACGTCGCCGTGCGCGGCGACTTTGGGACGCTCAAGCGTGATGGTGGGCGACACGAACGCGGCTTCGCTCGCGCCTTGCGAGGCGGTCGCGACCTGCTTCACCGTGTCGGCGAGCAGTGTTTCGAGGGTAAGTTTATGTGCAGGCAGCATGCTTGTTGCGAGTCCAGTGAGGCAATCCGGTGATGCGGGAGAGGCGCCGGCCGCGCGAGGCGCAACCGGTTCGTCAGAAGCGTGCAAAGCGGCATGCACTTGCCGAAGCGCGGCGGGCGCAATGCGCCCGGTATCAGGCACGTTGTCTGCAACGCTTCAAATGCGGTGCAGGCGGCCTGCCGTGGCGTTGACCGCTGGGCGGGCCGCGGCGGTTCGCGGGTTGTGCCCAACCGGTCTGGCCACGTTACACGCACTTCGCCGCGCGGTGCATTGCGGCACGCTTTTCCGTCCAGACGGATTTTAGCAGGTGCTAATATGTTCAATGAGATGCCCAACAAGGGCCGTGGCCGCTGCGCCTGATCGGCGAGCCAACGTAACGCGCGCTGGCAGCCGCCTTTGGGTGGCTTGCGCGCCAATCCAACATAACGAAAAAGGGAACAGTCATGCTGATTACTTTCAAATGCCGCGCCTGTCCGGACGTGATGATGCTGGAAAATCTCGCGCAGTATCTGGTCGGCATCGTCGGCAAGCGGCTGGGTGAGCGCGGCGTGATCACTCACGACGAAGCGGGGCTGGCCATCGAGAAGCTCGAGGCCGCCATTACCTTCGACAAGCAGGAACGTGCCGAGCACGACGGCCATTTTCACGAAGGCGAAGACGGCCACGAGCATCACGAAATTCCGCCGGGACTCGCGCAGCGCGCGTATCCGTTCCTCGACATGCTGCGCGCGGCGCAGAAGGAAAACGCGGATATCGTCTGGGGTCTCTGATCCCACGCTGAACCGCTGTGCGCGGCGTTCGAAAGAGCCGTGGCACCCGGCGGGGCGAAACCTTGCGCATCAATGAAAAGAGCCCGCTTAATGCGGGCTCTTTGTCGTTCAGAGATTCAGACCGACCGGCGCTGCCGTGCCGCTTACTGGCTCGCGGCGTCCGCCGGCGCGGCTGCGGGAGCCGACGCACCCTTCTTCGCTTTCTGTTTCTTCGGTTTCTTGACGTGTTTCACCGTGGGCGGCGAATACGAACTGACCGAGCTGGAACCGCCAGGTGCGGCGGGCTGGGCCAGCGCCGCCGTGGCGCCCAAGGCAAGCGAAACAGCGGTCAACAACAGCGTCAGCTTCTTCATACGATTTTCTCCGTTGACGATTGCAATTATTAAGCCGACGCGTTTTGGTCGCGTCTGGCGGGGTCAAGCCGCCTCAGTCTACAAAGCCGAAAATTACGTTGCCGCAAATATTCAGTCTTTCAAGCCCGATATAGTGGGGTTCCCGCCACGCCCGACGGCTTACAGCAAAGGCGCCAAGGCCCGCTCCGCATCCGTTTTCGACAGCGCCATGCGCTTTGCGTAGTCTTCCAGTTGGTCCTGACCGATCTTGCCGACCGAGAAGTATGTGCTGTCCGGATGCGCCAGATAGAAACCGGAGACGCTCGCCGCCGGCAGCATGGCCAGCGACTCGGTCACACTCATGCCAATTTCCGTGGCGTGCAGCACGTCGAACATGTCGCGCTTCACCAGATGATCCGGGCAGGCCGGATAGCCGGGCGCTGGACGGATGCCGTGGTACTTTTCCGCGATCAGATCTTCGTTGGAGAGCGTTTCGGCGTTTGCGTAGCCCCACAGGTCGCGCCGCACGCGTGCATGCAGTGCTTCGGCGAAGGCTTCGGCGAAACGGTCGGCGAGTGCTTTCAGCATGATCGCGCTGTAGTCGTCGTGATCCTTTTCGAACTGCTTTTCCTTCACGTCGACGCCCAGACCCGCCGTGACCGCGAACATGCCGATGTAGTCGGCCACGCCCGAGTCCTTCGGCGCGATGAAGTCGGCAAGCGAGCGGTTCGGCCGCATCACGCCGTCCACCACAGGACGCACGCTCTGCTGGCGCAGATTGCGCCATGTAAGCGCGACTTCCGAGCGCGATTCGTCCGTGTAGATTTCGATGTCGTCGTCGTTCACCGTGTTGGCCGGCAACAGCGCGATCACGCCGTTCGCTTGCAGCCAGCGGCCCTGGATCAGGCGCGCGAGCATCGACTTGCCGTCCGAGAACACGCGCCGTGCCGATTCGCCGACGATCTCGTCATTGAGAATGGCCGGATACGGGCCGGCCAGGTCCCACGTCTGGAAGAACGGACCCCAGTCGATATAGTTCGCCAGTTCGCTCAGATCGAAATTCTTGAACACGCGGCGACCGATGAACTTCGGCTTGACCGGCTGATAACTCGCCCAGTCGACCTTGGTCTTGTTGGCGCGAGCCTCGGCCAATGTGACCATGGGCTGCGCCTTCTTGTTGGCGTGCTGAACGCGGATCCGGTCGTAATCGGACTTGAGTTCGTCGAGATACTTTGCCGCGCCTTCGTCGGACAGCAGGCTCGACGCCACGGAGACCGAGCGCGACGCGTCCGGCACGTAGACCACGGGCCCTTCGTAGTGCGGGGCGATCTTCACGGCGGTATGCACACGCGAGGTGGTCGCGCCGCCGATCAAAAGCGGAATCTTCTTCACGCGGAAATAGTCGTCTCGCTGCATTTCCGAGGCGACGTAGGCCATTTCTTCCAGGCTCGGCGTGATCAGTCCGGAGAGCCCGATGATGTCCGCGCCTTCGACCTTCGCCTTCGCGAGAATGTCGTTGCAGGAGACCATCACGCCCATGTTGACCACTTCGAAGTTATTGCACTGAAGCACCACCGAGACGATGTTCTTGCCGATATCGTGCACGTCGCCCTTCACCGTGGCGATGACGATCTTGCCCTTCGCGCGCACGTCGGCGCCGGCTTCGGCGAGCTGCTTCTTTTCTTCTTCGATGTACGGAATCAGGTGCGCGACGGCCTGCTTCATCACGCGTGCCGACTTGACCACTTGCGGCAGGAACATCTTGCCCTGACCGAACAGGTCGCCGACGATGTTCATGCCGTCCATCAGCGGGCCTTCGATCACGTTGATCGGGCGGCCGCCATCAGCGGCGATCTTGGCGCGCACTTCTTCGGTGTCTTCGACGATGAAGTTGGTGATGCCGTGCACGAGCGCATGCGACAGACGCTTCTCGACCGGCTGGTTGCGCCACTCGAGGTTCTCTTCTTTCTTCGCGGCGCCGGTCTTGAACTTGTCGGCGATTTCAAGCAACCGGTCTGTACCGTCTTCACGGCGGTTCAACACCACGTCTTCGACACGTTCGCGCAACTCCGGATCGAGATCGGCATACACGCCGAGCTGGCCCGCGTTAACGATGCCCATGTCCATGCCCGCCTGGATCGCGTGGTACAGGAACACGGTGTGAATCGCCTCGCGAACTGGGTCGTTGCCGCGGAACGAGAACGACACGTTCGACACGCCTCCGCTCACCTTCGCGTACGGCAGATTCTCTTTGATCCAGCGCGTGGCGTTAATGAAGTCGACAGCGTAGTTGTTGTGTTCTTCGATGCCGGTTGCGATCGCGAAGATGTTCGGATCGAAGATGATGTCTTCTGGCGGGAAGCCGACTTCGTTCACGAGGAAGTCATACGAGCGCTTGCAAATCTGCGTTTTGCGCTCGAAGGTGTCGGCCTGGCCTTGTTCGTCGAAGGCCATCACCACGGCGGCCGCGCCGTAGCGGCGAATCAGGTTCGCGTGGTGGCGGAACGCATCTTCACCTTCCTTCAGAGAGATCGAGTTGACGATCGCCTTGCCTTGCACGCACTTCAGGCCCGCTTCGATCACTTCCCATTTCGACGAGTCGATCATGATCGGCACGCGCGCGATATCCGGTTCCGACGCGATCAGATTCATGAAGCGCACCATCGCCGCTTTCGAATCCAGCATGGCTTCGTCCATGTTGACGTCGATGACCTGTGCGCCGTTTTCGACCTGCTGACGCGCGACCGCGATCGCATCGTCGAACTGGTCGTTCAGGATCATTCGCGCGAACGCCTTCGAGCCCGTCACGTTGGTGCGTTCACCGACGTTGATGAAAAGCGTCCCGGACGTGACGTTGAACGGCTCGAGGCCGGAAAGGCGCATGGTGTGATCGGTCATGGCGTATGTGCTCGATTGCTGCGATTAAGTGCGTCGTGTTCGATAGCGGAGTATGGCGGCGGCTGACGAGGCGCGGCTGGACTCAGGCCGCGTCGCGGTATTGCGTCGGCCATTGGCGCGGCTTCACCTCAGCCAACGCCTGCGCAATCGCCGCAATATGCTCCGGCGTCGTGCCGCAGCAACCGCCCGCAATATTCACCAACCCAGCCTGCGCGAACTCCTTCAGTAAGCCCGAAGTATCCGCGGGCAGTTCATCAAAGCCCGTATCGCTCATCGGATTCGGCAAGCCCGCGTTCGGATAGCAGGACACATACGTGTCGCAGAGCTTGGCCAGTTCGGCGATATACGGCCGCATCAACGCCGCGCCCAACGCGCAGTTCAAACCGAACGTGAGCGGCTTTGCATGACGCAGCGAGTTCCAGAATGCTTCAACCGTCTGACCCGACAGAATGCGCCCCGATGCGTCGGTGACGGTGCCCGAGATCATGATCGGCAAACGCTCGCCCGTGTCTTCGAACAGTTCGTCGAGCGCGAACAGAGCGGCCTTCGCATTGAGCGTGTCGAAAATGGTCTCGACGAGGAACAGATCGGCGCCGCCGTCGAGCAAGGCCTTGGCCTGCTCATAGTAGGCCGCGCGCAGTTCATCGAACGTCACGTTGCGCGCGCCCGGATCGTTCACGTCGGGCGAAATGCTCGCGGTCTTCGGCGTCGGTCCGATCGCGCCGGCGACGAAGCGCGGCTTGTCGGGCGTCGAATATTTGTCGCAGGCGGCGCGGGCCAGTTTCGCCGACTCGAGATTCATTTCGACGGCAAGGTCTTCCATGCCGTAGTCCGCCTGAGCGACCGTGGTCGCACCGAACGTGTTGGTTTCGATGATGTCCGCGCCCGCCGCCAGATACTGCTCGTGAATCTCGCCGATGATCTGCGGCTGCGTGATCGACAACAACTCGTTGTTGCCCTTGATGTCGCGCCCGTAGTCCTTGAAGCGTTCGCCGCGATAGCGGGCTTCGTCGAGCTTGTAGCGCTGGATCATCGTGCCCATTGCGCCGTCCAGGATCAGGATGCGCGACTTGAGCAGCGCGGGCAGCGCTGTGCCGCGCGTATAGGCGGCGTCGGGGCGGACTGGCGTGGCGGTTCGGGCGGGCTGGTTCATGGCGGACAAGGGCTTGCGCCGGCTTTTTCGGGAAACCTGTCATTGTAGCCGCTGCCGGCCAGATGCGCCCGGCGCGGGCGGAGCATCGGCCTTCCGCTGTCGAAGCATGCTGCTTGGGAAAACGGAAAGCGGCGAGACAAAAAAACATCAGCGGCGCCACAAAGAAAACGGCCCAGCGAGGCAAAAGCCTGCTGGGCCACTTCATATTTGCCGACCGACTTGTAAAAGCCGCCTGCGTGCCCGGTTACGGGGGCGGACGGCGCGGTCGATGTATGTCGCCAAAAACGCTAAGCCGAACCTCGCGGTTAGTGAAGAATCACCGGTTGATGCATCAGGCTGTCGAACTGGCCGAGGAATTCGTCTACTTCATCCAGCGACGGTTCTTCTTCGATCAGCTTCTGCACGTGCTCGCGAAACCGCGCCGCCATTGCTCCGTCGATATAGATCTCACGCTGCATGTTTTTGTCGACGATCTCGTAGCCGCCGGACTTCATGGCCAGCGGGCCTTCCTGCGGCGGAAACTCGACGACACAATAGTTGGGGCTGTTGTAGATCATTTGCATGGCGACACTCCTTATTTCCGTTGGCTCCTGGCCATTCCTGCGCCATAGGTGGAGCGTATGGTTTGGAATTCAAGGGGTGGGTCCGGATTGACGCTTGTAAAGTTCCGAACCTACCGGTTAGACCGGCCTTTCAAGAAACGTTTCAAGCAGTGCAGCAAAACGGTGAGATTGCTCGATGGGCGCGAGGTGAGCGGCATCCAGCAATTCGAAGCGTGCGCCTTCGATGGCGTCTGCTATCGCCTGCGTAGCAGCAGGCGGCGTGCCCGTGTCGTGGCGGCCCGCCACGGTCAATGTTGGGCATCGGATTGTTCCCAGCTTACTGCGTACGTCGAAATCGCGCAGAGCTTCGCACGCCATGGCGTAGCCTTCTGGCAACGTGTTGGCCAACACTTCGCGGATTTGCTCGACTGCTTCGGGGTGCGCGGACTGAAAATCGGGGGTCAGCCAGCGGCTCAACGTCGCGGGAACGAGCGGCGCCATGCCACTGTCTCGGGCCGCCGCGGTGCGCTGATCCCACGTGGCGCGGGCTTCCTGCGGCGTGCCGCCGCTGCTATCGGCGATCGTCAAGGTATTGACGCGCGCGGGATGATCGAGTGTGAATTGCTGCGCGATCATGCCCCCCATCGACATGCCGACCAGATGCGTACTGGGTGCGCCGAGTGCATCGAGCAGCGTGGCGAGATCGTGTGACAGATCAGCGATGCCAAAGGGTGCGCCGGACGCGGCGGTCTTGCCGTGACCACGCACGTCGTAGCGCAGTACGGTGTAGTCGTCGCGGAAATAGCCGGCGAGTTGATCCCACACGGACAAATCGCCGCCGAGCTGATGGATGAACGTCAGCCACGGGCCGCCGCCCTCGTTGCTCAACACATAGCGCGTCTCGATACCGTTGATGTTCACTTGCATGCGAGCTCCTTTGAAAGGGAACGCAGTGGAAGGTCCATTCGCGCGCTGGGTGCCACCTGGTCAATTGCCTGCAGGGCTGATCAATATACGCAGCATATTCGCGAACGGATGCAGCAGCAGGTGCGAGTCAGCTTCATGGCGGAAGTTTCGCCGCTCAGATAGAAACTCTCTTCAAGTTTGCGGGCTCAGGGTTTGATGATGCCGGGCGTATTGCCGGGGTCGGTCGGATCGACCCGCGAGGCGGGCGCAGCTTCAGGCATACCTGCCGATGCGGCCGGAGGCGGAGCCGCAAGTGCAGTTGAATTGTCAGGAGAAGCCGCGGCCGCGTCACCATTGCTGCTGGGAGCGCTGCCACCCATGTCGGCATTGAGCTTGCCGCGCCACACCAGTTCGAATTGCGTGCCGTTCGGCTCCGTCTGAACGATGCGCGCAGGCAGCCAGCCGAGCGACGGCGCGAGCCACACGTCGATGCGCCGCAAATCGCCGTCATGGCGCGGCAGCCGTTTGAAATGACGCGTGTCGAGGAAACCTTCGGCCGTGCGGATGGTTTCGTCGCCGATCGTCTCGACCGGCCAGTTCTCGCCGCTATCGTTGTCGACCACGAAGAACTGGCGCGTCACGCCCGGCTTGTAGGCGCCCGGGTCGCCGCGCACGAGGCTCGCAAGCTGCATCACCATGCTGAAGCGATCCTGCGCGCCGTCGGGCAACGGTAAGGTGGACGGTGTGCGCGTAAATGCGATCTTCTTGTCGGCGCGGTTAAAAATCGCAATGTCTTCCGCCCGGCGGCCGCGTTTTTCGACGTACTGGTCCGGCGCGAGACCGAAAGCGTCGATACGGCCATGGCTCGCGTACACGAAGGTGCCGACAAAAGGCAGCGGCACGGAGACGATCATCTCGTAGCTTTGCGCGTTGCTGGTCCAGTGGATCGTGCCGGGCTGGTTGCGCACGCCGTTGTAGAACGTGTCGTACTGGAGTTCGCCCGATGGCGGGACGGAGAACTTCACGCCTGGCGACGCTTGCGGCGCGCTCGCGGCAGCGGGTGCGCTGGCCGTGCCGGTGACACTGGCGGCGTTGGCTGCCGCGTTGACGCTCGACACAGCGCCCGGAGCGCTTGCAACGGCTTCCGATGCCGCGACAGGTACCGCCGGCGCGGCTGGCTTTGCCGGCCGCAGCGCGGTCAGCACATGTTCGCGCGGCTTGCTCGCGGCGGCGTGGCGAGTGGGCGCCGGTTCAGGCGCGGGCGACGCCACGGTCGCCGGTTTGCGTTCGATACGTTGGGGCGTCAGCAATGCAACCTGCACCGGCACATGCTCATTGTCGGAGGGATTCAGGTTCGCGCGATTTCGCTCGACCCACTGCGCGGCGATCCAGTGCAAAGCGGCCACGATCAACAGCACCACGATCCAGCGCCACGCGCGCAAACCGGTGCGCGGCCCGCTGGGCGGCGTGCGATCGGAACGGTGGGTAGCGGGGGCTGAGGACATCGGTTAGTGCTTGTGTGCGGGCGGGTAGCTTCGGGATCGACTCGCAGCGCGTGCGAGCGGCAGTGAATACGACAACGGCGCCAGGCCTGATGCCTGAAGCGTACAAGGCGGGCAGCGAACCGATTCGACCGCGTTGCCGCGAGCGATGTTCCGCGCGGTTGGAAACACGCGCACGTTCAAGACCCGGAACAGTACGCGCAGCGCGGTGACGCCATGCTTGCCGACTGAGTTCACGTCAAACCCTGTAACGCGCCACGCACCCAACGCGCCGCATCACACCTATTCGTCGCGCGGCGACGCACTATACCCCAGCTCATACGAGAGCTTTTCCGCGCAGTCGCGCAACGCCGTATCGACCTCGCCGCCCCAGCGAATATCGAACGCGCCCTCATGACCGAGTGCGACGAGCCCAAGCGCGAGTTCGCCGGTCGAGTCGAACACCGGCATGCAGAACGCGTGAATGGTCGGCAGCAACATGCCTTCGACACGCGCCGCCTGATGCTCTCGCACCTGCGCGAGGACCTGTTCGACTTCATCGCGCGTACGGGGTGCGCCGATATGCGACGAACGGCGCGAGTCGGCCAGTTCACGTTCGAGCATCGCGGCAGTCTTGCTCGACGGCAGATATGCGGCGAACAACCGGCCGGTGGCGGAGCTGAGCAGCGGCATCACATCGCCGAGTTTGGGCGACGCCTTTGCCGGATAGCTCGATTCCATCCAATGCACCATGGTCGGCCCCTGATTGCCCCATACCGCGATGCCGACCGTCAGATCGAGCCGGTCGCGCAATTCGGAGAGCGCGATGCGCGCGAGCTTGACGCCGTCGACGCGCGCGAGCCGCGCGAGTCCCAGTTGCAGCGCGAATCCGCCCAGCTCGTAACGGCCGGACAGCGGGTCTTGCGACGCCACACCGAGGCGCAGAAAACTCACCAGATAGCGATGCGCTTTCGCCGGGCTCATGCCGGCACGCTGGGCGAGGTCGCGCAGCATCATGGCGCGCGGCTCGCGGGTCAGCACATCGAGCAATTTGAAGCCGACTTCGATCGACTGGATGCCCGAACGCAGCTTTTCCTCGCCGCTCTCGCCGCCTTCGTCGTCGGATTCGGTCGGGTCGAGCGGTTCAGCGGAGTCGGCGTTGGTGCGGATGGCGCCGGAGCGGGCAGTTGGAGGCATGAGCGAGGCGCACGCAGCGCATTCAAAAAGTGACACACGGGTGAGGCGGACCGCCGGCACTTGGGCCGGGCCGATTCACCATCGTAGAATAGATTCCTTCTATCGTCACTAACACGGTTCATTCCTCTATGAAACTCGCCACGCTGAAGGACGGCACGCGCGACGGTCAACTGATCGTCGTGTCCCGCGACCTGCACACCGCGGCTGTCGCCGACGCGATCGCGCCCACGTTGCAGCGCGTGCTCGACGATTGGGCCTTCTACGCGCCGCAACTGCAGGATCTCTACGACGCGCTCAATCAGGGCCGCGCGCGCAACACTTTTCCGTTCGACGCCAAGGAATGCATGGCGCCGCTGCCGCGCGCGTTCCAGTGGGCCGACGGCTCGTCGTATGTGAACCATGTCGAACTGGTGCGGCGCGCGCGCGGCGCGGAAATGCCGCCGGAATTCTGGACCGATCCGCTGATGTATCAGGGCGGCAGCGACGACTTCATCGGACCGAAAGACGACGTACTGTGCGCATCCGAAGCATTCGGCATCGACTTCGAGGCGGAAGTCGCCGTGATCACCTCCGACGTGCCGATGGGCGCCACGCCCGACCAGGCGCTCAGAAGCGTGCGTTTGATCACACTCGTCAACGACGTGTCGCTGCGCAATCTGATTCCCGCCGAACTCGCGAAAGGCTTCGGCTTTTTCCAGAGCAAGCCGGCGACGTCGTTCGCGCCGGTCGCGGTGACGCCCGACGAACTCGGCGAACACTGGCGCGAAGGCCGCGTGCATCGGCCGATGATCGTCCACTGGAACAACAGGAAAGTCGGCCAGCCGGATGCCGGCACGGACATGGTGTTCCACTTCGGCCAGTTGATCGCGCACGCCGCGAAAACGCGCAATCTGCGCGCGGGCGCGATTGTCGGCTCGGGCACGGTGTCGAATAAGGACGCCAAGCGCGGCTATTGCTGTATCGCCGAGAAGCGCTGCCTCGAAACCATCGAGCACGGCGCGCCGCAGACCGAGTTCATGAAGTACGGCGATACGGTGAAAATCGAAATGTTCGACGAAGCGGGCAAGTCGATTTTCGGTTCGATCGACCAGGGCATTGCGCCGCTGGATTGACGCACCGCCGTTGTGCGGAACGCGGCCTGCCGGTCACGTCCGCATTCGCGTGCTTCGTTCCGATTCGAAAGGGTTTCGCCCGATGCCGCGGCGAGTGCGCGCGGCTACACTGACTGGCGCGACGGCATGGCCGGGGTGGCTGACTGCGGGTTAGTCGCAGGACTGTCGCGAAGCCGCGTATGAACGGCACGTGAGCAGGGCATGAGCCGGGACATCGGCAGTACATCAAAACGAAAAACCGACGTGAGGAGACAGCATGCCGCGAATCGATTTCCTTGAACCCGAAACCGGGCGCGCTCGCGCGTCCAGCTACTCGCGCCTGACGCCCTTGCGCGATCACCTGGCGCGCTGCGCCGTCGCGTTATGCGCCGCGCTTGCCAGCGTGTTGCCAGGCATCGCATTGGCGCAAGTGAAAATCGGCCTCGTGCTGTCGCTCACCGGACCGGCCGCGTCGCTCGGCATTCCCGCGCGCGACACGGTCGCGCTGCTGCCCAAACAGATCGGCGGTCAGAGCGTCGAATACATCGTGCTCGACGATGCATCCGATACCACGCAGGCTGTGCAGGACACTAAGAAGCTGATCTCCGAGAATCACGTCGACGCGATCATCGGGTCGTCGATCACGCCGAATTCGCTGGCGATGATCGACGTGGTCGCCGAAGGTCAAACGCCGATGATCTCGCTGGCCTCGTCGGCGAAAATCATCGAGCCGGTGGATGCGAAACGCCACTGGGTCTTCAAGACGCCGCAAACCGACGCGATGATGGCGTCGGCGATTGCCGAACATGCCAGCCTGCACGGCGTCAAAACCATCGCGTTCATCGGCCAGGCCGACGCGCTTGGCGAGACCTTCTATACCGAGGTCGCGAAGTTCGCGCAACTGCATCACATCGACATGGTGGCGAGCGAGCGCTTCAATCGCACCGATCCGAGCGTGACCGGCCAGGTTCTCAAGATTCTCGCGACGCATCCCGACGCGGTGGTGGTGGGCGCGGCCGGCACGCCCGCCGCGTTGCCGCCGAAGACACTGAGGGAGCGCGGCTACAAAGGCCTGATCTATCACAATCACGGAGTCGGGAATAACGACTTCCTGCGCGTGTGCGGAGCCGATTGCAATGGCACCTTCCTGCCCGCGAGTCCAGTGCTGGTCGCCGCGCAATTGCCGGCGGATCATCCGGCCAAGCGGCTCGCGCTCGACTACATCGCGCGCTTCGAAACGGTGCGCGGCGCGGGCAGCGTCTCGGCGTTCGGCTCGTACACGTGGGACGCGGGCATGTTGCTGAACAACGCCGTGCCGATCGCGTTGAAGAGCGGCGCGCCGGGCACGCCGGAATTTCGCCGCGCGCTGCGCGATGCGCTCGAAGCGACCCGCGGTCTCGCGGATACCAATGGCGTCGTCAATATGAGCGCCACGGATCACCTCGGGCTCGATCAGCGGGCGCGTGTGATGGTCGAAATCAAGAATGCGAAGTGGGTTTATCAGCCGCGTTGAATGAACGCTGCACGGTTCAACGAAACACCGATATACGGATTGCTCATCATGTCTCAGGCACCACACCGTAACGACGCGTTCTACGCGCACTACCAGTCGCTTCAGTTGCATCGCCATCCGCATGGCGTGCTCGAAGTCGTGATGAGCGGTGAGGGCGCCAACAAGAGCGCGCTTGCTACCGCCAACGCGCGCATGCATTTCGAACTCGCGGAAATCTGGCGCGACATCGACCGCGATCCCGACACGCGTGTGGCGATCATTCGCGGCGAAGGCAAGGGCTTTTCGGCGGGCGGCGACCTGCAACTCGTCGAAGACATGGCCACTGATTTCGACGTACGCGCAAGGGTATGGCGCGAGGCACGCGATCTGGTCTACAACGTGATCAATTGCAGCAAGCCTGTTGTATCGGCGATGCACGGACCGGCGGTAGGTGCCGGACTCGTGGCGGGGCTGCTCGCCGACATCTCGATCGCGACGAAGACGGCGCGGATCATCGACGGCCATACGCGTCTGGGCGTGGCCGCCGGCGATCACGCGGCGATCGTCTGGCCGCTTTTGTGCGGCATGGCGAAGGCCAAGTATTACCTGATGCTGTGCGAGCCGGTGAGCGGCGAAGAGGCGGAACGCATCGGCCTCGTCTCGCTGGCCGTCGACGAAAACGATCTGCTACCCAAAGCATTCGAAGTCGCGCAGAAGCTGGCCAACGGCTCACAAACGGCGATTCGCTGGACCAAGTACGCGTTGAACAACTGGTTGCGCTCGGCGGGGCCGGCGTTCGATACCTCGCTCGCGCTCGAATTCATGGGTTTTGCCGGGCCGGATGTGCGCGAAGGCGTCAACTCGCTGCGCGAGCGGCGCGCGCCGGATTTCGGCGGCGCCGATCCGTGGCTCGGTCGGCCGTCGAACGGCGGCGCAACGGGCGGCGAGCGCTCCTGAGGCCGCCTCCCGCACGGTATGATCGAAAAAAACGCGCGCGGGACGGCGCCCCTTCTTCACCGCTTCTTCTCCAATTTACGCAGCGAGGCGACAAGCATGACCGATACTCCTGACTCCACGCCGCCCTTTCCCGGCTTTCCCGGTTTCCCGCCCGCTGAAATGCTCGAACGCATGTGGGGCATGATGCGGCTGTCGCCGTTCGGCTCGGCTTTTTCGGGCACGCAGCCGGCCGGCGGCGGCCTCGGGCCTTCGCTCTCGATGATGTCCGACATGATGGCGCCGCTCACCAATGTCGAGGAACTCGACAAGCGCATCACCGACATGCGGGCGGTCGAACAATGGCTCAAGCTGAATCTGAGCATGCTGCAGTCCGCGATTCAGGCGCTCGAAGTGCAGCGCGCGACGCTCGCAACATTGCGCGCGTTCGGCGCGTTCGCGCAGTCGTCGATGTCGCAACCCACGGCGGAGTCGGCCGCGCCGAGTCCCGCGGCCGCGAGAGGTTGGCCGCATCCGGCGGCACCTGCATCGGCGCCGGCGTCGGCTGCCGCGGCGAGCGCCGCTGCGTCGGCTGAGGAGTCGGCGGGTGGGGAAGAGGAGGCGCCGGCCACGCCGCCGTTCGACGCATCCGCCTGGTGGAATCTGCTGCAATCGCAGTTCAACCAGATCGCCCAGTTCGCGATGACGCAACCACCGGCCGCCGGAGCGGGCGCCGAAGCGTCTGATTTTGTCCCGGACGACGATGCGGCCGCTTCGCCAGCGGGCGGGGAGCCAGCGCCCAACGCGCCGCAGGCGCGGGACGCGGAAGCCGCTGAGTCGGAAGCCAAGCGGCCGGCCGCGAAGCGGGCGCCTGCGGCGACAAAGCGCACGAGCGGCGCGAGCGCCAGTCCAAAAACCACGAAAAAGTCTACTTAAGGCAGGAATGAAACGCTGCGGCGTGACGCGGGTATTAAAGACATACAGAAGGCCAGGTTCGCCGTCTGTCACGCTTTTGACCCCGATCGTCCGCCACACTCCGCGAATCGCACGATTTCTTGCGCACGGTCAGCCAGGCACCGGAATTGCGACTGTTACGGCGCGGGTTCGGTCAAGTCAGCGTGCTATCATTGTGTAAGCTTAATTAGGCTTTTGGGCGTGCGCTGAAAACTACCAATCCAGCCGCCCTTGCTCCATTCGCGGCCGGCAACACCGGCGCAGGGCTGGACGGTGCGGTTTTCATCGCAAACTGGCTCGACCTCAGGCACGGGGTATCCCTCACCCACGGTTGGCCGCGCAGCGCGTAACGTAGGACTAGTCGCGCATGCGCAAACGCCTGGACTTCTTTGCCGCCAGTGCATCTAGGCGGCAGATTACCGCGTAAAATTGAATGCTTGGCCGGCAAACGGAGCACATACGGTGCGACCCGTTCGTCGTGAGCAAAAGTACTACAACGTAGTAGTGACAGACACACAGTATGCGCAGAACAGGGGTGGGACTATGAACACCATGCTTTATCCGGAACTTTATAAATCGCTCGAATCCGTTCGATGGGACATGGAGAAAGACATTCCCTGGGACAAGTTCGATGCATCGCTATTGACCGACGAGCAGGCAGCGACGATCAAGATGAACGCGATCACCGAATGGTCGGCGTTGCCCGCCACGGAAATGTTTCTCCGTGACAACCATCACGACAGCGATTTCTCCGCGTTCATGAGCGTGTGGTTCTTCGAGGAACAGAAGCATTCGCTGGTGCTGATGGAATATCTGCGCCGCTTCAAGCCGGAAATGTGCCCGACCGAGGAAGAACTGCACGCCGTGCGCTTCGAATTCGATCCGGCTCCGCCGCTCGAAACGCTAATGCTGCACTTCTGCGGCGAGATCCGCCTGAATCACTGGTATCGCCGTGCCGCCGAATGGCACACCGAGCCGGTCATCAAACACATCTACGAAACCATTTCGCGCGACGAAGCGCGGCATGGCGGCGCCTATCTGCGCTACATGAAGAAGGCCATGGCGCAAACCGGCGACATTGCGCGCGCCGCGTTTGCGAAGATCGGTGTGCTGATGGCCTCGGCTCGCCGCACGGAAAAACCGCTGCACCCCACCAACCTGCACGTGAACCAGGCACTGTTCCCGCGCGACACGATTCAGTCGCGTCTGCCGGATCCGGAGTGGCTGGAACGCTGGCTCGACGAACAGATCCGTTTCGACGACGGTTGGGAAAAGAAGGTAGTCGAGCGCATTCTGCACAACCTGTCCATTCTGTTCGAGCGCACGTTCAACACCGCGCAGGAATTGAACCGCTACCGCAAGGAAGTGGTTCTGCGTCTGCAGGCTGAGCAGAAGTCGGCGGAGCAACCGGCCTGAGGGTCGCGAGCATGTGACTCGGTCTGTGGCGCCGCGCGCCGCGAACCGGTTTAAAAGAAAACGGCCTGACGCATTTATGTGCGCCAGGCCGTTTTGTTTCATGCGACCCATCGTGTATGGTGACGACACCTTCCTGTCCTTTCCGATTTCTCCATGGCTGCCATTTTTGAACGCAAGATTCTCACGCGCGATGCACTGGTGACGCTGCGTCCCTCGCTGAAGGCGCCGGTTGTATTTACCAACGGCGTGTTCGATATCCTGCATCGCGGGCACGTGACTTATCTCGCGGATGCAAAGGCTTTGGGCGCTTGTCTGATCGTCGGTGTGAATAGCGATGCGTCGGTGCGCATGCTCGGCAAAGGCGACGACCGGCCCATCAATAACGAGGCTGACCGCATGGCCTTGCTGGCGGCGCTGGAGAGTGTCGACTACGTGGTGTGCTTCGGCGAGAAGACGCCCGTCGAGCTGATTTCGGCGGTGCGGCCGGACGTGCTTGTGAAGGGCGGCGACTACGACATGGACGTGTTGCCCGAGTCGGCCATCGTGCGAAGCTGGGGCGGTAAGGCGTTGGCGATTCCCTTCGAGCACGACCGCTCGACGACCGCGCTACTGAAGAAAGTTCGCACGCAAGGCTAGTGGCCGGCTGCGGCGGGAGTCTCTCGCCGGCTTAAGGCCTCGCGTCGCGCGCGTCGAAACGCGCTTCGCACGCAGCAAGACTGCGAGCGACTTACTGCGAAAGCGCGGATGCCGCGATCGGCGCCACCGGCGCCGGACCGCCTACAACGGCTTGGTCGGCAGCCTCCGCGGCAGTGACCGGCTGCACCTTCAGCCATTCCTGATGAACCTGGCGATTCAGATGGTTGGGCTCGCGTCCGCCGGCTGTGGGCGTCGGGCCGAACACGCCGCGCACCGCGACGAATGCCAGCATATTGGCAAGAAACAATATGGCGATCAGCCAGCGCAGCATTATTGGTTTTCCCCGTCCAGAAGTTGAGCCACCGTTATGCCGTTGGTCGCGATTCAGTTGCCGCGTTCCAGGGCGCGCTCGGCAGCAATCAGCGCGAGGCCGGACAGCACCAGCGAATCGTGGCGAGTATGCGGCACTTTCAGTGCGCTCGCCACTTCGTCCACGGCGCCGCCGCTGACTACGAGCCGCACCGGCACCTGCCATTCGTCCTGCAAATCGCGCCACACCCGCTCGATCAAGCCCGCTTGCGCCAACGTGCAACCGGCGGATAGCGAGCGCGGCGTGTCCGTCGCGAGGAACGGCCCGCCGCGCGCCGCGTCGGGCATGCCGCCGTCGAGCAGACCGCGTGCGGCGTGGGCGTCGAGCGTCGGCAGTTGCGCCGTATGTTCGCCCAGCGAGCGCATCATCAAGCTCCAACCCGGCGCGATCAGACCGCCGACAAAGCAGCCGTCCGCACGCAATGCTTCCAGCGTGGTCGCCGTGCCGAATGTCGCGATCAGCAGATGTTCGCCGGGAAACGCCGCATGCGCGCCGATCATGCCGGCCCAGCGGTCGCTGCCAAGTGCATGCGGCGTGGTGTAGCTATTGGTTACGCCGCATTGCTGCGCGGAAGCGCGGATCGTGGTGAGTGGCAGCTGCGGCCAGCGTGCGTCGAGCAAGGCGGCAATCCGCGCCGCGACATTTTCACCCGCGACATTGGACAACCACGCGCCGCGCGGCCTCGGCAAGTTTGACCAGTCCGGCTGATCCGCGCCGCCGTGGGCCAGCGCGCCGGCCGCGATCTGCGTACCGTCCGCCTCAACTAGCGCCCACTTGATACGGCTATTGCCCGCGTCGATCAGCAAATCAGGCGCGCCGCTCGTCATGCGGCACCGTCGGCCAGACGCAGCGAAACGTCGCCGGTCGCAACGACCTCGCGGCCGGTGGCGGTGTCGAGCAGCAACTGGCCGCGCTCGTCGACGCCCGCCGCCACCCCGCGCATCTGTTCCTGGCCTTGGTCCAGCAACACCACTTCGCGGCCTGCATAGGCGTGCACCGCGATCCAGCGTGGCTGGAACGGCGCGAAACCTTCAGCGCCGAAGCGCTGCAAGGCGGGTTCGAGCGCGTTCAGCTCGGCGGCGAGCGTGTCGGTGAGGTTGGCGTTGGGCAGCGCGCGCTGCAAGGCGGTCGGTGCGGTGCCGCGCGCCTGCGGCGGCACGCCGGCGTTCAACGCGCCGACTTTGGCCGCGAGTTCGTCCGCGCCCTTCACGTTGGTGCCGATGCCGATCACCACCGCGCTGGCGTCGTCGGTGCTCCACGCGGTTTCGATCAGGATGCCGGCCAGCTTGTCGCCTTCGAGCAGGACGTCGTTCGGCCACTTCAGCGCGATCTGGCCGGGACCGGCAACCGGCAGCGAGCGCAGTCCGTCAACCAGTGCGACGCCCACCGCGAGACTCAGGCCCGCGAGCCCTTCGAGCGGACGCGGCAATACGCACGCCACCGAAAACAGCAGCGCATTGCCCGGCTCCGCATACCACGGACGACCGCGGCGGCCACGCCCGGCGGTTTGCAGATACGCGACCCGCACGATCGGCCGCGGCAGCGCGCCGGCCTTGCGCGGCAGC
The DNA here is from genome assembly GCF_004366535.1 of Paraburkholderia sp. BL6665CI2N2. Lineage (NCBI taxonomy): Bacteria > Pseudomonadati > Pseudomonadota > Betaproteobacteria > Burkholderiales > Burkholderiaceae > Paraburkholderia > Paraburkholderia sp. BL6665CI2N2. The sequence continues at coordinate 5,994,197 of NZ_SORC01000001.1, forward strand.
GCTTTGACGCGCGTCATCAAGTCGGCGTTGGTCGAGCCGGTTTCCTCGACGATTTCGATCGGCCAGTCGTGCGCGTGCGGGCCGAACAGCGCGACGGCGCGCTCGCGGTCGATGCGCCAGTCGCCTTGGGGGGAAGTCTTGGACGTGTTCATGAATCATATTGTAGCGATAGCGAACCCGTTGAGTCCGCGGGCGCAGTTGCGGCGCCGCGCCTTCGTTACAATGGCCGCTAATCCGATAACCAGATTCAACGATCCTTGAACTACGACACTCCGCCCGGCCTCGAAGTCGCGGCAGGCAGCCAAGGCAAGATCGTCCGGCTCTCGGGCCAGTGGACGGCGCTCGCGCTCGCGCGCGACAGAGCCACTGGGCACGTGATCCCTCTGCTGCGGTCGCTGGTCGGCGCCGAAGGCATCGGTCAATGGGACCTGTCGCGTATCGACCGGATGGATCACGTGGGCGGCCAGGCGTTGTGGCGCGTGTGGGGCCACAAGATGCCCCCGGACACCACGCTGACCGACACGCAACGCGACATTTTCGAGCGCATCGCCTTGCTCGACACCGTGCGCGAAACGGCCGAGCCGGTGGTCAAATTCGATCCGCTCACGCGGCTCGGGCTCGCGATCTTCTCGTTCTTCGAGCATTTGTATGGCGGCGTGGCGATGCTCGGGCGCGTCGTGCTCGACCTGTTGGCGATCGCGCGCAAACCGAAAATCACGCCGTGGACCGAGATATCCGCGAACATCTACAACGCCGGCACCAAAGCCATGCCGATCACCGCGCTGGTCGCGTTCCTGATCGGCATCGTGCTCAGTTATCTGTCCGCGCAGCAACTGCGGCTGTTTGGCGCAAACCAGTACATCGTCAATATCCTGGGGCTTTCGGTAATTCGCGAACTCGGGCCGGTGCTTGCCGCGATTCTGGTGGCAGGCCGCTCCGGTTCGGCGATCACCGCGCAGATCGGGGTGATGCGCGTGACCGAGGAACTCGACGCCATGCGCGTGATGGGCATCCCGCATGGCCTGCGGCTGATCCTGCCGCGCGTGGTCGCGCTCGGCGTGGCCATGCCGTTGCTCGTCATGTGGACCAACATCATCGCGCTGACGGGCGGCGCGCTCGCCGCGAAGATCGCGCTCGGCATCGACATGAGCTATTTCGCGCGGGCTTTGCCGGGCGTGGTGCCGGTCGCGAATCTGTGGATCGGCTTGGGTAAGGGCGTCGCGTTCGGCATGCTGATCGCGATTGTCGGCTGTCATTTCGGTTTCCGTATCAAGGCCAATTCGCAGAGTCTGGGCGAAGGCACGACGACCTCGGTGGTGACCTCGATTACCATCGTGATTCTCGCGGACGCCGTGTTCGCGATCCTCTTCCAGAACGTGGGGCTCGGATGATCGCGCCACTCACTCAGGCCGTGCGCGGCCAGCCCGTACCCTCGATCGCCGAGCCGGTGATCGAAGTGATCGACGTGACTAAGCGCTACGGGCGCAACATCGTGCATCAACATCTGAATCTGGACGTGCGGCGCGGCGAGATCGTGTCGATCGTCGGCGGCTCGGGTTCCGGCAAGACCACGCTGGTGCGGCAGATACTCGGGCTGGAGCGGCCTTCGTCGGGCACCATCAAACTGTTCGGCGAGAATCTCGCGACCATCTCGCCGGAAACCGCGCTACTGATGCGCAGCCGCTCCGGCATGTTGTTCCAGCGCGGCGCGCTGTTCTCGTCGCTGTCGGTGTTCGACAACATCGCGCAGCCGGTGCGCGAACTCGGCAAGGTGCCCGAAGATCTGTTGCGCGACATCGTGATGCTCAAGCTGGAGATGGTCGGCCTGCCGTGCAAGCACGCGTCGAAAATGCCGTCGGCGCTGTCGGGCGGCATGATCAAACGCGTGGGCATTGCGCGCGCGATCGCGCTCGAACCGGAACTGCTGTTTCTCGATGAACCGACCGCCGGGCTCGATCCGCAGGCGTCGGACGAATTCGTCGAGCTGATCTCCGCGCTGCATCGCGCGCTCGGCCTGACGGTGGTGATGGTCACGCACGATCTCGACACGATGATCGCGTTGTCCACCCGCGTCGCCGTGCTGGCGGATCGCAAGGTGCTGGTGGCCGCGCCGGTGGAAGAGGCGGCGGGCGTCGATCATCCTTTCATCCGCGAATATTTCCTCGGCCTGCGCGGGCGCCGCGCGTTGCAGGCGCTGCCGCCGGAGCGCCGCGCGAGGCTGCCGCGGGCGGCGCTCGAGCCGGCATCGTCCGAATTGCCGCTGTGAACCAGGGAACCTGACAATGGAAAACAAATCACATGCCTTCTGGGCCGGGCTCTTCACGATCGTTTTGCTGGTGGCTATCGCGGTGGCGGCTTTTTTGTTCAATGTCGACCGTTCCGTGCGAGTGCCGTACGATCTGATCGCGCGCACCAACGTGACGGGCCTGTTTACCGACGCCGCGGTGCGTTATCGAGGGCTCGACGTCGGCAAGGTGCAGTCCATCAAGTTCGATTCGGCTCATCCGGGGCAGATTCTGATTCGTATCCTCGTCGATACGCACGCGCCGATTACCCATTCGACGTTCGGCAGCCTGGGTTTTCAGGGCGTCACGGGTATCGCCTTCATCCAGCTGGATGACAATGGGCGCGATCCGACGCCGCTGGCGTCGTCGTCGAAACAGGTGGCGCAGTTGCCGATGCGCCCCGGCTTGCTCGATCAACTGCAGCAACGCGGCGACGTGCTGCTGCGCAAACTCGAAAAAGTCACGGACGACGTCGACAATCTGCTGTCGCCGGAAATGGCCGCGCAGTTGCTGGGCACGGCTGCAAGCCTGCAGAAAGCCGCCGACGGCGTGGCTACGCTGACGCAGAAAATAACGCCGGCCGCAGGGATGCTGCCCGGCACGATCAACCGGCTGGATCGTACGCTGGCGTCGACCAATCAGCTGATCACCAGCCTGAACCGGCCGAGCGGCCCGTTCGAGACCAACCTGAACAAGGTCGGCACGGCCGCGCAGCAAGCCGGCGACGCGCTGGTGTCGATCAACGGCGCGGTGCAGGAACTGTCGTCGCGGGTCGGCTACGACACCTTGCCGCGCGTCAATTCGCTCGCTGAAGACGTGCGCTCCGCGGCCCGCTCAGTGGATCGCGCCGCCGACACGTTCAGCACCAGCCCGCGCAGCGTGCTGTTCGGCGCGCCGGGTGCGGCACCCGGCCCCGGCGAAGCAGGCTTCAAATGGCCCGCCGCGCGCGCTGCCCAGTGAGGTTGAAGCAATGAAGTTGAAGCAACAATTCTGAAGGTTTGAAGAAAGGAAGATTGTCATGTCACGCTCGATTCACCGATTCCTGTCCTCGAGCGCCGCGCTGGCGGTGCTGCTCGCATTCGGCGTGCTCGCCGCGGGCTGCGCCGGCACGCCGGCGGCGCTTTCGGACATCCGCTACGACTTCGGGCCGCCGAGTCCGGCAGCGTCCGCCGGCGCGTCGCCGGCCGTGAAGGTGCTCGATGTGAGCGCGCCCGACGTGCTCGAGTCGGACAAGCTGATGTACCGCCTGAGCTACGCCGACGCGCAGCAGACCGCTGCATACGCAAACAGCCACTGGACCATGACGCCCTCGCAGTTGCTGACCCAGCGTCTGCGCGGCGCGCTCAGTTCGCGCGGCACGGTGCTGACCGGCGCCGACGGCGTCGCCGCACCGGTGTTGAAGGTCGACCTGAGCGAGTTCGAGCAGGTTTTCGACAGCCAGTCCGAAAGTCACGCCGCGGTCACCGCGCGCGCCACCCTCACGCAAAGCGGCAAGGTGCTCAGTCAGCGCACGTTCATCGCGCGGGCGCCGTCCAGGTCGGCGGATGCCGCCGGCGGCGCGCAGGCGCTCGCCACTGCCAGCGACGATCTCGTCTCGCAGATCGGCGCGTGGCTCGGCGTGCAGGCGCTGGTCGCCGCGCAATGACCGGCTTGCAGCGCACATTGCGGAGCGCTGCATGAGCGTGAAACCCTGGGCGCGCCGTCCGTCGGTGCTCGCCCGGCAGGCGCTGGTGTTGTACACCGCGTTGATCGTCTACGGTTCGTGGTATCCGTTTTCGGGCTGGCGCTCGCTTGGCCTCGGTCCGTTTGCCTATCTGTCCGATCCCATGCCGCAGTACCTGACGGCGTTCGACGTCGTCACCAACGTGCTCGGCTATATGCCGTTCGGCGCGCTGGTGGTGCTCGCCGCCTATCCGCGCTGGCGCGGCACGCTGGCGGTCGCGTTCGCCTTCGTGCTCGGCGGAGTGTTGTCCGGCGTGATGGAAGCCGTGCAGACCTATTTGCCGACGCGTGTCGCCTCCAACCTCGATCTCGCCGCCAACGCGCTCGGTGCGCTGCTCGGCGCGGCGATCATGTCGCCGGCGACGGGCGCGCTGCTCGATCGCGGCTTGCTGCGGCGCGTGCGGCTTCTGTGGTTCGAGCGCGATCGGGCCGCGCTCGCGTGTCTGGTCGCGGCGTGGCCGTTCGCGACGATGTACCCGGCGCCGCGCCTGTTCGGTCTCGGCAACTGGCCGCGCGCCCTCTGGCTGCGTTTCGATTCGACCACGCAAGACGCCTTGCTCGCATGGACGCCGCCGGGCTGGCACGTCGGCGCCTGGCCGGCGCTCGTCGCCGCGTGGCTGCCTGACGACGCGTGGGAAGCCGTGATCACCACGCTCAACCTGTTCGCCGCGCTCGCGCTGGCATCGCTGCCGGTGCGCCGCCCTGCGCCGCGCGTGCGCCTGTTGCTGCTGTTTATCGTGATCACCCTGTGCGTGAAGGCGGGCGCGACCTTTCTGCAATCGCAGTCCGGCCTCGCGTTCGACTGGGCGACGCCTGGCGCGTTGGTGGGTCTTGTGTGCGGGACCGCCGCGGCACTCCTCGCGTTGCGCCTGCAGCGCCGATCGCGCGCCGCGCTTGCGGGTGTCGCGCTGACGATCGCGCTGGTGTTCGTCAATCTGCTGCCCGTGAATCCATACTTCGATGCCGTGCTCGCCGACTGGCGGCAAGGGCGTTACCTGCACTTCAACGGACTGGCGCACTGGCTCGCGTGGATCTGGCCGTATGCGGCGCTCGTGTGGCTGGCGTATGTGGTCGAACTGGCGTGGCTCAAGCGGCGCATGAAACACACGTGAAGGGGCGCGGCGCGTGGCGCAGCGGTGGACCGCGTCAGCGACCGCTAGCCCCGCTCGTTATAATCGATCGCACAACTGGCGCGCCGCGTGCATCCAGCGCCATTCCCCACACCGACCGTCTCGCCTCCGGACATCATGGACTCCTTCTATAAGTACCACGTCTTCTTCTGCCTCAATCAGCGCGAGCCCGGCGCCGAACGCCCAAGCTGCGCGAACTGCAATGCACAGGAGATGCAGGAGTACGCGAAGAAACGCGTGAAAAAACTGGGTCTCGCCGGTCCAGGCCAGGTGCGCATCAACAAGGCCGGCTGCCTCGACCGCTGCGAACTCGGCCCGACGCTCGTCGTGTATCCGGAAGGCATCTGGTACACGTACGTCGACGAGAGCGACATCGACGAAATCGTCGACTCGCACCTCGCGAACGGCAAGATCGTCGAGCGTCTGAAAATCGATCAATAAGCCTCGCCATGAACGTACACACCAAAAAATATCTGATCGACGGCCCGGTCGGCAAGATCGAGGTCGCGCTGGATCTGCCCGACGAAACGCGCGAAAACGGCGCGGCGCCGCGCGGCATCGCGCTGGTCGCGCATCCGCATCCGCTGTTCGGCGGCACGATGGACAACAAGGTCGCGCAGACGCTCGCGCGCACGCTCGTGCAGTTGAACTACGTGACGTATCGCTCGAATTTTCGCGGCGTTGGGCAAACGGAAGGCGAGCATGACGCGGGCATTGGCGAGCGCGACGACTTGCGCGCCGTGCTGGATCACATGCGTGCTGAACCGGGTCAAAGCGATCTGCCCCTCGTGCTGGCCGGTTTTTCGTTCGGCACATTCGTGTTGTCGCACGTGGCCGCGCAGTTGCGCGAAGAAGGCGAGCAGATCGAGCGAATGGTGCTGGTCGGCACGGCCGCGAGCCGCTGGGAGGTCGCCCCGGTACCGGAAAATACACTCGTGATTCACGGCGAAACCGACGAGACAGTTCCCATTCAATCCGTTTACGACTGGGCGCGGCCGCAAGAATTGCCGGTTGTCGTGATTCCGGGGGCGGAGCATTTTCTGCATCGCAAGTTGCACGTTCTGAAGCGGATCATCGTCGACGCCTGGCGGTAAGCGGCGCGATGTGTGTTTTCCGGGGTACAGGTACGCACAAACGCAAATTAATCGCCGACCTTTGCGCAAAGTAACGGGGAGAGCGCGCGTATAATGGCGACTCTTTTTTGGGCGCAGCGCCGCCCATCCGGCAGTTCGCGCGACGCGTAGCGTCTTTTCGCGCGCAGCGGTGCCGGATGCCGGCGTGCTGCGCGAACCGATCGCGTGGCCGGAAGTCCAATGGGCGCCGCGCCGTTTTTACGGCCAGACGCTCGCCGACCGGCTCTTCCAAACTCTGCGCCCTGCGCGCGCTGTATTTTTCTGCACGAATCGACCCTATGCGTTTTTCCACCTCCGGCCGCACGTCATTCCCTTCAGTTGCTTCCTTTGTTCCTTCTACGCTTAGCCGTGCCGTGACCCTCGGCGTCGTGCTGCCGGCCACGCTCGTCGCCAGCACCGCGTTCGCGCAAGTGCCGCCGCCGGCCGTGAACGCGCGCTCGTGGGTGCTCGTCGATGCGACCAGCAACCAGGTGCTCGCCTCCGGCAATCCGGACGAGCGCGTGGAACCGGCGTCGCTGACCAAGCTGATGACGGCGTACCTCGTCTTCGAAGCACTGCAGACGAAGAAGATCAACATGGAACAGACGGTCATGCCGAGCGAAGCGGTGCGCCGCGTGCGCACCGACGAATCGCGCATGTTCATCGAAGCCAACAAGCCGGTGACCGTGCACGATCTGGTGTACGGCATGATCATCCAGTCGGGTAACGACGCGGCGATCGCGCTGGCCGAACTGGTTGGCGGCAGCGAGTCGCAGTTCGTCAACATGATGAACACGGAAGCGCAACGCCTCGGCATGAAGAACACGCATTTCGCCGACGTGAACGGCATGCCCGATCCGCAGCACTACACCACGGCGGGCGACCTCGCGGTGTTGTCGGCGCGTCTGATTCGCGACTTCCCTGACTACTACAACATTTTCTCGGTCAAGGAATTCACGTACAACAAGATCAAGCAGCCGAACCGCAACCGTCTGCTGTGGATCGACCCGACGGTCGACGGTCTGAAGACCGGTCACACGCAAGGCGCCGGTTACTGCCTGATCGCGAGCGCGAAGCGTTCGCTGCCGGGCACGACCGACGCGTCGCGCCGTCTCGTCTCGGTCATGATGGGCGAGACCAAGGAACACGACCGCGTGCAGGACAGCCTGAAGATGCTGAACTACGGCTACAGCGCGTATGACACGGTGCGTCTGTACAAGGCGAATCAGGTGGTGGGCACGCCGCGCGTCTACAAGGGTGCGCAGGACACCGTGCAGATCGGCGTGAAGAGCGACCAGTACATCACCGTGCCGAAGGGCATGGGCGACAAGGTGAAGCCGCAGATCGAGCAGATCGATCCGCTGATCGCACCGATCGCGAACGGTCAGCAGGTCGGTACCGCGAAGCTGGTAGCCGACGGCAGGGTGCTCGCGCAGTTCCCGATCGTGGCCCTGCAGGCTGTGCCGCAAGCGGGCGTGGTCGGCCGCGTGTGGGACTCGCTGATGCTCATGTTCAACAAGAAGAAGTAAGAGCCCGATTGCAATGACCGCTGTTGCCGATGTTTCGCCTGATCCGATTGTCTATTTGAACGGCGAGTTGGTGCCGTTGTCCGAAGCGCGCGTGCCGGTTCTCGACCGCGGCTTTATTTTCGGCGACGGCATTTACGAAGTTGCGCCTTTGTATGCGCCAACCGGGGGCGCGCGCGGCCGCACGCCGTTCCGTTTCCAGCAACACTTGGCGCGCCTCGCGCGCTCGGTGGACAAAATCGGCATCGTCAATCCGTTTGACGACGCCGGCTGGCGCGCGCTGATCGAGCGCGTGGTCGCGGCGAACGAGGTGGACGGCGGTTTGCGCGCCGATCAGGACGCGATTGCCTATATTCAGGTCACGCGCGGTGTGGCCAAACGCGGTCACGCGTTTCCGGCCGGCATCCAGCCGACCGTGTTCGTGATGGTCACGCCGCTGCACCTGCCGGACGCGGCGCAGCGCGCGCAAGGCGTGCGTTGCGTGACGGCGGAAGATCGCCGCTGGCTCAATTGCGACATCAAGTCCGTGTCGCTGCTCGGCAACGTGCTGATGGCGCAATATGCCGCAGAGAACGACGCGTTCGAGACGATCCAGTTTCGCGACGGCATGCTGACCGAAGGGTCGTCGTCGAATGTGTGGATGGTGAAGGACGGCGTGTTGTCCGCGCCGCCGCGCAGCCACAAGATTCTCGAAGGGATCCGCTACGGCCTGATCGAGGAACTGACGGGCGAATGCGGCATCCGTTTCGAAGCGCGTGAGATCACCGAGGCCGAACTGCGCGCGGCGGACGAGATCATCGTCAGCTCGGCAACCAAGGAAGTGCTGCCGGTCACGCAACTCGATGGCCGGCCGATCGGCGAGGGCAAGCCAGGTGCGGTCTATGCGGCGCTGTATGCGGCGTATCAGCGAGCCAAGGCCCAGCAAGCGCGCGAGGCACAGCAAGGAGTAGAGAATGAGTTCCGTGAACGAGTCACTGTTTGAGTTTCCTTGCGATTTCCCGATCAAGATCATGGGCAAATCGCACCCCGAGTTCGCCGAGACGATCGTCACGGTGGTGCGGCAGTTCGACAACGAGGTCGATGCCTCGCGCATCGAAACGCGGCCGTCCAGCGGCGGCAACTACACGGGCCTGACTGTCACGGTGCGCGCCACGAGCCGTGAGCAGCTCGACGATATCTATCGCGCGCTCACCGGCCATCCGATGGTCAAAGTGGTGCTTTAAAGCCCTTCGTTCGGTTCGTATACGTGTTACGGCGTGACGTGCAATGCGTTCGCCGATAGATCGGCGCTTGCGGCAGGTCGTAGCTCGCAAGCCTGGTCGAACAACTGCTTGAAGCGTCCCACCTCCTCGAACACCCAGTCGTGAAACGCTTTCACACGGGCGGTTTCGAGCATCTGCGGCGTGCAGATGAAGTAGTACTGCCACGGGCTCGGCCCATCCACATCGAAAAGCCGCACGAGGCGGCCCGCCGCGATTTCTGGCATGGCCAGCGAGCGGCGCGTGAGCGCGACGCCCTGGCCGTCGATGGCCGCCTGCAGCAGATTCGACGAATCCTGGTACAGCACGCCGCGCTTCGGCTCGGGCCAGTCGGTGAGTCCGGCGGCGTCGAACCAGGGGCGCCAGAGTTCGTCGTCGGAACGCAGCAGCGGGACTTTGGCCAGATCGGCCGGCGTTTGCGGCAGCTTGCCGCCATTGAAATCCGGCGCGCAGGCGGGAAAGAAAATCTCCTCCAGCAGCAACTCCGAATGCAGACCCGAATATTTGCCGAAGCCGAAACGGATCGCCACGTCGACGTCGTCGCGCGCGAAGTCCGTGAGCGCGTTAGTGGACAGCAGTTCGAGGTCCCACTGCGGATGCGCCTCGATAAAGCTGCCGACGCGTGGCGTCACCCAGCGCGCGGCAAACGACGACAGCATGGACACCACCAGCCGCCGTTCGCGATCGCCGGCGCGGATCTCGCGGGTGGCGTCGGCGAGCGCCATCAGCGCCGAGCGCACATGCGTGGCGTAGCGCCGGCCGGTTTCGGTGAGCCGCACGCGCTTGCCGTCGCGCGCGAACAGCGAGATGCCGAGTTCGGCTTCGAGCGCGCGGATCTGGTGGCTCACGGCGCCGTGAGTGACGAAGAGTTCATCGGCGGCGCGCGAGAAGCTTTCGTGGCGGGCGGCCGCTTCGAACGCCTTGATGGCGTTCAGGGCGGGTAATTGCCGAAGGTCCATGGCAATATTTCTCACATAGAGGTGAAAATAGATCGTTTTGCGTAAACCCTTGTTACGCCTAGGATTGTAGTCATGAAACGACTTTTTGCGAGGGCATCATGCGAGAAATTTCCTCTAGCATCGCGTTTGAAATCCGCACTGGCGAGACAGTTCCCCTCAAGGTGGCGCGCAGCACCAGGCTGGTCGTTCGTGGCGGCGCGGTTTGGGTCACGCGCAGCGATGACACGGAAGATTACTGGCTGCAACCTGGTCATACGCTGCGGTTGCGGCGCGGTGAACGGCTGTGGCTGAGCGCGGAGGGCAACGGGCAAGCGAGAGTGGCGTTTTCAGTGCCGACACGCTGCGACGAGCGCGCGTTGAACTGGTTTGCGCGCATCGGCGAGCGGTTGGTGGCGCGTGTAAGAGGAGGCTGGCGTACGGTTTGAAGGTACTGCTGCGGGCGCGATGGTTTAGCCGAATCGCGCGCCGCAGCGGAACGTGGCTGGAGCCACCGGCACAGCTTGGCACCACCGGCGCGGCCGCGCTGAGGTGAATTGGCACTTCCAGGCGCCACCACGCTGCAGAGACCTGGCACTTCCAACTCCGCCGCCTCCCGGCGGGGATTCCCAGATTTCGGTAAACTGCGGGGATCATGTGCGCCACGCCGGTTTCCCCAAGTCCCTCACCCTCCACGACACCGCCCACGCTGTGTTGGCGTGGCCGCGAACCCTACGAAGCCAGTTTCGAAGCCATGCGCACGTTCACCGACGAACGCACGGCCGACACCCCCGACGAAATCTGGCTAGTCGAACATCCACCGGTCTTCACGCTAGGCCAGGCGGGCGATCCCGCCCATCTGCTGGCCGCCGACAGTGGTATTCCTCTGGTGAAAGTCGACCGGGGCGGTCAGATCACCTATCACGGGCCGGGGCAGGTGGTGGCCTACCTGCTGCTCGATTTGCGCCGCCGCAAGTTGATGGTGCGCGAACTGGTCACGCGGATCGAGCAAGCCGTGATCGACACCCTTGCGGCGTATAATCTCGCCGGAGAACGAAAGGCTGGCGCCCCCGGTATCTACGTGGCGCCCGGGCCTGACGTTGGGCTGCACGCCGGCGCCAAGATTGCGGCGCTGGGTCTGAAGATCCGCAACGGCTGCAGTTATCACGGCGTGAGCCTGAATGTGAACATGGACTTGCGGCCGTTTCTGGCCATCAACCCATGTGGCTACGCGGGGCTCGAAACAGTCGATATGGCAACGCTTGGCGTGGCCGCCGGCTGGGACGACGTGGCCCGCACCTTTGCAGAACGCCTCACGGCAAACCTCGACGGCAGTCCCGCGGCCGTCGCCCAACCGCAGGCCGGTGCCCTCACCGCCTGACTGGATCGAACGAATGACTGACGTTACCGCGAACCTCGCAGCTTCCCCCGCTCCTGACGCCGTGCCGGCTTCCGCCGCCGCTTATGACGCGACCGCAAAGCAGAAGGCGCAGGCCAAGACCGCCCGTATTCCGATCAAGATTGTCCCGATCGAAAAGCTCAAGAAGCCCGACTGGATCCGCGTCAAAGCGGCGACCGGCAATTCGCGTTTCTACGAAATCAAGCAGATTCTGCGCGAGCACAACCTGCATACGGTGTGTGAAGAAGCGAGTTGCCCGAACATCGGCGAGTGTTTCGGCAAGGGCACGGCGACCTTCATGATCATGGGCGACAAGTGCACGCGCCGCTGTCCGTTCTGCGACGTCGGCCACGGCCGCCCGGATCCGCTCGATGTGGACGAACCAGGTAATCTCGCGCGCACCATCGCCGCGTTGAAGCTCAAGTACGTGGTGATCACCAGCGTCGACCGTGACGATTTGCGTGACGGCGGCGCCGCCCACTTCGTGGAATGTATCCGTCAGACGCGCGAGCTTTCGCCGGAGACGCGCATCGAAATTCTGACGCCGGACTTCCGTGGCCGTCTGGATCGCGCGATCGGTATTCTGAATGCCGCGCCGCCCGATGTGATGAATCACAACCTCGAAACGGTGCCGCGTCTGTACAAGGAAGCGCGCCCGGGTTCGGACTACGCGCATTCGCTCAAGCTGCTGAAAGACTTCAAGGCGCTGCACCCTGAAGTCGCCACCAAGTCCGGTCTGATGGTCGGCCTCGGTGAAACCGAAGAAGAGATTCTGCAGGTGATGCGCGACCTGCGTGAACACGACGTGGACATGCTGACGATCGGACAGTATCTGCAGCCGTCGGAGCACCATCTGCCGGTGCGTTCTTACGTGCACCCGGACACGTTCAAGATGTACGAGGAAGAAGCGTACAAGATGGGTTTTACGCACGCAGCCGTGGGCGCGATGGTTCGCTCCAGCTACCACGCCGATTTGCAGGCGCATGGGGCTGGTGTGGTCTGAGCGTTTTAGCTAATAGCTGTCAGTATGAGAAAAGCCTGCACGCGTTGCAGGCTTTTTTCTTTTGGACGGGCAGATTCTGAATGCCGATGCAGCGCAGTTTCGCGCTTCTCCGCGAAGAATTACCGGTAGTAACGTGCGAGCAGCATGCAGATCGAGGCGATCGTGCTACCAATGACTGAAAATGGAGCGGCCAGTTCGATCAGGCGATCGCGCACATCGCGATTTTCCATGACATAGTCGATCAGATTGGGCATTTGAGTTCTCCCTGTTGGACGTGCTTAAAAGTATAGCTCAGAGGGTTGTTATTTAGTTAGTTTAACGAATAATGAGATAGGGCGAATGAGGCGGCCACTGCAGCGGTCATGATCGTGGATGTCCACATCAACTTCCGTTCACGTGCCTCGTCGCCGTGACGATAGTCAGGATTTGGCGTTGAGTCAGCAGCGCCGAACGACACGAGGATGGATGCCACGACGAGAAATAGGACATGCCAGAGCAATCCAGCCAACATGAAAGCCAGCCTGCTGTTCGTCGATGCATCGCCCAACGCGCTGCCGATTTCGTAACACGCGCTGGCGCACATTGAGATGACGACCCAGAGAAGTTGACCGTTCTGCACGGAACGTATCGCAATACCGTTGGACGACTGCCGATAGAACCGCGAAAAGCTCAACAGAGGCAGCAGCGCAAAGGGCGCACACACCGGCACGCCGACGTTGAAAAGCAACCAGCTAAGGCGGCCGACGAAATCGATCATAGGAATGCGAAGGTTTAGCGACGCAACGATATTCCCGCCGCGTCAAGCGCGGGTCAATCTGCCGAACGGCGCAGCTTGCGCACACAAGCCACTCTCCGCGATCATTCGCTGGAACCGACCGACTGCCCGTCGCAGCAGTGGCCGCGAACCAACCGAACGTGAAAAGCAATGCTCAAACAGCGTGATTAGCAATCGCGGATTAATTAGAACCGGCCGCGAACAAACTGCCTATAGTCGAAAGCCTCCCGAACAACACCTGCTCAAGGGGCTTTCCGATGAACCGCATTCTCCGTCCACTTGCTGCGTTCGCTACGCTGCTCGCATTGTCCGCGCCGTTTGCCTCCGTGGCGCACGCCGACACCAAAGAGGTCGTGATCGCGTATCAGGACATGGTGGTGCCCTGGCGTTACGCGCAGGCAACCGGTGAAGTGGAGAAAGCGACCGGCTACAAAGTCACCTACCGCAAGCTGGGCAGCGGTGCCGACGTGATCCGCGCGCTGGCCTCCGGTTCGGTGCAACTCGGTGAAGCCGGTTCGAGCCCGATCGCGGCGGGTCTGTCGCAGGGCGTGGATATTTCGTTGTTCTGGATTCTCGACAATATCAACGACGCCGAAGCGCTGGTCGCACGCGACGGCTCCAATGTAACGAGCGTCGCCGGTCTCAAAGGCAAGAAGATCGGCGTGCCGTTCGTATCGACGTCACACTTTCACACGCTGGTTGCGTTGCAGAGCGCCGGCGTGAATCCGTCCGACGTCAAGATCGTCAACCTGCGCCCGCCTGAAGTCGCGGCGGCGTGGGAGCGCGGCGACATCGACGCGACGTATATCTGGGACCCGGTACTGGCCAAGGTCAAGAAAAACGGCAAGGTGCTCATCACGTCGGGACAGGTCGCGCAACAGACCGGCAAGGCGACCTTCGACGGCTTTGTCGTCGATCGCAAGTTCGCCAGTCAGAACGCCGAGTTCGTCGCGCGCTTCGTGAAGGTGCTCGCCGCGACCGACGCAAGTTACCGCGACCACACGTCCGCATGGACGGCAGCGTCGCCGCAGGTCGAGGCGGTCGCCAAAGAGTCCGGCGCGAACGCGCAGGAAGTGCCGGCGAGCCTTGCGCTATACGCGTTCCCAACGCCGTCGCAGCAGGCTTCGAATGCATGGCTCGGCGGCGGCGCGCAATCCGGCGCGGCGAAGTCGTTGGCCGCTACCGCGGCGTTTCTGAAGACGCAAGGCACGATCCAGAACGTGCTGGCCGACTATTCGACCGGCGTCGATCCGCAGTTCGTGCAGCGCGCGGCGCACTGATCGTCGCGCACTGTCTTCCATTGGCATCACGAGGTTCGGCGATGAGCGGTCTTGAAATCCGGCGACTGCATGTCGCCTACGAAGGCGCGCGCGGCGCGGCGCGGCATGTCGCGCTCGCCGACGTCGATCTGCGTATCGAACCCGGCGAGTTCGTGGTCGCGCTGGGCGCGTCGGGCTGCGGCAAGACGACCTTGCTCAATTGCATCGCCGGCTTCATCCCGCCGACTGAAGGTGAAGTGAGATTAAACGGTGAGCCTGTGCTCGGACCGGGCGCGGACCGCGGCGTCGTGTTCCAGAAGTACGCGTTGATGCCGTGGCTTGATGTGCTCGACAACGTCGCACTCGGTTTGCGCTTTCAGCGTGTGCCGAAGGCGGAGCGCGAGCGCATTGCGCTCGACATGCTGAAACTCGTCGGACTTGAGAAGCATGCACGCTCGCGGGTCTATGCGTTGTCGGGCGGCATGCAGCAGCGCGTCGGTATTGCCCGCGCGCTTGCCAGCGATCCGCAAGTGCTGCTGATGGACGAACCGATGGGCGCGCTCGACGCCATGACGCGCGAGTCGATGCAGGAACTCGTGCTCGACGGCTGGGGCCGCACACGCAAGACGGTCTTCTTCATCACGCATAGCGTCGAAGAGGCGCTCTTTCTCGCGACCCGTCTCGTCGTCATGACGCCGGGACCGGGCCGTATCGCGGATAGCTACGACCTGCCGTTCGCACGGCATTTTCTACAGACACGCGATGCACGCGCGGTGAAGTCGTCGGCGGATTTCATCGAATGGCGCGAGCGGCTGGTGCATCGGCTGCATGAGCGCAATCAGGACGAGGTGGTGTCGTGACGGCTTCGCGTCAATCTTTGGGTGGCGCGCCGCTCGCGCAGACTAGCAAGCGGTCGCGGCAAACCGGGCGGCCCGTGCGCGGCTGGCGTCTGCCGGGCGACGGGCCGACCGCCGCGCTCGGCACTTTGTCGGTCGTAACGCTCGCAGCATTGTGGTGGCTTGCCACGCATCTGCATTGGTTGCCGCCGCTATTTCTGCCGACGCCCGAAGCGGTATGGACCGCCTTCCTCGACGCGTGGCACGGCCGCATTCAAGGTGGCTTGCCGCTCTCGGAGCATCTCGTGTGGAGCGCGTTGCGCGTGTTCGGCGCGTTTGCTTTGGCCGCGCTCACGGCTGTGCCGGTCGGTATCCTGATGGGCGTGAGCCGGGTCGCGCGCGGCCTTCTCGATCCGCCGCTCGAGTTCTATCGACCGTTGCCGCCGCTCGCTTATCTGCCGCTCGTGGTGATCTGGTTCGGCATCGACGAAACGGCGAAGGTCGTCGTGATCTATCTTGCCTGCTTCGCGCCGATTGCCATGGCCGCACGCGCCGGCGTGCGCAGCGCCACCATCGAGCAGATTCATGCGGCGTATTCGCTGGGCGGCCGCTTCTCGCAGATCGTGCGGCATGTGGTTTTGCCTGCGGCGTTGCCGGAGATTCTCACCGGTCTGCGCATTGCAATCGGCTTCGGCTGGACGACGCTGGTCGCCGCGGAAATGGTCGCGGCCACTGCGGGCCTGGGGCAGATGGTGCTCAACGCGTCGAGCTTTCTACGTACCGACGTGGTGGTGATGGGCATCGTGCTGATCGGATTGATCGCGTGGCTGTTCGATCTGGGCATGCGCGCGTTGGAGCGGCGGCTCGTGCCTTGGAAAGGGCGCGTATAACGCAGAGGCCGCGCACGGTCAGCGCTCAGGCCCGGTTAAACAGCTCGATCACCGGCCAGCCGCGTTCCGTGGCGATGGCACGCAAACGCGTATCAGGATTGGTCGCGACCGGATTCGTGACGCGCTCCAGCAACGGCACATCGTTGATCGAATCGCTATAGAACCAGCTCTGCGGGAAATCCTGCAGACGGTGCCCGAGCGAGGCCAGCCAGCTCTCGGTGCGCGTGATCTTGCCTTCGCGGAAGGTGGGCGTGCCGACCGCCATCCCTGTATAGCGCGCCAGCGGATCGCCGCCTTCGGTGTCAAGTTCGATTCCCAGCAGATGCTCGAAACCGAGCGCCTTGCCGATCGGCTCCGTGATGAACACATTAGTTGCGGTGACGATGCAGCACAGGTCGCCCGCATCGAGATGGCGTTGCACGAGCACGCGCGCTGCCGGCAGGATGGCTGGCGCAATCACCTGCTGCATAAACTGCTCATGCCACATGTCCAATTGCTCGCGCGAGTGGCGGGCAAGCGGCGCCAACGTGTAGTTCAGGTAAGCGGCCATGTCGAGCGTGCCGGCCACGTACTGCTGGTAGTAGTCGTCGATTTCCTGCGCGTGCCGCGCGGCGCCTTCTATCCCCAATCCGGCAATGAAGTGGGCCCACGCCTGATCGCTATCCAGCGGCAGCAAAGTGTGATCTAGGTCGAACAGCGCAAGGTTGCGGCTCATCCAGCGTTCCCGTGATTAGGTGGTCGAGTGGCAGGAGTCGCCGCATGACTGACCATGAGCCGGCACACAGCAATCCACAGCTTTACCCGAGCCTATATTTAAAAGCACAAAATTACAATAAGGCAAAAATATGCAACACTACTGTCATACGCCCCGGGTGCCGGTTCGCGCGGCATGCGGTTCGGGTCATGGCAGCAGGAATGGATGCGCAGTGCCTTATGTTGATTCTCCTAAACCTTCTGGCTGGTGTGGCGCTCCTCGTGTGGGGTTCGCATATTGTGCGCACCGGCATCCTGCGAGTCCTCGGCGCCGACCTGCGCAGTGTGCTGGGACGCAGCACCAGTAGCCGCGGGCGGGCTTTTCTCTCGGGTGTCGGCGTTACGAGTCTCGTGCAGAGTAGCAATGCCACCGCGGTGATCGTCACATCGTTCGCGGCGCAGGGATTGTTGCCGCTCGCCAGTGGCCTCGCGATCATGCTCGGCGCAGACGTCGGCACCGCATTGATGGCGCGGATTCTCACGCTCGACCTATCCTGGTTGTCGCCGATCCTGATTCTGCTCGGCGTGCCGCTGTTCCTGTCACGCAAGCAAACCCGTCTCGGTCAGGCCGGCCGCACGTTGATCGGCCTCGGTTTAATCCTGCTGGCGCTGCGTCTGATTGTCGAAGCCGCGCAGCCGATGATGCACGGCGCCGGCGTGCGCGTCATGTTCGGTGCGTTGACCGGCGACACCATGCTCGACGCGCTGGTCGGCGCCGGGTTCGCCATGCTGTCCTATTCGAGCCTCGCCGCCGTGTTGCTCACCGCAACGCTCGCCTCGTCCGGCGTGATTTCGCTGAAGGTCGCGCTGTGCCTCGTGATCGGCGCGAATCTCGGCAGCGGCCTGCTCGCGCTGCTCGGCACCGTCGCGCAAAATGCGGCGGCGCGGCGTCTTGCTTTGGGCAGCTTTGCGTTCAAGCTGGCCGGCGCACTGCTGATCCTGCCGTTCACTTCGCTGCTCGCACGGGGTTTGCCGGTACTGATCGCGAATCCGCGTGAAGCCACGGTCGGCTTCCACCTGATCTACAACACGCTGCGTTGCTGCGCGTGCCTGTCGCTGATCGACCCGGTGGCGCGTATCTGCGCGCGCGTGTTGCCCGACCGGCCGGTGCCGGGCGGTGAGCTGCGGCCGCTCCATCTGGATGCCACCGCGCTGTCCACGCCGACGCTCGCGCTCGCGCATGCCTCACGCGAGGTGCTGCGGATCGGCGACATCGTGCGATCCATGCTCGACAATGTCGCGGATCTAATCCATTACAACAATCTCGACAAAGCGCGCGAAACGGTCCGCATGGACGACGACGTGGATGAGCTCTACGCCGCCGTCAAATCCTATCTGACGCTGATCTCGCGCGAGCAACTCGACGAGGCCGACAGCCGCCGCTGGACCGACATCATTTCATTGACGATCAACCTGGAGCATGCGGGCGACATCATCGAGCGGATCGTCGGGGACATCGAGGAAAAGAAGATCGCTCATCGCCTGTCGTTTTCGGAAGAAGGGCTGGGCGAACTGGACGACTTGCAGGCGCGGCTCGTCAGCAATCTGCAGCTTGGCCTGTCGGTGTTTCTGAACAACGATCTGCGTTGCGCCGAGCGCCTGCTCGCGGAGAAGGAGCGCTTTCGCGATCTGGAGCGCGCCTATTCCTACCGGCATCTGGACCGGCTTACCGGACAGACCTTGCGAAGCATCGAGACAAGTGCGCTGCATCTCGATCTGATCAGCGACATGAAGCGGCTCAATTCACTGTTCTGTTCGACCGCCTATCCGGTACTCGACGCAGCCGGCGCGCTGCACGACACGCGCTTGCGCAAGCGTTCGCTCGATACGATGCACGTGAAGGAATAACGCTCGAGTCTCCCGACCCAAACCCTAAGCAAGCACGATCTCTTCGAGCTTCTTTTTCAGCGATGCGAAATCGGCGGCTTCGGCCGCTTTTTTGTTGGTGACGAGCACGTCGATCCGATCGACCGGGCAGTACGAGATACGGCTGCGCTGACCGATCTTGCTGTAGTCGGCGAGGATCACCACGCGGTCCGCGTTGGCGACCATGGCGCGCGCCACTTCGGTTTCGGCGTGATCGTAATTGGTCGCGCCATGCCGGTGGTCGACGCCGACCGGCGACAGCAGCGCGAGGTCCGCGCGATAGCGCTGGATGTCGAGCACGGTGGTCGCGCCGGTGGTTGCCATGGCGCGGTCGCTGATCGAGCCGCCGAGCAGGATGACTTCGTTGGCGGCTTCGGTCTGATCGACCGCGCCGCGCATCTTCAGTGCGACGTCGATCGAATTGGTGACGATGGTGAGGTTGGCGAGCTTCGCCAGTTCTTCGGCCAGCGCGGCGGTGGTGGTGCCGGCGTCGATGAACAGCGTCTGGCCGCTCGCGATCAAACCCGTGGCCGCCTTCGCAATCGCCGTTTTGGATTTGACGCGCATGTGGGCGCGTTCGGCGATCGGCGCTTCGTCGGCAGGCTTGATCGCGCCGCCGTGCACGCGCCGCAATTCACCGAGCGCTTCGAGATCGAGCAGGTCGCGCCGCACGGTTTCGCGCGATACCCCGAGGTCCGCCATGATGCGTTCCGTGGACACGCGTTGCAGCGTGGACAGCAACGCGCGAATTCTCTGATGACGGTCTTCCTGCCACATTCATTTTTCCCTGGATGCGTACGCGCGTTGGTTCAGCCTGTATTTAACTGCGACATCGTGGTCACGAATGTGTGTCCGGACGATGTCAAGCCTACTACTTTAGTCGAATTGTGTTGTATTTTTTTGGCAGCTTGCAAGTTTGTGTATTTCAACTTAGCCTTCGCAGATCGAAGCGTGCAGTCTATTCGAACATCAAATGTTCGGAAAGGAAATGAAGTCCGCGCATGCCATCATGATGGCCGAGGCGGTGGTGACGGCCGGGAACGTGTCGAGAGCATGGTCAACCCGCTCTATCTGAAAGGTAACGAGACGTGGGAAACGGGATTAATCGCACCTTATCCGCAGACTGGCCTTATCCGCGACTGGCCGCCCATCGCTGCGGCGGCACGCTGGCGCCGGAAAACACCCTTGCCGGTTTCGACGCCTGCGTACGTTATGGCTACCGCATGGTCGAATTCGACGCCAAGCTATCCGCCGATAACCATCTCTTCCTGCTGCACGACGACACGCTCGAGCGCACCACCGACGGCCACGGTGCCGCCGCCGAACACACATGGCAGCAACTGGCGGCGCTCGACGCCGGCTCCTGGTACGGACCGCAATTCGCCGGCACGCGGTTGCCGACGCTTGCCGAGGCGGCCGAACGCTGCGCACGCGACGGCATTGCCGCCAACATCGAAATCAAACCCTGTCCGGGCCGCGACGAGATCACTGGCACGCTGGTGGCGCGCGGCGCGCTGACCTTGTGGCAAGGACAGAAGACACTTCCGCTGCTGTCGTCGTTTTCGTTTGACGCGCTCGCCGCAGCGCGCGACTCCGCGCCGTCGGTGCAACGCGGCATGCTGTTCGACGAAATTCCTGACGACTGGCTGCGCATCGTGCGTGAACTGGACTGTGTGTCATTTCACGCGAACCAACGCTATCTCACCGAGCGGCTGGTCGCGGAGGTTCACTGCGCCGGCCTGCGCGTGCTGGCCTACACCGTCAACGAACCGGCGCGCGCGCAACTGCTCGCGCAATGGGGCGTCGACATGATTTGTACAGATCGCATCGATACACTGCGACACGACATGTTCCCGGTGCCGGCCAACCCGGCGTGAGCGACATGGCGCGGGTGCGCAAGTGCGAGCTTGCAGAGGCGCGCCCCCCGAAGTTCGAACCAGAAATTTTCCAAACGTAGCAATTTCGGCAGAGGATGGGGAACGACTATGAACCGCACCGCGTTAGCTCGCATACTTTCGATGTCGGCCGTTGCGGGTGTCGCCGCCGCCGGCGCTAGCAGCAGCGCTTCGGCCGCGCCGCTCGACGCACTGATCGCCGCAGCCAAGCAGGAAGGCCAACTCACCGTGATCGCGCTGCCGCACGACTGGTGCAACTACGGCGAACTGGTCGCAGGCTTTCAGAAGAAGTACGGCATCAAGATCAACGAACTGAATCCGGATGCGGGTTCGGGCGACGAAGTCGAAGCCATCAAGGCGAACAAGGGCAACAAGGGCCCGCAGGCGCCCGACGTGATCGACGTGGGCCTGTCGTTCGGTCCGTCGGCGAAGGCCGAAGGCTTGCTGCAGCCGTACAAGGTCGCCTCGTGGAACTCGATCCCGAAAGAGTCGAAGGATGCCGACGGCTATTGGTATGGCGATTACTACGGTGTGCTCGCTTTCGAAGTCAATGCCGACGTGATCGACAAGGCGCCGTCCGACTGGAGCGATCTGCTCAAGCCGGACTACAAGAACGCTGTCTCGCTGGCGGGCGACCCGCGCTCGGCCAATCAGGCTATCCAGGCCGTGTACGCCGCCGGTCTGTCGCAAAGCAAGGGTGATGCAAGCAAGGCCGGTCAGGCCGGCCTCACCTATTTCGCCAACCTGAACAAGAGCGGCAACTTCGTGCCGGTGATCGGCAAGGCGGCTTCGCTCGCGCAAGGCACCACGCCGATCATCGTGCGTTGGGACTACAACGCGCTGGCTGACCGCGACACGCTCAAGGGCAACCCGAAGGTGAATGTGGTGATTCCGAAAACGGGCGTGGTCGCCGGTGTGTACGTGCAGGCGATCAGCGCTTATGCGCCGCATCCGAACGCAGCCAAGCTGTGGATGGAATACCTGTATTCCGACGAAGGTCAGATCGGCTGGTTGAAGGGCTATTGCCATCCGATGCGCTACAACGAGTTGGTGAGCGGCAAGAAAGTACCGCAAGCGCTGCTCGACAAACTCCCGCCGCCGTCGGCCTACAAGAACGTGGTGTTCCCGACGCTCTCGCAACAGGACGCGTACAAGGACACTATCACGAAGCACTGGGATGAAGCGGTCGGCGCGAACGTCAAGTAAGCGGCGTAGCGTGAGCCGCGGCGGCAGCGAAACGCGCCCGCCGCGGCGCCTGAACGAAGCCTGAAGTTTTGCCGCCGGCGCGCCGCTCTTTTCAGCGGCGCGTTCGGCGTTTGCCAGATTGCCCCAAGGGTGAGCTATGAGCGCTTCATCGGATGCGGGATCGGTGCAGCCGGAACTGCTGGTTCCGCCGGTGCCTACCCCAACGCCTCGCGTCGACGGTCCGGGCCGCGCGTCGCCGTTACTCGCCTGGATCGGCGTGGTGCCGTTCTTTACGTTTGCGCTGCTGTTCCTGATTCTGCCGACCGGCTTCCTGATGGTCGGCGCATTCCAGGACCCGCAAGGCCACTTCACGCTCGCCAATTTCCGTGACCTGCTCCAGCCGACCGTCATGGACGCGTACTGGATCAGCTTCAAGGTGAGCGCGGCGTCTTCGCTCGGCGGCGCAGTGATCGGCTCGCTGCTCGCATGGGCGGCGGTGCAGGGCAAACTGCCAGGCTGGATTCGTCCGACCTTGATGACGTTTTCGGGCGTCGCGTCGAATTTTGCCGGCGTGCCGCTCGCGTTCGCTTTCATCTGCACGTTGGGGCGCGTCGGGCTCGTCACCGTGCTGCTGAAGAAATACCTGGGCTTCAATCTGTACTCGACCGGCTTCAGCGTCCTGAGCTTTTCCGGGCTGACGCTGACCTATCTGTATTTCCAGATTCCCTTGATGGTGCTGATCGTCACGCCCGCGCTCGACGGCCTCAAGCGCGAATGGCGCGAAGCCTGCGATTGTCTGGGCGGCTCCGCTTATCAATACTGGCGCTACGTCGCGCTGCCGGTGCTGTGGCCGAGCGTGCTCGGCGCCGCGCTGCTGCTGTTCGCCAATTCATTCGGCGCGGTCGCCACGGCTTACGCGCTGACCGGCAGTTCGCTGAATATCGTTACGATCCTGTTGTACGCGCAGATTCGCGGCGACGTGATGCACAACCAGAATCTCGGCTATGCACTCGCGCTCGGCATGGTGCTCGTGACCGGCCTCTCGAATGGCGGCTACATCTGGCTGCGTTCGCGCGCTGAAAGGGGGCGTCGATGAAAAGCCAGTCGCGCGTGGGTGCGTGGACCGCGATGATCGTCGGTTCGCTGTACTTCCTCATTCCGTTGATCGCGACGTTCGAGTTCAGCCTGCGCATGAAGCGCGGCGCCTACAGCTTCGAAGCATACAGCGTCGTGCTCGGCGATCCGCGTTTTCAGGCCTCGTTCGGCTACTCGATTCTGATGGCGCTGCTGACGATCGTGGTGGGCGTGCTGCTGGTGGTGCCGACCGCTTACTGGGTGCAATTGCGTTTGCCGAAGCTGCGGCCGGTGGTCGAATTCATCACGCTGCTGCCGCTGGTGGTGCCCGCTATCGTGATCGTGTTCGGCTATCTGCGCATCTATAACAGCAGTTCGATTCTGCCGCTCACCGGCAACGAGCGCGCCACCGATCTGCTGCTGGTGTTCGGCTACGTGACGCTCTCGCTGCCGTACATGTACCGCGCCGTCGATGCCGGTCTGCGCGCGGTCGACGTGCGCTCGCTCACCGAAGCCGCCGAATGTCTCGGCGCGAACTGGCCGACGATTCTCTTCAAGGTGATCTTTCCGAATATCCGCTCGGGCATTCTGTCCGGCGCGTTCCTCACTTTTGCGGTGGTGATCGGCGAGTTCACGCTGGCGAGTCTGCTCGACCGTCCCGCGTTCGGCCCGTATCTGCAATTGATCGGGGCGAACCGCGCGTACGAGCCGTCGGCGCTCGCGATCATCGCGTTCGTGATCACATGGGCGTCGATGGGACTGATTCAGGTATTCGGCTCGGCCCGCTCCATGAGCGGCCAGAAAGTTTGATCCAACAAGTTTGACGGACTAAGGCGGCGCATCATGGCATTCCTTGAGATCGAAAATCTGCATAAGTCCTTCGGGGCGAACATTGCGCTGCATCACTTCGACATGAAAATCGAACGCGGCGAATTCATTACTTTCCTCGGGCCGTCCGGCTGCGGCAAGACGACCGTGCTACGCATGATCGCCGGCTTCGAAACGCCGACGCGCGGCATCATCCGGCTCGACAACAAGGACGTCACCCACCTTCGCACGCGACAGCGCAAGGTCGGCATGGTGTTCCAGTCGTATGCGCTGTTTCCGAACATGACGGTAGCCGAGAACATCGGCTTCGGGCTGAAGATCACGCATCGGCCGCAGGCGGAGATCAATAGCCGCGTTGAAGAGATGCTGCAACTGATCAAGCTGCCCCATCTGGGCGGCCGTTATCCGTGGCAATTGTCCGGCGGCCAGCAGCAGCGCGTGGCGCTTGCACGGGCGCTCGCCGGCAAGCCGCAAGTCTTGCTGCTCGACGAACCGCTCTCGGCGCTCGACGCCAAGATCCGTATCTCATTGCGCCAGGACATTCGCGCGCTGCAGCGCGAACTCGGTATCACGTCGATCTTTGTCACGCACGATCAGGAAGAGGCGCTGTCGATTTCCGACCGCATCGTCGTGATGAACGAGGGCCGCGTCGAACAGATCGGCTCGCCCTCGGAGATCTATAACTTTCCGCGCACACGCTTCGTCGCGTCGTTCGTCGGCACGCTGAATATTCTGGCCGGGCATGTGGTGGATCCGGCCACCGGCAGGATGGTGGTGGACGGCCAGGAGCTGACCACGACACAAGAACTGCCCTCGAACGATGCGGGCAAGAAGCGCCTGCTCGCGCTGCGGCCCGAAGCGATCGTGCTGGAGCCGGCCGCGCCCGGCCGCAACACGCTGAACGCCACCGTCGAAGAAGTGAATTTCCTCGGCGCGGTGGTGCGCATCAGAACCCGCGTGAAAGACGCCGTGATTTCGCTCGACGTATTCAACGATCCGAACCGCGGTTTGCCCGAACGCGGGCAGCCGGTGTCGCTCGGTTTTTCGCACGAGAATCTGCTGGTGCTGGAAGAGGGCAGCGTTTAGAGGCCGCAAGTTGGACGGCGCGCTTGCTGACTCGCCAGGCACGCCGTAGAAAGCCCTACGGGTTATCCCGAGGCCGCGGTCCCAATGGATTCCGGATTCCCCGACAGGCTTTGTCCGGATTTCCAGAATCCCGGACGGCGCGTACACTGGATCGTCAGAAAACCTATAAAAATCAAGGCGTCGATCCAGGCGTAGAGCTGGCATCGACCTTGCAAAATAGAACCCGCGGCCGCAACGGTCCGACAACTAAAGCAAGGAGACAACGATGTCCGATTTCCCTTCCCGGTATTTCTGAATTCGTCCCTTGTCGCGGCCTAATGCCGTGCACAGGCGTGACGACTATTCGTTCGCATGATGCGCAGCGTGGCAGGCCATTTGAGCTCATCCACATCGCAGGAACCATCGTGAAGAAACCTATCCACAAAGTGCTGTACGTCCAGGTGATCGTGGCGATCCTTATAGGTATCGCACTCGGCCATTTCTATCCGGATTTCGCCGTCGACATGAAGCCGCTCGGCGACGGCTTCATCAAGCTGATCAAGATGGTGATCGGGCCGATCATCTTCTGTACGGTGGTGACGGGCATCGCCGGCATGGAGGACATGAAGAAGGTCGGGCGAGTGGGCGGCAAGGCGCTGCTGTACTTCGAGATCGTCTCGACTTTCGCACTGGTGCTCGGCCTGGTGGCCACGCATGTGCTGAAACCGGGCGTCGGCTTCAACATCGATCCGGCCACGCTCGACGGCAAGGCGGTCGCATCGTACGCCGCCAAGGCGCACGGCCAGACCACGGTCGACTTCCTGATGCACATCATTCCGGACACATTCGTGTCGGCGTTCGCGCAGGGTGAAATCCTGCAGATTCTGCTGATCGCGCTGCTGTGCGGCGCGGTGCTCGCGACTGCCGGTGAGAAGGGCAAGGTCGTGACGAGCTTTATCGACGGGTTCTCGCATGTGCTGTTCGGCATTGTGCGCATCATCACGAAGCTGGCGCCGATCGGCGCGTTCGGCGCGATGGCGTTCACGATCGGTAAGTACGGTATCGGCTCGCTGCTGCCGATGCTCAAACTGATCGGCACCTTCTATCTGACCTCGATCGTGTTCGTGGTGGTCGTGCTCGGCATCATCGCGCGTGCGGTGGGCTTCAACATCCTGCGCTTCGTCGCGTACATCAAGGAAGAGATGCTGATCGTGCTCGGCACGAGTTCGTCCGAAGCCGCGCTGCCGCAACTGATGCTGAAGCTCGAAAAGCTCGGCTGCTCGCGCTCGGTGGTGGGCCTCGTGGTGCCGACCGGTTATTCGTTCAACCTCGACGGCACCAACATCTACATGACGATGGCCGTGCTGTTCATCGCGCAAGCCACCAACACCGACCTCACGTGG
The DNA here is from genome assembly GCF_004366535.1 of Paraburkholderia sp. BL6665CI2N2. NCBI lineage: Bacteria > Pseudomonadati > Pseudomonadota > Betaproteobacteria > Burkholderiales > Burkholderiaceae > Paraburkholderia > Paraburkholderia sp. BL6665CI2N2. The sequence goes on from NZ_SORC01000001.1 coordinate 6,020,397, forward strand.
ACGCAACAACTCACGCTGCTGGCGGTGACGATGCTGACCTCCAAGGGCGCGAGCGGTGTGACCGGCGCGGGCTTCATCACGCTGGCCGCGACGCTGGCCGTGGTGCCGACCATTCCGCTGTCGGGCATGGTGCTGATTCTCGGTATCGACCGCTTCATGAGCGAATGCCGCGCGCTGACGAACATCGTCGGCAACGGCGTGGCGACGGTGGTGGTGTCGGCATGGGAAAAGGAACTGGACCGCAACAAGCTGAACGCCGCGTTGCGTGGCGATGTGCCGGTCAAAGAACCGGCCGGCGTTTAAGCTGCCTGATCGGCAACGTCCTTTAACGCGACGCTCACGGCCGCGGACACCAAACGTATGAAACCGGTGTCCGCGCGCCCAATCCTCACGTCGTCGGCCGACGAAGCCTGGCCCGACGACGCTTCGCCTTATGCCACAATAAACGATCCTCACCGATCGGATATTGCCAACGTGACGCGACGCCTGCTGATCCTCTTCGCGCTCGTCGCCGGGCTCGTGGTGGCGTGCGGGCTCACTTACAGCATCGCGTGGCAAAGCGGCATCGACCATTTGCGGCGCAACGCCGCGGTGCGTGTCGACCGTACGACCAGCGCGCTGAAGAGCACGCTGGAGCGCTACGAATCGCTGCCGTATCTGCTGGCGGAACATCCCATCGTGCAGGACGCGCTGGTCAATCCCACGCCGGTCAATGTCGAGCGCGCCAACCTTTATCTCGAGGATCTGAACCGCCACGCGCGCGCCACGGTCACCTACATCATTCCACTCAACGGCTTTTGCGTCGCCGCAAGTAATTGGCGCGGGCCGGGCAGCTTCATCGGCGCGGGCTATCAATTCCGGCCGTATTTTCTCGATGCCGTCAAAGGCGGCGTGGGGCGCTTTTTCGGCATCGGTACGATCTCGCAGGCGCCCGGCTACTACATCTCGCAGCCGGTGCGGCGCGAGGGCAAGATTGTCGGCGTGGCGGTGGTCAAACTCGATCTTGAATGGTTCCAGGGCGCGGATGCGTCCGAACCGCTCGTCGTCACCGACGATCACGGCGTGATCTTTTTGTCGTCGGTGCCGGCGTGGAAGTACCACACCATCCGGCCGCTGTCGGGGCCGGTCGCCGATTCGATCTATCAGGCGCGTCAATACGCGCAGCAGCCGATCGCACCGCTGCCGGTGTCGATCGAACGCACGCTCGAAGGCAACGCGCAGATCGTGCGTATCGGCGGCGGCCGCTATGCGCCACGTTATCTGGCGTCGCGGCGCGGCATGGGCGAGCCGGACTGGCATCTGATCACCATGTCGCCCGTCGATCCGGTCGACGCCGATGCGCGCAAGGCGACCATCGTGACGGGCTTCGGCTATGTGTCGCTCGTGTTGCTCGCGTTTTACTGGAGAATGCGCCGGGCTCGCGTGCGCGAAGTGATGCGCAGCCGCGCGCTGCTGCAAAAAGCCTACGCGGAGCTGAACCGGCGGGTTGCCGAGCGCACCGCGGATCTCTCGCAGGCGAACGAACAGTTGCAGAAGGAGGTGGCCGAGCGCACGCGCGCCGAGCAGGAGTTGCGCGCCGCGCACGACGAACTGATCCAGGCGAGCAAGCTCGCCGCGCTCGGTCAGATGGCCGCCGGCATCACGCATGAATTGAATCAACCGCTCGCTGCGTTGCGCGGTTTCTCGGACAACACGCGCGTGCTGCTCGAGCGCGGCGACCAGGCGTCGGCGCGCGAAAATCTCGAAGCGATCGCCGCGCTCACCGAGCGCATGGGCAAGATCACCAATCAGTTGAAGCTGTTCGTCGGACGCGCGCGGCCACGCAGTGCGCGCGCGCCGATCGTGCGGGCGTTGCGCAACGTCGTCGCGTTGCTGCAAAAGCGCTTGCAGGGCGTCGAAGTCGACTTCGCTTTGCTCGATGCGGACAGCGGCACGCGCACGCCGCTGAGTCTCGCCGACGACCATCCCGAACTGGTCGCGCACTGCGACGATCTGCGGCTCGAACAGGTGTTGATCAACCTGCTCGGCAATGCGCTCGATGCAACCGCCGACGTCCACCCGCCACGCATTTCGATCGAGATCGAAGTCGCCGATGCGAATTTGTCGATCGCCGTGAGCGACAACGGCCCCGGCATTGCCGACGACGTCCTGCCGCGTTTGTTCGAGCCGTTCTTCACCACCAAGGAGATGGGCCAGGGGTTGGGGCTGGGGCTCGCGATATCGTCGTCGATCGCGCGTGATTGCGGCGGCTCGCTGGTGGCGCGCAACGCGCCGCGCGGCGGTGCATTATTCGTGTTGACGCTGCGCCGCGCGCGCGTGCAGACGAGCCACACAACGGACCCGCTGACCACGGGCTCCTGAATCACACGGAAAACGCCATGCTGAACCACGGCCTGCAAGTGCTGTATATCGAAGACGACGAACTGGTGCGACGCGCCAGCGTGCAGAGTCTGCAACTGGCGGGCTTCGACGTGATTGGGCATGCCTCGGTGGAATCCGCGGCGAAGACGATTAGCGCGGACTTCTCCGGCGTGATCGTCAGCGATATTCGTTTGCCGGGCGCGAGCGGCCTCGATCTGCTTGCGCAATGCCACGAGCGTGCGCCCGATGTGCCGGTGATTCTGGTGACGGGCCATGGCGATATTTCGATGGCCGTTCAGGCGATGCGCGACGGCGCGTACGACTTCATCGAAAAGCCTTTCGCCTCCGAACGTCTGATCGAAACCGTGCGACGCGCGTTGGAGCGCCGCAAGCTGGTGCTGGAGAACCTCGCGCTGCGCCGTGAGTTGGCGGAACAGAACTCGGTGGCGCCGCGGATCATCGGCAGAAGTCCGGCCATCGAACAGGTGCGGCGGCTAATCGCCAATGTCGCGCCGACCGACGCCTCCGTGCTGATCAACGGCGACACAGGCGCGGGCAAGGAGTTGATCGCGCGCAGCCTGCATGAGCTGTCGCCGCGGCGTGACAAGCCGTTTATCGCGGTCAACTGCGGTGCGCTGCCGGAGCCAATGTTCGAGTCGGAGATGTTCGGCTACGAGCCGGGCGCATTCACCGGCGCGGCGAAACGCCGCGTCGGCAAGCTCGAACATGCGTCGGGCGGCACGCTGTTTCTGGATGAAATCGAGAGCATGCCGCTCGCGTTGCAGGTCAAGCTGCTGCGAGTGCTGCAGGACGGCGTGCTGGAACGCCTCGGCTCGAATCAGCCGATCCGCGTGAATTGCCGCGTGGTCGCCGCTGCCAAGGGCGACATGGCCGAGCACGTCGCGGACGGTTCGTTCCGGCGCGATCTTCTGTACCGGTTGAACGTGGTGACGATCGCATTGCCGCCGTTGGGCGAGCGTCGGGAGGACATCGTGCCGCTCTTCGAACATTTCCTGCTGGACGCGGCCGTGCGTTACCAGCGCCCCGCGCCGATCCTCACCGACCGTCAACGCGCGGGCCTGATGGAGCGCGACTGGCCGGGTAACGTGCGAGAGCTGCGCAACGCCGCCGACCGGTTCGTGCTCGGCATTGCCGACGACCCGGTCATGTCTTTCGGTGACGACGGCGCGGCCACGCAGCCTTTGAAGGAGCGAGTCGAACAATTCGAACGGGCGGTGATCGCGGAAGCGCTGGAGCAGACCGGCGGCGTTGTGGCGGTCGCGGCGGACAAGCTGCAGCTCGGCAAGGCAACGCTCTACGAGAAGATCAAACGCTACGGGCTCGCCGCGAAGGGAGAAGGGGAGCGGTGAGGAAATGAAAACGCCGGCGTCGCGATGCGAGGCCGGCGTGTTTGATTCAGTTGGATCGGGTCAGACTGCGCTGCTCGTTCAGGCCGGTTTCAGCGCCTTTTCGAGCAACTGGTCGAGTTCCGCGAATTGCGGTTCGCCCACATAGCGCTTGAGAATCTTGCCGTCCTTGTCGACCAGGAACGTGGTCGGCGTGAGCTGGACATTGCCGAACTGCTTGGCGGCCGAGCCGTCGTCCATTGCGACCTTGAACGGCAACTGGCGGGTTTGCGTGTAGTTGGCCACGTACATGGGCGCGTCGTAGTTCATCGCCACGGCGACGAATTCGAGGCCTTGGCCCTTGAAGCGGTTATAGGTCTGGACCATCTGCGGCATTTCTTTCATGCACGTGTCGCAACTCGTCGCCCAGAAGTTGACGAGGTAGACCTTGCCCTTCAGGTCGGCGGTCGAAACTTTCTGACCGGACAGCAACGTGAAGGTCGCATCCGGCACGCGCTGCTGGCCGGCAAACGCAAAATAACCGGCGACGGCAATCGCGACGGCCACGGCGGCAATGATGATGTAGCGAAGCGGATTCGCTCGCCGGGTGGCGGAGGACGGCGTGGAGCTCATGAACGGAACCTCAGGAGTCGCGCGGAACGCGCGGGACAATGCGTCGGTTTGGGTTTTCGGCCCGGTGCTGAACAGCCCCGTTATTGTAGCCCCATTCGGGCGGTGCGGCAGGCTGTGGGCCAGGAGCGGATAATAGGGTTTTACGTCTTCGTCAGTCTGGTTTTCTGTCCCCATGTTCCGAAATGTTTTTTGCGTTAGTCGCTTTCTCGCTCGAATCCCGTTCTGTCTTACTTCCGCCGGCAACTCGGTGGCCCGCTTTTTTGACCGCTCGCCGCGCCCGGTGCGAGTCGGCGCCCGCCCAATGGGCTCCGCGTCCCAATTGCCAAGCGCGCGCTCGGTGTTGAGCACGCTCGCTTGCGGGCTGGTGTTGAGCGCCGCACTGAGCGCCTGTTCGCCTACTTTCGACTGGCGGACCATCATGAACAACGACAACGGCTACACCGTCGACCTGCCGGCCAAGCCGGGCAACGATCAGCGGGCCGTGCAGATCAACGGCACGCCGATGCAGATGGCGATGCAAACAGCCGAAGCCGGCGACGCCGTGTTTGCGGTCGGCACGGTCATGCTGCCCAACGACGACGAAGCCACGCAGCGCGCCGCGCTCGACTTCCTGCGCACTGGCCTCGCCCGCAACGTGGGCGCCGCGCCTGATGCGCGTGCGGTGCAGATTCCGCTTGCTGCCGGCGGCCAGGTGCTCGGTCTGGAAATGAAGCTGAGCGGCGAGGCTGGCTCGCAGCACGAGCCCCGCACCGTCTACGCCCGGCTCGTGGCGCGCGGACGGCATGTGTATCAGGCTGCGATCATCGCGTCGAAGCCGATGCAGCAGGAACAGGTCGACCAATTTTTTTCGTCGTTCCAACTGTACTGAATGCGGTATTTTTGGCCGATTCGCTGCCTGATGGGCGCGGCAGTAGCGCCGCGCACACTGAAAGTTCCTTCGCAGCTTTGCGCGCTAATTCCCGGTTTACGTTGAGGTTTTCCTGTTGCTCACCGTTCCTGTGGATAACTCTGTTGAGAACTCGCGAAAATTGGCTGGAGATGCCCATTCTGTGGGCACTCTGTCAGATTCGGCCCTCTCGGTGTCGCTAAAAAAACTCAATCAAATCAACGTCTTTGGAGAGCAGTCCCCAGCGTACCTTTCAGTTGTTTCAAAATCTATCTGGAACGCGTGCGTGTGCATAAGTCAAGTCTTGACAGCATGTTTTTCGCCTCATAGAGAGCCAAAAGCGCGGCGATACTGGATCGCTTCGCCAATCTGCGCGGCGCTCGGCATCGGCGCGCCGGCGAGATCGGCGATGCTGCGTGCCACCTTCAGAACCCGGTAGTACGCGCGCGCCGACCAGCCAAAGCGTTCCCCGGCTTCGCGCAGCAAGGCCTCGCCGGCAGAGTCGGGACGGCAGACCTCGTCCACTTCCCGTCCTCCCAATTCACGATTGGTTTTGCCCTGACGGCTTAGTTGCCGCTCGCGGGCGCGGCTGACGCGCGCCGCGATGGCGGCGCTTGTTTCGCCGGCCGCCGTCGAGCGGGCCGACAGTTCCGCTGGCGTGAGAGCGGGTATCTCGAGCTGGATGTCGATCCGGTCGAGCAAGGGGCCCGAAAGCTTGCGCAAATAGCGCGCAGCGATCTCCGGCGTGCAACGGCAACGGCCGTTCGGATCGCCGCGCCAGCCGCACGGGCAAGGGTTCATGGCGGCGATCAATTGACACGCAGCCGGAAAATCCGCCTGTAAGGCGGCGCGTGAAATCGTGATGCGGCCGGCTTCGAGCGGTTCCCGCAGCGTTTCCAGGACATGGCGATCGAACTCAGGAAGCTCGTCGAGAAAGAGCACCCCCAGATGCGCCAGCGTAATTTCCCCGGGCTGCGGCGGATTGCGCCCGCCGACCAGCGCGGCGGCGCTCGACGAATGATGCGGAGCGCGAAACGGCCGTCGACGCCATTGCGACGGCGTAAAGCCGGCCCGGCTGGCGGATAGCAAGGCCGCGGAAGCGAGCGCCTCGTCGTCGGTCATTGGTGGCAGCAGGCCCGGCAGGCGGGCGGCGAGCATGGATTTGCCCGCGCCGGGCGGCCCGACCAGCAAGACGTGATGCCCGCCGGCAGCGGCAACTTCGAGTGCCCGGCGCGCGCCGCGTTGACCGATGACGTCGCCCATATCCGGGATAACGGCCGCTGGGCTTTCGGCGAGGTCCGGCGCGGCGACGGGATAGAGGCGGCCGTCCGGCGCCTGCGCGAGGTGAGCGCACAACGAAGGCAGATCGGCGGCGCCGTAGACATCGACGCCGGGTACAAGCGCCGCTTCCGCCGCGCTCGCAGCGGGTAGATAGAGCTGAGGCGTGGAGGGCGCGGTTGCCTCGCCGACAGCAAGCTCGCTCGCCGTCCCGGCGGATTGCGCCAGAGCGCCGCCGCCTTGAGCCGCGCCGCCGCGCGCCGTTCCGCACGCCATGGCGAAAGCGCCGCGCATCGGTCTGAGCGCACCAGTCAGCGACAGTTCACCCGCGAATTCACGATGCAGCAAGGACTCGGCAGGAATCTGGCCGCTCGCCGCGAGAATGCCCAAAGCGATGGGCAGATCGAAGCGGCCGGATTCCTTCGGCAGATCGGCCGGCGCTAGATTGACGGTGATGCGTCGGACGGGGAAGTCGAAGTTGCAGTTCTGCAGCGCCGCGCGCACGCGCTCGCGGCTTTCGCGCACTTCCAGATCAGGCAGGCCGACGATAGAAAAAGAGGGTAATCCGTTCGCGAGATGAACCTCGACGGTTACTTCGGGCGCGCGGCCAGAGGCCGGCGCGCGACTGCGCACCACGGCAAGCGACATGTTTTCTCCCGTCGGACGGCGCGCCGAAGGCGCGCGCAAGTCCCCTAAAACGCTGATGACGTCACGGCTCGCTTGCCTGTGATGTGCAGCACTGCGCGACGATCACGCCGCGAGCAAAGCGTTACGGCGTTTGCGTGACCGGCAGCTTCTGTTCGAGTTCGGCGACGCGGCGCTCCAGTTCTTCAAGGCGAGCGCGCGTGCGCACCAGCACCTGGGTCTGCGTGTCGAATTCCTCGCGCGTCACCAGGTCGAGCTTCGAAAAGCCCTGCGACAGCATGGCCTTGACGTTCCGCTCGACGTCTTTGGCCGGCGAGTTCTTGAAGAGCTCGCTCATGCGGGCCTGAAAGTCGTTAAAAACATCGTTCGGTTGTTTCATGGTGTTCCCCTTGGCGCACAAAAAATGTGCATGTTTCGTTACGCCTGTGCTTTGTAGCGGCAAATGAGCGGTGTTGGTGCATGCCCCATTGCGTGACGTGGCGGTATGAGCCCCTTTGGTGCGCACCCTTGCGTTCCAGACCTGCGAACACTCTAGCAACGATCCATACGCTGCGCCAGCGTGCCCCCGTCAACGTTGGCCGTCCGGCCAGGGCGGCTTGCGCCCCTTTTGCGACGTCCACGGGGCGGAGTCTGACACAACATGGCATGCGAGTTGCTGTTACTGCCCCGCGCGCACTGCCGGCGCCTTTTTACCGGCAGCGGAACGAGACCACGCGAACGGTTTTAGGGATACGCAACGAGAGTTAGCAAACGGGTTACGCAAACGGGTTACGCAACTAAGCGAGGGATGTCATGAAACTCATTACCGCAATCATCAAGCCGTTCAAGCTCGATGAGGCGCGCGAAGCCTTGTCGGCCATCGGCGTCTCGGGCATCACGGTGACGGAAGTCAAAGGTTTCGGTCGCCAGAAAGGTCACACGGAGCTGTATCGCGGCGCCGAATACGTCGTCGATTTCCTGCCGAAGGTGAAGATCGAGGCCGCTGTCTCGGACGACATCGTCGACCAGGCGATCGAGGCGCTCGAGCGTGCGGCTCGCACGGGCAAGATCGGCGACGGCAAGATTTTCGTCACGCCGATCGAACAGGTGATTCGGATCCGCACCGGGGAGACCGGCGCGGACGCTCTGTAATACCAAAAGATAGCGACACAGATAGCGACAAGAGGAAACGAAAGATGCGCAAATTAATGATGTCCTTGCTGATGGCCGGTTCGCTGCTCGCGGGCGGTATCGGCGCCGCCCTCGCGGACGACGCTTCCGCCCCCGCAGCCGCTTCGGCCGCTGCTCCCGATACGACGGCGAGCGCGCCGGCACCGGACGCTTCGGCCGCACCGGCTGCCGCCGCGGCTTCGGCACCGGCCGCTGACGCGTCCGCCGCACCGGCTGCCAGCGCGGCCGCCGCCGCACCCGCAGCATCGGACGCTGCGCCGGCTGCCCCGACCGCGCCGTTCTCGGTCGATTCGTCGAAGATCAATTCGGGCGACACCGCCTGGATGCTGACCTCCACCGCGCTCGTGCTGTTCATGACGATCCCGGGTCTGGCGCTGTTCTACGGCGGCATGGTCCGCAAGAAGAGCGTGCTCGCGATCCTGATGCAAAGCTTCGCGATCACCTGCCTCGTGTCGATCATCTGGGTCGTGGTGGGCTACAGCCTGGCCTTCACGCCGGGTGGATCGTTCATTGGCGGCTTCTCGCGCTTCTTCATGTCGGGCATGAACTACATCAAGGGCGACAAGGCCACGACGCTGACCGTCAGCCACCTCGCGCCGACGATCCCGGAAACGGTCTACGTCGTCTATCAGATGACGTTCGCGATCATTACCCCGGCGCTGATCACGGGTGCGTTTGCCGACCGTATGAAGTTCTCGGCGATGCTGGTGTTCATGACGCTGTGGTCGATCATCGTCTACTCGCCGATCGCGCACATGGTCTGGGAACCGACCGGCTGGCTGGCTAGCGCGGGCATCCTCGACTTCGCGGGCGGCACGGTGGTGCACATCAACGCCGGTATCGCGGCGCTGGTCTGCGCGCTGGTGCTCGGCAAGCGTGTCGGTTACGGCAAGGAAGCGATGGCGCCGCACAACCTGACGCTCACGCTGATCGGTGGGGCCATGCTGTGGGTAGGCTGGTTCGGCTTCAATGCGGGTTCGGCGGTGGCAGCAGACGGCCGTGCCGGTTTCGCGATGTTCGCAACGCAAGTGGCGACCGCAGCGGCAGCACTCGCCTGGATGTTCGCTGAATGGGCGACCAAGGGTAAGCCGTCGGTACTCGGTATCGTGTCGGGCGCCGTGGCGGGTCTGGTGGCGATTACGCCGGCTTCGGGCTTCGTCGGCATGGCGGGTTCGCTGGTGATCGGTATCGCAGCGGGCGTGATCTGCTTCTGGTCGGCTACGTGGCTCAAACACAAGCTCGGTTACGACGACTCGCTCGACGCGTTCGGCGTGCACTGCATCGGCGGTATCGTGGGTGCGCTGCTGACCGGCGTGTTCGCGGTGAAGGACATCGGCGGCGCGGATGGCAGCGTGATCCTGCAAGCCAAGGGCGTGCTGACGACGCTGATCTACAGCGGCGTGGTGAGCTACATCCTGCTGAAGATCATCGACATGGTGATGGGCCTGCGTGTGACGGAAGAACAGGAACGCGAAGGTCTGGACGTGACGCTGCACGGCGAACACGTCGAATAAGCAACACACCGCGAGCCCGCGCTCCCGGGCTCGTGGGGATGACGGATAAGCGCAGCGATTTTGGCCCGCCTTCATGGCGGGCTTTTTTCTTGCGCGCTATCTTGTAAACGGTAGTTTTCCCCGCCTATGATGGCAATAGCGAGAATGCATTCGCGTCCGCTTGCGAATGGAGAAACCGTCCCCAAATGGACAAAGCATTTGCTCTACAATCTTTTTTCTCCAGTCTGCGAGTGATCAATGGTTCCGCACCTAGTTACGGCGTTAAACGGCCCGCTGCTCGATCTTGAGCGGAAGATCCTCGACGCTACTCCCGCCATCGAACGCTGGTTCCGGCTCGAATGGCAGGAGCACACGCCGCCGTTCTACTGTTCCGTCGATCTGCGCAACGCGGGCTTCAAGCTCGCGCCGGTCGACACCAATCTGTTTCCTGGCGCATTCAACAATCTGCCGCAGGAAGTGTTGCCGCTGGCCGTTCAGGCCGCGATGGCGTCGATCGAAAAGATCTGTCCGGACGCAAAGAATCTGCTGGTGATTCCCGAGCGCCACACGCGCAACGCGTTTTATCTCGAGAATGTCGCCCGTCTGGCCGCGATCATGCGCCAGGCCGGCCTGAACGTGCGTTTCGGCACGCTCGACGAAACCATCAACGGGCCGGTCACGATCGCGCTCTCCGACGGCCAGAAACTGGTGCTCGAACCGCTCGAGCGCTCGCAGCGACGCCTCGGCCTGAAGAATTTCGACCCGTGCTCGATTCTGCTGAATAACGACCTGTCGGGCGGCATCCCGCCCGTGCTCGAAAATCTGCACGAGCAGTATTTGCTGCCGCCGCTGCATGCCGGCTGGGCCGTGCGCCGCAAATCCACGCATTTTTCCTGTTACGACGACGTCGCGAAGAAATTCGCGAAGATGGTCGAGATCGACCCGTGGATGATCAACCCGTACTTCGCGCACGTTGAAGGCGTCGACTTCCAGGAACGCACCGGCGAGGAAGCGCTGACGGACGCGATCGACGGCGTGCTGAAGAAGATCGCCAAGAAGTATCGCGAGTACGGCATCTCCGAAAAACCGTATGTCGTCATCAAGTCGGACGCGGGCACGTACGGTATGGGCGTGATGACCGTGCACGACGCGTCGGAAGTCGCCGCGCTCACCAAGCGCGAACGCGCCAAGATGGCCGCGACCAAGGACGGCCTGGAAGTGCATGACGTGATCGTGCAGGAAGGCGTGTATACGTTCGAGCGCATCGGCGAAGAAGTGGCCGAGCCGGTGGTGTACATGATCGACCGCTACGTGGTGGGCGGCTTCTACCGCGTGCATGGCAGCCGCGAGCGCGACCAGAACCTGAACGCGCCCGGCATGCACTTCGTGCCGCTCGGCTTCGAGCATACGGCGCTGCCCGACGCGCACGCCAAACCGGGCGCGGCGCCGCCCAACCGCTTCTATATGTACGGCGTGGTGGCGCGGCTCGGGCTGCTGGCCGCATCGGTGGAACTGGAAAAGACCGATCCGGAAGCGATTCAGGTCTAAGCCACCTCGGGTGGCCGATGGCGGCATGCGTGCCGCCATCGCCATTTTCAACGACTATATTTACGATCAATGCCAAGCCCGTCAGGGCGCACCGGGACCTTCATGGACATTCTTTTCATCGCCGATCCGCTCACGCAATTCAAGATCTACAAAGACTCGACCTACGCGATGATGGCCGAAGCCGCGCGCCGCGGTCACGTGGTGTACACGTGCGAGCCGAAGCATCTGGCGTGGACGGGCGGCGACGTCGAGGCGAACGTGCAGCGCTTTGCGATTGTCGGCGACGTCACCGATCTGCATCGCGAGGTCTGGTACGACGCCGAAGCAGCCGCGCCGCGCTCGCTCAAGAGCTTCAGCGCCGTGGTGATGCGCAAAGACCCGCCGTTCGATATGGAATACGTCACGTCGACGTGGCTGCTCGAAATGGCCGAACGCGGCGGCGCGCGCATCTTCAACAAACCGCAGGCGATTCGCGATCATTCGGAAAAGCTCGCGATCGGCGAGTTCACCCAGTTCGTCGCGCCCACGCTGGTTACGCGCGACGCGACCCGCTTGCGCGCGTTCCATGAGGAGCATGGCGACGTGATCCTGAAGCCGCTCGACGGCATGGGCGGCATGGGCGTGTTCCGCGTGAAGGCCGACGGCATGAACCTCGGTTCGATCATCGAAATGCTGAGCCACGGCGGCGCGCGTTCGGTGATGGCGCAGAAATTCATCCCCGAGATCAAAGAGGGCGACAAGCGTATTTTGCTGATCGGCGGTGAAGCCGTCCCATATTCGCTCGCGCGTATTCCTCAGGGTAATGAAGTGCGCGGCAATCTCGCGGCCGGTGGCCTGGGCGTGGCGCGTCCGTTGACCGACCACGACCGCAAGATCGCCGATACGCTGGCGCCCGTGCTTGCCGCGCGCGGTTTGCTGCTGGTCGGGCTGGATGCGATCGGCGACTGGCTGACCGAAGTGAACGTGACGAGCCCGACGTGTTTCCGCGAGATCATGGATCAAACCGGCTTCGATGTGGCCGCCATGTTCATCGACGCATTGGAGCGGGCGGCGGGGTGATGGCGCGGCCTGCTGCCGGCACTTGAATGCCCGCCATGCCCCCCAAACTGTGTAGTAAGTCCGCCTCACGCAGCACGCCGGAATTGGCGCGAAAATGAGCCTGATACAATGCCCGCTCTTCCGCGCCAAGGTGAATCGGTGGGACCCGGCGGGTGTCACGGGCAGCGGACTGTAAGCGAGCAGTGTTTCGCCGGCGCAGGCACGACGCCATGCGCGGCAAGCCGCTCGTCAATTGATGCGTTCCGGCCCTCATGGCCCACGGCCGGCAGAGGGCGCTGACGAACCGGGCTTCGTCCCGGTTCACGGTTCGGGCCGTTCTTTTGCAGTAAGGCTGACATGGCAGGCATTCTGATCATTGCGCACGCTCCGTTCGCCACCGCGTTGCGCGATTGCATTTCGCACATCTATGGTGGCTTGCCGGCTCGTATCGGCGTGATCGACGTATCGCCGGATTGCGATCCCGTACAGCAGGTTGCGTTTGCGAACTCGGAGATCGAGCGTCTCAAGGAAGAAAACGGCGCGCTCGTCCTCACGGATATGTTCGGCGCCACGCCGGCGAATATCGCCGGACGGCTCGCTTCGTTGCCGGACGTGCGCGTGCTGTGCGGCGTCAATTTGCCGATGCTGGTGCGTGCGGTCTGTTATCGCGCCACGCCGCTCGACACGCTGGTCGACAAGGCACTCGCCGGCGCCACCAAGGGCGTGCATGCGATCGGACCGGCCACCCCGGCGCCCATTGCACCCACGGCGGAATCCGGCGACTGTTTGCCGGCTCTGCCGCCGGAGGCGGCATCGGCTGACTGTATCCCTGCGTTGCCCCCCGAGGCCGACCTGACACAGAAAGCCGATTCGGCCGGCTTATAAGTTATTGCGCCGGCTCGCCTTGGGCGCCAGGCGCATTGCAATCGCTTCGCAGTTTCACCTTTCACAACAACACTTACCCGCGCTTCGGACCATCACATGCTGCAACAGGAAACGACTATTGTGAACAAGCTGGGGCTGCACGCGCGCGCGTCGGCCAAGTTGACCCAACTCGCGGGCAACTATCAGGCGGAAATCTGGATGAGCCGCAATGGCCGCCGTATCAATGCCAAGAGCATCATGGGCGTGATGATGCTGGCTGCGGGCATCGGCAGCACGGTGCTGATCGAAACGGAAGGCTCCGACGAAAAAGAAGCGATGGACGCATTGTTGAAACTGATTGCCGATAAATTCGGCGAGGGGCAGTGAACCGGCGCGTCCACGTTGCGATGAGCAAGAACGCCGCGGTTGTCCGCGGCGTTTTTTTTAGCGCATGACAATGGGCAGACGAGACGCGGGTGAGGGCGCGCGCGTCGACATGCGCTTGCGAGACTTGCATCGAGCGATGCGCGAGGCGCGAGGCCGATGAAGGCGCATTGCTACGGCTGCTTACGGTTTTTCGTGCTGCACTGCACACACCCCCGTCGCATCTACGGAGGGCGTGGAATTTATAATGACGGACAGTGTCTGAGAGCATTGCAGCGGTTTGCCGCGGCATCACACAACTAGAGGAGGTGCGCGTGTCCTTCACGCTGCATGGAATTCCCGTGTCACGCGGTATCGCCATCGGGCGGGCTTATCTGATCGCCCCGGCTGCACTTGACGTAGACCACTATCTGATCGAACCCGCCCAGATCGAGAGCGAGATCGAGCGCTTTCGCACGGCCCAGCAACACGTGCATTACGAGCTCGAAACGCTGCGTGCCGATCTTGCCGCGGACGCACCTAGCGAAATGGGCGCGTTCATCAACGTGCATTCAATGATCCTGAACGATGCGATGCTCGTGCAGGAAACCTTCGACCTGATCCGCACGCGCCGCTACAACGTGGAGTGGGCGCTGACCGAGCAGCTCGAGCGCCTCTCGCGCCATTTCGACGATATCGAAGACGAGTACCTGCGCGAGCGCAAAGCCGATATCGAACAGGTGGTGGAGCGCGTGCTGAAGGCGCTCGCCGGCGCGTCGGTGGCGCTGGGCGACGGCGTGCACGGTGCATGCGACGAAATGATCGTGGTCGCGCACGACATCGCACCGGCCGACATGATGCAGTTCAAGACCCAGACGTTTCAGGGTTTCGTCACGGACCTCGGCGGCCGCACGTCGCACACGGCGATCGTCGCGCGCAGCTTGGGCATTCCGGCGGCGGTCGGCGTGCAGCACGCAAGCGCGCTGATTCGCCAGGACGACCTGATTATCGTCGACGGCGATCATGGCATTGTGATCGTCGATCCCGCGCCGATCGTGCTGGAAGAGTACTCGTATCGGCAGAGCGAGAAGGCGCTCGAGCAGCGCAAGCTGCAGCGGCTGAAGTTTTCGCCCACACAAACGCTGTGCGGCACCCGCATCGAACTGTGCGCGAACATCGAGTTGCCGGACGACGCGCGCGCCGCGGTCGATGCGGGCGCGACCGGCGTCGGCCTGTTCCGCACCGAGTTTCTGTTCATGAATCACAAGGACCGCTTGCCGGAAGAGGAGGAGCAGTTCGGCGCGTATCGTCGTGCGGTCGAGTTGATGAACGGGCTGCCGGTCACGATCCGCACGATCGACGTGGGCGCCGACAAGCCGCTCGATTCGATGAGCGGAGGCGATGCTTACGAAACCGCCGCGAACCCGGCCTTGGGGCTGAGAGCGATCCGCTGGAGTCTTTCCGAGCCGCAGATGTTCCTCACCCAGTTGCGCGCTATTTTGCGCGCGTCGGCGTTCGGCTCGGTGAAGATTCTGATTCCGATGCTCGCGCACGCCCAGGAAATCGACCAGACGCTCGATCTGATTCGCGAAGCCAAGCGTCAGCTCGACGACGCGGGTATGGCCTACGATCCGAACGTGCAGGTCGGCGCGATGATCGAGATTCCGGCCGCCGCCATCGCTTTGCCGCTGTTCCTCAAGCGGCTCGATTTTCTGTCGATCGGCACCAACGATCTGATCCAGTACACGCTCGCAATCGATCGCGCGGACAACTCGGTCGCGCATCTGTATGACCCGCTGCATCCGGCGGTGCTGCATCTGATCGCGTTCACGCTGCGCGAAGCAAAGCGGGCGGGCGTGCCGGTCTCGGTGTGCGGTGAGATGGCGGGGGATCCGACGTTGACGCGCCTGTTGCTCGGCATGGGCCTCACCGAGTTTTCGATGCATCCGAGCCAGTTGCTGGTGGTCAAGCAGGAAGTGCTGCGCTCGCATCTGAAGACGCTGGAAAAGCCGGTGGCCGATGTGCTGGCTTCGTTCGAACCGGAAGAAGTGCAGGCTGCGCTCAAGCGCGTGATGCTGGCTTGATTCGCCTCGGTCGCTTCGTCATCCGGTGAAGACGCCGCCCATTGGGCGGCGTTTCTGTTTCAGCGTGCGGTTGAGGAGGCTAGCTAGCGTCAGGCGAGGTGCGTCTGTCCGCACACCGGGCAATCCGGCTGGCGCGCGATGCGCATTGTGGTCCACTCCATCCGCAGTGAATCGAGCATCATCAGGCGGCCGAGCAAGGGCGTGCCGATTGCGCCGATCACCTTGAGCGCTTCGGCCGCCTGCATCGAACCGACAATGCCGACCGTCGGCGCGAACACGCCCATGGTCGAACACGCTACTTCCTCGAACGGTTGGTCTTCGGGAAACACGCAAGCGTAGCAGGGCGACGCTTCGTCGCGGAAATCGAAGGTGCTGATCTGGCCGTCGAAGCGCAACGCCGCGCCTGACACGAGCGGCACGCCGTGCTTCACGCAGGCGCGGTTGATCGCATGGCGCGTGGCGAAGTTATCGGTGCAGTCGAGCACGACGGTGGCATGCGGCACCTGGGCGTCGAGCCACGCGTCGTCGACGCGCTCGGCCACCGCGTCCACCACGACCTCGGGATTGATCCGCGCGATCGCGTCACGTCCGGACTCGACCTTCTTGCGTCCAACCGATGCGGTCACATGCAGGATTTGCCGCTGCAGATTGGTCAGGTCGACCGTGTCGGCATCGACCAAAGTCAAGCGCCCGACGCCCGCCGCAGCCAGATACATTGCCGCAGGCGAGCCCAGGCCGCCCGCGCCGACGATGATCGCGTGCGCATCGATAAAGCGCTGTTGCGCCTCGATGCCGATTTCATCGACGAGGATGTGGCGGGAATAGCGAAGGAGTTGATCGTCGTTCATGGCGGGGCGCGTGAATGTGTCGCGCGATGAGATGCAGGACCGACGGGCCTGCCGTGCGCGTTGTGGATATTTTAATCGCGCCGGGAGCGGGTGTTCTTGCTGATGCTGGGTATGGCAGCGTGTCTTCGCAGCACTTTTCGCTGCGAAGACACGTCAGACTGGCTGCTTAGTTGCTTTGCGAAGCAGGCGCGGGGGCCGCTGCACCCGGCACCGGTTGCGTCGGCTTCACCGCGACCGGCGCGGACGCCGACGCGGCCGGCTTGTTCTGCGCGAGACGGCGCTCGGTCAGCGACTTCGATTCCTGCACCGGCTTGCCTTCCAGCTTGTTCAGAGCCTGTTGCAGCATGAAGTCGTCGGCCGAACCGAATTCCACGGGCTTGCGCTCACGATCCTTCTGACGCTGTTCCGGCGTCTTCTTGTCGTTCTGCTCTTCAAGCTGGCGCAACTGGTCCATGCGCTCCTGTTCGCGCTGTTCCGCTTCCTTCTTCTCGTTCGGATCTTGCGTGTTCGCAAGGTGGTTCGTGTAGTCGACTTCGCGGGTGACGAGTGCGTCGTCCGGATCGCCTTCCGCGTATTGATCGACCGCGACGTCAGGACGGATGCCCTTGTTCTGGATCGACCGGCCGCTCGGCGTGTAGTAGTACGCCGTGGTCAGACGAAGTGCGGTGTCAGCCGTCATGGGACGCACGGTCTGCACCGAACCCTTGCCGAAGGTCGTCTTGCCGACGATCAGCGCACGATGCTGATCCTGCAGCGCGCCCGCCACGATTTCCGACGCCGACGCGGAGTACGCGTTGGTCAGCACGATCATCGGCACGGTCTTGAAGATCGGCGCTTCGTCCTTCAGCGGATCGCTGTCGAAGGATTGCAGGCGGTAGTTGTCGTAGGTGTCGCGATAGACCTGCTTCGAATCCGGAATCTGGCCGTTGGTGGACACCACAACCGAATTCGGCGGCAGGAACGCGCCGGCCACGCCGACCGCGCTTTGCAGCAGACCGCCGCCGTTATTGCGCAGGTCGAGCACGAGGCCCTTCAGATTCGGCTGCTGACGCGCGATGTCTTGCAGCTTCGCAGCCAGGTCAGGCACGGTGCGTTCCTGGAAGCTCGTGATCCGCACGTAGGCGTAGCCTGGCGCAAGGATCTTCATCTTGACCGACTGGACCTTGATGATCGCGCGCGTGACCGTGAGCGGGAACGTGCGGTCGTCGGTCTTGCGGAAGATGGTGAGCGTAACCTTGGTGCCCGGGTCGCCGCGCATCTGCTTGACCGCCTGGTCGAGCGTCATGCCGCGCACGGGTTTGTCGTTGATACGCGTGATCAGGTCGCCCGGACGAATGCCGGCGCGGAACGCGGGCGTGTCTTCGATCGGCGAAATCACCTTGATCAGGCCGTCTTCCGACGAAATTTCAATGCCGAGGCCGGCGAAGCGACCTTTGGTCTGCTCCTGCAACTCTTCGTAATCGGTCTTGTCGAGGTAGGACGAGTGTGGGTCGAGGCTCGACACCATGCCCTTGATGGCGGCGGTCAGAAGCTTTTTATCGTCGACCGGTTCGACGTATTCGTGCTTGATTTGCCCGAATACTTCGGCAAAGAGCCTGAGCTGGTCCAGTGGCAGCGGAGCAACGGCGTTCGACGCTGCGCCGGCGGGTTGCTGGGCCGAAGCCGAGAGCTGCAGGGTGGCAAATACGCCGGTAGCAAGGCCCGCGGCAATCAGGCCGATATTTTTCAGGTTCTTTCGCATAGAGTCTGTTGCGGTCGGAAGCGCGTGGCAGCGTCGATAGAGATGGGGACGGACAAGTATAACTGCACACCCGCCAAGTCAGGGCGCGGCGCAGGCAATCGTGATTCGACAGCACGCGCCGGGCCTGGTTCGTTGGATTGCGCGCACAACGATGAAGTAATGTGCCGTAACGGATGGATGGCGGCCAGGACGGCGCGCTCGAATCAAGCGAGCCGCGCTGACCGGCTCGTCTTGCCCGTCGGCGCGACCCGTGAGCCGCCATTCACCGCGTTTCTGACGGCAAGATGGCAGATCAGCCCGCCTTGCCTTGCTTGGCAACAGCGGCCTGTGCCTTGGCGATCGCTTCCTGGTCGCCCAGATAGTAGTGCTTGATGGGCTTCAGGTCTTCGTCGAGTTCATAGACGAGCGGCACGCCGTTCGGAATATTCAGGCCGACGATGTCGTCGTCCGAAATGTTGTCGAGGTACTTCACCAGCGCGCGGATCGAGTTGCCGTGGGCGGCGATCACGACCTTGCGGCCCGACTTGATGGCCGGCGCAATCGACTCGTTCCACAGGGGCAGAACGCGCGCGACGGTGTCTTTCAGGCATTCGGTGAGCGGCAGTTGCTCGCGCGGCACTTTGGCGTAGCGCGGATCGTTATAGGGCGCGCGTTCGTCCGTCGGCTCGAGCGCCGGCGGCGGCGTGTCGTAGCTGCGGCGCCAGACCAGCACCTGTTCGTCGCCGAACTTCGCGGCCGTTTCCGCCTTGTTCAGACCTGACAGCGCGCCGTAGTGGCGTTCATTCAGACGCCACGAATGCACCACCGGCAGGTACATCAGATCCATTTTGTCCTGCACGTGCCACAAGGTGCGGATCGCGCGCTTGAGCACCGACGTGTAGGCGATGTCGAACGTGTAGCCCGAGTCCTTCAGCAGCACGCCCGCCTGTTGCGCCTCATTGTTGCCCTGTTCGGTCAGGTCGACGTCGACCCAGCCCGTGAAGCGGTTTTCCTTGTTCCACGTCGATTCGCCGTGGCGGATGAGAACGAGTTTGTACATGAGATTGCCGGTCGGTAGTGAGGAAGCGGGAAAGCGCTGCGCGCGGTCCTCTGAAGGAGCGCCGCCATCGCGTCAGACGGTTATTTTATAATGGCTGGATTGCCTTTTCGATTTCTCTTCTTTTTCGGCGGATTTTCCGTGAAGTTTTTCACTGATTACACAAACCTTGTACTGATCGCGATCGTCCTCATCTCCGGTGGGTTGCTGCTGTGGCCGACGATCAGCCGGCGCGGGCGCGGCGGCCTGTCGGCCGCTGAAGCCACGCAACTGATCAACCGGCGCAATGCGGCGGTCATCGATCTGCGTCCGTCCGCCGACTACGCCAAAGGGCATTTGCCCGCGGCGCGGCACCTTGAATTTGCAGAGTTGCAGGCGAAGGTCGCGCAACTCGTGAAGAACAAGAGCAACCCGGTGCTGCTGGTATGCCAGACCGGCCAGCAGTCGAACAAGGCAGCGCGTATCGTGCAGGATGCAGGTTACGCGGAAGTCCATGTTCTCGAAGGCGGTGTCGACGCCTGGCAGAAAGCCGGTATGCCGGTTGTGAAACAAGGAGCAGCCAAGTGAACAAAGTGATCATGTACAGCACCCAGGTGTGCCCGTATTGCCAGATGGCCGAACGTCTTTTAAAGTCGCGCGGCGTCGAGCACGTTGAAAAGGTACTGATCGACAAAGACCCGGCCCGTCGTGAGGAAATGATGACCCGGACCGGTCGCCGCACGGTGCCGCAAGTGTTCATCGGCGAGACGCATGTGGGCGGGTACGATGACCTCTCCGCGCTCGATCGCGCGGGCGGTCTGATGCCGCTGCTCGAAGCAACCGCCTGACTTCGCGCGCCCGCGGGCGCTTGAGAAGGGCGGGTGAACACCAAGCCGGCGCGGCCTCGCGTCATCAGGGCGGGCGGCGCGCCGCAATGATCTGGCGGCCCATGCCTGCATGGGCCGCCACTATGCATATCTATCAGGGAATCACTTCATCATGTCCGACGAGAATAACCAGCCGTTCTTCAACATCCAGCGTATCTATCTGAAGGACATGTCGCTCGAGCAGCCGAATTCGCCGGGCATCTTCCTCGAACAGGAAATGCCCTCGGTCGAAGTCGAAGTCGACGTGAAGGCTGAGCGCCTCGCCGACACCGTGTTCGAAATCCTCGTCACGGGCACGGTCACGGCCAAGGTTGCGGACAAGGTGGCGTTCCTGATCGAAGCCAAGCAAGCCGGCATTTTCGACATCCGCAACATTCCGGCCGAGCAGATCGATCCGCTGGTCGGCATTGCCTGCCCGACCATCCTGTTCCCGTACCTGCGCTCGAACATCGCCGACGCGATCACCCGCGCCGGTTTCCCGCCGATCCACCTCGCCGAGATCAATTTCCAGGCGCTGTACGAGCAACGCCTCGCGCAGATGGGTGGCCAGGACGGCGCGGCGCAGAACGGCGTCACGCACTAACGTGTCGCAGGCAGTGCCGGCTATGAAGGTTGCTGTCCTCGGCGCCGGCGCATGGGGCACAGCCCTCGCCGGCCATCTGGCCGTCAGGCACGACACGGTGTTGTGGGGGCGCGAGCCCGCGCTCATTGCCGAGCTCTCCGCTTCGCACGAAAACGCCCGCTATCTGGCGGGCGTTGCTTTGCCGCCTTCGCTTCGCTATGAAGCCGATCTGAACGCAGCGCTCGACCATGCGGTCGCCGACGACGCGTTATGCGTCGTGGCGACGCCCGTGGCCGGACTGCGCGGTCTGTTTCAGGCGATGCGCGACGCGGGCAAAGTGCCGGCCCATCTCGTGTGGTTGTGCAAGGGCTTTGAAGCCGATTCGCAGCTGATGCCGCATCAGGTGGTCGCGGCCGAACTGCCGGAACACCAGAGCAACGGTGTGCTCTCGGGTCCGAGTTTCGCGCGCGAAGTAGGGCAGGGCTTGCCGGTCGCGCTGACCATCGCAAGCGCGTCGGCGGCGTGCCGCGAGCGCACGGTCGCCGCGTTTCATCACGGCGCCATGCGCATCTATACCGGCGACGACGTCGTCGGTGTGGAAGTGGGCGGCGCGGTGAAAAACGTGCTGGCCATTGCAACGGGCATCGCCGACGGCCTCGGCCTCGGTCTGAATGCGCGCGCGGCGCTGATCACGCGCGGTCTCGCCGAAATGTCGCGCCTCGGCGTGACACTGGGCGGACGCGCGGAAACGTTCACCGGTTTGACCGGCTTGGGCGATCTGATCCTGACCGCAACCGGCGATCTGTCGCGCAATCGCACCGTTGGCGTGCAACTCGCCGCGGGCCGCACGCTCGAGGATATTCTCGGCGCCCTCGGTCACGTGGCCGAAGGCGTGCGTTGCGCGCAAGCGGTCCTCGCGATTGCCCGCGCGCACAGCATCGAGATGCCGATCACGCAGGCGGTCTGCGCCGTGCTGTTCGACGGCGTGGCGCCGCGCGACGCCGTCAGCGCCCTGCTCCGGCGCGACTCCAAAGCCGAATAAGCGTTGTCTTTCAGCCGTTTAGCGCGCCAAAGCGCTGAACGGCTGCCGGCTCTCGCTGTCCACGTTTTATCGACGCTTCGGATCAGCGAGGTTCCCATGCTCAGATTCAATCGTTGCACGCTGGAAGCACGCGTGGCCGACATCACCACGCTCGCCGTGGATGCGATCGTCAACGCCGCGAATACGTCGTTATTGGGCGGAGGCGGCGTGGATGGCGCGATTCATCGCGCGGCCGGCAAAGAGTTGCTGCGCGAGTGCGAGGCGCTCGGCGGCTGCGCGACCGGCGACGCGAAGCTGACCGCCGGCTACCGCCTTCCGGCCAGACATGTGATTCACGCAGTCGGCCCGGTCTGGCGGGGCGGGACGCATGGCGAGGCCGACCTGCTGGCGTCCTGCTATCAGCGCTCGCTCGAGGTGGCGCGCGAGGCGCAGTGCAAGAGCATTGCGTTTCCCGCGATCAGTTGCGGCATCTACCATTTCCCCGCAGATCAGGCGGTGCGGATCGCGCTCGGCACCGTGCTCGACACGTTGCCGCGCACGCCGCAAATCGAACAGGTGGTGTTCGCCTGTTTCGACGACGCCATGTTCGCGCGCTACGAAGCCGAATTGAAACGCCGTCAGGCGCCGCCTTCGAAGCCGGTCTGACGCCACGCTTCGAACACAACAATCGCAACGGTATTCGACAGATTCAGGCTGCGGTTGCCTGGCCGCATGGGCAGGCGCACGCGTTGCTCATTGGCGAACTGGTCGAGCACCGAGTCGGGCAGGCCGCGCGTTTCGGCGCCGAACACGAACCAGTCGCCGGACTGGAAGGCGTGCTCGTGAAAGCGGCCCGAGCCGCGCGTGGTGAAGGCGAACATGCGCGCCGGGTCCGGCGCTTCCCTGGCGATGAACGCCGCCCAATCCGCATGCACGTTCATTTGCGCGTACTCGTGATAGTCGAGGCCGGCGCGGCGCAACTTGGCGTCGTCGAGCGGAAAGCCGAGCGGCTCGATCAGATGCAGCCGAGCGCCGGTGTTGGCGCACAGGCGGATCACGTTGCCGGTGTTCGGCGGAATTTCCGGTTCTACGAGAACGACATTGAACATGGTGAGCTCAGGTGGAGGCTAGTTTTTCGGTGTGCGCAGCGCGACGAAGTTGGTGACCCGCCGAGCGCCGGCTGCCTTCAGCGTGCGCGCCAGCGCTTCGAGTGTGGCGCCGGTCGTCATCACATCGTCGACGATGCCGACGTGCAGGCCTTGGACAGATCCAGCGACCTTGAAGGCGCGGCCTACATTCAGGCGGCGGGCGTCGAGATCGAGCCTCGACTGCGGTGCGGTGTGAATCACGCGATCCAGCAAGGTGGCGTCGCTGCGTAACTTCAGCGCGCGGGCCAGAGGCCTGGCGATCTGCCAAGCCTGGTTATAGCCGCGTTCAGTGAGACGTTTTTTGGCCAGCGGCACGGGCGCGATCACGTCCGGCCATTCGGCGCGGTCCTGCCAGGAATCCTGCGCAAGACGCGCGAGCCGTTGTGCGAACTCGCCCGCCAGCATCAGCCGCGCGCGGAATTTCAGGCCGACCGCGAGCGTATCCAGCGGCGCCCGATAGTCGGCGAGGGCGAAGGTCGCGTCGAACGGTGGCGCCTCGCCGATGCAATCCGCGCAGCGATATTGCGCGTGCGCCGCCCATGGCGAACGGGATAACGGCACCGCGCAGACGGTGCAGCGCAAGCGGCTTTCGTTCCAGTAGGCGTCGTCGCAACCGGGGCACAGCGTCGTATGCGACAAATTGCCGCATAACGCGCAGAGGTTCGGCAACGCCGCGTGCATCACGCGTGGCCAGGCCGAACGAAAGCCGTTCGCGAAACGCGTGAATCTGCCGCCGGAAAATGATGAGATGGGTCGGAATGACACGGTGGAACCGCCCGCGAAGGCCCTTCACGCTGAATGGAAAGAAGCGAGCGAGTATACTTCGTGCTCCACGCCAGCACGACACCCATGTCCCCAACTTCCGCTCAAACTGGCCGTCCGGCCTACGATTCCCGGCGCCTCCGGCGGATCTTCGACCGTCGCGCAGCGACTTTCAACGAGGTCGCGTTCCTGCCGCGCGAGATCGCGCAACGTATGCGCGAGCGCCTCGACTTCATCAAGGTCATGCCGGCGAGCGTGCTTGACGCCGGCTGCGGCGCGGGCGAAGACATTCCCGCTCTGCGCGAGCGCTTTCCCGAAGCGCCGGTGTTCGGCTCCGACCTCTCGCACGGCATGCTCATGCGCGCGCTCCAGCACGATTCCGGCGACACGAGTTGGCGGCGCTTTTTGCCGGCATCGCTCGGCAAGGCGCTTGGCGCCCGTGGTCCGCGCTTCGCGCAAGCCGACTTTTCGGCGCTGCCGTTCGCGGCCGGCGCCTTCGAATTCATCTGGTCCAATCTGGCGCTCCACTGGCACTCGCGGCCCGATCTCGTGTTTCCCGAGTGGCAGCGCGTGCTGAAAGTCAACGGCCTGCTGATGTTCAGCACGCTCGGTCCGGACTCGCTCAAGGAATTGCGCGGCGCGTATGCCGAAGTCGAGGCCGTGCATGGCGTCGCCTCGCGCAAACATGTGATCGACTTCGTCGACATGCACGATCTCGGCGACATGTTGGTCGAAAGCGGCTTCGAGATCCCCGTCATGGACCAGGAAGTCCTCACCATTACCTATAAGTCGCCGCAGTCGCTGCTCGCCGACGTGCGCCGCTGGGGCGCCTATCCGTTCGAGCGCGAAGCGTCGTCGAGCGCCGCGGCGCGCCGGCTGCACAAGGCTTTGCTCGCGGCCCTCGAAGCCCGCCGGCGCGCCGACGGCACGATCGCGCTGACCTTCGAAGTGATCTACGGGCACGCATGGAAAGCCGTGCCGCGTACCACGGCCGAGGGTCACGGCATCGTGCGAATCGAGGACATTGGACGAGGTTCGTCGAGGAATCGTTGAAGAATTGCCGGGGCGGTAAAGACGACATCTGTTATGTCTGAAATTACCGCTTCAAAAGACGCGCAAAAGGTGCGTCAAAACGGCGCGGAGGCTTGTCGCGCATGGCTTGTGGGCCAATGGGGGCTTGCTTGTGGATGCTATGGATCGCGCCTATAATGCGTCAGTTTGTCGCCCGGAGTTCCCACATTTGGGGCGGCAGGCCCGAGGCACAGGGCAGCAAGATAAGATAGCGCGGCGGTGATCGAACGGCCGGAATAATGGCTGCGAAGATTGGCGCTGGCGGCGATTGGAGACAATCGGCGGGAGGCAGCGATGGAAGCATCAGATCTGCTGGCGGATTCAGAACCGGTTCTGAAAGACTGGACGATGAAACGCAACTGTTCGATATCGCCGCGGCAGTTCGTGTATTTCTACGTGTCGCTAGCGTTGTTCTCGTTGGCAATTGCTTTCATGCTGGTTCTGGTCGGCGCCTGGCTGGTGTTGCCGTTCACCGGTATCGAATTGCTGGCGGTGGGCATCGCGTTTGCCATATATGCGCGTCATGCTGTGGATTACGAGCGCATCCGGTTGTTTCAGAACCGGCTCGTCATCGAGCAGGTCAGCGCCGAGCAACTCACGCAGTTCGAGTTCAATCCGCGCTGGGTGCGGATCGAGGCGGGCGCAACACCGCGTGACCAGATCAAACTGGTCTCGCGCGGGCAGACGATCATGATCGGGCAACATCTCGCGCAGTATCGGCGCGCGCAGTTCGCAGGCGAACTGCGTATGTGGCTCACGCGTTGTTAATGCGATGAGTCGCGCGGCGTTCACGGGGAGCGCGAGGCAACCTGCCAGCGGGGTCGAGGGTTTGAATGGAAAATTTGGGTAAGGAAGCTATGAAAACAATCAAGCGAGCCCTCATGGGCGTGCTGGCGATGAGCGGACTGCTTTTCGCCGGTGCGGCCCTGGCAGTGGGCGATGTTCCGGGCGGCCCCGCCGTCAACGAGATCAATCTCCAGCCGCCTGCGACCAAGATCGCTGAGGAGCTCTTCAGCCTCCACATGTTCATGCTGGTTCTTTGCCTGGTCATCTTCGTCGGCGTGTTCGGCGTGATGTTCTATTCGATCTTTGCTCACCGCAAATCGAAAGGCCACAAAGCTTCCAACTTCCACGAAAGCACTACCGTCGAAATCATCTGGACGATCGTGCCGTTCATCATCGTCGTGCTGATGGCGCTGCCCGCCACCAAGACGGTGGTCGCGATGAAAGACACCACCAACGCCGACGTCACCATCAAGGTCACCGGCTACCAGTGGAAATGGGGCTACGACTACGTGAAGGGCCCGGGCGAAGGCATCAACTTTCTGTCCACGCTGGCCACGCCCCGTGCGCAAACCGATGGCCGCGAGCCGATTTCCACCACGTATCTGCAGGAAGTCGACAATCCGCTGGTCGTCCCGGTCGACAAGAAAATCCGCATCATCACCACCGCGAACGACGTGGTCCACTCCTGGTACGTGCCGGCTTTCGGCGTGAAGCAGGACGCGATCCCGGGCTTCGTGCGCGACACGTGGTTCAAGGCTGACAAGGTCGGCACGTTCCGCGGCTTCTGTACCGAGTTGTGCGGCAAGGAACACGCGTTCATGCCGGTGGTGGTCGAAGTGCTCTCCGCCGACGACTACGCGAAGTGGGTCGACACGCAGAAGAAGAAAATGGCCGCGGGCCAGGACGATCCGAACAAGACCTACACCATGGCCGAGTTGATGGAGCGCGGCGGCAAGGTCTACACAGCGAACTGCGCGGTCTGCCACCAGCCGACCGGCAAGGGTGCAGGCGCGTTCCCGGCGCTCGATGGCAGCAAAATCGCCAACGGCGCGATCGCCGAGCACGTCAGCCTGGTGCTGAAGGGCAAGAATGCGATGCCGTCGTGGGCGCCTACGCTGAACGACGTCGAGATCGCCTCGGTGGTCACGTACGAACGTAACTCGTGGGGCAACCACACCGGCGACATTCTCCAGCCGAAGCAAGTGGCCGACGCCCGTAACGGCAAGCTGCCGGAAGGCGGCAACCATCTGGCCGACGCAGGCGCGGCAGCGAGCGGCGCAGCGGCGGCTTCGGGTGCGGCGGCAGCATCCGGCGCCTCGGGCGCAGAAGCGGCAACAGCGTCGGCACCTGCAGCGGCCGATTCGGACAGCGCGGCATCGCAAGCGGCACTCCCTGCCAGCATCTACTTCGACACCGGCAAGAGCACGCTGCCGGCCGACGCGAAAGCGGCGGTCGACGCAGCCGCAGCCTACGCAAAAGCGCATCCGGACGCGAAATTCACGCTGTCGGGCTTCACCGACGCCACCGGTTCCGCCGACCTCAACGCGAAGCTCGCGAAGAGCCGTGCTGAAGCCGTGCGCGACGCGTTGAAAGCAGCCGGCATTGCCGAAGACCATATTATTTTGAAGAAGCCGGAAACGACCACGGGCGGCAGCGACGCGAAAGAAGCCCGGCGTGTTCAGATCAGCCCGGCTGCCTGACGTGTTCATGGTCAGCACCGCAGTATTCGCTTTAGGAGATTGTCATGTCTAGCATCGGACACGATGTAGTCGCAGGCCACGAACACGTGCACGGCGACCATGCCCACGAAACGCCGCATGGCTGGCGCCGTTGGCTGTTCGCAACCAATCACAAGGACATCGGTACGCTGTACCTGATCTTCTCGTTCACCATGTTCCTCTCCGGGGGCGTGATGGCGCTGATGATCCGTGCCGAACTGTTCGAGCCGGGCTTGCAGATCATGCGTCCCGAGTTCTTCAACCAGTTGACCACCATGCATGGCCTGATCATGGTGTTCGGCGCGATCATGCCGGCCTTCGTCGGCTTCGCGAACTGGATGGTGCCGCTGCAGATCGGCGCATCGGACATGGCTTTCGCCCGCATGAACAACTTCAGCTTCTGGCTTCTGCCGGTGGCGGCTGTTCTGCTGGTCGGTTCGTTCTTCGCGCCCGGCGGCGCGACCGCTGCGGGCTGGACGCTGTACGCGCCGCTCTCCACGCAGATGGGCCCGGGCATGGACTTCGCGATTTTCGCGGTCCACTTGATGGGTGCTTCGTCGATCATGGGCGGGATCAACATCGTCGTGACGATCCTGAACATGCGCGCACCCGGCCTCACGCTGATGAAAATGCCGATGTTCGTCTGGACGTGGCTGATCACCGCGTACCTGCTGATCGCCGTGATGCCGGTGCTGGCGGGCGCGATCACCATGGTGCTGTTCGACCGCCACTTCGGCACGTCGTTCTTCAACGCGGCAGGCGGCGGCGACCCGGTCATGTACCAGCACATCTTCTGGTTCTTCGGGCACCCCGAGGTGTACATCATGATCTTGCCGGCGTTCGGGATCGTCTCGCAGGTGATTCCGGCGTTCTCGCGCAAGCCGCTGTTCGGCTATAGCTCGATGGTGTACGCAACGTCGTCGATCGCGATTCTGTCGTTCATGGTCTGGGCGCACCACATGTTCGCAACCGGCATGCCGGTCACGGGCCAGCTGTTCTTCATGTACGCCACCATGCTGATCGCCGTGCCGACGGGCGTGAAGGTGTTCAACTGGGTCGCGACGATGTGGCGCGGTTCGCTGAGCTTCGAAACGCCTATGCTGTTCGCGGTCGGCTTCCTGATCGTGTTCACGTTCGGCGGTCTGTCGGGTCTCATGCTGGCAATGGCGCCGCTCGACATCCAGTATCACGGCACTTATTTCGTGGTCGCGCACTTCCACTACGTGCTGGTGGCGGGCTCGCTCTTCGCGCTGTTCTCCGGCTGGTACTACTGGGCGCCGAAGTGGACCGGCTGGATGTACAACGAGACGCGCGGCAAGATCCACTTCTGGGCGTCGCTGTTCTTCTTCAACCTCGCGTTCCTGCCGATGCACTTCGTCGGTCTCGCGGGTATGCCGCGTCGTTATGCTGACTACCCGGCACAGTTCACGGACTGGAACCAGGTCATCTCGATCGGCGCGTTCGGCTTTGGTCTGGCGCAGGTCTACTTCCTGTTCGCGGTTGCACTGCCGGCCTACCGTGGCGGCGGCGAACTCGAAAAAGCTGGCGACAAGCCGTGGGACGGCGCAACGGGCCTCGAATGGACCGTGCCGAGCCCGGCCCCGTTCCACACGTTCGAAAACCCGCCGACCGTCGAGTAATCGGCGCACGGTGAGATTGCCGGCTCGGGTGGCGCAGCAGTTCGCTACCGGAGCTGGCGGTCAGGAAAGTCGTGGCGGCATCCGTAGTCACGAAAAGTATTCAAAAAGTCGAGCATGACGCGCAATCCTCAAGAAAGACGTACGCCCGAGCAGATTCGTGCGGGCAACCGGCGGATCGGTTTCGTGATGTTCGTGATCGCCGCGGTCTTTTTCGCGAGCGTCATCATTCATCAGAAGTGGTTCACCTGACCGGGTAGTTCGAGTCAGTTTGCAGGCTTGTTGAGGATTGAGATGTCGACGCAACCGCCGGCTCAGGCCGACCGCTCTTTTAACCGTTCGATGCTGATCAAGCTGTTCGTCGTCGCGTTGATGATGTTCGGTTTCGGTTTCGCGCTGGTGCCGATGTACCGGGCGATCTGCCAGATCACCGGCATCAACAACCTTGTGCAGCGTGATGCCACGGTGCGCGAGGCGAAGAATACGCAGGTCGACACGAGCCGTACGATTTCGATCGAATTCGATGCGAACGCGCGCGGCCCGCTGGGTTTCAAACCGGAGCAGCGCAGTCTCGACGTGCATCCGGGCGAAGTGACGACGGTGATGTACGAGGTGAGCAACGAACAGGCGCGCACGATTCAGGCGCAAGCCATTCCGAGCTACGCGCCGAAGCAGGCCACTGAGTACTTCAAGAAGATCGAGTGTTTTTGCTTTACGCAGCAAACTTTGACGGCGAATCAGACCAGGCGGATGCCGGTGGTATTCGTGGTCGATCCGAAGTTGCCGAAGGACGTGAAAACGATCACGTTGTCGTACACGTTCTTTGAATTGAATACGCCGGTAGCGGCGACGGCCGGAAGTGCGGCGCCCACAGCCAATACGGCAACAGGCGCGGATAAAAGCGCGGCAGCTACGGCAGCCAATCCCGCCTGACGGCTCGCGCCGCCGGCGAAGGAAAGAGAAACGAGATGAGCGATAACGGCGGCAGCCCGCGCAAAAGCAGTTTTGGCCAGTCGATGCGTGCGGTGTTCTGGTCGTTTTTCGGGGTGCGCAAGCGTCGCGATCTGGAGGCGGACGCCACGCAGCTGAACCCGCTGCACGTGATCGCCGCAGCATTGATCTGCGCGGCCATTTTTATCGTGGCGCTGATTCTGATCGTGCGCGCCGTAGTAGGTTGAAGCGCCAGACGCACGCGTAGAATCGGGCAAAGTAGCGCCCAGAAATTAGAGCGAAGCGGTGCGGTATCGACGCGCCGCCGAAGATACAGCCGGAGCTTCCGGAACAACTGGACTGAAGTGGAGAATCAAGAATGAGCGGTCAAAACGAGAGCCCGTACTATTTCGTACCGCATCCGTCGCGGCATCCGATCAGCGCCGCTGCTGGGCTGCTGGTCATGCTCGGATCGCTTGCGGCCTGGATCAACGAACACGACTGGGCGCCGATCGGCGTTGTGGCCGGTTTGTTGTGGCTGCTCTTTACGCTGTGGCACTGGTTCGGCGACGCGATCGCCGAGTCGGAAGGCGGCATGTACGGCAAGAACGTCGACAAGTCGTATCGCTGGAGCATGAGCTGGTTCATTTTCTCCGAAGTGATGTTCTTCGGTGCATTCTTTGGCGCGCTGTTCTATGCGCGTGAAATCGCGCTGCACCAACTGGGCAGCCTCGATTACAAGCTGATCTGGCCGGACTTCTCGGCGGTGTGGCCGAACAACGGCCCGGCAGCGCTGGTCTCGACCTTCAAGTCGATGCAACCGTGGCCGGTGCCGACCATCAACACGGCGTTGCTGCTTTCCTCGGGCGCGACGCTGACGGTCTCGCACCACGCGCTGCGTGAAGATCATCGCAAGAAGGCGATCATCTGGCTGGCCGCAACGCTTGTGCTTGGGGTCTGCTTCCTGTTCCTGCAAGGCTTCGAATATTTCCACGCGTACAACGAACTGAATCTGACGCTGAATTCGGGTGTGTATGGTTCGACGTTCTTCCTGCTGACCGGCTTCCACGGCTTCCACGTGTTTCTCGGCGGTACGATGCTGGCCGTTGTGCTGGCGCGCAT
Organism: Paraburkholderia sp. BL6665CI2N2; assembly: GCF_004366535.1. Lineage (NCBI taxonomy): Bacteria > Pseudomonadati > Pseudomonadota > Betaproteobacteria > Burkholderiales > Burkholderiaceae > Paraburkholderia > Paraburkholderia sp. BL6665CI2N2. The sequence continues at coordinate 6,051,354 of NZ_SORC01000001.1, forward strand.
GATTCGCGGGCACTTCACGGCGGAGCATCACTTCGCGTTCGAAGGCGCGGCCTGGTATTGGCACTTTGTGGACGTCGTGTGGCTCGGGCTGTACGTCGTCGTGTACTGGCTGTAACGCAGTCTGGCCTGCGCCGGCCGAGAACCTCGGAATGTGCGCAGGCCGTTCGCGCCGGATGCTACGGGGCGCGGCGTACGAGCAACAACGCAAGACAGCAGTACGTAAGACTTGAGCAGCGCCGCCCTCGACCCTGTCAGGGCGGCGTTTTGTTTGGCGGCGTGGAGATTTTTCCGCCGGGCTCAGCGCCCGTAAGGAATACCGGTCGACTGAATCCAGCCCATCCAGTGAGCAAACAGGATGAACAGGAACAGCGAGATCGACAGGCCCACCCGCGTGGCGAGCGACCAGACCATCCGCTTGGTTTTGCCCTTGTCATGCATCATGAAGTACAGCGCCGACACCATGCTGGCGATGATCAGGACGAAGGCGATGGGAACGAGAATGTGCATGGAACCAGCTGAAACCGGAAAGCGCAGAGGCAAGATGTTTATTATCGCACCGTGCGCCTGCGTTTGCCGGTCGTTCCCTGTTGCGCCGCACGCGGCTGACGAGCGTGCGCGATGAAGTTTCGCCTCGTTCCCGTGCTGCTGATTCTGCTGGTGATGGTGGTAACGGTGCGGCTGGGTTTCTGGCAGCGCGACCGCGCGCATCAAAAGGAAGCGCTCGAAGCGCAAATCACGCAGTTCGAGAATGCGCCCGCGCAGCCGGTGAGCGGCGCGCCGGTTCAGTTGAAGGACATCGAGTTTCATCGCGTGAAGGCGCGTGGCAGTTTCGTCGCGGACAAGGTCGTCTACCTCGATAATCGTCCGTATAACGACCAGCCGGGTTTTTACGTCGTGATGCCTTTTAAACTGGCCGGCGGCGGTTACGTGCTGGTCAATCGTGGCTGGTTGCCGCGCAATATGAACAATCGCGAAACCATCGCGCCGTACACGACGCCGCAAGGCGAAATTGAAATCGAAGGCATTGCCCGTGCCGACGCTTCGCGCGCGTACGAGTTGGGCCACGGCGGCTCGGCTGAGCATCAACTGATCCGCCAGAATCTGGATGTCGCCGCGTACGCCGCGGAAACCGGCCTGCCGCTGCAATCGTTCGTGATTCAGCAGTTGAGCGACGACGGCGACAAGCTGGTGCGCGATTGGCCCGCGCCGACTGAAGGCGTCGAGCGCAACTACGGCTATATGTTCCAGTGGTGGGGCATGGCGGCCGCCGCGCTGGTCTTCGGCCTGTATGCCGCGCGCCGCGCCGCGAAGAAAGAGCACGCGCCGGGCGCGTAATGCAGCACATGCGGCTTGTGGCCCAGGTTCGAGCCGCAAGCCGCGCAATCATTGAAAGAGGTCCGTAGTGTCCACGCAATCTCCCCGTTCGCCGCAAGGCGGCAAACCCGCAGCACCCCGCGCCGTACCCGGCCAACCTAACGGCAAAGGCTCGTGGCAGCGTGGCCGCTGGATGCTGCTGCTGGTGGCGATCATCTGCGGCGCGCCGATAGCAGTGTCGTATTTCATGTACTACGTGATCAAGCCGACCGGTGGCACCTCGAGCTACGGCACGCTAGTCGAACCGCAACGCCCGATCCCCGATTCGCTCATGGTCACCGGCGAGGATGGCAAGCCCGTCAAGTTCGCCACGCTGCGCGGCCACTGGCTGATGATTTCCGTCGACAACAGCGCGTGCGACAAAGCGTGCGTCACCAAGCTCTACTTCATGCGACAAATCCGCGCAGCTCAGGGCCCGGAGCGCGAGCGCGTCGTGGAAGTGTGGCTGCGCACCGATGCAGGCAACGTGTCTGACGTGATACAAAAGGCGTATCCCGACACCGACATGATGATTGCCGATTCGGCGCAGGTGTCCGCATGGCTACCTACGGACAACGGCACCAAGGTCACCGAGCACATCTACCTGGTCGATCCGAACGGCAATCTGATGATGCGTTTCCCGAAAGATCCGAATCCCAGCAAGATCAAAGGCGACCTGACCAAGCTGCTCAAATGGTCGCGCATCGGCTGATGCCGCAATATAGGTAAGAGAGATGTTCGTACTGCAACTGGCTCTGATCGGCTTGTGTATCGCGTTGTTGCCGCTGTCCTACGTATGGGTCAAGGCAGACGACAACAAATTCCGCAAACTGGTCTGGCTTACCACCTTTCTCACGCTCGACCTGGTGATGTTCGGCGGCTTCACGCGGCTCACCGATTCCGGCCTCGGCTGTCCGGACTGGCCAGGCTGTTACGGCACCTCGTCGCCGTTTATCGCGCATGCGGCGATCACGGCCGCTCATCAGGCGATGCCCACCGGACCGGTCAGCATGACGAAGGCCTGGATCGAAATGATCCACCGTTACTTCGCAATGGCGATCGGCGTGCTGATCATCGCGCAGACCGTGATCGCGTGGACGGCGCGCGTCAAGCGGCGTCCACTGCATGTGTCACCGTGGTGGCCGACCTCGTTGCTGCTGCTGATTCTGGTGCAAGGCGCGTTCGGCGCCTGGACCGTGACGATGAAGCTGCAACCGATCATCGTGACTACGCACTTGCTGCTCGGCCTCGCGTTGCTGGGCACGCTCGGCTGGCTGGCCGCGCGGCAAACGCCGTTGCCTGCCTACGAGCCTGAAGCAGCGCGCTGGCGTGCGGCGGCGATCGCGGGCCTGGTGCTGCTGATCGCGCAAATCGCGTTGGGCGGCTGGGTCAGCACCAACTACGCGGTGCTCGCGTGCACGGATTTCCCGACCTGCAACGGCCAATGGGTCCCGCCGATGGACTTCACGCACGGCTTCCACCTGTGGCGCGCGCTCGGCATGACCGGCGACGGCGACATGATCACGCAGGATGCGCTGGTGGCGATTCATTGGACCCACCGCACATTCGCCATCGTCGTGGTCGCGTATCTGGTGTGGTTCGCGCTGAAACTGCGCCGCTTCGAGTCGCTGCGGCGCCCCGCCAACGGCGTGCTGCTGGTGGTGTTGATCCAGTTCATCACCGGGCTGTCGAACATCGTTCTGCAATGGCCGTTGCCCATTGCGGTCGCGCATAACGGCGGGGCTGCGATCCTGCTGCTTCTGCTCGTTATGTTAAACTTTCGAATCGCTTATAGCCGTCCCGGCCGCGCCGTGCTCCCTGCGCGCGATGCCGCGCCAGCGTGACTCCACATGGACAGCACAACACTCTCCCAAACGCCCGGTAGCCGGGTCTCCCAGTACATCGCCCTGACGAAGCCGCGCGTCACGCAACTCGCCGTGTTCTGCGCCGTCATCGGCATGTTCCTGTCGACGCCCGGCATGGTGCCTTGGACTCCGCTGATCGGCGGCACCGTCGGCATCTGGTTGCTGGCCGGCGCGGCGTTCGCCATCAATTGCCTCGTCGAGCAGAAGATCGACGCCAAGATGCGCCGCACTTCGTGGCGGCCGTCCGCGCGCGGCGAAATCACCACCGCGCAGATTCTGCTGTTCTCGGCCGTGCTCGGCGGCCTCGGCATGTGGACGCTTTATACATTCGCCAATCCGCTCACCATGTGGCTCACGCTGGCCACGTTCGTGGGCTATGCCGTCATCTATACACTGTTGCTCAAGCCTGCCACGCCGCAGAATATCGTGATCGGCGGTGCCTCGGGCGCCATGCCGCCGGCGCTTGGCTGGGCCGCGGTCACCGGTCATGTGCCGGGCGACGCGTGGATCCTGGTGCTGATCATCTTCGTGTGGACGCCACCGCATTTCTGGGCGCTCGCGCTGTATCGCCGCAAAGACTACGAAAACGCCGGCCTGCCGATGCTGCCGAACACGCATGGCGAGAAGTACACGCGCCTGCATATTCTGCTGTACACGGTGATCCTGTTCGCGGTCACCATGATGCCGTTCATCTCCGGCATGAGCGGCGTGGTGTATCTCGCCGCGGCCGTGCTGCTGGGTGCCGTGTTCCTTGCCTATGCGTGGAAGATCTATCGCGAGTACTCGGACGATCTGGCGCGCAAGACCTTCCGTTACTCGATCGTCTATCTCTCGCTGCTGTTCGCCGCGCTGCTGATCGACCACTATGCGCGCGTCCTGATCGGCGCGTAATACCATGCTCAATATCCGCTTCGCGCGCACGGCGCGTGCTGCTGTGATCGCTTGCGCGTTCGGTGCCGCGTTGCTGATAGCAGGCTGCGGTAAGCAGCCGCCGGCGTTCCAGAATCTCGATATCACCGGTAATACCCAGTTCGGCAGCGACTTCTCGCTACCCGATACGGCCGGCCATGTCCGCACTTTGGCGGACTACAAGGGCAAGGTGGTGGTGCTGTTCTTCGGCTACACGCATTGCCCGGACGTTTGCCCAACCACGATGGCCGAGCTCTCGCAAGCGTTGCAGCAACTCGGCCCGGAAGACGCGAAGCGCGTGCAGGTATTGTTCGTCACCGTCGATCCGGAGCGCGATACACCGGCTCTGCTCGCGCAATACGTGCCGGCGTTCAATCCGACGTTCGTCGGCCTGCGTCCTGCCGATCAGGCGCAACTCACCAAGATTACGAAGGACTTCCGCGTCTACTACGCGAAGGTGCCGGGCAAGACGCCTGACAGCTACACGATGGACCACACGGCCGCGAGCTATGTGTTCGACACAGACGGCAAGCTGCGTCTGTTCGCGCGTGACGGCCAGGGCGCGACGCCGTGGGTGCACGACATCAAGCTGCTGCTCGACTGACGCACGCAGCTGTAAGGGCGCGTGTCGTATCGCGCGCCCGTTTTCACATCTCCTCTCTTTCCAACGCTCAAGCCGGAATCGGCAGATTCAACCCCGGCGCGAGCCGCGTCGCCTTGAATTCCGTCACCTCGTAGCGCGCGAGCTTCTGCTGCGCGAACGGGTCGCTAGCAAGAATCTCGTCCAGCTTCTCGCGCTCGACGCGCACCGCCAGAATGATGCCGCCGTCGCGCGGCACTTTCGGTCCGGCCGCGACGAACACGCCTGCCTCGAACTGTTGCGTCAGAAACGCGCGGTGCGCTTCCAGCGCGTCGTCGACGCGTTCGAGCGGTGCAGTGTAGATAAGGTCGATGACGTACATGGGCGTGGTTCTCTCAGCAAGGGAATGAGCCGCATCGAGCATGCGGCCGCAATCTCCAATTATCGTGCAGAGACCGGTCCGATGCGCGCATTCAATCCGCACGCATGTCGCGCGTCGTGTCCGCCGGCTCCTCGCAGCGTCTCTCAAGTTGCCCGTTTGTCATGCCGTTATATCGACAGCAATCGTTTGCGCGCGATATGCAATCGCACTCTTGCGACTGCGAACGGAACCTGAATCACACGAGAGAGACCACAACAATGAGCAGGATGAGTTTGAATCGCAAACTGTGGCTGTCGCTCGCGCTCGTCTGGCTGGGGCTGCTGGGCGTCGGGCTGTGGAGCGCGGTCGAAACGCGCAGCACGATGCTGGCCGAGCGCAAGGCGGGCATGGTGAACCTGGTCGATGCCGCGCAAGGTATCGTGAACGGTTATTACGCGCTCGCGCAGAACGGCAAGCTGAGCGAGGCCGACGCACGGCGCGAAGCGCTCGCCCGTCTTGCGACCATGCGCTACGGCGAATCCGGCTACCTGTTCGTGATGGATTCGAAGCCCGTCGTGCTGATGCATCCCACGCTGCCGCAGATGACCGGCAAGCCGGTCGGCGACTTCAAGGATCCGGACGGCAAGCTCTTGTACGTGGCAATCGTCGACGCGGCCAAGGCAAGCGGCCGCGGTTTCGCGGAGTATCGCGGACGCTTGCCGCACAGCGAAACGGCGGTGCCGAAAATCAGCTACGTGGTGCGCTTCGCGCCGTGGGACTGGAACATCACGAGCGGCGTGTTCGTCAAGGACATCGATACGGTGTACTACGAGACGCTGCTCGGTCACCTGGCCGTGGTGCTGGTGATCGGCGCGATCATCTCGCTGGCGATGCTGCTGATCATCCGCAATGTGCGCGCGAGCCTCGGCGGCGAACCCGATCAGGCGGCGCGGCTCGCGGCGAGTATCGCGCAAGGCGACCTGACGCAAGTGGTCGCCGTTCGTCCGCAGGACAAGACCAGCATGATGGCGGCCATGCATGACATGCAGAACCGCTTGCAGCAGACCATCGGCGAGATTCGTCGCTCGGCGGAATCCATTGCGTCGGCGACGCAGCAGATCGCCGCCGGCAACGGCGATCTCTCGCAGCGCACCGAGCAGCAGGCGGCTTCGTTGCAGGAGACCGCGGCGAGCATGGAAGAACTCACCGCAACGGTCAAGCAGAACGCCGACAACGCGCGGCAAGCAAGCGGACTCGCGCACAACGCGTCCGAAATCGCGACGCGCGGCAACGACGTGGTAAGCCGCGTGATCGGCACGATGGGCGAGATCAACGACAGCTCGCGGCAGATCGCGGACATCATCGGCGTGATCGAAGGTATCGCGTTTCAGACCAACATCCTTGCGTTGAACGCAGCCGTCGAAGCGGCGCGCGCCGGTGAGCAGGGCCGCGGTTTCGCGGTTGTCGCGGGCGAGGTGCGCAACCTCGCGCAGCGCTCGGGGACGGCGGCCAAGGAGATCAAGCAGTTGATCGGCGCGTCGGTCGAACGTGTGCACAACGGTTCGACACTGGTGCAGCAGGCCGGCACGACGATGGGCGAGATTCTGCAAGCCGTGCGGCGTGTCACGGACATCATGGGCGAGATCGCGGCGGCGTCCGAAGAGCAGAGCAGCGGCATTGCCCAGGTCGGCCGCGCCGTCACGCAAATGGACGAAGTGACGCAGCAGAACGCGGCGCTGGTCGAGCAGGCGGCGGCCGCGGCGGCTTCGTTGCAGGATCAGGCGGGGCGTTTGCGCGAGACAGTGAGCGCGTTTCGCGTGAATGGCGCTGAAGGGAGCGCGCCTGGTTCAGCGGTCGTCGCGGCGCGGAGAGTGACTGCGACGGTGGCGGCGGCAAGGGTCGCGGCGCCGCATGCAGCCGCAACGGCAGCGCGCGAAATCGGCACGGCGTCGCACTCTGCGTCGGCATCGCCGCATGCGGAGCCGAAACTGTCAGCACCCGCCAGGACGTCCGCCACGTCGGCCTCGGCATCGCCGCATGCGGAGCCGAAACTGTCAGCACCCGCCAGGACGTCCGCCACGTCGGCCTCGGCATCGACCCAAGCATCGACTTCGTCCGCGCATGTTACGAGCGCCAAGCCTGTCGCCGTGACCACGCCGCGCGCATCCACCGAGGCAGTAAGAGCCACCGCGCCAGACGACGACTGGACCACCTTCTGATTCCCCGCTGCATCGACCGCGTGCCTCTCACATGCACGCGGTTCCCGCCGCTCAAGGCGCATAACCATATGCGATCGTGATATTTCCCATCTCGCCGGGACTATGAGACCATTTCAGGTCCAGTTGGCGGCGCAGGGCCACACGCCATGTTGCCGCCGGCTTCCACCCGAATCTGACACCGATCAGAAATCGAAGCGCCAGTAATCAAGTCATCGATCAAGCCGTCGATTAGAAACAAGCGAGAATCACATGCAGCGCAGAAACATCCTCAAAGCCCTCTCGGCAGTCGTCGCCACTACGGCAATCTTCACCAGCTTCGGCGCGCACGCCGACGACAAAGTCATCAAGGTGGGCACCATCGGCGGCCCGGACGCGCAGATCTGGGAAGTCGTCACCAAGGTAGCGAAGCGCGAAGGCCTGAACGTCAAGGTCGTCGAATTCAACGACTATGTGCAGCCGAACGCCGCGCTCGACGCAGGCGACCTCGACGCGAACAGCTTCCAGCATCAGCCGTACCTCGATAGCCAGATCAAGCAGCGCGGCTACAAGATCGTCAACGCCGGCCTCACGTACATCTCGCCGCTCGGTATCTATTCGAAGAAGCTGAAGTCGCTGAAGGATCTGCCGCAAGGCGCGAAGGTCGCAGTGCCGAACGATCCGTCGAACGAAAATCGCGCGCTGCTGTTACTGCAAACGCAAGGCGTGATCAAGCTGAAGCCCGGCGCGGGCACGAACGGCAATAACGCGACGCCGCTCGACGTTGCCGACAATCCGAAGAAGATCAAGCTGGTCGAACTCGACGCCGCGCAACTGCCGCGCTCGCTGTCGGACGTCGACGCCGCCGCGATCAACACGAACTTCGCGCTGGCCGCCGGCCTGCAACCGACCAAAGATGCGATCGCGCTCGAAGACGTGCATAGCCCGTACGCGAACCTGATCGCCGTGCGCACGCAGGACAAGGACAAGCCGTGGGTCAAGAAGCTGGTTGCCGCTTACCAGTCGGAAGACGTGCGCCAGTTTATCAAGACGGAGTTCAAAGGTTCGGTGGTGCCGTCGTTCTAAGCAGCGGCGTTTGCTACAGGCCTAATTCCCATCGCTCGACCGTCAGGTCCTTGCCGAAACGGCGCTCAGCCGCCGTGCCGGCAAGCCTGAACCCGGCGCGCTCGCACAGGCGGCGCGGTTGTTCGAGCGAGGCGGCCGTCGTCAGCGTGAGTTTCGTGTAGCCCGCGCGCTTCGCAAAGCGCACGCATTCGCTCAGCAACTGCGTGCCGATCCCCAAACGCTGCACATCCGGCTCGACCCACAGGAGCCGCACGCCCGCCACCGTCGTCGATACGCCGACGATGCACACCGAGCCGACCACCATCCCGTCCTGATCGGCGACCCAGCACATCTCCCGCAGCGGATCATTGCGTTGCGTGTAATCGGCGACGATCCGCGCGAGCAATCCCTCGAACGACGGATTCCAGTCGTATTGCGCGGCGAACCATTGCGCCTGCCGATGCACGAGCCAGCCGCATTCACCCGCACGCGGCTGACGGAGCACCACGAGTTCGTGACTGGGTTTGTCGCCGAGCAGCCGCTCGATGAGCTTCATCGCGGCGATCAACTGATCCTGGGAGAGGGCCGTGAGGCCGGAAAGCAAGGTCGACACTTCTTCGATCGCCGCGCTGTCGAGCGGCGCATACGCGGCATGGCCGCTATCCGTGAGCGCGATCAGCGACTGGCGCGCATCCGTCTCGGACGGTCTGCGCGTGATCAGATCGCGTCGTTCGAAGCTCGTCAGCAGACGGCTGAGGTAACCGCTGTCGAGACCGAGAGAACGCCCGAGCACCGAGGCAGTTTGCGCACATCCGCGGGACAGCTCGTGCAGTACGCGCACTTCGGTCAGTGAGAACGCGCTCTTTGCCAGATGCTCATGCAGCGCGCCAATGTGTCGGGTATAGAAGCGGTTGAAATGGCGGACGGCCTGAGCACGCCGCAGCGTCTCGGAATCTGTCAAATGCGGCTCCCAGGGGATTTTTTATAGCTTGCTACTCAGCACTATATTGGAACGCACCCCTTTACAAAAGCCACGCCGACAAAGGCCTGACCGGCATTGGTATTAAAAAGGTATCGATCGCCTCGCGGATGTCAGCACGCTGAAACCCTGTTTGAGCCGGTTAGCGGGCTTTCTGAAGCCCCATGCGGGTAAATCCTGGGCTCCAAAAAAAACCTCTCTGGCGCCTCCGCACGCCCATCTAAGCCTTATTCAGCAAGGCTTTGCACCGGATCGCACCGGCATGGAACCAGTTGGTTGACTGGTATTATGTTGGTTATATAATGGGCTCTCATTTTTCGTAGGCCTACCTTTTCGCGAAGGCCGCCGGAGCCCCATGGAAACTCGCTGGTCCGCACTGATGCCTGACGCCCGCAACGTCACGCCGCTCTACTTGCAGCTCGCGCGCAATCTTGCGACCGCGATCCACTGCGGCGTGTGGTCGGCGGGTGAGGCGCTGCCCTCGGAGCGCACGCTCTCGGACGCGATCGGCGTGTCGCGCATCACGGCGCGCAAGGCGATTGAGTTGCTGGTCGAACAAGGTTTGATCCGGCGGGCTCGCGGCGCGGGCAGCTTCATCACACCGCGCGTCGAAGATCCGCTTTCGCGGCTCACCGGCTTCACGAAGAAGATGCAGCAACGCGGTTTCCGGCCGGATTCGGTGTGGCTCGAGCGCGATATCCGCGCCGCCAATCGCGACGAACTGGTGCACCTCGGGTTGTCGCCCGGCGCGGCGGTGACGAGTCTGCGGCGCCTGCGGCGCGCGGACGGCATTGTCATGGCGGTCGAGCATTCGGCGCTGCCGTCGGCGATCGTGCCAGATCCGCATACCGTCGGCGATTCGCTTTACAGCTATCTCGAACAACGCGGCGCCGCCGTGGTGCGCGCGTTGCAGCACTTTCGCGCGGTCAACGCGTCGAGCGAGATCGCTTCGCTGATGGACATCGAACCGCGCTCGGCGCTGCTGGTCATTACCCGTATCGGCTATAGCGCCGATCAGCGCGCAATCGAACTGACCGACACCTATTGCCGCGATGACTACTACGACTTCGTCGCTGAGTTGCGCACCTGAGCTGACCGGCTGAGCCCGCGCGCGCAGCCTGCAACTTCAGGTGCGGCGCAGACAAAGCGCCATTCAGTCACACCCCGTATCACGCCTCACCAGAGAGACTCATGCTGACCGGAAACATACTCACCACCGATGGGTGGATTCACGGCACGCTCGAATACGAAAACGGCCGCATCACGGCGCTCACCGGCGAACGCGTCGATCCGTCGACCAACGACGCGCCGTACATCCTGCCCGGCTTCATCGATCTGCACGTGCACGGCGGCGGCGGCTCCGACGTAATGGAAGGCGGCAACGCGGTCGAAACCATCACGCGCACGCATGCGCGTTACGGCACGACGAGCCTGCTCGCCACCACCATGACCGCGCCGCGCGACGAGCTGATGGCCGTCGTCGCGGAACTAGGCAACAACGCGCGGATTCGCACGCCCGGCGGCGCGCGTGTGCTCGGCGTGCATCTGGAAGGGCCGTACATCAATCCCGGCAAGCTCGGCGCGCAACCGGACGCGGCGGTCTCGGCAGTCATGGACGAAGTGCTGAAGTATCTGTCCATCGCGCCGATTCGCGTGGTTACGCTGGCGCCGGAAATTGCCGGCCATATGAAGATCATCTCCGAGATGGCGGCGCGCGGCGTGCGTGTGCAACTGGGCCACTCGCTCGGCACCTACGACGACGCCGTCGCCGCGCTCAAGCATGGCGCCTGCGGCTTCACGCATCTGTTCAACGCCATGTCGCCGCTGCACCATCGCAATCCCGGCCTCGTCGGCGCGGCGCTCGCGCACGCCGAGTTCGCCGAAATCATTCCCGATCTGCTGCACGTCCATCCGGGGGCGATCCGCGCTGCGTTGCGCGCGATTCCGCGTCTCTATGTGGTCACGGACAGCACCTCGGCCACGGGCATGCCCGACGGCGAATACCGTCTCGGCAGCCAGCATGTGACGAAGTGCCTCGGCGGTGTGCGTCTCGCCGATGGCACGCTCGCCGGCAGCACCCTGACCATGGATCAGGCGCTGCGCAATCTTGTGTCGATCGGCTTGCCGATCGCCGATGTATCGAACCGTTTGTCGCGCTACGCCGCCGACTACCTGGGCATTGAAGACCGCGGCCGCATCGCGCGCGGTGCATGGGCCGATGTGGTCGTGTTCGATCGTGAACTGGCGTTGAGCGCGACTTACGTCGAAGGAGAAGCAATTGTCGAATATGCTTAAAGAGGCGCTGGCGTCCGCTGAAACGGTCGCCGCGCAACTCACGGATACCTCGCGCGTCGAGGCATTGGCGGCGAAGCTGGCGCAGCAGCCGCGCCATGTCGCGCTGACAGTCGCGCGCGGCAGCTCGGATCACGCGGCGAGTTATTTCGCGAGCCTGACGATGAGCCGCCTGGGCGTGCCGGTCGCCTCGCTGCCGATGTCGGTCGCCACGCTGCAACAGGCGCCACTGCAGGTGCGCGACCAACTCGCGCTGGCGTTCTCGCAATCGGGCAAGAGCCCGGATCTGGTCGGCACCATGGAAGCGCTGCGCAAAGCCGGCGCGTTGACCGTCGCCGCCGTGAACGTGTCGGGCTCACCCCTGGCCGACGCGTGTGAATTCGAGTTGCCGCTCGTCGCCGGTCCGGAATTGAGCGTCGCGGCTACAAAGAGCTATATCGCGATGCTGTCGATCTCCGCGCAGCTGGTCGCGCATTGGCAGAAGGACGCCGAACTGCTTGCCGCGTTGAAAACGCTGCCCGAAGCGCTGCGTGCCGCGGGTGAACTCGACTGGTCGACGGCCGTGGAGGAATTGCGCGGTATCGAGCGCATGATCGTGATCGGCCGCGGGCTGGGTCTTGCCATCGCGCAGGAAGCCGCATTGAAGCTGAAGGAAACCTCCGGCATCCAGGCCGAGGCGTTTTCGAGCGCGGAAGTGCGTCACGGTCCGATGGAGCTGATCGATCGCGACTATCCGCTGCTGGTCTTCGCGCCGCGCGGACCTGAGCAGGCCGGCTTGCTGCAACTCGCGCGCGACATGAAGGCGCGCGGCGCGCGCGTGCTGCTCGCGGCGTCGGCCGACGTGCCGGAAGCCACCCTGCCGCTCGCCGCCACCGCTCATGCGGCGCTCGATCCGATCGCCGCGATCCTGTCCTTTTATGTGATGGCCGCCGGCCTTGCCGCCGCGCGCGGGCGCAATCCCGATGCGCCGCGCCATCTCAACAAAGTCACCGAAACTCACTGACGAGAAATCAGATGCGACGTGTCGAGGAGTCCCGCTTGATGAGCCATTCTGAAGGCCATATTGTTTTGCTCGCGCCCATGACCGGTCCGGTCGTGCCGCTCGCGAACGTGCCCGACCCTGTGTTTTCGGGCGGCATGTTCGGCGACGGGATCGGCGTCGATCCGCTCGAAGGCCGACTCGTCGCGCCGTGCGACGGTACGGTCACCCATCTGGCGCGCACCGGTCACGCTGTGACGCTGGCTACTGCCGAGGGCGCCGAGATTCTGCTGCATATCGGTATCGATACGGTCGAACTGAACGGCAAGGGTTTCGCACCGATGGTCGCGCAAGGCGCTCAGGTGCGCGCCGGCGACGTGCTGATCGAGTTCGATCAGGATCAGGTCGCGCTGAATGCGCCGAGCCTCGTGTCGGTGATCGCGATTGCCAACTCGGATGCGTTCGAGATCGTCGAACGTGTGCAGGGCGGCTTGCTGAAGGCGGGCGAAACGCCGCTGCTGGTCCTGCGCGCGCGTGGCGGCGCGGCCGCCGAGGCGTCCCGCCAGGCGAGTGCAGCCAACGTGACGGAAGAAGCCCGTCAGCAAGTCACGCTGATTCACGCAGGCGGTCTGCATGCGCGTCCGGCGGCGCGTACGCGTGAAGCGGCACGTGGCTTCGACGCCCGCGTCGAGGTGCGTTACGAAGGGCGTAAAGCGGCGATCGAAAGCGTGGTCGGTTTGCTTGGCCTCGGCGCTGGAGAAGGCGCGACCATCGAGTTGCTCGGCGTCGGTCCGCAAGCTGCTGCCGCTGTGGCTGCGATTGCAAACGAACTGACGCGCGAAGCGCACGGCGAAGTCGAAGAGAAACCGGCGCGCCAAAGCTCGCCTGCGCCGCAAGCTGTTGCTCGTCCTGCGAGCGAGACGCTTGCACCGAATACGCTCGCCGGCGTCTGCGCGGCGCCAGGCGTTGCGGTCGGCAAGCTGGTGCGCTGGGACGACGCGGACATGGATCCGCCCGAAAAGGCGACCGGCACGTCCGCAGCGGAAAGCCGTTTGCTCGACAAGGCGATTGCCACCGTCGATGCGGATCTCGATACGACGGTGCGTGACGCCTCGCAGCGCGGCGCGGTTGGCGAAGCGGGCATTTTCTCCGTGCATCGCGTGCTGCTCGAAGATCCCACGCTGCTCGACGCGGCGCGCGATCTGATCAGCCTCGGCAAAAGCGCCGGCTTTGCGTGGCGCGAAGCGATCCGCGCACAGATAGCGATCCTGACGAATATCGAAGACGCGTTGCTCGCGGAACGTGCCGCCGATCTGCGCGACATCGAGAAGCGCGTGCTGCGCGCGCTGGGTTACACGAACGCCGCGGCGCGCACGCTGCCGGAAGAAGCCGTGCTGGCGGCTGAAGAGTTCACGCCGTCCGATTTGTCGACGCTGGATCGTTCGCGTGTCACCGCGTTGGTGATGGCACGCGGCGGCGCGACCTCGCATGCCGCGATTCTCGCGCGTCAGGCGGGCATTCCCGCGCTGGTGGCGGTCGGCGACGCGCTGCATGCGATTCCCGAAGGCACGCAAGTGGTGGTGAACGCAACGACTGGCCGCCTCGAATTCGCACCGACCGAACTCGATGTGGAACGCGCGCGTCTGGAACGCACGCGTTTGGCCGATGTGCGCGAAGCAAACCGCCGCACGTCGCAGCAAGCGGCAGTCACGGCCGATGGCCGCGCGATCGAAGTCGCCGCGAACATCGCCACGCTCGACGACGCGAAAACCGCGGTCGAAAACGGCGCCGATTCCGTTGGCCTGTTGCGCACCGAACTGCTGTTCATTCACCGCGCGGCCGCGCCGACCACGGACGAACATCGTCAGAGCTACCAGGCAATTGTCGATGCATTGAGCGGCCGCACCGCGATCATCCGCACGCTGGATGTCGGCGCGGACAAGGAAGTGGACTACCTGACGCTGCCGCCCGAACCGAATCCCGCGCTCGGCTTGCGCGGCATTCGCCTCGCGCAAGTGCGCCCGGATCTGCTCGACGATCAGTTGCGCGGCCTGCTGGCGGTGCAGCCGCTCGGCGCCGTGCGCATCCTGCTGCCGATGGTGACCGACGTCGGCGAATTGATCCGCATCCGTAAGCGCATCGACGAATTCGCGCGCGAGTTGGGCCGCACGGAACCGATCGAAGTCGGCGTGATGATCGAAGTGCCGTCGGCGGCATTGCTGGCCGATCAACTGTCGCAACACGCGGATTTCCTCTCGATCGGCACCAACGATCTGACGCAATACACGCTCGCCATGGACCGTTGTCAGGCCGACCTCGCCGCCCAGGCGGACGGCTTGCATCCGGCCGTGCTGCGGTTGATCGCGGCCACGGTGCAGGGCGCGAACAAGCACGGCAAATGGGTCGGCGTGTGCGGCGCATTGGCGGGCGATCCGCTTGCCGCGCCGCTGCTCATCGGCCTCGGCGTGACCGAACTTTCGGTGGATCCGGTCTCGGTGCCGGGCATCAAGGCGCGGGTGCGCAACCTCGATTATCAGCTGTGCCGTCAACGCGCCCAGGATGCCCTGGCGCTCGAATCGGCGCAGGCGGTAAGAGCAGCAAGCCGCGAAACCTGGCCTTTGGACTGAACCCCACACGGTCCGCAGCCAGCTTCGCTCAATCATCACTCATAGCTACAAAACTCAAGACGCCGTTCAAGAACGGCGTTCAACAAAGAGACAAGGATTGGAGGTATCAATGGATGGGAATCCGTTTCTGAAGATTCAGCGCCTGGGACGCGCGCTGATGTTGCCGATTGCGGTGCTGCCGGTTGCCGGCCTGCTGCTGCGCCTCGGCCAGCCCGATGTGTTCAACATCAAGATGATCGCCGACGCCGGCGGCGCGATCTTCGACAACCTGCCGCTGCTGTTCGCCATCGGCGTGGCGGTCGGTTTCGCGAAAGACAATAACGGCGTGGCGGGTCTGGCGGGCGCGATCGGCTATCTTATCGAAGTCGCGGTGATGAAGGACATCAACGACAAGCTCAACATGGGCGTGTTGTCCGGGATCGTGGCGGGTATCGTCGCGGGCTTGTTGTACAACAGGTACAAAGACATCAAGCTGCCCGATTACCTCGCGTTCTTCGGAGGGAAACGCTTTGTGCCGATTGTCACGGGGGTGGTCTGTCTCGTGCTCGGCATAGCGTTCGGCTACGTGTGGCAACCGGTGCAAGCCGTGATCGATACGGCGGGCCACTGGCTGACCACCGCGGGCGCGCTCGGCGCGTTCGTGTTCGGCGTGCTGAACCGCTTGCTGCTGGTCACGGGTTTGCATCACATCCTCAATTCGCTGACGTGGTTCGTGTTCGGCACGTTCACACCGCCGGGCGGCGCCGCGGTGACGGGCGACCTGCATCGCTTCTTCGCGGGCGATCCGACTGCGGGCACCTTCATGACGGGCTTCTTCCCGGTCATGATGTTCGGTCTGCCGGCTGCGTGTCTCGCGATGTTCCATGAAGCACCGAAGGAGCGCCGCGCGGTTGTGGGCGGTTTGCTGTTCTCGATGGCACTGACCTCGTTCCTGACGGGCGTGACCGAGCCGATCGAGTTCAGCTTCATGTTCCTCGCACCGGTGCTGTACGTGATCCACGCGCTGTTGACGGGCCTCTCGCTCGCCATCTGTTCGGCGCTCGGCATTCACCTTGGCTTCACGTTCTCCGCCGGCGCAATCGACTACGTGTTGAACTACGGTCTGTCGACTCGCGGCTGGTGGGCGATTCCGATCGGCCTCGTCTACATGGTGGTGTACTACGGCCTGTTCCGCTTCTTCATCCGCAAATTCAACATGGCGACGCCGGGCCGCGAACCCGCCGCTGCCGACGAACAGGTCGACTCGTTTGCCGCGGGTGGTTTCGTACCGCCGGTCGCCGGTGCGGCTGTGCCGCGTGCGCAGCGTTATATTGCTGCGTTGGGCGGCGCGTCGAATCTGTCGGTGGTGGATGCTTGCACGACGCGTCTGCGTCTGTCGGTGGTCGATTCGAACAAAGTCTCTGAAAGCGAGCTGAAGACGATCGGCGCGCGTGGCGTGCTCAAGCGCGGCTCGACCAACGTGCAGGTGATCATCGGACCGGAAGCGGACATCATCGCGGACGAAATCCGGACGGTGATCGCGCAGGGTGGTGGTGAGGCGGTGAAGCCGGTGGCTGCGGCTCCCGCTGTGGCGGCTGCGCCGGTTGCGGCTTCGGGTGCTCAAGGCAGCGGCCCACTCGATCCCGATCCGCTGCGCTGGCTCGCCGTGTTCGGCGGCGCGGGCAACGTGGTGTCGCTGGATGCGGTCGCGGCGACGCGTTTGCGTATCGTCGTGCGCGATCCGTCGGCGGTCGATCGTCAACGTCTGGCGACGCTCGATACGGCATGGGTTTCCGCGGACACGTTCCATATCGTCGTCGGCGACGCGGCGCAACGCTACGCTGAAAAGCTTTCGGCTCGCACGACGCAAAGCGGCGGTGCAACGCCTCTGCCGGCATGACGCATTGCTAAAAGAAGGAGCGGCTCGCGCCGCTTCGCATTCGCTTATGCTGCGATAAAAAAAGCGGGACCTTGAATCAATCAAGGTCCCGCTTTTCCGTTTACCGGCCCATCTCAGCCGGCATACGCCGCCTTAGCGTCTCTTCTGCGCGCTCGTTGCCGCCGACTGGCGCGACTCCAGCCACATCACGTTGATGATGCCGAACGCCAATGCCACGCCGATTCCGAGAATCCAACTGAAATACCACATCGCAAACTCCTCTTAAGCGTCTTGCCGGTCAATACATCGTATGGTGATTTTCTTCGAGCGCGGCGGCGGTCACCTTGCCGCGCATCACGCGATACACCCAGCTCGTGTAGATCAGGATGATCGGCAGGAAAATGATCACGGCGATCAGCATGATCTGCAGCGTCATGCGGCTCGAAGTCGAATCCCACACGGTGAGGCTGCTGCGGCCGTCGAGCGAGGAGGGCATGATGAACGGAAACATCGAGAAGCCCGCCGTCAGGATTACGCCGATGATCATTAGCGAGGTCGACAGAAAGGCACTTTTCTCGAAGCGCGAGCGAGCGAGCAGCGTGGCCAGCACGCCGCCTGCGAGACCGGCCACCGGCGCGGCCACCATCCACGGATAGTTCGCGTAGTTGGTGAGCCACAGTCCGGGTGCGCCGATCACGTTCTTCGTCAACGGATTGGCGACCGTGTCGAGCGGCGGGGCGTCGATCACCTGGTAACCGCCGATCATCGTGGCGATCAGCGCGCCGGCAATCAGGAACAGCACCACGGTCGCGAATGAGGCAATTCGAAGCGCCAGCGAAGCGCGTTCGGCGACAATGTCGTCCGCTTTCATCTTGACGAAGGCGGCACCGTGCGCGGCCAGCATCGAGACGCTGACGAGCCCGCACAACACCGCGAACGGGTTGAGCAGTTCGAAAAAGCCGCCGTGGTAGGTCACGCGCAAGTCGGTATCGAACGAGAACGGCACGCCTTGCAGCAGGTTGCCGAACGCGACGCCGAACACCAGTGCCGGTACGAAGCCGCCGACGAACAACGCCCAGTCCCACGCCGTGCGCCAGCGCGGGTCTTCACGTTTGCTGCGATAGTCGAAGCCGACCGGCCGGAAGAACAGCGCGAACAGCACCAGCAGCATGGCGAAATAGAAGCCGGAGAACGACGCCGCGTACACCAGCGGCCACGCGGCGAACATCGCGCCGCCCGCCGTGATGAGCCAGACCTGATTGCCTTCCCACGTCGCGCCCACCGTGTTCACGACGATGCGCCGCTCGGCGTCGGTCTTGCCGATGAACGGCAGCAAAATCGCCGCGCCCATGTCGAAGCCGTCGGTGAGCGCGAAGCCGATCAGCAACACGCCGATCAGCACCCACCAGATCAGTTTGAGGGTTGCGTAATCCATGATGATCTTTTCCCTTGAAACTCAGTGGCGGCGAATCAGGCGGCCGTGTTGGTCGGCAGCGGCTGATTCAGCGGCTGTTGTTCGTGGTGATAGCGGCCCGTATGCAGCGACGAAGGACCGAGCCGCGCGTACTTGAACATCAGCATGATTTCGATGATGAACAGCACCGTGTAGAACACCACGAAGCCCGCGATACTCAGATACAGGTCATTCGGCGTCAGGCTCGAGGCCGACAGGTTGGTGGGCAGAATGCCCGCGATGGTCCACGGCTGACGGCCCACTTCAGCGACGATCCAGCCGAACTCCGCCGCGAGCCAGGGCAGCGGAATTGCCCATACGGCCCAGCGCAGGAACCAGCGGCGCTTCTCCAGCAACAGCGAGCGCTGCGCGCAGAACCAGAACGCCAGCACGAAGGTGGCGAGGAACAGAATGCCCAGACCCACCATCAGCCGGAACGAGAAGAACACAGGTGCTACAGGCGGGATCGTTTTCTTCGCGGCCTGGGCGATCTGATCCGGCGTGGCGTCGGTGACGTTCGCGGTGAACTGCTTGAGCATCAGGCCGTAGCCGAGATCCTGCTTGTGCGCGTCGAAGGCGGCTTTGGCTTCGTCGGTAATGTCGCCTTGCTTGAGTTTCTGCAGGGCGGCGTAGGCGAGCATGCCGTTCTTGATGCGCACCTCGTTGCGCGCCATCAAATCCTTCAGACCGACCACGGGTTCATCGAGTGAGCGTGTTGCGATCAGGCCGAGCGCGTACGGAATCCTGATAGCGTAGTCGGTGCGCTCCTCCTTCTGATTCGGAATCCCGATGATCGTGAACGGAGCCGGTGCGGGCGCGGTTTCCCATTCGGATTCGATCGCGGCCAGTTTGACCTGCTGGACTTCGCCGGTGCGATAGCCGGATTCGTCGCCGAGCACGATCACGCATAGCGTGGATGCCAAACCGAAACCGGCAGCAATCGCGAACGAGCGCAACGCAAACTCAGTGTCGCGGCGCTTGAGCAAATACCACGACGACACACCGAGCACGAACATCGAAGCGGTCACATATCCCGCCGACACGGTATGCACGAACTTGACCTGTGCGACCGGGTTGAACAGCACGGAGAAGATGCTATCGAGCTCCATGCGCATGGTCTGGTAGTTGAAGGTCGCGCCGACCGGATTGTTCATCCAGCCATTGGCCACCAGAATCCACAGCGCCGACAGGTTCGAGCCGAGCGCGACGAGAAACGTGACGAACACATGCTGGACCTTCGAGAGCCGTTTCCAGCCAAAGAAGAACAGCCCGACGAAGGTCGACTCGAGAAAGAACGCCATCAGGCCTTCGACCGCGAGCGGCACGCCGAAAATGTCGCCGACATAGTGCGAGTAGTATGACCAGTTGGTGCCGAACTGAAATTCCAGCGTGAGACCGGTGGTCACGCCCATCGCAAAGTTGATGCCGAACAGCTTGCCCCAGAACTGGGTCATGTCTTTGTAGATCTGCTTGCCGGTCATCACATAGACCGACTCCATGATGACAAGCAACCAGGACAAGCCGAGCGTGAGCGGGACGAACAGAAAGTGGTAAAGCGCGGTGATGGCGAACTGGAGGCGCGACAGTTCTACGACTTCGCTAACGGGCATGTGGATCACCTTGGGACGGATGCGAGGCAGGCACGGACAGCAGCGCCTGCGCGACTTGCTCAGGCGGCAGCGACATGTGCTCCGCCTGCGGATGATTGAAGAACGTGTACTTGAGCGCCATCAGCAGTACGAATTTGATGGCGAGGACGATGGCGATATCCCGCGCCAACGTCGGACCGCGCACCCAGCCATGGAACCGTTGGCGCAGGCTCCGGCGGCGGGTGGTGCTGCGATTGAGGGCTGTGGTCATGATCGGTAGAAGGCAACTTCACACCGGCGAATCCGGCTGGCGCCAGACCGCTTCAGCGGTCGGGCGAGTGCATCCCGATTCTAGGAGTAGAACCTCGCGCGCAACAGTTCGGAACTGCGGCATTGGGTCGCGAGACTTGCCCCGTTCAACCAGTATTGCTATCTGGTTTGTGATACGTCAAGAAACGCGTGTCGCTTGTAGATGTTCTTGAGTGAAGGCGGGCGTGCGCGAATAAGCCGCGGCGTGGGCGAAAAAAAGCCCCGCCGTCTTGCGAGGGCGGGGCTTGGCGGCTGTGCTGCCGCGCGCCGGACGAACCGCGGCATGCTGACAATCTTCAAGCGTTAAGCGTATTCGGTGAGCGCGCCGCGCATCTTCTTCATAGCGCTCGCCTCGATCTGGCGAATACGTTCGGCGGACACGCCGAATTCGTCGGCCAGTTCGTGCAGCGTCGAGCCGCCCGAACCGTCGTCTTCCACCTTCAGCCAGCGTGCCTCGATGATGCGGCGGCTGCGGGCGTCAAGTGCGTCCAGCGCGCTCGCAATACCGTCGCTTTGCAGCTTGTCGCGCTGACGCGAAGCCAGCACGGCGGTCGGTTCGCTATGCGAGTCGGCCAGATAGGCGATCGGCGCGTACGCTTCTTCACCGTCTTCGACCTGGCCTTCCAGCGCGATGTCGCCGCCGGACAGACGCGTTTCCATTTCGGAGACTTCTTCGCGCTTCACGTTCAACTCTTTGGCCAGATCGTCGATCTGGTCCGGTGTGAACGCGCCCAGCCCTTGCTTGTGGCTGCGCAGATTGAAGAACAGCTTGCGCTGCGCCTTGGTGGTGGCGACCTTCACCATCCGCCAGTTGCGCAGAATGTATTCGTGGATCTCAGCCTTGATCCAGTGCATGGCGTACGACACAAGGCGCACGTTCTGCTCCGGATCGAAGCGCTTCACGGCCTTCATCAGGCCGATATTGCCTTCCTGGATCAGGTCGGCGTGCGGCAGTCCATAACCCAGATAGTTGCGCGCGATCGACACGACCAGCCGCAAGTGCGACAGGACGAGACGGCGCGCGGACTCGAGGTTGTCCTGCTCGCGAAATTCGGTGGCGAACTGGCGTTCTTCCGCCGGCGTCAGCATCGGAATCCGATTTACGGCCTGGATGTAGGCGTCGATATTGCCCAGTTGACCGGGCAGCAGCGAGGAATGCGAGAGCGCCAGTGCACCTGCCGAAGCGGCCTTAGCCGACGACGGGCTCAAAGTACTCGGAAGGGTCATTGCATGGCTCACGTAGGAAACTCCTTTGGAATCAGACAAAAGCTTATTCAGGTAACGACTCCAGCGTTGGATGTTAGCACTCTGAATTGTCGAGTGCTAATACTTAGAGGGCGTAGGGGCATCCAAGTTCCGCAAATTCCTATTGAAATTCACGAATCAATAGCCATGGTACACCGCTTCGGCCGGCTCCGTGCTAGACGTAGAATTTACCTAACAGATTGCCTTCATCGTTATAAATACCTGATTTTTGCCAAATTTGAAGTGACTAATTGCGGAAAGTCAGCTTTCTTCATACGATCCGCCAAATTGAGATTCACCTTAGAATACGCAAAACAGTTGCAGATTGTTCAGCGTTCCACGGAACCCGGGTGTTAGATGAACAACAAAAAGAATGCTTTGCGTGGTCTGACTCTAAAAATCTTCGCCGGATCGTTGATTTTAGGGGCTTCAGGTTTGGCCTTGGCCGATCAGTGGGGCGTGCAGGTGGCAGGCGGTCTTGGCGACCATCACGTCCGGAAGCTCGACCTTGGGGTGGTGTGGGACCCCAATCTGACCTGGTGGCAAATTGGCGACTGGCACTTCGCGCTGATCGGCGAAGCGCACGTGGCCTGGTGGCATACCGATGAAAGTGACGAGCACCGCGATATCGGTGAATTCGGCGTCACGCCGTTTATCCGCTTCATTCGCGGCACGGGCTCGATCCGTCCCTTCGTGGAAGCGGGTGTCGGCGTGCGACTTCTTACGCATGCCCGCATCTCTTCTGACTACACCTATGCCACGGCGTTCCAATTTGCGCCAACAGCCGGTGCGGGCGTGCAGTTCGGCAGCCACCAGCAGTACCAGGCGGGCTACCGCTTCCAGCATGTTTCCAATGGCGGTATCAAAGAGCCGAATCCTGGTATAAATTTCCACCAGCTATATCTGCAATACAACTTCTGACAACCGTGGCCACGTTGGCTCACCGGTGCAAGGGGCTGAGCGATGGCGGCAAAGATTATCGAAGCGGTTCGCGAGCTCGAGCGAGAGCGCTTTCGGGCGATGGTCGACGGCGACGGGCCCTCGCTCGATGCCCTGCTCGCGGACAACGTGAGCTACGTTCACACGAACGGCAAGCGGGAAACCAAACGGCAGTTCATCGACGGGATTACCACGGGCCGCCGCCGCTATCGGCAGATCGAGATTCAGTCGCAAGAGGTGCTGCCCGTCGGGCGGGAGATCTGCGTGGTAACCGGTCGCGCGCTGATCGAAATGGAGGCGAACAACGGGGCGCTGCTGTTTCCGATCGCCTACACGGCGATTCATACGCAGGAAGACGGCCGTTGGCGCCTGATTGCCTGGCAGGCCACGCGTTGCGCCATCGAGTGAGCCTTGTGAGCTCATTCTGTCGAGCCGGCTGCGCCTTGTGAGCGGGCCGCTCCGGTTGACGCGCGCGCGCGGGTAGCGCGCTCGCGCATCGTGTTTGCGTCGGTTTGCCTCACGTCGGCCTGATTCTCAGGCGGCGACGCTTTCCTGATCCACACCGCTCCATTCGCGACGATCCGGCGCGCCGGTTTCTGCCACTTTCAGCGCTTGCGCCGCGACGCCTTGTCGCTCCGCGTTCTTCGCCCGCATCACCGCTTCGCCTGCATACGGATGGCGTGGATGCACCGGCAACTGATTGCAGCGCTCCGCCACGAGCCGGACCGCCTCCATATCGGAGAAATCGAGCCCCGTATCGACGCCTTGCGCGTCCAGGTTCATCGCCAGCGCGACGAGATCGACGTTGCCGGTGCGCTCGCCGTTGCCGAACAGGCAGCCTTCGACGCGGTCCGCGCCCGCCAACAGGGCCAGTTCCGCAGTGGCCACCGCGGTGCCGCGATCGTTATGCGCATGCACCGACAGCACGATGCTGTCGCGATAGCCGAGATTGCGATGCATCCATTCGATCTGATCGGCGAAAACGTTCGGCGTCGCGGCCTCCACGCTCGCGGGCAGGTTGACGATCATTTTGTGATCGCGCGTGGGGCGCCACGTCTGCGCGACCGCGTCGCACACTTCGCGTGCAAACGGCAATTCGGTCGTATTGAACGTTTCCGGCGAGTACTGGAAGGTCCAGTGCGTGCCGGGACGCGCCTGCGCATGCTCCTTGATGAGTTGCGTGCCCCTCACGGCCAGTGCCTTGATCTCGGCCTTCGACTGATTGAACACGATCCGCCGAAACGACGGGCAAATCGCGTTGTACAAGTGCACGATGGCGCGCGGCGCGCCCTCCAGCGCCTCGAACGTGCGCGCAATCAGTTCCGCTCGCGACGGCATGAAGACCTCGATGGTCACGTCGTCGGGAATGCGCTTTTCCTCGATCAGCCTGCGGACGAAATCGAAGTCCGTTTGCGACGCCGACGGGTAGCCAACCTCGATCTCCTTGAAACCGATCCCGACCAGCATCTCGAAGAACTCGAGCTTTTGCGCGGCGTTCATCGGCTCGATCAGCGCCTGATTGCCGTCGCGCAGATCGGTGCTCATCCAGACCGGCGCCCGGTCGATCGTGCGGCTCGGCCATTTACGGCCGGTCAGACGTACGGGCGGGAAGGGGCGGTATTTTTCAGCGGGGTTTTGCAACATGGTGAGCCTCGTTCGTTGGATCGTTTGCGAAAAGGTGTGGCCGGGAGCGGTTGGCGGACTGCCACGGATGCACGGTCCGCCAGCCGGTGGCTAGCGGCAACAACGAACGGGCGCGAACGAACGGCGTCGTCGTGACGGCGAAAACGGACGTGGATAAAGCCCATGCGGCGTGCATTTGATCCTCGCGCTTCGTCCGCGCGGTAAACGGACGAATGCAAACGACTACAGGTTGTGAAGAACTACGCTTTGGGGGTGCAACAGGAACAACAGAACTGCTGGAGAGCCCGCGCTTTGAGCAACCTGAGCTGCCAACGCGCGGCGCTACGCCTGACTTACGCTAGGCGTAGCGATAGGGGCCGCGCTAGGCGGCCGGAGGTAATTCGGAGGGTGTTCGGAAGGGAACGCATGGGTCTAATGTATGACGCCGCGTTGCGGCGTGTCAACCCGCGCGGGTCGCGGCGGGCGACTGCAAGCGCGCCGCAGCGCTTACGCCGCGGCCATTACACCGGCGTTCTGGCGACGTCCACGATCAGTTCCACTTGCCGTTCGATCGCGCTCGGCACGGGTGCTTCGCCGCGCAAGACGGCGTTGATCCAGGCGGCCGTCGTCGGCGCGTCCTTGGCCTCGGGCAAGTCCACTTCCGGCGCATCGGGCGACGAGCGCTCGTGCGGCACGCGCGTTTCGCAGACACCGTCGTGCAACCAGTCGACCTGCACCTGACGACGCGTATCGGCTACCGCTTCGCCTTCGGTGCCGCGCGCAAGCAGCGCGCCGCCGGCGGCCGCGTCCGGATGTGTGTTGAACAGTTGTGTGAGGCTGTCGCGATACGGCGGGTGCGTGTAGTTCACGAGGCGCAGACCCGCGGGCGCGAACGGCTGGAGGATTTTGACCAACGTGTGCGTCGAGTTGCGCACGCCCATGCGTCGGCGCAGCGCAAGCAGGCGTGCGAGCTTCGGCGCGAGCACGTCGATTGGAGCAAACGCAACTCGGTGCTCGGCGAGACCGTCTTCGATATCGGCGTGCGATCGTGCGTGCTGAATCTGCAGATGCGTGAAGATTTCCGCGCTCGTCACCCGGCCCGGATCTTCGGTGACGCCATGCACCAGCACCGGCACGCCTTCGCGCGCCAGCAGCAGGGCGAGCAGCGGCACCAGATTCGGCTGCTTGCGCGCGCCGTTGTAGCTGGGTATCGACACGGGCCGGAACGTGCCGTGCGGCAAATGAACCGGCTCGAACGACGCATGTGCGCCGGCCAGCATCGCGGCGAGTTCGTCGGCGGTTTCGCCCTTCACGCGGTACGCGAGCAGCACCGCGCCGAGTTCGAGCTCGGCCACGCGGCCGTCGAGCATGGCGGTGTAGAGCGCGCGTGTATCGTCGGCGGTCAGCGCGCGGGCGCCGTTCGGGCCGCGGCCGATTTCCTTGATGAAGCGGGCGCAGGGGAAGGGATTGACGGTGTCGGCGGAGTCGGTCATCGGGCGCAGGGGACATGTTGGCGTACCGCTTCAAAGCGGTTTGCCACGGTATTCAAGGGACGCTGTTGACTGTGAGTATCGCATCTATGGCGATCCGGCGAGGCCCCGCGCCCGTGCCGCCGGCCTTGCCAGTCCATGCCGGACTGGTGCGCGCGGCGCTTTGTCGCGCGTTACACTCGATGTTTTATCGCCGCACAGGCGGCACACATCAAGTAACGGAGAACGGGATGAGTTACGTATTTGCACCCGCACCAGTGGTCGCGGTGCCGGTTGTGGGGTCCAGCGAGCAGTTCGCGGTGCGTCGCATCTACTGTGTGGGCCGCAATTACGAGGCGCACGCGCGCGAGATGGGACATGATCCGGACCGCGAACCGCCGTTCTTCTTCGCCAAGCCGGCCGATGCCGTGCTGTACGTCGCGCCCGGTGCTACCGGCGAGTTTCCGTATCCGTCGCTGTCGAAAAACGTCCACTTCGAGATGGAAATGGTGGCGGCGATCGGCAAGGGCGGCAAGAACATTCCAGTCGAGAGCGCGCTGGATCACGTGTACGGTTACGCGCTCGGTCTCGATATGACGCGCCGCGATCTGCAGGCCGAAGCCAAGAAGCTGGGCCGTCCCTGGGATACCGCGAAGGGCTTCGATCACTCGGCGCCGCTCGGCCCGATTCATCCGGCGGCGACGGTCGGCCATGTCGACAAGGGCGCGATCTGGTTGTCGGTGAACGGCGAAGAAAAGCAGAACTCCGACGTGTCGCAACTGATCTGGTCGGTGGCCGAGACGATCGCTTATCTGTCGACGCTGTTCGAACTGCAACCCGGCGATCTGATCTTCACCGGCACGCCGGAAGGCGTCGGCGCTGTGGTGCAGGGCGATTTGATGAAGGGTGGCGTGGACGGGCTCGGCGAGCTCAGCGTGCGCGTCGTCTGACGGCCGGTTGGGGGAGACAGACAACATGAAGCTCTACAGCTATTTCCGTAGCTCGGCGTCTTATCGCGTGCGCATTGCGCTGAACGTGAAGAATCTGCCGTACGACTACGTGCCGGTGCATCTTGTGCGCGACGGCGGCGAGCAGTTGAAGCCCGAATACCGAAAGGTGAACGCGGACGGGATCGTGCCGACCTTTGTCGACGGCAATGAAGTGATGCCGCAGTCGCTCGCGATCATCGAGTATCTGGAAGAGATGCATCCCGAGCCGCCGCTGTTGCCCAAGGCGCCGGCAGATCGTGCGTATGTGCGCGCGCTGGCGTTGCAGGTGGCGTGCGAGATTCATCCGCTGAACAACCTGCGCGTGCTGAAGTATCTGAAGCACACGTTGGGCGTCGACGATTACGCCAAGGACGCCTGGTACCGGCATTGGGTGGAAGCCGGCTTCGCGACGTTGGAAACACATCTGGCGGCAGATTCCCGTACCGGCAAGCTGTGTTTCGGCGATACACCGACCATTGCCGACACCTGTCTGATTCCGCAGGTGTTCAACGCGCAGCGCTTCAAGGTCGACACAGCGAAGTTTCCGACGATCCAGCGCATCTACGATCACGCGATGCAACTCGACGCGTTTGCCCGCGCGGCGCCCGGCGCGCAGCCGGACGCCGAGTAATTCGTGATGATCTGGCCGGCGGGATGATAAAAGGGCATTCCGAGGAGTGCCCTTTTTGCTGCCTAAGGCTCAAGGCGCGAACGCCATGGCGCTCAGCCGCCCAGCAACGCGTCGGAAAACTCTTCCGCGCTGAACGGCTGCAAATCCTCGACCTTTTCGCCGACGCCGATGAAGTACACCGGAATCGGACGCTGCCGTGCGATCGCGGCCAGAATGCCGCCCTTCGCCGTGCCGTCGAGTTTGGTGACGATCAGGCCGGTGAGGCCGAGCGCGTCGTCGAAAGCCTTCACTTGTGCGAGCGCGTTCTGGCCGGTGTTGGCGTCGATCACCAGCAGCACCTCGTGTGGCGCGCCGTCTTGCGCCTTGCCGATCACGCGCTTCACCTTGCGCAGCTCTTCCATCAGATGCAGTTGGGTCGGCAGGCGGCCGGCCGTGTCCGCCATCATCACGTCGATTTTGCGCGCGCGCGCGGCGCCGACCGCGTCGAAGATCACCGCAGCCGGGTCGCCGCTTTCCTGCGAGACCACGGTTACGTTGTTGCGCTGACCCCAGATGGCCAGTTGCTCGCGCGCGGCGGCGCGGAACGTGTCGCCCGCGGCCAGTAGCACGGATTGATCGAAACTCTGCAGATGCTTGGCGAGCTTGCCGATGCTGGTGGTCTTGCCCGCGCCGTTGACGCCGGCGATCATCATCACGAGCGGCTGCGCGCGGCCGAGCATGAGCGATTTTTCCAGCGGCTTGAGCAGGTCGACTAGCAACGTGCGCAGCGCGATTTTGACCTGCTGGGGATCGGCGAGGCGCTCGGCGCGCACTTTTTCGCGCAGTGCTTCGAGCAGGAATTCGGTGGCGTCGACGCCGGCGTCCGACATCAGCAGCGCGGTTTCGAGCTCTTCGTACAGGTCTTCGTCGATCTTCGTGCCGACGAAAATGCCGGTCAGATTCGAGCTCGTCTTCGACAAGCCGGTCTTCAGACGCGTCAGCCACGAACGCTTGGCGCCCGCGTCCGGCAGTGGCGGCGGGACGACTTCGACAGTTTCTTCGAGCGCGAATGCGTCAGGCTCGGGATCGATTGCGGACGGAGCGGCCACTGGCGGCGTCTCGACGCGAACCGGAGCCGCGGCCGGCTGCGGCGTGGCCGGCGCGACGGGCGCCTCCACGGCGCCTGTGGGCGTCGAGCCTTCTGGCGCGGTTTGCGACTCTTCTGGCGCGTTATCGGACTCTTTCGAACCCTTGAATCGTTTGAAAAAGCTGAACATGATCTGGCGTGGTGAGAGCGCGCGCCGATGCGCGCAGCCGGCACAAGACCGGCGGGAGCGGCAGGCAGCGTTGCGATGCGGGATGCAAGGCGCTGGAAGCCGCACATTTTATCAGGCGCGCCGCCGGCCGTCGTATCGGCCGAACGGCCAGGCTGGACGCGGGGCGTCGCTGTGGTAACGTTGGCGCTCCGGCCCGCATATTTCGTCGTCGCGGGCGCTTCAATAACGTAATCGAAAGCGCATGCCCCGTTCCGCACCTTCACGCGCCCATGGCGCTTCGTCTAAAGGCGGCAAACCGCACGCCATCCGTATCATCGGCGGCGACTGGAAGCGCACGCCTTTGCCCGTGCTCGATCTCGACGGCCTGCGCCCCACGCCCGATCGCGTGCGCGAGACGCTGTTCAACTGGCTCGGGCAGAATCTGGACGGCCAGCGCTGCCTCGATCTGTTCGCCGGCAGCGGCGCGCTGGGCTTCGAGGCGGCGTCGCGCGGCGCGGCACGGGTCTTGATGGTGGAGCGCAATGCGCGCGCTGCCAGCCAGTTGCGCGCGAACCAGGAACGCCTGGCGGCGCGCACAATCGAAATCGCTGAAGCAGACGGTTTGCGGCTCGCCGCGAGCCTCCCGCCCGGTTCGTTCGACGTGGTGTTTCTCGATCCGCCGTTCGGCGGCGACCTGCTCGGCAAAGCGCTCGCGCTGGCGGCGCCGCTCGTGAGCGCAGACGGATTTCTATATGTGGAAGCAGGTGAGGCGCTCGAACTCGACGGGAACGAGACGCTCGCGGGGTGGGACATCGTGCGGCAAGGTAAGGCCGGCGCTGTCCACTTTCATTTGCTGCAGCGCGAAAATAAGGAATAATGCGCGTTCCAAAACAAGCGCCGGACGGTTCGCCGTCACGGGCGCGGTCCGTGCCAAATGCGTCGCGTGGACGCTTTGACGTGCCCCTTTGTCTGAAGAGAGGAGAAGTCTCATGGTAGTCGCCGTGTACCCGGGCACGTTCGACCCGCTGACGCGCGGTCACGAAGACCTCGTTCGGCGCGCGTCGAGCATTTTCGACACGCTGGTGGTCGGCGTTGCCGACAGCCGCAACAAGAAGCCATTTTTCACGCTCGAAGAGCGCCTCGACATCGCTCACGAAGTGCTCGGGCACTACCCGAACGTTCAGGTGATGAGCTTCAAAGGGCTATTGAAGGATTTCGTGCGCACCAATAACGCGCGCGTGATCGTGCGCGGTCTGCGGGCCGTGTCGGACTTCGAATATGAGTTCCAGATGGCCGGCATGAATCGCTATTTGCTGCCCGACGTCGAAACCATGTTCATGACGCCGTCTGATCAGTACCAGTTCATCTCGGGCACGATCGTGCGTGAAATCGCCCAGCTCGGCGGCGACGTCAGCAAGTTCGTGTTCCCGTCGGTCGAGAAATGGCTGACGGAAAAGGTCGCCGCGATGGATCCGGCTAACGGCGCTTCGGCGGGACAACCGTAACCGGCGTAAACTGTCGGTTTGACGGATCAAAGCCGGCTGCGGCCGGCGTGAAGTGAGAGAAGTATGGCCTTGATGATTACCGACGAGTGCATCAATTGCGACGTGTGCGAGCCCGAGTGCCCGAACGACGCAATTTCGATGGGCCCGGAAATCTACGTGATCGACCCGAAGAAATGTACCGAGTGCGTCGGGCATTTTGACGAGCCTCAGTGCATTCAGGTGTGCCCGGTCGAGTGTATTCCGCGCGACCCGGACCATCTGGAGACGCCTGATGGCTTGATGGCCAAGTACCACGCGCTGCAGATCGCGAAGGGCGCCTGAGGTACGAAGTCAAAAGGAAAACGGCGAGGCTTTTCGGCCTCGCCGTTTTCTTTTGGCGGTGATGCTTTTGCGCGGTCCTATCCCACGTACGCGCTGAAGATCTCGCGCAATGCATCCAGCAGAATGTCGCATTCGGCGTCGGTGCCGACCGAGATTCGCAGATGCTGGTCGATGCGCGGCGCCTTGAAATGGCGCACGAATATCTCCCTTTCCCTCAGTCGCAGCACGAGCGTCGCGGCGTCGTAGCCCTCATGGCGAGCGAACAGCAGATTCGCCGCCGACGGCACAACCTCGAAGCCCAATGCCGTCAGCCCCGCAGCCAGTCGCTCGCGGCTTGCCACAACTTTGGCGCAGGTGTCGCGAAACCACGCGTCGTCTTCGTATGCCGCCACGGCGGCGACTTGCGCGAGGCGGTCGAGCGGATACGAGTTGAAGCTGTCCTTCACGCGGTTCAGCGCGCCGATCAACTCCGGGTTGCCGAACGCAAAGCCAACGCGCATTCCCGCCAGCGAACGCGACTTCGACACGGTCTGGACGACCAGCAGATTCGGATAGCGGTCGATCAGACAGATGGCCGATTCGGCGCCGAAATCCACATAGGCTTCGTCGATCACCACGACGGAACCGGGATTGCTCGCCACCAGGCGCTCGATATCGGCGAGCGGCAGCGGACGGCCGGTCGGCGCATTCGGATTCGGAAACAGGATGCCGCCATTCGGCGACTTGTAGTCGTCGAGGTTGATCGCGAAGCTGTCGTCCAGCGGGATTGTCTGGTAGTCGACTTCGAAAAGTCGCGCATACGTCGGATAGAAGCTGTACGTGATGTCCGGAAACAGCAGGGGTTGGTCGTGCTTGAGCAAGGCCTGGAACGTGAGTGCGAGCACTTCGTCAGAGCCGTTGCCGGCAAACACCTGTTCCGCGCGGATGCCGTGGTACGCGGCCACCGTTTCGCGGAGCTTGTACGCAGTCGGATCGGGGTAGCGCCGCAGCGATTCGGCCGCGTCGCCCAGTTCCCGCCGGATCGCTTCGAGCACCCGCGGCGACGGCGGATACGGATTCTCGTTGGTATTCAGCTTGACCGGATGCGCGACCACGGGCTGTTCGCCCGGCACATACGGCGTCAGACGGTGAACGATGTCACTCCAATAGCGGCTCAAGCGGTTCTCCTCCCAAACAAGATCGTCGCTGTCGACGGCGTTATGGCAAGCTGGCTTCCAGCGAAACAGTCTACGGGTTGCGATGCAGTTGCATCATCGCGCGTTCCAGTTCGCCCTTGATGATTTGCGGCATGACGGCGAGCCCACGCTCGATCGACGCATCGATCACGTCCTGCTCTTCCCGGCGCGGCGGTTTCAGCACGTAGTTGGCTACGTCGGGCTTGGCACCGGCGCGCGCGCTCTCAGGAATCAGGTCGCGCGGATGGCCGATGCCGATCCGCAGCCGCCAATACTGCTGCGACGAAAGATGCGCGGTAATGTCCTTCAGCCCGTTGTGGCCGCCGCTGCCGCCGCCGAGCTTCAGCTTGATGCTGCCGGGCGGCATGTCGAGTTCGTCGTGCACGACCAGGATTTCGTCGGGGAGAATCTTGAAGAACTGCGCCACCGCCACGACCGATTGACCGGAGCGGTTCATATACGTCTGCGGTTCCAGCAGATGCACTTCCTCGCCGTGAAGCCGTGCCTTGGCATAGAAGCCGTGGAAACGCCGTTCGTCGCGCAGCGTCGCGCCTGCTTCGCGCGCCAGTTGATCGACCAGCCAGAAGCCGGCGTTGTGGCGCGTCGCGGTGTATTCGGCGCCCGGATTGCCGAGGCCGACGATCAGCTTGATCATGATTGCGTAGGTCCGTCTGGCCCGAAAGCTGAACGCAGCCGAGCCGAAAAAAACCGAAAAAAAAACCCGCCGGGGCGAACCTCGGCGGGTCACGTCGACCGTTTCATTCAAACGGATCGAGAGGATTTCTTGCTCTTTGCCTGAGGCGCCCTTAAGCAGCCGGCTTTTCGCCTTCGCCTTCAGCAGCAGCGGCGTCGCCTTCAGCGATTGCGCCAGCCGGGATCGTTGCAGCTGCGACCACCGGGTTTTCTGCTTCGACGTGAGCAACCAGCGACACACCTGCCGGCAACTTGATGTCTTTGGCGTGAACCGAGTGACCTGCTTCGATCGTCGCCAGATCAACTTCGAGGAATTCCGGCAGTGCCGACGGCAGGCACTCGATTTCGATTTCGTTGATGACGTGCGAGATCACCGCGCTCGACAGCTTCACTGCCGGGTTCGATTCCTGGTTCATGAAGTGCAGCGGCACCTTGGTGTGCAGCTTCTTCTTCGCGTCGACACGTTGGAAGTCCACGTGCAGCACGAGCTGACGGAACGGGTGGTATTGCACGTCGCGCAGCAGAACCTGTTGCGACTTGCCTGCCACTTCCAGATCGAGGATCGACGAGTGGAAAACTTCTTTCTTCAGCGCGTGCCACAGCGCGTTGTGGTCCAGTTCGACCAATTGCGTTTCAGCACCAGCGCCATATACGATGCCCGGGGTCTTGCCCGAGTTACGCAGGCGGCGGCTCGCACCCGTACCTTGCAAAGAACGCTCGAAAGCGACTACTTTCATTTTGAATCTCCAATGCACTGCCCGCGACCAGGCAGTAAAAACGGGGCCTCCAAGCCAGATGGCTGAGGCCCCAGAGCTGCGGCACGAACCTTCGTTCGTTCATGCCGATTGTGCAAAAGCGCAGCTTGCCGCCAGAAGCGGCGCACTGCGCCTTCGCAAATACTTAACTTTCAGCGAACAGCGACATGACCGAATCGCCGCGGCGAATCCGCGAGAACGTTTCGGCAAGCAGGCCGGCGCTGGTCAACGAACGGATCTTTGCGCACGAGCGGGCTTCTTCGCCGAGCGGGATCGTGTCCGTGACAACGAGTTCGTCGAGTGCGGAAGCCGCGATACGCTCGCCCGCGCCGCCCGACAGAACCGGGTGCGTGGCGTAAGCGAACACCTGCTTTGCGCCGCGTTCCTTCAAAACTTGTGCTGCCTTGCAGAGCGTGCCGGCGGTGTCGACCATGTCGTCCATGATCACGCAGGTACGGCCTTCGACTTCGCCGATGATGTTCATCACTTCGGCAACGTTCGCCTTCGGGCGGCGTTTGTCGATGATCGCGAGATCGCAATTCAGTTGCTTGGCCAATGCCCGGGCACGCACCACGCCGCCGACGTCCGGCGAAACGACCAGCAGGTTCTCGTAGTTCTGCTTGCGCAGATCGCCGAGCAGCACGGGCGTAGCGTAGATGTTGTCGACCGGAATGTCGAAGAAGCCTTGAATCTGGTCGGCGTGCAGATCCATCGTAATGATCCGCTCGACGCCGGCGATTTCCAGCATGTTCGCCACGATCTTCGCCGAGATGGCGACGCGCGCGGAACGCGGGCGGCGATCTTGACGAGCATAACCGAAGTAGGGGATGGCTGCGGTGATCCGGCCGGCGGATGCGCGCTTGAGCGCATCGACCATGATCATCAGTTCCATCAGGTTGTCGTTCGCCGGTGCGCACGTGGACTGCAGGACGAAGACATCCTTGCCACGCACGTTTTCCTGAATCTCGACCTGGATTTCACCGTCCGAGAAACGGCTAACCATTGCTTTGCCGAGGGGAATACCGAGGATTTTGACGACTTCCTGTGCAAGCGCGGGATTTGCGTTGCCAGTAAAAACCATCAGGCCGTCATGGCTGCTCATCGTGCACCTGCTTCAGGCTGGGGGCGAGGGAAATGCGAGAATTTTGGCAGGGGAGGAAGGAGTCGAACCTTCGAATGCCGGAATCAAAATCCGGTGCCTTAACCAACTTGGCGACTCCCCTACACTAACTTTGAGCTTCACCGAACGAGGAGCGTTCGACGAGGCAAAACTTATGACGCGAAAGTAAAGAGTGGATGCTGATCGAGACCTACGGTCACTGCGCTATTCCATTCGGCTGGCAGTTTGGCTTGCACCGCTTCTGCTTCAGCTTTACTTCGGAACGCGGCAAAAACACTCGCACCTGATCCAGACATCCGCGCTGGCGCGACGTTTTCAAACCATCGCAACACATGCGCTACTTCCGCGTATTTTCCTACGACAACCTGCTGCATATCATTGCGGCCGAAACTTTCTGGCCATTCAGTGTTGCAGCTAAGTTCTGCAGGAAAGTCCGTAATTGTGAGGGGTTTTGAATCTCTTGTCAACGCTTTTTCAGAGAAAATCGCTGCAGTCGGAACATGAACCCTCGGCGTCACTACTAGGAAATGGCGCGGCGGCAATTGTACAACGTCTAAAGCTTCTCCGACACCCTGGGCGAACGCATTTTTTCCGAAAACAAAAAACGGCACATCGGCGCCAAGTTTCAATGCCAGCGCCTGCAACTCCAGGCGAGGCAGATTGAGCTTCCACAAACGGTTCAGCGCGAGCAGCGTCGTCGCCGCATCAGAGCTGCCGCCGCCAAGGCCGGCGCCCATCGGTAGACGCTTGTCGATTTCGATATCGACGCCTTCAGGCGAGCCCGTATGCGCTTTGAGCAGCGTCGCGGCGCGTACAGTCAGGTCGTGTTCCGGCGGAACGTCGGCGATTTCGGTGCTGCGCGTGATGAGTCCGTCGTCACGTCGCGTGAAGTGCAGCGTGTCGCCCCAGTCGAGCAACTGGAAGACCGTTTGCAGCGTGTGATAGCCATCCGGCCGGCGGCCTGTGATGTGCAGGAAGAGGTTGAGTTTCGCTGGCGCGAGGCAATCGCGCAGCGAATCGGTCGTTTCAATCATGAGTCGAGGCTACATGCGCCAGATGGCGCCGAAGAAGCGGCAAGGTCGCGCGAGACGGCGCGAGGTCACTGATCCAGCACGAGCTTGATGTCGAGCGGCGGTTCCGAACGGCTCAGGTTGATGCGCTTCACACCAGTGGCGGGCGCGTCCGCATAAGCCAAATAGTCGATCGTCCAGCCGTCCTGTGTGATTTGCTTGAGCCGCGACGGTTGCTCGGGATCCTTCTCGGTCCTGGCGCGCGAAGTGGGCGCCGGCGACGGTTGCAGCCAATAGCGCAGTCCTTCGACCGGCAACGCGAAGCCGAGCGCATTCTGCATCAGCGTGGAGACGTTATCCGCGGTGAGCGGCTGGCGATTCGGCAGCTCCAGCGTTGCCGAAGCCGGCGACGACGTCACCACCGCCAGCGTCTGACCGAGCGGGTTGCGCAACTGGAGGGTCACGGTGTCGCCGGTTTCCTGCCACGTGAAGTTGCCGTAAGCGTTGCGCTGCTGGCCGTTCTGATCGTTGTACTGGACCGCGAAACGGCCCTGGTAAGCACGGCTCGTCTGCGCGGTGACGGAAGTCGCGGCATTCGACGTGGACGGCCCTTGCGGTTTGACCGATGCACAACCGGCCAGTGCGACGACCGCTGCCGCAGCGAAAGCGAACGCCGCGCTGCGCGGCGCCCGAGGAAAGTGAATCAAACGGGAAAGACGCATCAAAGATCGTTCACCTGAAGACGTTGGAGCGTTTTGACAAGCGTGTCGTTGTCCGGTTCGAGCTTGCGCGCATCGCGGAAAGCGGCGCGTGCCTGATCCTGATTGCCGGATTTCCATAGCACTTCGCCGAGGTGCGCACCGATTTCGGCGTTCGGCTGCATGTCGTACGCTTTGCGCAGCAGCTTGATTGCGTCCGAGGTGTTGCCCATCCGGTATTTGACCCAGCCGACGCTGTCCATGATGAACGCGTCGTTCGGCGCCAATGAGGATGCCTTCTCGACCAGCTTATCCGCTTCGGCGAGGCGCTGATTGCGATCGGCCAGCGAGTAGCCGAGCGCGTTATACGCTTGCGGATTGTCGGGCTGCGTCTGGATCAGCTTGCGCAACTGCGCTTCCATGACGTCGTAATGGCCGGTTTTCTCGGCGGACATCGCGTAGTCGTAGGTCAGATCGGGGTCGTCGGGAAATTGCGCCGTGGCTCGCTGCAGACGTGATTCAGCCTCCGGATAGCGCTTCGCGTCGAACAGGATCGCCGCATCGGTGCGGGAGATCAGCGCCTGGTCGCGCGGGTCCGGCGCCGGCAGGTTAGCCAGCAGCTTGCGTGCGTCGTCGGTCTTACCCTGCTTGGCGAGCAATTGCGCGCGCGTGATCTGCGCCGGCACATATTGCTGGCTCGACGGAGAGATCCTGTTCAGCCAGTCGCTCGCGGCCGCTTCATTCTTCTGCTCGAGCGACAGTTGCGCAAGGTAGATGTACGCCTGGCCCGGATCGGCGCCCTGCGTCTTTTCGGCTTGCTGGGCGTACTGCGTCAGGTAGGTTTGCGCGTCGGTGAAATTCTTCTGCTGGATCTTGATGAGCGCGAGCGCCATGAGCGGCGTCAGCTCGTTTGCGTTGTTCTTGTGCATGATCTCGAACTGCTTCTGCGCGTCGTCCAGACGGTCGCTCGCGAGATACATCTGCGCGAGCGCGAGACGCGCGTCATGCGATTTCGGATTCTGCTGCACGTACTTTTCGAGCGAAG
The DNA here is from genome assembly GCF_004366535.1 of Paraburkholderia sp. BL6665CI2N2. NCBI lineage: Bacteria > Pseudomonadati > Pseudomonadota > Betaproteobacteria > Burkholderiales > Burkholderiaceae > Paraburkholderia > Paraburkholderia sp. BL6665CI2N2. The sequence goes on from NZ_SORC01000001.1 coordinate 6,088,221, forward strand.
CGATGCCTTCCTTGCGCTCTTCCGGGCCCATTTGCGACAGCGTCAGCGCTGCCGGCAAATAGTCGGGCTTGAGCGCGAGCGCCTGTTCGAGCGACTTGCGCGCGCCCGGTGCGTCGTCCGATACGAGTTGCTGGCGTGCGATCGCCAGTTGCGCTTCGGGCCGGTTCATGTCGTTCTTGAGCAGATCCTGCAACACGTGCAGGCCGCCGATCCGGTTCGGGCCGCGCGAGAGCAGCAACTGCAGCGCGAGGATCGCGCTGCCGCGATTGTCGGCGGGTACGCGCGCGAGTTCGCGGGCGAGGATGGGCGCCGCGTCGTCAGGTTTGCCGGACAACACGAGTAGCGATGCGTCGAGTTGCGCGGCGCGTTCCGAGTTCGGCGCATACTGCTGCCACAATTGCGCGGCGGCCAATGCGTCCGAGGGACTCTGCGCGGCCAGCGCGATCTCGGTGGCGCGCTGCGCCATGCGCGGATCGTGCGTGTCGCGCGCGAGCGCGAGGTAAGTCTGATAGGCGGGCGCCGGTTGGTCGCGCTGCAGCGCGACCTCGGCGGCGAGCACCTGGAATACGATCTGGCTCGTTAGCGGCACGCCGGGCAGGGACTTCTGGTCTTCCGCCGATGCCGGGCCGAGCGGATCCGGCAAGGTGACCGAGGTGTCATCCGAGTCCGGCGAGGGGTCCTGCGCGTAAGCGGGCACGGCCGCCAGTGCCCAGACTGCGAGCGCTGCCGCACCGAGCATCCGGCGAGCGGACACGGCGTGCGGTACGCGGAATGCGCTAGCCGGGCGCTTCAAAAACAGCTTCACGAAGGACAAGTTCATGGAAATCCGTTCAATGTTTCGGACGATTGTAACGCGCTCGCTACAATACGCGCACAACCACTCACGCAAGTTGCACACCAGTTAGACATGCCAGAGTTGCCAGAAGTTGAGGTTACCCGACGGGGAATCGAACCGTATGTGTCCGGGCGCAAGGTTGAGCGCGTGGATGTGCGCACGCCCGCATTGCGCTGGCCAATTCCGGCCGATCTTGCGAAAACCTTGCGCGGCCATGTGGTGCGCAAGGTCGAGCGGCGCGGCAAGTACCTGCTGTTCGAGATCGACGCGGGCTGGTTCATCGTGCATCTTGGCATGACTGGGACGCTGCGGGTGCTGCGTCACGTGCCGCATCCGCCGGCCGCGGCGAAGCACGATCACATCGACTGGATCTTCGACGAGTTCATTTTGCGCTATCGCGATCCGCGGCGCTTCGGCGCGGTGCTGTGGCACCCGCGCGAAGCCGGCGACGTGCTCGAGCATCCGTTGCTCGCGAGCCTCGGCGTCGAACCGTTTTCGCCCGCGTTCTCCGGCGCGCTGATGCACCGGCTCACGCGGGGCCGCAAAGTCTCGGTGAAGCAGGCGCTGCTGGCGGGCGAAATCGTGGTCGGCGTGGGCAATATCTACGCGTCGGAGAGCCTGTTTCGCGCCGGCATCCGGCCGACCACCGCGGCGGGCCGCGTCTCGCTCGTGCGCTACGAGTTGCTGGCCGACGCCGTGCGCGTGACGCTCGCCGCCGCCATCGAGAAGGGCGGCAGCACGTTGCGCGACTTCGTTGGCAGCAACGGCGAAAGCGGTTACTTCCAGCTCGATTATTTCGTCTATGATCGCGCCGGGCTGCCATGCCGCGTGTGTGGAACGCCGATCAAACAGATCGTGCAAGGGCAGCGTTCAACGTATTTCTGTCCCACCTGCCAGCGCTAAATCGCCGATGCCTTCTCGCTTAACTCCGCGTTCCACTTCGTCCGCCGCGCCGCAAGCGCCTGCTGTTCCAGTCATGTCTGATTTTTCCGCGCGTCTGATCGCGTGGCAGCGTCAGCATGGCCGGCATGATTTGCCGTGGCAGAACACGCGCGATCCGTATCGCATCTGGTTGTCGGAAATCATGCTGCAGCAGACGCAGGTGTCGACGGTGATTCCGTACTACGCGAAATTTCTCGCGCGTTTTCCGACCGTCGCCGCGCTCGCCGCCGCGCCGTCTGACGACGTGATGGCGTTGTGGGCCGGTCTTGGCTATTACACACGTGCGCGCAACCTGCATCGCTGCGCGCAAGTCGTGGTCGAGCAACATGGCGGTGCGTTTCCGGCATCGGTCGAGGAACTGGCGGAATTGCCGGGCATCGGCCGCTCGACGGCGGCGGCGATCGCGTCCTTCGCATTCGGCGCGCGCGCGACGATTCTCGACGGCAACGTGAAGCGCGTGCTGGCGCGCGTGTTCGGCGTCGAAGGTTTTCCCGGCGAAAAGAAAGTCGAAAACGCGATGTGGACGCTGGCGGAGTCACTGCTTCCGTCGAACGCATCGGATGCGGACGTCAGCGCGTACACGCAAGGCTTGATGGATCTCGGCGCGACGCTGTGCGTGCGCGGCAAGCCGGACTGCCTGCGCTGTCCGTTCGCCGCCGACTGCGTCGCCAACCTGACCGGACGTCAGCGCGTACTGCCCACGGCGCGTCCGAAAAAGACCGTGCCGACGCGCCGCACATGGATGCTGGTGCTGCGCGACGGCAACGCGGTGATGCTGGAGAAGCGCCCGCCGTCCGGTATCTGGGGCGGCTTGTGGAGCCTGCCCGAAGCCGCCGACGAAGCCGCGCTCGCCGAACGTGCGCGCGCTTTCGGTGGCGACGGTGCGGTCTCGCCGCTTGCGCCGCTCACGCATGTGTTCACGCATTTCAAACTGGATATCGAGCCGCGCGTCGCGGAACTGGATCGCGGAGTCGGCGCTTTGGCCACACTGGGCGATGCCGACACCGCGTGGGTCGCGCTCAGCGATCTCGATTCGTTCGGTGTTCCGGCGCCGGTGCGCAAACTGCTGGACGGGTTGCAAGGCTCGCTGATCTGATCAATCCGCCAGGGGCGCGGCGCCCGCCTTCAAAGTAACTGATGCTGCTGCATGTAATGATGAACCACGTCGATCCGCGCGCCGGCGTCCTGCAATTCCATCAGTTTCTGGCGAGCACGCAGAGCGATCGGCAGCACTTCGGCAAGACGGTTCGACACCCATGACGGATCTTCGAGTCTGAAGGGTTCCGCGAACGGCAGGCTGTCCGGATCGCGTTCGCGGATCGTCGCGATGATCCGTTCGAGCACTTCCGCGCATGCGCCGAATTTGGCCAATTGCTCGTTGCCTTCGAGCGGCATGTCCTCGCCGAGCGGCTCTGCCATGCCGACCAGCAATCCGCTCGATTCGACGCGATGCGACAGCAGACGAAAACGCCGCGTGCCGCGCGCGCGAATCAGCAGCATGCCGAAGGCTTCGACATCGCACTCGTCGATTTCAGCGAGACAGCCGATTGCTTCGGGCACCGAAGGCTCCTCTGCACGCGCCACTTCCGCGCCGCTTTTCAGCAGACATACACCGAACGGCGTTTTTTCACGCAGACAGTCGCGCGCCATGTCGAGATAGCGCGCTTCGAAAATCTTCAGCGGCAGCAGTCCGTCGGGAAACAGCACCGTATGCAGCGGAAACAGCGGCACATCGGCAAGCACAGTAGAAGTAGAAGACATGGCGCAACGCTTCGAGTTGAGGCCGCGCGATGCGGCCGGTTAAGCCACTAACTTCGATGATTCGCCGGCTTCGACCGGCGCATCGCGGTGCCGCACAATGACATTCGCCGACGCTGCAAGACGCGCGGCGAGCGTCTCCGCAATGAATACCGAGCGGTGCTGGCCGCCCGTGCAACCGATCGCGACGGTCAGATAACTGCGGTTGTCGTCGCGGAAATGCGGGAGCCACTTGGCGAGAAATTTTTCGATGTCGTCGATCATTTCGTGCACGACCGGCAACGCATCGAGAAAATCGATCACCGGTTTGTCGAGGCCGGTAAGCGGCCTCAATTCATGATCGTAGTACGGGTTCGGCAAGGTGCGCACGTCGAACACGAAATCCGCGTCGAGCGGCACGCCGCGTTTGAAACCGAACGACTCGAACATCAGCACGAGCCCTGAGTCTTTCTGCTCGATGAAGCGCTTGACCCACGCACGCAGCACGTTCGCGCGCAGATTGCTGGTGTCGATCTGATGGCCGAACTCCGCCAGACCCGCCACGAGTTCACGTTCGCGTTCGATTGCTTCGGCGAGCGAGGTGAGCAGGCCGACGTCGGCGTCGTGCGAAGTGGAACCGGACAGCGGATGGCGGCGGCGCGTTTCGGAGAAGCGTTGAATCAGCGACTGCGTGCTCGCGTTGAGGAACAGCACGCGCACGTCGTGGGCACGCGACAGGTCGCGGATCATGGCGGGCATTTCGTCGAGCGAGGCGCTCGAGCGCGCGTCGATCGCGACCGCGAGGCGGTCTTGCCCGTCCTCGGCGAGATAGGAGGCCAGTTGCGGCAGGAAGCGCGGCGGCAAGTTGTCGACGCAGTAATAGCCTGCGTCTTCAAGCGCGTTCAGGGCAACTGATTTGCCGGAGCCGGATATACCGGTGATCAGGATTATGCGCATGGAGTCGTCAAAACCGTACATTTCATCATAGCATCTGGTCCTCCCGCGCGTACCCGCGGCCTGCCGTTGACTGCGGATACGGCCGAGTCTTGCGGACTCAGATCAGTTTGCCGGGAAACTGGCTGTCGGGGTCTTGCATGGCGAGGCGCTGGCGATCCATGAAGTCGCGCAGCGTGTCGATGCCGCGCAGTTGCAGGATCGTGTTGCGCACGGCGGCTTCGACCAGTACGGCGAGGTTGCGGCCGGCCGCCACTTGAATCGTGACCTTGCTGATCGGCAGGCCGAGCACGTCGACGGTCTGGCTTTCCAGCGGCAGCCGCTGGAATTCGCCATCGGGACGGCGGACCAGTTGCACGATCAGCTTGAGCTTCATTTTCCGGCGCACCGCGGTTTCACCGAAAATCGTCTTGATGTCGAGCAGGCCGAGGCCGCGCACTTCCAGCAGGTTTTGCAGCAACGGCGGGCAGCGGCCTTCGACGAAATCGGGACCGAGGCGCACGAAATCGACCGCGTCGTCGGCAACGAGGCCGTGGCCGCGGCTGATCAGTTCCAGCCCGAGTTCGCTCTTGCCGAGGCCCGAGTCGCCGGTGAGCAGCACGCCCATGCCGAGAATGTCGAGAAACACGCCGTGCAACGTGGCACGCGGCGCGAGAATGCGCGACATGTAGAGGCGCAGGCTGTCAATCACCGCGGCGGCGGACATCGGCGTGGTGAACAGCGGCGTGGACGAGCGCGTGCAGCGCAGGACCAGTTCCGGCGGTGCGGCGACGCCGCCCGCCACCACCAGAAACGGCGGTTCCAACGCAATCAGCTCGGCCATGTGGCGCGAGCGGTCTTCGTCGGTTTGGCGCTTGTAGTAGTCGATTTCGGCGTCGCCGAGCACCTGGATCCGGTTCGGGTGGATCAAGTTCAAGTGGCCGACGAGATCGGCGCTCGACGTGGCATTGGCGACCGATTCCGAAGAAAAGCCGCGCTCCCAGCCTTCATGCCCCGTCAGCCAGCTGAGCTTCAGCATGGCCGCGTTATCGTCGAAAATGCTTTGGGCGTTGATGCTGGACGTATCCATGAGTCAGTGACTCCAGTGTGGGCCGCTTGCCGGACAAAGCAACGGCCGCGCTAGCGCGGGCCGGTTGCGTTGTCAGACTGTATCCGCACCTGCGCGGATCACCGGCGTGCGGATAACCGCCGATGCATCAAGGTTGCCACTGAGTGAGCAGGCGATGCAATGATTCGCGGTCTTCTTCCGTATGCAGGCGCTCGCGGGCTTCGCGATCGGACAGCAACTGCGCGATTTCCGAAAGGATTTCGAGGTGCTGTTGGGTGGCCTGTTCGGGCACGAGCAGGAAGATGAGCAACGAGACCGGCTGACCGTCGGGCGATTCGAAGGGGATGGCTTCGGCAAGACGGACGAACGCGGCGAGCGGCTGCTTCAAGCCTTTGATCCGGCCATGCGGAATCGCCACGCCTTCACCAAGGCCAGTCGATCCGAGGCGCTCGCGCGCGAACAGATTGTCAGTGACCGTGCTACGGGCGATGCCGTTCTGGTTCTCGAAGATCAGGCCCGCTTGCTCGAACACACGTTTCTTGCTGGTGACCGATAGTCCGACGACGACGTTCTCGAGGGGAAGAAATTTGGCTAAACGATTCATGTTGACAGGCGAAAACGTGGCCTGGGTTCTCCTCGCTGGGGCGTTTGAGTGGCGTTCCATTCGTTCGATGCTCACGGCGACATGCGTTGGAGTCCGAAAGCGCAGGACTCCGGCCGACCGACTTTCGCTTGAGCTTACCTGACCCCGATGGTAACCGGAACATTATAGAACAGGGTAGCCACGGATGGTGCGGCGGGCCATCAATGCGTATTGAGTTCTTTTGAAGCGTGGGCACAGGGTGCGATGCCGCGCGAAAAGCAGCGGCCGGAAACAAAAAACCGCCCGGGTCCGGGCGGTTTCGCTGGTTAAGGGAAGACGAAGAGCTAATGAAGAAACGAAAAGCGCCTTCTGGTTTCCCTTATTGCGGCGGCACGTCGAGTTGCGGCGCCGGTTGATACTTGATCGCCTCATGCGCATGGCCTTGCAGACGATCCTTATGGCGGATGACTTGCCGGTCAAGCTTGTCGATCATCAGATCGATCGCAGCGTACAGGTCGCTGTCACAGCTCTCGACAAAGATGTCCTTGCCCTTGAGATGCAGGTTGATTTCAACCTTTTGACGCTTTTCCTTTTCCTTGTGGTTGTCGACCGAGAGGACCACACTGCCGTCGATGACCTGATCAAAATGTCTTAGCACCCTATCCAGTTTGGTGATCACGTATTCGCGCAACGCAGGCGTTACTTCGAGGTGGTGTCCACTGATCTGCAGATTCATAGTGCTTCTCCAAGCTAATGGCCGCTTGGTCCGCACGATGACGAAGGTCCGGTCGATCTGTCGGCTTGCCTGAGTCGCCCCCCGGTGGCTGACTGCTGGCAGGTCGCATCGGCCGGCCTGTCCGCCAACTGCGGAGCGGCCGGTAAATGCCCGCCGCGGAAGGCGACGGGCTCAAGACAAACGCCGGGCCGCCCCAAGTTGTCTTGCCCCCTCGGGGGGGGCTGGCGCGAAGCGACAGCTTGGGGGCGCGCTACAGAGACTTGCGCAGGTTGACTGCCGGGATCTTGAGCGCTTCACGGTATTTCGCAACGGTACGCCGTGCGACCACGAAGCCCTGTTCCGCCAGCAGTTCGGCTATGCGACTGTCCGAAAGAGGAGATTTCGGGTTTTCCGCTCCTATCAGTTGCTTGATGAGCGCGCGGATCGCCGTTGAAGACGCCGCGCCGCCCGTGTCAGTCGAAACGTGTGATCCGAAGAAGTACTTAAATTCAAGCGTCCCGAATGGGGTCAGCATGTATTTACCGGTTGTCACACGCGAGACAGTTGACTCGTGTAGGCCGAGCGTATCAGCAATTTCCCGCAAAACCAAGGGGCGCATGGCAATTTCGCCGTGGACAAAAAAGCTCTTCTGACGTTCCACAATTGCCTGCGCCACGCGCAGAATCGTCTCAAAACGCTGCTGGATATTTTTGATCAGCCAACGCGCTTCCTGCAGTTGCTGGCGCAACGAACCACTGCCCGGATCGCCCCGGTTATTGCGCAGAATATTCGCGTACAGATGATTAATTCGCAGCTTCGGCACGACCTCCGGGTTCAGCTCGGCCTGCCAGCCCTGTGCCGTTTTGCGCACCATGATGTCCGGAACCACATAGTCCGCTTCGGCCTTGCCATAGGCGGCGCCCGGAAACGGTTCGAGCGAGCGGATCAGCACGTGCGCATCGCGCAGATCGTCGTCGTTGGCCTTCAGATGCTTGCGCAGTCGCGTGAAATCGCGCGCCGCGAGCAGTTCGAGATGGTGAGCGACGATGTCGAGCGCGAGCGTGCGTGTAGGCGAGCCATCGAGCCGCAATAATTGCAGCTTGAGACATTCCGACGCGGAGCGCGCACCGACCCCGGCCGGGTCGAAGCTATGCAGCAGCGCAAGCGCGGCGTTCATTTCGTCGAGGTCGACTTCGAGCTCTTCGGGCAGATCGGCCAGCACTTCTTCGAGCGTGGCAGCCAGGTAGCCGTCGTCGTCGAGCGATTCGATCAGGAACGTGATCAGCGCCCGGTCGCGCTGGCTTGCCTGGGTGACGCGCAATTGCGCCATCAGGTGATCGCGCAGCGAGGTGCTCGATTCATGGATTTGCAGCGGCGGCAGGTCGTCGTCGTCAGAGGCGTTGCCGGAGCGGCCGTAGTCGTCGAGATTCCATTGCGACGCGTCGCCGTTGCCGTCGCCCGCGAGGCCGTTGTATTCGTCGACGCCCTGAGGCTCACCGTTCTCGGCGCGCTCGCTGCTGGACGAGGACGACGTATTGCCGCCCATCTGGTCGGGCGGCGCGGAAGAGTTGGGCGCCTGCGCGATCAGCGAGCCGTCGGCCGCTACGCGCAACGGGCTCGCGATCCAGTCGTCCTCGTTTTCGAGGAGCGGATTCTGCGAGATCGCCATTGCAACTTCTTGCTGCAATTCGAGCGTAGACAGCTGAAGCAGCCGGATGGACTGCTGCAGCTGCGGCGTCAGCGCAAGATGCTGCGATAGGCGGAGTTGGAGGCTGGCTTTCATGGCAAGTTGAGATTCATTGTAGAGAGTTTGCCACGACCGCGATACCTTGCGACATTCGCAATTACGCATGCGCCAGTTTTGGGCGGCGACGGGCGCAAGACGGCCCGGCTCAAAAATGCGGATGTGCGGTTGCCGCATGGAGGGGCCGGCCGGTGCGCGCTCGCACGGCCGGTAATCCCTCATGCGCTTACATGCGGAAGTGCTCGCCCAGATAGACGCGCCGCACGCTTTCGTTTTCGATGATGTCGCTCGGCGCGCCGGCGGCCAGCACGCTGCCGTCGCTGATGATGTAGGCGTGATCGCAGATGCCGAGCGTTTCACGCACGTTGTGGTCGGTGATCAGCACGCCGATATTGCGCTGCTTCAGAAATTTAACGATCTTCTGAATTTCCAGCACGGCGATCGGGTCGACGCCCGCAAACGGTTCGTCGAGCAGAATAAAGCTCGGATTGGTAGCCAGCGCCCGGGCGATCTCGACCCGGCGACGCTCGCCGCCCGATAGCGAGAGCGCCGGATTTTCGCGCAAATGCGCAATCTGCAACTCGTCGAGCAAGGCTTCCGTGCGGCTCGTGATGGCGTCCTTGCTGAGCCGCGAGCCGTTGTCTTCGTGCTGCAATTCCAGCACCGCGCGAATGTTTTCTTCGACGCTCAGCTTGCGGAACACCGAAGCTTCCTGCGGCAGATACGACAAACCCAGCGAAGCGCGCTTATGAATCGGCAGCAGGCTGATCGACTTGCCGTCCAGATCGATCTCGCCCGCGTCGAGCGGCACGAGGCCGACGATCATATAGAACGAGGTGGTCTTGCCCGCGCCGTTGGGGCCGAGCAGACCGACTACTTCGCCGCTTTTCACGTCGAGCGACACGTCTTTGACGACCGTGCGCGAGCCGTAACGTTTCTTCAGGTTGCGCACCACCAGCGAACTGCTGGTGCCGGCCGGCTTGCGATTGGGGAGGGACGCTGAGGTGCTCACTGGTTCGGGGCTCCCTGGATCGTCGTGGACGGCGCAAGCGTGGCCGACGCACCGTTCAGCGGCGCTGCGCCGCCATTGCGCGGCGACAGCATGGCGCGCACGCGGCCAGTCGGGTTGCCCGGGCCGGCGACGTCCTTGCCCGCCTTCGCCGTATAGAAGTCGTTCTGGCCGTCGTACGTGACGACGCTGCCGTGCACCTGGTCCATCACCGTGGAGAGGCCTTGCAGGCGCTTCACGGTAGCGTTCGTGGTAAGCGTGGTCAGATCCTGCTTGCCGTCGTAGTCGATACGAACAGCCGTGCCTTCAATGTACTCGTCGAGGCCTTCGCGCTTCTGGCGGAAGTACGACAGATTGCCGCCGCTCGAAGTGCCGGTGGCGTACTGATAGCCCTGCGGGTCTTGCGTCACTTCGACACGGTCGGCCTTGATGACGATCGTGCCTTTGGTGGCGACCACATGGCCTGTGAAGATGTTGACCTGCTTCAGGTCGTCGTAAGTCATGTTGTCCGCTTCGATGTTCAGCGGCTTGTCCTTGTCGGCACGGTCGGCGTGCGCGAGCGGCGCGAAGCCGGCAAGCGGCAACGCGACGATCAGCGCAGCGAGTCCGGCGCGCCACGCGGACAGGGTGCGCGGGCGGCCGGTATCAAAACGGGGGAACGATTCGTTCATGCAGTCACGCCTGGAATGGATTACCCGGGTTGCTTGGGCGAGCTGCCGCCTGCTTCGGACGGGGCGATGTTGCCTTTCACGTTGCCGAACAGCTGCATCACCCGGGTGACGTTGTTGTAGTTCATGCCGCTGGCAGTCATCACCGACATGCCGCGCTGAAGTTTAACCGGCTTTTCAGTCTCGATCACATCGTCGTTGACCAGCACCCTAAAATGCTGCGAATCCGCTTGCATCTGCGGATCTCCGTAGCCGGGCGCCCGCACGATGCGTGCGTTGTCGTAAAGATCGACGATCGACGCGTCACCGTTCACCTTGCCGGTGTCGCCGGTTGCCGTAACGATCGGCTTGCCGGGCTGGAACGCGCGCATGGCCGGCTTGACCAGGTCGCTCAGCTCGTCGTCTTCGTAATGGATCAGCGACTGGGCGGTCAGCCGGTACTGGGTCGAGCCCGACTGATCGAGTTCGGAAACCGAGAAGTTGTCGGCGAAGTAGTCCGGCGTGTGCTCTTTGGGACGCACCACGCCTTCGTTCTGCCGGGGCAGGGTGGCTTGCAGCAGCCACCACGTGATACCGGCGAGCGCAGCCATGGCGACCAGCGGAATCAGTGACGTCAGGCGAAACTGGTTCATCCGACGAGGCCCCGCTGTTCGCCGCTACAGGCGGCCGCGAGCAGCGCTTCGTATTTGTGCTGCGCGCGCAGCAGCGTATCGACGACTTCACGCGCCGCGCCGTGGCCTCCGCGTGCCTCGCTGACCCAATGGGCCCGCGCGATCACCTCGGGATGCGAGTTGGCCGGCGCGGCCGCGAAGCCGACCTTCAGCATCACGGCGAGATCGACCCAGTCGTCGCCCATGTAGCCGCATTCTTCGGCGCTCAGGCCGGTTTGCTGCAACAGGTCCGCGAACGCCTGAGGTTTGTCCTGCACGCCCTGATAGACGTGCGTGACGTTCATTTCCTTCGCCCGTACCGCGACGATGCCCGACTTGCGCCCCGTGATGATCGCCGTCTCGATGCCGGCCTCGCGCAGCAGCTTCATGCCGTGGCCGTCCATCGAATGGAAGCCCTTCATCGTGTCGCCTTCCGCCGTGAACAGCAGGCCGCCGTCGGTGAGCACGCCGTCGACGTCGAAAATCATCAGCTTGACGCGGCTTGCGCGTTCGGTCGCGGTGGGCGGAGCAATGGCCATCAGATCACCTTCTTCGAGAACAGGTCGTGCATGTTGAGTGCGCCGATCAGCTTGCCTGCTTCGTCGACGACCAGCATCTGATTGATCCGGTGGCGCTCCATCAGTTCCACGGCTTCCACCGCGAGTTGATCCGGACCGATGGTGCGCGGGCCGGCGGTCATGACCGAGGCGATCGACAGTTCGCGGAAATCGCCGTCGCGTTCGAGCACGCGGCGCAGGTCGCCGTCGGTAAAGATGCCGGCGACGCGGTCATCCTGATCGACGATCGCGGTCATGCCCATACGCTTGGCGGTCAACTGAAACAGCGCGTCGCGCACGGTCGCGTCGGGCGTGACCTTCGGCACCTGATCGCCGGTACGCATGACGTCGCGGACATAAGTGAGCAGGCGCCGGCCGAGCGCGCCGCCCGGATGCGAGCGCGCGAAGTCGTCACGGCCGAAGCCGCGCGCATCGAGCACCGCGACCGCGAGCGCGTCGCCGAGCGCGAGCGCGGCGGTGGTGCTGGCGGTGGGCGCGAGATTCATCGGGCAGGCTTCTTTCGACACACCGGAATTCAGGTGCACGTCGGCCAGTTGTGCGAGACTCGATGACGGACGGCCCGTCATGGCAATCAGCTTCGCGCCGAGCCGCTTGATGAGCGGCAGGATCGCCACGAGTTCTTCGGTTTCACCGGAATTGGACAGCGCGAGGAACACGTCCTCGGCGGTGACCATGCCGAGGTCGCCGTGGCTGGCTTCAGCGGGATGCACGAAGAACGCCGGCGTGCCGGTGCTGGCGAGCGTGGCCGCGAGCTTGCGGGCCACGTGGCCGGATTTGCCGATGCCGGAAACGACCACGCGCCCGCGGCAACCCAGGATGAAGTCGACCGCCCCGACGAAACCATCGTCGAGTTGATCGCGAAGCGCGCGCACGGCGTCCGCTTCGATGTCGAGCACGTCGCGAGCGAGCGCGAGTGCCCGGTCGCCATTGATTTTCGCTATCATTCGCGAAGTATAGCAAAGGCGCCTGTTCGCCGCGCCGGGCCTGCTGTGCCGAGCCGCTGTCTTTATCGCTGCCTTTAACGGCCCCTCAACCTTGTCGCACGGCGTTTCTCGTGCGCGGTTCCGCTGACGAACGAGGACGCTTTACCGATGCGTTTTTGCCGATGATTTCCCCCCTCGAAATGACGCTGTTCCTGCTGCTGGCATCGGTGGCGGGCGTGGTGGTGTTTCGCTTTCTGAATCTTCCGCCGATGCTCGGCTATCTGACGGTGGGCATCGTCGTCGGTCCGCATGCGTTCGGTCTGATTCCCGACTCGGCGGGCGCGCAGAACCTGGCCGAGTTCGGCGTGGTGTTCCTGATGTTTTCGATCGGGCTGGAGTTCTCACTCGCCAAGCTGCGTTCGATGCGCCGCCTCGTGTTCGGCCTCGGCCTGTTGCAGGTGATCGGCACGATCGCGGTGGCGGTCTCGCTCGGCTTCGTGCTGGAGCGCTGGGTGCACATTACGTGGCAGGCGAGCGTGGCGCTGGGCGGCGCGCTCGCCATGTCGTCGACGGCGATCGTCAGCAAGATGCTGGCGGAGCGGCTCGAGATCGAGACTGAGCACGGCCGCAATATCTTCGGCGTGCTGCTGTTCCAGGATCTGGCGGTGGTGCCGCTGCTCATCGTCATCGCTGCGCTGGGTGGCAACTCCGAAGATCTCGTCAGTTCGCTCGGCGTGGCGGCCATCAAGATCGTCGTGGCGTTGTCGCTGCTGTTGATCGTGGGCCAGCGCTTCATGACGCGCTGGTTCAACGTGGTGGCGCGGCGCCGCTCGCAGGAACTGTTCATTCTCAATCTGTTGCTGGTGACGCTGGGTTGCGCGTTCATCACGGACAAGTTCGGTTTGTCGCTCGCGCTCGGCGCGTTCATCGCCGGCATGCTGATCGCCGAGACGCCGTACCGGCATCAGGTGGAAGAAGACATCAAGCCGTTTCGCGACGTGCTGCTCGGGCTCTTCTTTATCACCACCGGCATGCTGCTCAATCCGCGCGTGATCTGGGAGCATCCGCTGATCGTGCTCGGCTTTCTGGTCGGCCCGATTCTGCTGAAAGCGATCATGGTGACGGGCCTGTCGCGCCTGTTCGGCGCGTCGCCGGGTGTCGCGATGCGCACCGGCATCGGCCTCGCGCAAGCGGGCGAGTTCGGCTTCGTGCTGCTGAATCTGATTCTCGACAAGCATCTCGTCGACGCCACCCTGCTGCAGGCGATTCTCGCAGCCATGCTGCTGTCGATGCTGGCCGCGCCGTTCATGATCCAGAACGCGGACCGGATCGTGCTGCGGTTGTCGTCGACTGAATGGATGATGCAGTCGTTGCAAATGACGCGCATCGCCACGCAGAGTCTCAAACAAAGCGGTCACGTGATCATTTGCGGCTACGGCCGGGCCGGGCAGAATCTGGCGCGCATGCTGGAACATGAAGGTTTGTCGTACGTTGCGCTCGACCTCGATCCGGATCGTGTCGCGGCAGCCGCGGCGGCGGGTGAATCGGTCGTGTTCGGCGATGCTGGGCGGCGCGAGTCGCTGCTTGCAGCCGGTATCCATCGGGCGGCAACGATTGCGATCACCTATGCGAATACGCCGTCGGCATTGCGCGTGCTGCACAACATCCACGAACTGGAGCCGACGTTGCCGGTGATCGTTCGTACTGTCGACGACGCCGATCTGGAAAAACTGCTGGCAGCGGGCGCGACCGAGGTGATCCCGGAAATCGTCGAAGGCAGTCTGATGCTCGCTTCGCACACGCTCGTGGTGATGGGCGTGCCGATGCGGCGCGTGGTGCGTCGCGTGGAAGAGATGCGCGATGAACGCTACGCGCTGCTGCGCGGCTATTTCCACGGCGCCGACGACGTGGACGACGACGACGGCCACGAACAGGTGCGGCTACAATCGGTGCCGGTCGACGAAAACGCGGACGCGGTAGGCCGGACGCTCGCGGACCTGGGCCTGTTCGAGATCGGTGTCGAAGTGACGGCGATTCGCCGGCACGGCATTCGCGGCGTCGAGCCGGATCCGTCCACCAAGCTGCGCGCGAGCGACATCGTGGTGTTGCGCGGTTTGCCCGAACAGTTGGCGGAGGCCGAGGAACGGCTCTCGAAGCACCGGCGCGCAGGCGCCGCCGCGGCCTGAAATTTGCGCTCATGCCTGGCTAGGTGAGCCTGCCGGGCCGCCGCTCGTTTAGTTTTTCATCGGACCTGTCGAGGTCCATCCGGAGACATCATGTCCAACGCGCTCGCGAGCGCGCCGCTCGATGCGGCCGACTACATCAAAAGCCACATTCGCACGGTGCCCGACTGGCCGCAGCCGGGCGTGCAGTTTCGCGACATCACGCCGCTCCTGCAGGAGCCGAAGTCGCTGCGCGTGCTGATCGATCTGTTCGTGCAGCGTTATATCGACGCCGAGCTGGACTACATTGCCGGGCTGGACGCGCGCGGTTTCATCATCGGGCCGATTCTCGCGTATGAACTGAACCTCGGCTTCATTCCGATCCGCAAGGCGGGCAAACTGCCCTACAAGCGCGTCGCGCAATCGTACGAGCTCGAATACGGCACGGCGACCGTCGAGATTCATGAGGACGCCTGCAAGCCGGGCGACCGCGTCGTGATCATCGACGATCTGATCGCGACCGGCGGCACGATGATGGCCGGCAAGATGCTGCTCGAGCGCCTCGGCGCGGTTGTCGTGGAAGGCGCTGCGATCATCGATCTGCCCGAGCTCGGCGGTTCGAAGCTGCTCAGCGAGGGCGGCCTCGCGCTTTATACGGTGACCCGATTCGACGGTCATTGATCGCACGCGCCCAAGCCGCGGTGAACTTCTTCTCGTCCATAAGAAGGTAAGAACGATGCCCAACTTCCTGCTGTTTCTCGCCACATCGATCGCCATTACCATGGCGCCCGGCCCCGACAATCTGCAAGTGCTAGCACGCGGCATCTCACAGGGCCGCGCGGCGGGGCTCGTCGCGGCGCTCGGCTTTGCGGCCGGCATCACGTTTCACACGACGCTCGCCGCGCTCGGCGTGGCCGCGTTGCTGCGCTCGTCGCCGGTGGCCTTTGAAGTCATCAAACTGGCCGGCGCCGCGTATCTGATCTGGATCGGCATCAAGGCGCTGCGCAGCCAGGGTCTCGCGACCGCGCACGAGCGCCCGCCGCAGCCGTTGATGGCGGTGTTTCGCCAGAGTGTGCTCGGCAATCTCCTGAACCCGAAGGTGACGTTGTTCTTCGTGGTGTTCCTGCCGCAGTTCGTGCAGCCGCACGGCACGCAAAGCGTCACGCTGCAGATGCTCGAACTCGGCGTGTTGTTCATGCTGCAGACCGTGGTGGTGTTTTCGCTGTTCGGCGTGTGCGCGGGGATGATCGGCGGTTGGCTGAAACGCCGTCCGCGTGCCGGTGTGTGGCTCGATCGCCTGGCCGGCGCCACGTTCATCGCAATCGGGATTCGCGTAGCGTTGCGTGATTGATGGGATTGCGCGGACATTAGTTTGGAGCTTTAAATGACTTTGCCATGCATTACCGCCGCGCGCCGCTTCGACGTGCAGGCGCATGTGTCGTTCTGTATCGACGCCGAACAGGTCGGCTGGATCCGCACGGGCGATGTGCCATTGCTTGCGCGCTGGCCCGATGTGTTCGATATCGACAGCGGCCGTGTGACTCTGGCGCCCACATTCAATACGGTGGATTTGCGGAGCGCCGCGCTCGGTTCCGTGATCGGCGCGCTCGCCGCTGAAGACCGCATTCCGGGCTGGCGCAACGAGACCTACGCGATCCGCAATGCGTTCGATGCGCCGCCGCTCGCGTATATCGAGCGCGCGGCGTCGCGCTTCTTCGGAACGATGACCTACGCGGTGCATCTGAACGGCGTCGTAGAATACGCGGATAGCGGGGCGCCCCGTGGCGCGCCGCAATTGTGGATCGCGCGCCGCAGCGACACCAAGGCGACCGACCCGGGCATGCTCGACAATGTCGTGGCGGGCGGGATCGGCTGGGGCTTCGGCGTCGCGGAAACGATCGTCAAGGAATGCTGGGAAGAAGCCGGCATCCCCGAGGAGATCGCCACTCGCGCCGTGGCGGGGCGCACTGCGCATGTGCTGCAATCGTTGCCGGAAGGCACGCAGGCCGAACAGATTTTTATCTACGACCTCGCGCTGCCGGCCGATTTCGCGCCGCGCAATCAGGATGGCGAAGTGGGTGAACACCGGCTCGCGCGTATCGACGAAGCGGCGCGCTGGATCGAGGAGGGCGCGATGACCGTCGACGCGAGCCTGGCCACGCTGGATTGCCTGTTGCGCCGCCGCTGGATCGATGAAGACGCGTGTACCGGCATCGAGGCGTTGTTCGTGCCGCCGGTGTTCGCCTGAGCGCCGTATCGGTGCGCGTGCGACGACCATGCCGAAGCGCGCTGCGTCGAACCAGACACACCGAACAAACCACGCATTGAAGAAGGGAGTCACCCAGGTCATGTCGACCGATCACAGCTTTATCCTCAAACTGTCGTGCGCCGACCGGCCCGGCATCGTTCACGCCGTATCGGGCTTTCTGTTCGAGCGTGGCAGCAATATTCTCGACTCCGCGCAGTTCGGCGACAGCCGCACCGGCGAGTTCTTCATGCGCGTGCATTTTCAGCAGGTGGGCGGCGATCCGGGGCTGGAGGCGCTGCGCACCTCGTTTGCGACACTCGCCGGGCAGTTCGGTATGCGCTGGGAGATGCATGACGCGTCGGTGAAACCGCGCGTGGTGATCATGGTGTCGAAGATCGGCCATTGCCTGAACGATCTGCTGTTCCGCTACCGCACCGGCCAGCTGGGAATCGAGATTCCGGCGATCATCTCGAACCACAAGGAGTTCTATCAGCTCGCCGCCAGCTACGACATTCCGTTCCATCATTTCCCGCTGCTGGGCGCCACGCCCGACGCGAAGGCCGCGCAGGAAGCGCGCGTGCTCGAAGTGATCGACGAGCATCAAGCCGACCTGGTGGTGCTTGCGCGCTATATGCAGATTCTGTCGCCGAAGCTGTGCGAAGCGTTGGCCGGCCGCGCGATCAACATTCATCATTCGTTCCTGCCGAGCTTCAAGGGCGCGAAACCGTACTACCAGGCGTTCGATCGCGGCGTGAAACTGATCGGCGCGACCGCTCATTACGTGACGACGGATCTCGACGAAGGTCCGATCATCGAACAGGAAGTGGAGCGGGTCGACCACAGCATGACCCCGGAGCAACTTACGGCGATCGGCCGCGACGTGGAGTGCGTGACGCTGGCGCGTGCGGTGAAGTGGCACGTGGAGCATCGCGTCGTGTTGAACGGCAGCAAGTCGGTGGTGTTTCGCTAAGCGAAAAGCTGTTGCTAGCGGGCTCGGTAAGGAAGGCGGCGTCCGGATGATTCCGGCGCCGCCTTTTTGTTTGCCCGCATTTCAGGAGCGCGCCGCGGACCGGCCCGCTTCGCGCGCGAGACTGGCGTTCTGCGCCGAACGGCGGCGCGCGCTCAGCTTCTTCAGCCAGATTAGCAGCCCCGTCGCGCTCAGCACGGCGACCGCGAGGCCCACAGCGCTAATCAGAATCCGTCCGCCGAGACCGAGGATGCGTCCCGAATGCAGAGGGAATTGCACCTGCACGAAAATATCGCCCGCCGTGCCCCTGCCGGGGATCTGCGCGCCAAGTTGCTTGCCGGTGGCCGCGTCCCAATACATCCACGGAACGCCGAGGCCGAAGTCGCCATGATCGTTGCCGGTCGCGTAGAAACCGACGCCGTATGCATGGATGAATTCCGCGTAGTAGATGCCGCCCGGCGCGACGCCGAGGTTCTGCGCCTTGCCTGCCTGCTCGGCCAGTTGCACGATACGTTCGCGGCTCAACGCCTTGTCGCCGGGTTGCGGGGCGCGCAGAATTTCCGGGTTGTTGATCGGGTCCGGCGTGAGCTTCGAGAACAACGACACGATGGGGCGCACCACCGGCGCGGAGAGATTCATCGATACCGATGTCAGCGCAACGATCAACAGCAGTCCCCAGATCCACACGCCGCCCGAGCGGTGCAAATCGAACGTGAACGTATAGCCGCCGCGCCCGAGGCGAAACGCGAACGACTTGCGCCATGCCTTGACGCTCGGAAACGACAGCCACAACGCGATCATGCTGTCGAACAGCCAGATGATGCCGACGATCCCCATCAACCACGTGCCGATGTCCGCGCCGCCCGTAAACGGCAGTTGCAGCGTGTAGTGCAGCTTGTAAATGAACGGGATCAGATTGAGCCGCGCGAGCGAGGCGACGCCCCATTCGCGGCGCCCCTGGATCTCGCCGGTGGCGGGGTCGACGGCAATCTGATTGAAGTCGAGCGGGTAGGGCTTCCGGGTGCCCGGATCGGTTCTCGGCAGCACCATCATTTGCAGCGTATGGCCCGGCTCGGCGGCCAGCGGCAGATACGTCACCTGAAGACGCGAATCGACCGCTTCCACGCGACGCGCCAACTCCAGGCCCGACAGCGCCGGACCGGCGCTACGGGCTTTGAAGAAGGATGGGTTCAGTGCCGCATCGAGCTCATGGTCCCACGCGATGATCGCGCCAGTCAGGCCGGCGACGAACAGAAACAGCGCTGTGGCGACACCGAACCAGCGGTGCAGACGGACGAGCTGACGCCTCATAGGCGAGCCGTCGCGATGGAGCAGGGCTTGGAAAGGGGTGTCACGGCACAGGTTTGCGTAAATGGGAATTGTTCGCATCTTACGGGAGTGTTGCCGTGCGCCGCAAGTTTTCCGTAAACGTGCGACCAATGAAAAACGGCGCCGAAGCGCCGCTGTTTCCGTTCTGGTGGCGCGCTTCCCGCCGCCTCAAACCAACCGCAAGTAGATCAGTTCCCGCTTGATGTACGCATAGAAAATCGGTGCCGCGACCACGCCGGGAAGACCGAACGCGGCTTCCATGATGAGCATGGCGATCAGCAATTCCCACGCGCGCGCCTCGATCTGTCCGCCCACGATGCGCGCGTTCAGGAAGTACTCGAGCTTGTGAATCAGGATCAGGAACACGAGCGACATGACCGCTGCGGGAAAGCTCACCGAGAGCGCCACCGCGACGATGATCGTGTTCGAGATCAGATTGCCGATCACCGGCAGCAAGCCGACGATGAACGTGACCAGCACCAGCGTCTTCGACAACGGCAGCGTGTCGTGGAAGATCGGCAGAATCACCAGCAGGAAAATGCCGGTGAAGGCCGCGTTGATCGCCGAGATCTTTACCTGGGCGAACACGATGCGGCGAAACGCGTCGGCGAAACGTGTCACGCGTGTGACGAACGCCGTGGATAGCGGCAGCCGCTGCATATGCTTCTGCGCGCCGACCGCGATGATCGCGCCGATGATCATGCCGATCAGGATATGCGTGAACGCGCGCGCCGCGGTTTTGCCGCTTTGCTGCAGCATGTTGGCGTGCGTCTGCATCAGCTCCGCCGCCTTGGTTTTCATCTGTTCGGTATCGACCGGCAGATAGTTGGCGACGAATTGCGGAATCCGGCCGCGCGCCTGGTCGATCAGCTGCATGGCCTGGTCGAGCAGCTTCTGCACGCTCGGCACGTCGTTCTCGAAATGCTCGATGATGCCGAGCGTGAGCCCCGTCAACGCGCCCACGATCACCGTGGCCAGGAACACCACCGCGAGCCAACGCGCCCGCTTGCTCGACATGTGGCGCTCGATGCGCGGCGCGATGGTGTGAACCAGTTGGAACACCAGCAGCCCGGCGAGCAACGCGCCGAGCAGCCGGAGTTCGATAACCGCCCACATGCCGAACAGCATCACGATATAACTGCCGATTTCAACCGCCGACAGCTTCGGCAGGCTCATGTCGCTCGTCAGCCTGACCGGGCGTGGGCGTAGGTCCTGCACTTGCCCGTCGTCGCGCGCCTGATTCCGCTTGGCCATGGCTTATTCCGTCTCCAACCGAGTTGTGCCGCGTTACTTACTTTTACTGGCCGCGCGTTTCAGCAGAGGCGCCAGGTACTTGCCGGTAAAACTTGCCTTTGACTTCGCAACTTGTTCCGGCGTGCCTTGGGCGATGATCTGCCCGCCGCCCGCTCCGCCTTCCGGACCGAGATCGATGACCCAGTCCGCAGTCTTAATTACATCGAGATTATGCTCGATGATCACGACGGTATTACCCTGGTCGCGTAATCGATGAATCACTTCGAGCAACAAGGCGATGTCATGAAAGTGCAAGCCGGTGGTCGGCTCATCAAGTATGTATAGCGTGCGACCCGTATCACGCTTGCTCAGTTCCAAAGATAGTTTGACCCGCTGCGCCTCGCCGCCCGACAGGGTAGTCGCCGACTGGCCCAGCCGGATATAACCCAGACCCACGTCCAGCAAGGTTTTCAGCTTGCGCGCAACGACCGGCACCGGCTTGAAGAACTCATAGGCGTTCTCCACCGTCATGTCGAGCACTTCGCTGATGTTCTTGCCTTTGTACTGCACGTCCAGCGTTTCGCGGTTGTAGCGCTTGCCGTGACAGACGTCGCACGGCACGTACACATCGGGCAGGAAGTGCATCTCGACTTTCAGCACGCCGTCGCCCTGGCAGGACTCGCAGCGGCCGCCCTTCACGTTGAACGAGAAGCGGCCGGCTTCATAGCCGCGTTCCTTCGCCGCGGGCACGCCCGCGAACAGTTCGCGGATCGGCGTGAAGAGGCCCGTGTAGGTGGCCGGGTTCGAGCGCGGCGTGCGGCCGATCGGCGACTGGTCGACGTTGATGACCTTGTCGAAGTGCTCGAGGCCTTCGATCGATTCATACGGCGCCGGCTCCGTGGCCGAGCCGTACAGGTGATGCGCGACCGCGTGATACAGCGTGTCGTTGATCAGCGTGGACTTGCCCGAACCGGACACGCCGGTCACGCAGGTGAGCAGGCCGACCGGCAGATCCAGCGACACGTGCTGCAGATTGTTGCCGTACGCCTCGACGATTCGCAGGCGCTTATCGTCGGGCTCCTTGCGTTCGTCGGGGAATTCGATGTTGCGCGCGCCGGACATGTACTGCCCGGTCATCGACGCCGCGTTCGCCTGCACCTGCTTGGGCGTGCCCTCGGCGATCACCATGCCGCCGTGTTCGCCCGCGCCCGGCCCCATGTCGACCACGTAGTCGGCCATGCGGATCATGTCTTCATCGTGTTCGACGACGATCACCGAGTTGCCGAGGTCGCGCAGATGCTTGAGCGTGGCGATCAGCCGGTCGTTATCGCGCTGATGCAGGCCGATGGACGGCTCGTCCAGCACGTACATCACGCCGGTCAGGCCCGAGCCGATCTGCGACGCGAGGCGAATGCGCTGCGCCTCGCCACCCGACAGCGTCTCCGCGCTCCGTTCGAGCGACAGATAATCGAGCCCGACGTTGTTCAGGAACATCAAGCGCGCGACGATTTCCTTGACCACCTTGTCGGCGATTTCGCGCTTCGAGCCTTCCAGACGCAGCGTCTGGAAATAGCCGAGCGCGTCGCGCAGCGGCCAGCCGCTGATTTCGAAGATGCCGCGCGCGTCGCCGTCCGTGCCGATCCGCACGAAGCGCGCTTCGCGCCGCAGCCGCGTGCCGGCGCAGGCCGGGCAGGGCTGATTGTTCTGATACTTGGCGAGTTCTTCGCGCACCGCGACCGAATCGGTCTCGCGGTAACGCCGCTCCAGGTTCGGGATGATCCCTTCGAATACATGCTCGCGCACCGAAGTACGGCCACGTTCGTTGATGTACGAGAACGGGATCTCCTGCTTGCCCGAACCGAACAGCAGGATCTTGCGGACTTTCTCCGGCAAGTCTTCGACGGCCGTGTCGATGTCGAACTCGTAGAACGCCGCGAGACTCTGCAGCATCTGGAAGTAGAACTGATTGCGCCGGTCCCAGCCCTTCACGGCGCCCGCCGCGAGCGACAGCGACGGATGCGCGACCACCCGCTTCGGATCGAAGAAAGTGATCTGGCCGAGGCCGTCGCATTCCGGGCATGCGCCCATCGGATTGTTGAACGAGAAGAGGCGCGGCTCCAGCTCCTGCAGCGAGTACGAGCAGATCGGGCAGGCGAACTTCGAGCTGAACAGATGCTCCTTGTCCGTATCCATTTCGAGCGCGATCGCGCGGCCGTCGGCGAGACGCAGCGCCGTTTCGAACGATTCGGCGAGACGCTGCTTCATGTCGGGGCGCACTTTCAGGCGGTCCACGACCACGTCGATGGTGTGCTTGTCGTTCTTCTTCAGCTTCGGCAGCGAGTCGACTTCATAGATCTTCGCGACGCCTTCATTGGCGGTGCCGCCGCCGGAGCGCACGCGGAAGCGGATAAAGCCTTGCGCCTGCATTTCCTCGAACAGTTCGACGTGCTCGCCTTTGCGATTCGCCACGACGGGCGCGAGGATCATCAGCTTCGTTTCTTCCGGCAACGCGAGCGCGGCGTCGACCATCTGCGAGACGCTTTGCGCTTCCAGCGGAATTTCGTGGTCCGGACAGTAAGGCGTGCCGACCCGTGCGAACAACAGGCGCAGGTAGTCGTGAATCTCGGTGACGGTGCCGACCGTGGAACGCGGATTGTGCGAGGTCGCCTTCTGTTCGATCGAGATCGCCGGCGACAGGCCTTCGATCAGATCGACGTCCGGTTTCTCCATCAGTTGCAGGAACTGGCGTGCGTAGGCGGAGAGACTTTCGACGTAGCGCCGTTGTCCTTCCGCGTAAAGCGTGTCGAACGCCAGCGACGATTTGCCCGAGCCTGAAAGGCCCGTGATGACAACGAGCTTGTGACGGGGTAAATCGAGGTTGACGTTCTTCAGGTTGTGGGTACGAGCCCCACGAATACGGATTTGTTCCACGGATTTATTCCATGAACTGGCGGAAAGAGGAAGAGGCTAAACCTGCTACTATAACGACTTTTCAAGACCGCCGTTACGGCTTCCTGACAGCCTGAAGAGGCGTCGAGGCGTGCTGTAAGGCAGCGGTCCAGCGCCGCGGGGAAGACGTCTAACTTGGGGCCATTTTCCGCGAGTACAAGGCAACACGAGGCACCGCGAGGCGCCAGCGGGAATGCAGGAAGGCTGTCGGCTTGAACGCCGCGGCGCTGCCGGCCCGCCGTCTTGCGGCAAGCCTCGCGGGCGTGGCCGCTCCGCCGCTGTGCCTGTCCGCGGTGTGCCGCCCAGCTCAATCTACGAACGCTCCCGATGTCCAATCCGTCCGCCATTTCCTCACGCATGAGCGCGCCTGAACTGCGCGCGACCGTGTCGCTCGCCGCCATCTTTGCGCTGCGCATGCTCGGTCTCTTCATGATCATGCCGGTGTTCTCGATCTACGCGAAGACCATCCCCGGCGGCGACAACGTGCTGCTGGTGGGTATCGCGCTCGGCGCATACGGCGTGACGCAGTCCATGCTGTACATCTTTTACGGTTGGGTTTCCGACAAGGTCGGCCGCAAACCGGTCATTGCGACCGGTTTGCTGATTTTCGCGCTCGGCAGCTTCGTCGCGGCGGGCGCGCACGACATGACGTGGATCATCGTCGGGCGGGTGATTCAGGGCATGGGCGCGGTGTCGTCGGCGGTGATCGCGTTTATCGCCGACCTGACCTCCGAGGAACATCGCACCAAGGCCATGGCGATGGTGGGCGGCAGCATCGGCGTGTCGTTCGCGGTCGCGATCGTCGGTGCGCCGATCGTGTTCCAGTGGGTCGGCATGAGCGGGCTGTTTACGCTGGTCGGCATCTTCTCGATTCTGGCGATCGGCGTGGTGCTGTGGATCGTGCCCGATGCGCCGAAACCGGTGCACGTGCGCGCGCCGTTCGCCGAAGTGCTGCACAACGTCGAGCTGCTGCGTCTGAACTTCGGCGTGCTGGTCCTGCATGCCACGCAAACCGCACTGTTCCTCGTCGTGCCGCGTATTCTCGAAGCGGGCGGCCTGCCGGTCGCGTCGCACTGGAAAGTGTATTTGCCGGTCATGGGCCTTTCGTTCGTGATGATGGTGCCCGCGATCATCGCCGCCGAAAAGCGCGGCAAGATGAAAATCGTGCTGCTTTCCGCGATCGGTCTTATCCTGATCGGACAGTTGTTATTGGGCGTCGCTGCGCATACGATTCTGAGTGTGGCGGCGATCCTTTTTGTGTACTTTTTGGGCTTCAATATTCTTGAGGCTTCGCAGCCTTCGCTGGTGTCGAAACTGGCGCCGGGAACCCGCAAGGGCGCGGCGGCCGGCGTGTACAACACCACACAGTCGATCGGTCTTGCGCTGGGCGGTGTGGTCGGCGGTTGGCTGCTGAAAGTGGATGGTCAGAGCGCTGTCTTTTTTACGTGTTCGGGGCTCGTCTTGTGCTGGCTTATAATCGCCGCAAAGATGAAACAGCCGCCGCGCAAAGCGTAATACGGCGCATCCCGAACTCACCCAGAACTCACCCGGCGGCGGGCAGAGGCGCAGTTCCGGTCTCGGGCCTGCCGGCCCTGAAACGCGAAACCGTGTATTGCCGCGCCGTCCGTAACGGAATCAACAGGAGAAACTCATGGCATCCGTGAACAAGGTCATTCTCGTCGGCAATCTCGGAGCCGATCCGGAAGTCCGTTATCTGCCGAGCGGCGACGCAGTGGCGAACATCCGCCTTGCAACGACGGATCGGTACAAGGACAAGGCGTCGGGCGAAATGAAGGAAGCGACCGAATGGCACCGCGTGTCGTTCTTCGGCCGCCTCGCGGAAATCGTCTCCGAATATCTGAAGAAGGGTTCGTCGGTGTACCTGGAAGGGCGCATCCGCACCCGTAAGTGGCAGGCGCAAGACGGCACCGACCGTTACTCGACGGAAATCGTCGCCGAACAGATGCAAATGCTGGGCGGTCGCGGCGGTTCGATGGGCGGCGGTGGCGACGAAGGCGGCTACAGCCGCGGCGAACCGTCGGAACGTAGTGGCGGTGGCGGTGGCGGCGGCCGCGCAGTGTCGGGCGGCGGTGCGCGTGGCGGCAGCGGTGGTGGCGGTGGCGGCGCGAGCCGTCCGAGCGCGCCGGCTGGCGGCGGGTTTGATGAGATGGATGACGATATTCCGTTCTGATTCATCCGCACTCGCGCAGAACTGATGCAATGAACCCCGCTCAAGCAGCGGGTTTTTTTATTTGCACGTCGCTTGGTCAACTCTGACGTAGACCCGTCGCCTCCGTCCCTGACCACTTGCCAGGGATAAACCTGGTCACGAGCACTGGCGTGCCTCAGCGGCTCATTTACGCCAATTGCGCGCCGACTCCAAGAATACCGCCTTGACATTCCCCCCTCCGACGACAATACTCAAACCACACTTTGTACGGACAAAGTAACAAAGACAAATAAGTCACTCGAAACAGGAGACAGGCATGGAGTCCGACGTCGCAGTCAAAAACCGCATTCGCGCCAGCTACGGCCGCTACCTCGAAGATTTTCAGGTGGGCGACATCTACGAACACCGCCCCGGGCGCACTATTACCGAAGCCGACAACATCCACTTCTCGCTGCTGACGATGAACTTCCATCCGATGCACTGCGACGCCGCCTACGCCGCCAAAAGCGAGTTCGGCCGCCTGCTCGTCAATAGCGGTCTGACGGTTGCCGTGGTGCTGGGTCTGTCGGTAAACGACGTGAGCGGCAAGGCGATCGCCAACCTCGGTTGGAAAGAGATTCGTCTGACCGGCCCGGTGTTTTGCGGCGACACGATCTATGCGGAATCCGAAGTGCTCGAAAAGCGCGAGTCGAAGTCGCGTCCGGGGCAGGGCATCGTCACCGTGCAGACCCGCGCGTTCAAGCAGGACGGCACGCCGATCATGGATTTCGTACGCAGCGCCTTGGTGCCGGCGCGCGGGCACGGAGTGGGCGATTGATTGACGCGTCATCCGGCGTGAACCGCCACATGTTCGGGCCGAGGGCCCGCCCAGTCTAAGAACGACCAGCAGCAAAACAGCGCATATCTGCCAGCAAGAGCAGTCAGCGCGTGGATTCCGGCGACGTCCGAACAGGCGTCGCGATGCGGCGGGCGCCAACGCAGCCGCACGCACACAAGGAGACAAAGGTGGCTATCGGTATCGTCAACTCGGGCGCGCGACTCGATCGCCTGCCCATCGCGTCCTTTCATTGGAAGGTCCTCGGGCTCATCAGCGCGGGCGCCTTTCTTGACGCCTTCGACATCTATCTCGCGGCCGGTGCGCTCGGCGCAATGGTGAAAGCGGGCTTCTCGGATCTGAAGCTGAACGCGTTGTTCATCTCGGTGACCTTTCTCGGCATGCTGATCGGCGCGGGCTTTGCCGGCTATCTCGGCGACCGCTTCGGCCGCCGCTCGTCATATCAGACGAACCTGCTGATCTTCGGCATTGCGTCGATTGCCGCGTGTTTCGTGCCGAATATGATGTGGCTGATCGTATTGCGGCTGATCATGGGCGTCGGCCTCGGCGCCGAACTGGTGGTCGCGGCAGGCACTCTATGTGAATTCATCCCGCCCGCATCACGCGGACGCTGGACCGCCTTGCTCGCGCTCATCATCAATTCCGGATTGCTGGTGTCGACGGCGGTGGGTTACGTCGTGATTCCGCATCTCGGCTGGCGTTATATGTTCGCCATTGCCGGAGTCGGCGCGATCATCGTGTGGGTGCTGCGGCATCGGATGCCGGAGTCGCCGCGCTGGCTCGAATCGGTTGGACGCAGTGAAGAAGCCGAGGCGACTGTCTCCGCTATCGAACACGAGGTGCAGCGTCAGCGAGGTCCGTTGCCGCCTGTCGAACGCACCGAAAGTCTCGAAGTGCCGAAAGCACTGTTCTCCGCATTGTTCTCACACGCCATGCTCGGCCGCACGCTGGTTGCGATTCTCACTGCAGTCGCCGTGAATATTTCGGTGTACGGTTTTGTTGCATGGCTGCCGACCTTCTTCGTCAAGGAAGGCCTCACCATTGTGCAATCGCTAGGCTTCACGACGCTGATGGCGTTCGGCGCGCCGGGCGGCGCACTGGTCGGCTTCTTCTGCGCGGACCGGATCGGACGGGCGCGTGGCCTCGTGATCTTCGCGATCGCCACGATCGTGGTCGGCTTCATCTATCCGAACATGCATGCGGGCTGGGCGATCAGCAGCGTCGGCTTCGTGTTGATCACCTGCATCTATACGGTCACCACGCTGGGCTTGTTCGCCTACATCCCGGAACTGTTTCCGACTGAACTGCGCCTGCGCGGCACCGGCACGGCGGGCGTATGCGGCCGCGCCGCCTCCATGAGCACGCCGTATCTGGCGGTGCTGCTCTACAACTCGTTCGGCGTGTCCGGCGTGCTGGCCATGGTGAGCAGCGTGCTCGCGTTGCTGGTGTTCGGGATTCTGCTGCTGCGTGTGGAAACCAACCAGCATGCGCTCGAACGGATCTCGCCGAGCCTCGAAACCGACTCTGATTCGCTACCCGCTACCCAGCAAGGTTAAAGCTCATGACTTCACTCGCTTCCTCCGTCACGCTGTCCGATCAATACGCGCGCTTCGGCCTGGGCTTGCAATTGAGCGACGTACCGCGCGCCGTGCAAACCCGCGCGAAGCATCTGATTCTCGACGCCGTCGGCATTGCATTCGCGTCGCGCGGTTATCCGTATGCGGATGTTTCGCTTGCCGCGTTCTCGGAGCTCGGCAGCGGCGCTTCACCCGTCATCGGCTATGGCCGGCGACTCGACTTGCGTGATTCCGCGATGATGAACGGCGTGCTGATTCACGGTCTCGACTTCGACGACACGCATTCACGCGGCGTCATTCACTCGACCACCAGCGCATTGCCCTGCGTGCTCGCGCTCGCCGACCGCGACGGCGTGAGCGGCGCGGACCTGCTGGCCGCGTACATCGTCGCCATGGAAGTGTCGACGCGTGTGGCATCGGCGGCGAAGGGCGGATTCCACGACGCCGGGTTTCATCCGACGGGTCTGGTCGGCGCATTCGGCTGCGCGGTCGCCGCATCCAGATTGCTGCAACTCGACGAAGCCCGCATGGCGCACGCACAAGGCATCGTTCTTTCGATGGCCGCCGGCAGCCTCGAATTCCTCGAAGACGGCGCGTGGACCAAGCGTGCTCATCCCGGTTTCGCGGCCGCCTCGGCTATCACTGCCGCGACGCTCGCGAAGCACGGCTTCACCGGCCCGCGTCTGGCCTATGAAGGACGCTTCGGCCTCTACGCCAGCCACCTCGGTAAGCCGCTCGACGCGGCCGATCGTGAACTCGCCACAGAAGGGCTCGGCAGCGCCTGGCAGATCGACGAAGTGGCGATCAAACCGCTGCCCGCATGCCACTTCACGCATGCAGTCGCCGACGCGGCGATCGCGCTAAATCGCGAACATCGTTTCTCGGCAGAAAAGCTCGACTCGATCAAACGCGTGATCGCCAACGTACCGCGCGGCACGGTCGAAATCGTGTGCGAACCGGTCGATGCGAAGCGCAAACCGGTCACCGCCTACGACGCGCAATTCAGCGTGCCGTACATCGTCGCCACCGCGTTGCTCAAAGGCCGCTTCACGCTCGACGAACTCGAACCGGCCGCGCTCGCCGACCCCGCGGTGCTCGCACTTGCCGCAAAAGTCGACTATGAAATCGACCCCGACACGACCTTCCCGCGCCATTACACGGGCGAAGTCGTGGTGGAACGCAGCGACGGCTCGCGCGTCGCGCATCGCGAGGCGATCAATCGCGGCTGCGCGGACCGGCCCGTCAGCAACGACGACATCGTCGCCAAGTTCTACGCGAACGCGCAGCGCAGCGTCTCGCGCAGCGCCGCCGAACAGATCGCCCAAGCCGTATTGCAACTCGACGAACAGCCGGCCCGCGCGCTCGCCGATACGCTTGCCGGACACACTGCATCCTAAGGACGTCATCATGACCGCAACAGAACTCGACACGCTGGAAAACGATCAACTGATTCTCGACATGCTGGACCGGTTTCTCGAAACCGAGGTGCGTCCTTATGTTCACCAACTCGATCACGACGATATCTATCCAGCGGAGATCGTCGAGAAGATGAAGGAGATGGGTCTGTTCGGCTGCATCATCGATCCCGAGTATGGCGGGCTGGGTCTGTCGACTCGGACCTACGCGCAGATCGTCGCGCGCATCTCGCGGGTGTGGATGTCGGTGAGCGGCATCATCAATTCGCATCTGATTCTCGCCATGCTGGTGCAACGCAACGGCACGCCCGAGCAGAAGAGCAAATATCTGCCGAAGTTCGCCACCGGCGAGTGGCGCGGCGGCATCGGCCTCACCGAGCCCGATTGCGGCACCGATCTGCAAGCCATTCGCACGACGGCCAAACGCGTCGGCGACGAGTACATCGTGAACGGCAACAAGACGTGGATCACCAACAGCAAGCACGGCAACACGCTGGCGCTGCTGGTGAAGACGGATACGACGGCGCAGCCGCGTCACCGAGGGATGAGTTTGTTGCTGGTGCAGAAAGGACCGGGATTCGAGGTCAGCCGTCAACTCGAAAAGCTCGGCTACAAAGGCATCGATACGTGCGAGTTGTCTTTCAACGACTATCACGTGTCCACGGATGCGCTGATTGGCGGCGTGGAAGGAAAGGGCCTGCAACAGATACTCGGCGGCCTCGAACTCGGCCGTATCAACGTCGCGGCGCGCGGCGTCGGCGTCGCGCAAGCCGCGCTCGATGAATCGGTCAGCTATTCGCAGCAGCGCAAAACCTTCGGCAAACCGATCTGCGAACACCAGGCGATCCAGCTGAAGCTCGGCGAAATGGCGACGCGTGTCGAAGCAGGACGTCTGCTCGTCGACGCCGCCGCGAAGAAGTACGACCGCGGCGAGCGCTGTGACATGGAAGCGGGCATGGCGAAATACTTCGCCACCGAAGCTGCGTTGGAAAACAGCGTCGAGGCCATGCGCATTCACGGCGCGTATGGTTATTCGAAGGAGTACAACGTCGAGCGCCTGTATCGCGACGCGCCGCTTCTTACGATCGGTGAAGGCACCAACGAGATGCAACGCATCATCATCGCCAAGCAATTGATCGAACGGAGCCCGGTATGAGTTTGCCTCTCTCAGGCGTGCGCGTGCTCGCCATCGAACAGTACGGCGCCGGGCCTTTCGCCACTCAACATCTCGCGGACCTTGGTGCGGAGATCATCAAGATCGAGCATCCGAGCAATGGCGGCGACGTCGGCCGCGCGGTGGGCCCGTATTTCTTCGGCGAGGGCGATAGCCACTTCTTCGAGGCGTTCAATCGGAACAAGTGCAGTCTCACGCTCGATCTGAAGAAGCCCGAAGCGCGCGCGGTGCTGCTCGACCTCGTCGCGAAAAGCGACGCCGTGTTCAACAATTTGCGCGGCGATCTGCCGGCAAAACTCGGGCTCACTTACGCGCAACTTTGCGAGGCGAATCCGAAGATCGTTTGCGGGCATCTGTCCGCTTATGGACGAACTGGCAGCCGCGCGGCATGGCCGGGCTACGACTATCTGATGCAAGCCGAGGCGGGCTATCTGTCAGTCACCGGCGAACCCGACAGTCCGCCGGCGCGCTTCGGCCTGTCGATCATCGATCTGATGACCGGCACGACGGCGGCGATGGCACTGCTCGCCGGCCTCGTCGATGCGAAGACGTCGGGCAAAGGGCGCGACATCGACGTGAGTCTCTTCGACGTCGCGCTGCATAACCTCGCCTATGTCGCGACGTGGTATCTGAACGGCGGTGTGGTGACGGGGCGCGAGAACCGCTCGTCGCACCCGTCGCTCACGCCGAGCCAGTTGTACAAAACGCAGGACGGCTGGATCTTCCTGATGTGCAACAAGGAGAAGTTCTGGGGCGTGCTCGCCGAAGTGATCGACAAGCCGTCGTGGGTGACCGATCCGCGCTTTTGTAACTTCCAGGCGCGTCTCGCGAATCGCGATCTGGTGCAGACCGAACTCGACGCAGTGCTTTCGACGGCGACCACGGCGCAATGGCTCGAACGCTTCGGCGGCCGCGTCCCGGCCGCGCCGGTGTTCAACGTCAAGGAGGCGCTGGAGAATCCCTTCGTCGCCGAACGCGAATGCGTGGTGGATGCCGAGCATCCGCGCTTCGGCAAGGTGCACGGCGTGGCCGCGCCGGTGCGGGTCGACGAGCCGCTGCCGACGCGTGCGGCGCCGGATCTCGGGCAAGACACGCAGCGTCTGCTCGACGAACTGGGCTACGGCGCGGAAAGGATCGCTTTGCTGAGGGAGGCGGGTGTGGTGCAATAAGGCCGGGCGGGCAACCGTCCGCCCTCTCACTTTTTTGCACATCCAGATGGCCACGACAGTCCTTGGGCAACAGCCGCGTTACATGCAGCTGGCACAGACGCTCCTGAACGAGATTCAGGGCGGACAGTTTCCCATCGGCACGTTGCTGCCGACCGAGTTCGAACTGTGCGAGCAGTTCGGCGCGAGCCGCTTCACCGTGCGGCAGGCGATCAAGCAATTGGAGCAGCGCGGTCTGGTGGACCGGCGGCCCGGCATCGGCACCCGCGTGAAAGCCACGCAGAGCGAGACCGCGTACCGTCAGGTGATGGAGCGCCTGAGCGATCTGCACCGTTATACGACCGACACGGAGTTGGAGATCGCGTCGACGCAGACAGTGGAGATCGACGACCCGGATCTGATCGAGCGGCTCGGCGCGAAGCCGGGCGAAACCTGGCTGCTGGCCGAGGGCATTCGTCTGTCGCCGGAGAGTGTTGAGCCGATCTGCCACACCGAGGTGTATATCCACCCGGCGTTTCGCTCGTTGACGGGCCTGAGCGGCCGGACGCATGTGCCGATCTACACGATGATCGAAAAGCAGTTCGGTGAGCAGATCACCGAAGTACAGCAGGAAATCCGCGCGGTGGCGCTGCCGGCGAAGCTGGCGCAGCGTTTGAACGCGAAGCCGCGTTCGCCGGCGCTGTGGTTATGCCGGCGCTATCTGAACCGGCGCGCGCAGGTGGTCGAGCTGACGATCAGCGTGCATCCGGCGGATCGCTACAGTTATTCCGAAACATTTCAACGCGACTGGCACGCGAACTAGCAACATCGCGCCGCGTGCCGTTCAGGAGAAGAACATGGACGCACGCAGTTATCTGTTCGTGCCGGGCGACCGCCCCGAGCGGTTCAGCAAGGCACTCGACACGGGCGCCGACGCGGTGGTGATCGATCTCGAAGACGCGGTCGTACCGGCGGCCAAGCAGGCCGCGCGCGAAGGCCTGCAACGCTGGCTATCGACGGCGGACCTTACGCGGCTGATCGTCCGCGTCAATGCAGTAGGCACGCCGTGGCATATCGATGACGTGGACATGGTGCGCGCGTCCGGCGTTTCCACGATGATGCTGCCGAAGTCGGACAGCGCGCAGCAACTCGCCGATGTCGCCGCTCGGCTGCCATCGCAGATGCGAATCGTGGCGCTGATCGAAACCGTGACGGGCGTAGTGGCAATGCGGGAAATTGCCGGCGCGCCGTCGGTCATGCGGCTCGCTTTCGGCACGGTGGACTTTTGCGGCGATGCCGGCATTGAAGGGCTCGGCGTGGAACTGAACTACGTGCGCTCGCAGATGGTCATCGAATCGCGCTACGCGGGTCTGCCCGCGCCGATCGACGGTGTGACGCTGGAACTCGACGATCTCGCGCGCCTGACGGAGCATGTGGCCGCTGCGCGGCGCTTCGGCTTCGGCGGCAAGCTGTGCATTCACCCGCGACAGGTGGACCCGGTCAACAGCGGCTTCGCACCGAGCGAAGACGAGCGACGCTGGGCATCACGCGTTCTGGCGGCTTCTCGCGAGCATCCGCAAGGCGCGTTCGCGGTGGATGGCAAACTGGTCGACCGGCCGGTCATCGAACGGGCGCGGCGGATTGCGGAGTTCGACGCGCTCGTCCCGTGACGCCCGCGCGACGCTCACCGCCTCAAATGATCCAGCGCGTCCCTCAACGGCGCGCTGGAGATGACGATCGGCCCCGTAAACGGCGTATCCAGATCCACAATCACGTAGATCGCCGAAGCAATCGACACCGCGCCGAGCGAAATCGTGACCAATGCCAACGCGTTGCGCGGCGCGATCAGGCCGAAACTCAGAAAGATCACACCCAGCCAGAACGTCAAGGTCTTGAGAAAAGGCTGGGAAATCGAACTGTGCGCTTCCTCGATGAGCTTCCACCGCGCATCCACGACGCGCCGGTATTGCTTCAGCCCGTCATCGAGCGCGCGCTGCCGTAACGGGTCGGGCGTCCGCAGCGCCCGCAACTCGCGGCCCACGGCGCTCAGCATGTCGCCGAGCCGCACGCTCTCCAGTTTCTGCGAGTTGTTTTGCGACCCTATGTCTTTCGGATAGTCGCCAGTGGGCGGCGTTTCGGCAGGCCACGTGGATGCGATCGCCGCAGCGGTGTACTGGCGCAACAAATGCCGGGCCGGCTCGGTTTCCGTGCCGTAATCGCGCAGGGTAGTGTCGAACTCGATCAGATCGGCCGCGTAGGCGCGCAAGTCGTTCGAGGCGGTGTCGAAGCTGGATTTCGCGGACGCCGTCATCAAGCCGAGTACCAGCGCGGCGAACGTCACCAGCATGCCGATCACCAGTTGGATCAACTGCACCGTCTCGTGCGCCTTGTGCTCCTCGGGCAGGAGGGGGCGCACGCACACCCCGGCCGCGGTCACGACGAGCAGAAGAACAAAAACCACGACCGCCGAGCCTATTTCCGACATCGCCGTGCTCCGTGGACACATCCCGCCACTTTCCATCAAGCGCCGCCCGGCGAGAAGCCGGGTAGTCCCGCAATGCCCAGTGCGAATCACCCTTCATATGCACCCGTATGTTGATGTAGCGCAAGCCCATGCGCCAGCCACCATAAAGTTTTTTGCGATTGAGCCGTAGTCCTTATATGTGGCGTTCGCTTAAATTTAGACAAGAGTTGCGGACCTGGCCGAACGGGCTTGGGCGCAGCAGCGTGGCCGAGGCATTACTGAACATCCGGTCAGGCAGCCCAACGGAGACAAGCCCGATGTTGAAAAATCTGTCGATTCGCACCTGCCTCACCCTGATGATCGTGTTCTTCGGCGTCGTGCTGCTGTTCGGCGCCGCCGCCGGCTTGCTGTCGCTGCGTTCGAGCAATGCTTCGCTGCAGCAGATGTACACCGTGGACACGCCCGCTGTCGCCGACCTCGAAGGCAGCGCCGGGCAGTTGTTGCGCCTGCGTCTCGCGCTGGCGACATACGCATCGCTGGTCGACCTGAACGATCAGGACGGCGCGAATGCCGTGCTCAAGCGTTTTGATCAGTACCAGAAAGCCTCCAACGACCGCCTTGCCCACTATCTGAGCCGCGCGAGCACGGACGCCGACGAACAACGCCTCATCAAGGACATGCAGGACAAGCGCGACACCTTCCTACACGAAGGCATCGATCCGGCGCTCGCCGCGCTCAAGTCCGGCGACAAGACGACCTTCCAGCAATTGCAGGCGCACAAGCTGCCGTCGCTCTACAGCGCGTACGAAAAGGCGATGCTTACGCTCGAACAGTTGCAACTCGATCACGGTGCGCAACGCTATCAGGACGCGCAGGATCTGTTCTACGCGATCTGCATTGCAGTGGCGATCGGCATGGCGGCATCGCTGCTGGGTGCATGGATCGGCCGCGCTGTGCTGGTGCGTGCCATTGTCCGTCCGGTCGACGCGACCATCGCCCAGTTTCAGCGCATCGCCAATGGCGACCTGACCGGCCAGATCGTCGTGGGCAGCCATAACGAAATGGGCCGTCTCGCGGCCGCGCTGCGCAAGATGCAGGAATCGCTGATCGCGACGGTGAACTCGGTGCGTCAAGGCACGGAATCCATCGATACCGGCGTGAGCGAGATTGCCGCGGGTAATACCGATCTGTCGCAACGTACCGAGGAACAGGCCGCGTCGCTCGAAGAAACGGCGGCGAGCATCGAACAGCTCACCTCGACGGTCAAGCAGACGGCGGACAACGCGAAGCAGGCCAGTTCGCTCGCGCAGGGCGCGTCCACGCTGGCCGCGCAAGGCGGCGATCTGACGGAGCAGGTGGTGGGCACGATGCATGGCATCGTCGACGATTCGCGACGGATTGCCGACATTGTCGGCGTGATCGAAGGGATCGCGTTTCAGACCAATATTCTGGCGCTGAACGCCGCGGTTGAAGCAGCGCGCGCCGGCGAGCAGGGGCGCGGCTTCGCGGTGGTGGCGAGCGAAGTGCGCTCGCTCGCGCAACGCAGCGCGGCGGCAGCCAAGGAGATTAAGGGCTTGATCGACGAATCGACGGCCCGTGTGCAGGCTGGCTCGCAACTGGTGCAACGCTCGGGTTCGACGATGACCGAGATCGTCGGCGCGATTGCGCGCGTGAGTTCGATCATGGGTGAAATCGCGGCGGCTGCTCTGGAGCAAAGCACGGGCATCGATCAGGTCAATCTCGCGGTCGCGCAGATGGACGAGGTGACGCAGCAAAACGCCGCGCTGGTGGAGCAGGCAGCGGCTGCCGCGAGTTCGCTGGAGGAGCAGGCGCGGCGGTTGACTTCTGCTGTCTCTGTGTTCCAGACCGGCAGCGGTGCGGCGTCTTCGTCCTCGTTTGCCGGGCGGCGCGGCAGTTCGGCTGCTACGCCGAACACGGCCGGTGCAGGCGAACTTGCGACGGCTTAGCATCGGCGGTTGCTTTACGCCGCGGCCTGATGAGTCTTCGGGACAAGCCGCACCGGGGATGGCGACGGCTTAACGTCGGTGGTGGTGACGCGACGGCGCACGGAGTCTTCGCGACAAACCACGTCGCGCGCACAATCGACCGTTACTGCGTGGCCGCATAATATTTCGCCACGCTGTCGATCTCCGCGGGCGTCATTTGGCGCGCCACGTTACGCATCTGTTCATTGATATCGTTGCGCCGCGCGCCGGAAGCAAAGGCGCGCATCTGCGCGGCGAGATAAATCGACGACTGCCCACCGAGCCACGGCGCCGCGCCCTTGCGATCAAGTTGTCCGTGACACGCGGCGCAAGGCGCGATATTGCGCTGCGGATCGCCCTGCATGGCGAGTTTCACCGCGTTCGCATCCGGTCCCACGCCAGTGGGCAGGGTTTCCGCCGCGGGCGCTCTCGGCAGCGACGCGTAGTAAGCCGCCAGATCGTGCAGATCCTGATCGCTGCGCGCGGCGATGATCGGTTGCATGATCGCGTTCTGGCGCACGCCGTTCTGGTAGTCGCGCAATTCTTTGTAGACCACATCGGCATATTGGCCGGCCAACGCCGGCGCGGTCACCTGCACCGTGCCGAGTACGCCGTGGCACATCGAGCAATTCTGCGTCGCGATCGTCGCGCCACGGCCGATCGAATTCGCGTCGGCCCGCACGCGCCGCAACGGCGGTAGGACCACGACGTCGCTAGGCGCCGGGCCGGCGAGATTGCTGCCGCCATACCAGCTCGACGGCGCACCCGCGGCGCTGCAGATCGTCGCCCACAAGCCGCGATCGCCGAACGACTGGCTTGCCGATGGCAGCCAGATGAAGCCGATCAGTATTCCCACGACAGCAATCGCAATCGTGCCGCCCACGCTCACGGTGAACCATGGGTTGCGCAAGCTGAAGACGCGTTCCTGATTCATCGCTGCGCTCCGACGACGACTGCCGGCACGGAGGTCTGCGGCAATCTGAGCAACTGCACGATCGGCACGCTGTAGTTGACGACTGTGAGTCCGATCATCAACGCCACCCACAAGCCGAAGCTATTGAGCGCGGCCGGTACGCGGTCCACCGGTTGCGCCGCGCTCGCAAAGCGGAAGACCTGCTGCTGAACCAGTGGACCGAATTGCGACTTCACGAGGATGTAGACGAACAGCACGCCGGACGCCAAGAGAATCAATCCGCCCACCGCCGACATGCCGACCCAGAACGCCTGGGACTGCAAGCCGAGAGCGTTGTAATCGTAGTAGGCCATGCGGCGCGGCGCGCCGAGCAGGCCGACGTAATGCCACGGCAGCGTCACCACCATCATGCCGATGAACCACAGCCACAGCTGCGTGCGCACCAGCTTCACCGACACGATCGCGCGGCCGGTCAGTTGCGGCCACAGTTCATAGGCAATCGCGAAGTACATGATGACGATCGCGCCGCCGAAAATCAGATGAAAGTGCCCGGTCACCCACTGCGTGTTGTGCACGGTCGAGTTCAACTGATAGCTCATGTTGATCAACCCGCCCGCGCCGCCGAGACCGAGCATCACGAATGAAAACGCGATCACGAGCATCATGGGGTTCTGCCAGGGCAAGGCGGTCAGCCAGCCGAATGCGCCCTTGCCGCCGCGCAATCTGCCGGCGATTTCGACCGACGCGCAAATCGTGAACACCGTCAGCAGTGTCGGCACCGACACCATGCCGGTGAACACGGCATGCAGGAATTTGAAGCCGGAGCCGACCTGCGGATCGGCGAACAGATGGTGGATGCCGATCGGCATGGCGAAGACGAGGAACAGGATGAACGACACGCGCGCCATCGAATCGCTGTAGAGCCGTCCGCCGATCGCGCGCGGCACCAGCGTGTAGTAGGCGATATAAGCGGGAATCAACCAGAAGTAGACGATCGCGTGCAGCGTCCACGAGAACAGGATGCGCGAGAGGCCGGCGTCGATCGTGTTCGTCAGGCCGAATGCGACCGGCAGGATCTGGAACAGGATCTCCAGCGCCGCGCCGACGGCGGTCCATGCCCACAGATACGCGCCCGCCACGTTGGCGAACATGGCGAGCGGCACCGGCTTGCCGGGATTGGCGCGTTTCCAGATGCGCAGATTCACATGCATCAGCGCGACCCAGATCCACGAGCCGACCACTACCAGCACCACGCCGAGGTAATAGAACGGGCTGCCGATCATCGGCGGATAGAAGGTGTAGAGCACCGAGGCCCGGCCAAGCGCCACGGGCACCGACGCCATCACCGCGCCGACCGCCAGCATGATGAACGCGGCCCACGCCCATTTGAGACCGACGAGACGCTGCGCGAGCGCGAGTTCGACGATCGCGTAGCCGAAGCCCATCGACACGAGTGTGGGCATGACGTACGCCATGACGGTGCCGTGCGCGGTCACCGAGCGATAGTAGAGCTCGGGGTCGCCGACCCACGGCATGAGCGGGCTGCGCACCAGCATCTGCCAGGCGCCGAGCAGCAGCGCGATCAGAAACGCAATGAAGGCGAGCCAGAAATGCGCGAGAACGAGTCGCTTAGCGTGAAACACAGCTCAGCCTCCGTGATTGTCGGGCCTGCTC
Source organism: Paraburkholderia sp. BL6665CI2N2 (assembly GCF_004366535.1). Lineage (NCBI taxonomy): Bacteria > Pseudomonadati > Pseudomonadota > Betaproteobacteria > Burkholderiales > Burkholderiaceae > Paraburkholderia > Paraburkholderia sp. BL6665CI2N2. Next base: position 6,126,847 of record NZ_SORC01000001.1, read on the forward strand.
GAAGAAGGTGGCTTTGTCGATGACTTTCACATGTGCCCACATGGTCTGATGGCCGAAGCCGCAGAACTCGTGGCACGGCATGGTGTGATCTGCGGGCGCGTCGAAACGCGTGTTGAGCGTGGCGACGTAGCCGGGCACGACCATCGTGTTGATGTTGGTGTCGGTGACGAGCAGGCCGTGCACGACGTCGGCGCTGGTGGTGCGGATCGTGACCGGCGTGTCGGCGGGCACCAGCAGGCATTGCGGCGTGAACGAATACTGCTGCGCGATAAAGCGCACGACCACCGAGCCGTCCGGCTCGACCGCGCTGCCGAGATTGTCTTCGACGAATTCGCCGGACAGTTGCAGGCGCGATGGATCGATCGTTTCGACACGCGAGGGCGGCATCATCGCCCAATGCAGCCCGGAGAACACGATGACCGCTAGCATCAGCACGATCAGCGCGACAGCGAAAATCGCCCAGCGTCGTTCGGCGCGTAAGGCTACCGCGTGGCCGCCGCCCGGTTGATGATTGGAATCGGTCGACATGATCAGTGAACGACGCCGCGCGGCAGAAACACGACGAAGTAGAAGCCGAACCAGATCGCCATGACGATCAGCGTGGCGACACCGGCCACGGCGATCGCGCCATGCGGGCCGGCCGCGACGACGCGTTCCACTTCGTTATCGGTCGGCGGCGCGCTGCGGGTATCGTTCGCTTCCATCTAAAGGTTCTCCAATGCAGCGCATCAATGCAGCGGGGCGTTGCGCAACTCGTTGACCTGGCGGGACGTCACGGGCTGGCCGTGATTGCCCCACGCAGTGCGGATATAGGTGACCACGGCGGCGGCGTCGGTGTCGTTCAGTTCCTGCCCGAAAGGCGGCATGCCGTACGGTTCCGGATTGCGCATGGTGCCCGGCGGGAATCCACCGTTCAGCACAATGCGGATCGGATTGACCGCGGAGTCCATTTCGATCGACTGGTTGCCGGCGAGCGGCGGGTAATGCTGCAACTTCCCTTCGCCTTTCGCGCCGTGGCAGAGCGCGCATTTGTCGGCATAGATCTTTTCGCCGAGCGCGAACACGTTGGTATTGGTAGGCGCCGACGGCCCGGACTTGCGGCCGCTCTTGTCCGGCAAGGTCTTCAGATAAACGGCCATCGCCTTGACGTCTTCTTCCGTCATGTACTGAAGGCTGTGGTACGTGACTTCGGCCATTGGCCCGTACACGGCGCCGCGATCGGAAATGCCCGCTTGCAGCAGATCGACGATGTCCTTGATGCTCCAGTCGCCGAGGCCGCCGTCCTTGTCCGAGGTCAGCGACGGCGCGTACCAGTTCTGCACCGGAATCAGTCCACCCGCGAACTGCTCGCTTTGCGACGATCCGCCGAGCATGTTGATCTTGGTGTGGCACATCGTGCAGTGCCCGAGCCCTTCGACCAGATACGCGCCGCGGTTCCATTCGACGGATCTGGTCGGATCGGGCTGGAACTCGCCCTCGCGGAAATACAGCGTACGCCAGCCATAGAGCAGCTTGCGCTGGTTGAACGGGAAGCGAAGCGTGTGCTTGCGGTTCGGCTCGCGGACCGGGGTGACCGTCTTCAGAAACGCGAAGATCGCGTCCGAGTCTTCACGCGTGACCTTGGTGTATTGCGCGATCGGCATGGCCGGGTAGATCAGCGTGCCGTCCGGCGTGCGGCCGGTGCGCATCATCTTGAAGAAGGCGTCCTGACTCCACGTGCCGATGCCGAACTGGGCGTCCGGCGTGATGTTCGGCGAGTACAGCGTGCCGAACGGCGTTTCCATCGCCAGGCCGCCGGCGAACAGTTTGCCGCGCGGCGCCGTGTGACAGGCGACGCAGTCGCCGGCGCGCGCAAGATACTCGCCGCGTTTGACGATGTCGGGGCGCGTGTCGGCGCCCGGCGCGGATGTCGTGGCGGTTTCGGCGGCGCGTGCTTCGGCGATCAGCAGCGGTGTAGGCGACGCACGCAGAAGCGCGGCGCTGCCGGCCACGATCAGGCCGCCAACCAGCAGACCGGATACGAGCGATGCGGGCGCGCCAAGGCGCTTCATCACGGCAATCAAAGCGGCGCGAAAAGTGCCCGGAGAGCGGAAGGTCGGCTTCATTGCGGTTGGCTCCCGCAGGCGAGAGGCAGCCGTTCCGCGGACGCCGGTGCGGGCCGCGGATCGGCCGGACGCGGCTGACGCGCAAGCCAGCTCGATACCGCGGTGATGTCTTTGTCGGTCAGCTTGACCGCGATCGAATGCATGCAGTCCGGCGCCAACGCGTGCCGCGTGCCCGAGCGCCAGGTGCCCATCTGTCCGGCGATATAACTCGCGTGCAGACCGAGCAGGCCGGGAATGCCAGGTTGCGTGCCGGTCATGCGCGCGCCATGGCATGCAATGCATGCCGGTATCTTGCGGGCCGGATCGCCCTGCGTGACGAGGCGCCGTCCGGCGGCGAGCACGGCAGGCGCAACGTTGCTTTGATCGGCATTGGGGTAGGGCGGTTGCAGATCGGCGAAATACTGGCTGATCTTGCGAAGGTAGTCGTCGGGCAGGAACGCGAGCAGATAGCCCATTGGCGGATAGGTGCGGCCGCCGTCGCGGAACGCGGTCAACTGATTGAACAGATAGTCGGCCGGTTTGCCGGCAATGCGCGGAAAGTAATCGTTGTTCAGGCCTTGGCCCTGCACGCCATGACACGAGGTGCAGGCGCGCACACGCTCGTCCATGGCCGATGGCATGGCGCCGGACGCGTCGGCGGCGAATGCCACGCCGCTCCACATGACGTAAAGCGCAAACAGAACCGACGATCCGATAGTTCGACGATGCACGCCAGGCCTCGATTGGGGAACGTTCTTTGTTCTCGATTATCTCTCGCGCATTCGCACGTGGATTCGCATGCGAAGCCGACAGATGATCTATGTCCACTCTGCCGATATTTTTCTTGTATAGCGACTGCAAGAACAGCAAATCGAAACGGACTTGTTCTGGACGGCGAGTGATGATTCGCTACGGCGATGCGATTGCTTTATATAAACAACGATCTGCCTGAATGCGCCGGTGGGTGGCGGCTTTCGGGCTGCGGGAATAACGCTTGAAACGTTCAGCAGCGTGTATGAGGTTGCAGGAATTTAGTCGAAGCGTCAATAGCAAACACAAGCTCGTTCGACGGGATACCTGATCATGATAGGCGTCGATTAGAGGGCTTTCAACATTTCCCGCGCGGGTCGCCTCGTCCGCCGACGTTATCGTGCGAATGTGATTGTTTGATGATGAGCCACGAGCGTCTGCGAGACGGTGTGAGCCCATCATCCATGAGTCAACTGAAAAGTGCCTTCAAGGCCATGCGAGCATTGCTGACGAGTTCGGTTTCGCCGATTCGCCCAGGCAACAGATGAAACTCGACGGCGGGCAATGCGGGCAAGCCCACGCTCGCCGGACAGGCCACTACGCCGCCGCCAATCGACGATTCGTTCAGGCAGGAAATGCCGAGCCCCGCCTTCAGCGCGAGTTGCAAACCGGCCACGCCCGATGCGGAGTGCGATACCACATACGGCACCTTGTGCTCGTCCAGCAGCTTCACGACGAAGCGCTGCAACTGGCAGCTCGACGGCAGCAATACGAGTGAATAGGGCGTGGACGGCCGCGGACCCGAATCGGCCGCGCTGACCCACAGCAGTTTCTCGCGCCGCACAACCGTGCTTTGCGCGCCGGCGCGCCGGCCCGCGGCGCGCGTGTTGTCCGCCATGAGCCGCAGTGAGAGCCCGATGTCGAACGACGCATCGTCGCCCGCATTGCTGTCGATCACCGCGCTCGGCTGCACGGTGACGTGCAGCTTCAGGCGCGGGTGTTGTTCCGAGAACGTCTTGAGAATGCGCGCGATGTCGTGCGGACGGTAGTAGTCCGTGATGGCGATACGCAATTCGCCGTCGAGCGAGCGCCCTTGCAGGTCTTCGAACGCAGCTTCGCTCATGGCGATGATGCGCCGCGCGTGGTCGAGCAGCCGGCTGCCGGCCGGCGTGGCGCTCACGCCCTGCTTGCTGCGCACGAACAGCGGCTGGCCGGCGCGCTCCTCGAGTTTCTTCAGCTGCTCGCTCACGGAGGACTGCGACAGGAATACCCGCTCCGCGCCGGCCGAAACGCTGCCCGATTCGGCGACGGCGACGAAGGTCCGCAACTGCGTCAGGTCAAATCCACGTTGGCTCATGATTCGGCATATCCGATGGAAGTCATCTGAATTTCCGGCTTTTCCGATGGAAAGCTCAGCCGTAGGATACCCCCAGATTCTTTGCGGAGGGTGTCATGGGAAGCGAAACAATTGCGGGCTTAGGGTTATCCGGCGGGCGAACGGCAAGTCATCGGTGGAAAGTGCTGGGTGTCGGCTTCGCCGCGAACGCGAGCTTTTCGGCCGCCTTCTCGGGGATTCCGACGACAGCGGTTTTCTTGCGCTCGGGGTATCACCTCGGCAATGAGGGGCTGGGCCTCGTGCTCGGCATGCTCGGCCTCGGCATCGCGGTCAGCGAATTGCCGTGGGGGCTCTTGACCGACCGCTGGGGCGACCGGCGCGTCCTGCTGCTCGGACTGCTTTCGACCGCGGCCGCACTGGCCGGCCTGGCGCTGTTCGTCGTGCCGTCCGGTGCGCACGTGCCAGGTGTGATGGCGCTTGCGCTCGGCCTGTTGCTGGTCGGACTGCTCGGCGGCAGCGTCAACGGTTCGAGCGGCCGCGCGGTGATGGCGTGGTTTCGCGAGGGCGAGCGCGGTCTGGCCATGAGTATTCGCCAGACCGCAGTGCCAGCGGGCGGCGGCCTCGGCGCATTGCTGCTGCCGGTGCTCGCGTCGCGCTTCGGTTTCGCGAGCGCCTATGGCGTGCTGGCGCTCGCCTGCGCGATCACGGCGGGGTTTGCGTGGCGCTGGTTGCACGAACCTTCTCATACCGGAGCGGATGGTGCCCGTGAAGTCCGCGACACGGCCGCGGCGAGCGGTGTGCCCGCCAGGGTCTCGCCGTTGCGCGACATCGGCATCTGGCGCGTGGCGCTCGGCGCCGGCGCGTTGTGCGTGCCGCAACTCGCCGTGGTGACGTTCGGCACCGTGTTTCTCCACGATTTCAGCCGCGCCGGCGTGCTGGCGATCAGCGTGACGATGGCCGCGGTGCAAACGGGGGCCGCGATCGCGCGGGTCTGGAGCGGCGGCTGGACCGACCGGCGCGGCAACCGGCGCCGCTACATGCGCGCCTGTAGTCTGCTGACGGCGGTGCTGTTCGCTTCGCTCGCGCTGCTGACGGGTCTCGCCCACATGCATCACACAGCGATGACGGTCGTGTTCGCAGTGATGGTCGTGCTGGGCGGCGTGAGCGCGTCGGCATGGCACGGCGTGGCGTTCACGGAACTTGCCACGCTAGCAGGGACGAGCCGTGCGGGCACCGCGCTCGCGATCGGCAACACCTGTGTGTTCCTTGCGCTGTTCCTGACGCCGCTAGCGATTCCGCCGCTGTTGTCGATAGGTTCGTGGCCGATGGTATGGGCCGTGACCAGTGTATGCGCGCTGATCGCGTTGCCGGTGTTCCCGCGCGCGGCGCGAGAAACCAAAGTGAGGACGGCGCGCGCTTGCGACGCAACCTGACGAGCCGTAGCACCGGTTGTTGGCCATGCGAAGGGCGGGCGCGGCGGGTTCCTCAAGCAGTTTGGGTGAGACGGGGCATCGGAATTCCGCGGCGAATGATCGAGTCGCCAAGTTCCGCCGAAAATACGCGGCTCAAAAGACGAATTATTCATTTCGCGTATTTAGCTTTTCTTCTTCTGATAGATCCGCGATGGGCTATTAGTTTCTGTGCAGGATTCGGAGCGCTCCGATTTTCGTAATGTTTCGGCGGTGATTTTATGGCTGCCTTGGCGCGCTGTGCGTTGCCAAGCCGGCCGTTAAGGCAGACGTAGAGTCGTTCGGATTTTTCTGCGTATGCGCATTCACTCCTACAACAAACGAGAGAAAATCCTGGTGAATATTCGAATTATCCTGGCGGACGATCATCCATTCGTTCTCCTTGGCGTCCGTGCCGCCTTGGAAATGGAGGCCGGCGTCACCGTCGTCGATCAGGCGACGAATCCTGTTTCGCTGATCGAACGCCTGCGGAGCACGCCCTGCGATTTGCTCGTCACCGATCTCTCGATGCCGGATCTTTCGTTCGCCGTGAACGACGGCTTCAATCTCGTGCGACGAATCCGCTGTGGCTGGCCGCACTTGCGCGTCGTGGTGATGACAACTCTGACAAACCCCGCGATTCTTCGCGCCATCGTGTCGGACGGCGCCGTCAGCATGGTCGGCAAAGCTGAGTCGATGGACGAGCTCCGGCAGGCGATCATGGTGGCTCGAGATGGTCACGCGTACCTCGGCCGTTCCATCATCGAAGCGCTAGCCCGTCCACACGATCCCGAATATGAACCACCGCCAACGCCGCGTTTAACGGGCAAACAGCTCGAAGTCGTCAGGCTGCTGGTAAGCGGCCAGTCGATCTCTGAGATTGCGACCGCGCTCGGCTGTGATCGGCGCACGGTCACGCGGCAAAAGCGCGAGGCCATGGCAAAACTGGGAGTCACCAATGATCCCGGTCTTTTCTCTTACGTGCGCGCCTATGGAATTCTTAATTTTTAATCGCATATCTAAGTAATTTATTTTTCGAATTAACCGAGGTTGTTTCGGAGCGATCTTATGGTTATTCTCGAAGAAGTATTTAATGATCGCGAGAAGAGCCGTCTTGTTCGTAGAGAGGCAGCAGTCAATTTAGGACGGAGGAGAAATAGAAGATGCGCGACACCGCTGAGGTAAGCACACCCGTTCGCGCGATCATCGCGGACGATCATCCATTGGTGCTGCTGGCGATCGAAAACCTGATGAACGGCTACCCGAATATGGAGATCGTCGGCCGTGCAGCCGACGCCACCGAACTCTTCGCGGAAATCGATCGCTGTTCATGCGACCTGGTGCTCATGGATCTCTACATGCCGGGCGGCTCGGATGGCGACGGACTGGAAGTCGTCAGGCAGTTCAAGACACGGTACCCGGACATCGCGCTCGTCGTACTTACCATGGAAACCGAGGCGACCGAACTTCAAAAGGTGATTTCACTCGGCGTCGAGGGACTAATGAGCAAGCGCGATCGGATCGACCTGATTCACGTGGCCGTCATCACCGCGCTGGCGCGCGAGCGTTATGTCGGGCCCGCGGTGCGTGCATTGATCGCCGACGCAACGGTGACCCAACGGCTAGATTATGTGCGCAAGATTCTCTCGCGCCGCGAACTCGAAGTGTTCACTCAATATGCATCAGGGTACGGCGTGACGGAGATCGCCGCGCGTTTGGAGCGCAGCGTCAAAACGATCAGCGCACAGAAGTGCACTGCCATGCGCAAGCTGGCTCTGCGCAGCGACGCGGAATTGTTTCGTTTTGCCGTCGAGTATGGTGTGATCCCTGAGGAACCCATGCCGAAGCGGTGATGAGCCGCTGATAAGTCAGTGACGTGCCGCGCCGTCGCGCGGCGAATAGAAGATGCATTGGCATCGCCTGGGGAAGCACACCGTGTGCAGGGCATGTCAGTCGATAAGACAACAGAAAATGAGACAGAAGATCCGCGTCATCATCGCAGACGATCACGACTGCGTTCGCGTCGGCGTCAAGCGCGTGTTGCAAGCCGCGCCGAACATCGAATGTGTCGGCGAAGCGGCCGACACGCACGAACTGGCGGAATTACTAGACGCCTGCTCGTGCGACGTCGTCGTTTCCGATATCAGCATGCCGGGCATTCATGGTGGCAGCAACGCGGTGTCGTTTCTGCGCCGCTTGCTGCGGGGCCAGTCGCATCCATGCGTCGTGGTCCTCACCATGATCTGCCACGCACATATGCTGTCCGGGCTCTTGCATATCGGCGTGAGCGGAATCGTCGATAAACGCGAGACTGTCACTGCATTGATCGACGCGATCGAGGCCGCTTTTGCGGGGCACATCTATCTGTCGGAACACGCGCGGGTCGCGATCGACGCGGCCGACGCGCCGCCGCAACTGCGCGCCGGCATGCTGAGCGCACGCGAGTGGGAAGTGTTCCAGCTTTATGTGCAAGGTCTTGCCGTCCATGAAATCGCGGTGCGGCTGCAGCGCAGCGGCAAGACCATCAGTACGCAAAAACGTAGTGCCATGCGCAAGCTCGGGCTGGAAACCGAAGCCGACCTGATCGACTACGCGCGGCAGATCGGATTGACCTGATCTGATATCTGGTGGGCATATTGCATTTCGCCGTCGGCAAATGATTTTGGAGAACCAGGAATTTAGGAGTGTTCTGATTGGTTGCGGGAGGTTGCCGTCTCATAGTTCTGAATTCACTACGGCTTTATTCCGTGCTCTCCTGATGAAAGCAGTCGTTTCGTCAAGCTGAGCGATGCCCGGGCCGTGAGAATACAGGCAGATTTGTGGCGGCAATCGTGCAATGCCGTCTGCCTGGCGGACAGAACCAGGAGGCGGCATGGATGCGTTAGGTAAGCGGTTGTTGGTCGAGGGTGTCGGAACGGCGTGGCTGGTGTTCGTCGGCTGCGGCAGCATCGTATTGAACGTCGGTGTGATCCAGCAGGCGTGCGGCGTGCTGGAAGTGGCATTGGCATTCGGCCTCGCCCTCGCTACAGCCACCTATTGCTTCGGCGCCGTGTCCGGCGGTCATTTCAATCCCGCTGTCACCGTAGGTTTCACGGTCGCGCAACGTTTTCCGGTCAGGGATCTGCTCCCCTACATCGCGTCGCAAATTCTCGGTGCGATCGTTGCCGCCGCGCTACTGCTTTACGTGGCGGGCGGGCGTCCCGGGTTCGATCTGGGCGTGAGCGAGTTCGCGGCAAACGGCTTCGGCGACCATTCTCCCGCCGACTATCAGATGCATTCGGCGCTGGCCATCGAGTTCGTGCTGGCCTTCGGTTTTGTCACGGCGAGCCTGTTGGTCGCCCACAGGCGAGACATGGCGCCGATCGCGCCGCTGGTCGTCGGCGTCTGCCTGGTGCTGGTCTATCTGGTGTCGATTCCGGTTACCAACGGCTCGGTCAATCCCGCGCGCTCCACGTCCCAGGCGTTGTTCGTCGGCGACTGGGCGCTGGACCAGCTTTGGCTGTTCTGGGCTGCGCCTCTGTCGGGCGGTGTCATGGCCGGGGCGCTGTTCTCGTTTCTGCACGGCAAGGCTGACGACGCTGCCGCTACGCTCGCCGACGGGCGCGGCGAAGTCGCCTGAGTGTCGCCGGTGCCATCATCGTGTCCGCCGTTAATTCCGTGTCGGGCGTTGCAATGAGGCGTTTGCTTGAACGCCTCTCGCTGTGTCTGTTCGCCTGGCTCTTTGTCGTGGCCGCGCAAACAACAGCCGTTGCCCAATCGTTCGACAATCGCTCGAACGCTCAGCTTGTCGCCAACTTTCCCGCGAAACTAACCGTCGGCGTTCTCGCTAACAGTTGGCTGCCGTTCGACGCGATGCAAGACGGTCAACTCACCGGCATGAGCGTCGACTATCTGCGCGCCGTTGTCGGGCCGAACGTGGTCATCGAAGCCAAGGTCTTTCCGGACCTGACGCAATTGCTCGCGGCCGCCTGCGCCGGACATGTCGATTTGATGATGAGCCTTGCCCGCACACCTGAGCGCGAGCGGTGCCTGAGTTTTACCGCGCCTTATTTCCGTTCTTCCTCGTCGGTCGTGGTGCGCCGGGACAGCAACAGTTATGCGAACCCCGCCCAGTTAGCGGGAGCGCGCATCGCAATAGAAAAAGGCTTTGCGCTCGAGCGTGTGACACGCGAGCGCTTCCCACGCGCCCAGATCGTCACGTTTTCCGTGACGCGCGAGGCACTCGCCGCCGTGATCCAGGGCGACGCGGACGTTTATCTCGGCTTCACTACCGCCGTGCAATATGCATTGTCCACCGACGAGTTTCGGGGCTTGCGAGTGGCGTTCGAGGAAAACGCCAAAACCGCCAATTTGCGCTTCGCGGTGCCGCGGAACCAGACTGCATTGCGGGACAAACTTGATCAGGCGCTCGCGTCGATGAACCCGGCCGACGATGCGGCTATCCGCGCGCGCTGGCTATCCGGCAACTTCGACGCGAAGCCTTTGCCCACCGTGCCGAGTCTCGCGCTGACGCCGCAAGAGCAGGCGTGGCTTAGTTCGCTGCCGCCGTTGCAGGTCGGTTTCGATAACAATTGGGCGCCTTTCAGTTACGTCGACGGTTCTGGCCGGCCCGCGGGCATTGCCGCCGACTATCTGACGTATCTGAGTCGCACGCTCGGCGTCGTGTTCAATCGCGCCGACACGGCTGACTGGCCCGCTGCGATCGAAGCATTTCAGCGCGGCGAACTTGCGATCCTCGCCACTGCTTCGAGTCACGATCCCCGCCTTTCGAAGGCGCGGCACACCAGTGCGTACGAGCACTACCCGCTGGTGCTCATCGGGCGAGAGGACGAACCGGCGGCTCGCTCGCTGAACGATTTTGCGTCACGCCGCATCGTCGTTTCGTCGCATGTCGGCGGGTCGGTTACGCTCCCATTCCAGCGAATTCCGCAGGACCACGTGGTAGTTGCGCCCAGTCTCGACGACGCCCTCAAGATGGTTGAGTCCGGCGAGGCGGACGTTCTGGTGGGCAACGTGGCCGCCGCCGATATCCTGCTCAAGCAACGGTACAGCGGTGTCCTCAAGATTCTCGGCACGGTTGGCGATTCCGACGCGCTCGACTTTGCCGTACGTCCGGACCTGAGCCCACTCGCCGGGTTGATCGACCGTGCGCTGCTCGCAATGCCGCCCGCGCAAAAGCAACGCATCCGACAGAAGTGGGTCACCGGCAATGCACCGGGGTCCGGCACGTGGAGCGTGACCGCGGTGCGTCTGCTGCCGGTGCTGATCGGCGTCTGCGTCGTGCTGCTGATCACCCTGCGTGCCTATCTGTTGCTGCAGCGCGAAGTCAGGTTGCGCAAGACAACGGAGCGGGAACTGGAACTGCAACTGAACTTCCAGGAAACCTTGATGAAGACGGTGCCCTATCCGCTCGTCGCCAAGGATCTCGATGGCCGCTATATCGCAGTCAACGAAGCCTATGAGCAAGCCTGTGGATTGGGCCGCGAGGCGATCGTCGGACGGACCACCTTGGAGGTGCAAACGTGGGGCGAGGCCAACAGTCGCATCCTGGACGAGATGACCCGCGAAATGCTGAGCGGCGGCGAGACTGCGCAGGTGGAGTTGCAGTTCGAGCGCGACGCGGGCAATGTGCGGCATGGCCTTTTCTGGACCCGTATCTGTCGCCGCAGTGACGGTCAACCGGCTTGCGTGCTCGGCACGATGGTCGATATCACCGATATCCGGCGCGCCGAAATGCGTGCGCGCGAGACCGAGCGGCGCCTCTTCGACGTGACGCGCTCACTGCCGGCCGTGGTATTTCAACTGCGCCGCACCGCGGATGGCACGTATTCGTTTCCGTATATCGGCGGTGACACGCGTCATCTGCTGGGCGTGCGAGACGGTTCGCAGAGCAGCAGCGATCACGTCGATTTCCAGCGCGTGTGCGAGGAGGATAGGGCGTTCGTGCTGGCTGAACTCGAACGCTCGGCGCACTGCGAAACGCCCGTGAACATGGAGTTTCGTTTCGCCGGCGACGAGGACGTCAAATGGGCGCGAGCCGAGCTGGTGCCGCGCCGCGAATCGGACGGAAGCGTTGTGTGGAGCGGTTACTGGGTGGATGCCAGCATGGAGCACGCACGCTCCGACGAGCTTGCGCGAGCGCGCGATCTTGCCGAAGCGGCCTCGCGCGCCAAAGACGACTTCTTTGCCATGATGAGCCATGAAATCCGCACGCCGATGAATGGCGTGCTCGGTCTCGTGGAAGTGCTGGAGCGCACGCCGCTCAATGCAGACCAGGGCGAAATGCTGGGCATGATCCACGAGTCGGCGGGCGCGCTGCTACAGATCCTCGACGACCTGCTTGACTATTCGAAAATCGAAGCCGGGCGGCTGACCATCGAGGCCGAAGCCATCGATATACGCGAACTGGTGGACAACGCTGTCGGCTTGCTGGCTGGCCGCGCCCATGAAAAGGGCCTGAAAGTGCGCGTGGATATCGGATCGGACGTCGCCGCCACACTGCGCGGCGACAGCGTCCGGTTGCGACAGATTCTCTTCAACCTGCTAGGCAATGCGATCAAATTTACGCCGCAGGGCGAGGTCGACGTGTGCGTGTCGGTCGTCGCGCAAGACGACGGCATTCAGACGCTCGAAATGATCGTAGAGGACACCGGGATCGGCATCGCGCCCGAGGTGCAGGCCAAGTTGTTCGAGCCGTTCGTGCAGGCGGAATCGTCCACCACACGCCGTTTCGGCGGCACGGGCCTCGGCTTGACGATCTGTCGCAAGCTGATCGACCTCATGAACGGCTCGCTCAAGTTGCGCAGCGAACCGGGTAGCGGCACGCGCATGACCGTGCGGCTCGCCATGCCTATCGAGACGCAGCGCTATTCGGTCAACGGCTTGCGCGGCAAACGCGGAATCGTGGCAACCGGCGAGGCGCGCGTCGCGCAGGCCCTGATGCACTTTGGCGAGGCGCTCGGACTCGAGTTGCGCCGCGTCCCGCCTGACGCGCCGGAGCTGCGCGATCGCGCCGCACTCGCCGAAATCGATCTACTGTTCGTGAGCGAAAATGTGGCCTTGCCGGCGGACATCAGGCCGCGCACGCGCGTCATCAGTCTGACCGAGAAGCCCAAGCCGACGGGCTACCGCATTCTCGACGACAACGTGCGCGTCAGCGTCAATCCCATTTCGTGGCGCGGCCTCGGCGCCGCGTGTGCCGCTGCGATGACGGGCCTGCCGTCCGTGGCGCCGCGGTCGGCAGGCATGCCGCGTACGCCGGAAAGCGGCGCTTCGCCCCCAGATCGTGAGCGGGCCATTGCCAGCGGCCGGCTGATCCTCGTCGCAGAAGATCATCCGGTCAATCAGGAGTTGATCCGTCATCAGCTCGCGTTGCTCGGTTTTGCCTGCGACGTGGCGAACGACGGCGCCGAGGCGCTGGCGGCTTTGGAGCATACGAGTTACGGCTGTCTGATCACGGATTGCCACATGCCGAACGTATCTGGTTACGAACTCACTCGCCGTATTCGTGAAAGTGAGCAGGACGGCGCGTATCGCCTGCCGATTCTGGGTATCACGGCGAACACCGCGCCCGAAGACCTGAATCTTTGCCGCGACGCCGGCATGGACGATAGCCTCGTGAAGCCGACCCGGCTCGCCACGCTGCGTGATTATCTGAGCCGCTGGTTCGGCACTGACAGCGCGTGGCAAGCCGCGCCTTCGGAGGCCGTCAGCACGCCGGCGGTTGCCGTGCCGGATGTGCGTGGCGGCGCGGGATCGTTCGTGCCGGTCGACCTCGGGCACATGACACAACTGTGGGGCAGCGAGTCGACGGTCAAGGCTTTACTCGACTCGTTCGTGTCGTCCGTGCGCGAGGACGTGCAGTCGTTGTCGCCGTTGCTCGAGCGCGTGGAGTCGGAGCATATCGAGCTGGAAAGGGTGCGCGAATGGCTTCATCGCGTGGCGGGGGCGGCGAGCGTCCTGCAATATCCGCCGCTGCTCACCGCACTCGAAGACTATCGCCGCGAAATCACCATCAAACCGCCGGAACGTGTGCGCGACGACGGAATGCTGTTAATCGACAAGTGCAATGCCATGCTGGACGGAATCGAACAGCAGGCCGCGTTGCTCGTATAAGTACGCTCCACGCATGTGTGCGCGTCGAAGCGAGCGCGCCTCTGCGGACGAGAGCGTGACAGATTGGCCAACCAGACAACCAGACCAACAGACGAAAAAAAACGCGGCCGAAGCCGCGTTAAAGATTTGGAGACTTCCCTCGATGAAGGAGTCACTTCTCGCAAGCAGAAGCATAACCGGGATGTTGCGGTTCATTCATTACAAAATTCGCAATTAACTGTTTGAGTAAATCGATTAAAACGTCGCCGGGACGCGCCCTGAGCGATATCTCAGGCACGTCGGTGCGCCTGAAACACCCAGGGAATCACTACGGACACCTACAAACTCGCCACGCGCTCCAGCGCACCTGAAAGCAGGTGCACTGAGCGAAAGTGACCGAAAAAACCACGCAACGGCCGCGCGCGCTCCACCACAAACAGATTCGGCGGATTTGCACTAGTATGTGGTGGCTTCGCGCGCGGCCGAGTGTCGGTGCGGCGGGGCTTCAAGTCCGGAGAAGACCATGACTGCGCTTCGAAAAGTGAATCTTGCAGTGGTGTTGTGGGCGTTGGCGTCGGGTGTCGCCTTCGCGGATACGGTGGCACTGAAGGCGGATCTGGAGCCTTCGAGCGAGGTGCCGCCTCGCGTGAGCCACGGGCACGGTATGCTGGACGCCACCTTCGACACGTCGACGAAATCCCTGCAATGGACGGTCAGCTATGAAGGCTTGAGCGGCCCGGCAACCGCCGCGCATTTCCACGGACCCGCGCCGGTGGGCCAGAATGCCAAGGTTCAGGTGCCGATCGACAAGGGCGCGCTCGCCAGCCCGATCAAGGGCTCAGCGGCGCTGACCGAACAGCAGGTGACCGATCTGATGGCGGGCCAGTGGTACTTCAACGTCCATACCGCGCAGAACCCGATGGGTGAAATTCGCGGGCAGGTTTTGCCGGCGAACTAGGCGAGCGGAAAGCCTGATCCGGCGGCTCCGACGTTTTTAAGATTAGAAGCCGCCATCCACCGGCGCAGCCGCGAACGCACGTAACATGACAGGACACAATCGAAGGAGCGTGTCCCGATGAGTTGGCAAAGCGCACTCGCGTGCTGGTATCTGCGCAGGCAGTTTCGACCGGAAACCCTCAAGCCACGCATCAATGTCGAACGAGCGCGCGCGCTGAGCGCCAAGCGCGTCTGGTCGCCACGGGTGCCGGCTGGCTGGCGTCTGCGGGAGCTGTACGGCGCGGACGATTCGCCGTTGCGCGGCGAGTGGATCGAGCGCGCCGACCGTGCGCTAGCCACGAACGCCGGGCCGACCGTTCTGTATTGCCACGGCGGCGGCTATTACTTCTGCTCACCGCGTACCCATCGGTCGATCGTGTTCGGTCTGGCGGCGCGTGCCGATGCACCGGTTTTTTCCCTCGACTACCGTCTTGCGCCCGAGCACCGCTTCCCGGCGGCGCTCGATGACGCGACCGCAGCCTACCGTCAGTTGATCGCCGACGGCATCGCGCCCGAGTCGATCGTCATCGCGGGCGATTCGGCGGGCGGCGGTCTTGCGCTTGCCACGCTGGTGGCGCTACGCGATGCGGGCGATCCCGCGCCGGCAGGCGGCCTGCTGTTCTCGCCCTGGACCGATCTCGCCGCGACCGGCGTCAGCATCCGCACCAACGACGGTCTCGATCCCATGTTCAGCGGCTCCGCGATCGCCCGGGCGGGGAAGCTGTATCTCGGCGACACGCCGCCCACGCATCCCTACGCGTCTCCCGTCTATGCGGACCTGCACGGCTTGCCGCAGCTCTTCATCATGGCAGGCAGCACTGAAGTCTTACTCGACGACTCGCAACGCGTGGCCGACAACGCGCGCGCGGCGGGCGTCGACTGCGAACTCGAAGTGTGGAACAAGATGCCGCACGTCTGGCCGATCTTCGCGCCGTTCATCCCCGAAGGAAATCGCGCGCTCGACCGCGCCGCCGCCTTCGTGCGGCGCGTGACGAACCGCGCGGCTCAGCCGTCGAGCGCGATGTCGATCGTCTGATAGGCGGCCTCGACCGTCGCCTGGCCGTATTGCCGTTCCAGCCGACGCACGGTGAAATGACCGTGCGCGACCTGCTGGAAGTGGTCGATGAACACCGTATTGACCATCGCGCCGAGCACCGCGCCGATCGCCGGAATCGACTTTGCGGCGATCTGTTCGCTGACCTGCACGGAGAAGCGCGCGGCGATCGTGTTGAGCAGGCGCAACAAGGCCGCGGAACCGTGCGCGGTGAAGCCCTTGGTGGCGATTTCGGATGACGCTTTCGACACCGCCTGCGCGAGCGCGCCGCGCATGATGAAGTAGCCGAAGTCGGCGTCGTCGTCGGCTTTTGACGTGCCGCCCATGCCGAGCACCGTCAGACATTGCAGCTGCGTGTCGATCGCCGTCAGATCCTCGCCCTCGCTGCGCGCGATGTCGCAGATCGAGCGGAACATCAGCGTGGTCGTAACGGGCAGTTCGACGGGCAGCGCGAACAGTCCGAATGCGCCGCCGGCCGCGCCGGTGGTCGCCACGGCAAACTTGTGCAGCAAGTTGCTCGGCTTGTCGGGCACCGCCAACGCAGTCGCGCCGTCCCGTGTCCCCAGCGTGCGCAGCGCGATCGACAGGCACTTGCGTAGCGCCAGTTCCGTCGCGTCGGTGACTTTTTCGTTGGCGAACGCGGGCATGCGCGCGAGCAGTTTCTCCAGCGGCGCGCCGACGATGCTCGCCAGCTTCATCGCCAGAGCGGGGCTCTCCAGTTCGTGTTTTGCGTGGCGCAGCGCCTTCAGGTCGTCGTCCGATAACGATTGTATTGCGAGCGAACTCGGCTCCATGTGCCTCCCTGGCGTCATGTGATTTTCCTTTCTTCAGTCGATTGTCGGTGCGGCAAAGCCAGCAGCCCGTCCCGATTAGAGCGTCGCAGCGTGGTATGATTCCCAATCGTTTGACGTGTCAACTGTTGCGCTATCAAAAATGGCTGTCCATACTGCGGCCCACCACTCGAGTGGGCAAGTTTTACCGTTCCGTGAGTCGCTTCTGGCGATGCTCGGCATCTCCTTCGTCACGATGCTGGTCGCACTCGACCAGACCGTGGTCGGCACGGCGCTTCCCACCATCGTCGCCGAACTCAAGGGTTTCGAATTGTATGCGTGGGTTGCCACGTCGTATCTGCTGACCTCGGTGATTACCGTGCCGATTTTCGGCCGGCTCGGCGATTACTACGGGCGCAAGCCGTTCGTGATTGCGTCGATCGTTGTGTTCACGGGCGCCTCCGTGCTGTGCGGCGCGGCCAACAACATGCTGTTCCTCGTGCTCGCGCGCGGCCTGCAAGGCATCGGCGGCGGCATGCTGGTCGGCACTGCGTTCGCCTGTATTCCTGATCTGTTTCCCGACTCGGTCGTGCGCCTGCGCTGGCAGGTGCTGATGAGTTCGGCGTTCGGCATCGCGAATGCGGTGGGGCCGTCGCTCGGCGGGTTCCTCACGCAGTATTACGGCTGGCGCTCGGTTTTCTACGTGAATCTGCCGGTCGGTCTCCTCTCGCTGTTTTTTGTCTGGCGCTTCCTGCCGCATCTGCGTCATGTCGAACACGAAGGCAAGATGCGGCTCGACTGGCCTGGCGCCGTGCTGATCGCCGTGGCACTCGGCTCGCTGCAACTATTCGTCGAGTTGCTGCCGAAGCATGGCGTGACATTGAGCGCGGCCGCATTGCTCGCGCTGAGCGTCGCGTCGGCTTACGCGTTGTGGCAGTGGGAAAAGCGCTGCCCGACGGCGATCCTGCCGGTCGACATGTTCCGCAACCGTAGTCTCGCCGCGCTCTTCACGCTCGCCGTGTTGGGCGGCTTTTCGATGTTCTCGCTGCTGTTCTACGCGCCGTTGCTGTTTCAAGGCGGCTTCGGCATGTCGCCGAAGGAAGCGGGTCTCGTCATCACGCCGCTGGTCGTGTTCATCACCATCGGCAGTATTGCCAACGGGCGCATCGTCTCACGGGTGCGCAACCCGAATCTGATGCTGTATATCGGCTTTGCGCTGCTCGCACTTGCGTGCCTCGGCGTGGTCGTTGCGACACGCGCCATGCCGCAATGGCTTCTGATGTCGTTCATGATCGTCGGCGGATTGGGACTCGGTTTCGTCATGCCGAACCTGACGATTTTCGCGCAGCAAACGGCGGGCCGCGAACACCTTGGTATCGCGACGGCGCTGTTGCAGTCGCTGCGGATGATCGGCGGCATGATCGGCACGGCGCTGACCGGCACACTGGTCAGCCATATGTACTCGAGCGGTGTGCGCAATACGTTGGAGAACGATCACGCGTCGCAATGGTTCGCGGACCTCGGCGATCCGCAAATCCTCATCAATCGGGACGCGCAAACGACTTTGCTCGACCAGTTGGCGCACGCTGGCCATAACGGCGCGATGCTGCTCGAGAGCGCGCGCGAAGCGCTCGTGTCGGCGATTCATTTGGGGCTCGCCATGGCGGCCATTATCGCGGTGGTATCGGTCTGGCAAAGCCGCCGCGTGCCGCCGATCAAACTTCAGCGCAAGCTCGAGCCCGTGATTCACGCGGACTGATTTTTTAGACTTACCGTTTTACTGATAGATCATGGAAGAACAGGACCGCGTCGCCGTCATGCAGCAATTCGGCCGCACATATCGGGCGTTCATGTCGGCTTTCGAGGCGCATGTCGGCCATCCGTTGCCGCGCTGGCGCATTCTGCTCGCGCTGCACGAGCAGGCCGGCGAGTCGTCGCAGAAGCGGCTGGTGGAGCGCTTGCGCGTCGATCCGGGCGCGTTGACACGGCAGTTGAAAACGCTGGAAGGTTTGGGCTGGATTGCTCGCAGCATGGATGCGCGCGACAACCGCGTGACCAACGTGCGGTTGACGGAGGCGGGACATTCTGCGACCGAAGCCAGCTTGCCGCGTCGCAACGCGTTTCTGCACGACACGATCGCCGTGCTGCCGGACGAAGCGCTGAACGCGCTGTCCGGTGCGTTGAAGATGCTTGAGGCGAGAATCGGCGAAGTGGCGGCTGCCGCTGGCGCAGCCGAGGCTGCCGAGCAAACCCGCCCGACAGCGGGCGATGAAGCGCCGCGCCAGGCCTGATTTGCTGGACGCGGCTGAACCCGGTAGGTGCGGCGGAGCGAGGCAAAAAAATCACGCGTTCCGCAACACCACGAAAGGCGCGCCTCGCTTCCCGAGAAAGCGCCCTTCGCGAAGCCAATCAGAAAAACGTTTCGATCACTTCCTTCACGCGATACGCCGGATCGACCACCAGCACCTGACGCCACTTGTCGAACGTCAGACACGGGTGCGAGATGTCGAACGCGATCATGTCGCCCACTTTCAGGTCAGCGCCTGCCGGAATCCGCAGATACGCGTGCTGATCCATCAATCCGAAAATCTCCCAGCCTTCGCTCGCCGCGATATCGCGTGGCGCTTCGTTGCCCGGACGATAGTGGCGCGCCGGTTCCGGCATGCCCGCATCGAATGCGGAATCGCGCTTGCCGAGACCGATGATCGCGCGATCCGGCTCAGGAATCGACTGCACATACGCCCACAATTGCAGCGCCGGGAGCAGCCCTTCGCCCATTTTCTTCGCGACCGGATTACGCGCGAAGATTTCCGTCTGCGCCTTGCGATAAATGCCGACGTCGTGCGTCAGATAACAACCTGGACGCAGCACGACCTCGACCTTGCCGGTCTCCGAGGCCTTCACGAATTCTTCCGCGACCACGTCGTACCAGGCCGAACCTGCGCCTGACAACACGGCCGGCGTACGCGCAAACCGGCCCTGCTCGACGAGTTCGCGCGTAACCGCGACCGCGCTTTGCAGGAACTCGCGCACTTCGTGTTCTTCCTTGAGTACGCCTTCATACAACTCGACGCCGGCGAGCTTCAGCGTGTCCGGATAGCGTGCAATCGCCTCCAGCACCGCATTGCGCTGCGCCACGTCGCGCACGCCCGTGCGGCCGCCCGGCACGCCGAGTTCGAGCAGCACCTGCAACTGCTTGTTCACCGACTTGAAAAACTCGCCCAACTGTTGGACGCCTTCCACTGAATCGACGAGGCAGAAGAATTCGAAATCCGGATCGCTCAGCAACTCTGCGACCATCATCATGTTGTGACGGCCGACCAGCTGGTTGGCCATGAGAACACGCGACACGCCGCCGTGATAGGCCGCGCGCACCTGATGTGCGGTGGCGAGCGTGATGCCCCACGCGCCGTTTTCGAGCTGACGGCGAAACAGCTGCGGCGCCATGGTCGTCTTGCCGTGCGGCGCGAGCTTGACGCCGTATTCCGCCACGAATGCCTGCATCCACTTGAGGTTGTGTTCCACGCGGTCCGCGTACAGCACGGCGGCCGGCAGGCTCACGTCTTCGTTCAGCAGGTTCCACTCGAGGCGCGTGGCATCCGTGAGTTGGATGCTGGTGCCCGGAACCATGCCCAAGCCCTTGCTATAAGGATCAATCGTTGCGCCCTGATAGTTTGTAACTTTCATGTCTCCTTGCTCCATCGTCCAGTTAAATTGAATCAAATTTGACTTTACCATGTTACCGAAAGTACGATGGGTGGAGAAATGTTATTTAGTACCACGGTTCGCTGCGGGCGCGTTACAGGCCTTCACGCGGCCACCCACAGTCCGCAATGAATCTAACCGCCGAACCGCTGGCTTTCGACATCGTCGCGCGCATTGCCGAATGCGCGCCGGAACTGCGCTCGGCCGAACGCAAGGTCGCCGCGCTGATTCTCGACGACCTGACGGGCGCTTCGCGCGCCAGCATCGGCGCGCTCGCGCAGCGGGCGGAGGTGAGCGTCGCGACCGTGACGCGCTTCGCCAAAGCCGTGGGTTGCCGCGATGTCCGCGAACTCAAACTGCGGCTTGCGCAGGCGGCCGCCGTCGGTCAGCGCTTCCTGCAGCCCGGCGGCCCGAGCGACGCGCCCGAGCCGATCGCGACTCGCGTGTTCGACGAATTGCAGACCGCGCTGGCGCATAACCATCAATTGCTGCGCCAGGCGCCGCTCGGCGACGCGGCGGCTGCTTTGCGCGGCGCGCGCATGATCTACGTGTTCGGCATGGGCGGCGGCTCGACCGCGCTCGCCGACGAAATGCGCTTCCGGCTCGTGCGCCTGGGCCGGCCTGTCGCGACCTATCAGGACGGCTTGCTGCAACGCATGGTTGCCAGCACCGTGTCGCGCGAATGCGTGGTGATCGCGCTGTCTACTACCGGGCGCGTGCCCGAGATGGTCGAGAACTGCAAGATCGCGCGCAGTTATGGCGCAACGGTGATCGCGCTGACCGCGCCGGCTTCGCCGCTCGCGCGCCTGGCCGATTGGGTGATCCCGATCGTCGCTTTTGAGACCGATTTCATTTACAAGCCGTCGTCGTCGCGTTACGCGATGATGATGGCGCTCGATGTGCTCGTCACCGAACTTGCCGTCAGTCAGAGTGACGAGAGCCGCGAATTGCTGCGCCGCATGAAGCACGCACTCGACACGCACCGCGGCGGCGGCGATCGACAACCGTTAGGAGACTGATCCATGCACTCGCATCCCGAAGCCGCTGATACGCTGATCGTCGGCGCGCAACTGTATGACGGCACGGGCGCGCCGCCTGTCGAACGCGATGTCGCGGTTCGCGACGGCCGCATCGTCGCGATCGGCAACCTGTCGAACTGGCTCGCCGAAGAAGTGATCGAGGCTGAAGGCCGCGCGTTGGCGCCGGGTTTTATCGACGTTCACACGCACGACGACACGCACGTGATCCGCTCGCCGCAAATGCTGCCGAAGATCACGCAAGGCGTGACGACGGTGATCGTCGGCAATTGCGGCATCAGCGCGTCGCCGGTTGCGCTGAAGGGCGATCCGCCCGATCCGATGAACCTGCTCGGCGAGCGCGACGCATTCCAGTATCCGACCTTCGCCGCATATGTCGAAGCGGTGAACGCGGCGCGGCCCGCGGTGAATGTCGGCGCGCTGATTGGGCATACCGCGTTGCGCAGCAACCAGATGGACCGGCTCGACCGCGCGGCGACGCCGCAGGAAATCGACGGCATGCGCGCGCAACTCGAAGAAGCATTGGCCAATGGTGCGCTGGGTCTGAGTTCAGGGCTCGCATACGGCTCGGCGTTCTCAGCGCCGACCGAAGAAGTGATGGCATTGGCCGAACCGCTCGCCGCAGCCGGCGCGTTGTACACCACGCACATGCGCACCGAATTCGACGCGATTCTCGATGCCATGGACGAGGCGTATCGCGTGGGCCGTCACGCACACGTGCCGGTGGTGATTTCGCATCTGAAGTGCGCGGGTCCGTCGAACTGGGGACGCAGCGAAGAAGTGCTGAAGTCGCTCGAAGGCGCGAGCCGCCTGCAGCCGATCGGTTGCGATTGCTATCCGTACAACCGCAGTTCGTCGACGCTCGATGTGAAGCAGATCACGGGCGATATCGACATCATGATTACGTGGTCGGAGCCGCATCCGGAGATGGCGGGCAAGCTCGTGAAGGAGATTGCGGCGGAGTGGGGCGTCTCGCAGCAGGAAGCGGGCAAGCGCTTGCAACCGGCGGGCGCGGTGTATCACAACATGTCGG
Source organism: Paraburkholderia sp. BL6665CI2N2 (assembly GCF_004366535.1). NCBI lineage: Bacteria > Pseudomonadati > Pseudomonadota > Betaproteobacteria > Burkholderiales > Burkholderiaceae > Paraburkholderia > Paraburkholderia sp. BL6665CI2N2. Next base: position 6,149,154 of record NZ_SORC01000001.1, read on the forward strand.
AAGACGACGTGCGGCGCATCCTCTCGCATCCCGCGACCATGGTCGGCTCGGATGGCTTGCCGAACGATCCGCTGCCGCATCCGCGCTTATGGGGCGCATTTCCGCGCGTGCTCGGCCACTATGCGCGCGACGCGGGCTTGCTGCCGCTCGAAGAGGCGGTGCGCAAGATGACCAGTTTGTCGGCGCGTCGCTATGGACTCACGCAACGCGGCGAGGTGCATATCGGTTACCACGCCGATCTGGTTTTATTCGACCCGGCCAAGGTGCGCGACGTGGCGACGTTCGAGAACCCGCAACAGGCCGCCGATGGCATCGATGCGGTGTGGGTGAACGGCGTGTTGACGTATCGCAATGGCGAAGTGACGGGCGATCGCGCCGGCCATTTCGTGGCGCGCGGCGCGGCGTCGAAGGGCGACGCGCACGGCGCGTTCTGATTGTTCAACCGATTGACTGCGGCGCGCGCGGCACTTCTGCCGAACGCGTGCCGGACTTTTTAAGGAGTGTAGTGATGAAGCGATATGGTGTTGAAGGCGGCAAGGGAACGGGCGGTCAGCATATGCCGTTTGCACGCGCAGTCGAAGCGGACGGCTGGCTGTTCGTGTCCGGACAGACGCCGATGGAAAACGGCGAAGTGATCAACGGTGGCATCGTCGAACAGTCGCACAAGGCGATTCAGAACGTGTTCGCGATTCTGAAGGAAGCCGGCTACGGCGCGGAAGATGTGGTCCGCTGCGGCGTGTGGCTGGATGACCCGCGTGACTTCGCGTCGTTCAACAAGGTGTTCCGCGAGTACTTCGGCGACAATCCGCCGGCACGTGCATGTGTGGTTTCTTCGATGGTGATCGATTGCCGCGTCGAAGTGGATTGTGTAGCTTACAAGAAGCCTTGATGTGAGTGAGCGTCGGCCAGGTTGAAGTGGTCGGCGCTTGTCGACGTTTTGCCGTTGCTGGTTGAGCAATGCCGCCTCGAAAGATTGATGCTTCTGCTTCTGAACCGTCTCCCGTTCGTCGAGAAGCGTCTGCGGGAATTTTCTATTTAGCCCCGCGAAAATTCACATTCTCTGCGCCGGCAGCCATGGCACTGCCGAAGTCGCGACGTCCCCGCCAATCCCGGATTTTCCTCCTTGTTCCGAATGTGATCCTTGACGCTTTGTCGATAGGACAAACGCCGTCATTCCGTCGGAATTTTCCCGCGCTCATATTCCCTGTGCTGTCGTTTGATCGAAACGACTGGCGTCTGAACTAGTCGGTCTTTCACCTCAAATTTTCTCATTGAGGAAGCTTGCTAAGCAGTCGCGTCTTGTTGCGCAATCGCGTTGCCGCGCCGCAAGTGGGTGTCGACGATAAGCCTGTCGCAAACGCGCAATCCACAAGGCCCGCATGTTGTCCGGCGGCGAAAACGAATCACATCGAACAAGACAACGCTCACCACCGAATTGCGTCTTTAAAAGTGAGATGAGCCGCGGCGCAACTCGTTTAATCTTACGGGTTAGCCGCGTACGCAACCACGCTGCGGCGCGCGCCACACGCCAAACACATCACCCTTTGCAAAGAGATCCCCCAATGCTCGCTCCCTCCGCTCTCGGCGACATGCGCCCGCTCTTCATGACGCCATGCTACGGCGGCACCGTCACCTCGAATTTCGTCAACAGCATGTTGGCTCTCAACAATGCTTTGTGGCAGAACGGCATGCAAGGCGGCGTGCGGATTCGCTCCGGCGAGAGCCTGATCACGCGTGCTCGCAATGAGGCCGTCGCGGAGTTTCTGGCCGACCCGCACTACACTCACCTTTTCTGGATCGACGCCGACATCGGCTTCTCGGTCGATCAGGCGATGCGTCTGCTTCTCGCCGATCACGATGTTGTCGCCGGTGTCTATCCGATCAAGCGCTTCGATTGGCCGGACACGTTGCCTGCCGGCTTGACGCGAGCGGAGTTCGCCGCGCGCTATCTGCGTTATCCGGTCAATGTTCACGACAACGTGTCGTCGGAAATCGATGCGGAAGGCTTCATGGAAGTCAGCGAAGCACCGACCGGCTTCATGTGCATCAAGCGCGAAGCATTCACGCGGATGATCGAGGTTCTTCCCGAACTCCAGTACGTGCCGGACGGCCCGCCTGACTCGCCGCTGCGCAATCTTTGCTATCGCTTTTTCGACGTCATGGTGGAGCCGCACACGAACCGCTATCTGTCGGAAGACTATGCGTTCTGTCGTCGCTGGCGTGATATCGGCGGCCGGATTTTTGTCGATACGCAATCGCAGCTTTCGCATCAGGGCATTTACACCTATCACGGTGATTTCGGCGCGTCGCTGGCGGCGAGCCCGATGACGGCGGTCGGCGGTCAGATTTGACGCGCTCATTTGTGTGAACTTGCGGACGCACTCTCGATACGACGATCTCAACGATGGAAACCAACGAACTCAGCGCCCGTGCCTTGGGCGGCACGGAGGCCATGCTCGCGGCGCTGCATGCGCGGCTCGATCCGGAGTTGGCGCGCCACTTCCAGATCATTCCGTCGCGCGCCCGCCAACTGGCTGCGGATCGCAAGCGCATTTTCTGGCTGCACGACACGCCGAGCGAAGAAGAGGCGAAATTTCTCGCGTCGCCGGATAACCTCGCGCGGTTCGACGGACTCGTTTGCGTCTCGCACTATCAGGCCTGTCTCTACAATCTGATCCCGCAGGTTCCCTATCGCAAAATGGTTGTCTTGCAGAATGCAATCGAGCCCTTCGGCGCGTATCGTCCGCGTCGCGGCGCAACGATCCGGCTTATCTATCACACGACGCCCCACCGCGGACTCGAGATTCTCGTACCGGTGTTCGAGCATCTCGCGAAGGTGCATCCGGACATCGAACTCGACGTATTTTCAAGCTTCAATATTTATGGCTGGGCGCAACGCGATGAACCGTATCGACAACTGTTCGACCGCTGCCGCGCTCATCCGCGAATTCGCTATCACGGCGCGCAGCCGAATCACGTAGTACGGGAAACGCTTCGTGATTGCGACATTTTTGCGTATCCGAGTATCTGGCCGGAGACGAGTTGTGTCGCGGCCATCGAGGCGCTGTCGTCAGGTTGTCTGGTCATTTGCCCGGCCTATGGCGCATTGCCTGAAACCTGCGCGAATTTCGCATCGCTTTATCCGTTCACCGAAGATCGGCAAAGCCATGCCGAGCGCTTTTGCCTCGCACTGGATGCGGCGATCCGCGCGGTCAAGCGACGCGCGCATGAAGACGCGACGGCGCGCTCGTTTCAGGTCGATTACTTCAACAGGTTTTATTCATGGGATCGACGCATCACGGAATGGAACGCGTACTTGCGCGGACTTTTGTCGTAGAGCCAGCATTCGATCAGACCGTTTCCGCGTCTTTCTAGGTGCAGCACGACGAAGCAGCGCCTTGAGATTAAACAATCATCGTCCTGTACTGCCTTCGCCTCTTCTGTGCTTGTTTGAAAAATGAGCAGTACTTGAAGGACTTTCACCTTGCCGAAAACCCACCTCGCCTCTCATAATCTCTACAAGGCCGCGCTCTCCGCCTATCTGGTAGATCACCATACGCAAGGCTCCACTCTCTGCAAACGGGCACTCGCCGGAACTCGTTGCGCGATCCAACGAGCAGTATGTAGATTGCAGTGAGTCTGGCTCGCGACCGAACGCGACCGCACGCACTGCGTTCGGACTTACGCGGGCACATGGAGCGCTCTGCGCTGATAGACGGCGCGCTTCACGAGAGGAATGGAAGCGGCAATCGCGCAGATGTGGGCCGCGTAATGCCACGCGGCGTAAAAACGATCCGCTTGCTTACTGCCGCGCCAGTCTAAAATTATCCGGCATAGCCAAATTGTAATTCGTGCGGAACGGATTAATATCCAGCCCCCCCCGCCGCGTATAACGCGCATACACCGCGAGCTTGACCGGTTTGCAAGCCTTCAGCACATCGAGAAAGATCTTCTCGACGCACTGCTCGTGAAACCCAGTGTGATTCCGGTACGAGATGATGTAGCGCAGCAGGCCCGCGTGATCGATCTGCGGACCCACGTAATGAATCTGCACGCTGCCCCAGTCGGGCTGCCCCGTCACCGGACAATTCGATTTCAGCAAGTTGGAGAACACTGTTTCTTCGACCGGCGCTTCATCCAGCGCCGCTTTCAACAACGACGCGTCCGGCTGATAAATGTCGGTATCCAGATCCAGCCGATCCAGCGACAAACCCTCGAATTCTTCCATCTGCAATTTGCCGAACTCATACGGCGCAGCCAGATGAACCGACACAGTCGCGCCGCACGACGCGGACACATCACGCTTGATCGTGTCGCGCACCGCGTCCATCGACTCGAACGCGGTCTGCGCGAATGAGCCGAGATACAGCTTGAACGACTTCGACTCGACGATATTCGGCGAATCCGCCGGCACGAAGAACGTCGCCACCGCGATCTGCGGCTTGCCGCGCGCGTTCAGCCACGACAACTCATACGCATTCCAGATGTCCGTGCCGAAGAACGGCAATTGCGCGCCGATGCCGATCGCCTCGCGCGCATTTTTTCGCGCGATCGGAAACAGCAGCGACGCGTCGTACTGTTCGGTGTAAGTGGAGGCCTTACCCAGCGGTGATTGTTCGGGTGTCATGATGCGTTCACAATGCCACTCAGCACGTGCCCCGTCGCCGTCACGACGCGGGCCGATTCGCAGTGGCCAATTTGGTCGTCGAAGAAAAAGTCCGGCTCGAACTCGCGCAGAAATGCGCTCTTGTCGAGGCCGCCGAGGAACATCGCTTCGTCGATTTCGATGTTCCACGCCATCAAGGTGCGGATCGCGCGCTCATGCGCGGGCGCCGAACGCGCCGTGACCAATGCCGTACGAATATGCATCGGCGCGGCTTCGTCCGCGAGTTTTTGCAGCCGGTGCAGCGCTTCGAGCAACGGCTTCAACGGACCGTCCGCGAGCGGCAGATCCTTGTTGTGAGTCTCGTGGCCGACAAACGCGCGCAGCCCATCCTTCTGGAACACGCGCTCGGCTTCGTCGGAAAACAGCACGGCGTCGCCGTCGAAGGCGATGCGGATTTCGTCCGGATACTTGCTCGCCATTTTCGCCGATTCGGGCAACACGCGCGCGGCGGGAAATCCGGCGGCAAGCGCGTCGCGCACGTCCTGCTGGTTCGCGGACAGAAACAGCGACGCGTTCAGCGGCTTCAGGTAGCCGAACGGCGCGCGTCCGCGCGTGAAAACCCCGCGCTCGATGGCAAGCCCATGTTCCCGGCACGAATGAAACGCGCGCAGTCCGCTGATCGGATCGCTGCGCGAGAGGATCACCACTTCGACGCGATGGCCTCCCGCGTTCAAGGCCAGCAGCTTGCGGATCAACGGAAACGCCACGCCCGGTTTGGCGGGCACGGTCAGGCGATCGCGCTGCAACGCTTCATAGGTCTGCAGATCGCCTTCCTCGTACACGCGGTTCTCTTCCTCGAAGTCGAACAGCGCGCGCGACGAGATTGCCACCACCAGTTTGTCGACGAGCGAGAGAGCCATCTGCGTGTTTCAGTCCTGAGTAATCAAGCGAGGAATAAGCGATATACCGGGTTCCGCGTCTCTTCCCAGTTCGGATAACCAAGCGTGGCGAGGAACTGGTTGAACACCGCGTTCTCGCTTTCGGGCACCTGGATGCCGACCAGAATCGAGCTGTAGTCCGCGCCCTGGTTACGGTAGTGAAACAGGCTGATATTCCAGTTCGGCGCCATCGACGAAAGGAATTTCATCAGCGCGCCCGGCCGCTCGGGGAACTCGAAACGGAACAGACGTTCGTCATGTGCCAGAGGCGATCGGCCGCCGACCATGTAGCGGATGTGCTGCTTGGAGAGTTCATCGAACGTCAGATCGACGGTGGCGAAGCCGTGCGCCTCAAACGCGCCCGCGATCTGCGCCGACTCGCTGCGATTCCTGATCTGCACGCCCACGAAGATATGGGCGGAGTTCGCATCCGCAATCCGGTAGTTGAATTCGGTGACGCTGCGCGTGCCGACCAGTTCGCAGAAGCGGCGGAAACTGCCGCGCTCTTCGGGGATTGTCACGGCGAACACTGCTTCGCGCGCTTCACCGACTTCCGCGCGTTCGGCCACGAAGCGCATGCGGTCGAAGTTCATGTTCGCCCCCGACGTGATTGCGATCAGCGTCTGGTTCTCGATGCCTTCGCGCTCCGCATACTGCTTCGCGCCGGCCACGGCCAACGAGCCCGCGGGTTCGAGCACGCTGCGGGTGTCCTGGAAGACGTCCTTGATCGCGGCGCAGAGCGCGTCGGTATTCACGAGCAGCACGTCGTCGAGATATTCGCTGCACAGGCGGAAGGTTTCTTCGCCGACCAGTTTCACCGCCGTGCCGTCCGAGAACAGACCGACTTCGTTCAGCGTGACACGCTCACCGGCTTTCAAAGACGCGGCCATCGCGCACGAATCATCGGTCTGCACACCGATCACCTTGATCTCCGGGCGCACCGATTTGACGTACGCGGCCACGCCCGCCGCCAGTCCACCGCCGCCGATCGGCACAAAAATCGCGTGAATCGGCCCCTGGTGCTGGCTGAGAATCTCCATCGCGACGGTGCCCTGTCCGGCGATCACATACGGATCGTCGAACGGATGCACGAAGGTCAGGCCGCGCTCTTCCTGCAGCTTGACTGCGTGCTCATACGCGTCGCTATACGACTCGCCGAACTGCACCACTTCGACGGTCGGGCCGCCGTGCGCGCGCACTGCATCAACCTTCACCTGCGGCGTGGTCACCGGCACCACGATGATCGCCTTCACGCCCATGCGCGCCGCCGACAACGCCACGCCCTGCGCATGATTGCCCGCCGACGCCGTAATCACCCCGCGCTCCAGCGCTTCAGAAGGAATATGCGCCATCTTGTTGTACGCGCCGCGCACCTTGAACGAGAACACCGGCTGGTTGTCCTCGCGCTTCAGATAGACCGGATTGCGCAGACGCGCCGACAGATTCGGCGCGCGTTCGAGTTCGGTCTCGCGGGCCACGTCGTACACGCGCGCGGTCAGGGTTTTTTTCAGGTAGTCGTGGGAAGCCATGCGGGTGGCGCGGAGCGCTTGGTGAGACGGGAAAGGGTCAATGATAGCGCCAACGGTGTAGGCTCAGGCTCTCGGCATATGCACTGAAGCAGGGTCGCACTGCGCCGCCCGACCGTTCGGTTGGTCATTCCGGCGTGGCGCCGCCGCCGTACGATTTGCCATGAAAGTGCGCAAACCCCCGCCGCTGTTCCGACTTCAGCCGTCAACGCGTGGCGGAATGATGCGGTAGAATTCCATTTTGGAATAAGGATCGGAAGATGCACTGGCAGCCTCGGATCGCCCACTTGATGCCCGCCCCGCGTGAGTGTTGCCCCGCGGCGGAGCGTCACGTCCGCCACGCACGATCGTGTAGTTATATCTGAGCGCCGCGAGGCGACCGGCGTGGGTTTGGCCGTCGGTCGAGCTTCGCTCCCCTAGAAGATTTCCAGCATTGCGCGCCACGCGCACCGTCAGCCGACGCCTCATCGATGAGCGCGCCGGGCTGGCCTACCGAGTCGTCCGAACATGAACGCACCTCAAGTTTTCGATCCGCACGGGGCCGCCGCAGCGGTAGCCGCCGATCCCGAAGCGCGTCTGCGCGAAATTCCCTACAACTACACGTCGTTTTCCGATCGCGAAATCGTCATCCGCCTGCTCGGCGACGAAGCCTGGGCGGTGCTTGCCGAATTGCGCGCGGAACGCCGCACCGGCCGCTCGGCGCGGATGCTGTACGAAGTGCTCGGCGACATCTGGGTGGTGCGCCGCAATCCTTACCTGCAAGACGACCTGCTCGACAATCCAAAGCGTCGCGCGATGCTGATCGAGGCCTTGCATCACCGTTTGAGCGAGATCGAGAAGCGCCGTCGCGCCGATCTGACCGAGCACGGCGATGAAGCGGGCGTGGACCGCGCCGCGCGCGTCGAAACGCTGGTGCAGGCCGCGCGCCGCGCCGTCGACGAATTCGCCAGCGAATTCCAGAAAACCTACGATCTGCGCAAGCGCGCGACCAAGGTGCTGGGCAAGGTCACGGAAAAGGACAACATCAAGTTCGACGGCCTGTCGCGCGTCTCGCACGTGACCGACGCGACCGACTGGCGTGTGGAATACCCGTTCGTCGTGCTGACGCCGGATACCGAAGCCGAAATCGCCGGCATGATCAAGGCGTGTTTCGAGCTCGGGCTGACCGTGATTCCGCGCGGAGGCGGCACGGGCTACACCGGCGGCGCGGTGCCGCTCACGCCGTTCTCGGCCGTCATCAACACTGAAAAGCTCGAACAGCTCGGCGCGGTGGAAATGACCGAACTGCCGGGCGTCGACCGTAAAGTCGCGACGATTTTCTCCGGCGCGGGCGTGGTCACGCGCCGCGTGACCGAAGCGGCCGAGCAGGCGGGTTTCGTGTTCGCCGTCGATCCGACCTCGCTGGATGCGTCCTGCGTGGGCGGCAACGTCGCGATGAACGCGGGCGGCAAGAAAGCGGTGCTGTGGGGCACGGCGCTCGACAACCTCGCCTGGTGGCGCATGGTCGACCCGGAAGGGAACTGGCTCGAAGTCACGCGCCTCGACCACAACATGGGCAAGATTCACGACATCGAAGTCGCGCGTTTCGAGCTCAAATGGTTCGACGGCAACTACGCGCCGGGCGAAAAGCTGCTGCGCACGGAGGCGCTCGACATCAAGGGCCGCGTGTTCCGTAAGGAAGGTCTCGGAAAGGACGTCACCGACAAATTCCTCGCCGGTCTGCCGGGCGTGCAGAAAGAAGGCTGCGACGGGCTCATCACGTCCGCGCGCTGGGTGCTGCACAAGATGCCGGCGCACACGCGCACCGTCTGCCTCGAATTCTTCGGCCAGGCGCGCGACGCGATTCCGAGCATCGTCGAAATCAAGGATTACCTGTTCGAGACCTCGAAGCAGGGCGGCGCGATTCTCGCCGGCCTCGAGCATCTGGACGAGCGCTATCTGCGCGCGGTCGGCTACGCGACCAAGAGCAAGCGCAACGCGTTTCCGAAGATGGTGCTGATCGGCGACATCGTCGGCGATGACGCGGACGCGGTCGCGCAGGCCACGTCGGAAGTGGTGCGCATGGCCAACGGCAAGAGCGGCGAAGGCTTCGTCGCGGTCAATGCCGAGGCGCGCAAGCGTTTCTGGCTCGACCGCAGCCGCACGGCGGCGATCGCGAAGCACACCAACGCCTTCAAGATCAACGAAGACGTGGTGATTCCGCTCGACCGCATGGGCGAGTACACGGACGGCATCGAGCGCATCAACATCGAGCTGTCGATCAAGAACAAGCTGCAGCTGGTCGACGCGCTCGAAGCGTTCTTCAAGGGCGGCAAGCTGCCGCTCGGCAAGAGCGACGACGCCAACGAGATTCCGAGCGCCGAACTGCTCGAAGACCGCGTGCAGCAAGCGCTCGATCTGCTCAAGCGTGTGCGCACGCGCTGGGAATTCCTGCGCGACAAGCTCGATCTGTCCTTGCGCGAGGCGCAGCACTATCTGGTCGGCCTCGGCTACGAAGCGATGGCGGAAAAATTCGCCGACCGCGTCGACGCACAGCCCGACGCCAACGTATTTCACGTCACGCAGGACCGCACGATCCGCGTGTCGTGGAAGCAGGAAATCCGCGCCGAACTGCGGCAGATTTTCAACGGCGGCGAGTTCAAGCCGATCCTCGACGAAGCCCAGGCGATCCACAAGCAGGTGCTGCGCGGACGCGTGTTCGTCGCGCTGCACATGCACGCGGGCGACGGCAACGTGCACACGAACCTGCCGGTCAACTCCGACAACTACGAGATGCTGCAGGACGCCCACACGGCGGTCGCGCGCATCATGAAGCTCGCGCGTTCGCTCGACGGCGTGATTTCCGGCGAGCACGGCATCGGCATCACCAAGCTCGAATTCCTGACGGAAGACGAGATCAGCGAATTCCGCCAGTACAAGCAACGCGTCGATCCGCATGGCCGCTTCAACGCGGGCAAGCTGCTCGAAGGCGCCGACCTGCGCAATGCCTACACGCCGAGCTTCGGCCTGATGGGTTATGAATCGCTGATCATGCAGCAGTCGGACATCGGCGCGATTTCCGAGTCGATCAAGGACTGCTTGCGCTGCGGCAAGTGCAAGCCGGTGTGCGCGACCCACGTGCCGCGCGCGAACCTGTTGTACAGCCCGCGCAACAAAATCTTGGCCACCTCGCTGCTGGTCGAGGCGTTCCTGTACGAGGAGCAGACCCGCCGCGGCGTGTCGATCAAACACTGGGACGAGTTCAACGACGTCGCGGATCACTGCACCGTCTGTCACAAATGCGTGACGCCGTGCCCGGTCAAGATCGACTTCGGCGACGTGACCATGAACATGCGCAACCTGCTGCGCAAGATGGGCAAGAAGAAGTTCAATCCGGGCAACGCGGCCGGCATGTTCTTCCTCAATGCGACCAATCCGCAGACCATCAACCTCGCGCGCACCGCGATGATGGGCATCGGCTACAAGGCGCAGCGCCTCGGCAACGACGTGCTGAAGAAGTTCGCGAAGAAGCAGACGGCGCACCCGCCGGCAACCGTCGGCAAGCCGCCGGTCACGCAGCAGGTGATCCACTTCATGAACAAGAAGATGCCGGGCAACCTGCCGAAGAAGACCGCGCGCGCGTTGCTCGATATCGAAGACAACAAGATCGTCCCGATCATCCGCAATCCGAAGACGACTACCGCCGACACGGAAGCGGTGTTCTACTTCCCGGGCTGCGGTTCCGAGCGGCTGTTCTCGCAGGTCGGTCTCGCCACGCAAGCCATGCTGTGGGAAGCGGGCGTGCAAACCGTGCTGCCGCCGGGCTACCTGTGCTGCGGCTATCCGCAACGCGGTTCGGGCCAGTACGACAAGGCCGAGCAGATCGTCACGGATAACCGCGTGCTGTTCCACCGCGTCGCCAACACGCTCAACTACCTCGATATCAAGACCGTGGTGGTGTCGTGCGGCACGTGTTACGACCAACTCGCCGGCTACGAATTCGAGAAAATCTTCCCGGGCTGCCGGATCATCGACATCCACGAGTTTCTGCTGGAGAAAGGCATGAAGCTCGACGGCGTGAACGGCGTGCGCTACATGTACCACGACCCGTGCCACACGCCGATCAAGACGATGGACCCCGTCAAGCTCGTCAATCAGTTGATGGGCTCGGAGAAGGACGGCTACAAGATCGAGAAGAACGACCGCTGCTGTGGTGAATCTGGCACGCTCGCGGTCACGCGTCCTGACATTTCGACACAGGTCCGCTTCCGCAAGGAAGAGGAGATTCGCAAGGGTGCGGCGAAGCTGCGCGGCATTCCTTTGGTGGCCGAAGCGGGCGCGAACGGGATCAATCCGGCCAATGCCTCGGCCGGCTCGGCGGGCGCGCCGGAGGGCTCCGTGCTCAAGGCCGGCGACGGCCCGCAGCCGAAGGGCGCCACCGACGTGAAGATCCTCACGAGCTGCCCGTCCTGCCTGCAAGGGCTGTCGCGTTACAACGAAGACGCGGGCATCGAGGCGGACTACATCGTCGTCGAGATGGCACGTCACGTGCTCGGTGAAGACTGGATGGTCGACTACGTGCAGCGTGCGAACAATGGCGGAATCGAGCGCGTGCTGGTTTAATGGCACGACTGACGATTTTTGCCTGAGGCCGACGATGGAATGCGTTTTTTGCCGTGAAGATGGCGGCGATGTGCTGTGGCACGACGACACCTTGCGTGTCGTACTCGCCGATGAACACGATTACCCGGGCTTTTGCCGGGTCATCTGGAATGAACATGTGGCCGAGTTTTCCGACCTCGATGGAGACGACCGGGATCGCGTGATGAAGGCCGTGTATGCGGTCGAGCGCGCGATCCGGCGCATCCTGCAGCCGGTCAAGGTGAACCTGGCGAGCCTTGGCAACCAGGTGCCGCACGTGCACTGGCATGTGATTCCGCGTTTTTCGAACGACGCTCATTTTCCGCTGCCCATCTGGGCGCCGCGCCAGCGCACGGTGTCCGAAGCCATGCTGTCGTCGCGCCGCGCGCAAGCCACCTTGCTGCGCGAAGCGGTGCGGCAGGAAATCGAACAGGCGCTGGCTTGAGTTCGAGCGCTCCCGAACCTGTCGCGTTCGCGCCGGGCCCGCGAAAGGGCAAGAAGAATTGAGGCGGCGTTCTCTATGAGGTCAACATGAGTGGACTAACTCCCGATACGCCAGTGCCGACCGGCGTGGTCGTGCATTCCAAATCGCGTGTGCTCGAATTGCAGTACGCAAACGGCGAATCTTATCGACTGCCGTTCGAACTGCTGCGCGTGTATTCGCCGTCGGCGGAAGTGATGGGCCACGGGCCCGGCCAGGAAACGTTGCAGACCGGCAAGCGCGAAGTGACGATCACCATGATCGAAGGCGTCGGCAACTACGCGCTGCAGCCGACTTTCTCGGACGGACACGCCACCGGCATCTATTCGTGGGACCTGCTGTACGACATGGCCGTGCGCCAGGATGAACTCTGGCGCGACTATCTCGCCAAACTTCAGGCGGCCGGCGTCGACCGCGATACGCCGATGGTTCAGGCCGGCGCTGCGCACGGCCACTGTCACTGATACGATTCGCCCCGAACGCCGCACTGATGCGGCGCAACATTTCAGAATACGCGAAAGGACGAGCGCGATGAGCAAAACCCACTTCGGCTTTCAATCGGTCGACGAACAGGACAAGGCGCAGAAGGTGGCGGGCGTGTTCCACTCGGTTGCCGCCAACTACGACTTGATGAACGACCTGATGTCGGGCGGGTTGCACCGCGCGTGGAAGATGTTCACGATCGCCCAGGCCAACGTGCGGCCGGGCTACAAGGTGCTCGACATTGCGGGCGGCACCGGCGATCTGTCGAAGGCGTTCGCGAAGCAGGCGGGCGACACCGGTGAAGTCTGGCACACCGACATCAATGAATCGATGCTGCGCGTGGGCCGCGACCGTCTGCTGGATAAGGGCGTGATCACGCCGGCGCTGCTTTGCGACGCTGAGAAAATCCCCTTTCCGGACAATTACTTCGACGTAGTGACGGTGGCATTCGGCTTGCGCAACATGACTCACAAGGACGTGGCGCTGGCGGAAATGCGGCGCGTGCTGAAACCGGCGGGGCGTCTGCTGGTGCTGGAATTTTCGAAGGTATGGGATCCGCTCAAGAAGGTCTACGACGTCTATTCTTTTAAGGTGTTGCCGTGGTTGGGCGAACGCTTTGCGAAAGATGCCGAGAGCTATCAATACCTCGCCGAATCGATCCGGATGCATCCGGACCAGGAAACTTTGAAAACAATGATGGAACAAGCGGGTCTCGACGGCGTCAAATATTACAATTTGTCAGCTGGCGTGGTAGCTTTACATGTGGGGACCAAATACTAGGGTTCCTAACCCATCGATTTTTAAAGGAAAGTACGAAATGTCCGATTCAGGTGTGTTATCTCCCCGTAAGGTTGGGCGGTCGCTGGTGAGAAGAATCGGACTGATCGCGATGGTCGGTCTGATCATGGCCGGCTCCCTCGCTTCGCTCAATGCGGAAGCTCGCCGCATGGGCGGTGGCCGTAGCATTGGCCGTCAGTCGAACAGCGTGACGCAGCAGTCCGCGCCGTCGCAACCTTCCCAAAGCAATCAGGCCATGCAGCAGCGTGCGCAGCCCGCTCCGGCGCCCGCGCCGACTCCGGCCGCGCAGCCTAACCGGTCGCGCTGGCTCGGGCCGATTGCCGGTCTGGCGGCCGGTCTCGGCATCGCCGCGTTGCTGTCGCACTTTGGCCTGGGCGGCGCGTTCGCCGGCGCCATGGCCAACATCATCGTGATTGCGATCATCGCCATGATCGGCATCTGGCTGATCCGCCGCTTCATGGGCCGCAAGCGTGACTCCGCGCAACCTGCTTACGCGGGCAATTCGCCGTCGCTGAATTCGGGCGGCACCGGCTATTCGCAGGAACCGCGTTATAGCGCGCCGCCGTCCGGCTCGTACCTCGAACCGCAAGGCAATCCGCTCACCACGCCGACCATCAACGCCGCGCCTGTGGTGCCGGCCGGCTTCGACTCGGAAGCCTTCCTGCGCAACGCCAAGGTCTACTTCGTGCGTCTGCAAGCCGCATGGGACGCCGGCAACATGGACGACATCCGCGAATTCACCACGCCGGAAATGTTCGCCGAGGTGAAGGTCGATCTGTCTTCGCGTGGCGCCGAGAGAAATCAGACTGACGTCGTTCAACTGAACGCCGAACTGCTGGGCGTGGAAGAGCGCGCGAACGAATACTTCGCCAGCGTGCGCTTCTCGGGCCTGATTCGCGAGGCACCGGGCGCGGCGGCGGAGCCGTTCGTCGAAGTCTGGAACCTGTCGAAGGCGAATCGCCCCGGCGAAGGCTGGCTGCTGGCCGGCATCCAGCAGGTCGCGCAGCACTGAAGCGGCGGTGCGACAGGGGCCGCGTGACGCAGCAGCGCCTTCTGGATTCGCACCGTACGTTGGCCGTTCGGCATAGCAGGCCGCGAAGCGAACGGACGTTACAATAGGAACCCGCGCGGGCACCTCGCTCGCGCGGGTTTTTTCTTGCCACTTTCAATGACCCTCGCCGCCAAGCCCTTCGCTGCTGCTGTCAATCATCTGCTCGCCCGCGAATCGTGGGCTCGTGAGCGCCTCGCCCCCTACGCGGGCAAGACCGCGAGACTGTCCTGTCCGCCGGTCGTGCTGATGCTGCTGGTGCAACCGGACGGCTATCTGAGCGCGGTCGCGGCCACCGAGGCGCAGCAGTTCGACGTGACCATTTCGGTGTCGTCTGACGCGCTGCCCGCCTTCGTACAAGGCGGCCAGGCGGCGGTAATGAAGCATGTCAAGATCGAAGGCGACGCCGAATTCGCCACCGTGATCGCCAAGCTCGCGGAACATCTGCGCTGGGAGCCGGAAGAAGATCTGGCCAGGTTCATCGGCGACGGTCCGGCGTGGCGTGTAGCCTCGGTGGTGCGCACGGTCGGCGAACACGTGCAGCGCACCGGGCGCAACCTGCTCGACACCGCCGCCGAATATCTGCTCGACGAGAATCCGCAGCTGGTGCGCCGCGCCGCGCTGGAGGACTTCAACGTAGAACTGGCCCGCGCGCGCGACGCACTGGCGCGCGTGGAAAAACGCCTCGAGCGTCTTGAACAGAAGGTCGAAGCCCGCGGCGCCGATGCGCCGGGCGGCGCCGCCACGTCGCGCGGCACGCGCTAGTCACCGGGCACAACTATGCGTTTTCTGCGTTTCCTCAAGATTTTCTTTACGGTCATCCGCTTCGGTCTCGATGAGATGATGCTCAGCCGCGTCAACGACCGGCGCGTGCGTTTGCTGCTGCGTATCACCACGATCGGCCGCAAGTTCGACGCGCCGCCGGGCGTGCGTCTGCGGCTCGCGCTGGAAAGCCTCGGGCCGATCTTCGTGAAGTTCGGGCAGGTGTTGTCGACGCGGCGCGATCTGCTGCCGGTCGATATCGCCGACGAGCTCGCCAAGCTCCAGGATCAGGTGCCGCCGTTTGAATCCGCGGTGGCGATCCGGCTGGTGGAGAACGCGCTCGGCGCACCGGTCGACGTGCTGTTCGACGACTTCGAGCGGGTGCCGGTGGCGAGCGCCTCGATCGCGCAGGTGCACTTCGCCACGGTGAAGGCGGGGCAGCACGCCGGCAAGGCGGTGGCCGTGAAGGTACTGCGCCCGAACATGCTGCCCGTGATCGATTCCGATCTCGCCCTGCTGCGCGACATCGCCGTATGGGCTGAGCGGTTGTGGGCCGACGGCAAGCGTCTGAAGCCGCGCGAGGTGGTCGCCGAATTCGACAAATACCTGCACGACGAACTCGACCTGATGCGCGAAGCGGCCAACGGCAGCCAGTTGCGGCGCAATTTTGCCGGGCTCGATCTGCTGCTGGTGCCGGAAATGTACTGGGAGTTCTGCACGCCTACGGTGCTGGTCATGGAGCGCATGGTCGGCGTGCCGATCAGCCAGGTGGAGACGCTGCGCGCGGCTGGCGTGGACATTCCCAAGCTGGCGCGCGAAGGCGTCGAAATCTTCTTCACCCAGGTGTTCCGCGACGGCTTTTTCCACGCCGACATGCACCCGGGCAACATTCAGGTGAGTCTCGATCCGAAGCACTTCGGCCGCTATATCGCGCTCGACTTCGGCATCATCGGCGCGCTGTCGGACTTCGATAAGAACTACCTCGCGCAGAACTTCCTCGCGTTCTTCAAGCGCGATTACCATCGCGTCGCCACGCTGCATCTGGAGTCGGGCTGGGTGCCGCCGACTACCCGCGTCGAAGAACTCGAGAGTGCCATCCGCGCGGTTTGCGAGCCGTACTTCGATCGCGCGCTGAAGGATATTTCGCTCGGCCAGGTGCTGATGCGCCTGTTCTCGACCTCGCGCCGCTTCAATGTCGAGATTCAGCCGCAGCTGGTGCTGCTGCAAAAGACCATGCTGAACGTGGAAGGGCTCGGTCGGTCGCTCGATCCCGAACTGGATCTGTGGAAGACGGCCAAGCCTTACCTCGAACGCTGGATGAACGAACAGATCGGCCTGCGCGGCTGGTACGAGCGTCTGAAGATCGAGGCGCCGCAGTGGAGCAAGACGCTGCCGCAGTTGCCGCGCCTGATTCATCACGTGCTGGCCGAGCGCCACGACAACAAGCGCGGCGCGAACGACGACATGATTCGCCAGATTCTGCTCGAGCAGAAGCGCACCAACCGGCTGTTGCAAGGCTTGCTGCTGTTCGGTGTGGCGGTCGGCGTCGGTGCGGTGCTGACGCGGGTGTTTCTGGTGCTTGCTTACGGCGGTTGATTGCGATCCCCTGCGAGGTAATTGATGAGCGACCCGACCCAACCTTCCGCGCCTGAATTTGAGAGCCGCGATCCCAACTCGCCTGAGTTCTGGGACGAGCGTTTCGAGCGCGGTTTCATGCCGTGGGATCAGGCGGGCGTGCCGTCCGCGTTTGAGTCGTTCGCCGCGCGCCAACCAGGCGCCGCCGTGCTGATTCCAGGTTGCGGCAGCGCGTACGAAGCGGTCTGGCTGGCCGGGCACGGCTACCCGGTCCGGGCGATCGACTTTTCACCGGCTGCGGTTGCGGCGGCGCATGAGCAACTGGGCGCACAGCATGCGCATCTGGTGGAGCAGGCGGACTTCTTTACGTACAAGCCGCCTTTCGCACCCGCCTGGATTTACGAGCGCGCGTTTCTCTGCGCGCTGCCGCTCGCGCACCGCATCGACTACGCACGAAGAATGGCTGAGCTGTTACCCGCTGGCGGCTTGCTCGCGGGGTTCTTTTTTATCGGCGCGACGCCGAAAGGGCCGCCGTTCGGCATCGAGCGCGCGGAACTCGACGCGCTGCTCACGCCGCACTTCGAGCTGATCGAAGACGAGCCCGTGCACGACTCGATTGCCGTCTTCGCGGGACGTGAGCGCTGGCTAACCTGGCGTCGCCGCGTTTGACCGCGCGGCTGTCGCGCCTGGCGGCGGCGCCCGCCGCACTTGATTCGACTACCGCCGCCCCCATTTAACGCACCGGCGCCTGCGTCGGGCGCTTGTCCCCAAAATCCGGGGGGAAGATATCGTTTGCGGCTATAATTCAAGGCTTTGCAAGCGTTTGCCAGATTTCAGTAGGGAAAAAGATCATGCCGATCTACGCTTATCGTTGCGAGTCATGCGGCTTCGGGAAGGACGTGCTTCAGAAGATCAGCGACCCGCAGTTAACGCAGTGTCCCGAGTGCGGGAAAGACACATTTCGCAAGCAGGTCACCGCTGCCGGGTTCCAGTTGAAGGGCTCCGGCTGGTACGTGACCGATTTTCGCGGCGGCAATGGCGGCGCGAGCGCGCCGGCCAAGCCCGACGGCAACGGCGCCTCGAATGGCGCCTCCGGCGAGAACGCGAGCGCCAGTAACGGCGCTACGCAAACCGACGCGGCGCCGGCCAGCAACACGGCTGCGACGCCCTCCGCGCCTGCTGCCGCACCGGCCGCTTCGGCGAGTTCGAGCGGTTCCGGCAGCACCTAGTCGCACTGCCGCCCTCCGGGGCGGCGCACATGCCGCGCCTTGGGCTTCGGCCCGCGCGGCTTTCTGGCGGTACACATGACGACGAAAAAAACGACACTCAAATCGGTGTTCCTGACTGGCCTGCTGGTGCTGGTGCCTCTGGCCATCACACTGTGGGTGCTCGGACTGATCATCGGCACGATGGACCAGACGCTGCTTCTGCTGCCGCGCGCGTGGCAGCCGGAGCGCCTGTTCGGCTTTCGCCTGCCCGGCCTCGGTGCAGTGCTCACGCTCGCCTTCATCTTTGTCGTTGGACTGTTGACGCAAAACTTCATTGGGCAGAAGCTCGTGAAGTGGTGGGAAGTCGTGGTCGCACACATTCCGGTGGTCGGCCCGATCTACACCAGCGTCAAGCAGGTGTCCGATACCCTGCTGTCGAGCAGCGGCAATGCGTTTCGCAAGGCGCTCCTGATCGAGTACCCGCGCCGCGGCTCCTATACGATTGCGTTTCTGACCGGCATTCCGGGCGGCGACGTCATCAACCACCTGAAAGAAGATCACGTCAGCGTGTATGTGCCGACTACGCCGAATCCAACCTCCGGCTTCTTCCTGATGGTGCCCAAGAGCGAAGTGATCGAGCTCGACATGACGGTCGACGCTGCGCTCAAGTACATCGTCTCGATGGGCGTCGTGGCGCCGTCCGCGCCCCCGGCGCCGGTGCGCCGCACGACAGTCGAGCCTCCGCTGTAACGCGGCGCGTAGCGTTTCCATGCCACGCGCCGTTCAACCAATGCAAAACGAAAGACAAACATCATGTCGATGAGATCTCAATACTGCGGTCTGGTGACCGAAGAACTGCTGGGCCAATCCGTCTCGCTGTGCGGCTGGGTGAGTCGCCGCCGCGACCATGGCGGCGTCATCTTCATCGACCTGCGCGATCGCGAAGGCCTCGTCCAGGTCGTCTGCGACCCGGACCGCGCGGAGATGTTCAAGGCGGCCGAAGGCGTGCGCAACGAGTTCTGCCTGCAGATCAAGGGCGTGGTTCGCGGCCGTCCGGAAGGCACCACGAACGCCGCGCTCAAGAGCGGCAAGATCGAAGTGCTGTGCCACGAGCTGATCGTGCTGAACCCGTCGATCACGCCGCCGTTCCAGCTCGACGACGACAACCTGTCGGAAACCACGCGTCTCACGCATCGCGTGCTGGACCTGCGCCGTCCGCAGATGCAGCACAACCTGCGTCTGCGCTACCGCGTCGCGATCGAGGCGCGCAAGTACCTCGACTCGCTCGGCTTTATCGACATTGAAACGCCGATGCTGACCAAGAGCACGCCGGAAGGCGCGCGCGACTACCTCGTGCCGTCGCGTACGAACCCGGGCCAGTTCTTCGCGCTTCCGCAATCGCCGCAACTGTTCAAGCAGCTGCTGATGGTGGCGAACTTCGATCGCTACTACCAGATCGTCAAGTGCTTCCGCGACGAAGACCTGCGTGCCGACCGTCAGCCGGAATTCACGCAGATCGACTGCGAAACCTCGTTCCTGTCGGAACAGGAAATTCGCGATCTGTTCGAAGACATGATCCGTCATGTGTTCAAGGAAACGATCGGCGTCACGCTGGACGAGAAATTCCCGGTCATGCTGTATTCGGAAGCCATGCGCCGTTTCGGTTCGGACAAGCCGGACCTGCGCGTGAAGCTCGAATTCACCGACCTGACCGATGCGGTCCGCGACGTCGACTTCAAGGTGTTCAGCACGCCGGCCAACACGAAAGACGGCCGTGTCGCGGCGATTCGCGTGCCGAAGGGCGGCGAACTCTCGCGTGGCGACATCGACAGCTACACGGAATTCGTGCGCATCTATGGCGCGAAGGGCCTCGCGTGGATCAAGGTCAACGAAGTCGCGAAGGGCCGTGACGGTCTGCAAAGCCCGATCGTCAAGAACCTGCACGACGAAGCGGTCAAGGCGATCATCGAGCGCACCGGCGCGCAAGACGGCGACATCATTTTCTTCGCGGCGGATCGCGCGAAGGTAGTGAACGACAGCCTCGGCGCACTGCGTCTGAAGATCGGCCATTCGGAATTCGGCAAGGCCAATGGCCTCGTCGAGAGCGGTTGGAAGCCGTTGTGGGTGGTCGACTTCCCGATGTTCGAATACGACGAGGAAGACAACCGCTACGTCGCCGCGCATCACCCGTTCACGAGCCCGAAAGACGAGCACCTCGAGTATCTGGAAACGGATCCGGCGCGCTGCCTCGCGAAGGCCTACGACATGGTGCTGAACGGCTGGGAAATCGGCGGCGGTTCGGTGCGTATCCACCGTGAAGAAGTGCAGAGCAAGGTGTTCCGCGCGCTGAAGATCAACGCAGAAGAAGCGCAAGCCAAGTTCGGCTTCCTGCTCGACGCGCTGCAATACGGCGCGCCGCCGCACGGCGGTATCGCATTCGGTCTGGACCGCATCGTTACGATGATGGCCGGCGCCGACTCGATCCGCGACGTGATCGCGTTCCCGAAGACGCAGCGCGCGCAGTGTCTGCTCACGCAGGCGCCGAGCGAAGTGGACGAGCGCCAGTTGCGCGAACTGCACATCCGTCTGCGTCAGCCGGAACCGAAGGTGTAATGGCTTGAGTCCAGTCAGTGCTGTCTGAAAACGACAGCCGGCGCAACCGGAAAAGGCGCGATCACCATGTGTGATGCGCCTTTTTCGTTTTTTGCGTTACAGTCGATGCAACTGCGTTCGACCGCTTCCTGGTCCGATCTCCGACATGTACCGCGCAAGCATTGCGCCCAGTTTTCACGCCATGCCGAAACCGCCGAAGATTCCGCAATCCGTACTCGTCATCATTCATACGCCCGCGCTCGACGTGCTGCTGATCGAGCGTGCCGATCACGCCGGGTTCTGGCAGTCGGTCACGGGCTCCAAAGACCGGCTCGATGAGCCGCTCGCCGAGACGGCGGCGCGCGAAGTCGCCGAAGAGACCGGCATTGTGGTGGGCGGTGCGCATGTGCCGCACAACGCGTTGTTCGACTGGCAATATTCGATCGAATACGAGATCTACCCGGAGTTCCGCCATCGCTATGCCGAAGGCGTGATCCATAACACCGAGCATTGGTTCAGCTTGCAGGTGCCCGAGCAACTCGAGGTCACGCTCGCACCGCGCGAGCACACCGCGTTTCTGTGGCTGCCGTATGACGAGGCGGCGTCGCGCTGTTTTTCGTCGTCGAATGCCGATGCGATCCTGCAGTTGCCTAAAAGGTTGCATGAGCGGCTCAGTGGGCGTGCTGTCGTTGGGCATCCCACGGAGCGTGGCCGGTGAGCGTCGGCGGCGCGCGCCGCTTCGCCCGACTGCGGCAATCGCTGCTCGGCCGCCGCTATTGGCAGCGTTATCGGTTCACCAGCGGCAACGACGTCAAGCTGCTGCGTTCTGGCGACGAGTTCTTCAGCGCTCTGATCGCTCGTGTGGATGCCGCGCAGAGCGACGTCGTGCTCGAAACTTATATCTTCTGCCATGACGACGCCGGGAAGGCGGTGAGCGCGGCGCTGCTGCGTGCGGCCGCGCGTGGCGTGAAGGTGCGCGTGATCACCGACGGCATCGGCACCGCGCGTTTGCCGCTGTTCGACGAGTGGTCCGTCGCCGGCATCGAGCATCGCATCTACAACCCGCATCTGTTCGGCCGCTTCGGCTTTTCACGCACGCATCGCAAACTGGCGGTGATCGACGATCAGTTCGCGTACTGCGGCGGGATCAATATCGTCGACGACTACGAGAACAATGGCGAGAAGCTGCCGTACCGGCGCTGGGACTTCGCGGTCGAATTACATGGACCGGTGGTGGCCGATATCCGCCAGGCGTTCGAGGTGCAATGGCGGCGGATTCGGCTCGGGCATCGGCCGATCGAGTCGATGGAGCCGGATCTCGGGCCGAAGACCACCGCCTCGCTGGGCAGTCTGCGTCGTCGCCGCCGGCGTCGAAACGAGGAATTGTGGGCGGGCGGCCAGCCTTGCGTGGCGTTCGTCGCGCGCGACAACCTGATCAACCGGCGAGCTATCGAGAAAGCGTATCTGGTCGCGATTGGCCAGGCGCGCAACGAGGTGCTGCTCGCCAATCCGTATTTCATGCCGGGCCGCAAGCTGCGGCGGGCGCTGGTGTTCGCGGCGCGACGCGGCGTCGTGGTGAAGCTGATTATCGGGCGCAAGGAATTCAAGGCGCTCGATTACGCGGTGCCGTTTCTGTATCGCGCGCTGCTCAGGGCCGGCGTGCAGATCGCCGAGTACGAGAAAACGCTGCTGCATGGCAAGGTCGCGGTGGTGGATTCGAACTGGGCAACGGTCGGCTCGTCGAACCTCGACGCGCTGAGCCTGATGCTCAACAACGAAGCCAATGTGGTGCTGGTGAACGACCCGTCGATCGACGCACTGCGCGAGGCGATCCTCGTCGCCTTCAAGGACTCGCGCCGTATCGACGAAGCGCGTTACGACGCCCGGCCGGCCGGCGAACGTGCGCTCAACTGGCTTGCCTACACGACCTATCGGGCCGTGATGAAGGTGCTGACGGTGGGCGGGTACGACTGACTTGCGGCGATGCGCTTGTGAACAATGCCGCGGCACGAAGCGGCCTAGTTGCAATGCTTGGGCCCCGTTGCTCTGGACGCCGCCGTCCGATGCGACTGATCGACTGACCGATTGGACAGACGAAATTACTGACTTCGCGGATACCGCGTCATTGATCGACAACCTCGATCTGGTGATTTCCGTCGCGACCTCGGTTGCGCGTCTTGCGGCGGCAATGGGCAAACCGGTCTGACTGCTCAACCGTTTCGCGGGATGTTAGCGCTGGGTTGTATGGTCAAGACCACAGCCCGTGGTATCCCGGATTGCGTCTTTTCATCCAGCCGCAGGTGGCTATTGGAACGACGTGCTGGCGCGCGTTGCCAAGGTGCTTGAGCCAACTTTCCCGGCGCACGAGAACGCGTCCTGACCCTGTCCTCTTTCTTCCTGCCTGTGCCGATCGAACAAGCCCAAGCGGACCGCCGCACGGCGTCAACGCCCTGTCGGGCTTGCGTCTCGAGGAACGATCGACACACGTTCCAACGCGCAATGCGCGCCGTCGCGAGCGGTCTCCCCATACCCGCGATACGCCAAACGCTTCTGCATTCGCACCGACTTGCTGCATCATGTCGGCCCGGCTGCGTGGATCAGAGAAAGCGTGCACTTAGACGAGCGAACTCTCTCAAAGGCAAACTTAAGGCAAACGCCTCTAAAAAATCTCATTCCTCCGATTGACGGATGCCGCAGAATTGAAACCAGGTTAGAAACCGGTTTCTAATAAAGTCCTTGTTTCGCGGACGGCAGCACTCAATAATAGTACGGCCGTTCGATTTTCTTTCGGTCACATTAGAACGGTAAAAAGCTATGCGAAAAGGCGAACAGACGCGAGCCGCAATTCTCGATGCAGCACTTGACCTGGCAAGCCGCGACGGACTGGAAGGTCTGACCATCGGGCTGCTGGCCGAGCGCATGCAGATGAGCAAAAGCGGGGTGTTCGCGCATTTCGGGTCGCGCGAGGATTTGCAGGTCGAAGTCGTGCGCGAATATCACCGTCGTTTCGAAGACGAGGTGTTTTTCCCGAGTTTGCGCGAGCCGCGTGGATTGCCGCGCTTGCGCGCGATGATTTCCCGCTGGATCGAGAAACGCATTCAGGAAGTCACCACCGGCTGCATCTACATCAGCGGCGCCGTCGAATACGACGATCGCGCGGATAACCCGGTGCGTGAGCAACTGGTGTCGAGCGTGACGGTCTGGCGTGCCGCGCTCACGCGGGCGATTTCGCAGGCAATGGAAGAAGGGCATCTGCGTGCCGACACCGATCCGCAACTGATGCTGTTCGAACTGTACAGCTTCACCCTCGGTCTGCATCACGACGCGCGCTTCCTGCACTTGCCGGATGCGGTGCGTCTCACGTGGGCCGCGCTGGAAAAATTGATTGTTTCGTATCAAAGCGAAAGCCGTTAGCAGCGTCGCCGCCAATCCGGCGGATTCAGCGGCGCAGAAAGTTCCGATCCACGGACTCAGCTAACGGCCTGGCTTCTTGTCAAACTTGGAGAGAGTCATGGGACAGTACGCCGCGCCGCTGCGCGACATGCAATTCGTGTTGCACGAACTGCTTAACGTCGAAGCCGAAATCAAGCAGATGCCGAAGCACGCGGATCTCGATACCGACACGATCAACGCGGTGCTCGAAGAGGCCGGCAAGTTCTGCTCCGAAGTATTGTTCCCGCTTAATCACAGCGGCGATCAGGAAGGCTGCACGTATGTCGGCGACGGCGTCGTGACCACGCCGAAAGGCTTCAAGGAAGCCTACGCACAATACGTCGAAGCCGGCTGGCCCGCGCTGGGCTGCGATCCGGAATACGGCGGCCAGGGCCTGCCCGCGTTCGTCAACAACGCGCTGTATGAAATGCTGAACTCGGCGAATCAGGCGTGGACCATGTACCCGGGGCTCTCGCACGGCGCGTACGAATGTCTGCATACACATGGCACGCCGGAGTTGCAGCAACGCTATCTGCCGAAGCTGGTGGCGGGCGTCTGGACCGGCACGATGTGTCTGACGGAGCCGCATTGCGGCACCGACCTCGGCATTCTGCGCACCAAGGCCGAACCGAACAGCGACGGCTCTTACGCGATCAGCGGCACGAAGATTTTCATCTCCAGCGGCGAACACGACCTCGCGGAGAACATCGTTCACCTGGTGCTCGCGCGTCTGCCGGATGCGCCCAAGGGCACCAAGGGCATTTCGCTGTTCATCGTGCCGAAGTTCGTGCCGAACGAAGCGGGCGAACCGGGCGAGCGCAACGGCGTGAAGTGCGGCTCCATCGAACACAAGATGGGCATTCACGGCAACGCGACCTGCGTGATCAATCTCGACAACGCCAGGGGCTGGCTCGTCGGCGAGCCGAACAAAGGCTTGAACGCGATGTTCGTGATGATGAACGCCGCGCGTCTGGGCGTCGGCATGCAGAGCCTGGGCCTGACCGAAATCGGTTACCAGAATTCGCTGACGTACGCGAAAGAGCGTCTGCAGATGCGTTCGCTGACCGGCCCGAAGGCGCCGGAAAAGGCGGCCGACCCGATCATCGTGCATCCGGACGTGCGCCGCATGCTGCTCACGCAGAAGGCCTACGCCGAAGCCGCGCGCGCGTTCTCGTACTGGTCGGCGCTGCATATCGACAAGGAACTGTCGCACGCTGACGAATCCGTGCGCAAGGAAGCCGCCGACCTCGTCGCGCTGCTCACGCCGATCCTGAAGGCGTTCCTGTCGGACAACGCGTTCGAGAGCACCAACCACGCCATGCAGATCTACGGCGGCCACGGCTTCATCGCCGAATGGGGCATGGAGCAGTACGTGCGCGACGCGCGCATCAACATGATCTACGAAGGCACCAACGCGATTCAGGCGCTCGACCTGCTCGGCCGCAAGATTCTCGGCGACATGGGCGCGAAGATGAAGAAGTTCGGCAAGCTGGTGTCCGATTTCGTCGAAGCCGAAGGCGTGAAGCCGGAAATGCAGGAGTTCATCAACCCGCTCGCCGACATCGGCGAAAAGGTGCAGAAGCTGACCATGGAAATCGGCATGAAGGCCATGCAGAACCCGGACGAAGTCGGCGCCGCCGCCGTGCCGTATCTGCGCACCGTCGGCCACCTGGTGTTCTCGTACTTCTGGGCCCGCATGGCGCGCGTCGCGCTGGACAAGGAAGCTTCAGGCGATCCGTTCTACAAGGCCAAGCTCGCCACGGCGCGCTTCTACTTCGCGAAGCTGTTGCCGGAAACGGCGATGACGATCCGTCAGGCGCGCGCGGGTTCGAAGTCGCTGATGGACGTCGAAGAAGCGCTGTTCTAAGCCCCGGCTTCAGGCAAACATCAAGGCAGGCGCCGCGCGTGTCGAACCCGCGGCGCTTCCCGTCAGCCACACATCGCGAAGCGTCCATGAAGCTTCGCGACATCGCATAACTCCCCGGAGGAACGACGTGAGCAATCTGATCATTCGCAAGGTAGCCGTGCTCGGCGCCGGCGTGATGGGCGCGCAGATCGCCGCGCACCTGATCAACGCCAAGGTGCCCGTGCTGCTGTTCGACTTGCCCGCCAAAGAAGGCCCGAAGAACGCGATCGCGCTGAAGGCGATCGAGAATCTGAAGAAGCTATCGCCGGCGCCGTTCGGCGTGAAGGACGACGCGCAATACATCCAGCCCGCGAATTACGACGACGACATCGAAAAGCTCGCCGAATGCGATCTCGTGATCGAAGCGATTGCCGAGCGCATGGACTGGAAGCACGACCTGTACAAGAAGGTCGCGCCGCATCTCGCGCCGAACGCGATTTTCGCGACCAACACGTCGGGTCTGTCGATCACCGCGCTGTCGGAAGGTTTCTCGGATGAACTGAAGGCGCGCTTCTGCGGCGTGCACTTCTTCAATCCGCCTCGTTATATGCACCTGGTCGAGTTGATCCCGACCGCGACCACGCGCCCGGCAATCCTCGATCAACTCGAGTCGTTCCTGACCAGCGTGGTCGGCAAGGGCGTCGTGCGTGCGAAAGACACGCCGAACTTCATCGCTAACCGTGTCGGCATTTTCTCGATCCTCGCCGTCGTGACCGAAGCCGCAAAATTCGGCCTGCGTTTCGACGAAGTGGACGACCTGACCGGTGCGCGTTTGGGCCGTGCGAAGTCGGCCACGTTCCGTACCGCCGACGTGGTCGGTCTGGACACGATGGCGCACGTCATCAAGACGATGCAGGACACGCTGAAGGACGATCCCTTCTTCCCGGTCTACGAAACGCCGGCCGTGCTCGCTGAACTCGTAAAGAAGGGCGCGCTGGGTCAGAAGACCGGCGGCGGCTTCTACAAGAAAGAAGGCAAGGCGATCAAGGTGCTCGACGCGAAGACCGGCGAGTACGTCGACGGCGGCGCGAAGGCGGACGAACTGGTCGGCCGCATTCTGAAGCGCCCGCCGGCGGAGCGTCTGAAGCTGCTGCGCGAATCGCAGCATCCGCAGGCGCAATTCCTGTGGGCAATTTTCCGCGACGTGTACCACTACATCGGCGTGCACCTGGAATCGATCGCGGATAACGCGCGCGATGTCGATCTGGCGATCCGTTGGGGCTTCGGCTGGAACGAAGGTCCGTTCGAAGGCTGGCAGACGGCCGGCTGGAAACAGGTCGCCGAATGGGTGCAGAAAGATATCGCGGCGGGTAAGGCGCTCTCGAACGTGCCGCTGCCGTCGTGGGTGCTCGAAGGGCCGGTCGCCGAGCAGGGCGGCGTGCATACGAACGAAGGTTCGTGGTCGCCGGCTTCGAAGGCGTTCGTACCGCGCTCGTCGCTGTCGGTGTACGACAAGCAGGTGTTCCGTGCGCCGCTGGTCGGCGAAACCAAGGCTGATCCGAAGACCTATGGCAAGACGCTGTTCGAAACCGACGCCGTGCGTGCATGGGTCGACGACCGCGCGGGCGAGAACGACGTCCTGATCGTGTCGTTCAAGAGCAAGATGAATACGATAGGACCGTCGGTGATCGACGGTCTGACGCAGGCGATCGAGCTGGCCGAAAAGGACTACAAGGGTCTGGTGGTGTGGCAGCCGACGTCGCTGAAACTCGGCACGCCGGGTGGTCCGTTCTCCGCCGGCGCCAATCTCGAAGAAGCCATGCCCGCGTTCATGATGGGCGGCGCGAAGGGCATCGAGCCGTTCGTGAAGAAATTCCAGCAAGGCATGCTGCGCGTGAAGTACGCGAGCGTGCCGGTCATCTCGGCCGTGTCGGGCATCGCGCTCGGCGGTGGCTGCGAACTGGCGCTGCACAGCGCGAAGCGGGTCGCGCACATCGAAAGCTATTTCGGTTTGGTGGAAGTCGGCGTGGGTCTCGTGCCGGCTGGCGGCGGCCTGAAGGAAGCGGCGCTGCGCGCGGCGGAAGCGGCGACGCAGGTGGGCGCAACCAACGACCTGCTCAAATTCGTGCAGAAGTCGTTCGAAAACGCGGCGATGGCGAAGGTTTCGGCCTCCGCGCTCGACGCCCGCGCGATGGGCTACCTGAAGCCGTCGGACACGATTGTCTTCAACGTGTTCGAACTGCTCGACGTGGCGAAGAAGGAAGCGCGCGCGTTGTCGTCAGCGGGTTATCGTCCGCCGTTGCGCGTTACGCAAGTGCCGGTGGCCGGGCGTTCGGCGATCGCGACCATCAAGGCGTCGCTCGTCAACATGCGCGATGGCCGATTCATCAGCGAGCACGATTTCCTGATCGCGAGCCGTATCGCGGAAGCGGTGTGCGGCGGTGATGTCGAAGCGGGCAGTCTGGTCGATGAAGAATGGCTGCTGCAACTCGAGCGTCGTGCGTTCGTCGATCTGCTCGGCACGCAAAAGACGCAGGAACGGATCATGGGCATGCTGCAGACCGGCAAGCCGGTGCGCAACTAAGCGACGAGCCCGCACTATGTACTTGGGGCGGGAGTAAGTGCTAAAGCGCTAACTGCCGTCGACCGCGATGAGACTGCATGGGACGGCAGTAAGCGCTGAAGCGCTAACTGCTGTCGACCGCGATGAGACTGCATGGGACGGCAGTAAGCGCTAAAGCGCTAACTGCCGTCGACAAAGGAGATTCAATG
Organism: Paraburkholderia sp. BL6665CI2N2; assembly: GCF_004366535.1. Lineage (NCBI taxonomy): Bacteria > Pseudomonadati > Pseudomonadota > Betaproteobacteria > Burkholderiales > Burkholderiaceae > Paraburkholderia > Paraburkholderia sp. BL6665CI2N2. The sequence goes on from NZ_SORC01000001.1 coordinate 6,177,841, forward strand.
GCAAAGCAATTGCAAGACGCATACATCGTCGCCGCGAGCCGCACGCCGATCGGCAAGGCGCCGCGTGGGATGTTCAAGAACACGCGCCCCGACGAACTGCTGGTGCACGCGCTCAAGTCGGCCGTGGCGCAAGTGCCCGGCCTCGATACGAAAGTGATCGAAGACGCGATCATCGGCTGCGCGATTCCGGAAGCGGAACAAGGCCTGAACGTCGCGCGCATGGGGGCGCTGCTTGCCGGCCTGCCGAATAGCGTCGGCGGCGTGACGGTGAACCGCTTCTGCGCATCGGGCCTGACCGCGCTCGCCATGGCCGCCGACCGCATCCGCGTCGGTGAGTCGGACGCGATGATCGCGGGCGGCTGCGAATCCATGAGCATGGTGCCGATGATGGGCAACAAGCCGTCCATGTCGCCGCATATCTTCGATCGCAATGAAGACATCGGCATCGCCTACGGTATGGGCCTGACGGCGGAGAAGGTCGCCGAACGCTGGAAGATCAGCCGCGAAGCACAAGACGCGTTTTCGGTGGAATCGCATCGCCGCGCCATCGCCGCGCAGCAAGCCGGCGAGTTCAACGACGAAATCGCTGCATACACCATCACCGAGCGCTTCCCCGATCTCGCCACCGGCGAAGTCCGCGTGAAGACCCGCGAAGTGTCGCTCGACGAAGGTCCGCGCGCGGAAACGTCGCTCGAAGGTCTCGCCAAGCTGCGCGCGGTGTTCGCCAACAAGGGTTCGGTGACGGCGGGCAACAGCTCGCAGACCTCGGACGGCGCGGGCGCGTTGATCGTGGTGTCGGAAAAGATGCTGAAGGAATTCAACCTCACGCCGCTCGCGCGTTTCGTCAGCTTCGCCGTGCGCGGCGTGCCGCCGGAAATCATGGGCATCGGTCCGAAGGAAGCGATTCCGGCCGCGCTGAAAGCCGCCGGCCTGAAGATCGACGACCTCGACTGGATCGAGCTGAACGAAGCATTCGCCGCGCAATCGCTGGCGGTGATTCAGGACCTCGGTCTCGATCCGGCGAAGATCAACCCGCTCGGCGGCGCGATCGCCCTCGGCCACCCGCTGGGTGCGACGGGCGCGATTCGTGCGTCGACCGTGGTGCATGGCTTGCGCCGCCGTAACTACAAGTACGGCATGGTGACGATGTGCGTCGGCACGGGCATGGGCGCGGCGGGCATCATCGAGCGCCTGTGACCGTGTTCACCCCGCTGTTCGCTTCGGTCCTCGCGCGTACGCGTTGAGGACCACAGAACGGTTCGCAGACCATCCGGCTTGCGAACCGTTCTTACATTCTCAGCAGGAGTACGAGGAGATGACGATGGATATTCTGGTCGAGCGCGCCGACGGCGTGCTGACGATGGCCTTCAACCGGCCCGACAAGAAAAACGCGATTACGGCCGCCATGTATCAGACGATGGCCGACGCGCTGGTCGAAGCGCAAGGCGACGCCGCCGTGCGGGCGATCCTGATTCGCGGCAGCGCCGGCATTTTCAGCGCCGGCAACGATCTCGACGATTTCATGAAGACGCCGCCGATGGGCGAACACGCGCCGGTGTTTCAGTTCCTGCGCGCGATCAGCTCGGCGGAGAAGCCGGTGGTGGCGTCGGTGGCGGGCCCGGCGGTCGGCATCGGCACGACCCTGCTGCTGCATTGCGACCTGGTCTACGCGGCCGATACCGCGAGCTTCTCGCTGCCGTTCACGCAACTCGGTTTGTGTCCGGAAGCGGCGTCGAGTCTGCTGTTGCAGCGTATCGCCGGCTATCAGGCGGCGGCGGAGAAACTATTGCTCGGCGAAGCGTTTGACGCCGCCGAGGCCCAACGCATGGGTTTCGTGAATCGCGTGCTGCCCGCCGCCGAAGTCGATGCGTTTGCGGCTTCGCAGGCCGCGAAGCTGGCCGCGTTGCCGGCTTCGTCGCTGCGCGTGACGAAGAGCTTGATGAAGCGCGCCAGCCACCAGGAACTGCAAACGCAGATGTCCGAAGAAGCCGTGCATTTCGGCAAGATGCTGCTCGCGCCCGAAGCACGTGAGGCGTTCAAGGCGTTCTTCGAGAAGCGCAAGCCGGACTTCCGGCAATTCGATTGAGCGACGTGCGGGGTGTTCCAGGCACTTCCGGCGTGCGAGCGCTCCGGCGTTGAAGGGAGTTGCCCGCTCGCCGCTTCGAGCTTCAGCGCGTCAGGATGTTGGCGCGCATGAATGTTCAGGCGCGTTGGCCGCTCAAGGCTGCGTCGACTGCAACGTATCGTAGTCAACGTAGCTTGTCTCGCGGCAGAAGCTGACCAGCCGCACACCCGCCTTGCGCGCAATCGCAATCGCCAGCGACGACGGCGCCGAGATCGTGGCGACCATCGGCACGTCGACGCGCGCGGCCTTGCGCACCAGCTCGTAGCTCGCGCGGCTCGACAGAAACACAAAACCGTCCTTGGTATCCACGCGGTCGAGCACCAACTGGCCAATCAGCTTGTCGAGCGCATTGTGGCGGCCGACGTCCTCGAACGCGTAGCGGATCGCGCCCGCGGCGTCGCACCACGCGGCGGCATGCAGGCCGCCGGTCAGGCGCGTCAACGCCTGATGCTCGGGCAGATCGCGGGCGGCGCGCGCGATTGCGTCCGGCGCGAGCCGCTGCAGAAAGCCGGTATCCGGCACACGCTCCGGCTGCAGATCCAGCAAATCGATGCTTTCGATGCCGCAAACACCGCATCCGGTGCGCCCGGCGAGCGCGCGGCGCTTCTCCTTCAGCGCGACGAAGGCCTGTTGCACCACTTGCAACTGCACTTCGGCATGCGGCAATTCGCCGTCGTCATGCAGTTCCACCTCGATGTCCTGAATGTCGCTGCCACGCTCCACGATCCCTTCCGAAATCGCGAATCCAACCGCGAACGCTTCCAGATCGCGCGGCGTGCACATCATCACCGCATGCGAAATGCCGTTGAAGACGAGCGCGACCGGCCATTCCTGACCGACATGGTCGATGACGGTTTCGACCGCCGCGCCGCGATGCCGGTGCACCTGGCGCTCTACCGCGCCCGGCTGCCCGGCTGTTTCCAGTTCGTTCAAGCTAGTTCACTCCTTTGTCATGCCGCGCGCGCGAGCGGTTGACGGCCCGCAGGGTGCCGCCAGCCATGCCGCCGTCGCGCGAATAAGGTTCTAAAATACCCCAAGCTGGGCTTGCGTGTTGCCGGCCATTCAGGAGGGACTCAATCATGGGACTCAACGAAGCACCGCTTCTGTTCAACTTCGAGGTCGCGTCTTCGGAGAATTTCACTTACATCCCGATGTCCGTGCGCTTCAATCTCGACCGGTTCGGGCTGCGCATTTCGCTCGATCAATGGCAGACGCTGCCGCTCGAAGACCGCAAGCTGCTGGCGCGTTTCCCGGTCGAGGAAGACGCGGAAATCGAGCCGAATTTCGATCATGCCCTGTTCGAAATGCTGCGCACCCACGCGAACATCGAGCCGGAGTGGTTCACACCCGAGGAAGCGCCGGCCTGGCGCCGCACCGACAGCGTGCCGGAGGGTATCGCGCATCAGGCGCAACTGGCCGGTCTCGCCGCGCCGGGCGTCGCCCAGTGGGCCGAACTTGATCCGTTCAAGCGCTACGTGCTCGCCAAGCTGTCGCGCAAGCAGGAGGCCAACCACGACTTCGTCCCGGCCATGAAGGAGTTCGGCGCGGCCGGCTAGGCGCTGCCGGCCAGGTTTTTTTCACTCACTACCCTCAATCTGTTCCGAACCCTGCCGTTATCCATGGGTTGGCGCGTAAAGAAACTCGTATCGATGCGGCCCGACGCATCGGCCGCGACCGCGCGCTCCCGCCCGCAGAACGATTGACGTTCGGAACCCATGACTCCTTTTCTATCGAAGCGGCTGCTGATCAATCTGGCGGTCGTTGCCGCGGCGATCGGCGCGAACGCGTTCGTCGCCTATACGCAGATTTGCGGCCAACGCGACGTTGACGCGCGCATGCTGCGTTCGACGAGCGTGCGCCAGCACCTCGACGCCTACCATACGGCGCTCGACGGCGGGCTAGGCGCGCTCGGCCGCTTCGAGGCGTCGGGCGAGTCGGCGCCGGCCAGCGCGGCCGCCGCAGCCGCCATGGCGACAACGCTCGCGGGTCTGGAGCACGACCTGCGCAATGAACTGGCCGGCGAACCCGCCATGCTCGGCGCGCTCGCGAAGCTGAGCGCGGACAGCCACGCGCTGCAACACGACATCGACGACGCGTTGCTCAGGAGCGCCAGTGCCGGCCCGGACGCCTCGCACGCGTGGGCGGCCTCGACCTATACCCATCTCGGGCTCGGCCTGGATCGAGTCGAAGCCGGCCTCGCAGCACTGCGCGGCGCGGAGAACCGCGCGTTGCAGGCGTCGCTCGCGGCATCGGCGAGCGAAACGCAGCGGGCGATGTTCCTGCTGATCGTGACCATGCTGGGCGGCAGCGTGCTGCTGATCTTCACGTTCGGCGCGCGCGAAAACAGCGCCCGCGAGAAGCTGCGCAGCGTGCGCGCGCTCGGCCGCCACGACGAACGCTTTCGCGGCCTGTTCGACGACCATCCGGTGCCGATGTATATCTTCGATCGCGAGACGCTGCGCTTTCTCGCCGTCAACGCGGCCGCGATCCAGCAATACGGCTACACCGAAAGCGAATTTCTCGGCATGACCGTTCGCGCGATCCGCCCGAGCGGCGAAATCTCGCGCCTCGAAACGCATATGCAGCGCAGCGACGCGGGCCAGCACGGCCGCACCATGGCGGGCATCTGGCATCACCGGCGCAAGGACGGCTCGACGATCAGCGCTGACATTTCGTATCACGCGCTGAACTTCATGGGCCGCGCCGCGTTCTTCGTGCTCGCCGACGACGTTACCGACCAGATCAACGCCGAAGCCGAAGCGCAGCGTTCGAACCAGATGCTCGAAGCGGTGATCGACAATATTCCGCAGCGCATTTTCTGGAAGGACATGCAGTCGCGCTATCTCGGCTGCAACATGGCGTTCGCGCGCGATGCCGGGCTCGCGTATCCGGAGCAGGTAGTCGGCAAGAGCGACGCCGACATGCCGTGGCGCGATTTCTCGACGCTGCTGAGCGACCACGACAAGGAGGTCGTGAGCACCGGTGTGCCGAAGATGAACTTCGAGCTCGATCTGGTGATCGACGGCGTGCACCGCACGACCGTCACGAGCAAGCTGCCGTTCACCGACGGCGACGGCCGCGTGATCGGCGTGCTCGGTTCCTACACGGACATCACCGAGCGCAAGCGCGCCGATCTTGCCTTGCGCCTGCAAAGCCGCGCGCTCGATGCCAGCGTCAACGCGATTCTGATCACCGCGCCGTCGCCGACCGGCAATCTGATCGAATACGTGAATCCGGCGTTCATGCGCATTACCGGCTACGACCCGGCCGAGGTGATCGGCCACGATTGCCGTGTCCTGCAACGCGAAGATCGCGACCAGGAAGGCGTCGCGCTGATCCGTCAGGCGCTCGCGGCGAACCGCGAGGTCAGCGCGGTGGTGCGCAACTATCGCAAGGATGGCGCGCTGTTCTGGAATCAGCTCTTCATCGCGCCGGTGCCGAATCAGGACGGCATGATCACGCATCACATCGGCGTGATCAACGACGTGACCGATCTGATGCGCTATCAGGAACAGCTCGAATACCAGGCCAACTACGACAGCCTCACGCGTCTGCCGAACCGCAACCTGCTGCGCGACCGTTTGCAGCATGCGTTGATCGTCGCGCAACGGCATCACAAGGGCGTCGCAGTCGTTTTCATGGATCTGGACGGCTTCAAGAACGTCAACGACAGTCTCGGCCATAGCGTCGGCGACCGGCTGCTCAGCGTGGTCGCCGAACGTCTCGCGCGCTGCACGCGCACGAGCGATACGGTGGCGCGGCACGGCGGCGACGAGTTCGTGATCGTGATGACCGACACCGTCGACGAACAGTCGCTGATCGCCTGGATGGAGCGCGTGCGCGCGTCGATCTCCGAGCCGGTCTGGCTCGACGGCACCGAACTGTATGTGGGTTGCAGCATGGGCGCGAGCCTGTTCCCGCAAGACGGCGAAGACGCCGAGACGCTGATGAAGAAGGCCGACGTCGCGATGTATCGCGCCAAGGACATGGGTCGCAACACGTTCCAGTTCTATCAGCCGGAGATGAACGCGAGCGCGGGCGCGCGCCTGAATCTCGAACGGCGTCTGCGCCGCGCGTTGCGTGACAACGAGTTCCTGCTGCACTACCAGCCGCAAGTGGATATTGAAAGTGGCCAGATCGTCGGCACCGAGGCGCTGGTGCGCTGGCGCGATCCGGAAGTCGGACTGGTGCCGCCGTCGTCGTTCATTCCGGTTGCGGAAGAAAGCGGGCTGATCGGGCCGCTTTCGGAATGGGTGCTGCGCGAAGCGTGCCGCCAGAACAAGGCCTGGCAGGACGAAGGCTTGCCGCCGGCGCGTGTGTCGGTGAATCTGTCGGCGCGCGTGTTCCAGCAGCGCGACATCGCCAAGCTGGTCATGCAGGTGCTGGCCGAGACCGGTCTTGAGCCGCGATACCTCGAACTCGAACTGACCGAAAGCACCATCATGCGCAATGCGGAAGAAGCGGTGTCGATGCTCAACGAGCTGCACGCGCTCGGCATCGGTCTTGCCATCGACGACTTCGGCACCGGCTATTCGAGCCTCAGCTATCTGAAGCGCTTCCCGGTGGACCGCCTGAAGATCGACCGCTCATTCGTCTCCGACATCGGCGTGTCCGCCGACGACGAGACGATCACCTCGGCGATCATCGCGCTTGCGCATTCGCTGAAGTTGCAGGTGATCGCCGAAGGCGTGGAGACGTCCGCGCAACTCGACTTCCTCAAAGAGCGCGCGTGCGATGAGATGCAGGGGTTCTACTTCGCGAAGCCCTTATCGACGGACGCGATTTCCGAACTGCTGCAAGGTGGCGTGGGGCGCGAGCTGGCGATGGTTTGAGCCGTTCGCGCCGCGGTGCTCACTGCGCCGGCGTGCTGAGGAAAACCGGCAGACCTTCAGCCAGTTCGGAGAATGACTGCAGGAACGGATGCGCCGTCTTGCTGACCGTCCCCGGCAGCATCATCTGCGTGAAGTGCCAGGCGACTGCCACGGTGACGTCGGCGGCGTCGAACTGATCGGTTTCGATGGGCAGCGCCGCTGCCGCAAGCTCGCGTTCGAGTTCGGCGTAAGCGGCGAACAACTGCGTGCTCACGCGATCCAGCCAGGGCTCATGCTGCTTTTCCGCCGGCCGCAGATTACGTTCGTAGACGATCTGCACGGTCTTCTCGCACGCGGCGAGCGCAAGGCCGGTGAGGCGGGCGGCGCGCAAGGCGGTGTCGGGACGCGTCGGGAAAAGCCGCTGGTTCGGCCCGGCGAGCGTGGCGAGGTACTGGAGAATCACCGTCGAGTCCATCACGGTCTGGCCGTTGTCGGCGATCAGCGTGGGCGCCTTGACAACGGGATTAATTTTCGCGAACTGGTCGTAGGTGCTGAACACCGAGATCGACTCGTGCTCGAATTCGAGCTTCAACAATTTGAGGCAGATAGCGACCCGGCGTACGTAGGGCGAATCCAGCATTCCGATCAGTTTCATCTCATTCCCGTTAGAACATCTATCATGGCGCGCCCGAGCTCCTCATGGCCGTGCAGTTCCGCTTCGGGCCTGGGTCAGGGCACATCGAACTGATAGGTTAAGCATCTCCGCGGTGCAAAAAAAGCGACAATTAACGACGATTTGCGTCAGAATTTCTTACATGAAACCGATCCCGCCTTTGACCGCGCTGCGCTGCTTTGAGGCCGTCGCCCGTTTGGGCGGCGTGACGCAGGCCGCGCGCGAATTGCATGTCACGCACTCGGCGGTGAGTCAGCAGATCAAGGTGCTGGAAGATTCGATGGGCGTCGCGCTGTTCGTGCGGGAGGCGCGCGGGCTGCGGTTGACCGAGGAGGGGCGGCTTTACGCGCTCGACATCCGCATGGCGTTGCGCGACATCAGCCATGCGACGCGACGCGCGCAGGCGCGCCCGCACGAAAGCGAACTGGTGATCAGCACCTTGCCGTCGTTCGCGCAGCATTGGCTCGTGCCGCGTCTCGCCAGTTTTCGCGACGCGCATCCGTACTACCGGATTCGCCTGCAGACGAGCTTGCAGGTCGAGGATTTCCGCCAGGGCGCGAGCGATATCGGCATCCGCATGGGGCAGGGGCATTGGCCCAACGTCGCGCAACAGAAGCTGTTCGACGACGAGATGGTCGTGGTGGCCGCGCCGCATTTCACGCTAGCGCCGCATGGCCGCTTGCCTTTGAGCGCAGCAGAAGTGCTGGCCTGTCCGCTGATCTCGAGTCCCGATACGCCGTGGCACGACTGGTGTCAGGCGGCGCAGGTGGCGAAGCCGGCCGAGGGAGCCGTAGTGCTGTCGGCGAACGATTCGAATATCGTGATCGGCGCCGTGCTGCAGGGCCAGGGCGTCGCGCTCGAGCGGCGCAGCCTGGTTGCGTATGCGCTGGCGCGCGGCGAACTGGTGCAGATCACCGATATCCGCGTGCCGTACCGTTATCCCTATTGGCTGGTCTGGCCGCAACGCGAAATGCTCAATGCCTCGCAGGCGCATTTCGCACAGTGGATCGAAGGGCAGGTCGACGCCTATCTGCGCAGCAGCGGCGCGCCAGCCGCAGCGATGCGTGCGGGTTAGCCCGTATTCATTCGCATAAACCGTTTTGCGCGGGGTTTGGGTCGGCTATATTCGTGGTTCCCATCTCAGACCGCGCTGGGAACCACGAAGCACGATTCATGTGGCGTTGCGCCCGATTTTCGCTGCTTGCACTGAGTCATGGGCGTTGCGCCGTCGACTATCCCAATCTGAATGATCTGACTGGAGAGAACAATGACGTCGTCACCTGCAAAGAAACTGTCTGTGTTGCTGGCATCGGTTGTACTGAGCGTGGCTTGCGCCGCGCCGGCGTTCGCGCAAAGCGGCGGCGGTGGCGGTCCGGCGGGGAACGACTCTGACGCGGCGGTTCCGTCGGCCGCATCGAAAGCGGCGCCGTCCACCAAAGCTCAGCGCAAGGCCGAGCGCAAGCAGGCGCGGGCGAAGAAAAACGCCGAGTTGAAGAAGTTGGAGGCCAACGGCTATCAGCCGTCGAGCACCGATCCGAACTATCCGAACGACATTCAGAAAGCGCAGAAGAAGGCGGGAATTGGCCAGGCAGCGAGCCAGTGACCCGGTACTACGGTTGAGAACGAACGAGGCGCCGCGGCGCCTCATTTTTTATTGTGCGCAGTCAGGGCGCTCAGTCCAGCACCGGCAGCGCGCGCGGACGCCGGTCGCTATCCGTGGCGACGTAGGTCAGCGTGGCTTCGGTGACCTTCACGAGATCTTCGGTCAGGCTCATGCGCTGCGCGTAGACCTCGACCGCCACGGTGACGGACGTGTTGCCCGTCTTGACGATGTCCGCGTAGAAACTCAGCAGATCGCCGACGAACACCGGCTGCTTGAACACGAACGAATTGACCGCAATGGTCGCCACCCGCCCGTTGGCGCGGCGGCTTGCCGGAATCGAGCCGGCAATGTCCACTTGCGCCATGATCCAGCCGCCGAACACGTCGCCGTGGACGTTCGCGTCCGAAGGCTGCGGCACGACGCGCAGCGCGCAGTGCTTTTGCGGGAGTTGAAGAATATCGGTCATTGGGGGCACTCTTGGGAAACGTGTTGGCTCGGTCGCCTCGACCGGCACGCGGGGCATTTCACGACAACGGTGTGGCACGCACCGCGCGGCCAACGTGCCGCCCACGGCGGGCCAACCCATGAAAAGCGGCGCCAGCCGGCTTCTGCGACAATAGAAAGATCAGGAATTGTACGGGAAAGCGCCCAGCGAGGTCGCGCGACAAAAAGCAGTGTGCCGGGCAGGCATGCCGCGGTCGGCGCGCCGCTGCGAACTCCGGCATTTCCACACTCTCCCCAGTCGATCCCCATGCGCCGCACGCCCTCGTCCGAACCTTCCCCGATCTCTACCCAGCCGCGCAACGACTGGCAGACGATCCTCTCGCTGCTGCCGTATCTCGCCACGTATAAATGGCGCGTCGGCTTTGCGCTGAGCTGCCTGATCGGCGCGAAGGTCGCCAATCTCGGCGTGCCGATCGTGATGAAGCGGATCGTCGACGGCCTCGCCTCGGTGCAGCACCTCACCGCGCTCGGCCGCGCGCACGATTCGCCGGGCATCGTGCTGCTGGGCGGCATCGGCCTGCTGGTGGTCGCGTATGCGGTGGTGCGGTTGTCCACGTCGCTCTTCACCGAACTGCGCGAGATTCTGTTTTCGAAGGTAACCGAAAGCGCGGTGCGACAACTCGCGCTGAAAGTGTTCCGCCATCTGCATGCGCTGTCATTGCGCTTTCACCTCGAACGGCAGACGGGCGGCATGTCGCGCGATATCGAACGCGGTACGCGCGGCATCACGCAACTGATCTCGTATTCGCTGTACAGCATTCTGCCGACGCTCGTCGAAGTAGGGCTCGTGCTCGGCTTTTTCGTCGTCAAGTACGAGGCGTATTACGCGGTGGTCACGTTCATTGCGCTGGCCGTGTATATCGTCTTCACGGTGAAGGTCACGGAGTGGCGCACGCATTTTCGCCGCACCATGAACGATCTCGATTCGAAGGCGAATTCACGCGCGATCGATTCGCTGCTGAACTACGAGACGGTCAAGTACTTCGGCAACGAAGAGTGGGAAGCGAGCCGCTACGACGAAAACCTCAAGCGCTATCGCACGGCGGCGATCAAGTCGCAGCGCTCGCTGTCGGCGCTGAACTTCGGGCAGCAGGCGATCATCGGCACCGGGCTCGTGTTCATTCTGTGGCGCGCCACGCAAGGTGTGATGGCCGGGCGTCTCACGCTTGGCGATCTGGTGCTGATCAACACCTTCATGCTGCAGCTTTATATTCCGCTGAATTTTCTCGGCGTGGTGTATCGCGAGTTGAAGCAGAGCCTCACCGATATGGACCGCATGTTCACGCTGCTCGGCGCCGCGCAGGAAGTGCCCGATCTCGAGGGCGCTCCCGCGCTGCGCGTGAGCGGTGCGCAGGTGCGCTTCGAGCGGGTGAACTTCGCGTACGAACCGGCGCGGCAGATTCTGCACGACGTGAGCTTTACGATTCCCGCCGGTACCACGACCGCGGTGGTTGGCCATAGCGGTTCGGGCAAATCGACTCTCGCGCGGTTGATGTTCCGCTTCTACGATCTGGACCGCGCGACGGGCGGTGCCATCACCATCGACGGTCAGGATATTCGCGACGTCGCGCAGGATTCGCTGCGCGCGTCGATCGGCATCGTGCCGCAGGATACGGTGCTGTTCAACGATTCGATCTACTACAACATCGCGTACGGACGGCCCTCCGCGACACGCGACGAAGTGATCGCGGCGGCGCGCGCGGCGCATATTCACGAATTCATCGAAGGGCTGCCGAAGGGCTATGACACGCCGGTCGGCGAGCGCGGCTTGAAGCTGTCCGGCGGTGAAAAGCAGCGCGTGGCGATTGCACGTACCATCCTCAAGAACCCGCCGATCCTGTTGTTCGACGAAGCGACCTCGGCACTCGATTCTCGTTCCGAGCGCGCCATTCAGCACGAGCTCGATCAGATCGCCCGCGAGCGCACGACGTTGATCATCGCGCACCGGCTTTCGACAGTGGTGCACGCGCAGCAGATCATCGTGATGGACAAAGGGCGGATCGTCGAGCGCGGCACGCATGCGGAACTGCTGCGCGCGAACGGCCTGTTCGCGCAGATGTGGGCGTTGCAGCAGCAACGCGCGGCGGAAGCGCCGGAGGCAGTGGAAACGGTGGGTGAGGGGGGCGGCGGGCGATAAATTTGCGCGGCGATTTTTCGCGTTGTCTCGTGCAATGCTGCGCGAAACTCTTGCGCCGAACGCCGAACGCCGAACGCCGAACGCCGAACGCCGAACGCCGAACGCCGAACGCCGAACGCCGAACGCCGAACGCCGAACGCCGAACGCCGAACGCCGAACGCCGAACGCCTAGCGCCCGCCGTCTGACACGCGCAAACGCTGATCCAGTTCACCCAACTGCGCCGGCGTGCCGACGTTCTCCCACAAACCCTCGTACAACTCACCGCTGGCGAGCCCTCGTGCAATCGTGTCGCGATAGTACGGCGTGAGCGCGCGTCGCGTGCCGCTCGGCAGATCGCGGAACATGCGCGTGTCGTAGAGCCCGATATTGCCGAACGTGAAGCGCGGCTGGGCGTCGAGCGAGAGCACGCCGTCCACCAGACCAAAGTCGCCGTTCGGATGAAACGCCGGGTTCGGCACCATCACCAGATGCATGCCCGGCTCGGGCAAGGCCAGCAATCTTTCGGCGTGCGCATTCAGCGTCGCGTAATCGAAGTCGGCGTAAACGTCGCCGCTGACCGCGACGAACACTTCGCTCGCGCCGTCATCTTCAAGCAGCGGCAACGCCTGCACGATGCCGCCCGCGGTCTCCAGCGCCTCGCGTTCCGCCGAATAGCGCAACTGGACTTGCCAGCGCGAACCGTCGCCGAGGGTGGCTTCGATCTGCTCGCCGAGCCATGCGTGGTTGATCACAATGGTGCGAAAGCCCGCCTGCGCGAGCCGTTCGATCTGCCACACGATCAGCGGCTTGCCGCCCACGTCGAGCAAAGGCTTGGGGCATGTGTCGGTCAACGGACGCATGCGCTCGCCGCGACCGGCGGCGAAAATCATCGCTTTCTTCAGGGACATCGTCATCGGTCAGAAGGTGTAGCCGACTTCGTTCGCGCGGCCTTCGAGATCGTCGAGGAGCTTCGCGAACGGACGCAGCGGGGCATAGCGCTCGGCGACCTTGCGCGCGTAGCCGATGAAACGCGGCAGGTCTTTCATGTAGTGCGGCTTACCGTCGCGATAGTTGATCCGGCAAAACAGGCCCAGCACCTTGATGTGCCGTTGCAGGCCCATCCATTCGATCTGGCGGTAGAACTCGCCGAAATCGGGATCGACCGGCAGGCCGGCTTTTTTCGCCCGTTCCCAGTAGTACACGAAGCAATCCAGCTCGAACTCTTCGTCCCAGCTCAGGAACGCGTCGCGCAACAGCGAGGCGACGTCGTAAGTGATCGGGCCGTACACCGCGTCCTGGAAGTCCAGCACGCCGGGGTTCACCGGATTCGGTTCGGCGGCGATCATCAGATTGCGCGGCATGAAGTCGCGCAGCATGAACACTTGCGGCTGCGCGCGGGCGCTCGCGATCAGCAGCGCAAAGGTGCGATCGAGCACGCCACGGATTTTTTCGTCCGCTTGTTCGTCCGTCCCGCGGCCCAGATGGCGGCCGAGGAACCACTCCGGCATCAACTCCATCTCGCGGCGCAGGAAGGCTTCGTCGAACGGCGGCAGTACGTCTTCGCGCGAGGTGAGTTGCCAGCGGATCAGCGCGTCGAGCGCGTCGCGCATCAGCGAGCGGGCGCGACGCGGGTCGTCCGCGTTCTGCGCTTCGGTCAGCGCGCCGAGGTACGAGGCCGTGCCCAGATCGGTGACGAGCATGAAGCCGGCCTCGAAATCGACCTCCAGCACGCGCGGCACGTGCACGTCGGCGGACGCGAGCAACTGCGCGACCTGCACGAATTCGCGGCACTTTTCGGGTGGCGGGGCGTCGACGGCGATCAGCGTGCCGTTGCTTTCGCCTTCCGCCGCCTTACCGGCGAGCCGGAAATAGCGGCGAAAACTGGCGTCGGACGAAGCCGGAACAAGTGTGTCGAGCTCGAGCGAATAACGCGCCGCGTGGCCTTTCAGCCAGGCTTTGAGCAGGTCGAGACGGGTATCGGTGGAGTCTTGGAATGGGGGCAGCGTCATGAAAACCGGCGGCAAATTCAGAGGGGCAACGTCTTGCCATATAATACCCCACGACTTTTTTGACGCGGCTCACGCCAGCTTTTCGCGTATTCCGCTTTACCGCCCGCATCATCGTTCAACAGATTGTAAATATTGATGTGCAGCCGACTGTCACGGTCGGGATGTGCAGGCGGTGGACCGTGACTGCAGATGCTGACGGACGAGCCGATTCGCCAAACGATACATGCCGCCTAGACAGCTTTCCCAAACGACTCCCTCTTGTGCTGTTGTGCCGCGCAAAAGGCGGCTCGTCGCGGCGTTGATCGCCGTTCCGGGCCTGATGCCCGCGCTTGCGCACGCCCAGCTGGTGGGGGAAGCCGCGCAGCCGCAACCTATCGACGCGCCCTGGGGCATGCAACTCGCCCCGCAGCTTGAAGACCATCCGTTGCAGACGGGCCAGAAGCCAGCCACGTTCGTGCTCGGCGACGCGACCACCGGCACCAGCGACCAGGACATGGCCGCCAAGGGCTCGGCCGAGGTGCGCCGCAATACGGTCGTGATCAAGGCCGACGCGCTGCACTACGACCAGGACACGGACATGGCCGATGCGTACGGCCAGGTCCACGTGGTCAACAACGGCAGTTCGTTCGTCGGCCCGGAAGCGCACATGCGCGTGGATTCGAGCGAAGGTTTCATGACCGCGCCGAAGTACCACTTCAACGTGACGGGCGGCTCGGGCAGCGCGGAGCGCGTCGACCTGCTCGACAACGAGCGCTCGGTGTTCACGAAGGGCACCTACACGGCCTGCGCGTGCGCGGACGATCCGGCCTGGTACATCCGGGGCAGCGAGTTCGATTTCGACACCGGCGCGGACGAAGGCGTCGCCCACAACGGCGTGCTGTTCTTCCAGGGCGTGCCGGTGTTCGCTTCGCCCTGGCTGTCGTTTCCGCTTTCGGGCGAGCGGCGCAGCGGGGTTCTGCCGCCCACGTTCTCGCTGAGTTCGTCGAACGGCTTCGAACTGTCGGTGCCGTATTACTTCAATATCGCGCCGAATCGCGATCTGACGGTGACGCCGCGTGTGATCTCCAAGCGCGGCGTGCAGTTGCAGTCCACGTTCCGTTATCTGTCGCCCACGTATTCCGGCTCGATCACCGGCGAGTTCCTGCCGGACGACCATCTGACCAAGACCAACCGCTACGCGCTGTATATCCAGCACAACCAGAACTTCGGCAACGGGTTCGGCGGCTACATTTACTACAACAAGGTTTCGGACAACACGTATCCGGAAGACCTGTCGTCGTCGGTCAGTCAGTTCATGAACGGTACCCAGCTCCTGTATCAACAGGAAGCCGGGTTGACCTACAGCAACGGTCCGTGGTCTGTGCTCGCGCGTGAACAGCACTGGCAGACGCTGGCGCCTTCAACGGCGCCGTACGGCCGCGAGCCGCAGTTGAACGTGAAGTACGCGAAGTACAACGTCGGCGGCTTCGACTACGGCGCGGAAGCCGACTACACGAATTTCAGCATCACCACCGCGGACAAGACCGAAGGTCAGCGGGTGATGTTCAACCCGTACCTTGCGTATTCCGTGGTCGGGCCGGGTTACTTCGTCACGCCAAAGGTGCAGTGGCACTTCGCGTCGTACAACCTGCGCAATATTCACGACGACGTGCCGATCGGCACGCCGAAGAACTTCACCGAATCGATCCCGACGTTCACCTTCGACACGGGCCTGATCTTCGACCGTTCGGTGCGCATCTTCGGCCAGGATTACATCCAGACGCTCGAGCCGCGCCTGTATTACGTGTACACGCCGTATCGCAATCAGGAGTCCGCGCCGCTGTTCGACACCGCCGACTCCGACTTCGGCCTGGCGGAAATCTTCACGCCGAACACCTTCGTCGGCAATGACCGGATCGCCGACGCGAACCGCCTGACGGCCGCTCTCACCACGCGCTTCATCGACGCGGCCACGGGCGACGAGCGGGCGCGTTTCGTGATCGCGCAGCAGTACTATTTCCAGGACCAGCGCGTCACGCTGCAGCCTACGCAGACCAGCACGCAGGCCACGCATTCGGACCTGATCGCGGGTGCGTCGTTCAAGCTCGGCGCCGGTTTCGCTTCGGAAACGGCGTTCCAATATAATGCCGACAACAACCAGTTGGTGAAGACGAGCATCGGCTTCGGGTTCAGTCCCGCCACCGGCAAGGTGATCAACGTCGGGTACCGTTACACCCGCGCGAACACCACGCTGGACAACCAGCCGATCAATCAGGTGCTGATCTCGGGGCAATGGCCGCTCACGCATCGGGTGTTTGGCGTGGGCCGCTTCAATTACGACCTGGGCGGCCACCGCATCGTCGACGGTCTGGTCGGCCTGCAGTACGACGCCGATTGCTGGACGCTCGGCGCCGGGATCCAACGCTACGCGAACGGTCTGAACACCTCGGGGCAGAATCAGTCGAGCACGCGGTTCCTCGCGCAGTTGACGTTCAAGGGCTTGTCGAGCGTCGACAACGGGCTGATGAGCGCATTCCGCGCCAGCGTGGCGGGCTATACGCCGTTGCCGCCGCCGCCGCCGCCGGAATCGCGTTTCACCAATTACGAATGACGCTCGCCCGATCATTTATAAAGTGCGAAAAGACGGGCCAGGCGCGCCCGACATCATTGGAGTATCTGTGGCAATCATGAAAAAGCTTCGCTTGGCAACGCTTGCGGCCGGTCTGGCCGCCGCGGCGTCTTTCCTGTCGGTCGCGCCGGTGCAGGCGCAGGCGCTGGGCGGCAGTAGCGGCCAGACGGTCGACACCATTGCCGCAGTGGTCAACAACGGTGTCATCACGCGGCGCGAACTCGACGAACGCATGAGCCTGATCACCCGCCGCCTGAACCAGCAGAACGCGCCGGTCCCGCCCATGGACCAGTTGCGTCAGCAGGTGCTCAACCAGATGGTGCTGGAACGCATCCAGTTGCAGAAGGCGAAAGAAGACAACATCAACATCGACGACGCCACCGTGCAGAAAACGCTCGAACGGCTGGCCGCGGCGAACAACCTGTCGCTCGACGTGTACCGCTCGCGCATCGAGGCGCAAGGGGTGCCCTGGAGCACGTTCACCAGCGACGCGCGCACTGAACTCACGCTCTCGCGCCTGCGCGAGAAGGAAGTGGACAGCAAGGTCACGGTGTCGGACGCCGAAGTCGCGAACTACATCGCCAGTCAGCGTGGCCCGAACGCCGGCGCGACGAGCGACCTGCATCTGCAGCACATTTTCCTGAAGGCGCCGTTGAACGCGTCGGAGACGGATATCGAAGCGGCGCAGCAGAAGGCCCAGGCGTTGCTCGCCGAAGCCAGGGGCGGCGCCAATTTCGACAAGCTGGCGAAGTCGAATTCGCAGGCGCCGGATGCATCGAAAGGCGGCGATATCGGTTTCGTTTCGCCGTCCAAGCTGCCGGCTGAAGTCGTCAAGGCTGTCTCGACGATGCGTCCCGGCGAAGTCAGTCCGGATCTGATCCGCACCAACGACGGTTTCGAAATCGTGCGTCTGGTCGATCGCCGTGCGGGTCAGGGCACCAGCTCGGACGCACCGAAGCTCGTGCAAACGCATGTGCGCCACATTCTGCTGCGCGTCGGCGACGGCATGTCGGAACCGCAGGCGCGTCAGAAACTGCTTGAAATCAAGAAAGAAATCGCTGCAGGCGGCGACTTCTCGAAATTCGCGCATACTTACTCGCAAGACGGTTCGTCGTCGCAAGGCGGCGACCTCGGCTGGATCAGCCCGGGCGAGACGGTGCCGGAATTCGAGCGCGCCATGAACAACCTGCAGGACGGCCAGATCAGCGATCCGGTCCGCAGCGAATACGGCTATCACCTGATTCAGGTGCTGGGCCGCCGCGAATCCGAGGGTTCGGTTTCGCAGCAGATGGATCTGGCGCGCCAGGCCATCGGTCAGCGCAAGGCGGAACAGGCCTACGCCGACTGGTTGCGCGAACTGCGCGACACCGCGTATGTGGAAGTGAAGCCCACTCTGTCGAGCACGCAATAACCGTCATGACAAGCGCCACCCAGTCCGCCCGCCCACCGTTGCAGATCGCGATCACGACCGGCGAGCCCGCCGGCGTCGGTCTGGAATTGACGGTGCAGGCGCTGGCGGGCGCGGCGGCGCATTGGCCCCACGCGCAGTTCACCGTGCTGGGCGACGCCGACCTGCTCGCCGAACGCGCGCGCGTCGTGGGCGTGGACTGGAGCGCGCTGGTGGCGGACGGCAAGCGCGTGCGCCTGCAGCACCGGCCGCTCGGAGCGCCCGCCGTTGCGGGCAAGCTCAACGCGGCCAACGGCCGCTACGTGCTCGACCTGCTCGACAGCGCGATCGACGGCGCGGTAGCCGGCACGTTCGACGCGATCGTCACCGCGCCGCTGCAAAAGAGCACCATCAACGATGCCGGCGTGCCGTTCACCGGTCACACCGAATATCTGGCCGAGCGCACGCATACGCCGCGCGTGGTGATGATGCTGGCCGGCACGGGCAAGCGGCCGTTGCGGGTCGCACTGGCGACCACGCATCTGCCGCTCAAGGATGTGTCCGCCGCGTTGTCCATCGAAGGTATTGTCGAGACGCTGCGCATTATCGATCACGATTTGCGGCATCACTTCGGCTTGCCGGCGCCGCGCATCCTCGTGACGGGGCTGAATCCGCACGCGGGCGAGAACGGCTATCTGGGCCGCGAGGAAATCGAGGTCATCACGCCGGCGCTGAAGCTCGCGGAGGCTCAAGGCATCGACGCGCGCGGTCCGTACCCGGCCGACACGCTGTTCCAGCCGCGCTATCTGGATGAGGCCGACTGCGTGCTGGCTATGTTCCACGACCAGGGCCTGCCGGTGTTGAAGTACGCCACGTTCGGCGAAGGCATCAATGTCACGCTCGGTTTGCCGATCATCCGCACCTCGGTCGATCACGGCACCGCGCTCGATCTGGCCGGCACGGGCCGTGCCGACGCGGGCAGTCTGATCGCCGCGATCGAGACGGCGGTGTCGATGGCGCAGCACCGCCGCGCGGGCTGATTCGGCGCTGTCGCGCGGCCTGTGCGCGGCGTCTCGCTGGTATCCTGCCGCTAGCTATGTGTGCGGCATGGCGAGCGCGTCGAGCAAGTGCTCGCCGCTCAGCCAGTTCCTTTTCTTAAGCAGTTCTCTTTCTTAGCGTTTCTTCGATGTCCACCAGCAGACAGCAACAGGGCCGGCACCAAGGTCATATCGCGCGCAAGCGTTTCGGTCAGAACTTTCTGGTCGACATGGGCGTGATCGATTCGATCGTCGATGTCATCCGGCCGCAACGCGGCGAGCGTATGGTCGAGATCGGGCCGGGACTCGGTGCGCTCACCGAACCGTTGATCGAGCGTCTGGCCACGCCGGAAGCGCCCTTGCACGCCGTCGAACTGGACCGTGATCTGATTGGCCGTCTGAAGACGAAATTCGGCGGCCTGCTCGAACTGCACGCCGGCGACGCGCTCGCGTTCGACTTCGGCTCGCTGGCCGCGCCAGGCGAGAAAGCGTCGCTGCGCATTGTCGGCAACCTGCCGTACAACATTTCGAGCCCGCTGCTGTTTCATCTGACGTCGTTCGCGCACCGCGTGATCGATCAGCACTTCATGTTGCAGAACGAAGTGGTCGAGCGGATGGTGGCGGAGCCGGGCACCAAGGCGTTCAGCCGTCTCTCGGTGATGCTGCAATACCGCTACGTGATCGACAAGCAACTCGACGTGCCGCCCGAAGCATTCAACCCGCCGCCAAAAGTGGATTCGGCGATCGTACGGATGATCCCGTACGAGCTGCACGAGTTGGCGCCGGTGGACGAGCGCGTGCTCGGCGAAGTGGTGACGGCCGCGTTCTCGCAGCGTCGCAAGATGTTGCGCAACACGCTCGCCGCGTATCGTGATTCGGTGGATTTCGAGGCGCTTGGGTTCGACCTGCAACGCCGCGCCGAAGACGTGCCGGTCGACGAATACGTGCGGGTGGCGCAGATCGTGGCGGCCAAAGCCTAGGCCTTGGCGGAGTAGCGAGACTGCGGTCTCGAATGACGCGATGCTCTAGCCCGTCACGCGCTTCGCCGGTGCGTTGACCAGCGCAATGCCGGTCAACACCAGCACCGCGGCCATGAGAAAGCGCAGACTGAACGACTCGCCGAGCAGCAGTACGCCGAAGGTCACGCCGAACAGCGGCGTGAGAAACGAGAACACCGACAGGCGCGACGCGATATAGCGCGTCAGCAACCAGAACCACAGCAGATAGCTGACGAACGCCACGATCACCGCCTGATAAGCGAGGCTCACCACGGTCAGCGGCGTGACGGTTTCGACATGTGCCTGGCCGAGTCCGAGCGCAAGCGCGAGCAGCACCACCGCCGACACCACCAGTTGATAAAACAGCGTCTTGCTGGCGCTCGATTGAGCGAGCCGCGTGGCGCGCACCACCACGGTTGTCGCGGCCCACGTGATGCCGCCCAGCACCCCAAGCGCGTCGCCCGCGACACCCGCGAGCAATGAGCCGCCGGCGGTGCGGCCGTGCAGGAACCCGTCCGCGAAGGCGAGCGAGATGCCTGCGAACGCCACAACGATACCGGCCCACTGAATCCGCCGCATGCGCTCGCCGTCGACGAACCAGTGCAGGCCAAGCGCCGTGAAGCAAGGTGCGGTGTACAGAAAGACCGCCATGCGCGACGCGCTGGTCAGCGTCAGGCCGAGAAAAATGCACACGAACTCGCCCGCGAACAGCACGCCCGCGAGCAGGCCGGCGCCCAAGGTGCCGTCGTCGCGAAAGAGCGGCGTGCCGCGTGAGCGCGCCCAGGCCCACACCAGCACCGACGCAATCGCCGAACGCAGGCCGGCCTGGAAGACCGGCGGCACTGTCGCATTGGTGCTTTTGATCGCGACTTGCTGGAGGCCCCAGATCGCGCACAGGCCGATCATCAGCAGGATGGCGAAGCTATCCGGGGCGCGGCGTGCGGGCAGGGCGGAGGTGCTCATGGGCGGTGTCGAGTCGGAAACAGCTCGTACGATAGCAAACCTGCCCAAGCCGCCCGCCGATGACCCCATTGGCTACGCGTGCTTCTTTCAGCCCGCAAGCGAGGCCGCAAGCGTTTTTGCCGACTTAACAACACCTGCGTCAGACTAATTTCGCACGGCCCGCGTTTCGCGCTAAGGTTCTGCCACTAACGTTTTGTCAGGGAAATTCCAAGCAGACGAACCCGATCCGCGCGACGCGGAGCCTGTACGAGGAGAAGCTATGAAGAACGTAGGCAGGTGGGCAGCGGTCGCGGTACCCGCGGCATTGGCGTCGTTGGGGTGTCAGTGGGCGCACGCGCAATCCAGCGTGACGCTGTACGGCGTGGTCGACGAAAGCGTGCGCTACCTGACTCACGTCAACAAGGCCGGCGATTCGTCGATCGGACTCGGCACGGGCGGCATGACGCAAAGTCGCTGGGGGCTGAAGGGCGTCGAGGATCTCGGCGGCGGCTGGTCTACTTTCTTCAAGCTCGAAAACCGCATCTACATCAACAGCGGCCAAAGCGATCCCACGCTGCCGTTCTTCAATGAAGCACAGGTCGGCGTGCGATCGGATTCATACGGCCAGATCATCCTCGGGCGGCAGTACAACGTCGTGATCGAAGGGGTCACGGTGGCCGGCTACGGCAGCAATTGGTGGATCCCGTACGACTTCAGTTTTCAACCTGAAATCACCATGACGGGCGGCATCTGGACCAGTAACCAGGTGCAATATCAGGCGAGATATAACGGCTTCACATTCGCGGCCGGCTACGCATTCGGCGGCAACGCGGGCAATTCTTATGGCAGTCAGATCGGCGCGGCCGCGGCTTATAAGCCGGTAGGCGGTCCATTCAGCCTCGGCGGCGCGTACGAAGTGTCGAAAGATTCGGTCAACGGCGCGGCCGCGAAGACATGGACATTCGGCGGCGCGTACACGTGGAATCTGACGCGATTTTCCGCCGGCTACATCGTCAATCAGAACGACGCGGGCTTTTCGAATTTTGCCAACGGGCCATTTACCGCGCCTGTGCTGGCGGCGCTCAAGTACACGGACTTCGCGCGGCGCCGCATGATCATGGGCGGCATCTCGCAGCAGGTCAGCAATAAATGGCACTTCGCCGCGAACGTCTGGCGCACCTTGCAGGACGGCAAGTCCGCCGCGCAGGACGGCTCGGCCTGGCAATATCAACTGGTCGCCGACTACAACCTGTCCCGCCGCACCGACGTCTACGTGGAAGGCGATTATTCGCTGTACCGCGGCGGTCTGATCGGTGCGCAACTGCAGGGCGTCAACGGCGTGGGGCTCGCGCAGAAGGGCTCGCAGATCGGCCTGATGGCAGGCTTGCGGCATCAGTTCTGAGTACTGATTCAAAGTGGCGCGCCCTGCAACGCCGCGGGATTCCGGGTACATTGACGGTCTCGTTACCACGCAACAGGGAGTGCACAAATGCGCCTGCTTCACACCATGCTTCGGGTCGGCGACCTGGACCGTTCGATTGCCTTCTACACCGAATTGCTCGGCATGAAACTGCTGCGCCGCGAAGACTATCCGGACGGCAAATTCACGCTGGCATTCGTCGGTTACGAAGATGAACGCGACGGCACCGTGCTCGAACTCACCCATAACTGGGACACGCCTTCGTATGATCTCGGCACCGGCTTTGGCCACCTCGCCGTCGAAGTGGAAGACGCCTACGCCGCCTGTGACAAGATCAAGGCACAAGGCGGCACGGTCGTGCGCGAAGCCGGCCCGATGAAACACGGCACGACCGTGATCGCTTTCGTCACAGACCCGGACGGCTACAAGATCGAGTTCATCCAGAAGAAGAAATAAGGCCGGCGGCAGGGCGAGGTCAAAGAATGAATAACATCAATCCCTACTTCAAGGAACTCGACGAGATCCACGTCGAAATTCAGGCCCTGTTCGACGGTTCCGCCGATGAAGGCGCGCTGCAGCGAATCATGGCGCGCTTCGCTCCGCAATTCACGCTGGTCATGACGTCGGGCGTCGCACTGGATCACGCCGGCGTGCGCGAGATTTTCTCGAAGCTGCACGGCGCGCGTCCAGGCTCGCAAATCACGATCCGCGACAGGGAGATCGTCGCCGAATATCCGTCCGGGGCGGTGTTGAAATATCGCGAGTATCAGCGCGACAGTTCCGGCAACGCGAACGTGCGGCGCTCCACGGCGGTGATGGATCTCGACGCGCACGGCAAGGTGACGTGGCGTCATCTGCAGGAAACCTTGTGCTCAGAATGAGCTGAAGTGTGTGACAAACCGGCGCTTCGGTTTGAAATCGAAGCGCCGGTTTTCAAGGCGTGAAAAAGGCGTGAAAAAGGCGTTAAAGCGTAGGCAGCATTTCCGGCGGATGCGACTTCAGCGTCTGCCGCGCTTCGCGAAACTCCGGAAAAATCGATTCCACTGTTTGCCAGAAGCGCGGGCTGTGATTCATTTCACGCAGATGCGCGAGTTCGTGCGCGACGACGTAATCGATGATGGAAAGCGGGAAGTGGATCAGCCGCCAGTTCAGGCGAATCTTGCCGTCACTCGAACAACTGCCCCAACGCGTCGCCGCTGACGAGAGCGCGTACGCGCGATAGTTTACGCCCAGTTTCTCCGCGTAAATCGCGAGGCGCTCGCCGAATAGCCGCTTCGCCTCACCCTGCAGCCAGCCTTGCACGCGATCCTTGATCTGCTGCGGATCCGCCTGCAAGGGCAGCGGCACTTGCAGCGCTGCCTCTTGTGCGCTGAACGCGAGCATGCCTTGCGGCGCGCCGAGTTTCACTCGCACGGGCTGACCGAGATACGGCACTTCGGCGCCATCTTTCCAATCGACCTTCGGCAACGCGCGTTGTTCGACACGCGTCTGCCACTCGATCAGTTTCGTGAAAATCCAGCGCTGCTTTTCGGTGATCGCGGTTTCGATATCGGCGAGCGTGACCCAGCGCGGCGCGGTGATCGTGAGACCCGTGCTGTCGATCGCGAAACCGATCGAGCGGCGCGCCGAACGCTTGAGGGCATAGTGGAGCGTGCGTGAGCCGATCGCGAGACTGCGCAGCTTGCTGCCATCCGGCGCAAGCGGCACGGCCGGCTGCTGGCCGCCTGGCGAGTTCTGCGAAGCGCCCGGCGTCGGTGCGGAAGGTGACGGGGACGACGACGTCGACCCCGGCTCGGCGAAGAGCGGGAGATCGAGTTGCCGGTTATCGAGCGCCGCAGCGGGCTGCGGCGTAGGAAACTTCTGCATCGGATTCGGCTTCGCGCAAATACGCCTTCGAGGGCGTGGGCGCGTCAGATTGGTGCGGCGGCGGAACTGCTTTCCGCCGCGCGGTACGCAGTAGGATCGATGCGACGCATTTCAGCTTCGATCCACTGTTCGACGCGCGTGTTCACTTCATCGGGCGTGAGCCCCGTCGTCTCGATCGGCTTGCCGATCGACACTGTGACTATACCCGCATATTTGAGAAACGAGTTGCGAGGCCACACACGTCCTGCGTTGTGCGCGATCGGCACGACCGGCGCGCCGGTGGCCGTCGCGAAACGCGCACCGCCGGTTTTGTACTTTCCTTGCTTGCCGGTGGGCGTGCGCGTGCCTTCCGGAAACATGATGACCCAGGCGCCTTCGGCCATGCGCGCATTGCCTTGCCTGATCACCGACTCGAACGCGTACTTGCCTTCCTTGCGATCGATATGAACCATCTTCAGCATGCCGAGCGCCCAACCGAAGAAAGGCACGTACAGCAGCTCGCGCTTGAACACGTAGCACAGCGGCCGAGGCATCAACGCCGGAAATGCCAGCGTTTCCCAGGCCGATTGATGCTTGGAGAGCAGTACGGCGGGACCATCGGGCAGATTCTCGAAGCCTTCGATGTTGTAGCGGATACCGTTGAGCCAGCGCACCGTATGCAGCGTCGCGCGGCACCAGCCGGCCGCCATCCAGTAGCGGTTGTCGGCGCGCATGAACGGGAATGCGATGAAGCATGCAGTCGCGTACGGCACCGTGAACAGAACGAAATAGATCAGCAGAAGCAAAGAACGAATGAAGCGCATCGGCGTGGTCAGTGAGGGTTGGGGACGCGCGCGGCGCGCGTCACTCTTGGGCGTCGGCGAGGAAGTCGAGCGCGAAGGCACGCAGGTCGTCGTGGACGATCGTACCGTTGGGCAAGCCGCCGGCATCCAGCGTTTTGCGGCCCTTGCCGGTCAGCACCAGATGAGGCGGATGGCCGAGCGACGCGCCTGCTTGCAGATCGCGCAGAGAGTCGCCGACCACCGGCGTGTGCTCCGGATCGACCTCGAAACGCTCGTTGATCATCTTCAGCATGCCGGGCTTCGGCTTGCGGCACTCGCAGTGATCTTCCGACGTATGCGGGCAGAAGAACACCGCGTCGATGCGCCCGCCGACCGCCGCCGCCATGCGATGCATCTTCAGATGCATCGCGTTGAGCGCGTTCATATCGAACAGGCCGCGGCCGATGCCCGACTGATTGGTGGCGATCGCCACGCGATAGCCGGCCTGGTTCAGACGCGCGATGGCTTCGAGCGAACCGGGCAGCGCCACCCATTCGTCCGGCGACTTGATGAACGCGTCGGAGTCGACGTTGATCACGCCGTCGCGGTCGAGGATCACCACTTTTTTTGTCGGCATGGCTGGGGGCTCAGGCGGCGAGTCGGGAAATGTCGGCGACGCAATTCATCTGCTGATGCAGTGCGCCGAGCAAGCCCAAACGGTTGGCGCGCAACGCCGGATCTTCGGCATTGACCATCACGTCGTTGAAGAATGTGTCGACCGGTTCGCGCAACGCGGCGAGCGCGGTTAGCGCGCCCGTGTAGTCGCGTGCGGCAAGTTGCGATTGCACACGCGGCGCGACCTGTTCGAGTTGCGCGTGAAGGGCTTTTTCCGCCGCCTCGACGAGCAGCGTGACCTGCACGCCGCCGGTCGCCGCGCCTTCCGACTTCTTCAAAATGTTCGAGATGCGCTTGTTGGCCGCCGCGAGCGAGGCCGCTTCCGGCAACGCCGCGAATTCACGCACGGCATCCAGCCGCGCGACGATGTCGTCGAGACGCGTGGGGTTCAGCGCCAGCACCGCGTCGATTTCGCCCGGCGCGTAGCCGCGTTCGCGCAGCAGGCCGCGCAGACGGTCCATGCTGAACTCGTAAATGGCTTGCGTCGAATCGGTCACGTTCGGCACTGCGGCGAATTGCGCATAAGCGGTGCGCAGCAGTTCGACGAGATCGACCGGCAGTTGCTTCTCCACCAGAATGCGCAGCACGCCGAGCGCGTGACGACGCAACGCGAACGGGTCTTTCTCGCCGGTGGGTTGCAGGCCGATGCCCCAGATGCCGACCAGCGTTTCAAGCTTGTCGGCCAGCGCGACGACGGTGCCGGTCGCGGTGGCCGGCAATGCATCGCCTGAGAAACGCGGCTGATAATGTTCCGAGCACGCGAGCGCGACTTCTTCCGGCTCGCCGTCGTGGCGGGCGTAGTACGTGCCCATGGTGCCTTGCAACTCGGGGAATTCGCCCACCATGTCGGTGATCAGGTCGGCCTTGGCCAGACGCGCGGCGCGCTTCGCGAGCGCCACGTCCGCGCCGATCAGTTCGGCAATCGCACCGGCCAGCGCTTCCACTCGCTCCACGCGTTGCAGCGCCGAGCCCAGCTTGTTGTGATACACGACGTTCGCGAGCAGCGGCACGCGATCCGCGAGCGGCTTCTTCTTGTCCTGCTCGAAGAAGAACTTCGCGTCCGCCAGACGCGGACGCACCACGCGTTCGTTGCCTTCGACGATATCGCCCGGCGTGGACGTTTCGATGTTCGACACGATCAGGAAGCGCGAGCGCAGCTTGCCGTTCGCATCGGTCAACGCGAAATATTTCTGGTTGGTCTGCATGGTGAGGATCAGGCATTCCTGCGGCACTTGCAGGAACTCCTCCTCGAAACGGCACGCGTACACCACCGGCCATTCGACCAGCGACGTCACTTCGTCCAGCAGCGATTCCGGCATCACCACCTGATCGCCGTCGGCTTGCGCGAGCAGTTGCGTGCGGATGGTTTCCTTGCGGTCGGCGAAATTCGCCACCACGTGGCCTTTGTGCAGCAGCGTTTCGGCGTACGAGTCCGCATGCTGGATCTGCACGAAACCTTCGGACAGGAAACGATGGCCGAGCGTGGTGTCGTCGGCGTCGATGCCGAGCGCGCTCACCGGCGCGACCTGTTCGCCATGCAGCGCGGTCAGCCGATGCGCCGGACGCACGAACTGCACGTTGGTGCCGTCCGGGCGCTGATACGTCATGAACTTCGGGATCGGCAGCTTGGTGAGCGTTTCGTCGAGCGCGCTTTGCAGGCCGTCGGCGAGCGTGGCACCGGGTGCGGCATAGCGCAGGAAGAAGGCCTCGGCCTTGCCGTCCTGCGCGCGCTCCAGGTCGTTCACCGAAAAATCGGGGAAGCCGAGCGCGGCGAGTTTCTTGGCGAGCGGCGCGGTGGGCTGGCCGTCTTTATCCAGCGCGACGGAAACCGGCAGCACTTTCTCGCGTACGTGTTTTTCCGGCGCGACCGCGCGCACGTTCTTGATCGTGACAGCGAGGCGGCGCGGCGTGGCATAACGTTCGAACGACAGTTCGCCTTCGACCAGGTCGCGCGCCGCGAGGCGCTGCGCAATGCCTTCCGCGAAGGCGTCGCCGAGACGCGCGAGCGCTTTCGGCGGCAGTTCTTCGGTCAGCAGTTCGACGAGCAGGGTAGCTTGGTGGGGTTGAGTCATTTCTTGATGTTCTCGTCAGTCCGGATCGATCTTGCGTTCGACTTTCAGCGGCGGCGCCCAGGCGGGCATCGCGGCGTCCTGCTCGTCGGTCGTGAGGCCGGGCACGCCGTGCACCGGATTGCCGAGCATCGGGAAGCCGAGCTTTTCTCGCGAATCGTAGTAGGCCTGCGCGACCAGCTTCGACAGCGCGCGAATGCGGCCGATGTATGCCGCGCGCTCCGTGACCGAGATGGCGCCGCGCGCATCGAGCAGGTTGAACGTGTGGCCGGCCTTTAGCACGAGCTCATAGGCGGGCAACGCGATCTGCGCTTCGATCATGCGCTTCGCTTCGGCCTCGTAGCTGTTGAAGATCGAAAACAGCAGTTCGACGTTCGCGTATTCGAAGTTGTAGGTGGACTGTTCGACTTCGTTCTGGTGGTACACGTCGCCGTAAGTGAGGCGACGCAGTTCCGGGCCGTTCGGGCCTTGCTCTTCCCACTCGGTCCAGACGAGGTCATAGACGTTCTCGACCTTCTGCAGATACATGGCGAGACGTTCCAGCCCGTACGTGATTTCGCCGAGCACCGGCTTGCAATCCAGACCGCCCACTTGCTGGAAGTACGTGAACTGGGTCACTTCCATACCGTTCAGCCACACTTCCCAACCCAGACCCCAGGCGCCGAGCGTGGGATTTTCCCAGTCGTCCTCGACGAAGCGCACGTCGTTCTGCTTCAGGTCGAAGCCGAGAGCTTCGAGCGAGCCGAGGTACAGTTCGAGGATATTTTCCGGCGCCGGCTTGAGCACCACCTGGTACTGATAGTAATGCTGCAGACGGTTCGGGTTCTCGCCGTAGCGGCCGTCTTTCGGACGGCGCGACGGTTGCACGTACGCGGCGCGCCACGGCTCGGGGCCGACCGCGCGCAGGAACGTATGGACGTGGGACGTGCCCGCGCCGACTTCCATGTCGATCGGCTGGAGCAACGCGCAACCCTGCTTGTCCCAATAGGACTGCATTGTCAGGATGATTTGCTGAAACGTGAGCATGAAGTGCCTTTCGGGCATGAGGCCGCGCCGTGAGCGCCGAAGCGCGCGGGGCTGGCCGTGGAGCGAAGTGCTAAACCGTAGATTTTAACGGAAAGGGAGGGGGGTGTCCGTTTTGCGGGGTCGGACGGGAGTTCAAGCGTGCTCCAGCCGGCAAAGGGCCGCGCGTGGCGGCCCTTCGTCTTCGGTCGTGCGTCTTGCAGGCCATGTCGGCCGCCGGCTCAGGTCGCCGCCAACTCCACCTTCGGCGAGAACGAATCGCTCTGCGCCATCGGCCAGTACTTCTCAAATAACGAGTAGCGATGGTTGCCGTTGAGCAGATCGTCCGGTTCGAGATACTTCAGCAGTTCCGACATCAACCGCACTTCATGCGACGACACGCGCCGCACGATGTGATGCGCGCGCAGTTCCGCCGGATGCTTCAGCCCCGCAGCCTGAATGATCTCCTTCAGCGCGTGCAGCGTGTTGTGATGGAAGTTGAACACGCGGTCGGACTTGTCGAGAACCGCCAGCGCGCGCTGGCGCACCGGGTCCTGCGTCGCGACGCCGGTCGGGCAGCGCCCCGTGTGGCAGGTCTGCGCCTGGATGCAGCCGACCGCGAACATGAAGCCGCGCGCCGCGTTGACCCAATCCGCGCCGATCGCGAGCGTCCTGGTGATGTCGAAAGCGGTGATCATCTTCCCGCTCGCGCCGATACGAATACGTTGCCGCAAGCCGATGCCGACTAGCGTGTTGTGCACCAGCAGCAGACCCTCTTGCAACGGCACGCCGACGTGATCGGTGAATTCGAGCGGCGCCGCGCCCGTGCCGCCTTCCGCGCCGTCCACGACAATGAAGTCCGGCAGGATGCCCGTCTCCAGCATCGCCTTGGCAATGCCGAAGAACTCCCACGGATGTCCGATACACAGCTTGAAGCCGGTCGGCTTGCCACCCGACAGCGTGCGCAGCCGGTCGACGAATTCGAGCAGGCCGCGCGGCGTCGAGAACTCGGAGTGCGTGGCCGGTGAGATGCAGTCGCGGCCCATCGGCACGCCGCGCGTCTCCGCGATTTCCGGGGTGATCTTGGCGGCCGGCAGCACGCCGCCGTGACCTGGCTTCGCGCCTTGCGAGAGCTTCACCTCGATCATCTTCACTTGCGGCTCGGCCGCCTGCTTCGCGAACTTCTCCGCGCTGAAGCTGCCGTCGTCGTTGCGGCAGCCGAAATAGCCCGAAGCGATTTCCCAGATGATGTCGCCGCCGTGCTCGCGGTGATACTTCGACATGGAGCCTTCGCCGGTGTCGTGCGCGAAATTGCCTTTCTTCGCGCCGAGGTTCAGCGCCATGATCGCGTTCGCCGACAGCGAGCCGAAGCTCATCGCCGAGACATTGAAGATCGACATGGAATAAGGCTGCGCGCGATCCGGTCCGACGACGATGCGGAAGTCGTGATTCTCGAGCGTGGTCGGCGCGAGCGAGTGGCTGATCCATTCGTGCGCGGTGGCTTTGACGTCGAGCTCGGTGCCGTACGGGCGGCTGTCGACGTCGTTCTTCGCGCGCTGATAGACGATGCTGCGCTGGGCGCGTGAGAACGGTTTTTCGTCGGTGTCGCCTTCGACGAAATACTGGCGGATTTCCGGGCGGATGAATTCGAACAGAAAGCGGAAGTGGCCCCACAGCGGATAGTTGCGCAGGATCGCGTGGCGCTGCTGCGTCAGGTCGAACAGGCCGAGCGCGACCAGCGCAAGCGGCACGATGATCCAGAACCATGAGATGTGATGCGTGTCGGCCAACGCCGCGCAGACAGCGAACAGCACGGCTGCGCACCACATGGCCAGATAACGTCGAGAAAACATGGGAACTCCAGTGCAGTGAGGATCGTCACGGCGGGATCGCCAGCGCTGCCGGCACAGACGGAATCCGCCGCGAAGGAAAACGAACGACTGCTTGTTATGGTGAAGCTAGTTGCGGCAGGAAGAGCGAGCGCGTGGATGCCACGCGCCGCGCAGGTCGAAACGTGAAGTTGCGACGTGTGGCGCCACGCTGTGTTGCCGCGCGATCGGACGCGAAGCTCAACGGGCGTTCAGCAACGCCGCTTTTTGCGGCTCGCGCGCGACCGGCTGTCCGGTGACCGCATGTTCGATGATGCCGCCGCCGAGGCACACGTCGCCATCGTAGAGCACCGCAGATTGCCCCGGTGTGACAGCCCATTGCGCCGCGTCGAAATTCAGCTCGAAGAGACCTTCGCCGCTGCCCGCGCTGCTAAACGTGCACGGCGCATCCGCTTGCCGGTAACGGGTCTTCGCGGCGCACGCGAAACCGTCCGCCGGCGGCTCGCCCGCCACCCAGCTCGTGTTGCCTGCGGACAGCGTATGGCTGAGCAGCCACGAGTGATCGTGGCCTTGGGCGACATACAGCGTGTTCGACGGAACGTCCTTGCCGGCCACGAACCACGGCTCGCCGCTGCCGTCCTTGCTACCGCCGAGGCCGATGCCCTTGCGCTGGCCGAACGTGTAGAACGCGAGGCCGATGTGTTCGCCGACCACTTTGCCGTCGGTGGTTTTCATCGGGCCGGGCTTGGTCGGCAGATAGCGGTTCAGAAAGTCGCGGAACGGCCGTTCGCCGATAAAGCAGATGCCGGTCGAGTCTTTCTTCTTCGCATTGGGCAACGCGATCTGCTCGGCAATTTCGCGTACTTTGGTTTTCGGAATCTCGCCGAGCGGAAACAGCGTCTTCGACAACTGCGCCTGATTCAACCGATGCAAAAAATACGACTGGTCTTTCGTATGGTCGAACGCCTTCAGCAGCTCGAAGCGGCCGTTGTTCTCGCGCACGCGCGCGTAGTGGCCGGTCGCGATGGTCTCCGCGCCGAGCGACATGGCGTGATCGAGGAACGCCTTGAACTTGATTTCGGCGTTGCAGAGCACGTCCGGATTCGGCGTGCGGCCGGCCGAGTATTCGCGCAGGAATTCGGCGAACACGCGGTCCTTGTATTCCGAGGCGAAGTTGACCGCTTCGACGTCGATGCCGATCAGGTCCGCCACCGAAACCACGTCGATCCAGTCCTGCCGCGTCGAGCAGTATTCGCTGTCGTCGTCGTCTTCCCAGTTTTTCATGAACAGGCCGACCACGTCGTAGCCCTGTTCCTTCAGCAGCCATGCGGTAACAGACGAATCGACGCCGCCCGACATGCCTACTACGACTTTCTGCTTGCTCATAAGATGCTCACTGGGTGCTGCGTGACTTCATGGATCGTGGGTTGGCCGCGCGTTGCGGCTATCTTTTCGGCCCGACCGAATGCGTGTGCACGAAGTCGAGCGGGAAACGCCGGCCCGCGAGGTAATCGTCGAGACATTGCATGACGAGCGGCGTGCGGTGCCGTTCCGGACAGGCGCGCAATTCGTCGGCGCTCATCCACAACGCGCGGACGATGTCGGGGTCGAGGGCGCGCTCTGGATCAGCTTCGCCGCCCACGCCGCAATAGGTGAAGCGCAGGTAGGTGACGCCCTCGCTGCCGGGCCGCTCGAAATGGGTCATATACATGCCCACCAGCGCCTCGGGCGCAAACGGATGGGCCGTTTCCTCAAGCGTTTCGCGGATCACCGCTTCCACCAGCGTCTCGCCCGCTTCCAGATGGCCGGCGGGCTGGTTCAGGCGCAGGCCGTCAACGGTATGTTCCTCCACCACGAGAAAGCGCCCGTCACGCTCGACGATGGCCGCTACGGTGACGTGCGGCAGCCAGGTTTCCGGTTTCATGGGTGCGCATTTTACCGGTTATGGGCCTCGCCTGCCGGGAAGCGGGCGGCGCGCGGTCTGGCCGACCCCGTCCGCCGGGCACCCCCGGATTGTCCCCGATTTCTGCGCACCCCCCTCTTTCGGTTAAAGTGAGGCGTTAGCCGTTGCACCTGCAAGCCGGCGTGCCTCGTCGGCCGATCTGTCGTAAAACAGGAAGTCGAGGAGGAACAAGATGCACATCGGAGTGCCAGCCGAGACGCGCGCGCACGAAACCCGCGTCGCCGCGACGCCCGAAACGGTCAAGAAGTATGTGACCCAGGGCCACCGGGTCACGATCCAGAGCGGCGCCGGCACCGGCGCCAGCTTTCCAGACGATGCCTTTACGGCCGCCGGCGCGGAGATCGTCGACGCGGCGACCGCTTTCGGCGCCGATCTCGTCCTGAAGGTCCAGTCGCCGACCGATGCCGAGTTGCCGCTGCTTAAACGCGGCGCGACGCTGGTCGGCATGCTCGATCCGTTTAATACCGAAAACTCATCAAAGCTGGCAGCGGCGGGCGTCACGGCGTTCGCTTTAGAGGCCGCGCCGCGCACCACGCGCGCACAGAGCCTCGATGTTTTGAGCTCGCAGGCGAATATCGCGGGGTACAAGGCGGTTCTACTGGCCGCCACGCTTTATCCGCGCTTCATGCCGATGCTGATGACCGCCGCCGGCACCGTGAAGGCGGCCCGCGTGCTGATTCTCGGCGCAGGTGTGGCCGGTTTGCAGGCGATTGCGACCGCCAAGCGCCTGGGCGCGGTGATCGAAGCCTCCGATGTGCGTCCTGCCGTAAAAGAGCAGATCGAATCGCTCGGCGCCAAGTTTCTCGACGTGCCCTACGAAACCGACGAGGAACGCGAAGCCGCGCAAGGCGTCGGCGGCTATGCACGGCCGATGCCGCCTTCCTGGCTCACGCGTCAGTCCGCGCTGGTCCACGAACGCGCCAAACAGGCCGACGTGGTGATTTCCACCGCCCTGATCCCGGGACGCGCGGCACCGACGCTGATCTCGGTCGACACCGTGCAGGCGATGAAACCCGGCTCGGTGCTGGTCGACCTCGCAGCCGGACGCGGTGCTGAATACGAAGGCCAGCGCGGCGGCAACTGTCCGCTCACCGAGACGGACAAGGTTGTCATCAAGCACGGCGTGACGATCGTCGGTTATACGAATCTGGCCTCGATGGTGCCTGCCGACGCGTCGTCGCTCTACGCACGCAACCTGCTCGACTTCCTCAAGCTGATCATCACGAAGGAAGGCGCCCTGAACATCGATCTCGCGGACGATATCGTCGCGGCCACGTTGCTGGCCCGTGACGGCGAAGTCACGCGCAAGGCCTAAGAGGAGAGTGCGGACATGGAAGTCATCAACCACACCGTCATCAATCTGATCATCTTCGTGCTGGCGATCTACGTCGGCTACCACGTGGTCTGGAACGTCACGCCCGCGCTGCACACGCCGCTGATGGCGGTGACCAATGCGATCTCGGCGATTGTGATCGTCGGCGCGATGCTGGCCGCGGGGCTCACTTTGGGCACACCCGGCAAGTTCTTCGGCACGCTCGCGGTCGCGCTCGCGGCAGTGAACGTGTTCGGCGGCTTTCTCGTCACCCGGCGAATGCTGGAGATGTTCCGCAAGAAAGAGCCGAGGAAGCTGATCGCAGACAAATCGGCCAAGGAGAACGCGTAATGAGTCTGAACGTCGTCACGCTGCTTTATCTGGTCGCGTCGGTCTGCTTCATTCAGGCGCTCAAGGGGCTGTCGAATCCGAAGACGGCGCGCATCGGCAACACTTTCGGCATGGCGGGGATGGCGATCGCGATCCTCACGACCATCGCGCTGATTGTCAGGCAGGCTAATGGGCTCGGTTCGAATCTCGGATTGGGGCTGGGTCTGCTGCTGGTTGCGCTGGTGGTCGGCGGTGCGGTCGGCGCGTTCGTCGCGGCTCGCGTCGAGATGACCAAGATGCCGGAACTGGTCGCGGCCATGCACTCGCTGATCGGTCTTGCCGCTGTGTGTATTGCGTATGCGGTGGTGTCTGAGCCGGCCGCGTTCGGTCTTGTTGATCCGGAGAACACCGCGCCAGGCTTCCTGCCTTACGGCAATCGCGTCGAGCTGTTCATTGGCACGTTCGTCGGCGCGATTACGTTCTCGGGTTCGGTGATTGCGTTCGGCAAGCTGTCGGGCAAGTACAAGTTCCGGCTGTTCCAGGGCGCACCGGTCGTGTACGCCGGACAGCATCTGATCAACCTGCTGCTTGCGCTCGCGATGCTCGGCTTCGGCGTGATCTTCTTCCTCACGCAATCTTGGCTGCCGTTCATCATCATGACGCTGATCGCGTTCGTGCTCGGCGTGCTGATCATCATTCCGATCGGCGGCGCGGATATGCCGGTGGTGGTGTCGATGCTGAACTCGTACTCGGGCTGGGCGGCGGCGGGCATCGGCTTCTCGCTGAACAATCCGATGCTGATCATCGCGGGCTCGCTGGTGGGCTCGTCGGGTGCGATTCTGTCGTACATCATGTGCCGTGCGATGAACCGCTCGTTCTTCAACGTGATTCTCGGTGGCTTCGGCAATGAGCCGGGCGCGGCTGCGGCGGGCGGGTCGGCGGAGCAGCGTCCGGTGAAATCCGGCTCCGCGGATGATGCGTCGTTCATGCTCGGCAATGCTGAAACCGTGGTGATCGTGCCGGGTTATGGTCTGGCCGTCGCGCGCGCACAGCACGCGTTGAAGGAGTTGACCGACAAGCTGGTGGAGAAGGGCATCGAGGTGAAGTACGCGATTCACCCTGTGGCTGGACGGATGCCGGGTCACATGAACGTGCTGCTCGCCGAAGCCGAAGTGCCGTACGACATGGTCTACGAAATGGACGACATCAACGGCGAGTTTGGTCAGGTCGATGTAGTGCTGGTGCTCGGCGCGAACGACGTGGTGAACCCGGCGGCGAAGACCGATCCGAAGTCGGCGATTGCGGGTATGCCGATCATCGAGGCGTACAAGGCGCGCACGGTGATCGTCAACAAGCGCTCGATGGCCGCAGGCTACGCCGGGCTCGACAACGACCTGTTCTACATGGACAAGACGATGATGGTGTTCGGCGATGCGAAGAAGGTGATCGAAGATATGGTGAAAGCGGTGGAATAACCGCATGCTCAAAGTTCGCGGCCCGCCTTGCAAGCGGCCGCGAACCGCTGGCTTGTCTGCTGGAATCCTCGCGCTCAAAGGCGGTTTGGTCTCCACCGGTTCGATACAGCGGCCCTATCGCGGCTTCGCATTCACATGCCGCAACAGGTCTGCAAGCCGCCTTCCTTCCTGATCCGGATACTGTTCGAGCAGCTGAAGATTCTCGATCTTCTCCAGCCCGAAATTGCGGAAATCGCCGCGCAATTCACACCACGCTCCAAGCGTCCAGCGCGCGCCCCAATAGGCGAGAGCGAGCGGCCAGACGCGGCGCTCGGTCGCCGCGCCGTTCATATCGACGTAGGCAAAGCTCACCACATGCCGCGTGTCGATCGCGCGGTGCAGCGCGTCGAGCTGCGCGGAAAAATCCCCTTTGATGTGAAACGACGGCGCGAAGACGGCGAGCCTTTCCAATGCCGCGCGCTTGTCGGCGGGCATGGCCGAGGCGATCTTGGCGAGCGCCCCGCGCGCGCCGCCCGCAAAGCCGGCGCCGCCCCACGATTCGAGCATGCGCGCGCCCGCAGCGAGCGCGGCCAGTTCGTCGGCGGTGAAGGTGAGCGGCGGCAGGCTTGCCGTGCGGCTCAGCCGGTAGCCGATGCCGGCCTCGCCTTCGATCGGCACCCCTGACAGTTGCAGGTCGCGCACGTCGCGATAGACCGTGCGCAGCGAGATGTGCAGCCAGTCGGCAAGTTGTTGCGCGGTGGTCAGCCGCCGTCCGCGCAGCAGTTCGGCGATCTGAAACAGGCGGTCGGCGCGGCGCGTCATCGTGGGCGTCTTGTAGAAGAGGACGGGGACAGTTCCGCGATGATAGCGCCGCATGCCGCGCTCCGGTCGGCGTTCGCGCGCGGGCGCTCAGCCACCGCGGCGCACGAACGTGGTGTTGCGTTGCGTTTAGCCGTTGGTCTGCGAATGCAGGCCGAGGCGGTTGCCTTCCGTGTCGGTGAAGAACGCGATATAGCCGATGTCTTGCGGCAGCTTGATCACCGGGCCGTCGGTCTTGCCGCCGGCTTGCTCGACGCGCGCGAGGGCGGCGTCGACGGTCGGCTGCGCGTTCAGATAGACGAGCACGCCGTCGCCGGCGGGCGTCATCGACGGACTATGGACGATCGCGCCGCCGGTGGCCGGTTCCTCGTAGCCGAACACGGCGATCGGCTGGCCGCCGATTTCCTGGACATTCAGTTTGATGTCGAGCGCCGCTTCATAGAAACGGACGGCGCGATCGAAATCGACGGACGGAATCTCGAACCACGCAACAACTTTGGATGATGCGGACATGTCACTCTCCTATGGATGGCGGTAAGCCGTGCAAAGCGCCGGATGGCGTGAGAAGGAGTGTGCGGGGGTGCTACTGACAGCGTGGTGTCAGTAGGAGATGGCAGGAGCGATGAACGCGGCGGTGACTAGTCCGATGGAGAAACGGCTTTCTCCCCAGTAGCGCACGCCACATCAGCAAAGCGCGGTTGTTCGTCGCGCTGCCCGCTTTTAGGACGAATGCCATGTTTTTTGTAAAAGCCTACCGGTAACCTGACTGCTTCTGTTGTCGGGCTGTGCTCTCCGATGCCGCAACCTTCCCTGGTTGCAAGCTCATCTGTTCCGCACCATTTCCAGGTGTCAACGCACCTTCGTTCAAGCCCGCGGCGTTCTGTTTTCAACCGCGAGATTCCTACGTGATGTGGTTTTTCTACGTAACATCCTCGCGCGCGAGCAGGTCAACTCCATTGACATGAGCCATGCGGCTCACGTCAAACGCAAATTCCCGCTGGTTGCATCCGCGAGTGCTGTCTTGCTCGGCGGCACCATGGTCGTGTTGGGCGCGCCTGTCGCGTCGGGTGCTGCGGCGAAGACGCTCCGCCAGGCCGCATCGGCCGGTACGGAAGGTTTTGCAGTGGAGCGGGACATGCTGGGCGCGCATCCGTTTTTGTCGAACCGTACCGCGGTCCCGGCGCCGCTTGCCCGCGCTCTGGTTCAATCCGGTGGCACTCAAACACGGCCTCTCATAGAAGCCGATTTGCATGCAAAGCCAGCCTTCGTGTTATCGCCAGGCGAGTCCGTTCTCGTATCGATTTGCCGCGCGAAACCGGGCATGTGCGATCCGCATGTGGCTGGTGTGGCAACGGCCACGGCGGTCATACATGGATGGGCAGGGCGGGTTGTAGTGCAGCCGACGAGGCCGGGCGCTCAGAGCATTGCCGACGTCAGCGGCGGCACGCTTTCCGCAGCAAGCTCGCTCGTGATGCCGACTGCCGATGTCGGCACCTACACCGGCCAGATCAAGGGCAGTTTGCACGATACGTGGGTGGCAGCCGGACTGCCTCCGGATCTGATCGCGCAACTGCGGCGGATCTTTGCGGGACGCCTCGACGAGTCGACTCGTGCTCAGCCGGGTGACGGCTATCGCATCGTCTATGGACCTACGGGCAGCGCTGGAACCGCCTCACAACGCAAGCGTGTGAGTGCCGTCGAAATCACCTTGGCAGGACACACGTACAGCGCGGTCTGGTTCGTGGCG
This sequence comes from Paraburkholderia sp. BL6665CI2N2, assembly GCF_004366535.1. Lineage (NCBI taxonomy): Bacteria > Pseudomonadati > Pseudomonadota > Betaproteobacteria > Burkholderiales > Burkholderiaceae > Paraburkholderia > Paraburkholderia sp. BL6665CI2N2. The sequence goes on from NZ_SORC01000001.1 coordinate 6,215,902, forward strand.
CCAGGGCACACGGATGGCGATTATTTTTCGTTCGATGGCGCGCGCCTCGCGGCGCAGCCCTTCGCGATGCCGCTGAACTATGTCCGCATCAGTTCGCCTTTCGGTTATCGCATTCACCCGGTGACGGGCGAGCATTTGTTCCATACCGGCGTGGACTTGACCGCGCACGTGGGTACGCCGGTCGTTGCCGCATCTGCGGGGACGGTGCAATTCATCGGCGCCGATGGCAGCGGCTACGGCAAGCACGTGGTGTTGCGCCACGCGCAGGGTTATACGACGTACTATGCGCATCTTTCAGCCTTCTCCAGTGGTTTGCGAGTTGGCTCGCACGTGAGTGAAGGGCAGCAACTGGGTGCAGTGGGACAGACCGGCGTGACGACCGGTCCACATCTGCATTTCGAGGTGCGGCTGAACAACGAGCCAACCGATCCACTCAAGTTGACGAGCCGTTTCAGTGCGGCTCCGTTAGCGGCTCGTGATCGCGCGGCTTTCGATCGTGTTGCAGGCATTGCGCGAGAGCAGTTGGCGTCGCTGCCTGCTGCGACACGTAGCGCATCGATCGCACCGCCTGCGCGCGGATAATGCAGAAGTGCTGATCATCCGCAGTGCCTTGCAGTGGAGATGCGTTTGCGCGCAGCGACACGCCGCTGCGTGTTCGACGCTGCCTGCTTAAAAAACGCCCGACTACGGCGGGCGCAATTCGTTCGCGACCAATGGATGACGGCGCTCGGGGAAGCGCCTGATCGCGTTACGAGGAGCACGGTTTTCGGCTCATCCAAATTCAGAGTACTCACTGACTGATCGAAAAGCAATCAAGTGCGCAAACAGTTTGCAGACCGATCTTTGGACATTTCTTTACGGCGATTTTCATTCAGCCGCTAATCGCGTTCACCGTACTTGTGGGCTCTTCGCTATCACACAGTCCATTCAATTTACAATCACTTCTTTTCTGCATACGATAATTACGGTAGCTTCCTATTTGCGGATTGTTTCAAACGCGAAACAGCGTGAGGTGCCGAAAAATGATGAATACCCCAGCGCACGTCTTTAGATCGATTCTCACGAGCGGCGCGCAATTCGAGGAGTACGTCGACCGGATCGGACGTCCGCGATTCGCCATCAGTATTGACGGAGACGAAACCGCGGCATCCCTCGCGCAGTCGGACGAATGGTTGTTCGCCGACGATATCGATTGCCTCATGCACGCGTTCCTCGACTGCGATAAAGGCGCACGGCAGGTACTTCTGGAAACGATGTTCAATAACGCCTGGCGATACGGCTTCGTCGCCCTATGCGCGAATCGTTACGACAGCTTCATTGAAGAATGGAAGGCGGACGACGACAAAAACGCTCGCCCCGATCACTACCGCGCACAGAAATATTTCGGCGTAATCGTCGACGCCGGAGAGATCGGCTTTAGCAACGCGCCATTGCAGTACTGGGTGTTCATCGGCAGTACGAGTGGGTGTTCATCGGCAGTACGAGTGGTTGTATCACCGCTGAACAGCTTCACGGCACAGGCCTGACCTACAAGGGATTGATTGGTCAGCTCTGCGTAATCAACGGGCTCTGCGAAGTCGAACGAATCGGCAATCATCGGCTCGCGGAGCGCAGCGCCGCGTAGTCTTTCAGCGTCGAACGCGCGAGTGCGATTTCACGTCTCGCGGAACCCGCACTGCAGGCTCGCGTGGCGGTGGAGTGCACCTCTTACACGGTGAACGAATATGAAAACCTGCGACGGGAAGTGGGTGTGCAACTTTTGCGGATCGGATGAGTGCGAAGCCATGACGATCATCATCGGACCGAAAAATGTAGCGATCTGCGGAGCATGCATCGAGATCTGCATGAAGGCCATGGGCGCACGGCAACGTCACAGTGCCGCCGCCGTCGCGTCGGTTGCCGCCGTGCTCGCCATTGCGACGGCGCGTGCTACGAAGGAACTCGCGTCAAGAGCCGAGCAACGCGCCAAATCCGCTCGACGACAGGGAAAATCATGACGCGGAGTCGGCACGATCGCGCGACGATCGGTGCTCGACCACGACCCCGCGTCCACCACGTTCCAGGTTTTACGATGAGCGATTGACCGGCCTCAAGCCGCCGGCGTATCGCTTTGCGGACGCTGCCGCACACTGCCAGCGATCAGATCGAAGCGGAACAGCCGGCATTCGAGCGCGCCGTTAAAGAGCGGCGTCTTGGTCGATTCACGCAGACGCAACTGACCCGGCAGCTTGCGGTCCGACGTCAGGATGAACGCGTGCCAACCGGTGAAACGCTGCTTGAGCGCATCGCCAAGCGACTGGAAAAATTCGCTGTCCGGCGCTTCTTCCTGAACGCGGCGAAAGCCCTCGTCTTCGCGGTTCTCACGATTGCCACGGCCTTCGCGAAGCTCGCCGCGAGCATTGCGCCCGCGCACTTCGATCCGTTCGCCATACGGTGGATTGGCGACGAGAATACCCGCATCGGAGGTCGGCGGCGTCATGCCGCGCGCGTCGACCTGTTTGAGCGGAATGTTCGGCAAGCCGGCGCGCTGGAAGTTGGCGCGCGCCTTGTCGAGCATGTCGCCGGAAATATCGCTGCCGAAGATTTGCAGATCGGCGCGCGAATTGCGCGCGGCGTGCTTGGCGTCGAGCGCGGCGGCCTTCAGCGTTTGCCAGGTTCTGGCTTCGAACTGCTTGAGCTTCTCGAAGCCGAAGCGGCGTTCCGCGCCCGGCGCGATATTCAACGCCACTTGCGCCGCTTCCGCGAGGAAGGTGCCGCTGCCGCACATCGGGTCGTACAGCGGCGTGCCCGCGGTCCAGCCGGTCAGGCGCAGAATGCCCGCGGCCAGATTCTCGCGCAGCGGCGCCGCGCCCTTGTCGAGCCGCCAGCCGCGCTTGAACAGCGGGTCACCCGAGGTGTCGAGGTACAGCGTGCAGTCGGTGGCCGTAAGAAAGGCGAACACGCGCACGTCGGGCATGGCGGTGTCGATGTTCGGACGCGCCCCGCTCACTTCGCGCAGACGATCGCAGATCGCATCCTTGACGCGCAGCGTCGTGAATTCGAGGCTGCGCAGCGGCGATTTGATCGCGGTGACGTCCACGCGCAGCGTTTCATTCGCCGAGAACCATTGTTCCCAACGCTGCTCGACCGCAAGCGCATACACGTCCTGTTCACTGCGATACGGGCGGTGCGCGATCTTCAGCAGCACGCGGCTCGCGAGGCGCGAATACAGGTTGGCGGCCATGCCGGCAGCCCAGCCTCCGCGGAAATGCACGCCGCCCGGCACTTGTGTGCCGGCCGTGAACGGCGCGCCGTTCAGGTGTTTCGCAGCTATTTCGGCGAGTTCGGCCGCGAGCGAGGCTTCAAGGCCGCGTGGGCAAGGGAGGAAGAAATCGAAGGACATTGAGGTTGCCGGAAGGCGTTGGATAAGGCGCTATTGTACGCGGTCGGGGTGGGCCGCCATGCGCGATGTCCTGGGTGGCATGCGGCGGCGCGTCGGTCGCCGCGCATAAAGCAGAGCGCGAAGGTCAGGGGTATCGCAGCGGGCGCCCGTCATGCGCCAAAATCCACGGCCGGAGAGCAGCGGCTGTTCAGGGGGAACAGGGCGACGTTGTGGAACACGGTCGGTGCGCCATAGGGAGCCGACCCGAGCGGCGTCAGACGATAGCGGCCGATCTGCAGGGTATCCCGCGCCAAGGTCTGATTTGTTGACGATGACGAAAGTCATCGTGTCGTGGGCGCCTAACCAATTGAGTTTTGCCCGGCTGCCGCGGTTGTCTGGCTATCGCTTGTCGGCAAGCGTGAGCATCGATCATGGTCGGCTCGCTAATGAGGATGGCCGCGCCTTTACTAAAACTAGATGCGGGTTCACGGCGCGGTCGCGCCGCGTGCCGTTTCGCCTTCCTTCGTGTTGGAGCGTCCGTTCATCGCTCTCCATCCGCAACAAGTCGTTGCCGGACACGGACTTGATCTGGTTCGTCGCGGCAATGCCCCTTCTGCGGAAAGGCCGGTCTGCGCACTCCGGGTTTGCGGGCACAGACACGCGCGCCGCGCGGGCCTGGTTCATGAGCAGGCACAGCGCCTCGGCCGGTGTCGCATCCGTTGCCGGCATTTCAATCTTGGGCAGTTGCACGAGCCGGCGCCACGCGGACGGAAACGCACGGCTGAACAGGAAACACAATGCCCGGGCGTTGAGCGGGTGATGACGGCCGCGCTCCCATTCCCTGCGCAACAGCACGATCACGCTGGTGCGCAGGGCAGTGTGCGACGCGCGTTTCTTCAGTAATTCACGCCGGACCGCGAGATCTTCCGCACACAGAACCGCTACGCCGACGACATCGGCATTCAGGCTTGCCCGTTCGGCCACCGTTCCGCAGCGCATGTTGAGCAGCGTATGGCCGCCGCGCGTCAGACGGATGGTCTCGAAGCGCACGTTGTCATCCAGTTGCGCCTTGAAGGGAAGGCCGGCGCATTCCGCCTGAGCATCGCACTCGCGAAGGATCACGGCGCGCACCGCGCACGCGGCGTTACTCTCCAGCAGCGCGAGATGCTGCGACAAAGCCGGGTGCATGCTTCGCAGCCACGCTACATGTTCGATCACGCCGAAGCCGGGCGTGCGGAGCAGACCGCTGACAAAGAAGAATCGCAAGGCACCTCGACTGTCTGAAAAGGCCAGACCGTAGACGACGATGCGAGGCATCGGCGGCAGAGCATGTGCGCGGTGACGCATGATCGTCTCCAGCGAAGCGGTTTTAAACGTCTGAATATTCTCAGATTAGGCTAAGACCCAAAACGCGGCCATTCAATCGGTAAAAAGTACGCTTCATAAATGTAATAAAAGTAATTGGTACCTAGGCGACGGCATGAATGATCGGGACTGCACTCGGCTGGTGCTTATAGGTGAGCAGAATCGACGCACTTTTTGCAGCGGCTCGATTCGGAAAATGTGACTTGAGGCATCCGTCACCGGTGGCGGCATCGAATAGCCGCCGCGTGAACGGGATCGGAACCAACTCGCATAGGCGTGTCGGAAGCGGTCTCGACGCGCGCGCGGCAACCGGACACGGCGTTGCTGGCGGGCAAAAGCTGGAGAAGGGGAGCTACATTCGCGGCGGGCGCGGAAGACCGCAAGAAGCGCCGCCGTCTACGAACCTGTGAAAGCCCGTGATCGCGCCTTGCGCGCCACGGGCAATAGGCAACGGCGTTGCACCGTGCCCGATCGATCAAGCGCCGGTCGCCGCGCTGCCGGCGCTCGGCGGACACGGCGGCGCGGACGCAACCGCGCCCTTCGTCGTCGCATTCCCTCGGGCCTGCGCAGCCGACGCCGCCATGGCCCGCACCGCCGAAGCCACTTGCGCGGAGATCTCCTGCAACGCCTTCCGGTGCCCGTCCACCAGCGCGTCATATCCGCCGCTGACCGGCTCGCTCACCACGCTGCGGCAAGTCATCACCGTCGTGCTCCGCACGGCCCGCACGCTCCACACCGCATCGATCAACGCATGCGAACCGGGCCATGACTCGAAGCGCTGCACATTCATGCTGACGCGATACACCGGCGTCGAATCCGGATACGCCGTGCCGTACACGTCGATGGTGCCCAATTGCTCCGTCAGATTCGTCGACAGCGCGCGACGGATTTCGTCGCCGGGCAAGGAAGCCCAGCGGTCCTGCTCGAGCACCTGAACCTGCGTCGGCCCCGTTTGCACGACGAGTTGATTCTTGGTCACCTGCGGCGGCACGTCGATCGGCGCGACTTCGATCAGCCATGCCGGCGCCGCGGTGGTCTGCGCGCTGACCGGCGCAGCCGATCCGGCGGCACTGTCGGCGCCGAGCGTATAGAAGCGGCTTGCTGGCGACGAGCACGCGGCGAGCGCTGCCATACCGGCCAGCGCGCCTGCAATGACAGCGCCGCGCACGAGCCCGCGCGGCGGGCGGGGGAGCCGGGCAAACATCATGGTTTATCTCCTGTTTTACCGCGCAACAGCGATTCGGGATGACGCTCCAGATAATCCGACAGCGCATTCAGCGATTGCAACGTGCGCGTCAATTCCTGCAACGCCTGATGAACATCGGACTGCAACGGCGAGTCCTGCTGCAACGTCGCTTCGGCCGAACCGAAGGTTTGCTTGGCCGCCGCGAGCGTGTCGCGAGCCTGCGGCACGACTTCCTTGTCGAGTCGCGTGAAGAGTTGATCGGCGTTCTTCAGCGCGCTGTTCAGGTTGTTGCCGATCTGATCGAACGGCACCGCGTCGAGCTTCTTCGCAATGTCGGCGACCTGAAGTTGCAACTCGTCGAGCGTGTTCGGAATCGTCGGCAGTTCGAGCGGATCCTTTGTTACGTCGACGGTTGCCGGCGGCGCCTTCGGGAAGATATCCACCGCCACGTACAACTGGCTCGTAATCAGGTTGCCCGTGCGCAACTGGCCACGCAGACCATGTTTGACAAGCGCTTGCAGCATGGTTTGCCCCGCCATGCTGCCCGGTGCGGGCGCGGTTTCGCGGAAGCGCTTGCCGAGACGGTCGGGGTACAGGTTCATCGTCACCGGCATGGTGAAGCTGCGCGTCTTCGGATCGTAGTCGATGCCGATGTTGGTCACCTGGCCCAGCACGATGCCGCGGAAATCGACCGGTGCGCCGATCGACAAGCCACGCAGCGACTGGTTGAAGTTCATCACCACACGCAACGGCACGCCGTCCGGATCGCGCATCGCATCCGCTTCGTCCGAGCCGAGGCGGAACGTCATATTGTTCGGCGCCTGCGCGCCCACGCCCTGACCCGGCGGCGACTGGAACGACAAGCCGCCCACGATCACCGTGGCAAGCGATTGCGTATTCAGCTTGAAGCCGCTGGAATCGAGCCGCAGATCGACGCCGCTCGCATGCCACCAGCGCGAATTGGTGCCGACGTACTGGTCGAACGGCGCCGATACGAACACCTGCATGGTCACGCCGGTGCCGTCCTTGTCGAGCGAGAAGCCGACCACCTGGCCGACCTGGACGCGCCGGTAAAAGATCGGCGAGCCGATGTCGATCGAGCCGAGCGAGTCGCCGTGCAGCACGAACTGGTGGCCCTTCTGACCGCCGGTAATAGGCGGCGGCGTTTCCAGGCCGACAAAATTCTTCTCACTATCCGGCGAGTGCCCGGCGTCTGCCCCAATGTACGCGCCCGAGAGCAGCGTGGTGAGGCCCGACACGCCGCTCGCGCCTACACGCGGCCGCACCACCCAGAAACGCGAGTCCTTGACCGCGAAGTCTTCGCCTTCCTTGGTCAACTGCACCTGCACGAGCACGTGGGACAGATCTTTCGACAGCGTGATGGTCTTCACCGAGCCGACGTCGACATCCTTGTACTTCACCTTGGTCTTGCCGGGTTCGAGACCTTCGGCGCTCACGAAGCTGATCGTGATGGTCGGGCCTTTCTCGGTCACCGACTTGATCACGAGCGCGATACCGATCAGCGCGGCGATCAGCGGAATCACCCAGACGAGCGAAGGCAGCCAGCGGCTGCGCGGCTCAATTTCAGGGTCCGGGAGTTGGGGCGGCAGCTTCGGTCCGTTCGAATCGTTGCGCGGCGCATCGGAGGCGGGCGTCGGTTCTTGCGGGCTAGTCATGTTTGAGGTCCTGAGGTTTTTGGGTACTGCCCTTCGCGCTGCCTTCCACGCTGCCTTCCACACTATCCCAGATGAGCCGTGGATCGAATTGCATGGAGGCCATCATGGTCAGAATCACGACTGAGCCGAAGGCGATCGCCCCGGGGCCGGCCGTGATGACGGCAAGCGATTTGAAGCGCACCAGCGCGACAGTCAGTGTGACGACGAACACGTCGAGCATCGACCAGCGCCCGATCCGTTCGACCATCCGGTATAGCGTGGTGCGCTGCTCGGGCCGCCAGCGCGACCGACGCTGCGCTGTGACGGTCAGCAGCACGAGCACGCTCAGCTTGAGCATCGGCACCATGATGCTGGCGATGAACACGATCACCGCGAGCGGCCAGTCGCCCGAGGTCCAGAAATAGACGACGCCGCTCATGATGGTGTCGTCTTCGGAACCGAGCAGCGACGAGGTGTGCATCACCGGCAGCAGATTCGCGGGAATATACAGGAGTGCCGCGGCGATCAGCAGCGCCCACGTGCGCATCAGGCTGTCAGGGTTGCGCGAGTGCAGGCGCGAGCCGCACCGTGCGCAGTGCTGCGGCGTGACGGAGCGGATGCGCGGTTCGACGCGTCCGCATGCGTGGCAACTAAGCAGGCCGGCGCGTCTTGCGGTGACGTATTTCATCGCGCGCTCATCCTCGACGTGGCGTCGGCGGCACTGGCGGCGTGCCCGGCGGCAAGCCGGACGGTGCAGTGCGCACGTCAGGTGTCGCGGCGGTGTGTACTTCGGCCGGCGCGGGCGGGCCGGCGATCGAACTGACGGCGGCCGCCGCGCTATCGGCGGAGGTACGCGGCAGTGGGCGCTGGCTGCGGCCGCCGAGTTCGTCGGCGAGGTCCCACAGAATGCGTGGATCGAATGTGACCACCACCGCGAACATCAGCGTGAGCACGCCGAACGCGAACAGCGCCGCTTCGGGAATCACGCGCGCGAGACTGACCATCTTCACGATCGTGATCAGAACGCCGAGCATGAACACTTCGATCATGCCCCACGGGCGCACGAACTGAATGGCGCGCAGCACCTGATTGAAGGCGGGCGGCACATAACCCGCGCGCAGCGGGATCAGCACATAGAGCAGGGCAAGGAGCTCAGTCAGCGGAAACAGAATGGTCGAGCAGAACACCATGACCGCGACGATCTGCATGTCTTCGCCCCACAACGCGACGAGCGCGCCGAACAACGTGGTCTGCGAGGTGATGCCATTGGTTTCGAGTTCGACGATCGGGAAGCCCTGCGCGATCAGGAAAGTGATCAGCGCGCCCAGCGTCATTGCGCTGATGGCGTCGAGCTTGCGGGCCACGCCGCTGTAGAGCGTCGCCCCGCAACGCGGACAGCGCGCGACCGTGCGCCCGACAAGCCGCGGCTTGCGGAACAGCGTATCGCATTCATGGCACGCAATCAGGTTGTCATGGTCCATAGAGCAAGGGGCCGACGGTGTGAGGGGAGGCGTGCAATGCCCGTTCTATGGCAGGTCTGATAAAAAGGTGGAGCAATAGTACCAAAACGCGCCCGGACGTCGCACGGACCGTCGCATGGGCTGCGGACCGCGGGCGGGGCGGCCTGTTCAGCTGACAGTTGATCCTACATGCAATCGGTATAACTCTGACAGCCTCCGTCCCCAATTGTTCAATGCCGGCGACGTGGGCGAAGGAACTGCCGATCCGCGGTGCGCCAGCGGCCCGCAGCCAGTTTTTTCCGGTTGGGGTAGCATGGCCGCCTTGGCGCGTGCCGCAACTGGCATGGTCCCGTGATACGCGTCGATGCCATGTGCATCGAACGCTGGAATAGCAGTGCGGGCTGCGCCGTTAACCTCTCTTAGCTTGCGTTGACCTGTCATGGCACTCAATCCTTCGTTCGCCAGCCGCGAGTCGTACACGCGGACTGCCATCGCCCTGCATTGGCTGATCGCGCTGCTGATCGTGTGCGGCTTCGCGCTCGGCTGGGTGATGACCGATATTCCCGGCTTCACGCCCACCAAGCTGAAGTACTTCTCGTGGCACAAATGGATCGGCGTGACCGTGTTCGTGCTCGCCGTCCTGCGCATTCTGTGGCGCGCCACGCATGCGGCTCCCGTGATGCCGCGCCGCATGCCGGTCTGGCAGCGCGGCGCGGCGCATCTCGTGCACCTGCTGCTGTATGCGCTGATGATCGCGATTCCCGCCTCGGGCTATCTGTACAGCTCGGCGGCCAACATCCCGGTGGTGTACCTCGGGCTGATTCCGCTGCCGCGCCTGATCGCGCCGGATCCGCATCTCAAGGAACTGCTGAAGAACGTGCATATCACGTTGAATTACACCTTGCTCGTGCTGGTCGCGTTGCACGTTGTGGCCGCGCTCAAGCATCAATGGCTGGACCGCGACGGCCTGCTCTCACGCATGCTCCCTTTCCTCAAATAAGGACAACCATGAAGGTTTCGTTTTATCGCTACATGCTCGCCGCGTTCGCCGCGGCCTCGCTGACGGTGGCAGGCAGCGCCTTGGCGCAAGTCGACGTCGCGAAGAGTTCGGTGACGGCCACCTCGAAGCAGATGAACGTGCCGGTGGAAGGCAAGTTCGGCAAGTTCACCGCGCAGATCAAGTTCGATCCGGCAAAACCGGCCGACGGCACCGCGCAGCTCAGCATCGACGTGGCCAGCTACGATCTCGGCGACGAAAGCTACAACGACCAGGTGCGCGGCAAGGACTGGTTCGACGCGAAGACCTATCCGAGCGCCACGTTCGTCTCGAGCGCGATCGCGCCGGCCGGCGGCAACCAGTTCAAGGTGACGGGCAAGCTGACCATCAAGGGCAAGTCGCAGACGGTGGTGGTGCCGGTGACGGTGACCCAGCAGGGCGCCGTGCAAACCTTCGACGGTTCACTGCCGATCAAGCGCTCGCAATTCGATATAGGCACCGGGGAATGGAAAGACACCTCGGTAGTCGCCGACGAAGTGGTCATCAAATTTCATATCGTTGCAGCACATAAGTGATGGTCGCCGCGCTGTTCGGGCGCGGCAGCTTTCTTCGAGAACCTAGGAGCGTGAATTGAAAACATCCATGTTGATCGCCGTCGGCGCGCTGGCTTCGACTTTTTCGTTCGGCGCGTTCGCGGCCGCCGATACCTATCAGCTCGACCCCACCCACACGTATCCGAGCTTCGAGGCGGATCACTTCGGCGGCATGTCGGTGTGGCGCGGCAAATTCACCAAAAGCTCGGGCACGGTCACGCTCGACCGCGCGGCGAAAACCGGCACGGTAGACGTGACGGTCGATCCCGCGTCGATCGATACGGGCAACGGCAAGCTCGACGAGCACTTGAAGTCGAACGAGTTCTTCGACGTCGCCAAGTATCCGTCGGCGACTTATAAGGGCACCGATATCAAGTTCGACGGCGACAAGCCGGTCGAAGTGGTCGGCAGCCTGACCATGCACGGCGTCACCAAGCCGCTCAATCTGAAGATCGAGTCGTTCAAGTGTATGCAGCATCCGGTGCTCAAGCGCGAAGTGTGCGGCGTGGAAGCGAGCGCGCATTTCAGCCGCGCCGATTACGGCATGGATTTCGGCTCCAAGTACGGCTTCAGCATGGACACCAAGCTGCATATTCAATCCGAAGGCATCAAGCAATAAGCGCTTTCATGGGCGTTTGATTCAAGGTCTTCAATCGCGTCGCCGTTGCGTCGCAACAAAAAACCGTTTCGTTCGCTTTCGCGACGAAGCGGTTTTTTGTTGACCATTTGAAACGCTGAAAGCCTTACGCAGCGGCATCGCGCAATTCCGCACTCGCGCCGGTTTATTTTTTCGGGTACATAGAGCGCAGGCACCGTACTGGTTGTGCGCGCATCCAGTCGGGCGTTTGAGGCGTAATGCCGACATGAATAATATTTCGCGCGAATCGGAGATCTGCATGAACGCAACGACAGCAGCAAGCCTGGCGGGGAGCCGGCAGAATTCGTGGCGCGCGGTGGTCGCGGCCTCGATCGGCAACGCGCTGGAATGGTTCGATCTGGTGGTGTACGGTTTTTTCGCGGTGATCATCGCGAAGCTGTTTTTCCCGGCCGGTAACGACACGGTCTCGCTGCTCCTCACGCTCGGCACGTTCGGCGTGTCGTTCTTCATGCGGCCGCTCGGCGCGATCGTGATCGGCGCGTATGCCGACCGCGCCGGCCGCAAGGCGGCGCTCACGCTCTCGATCCTGCTGATGATGGGCGGCACGCTGATCATCGCGATTCTGCCAACCTATCAAAGTATCGGCCTCGCCGCGCCCGTGATCCTCGTGCTGGCGCGTCTGATGCAAGGTTTCTCGGCGGGCGGCGAATTCGGCAGCGCCACCGCGTTTCTCGCGGAACACGTGCCGGGCCGGCGCGGCTTTTTTGCGAGCTGGCAGGTGGCGAGCCAGGGGCTGACCACGCTGCTTGCCGCCGGTTTTGGCGTACTGCTCACCGGCAAGCTCTCGCCGGAACAGATGGGTGCCTGGGGTTGGCGCGTGCCGTTCATCTTCGGTCTGCTGATCGGTCCGGTCGCGTGGTACATCCGCACGAAGCTCGACGAGACGCCCGAGTTTCTCGCGGCCGAAACCACCGAGACGCCGCTGCGCGATACCTTCACGGGTCAGAAATTGCGCCTGCTGATCGCGATTGGCGTGGTCGTGCTCGGCACGGTGTCGACGTATCTTGTGCTGTTCATGCCGACGTTCGGCGTCAAGCAGTTGGGGCTGGCGCCTTCCGTCGCGTTCGCGGCGATTGCGCTGACCGGCTTGATTCAGATGGTGTTCTCGCCGCTGATCGGCCATCTGTCTGACCGGCATGGGCGCACCACGATCATGCTGATCTCGGCGCTGCTGCTGCTTGTGCTCATCTATCCGGCCTTCGTGTACCTGGTTGCGCATCCGACTTTCGGCACCTTGATTGCCATGCAGATCGTGTTCGGCTTTCTGATGACCGGTTACTTCGCGGCGCTGCCAGGCCTGCTTTCGGAGATGTTCCCGGTGCAAACGCGTACCACCGGCATGTCGCTGGCTTATAACATTGCCGTGACGATCTTCGGCGGCTTCGGGCCGTTCATCATCGCGTGGCTGATCAGCGCGACGGGCTCGAAGGCCGCGCCGAGTTACTACCTGATTTTCGCCGCGCTCGTGAGTCTTGTCGCACTGATGGCGGCGCGTCGCAAGCTTGGTTTTCGCTGAAGCGGGCGCTGTGCCGTCTCGCTCCGGTATAGGGTGGCGCGACGACGAAGAAGGGCGGCGGTAAACGCAAAAGGCCGGCTCGTGATGAACCGGCCTTTTGCATTGCGAGGTCTGAAACTACAACAGGATCAGACTTGCGCGCCTGCGTTCGGATCGTCCGCGTCGGTGCGGTCCTTCCTGTCCTTGACCAGATCTTCGCGCTTCACGCCGAACCACATGGCGAGCGCCGCGGCGACGAACACCGACGAGTAGATACCGAACAGAATACCGACCGTCAGCGCCAAGGCGAAGTAGTGCAGCGTCGGGCCGCCGAACAGGAACATCGACAGCACCATCATCTGCGTACAGCCGTGGGTGATGATGGTTCGCGACATCGTGCTGGTGATCGCGTGATTGATCACCTCGATCACGGTCAGCTTGCGCTCGCGGCGGAAGGTCTCACGAATCCGGTCGAAGATAACCACCGACTCGTTCACCGAATAGCCGAGTACGGCGAGCACCGCGGCCAGCACGGACAGCGAGAACTCCCACTGGAAGAACGCGAAGAAGCCGAGAATGATGATCACGTCGTGCAAGTTCGCGATCACGCCGGCCACCGCGTACTTCCATTCGAAGCGGAACGACAGGTAGATCACGATGCCGACCACCACACAAGCGAGCGCGAGCAGACCGTCGGTGGCGAGTTCCTTGCCGACCTGCGGGCCCACGAACTCGACGCGTTGCAATTGCACTTGCGGTGTGTCGGCCTTCAGCGCGGTCATCACCTGATCGCTCTGTTGCGCGGACGTGTAGCCCTGTTTGAGCGGCAGGCGGATCAGCACGTCGCGCGAGGTGCCGAAGTTCTGCACCTGAGCGTCGGCGTAACCGAGCTTGCCCAGCGTGGCGCGCACCGGTTCGAGCGGCGCGGCGCCCGGATACTGCACTTCGACAACCGTGCCGCCGGTGAACTCCACCGACAGATGCAGCCCGCGATGCAGCAGGAAAAACACAGCGGCAAGGAACGTCAGCAGCGAGATCGCGTTGAAAATCAACGCGCGCTGCATGAACGGAATGTCTTTGCGGAAACGGAAAAATTCCATGGTCTTGTTCTCCGGGACTCAGCGGGACGAACCCGGTTTCTGCGGCGTGCTCGATGAACCCGGCGACGAACCCGGCGCATTGCGGCGGCGCACGGTCGGCTTGCCGGCGCGTGCCTGCGCGACGGCGGCCCTGGCCTTCGACGGCTTGGCGGCGACCGCGGCAACGGCTTGCGCCGTGTCGGTCGCGGCGTCTTCGCTGCCGAGGTAAGCAGCCGAGCCTGCCGGCGCCGTCTCCGGACGCCACACCTGGCCGATAGCCAGCGACTTCAGCTTCTTCTTGCCGCCGTACCAAAGATTGACGATGCCGCGCGAGAAGAACACGGCCGAGAACATCGACGTCAGAATGCCGATACAGTGCACGATCGCAAAGCCGCGCACCGGGCCGGAGCCGAATGCGAGCAGCGCGATACCGGCGATCAGCGTGGTGACGTTCGAGTCGAGAATCGTCGCCCAGGCGTGCGCGTAGCCGTTCTGGATGGCCAGTTGCGGCGGCGCGCCGTTGCGCAGTTCTTCACGCACGCGTTCGTTGATCAGCACGTTCGCGTCGATCGCCATACCGAGCGCGAGCGCGATAGCGGCGATACCCGGCAAGGTGAGCGTGGCTTGCAGCATGGACAGCACGGCGATCAGCAGCAGCAGGTTGACCGACAGGCCGATCATGGAGATCACGCCGAACAGCATGTAGTACGCGATCATGAAGACGGCGATCGCCGCGAAGCCCCACACCACCGAGTGGAAGCCCTTCTTGATGTTGTCCGCGCCGAGGCTCGGGCCGATCGTGCGTTCTTCGATGATGTCCATCGGCGCGGCCAGCGAACCGGCGCGCAGCAGCAGCGCGAGGTCGGCGGCGCCTTGCGGCGTGGCCTGGCCGGTGATCTGGAAGCGGTCGCCCAGTTCCGACTGGATCGTTGCCACCGTCAGCACTTCGCCCTTGCCCTTTTCGAACAGCACCATGGCCATCGGCTTGCCGATGTTGTCGCGCGAGATGCTGGCCACCGCGCGGCCGCCGGCCGAATCCAGACGGATGTTGACCGAAGGGCGTTGATGTTCGTCGAAGCCCGCCGACGCGTCGATGATCCGGTCGCCCGTGAAGATGATCTGCTTGCGCAGCAGCACCGGCGTCTGGTTGCCTTGCGTGAACAGTTCGTCGCCCGGCGGCACCGGATCGGACGGATTCGGATGCGTGTTGACCGGATCGGCGAGGCGCGCTTCGAGCGTTGCCGTGCGGCCGATGATGTCCTTCGCCTTCGCCGTGTCCTGCACGCCCGGCAGTTCGACCACGATGCGGTCGGCGCCTTGCTGCTGGATCACCGGCTCGGCCACGCCGAGTTCGTTCACGCGGTTGTGCAGCGTAGTGATGTTCTGCTTGAGCGCGGCGTCCTGCACGGCTTTCTGCACTGCCGGCGTGAACGTGCCGACCAGTTGCACGCCGCCGTCCGGGCCGGCTTGCGAGGCCCACTGGAGTTCGGCGATGCCGCGGCTCAGTTGCTTCGACGCGTTGTCCGCCGTGGCCTGGTCGGCGAAATTGATCACCACCGACTGGTTCACGCGGTTCACGCCGCCGTCGCGGATGTTCTTGTCACGCAGCAGCGTGCGCGCGTCCGAAGCGTCCGAATCGAGCTTTTTGTTCAGCGCGCCGGCCATGTCGACCTGCAGCAGGAAGTGGACGCCGCCGCGCAGATCGAGACCGAGGTACATCGGCAGCGCGTGCAGGGCGGTCAGCCAGCGCGGCGACGCGCTTTGCAGATTCAGCGCGACGATGTACTGCGGGTCGGTCGGATCGCTGTTCAGCGACTTCTGCAGCAGGTCTTTCACGCGCAGTTGCGTGTCGGTGTCCGGCAGACGCACGCGGATGTTCGCGTTGGTCGCCGAGTTGTCGAACGTGACGTCGTCCGGCTTGATCTGATTCGCGGCGAGCGCGGCTTCGACAGCCGACAGCGTGGTCGAGTCGAGCTTGACCGTTGCCTTGCCGCTCGACACCTGCACCGCCGGCGCTTCGCCGAACAGGTTGGGCAGCGTGTACACGAGGCCGATGACCAGAGCCACCAGCATCACGGCGTATTTCCAGAGGGGGTAACGATTCATGAGTGGTCCAACGGGAAGGTTGGCTTGGAAGCGATGCGTCCGGCGATGAGCGCGGGCGGTTCACGGTGTGCTGCGTGGACCGCCGGCGAGGCCGCGCCGGACGCGAGAGATTCGGCCTTACAGCGACTTGATCGTGCCCTTCGGGAGAATCGTCGTAACCGACGCTTTTTGCACGGTGATTTCCGTGCCTTCCGAGATTTCGACGCCGACGTAGGCTTCGCCCACCTTGGTCACCTTGCCGACGATGCCGCCATTCGTCACCACTTCATCGCCCTTGGCCATCGCGGCGAGCATGTTGCGATGTTCCTTCTGGCGCTTCATTTGCGGGCGAATCATGATGAAGTACAGCACGCCGAACATCAGGATCAGCGGCAGGAAGCTCATCAGGTTCGATTCAATGCCACCTGTTGCTGTGCCTTGGGCGAAGGCATTGGAAATGAACGACACGTTGGTCTCTCCGTTATAAGTCAAAACGATCAAAAAAATCAGCCGGTTATTCTACCACCGGCCCGACGCGCGTCGGCGCGGCGAATCGGCTTTGGGATCAACCGTTTAAAGCCTGCTTTGCCGTTTTTACCGCCGCCAGCGAAAGACAATTGTAAGGTTTTCCCGGCGAGGTGGACGGATTCTTCGGCTGAATCCGTTGTCCCGCGCCGTTACGGCGCCTCGGCGGTGCCGCGCGCGCGGTTCTCGTGAAAGCGTTTGCGGAAAGCCTCGAACATTTTCGCGTCGATCGCGTCGCGGATTTCCTGCATCAGCTCGAGGTAGTAGTGCAGATTGTGGATCGTGTTCAACTGCGCAGCGAGGATCTCCCCTACTCGATGCAGATGATGCAGATAGCCGCGAGTGAAATTTCGGCAGGTGTAGCAGCCGCACTGCTCGTCGAGCGGGCGCAGCGAATTTTTATGCGCCGCGTTGCGGATCTTCACGTCGCCGAAACGCGTGAACAGCCAGCCGTTGCGCGCGTTGCGGGTCGGCATCACGCAATCGAACATGTCGACGCCGGCGGCCACGCCCGCCACCAGATCTTCCGGCGTGCCCACACCCATCAGGTAGTGCGGCTTGTTGGCCGGCAACTTGGGGCCGATGTGGTTCAGCACGCGCATCATGTCTTCCTTCGGCTCGCCGACCGACAGACCGCCGATCGCGAGACCATGGAAATCCTTCTCGGCGAGGCCTGCCAGCGACTCTTCGCGCAAGTCCTCGAACATGCCGCCTTGCACGATGCCGAACAGCGCGTTGGGATTGCCCAGCCGCCTGAATTCGTCGATGGAGCGCTGCGCCCAGCGCATTGACATGCGCATCGAATCGGCCGCTTCCTTGTGCGAGGTCGGCACGTTATTGGTCGCGTACGGCGTGCATTCGTCGAACTGCATGACGATGTCGGAGTTCAGCACTTTCTGGATCTGCATGGACACTTCGGGCGACAGAAACAGTTTGTCGCCGTTGATCGGCGACGCGAACGTGACGCCATCTTCGGTGATCTTGCGCAGATCGCCTAGTGAGAACACCTGGAAGCCGCCCGAGTCGGTGAGGATCGGCTTTTTCCAGCCCATGAAGCCGTGCAGACCGCCGTGCGCCTCGATCGTTTCGAGGCCCGGGCGCAGCCACAGGTGGAAGGTGTTGCCGAGGATGATCTGCGCGTGCATTTCTTTGAGCTCGCGCGGCTGCACAGCCTTCACGGTGCCGTAGGTGCCGACGGGCATGAAGATCGGCGTTTCCACCACGCCGTGGTTCAACGTGACGCGGCCGCGGCGAGCCAGGCCGTCGACGCCGAGCAGTTCGAAATTGAGGCCGTTTTCCGGGCGAACGTGATCGCCGAGGTAAGCGCCATGGTCGGCGCGCGTGCTAACGGATTGACCGTTGGTCATGAAATAACTCCTGTGCTACCGGAAAACAGTCCGGCGCAAATATTGAGCGCCGGCGGAAACGTTCGCGGCGGCTTGGAACTGCGAAAAATCTCGTGGACGTCGATCAGACGTCGCGCCGCGTGAGCAGCATCGCGTCGCCGTAGCTGAAGAAGCGGTAACGCTGCTCGATCGCATGGCGATAGGTTTCGCGAATCGTCTCGACGCCCGCGAAAGCCGACACGAGCATCAGCAGCGTGGATTTCGGCAAATGGAAATTGGTGACGAGCCGGTCGACCACGCGGAATTTATAGCCCGGCGTGATGAAAATGTCGGTTTCCGTGCTGGCTGCGGCCAACGGGCGACCTGCGGCTTCGGCGTCGCGCGCGGCGGCTTCGAGCGCGCGCATCGAGGTCGTGCCCACCGCGATCACGCGGTTGCCGCGCGCGCGCGTCGCCGCGATCTTGTCAGCGAGCGATTGCGGCAAGTGATACCACTCGCTGTGCATCTTGTGCTCGGCGAGATTCTCGACCCGCACCGGCTGGAACGTGCCCGCGCCGACGTGCAGCGTCAGCGTCGCGCGTTCCACGCCTTTTTCGTCGAGGCGGGCCAGCAGCGTGTTGTCGAAATGCAGGCCGGCCGTGGGCGCAGCGACGGCGCCGGGATTCTGCGCGAACACCGTTTGATAGCGGGTTTCATCGGTCGAGTCGGGATCGTGCTCGATGTACGGCGGCAACGGCAGCCGGCCGAACTGCTCGATCAGCGTCAGACAATCGTCGGGGAAATGCAGCGTGTAGAACGGCTCGACGCGCTCGCCGACCGTGACGTCGAATGCATCCGCCAGCCGGATCGTGGTGCCCGGCTGCGGGCTCTTGCTCGCGCGGATCTGCGCGAGCGCCGTGCGCTCGCCGGTGAGGCGCTCTACCAGCACTTCGATCTTGCCGCCACTGGCCTTCTGGCCGAGGAAGCGCGCCTTCAGGACTTTGGTATCGTTGAAGACCAGCAGATCGCCGGCCGTGATGCATTCGGGCAACTCGGCGAAACGGCGGTCGATCAGGCGCGCGGGGCCGGTGGCGTCGGCCGGGTGATCCACTTCGAGCAGGCGGCTGGCGCTGCGCTCGGGCAGCGCGACTTGCGCGATCAGCTCGGGAGGCAGATCGAAATCGAAATCGGAAAGCGTCAACATACGAACGACTGGAAGCGAAATGAACTGAATTGAGCCGAAGCCGGAGCCGGGCGGCTATGATTGCGGGACGCCAGAGCGGCCCGCCAGCCCGCGCGCTGTATGGCGCCGAACCCTTTGACAGCCGATATTGTACTTGCGAAGCAGCCCATGCCATTGTCCGACCGCCGATCGCCCTCCGTTACCGATGAAGTGAGCGCCGAACCCAGGCGCCGCGTCTCGCGCGGCAAGGCGGTGGCGGGGGTGAGCGACGCGGGCCAGGGTGTTGGCGCGGACGTTGGGTTGAGCGCTGGAAAAGCCGCGCGACAAAGTGACGAGTCGGATGGCAAGCCCGTTGGCGATGTTGGCGGCAAACGCGCCGGCGAGCCCGCTGGAACATCTGTCGGCGAGCGCGTCGATGGCCTTGCGGATCCATCCGGCGACAGGCCCGCCGGCAAGCCCGGCCCCAAGGTTGCCGCAAAATCCGCAGCGAAGTCCGGCGCGAAATCCGCCTCCAAACCCACGGACAAAACCGCCGACAAGCTCACCAAACTCGGCCTGACGCGCGACATCGACCTCGTGCTGCATTTGCCAATGCGCTACGAGGACGAAACCTCGCTGACGCCGATCGGGCATCTGCTGCCGGGCGGCGTTGCGCAAACCGAAGGCGTGGTGTTCGACAACGAGATCGCCTATCGTCCACGCCGTCAGTTGTTGGTGAAACTGCGCGACGACACCGGCGACGAACTCGTGCTGCGCTTTCTGAATTTCTACGGCTCCCAGGTCAAGCAGATGGCGATCGGCGCGCGGCTGCGGGTGCGCGGCGACGTGCGCGGCGGTTTCTTCGGCATGGAGATGGTGCATCCGGCCGTGCGCGTGGTCGACGAAGACACGCCGCTGCCGCAGGCGCTGACGCCCGTGTATCCCAGCACCGCGGGCGTGACGCAGGCGTATCTGCGCAAATCCATCGACAACGCGCTGTCGCGCACGTCGCTGCCGGAGCTGCTGCCGGAGTCGGTCGCGCGGACGTTTATGGAACCGCTCGGCGTGCCGTCGCTGATGGACGCCGTGCGCACGCTGCATCATCCGGGCGTTCAGTCCGATGAGACCGCGTTGATCGACGGCACGCATCCCGCGTGGGTGCGTATCAAATTCGAGGAATTGCTCGCGCAGCAGATGTCGCTCAAGCGCGCGCACGACGAACGCCGCACCCGCGCGGCGCCGGCCATGCCGCGCCGCAAGCTGGGCGACGAATCCGCGCTGGTGGCGCGTCTGCTGAAGGCGCTGCCGTTTTCGCTGACGGCGGCGCAGGAGCGCGTAGGCGGCGAGATCGCGCTTGATTTGACGCAGCCTCATCCAATGCAGCGGCTTTTGCAGGGGGACGTCGGAAGCGGTAAGACGATCGTCGCCGCGCTGGCCGCGGCGCAGGCCATCGACGCCGGCTACCAGGCCGCGCTCATGGCGCCGACGGAAATCCTCGCCGAACAGCACGCGCGCAAACTGCGCGGCTGGTTGGAGCCGCTCGGCGTGAGCGTCGCGTGGCTGGCCGGCAGTCTGAAGGCCAAGGAAAAGCGCGCCGCGATCGAAGCCGCGGCGCTCGGCACCGCGCAACTCGTGATCGGCACGCACGCGATCATTCAGGACGCGGTCGAGTTCGCGCGCCTCGGGCTGGTGATCGTCGACGAACAGCACCGCTTCGGTGTCGCGCAGCGGCTCGCTCTGCGCGCCAAGGCACTGAACGCCGCCGATGGCGCGCGCAACTTCCAGCCGCATCAACTGATGATGTCGGCGACGCCGATTCCGCGCACGCTCGCGATGACCTATTACGCCGACCTCGACGTCTCGACCATTGACGAATTGCCGCCCGGGCGCACGCCGATCCTGACCAAGCTGGTGTCCGATGCACGGCGCGAGGAGGTGATCGGACGCGTGCGCGAGGCTGCGTTGACGGGGCGCCAGGTGTACTGGGTGTGTCCGTTGATCGAGGAAAGCGAGACCTTGCAGTTGCAGACCGCCGTCGAGACGTATGAGACGCTGGTGGCCGCGTTGCCCGAACTGAATGTCGGTCTCGTGCATGGGCGGCTTGCGCCGGCTGAAAAGGCCGCCGTGATGGATGCGTTCACGCGTAACGAGGTGCAGTTGCTGGTGGCGACGACGGTGATCGAAGTGGGTGTTGATGTGCCGAATGCGTCGTTGATGGTGATCGAGCATGCGGAGCGGTTTGGGCTTGCGCAGTTGCATCAGTTGCGGGGACGGGTGGGGCGCGGGAGTGCGGCTTCGGTTTGCGTATTGCTCTATACCGGGCCTTTGTCGATGACTGCGCGGGCGCGGCTTCAGACAATGCGGGAGACGACTGACGGATTTGAGATCGCCAGACGGGATCTCGAGATTCGTGGGCCGGGGGAGTTTTTAGGGGCGCGGCAGTCGGGCGCGGCGATGTTGAGGTTTGCTGATCTTCAGAATGATCAATGGTTGATTGAGCCTGCGCGGGAGGCTGCGGCGGTTTTGCTTGAGAAGTTTCCCGAGGTCGTGTTGCAGCATCTGGCGCGCTGGCTTGGCGCGCGGGAGCAGTTTTTGAAGGCTTGAAGGAGGGTTTTTTTGCCTGCTCGGCGGTTTTGTGGTGTTGGCCTTTCCTTGGCTTGTTAGTGGTCTATTAGCGTCGCCCCTGTGCGGGGCGGCACCTACTTTCTTTGCCGCGGCAAAGAAAGTAGGCAAAGAAAGCCGCTTCACACCGCCAGCTCATAAGCGGGTCTCCTGGCTTGGAGAGGGCAGTGGTGTATCTGGAATCCGTGTTCTCGCACATTTCGCCTTGGTGACAAGGCAGTCATTCTTCCGGCGGCGCTGCGCGCGCCGTGGCGGTACTTCATCGACAGTGGATTGGTCCGGGCACCCACCTGCGCTCGCTTTCCACGCGGGCCACCGCGTACCGATGCAGCCAAGCAATCCAACCATCCCGCCGGGATTCGCCGAGGCGAAGCCGACGGCCCCCTTCGCGTAATCGAAAGCCGGCTTTTCAAGCGGACCGCTCCGGCGAGCACGTAGTGCGAGGCGGGACGTATGACTGCTTTGTCACTTGCGGGGAATGTGCGAGACGGCGGATTCCAGATGCACCACTGCCCCCTCCAAGCCGAGGGACCCGCTTACGAGCTGGCGGTGTGAAGCGGCTTTCTTTGCCTACTTTCTTTGCCGCGGCAAAGAAAGTAGGTGCCGCCCCGCACAGGGGCAACGCTAATAGACCACAAAGAATTCAAGGAAAGGCCAACCAACAAGAAAGCCCCACCAAACCCTCAGCGCCCCGCGCAAATAACCCCAAACAGTTGGCGAACCGACCCTATAGGTGTATAACTAGAACCTATCGAATTCACCGCACTGATTGGTCCCCTAATGACGCTCACCGAATTGAAATACATCGTCGCGGTTGCCCGCGAGCGGCACTTCGGCCGGGCCGCCGAAGCGTGTTTCGTCAGCCAGCCGACGCTGTCGGTGGCAATCAAAAAGCTCGAAGACGAACTGAACGTGCAGATCTTCGAGCGCGGCACCAGCGAAGTGAGCGTCACGCCGATCGGCGAACAGATCGTCACGCAAGCGCAACGCGTTCTCGAACAGACGCTCGCCATCAAGGAAATCGCGAAACAGGGCAAAGACCCGCTGGTCGGGCCACTGCGGCTTGGCGTCATCTACACGATCGGGCCGTACCTGCTGCCCACGCTCGTCAAGCAGATGATCAAGCGCGTCCCACAAATGCCCTTGATGCTGCAGGAAAATTACACGCTCAAGCTGATCGAACTGCTCAAGCAAGGCGAAATCGATGTCGCCATCATGGCGCTGCCGTTTCCGGAAACCGGCCTGATGCTGCGCCCGCTATACGACGAGCCTTTCGTGGTTGCCTTGCCGTCCGGGCACGCCTGGGAAAACCGCCCGAAAATCGATGCTGACGATCTCAAGCAGGAAACCATGCTGCTGCTCGGCAGCGGTCACTGCTTCCGCGATCATGTGCTGGGCGTCTGCCCGGAACTGATGCGCTTTTCGCAAAACGCGGACGGCATCCAGAAAACCTTTGAAGGGTCCTCGCTGGAAACCATCCGCCACATGGTGGCGAGCGGTGTCGGCATTACCGTGCTGCCGCGCATGTCGGTGCATGAAGTCAAGCCGCACGCCGGCGGCATCGATTCGGGGCTGCTGAGCTACGTCGCTTTCGACGAGCCCGTGCCGGATCGCCGCGTCGTGCTGGCCTGGCGCAAGAGCTTCACGCGCATGCCCGCCATTGAGGCCATTTGCGACGCTATCAACTCCTGTGATCTGGCGGGCGTCAAGAAGCTCGATTTGCCGGTCGCGGTCAACTAGACAGATGCCCCACGAAGCCCGGCTCGCTGCGTAAGCCCAGCGACCGGCTTGGCGCCCATGCAAGGCGCCGACAGCCGCCAGGCCTATCGAATAGATAAAATTAATCAAACACGATATTTCGATAGTATTGTTATAGTTTCCTCCACGGATCGCCCGATCCCAAAGACCCCGGAGGAAATCATGACGCAATCCAAGCCGCGACAAGTCCAAGTCCTCGTCCCTCGGACGGCCGTTGCGCCGCGCCGTTTTGCCGCCTCAATGCTCAGCGCGCGCACTGTCATGTTTTTCCTGCTGGTCGATCGGGCCTTGTCCGCTTAGCGCATGAGCCTCTGGCCTCAGCGTGCCGCGTCGTGCCCCCACAATCTGTTTCGATAAAAGCCAACCAGGAGTCACGCATGTCCGAACGTAAGCTCACCAGTGCCGCCGGCGCACCCGTCGCCGACAACCAGAATTCGATGACCGCGAGCGCGCGCGGCCCGGTTGTTCTGCAAGATGTCTGGCTGGTCGAAAAACTCGCCCACTTCGATCGTGAAGTGATTCCGGAACGCCGCGTTCACGCCAAAGGTTCAGGTGCGTTCGGCACGTTGAAGGTCACGCACGACATCTCGCGCTACACGAAGGCCAAGGTGTTCGCGCAAGTCGGCAAGGAAACGCCGCTCTTCATGCGCTTTTCGACGGTCGCGGGCGAGCGCGGCGCAGCCGACGCCGAACGCGACGTGCGCGGTTTCTCGATCAAGTTCTACACGGAAGAAGGCAACTGGGATGTGGTCGGCAATAACACGCCGGTATTCTTTATCCGCGATCCGCTGAAGTTTCCGGACTTCATCCACACGCAAAAGCGCGACCCTTACACCAACATGCGCAGCAATGTCGCCGCGTGGGATTTCTGGTCGCGTCATCCGGAATCGCTGCATCAAGTGACGATTCTGATGAGCGACCGCGGCATTCCGCAGAATTACCGTCAGATGCACGGCTTCGGCTCGCACACGTATTCGTTTATCAACGCCGCCAATGAGCGTTTCTGGGTGAAGTTCCACTTCAAATCGATGCAAGGCATTGAGAACTTCACCGATGCCGAAGCGGCACAAGTCGTTGCGCAAGACCGGGAAAGCGCGCAACGCGATCTGGTCGGCAACATCGACGCGGGCAATTTCCCGAAGTGGCGCTTCGCCATTCAGGTGATGCCGGAAGCAGAGGCCGTCACGTATCGCTTCAACCCGTTCGACATCACGAAAGTCTGGTCGCAGAAGGACTATCCGTTGATCGACGTCGGCACGATCGAGTTAAATCGCAACGCACAGAATTACTTTGCCGACGTGGAGCAGGCGGCGTTCACGCCCGCCAATGTGGTGCCGGGTATCGGCTTCTCGCCGGACCGTCTGTTGCAGGGCCGTCTGTTCTCATACGGCGATACGCAGCGCTATCGACTCGGGATCAATCACCATCAGATTCCGGTGAATGCAGCGCGCGTCCCGAGCCCGCATTCGTTCCATCGCGACGGTGCGATGCGCACCGACGGCAACCTCGGCGGCAACGTGAATTACGAGCCGAACCGCTTCGGCGACTTCGCGCAGGACGCCAACGCAGCCGAACCGCCTCTCGCGGCGGGCACGGTGGATCGCTACGAGCATCGGCTGGACGACGACTACTACACGCAGCCGGGTATGTTGTTTGCGATCTTCGATACGGCTCAGCGCGAGCGTCTGTTCGGCAACATCGCACGCCATATCAACGGTGTGCCGCAAGAAATCGTCGCACGTCAGATCGAGCATTTCCGTCGCGCGGATCCGGCTTACGCGCAAGGCGTGATCGCCGCGATGGCCGACCTCGCGGAACGCAACAGGCAATAAGCAGTAATCGCGCAGTTGAAGTCATGCAGTAGAGCGGGCGCATTTGCGTTCCGCTAGTACCGATACGAATCGAAGGAGCACGATCATGATGCAGATGATGACGACCATGGCAGGCGGCACGTCAGCCGCAAACAGCGCGCAACGGCATGCATGGGTCGCGCGCCGGGCGGTGGGCTTTGCGATCTTCGCGAGCGGAGTGGCCGTGATCGTCGCGCAGGCTCTGCAACACGCGCTCGGCGGTTGATGGAAGCCGCCGCCGTGGACGCGGCAAGTGGCCACGCGTCATACGAACGCAGCAGTTTTCCAGGCTAAACTGTCGAGCGTTCGAGCTGTCGAGTTTGCTATCCGCAGACCGTCACTTTGCCGACCGGTTCGTATCACTCTTCAAAGGAGTCGTCATGGCCAAAAAAGAAGCCACAGCAGCCGTACAGCACGTCAATATCGGGATCAGCGACAAAGATCGCAAAAAGATTGCAGAAGGTCTGTCGCGCCTGCTCGCCGACACCTACACGCTGTATTTGAAGACCCATAACTTCCACTGGAACGTGACGGGTCCGATGTTCAACACGCTGCACCTCATGTTCGAAACGCAATACAACGAACTGGCATTGGCGGTCGATTCGATCGCTGAACGGATTCGCGCGCTGGGTGTGCATGCGCCGGGCAGCTACAAGGAATTCGCCAAGCTGTCGTCGATTCCGGAAGCGGACGGCGTGCCGGCCGCGGAAGAAATGATCCGCCAACTGGTGGAAGGTCAGGAAGCTGTCGTGCGTACCGCGCGCGCAATTTTCCCGTCGACGGAAGCCGCCAACGACGAACCGACGGCCGACCTGCTGACGCAACGCATGCAAACGCACGAAAAGACCGCGTGGATGCTGCGCTCCATGCTGGCTTGAGTATCTGCACGCACGGCGCCACGTTTCGGCGCCGGCGTTGAAGTTGAAGTTAAAGTTGAATGCGACTCCAACAAAGCCTCCCTGCGCGGGAGGCTTTGTTTTTTTTCAGCGCCGTCGGCTTTATCCGCCTTGCCAGCCCGAAAGCGGGCCGCCTTCCGCATCCCGTAAAATAGCCGCACCGTCTTCGCAAATTCACAGAATCCGCCCATGTTCGCCCGACTTCCCCTGTATCTGCGCCTCGTGCGCATGGACAAGCCGATCGGCAGCCTGCTGCTGCTGTGGCCGACGCTCAACGCGCTGTGGATTGCTTCCGACGGTCATCCCACGTGGCCGCTGTTGGTGATTTTCACGGTGGGCACGGTGCTGATGCGCTCGGCGGGTTGCGCGATCAACGACTACGCGGATCGCGACTTCGATCGCTACGTCAAGCGCACGGAGAATCGGCCGATTACGTCGGGCAAGATCAAGGCATGGGAAGCGGTGGCGCTGGCGGCCGCGCTGTCGTTGCTGGCGTTTCTGTTGATACTGCCGCTCAATACGCTGACCAAAGAGTTGTCCGTGGCGGCGCTTTTCGTCGCCGGTTCGTATCCGTTCACCAAGCGGTTTTTTGCGATTCCGCAGGCGTATTTAGGGATCGCGTTCGGCTTCGGCATTCCGATGGCGTTCGCCGCGATTCAGGGCCACGTGCCGCTGCTCGCATGGGTGATGCTGCTGGCCAACGTGTTCTGGTCGGTGGCGTACGACACCGAATACGCGATGGTCGACCGTGACGACGACATCAAGATCGGCATCCGCACGTCGGCGCTGACATTCGGCCGCTTCGACGTGGCCGCGATCATGCTCTGCTATGCGGCGACGCTGGGGATTTACGTCTGGATCGGCGTACTGCTCGGCTTTGGCGTGCTGTACTGGCTGGGATGGGCGGCGGCCGCCGGCTGCGCGGTCTATCACTACACGCTGATTCGCAATCGCGAACGGATGGCGTGCTTTGCCGCGTTCCGGCATAACAACTGGTTGGGCGGCGCGCTGTTTGTCGGCATCGCCGCGCATTACGCGGCGGGCTCGTTTTAAGTTTTTTCGCGTGGCGTCGAGGCGGGTTCCGCGCTGCTGTTCAGCAGGCGCCACCTGTGGCTCGAATCGTGGCGCCGCCGAACATCCTCACTGCTTGCCGAACTCGTCGCCCATTTCCTTCGCGCGGGCATCCGCGGCAAGCGCACCGCGCACGATCGCATCCTTAACGCCGCTCGCCTCGAACGACGCCAGCGCCGCCGCAGTCGTCCCGCCTTTGGACGTCACGCGTTCGCGCAACACACTCGGCGGCTCGTCGGAATTCGCTGCCAGTTGCGCCGCGCCGGTGAAGGTCGCCACCGCCAGCGCGCGGCCTTGCGCTTCATCCATGCCGAGTTGGCGCGCGGCTTCCTGCAACGCCTCGATGAAATAGAACACGTAGGCCGGCCCGCTGCCCGAGATCGCGGTGACGGCGTCGATCTTCGCTTCGTCGTCGAACCAGACGGTTTCGCCCACCGCGCCCAGAACTTGCGACGCGAGCGCGCGGCCCGCTTCGTCGACGCTGCCGGTCGCGACCAGTCCGGTCACGCCCATGCCGATCAGCGCCGGCGTATTCGGCATGACACGCACGATACGGTTGTGACCATTCAGCCAGCGCGACATGTCGTCCATGCGAATGCCGGCGACGATGCTCACGGCCAGTTGCGACGCATTCAGATGCGGCGCCAGCGCCTCGGCGACGCTCTTCAGGATCTGCGGCTTCACCGCCAGCACGACGGCGTCGTACGCGGCGAGCGCGGCATCCGCGGCGGCGCCGGTCTTGATGCCGAATTGCTGCTCATTGCGCTTGCGCGCGTCTTCGTTGGGGTCGATTGCGTAGAGGTCAGCGGGCGCGACGCCACGCTTGATGAGGCCGCCGATCAACGCGGCGGCCATGTTGCCACCGCCGATAAAAGCAATTTTCATGATGTTCCGAATGAAGCGCCGAGTGCCGTGAAGAGCCTAAAGAGCCTGATAGGCCCGAACAAGTCAGTTAGAGTAATCTCGCGCGCCGAAGATGGCGGTGCCGACGCGCACGATCGTCGCGCCTTCCAGCACGGCAGCCTCCAGATCGCTCGACATGCCCATGGACAGCGTGTCGAGTTCGAGACCGTCGTTGCACAGACGCTCGAACAGTTCGCGCAAATGCCGATGCGGCACACGCTGTTCGTCGATGCCGCCGGCCGGCTCGGGAATCGCCATCAGGCCGCGCAAATTCAGCTTCGGCAGCGCGGCGATCGCCTGGGCGACTTCCACCGCCTCGGGAATGCTCACGCCGCTCTTCGACGCCTCGCCGCTGATGTTGACTTGCAAGCACACGTTGAGCGGCGGCAAATTGTCGGGACGCTGCTCCGAGAGCCGCTGCGCGATCTTCAACCTATCGACTGAGTGCACCCAGTCGAACCGCTCGGCGACCGGCCGTGTCTTGTTCGATTGCAACGGACCGATGAAATGCCATTCGAGCGTGGCGCGCAGATCGGCGAGCGCCTCGATCTTGGTGAGGGCTTCCTGCACGTAGTTTTCACCGAACGCGCGCTGGCCGGCGGCGTAGGCTGCGCGCACGTCTTCGGCGGGGAAGGTCTTGGAGACCGCGAGCAGATGGACCGAGCGCGTATCGCGTCCGGCCACGTGCGCGGCCATGGCGATGCGCTGCTGCACCGCCTCGAGGTTGTGAATCAGATCGGGCATGTCGGAACCGGAAGTCCAGCGAAAGTCGATAATCCGATTATACGGACAGCATGTGCTCGACCAGTTCGATCCAGTGCGCGACCGGTGTCGAGGTGCCGCTTTGCAGATGCGCAATGCAGCCGACGTTCGCCGACACGATCACCTGCGGCTCCTGCGCCTGCAGCCGATCGAGCTTCTGATCGCGCAGCGCGTACGAGAGCTTGGGTTGCGTCAGCGAGTAGGTGCCGGCCGAGCCGCAGCATAGGTGACTGTCGGCGGGCAGACGCACCTCGACGCCCAGCGCGGTCAGCAGATGCTCGACCTTGCCGCGAATCTGCTGGCCATGCTGCAACGTGCAGGGCGGATGAAAGGCCACCGTATGAACCGAGCGGCGGCGCGTGACCGAGACCAATGCTTCTTCGAACTCCGGCAGGATTTCCGCGACGTCGCGCGTCAATTCCACCACGCGGCGGGCCTTTTCCGCATACGCCGGATCGTGCCGCAACAGGTGCGCGTATTCCTTGACCGTCGCGCCGCAACCGGACGCGTTCATCACGATCGCTTCCACGCCCTGTTCGACGTAGGGCCACCATGCGTCGATGTTGGCGCGCAGATCGTCGAGCGCGTCGTCGTTGTAGCCCAGATGCAGACGGATCGCGCCGCAGCAGCCGGCATCCGGCGCGATCAGCGTTTCCACGCCGAGCGCGTCGAATACGCGCGCGGTGGCGATGTTCACGTTCGGCATCATCGACGGCTGCACGCAACCCGCGAGCATCAGCATCTTGCGCGGATGTTTCGCCGTCGGCCATTCGAGCGGACGCTGCCGCGCGGGCACCTTGTCGCGCAGTTTCTTGGGCAGCAACGGACGAAAGTGCTGGCCGATCCGCATGGTCGGCGTGAACAGCGCGCTGTTCGGCACAAAGCTCGCGAGCATCCGGCGCACCAGCCGTTGACCGAGCGGGCGCGTGACTTTCTCTTCGGTGAGCTTGCGGCCGATTTCCACCAGCCGGCCATATTGCACGCCGGATGGGCACGTCGATTCGCAATTGCGGCAGGTCAGGCAGCGGTCGAGATGGACTTGCGTGCTGCGCGTGACCGGCGCGCCTTCGACCATCTGCTTGATCAGATAGATGCGTCCGCGTGGGCCGTCGAGTTCGTCGCCGAGTATCTGATAGGTCGGGCAGGTGGCCGTGCAGAAACCGCAATGCACGCAATTGCGCAGGATGCCGTCGGCTTCGTCGCCATCGGGCGTGTTGCGAATGAAGTCCGCGAGGTTGGTTTGCATCGCGTCGCTCAGAAGTCGGGGTAGAGACGGCCGCGATTGAAGATGCGGGCCGGGTCGAAAGCGGTTTTCAGGCCGCGATGGATTTTCATCAGCGGCGCGGGAAGCGGCGTGAACACACCGGCGCCGCGGTCGTAGCCGTGGCCGGTGCGGAAGATCGTGGCATGGCCGCCGGCCTGTTTGGCGCTGATGCGCACGGTTTGCGCGTCGGTGTCGGTGATCCACCAGCGCTGGCCGCCGCCCCACTCCATGAGTTGCGCACCGGGCAATTGCAGCGGCTCCGTAATTGAAGGCAGTGCAAGGCGCCACAGCGCGGACCGCGGCGGGATGGCGGCGAAGAACGAGTCGGTCTGTTCGCGCAGGCCGGCCCAGAAGCGTTCGGCTTCCACGGCATCGACCACTTCGCCGCCGAGCGCCATTTTCGCCGACTTGACCGCGGCCTCGGCGCCGGCAAGGCGCAAGACCAGCGTGCCATGACGCCACGCGCTCGCGGTAATCGGCAGCGGGCGGCCGGCCCATTCGTTGAGCTTACGGACTGCGTCGGTGCCGTTCATGTCGAATTTGAGCGTGGCTTCGGCCTGCGGCAGCGGCAGCACCTTGATCGACAGTTCGAGGATCAATCCCAGCGTGCCGAGCGAGCCGGCCATCAGGCGCGAGACGTCATAGCCGGCGACGTTCTTCACCACCTGGCCGCCGAAATGCAGCTTCTGGCCCTGACCGTTCATGATCACGGCGCCGAGCACGAAGTCGCGCGCCGCGCCGGCCGACGGGCGGCGCGGACCGGCGATGCCCGCCGCGATGCAGCCGCCGAAGGTGGCCTGCGCCCCGAAGTGCGGCGGTTCGAAGGCGAGCATCTGATGATGCTCGGCGAGCGCGGCCTCGATCTCCAGCAGGGGCGTGCCCGCGCGTGCGGTGATGACCAGCTCCGCCGGATCGTACGCAATGATGCCGCGATAAGCGCGCGTGTCGAGGATGTCACCTTCCAGCGTCTGACCGTACCAGTCTTTGGTGCCGCCGCCACGGATGCGCAACGCGCGCCCCTCGGCGCTGGCCGAACGCACACGCTCCGACCACACGGCGACGATGTCGTCCTCTTCCATGGTGTCCTGCTTCGTTGTGTTTCGTTTGATTGTACCGGGCAGGGGCTGGCTGGCAACCAGGAGCGGACCCGCATCGGGTAATCAGGGTGAGAGCAGGAAAAACGGCGCCCACGCGGCTTATGCGCGATGCGTGGGCGGAACGTGTACTGCGTTAGAACCGCGGCAGCTCAGGATGCGGCAGCAAGCCGCCGCGCACATGCATCTTGCCGTACTCGGCGCAACGCGCTCGCGTGGGAATACCTTTGTCGGGGTTGAGCAGACCGGGCGCGTCGAAGGCTCGCTTGACCGCGTGGAAGGTATCCCGCTCTTCCGGCGAAAACTGCACGCACATCGAATTGATCTTCTCGATGCCCACACCGTGCTCGCCGGTCACTGTGCCGCCCAGTTCGACGCACGCTTCGAGGATGTCGGAACCGAACGCTTCCGCCCGGTGCCACTCGTCCAGGTCGTTGCCGTTGAACAGGATCAGCGGATGCATGTTGCCGTCTCCCGCGTGGAAGACGTTGATGCAGCGCAGGTTGTAGGTCTTCTCCATCGCCTCGATGCGCGCCAGCAGCGGCCCGATACTGCGGCGCGGCACGGTGCCGTCCATGCAGTAATAGTCGGGTGAAATGCGGCCGGCGGCCGGGAATGCGTTCTTGCGCCCCGACCAGAAGCGCAGCCGTTCGTTCTCCGAGCGGGAAATCTGAATGCGGGTGGCGCCCTGCTCACGCAGCACAGCGGTCATGCGCACGATTTCATCCGCGACTTCTTCGGGCGTGCCGTCCGATTCGCACAGCAGGATCGCCGCCGCGTCGAGATCGTAGCCCGCGTGGACAAATTCCTCGACGGCGCGCGTGGCCGGCTTGTCCATCATCTCCAGACCGGCAGGGATGATGCCCGCCGCAATGATGCCGGCGACCGCGTCGCCGCCTTTCACGACGTCGTCGAAACTGGCCATGATGACCTGCGCTGTTTGCGGCTTCGGGATCAGCTTGACCGTGACTTCGGTGACGATCGCAAACATGCCTTCGCTGCCGATCAGCACCGCCAGCAGATCGAGACCGGGCGCATCGGGGCCGAGCGAGCCGAACTCGACGATGTCGCCTTCCATGGTGACGGCGCGCACGCGCAACACGTTATGCACCGTGAGACCGTATTTGAGGCAGTGAACACCGCCGGAATTCTCCGAGACATTGCCGCCGATGGTGCAGGCGATCTGCGACGACGGGTCCGGCGCGTAATACAAACCGTAAGGTGCGGCGGCTTCGGAGATAGACAGGTTGCGCACACCCGGTTGCACCGTGGCGGTCCGCGCGTATGAATCGACTTCGACGATCTTGCGAAAGCGCGCGAGCGATACCACCACGCCGTGACGGATCGGCATGGCGCCGCCGGACAGCCCGGTGCCCGCGCCACGCGGCACGATCGGCACGTCGAGACGGTGGCAGATCTGAACGATGCGCTGCACCTGCGATTCCGTCTCCGGCAACGCGACCGCAAGCGGCAGACGCCGGTAAGCAGCGAGGCCGTCGCATTCGTAGGCGACGGTGTCTTCTTCGCGAAACAGCAAACAATGGGTCGGCAGTACAGCCATCAACGCCTGCACGACTTCGCGCTGGCGCTGGGCGAGTACTTCGGCCGTCAGTTCAGCGGGTGCGTTCATGTGACTTGTCTCCTCGTGCCCTTCAAGTCCGACGCGGCTGGCTTTCTAGCGCCGCCGCGCCTGAATACGGGTCATGCCGCCCAGGTGAAGATCTTGCCCGGGTTCATCAGATTGCGCGGATCGAGTGCGTGTTTGATGGAGCGCATGGTATCGACCGCGACTTCACCGTGCTCTTCGAGCAGGAAGCCCATCTTGTGCAGGCCGACGCCATGCTCGCCCGTGCAGGTGCCGTCCATGCGCAGCGCGCGCTGCACGATACGATGGTTCAGACGTTCGGCTTCGACGAGTTCTTCCGGTTTGTTGGGATCGATCAGGATCGCGACGTGGAAGTTGCCGTCGCCCACGTGGCCGACGATCGGGCAGGGCAGCGGCGACGCTTTCAGATCCTGTTCCGTTTCCTCCACGCATTCCGCGAGGCGCGAGATCGGCACGCAGACGTCGGTGGTGACCGCGCGGCAGCCGGGCTTCAGTTGCAGCATGGCGAAATAGGCATTGTGGCGCGCGTTCCACAGACGGCTGCGATCTTCCGGACGGGTTGCCCATTCGAAGCCTTCGCCGGCATTCTGCGCGGCGATTTCCTGGACCAGTTCCGCTTGCTCTTTCACGCCGGCCTCGGTGCCATGGAATTCGAAGAACAACGTGGGCGCTTCACGCAGCGTCAGATTCGAATGACGATTGATCGAACGGATGGCGAGCGAATCGACGAACTCGACGCGCGCAACCGGTACACCCATCTGGATCGTTTCAATCACCGCGCGCACCGCGGCGCCCATGGACGGGAACGCGCACACCGCCGCCGACACCGCTTCGGGTTGCGGATACAGGCGCACGGTGATTTCCGTGATCACGCCGAGCGTGCCTTCCGAGCCGACGAACATGCGCGTGAGGTCGTAACCCGCAGACGATTTGCGAGCGCGCGTGCCGGTTTTGATCACGCGGCCGTCGGCCAGCACCACGGTCAGCCCAAGCACGTTCTCGCGCATCGTGCCGTAACGCACGGCGTTGGTGCCCGACGCGCGCGTGGCCGACATGCCGCCGATGCTCGCGTCCGCGCCAGGGTCGATCGGGAAGAACAGGCCCGTGTCGCGCAAAGCTTCGTTCAACTGCTTGCGCGAGATGCCGGGCTCGACGGTAACGGTCAGGTCTTCGGCGTTGATCGACAACACCCGGTTCATTTCCGACAGATCGATCGAGACGCCGCCTTGCACGGCGAGCAGATGCCCTTCAAGCGACGAACCGTTGCCGTAAGGGATGATCGGCACGTTGTACTGGCCGCACAGTTTGACGACCGTTTGCACGTCTTCGGTTGTACGCGCGAAGACGACGGCGTCTGGCAGTTGCGGGTCGAACGGCGATTCGTCGCGGCCATGATGGGCGCGCACGGCTTCGGATACGGACACGCGATCGGCAAAGACGGCTTTGAGCGCGTTGAGCAGCTCGGCGGGAAACGGTCGGCGCAGCGGGGCCGGCGGCACGGGATGATTCACGCATGTCTCCTAATATTTGGGGCGGAGCTGGTTTGCAGCATGTGTTTCATTTTACGCCGATCGCCCGCGGGCCGGCGTTGCAGCCGGCCCGCGCTTCTATAATGGCGGCGACTTCATGATGCGCGCAATATGGATAAACGCGGTGCTTCGATAGGCTGCTTCGGGCCATGGCGGATTGCGTGGCGCATCGTCACTGAATGCATGGGAGAAAGCATGGGCAACCGTTTGAGCAAGATCGCGACCCGCACGGGCGACGACGGCACCACCGGTCTCGGCGACGGCAGCCGTGTGCGCAAAGACAGCGCGCGCATTGCCGCGATCGGCGACGTGGACGAACTCAACTCGAACCTCGGCGTGCTGCTGTGTGAAAGCTTGCCGGACAACGTGCGGGCAGCGCTCTTAGCGATCCAGCATGATCTGTTCGACCTTGGCGGCGAACTGTGCATTCCTGGCCACACGATGATCACCGACCGGCAACTCGCCCAACTCGATGACTGGCTTGCCGACTACAACGCGGCTCTGCCGCCGCTGAAGGAGTTTATTCTGCCCGGCGGCTCGCGCGCGGCCTCGCTCGCGCATGTGTGCCGCACCGTATGCCGCCGTGCCGAACGGGCGATTGTTGCGCTGGGTGAGCACGAGACCATCAACGCCGCGCCGCGTCAGTATGTGAACCGGCTTTCCGATCTGCTGTTCGTGCTCGCGCGCGTGCTCAATCGTGCGGACGGCGGCACCGACGTGCTCTGGCAACACGAGCGTAACGCTGGCTAAAGACCTGCCGGTGCCAATACACGTATGACCGCGCGATGACGCATGCAGCGTCACGCGCGTGACGAGCCCGACACGTTAGCCGACCGCCAGCGTGACCGGCTTGCCAATCCGGCTCATCATTTCCACCAGCGTGTCGATGGTGAACTTGGTCGTCTTCTTGTTGACCACGTCGGACACGCGCGGGCGCGACACCATCAGAATCTCAGCCGCCTCGGCCTGCTTCAGATGATGCTGCTCAATCCACGTGGACAGTTCTGTCATGAGCTGTTCCTTGAGCAGCCGCGTGTCGTTGATCTGCTTTTGCGACGCGGCGTGCAGGCGCTTTGCCTCTTCAGCGGAAAAGCCGAGTTCGAGGAACAGATTGGCGCCCGGCCTGGTGACGTGACGAATTTTGGTGTCGATCGTCATTGTTAAGTTTTCCTATCGTTAATGATGGCGCGATATCGCGTTTCGGCGATCTTCCTGTCGTGCGGACCCAGCTTTTGCGTCTTCTTCTGGAAGCAATGCAGCACGTATAGCGCTTCCACAAACTTGGTCACGTACATGACGCGAAAAATACCGTCCGCTTCCCTGAGGCGAATCTCGCGCGTTCCGGGGCCGATCGAGTCAAACGGTTTCCAGTCGTCTGGGTCGAGACCTGCCTGAATCTTGCCGAGTTGGAACCCGGCTTGACGACGCATCTCTTCGGGAAAGGCGAGTAAGTCGTGATAGCTGGAGCCTAGCCAGCGAACTTCTTTTTCCTGCTCCATAGCCACCTTTCATGTACAAAATCTTATACGTAACATTCACCCCGGTCAAGTCGTATTCGACCCGGCCATGAGTTGTTACGGTACAGAGGCGGTTAAAGGAGCACCATTCGTCCGTTCGGCTAACAAAAAACCCGGCTCATCCATCGAGCCGGGTTTTCCGGGGTATCCACTGCTGCAATCAACGCGGGCTTTTAGTTGCCGCTGCCGCGTGCCACACGGCGTTGCTTGACTGCGTCGGCGAGGCCTTCGAGTACGGCAACGCTTTCGTCCCAGCCGATGCACGCGTCGGTGATGCTCTGGCCGTACGTCAGCGCGCAGCCTTCCTGCAGATCCTGGCGGCCCGCCACCAGATGCGATTCCACCATCACGCCGACAATCCGTTCGTCGCCCGAAGCAATCTGGCGGCCAATATCCGCGCACACCGGAATCTGATTCTCGTGCTTCTTCGAACTGTTCGCGTGGCTCGCGTCGATCATCAGACGCGCGGCAAGACCCGCCTTGCCGATGTCCGCGCACGCGGCGTTGACGCTGTCCGCGTCGTAGTTCGGCGTCTTGCCGCCACGCAGAATGATGTGGCAATCCTCATTGCCCGCGGTCGAGACGATCGCCGAGTGGCCGCCCTTGGTGACCGACAGGAAATGGTGCGGCTGCGAAGCGGCCTTGATTGCGTCGACGGCGATCTTGACGTTGCCGTCCGTGCCGTTCTTGAAGCCGACCGGGCACGACAGGCCCGAAGCCAGTTCGCGATGCACTTGCGATTCGGTGGTGCGCGCGCCGATCGCACCCCACGAGATCAGATCGGCAATGTACTGCGGGCTGATCATGTCGAGGTATTCGGTGCCGGCCGGCAGGCCGAGTTCGTTGATGCGCAGCAGCAGCTCGCGCGCGGTGCGCAAGCCGTCGTTGATCTTGAAGCTGTTGTCCATATGCGGGTCGTTGATGAGACCCTTCCACCCCACCGTTGTGCGCGGCTTTTCGAAGTACACGCGCATTACGATTTCGAGCTCGCCGGCGAAGCGCTTGCGCTGCTCGATGAGACGCCCCGCGTATTCCATCGCCGCCTTGGTGTCGTGGATCGAGCACGGTCCGATGATCACGATGAGTCGGTCTTCCATGCCATGCAGAATGCGATGCATCGCGGTGCGCGAGTTGTAGATCACGTCGGACACCGTTTCGTCGCAAGCGAATTCGCGGATCAGGTGAGCCGGCGGCGTGAGTTCTTTCAATTCGCGGATGCGGACATCGTCGGTGTTGTGCGGGGGCATCTTGTTCTCCAATCGGTTCGTAGCGTGTTCGCGCGGGCAATCAGGTTTGCGATGAAGCAGCAATGCCAGAGCGTACGATCATCAAAATTAAAGTTTCAAAGGCATGAGGCGAAAAAAAACCGCCAGGCTGGCTGGCGGTTTTTCGGGAATTCTAGGTGTCCTGCGTGCACTAACACCCCTCTCGATCCGCCAGCGGTCTGAGATGCCAAAAAAAGTAAAAATAAAACTTGGCGGACATGACGAATGAGGTCGCAGGTCAAAAAGGGTGAGTGACTTTATAACCCGGGCAGGCGGCGCTTGCAAGCTGCGGGGTGCAAAAATGCGGAAAATCCGCATACTTCGCGCGATGTATGCACGAAGTATGCGTTTGCTGCGAATTCAGGCGGTGCCACCCACGGTCATCTTCTCAATGCGCAACGTAGGTTGGCCGACGCCCACCGGCACGCTTTGGCCTTCCTTGCCGCACACGCCGACGCCCGAATCGAGCTTCATGTCGTTGCCGATCATGGTCACGTATTTCAGCGACTCCGGGCCGCTGCCGATCAGCGTCGCGCCCTTCACCGGGTACGTGACCTTGCCGTTTTCGATCATGTACGCCTCGGAGGCCGAGAACACGAACTTGCCGTTGGTGATGTCGACCTGGCCGCCGCCGAAGTTCACCGCATACAGACCGTTCTTCACGGAGGCGAGGATTTCCTGCGGGTCCTTGTCGCCGTTCAGCATGTACGTGTTGGTCATGCGCGGCATCGGCAACGCCGCGTAGGACTCACGCCGAGCATTGCCTGTGACCGGCATCTTCATCAGACGCGCATTCAGCGTGTCCTGGATGTAGCCCTTCAGGATGCCGTCTTCGATCAGCGTGGTGCACTGGGTCGGATTGCCTTCGTCGTCGATATTGAGCGAGCCGCGGCGATTCGGCAGCGTGCCGTCATCCACCACGGTGACGCCCTTGGCGGCGACCTGTTCGCCGATGCGCCCCGCGAATGCCGACGAACCCTTGCGGTTGAAGTCGCCTTCCAGACCGTGACCGATCGCCTCGTGCAGCAGCACGCCGGGCCAGCCCGGTCCAAGCACGACGGTCATCGCGCCGGCCGGTGCCGGACGAGCGTCGAGGTTCACCAGCGCCGCATGGACTGCGTCGTCCACATAGCCCGACAGTATGTCGTCGGTGAAATAGCCGTAGTCGAAGCGGCCACCGCCGCCGCCGCTGCCGATTTCGCGGCGGCCGTTCTGTTCGGCGATCACGGTGACCGACACGCGCACGAGCGGACGAATATCGGCCGCGAAGCCGCCGTCGCTGCGCGCGACCAGCACCACGTCGTATTCACCGGCGAGGCCGGCCATGACTTGCTGGATGCGCGGATCGCGGCCGCGCGCCATCTTTTCGATGCGCTCCAGCAGTTTGACCTTCGCGGTTGCGTCGAGCGAATGCAGCGGATCGGCGGGCAGGTACAGATCGCGTCCCGCAATGCCGGTCAGCGACGACGCCACCTTGATCTTCTGCTTGCCGCCGCCGGCCTTGCCGATCGCGCGCGTGGCGATGGCCGCCTGGCGGATCGCTTCGGGCGACAGGTCGTCCGAATAGGCGAAAGCCGTGCGGTCGCCCGACACGGCGCGCACGCCGACGCCCTGGTCGATGCTGAAGCTGCCGGATTTCACAATGCCTTCTTCGAGACTCCACGCTTCGCTGCGCGTGTACTGGAAGTACAGGTCCGCGTAATCGATCTTGTGCGTGAAGATTTCGGCGAGCGTGCGGGTGAGCAGGGCTTCGTCGAGACCGTAGGGCGTCAGGAGGATGTCCTTGGCGGTGGCGAGATTACGGATACCGGGTTCGATGATGTTCATGCGAAGTATGTTCTGCTCGATACGAAGGATTCGGTTAGCGCCTCTGACACACACTATATGAGTCGGGGGCGCCGCAGTTTCAATGTCACGCGAAAGGTTGGATCAACTGAGCACGCGATGACGCCAGGCGGGCAAACTCTGTCGCACTTCGTCGATCCGCGCACGCTCGAGATTGCCGGCGACCACGCCTGCACCCTCGTCGCGCACCGCGACGATTTCGCCCCATGGGTCGATCAGCATGCTATGACCCCACGTGCGGCGGCCATTTTCATGTTTGCCACCTTGCGCCGCGGCCAGCACGTAACACTGGTTTTCGACCGCGCGGGCGCGCAGCAGCATCTCCCAGTGCGCGCGGCCGGTGGTGTAAGTGAACGCCGACGGCACCACGATCAGCGCGCAGTCGCCCATGCGCCGGTACAGCTCCGGAAAGCGCAGATCGTAGCAGACCGACAGGCCGACGCGGCCGAACGGCGCCTCGAAGGTGCGAACCTCGCCGCCGGGGCAGATGGTGCGCGCCTCGTCGAACGACTCCTCGCCCTTTTCGAAGTTGAACAGATGGATCTTGTCGTAACGCGCAGCCTCGTTGCCCTGCGGGTCGAACACCAGCGTGGTGTTCAGCACGCGCGAGGCTTCAGGCGACATCAACGGCAGCGTGCCGCCGATCACCCAGACCTGGTGGCGGCGCGCGGCCTCGGAGAGAAAGCGTTGGATGGGACCGTCCTGATAGGGCTCGCGCACGGCCAGCTTGTCCGTGTCCTTGAAGCCCATGAAGCAGAAGTATTCAGGCAGCAGGACGAGTTGCGCACCGTCGGCGACGGCTTCCGCGATGAGGCGCCCGGCTTCGGCGAGATTGCGCTCGCGATCCGGTGTGCTCACCATTTGCAACGCCGCGACCCGGAAAGCCCTTTCCAGAGAACCGCTGGAGACGGTTGAAGAGACGTGTGTTTCGCTCATGAGCGTTTCGAAAAACTCCCGGCAAGACGGCGGCGCGAACCGCCGACGCCGCATACGTCGTTCAAGGCTGGCTAGGGCCGCCGGCGCGCCACGGCGCCTGTCCGACCAAACAAAGGGCCAGATACAGGCTCAGTTCGCCTCCACGGTCGAAGCCGGAACGTCCATCTTACCGCGATCGCTCTTCACCCGCTCAACGTGCGGTTTCGACCACGAGCCGGTGATGGCGTAGTCGCGCGCGAACGCATGCGAGACGGTCTGGCTAAAGGCAACATCGGCCATCAGCGCGCCCAGTCCGAGCAGCGGATTGATGACCGCCGCGGCGATCACGCCGGCGCCGGCGCTGATGGTCGGTACGACATGCACGCGCAGATCCTGGGTCTCCTGAGCGAGATCGACCGAGCCCTTCATCTCGGCGCGCGCCGGTGCGGTCACCAACTCGAAGTTCTCGGTGCGGCCAATGCCGTTGCGAATCTGCGCGGTGCCGGTGACATGCTCGAACGGCAAGCCTTCGCCGATCACGTCGTGGAAATTCAGCGTCGCGAAGCGAGCGAGGCTTTGCAGGCTCAGCACGCCCAGCAGTTTGGCGACGCCTGGATCGACCTTGAGAATCTGACCGTGGCGCAGATCGACGGCCAGATTGCCGTTGAAGGTCGGATAGTCGATCCTGGTCGGGCCGCCTTGCCACACCACCTTGCCCGACAGCGAGCCGGCGCCTGCCTTGAGCGTGCGCGGTTGACCGAAGCGCTCGAGCAACGCGCCGGCGTCCTTGATGTCGAGCTTGAAATCGAACACGGTGCGGCGCGGCGTGGCTTCACCGGCGCTGTTGCCGAGTTCGGTCGAAGTGCGCCAGTTCGCGGTGGCGGTGAGCGTCGCGGCGGAGTTCGTGATGTCGAGCTTGTCGAGTTGCCAGACCGGCACGCCGTCTTCGTCGAAGTTGTGCGCGTCGACTTCGAGGCGTCCGATGTTGCGGTCGCGCACGATCAACTCGTTGACCACCAGATCGATAGACGGCATGTTCTGCGCCGGCGCCGAGATCGCCTGGCCGAGCAGGTCCTTGTCGGTGGCCGACGGAATCACCAGGCGGGCGAAGCGCGCCTGCAGCGTGCCCGGCGATTCTTTCGTCGCGCCCGGCAGCCACGACACGTGGCCCGACACCTGGTTCGAAGCGATGTTCGCCTGCCACGTGCGGTCCGCATGCGACGCGCCGACGATCACACTGTCCCAATGGCGCTTGAGCAGCGTCAGCGTGCCGACGTGCAGCGCGAACCGGCTCGGCAGGAATTGTGTGACGGTCGGGTTCGGCGCGACTGGCGTCGCCGCGGCGGAGGCGGGCGCTTCTTTACTGCGCATCTGTGCGATCAGCGCGCGCCAGGCGTCCGCGTCGAATGTGTCCAGATCGACGGCGGCGATCACGCCTTCGGACGGCAAGTCGGCCGGTTTGTTGACGCCGACCGCGCCGCGCACGACTGTCGGCGCGGTTTTCGGCTGATAACGCAGCAGATAGGTAGCGGCGACCGGGCCGAAAGTGAGATCGGCGCGCTGCAGTCCCGCTTCGCCCGGCGTGGCGGACGGGCTGACGGCGAAACGCAGCGGCATCGGCGTGCCCACCGGCTTGTTGAACGGCGCGGGGAAGTCGAGCGCGAGGCCGGTCAGATCGGAGTTCGCTCTCACTTCGGGCAACCGTCCTTTGGCGCCGCGCACGTTGAGCGCGTAAGGCGCGCTGCCGCTCATGCGCGTCAGCACCTGCGCGGCCGGGC
This sequence comes from Paraburkholderia sp. BL6665CI2N2, assembly GCF_004366535.1. Classification (NCBI taxonomy): domain Bacteria; kingdom Pseudomonadati; phylum Pseudomonadota; class Betaproteobacteria; order Burkholderiales; family Burkholderiaceae; genus Paraburkholderia; species Paraburkholderia sp. BL6665CI2N2. The sequence continues at coordinate 6,257,523 of NZ_SORC01000001.1, forward strand.
CATGCAGATTGAGGCCGCGCGCCGCGTCGACAGCGATATGGCCGCCCAGGTCGAGCGCATAGGTGCCGTCCTGCTTCAAGCCGCCGTTCGCATGCAAGTCGCCGCCGAGGAATTGCCCGGAGAGCCGGTCCACCTGTGCCGTGTGCTCGGTGAAATGCACCTTCCCCTTGAGTTGCGACAGCGGCGGCGCATTGTCGACGCTCAAGCGGTTGTTCTGGAAGCCGACCGCGCCTTCCACGGCAACGTGCGGCTTCGGCGTGCGCGGCACCGTGAGCTGCAGCGCCAGAGACGCCGGCCCTTCGGCGCGCACCTTCTCGGTTTCATGCTTCGCCATGATGCCGAGCGAACTGGCGTTCACATAGTCGAGCATGTCGGCGAGCGGGCCGTGGGCGTCGCCCTTGATGACGAGGCTCGACGCTCTGGTGCCGAGATCGTCGATCCTGCCGCTGACGCCCATCAGCGCAACCTGCTTGTAATGCGCCCGGTCGATGTCGAAGCGCAGCACGTTCTGCTTGAGCTCGAACACGCCGTCGATGCCGTCGAGCGCCGGCCACACGTTCGGCGTGCCATTCCTCATCTTGCGCGGCGGGAAGGGCGTCGGATCGAACTTGCCGCCCTTGAACGGCGCAACGATATGGAACAGCCCGGCGTCCGGATCGCGCGAATAAGGAAACTTGGTCAGATCGCCGTGAATCTCGATGGCCGCGCCGTGTGACATACCGGCCTGCAAGCCGTGGCCGAGATAGATGCGCAGCTTCTCGCTAATGCTGGTGGGCAGATAGCGGACGATACGCGCCACCTGTGCGCGCTGGAAGTCGGCTTTCAGATCGAGCGAGCCGCGTCCATGGCCGGGATTGCTGTAGTCGGCGGAGGCGGTGGCCGCGACGTCGGCGTTCGAGACGCCGAAATCGGCCAGCTTCACGGTGAAGGCCGGGCGGTTTTCGCCCGGCTTCTTCGGCGTGATGGTCCAGTCGGCGCGGCCATGCAGATAGTCGAGCTTCAGCCGCGGATCGTCGAACACGCCCGGCAGGGTGATGGCGACATTGGAGGTGTCGAGCAGAGCGGTGCCGCGGGTCTCGTCGGCATCCACCTTGCCCCACAGATTCTCGATGCCGGGAATGCCTGCGCGCGGGTGGTTCCGCAGCGTGAGCCCCGGCGGCGGTTCCTGAGCGGCGACGCTGATACCCTGTAGATCGCCCTTGAAACGATAATGCTCGATCGGTTCGGCGCCGCTCGGGTAACGGTCGCTGCCTGCTTCGCCGGATTCCGGCTTGCCGCGCTCGACTTCGATCACATAGTTGGCGACCAGACCGCGCGGACTGAAACGCACGAGATTGTTCAGCAGGCGTCGCGGCAGCGGCAACGCGCGGCTGAATTCGGCGAGGATGCCCAGGTCGACGCGGTCGCCGCTTACGCTGACGAGTTGCCCGTGCTGCTGCGAGGCGGTCCGGTAGCGCCCATTGAGCGTGGCGAACGCGAGCGTGCGGGTGAGCGGCGTGCCGTCGTCGAGCGGCGGCTGGCCGAGTTCGGCATGCAGATCGGTCAGTTGCAGTTTGTAGTCGCTCTGGTCCGCTTCGAGACGCCACGAAAAATTGGCGACCGGCACCAGCAGCTTCGGCTGGGTCGGCCGCACCCGCAGGGCGACGTCGGTGCCGGCGAGTTGGCCGCCCGCCGACGTCATGCGCCCGTCGGCGAAGTCGATCCAGATGGCGTTGTCGATACGGCCGGCAAACGTCTCGATCGGGAAATTGACGTAGCGCGCGAGCGTCGGCAGATCGACCGGGCCAGTCGACACGTACACCTGGCCGGTCCAGTTGATCGGCTTGCCGATCGCGGAGAGCGGCGCGTGTTTGAAGCGCGTGCGGAAATCGAGTGGGCCGTGCAGGACCTGGCCGTCGGCAGGTGCCTGCAGCGCGAGCCGGTGATCGTATCCGTCGTTGAGGATCGCGATACGTATATCGCGCAGCGCCAGCTCGGGCGCGTCATGTTGCGCATCGCGCCAGCGCAGCGCGCCGCCGCGCACTACGATCGCCTGCTGACGCAGAAGCCAGGTGGATAACGTGTCGTTGCCGCTGTGACGAGTCGGCACCGGCACGCCCGCCACCGAGAGCACGCCGTCGCTGCTGCGCGACACCAGCACGTCCGGCTGATCGACAATCAGACTGGAGAGCGCGGGATGAAACTGCCAGAGCGACCGCCACGAGAGCGTGGCGGTGGCGTGCGGGATCGTCAGCGCGGCTTTGCCTTCGTGATCGCGGATCACCAGGTCGGTGACGTCGAGGCCCGGCTGGAAGCCGCTCCAGTGGGGCGCGAGCTTGCCGATGGTGAACTGCGTATGCAGCTTTTCGGAAACGGTCGCTTCGATGCGCGGCCGGAATGAGTCCACGCGCGGCAGCACCACATAGCGCAAGCCGAGCAACAGACCCATCGCAATGAAGTACAGGACGAGCGCGAGCACGAGAACCACGTGCAGGATCCGACGCAGCACGACGTGGTCGCTTCCGCTCACAGGCCGGACCTGCACGGTTTCGTGCGGGTCGGCGGATTCGTTTCGCTCGGACATGCTGCGGCGGGTGGGCGTATGGTAGTTTTGCGAATTAACGACGAAATGTAACACACGGGAAAGCGTAGGCGGACCTCCTGCAAACCCTGTCTGCATGCCGTCTTGCGACTTGCGGGAGGCGGCCGCGACCGCCGCAACCGTGTATTACTGCGAACTGAACCACGCTGATCAAGCAACGAGCGAGCCAGACCTTTGATGACTGACGCCACTTTCCTGAGTTCCAACTATTCACACTACGCGGCGCGCGCTGCGGCTGCCCGTCCGCAACTCGTGGCGCGGGTCGCGGCGCTTGCGTCCGAGCCGCTGACGCGCGAGCGTATCGACGCCCGTTTCGACGCTTTGTGCGCCGAGGCGGCCGGCGCAACCGACGCGCCGCTAAACGAAGATGCACTCAAACGGGCCTTGCGCCAATTGCGCACCGAGGTCTTTTGCGCCGTGATGGAGCGTGATCTGGCGGGCGAGGCGGATGTTGCGGAAGTGACCGGCGCGATGACCCACCTCGCGGAGACGACGATCCAGCGCGCGCTCGCCGTCCTGTCGGCGGAACTCGAAACGCTATACGGCGAGCCGCGCGGGCCGCAAGGCGAACGGCTCTCGCTCGGCGTGGTGGGCATGGGCAAGCTCGGCGGGCGCGAACTGAACGTGTCGTCGGATATCGACCTGATCTTTATTTATGAAGAGGACGGCGAGACCGCGGGCGGCCAGCGTTCGCCGATCGCCGCGCAGGACTTTTTCACACGCCTCGGCAAGCGCCTGATCGGCGCCCTCGCCGAAATAACCGGCGACGGCTACGTGTTTCGGGTCGATATGCGGCTGCGGCCGAACGGCGACTCCGGGCCGCTCGTGTGCAGTCTCGGCATGCTCGAAGAGTATTTCTACGTGCAAGGCCGAGAGTGGGAGCGCTACGCGTGGATCAAAGGGCGCCTCGTGTCCGAAGGCGCGAGCGATGCGGCGCAACGGCTGCAGAAGCAGCTCGACGCGATCGTCACGCCGTTCGTCTACCGCCGCTATCTCGACTTCGGCGTGATCAGCGCGATTCGTGCGCTGCATCTGCAGATTCGCCAGGAGGCGCAGCGGCGCGCGTCGATGCGGCCCGACAAGGCCGACGACATCAAGCTCGGGCGCGGCGGCATCCGCGAAATCGAATTCAGCGCGCAGGTGTTCCAGTTGATCCGTGGCGGCCAGGACGCCGGCTTCCGCGTGCGGCCGACACTGGCGGTGCTGCGTCACGCGGCCACGCATGGGCTTCTCGACACGTCGGTTTGCGTGAAGCTCTCGCAGGCCTATCGTTTCCTGCGCGAACTCGAGCACCGGCTGCAATACCGCAACGACGCGCAGACCCATGCGATGCCGGTCGATCCGGAGGAACGATCGGCGCTCGCCCACGCGATGGGCTGCGACGACTACGCCTCACTAATGACGAAGCTGGACGCCCATCGCGAATTCGTCGAACAGCAGTTCGACCAGATTTTCGCTGACAAAGTGAACGGCCGCGATGGCTGTGGCGCACCCGAAGACGGCGCCGCCGCATGGGTCTGGAGCAGCGCGCTCGCCGACGACAGCGCCGACGAAGCCCTGCGGGCGCGCCTCGTCGAACTCGGCGTGGCCGAGCCCGGCGAACTGCTCGCGCGGCTGCGCGCGATCTGGCAGTCGTCGCGTTACGCGGGGCTTGCCGAGCGCAGCCGGCAACGTTTCGACATCGTCGCGCAACGGGCGCTCGAAGCCGCCCGCACGTTGGAGCCCGCGGAGCGCCGCGCCGATACCGTGGCGCGCTTCTTCGACCTGCTCGAAGCGGTGAGCCGGCGCGGCGCGTATCTCGCCCTGCTGACCGAATATCCGCAAGCGCTGCATCGTGTGCTGTCAGTGCTTGGCGCTTCGCGTTGGGCGGCGGGCTATCTGATCCGCCACCCCCAATTGCTGGACGAATTGCTGGACGATGAAGCGATCAATAGTCCGTTCGACTGGCCCGAGTTCAAGCGCACGCTGCGCCTGCGTCTGGCCGCGGCGGACGGCGTCGAGCAGCAGATGGATCTGCTACGCCATGCCCACCAGGCCGAGGTGTTTCGCATTCTGTTAATCGATCTGGCCGGCAAGCTGAGTGTCGAGCACGTGAGCGACCGGCTGTCCGAACTCGCCGACGCCGTGCTCGACGTCACGCTGCAGGCCGTCTGGAACCAGTTGCCGAAACGCCACCGCGACGTGCCGCGTTTCGCGGTGATTGCGTACGGCAAGCTGGGCGGCAAGGAACTGGGTTACGCGTCCGACCTCGACCTCATCTTCCTCTACGACGACCCCGACGATGCCGCAGCCGACGTCTATTCAACCTACACCCGTCGCCTGATTACCTGGCTGACAACCGCGACCGGCGCCGGCACATTGTTCGACGTCGACTTGCGTTTGCGGCCGAACGGCGAGTCAGGTCTGCTTGTCACGGATCTGGACGCGTTCCGCCGTTACCAGTTGCGCGAGGGCGACGCCGCCAATACGGCGTGGGTCTGGGAGCACCAGGCGTTGAGCCGCGCGCGCTACTGCGCGGGCGACGCCGAGATCGGCGCCAAGTTCGAGGCGATCCGCGAACAGGTGCTGACCACGCCGCGCGAAGCGGCGCCGCTCATGAAAGAGATCGTCGAGATGCGCGCGCGCGTCGAAGCCGGGCATCTGAACCACACGGCGCTGTTCGACCTGAAGCACGATAGCGGCGGGATGGTGGATATCGAATTCACCGTGCAGTACTGGGTGTTGCTGCACGCGGCGAGCGATCCGGAACTGATCCGCAATACCGGCAACATCGCGTTGCTGCGGGAAGTGTCGCGCTTCGGCCTGATGAGCGAGGCGGAAGCGGAGACGGTCGGCGCGGCGTATCGCACATACCGCAAGTTGCAGCACCAACTGCGGCTGGATGGAATGGAGAAGGCGCGGGTCGAGCCGGCGCTGGTGGCTAAGGAGCGCGAAGCGGTGCTGGGCTTGTGGAAACGCGTGTTTGGCTGAGGGTTGATCGCAGGTTCGCAGTTTGCGCGAGCGGGTTGTGCAGCTCGATGCTTTGAATGGCGGTGTGAGCGAACTCGTGGCGTTCGCTCTCCGAAACGGCATGTAGGGTGGCGAGGACATCCACCCGCCAACGAACAGCTACGCCGCCAGCATTTCCTTCGCATGCTTGCGCGTGGTCGGCGTGATCTCCAAACCGCCGAGCATGCGCGCGACTTCTTCGACGCGGCTCGCCTTGTCGAGCGAGGTCACGCTGCTGACCGTGCCGCCCTTGCCGTTGCCCGCTTTCGCCACCTGGAAGTGGTGGTCGCCGCGCGCGGCCACTTGCGGCAAGTGCGTCACGCACAACACCTGACGCTGCTGGCCGAGCTGATGCAGAAGCCGCCCGACCACTTCGGCGACGCCCCCGCCGATGCCCGTGTCCACTTCGTCGAAGATCAGCGTGGGTGTCGGGCTGGCGGCGCTGGCAATGACCGCGAGCGCGAGGCTGATCCGCGCCAGTTCCCCGCCTGAGGCGACTTTCGCGAGCGGCCGCAGCGGCACGCCGGCATGACCGGCGACGCGGAACTCGACCTGTTCGAGCCCATGTGCGCCGCCTTCGGGCAGCGGCACCAATGCGACTTCGAAGCTGCCGCCTTTCATCGACAGTTCCTGCATGCCGGTTGTGACCGCCGTGCCCAGCGCCTTGCCGGCCTTGGCGCGCGCCTTCGAAAGTTTCTTCGCTTCGGTCAGGAAGGCTTCCTTGGCCTTGGCTTCGGCGGCATGCAGGCTGTCGAGGTCGGCGGCCGCGTCGAGCGCGGCCAGTTGCGCGCTACGCGCCTCGTGTTCCTCAGGCAGCGTTTCCGGCTGCAGACGAAACTTGCGCGCCGCCGAGTGCAAAGCGTCGAGACGCTTTTCGACTTGCGCCAGCCGGTCCGGATCGAGTTCGAGCTTTTGCGCATAGTGGCTCAGCGAATAAGCCGCTTCCTGCAACTGGATTTCGGCGGGTTCCAGCGCGGCCAGCACGTCGTTCAAAGCCGGGTCGATCTCCGCCAGGTCGCGCACCTTCGAGACAATCGAGGCAAGATGCGTAATCATCGCCTCGTCCGATTCGGACAACGCGCCGAGCGCGCCTTGCACACCGTCGATCAGATTGGCCGAATGCGACAGCCGCCGGTGCTCGGCGTTGACTTCTTCCCACTCGCCCGGTTGCGGCGCGAGCTTGTCCAGTTCAGTGAGTTGCCAGGCGAGACGCTCGCGTTCGAGTTGCAGTTCACGGTCGCGCGTTTGCGCGTGCTCGACCGCCTGAATCTTCTCGCGCCACGCGCGCCATGCCCGTGTGACGCTTGCCGCGGTGTCCGACAGGCCCGCGTGGGTGTCGAACAGTTCGCGCTGCGCGTCGGGACGCATCAGTAATTGGTGCGCGTGCTGCCCATGAATATCCACCAGCATTTCGCCGACCTCGCGCAACTGCGCGAGCGTCGCCGCGGTGCCGTTGATAAAGGCCCGCGAGCGGCCGTTGGCATCCACCACGCGCCGCAGCATGACCGTGCCGCCATGATGGCCGTCGTCGCCGGTCGTGCCGAGCGCCTGCTCGTCGAGCCATTGCTCGACCTGCGCATGAGTCTCGAATTCCGCGGTGATGTCGGCGCGGCTTTCGCCGGTGCGCACGACGTTCGCATCGGCGCGGGCGCCGAGCGCGAGCGCCAGCGCGTCGATCAGGATCGACTTGCCGGCGCCGGTTTCGCCGGAGAAAACAGTAAAGCCGCTGTCGAATTCGAGATCGAGCGCGGCGACGATGACGAAGTCGCGTATCGAGAGGTGGCGAAGCATGGAGGTCGTCTGGTGAGCTTGATGTTCGGGTTTCGGCCGCGGCGGCGTTCGCGTTCCGGATTTCTTGCCGCTCAGGGCTTGGGATCTTCTTCGTGCGACGGGTATTCGTTCCAGTGCAGCTTCTTGCGCAACGTGGTGAAGAAGCTGTAGCCGACCGGATGCAGCATGGGCACCGTATGACGCGAGCGACGCACTTCGATCGTGTCGCCCAGTTCGAGCGAGGTGAACGACTGCATGTCGAAATTGACGTTCACTTCGCGCCCGGAAACGATCTGGATGCTCACCTTCGAGTCGTCCGGCAGCACGATCGGCCGGTTCGACAGCGCGTGCGGCGCGATCGGCACCAGCACGATACCTTGCAATTGCGGATGCAGAATCGGCCCTTGCGACGACAGCGCATAAGCGGTCGAACCGGTCGGCGTCGCCACGATCAGGCCGTCCGAGCGCTGGTTGTACATGAAGCGGCCGTCCACCGAGACATGCAGCTCCGCCATGCCCGAGAAGCCGCTGCGGTTGACCACCACGTCGTTGAAGGCGAGCGCGTGATAGATCGGATTGCCGCCGCGCATGATGCGCGCTTCGAGCAGCACGCGTTCCTCGCGCTCGAAATTGCCCGACAGCATTTGCGGCACGATCTCGCGCATGTCGGAGATCGGGATGTCGGTAATGAAGCCGAGCCGCCCGTGGTTGATGCCGATCAACGGCGTGCGATATGGCGCCAGCTGGCGGCCGATGCCGAGCATGGTGCCGTCGCCGCCCAGCACGACCGCAACGTCGGCGCGCGCGCCGATCTCGGCGGGACGCAGCGCCGGATAGTCGGTCACGCCGATCTCCGCGGCGGTGTCGGCTTCGAATACGATCTCGAAGCCGCGCTTCGCGATGCACGAGGCGAGCGCGGTCAACGGCTCGGCGATGCCCGGCGTGTTGTTGCGCCCGACGAGCGCGACGGTCTTGAACTGGCTGGTCACTTGCATGCCGGCATTACACCATAGGTAGGGCCTGAAAAGAACCGCAGACAGACCCGGTAGCGGGCCGGCGCGCGCGGGCTGTCAGCGCATCTCGCGATTATCGTTAGAATGGTGAAGCCTTGATGACACGTACGCCGGTTAAAGTGCGGCGGGGCGCCGGCAGCCGGGCCGCCCAGAAGGTGGCTCGCAAGGCGGTCGGCAAAGCGCCGGGCGGAACGCCGGCTCGCAGGCCGGACCGAAGGCAGAGCGCCGCTTTGGCAAACGGCGGCGCGTTCGTCAGGGATGGGCGCCCCTAGCGCTCGCGGTAGTCGTGCCATTGAGCTAAAATTTTCCCTCATGCTAGATCCTCGCGCACAAACCCTCCTCAAAACGCTGATCGAGCGCTACATCGCCGAAGGTCAGCCGGTCGGCTCGCGCACGTTGTCGCGCTATTCGGGCCTCGAACTGAGTCCCGCAACGATCCGCAACGTGATGTCCGACCTCGAGGATCTGGGGCTCGTGATCAGTCCGCATACTTCCGCGGGCCGCATTCCCACACCGCGCGGTTACCGCCTGTTCGTGGACACCATGCTCACTGTGGAGTCCGCCGCGGACGAAGAAGCCGTGACGCGTACGGTCAAGACTACGCTGCAGGCAGGCGAGCCGCAGAAAATCGTTGCGGCGGCGGCCAGCGTGCTGTCCAACCTGTCGCAGTTCGCCGGGGTGGTGCTCACGCCGCGGCGCAGCCACGTGTTCAAGCAGATCGAGTTCATGCGTTTGTCGGACAAGCGCATTCTGCTGATCATCGTGACGCCGGAAGGCGATGTGCAGAACCGCATCATGGCGACTCAGCGCGACTTCTCGCCCTCGCAACTGGTCGAAGCCTCCAACTACATCAACGCGCACTTCGCGGGCCTTTCGTTCGACGACGTGCGGCGCCGTCTGCGCGAAGAAATCGACGAACTGCGCGGCGACATGACCACACTCATGCACGCCGCCGTCACGGCCAGCACGGACGAATCGGACACGGGCGAAACCGTGCTGATTTCCGGCGAGCGCAATCTGCTCGAAGTGGCCGACCTTTCGTCGGACATGGCGCGCTTGCGCAAGCTGTTCGATGTGTTCGATCAAAAAACCAGTCTCCTTCAGTTGCTCGACGTGTCGAGTCACGCGGCGGGCGTGCAGATTTTCATCGGCGGCGAGTCGAATCTCGTACCGATCGAGGAAATGAGCGTTGTCACCGCGCCGTACGAGGTGAACGGCAAGATCGTCGGCACGCTCGGCGTGATCGGGCCGACCCGCATGGCCTACAACCGCGTGATCCCGATCGTGGATATCACCGCGCGCCTGCTCTCGCTGACCCTCAGCCAGCAGTAGGCGGCTTCGACTCCCGACCGCAGCCGCGGCTGGCTCCTGCTCCTGCTGCAAATAATGCGTGACGGCGCGCGGCTTGCCAATTGGCCGAATGGCCAGGGGTGTCCGGCGGACCGGTGCGTGAACCGCGCCGCTATAATGAATCCCACCTGAACTGACTCTCCGCCAACACCGGTGCTTTGCTGCCTATGCGCTTCGACCTCGAGCGGCCCTCACAAAACGCAACATCACACCGTGTCGCCGTGCTGCTGATCAATCTCGGCACACCCGACGCGCCGACGCCGCGCGCGGTACGCCGCTATCTCGCGCAGTTTCTGTCCGATCCGCGCGTAGTCGAAATTCCGGCGCTGCTCTGGCAGATCATCCTGCGGTTGCTGATTTTGCCGATTCGGGGCGTCGCCTCCGCCAAGAAGTACGCTGCAGTGTGGATGCCGGAGGGCTCGCCGCTGCGCGTTCATACGGAAAAGCAGGTGGAAGGCCTGCGCCATCTGTTGCAACTGAATGACTACACGGTGCTGGTCGATTACGCGATGCGCTATGGCACGCCGGGTATCCCGGCCATGCTGAACCAGCTCAAGCTGGCGGGCGCCGAGCGCGTGCTGTTGATGCCCATGTATCCGCAGTACTCGTCCTCGACCACCGCCACCGCGTTCGACGACGCCTTTTCGGCGCTCAGGCGTATGCGCAATCAGCCGGAAATTCGCACGGTGCGCCAGTACGCCGATCATCCGGCCTACATTGCGGCGCTTGCCGCCCAGGTGCATCACTACTGGCATCAGCACGGCCGGCCGGATTTCGCCGCGGGCGACAAGCTGGTGCTGAGTTTCCACGGGGTGCCCAAGCGCACGCTGGATCTCGGCGACCCTTACCACGAGCAATGCCAGCAAACCGGCGCGCTGCTGATGCAGGCGCTCGAACTGACGCAGGTGGAATGCCGTATCACGTTCCAGTCGCGCTTTGGCAGGGCCGAATGGTTGCAGCCATACACGGCGCCCACGTTGAAGGAACTGGGTGCGGCGGGCGTGCGGCGCGCCGACGTGTTTTGTCCGGGCTTCACGGCTGATTGCCTTGAAACGATCGAAGAAATCGGCATGGAGGTGCGCGACGAATTCCTCCATGCAGGCGGCAAGGATTTCCATCGCATTCCTTGCCTGAATGCCTCGCAGGCGTGGATTGCCGCGCTCGGCGAAATCGTTGCGCAGAACCTGCAAGGCTGGCCTGTGCAGGCGTTGCCGGTGCCGCATACGACAGGAGCTTGAACAGGCTCATGAACTACAGCATTGCAACAGACGCGGGCGCGAAGCTGCGCATCGACAAATGGCTTTGGGCGGCGCGCTTCTTCAAGACGCGCTCGCTCGCGGCGGACGCTGTCGAAAAGGGACACGTGCGCATTGGCGGTGCCGGCGTCAAGCCGGCTAAAGACGTGCGGGTCGGCGACCTGGTCGAAATCGAGATCGAGCGAATTGTCTGGCAGGTGGAAGTGCTGGGCGTGTGCGACGTGCGCGGCCCGGCGAGCGTGGCGCAAACGCTTTATGCGGAAACCGAAGAGAGCAAGGTGAAGCGGCAGGTCGAACAGGAGCGGCGCAAGACGTACCGTGAACCGGCGGCCGCCTTACACGGCCGGCCGACCAAACGCGACAGGCGCACTATCGACAAACTTTCAGGTGGGGGTTGAACAGCTGTTCCATGGTCGCGTGCACGCCGCCGTATTCGGTAGTGTGGTCGTTGACGGCCCCGGACATGCAGATGGTCGTGGTGCCCGCAATCAGAACCAATGCGACCACCGAGATTGCAAAGGTCAGTTTCACGGTACTCCCCTCAGGAAGGTTCAGGATAAAGACGGGCGAATCAGGTGGGAATTGCAATAAATCGGAAAGGTTTACGTCAGATTAGGGTTAACGCGTCTTTTCCGATGCTTTAATGGAGCATAGGCCACTTGCCGATCGCACTCAATCTCAATCTGATTGCGCAGCAAAAATGGTTGTAACCGGGCATTTCCGCCACCCATCCCTGGTGCGAAAAGATCCGGGAGAACCGCTTGAAATGGTTGGTCCCGGCCTCATCTGCCGTTTTGATTTGCGGTGACTCGCGAAGTTGTCTGTCGCGATTTTGCAACGCACAAACCGCGCCAGGTTTGATGTGTTGCCTGCCACCGCTGGCTTTTACCTCGCTTTCACCCATTTAACGACTTTCAGCGACATGGAAAACACGCAAGAGAACCCGACGAGCCAGAATCCCACGCCCGCCGACGAAACCGCGCGCCAGGCCGCCGAGGCCGCAGCACCCCAGCAGGAAGCGGCGGCCAACGCCGCGACCGATTCGCCGGTCAATGCAGAGCAGACGGCCTTGGCCGAAGCTGAAGCGAAGATCGCCGAGTTGCAGGAGAGTTTCCTGCGGGCCAAGGCTGAGACCGAAAACGTCCGCCGCCGCGCTCAGGAAGACGTCGCCAAGGCGCACAAGTTTGCTATCGAGAGCTTCGCTGAGCATCTGCTGCCGGTGATCGACAGTCTCGAGGCAGCGGTCGCCCACTCGTCCGACGATCTGCAGAAGGTGCGCGAAGGCGTCGAACTCACGCTGCGTCAGCTCACCGGCGCGCTCGAGAAGGGCCGCGTCGTCGCCCTGAATCCGGTTGGCGAGAAGTTCGACCCGCACCGTCATCAGGCCATTTCCATGGTGCCGGCCGAGCAGGAGCCGAACACCGTGGTGGCCGTGCTGCAGAAGGGCTTCGTGATTGCCGATCGCGTACTGCGTCCGGCGCTCGTGACCGTCGCAGCACCGAAGTAAACGCCACAGGGCGAGGCAAGCCGTTTCGTCCGGCAGGTGGCCGCCATGGCTGACCTTCCCGTCGATGCTACCGCGCTCGGCCTCAATGGTGTCGCAGCAACGTTTGACGGGCATCCCGACCCGGGTCGGCGCTTCATTGTGCAAGGCATGCCAACGGGGTTCTTCTACCGCGGCAAGCGGGCCCGGCTGGCGAGGCCTTGAGGCTTAAGGAATTCGTAGTCGCGTTTCGCGGCCGCACCAGAGAAGATTCGGGCGGGCAAAACGGCCGACGCCACGAGCGGCGCTCAGGCCGATGGAACAAATTTGGGCAAAAGTTCGCCCGATTGAAAAAAATTAAAGACCGCATCGTAAAAAGAGGTCTTGAAAACGATGCGGACGCACTTATGTTGAGTGCAGGTATGAATTGAGAGCGGATCGCCTTACCGCCAGCAGGGCGAACAAGGCGATTCCCGCAGCGATCAAAGTTAGGAGATTGGAAAAAATGGGCAAAATCATCGGCATCGACCTCGGCACGACCAACTCGTGTGTGGCGATCATGGAAGGCAATTCGGTCAAGGTGATCGAGAATTCGGAAGGCGCGCGCACCACGCCGTCGATCATCGCTTACATGGAAGACGGCGAAATTCTCGTCGGCGCGCCTGCGAAGCGTCAGTCGGTCACGAACCCGAAGAACACGCTGTACGCGGTCAAGCGCCTGATCGGCCGCCGCTTCGAAGAAAAAGAAGTTCAGAAAGACATCGCGCTGATGCCGTACAAGATCATGAAAGCCGATAACGGCGACGCATGGATCGAAGTGCGCGATCAGAAGCTCGCGCCGCCGCAAATCTCGGCGGAAACGCTGCGCAAGATGAAGAAGACCGCTGAAGATTATCTCGGCGAGCCGGTCACCGAAGCCGTGATCACGGTTCCCGCGTACTTCAACGACAGCCAGCGTCAGGCTACCAAAGATGCGGGCCGCATCGCCGGTCTGGAAGTGAAGCGCATCATCAACGAACCGACCGCAGCCGCTCTGGCGTTCGGTCTGGACAAGGCCGAAAAGGGCGACCGCAAGATCGCGGTGTATGACCTGGGCGGCGGTACGTTCGACGTGTCGATCATTGAAATCGCTGACGTCGACGGCGAAATGCAGTTCGAAGTGCTCTCCACGAACGGCGATACGTTCCTGGGCGGCGAAGACTTCGACCAGCGCATCATCGATTACATCATTGCCGAGTTCAAGAAGGAACAGGGCGTCGATCTGTCGAAAGACGTGCTCGCGCTGCAACGCCTGAAGGAATCGGCTGAAAAGGCGAAGATCGAACTGTCGTCGAGCCAGCAAACCGAAATCAACCTGCCGTACATCACGGCCGACGCGTCGGGTCCGAAGCACTTGAACCTGAAAATCACGCGCGCCAAGCTGGAAGCGCTGGTTGAAGAACTGATCGAACGCACGATCGAGCCGTGCCGCGTGGCGATCAAGGACGCGGGCGTGAAGGTCGGCGAAATCGACGACGTGATTCTGGTCGGCGGTATGACTCGCATGCCGAAGGTGCAGGAAAAGGTCAAGGAGTTCTTCGGCAAGGATCCGCGCCGTGACGTGAACCCGGACGAAGCCGTGGCCGTGGGCGCCGCGATTCAAGGTCAGGTTCTGTCGGGCGACCGTAAAGACGTTCTGCTGCTCGACGTGACCCCGCTGTCGCTCGGCATCGAAACGCTCGGCGGCGTGATGACGAAGATGATCAACAAGAACACCACGATCCCGACCAAGCACGCACAGGTCTACTCGACGGCTGACGACAATCAGGGCGCCGTGACGATCAAGGTGTTCCAGGGCGAACGCGAAATGGCGGCCGGCAACAAGCTGCTGGGCGAGTTCAATCTGGAAGGCATTCCGCCGGCACCGCGCGGCACGCCGCAGATCGAAGTGAGCTTCGACATCGACGCGAACGGCATTCTGCACGTCGGCGCGAAAGACAAGGCGACCGGCAAGGAAAACCGCATCACGATCAAGGCGAACTCGGGTCTGTCCGAAGCCGAAATCGAGAAGATGGTGAAGGACGCCGAAGCGAACGCTGAAGAAGACCACAAGCTGCGTGAACTGGCCGATGCCCGCAATCAGGGCGACGCGCTGGTCCACAGCACGAAGAAGGCGCTCACCGAATACGGCGACAAGCTGGAAGCTGCCGAGAAGGAAAAGATCGAAGCCGCGCTGAAGGACCTCGAAGAAACGCTGAAGAGCGGTTCGAGCGACAAGGCCGCGATCGAAGCCAAGATCGAAGTGGTTGCCACCGCCTCGCAGAAGATGGGCGAGAAGATGTACGCCGACATGCAGGCCGCGCAAGGCGCGGAAGCGGCGGCAGCGGGCGCGGCAGGCGCGGGTGCAACGGCTGGTGGCGCAAGCCAGCAGCAGGACGACGTGGTCGACGCCGAGTTCAAGGAAGTCAAGAAAGACTAAAGCCAGGTCGTCTTTCGACCGTAAAGCCGCACACAGCCTTGTGTGCGGCCCGGCTGCACCGAGACTGCGCCTGCTTTGTCAAACGGCGGGACAGCAAACGTGCAAGAGCGGTTATCTCGCCTGGCGAGCCTTTTAGGCTCTCCGGGCACATTTGTTTTATGGAGGGCGTTGTTTTGGAGCCGCATTCAGGCGGCGTGAAACAGCGGCCGGACGAGTCGTGAGACTCCAGCATTCAAGAGGAGCCACCGTGCGCATTGCGCGAGTGGCGTTGAACCGATATGGCGAAACGGGATTACTACGAGGTTCTGGGCGTCGCAAAGAACGCGAGCGACGACGAAATCAAGAAGGCTTATCGCAAGCTTGCGATGAAGCATCACCCCGACCGCAATCCGGGCAACAAGGATGCGGAAGGGCATTTCAAAGAGGTGAAGGAAGCCTATGAAATGCTCTCGGACTCGCAAAAGCGTGCCGCGTACGATCAGTACGGCCACGCGGGCGTCGATCCGAACATGGGCGGTGCCGGGGCGCAAGGCTTCGGCGGTTTTGCCGACGCATTCGGCGATATTTTCGGCGACATCTTCGGCCAGGCGGCCGGTGGCGCCGCACGCGGCGGCGGCGGCCGCGCCGGTCCGCAGGTGTATCGCGGCGCCGACTTGCGCTACAGCATGGAAATCACGCTGGAGCAGGCCGCACACGGTTACGACACGCAGATTCGCGTGCCAAGCTGGGTCTCGTGCGAAATCTGCCATGGTTCGGGCGCCAAACCCGGCACCAAGCCGGAAACCTGCCCGACCTGCAGCGGTTCGGGTTCGGTGCGGATGTCGCAAGGCTTTTTCAGCATTCAGCAAACCTGCCCGAAGTGTCACGGCACCGGCACCTACATTCCTGACCCGTGCGCGCACTGCCACGGCGCGGGCAAGGTGAAGGAAACCAAGACGCTGGAAGTGAAGATCCCGGCAGGTATCGACGACGGCATGCGGATCCGTTCCGCCGGCAACGGCGAGCCGGGTATCAACGGCGGTCCGTCGGGCGATCTGTACGTCGAGATTCACATCAAGCAGCACTCGGTGTTCGAGCGCGACGGCGACGATCTGCATTGCCAGATGCCGATTCCGTTCACCACTGCGGCGCTCGGCGGCGAAATCGAAGTGCCGACGCTCGCGGGCCGCGCTAGCTTTACCGTGCCGGAAGGCACGCAGTCGGGCAAGACGTTCCGTCTGCGTGGCAAGGGCATCAAGGGGCTGCGTTCGAGCATTGCCGGCGATCTGTACGTGCACGTGCAAGTCGAAACGCCGGTCAAACTCACCGAGCCGCAACGCGATCTGCTCAAGCAGTTTGAAAAGGCGCTGGTCGAGGGCGGCTCGCGGCATAGCCCGCAAAGCAAGAGCTGGTTCGACCGGGTGAAGAGCTTCTTCGATTAACGGCGGTTTGAAGTTGGTGGTAGGTATGACGGCAGATGAGCGCGGCGCGGTTTTCGCGTTGCTCGACGATTGCGACGCCACGGCGGCGCGCCGTTCGAGTCGTCTGTACACGGGTTTTGTGCATGAACGGGTATGTGCGAACGCCGCACAGCTCGAAGCCGTGTGCGAAACCGTGGCCACGGAGACGCGGCGTGGTTTGCACGCCGTCGTGCTCGCCGACTATGAGTTCGGCCGGAATCTTCTCGACTCGAAAGCACACCGGTCTCTGAAAACGCAGCGCGGCGATGCCACGCTGCGTTTTTTATTGTTCGAACGTTGCGAGAAGCTCAGTCGTGAAGAGGTCGACGCGTGGCTCATGGCGCGCGATGAAGGCGCGGCTGAGCCGTCGGTGGCGGGTACGGCCAACGTGCGCGCAAGCGTCGACCCCGAGCAGTTCAACGCGGCGATCAACGCGATTCACGCGGCCCTGCGCGCGGGCGATTCCTATCAGGTCAACTACACGTATCGGCTCGGCTTCGATGTATTCGGCTCGCCGGCCGCGCTGTATCGGCGGTTGAGGGCGCGTCAGCCGGTGCCGTTTGGCGCGCTGATCTCGCTGCCTGACGACGGGTGGGTGCTGTCGTGCTCACCGGAACTCTTCATCGAAAAGCACGGCGCGATGTTGCGTGCGCGGCCGATGAAAGGCACGGCCCCGCGCTCGGACGATCCCGCGGCGGACCGGCGCGCTGCGGAATTCCTCGGCAACGATCCGAAGAATCGCGCCGAAAACGTGATGATCGTCGATTTGTTGCGCAATGATCTGTCGCGGGTGGCGCGAACGGGTTCGGTGAAGGTGCCGGCGCTATTCTCGGTCGAACCGTATGCGTCGGTGTGGCAAATGACCTCGACGGTGGAGGCGACGCTCAAGCCCGCCACGTCGTTCGCCCAGACGTTGCGCGCGCTGTTCCCCTGCGGCTCGATCACCGGCGCGCCGAAGCATCGTACGATGCAGTTGATCGATGAACTCGAGAGCACGCCGCGCGGGCTCTATACCGGCGCGCTTGGTTGGCTGGACGCGCCTTCAGCGGCTGCCAGCAAAACTGACGCAGCCGCGCCTCCTGCAAACCAGTCCGACTGCGGCGACTTCTGCCTGTCCGTCGCGATTCGCACGCTGACGTTGAGCCCGTCGAAGCAAACCAGCCAACTGGAAGGCAAGATGGGGGTCGGCGCGGGTATCGTGCTCGACAGCGTCGCCGCCGACGAATACGCGGAGTGCCAATTGAAGGCCAGCTTTCTGACCGGCGCCGAGCCGGGTTTCGAGCTTTTCGAAACGATGTATGCGACGCGCGAAGAGGGCGTTCGGCATCTGTCGCGCCATCTCGCGCGACTCTCGTCGAGCGCCGCGACGCTCGGCTTCAAACTCGACGACACAAACGTCATTAGCGCGGAGATCGCGGCGAAGTGCGCATCGCTACCCGGGCACACACCGCATCGCATGCGGCTTGCGCTGAGCAAAAACGGCACGATCCAGATCACGGCTGCGGTGTTGACGCCGTTAGCCGGATCGACCGTCGGCGTGCTGCTCGGACCCGACCACGGATTCCCGGCAACCGACGCCGCAGACCCGCTGCTGCACCACAAAACCACGCGCCGCGCCGACTACGATCGCGGCTGGCGCGAAGCCGAAGCAAGGGGCGCATTCGACACGCTGTTCTTCAACGCGCAAGGCGAGTTGACCGAAGGTGGCCGCTCGAATGTTTTTGTGAAACTGGCTGGACGCTGGTGGACGCCGTCGCTTGCGTCGGGCGTGCTGCCCGGCGTGATGCGCGGCGTTCTGCTTGATGACGCTTCGGAGCTACAGGCGGGCGAACGTGTGCTGACCCGGACCGATCTTCAAAATGCCGAAGCGCTAATGGTGTGCAATGCACTGCGAGGCGCAGTTCCGGCGCGAATCGTGGACTGATAGAGGCGAGAGCGCGAAGCCTCTAACGGCGACAAACAAAACGCGGCGTAGGGCCGCGGGCCGCGCCTCAACTATGAAATACACGCAACAACCGAGACATCAAGACGCTCAACCGCGCGTGCCAAGTGGATTCGCGCACGTCATGCGGCACGGTGGCGTGGTCGCGGATTCCCGCGACGTCGATCAGACAAAAAGGGCTCATGGTGGTCTCTCCTCGGCTCGCGGCCAGGCCGCATAAACAAGACGAAGATAGACCACCGGCTTTGCATGCGATATCGGAGAGGTCTCAAAACGGACTCGAAGATGCCCGTTCTACCGCATTCTCTATCGCTTGAAACTCAGAAAGTATGCTCCGGGCCGGGAAACGAACCATCCTTCACCGCCGCCACATACGCTTCCACAGCCGCCAGAATACTCGGCTGCCCTTGCATGAAATCCTTCACGAAGCGCGGCCGTTTGCCGGGGAAAATGCCCAGCATGTCGTGCAGCACCAGCACCTGACCTGAGCAGTCCAGGCCCGCGCCGATGCCGATCGTCGGAATACGCAATTGCTTCGTGACGTCGCTTGCGAGCAGTGTCGGAATCGCTTCCATCACGATCAATTGCGCGCCGGCCTGCTGCACGGCGAGCGAGTCGCGCATCAATTGCGTAGCGCCCGCTTCGGTTTTGCCTTGCACCTTGAAGCCGCCGAACGCATGCACGGATTGCGGCGTCAGACCGACGTGCGCGCACACGGGAATCGAGCGCTCCACCAGGAAGCGCACCGTGTCCGCGAGCCATTCGCCGCCCTCGAGTTTCACCATCTGCGCGCCGGCGCGCATCAACTCCACCGAGCTTCTGAACGCGTCTTCCCGCGTGCCGTAGGAGCCGAACGGCAAGTCGGCCACGATCAGCGCCGCGGGCCGCGCGCGCGCCACGCTAGCCGTGTGGTACGCGATGTCGGCGAGCGCCACGGGCAGCGTGGTGGTCTGGCCTTGCAGCACATTGCCGAGCGAATCGCCGATCAACAGCACGTCGACGCCCGCGCGATCCAGCAGCGCGGCGAAGCTCGCGTCGTAGCAGGTGAGCATGGCGATTTTTTCGCCGGCATCGCGCATTGCCTGCAGTTTCGGCACGGTGACGGCGTTCCGGCTCGCTTCCTGCAAATAGGTCATGGGGTCAATCCGTTGAGAAAAGAGAGGTGGCTGCGCCGCTTACAGCGACGTGCCTTTGACAAAGAATTCCTTGCGGCCGCGCATGGTTTCGATGCGTTCGGCGAGTAGCGCAAGGTCCGCGTCCGAGTCGAGCGGATTCAGGTGTTCGGCGTTGACCGTCAGCACCGGCGTGCGGTCGTAGTGATAGAAAAACTCGTTGTACGCGTCGCACAGGGCGTGCAGATACGCGTCGGAAATCTGCAGTTCCATCGGCACCGCGCGCTTCTGGATGCGCGCGAACAGCACTTCCGGGCTCGCCTGCAGATACACCACGAAGTCTGGAGCCGGCGCGCTGACATCGATCCGCGCAGCGAGCGCGCGATACAACTGCCACTCGTCTTCCTGCAGCGTCAGACGCGCGAAGATGTCGTTCTTCTGCGTCATGAAATCGGCGACTAGCGGCGTGCCCGATACGTGCGCCGCGCTCACGTCCTGAGCTTGCTGCGCGCGCTGCAAGGCGAAGTGCAATTGCGTGGGCAACGCGTACCGCGCGGTGTCGCGATAAAAGCGTTCGAGAAAGGGATTGTCCTGCGGCCGTTCGAACAGTTCCTGCATCGACCAGCGTTGCGCGAGGCGTCGTGCGAGGGAGGTCTTGCCGACGCCGATCGGCCCTTCGATCGCGAGATAGCCGAACGGAGGCCGCAGTTGCGGCGCGGTGACGGTGAGCGGCGTTGAATTCATTCGCAACGGCCTTTAGGAGCGGTGCTCTTGCCTGCGACCAATGCATTGAGCATGGGACATTGGCAAGGCCCTTTCACTTTCTCGATGCGCTGATCGCTCACACGGCTGAGCAGCGCTTCCGCGCGGCCGTGTTGCGGGATCACGAGTGCGGGATCGATCTCGACGAGCGGCACCAGCGCGAAAGCGCGTTCGATCAAACGCGGGTGCGGCACGATCAGATCGGCTTCGTCGATCGATTGATCGCCGAACAGCAGGATGTCCAGGTCGAGCGTGCGCGGCGCATTGCGAAACGGCCGCTCGCGCCCGAACTGATGCTCGATCTTGTGGCAGAGCGCAAGCAGATGCCGCACGGGGAGCGTCGTCTCGATCTGCACGACGCAGTTGAAATAATCGTCGCCGCCCGCGTCGATCGGGGCAGTGCGATACAGGCTCGACTTGGCGAGCACGGTGATGGTGTGCTGTTGTGCGAGGCACACCACCGCGTCTTTCAGGGTCTGGCGCGCGTCCCCGAGATTCGCGCCGAGGCCGAGATAAGCAACCGTCATGGCATAACTTCCTGCAACTATCGTTCGACGGCAACAGCGAACGCTATATCAGTCTTCGTGCGAGCCGTCATGGCCTGCGTCGTCGGCTGTGCGTTCGGCTGGCGTGCCGCCCTCCAATCCGTCCCCCGGCTTGCGGTTTCTACCGCTACTGCTGCGCCGCCGTCGTTTTCTGGGGCTTCGGTCCTTCCCGCCTTGCGTGAGCAATGCCTCACGCGCGGCGATGTCTCCTTCTATGAACTCCGTCCACCACGCACCGACCGACTCATCGAGTTCGCCCGATTCGCAGCGCAACAGGAGGAAATCATACCCCGCTCTAAATCTTTGGTGTTCCAGCAGCTTCAGCGCACTTCTTCCCGAGCGTTTTTCGAGGCGCAGCTGCAGGCCCCAGATCTCGCGCATATCCGACGAGAAGCGCTTGTGGATCGCGAGTTTCTCCGTTTGCATGTCGAGGACGTCGTCCATCGCGCGATGTAGTGCGGGCACCGGATATTCGCCGTTCGCTTCAAATTTTTGCCAGCGCTGCTGTACGTCGTGCCACAACAGCGTAGCGAACAGGAAGCCCGGCGAAACCGGCTTGCCGGCGCGCACGCGGGCATCCGTATTGTTCAGCGCGAGCGTGATGAATTTTTCGCCGATGGGCTGCTCGAGCACCACGTCGAGCAAGGGCAGCAGGCCATGATGCAGGCCTTCCTGACGCAGGCGTTTCAAGCACGCGAGCGCATGGCCCGACAGCATCAGCTTGAGCATCTCGTCGAACAGACGCGCCGCGGGCACGTTGTTGATCAGATCGGCCATGTTGGCGATCGGCTCGCGGGTGCTGTCCTCGATCTCGAAGTCGAGCTTCGCGGCGAAACGCACCACGCGCAGCATGCGCACCGGATCTTCACGATAACGCGTGGCCGGGTCGCCGATCATGCGCAACAGACGCGCGCGCATGTCGGCCATGCCGTTGTGATAGTCCAGCACGGTTTGCGTGGCCGGATCGTAGTACATCGCGTTGATCGTGAAGTCGCGGCGCGTGGCGTCTTCGTGCTGCTCGCCCCACACGTTGTCGCGCAGCACGCGGCCGCTTGCGTCCACCGCGTGGGTGCGGCGGTCGAGTTCGTCGCGCTTCAGGCGGCGCGCCGGAGGCGCGTCGGCCGCGGGCGGATCGACCAGCGCGCGGAATGTCGACGTCTCGATAATTTCCTGACCGAACTGCACGTGCACGATCTGAAACCGCCGGCCGATGATGCGCGCGCGGCGGAACAGCTTCTGCACCTGTTCGGGCGTGGCATCCGTGGCGACGTCGAAGTCTTTCGGCTTGATGCCGAGCAGCAGATCGCGCACCGCGCCGCCGACGATGAACGCGCGGTGCCCCGCCTGTTGCAGACCTTCGGTCACGCGAATCGCGTTTCTCGAGATCAGCGCCTGGTCGATGCCGTGCACGTCGTGCGGAATGATGACCGGCACGTCCGGATCGCGCACGGTTTTCACGGGCGCGGCGGAGCGAGCGGGCTTGCGGCGGGCTTTACTCGCGCTCGACGTTGTGCGCGCCGGGGCGCTGCCGGTTTCGTCTGCTTCGGCTTCGGCGGGCAGGCTCTCGTCAGCGGGCGCTGAATCCTGGCCGAATAGTTTGCGGATAAATTTTTTGATCACGAGGGTTGGAAGAGTTCGAGGATGCGCCAGCCTTTGGCCTGCGCATGGGCGCGCAATGTGTCGTCGGGATTCGTAGCGATTGGGTCGGTGACTTTTTCGAGCAGCGGAATGTCGTTGTGCGAGTCGCTATAGAAAAAGCTGTGCTCGAAGTCGCTCCACGTCTTGCCGAGCGAGGCGAGCCACGCTTCGGTGCGCACGATCTTGCCTTCCTTGTAGCTGGGCGTGCCGGTGGGGCGGCCGGTGTATGGCGAATGCCGCTCGCCGTCGACGGTTTCCGCTTCGCAGGCGATCAGCGCGTCGACCCCGAATGCCTGGGCGATCGGGCGGGTGATGAATTCGTTGGTGGCGGTCACCACGCAGCACAGGTCGCCGGCTTCGCGGTGCTGCTTCACCAGTTCCAGCGCGACGGGAAAAATGGCCGGCTTGATGACTTCGTGCATGTACTGCGCGTGAAAGTCGGCGAGTTGCGCGCGCGTGTACTTCGACAGCGGCGTGAGCATCGCGATCAGATAGGCGTGAATGTCGAGCTTGCCGGCTTTGTAGTCGGCGAAAAAGCGGTCGTTTTCACGAGCGAAATTTTCGGCGTCGACCATGCCGTGTTTCACCATGAAGCGGCCCCATTCGTGGTCGCTGTCGGTGGGGATGAGCGTGTGGTCGAGATCGAAGAGTGCGAGGTTAGCCATGGGGGCCTATTTTACTTGAAGCGGCGGACGACGCGGATGAGGCCGCCGAGCTCGGGCCGCCGCGCCGTTCTTCGACGTCGGGCGAAGCGAGCATGGTACGCAATAGCGGCAGCGTGACCGCGCGTTTCTGTTCGAGCGAGAAGCGGTCGAGCGCGTCGAGCAGCGCCATCAAACTGGGCATGTCGCGCCGAAAATGCGTGAGCAGGTAGGCCGGCACGTCGTCGGCCAGCATGATGCCGCGCTCGCGCGCCGCGTGTTTGAGCACTGCGGCCTTGCCTTCGTCCGGCAGCGGCGCGAGATGGAACACGAGGCCCCAGCCGAGGCGCGTGCGCAAATCCTCGCGCACCGTCATGCCGATCGGCGGCGCGTTGCCCGCGGCGACCAATGCGCTGGTGGGATGCGCGCGCACTTCGTTGAACAGATTGAAGACGGCGATCTGCTGCGCGGCCGAGAGGCCGTCGCAATCGTCGATCGCATAGAGCGCGACGCGCGGGTCGAAGCTGAACGCGGCGAGGCTGCTTTGCGGACCGGCGAAACGCGCGTGCCCCGGCGACGCTTCGTGCACGAGCGCCTGCAACAGATGCGTGCGGCCGCTGCCGGACTCGCCCCACACGTAGAACGTGCGATCGGCGACCGGCCCGGCTGCGAGCGCGTTCTCGAGCTCGCGCAGGCGCGTGACCAGCTCAGCGTTGGCGCCGGCGAAGAAATTGTCGAATGTCGATGGCGGCGGGGTGCCGAGATCGAGCGTCAGTTGACGAAGCACAGTAGGTGGATGCCGAAAAGGAGGCTTGGGCCGCAAATGGCCGTATGACGGGCCGAAATAGTCAAGGATCAGTCAGTTGTTATAAAGCGTGCTCGTCAGATAGCTTTGCCGCAACTCGCGCACGGCGACCGACAGAATCGCGCTGACCGGCAACGCAAGCAATACGCCGAAAAAGCCGAACAGCTGCCCGAACGCGAGCAACGCGAAAATCACCGCGAGCGGGTGCAGTCCGATCCGTTCGCCCACCAGCCGCGGCGTGAGAAAAAAGCTCTCCAGGATCTGGCCGACGCCATAAATCAGCGCGACCGCGCCGAAGCCGTACCAGTCGCCGAATTGCAGCAGTGCCGCGAGCAGCGCGAGCGCAAGGCCGGTTGCAAAACCGATGTACGGGATGAACACCGCGAGTCCCGTAAAAATACCGACCGGCAACGCGATCTCGAAGCGCGCGATAGTCAGCGCCACCGCGTAAAACACCGCCAGCACGCCCATCACGAGTAACTGGCCACGCAGGTATTGCGACAGCATCTGGTCCATGTCACGCGCCAGTTGCAGCGTCTTGTCGAGCCAGCGGCGCGGCACGACAACCTGCGCACGCGCGAGCATGCGGTTCCAGTCGTACAGCAGATAGAACAGCACGAGCGGCACCAGCACCACGTTGCCGACCACCGTCATCATCAGGTTGCTGCTCGTGCGGATGTAGGTCCACGCGTAAACCGCAACGGTTTGCGCGCTGCCTTCCAATTGCCCCATGACGAGATCGCGCAGACTGGCGAAATCGAGCGAATCGGCGAGTCCCAGCATGGCCAGCTTGGGTTGCAGCCAGGCGTTCACGTGTGCAAAGAATACAGGCACTTGTTGTTTGAGCTGCGGCGCTTCTTTCTGGATGACCGCCAGAACCAGCAGCACGAGCAGCGTCATCACGAGCGTGAACAGCAGCATCATCAGCAAGGCGGCCAGACTGCGCGGCACGCGCCGCCGCACCATCCACGCCACGCCAGGCTGCAGAATGTACGCGAGAATCGCGCCGAGCAGAAATGGCGTGAGAACCGGACTCAGCAGCCAGAGCAAAATGCCGACGCCGAGCGCGATAGCCAGCCAGATAAAGGCGCGGCGCTGAACAGGCGTCAGTATCGAAGAGTTCTCTTGCAAGGTTTGTTTCCCAGGTGTCGTCGCGACCGGATCATTGAGGGTGATGCAAATTCCAGCCAGTCGGCCGGCAACTCTGTATGGGGCCGGAGTAAGCGCTGAAGCGCCAACTCCGGGCCGGCATCGGGTAAAATCGCATTTTACCGACCTTCGAGCTCTTCCCCATGAATCAACCGAAATCCGCCCCGAATTCAACTGATTCGGCCCAAGGTCTGTCGTATCGCGACGCCGGCGTGGACATCGACGCGGGCGATGCCCTGGTCGACGCGATCAAGCCATTTGCCAAAAAGACGATGCGCGACGGCGTGCTGGGCGGCATCGGCGGGTTCGGCGCGCTGTTCGAAGTGCCGAAGAAATACAAGGAACCGGTGCTGGTGTCCGGCACCGACGGCGTCGGCACCAAGCTGCGTCTCGCGTTTCAACTGAACAAACACGACACCGTCGGCCAGGATCTGGTGGCGATGAGCGTGAACGACATTCTCGTACAAGGTGCCGAGCCGCTGTTTTTCCTCGACTATTTCGCCTGCGGCAAGCTGGACGTCGGCACGGCGGCAACGGTCGTGAAGGGTATCGCGCACGGCTGCGAACTGTCGGGCTGCGCGCTGATCGGCGGCGAGACGGCGGAAATGCCGGGCATGTATCCCGACGGCGAGTACGATCTGGCCGGTTTCGCGGTCGGCGCGGTTGAAAAGAGCAAGATTATCGACGGCAGCACCATCGCGCCCGGAGACGTGGTTCTGGGGCTGGCGTCGAGCGGCATCCATTCGAATGGGTTTTCGCTGGTGCGCAAGATCATCGAGCGCGCGCAGCCGGATCTGAACGCGGATTTCGACGGCCGTTCGCTCGCCGACGCGTTGATGGCGCCCACGCATATTTATGTGAAGCCGCTGCTGGCGCTGATGCAGCAGATCGCCGTCAAGGGCATGGCGCACATCACGGGTGGCGGACTTGTCGAGAACATTCCGCGCGTGTTGCGTGAAGGCTTGACGGCTGAACTGGATCACCGTGGCTGGCCGTTGCCGCCGCTGTTCTCATGGCTGCAAAAGCACGGCGGCGTGGCGGATGCGGAAATGCATCGCGTGTTCAACTGCGGTATCGGTATGGCCGTGGTTGTATCGGCTGTTGATGCCGATGCGGCAATCGGTCTGCTGTCGGCTGCCGGCGAGCAGGTCTGGAAGATCGGCGTGATTCGCGAAAGCGCGGCCGGTGAAGCTCAGACCGTCGTGGTCTAAAAGGCTTGCGAGACCGCGCGGCGCGCGACTAGCCGGCGCCGCGCGGTTCAAAGCTTTCACGAATCAAAGTTTCAAAGCAACGCTTCAATCGCCTCAAGCACCCGTGCCGTCGCGTGCGGATCGCAGCAATCCACCACCACCCGCTCTGGCATGCTTCGCAGCCATGTGAGTTGCCGCTTGCACAACTGGCGCGTCGCGAAGACGCCTTTGTCGCGCATGGTCGAATAGTCGACGGCGCCGTCCAGATACTCCCAGACTTGCCGGTAGCCCACGCAACGCATGGACGGCATCTCGGGCAATAAGTCGCCGCGTTCGCGCAACTTCACCACTTCATCGACGAAACCGCCGGCTAGCATCGCATCGAAGCGCTTCTCGATGCGCGTATGCAGCACGCTGCGATCGGACGGCTCCAGTGCAATCGGCACGAAGCGCCACGCGGCCGCGGCGTCGTCCTGTGGGGCGGGCGCGGCCAGTAAAGCGGACATGGCCTGTCCAGTCAGAATGAAAATTTCGAGCGCACGCTGAATCCGTTGCGAATCGTTCGGCGCCAGCCGCGCGGCCGTCTCAGGATCGATCACGGCAAGCCGTGCATGCAGGGCGGGCCAGCCTTCGCGTGCGGCCTCGGCGTCGAGCGTGGCGCGCACATCCGCGTCGGCGGTGGGCAGATCGTTGAGCCCCTGCGTGAGCGCCTTGTAGTACAGCATGGTCCCGCCCACCAGCAACGGCAGCCGGCCGCGCGCGTGAATCTCGCCGGTCAGCCGTAAAGTGTCGGCGCGAAATTGCGCGGCGGAATAGGCGTCGGTGGGATCGATGATATCGATCAGATGATGCGGCGCCGCCGCGCGTTCTTCAGCGGTCGGCTTGGCCGTGCCGATATCCATCTCGCGATAGACCAGCGCCGAATCGACACTGATGATTTCCACCGGGCGCCGCGCGGCGAGCGCCAGCGCGGCAGCCGTTTTGCCGGATGCGGTCGGGCCCAGCAGACACGGCACGACCGTGGGTATGCGCCACGTCATGTGCGCGGTCATGGGCAAGCGGTTGCGGGTCGAAGCGGCGTCACGTCATTGACCACGCATGAACAGCCGATCGAGATCGGACAGCGTCAACTGATACCACGTGGGACGCCCGTGATTGCATTGATCGGCGCGCTCGGTGGCTTCCATCTGACGCAGCAGCGCGTTCATTTCATCGAGCGTCAAACGACGATTCGCGCGCACCGCGTGATGGCAGGCGAGCGTGCCGAGCATCTCGTGCTGACGTTCGGTCAACACGCGCGAGCCGCCGAACGCATGCAGGTCGGCGAGAACCGCGCGCGCCAGCGCTTGCAGATCGGCGTCTTTCAGCAGCGCCGGCACGGCGCGGATCGCGAGCGTAGTGGGCGACAGCACGGCGAGGTCGAAACCGAGCGCATCCAGCGTGTCGCGTTCTTCTTCGACAGTGCCGATTTCGATCGGGTCCGCCTGCATCGATTGCGGGATCAGCAGCGGCTGCACGGCAATCGTGCGATCGGCCAGCGCGTTCTTGAACTGCTCGTACAGAATGCGCTCGTGCGCGGCGTGCATGTCGACGATTACCAGACCGTGCGCGTTCTGCGCCAGCACATAGATGCCATGAATCTGGCCGAGGGCGAAGCCGAGCGGCTGCTCATCGGCGGCATGGAACGTGGGCGCCGGATAAGGCGCGGACGCGTTGTACGGCGATGGCGATTCGGCGGCCGAATCGCGCGCCTCGAACAGCGTGGCGCCTTCAGCCGTACCGGCGTTGGTGTCTTTGCGACCGAAGAGCGCGTCGTAAAACGCGAGCGGTTGCGCGACCGGCAGCGTGCCCTGCGTCATGCGCGCCTGGCGCGTCCACGTGTTGCCTGGCTGCTGCGACGACGAGCCGAAGCCGCCGCCCGATGCGCCACCTAAGCCGCCGCCGAGGCCGCCCACGCGGTTGCCCGCACCGAAAGCGACGCCGCCGATGCCCGCGCCACCCAACGGCGTTGCGCCAAACGAAGCCGGTCCGCCAACGGAAGGCTCGAGATGTGCCGCATGCCCGCCCGCCGTCGTTTCCGGCGATGCGCCCGCATGCCGCGCTAGCGCGCGCTGCACGGCGTGGAAGACGAACTGGTGGATCGAGCGCGAATCGCGGAATCGCACTTCGATCTTCGACGGATGCACGTTCACGTCGACCGCCTCAGGCGGCAGATCGAGGAACAGCACATAGGATGGATAGCGCTCGCCGTGCAGGACATCTTCATAAGCGGCGCGCACGGCGTGCGTGAGCAGCTTGTCGCGCACAAAGCGGCCGTTGACGAAGAAATACTGCTGATCGGCGCGCCCGCGGCTCGCGGTCGGCAAACCCGCGCAACCGTACACGGCCAGCGGTCCGGCGGATTCGTCGAGCGGCAAATGGGCTGTTGCGAACGTTTCGCCGAGAATCTTCGCGACCCGCACTGGCGGCTCGCTGGCGTTCCAGTGCTCGACCGCCTTGCCGTTATGCAGCACCGAAATCGCGACATCCGGCCGCGCCAGCGCCGCGCGGCGAATCTGTTCGAGACAATGGCCGAGTTCGGTCTGCTCGCTCTTCAGAAATTTGCGGCGCGCCGGCGTGTTGAAGTACAACTCGCGGACTTCGATTGTGGTGCCCTGAGTGCCGGCCGCGGGGCTCAGCACGCCGGTTTCCGCATCAACCCGCACCGCGTGCGCCGCGTGCGCCGCGTCGGCCGTGCGGCTCGTGATGGTCATCTGCGCAACCGAGGCAATCGAGGCCAGCGCCTCGCCACGAAACCCCAGCGTGGCGACCGCTTCCAGTTCGGCAAGCGAGCGGATTTTGCTGGTGGCGTGGCGCATCAGGGCGAGCACGAGTTCGTTCTCAGGGATGCCGCAGCCGTCGTCGGTGATCGAGATGCGCTTGACGCCGCCTTCGTCGAGCAGGATGCGCAGCGACTGCGCGCCCGCATCGAGTGCATTTTCCAGCAATTCCTTGACGACCGAGGCCGGCCGCTCGACCACTTCGCCGGCGGCGATCTGGCTGATCAGCTGATCGGGAAGGGGCTGGATCGCGCGTAACGGGCGTGGGCCGGGCGCCGCGGCGGCAATCGCGGGCGCGGC
Source organism: Paraburkholderia sp. BL6665CI2N2 (assembly GCF_004366535.1). Lineage (NCBI taxonomy): Bacteria > Pseudomonadati > Pseudomonadota > Betaproteobacteria > Burkholderiales > Burkholderiaceae > Paraburkholderia > Paraburkholderia sp. BL6665CI2N2. Next base: position 6,286,764 of record NZ_SORC01000001.1, read on the forward strand.
GTCGAGGCCGGCAGGCGTTTCGGAGAATTCGGACATGGCGAAATTATAGCGATTCAGCGCGGCAAGCCTGCGGCGCGCGCAAGCACATCGACATCCGGGAGATTTTTAATTGTGGCCGGGCACTTTCTGTATCATGACGCGGTCAATTTCCGGCGGCGAGTGAGCGCTGGCCGCCATCGCTAACAGGCCTGGTCACACGGCTGTTCTTGCCATCGTCATATTCGCTTCATAAAGGATTCTCTTTGGACACGTTGCTACATTTCGTCAACCTTGTCTTGCACATCGACAAGTTCCTCGGAGACTTCATTCATGTCTACGGCGCCTGGGTCTACGCAGTGCTGTTTCTGATCGTGTTCTGCGAAACCGGGCTCGTGGTCCTGCCGTTTCTGCCGGGCGATTCGCTGCTGTTCATCGGCGGCGCTTTTTGCGCGACCGGCGAGATGAACATTGGTTTGCTGATCGTTTTGCTGCTCGTGGCGGCCATCGCCGGCAATACCGTCAACTATATGATCGGGCGGGCCATTGGGCCGCGGGTGTTCAATTCGCACATTCCTTTTCTCGAACGCTTTCTCGATCGCAGCGCGCTGCAGAAGACGCACAATTTCTACGAGAAGCATGGCGGCAAAACCATCGTGCTGGCGCGTTTCATTCCGGTGGTGCGGACCTTCGCGCCCTTCGTTGCGGGTGCATCGGAAATGACCGTGAGCCGGTTCCAGTTGTTCAACTTTGCCGGCGCATTCTTCTGGGTGTTGCTGCTGACGTTGCTCGGCTACTTCTTCGGCAACATTCCGTTTATCCGTCAGTATCTGAATGTGATCGTGCTGGTGGGCATCGGCGCGGCGGTCGTGCCTGTCGTGCTCGGAGCGGTGTGGAAGATGATGCGCAAGAACACGTCGAATCCGAGCAGCCGCTGAGGTTTTTGTCCCAGAGGTATCCGGATGAAAACGGCGTCGCGAATTTCGCGGCGCCGTTTTTTTTTGGTGCTTGTGAATCTTGTGAATCTAACAATTGGCGACACGAGCCATTCACGCGGCTCGACGATGCTCAGGTCACCGCACGCGGCGCCAGCGGCGTTTCCGGCGTCGGGTAGCCGGCTTCCTTGAACGTCTGGATGATCGCGCGATTGGTGTCGAAGTAGACCTGCCAATAGTGCTCATTGCTCGTGTAGGGCCGCACACAAAGCAGGGGGCCTTCCGGCGTGAAGGTCAATACTTCGATGTCCGGCGCGGGACTCTCGGCCACGTTCGGAATCTGCGTGACGGCCGCCTTCAACCGGTTCATCGCGTCCGTCGGATCGACGCCGTTGGCGATCTTCGCCGTCAACTCGACGCGCCGCACCGGGAGAATGCTGTAGTTCGAGATGGTGTCGGAAAAGATCTTGTTATTGCCGACGATGGTGGTCACGTTATCCGGCGTCACGATGGTCGTGCCGAATAGACCCAACTCCGAAACCGTGCCGGTGACGCCGCCCGCCGTGACGAAATCGCCGACCTTGAACGGACGCAATACCTGCATGAATACGCCCGCCGCGAAGTGGGCGAGCAGACCGCCCCAGGCCGTGCCGATCGCGAGGCCGAGGCCAGCGAGCAGCGCGGCGAACGACGTCGTCTGGACACCGAACACCTGCAGGATCGCGAGGATCAGCAGCAGGTTCAGCAGTGCGCCCAGAATCGAGCCGAGGTAATGCGCCAGCGTGGGATCGACCCGGCCGTTGCGCGCGAGCACTTTGCGCAGTAGTCCGATAATCAGACCGATGAGCCACCGGCCGACGATCCAAAGGACGATTGCTCCGACAACCTTGGTGCCGAGGTCGATGCCTCGGGTCATGATGAACACGCGTACGGTTTCGAGATCCAAGATGTTCCTCGTTGGGTGAGTTGCCTTCGACTGATTGAACTGCGGTGGTGCAATACAGCGGCAAATGCCCGGCGACGGGCGCAAACGGTAACTCAGGTAACACTCGGTCTTCGGACGTTATAGGCGACGGCGCGGGCATCCGCAAGGACCGTTCCAGTGGCTGATATGGCGTGTCTGGCGGGAAAAGCAGGCGATTCAGCGCACGCGTTCATTGCGTTGACGACTGTCGTGCCTTACATCGGCAGATTCGATTTCGAATACGGCGAAGTGTGGATGACGAGCGGCTTGTCGGCGCCGACTTTCGCGCGGCGTGCAGCGCGACGCCAGGTGAGAGCCACGATGATCGCGAGCAGGTATGCGCCGCTGCGCTCGAAAAACGCAGTCGATGTGCTGAACTGACCGTAGCGACTCTGCGAATCGGCGAACACTAAAAAGGTCAGCGCAGCATCGAGCAGGCATGCGGCCGATGCCAGCGCGGCGAATATATGCGAGCCATTGAGCGACGCGCCTGGGACGAAGCGGTTGCACAGGTGACAGACGGCCAGCACGAAGGCAAGCAGAGCCAGGTTCGAGAACAGATCGAACAGAAAATTAGTCATATGGGTGAAATGAAAGCGCAGGGGGCTGCGGCGTTGCCAAAGCGTCTGCTCACGCAGAGTCGCAGCGTGTTTCGCTGGACCGGCGGCGATCATTGCACGTCTTTATGTCTCAATAAATGTTCAGTTCGGAGTCCGTTGTTTCCTGTCTGTGGCAATAGCGTTGGCGCGGGAAAACGCCGGTCGTGCTGTGGGAAATGGTGGTGAGTGTTGCGGGAAAGGTCTGCAGCTAGATCGGTGAATATATGTCGCTATGATATAAATTTCGCGAGCGGTCTCGCGGGATTGCATTGCGCAACCCGAGCCGCAAAAAGAAAAGGGCTCGCACGCTAATGCGTGCAAGCCCTTGAATCTTTTGGTAGGCCGTACGGGATTCGAACCTGTGACCAACGGATTAAAAGTCCGCTGCTCTACCAGCTGAGCTAACGACCCAAAAGAGAAGCGAAATTATAGCGATAGCTTCGGCGCGCTGTCAACCCATCGCACCGATCCGCATTTCAAATAGTGAAAAGCCCGGGCAGACCGCCCGGGCTTTTCAGCGAGAGGCGCGCGTGGCTATGACGTCGGTCACTGCGCGTTACTGCCAACTACTCGAGTAATACCACCAAACTACTTGATCTGCGACAGTTTGCTCTGTGCCGACTGCGCGACGTCCGAGCCGCCATATTGCGCGACGATCTGCTCCAGCGTCTTCTTGGCCGCAGCCTTCTGACCTTGCTCGAGCTGATTGTTAGCAATTGCCAGCAGCGCTTCCGGCGCCCGCGGATGCTGCGGATATTTCTGCACCACACCCTGCCAGGTTGCCGTCGAACCCTTGTAGTCGCGCAGTGCATACAGCGCGTTGCCGAGCCAGTACTGCGCGGTCGGCTGATATGGGCTGTTCGGGAACTTGGAGATGAAAGCGCGGAACGATGCCGCCGCATTCTTGAAGTCGCCGTTGCGGAATTGCTGTGAAGCCGCGTTGAACGAATCGGTCTCACCCGGCTGCACCTCGCCCTGGACGCCGTCCACCGTCTGCTGCTGCGGCTCGAATTTCTTCAGGCGCGTGTCCAGATCGGTGTAGTAGTCCTTTTGCTGCTTCTGCACGGTGGCGAGCTGGTTGGCCATGTCCTCGTTCTGCCCACGCAGCGTCGCGACCTGCTGATTCAACTGGTCGAGACGGTTGGACTGATCGAGGATGGTGCGCTGCGCGGCCGACAACTGACTCGACAGGCTATCGGTCTTCGAACGCAGATCGAGAATAGCCTGACGGGCCTGATCGTCGTCGAAGATGCCCGCATGCGCAGGCACGGCCGCGAAGGCCGTGCCCGCGACGCAGGCCGCTGCGGCAAAGCGCAGCCAGGAGAAACGATGCGTCATTCGGCTCATCACCCGTTACTTACTGTTGGTACACGAGGTCGGCGCGGCGGTTTTGTGCCCACGACGATTCGTCATGACCCGTAGCTTGCGGCTTTTCCTTGCCGAGGCTCACGGCTTCCATTTGCGAGTCCGTCACGCCCATCAGCGACAGCGAACGGCGCACGGCTTCAGCACGCTTCTGGCCGAGTGCCAGGTTGTACTCGCTGGTGCCGCGTTCGTCGGTGTTGCCCTGGATCAGGACGTGGCGTTGCGGATGGCTCTTCAGGTATTGCGCGTGTTGTTGCAGCAGCGATTGATAGTCGTCCTTGACCGAGTAGCTGTCGAAGTCGAAGTAGATGCTGCGCTTGGCGAGCGGGCTGTTCGGATCGTTCAGCGGGTCGACATTGACCGTTGCGACGTCGTTCGGGTTCGGCTGCGCCGAAACCGTGCCACCCTTGTTAGCGTTTTCATCGAGCTTGACGCCCGAGTGACATGCTGCCAGTGCACCGACCATCAATACGGCGAAAGCGAAGCGAAGTTTTGACATCATTTGAGTACTCTCCTTGTGTTATTGCATCAACGTTATTGCATAAACGGGCCCCAGGATGGCTCGCGTACGCTGCCACCCTGAACGGACAGGACCTGCCGAGTGCGACCGTCGGTCGATACTGCGGCCAACACGCCACGGCCGTTCACCTGTGTGGCGTAAAGAATGTACTGACCGTTCGCCGCGAAGCTCGGCGATTCGTCATGTGTCGTGTCCGTCAGGCCTGTGGCGGTGTTGCCCTGCAGGTCCTGGATATACAGCTTGAACCCGCCGCCGACGCGCGAGATATAAGCGAGCTGTTTGCCGTCCGGGCTCACGCGCGGGCTCGTGTTGTAGCTGCCCGTGAACGTGACGCGTTGCGCGGCGCCGGCGTTTTCACCTTGCGCCGGCATCTTGTAGATCTGCGGCTGGCCGCCACGGTCGCTGGTGAAGTAGATCGACTGGCCGTCAGGCGAGAAGCACGGTTCGGTGTCGATCGAGCTGCCTTGCGTGAGACGGCGCAGCCCGCTGCCGTCCGCGTTGACGGCGAAAATCTGCGTGTTGCCGGTGCGCGAGAGCGCGACGGCTAGCGTGCGTCCGTCCGGCGACCATGCCGGCGCACTGTTGTTACCCTTCTGGTCCGACACGACGATACGGCGGCCCGTGGGCAGATCGTGGATGTAGACGATCGGCTTCTTCTTTTCGAACGAGACGTAAGCGACCTTGGTGCCGTCAGGCGACCATGCCGGCGAGATGATCGGCTCGGGGCTCGACAGCGCGATATGCGCGTCCTGGCCGTCCGAATCGGAGATCTGCAATTGATAACGGCCGCCCGTTTTGATGACGTACGACAGGCGCGTGGCGAACACGCCGCGGCCACCCATCAGCTTCGCGTAGATGTAGTCCGCGACCTTGTGCGCGCTCATGCGCAAGCCGCTTTCCGGGCTCACCAGCACGAGGCCGCCGAGGCTTTCGCCCTTGACGGTGTCGTACAGCTTGAAGCGCACTTCGTACTGGCCGTTCGGCAGACGGTTCACGCTGCCCGACACGAACGCGTTAGCGCCTTTGGCCTTCCAACTGCCGAGGTCGACGGAATCCGTTTCGGCGACCGGCGTGGAGCCCGCGTCGATGTTCGTGAATTTGCCGCTGCGTTGGAGATCCTGACGCACGATCGTGCTGACTTGCTGCGGCGAGTTCGCTTCATTGGCGAAGTTTGCCGTTGCGATTGGAAACTGGGTGGACCCGACGCCTGTCACGAGGACTGTTAGTTCCGCGTGTGCAGCGCCTCCGACGGCAATAAGGCACGACGCCACGAGTGTCCGTAGGCCTAGCTTGGTCATCAAACTCATGCTGTATGGGTTCCCAAAAAAACAAAATTTGAACATTTATCGACAGCTGAAAGACTGTGGAACGCCGGATTCGTTCCCATGCATACGGCTCAAGTGCCCGCAACTACCCCGCAGGCACCATTCTTATCGTAAAGCTTGCAGGTGTCTTTCCATCCGTGTCCTGTGGCAACGGGTCGGACTGCCGAACTGCGCGGAGTGCTGCGGCGTCCCATTCGGGGTTGCCGCTGCTTCGCTTGATTGCTGCGCTAAGGATGGTGCCGGACGGAGCACAACGCACAGATATCTCGGTTGCAAGTCCTTCGGTCGGCCCTGACCAGATGACGTTCGGATGAACGCGTCGTTGTACCTTATCGTTAAACCCCGGCGACGCCGCCGTGCCACCCGAGCCGCTGCCCGTGCCGCTCTTGCCCAGCCCGTCGCTGGTGGTCGAGCCGGTGCCACCGGTCGCGAGGCCTTGCATTTGCGCGAGTCGTGCGCGACGTTCGGCATCCAGCTTCTTCGCTTGCGCCGCGGCGTCGGCTTGCGCTTTGGCCTTCGCGGCTTTCTGCGCGTCGGCTTTTTTCTGCGCTTCGGCCTCGGCCTGCTTCTGCTGTTCCTGCTGCTGCTCTTTCAGCTGCTGTTCTTTCAACTGCTGCTGCTTTTGCTGCTCAGCCAATTGCTGTTGCTTCTGCTTGTCGGCCTGCTGTTGCTGCTGCTTCTGTTTGGCTGCCGCGGCTTTCTGCGCGGCGAGTTGCGCCGCCTGCTCCGCAGCAAGTTGTTGCTGACGCTTCGCCTCGGCTTCCTGCTGCGCCTGCAGTTTCTGCTGACGTTGCTGTTCAGCCAACTGCGCCTCGCGAGCCGCTTCCTGCTGCTGACGTTTCTTTTCCTGCAGCGCGATGTCGGCCTGTTCGTCTCGCACCGGCGGGGCAGGGGCCGCGGGCACGGGCACAGGCGGCGGCACGGGACGCGGGATCGCCGTATCCGGCACTTCTGTCCACAGCTCCGCTTCCGCGCCTTCGGGAGTACTGTTTTGCCACTGAATGCCGTGGTACAGGAAGAACCCGAGCAGCGCGTGCATCACCAGCGCGAATGCAAAGGCTCGCCCGGTGCCGCGTTCACGCGGTGGCTGGAGCGGGTATTCGGAATTCTTGCGGATCATTGCGATTTGACGAGCAATCCAACGCGCTTGACGCCGCGAGCTTTCAGTTCGGACATCACGTTCATTACGACTTCGTACTTGACGGTCTTGTCGGCGGCGATCACGACGGGCTGATCAGGATGCGATTGCGCGCGATCGGCGATGAAGCCGTTCAGATCGGCTTTCGTCATGTTCTCCTGCTGTTGCGCACCCGAATCATCCTTGTACTTGACGCTCATGTTGCCGTCCGCGCGAATGTTCACGATCACGGGCGGCGTTTGCTGCTGCGGCGCGGCGCCGCCGACGGTCGGCAGATTGACGATCGACGGGGCCACGAGCGGCGCGGTCACCATGAAGATCACGAGCAGCACGAGCATCACGTCGATGTACGGCACGACGTTGATGTCGGCCATCGCGCGGCGCGAGCGGCTGCCGCGCATGCTGGAGGAGCGAGAGCCTGCCATCGTGGACTCCTTACTGTGCCTGACGCTGCAGGATGTTCGAGAACTCTTCGATGAAGGTTTCGAAGCGGATTGCCAGGCGGTCGATATCGTGCGCGTAACGGTTGTAGGCAACCACGGCCGGAATCGCGGCGAACAGGCCGATCGCGGTGGCGGTCAGCGCTTCGGCAATGCCCGGCGCGACGTTGGCGAGCGTGGCCTGCTGCACGTTGGCGAGGCCGCGGAACGCATTCATGATCCCCCACACCGTGCCGAACAGACCGATATACGGGCTGACCGAACCGACCGACGCGAGAAACGCGAGATTGGCTTCGAGCACGTCCATTTCACGCTGGAACGCGGCACGCATGGCGCGCCGTGCGCCGTCGAGAATCGCGCCCGGATCGTTCAGGCGCTTTTCCTTGCCTTTCAGGAATTCACGCATGCCGGACTCGAAAATCCGTTCCAGTGCGCCGATGGTGTGCCGGTTGTTCGCGGCGCTTTGATAAAGCGCCTGCAGGTCGCCGCCCGACCAGAAATCGCGTTCGAAACGCTCAGTTTGCGCCCGCGCCCGGCGGATCGCAAACCACTTGCGGAAGATGAAAGTCCACGACAGCAGCGACAGCAACAGCAGCAGAGCCATGACAGCCTGCGCCAGCAGGCTTGCGTTGAGTACGAGTGAAACGATCGACAGATCTTGTGTAGTGTTCATAAAGGTTCGTTTTAACGTCCCGGAAGGGGGCGTCCGGCTGCAAGGCCACTCGAAGCTTGCCGTGAGCAAAACGGAAGCATCGGCGATATTGCAAGCCGAACCATGCTTTGTGTTGCTTGATCGTTACGAGTTCACTGGCCCCATAACAACGGGGTTCAGTCTTTATCCGTTGACACGCCGGGCTCGCTCGCGCCCGGCCCACGCCGCAAGGCAGCGAGAACCGGCGAAGGAATCGCGGTCGGCCGCAGCGCAATGCGGTCCACGCAGCCGACCCGGATGGAACCGGTAGCAAGCAGCGTGCCGTCCCGCCACGCTTCCTGCGCGAAATCGACCGACGCTCTGCCGAGCCGCTCGATCCGGCTGACCACGTTGACCATGTCGTCTAGCCGGGCCGGCGCCCGATAATCGACCGCCGTGCTGCGGACGATGAAAATCGCGCCCGCTTCGTCCGCGAGCCGATTCTGGTCGACACCGCACGCGCGCAGCCACTCGGTGCGCGCACGTTCGAAAAATTTTAGGTAATTCGCGTAAAACACGATGCCGCCGGCGTCGGTATCTTCGTAGTACACCCGGATTGGCCACGTGTGGCCGATTTCCTCGCCGGGCTGGCTGGTCGACATATTCATGCGGCGCATTTTACCGGAACGCACACCCGCAGGTCTGTTTCAAGATGTGCGCCCCGTCCGGCGGGCTTCAGCCGGGATTTCAGCCGCGATGGACGGACAATGCGGAGAACGATTGCGCCACCGGCATCAGTTCGATCGTGTTGATGTTGACGTGCGCCGGGCGCGTGGCGATCCAGTAGATCGAGTCGGCGATGTCTTCAGGCGTCAGCGGCTGCACGTTTTCGTACATTTTGCCGGCCTTCGCGTCGTCGCCGCGAAAACGCACGTTCGAGAATTCGGTGCCGCCGCACAGGCCCGGCTCGACGTTCGTCACCCGCAGTGCGGTGCCGGCGACATCGGCGCGCAGATTCAGGCTGAACTGATGCACGAACGCCTTTGTGGCCCCGTAGACGTTGCCGCCTGCGTACGGCCAGCTGCCGGCTGCCGAGCCGAGATTGAAAATGTGGCCGCGATTGCGCTCCACCATGCCGGGCAGGAGGGCATGCGTGACTTGAACGAGCCCTGTGCAATTGGTCTCGATCATGGTGTTCCATTCGTCGAGATTCGCTTTCTGCGCCGGTTCGATGCCGAGGGCAAGGCCGGCATTGTTGACCAGCACGTCGACGGCGGCGAAATCGGCCGGCAGCGAGGCCGGCACGGCTTCGACGGCGACGCGGTCGCGCACGTCGAGCTCGTACGGCAAAAGCGCGTCGCCGAGTTCGTCGGCGAGTTCTTGCAGGCGGTCCTTGCGGCGAGCAGTGGCGACGACGCGATGGCCGCCTTTGACGAAGGCGCGAGCGATGGCGGCGCCGAATCCCGCGGACGCTCCGGTGACGAACACGATCATTGCAGTGGTTCCCAGGCTGGTAGGAGAGAAAGGCCCCAAGCCTACTTCCATTGTGGCGCTGCGGCAAGGATGAACCAGCCGTACGAGAGGCCGCGGCAAGGACGCGCCGCGAGTCTCTGCGGGGTTTTCCTCAGACGTTTGTGCGCCGCATGAGACGGCTCTGGAGGCCGCCTGGCGGGCACCCGCGGGAGTGGCCGGAACCCGGTTGCCTATTCGATCCGCTTCCAATAAACTAACGCGCTCATCCCTGCGTGACTGGCGATAGAACCGGTTCAAGCAACCGGGTTCAAGGTGGAACAACCCACCGTGAAGCGCGGGGTGCCGTTTTGCCGTTCGCCTGGGCAGCCGTGATCCGCGCGCATTGATCTGCGCTGACGGTGGCTGTCCTGCCTCGCGTGTGCGGCGACTCTCCATCCGCCACGTCAGGGCTGGCCCAGCCGCCAGCAGCGCTGCGTACCCTCTACGCAAGATTCGGCGCACGATCCGGTCAACCTGAACACATTCAACGGAATCCGTATGTTTGACAGAGCCCAAAGCACCATCGCCAACGTCGATCCTGAACTCTGGAAGGTCATCGAGCAGGAAAACCGCCGTCAGGAAGAGCATATCGAACTGATCGCGTCGGAAAACTACACGAGCCCGGCTGTCATGGCTGCACAAGGCTCGCAACTCACGAACAAGTACGCTGAAGGGTACCCGGGCAAGCGCTATTACGGCGGCTGCGAGTACGTCGACGTCGCCGAGCAGCTGGCGATCGACCGCGTGAAGCAACTGTTCGGCGCCGAAGCCGCGAACGTGCAGCCGAACTCCGGCTCGCAGGCCAACCAGGGCGTGTTTTTCGCCATGCTCAAGCCGGGCGACACGATCATGGGCATGAGCCTCGCGCACGGTGGCCACCTGACGCACGGTTCGCCGGTCAACATGTCGGGCAAGTGGTTCAACGTGGTCAGCTATGGTCTGAACGAAGCCGAAGACATCGACTACGACGCCGCGGAGAAACTCGCTCAGGAACACAAGCCGAAGCTGATCGTGGCGGGGGCGTCCGCGTTTTCGCTGCGTATCGATTTCGAACGCATGTCGAAAATCGCCAAGTCGGTCGGCGCGTACTTCATGGTCGACATGGCCCATTACGCCGGTCTGATCGCCGCAGGTGTTTATCCGAACCCGGTGCCGCACGCCGATTTTGTCACCACCACCACGCACAAGAGCCTGCGTGGCCCGCGCGGCGGCGTGATTCTGATGAAGGCCGAGTTCGAAAAACAGATCAACTCGGCGATTTTCCCAGGCATTCAAGGCGGTCCGCTCATGCATGTGATCGCCGGCAAGGCTGTCGCGTTCAAGGAAGCCCTGTCGCCGGAATTCAAGGCATACCAGCAGCAAGTCGTCGAAAACGCGCGCGTGCTCGCTGAGACGCTGGTCAAGCGCGGTCTTCGCATCGTGTCGGGCCGCACCGAAAGCCACGTCATGCTCGTCGACCTGCGTGCGAAGAAGATCACCGGCAAGGCTGCGGAAGCCGCGCTGGGCGCTGCTCACATCACGGTCAACAAGAACGCGATCCCGAACGATCCGGAAAAGCCGTTCGTGACGAGCGGCGTGCGTCTCGGCTCGCCGGCCATGACCACGCGCGGCTTCGGCGTCAAGGAAGCGGAGCAGGTGGGTAACCTGATCGCCGACGTGCTCGACAATCCGGAAGACGCCGCCACGATCGAACGCGTGCGCGGGCAAGTCGCTGAGCTGACGCAGCGCTTCCCCGTTTACCGCTAAGCCGCCATGCATTGCCCCTTCTGCCGTCACGCCGATACGCAGGTCGTCGACTCGCGCGTATCCGAAGACGGCGCGACGATTCGCCGGCGCCGCCGCTGCCCGGCCTGCGACAAACGTTTTACGACGTATGAGCGGGTCGAGCTGGCGTTGCCGTCGGTCGTCAAGAAGGATGGTAGCCGTACTGAATTCGACCGCCGCAAGATCGTCGCGAGCATGCAACTGGCGCTGCGCAAGCGCCCGGTGGCAGCGGACGCGATCGACGCCGCGGTCGCCCGCATCGAGTATCTGTTGCTCGGCAGCGGCGAGCGCGAAGTGCGCAGCGAGCGCCTGGGCGAGCTCGTGATGAATGAATTGCGTGCGCTCGATACCATTGCCTACGTTCGTTTTGCTTCCGTCTACCGGCGCTTTGAAGACGTTTCCGAATTCGAAGACGTGATCGAAGAATTTCGCCGCGCCTCTTCTCCTCCCAAGCCTTCCCGCAAGCGCTGAACGCGGTCGCATCGCGCGTTGCGTTTGAATTCCCGTTCTGTTCCGCGTTGTTTCGCGCATCCGTATCTCCCGCTGCCGTAATGGTTCGTCGCGTGCATTTTTGCGCGGAATAGCGTCTGAGTGCCACCTGGCCGTTCGGCCGATTGTTGGACGATTTGCAAACGGCTAGATTGGCTGCATTCTTCGAATCGATCAGGGATGCAGATGAATCGGAACGCAGTCCGTCCGCCGCGATATCGTGGCTTCACGCTTGTCGAAACACTGGCTGTTATCGCGCTGCTGGCCGTGGTCGCTGTGATGGCCACGCCGTCATTCGTATCGTGGCACGTGCGAGACCAGGTCGACGCCCGCGCGAAGGCGCTTGCCTCGACGCTCGCTTATGCGCGCAGTGAAGCCTTACGCCGAGGCGCACGAGTCACCGTATGCCGCATCGACGCAGCGCGGCATTGTCTTGCCGCGGGGCAACCGTGCGGCAACGGCGTCGCTGACTGGTCGTGCGGTTGGGCCGTGCTGGCCGAACGGGGCGGCACGCTATCGCTATTACGTGCGCAGCCTCTGCTTGCGGCCGTGAGCATCGCCGGCACGCAGACGAATCTCACGTTCACGCCGCCGGCGGGCCAATTGATCGGCACCTTTCGCAGTTTCGATATCGCGCCGCGTGCACCCTCGAAGGCGACACAAGGAGACAAGTGGCGTCGCTGCATTCGCATTGCGGCGGGCGGCCGCGCGCGGATCGTTGAGGGCGCATGTGGAGCCGCGTCATGAGCCGATATCCGCAGAGTCCGCACCCGCGCTGCCGCGAGTTCAGGTGGGTCGGCAGTTCATTGATCGAAGTCATGCTGGCTGTCGCGTTGATTGCCGTCACGGCGCTCGGTTTGATCGCCGGCCAGTTATGGACCGCGCGCGAGGCCCGCGCGATGTCCCTGCGCGAACATGCTGCCTGGATAGCCGATTCCGTCGCGGAGGCCATGTGCGCTCCCACTTCGGGCGACTCCGCAACCAGACAATGGAGCGCGCGTGCAGCGAAACTTTTGCCGCATGGCGAAGCCTCGGTGAGTGGCATCGGGGGCGTGTCCGCTGCGCGCGTGACATGGGCATCGCTGCGCGACTTGCCACATTCCGACGATGTGATCGACAAGCCCGCGCCTTGCGGCGGAGCGGATCTGCCCGTGGGCTCTTCATGCGTCGTGCTGGCGTTTGCGAAATGACGCGGCGTTCGAACCCTGCTCACGGCCATACCTTGATCGAATTCGTGATCGCGATGGCGTTGGGGCTGCTGGTGACCGCGGGTGCCGTCTCGCTCTACCGGACGCAGCGGAGCGCATTCGAACGCGCGAGCGATGCGATGCGGATTCGCGAAGCCGGTCTGACTGCGCTCACGCTGATCGGCCCGCAATTGCAAATGGCCGGCTTCGTACCCGCGGACATCGCGCGGTACAACAGTCCGCCGCCGATGTTCGGATGTTCGGGCGGCCGCCCGGTCGGCGCCGACGATAGCCTCGCCTGCGAGACCTTGCCCAGTCACTCGGACGGCGTCGCGGTCCGTTATGTGGGGGACAACGTCTCCACGTGGCCATCGACCAGCGGGCAAACGACCGACTGTCTCGGTCAGGCCGTCCCTGGCGGCAGCGCCGCGCTCGGCGACCAGGGCGTGCCAGTCGTCAACCGGTACTTCGCGAGGGTCAGCGGTTCGACCGGTGAGCCGGAACTTTATTGCGAGGGCAACGGCAAGCCGGGGTCCGCGCAGCCGCTGGTAGAAGGCATCGAGCGCTTGCGGATCAAGTACTGGCTGGCTGGCGGGCTGACCGCAATCGACGCGTCGGCGGTGACGGCCGATCAATGGGCGAAGATCGTCGCCGTCGATCTTTGCGTGCTCGTACGCGGCATGCCGCAGGGGCAACAGCGTGCGCGCTATGTCGATTGCGATGGCGTAAGTGCTCTCGGTGCGGATTCACGACCGCGCCAGGCGTTCTCGCGGCGTGTTGCGATACGCAATCACGTGGAGGATTCGCTGTGACGAAACCACGAATGGGAAATCCGCCGTGCAGGACCGAGGGGAGGTGCATGAGACGTCACGGTCAGTCGGCAAACCTGGCAAACCTCAGCCGAATGTGGCGCACCGTGCCGCGCACCAGCCAACGGGGTGTGGTGCTGCCTATCGTCCTGCTGATTTCATCAATGATGCTGGTCACTTCAGCAGCCTGGTTCGAAACGTCACTGGCGGCTGCGCGCGGCACCATCAACGTTCGCGAGTACTTGCAGGCCTTTCATGCCGCGGATTCGGCGCTGACTTTATGCGCCCGCAGTGTCATCGCGGCCGCGAGCACGCAGTCCGCAGCACCGCTGCCGGTCGCATCCGGCGTGCCGGCGCAATGGAAACTCGCAGCGGCATTCGAAGCAGGAGCCGTCACGCCCGTGCCCGAATGGCCAGGATCGCTGCGCGCACCGCAATGTCTGATCGAGGCCTGGCGTCTCGCCACTCGTGCCAATGCGCGCGCGTATTTATTAACTTCGCGCGGTTTCGGCCCGCCGGCGAATCGCAGGTATGGCTGCAAATGGAACTGGTGGTCGATGGAGAGAAGATCGAACGTCATTGGCGCCGCGTTGCCGCCAGGCCCTTTTGACGGAGGCGACATGAAGTCGCATGCATCCGGATTCACGCTGCTCGAGTTGATGATCACCTTGGCGATCGCCGCCACGCTGGCCGTCTTTGCCGTGCCTTCGTATCGCAGCCATGTTGCGCGAACCCATCGAATCGACGCGGCGTCCGCGCTCTATCGGGCGGCTCAATTCATTGAAGGAGCAGCAAACGACAACGCACCAACATTGCCCCCGGGCCTCGATCAGGCGCCGCAATTCGGCACGGCTGTCTATCGCCTGCACGTACTGCCTGCGGACGATGCAAACGGTGGCTATGCGATCGAGGCAACGCCGAGTGAAGCCGGGCCGATGCACGACGACACGTGCGGCATTTTCACGCTCGATGCGACAGGACTGCGTGGCAACAAACCCGCGGCAACCGCCTCGACAGCCGCCAGCGGCGACTGCTGGAATACGAGCTAGCAAACCGAACCGAGCTGAACCGAGGCGGAACGCCGCGCGGTGTTTCCCTCAGTCTCGACTATCCGCCGACTCAACGTTGCCGCCCGATGACGCCGCTGAATCCCGCTTCATCTGCTGCCAGATCCGATAGGCTTCCCACGCGGCAAGCCCAACGCTGCCCCACTTGAGCACCGGTTTGGCGCCGGCTACGACGGTTGTGCGCAGCGGCTTGGCAAGCACGATCGAGGCGATCGAACTGATAAGCGGATACTGCTTGAGGAGGGCGCCGACGCTGCCCGCGTTAAGAAAACTCGCCTTCGAGCCTTTACCAACGCGCATGCCGCCGAAGCCCGGCAAAATGAATTTGAGCCAGCTGAAGTGCGTGACCGCTTGCCGCAACTCGATGGTCGCCTGAGCGAGTTCCATGCGCTCGACGTCCGCGCGGACCAGCAGCAACTCCTTGCGCAGTGCGCGCAAATGCGGTGCGCTCAGATCTTTGGCCTGGTGGCGCTTGTTACGGAACGCGGTATCGGAATGGATCTGGCTCATGGCGTGTCGACGGCAGTGAAGGTGGAGCAACGGAACGGCGCTGCAATTCGCGCAAGGCTGTTAGGCAAGACGCAGAACCAAAGACGCGAGGCGCGATGTCACGCCGCAGCGTCTTCCGGGTCACGGTTTGCGGAACACGTCGCGGTCTTTTTCAAACTCTGCGAGGGTCGCCTCGAACACCATTGGCGCGTTGCGCAAACCACTGCGCGCTTTCAGCGCACAGGCTAATCCCGCGATCGCGTAGACCGCGGTGATGCCTGCCAGCGCCTGCCAGCGGTAGGTGTCCCAGAACGCGATGGCGATCAGCGCAGTCAGCGCGATCAAGGCCATGGTGGCGAGCATCATCGCGGCAAGGCCGAGGAACAGTACGGCGAGCAAACGGTCCTTTTCTTCGGCGAGTTCGATGCCGACCAGTTCCAGCCGCGTCTGCAGAATGGCAAACACGGAACCGATTATGCGGCGCAACGGACTATGTTCTCCGCGCTGCGATTGTGTTTCGATCGTCATGGCTGTGGGCGTTGCGCGTGAAGGTCTAACCGGCGCGCGCGCGCGCCAGAAGAAGCGGACCGGTAAGGCGTGCGCCGGTCAACTCGGTTCGCTGGTGCGCCGGACGAAAACCGCCCGGCGGCATCGCCAGTGTTATTTGCGGTTGATCAATAGCCCAAGCAGCACACCGGCGCCGGCGGCAATGCCGATGGATGCCCACGGATGCTCGTGCACGTAGTCGTCCGTGGCGCGGGCCGCCTTCTTGCCTTTTTCGACCACCACGACCTGAACGTCGGCCGCCTTTTCCCTCGCTTGTTTCAGGCGCGTCAGCGCCGTTTCCCGCAATTCGGAAGCGCGCTCGCCGGTGGCGCTCGCGGCCTGTTTCAGCAGATCTTCAGCGTCCGCGAGGACGGTTTTGATATCCGACATCAATCTCTCCTTGTTGATTTCCGACATTGACAGCTCCCCTTCGTCTCACGCCACGCGTGAATCGTAACCAAAGAAACGGCCGCTGGCGAGCACAGGGCCCGGTTGGTTGGCAAGATCGCACGAACCGTTCCCGCTTGAAGCATAGCCACAAACAACGCCGTCGCCACACAACGTGTAGACGAAGTTTGCTTGAGATGGAGTTGATCTGTCCCGCAAAGTTTCCTCCAAATCGGTGAAAATTACAAAAACGCATAAAGTAGTGACGCGATGTTGGTTCGTCATACACCGTCACTTCCGTATGCTTTATCGTTGCGGGGCGCCGCGCGTGAACGCTCGCGCGGCAATGTCCAAACCTACAGGAGATGCACAATGAGTCTACGTCTTGGCGATATCGCACCGGATTTCGAGCAGCAGTCGAGTGTCGGCCCGATCAAATTCCACGAATGGCTGGGCGATAGTTGGGGCGTGTTGTTCTCGCATCCGGCCGACTTCACACCGGTCTGCACGACCGAACTCGGCTTGACCGCCAAGCTGGCCGACGAGTTCGACAAGCGCAATGTGAAGACCATCGCGTTGTCGGTCGACAGCGCCGAGTCGCACAAAGAGTGGATCAAAGACATTAACGAGACTCAAGCCGCCAGCGTCGGCTTCCCGATTCTCGCGGACGGCGATCGCAAGGTTGCCGAGCTGTACGACATGATTCATCCGAACGCCAATGAGACGCTCACGGTGCGTTCGCTGTTCGTGATCGACCCGAAGAAGAAGGTGCGTCTGATCATTACCTATCCGGCGAGCACTGGCCGCAACTTCGACGAAGTACTGCGCGTGATCGATTCGCTGCAACTCACCGACAGCCACTCGGTCGCCACGCCGGGCAACTGGAAGCAGGGCGATGACGTGGTTATCGTCCCGTCGCTGAAGGACGAGGAAGTTATCAAGCAGAAATTCCCGAAGGGCTACAAGGCGCTGCGTCCGTATCTGCGCATGACGCCGCAGCCGAACAAGTAAGCGGCTGATGCGCTACGAAGCGAGCCACTAACCGCG
Organism: Paraburkholderia sp. BL6665CI2N2; assembly: GCF_004366535.1. Taxonomy (NCBI): domain Bacteria; kingdom Pseudomonadati; phylum Pseudomonadota; class Betaproteobacteria; order Burkholderiales; family Burkholderiaceae; genus Paraburkholderia; species Paraburkholderia sp. BL6665CI2N2. The sequence continues at coordinate 6,303,954 of NZ_SORC01000001.1, forward strand.
GCACGCCGGGTCGAATGAAAAAAAGCCAGTTCACGAGTGAACTGGCTTTTTTATCGTGCTGCGCAAACCCGCGGCAATCGGAGCAACCCGCGCGATTCGCGCTTCAGAAAACCTTCAGAAAAAAGCCTGAATGCCGGTTTGCGCGCGCCCCAGAATCAGCGCATGAATGTCGTGCGTGCCTTCATAGGTGTTCACCACTTCCAGATTCACCAGATGCCGCGCGATGCCGAACTCGTCCGAGATGCCGTTGCCGCCGAGCATGTCGCGCGCGAGCCGTGCAATGTCCAGCGCCTTGCCGCATGAATTGCGCTTCATGATCGAGGTGATCTCGACGGCCGCGGTGCCTTCGTCCTTCATGCGGCCGAGACGCAGCACGCCTTGCAGACCGAGCGTGATTTCGGTCTGCATGTCAGCGAGCTTCTTCTGGATCAACTGGTTCGCGGCAAGCGGCCGGCCGAACTGCTTGCGATCCAGCACGTACTGACGCGCGGTGTGCCAGCATGATTCAGCCGCACCGAGCGCGCCCCAGGCGATGCCATAGCGCGCGGAATTCAGGCACGTGAAGGGGCCGCGCAAGCCGCTGACTTCGGGGAAACGGTTCTCCTCCGGCACGAACACTTCGTCGAGCACGATCTCGCCGGTGATCGACGCGCGCAGACCCACCTTGCTGTGGATGGTGGGCGCCGACAGTCCCTTCCAGCCCTTCTCGAGAATGAAGCCGCGGATCGCGTCCTTGCCGTTTTCCTCGAGCTTCGCCCACACGACGAACACGTCGGCGATCGGCGAATTGGTGATCCACATCTTCGAGCCCGACAACGAATAGCCGCCGTCGACCTTCTTGGCCCGCGTGACCATGCTGCCCGGATCGGAGCCGTGATTCGGCTCCGTCAAGCCGAAGCAGCCGATCCATTCGCCGGTGGCGAGCTTCGGCAGGTATTTCTGTTTCTGCGCTTCCGAGCCGAATTCATAGATCGGCACCATGACCAGCGACGACTGCACGGACATCATCGACCGATAGCCGGAATCCACGCGTTCCACTTCACGCGCGATCAAGCCGTACGCCACGTAGTTCAGACCGGGGCCGCCGTATTGCTCAGGAATGGTCGGGCCGAGCAGGCCGAGTTCGCCCATCTCGCGAAAGATCTCGATGTCGGTCTTCTCATGACGGAACGCTTCGAGCACGCGCGGCTGCAGCTTGTCTTGCGAGTAAGCCGCGGCGGCGTCGCGCACCATGCGTTCGTCTTCGGTGAGCTGCTGATCCAGCAGCAACGGGTCTTCCCAGTGAAACTGCGCGGCCTCGGCCATGGCTTATCTCCTGATTCCTTGCTTGACGGAAACGTGTTTGCGCTTGACTTGAGTTCCGCTATGCGAAACAATGTTTTGCAAACCACGTCCGAGTGTATCACCCCATGACGCCGACATCTACTCTCTCCGAATCGCTCGACGAGCGCAAATTTGTCGTCGCGCTGGCACGCGGGCTGGATTTGTTGCGCGCGTTCAAGCCGGGCGAAACGATGCTCGGCAATCGCGATTTCGTCGAACGCACGGGTTTGCCGAAGGCGACCGTCAACCGTCTTGCCTACACGCTGACCGTGCTCGGTTATCTGCGTCTCGACGAAACGCTGGGCAAATACGCGCTCGACGCCGGCGTGTTGTCGCTCGGTTTCGCGCTGCTCTCGGGTACGGACACGCTCGAACTCGCGCGCCCGCACATGCGCGTATTCGCACGCGACGTAGGCGCGGCAGTTTCGCTCGGTTGCCGCGACGGGCTCGACATGATTTATCTGGAGACGATCCGCAGCGAAACCGCGTTGACGCTCGGGCTGGCATCCGGTTCGAAACTGTCTATGCTGACGAGTTCGATGGGCCGCGCCTATCTGGCCGTGCAACCGCTCGACGTGCGCGCCGCGTTATTGGCGGAATTGAAAAAGGCGGCCGGCAAGGCAGGCGCCGAACTGGTCGCCGACGCCGAGCAGGAAATCGCCGCCTTCGCCGAGCAGCGTTGCTGCTACTCGTTCCGCGCGTGGCATGACGACGTCAACGCGGTGGCGGTGCCGTTTCGCGAGCCGCGCGAAGGGCGCTGGCTGGTGCTGAGTTGCAGCGGGCCGGCTTCGTCGATGGGAGAGGATGTGTTTCGTGACAACGTCGCGCCACGGCTCTTGGCGCTTGCGCGGCGTTTAGGCGATACCGGTTGAAGTGGGCGGCGCGTGTCAACGCACCGGGCCAACCCGCAACTCAAACGGCCCGGTCGTGATAATGCGCATTGAACAATGGCCCTTGCACGAAGCGCACGTCGTACTGCTGCAACGCCTCGAACTGCGCTTCATCCACCACACGGTTGAAGATCAGCGGAATTCGCAACCGGCCTGCATAACCCACTAACGGTTTAACGGTGGCATCGCGCAAAGCGGTCCCTGCATCCATCTTGAGAAAGTCGAGCCGCGCTGTCTCCGACACCGACAGAATCTGCCCCGCGTTGGACAGATTGCCCGCCACCTTGAAGCCGTAGTGCTGGTAGCTCTTGGTCAGATAGCCGAGAAAAGTCTTGTGCGCGACCGCCGCTGCGGGCAACTCGATCACCACCCGCGACGGGTTCAATCCGAACGACACCAGCACGCTCGAAAAATGCCGCCCGTGGTCGTACTTCACGCTCTTGAGCAGCCGCTCGTGCACGCGCAGAAAGAGCAGCCCATGCCGCTGGGCGCCAAAGAAATTGATGGCGTGCAGCGCACGCGACATGCGGTCGAGCGCGACCAACTCCTGATCGTCGGCGATGCGGTCGAACGGATCGAACACGTCGAACGGCGCCGCGTCGACCTGGTGCGTGACGGCCTGGAAGCCAAGTTCATCGCCGAAACGGTCCACGCCCTCGACCCCCGACGAAAGCGACTGCGCCAACGCATGCACGCTGATATCGAAGATCGGCTCATACGCGCTGGCGAGTTCGAACCCGTCGAATTGCGCCAGCGCGACGTCGTGATGCAGGCCTTGCCCCATCACCAGATGCTCGCCAAGAAACGGATGGTCGGCGGAGCGGGCAATGAGGTTGGGGATGGTCGGCGGGATCATGTAGACGTATGGATGGCGATAGTGAGGCGCTCGGCGCGGGGCAACGCGACGCGATTGCCGCATTCATTGATGGTAGCAGTCCGCACCGTGCTTACATGAACAAATTGCTCATAACGTTATCCGCCGAACGCTTGTGCCGACGCGCGGTCCGGGGATTTCGGGCGGCGTTTCAGGGTTTACGTTGATTTCACTATTCGTAACTAGTTTTACTATACGTAAATTGCAATGCGGTTGTGATGGCGGATAGGTCATGTCGTCCGCGCAGTTCATGCGCCGATCACAGACGCTTGCGGGCGGTGTTCAATCCCGCTGCCACCAACGAACGTTCCATCCAGTCAGCATCAGGAGACGACCCAATGAGCGCGAACCCGGCCGCGGCCGCCGTCAATGTGATCGAGGTCGAGCACGTGCTCGGCGAAACGCATCACCCGGCATTCCAGTTGCTTCTGCTCGCGCTATGCGGGTTGTGCCTCGTGATCGACGGTTTCGACGCGCAGGCGATGGGCTACGTCGCGCCGAGCGTGATCGGCGAATGGCACGTGTCGAAGGCGGCGCTCGGTCCGGTGTTCAGCGCGAGCCTGTTCGGCATGCTGCTCGGCGCGCTCGGGCTGTCGGTGCTGGCGGACCGCATCGGGCGCCGTCCGGTGCTGATCGGTTCGACCTTCTTCTTCGCGCTGTCGATGCTGGCCACGCCCTTCGTCACCACGATTCCCGCTTTGATCGCGCTGCGCTTCATCACCGGTCTCGGGCTCGGCTGCATCATGCCGAACGCGATGGCGCTGGTGGGTGAATTCTCGACCCCCGCGCATCGCGTCAAGCGCATGATGCTGGTGTCGTGCGGCTTCACGCTGGGCGCGGCGCTCGGCGGGTTCATCAGCGCAGCGCTGATTCCGGCTTATGGCTGGCGCGCGGTGTTCTGGGTGGGCGGCGCGGTGCCGCTGTTACTCGCGTTGGCAATGCTTGTTGCGTTGCCGGAGTCGCTGCAATTCCTCGTTCTCAAAGGACGCAGCGAGCGTGCATTGCGTTGGCTCGCGAAGTTCAACCCGGCGCTGCCGATCGACGCGAACACGCGCCTCGTCGTGTGTGAAAAGGGTAACGGCGGCGCGCCGGTCGCCGAACTGTTCCGCGCCGGCCGCGGTCCGGTCACCTTGATTTTGTGGGCGATCAGCTTCATGAACCTGATCGATCTGTACTTTCTGTCGAACTGGCTGCCTACCGTGATGCGCGATGCCGGCTATTCGCCGAGCACGGCGGTGATCGTCGGAACCGTGTTGCAGACGGGCGGCGTGGTCGGCACCTTGCTGCTCGGCTGGTTCATCGAACGGTTTGGTTTTGTGCGCGTGCTGTTCGTGTGTTTCGCGGGCGCGGCGCTGGCGGTCGGCACGATCGGCACCGTGGCGCATGCGTTGCCGTGGCTGTTGCTGGTGGTGTTCGCGGGCGGCTTCTGCGTGGTCGGCGGACAACCGGCGGTCAATGCGCTGGCCGGTCATTTTTATCCGACCGCGCTGCGTTCGACAGGCATAGGCTGGAGCCTCGGCATCGGCCGGATCGGCTCGGTGATCGGACCGCTGATCGGCGGTCAATTGATCGCACTGAACTGGTCGAACGCCGCGCTGTTCCATGCGGCGGCCCTGCCGGTGCTGTGCTCCGCGCTGCTGGTGATCGCGCTGGCCGCCGCCACACGCGAACGCGGCCGGCCGTCCGAGCCGCGGACCGCATGAAATGACGAGATCGAGTATCAACGGAGAACCTAGCATGGATACCCAAACCCGTACGCCGCACACAGGCAACTCGCGGCTCGAAATCGAGCCCGGTTATCAGTCGGGCTTCGCAAACGAATTCGCCACGGAGGCCTTGCCGGGTGCGTTGCCGCAAGGCCGCAATTCGCCGCAGCGCGCGGCTTATGGGCTATATGCCGAACAACTGTCGGGCACGGCCTTCACCGCGCCGCGTGGCCATAATCGCCGTTCGTGGTTGTACCGGATTCGTCCGGCGGCGGTGCATATGCCGTTCACGCAACTGCCTTCGGAGCGGCTCGTCGCGAACTTTGCCGAGGTGCCGCCGACGCCGCCCAACCAGTTGCGCTGGGACGCGTTGCCGATGCCGGCCGAGCCGACCGACTTCATCGACGGCTGGGTGACGATGGCGGGCAACGGCGCGGCGGAATCGATGAGCGGCTGCGCGATCCACCTGTACGCGGCGAACCGCTCGATGCAGGACCGCTTCTTCTATACCGCCGACGGCGAATTGCTGATCGTGCCGCAGGAAGGACGTCTGCACATCGCGACCGAGCTTGGCAAGCTCGACGTCGAGCCATTCGAAATCGCGGTGATTCCGCGCGGCGTGCGCTTCGCGGTGAGCCTGCCGGATGGCGTGGCGCGCGGCTACATCTGCGAGAACTTCGGGGCGTTGTTCCGTCTGCCGGATCTTGGTCCGATCGGCTCGAACGGCCTCGCCAATCCGCGTGATTTCCTCACGCCGCACGCGGCCTATGAAGACCGTGAGGGCGACTTCGAACTGGTCGCCAAGATGAACGGCAACCTGTGGCGCGCGGACATCGGCCACTCGCCGCTCGACGTGGTCGCGTGGCACGGCAACTACGCGCCGTACAAGTACGATCTGCGCCGCTTCAACACGATCGGCTCGATCAGCTTCGACCATCCGGATCCGTCGATCTTCCTCGTGCTGCAATCGCAAACCGATACGACGGGCGTCGATAGCATTGACTTCGTGATTTTCCCGCCGCGCTGGCTTGCCGCCGAAGATACGTTCCGCCCGCCATGGTTCCATCGCAACGTGGCGAGCGAGTTCATGGGCCTCGTGCACGGCGTGTACGACGCCAAGGCCGAAGGCTTTGTGCCGGGCGGCGCGAGCCTGCATAACTGCATGTCGGGTCATGGCCCGGATGCGGAGACGTTCGAGAAAGCCTCGCACAGCGATACGTCGACGCCGAAGAAAGTCGGCGACACGATGGCCTTCATGTTCGAAACCCGCACGCTGATCAAGCCGACGCGCTTCGCGCTCGAAACCGCGCAATTGCAGGCGCATTACTACGAGTGCTGGCAAGGTCTCACGAAACATTTCAACCCGGAGCAACGATGAACGCATTGAGCGATCTTCAGGCGACGCTCGATCCGTCGCGCAAGAGTTGGGTCGAGTCGGCCAACGATTCGGCCAATGACTTTTCGATTCAGAACCTGCCGTTCGGTATTTTTAGCGACGACCTGAATGCGACGCGCCGCGTAGGCGTCGCGATCGGCGGCAGCATCGTCGACCTGGCCGCGCTCGAAAGCGCGGGTCTGTTGAGCGTGCCTTCGTCGAATGCCGGCGACAGCGTGTTCGTGCGCGACGCGCTGAACGATTTCATCGCACTCGGTCGTGACGCATGGCGCGGCGTGCGCATTCAGCTGAGCAAGCTGCTGTCACGCGATAACGCGACGTTGCGCGACGACGCCGAATTGCGTAGCCGCGCGCTGATCCGCCAGGCCGATGCGCAATTGCATCTACCGGTGCAGATTCCAGGCTACACCGATTTCTATTCGTCGAAGGAGCACGCGACGAACGTCGGCTCGATGTTCCGCGATCCTAAGAATGCGCTGCTGCCGAACTGGTCGGAGATGCCGATCGGTTACAACGGACGCGCGTCGTCGGTGGTGGTGAGCGGCACGCCGGTGCGTCGTCCTAATGGGCAGTTGAAGTTGCCGGATCAGGATCGTCCTGTGTTCGACGCGTGTCGCAAGCTGGATATCGAACTGGAAACCGGCTTCGTAATCGGCGCGGGCAATGCATTGGGTGAGCCGGTGGCGTGCGCGGATGCCGAAGCGCATATCTTCGGTATGGTGCTGTTGAATGACTGGAGCGCGCGCGATATCCAGCAGTGGGAATACGTGCCGCTCGGACCGTTCAATTCGAAGACCTTCGCGACCACGATCTCGCCGTGGATCGTGACGCTCGACGCGCTCGAACCGTTCCGCGTTGCGCAGCCGGCGCAGGAACCGCAGCCGCTCGCGTATCTGCGTCATCAAGGCGACCATGCGTTCGATATCACGCTGGAAGTGACGCTGCGCCCGCAGCAGGCGAAAGAGGCGAGCACGATCTCGCGAACCAACTTCAAGCACATGTACTGGACGATGGCGCAGCAGCTCGCGCATCACACGGTATCGGGCTGCAATACGCGCGTGGGCGATCTGATGGGCTCGGGCACGATCAGCGGATCGACGGAGGATTCGTTCGGCAGCCTGCTGGAGTTGACGTGGAACGGCAAGAACCCGCTGGAGTTGCAGGAAGGCGGCACGCGCAGTTTTATCGAAGACGGCGATGAGTTGACGCTCGCCGGTTGGTGCCAGGGTGAGGGTTATCGTGTCGGTTTCGGCGCGTGTGTCGGGGAGATTCTGCCGGCGTTGAAGTAAGGCTGTTATAGCGGGCGAGGCGCCGCAACGTGCATAACAAAAACGGGGAAGCCACAAGCAATGGCTTCCCCGTTTTGTTTTTCACGCGTCATCTTGCGCGGCGGGAGGTGTCAGAAATTTCGTGTGCTGAGGCCGGTTAAAAATCTCAGCTGATGGCGGCGGTGAATCGCTCACCGAACAGAATGGCGAACTGATTGACAGCTTGCCGCCAGGTGATAGGCGGCATCTTCCAATCCTTTTCAATGTTGCGCAAGGCCAGATACAGCAGTTTGCTGGCGGCTTCGTCGCTCGGGAAGTGGCCACGATTCTTGACGATCTTGCGCAACTGCATGTGCATGCTCTCGATGGCGTTGGTCGTATAAACGATTCGACGCACCTCGTGAGGATAGGCAAAGAAGGGAATCACCTGCTCCCATTGGCGTTGCCACATGGCCGGGACGGTAGGGAATTTGCGACCCCATTCGCTTTGCGCAAAGGCCTCGAGCGCCGCGGCCGCCGCTTCAGCCGAGGCGGCCTGATAGATCGGCCTGAGCGCGGTAGCCAGCGGCTTACGGTCCTTCCAGCTCGCCAGATTCAGCGAATTACGGATCAGATGCACGATGCAGGTCTGGATCTGCGCGGCCGGAAACACCGCCTCGATGGCCTCCGGGAACCCACGCAGGCCGTCGACCACCGCAATCAGGATGTCGTGCAAACCGCGATTCTTCAACTCGTTGAAAACCTTCAGCCAGAACTTGGCGCCTTCGGTTTGTTCGATCCACAAGCCCAGCACTTCCTTGCGGCCGTCAGCCCGAATGCCCAGCGCCAGGTACACCGCCTTGTTCCTGACCGTGCCCTCGTCGCGGATCTTCAGTCGAAGTGCGTCGAAATACACAATCGGATACATCGCCTCGAGCGGGCGTTGTTGCCACTGCTCGACCTCAGCCAGCACCTCGTCGGTGACCGTGGAAATCAGATCGGGCGACACTTCCAGGCCGTACAGCTCCAGCAGGTGAGCCTGGATCTCGCGTACGCTCATGCCGCGCGCGTACATGCTGATGACGTGGTCGTCGAATCCCGCCAGCCGGCGCTGGTACTTGCCGACCAGTTGCGGCTCGAACGTCGCCTGCCGGTCTCGCGGGATATCCAGCGTCAGTTCGCCGTTGGGTGTGAGCACTGTCTTGCGGCTCGTACCGTTGCGGTGGTTGCCGGCGCTGCCTTGCTCCGCCTCGCTCTCCAGGTGATGCGTCAGCTCCGCGGCCAACATGCGCTCAGCCAGTTGCTTCTTCAGTTGCCCGGCCAGGCCCGATTCCCCGAGAACCGACTCGGCGTTCCTGTTCTGCACCTGCGCCAGCAGTTGATCGATCAGCTCATCGGGGAACAGCTTCGGCGCCTTCGGGTTCTTGCTCTTCTTGGTCACTGTTGTTTCGGTCATTGGACGTTATTTCCGTTATCGTCTCATGACCTCGACACACTAAAAATCTGACAGGCTCGCGCGGCGCCAGAGTCTGTTGATCGACCCGCGATGCGCGATCCGCACTCGCGCCTCTCTCCAAGCCGCAACGACAAACGCCAAATCAGCGGGGAGCAGCACGTCCGCCGTCGCATCGTTGCCGGCGCCGCGGCGCCGCACCAAGGTCAGCAGCCGATCAACCCGCAATCCGCACCGGCACCCGCCGTCTCTCCCACCAAACCGCCACCAGAAATGCCAACGCTGCGACGAGCAGCACACCGACCATCGCGTCATTCCCGACGCCCTTCATCAGCGCACCAGCCGCCAGCGGCCCACCGAAACTCGCCGCGCTCCACGACGCGCCCACCAGCGAACTCGCCGAGACCAGCGCGACACCGCGAAAGCGTTCACCACAGGCAACCAGCGACAGCGTATAAATCGCGCCCGCCGCCGCGCCGAGCACATACAGTAGTGGCCAGCACAGCCACGGTGAGGTGATCGCCCACGGCAGCAAGGGCAGCAGCGCGACAACGATCACACCGCAACCGATATGCACGCGTTCACGTCCGAGCCGGTCAGCCAGCCAGCCGATCGGGAATTGCATTGTAGTATCGCCGAGCAGCAGTGCCGACGCGAACAGCACGGCCACCTCGCTCGTGATGCCGTGCGACATCGCGAAGAGCGGCAGCAGCGAGAGCGCGATCGTGTCGAACAACGCGAAGAAGCCGGTGCCGATCGCGAGCGCCGGCATCAGCGGCAAAACATGACGCCAACTGCCGTGCGCCGCGTGCTCATCCTCGGACGCTTGCGGGGTCTTGCGAATCGTGGCGAGCATCGGCAGTGCCAGCAGAAAGATCGCGCCGCAAATCAGGAAGCGCCATTGCGTGAAGCCGGCGATCTGACTCACCAGCACCGGACCGGCCATCTGGAACAGCGTGAAGTTGGTCGCGTAAATGGCGATGACGCGGCCGCGCGTGGCATCGTCGGCCAATTGATTGACCCAGGCTTCGCCGATCGTGAAGAGGAGCATCAACGCGGCGCCGCACAGCACGCGCAGCACGGCCCACAGCCACAGGTTCGAGGTGAGTTGCATCAGCGCGGTGGCGAACGCCACCACCAGCACGGCGCCGACGATCACCTGGCGGCCGCCGAAACGCGCCGCGATCCATCCCGCGAGCGGCACGATGACGAGCCCACCGCCCGCTTGCGCGGCGCTCAGCAGGCCGACCACATCGGTGCCGTAGCCGGCTTGCGTGAGCGCGAGGGCGGTGAGGGGAAGCGTCGCGCCGCTGCCGAGTCCGACGACGGCGACGCTCAGGATCAAAGCGAGGAAATCGCGAGTGAAGATGACTTTCATCGGCCGAGATGCTACTACGGCCGTGAGTCAACCGCACCTGTGCGCGGCTTGGGAGGAGTGCGGAGAAGGGCGCTTAGCCCGCCATCGCCATGCGTTGTGCGCGCCGGTCGATTGACACCGACCACAGCGTCAGCACCAGCGCGCCGATCGACGTCGCCACGCCGACCCACGGCAGTGTCGTGAGCGGAGCGCCCGCGCCGATCGCCATGCCGCCGAGCCAGGCGCCCGTCGCATTGCCGAGGTTGAAGGCGCCTTGATTCAACGTTGAAGCCAGATTCGGCGCATGGCTCGCGCGGTCGACGATCAGCATTTGCAGCGGCGGCACGATCGCGAAGGCCAGAATGCCCCACACGAAAATCGTGATCATTGCCGGGATCTCCGCATGCATGGTGCCGGCGAAGATGGTCAGAATCACGACGATCGCCAACAGGAACGCCACCAGCGAAGGCATCAGCCGCCAGTCGGCGAGCTTGCCACCGAGCGTGCTGCCCACCGTCAGGCCGAGGCCGAACAGCAGCAGTACAAGCGTGACCGCGTGCGGCGTAAAGCCGGTCACGTCTTCGAGAATCGGCGTGATGTACGTGAAGGTGGAAAAGAGGCTCGCCGACGCGAGCACGCTGATGCCGAGCACCATCAGCACCTGCGGGTTCTTCAGCACGCTGAATTCGCGCACGAGGCTAGCCTTCTGCATTTCGATCTTCGCCGGCAGGCACACGGCGAGCGCGGCCGCCGCGACGACGCCGATACCCGTCACCGCCCAGAACGTGGCACGCCAGCCCACCGCCTGGCCGAGCGCGGTGCCGAGCGGCACGCCCAGCACGTTGGCAAGCGTGAGGCCCGTGAACATCAACGCGATGGCTTGCGCGCGGCGGTTCGGCGCGACGAGGCCGGCGGCCACCACGGAGCCGATGCCGAAGAACGCGCCATGGCAGAACGCCGTCACGATGCGTGCGGCCATCAGCACCGCGTAGCCCGGCGCCACCGCGCACAGGAGATTGCCGACGATGAACACGCCGATCAGGCTCATCAGCGCCTTCTTGCGCGGCATGTTGGCGACCGCGATGGCGACGATCGGCGCGCCGATGGTCACGCCGAGCGCATACGCCGACACCAGCATGCCGGCCGCCGGGATCGACACGGACAGGTCGCGCGCGACGTCGGGCAACAACCCCATGATTACGAATTCGGTGGTACCGATTCCAAACGCGGCAACGGCGAGGGCAAGCAGAGGTAAAGGCATCGTGAAGGAGCGCGAATCGGCGCGACAGGAGGCGTCGCGCGGCCGGCGCGCGTTTTCGGGGCGAAAACGCGTGCGCCGTACAGGGGTAAAACAGTAGGGGATTCTACCTAAGTCAAAACGGGCTTGCTGATCGTCAATGCCGGTGTTGTTTTTTGCTGATAGGTGCGCCGGCCCTCGTCGCGTGTCTAATGTTTGCCGCCGCTGCCGTCTCCGCTACCGCCGTCGCCGCGTCGCGTCTCGTCATGACGACCGGCGCCGCTGGTGAATTGCGCCGCGCCCGCCACGCCTTCGTCGAAAACCGCCTGGTAGCCGCCGGCGCCTTCGCGGCGCAATGCTTCGACGAGATCGTCGAGCACGCTGTTTTCCAGCACCGAACGACGATCGGCGAGCAACGCAGCCTGCGGAAATGCAGCCAGTTCGGCGGCCAGCTGTTCGGCCGCCGCGCGTGCGGTGCCTTTCGGTACGACGCGATTGGCGAGGCCGAAGCTGAGCGCTTCCTGCGCGTTCACCGCGCGGCCGGTCAGGATCAGGTCCAGCGCACGTGACAGTCCGATCAAGCGCGGTAAGCGGATCGTACCGCCATCGATCAGCGGAATTCCGACGCGCCGGCAGAATACGCCGAGCACCGCGTCGTCCTCGACGACTCTGAGATCGCACAGCGCCGCCAGCTCCAGTCCGCCCGCCACCGCATAGCCGGCAATCGCGGCAATCACCGGCTTGCTGAAGCTCGTCCGAGTCGGTCCCATCGGACCCGGGCCGCTGCCGTCGGCGTGCAGCTCGTTGCGTCGAGTGTCGTCGGCGAGAGCGGTCAGGTCCGCGCCCGCGCAAAAGGTGCCGCCCGCGCCGAACAGCACCGCCGCGCGCCACGCGGGCTCCGCCTCGAAGCGGGCAAACGCGGCGCTCAGCGCCTCGGCGACAGGACGATCCACAGCATTTCGACGCGCCGGACGCTCAAGGACGATCGTGGCCACGCCGATATCCCGATCAGCTTCGATGCGCACGTGGTCATTGAAATTTTGCGTGGTTATCATCGTTGTCACCGTAGAAGTCATCAGCGTCTGCCCGCTTGTTGCGGGGTTGTGAGCAGTGTGCTCATGCAGAGTAATTAATACCGTGGCCTGTCATGCTTCTTACACAATCGGCTCGTAGCGTAAGCGCTCTCCTAACGCGCTGGCGCCTGTTCGCCAGCTTATCGAGCCTGCCTTTGCCCTTGTCCAATTCATCGTCAGCCGCCGCGCCGGCTTGTGCCGAAACGGTCTGGACCGTGCCTCTGCAAGAGCATCCATGGTACGACCATGTGCGCCTGAAACGCGTATTCGTCACGGACGGCACGCGGCATCAGGTCGTACTCGTCGACGTGCGTAAGCTGCTCGCGTGCGCCGATCGCGACAATACCGATTACGTGCTGAAGCCGGTCGCCGAATGGCATTCGGGCAAGGTGCGCGGCATTCGCGAGTTTCTCGATCCGGAGAATCCGCGTATTCCGCAGATGCCGTACGTGACCATCTCGACGCGTCGCGCGCCGGGTGTGCTGGGCTGGTTCGGACTGGAACGCGAAGGCGTGGTGGCGTTTCGCAACGGCCAGCATCGTGCGCGCTATCTTGCCGATGCGGGCGCGCGCTGGTTTCCGGTCGAAGTGCACGAGCGCGAGGCGACCTTGCTGCGCGAACTCTGCGGCGCCGCGGACGACGCGCGCACCGTGGTCCGCGCGACGCCGCTGAACACCGGCGGCGTCTAGGCAGGCGCGCGCACCACATTGCGCGGCGTGCCGGCCTGCCACGCCGCGACGTTGTCCAGCGTGGTCAGGGCGATCTCGTTCATCGCCTCGCGCGTGAAGAACGCCTGATGCGCGGTGACGATCACGTTCGGGAACATCAACAGACGCGCAAGCACATCGTCCTGCAACGGCAGGTTCGAGTGATCCTCGAAGAACAGGCCTCCTTCTTCCTCGTACACATCGAGCCCGAGGTGGCCGAGTCGGCCATCTTTCAGGGCGCCAATCAGCGCATTGCTTTCGACGAGGCCGCCACGGCCGGTATTGATCAGCATCGCGCCGCGCTTCATCTTGGCGAGCGCGGGGCCGTCGATGAGATGGTACGTGTCCGGCACCAGTGGGCAATGCAGGCTGACCACGTCGGCTTCGGCGAGCAGCGTGTCGAGCGGCACGTAGCGCGCGCCGAGCGCGAGCAGGTCGTCGGCGGGCTTGCCGGGATCGTAGGCGAGCACCTGCATGCCGAAGCCCGCCATGATGCGCCCGAATACGCGGCCGATCATGCCGGTGCCGATCACACCCACGGTCTTGCCATGCAGGTCGAAACCGAGCAGACCGTGCAGCGAAAAGTCGCCTTCGCGCGTGCGTGCGACGGCGCGCGGCAGCCGCCGGTTCAGCGCAAGAATCAAGCCGACCGCATGTTCGGCCACTGCGTGCGGCGAATAGGCCGGCACCCGCGCGACCGGGATGCCGAGACGCTCGGCCGCGGCCAGATCGACGTGATTGAAGCCCGCCGAACGCAGCGCGATCATGCGCGTGCCGCCGGCATGAAGCCGCTCCAGTACCGCCGCGTCGACGTTGTCGTTGACGAACGGACACACCACGTCGTAGCCCTGCGCGAGAATGGCCGTCCCGCTGTCGAGGTGCGACTCCTGGCAGTGCAGTTCATAGCGATGCGTGGCATTGGCTTCGGTGAACGTGTCGCGGTCGTATTGGCGGCTGCTGAACAGGATCATGCGCATGTGGACTCCGAAGAATGCGTGCCGGCGCTAATAGAGAAACGGACTCAGGGCGCGGCGGACGAGCGCTCCAGTATAGGTTAGCCATGCGGACGCACTGCATTGCAATCCATCCGCGTTTGCTAAAAATCATTCTTTTGCGAAGTCAAACGAAACGCGAGTTAAAAAATAATATTGACAGCCACACAAAATTACAATATTTATTAAAAAAGCGGTTCCAAAAATGCATGTTCACTCATGCTGTAATAAATTGGCCATCAGCAGACGATGTCTTTTTCAAGGCGCAAGGCAACTTCGCGAGGAAAGAGTGACTGTCGAGCTATCGGAAGACCGTTTCAATGCGTGCCGCTGCAGTGCGGCAAATCAGCTCGGGCGCGACGCGCGTCATTTTACTGCCATAAATTAAATTTTCACTCAATCGCGATGCTGATTGAGTGATGCGTGCGTCAAATCGCGACGAATTAATTCACTCGAGTTCTTCAAGTGGTTATTCAGTCTCCTGCTAATAAACCCGTCAATGGGCGAGTCAACATGATCGGTGAATTGCTGAGATCTCAGCCGGAGATCGCGCTGTTCGCAAGTCTCGCAATTGGATATTTCATTGGTTCGTTCCGCATCGGTCCGATTCAGCTCGGCGGCGTGTGCGGCACGCTGATCGTCGCGTTGCTGTTAGGCCAGACCGGCGCGCGCATCGCCCCCGATCTGAAGAACATCGCTTTCGCGCTGTTCATCTTCGCGCTGGGCTTTACCGGCGGGCCGCAGTTCTTTGCCAACATTGGCCGCGGCTGGCGCTATGGGTTGCTGTCGGTGGTCGAGATCGTGTCGGTGCTGGTGCTGATCATGATCGCGGTGGCCGTCATGCGGCTCGATGCCGGCACTGCGGCCGGTCTGCTGGCCGGCGCCGCGACGGAATCCGCCGTGATCGGCACGGCGTCCGAGGCGATCGCCAAGCTCGGCTTCGGCGACGCGGAAACGGTACGCCTGCAGGCCAATATCGTGACCGCGTACAGCGTGAGCTACCTGTTCGGCCTGATCACCGTCGTGCTTTTTACGAGCCAGTTCGCGCCGCTGCTGCTGCGCGTCAATCTGCGCGACGAAGCCGAGCGCGTGTGGCGCAAGCTCGGCGGCGAAGGCTCGTTCGGCGAGGGTCAGCGCGCGGCAGCGCCCGCGCTGGTGGGGCGGGCGTTTCTCGTCGGCGCGGCGGCTGGCGCGACGATCCGGGCGTTCGAACAGCAGTACGGCTTCAACCTGACAGTCGAGCGCGTGCGGCGCAACGGCGCGAACCTGCCGGCCGAACCGCAACTGACCCTCGCGCCCCACGACGTCATTCTGCTGGCGGGGCGGCGTGAAGCGATCGTGGCGGCCGCCGCCAGTCTCGGCGACGAAGTGGGCGGCGCGGACTTCGGCCTCGTGATCGCCGAACAGGTCGATGTGGTGCTGACGCGCCGCGATCTGCATGGCCGGACCATCGCTCAGGTGCGCGAACAGGCCACGCCGGAAAACGGCCGGGGCATCTACATCGCGGCGGTCACGCGGCTCGAAACCACGGTGCCGGCGCTGCCCGGCACCGAACTGAACCGCGGCGACGTACTGACGCTGGTGGGCGCCAAGGCCGATGTCGAACGCGGTGCGCAGCGTTTGGGCTACATGCTCGTCGCGACGCAGAAGACCGACTTCGTCTATCTGGCTCTGGGCGTGCTGGTCGGTATGGCGATCGGCCATCTTGGCGGACGGGTGGGCGGCGTCTCGGTCGCGCTCGGCACCGGTGGCGGTTGTTTGCTGTCGGGGCTGCTGTTCGGCTGGATCCGTTCGCGGTATCCGCTGATCGGTTCGCTGCCTTCGGCGGCCGCGCAAATCCTCAAGGACTTCGGTCTCGCCACTTTCATCGCGGCAGTCGGGCTGTCGGCGGGACCGGACGCCATCAAACTGGTGCGTGAATACGGTCTCGCGTTGCCGGTGGCCGGGATTCTGATGGTGCTCGTGCCGGGACTGCTGTCGTTATGGATCGGCCGCATGTTCCTCAAGCTCGAGGCGCCCATGCTGCTCGGCGCGATTGCGGGCCAGCAATGCAGCACGCCCGCGATCAGCGCACTCGTGGGCGTCACGGGAAATTCCACACCCGTGATCGGCTACACGATCACGTATGCACTCTCGAACATTCTGTTGCCGCTGATGGGGCCGGTCGTAGTCGGCCTCGCCGGGAAATTCCATTAGGCGGCAGATGTGCCGGACGTGGCGCGCCGTGCCACGTTCGGTCGATGCAGCAGGCGGCGTGCGGCGCGCGACTCGATGGCGCTCCCTGTACGCAAGGAGCACCCAGTAAAGTACTCAGGATCGCAAACTATCCAGCGAGGGCACGATGGACTGGCTACATCACATCTTTCAGAAATCACCCGAGATTGCGCTGTTTCTGTCGCTCGCAGTCGGCTACTTCATCGGGCAGATCAACTTCGGCAAATTCCAGTTGGGCGGCGTGGGCGGGTCGCTGCTGGCCGCGGTCGTGATCAGTCAGGCAGGCGTGACGATCGATAACGGCGTGAAGGCGGTCATGTTCGCCGTCTTCATCTACGCGGTCGGCTATGACTCCGGGCCCGGGTTCTTCAACTCGTTGAACCGCAAGACGCTGCGCGAGATCGCGATGGCCGTGTTTCTGGCGGTTAGCGCGCTAGTCACCGTGGTCATCTGCGCGAAGCTGTTCCACCTGAACAAGGGACTCGCCGCCGGGCTCGCGGGCGGCGCGCTGACGCAATCGGCGATTATCGGCACGGCGGGCGACGCGATCGCGCGTCTCGGCTTGCCCGCCGATCAGGTCAAGTCGCTGCAATCGGACGTGGCGATCGCTTACGCGGTGACCTACGTGTTCGGCTCGCTGGGCGCGATCATCGTGTGCGTGAATATCCTGCCTAAATTCATGGGCCAAAGTTTGCGCGACGCCTCGATCCAGGCGGAACGCGAGTTGACGTCAGGCGCGCCGTCTATCGCGCCGGGGCAGCTCTCGGCGTTGCCCGAGATGGTCGGCCGCGCGTACAAGATCGATGTCAGCGCCGGCAAAACGGTGAAGGACGTCGAAACCCAGCACCAGGACCTTTTGACGATCGAGCGGATCAAGCGCGACGGCCATCAACTCGACCCGGCGCCCGACCTCGTATTGAAGCCCGATGATGTGGTGTTGGTGGTGGGCCGCCGCGAGGGCGTGGTCGCGTTCGGCGCGAGCGGCGGCGAGGTGGCCACCGTCGAGGACGTCGGCGTCGTCATGCAGACACGTCAAGGCGTGTTCACGCGCAAGGGCATGAATCACACCACGATCGCCGCCGCGCGAGAATTGTTGGACCGCGATATGCGTCATGGTGTCTACATCCAGGGTATTTCGCGCGCCGGTCAGCCGCTGCCGATCCTGCCGGAAACCCAACTGGAGCACGGCGACGTCCTCACCTTCTACGGGTCGCCGAAAGACACCAAGCGCGCCGTCGACATCGCCGGCTACGAGCTGCCCTACAGCATCAAAACCGACTTCATCTACATGGGCGTCGGCCTCGTGCTCGGTTTGCTGATCGGGTTGATCGTCATCAACGTCGGCGGCATTCCGCTCACGCTCGGCTCGGGCGGCGGCTGTCTGCTGGCCGGCCTGCTGTTCGGCTGGATGCGCGGCAAGCATCCCATGTACGGCGTGATGCCGTCGGCGGCTTCGCGGCTGCTGCAGGATTTCGGTCTCGCGGCGTTCGTGGTGGTGGTGGGACTCAACTCCGGCTTGCAGGCCGTGGTGACGGTCAAGCAGCTCGGCATCACGATTTTCCTGCTCGGCGTGTTCGTCACGCTGTTTCCGCTGTTGCTCACCATGCTGTTCGGCCGCTATGTGCTGAAGTACAACAACGCAGCCATTCTGGCCGGCGCGCTGGCCGGCTCGCGCAGCGCGAATCCCGCATTCGGCGGCGTGCTCGACAAGGCGGAAAGCGCCGTGCCGACCGTGCCGTTCGCGATCACGTACGCCATCGCCAACGTCGCGCTGACGCTGCTCGGGCCGCTCGTGGTCGGGCTCGTCTAGCGCGGGCATCCATCGATCTCTCTTGCGCCGGCGCTCATCGGGCGATCATCGCCGCGCCGGCGTCTTTCACTTGACTCATTGGAGAACGCATCATGGCAAAAGACAAGGGCGACAAGAAGCACGCAGATATGGCACAAGCAGGCATGGCCGCGCTCAGCCCGTTCGAATTGAAGGACGAACTGATCAAGGCGGCCGGTGGCGGCGCCGTGGAGCGGCCCGCCAATGCGGCGATGCTCAACGCCGGCCGCGGCAACCCCAATTTTCTGGCGACGATTCCGCGCCACGGCTTCTGGCAACTCGGCCTCTTTGCGATGCGCGAATCGGAGCGCTCGTTTGCCTACATGCCGGAAGGCGTGGGCGGCTTTCCGCGACGCGAGGGCCTCGAAGAACGCTTCGATCTGTTCTTGCGCGAAAACAGGGGCGTGCCGGGCGTCGACTTCCTGCGCGGCGCCGTGTCGTACGTGCGCGACCAGTTGGGATACTCGGCGGCCGACTTCCTGTATGAAATGTGCGAAGGCATTCTCGCGTCGAACTATCCGGTGCCGGACCGCATGCTCAAGCTGTCCGAACTGATCGTCGGGCAGTATCTGCGCAAGGAGATGATCGGCGATCATCCTTTTGTCGGCGAGTTCGACGTGTTCGCGGTGGAAGGCGGCACGGCGGCGATGACGTACATCTTCAACTCGATGCGCGAGAACCATCTGATCAAGGAGGGCGACACGATCGCGCTCGGCATGCCGATTTTCACGCCGTACATCGAGATTCCGCGACTGAACGACTACAGGCTCAACGTGGTGAATCTCGAAGCCGACGTCGCGAACGGCTGGCAGTATTCGAAGAAGGAACTCGACAAGTTGCGCGATCCGAAGGTGAAGGCGTTCTTCCTCGTGAATCCGAGCAATCCGCCTTCGGTGAAGATCGATGACGAAAGCCTTCAATACATCGCCGACATCGTCAAGGAACGGCCCGATCTGATCCTGCTCACCGACGACGTGTACGGCACCTTCGCCGACAACTTCGTATCGCTATTCGCGCTCGCGCCGAAGAACACCATTCTCGTGTACTCGTACTCGAAGTACTTCGGCGCGACCGGCTGGCGTCTGGGCACCATCGCGACGCACCGCGACAACGTGCTCGACAAACTGATCGCCGACTTGCCGAAGGACGCGAAGAAGCAGTTGCACGAGCGTTACGAGTCGATCACGACGGAGCCGGACAAGCTCAAGTTCATCGATCGCCTCGTGGCCGACAGCCGCACCGTCGCGCTGAATCACACGGCGGGTTTGTCGACGCCGCAGCAGGTGCAGATGGTGCTGTTTTCGCTGTTCTCGCTGATGGACACGCCGGACGCATACAAGAACGCGTTGAAGCGGCTGATCCGCAAGCGCAAGCAGGCGCTCTACGAAGAGGTCGGCATTTCGTTCGCGGACGACGATCCTAACCAGGTCGATTACTACACGATTCTCGACGTCGAATTCTTCGGCGAGCGGATGTTCGGACGCGAATTCGTCGACTGGTTGTTGAAGAATGCCGAGCCTTCCGAGTTGCTGTTCCGGCTCGCGCGCGAAGCTCGCGTCGTGCTGTTGCCGGGCCGTGGCTTCGGCACGCAGCATCCGTCGGGGCGTGTGTCGCTGGCGAACCTCAACGAGTCCGACTACCGGCAGATCGGTCGCGCCGTGCGCAAGTTGATGGAAGACTATGTGGAGCGTTTCAATGCGGCGACCGGCAAGAAACTCGACAAGACGAAGGTGAAGTAACGGCGCGGCTCGCCGCGTTGCCTCGCTAACAGGCATAGTCAAAAAACTTGCGCAATCGCGCGGATCGGTGAATGATCGAACAGGCGGCCTCGTCAGCGTCCATGCTGGCGGGGCCGTTTGCTCCTTTGCGTCCTGACCTTCACGTACCGATCACCATGCCGACTTCATCATTCACCTCCGCATCTTCCGCAGTGCCCTGTCCGGTTGTCGAGTCGCTCGACGCCATTCTTCCCGAAGAGCCGCTCCTGATGATGGGCGCCGGCCCCGTGCCGATTCCCGCGGCGGTGGCCAAGGCGAACGCGATTGTGATCAATCACCTGGGCGGCACGATGGTGAAGGTGATCGGGCAGGTGAAGTCGATGGCGCGCTATGTGTTCCAGACGAACTCGAAATGGGTGCTGGGCGTGGCCGGACCGGGATCGGCCGCGATGGAGATGGCGATCTCGAACCTCGCGTGGGAAGGTACGCGGGTGCTTTCCATCAAGAATGGTTTCTTCAGCGAGCGGATGGCGGAGATGGGGCGGCGCGTCGGCGCGCGGGTTAGCACGCTCGATGTCGCCGATCGCGCGGTGGCAAGTCTTGAGGAGATTGCCGGGGCGATTCGGCGCGAGCGTCCCGAGATCGTAACGGTGGTGCAGGGGGAAACGTCGAATACGGTGTGGAATTATCACCTGAAGGAGATCGCCGCGTTGGCGAAGGCCGCTGGCGCGTTGGTGATCGTCGATGCGGTGTGTACGTTGAGTACGATGCCGCTGGAGATGGATGCTTGGGGGATCGATGCGGTGATTACGGGTGGGCAGAAGGGGTTGTCGTCGATTCCTGGGGTGTCGTTGATCGCGTTTTCCGATGCGGCCTGGGCGCGCGTGAAAGGGCGCACGGCGCCGAATGCGCATTGGTGTCTTGATGCTTCACTCGCGGAGAATTTTTGGCATAACGCGGGGTATCACTATACGGCGCCGGTTTCTGGCGTTCTGGCTTTGCATGAAGCTTTGAGGCTTGTTTGTGCTGAGACGCTGGAGAAGCGGTTCGCACGGCATTTGAAGTGTTCGTTGGCGCTGCAGGATGGCGTCGCTGCGATGGGGTTGCGGTTGTACACGCCGAAAGCTTGCCGGTTGAATTCCGTAGTTGGGATCGAGGTGCCCGAGGGGTTCAGTCCCGCGGATGTCTGTTCGCATATCTCGCGGATGCATCAAGTGGAGATTTCCGGTTCGTTTGGATTGCCAATTGTTCGTATCGGGCAGATGGGCGAGCAGTGTCGGGAACACAATCTGTTTCGCACGGTGCATGCGCTTGGCAGGACGATGGTCGATCTCGGCGTGAAGGTCGATTTGCCTGCGGGCGTTGCGGCTTTGGAGCGAGGGTTGTCGGGCGGTAAGTAGGACGCCGACACGACTGTGACTATGGCCGAAGTCACGTACCTGACTTGACGGTTTTTTCAGGACTATGCGCGACGGCACTTGCGGACGCGGTGCCTTCGTTCCGCACTTCTATAGGTTCCTCGAAGCCGACCCAATGCGCGATGCCAAGGCGCTTCGTCGTGAGCCAGATCGCTATCGGTAACGCCAACCCGGTCGCACTGCCGAGCACAAAGTGAACCACGGGCTGGCTGATGTGAAAGGCCAGCAACGCGTTCCAGACCACAGCGGTAGCGAGCACGTGCAGCAAATACACCGGCTTCCACGCTGAGCCAAGCGAGACGATCCAGCGCGACCTTCGCCATATCGGCAGGCACCTTCCGATCGAAATGGCCGCTACGATACCGAGAAAACTCGCCAGCAGCGAATACAAGTCGAGGTCGTGGCCGGCACGTTGCCCCATGAATGCGACAACTGCAAAGGCAATGGTCGTGACCCACGCAAGGTGGACGCCGGCAGCATGGCCGCCTTGCCGGTCAGGCCGGGAACCGAGCAGTACGCCGGGCAGAAAGAAGACCAGGCCCCAGCATGTCATCGTGACGATGCCCCAGCGGCTCCGCGTCGCGATTGCGGCGCATACAATGAACATCGCGACAAGCAGGCAGCGGTTCGGCACCGTCAACGCCGATCGGACCTTCGTGGACCGTGGCCATACCGTGATGCAAGCGACGATCTGGCAGATGAACAGCGCGTATAGGAACCAGAATTGACCGCCGGGCACTAATGCCAAGCGAGTCAACTCAAACTGCTGGCCGGCGTAGTCTTTATAGTCGGCCACGAGCCATTCAAAAGCCATCTGCAATATCGACCAGAGCAGATATGGGTAGAGCACGCCTACGGCTATGTATTTCAGCAGGTCCGCGCGCGAGCGTTGTAAATACCCTACCGTACTCATGCCGAGGAGGAAGAAGGCAGTCGGGTATCCCAACGCGTTTGCGGCGTACCGAAGAATCTTCAGAACGCTAGACACGTGCCCGTCCTGCAGAAATCCGGCATCGCCGAGCCGGCCAATTACCTCGGCGCAAACGATCGCGATGATTGAAATGGCCAGGCAGCCTCTGACGCGCTCGTTCTTCACCATTGCCTCGTTCCGGTTCATGTTTGCGCTTGATGCCGCCGGCCGTTCACGATGTGCTAAAGCGATACATCGAAAATCACGCACCAGTTGTCGAGGCGCATCGATTCACGTCCGTCGTTGAAGCGGATCGCGTCGCCCTGCGAATCGCGCAGATTGCCGCGCGGACCATAGCGGCTGCCCGCGATGCCCGCACCATTGAATGCGTATTCGACGTGCGTACCCGCGGGGATCGGCGATTGCGCGATGATTTCCACCTCGTCGGCTCCCGTGATCGCTACTGAACGGATCGGCAGTAGAGCGCCGGAAGGTAGACGCAACGAGAAGCCATAATCCGAATTGCCGGCAACCTGCGTCGTATCCCATTTGAGCGGCGGCGCGGGAACATTGAAGCGCAGCGTGGCCGTCGTGCCGTCGCGTTGCCAGCTCAGCGGCTCGAGAGGCTTCCATGTGGCACGGTCGATCAGAATCCGCTTCAGCACCAAGCCGTAATAAGCGCCCATCCATTCGGTGCTGCGATTGTCGGTGTGTCCGCCATCGATGTAGCGAAAGAGATACATGGACACAGCCAGATGAATGTGCGGATCTTCGTGGCTGGCTTGCAGCAGAGCGAGCGCGATATGCGGATAGCGCTGGTCGAAACGGCGATGCGTGGCCAACTGATAGGTGATCATTTCGACGTCCTGCTTCTGTCCGGTCATCGCCTTCGCGTCCCGGTCGACGTCGGCGCGCAGCGTCCGCAGCTTCGCCACGTAAGTCGGAATGGAGGTCTGGCTGGAATCGTCAGCTTCCCCTTGCGTCCACGTGATGGCGCCGATGCCGTATGTTTTGCCTTCGGCGTCAGCAAGCCGCTTTGCCTGAGCGATGTCGCGCAGCAACTGCGAGTAATAGCGTCCAGGCTCCGACAGCGTCGCAATAGCCATCGATCCTTCACCGGGCGCAGAGCCAACGAACCGATAGGGGATGTCCGCATGATTTTGCAGGTTCTCCTGTTCGATCAGTTGCATGGCCATATTCAGCGTGCCGCTGGTCGGTGTCTCGGCCTTGTCGCCCCATTGAGTCTCGACTAACGGGACGAACTGTTTGTAGGCGACCTCGACGTTTCCGCTTTGAATGCTGTCTTGAACCCGCACGCCGCCATTGAAGCGCAACGAAGAATAGCGTTGGTGGGTGGACAGCACAGGCCGGTTATAGAAGCCCTGACTGAGCGACTGACCGTAGCTGATGACGTGGGTAATATCCCACGGCGCAGCGCCATGCGGAATCCATGCCGAGTAAGCCGGCTCGATGCGACCGTCGCCAGAGCCGGGCTGCGTAGCGTCGAAGATAGTCGTCGTAGCCAACGCGCTTACGGCCGACACCTTCTGCACTGCCCAAGTATTAGCCGACGATGTGAGCGTGAAGCGAATCTGACTACCCGGTCTTCCGTCGACGTTTTGCACGACCACGCTTGCCTGGTTGCCATCGACTTGCGTGCTGTAAGTTTCGGGCATCGCGGTCAAACGATCGCAGGCGGTGGCCGTCGATATATGTAAGAGCTGCTGGAACAGACTTTTCACAGCCGCGAGCGCGACGGCGTCGGCTCCGCAGGTCGAACGGTTATATCGCCACAGGGGATCGAAATTGTCTCTCCATGCGTGCACTGCGCTGTCGACGCGATGATCTTCTGAGGAGACGGCCGCACGATTACCTTGCTGCGAACATGCGCAGCACACGATTGCCAACAGGACGGGGTAAACGAAACGCATTGCATCATCCTTATCGTTCATCTGCGCCGGACGATTGTAGGGGGAACGATATAAGCGTTATGTGCGACCTCGCACGAAAGCGGAGGCATCGAACATAGGGAGGACGCGCAGCGAAGACGTCCAGACGTCTAATGAAGTAAACGCCAGAGAACAAGATATCAGACCGCGCCAGAAGCGACCGCGCAGCGCAAGTCGAGAGGTATGACTGTTGTGTCCACAGGAGCGGAATGTGCGAGAGCACAGATTCCAGATGCACCACTAGCGAGGGCGGCGCAGGGGCCCGCTTATGAGCTAGCAGTGTGAAACGGCTTTCTTTGCCTACTTTCTTTGCGCGGCGGCAAAGAAAGTAGGTGCCTGCCCCGCACAGGGGCGACGCTAATAAACCGCCGAGAATTCAAGGAAAGGCCAAAACCGAAAGAACCCAAACCCTCACAACGCCGCAGGCAAATTAGTCACCTTAGCATTCCGAAGATAAAGCAAAGTAGACAACCCCACCCCCGCAGCAGCCGCAACAGCGGCAAAGAGGAACACCGACCCATACCCAAACTCCCCAGCGATATACCCGGCCAGCGGCCCAGTAATCCCAAGCGAGAGATCCAGAAACACGGAATAAGCCGACAAAGCCGCTCCCCGGCTAGCCGGCGGCACGAGCCCCACAGCCTCGACCCCGAGTGCCGGAAACACCAACGCAAATCCGAACCCGGTCAAAGCCGCGCCGGCGAGCGCAATATGAGGCTCAGGCGCCAGCCACAACATCAACAACCCGGCACACTCAAACGAAAACGAAGCAATCGCGACCCGAAACCCGCCGTAGGTCTTGATCGTATTGGCAAACAACAACCGTGCGCCAATAAACAGCGTCCCGAACACCGTCAACGACAAAGCGGCATTCGGCCAATGCCTGGCCGCATAAAACAGCGTGATAAAAGTAGCGATCGACCCAAACCCGGCTGAACCGAGCGCCAACCCAATCCCGTGCGGCAACACCCGCGTGAACACACTCCGATACGACATGCGCTCGCCATGCACAATCGGCACCGGCGCGATCGGACGAGCCAGATAAAAACCAAGCGCCGCGAGCAGAACCACCAGAATCCCCAACGCGGCAAACCCAACCGTATGCTCGATCGCCACGCCCAGCGGCGCGCCGACGGCCAGCGCGCCGTATGTCGCGATACCGTTCCACGAGATCACCCGCGCATTGTTGCTGGTGCCAACCCTGCCGATGCCCCACAGAATCGCACCCGTGCCGCAAAGACTCTCACCGAAGCCCAACACAAGACGGCTACAGACCAGAAGCCCAAGACTCACCACCGGCCAGCGCCCGCACAGCACAGCCAGCAGCAACAAAACCCCGCTCGCGCCACAACCCAGCAAACCGATCGTCACAGTCCGCTTCGGCCCCAACGTATCGGCAGAACGGCCGGCGAGCGGCCGCGACGCCAACGTCGCCAGATATTGCACGCTGATCGCCGCACCCGCCAGCACAGCGCTGTAACCCAGGTCGTCGTGGACATAGCCTGGCAGCACCGCGAGCGGAATTCCGATCGTCAGATAGCAAAGAAACGTGAAAAAGACGACTGGAATGATCTGCATGGTCGTCGCGAATTCGCTACGAGGTGTCGCTGAGTCGGTGGACATGGGGAAAACGAGACTTGAAATCGGCGGGAAGGCGTGATTTTCCCATGGAACCGATTCTCTTGCAGGACTTGCTTAATAATTCGTCGGACGAAAATCCGTTTCGGGACCCATATAGTGGTCCGTTTCCGCATCGTCAGTGCCTAATTTTTGAGCGAAGCTAGCCAATGGGCCCTCGCCGATTCTGTCCGTTATGCAGCATAAAATACAAAAATACAGCGAAACGTCACGATCACCATGAGCCAACCGCCTCCCAAATCCATCTCGATATCTTTTCGCGGATATGTCCCGCATGCGATCCGGGCTATGGGTTGTATTTATTGACGGTGATAGTTTTCGAACCATCGCTGCCGCACGTCCCAACGGACACAGAACATTCGAGAGTAACGAGACATGACTGAGCCGATTCGCTTCTACCACCGCAACGCGATCCGCGAGATCAAGGACGCGCCCGTCACCCGCACCGTCCTGCAATATCTGCGCGAAGACGCGCATTGCACCGGCACCAAGGAAGGCTGTGCGGAAGGCGATTGCGGCGCGTGCACGGTCGTGGTCGGCGAGCGCAACGCGGCGGGTGGCGTCGATTTCAAGGCGGTCAACGCCTGCATCCAGTTCGTGCCGACGCTCGACGGCAAAGCGCTCTACACCGTCGAAGACCTGCGCCAGCCGGACGGCTCGCTGCATCCGGTGCAGGAAGCGATGGTGGAGTGCCACGGCTCGCAGTGCGGTTTCTGCACGCCAGGCTTCATCATGTCGATGTGGTCGCTGTACGAAAGGCACGGCCACGAACATAGCTGCGCGAACAAGACCGTCCCGTCGCGCGACACGATCAGCAACGCGCTGACCGGCAACCTGTGCCGCTGCACGGGCTATCGTCCGATCGTCGACGCCGCCGTGCGCATGTTCGAAGCGCCCGCGCCGAAAGCGCCGGTCAACATCGAAGCGCTGTCGAAAACGCTCGCTACGCTCGAGCGCAAGGACACCTTCCACTATCAGCACGCCGGCCAGCAATTCGACGCGCCGCGCACGGTTGAAGCGCTTGCCAAGATCAAGGAAGCCGCACCGGCCACGCGTATTCTCGCCGGCAGCACCGACATCGGCCTGTGGGTCACCAAGATGATGCGAGATCTCGGCAACATCGTGTACGTCGGGCAGATCGCCGAGTTGCAAAAGCTCGAAACCAACGACGAATGGATCGAAATCGGCGCCGGCGTGAGCGTCGAAAAGGCCTACACGGAAATCATCAAGCAGTACCCGGAACTGTTCGAAATGCAGCAGCGCTTCGCGTCGCTGCCGATTCGTAACGCCGGTACGCTCGGCGGCAATATCGCCAACGGTTCGCCGATCGGTGATTCGATGCCCGGCCTGATCGCCCTCGGCGCGCGCGTGATCGTGCGCGGCGGCGAGATCGAACGTGAAATGCCGCTCGAAGACCTGTACCTCGCGTATCAGAAGAAGGACATGGCGGAGCATGAGTTCGTCGTCGGTCTGAAAGTGCCGTCACGCACCGGCGTGCGTCAGAATCTGCAGTTCCGCTCTTACAAACTCTCGAAGCGTTTCGATTCGGATATCTCGGCCGTATGCGCCGCGTTCTCGTTCATCGCGGACGGCAACCTGATCCGCGAACCGCGCATCGCGTTCGGCGGCATGGCGGCCACGTGCAAACGCGCGACGCACGCGGAAGCCGTGCTGCGCGACGCCGAGTGGCACGAAGCCACGGCGCAAGCCGCGATGCTCGCGCTCGGCAACGACTACGCGCCGCTCTCGGACATGCGCGCGACCAGCAACTATCGCCTCGAATCGGCGAAGAACACGCTGTACCGCTTCTGGCTCGAAACGCGGCCGAACAATCCGCTGCCCAAGAGCGCGCTGGATGTGCGCGCGGTCGCCGCGGCGTGCGCGCCCGCAGGCGTCTAAGCCGAAGCCCAACGGATACGGAGAACACACACAATGAATCAGCACGCCGAACCGTTCCTGAAAGACCTCAAGGAGCTCGACGACTTCACCCAGGTCCACGTCTCGCGTCCGCACGAGTCCGCGCATCTGCACGTGAGCGGCCGCGCGACCTACACGGACGACATTCCGACGCTCGCCGGCACGCTGCACGCCGCGCTCGGTTTGTCGTCGAAAGCGCACGCGAAGATCGTCTCGATCTCGCTCGACAAGGTGCGCGCCACGCCGGGCGTGGTCGCGATCTTTACCGCCGACGATATCCCGGGCGTCAACGACGTCGGCCCGATCGTCCACGGCGACGATCCGATTCTGGCCGATGGCCTCGTGCAATACATCGGCCAGCCGATCTTTATCGTGGTCGCGACGTCGCACGACACCGCGCGTCTCGCCGCGCGCCGCGCCGAAATCGTCTACGAGGAACTGCCCGCGATTCTCACCGCGCAACAGGCGCGCGCTGCAAACCAGCACGTCCTGCCGCCGATGAAACTCGCGCGCGGTAAAGCGGACACGAAGATCGCCCGCGCCGCGCGTCGCGAAGCCGGTGAAATGCTGCTCGGCGGACAGGAGCAGTTCTATCTGGAAGGCCAGATTTCGTACGCGGTGCCCAAGGACGACGACGGCATGCACGTCTACTGTTCGACGCAGCACCCGACCGAAATGCAGCACATGGTCGCGCACGCATTGGGCGTAGCGTCTCACAACGTGCTGATCGAATGCCGCCGCATGGGCGGCGGCTTCGGCGGCAAGGAATCGCAATCGGGTCTGTTCGCGTGCTGCGCCGCGCTCGCCGCATGGAAGCTGCTGTGCCCGGTGAAACTGCGTCCGGACCGCGACGACGACATGATGGTCACGGGCAAACGTCACGACTTCCACTACACGTATGAAGTCGGCTACGACGACCAGGGCGTGATCGACGGTGTCACGGTCGACATGACCTCGCGCTGCGGCTTCTCCGCCGACCTGTCCGGTCCGGTGATGACGCGCGCGCTGTGCCACTTCGACAACGCGTACTGGCTCTCCGACGTGACGATCGACGGCTTCTGCGGCAAGACCAACACGCAGTCGAATACGGCGTTCCGCGGCTTCGGCGGTCCGCAAGGCGCGTTCGCGATCGAATACATCATGGACAACGTCGCGCGCTCGGTGGGTGAAGACTCGCTCGACGTGCGCCGTCGCAATCTCTACGGCAAGACCGAACGCAACCAGACGCCGTACGGCCAGATCGTCGAAGATAACGTTATCCACGAATTGATCGACGAACTCGAAGCGACCAGCGAATACCGCGCGCGTCGCGCGGCGATCAACGAGTTCAACGCGAACAACGAAATCCTGAAGAAGGGCATGGCGTTGACGCCGGTCAAGTTCGGCATCGCGTTCAACGTGACCCACTTCAACCAGGCCGGCGCGCTCGTGCACATCTACACCGACGGTTCGGTGCTGGTGAATCACGGCGGTACCGAAATGGGCCAGGGCTTGAACACGAAGGTCGCGCAAGTGGTCGCGCATGAACTGGGCATCGGCTTCAACCGCATTCGTGTCACGGCGACCGACACCAGCAAGATCGCCAACACGTCGGCGACGGCGGCATCCACAGGCTCCGATCTGAACGGCAAGGCCGCGCAGGACGCCGCCCGTCAGTTGCGTGAGCGTCTGTCGGCATTTGCCGCCGAGCGTTTCGGCGCGGGAAATGTGAGCGCGTCGGAAGTGCGTTTCATGCATGACCGCGTGGTGGTCGGCGACGCAATCGTGCCGTTCGAAGAATTGATCGCGAAGGCTTACATCGCGCGTATTCAACTCTGGTCGGACGGTTTCTACGCGACGCCGAAGCTCTACTGGGATCAATCGAAGCTGCAAGGCCGGCCGTTCTACTACTACTCGTACGGCGCGGCCGTGTCTGAAGTGGTGATCGATACGCTGACCGGCGAAATGCGCGTGCTGCGCGCGGACGCATTGCACGACGTGGGCGCTTCGTTGAACCCGGCGCTCGACGTCGGCCAGGTGGAAGGCGCGTTCATTCAAGGCATGGGCTGGCTCACGACCGAAGAACTGTGGTGGAACGCGGGCGGCAAGCTGATGACGCATGCGCCGTCCACCTACAAGATTCCGACCGTCAACGATACGCCACCCGACTTCCGTGTGCGTCTCTTCAAGAACCGCAATGCGGAGGACAGCATCCATCGTTCGAAGGCAACCGGCGAGCCGCCGCTGCTGCTGCCGTTCTCGGTGTTCTTCGCCGTGCGCGATGCGGTGTCGGCGGTCGGCGGCCATAAGGTCAATCCGCTGCTGAACGCGCCCGCGACCAGCGAGGAAATTCTCAAGGCGGTCGGCGCGGTGCGGGCCGCAACCGCAGCGGCGCGTCAATGAGCGTGGCCGTAGCGTAGCAATGAGCCGGGAAAGAAGCACGTGAACAACACACTCACTGGAATGATCGCCATGAACGATTTTTCATCCGTTCAGATCGGCCGACGCAGCGCCGTGCAGATGCCGCGTCCTGCACCGATGCATATCGTGCTGTTCGGCGCGGGGCACGTCGGGCATGCGCTCATCAAGCTGCTCGGCAGCTTGCCGTGTGTGGTCCAGTGGGTCGACGAACGCGACGAACTGTTCCCGGACGAAACGCCCGCCAACGTGCAAGTCGAAGCGACCGATACGCCGGACGCGATCGTCGATACGGCGCCGCCCGGCGCCTACTTTCTCGTCATGACGCATAACCACGCGCTCGATTTCTCGCTCGCCGCGCGCATCATGCGGCGGCGCGATTTCACCTACTTCGGCATGATCGGCTCGAAGACGAAGCGCGTGAAATTCGAGCGTCGTCTACTCGATCGTGGCGTGGATCTGGACCGGCTGGTGGAGATGACGTGTCCGATCGGCGTGGCCGGTATCGTCGACAAGGCGCCTTCGGCGATCGCCGTGGCGGTGTGCGCGGAGTTGCTGCAGATTCGCACGCGGCAGATTGTGGCGCAACCCGCGACGCGGCGACTCTGCGCGAGTGTCTGATGTCTGAGCAATAGATTGAACCAGAATGAGGCGCTCGAGCGGCGTCCTTCGAACTGCAAACTCAAAAACGTCAGCCCGTTGCGGCTGACGTTTCTTTTTTGGGCGCCCGCTTCGCACGCCGCACCTTCCGCGCGACCAGCGTGTCCGACACTTGAGACATGAGCGTACGCAGCCAGCCGACATCGCTCGGCCGGTCCGGCTGCGGATGCCACAACTGATAGCACTTGATGCGCGGAAACGGAATCGGCACATCGACCACGGCGAGCGGCAACATGTCCGCGTAGTGCATCGCGAAGCGGCGCGTCGTCGTGAAGATCAGATCGGATTGCAGCAGCGTCTGCGGCACCAGCCCGAAGTAGGGCAGCGTGGCAACGATGCGGCGCTCGGCGCGCGCCCGTGCGAAGCCGATGTCGATGGCGCCGCCGCTCGCGCCGCTATACGGCGTTGGCGCGAGATGCGGCGCGGCGAGATACGCTTCGCGCGTCAACGGCATGCGCGTCAGCGGATGATCGGCGCGCATCATGCACACCACGGTGTCGGAGAACAGATCGCTGCGCTCGAAACGCGGCTCGGGCTTCGGCCAATTGCCGATCACGAGATCGAGTTCGCCGGCGTCGAGCGCGGCGGAATAATCGAGCAAAGGGCTGAGCGAACCGATCTCGAGCCGCGCATGCGGCGCCGCCTCGCGAAACTGCGCGATCACGGTCGGCATGAAGAAGTCGTTCAGATAGTCCGGCGCGGCCACGCGAAACGTGCGGCGCGAGCGGCCGGGATCGAAGTCGCCGTGCGGCGTCGCGACGAAGTCCACTTCGCGCAGCACGCGTTGGGCGGAAGCCAGCAGCGATTCGCCATATTCGGTCGGCACCATGCCCGACTTGCCGCGCACGAGGATCGGGTCGTTCAGCGTTTCGCGCAGTTTGCGCAGCGCAGTGCTGATGGCAGGCTGGGTCTGATTCAGACGCAATGCGGTCTGCGTGACGCTGCGCTCGACCAGCAGCGTGCGCAGCACGCGCACGAGCCAGATATCGAGGGAAGCGGCGGTGTCGTCCATGGTTTAAGCAAGGCGGGGCAAACGAATCGGATCCGGTGAGGCGCCGCACGCAGCCACCCGCGGGAACCTCGCAAGCGCGCAGCGCCAACGCGCACGGCGCGAAGGTCATAACCTTAGGCCCGTTTGCGGTGTAGCGGCATAGCGGGCCCGGTATGGCCGGCATCAGCAGGGCTGTTTTGTCGAGACAAAGCCGCGCAAGCGTGCGACGTAAGCGAGCCACGTAAGCGCCGTGCCGCGCGCGTTTTGTCCGCTTTACATTGACGTATCGCCTACGTTTGAATGTCCGCGAGCCCCGACGGCAGCGAACTGATCCGTTTGACTTCCTTCGATTCGAGCCAGTTCGGCGTGCGCGCACAGTACAGCACCATGGGCAACGCGTCCTCACCCCAGAACAATTGATCGTTCAGGAAGAAGGTCGGCACGCCGTAGACGCCCAGGCCGATCGCATCCGCCGTGTTGCGCTGCAATTGCTCGAGCACCGCTGCGCTTTTGATGATCTCCGGACCGTCGGGCATGCCGACGCGGTCGCACAACTCAGCAAAGGCTGCTTCGGTGGATGGATCACGGCCTTCACGCCAGATGAAACGAAAGATCTCGCGCACGAAGTTGACGTCGCCCTTCGCCGCGGTGGCGAGCAGCAACGGCTTCATGGAATCGAAGGGATGCGCCGGCGGCATCTTGTATGGAATGCCGAGTTGCTCCGCGCGAAACAGCGCGTGCCGGTACAGGAAGGTGCGTTTCGAGGGCACCCCATAAGCCGGCCGCTGTCCCCAGTGACGATACAGATCGTTCAGGACCACCGGCGTGAACACGAAGTCGAAGCCCGGCCATTTGTCGTGTTGCTCTAGCAACAGGTAGGTAAACGGCGAGACAAAGTCGTAAAACCACAGCGGTTGCCTGGCGTCGATGCCAACGGTCATAAATGTCTCCCGAAATGCCTGTTCCGCACGGCGCGTCTGCTGCACCGTCGGAATTGTAATGATCTTACGCGGTGCAGCCGCGGCTTGCACCCGTCAATATGTTTTGGCGTTGCCTTCGTCGCTGCCGCCGCGCGTTTCGCCGATTTCGGCCGCTTCGTTCGCGGTGGGCGGCTTGGGCTCCGCACCACGCTCGTCCGAATCGTTCTGCGTGCTTTCCGCTGCGTTGGCGGCGTCGTCGCGCTGGGCGTCACGAGCTTGCATGAGCCGCTGGCGAACGAAGCCGATATGCTCGCGCAGCACGTAGAACTGATCCGCATAGGCGAGCGGCATCTTCAGACCGTTGACGGACTCCTCGATCGCGTCGAGCCGCTCGATCAGCGAGGCACGCTCGCTCGGCGAATGATCGCTGAGCGCGCTGCGTTCGATCGCGATCAGCGCGCCGTACCAGCGGTAAATGCGCGACTTCACCCGCCATGCATAGAGCGAGGGCACGAGGCGCAGGGCCGGCACCAGCAACACGATCAGCGGCACTACGACCACCAGCAGCCGGTCGGCGAGACTCGCGAGCCAGAACGGCAGGATGCGGTAGAGGAAGCTCTTGCCTGACTTGTAGTAGCGGGCGGCGTCGTCGCTGATCGGGAAATCGTGCGCGCGCGGCGCGGGGAATTCGCCGGCGCGCTGCATGATGTTCGCCTTGCCGTGCACCTCGCGGGCCGCTTCGATCAGCAGATCGGAAAGCGCGGGATGCAGCGAGTCGCGCGCCACCAGCTCGGCGGTCGGCGCCACCATGTGAATCGGCGCGGATGGCAGGTTCTTGCCGAGGTCGAACGCGCCCATCGGCATTTCGAGTTGCGTCAGGTAGGGAAAGCGGCGCGTGTAGGCGTCGGCCTGCGAGAAATCGTAGAACTGCACGTTCGGCGTGCGGTACAGCTTGCCCATCACCGCGGGTTGCGCCGAATCGCCGGCGAGGAAGGCTGCGTCGACCTTGCCGGTGACGAGTGCCTCGGCGGCGTCGTCGCCGGAGAGCGGCAGCAGTTTGGTCGCGCCGCCCGGCACGATGCCGTTGGCCTTGAGCAGCGCGAGCGCCAGTTCGCGCGTGCCGCTGCCTTCGGCGCCGACCGCGAGCCGCTCGCCCTTGAACTCGGAAAGCCGCGTGACAGTCGGTCCGTGATAGAAGATCGCGAGCGGCACATAGGCCACGCTGCCGAGCGACATCAGCCCGTCAGCCGCCGGGCCGGGCGCGACGCCGTCCTGCACGAAGGCGACATCGACGTTCGACGTCGGGTCCGACAGCCGCTTGAGATTCTGCAACGAGCCTTCCGACGGCAGCACCTTCAGCGTGATGCGGTTGCGCGCGAGAATCGTCTTGTACTTTTGCGCCGCGGTCCAGAAGGTGCTGCCTTCGGGGCCGGCGCTGATGGTCAGCGTGCTGGGCGGCGCGGGCTGGATCAGCCGCACGGCGACCCAGATCGCGACGGCGGCGATCAGCAGGATCGGTCCGAACGAGACGGCGAGATCGCGCCAGGAGATCGCGACGAAACGGGCGACGAGTCGGGGAGGGCTTTTGCGGCCGGTGGCTGGCTTCATCGGATGACGTGACGGCTACGGTCGAAAGTGAACAGGGGCGGCGCTCTGGCGGCGCGCAAGCCGGGCGAAGCACTCGCGCCGGCCCGCTTGCCGTGAGTGGCGCGCAAGCCGCGCGGCAGCGCGCGTCGCGCCGATGGTACCTGAGATTCACCGCCCGGCGAAACGCGTGGCGGCCGGCGGCGCCGACAAACCCGTAACAAATCGTGAACGTGGCATGACAGCCTGCGCGCCTGACGCGATTCGCATCTTAAGCGTCTCGAGTATGACTAAACCCGTCTAAACCCTTTGCGCTTCTGGCCCGGCTAGATTAAATTGTGCATCGCTGCCGCGAACGGATGTTTGCGCGGCGCGACCCGGCACGACACACAAGAACCGGGCGCGTCGGCGGACCTCGCGGCTTGCCGGTTTTCGTACCGCACTGCATGCCCCGTCATCGCGGGCGGCAACGGCAATCGGCCTCTCTCGCCTCTCGCACATCGTGTTACTGCCATAGTCGGCCGTTTGCCGGCCGCGCCTTGTCGCGCGCGCCTGGCATGGCCGCCGGAAGTCGTAACGAAGCCGCTTGTAGATGCGGTCCAATGTGAAGCAAAGGAGAAGAAAAGCTATGAAATCGGTCGGTTTTCTGAAAACGCTGGGTTCGGTTGTGGCAATGGTGGTGGCGTGCAATGTGTACGCTCAGGCAAGCGACGCAACGGCAACCGGCACGATGGCCGCGCCCGCTGCGAGCGCCAAGTCGACCAAGAAGGCGAACAGCCAGCTGGGCCGCAAGGTGCGTAGCGCGCTGGCCAAGACACAAGGTGTCGACGTGTCGAACATCGCCGTGCGTGCTCGTGGCGGCGCGGTGACGCTGACGGGTTCGGTGCCTGACCAAGGCCAGATCGACGCTGCCGGCCAGGCTGCCAAGGGCGTCGCCGGCGTGACGTCGGTGTCGAACAAGCTGACCGTTGTGCAGCAGTAAGCAGGCTGCGGCAACTGGCGCGGACGGCTCACGCCGTCATGCGCCAGTGTGAGGCAGGCGTGCACCAGGGTTCCGGCAAAAAACCGGAGCCTTTTTTATTTTATCTGGCGATTATTGAAGCGGCGATGATAGGGCTTAGCCGTTTCGAACTGAACGGCGGCACGGCCACGGTCCGTCTGTGCGCTGTGACACACTGCCGACGCACTTCAGAGCGTACTGTGAGGCGTTGGGAACCGGAGTCAAACGCCATGGAAACCCCGCTTTTGCGTTATACCGATCTACCCATCGGCGATCGGGCGGCTTTCGAACTGGTGTGCGCGCGGCACGGTTTCGCGCCGGCCCATTTCGACATCAGTGCCTGCGCGGATCCGGGCGATGTGGCGCACGAGCGTCTCGTCACCGTGCGGCGCGGCGGCTGGGCGCAGTCCTATCACGATCGTCACGGTCAATGGATCCGGCAGTTCGAGTCCGATCTGACCTGCCGGTTCTTCAAGTAGCCGCGGGACTTTCGCGTTGCCGCGCGTCGATTTGCTCGTTTCGGCGTCAGCCGGTTTCAGGCCAGCACGAGGCGCACGCCGACCAGCGTGAGCGTGGCGGCGAGCAGGTTGCGCAGCAGCGCGTCCGGCGCGCGCGAGGACAGATAGCTGCCGATCGCGATGCCCGGCAGCGATCCCACCAGCAACGACAGCAGCATCGACCAGTCGACCGAACCCAGCAGCCAATGGCCCGCGCCCGCCAGCAGGGTGAGCGGCACCGCGTGCGCGATGTCCGAGCCGACGATGCGCGTGGTGGGCAGCAGCGGATAGAGCAGCAGCAACACCGTCACGCCGATCGCGCCCGCCCCGACCGAAGTCAGCGACACCAGCACGCCGAGCACCGCGCCGGTCAGCATGGTGAGCGCGAGCGTGCGTCCCTGACTCGGCGTGCGCAGTTTGCGCGCGCCGAGTGCCGCGAGTTGCGGACGAAACACCAGCGCCACCGCCGTCACCAGCAATGCCACGCCGAGCACGACCTGGATCAATCGGCTGGCGCCGGGCGTGTCCATCCCATAACGATGCAGCAGGATCAGCGTGATGGTGGCCGCCGGCACGCTGCCGGCGGCGAGGCGCAGCGTGACCTGCCAGTCGACGGAGCCCTTTAGGCCGTGCACCAGCGTGCCGGTCGCCTTGGTCGCCGCCGCGTACAGCAGGTCGGTGCCGACCGCGGTGGCCGGATGCACGTTGAACAGCAGGACGAGGATCGGCGTCATCAGCGAGCCGCCGCCGACGCCCGTCAATCCGACCAGAAAGCCGACAAACAGGCCGGAGATGGAGTACAGCAGATCGATGTGGGGAAGTGCCATTGAGCGGACCGCTAACGGTCGGGTGGGTTGGACGGGTTATAGGCGGCAAGGCCGGCGCGCCGGCCTTCGACAGTCGATGGAGGGCGGCGGGAGGGCCGCCGCGGCGCGGCGAAAGCCGCTATTGTCGCAAAACCGCTGCGTTTGCGTATGAAGCGATGCGCGTACGGTCGATCAACGTTGGCATGTTGGGCCGGCTCACGGCTCGTGGCTTTCGGTGCAGGCGTACGGCGATGTGTTGTCGCTCGCTCAAAGCGCCCGGCGAATTTCCACGACGCCGAACGCCGCCAGCGTGAACCCGACAATCCGGTCGATGGCCACGCGCAGTTTGCTGCCAATCGCATGGCGCGCGAGCGACACCACGGTCACGAGAAAACACCACCACGCGATCGAGCCGCAAAACACGCCGCCTACCGTGGTCAGCGCAACGCTCGATGAAAACGCGCCGCGCGGGGCGAGCGTGGTGAACAGCGCGGCGAACATGATGACCGTTTGCGGATTGGTCAGCGTGAGCAGCAAGGAACTCGCGTACGCGCGCAGTGCACCGGCGCGGCCCACCTGCGCGAGTTTGCCGTTGCCTTCGCCGTTGCCGTTCGGCGCATCGGCGGGCGCTTTTTGCAGCAGCGTGCGCACACCCAGATACAACAGGAACAACCCGGCCAGCAGATGCAAGGGGCGGTCGTACGCGAGCATGAATTGCGAAATGCTGACGAGGCCGAGCGCCGCGATCAGACCATAGGCGGCGTCGCCGGTTGCGATGCCGAAACCGATGGCAAGCCCGGCCTGCGGACCGCCGGTCAGCGTGCGGCGGATGCACAGCATACCCATCGGGCCGACCGGCGCGGCAATCGCGAGGCCGACGCCCGCGGCGGTGAGGAAGAGACTGGTGGTGGACATGGCTATCTCTGGTTGATTGTTCTGGTTCGTGCCGCGATTCGCTCGCTGTGCAAAGGTTCGCGGCCGGCAAGGCCCTCAGGATAGCCAGACCGGAAATGCCGGGCAAGTGCCGATGTGATTGCAGGTTGAAGCGAGACGGGTCGTCTAAGCGGCTTGCATGACCAAGTGATCCATGCGCCGGCTCGGCTGAAACAATCCCGGCAACCCAGGCAACCCAGGCAACCCAGGCACCCCAGGCACCCCAGGCAACTCCCGCGGTGGATACCCTGGGATGGCCTCGGCCGCCGTCGTCGTCGGGCATAATTTTCCCACTTCAAACCTTGGGAGCACGCCCGCTCATGTGGCAGATCGATCAGGTGACCTTGCGCTTGTTCATTGCCGTCTGCGAGGAAGGTACGATCGCGCGCGCGGCCGAACGCGAGTTCATCGCGCCGTCTGCGGTCAGCAAGCGGCTCGCCGATCTCGAGGCGCTGGTCGACGTCGCGTTGCTGTCGCGCAGCCAGCGCGGCGTGCGCGCGACCGCCGCGGGCGAGGCGCTGCTGCGGCATGCGCGGCTCATCATGCGCAGCCACGAACGCCTGCAGGCCGAACTCAGCGAATACGCAGCCGGCGCGCGCGGCCATGTGCGCGTGCTGGCGAACGTGTCGTCGATGGTCGAGTTTCTGCCTGAGGCGCTCTCGGCGTTTCTGAAAGCGAACCCGCGAATTCGCGTGGACGTCGAAGAGCGCGTCAGCGCGGAGATCGTGCGAGGGTTGGAAGAGGGCGTCGCCGATCTCGGCATTTGCCGCGACGCGGTGCCGCTGGGCAGTCTCGACGTCGTGCCCTATCGCTCCGATCATCTCGCGCTGATCGTGCCGCGCAATCATCCGCTCGCGGGCGAGGCCGCGATCAGCTTCGAGCAGACGCTGGCGTTCGACCACCTCGGACTCTCGTCGAATGCATCGGTGAACGCGCTGATGCAGCGCATCGCGGTGGAGAAGGGCCACGAACTCAACTATCGCACCTACGTGTCGACGTTCGACGCCGCCTATCGTTTCATCCAGGCCGGCCTCGCCGTGGCGATCCTGCCGCGCGAAGCGCTGCCCCGCCATGCCGCCGACGAATACGGCATCATCGCCGTGCCCTTGCGCGAAGCCTGGGCCGAACGGCGCTTCGTGATTTGCATGCGCGACCGCCAGGCGCTGACGCTCGCCGCGTCGCATCTGCTCGATCATCTGTTGAACGCGGTGTGAGGCGAAGCCCGCGGACCCAGCGGCGATCCGCGCATCAAGGCCCTCTGAAAAGCCCTTAAGGGTTTCCCCTTTGCGACGGCTCACGCCCGTCCCGCTTGCCTGAGCCGTCATCGCGAGCGGCGATGGAGTGCGTCGCCAACGCAGACTTTCGCGCACGCCGATGCGCGGGCACGCTGTCACTCAGTTGCTTCATCTCCCCGCATTCTCCGCGGCATTCAAGACCGGGATTCAAGACCATGAGTGACATCCAGGAGCGCGTCGTCGTGACCGAAGTCGGTATGCGAGACGGTCTGCAAAGCATCGCCCGCACGATGCCCACCGAGTTCAAACGGCGCTGGATCGACGCCGCCTATGCGGCCGGCTTGCGCCATATGGAAGTCGCCTCGTTCGTGCCGGCGAAGCTGCTGCCGCAGATGGCCGACGCCGACGAAGTCATCGCCCACGCGCTCGCCTACGACGATCTGATCGTGACGGCGCTGGTGCCGAACGTGAAGGGTGCGCAGCGCGCGCTCGAATCCGGCGTGCACCGGATCGTCGCGCCGATTTCGGTGAGCACCGCGCATAGCCTCGCGAACGTCCGTAAGACGCCGGCCGAGATGATCGAGGCCTTCGCGGCGATGCGCGAGTTGATCGACGGCGCGTCGAAAGCGGGCGCGCGGCGCGTCGAATTGATCGCCGGGTTATCGACGGTGTTCGGTTGCACGCTGCAAGGGGCGGTGCCGTACGCGGATATCGCCGCGATCGCCCGCGCCGCGGCGCAAGCGGGCGCCGATGTGATCGCGCTCGGCGACACCACAGGCGAAGCGACGCCGCGCCAGGTCGGCGAGATCATCGAACTGGTGCGCGACGTCGTGGGCGGCAAGCTGCGCTCGCTGCATTTCCACGACACGCGCGGTCTCGGTCTCGCCAACACGCTGGTCGCGCTGCAACACGGCATCCGCGAATTCGACGCGTCGCTTGCGGGGCTCGGTGGCTGTCCGCATGCGCCGGGCGCGACAGGCAACGTCAACACCGAAGACCTTGTGTTCATGCTCGACAGCATGGGCTATGAGACCGGCATTGACCTCGACCGTCTGCTCGCGTCGCGCGCCGTGCTCGCCGACGCATTGCCCGGCGAACCGCTGTACGGCTATCTGGCGCGCGCCGGCTTGCCCAAACAGTTCAGCGCCGCCCGTCAACGTTTCGAATCCTCCGACTCGCAGGTACTGCAATGAATCCGCTTTCTTCTCCTCCTTTTTCTTCGGCGCCGCAGCCGCAGTCTGGCGCGCTGCCGCTCGCGGGCATTCGCGTGGTCGAGTTGTCGCATATGGTGATGGGCCCGACCTGCGGGATGATTCTCGGCGACCTCGGCGCCGAAGTGATCAAGGTCGAACCGCCGCGCGGCGACGGCACGCGTCGTTTGCTCGGCACCGGCGCGGGCTTTTTTCGCACCTTCAATCGCAACAAGAAAAGCGTGGCGCTCGACCTCGATAGCGAAGCGGGACTGGCCGCGCTGCACAAGCTGGTCGATACCGCCGATGTGTTCGTCGAGAACTTCAAGCCCGGCCGCATGGCGAGCCTCGGTCT
Organism: Paraburkholderia sp. BL6665CI2N2; assembly: GCF_004366535.1. Classification (NCBI taxonomy): domain Bacteria; kingdom Pseudomonadati; phylum Pseudomonadota; class Betaproteobacteria; order Burkholderiales; family Burkholderiaceae; genus Paraburkholderia; species Paraburkholderia sp. BL6665CI2N2. The sequence goes on from NZ_SORC01000001.1 coordinate 6,344,369, forward strand.
CGATTACGCCTCGCTGCGCGAGCGCAATCCGAAGCTTATCTACGTCTCGCACAAAGGCTTTCTGAACGGTCCCTACGAACACCGTCTCGCGCTCGACGAAGTCGTGCAGATGATGGCCGGCCTCGCTTATATGACGGGACCGGTGGGCCGCCCGCTACGCGCGGGCAGTTCGGTCAACGACATCATGGGCGGCATGTTCGGCGCGATCGGCGTGCTCGCCGCCTTGCACGAACGGCACGCGAGCGGCTGCGGCAAGGAGGTGCAGAGCGCGCTGTTCGAGAACTGCGTGCTGCTCTCCGCGCAGCACATGCAGCAGTTCGCCGCGACCGGCGTGCCCGCCGCGCCGATGCCCGAGCGCATCAGCGCATGGGCCGTGTACGACGTGTTCACGCTCGCCAACGAAGAGCAGATGTTTATCGCCGCGACCGGCGACGGTCAGTGGCGCGCGCTGTGCGCGATTCTCGGCCGGGCGGATCTGCTGGCCGACCCGCGCCTCACCACCAACAACGACCGCGTGCAGGCGCGCGAATGGTTGCTGCGGACGCTCGGCGAAACGCTGCGGCAGTTCGAAGGCGCGGCACTGGTGCCGCAGTTCGAGCGTGACCACATTCCGTTCGCGTCGATCACGAAACCCGAAGAGCTGTTCGACGATCCGCATCTGAACGAGAGCGGCGGTCTCGCTCGCCTGACGCTCGACGACGGCAGCGAAACCGCCATGCCGCTGCTGCCGATTTCACTCGACGGTGCGCGTCTGCAACCGCGTCAACCGATCGCGAAGATTGGCGAGCACACCGCGCAAGTGCTACGCGATCTGGGCTACGACGAAGCGCAGATCGCGGTGTTGAACGGCGGCTCGAATCAGATGCCGCGTGAAGCCGCTGCCTGAGCGCTGTGCTCGACGCATCGAACGTAGTCAAATCAATCTCATCCGGCGCAAGACCGGACCAAGGAGACAGACGATGAAGTCGTCGAATCAAGCGGTGTATGCAACGGCGGTCGGCGATGCCGGCGCGCTCGGTGGATTGCCCTCTGGCGCGGGCGCATCCGCGAATGGCCTTGCCGACGAAATCGCGCGGGACGGTGCGCGCATTTCCGCGCGGCTCGACCGGCTGCCGGCCACGCGTTCTATCTGGAAGCTGGTGATGCTGCTGAGCCTCGGGCTCTTCTTCGAACTGTATGACCTGATGTTCTCCGGTTACATCGCACCGGGACTCGTGCGCAGCGGCATTCTCACCGCGACGACACACGGGTTGTTCGGCACGAGCGGTGTGGCGAGTTTCATTGCGGCGTTGTTCGCGGGTCTGTTCATCGGCACGGCCGCGTGCGGGTTTCTCGCCGATCGTTTCGGCCGTCGAGCGATCTTCACGTGGTCGCTGCTCTGGTACACGGCGGCCAACATCATCATGGCGTTCCAGGATACGGCGCTTGGGCTCAATCTATGGCGTTTCATCGCGGGAATCGGGATTGGCGTGGAGATCGTCACGATCGGCACGTACATCTCCGAACTCGTGCCGAAGCATGTGCGCGGCCGGGCGTCGGCATGTGCGCAGGCAGTCGGGTTTTGCGCGGTGCCGATTGTCGCGTTTCTCTCGTATCTGCTGGTGCCGCATCGTTACTTCGGTATGGATGGCTGGCGTCTGGTCGTGCTGACCGGCGTGGTCGGCGCGATCGTGGTGTGGTGGATTCGCCTGCGTTTGCCGGAGAGCCCGCGTTGGCTCGCGCAGAAAGGCCGGATCGACGAAGCGGACGCGATCATGACGCGGCTGGAAGCACGCGTCGAGCGTGAATACGGACGGCCGCTGCCGGAACCGGCGTTGCCCGAACCGGTGCGCGCACGGGCGGCGTTTCGCGATCTGCTGGTGCCCCCGTATCGCAGGCGCACGTTGATGCTGATCGTCTTTCACGTATTTCAGACGATGGGGTATTACGGCTTCGCGAACTGGATTCCGACCTTGCTGATCAAACAGGGCATTACGGTGACGACGAGTCTGATGTACGCGAGCATCATCGCGATTGCCGCGCCGCTCGGACCATTGCTGGGCTTGCTGATTGCCGACCGCTTCGAGCGTAAGACGGTGATCGTCTGCATGGCGGCGGTGAACGTGGTGTGCGGCCTGGCGTTCAGCCAGGCGCGCGAGACGGTCTTGCTGGTGAGCCTTGGCGTGTGTCTCGTGCTAGCGGGAAATATTATTTCGTATAGCTATCACGCGTATCAGGCCGAGTTGTTTCCGACCAGTATCCGGGCGCGGGCTGTGGGATTCGTTTATTCGTGGAGCCGGATTTCGGCGATGTTCTCCGCGTTCGTGATCGCGGGATGTTTGAGCCGCTTTGGCGTGGACGGCGTGTTCGTGTTTATTTCCGGAGCGATGGCAGTGGTGATGCTGGCCATTGGAATGCTCGGGCCGAAGACACGTGACGTGGCGCTGGAGGATATTTCGAAGTAATTCGCTGATGAGAATGCCCGCCTGTGTGTGGCGGGCTTGCTTGCTTTAGTGCTTCTTCTGCGTTGCTGACACGCTCGGTGCTACGCGGATCGGCGGCGCGCCGGATGGCGAAGTGGCGGGTTGGGGTTTCTTCGCCTGCTTCGGTTTCTTGACTTCGCGGTTACTGCGCATTTGACCTTTTGCCATGATGGACTCCCCAATTGGCGGTTTTTGCTCTACATACGAGCAATACGCTAGTGTGCGCCTGTTTTAGCACTTTATGTTGGGGTTTCTGTTTTCAGGGCGCTTGCCTGGCTTGGGTCGCAGCGAAACTTACATCAGGCCCAGCAGCCTGGCTGGCGCGCAAGTCACGCAAGAAATCTGGCCGGTTTTTTCCAGTGCGATGAAAGCAATTGCCAGCGACACGAGAATAATCGACGCGACGGCGAATATCTGTTTCTTGCGCGAGCGTCGCGAAACGGCGTCGGCAGCGGCCGCCCTCTCGGGCACGGCAGCCACGGTCTGCTCCGCTACTGCGGGCTCCGCATGCAGCGCGTCGACATCCTTGACGAGTTCCGAGAGCACGCCCAGTTTTTTGCCCACAATCTTTCGCTTGAGATGGACGCGCTTGAGTTCGCTCTCGAGTTCGGTGAAATACGACTCCAGCGAATTCGATTCGGCTTTCAACCGTTCGAGCATCGACGATACGTCTTCGGCTGCTTCAGGTGTGGGGAGGGGAATGTTGTGATTCCAGCTTTCAGCGATCGGATTTCTGTAGTTCATCTGGTAGGTGTTGCTCACGTCTTACCTCGCCCGCTGAGATTACTGGCCTATCGACCGTTAAAAGGAATAGTGGATTGTAGGCAGCCCAAACTTGCTTAGCTATAAGACAAATCTCAAGGTATTGGTGCGATCCTGCGACATCGTGGCTCGTTTTCGATACCGGCCTTGCGGTGCCTGTTTCGAACGGTCAAAAAAAGAACGTCAGCCGGCCCATGAGCCGGCTGACGTTTTCATGTCCGCCGAGTACCCGAATCCGGGTCTGTCAAACGCGCGCCTTACATAGCGGCGTAACCCACCGGCGTCGTCGCGTTGGCCTTGGCGACCGACGCATTGTTCGACACCACATACACCGGCGATTCGGTCAGGTTGAGCGTCAGCACACCATTGCTGTAGTTCGCATTGGTTGCGTTGCCCATCATGTCCACCACCTTCACGGTGCCGCTCGTGCCCGGCGCGTCGACGTTGAGGCTGTACGCAACGCTATAGGTCGAGCTGAAGCCCGCGCTCGCGCTCCACACGTTATTGTTGTGCGCCCACAAGGCGGTGACGACCGCGCCGTTGCCCACTTGCTGGAACGCGTAGGCGTAGACGCCGGTGGGCGTGCCGTTCACCGGACCGAGTGTGGTGGTGCCATCGAGCGTGTGCGTCATCGCGCTGATCGCCATGGCGACCGGCTTCGGACTGATATTGGTCGCGCCGTACGCGCCTTGCGCATCGCTCAGGTCAAAGAAGGTGCCGTAGCCGACTTCGTCCGGATAGTCCGCGCCGTAGAACACGTAGGTCTGATCCGCGCCTTCGCCGAGCGTGATGATGTGCATGCGCGCCGCGACCGCCGCTTGTGCGTACAACACGTTCGCGGTCGGATAGTTCGGACCGTACGACGTGCCGAGGTCGTAGCTGATGCCCGCTTCCGTCGAGAACAGATGCATGCCGGTCCGATAGTCGCTGGCCATTTCCGCGCGCAGGTTGCGCATCTGGCCGCGCAATGAACCGTCGGCGGTGGACGGGTCGCTGTCGTAGCGCTCAGGCGGATGCGACGGCGACGTGCCCGCGTCGTAGTAACCATGCGTGGCGACCGCGTCGATGTATTGGCCGAAGCCGAGCGACGCGAGGCGCTTCAGGTGCGAAGTGGTCAGGCTCGGAAATGCATCGGCCGGGCCCATCACCATCGCGTGCGGGTCGGTCGAATGAATGCCCTGGTAGGCCGCCTGGTACAACGCGACAAAGTTGGCGTCAGTGTCGGTCCACATCTGGTTCGGTTCCCACGTCACCTGATAGTAGTTCGCCGACTGGGTCGGGAAGTACGCGGCGCGAATCGCGTTCGATTCCGTGCCGACACGGCTCATATAGCTCTGGTAGTACGACATGTCGGTCGGCAGCCTCGTGTCGTCCTGGAAGGCGCCGGTGCTGCTCGCCCACGCGGGAATGCCGTCGAGGCGGATCAGGCGCATCACGTTGCCGCTCTTGTAGAACGAGTCGAGATTATTCGCCGACGGGTTGAACGTGTTCGGTCCGTTCGGTTCCGTGCTGGATAGCTGGCGATCGTCGATGGTCGACGAAATGCCCAGCGCGGCGAGCAGCGGACCGTTGTCGTTCGCGCCCTGCATGCCGAAGCGATGCTGCTCCTGGCGCGCATACGTCACGGCCGGAACGACGCCGGACAGGTTCGGCGTCACGCCGAAGCTGGCGATGCCGACCGGACGCGTGCCGGCTTGCGGCAACTGTCCGCCGTTCTTGGCCAGCGTGCCCGTCGCCGCGAAATAGCCGGCGAGTGTCGAGGTGCAATCGAACGTGATGGTTTTCGCGCCGCTCGGCACGGCGGTGCTGCCGCTCGCGGCGACGCGGCCGAGCGTGTCGGTGACGGCCCAGTTCAGCGTGTCCGCGCTCGGCGCGTTGGTGTTGAAGACGAGCTGGAAGGTGCTGCCGGACGCGAAGATGCGCGTGCCGTCGGCGCTCGGCGTATCGGCCGAGATCGTTGCGCTGCCCGAGCCGCCCGACGTGGTCGGCGAGGCGCAGCTCATCGCCGCGGTGGCGCCCGTGGCGCTCAATGCAGCGGTGCCGGTGCTGGCGTTGCCGGCGGCGGAGGTGCTGGCGGAACTGCTTGAACCGCTGGTGCCGCCGGACTGGGCTGCCGCGGTGCTGGCGGCGCCGTTACTGCCGCCGCCACCGCCGCCGCATCCGGCGAGCGCGAGAGAGAGTGTCGAGAGTAGGAGTAGTCGTGATTTCATCAATCTGTAAGCAATGCGTTAGCTGATCGTGCGTCTACGTCCTCGCGCAAAGCGCGTTGGGGAGGTCGAGCGAACAGCGGGGTTCATTTGCAAGCCAGCCGATGACCGAGGCTTCGACACTGGCGTCCTGAGTGCGCAGCGTCGTGACTGCGCGAGGGTGATGCCTTCCCGGGATGCCGGCTCCGAAGCGCTTCTGTGCAAGAAGCGTTTGTCATACGAAACCGCACCGCTGACATGAGCGGGTTTTGGCGGAATCGGACGACCGGGGAAAGTACGACGAAAACGGCCAGCCTATTGAGGAGTGCGCGATTCAGATCGCAGCACGTGAAGTCACCGCGCGAGCGGACGAATTTTTTACTGTCCGTAGGCTGGAACAGCTCAGTTTGGGAAGAATCGACCGCAACGATACGCATTAGTATGCTTAAAAGACGTAACGAGTCGTTACGTATGAACATTGATGCAGTACTAATTGCTTTGTTCGTACGAACATATCTGTCAGGCAAGACTAGTATTTATCCGCCACATCGAATTAGGGTCGTAAAAATTTGAAACGGATGCCTAACTATCCGGCGAGATCAATCGACTGAGAAATGGGCGTTAGCGCTCATTGGTCAGCCGAAAAGCTCTTAGGGTTGGCGTAAAAGTGCTGGACCTTGGGTGTAAGGTTTCTTCGCGACATGGACTTCGCAGCGGAACTGTCGCTGTTTTACGAAAGCATTGATGCGCTCCGAAAAGCGGAACGCGCCAACCACGATGTTGGATGCCGGCGTTATTTTGCGTCTGCAATAACGGGGGCGGCATCCCTCCGCTGCGCAAAAAGGCGGTTATCCAGAGAGATAGATCGTGAGGATTCTTCAACTGGTTCATGCACCGCGTTTGTCCGGGGCGGAAGTACTCGTAAAGGGATTGGCCATTCATCATCAGCGCGGCGGCCATGAGGTCTGCATGACATCGCTGCTCCCGGAGCAGGAGGATTTCGCCGCCATTCACGCGGAACTTCAGGCGGCCGGCGTCACGTGTCTGTTTCCCGAGGTTCGCTACGGCAGGGTGGGAAAGCTGCTGCACCTGTATCGCGTGGTGCGGCGGTTCCGGCCGGATTTCATCGTCGCTCATGCCACGCTTGCCGCGCTGTACGTGCGCCTTCTGCCGGTCCATACGCCGATTGCGTGGGTCATGCATTCCGGCGTCAACGATTTCGAGAACGGCGCGCTCAAGCGGGCCGAACGCCTGCTCTCACGGCGGGCGAGAGCCATCATCGGCGTGTCGCAGCAGAATATCGACGACTACCTTCGGGAGATTGGCCGGCATCCCTCCATGGTCGTGATTCCGAATGGCGTGGATGCGCAATTGTTCTCGGAAGGCAACGATGTCGCCGCGCCGGACATCGGCATGCACCCGAAGCAGATCGTCCAGCTCGGCCGCTATATCGAAGGCAAGAGCCAGCTGGACACGATCCGCGCATTCGAACGCGTGCTGCAATCGGAGCCGGAGGCGCGTCTGCTGTTGTGCGGCGTCGTCGAAGATCTCGACTATCACCGGGCGGTGCTGTCGCTGGTTCGTCAGCTCGGCCTGGAAAACAGGGTGACGGTGGGCGGGCCGCGTTCCGACGTCGCCGCGATTCTGCGCGCCTCGCGGGTCTTCGCGATGCCGTCGCGTTTCGAAGCACAGAGCATTGGTTTTCTCGAGGCGCTTGCGTCGGGCATTCCAGTCGTGGCGAGCCGGATTCCCTCGTTCGGTTTTGCGAGCGCGTTCGCCGGCGTCAGCCTGGTCGATACGACCGACGCCGAAGCCTACGGCCGCGCGTTGTTGCACGCGCTCGACACGCCGCGCGCGAACCGGCAGCTGGCCGGCTACACGCTGCACGACACCGCGGATCGTTACATGACGATCGCGCGGAAGTTTGTTCACCCGCTGCAGGTTTCGGCCTGAGGTCGATCGGACCGGCCGTCTTGCGTAACGTTACTGCGCGAGCCGGTCGATTCGCACCGTCTCCGAGAAAAGCCCCGGCAGTTTGCCGAGTTCCTGAGCTTCGCCCAGCGCCAGGCCGTTCCCGGATGGATAGCGCGTGATTGACGGCGCGCCGCCGGTGAAATAGAAATCGCCGAGGGTCGCGTCGGTCCGGCGAAACAGCACGAGTGCCGTCCCATGTTCCGCCTTGTACATGGCGATGAAATTCGCGTCGGTGTCGCGCCATGGCAGACCGCCGTCGGCGTCCGGTTCCCACGTCACCTGATAGTAGTTCGCCGATTGGGTCGGGAAGTACGCGGCGCGAATCGCGTTCGATTCCGTGCCGACACGGCTCATATAGCTCTGGCAGTACGAAATATCGGTCGGCAGCGTCATGTCGTCCTGGAACGCGCCGGTGCTGCTCGCCCAGGCGGGAATGCCGTCGAGGCGGATCAGACGCATCACGTTGCCGCTCTTGTAGAACGAATCGAGATTATTGGCCGACGGGTTGAACGTGTTCGGGCCGTTCGGTTCCATGGTGGAGAGCGCCGGACAGGTTCGCCGTCACACCGAAGCTCGCGATGCCGACCGGACGCGTGCCGGCTTGCGGCAACTGACCGCCGTTCTTCGCGAGCGTGCCCGTCGCCGCGAAATAGCCGGCGAGCGTCGAGGTGCAATTGAACGTGATGGTCTTCGCGCCGCTCGGCACGGCGGTGCTGCCGCTTGCGGCGACACGGCCGAGCGTGTCCGTGACGGCCCAGTTCAGCGTGTCCGCGCTCGGCGCGTTGGTGTTGAAGACGAGCTGGAAGGTGCTGCCGGACGCGAAGATGCGCGTGTTGTCGGCGCTTGGCGTATCGGCGGAGATCGTTGCGCTGCCCGAGCCGCCCGACGTGGTGGGCGAGGCGCAGCTCATGGCCGCGGTGTTGCCTGCGGCGTTCAGCGCAGCGGTGCCGGTGCTGGCGTTGCCAGCGGCGGACGTGCTGGCCGAACTGTTTGGGCCGGCGGTGCCGGCTTGGGCTGCCGCGGTGCTGGCGGCGCCGTTACTGCCGCCGCCACCGCCGCATCCGGCGAGTGCCAGGGAGAGTGTCGAAAGAAGGAGTAGTTGTGATTTCATCAATCTGTAAGCAATGCGTTAGCTGATCATGGGTCGACGTCCTCGCGCAAAGCGCGTTGGGAGGTCGGGTGAACAGCGGGGTTCATTTGCAAGCCAGCCGATGACCGAGGCTTCGACACTGGCGTCCTGAGTGCGCAGCTTCGCGGCTGCGCGAGGGTGATGCCTTCCCGGGATGCCGGCCCCGAAGCGCTTCTCTGCGGAGAAACGTTCGTCATACGAAACCCACCGCTGACACGAGCGGATTTGGCGGAATCGGACGACCGGGGAAGGTACGACGAAAACGGCCAGCGTGTTGAGGAACAGCGCGATTCAGATCGCAGTACGTGAATTCATGGCTGGGCCAATGAATTTTTTACTGTCCTGCAAGCTAGACAAGCCGATTTGGGAAGAATCGACCGCAACGATACGCATTAGTATGCTTAAAAGAAGTAACGAGTCGTTACGTATGAACATTAATGCAGTACTAATTGCTTTGATCGCACGAAAATATCCGTCAGGCGAAACCAGTATTTTTCCGCCATGAAGAATTGGGGTCTTATTTATTTGAAATGGATGCCTAACTATCTGGCGCGGCTAATCGACTCAGAAATGGGCGCTAGGGAAACGCCTATTTATTCAGCTCGGAGGTGATCGCTGGCGTAGCTGAGGACGTTAAGAAGGAACGCGCCATACGATGTTGGATGCCGACGTTATTTGGGGTCTGCAATAACGGGGGCGGCATCCCTCCGCTGCGCAAAAGGGCGGTTATCCAGAGAGATAAATCGTGAGAATTCTTCAACTGGTTCATGCACCGCGTCTGTCCGGCGCAGAAGTACTCGTAAAGGGATTGGCCATTCATCATCAGCGCGGTGGCCATGAGGTCTGCATGACATCGCTGCTTCCGGAGCAGGACGATTTCGCCGCCATTCATGCAGAACTTCAGGCAGCCGGCGTCACGTGTCTGTTTCCCGAGGTTCGCTACGGCAGGGTGGGAAAGCTGCTGCACCTGTATCGCGTGGTGCGACGGTTCCGGCCCGATTTCATCGTCGCTCATGCCACGCTTGCCGCGCTGTACGTGCGCCTTCTGCCGGTCCATACGCCGATTGCGTGGGTCATGCATTCCGGCGTCAACGATTTCGAGAACGGCGCGCTCAAGCGGGCCGAACGCCTGCTCTCACGGCGGGCGAGAGCCATCATCGGCGTGTCGCAGCAGAATATCGACGACTACCTTCGGGAGATTGGCCGGCATCCCTCCATGGTCGTGATTCCGAATGGCGTGGATGCGCAATTGTTCTCGGAAGGCAACGATGTCGCCGCGCCGGACATCGGCATGCACCCGAAGCAGATCGTCCAGCTCGGCCGCTATATCGAAGGCAAGAGCCAGCTGGACACGATCCGCGCATTCGAACGCGTGCTGCAATCGGAGCCGGAGGCGCGTCTGCTGTTGTGCGGCGTCGTCGAAGATCTCGACTATCACCGGGCGGTGCTGTCGCTGGTTCGTCAGCTCGGCCTGGAAAACAGGGTGACGGTGGGCGGGCCGCGTTCCGACGTCGCCGCGATTCTGCGCGCCTCGCGGGTCTTCGCGATGCCGTCGCGTTTCGAAGCACAGAGCATTGGTTTTCTCGAGGCGCTTGCGTCGGGCATTCCAGTCGTGGCGAGCCGGATTCCCTCGTTCGGTTTTGCGAGCGCGTTCGCCGGCGTCAGCCTGGTCGATACGACCGACGCCGAAGCCTACGGCCGCGCGTTGTTGCACGCGCTCGACACGCCGCGCGCGAACCGGCAGCTGGCCGGCTACACGCTGCACGACACCGCGGATCGTTACATGACGATCGCGCGGAAGTTTGTTCACCCGCTGCAGGTTTCGGCCTGAGGTCGATCGGACCGGCCGTCTTGCGTAACGTTACTGCGCGAGCCGGTCGATTCGCACCGTCTCCGAGAAAAGCCCCGGCAGTTTGCCGAGTTCCTGAGCTTCGCCCAGCGCCAGGCCGTTCCCGGATGGATAGCGCGTGATTGACGGCGCGCCGCCGGTGAAATAGAAATCGCCGAGGGTCGCGTCGGTCCGGCGAAACAGCACGAGTGCCGCCCCCCGTTTGTCACGCACGAATTCCGGAAACACGTCCGACCACGACATGCCGTGCAATGTCGCCGCCTGGGCCGGCGCGCTCGCCGCGCCGCTCAGGTCGAGCGTGGCGACGTTGATCATGGCTTCTTCGCTCGATTCGTCCAGATGCGGCGTCAGCAGAATCAGCGTGTTGCCGTCGCGGCCATGCACGGCGCCCATTGTCACTTTCACGAAGCCGGGGGCAAAAGTCGCCGGCAACACGTTGCGCTCGCCGACGCTCATGCGCGTGCCCTCGTTGGCGATCGGCGTGATCGCGAGGCGTCCGTCGGCGCCCTCGACCGCGACCAGTGATGCGCGCGAGCCGGCCGTTTCGCGTGTCAGCAAATTGACGTTCTGCGGCAGATTTCTGGCCTGCGCCCAGAGCACCGGCGCCGATCCCATTGAGATGCCCGATCCTTGCGCAGATGTCATCCATAGATCGAGCCCGCTGTCGGGTCGCTTCTGCGCGATTAGCACGCTGGCTCGTCCGGTGCCGGTAAAGTTCGCCGCCACATATTGCTGCGTCAGTTCCGCCCTGAACGCGTTGCTCGTCTGCAGCCAGAGGCGTGGAGTCTCGAACGATTCGCCGGTACTGCGAAGCAACCAGAACGCGGTCCCGCCCTGGCGCGCCGCGACGATCATCAGATCCGCCTTGCCGTCGCCGTCGAAATCACCGAGCAGGAAGCGCACGCTGTCGAAGCACAGTTTGTCGCCGGCGCAACTCGGCGCGCTCGCCAGGGGATCGAAGGGGACGGTGCTCGCGTACCACAGCGCGGGCGCCGACGCCTTGGTGAGCGACGCGGCATACACGTTGAATCCCGGACCGTCGTGTTGCCGCTGCACGTACACCACAGACTGTTCGCCCGAGCCGGCGATGTCGCCGACCATCGCCGCGGCGAGCCTCAGGTCGTTCGCCTGCGTGTGCTGCGTGGTGGCCCAGCGGTAGCGCGTGGTGAGGGCGGTGCAGCCCCGCATGGTGAGCTTGCCGTCGTTTTCGCCGAGACAATGCCGCATTGGCGTATAGACGAGGCCGAAGTCCCACGGCGTCCAGCTTTGCGCCACGTCCCATTGATCGCAAGTCTCCGCGACCAGGTAGCCGTCGCGCTCGGCGATACATTGCGAGGTCGCGACGCTCACGAGCGCGGCGTTGCGCGTATTGCCGGGATACACTGTCAGCGGATCCCATCGCCATTGCTGCGCGGACGAGTCCGTGCACGCGGCGAGCGCCGGCGCGCGGCCTGGTCCCGCGGAAGTCAGGCAGCGGCTCGCCGCCGCGTTGAACAGCTGGATCGGATGAGACACGAAATCAGGCACGCGGCGATCGGTGCGATCGTCAACCACATAGCGGCGCGAAATCCAGTTGCCGTCCCACTGAAACTCGCCGAATACGTGGGACGACTCGCTGCCGTCGATGGAAAAATAGCTGGCGACGATGTCGCGCTTGCGCTGCACTTCGGCAGCGGGAAGATTACCGGGCCAGCCGCCGGTCGGATAGGTGACGTGGTAGACGATCGGCACGCCTTTGCCGAGTGTCTGCGCGACGTGGCGAGTAATACGCGCGGAATAGATATGATCGGGATGCTCGATAAACGGCACGGTGTCCGGATTGAGCGTGTAGATCAGCGTCGCCGGCGCGAGCATCGCTTTTAAAGTAGCCGACAAGGAATCGCGATCGTATTTCACGCGCACGGAGCCGTCCGCGTTCATCGGATACGTGGAGATCGTGGCGTGTTGTTCCCACAACAGGCCGAGCGGTACGCGGCCGCCGCGCACGGCGCCGCCGGGCAGGCGAAGTTCGAGCAGGCGCACTTGCGGCCTGGCCTTCAGCACCATCTGATGCACGAGCTTGCCGGCAATCGTAACGTTTGATTCGAGCCACTCGTCGGGCACGCCGGCCATGCGCGCGTAAGCGAGGCGTGAGGCCCGCTCGCGGGTTTGAACGTACGCGAAATCCGCCCCGTTGGCACCGCCGATCAGATGCACCGTGGTGATGCACCAGCCCGCGTCGAGACGCTCGCTGATGGCGGGGTCTACGAAGAGCAGATCGTCGTCGAGGTGCGCGACTACCGTGACCAGTGTGCCGGGGCCGCACTCGACCGCGTGCGCCGCGCCCGGCAGGAAGGCGAAGAAGAGAACCGCGAGAAAAGCAAAGAATGCATCGCGAACGAGCGGGCTTGCCGATAATCGCATAGTGATTCGAACTCTGACGGTGAGCTCGCATCATACTGCGGCGGCCATGACCGGCACGTTGCCGAACTCACAGTCCGTCGCAAATCGCGCTCCGGCGCGGGTTCAGCCTCGTGCGACGGCTGCGGCTGCGTTAGAGGAAGTAGGCTTTGGTGTTGTCGTGGACGTCCGCGCGCGCGAGCAGTTCCGAAGCCGCAAGCCAGAGATATTCGCTGTGCTGCTCGGGCCGTCCGAGCGGCGCGGTGCCCGGGAGCGTGAGCGAATAGGCGAGCACGATGTAATGCGTCGACACGTCCGGCTCGCCCGCGAAATTGTCGCTGTAGTGATGCTCGAACACGCCTTCGAAGCGCGCCGTCGAGCGCGCCAGTTTCGCGACCCCCAGCTCGGCGTCGGCGATGCGGGCAAACGCGGCGTCGAGTGTTTCGTCTTTGTGGATGCGGCCGCCGGGAACGAACCAGGTGCCACGGGCAGGGCGGTTGCGGCGGCGTCCGACCAGCACGCGCCCTTGCGTATCGCTGACGATCAGATCGAACGCGACCAGAGGCGTGAGGCGGACCACGTCCATGAAATCGATCTCGGTCAGCAGCATGTCATCTCCCGCGTTTCTCGCGCCGGTTGAACGCGTCATCAGCTAGTAGTCGCGATGGTGATCATCGTGTCGCGTGAGCCGGCCCGAGACGCTCGTCAGAAAAAGCGCGAGCACAATCGCGCCGATCGTCGCGAAGAGAAACGCGCCGATCAACGCGGCCAGTATCAGCGTCATCCATGCAAGGCCGTTCATGTCTCGGCTCCGGCGTGTTGGTAGGCATGCTAACGTGCATCCGCTTGCATACTATGTGCGCCAGTCGCCGCAGAGGCTGTCCCATCACGCCGAAGTATCGGCACATCGCGCCGCTAATGCGCCACGTAACCCTCGGGCGTGGTGACAGCCTCCTTGAAGACGTCGGCGTTGCCGGAAACGACATAGACCGGCGCGGGCGAGAGTTTCAGGTTAGCCACGCCGTCGCGGTACGGCAAGCTCGTCGCGTTGCCCATCATGTCGAACACCGTCACTTCGCCGGCCGTGCCCGGCGCATCGACTCGCAGACGGTAGTCCACGCTGCGACTCGCGTCGAAGCCGCTTTGGGCGTTCCACTTGTCGTTGTCGTGCGTCCATAGCGCGGTCACGATCTTGCCGCCGCCGAGCCGGCGGAACGCGTAGGCGTAGACGTCTTTAGGCAGATCCTTGAGCGGTCCGAGCGTGTCGGTGCCGTCTATGATCCGCGTCATTGCCGCCACCGCGAGCGCCGCGGGTTTCGGGCTGATGCGGGCCGGACCGTAGGTGCCCTTCGGATGATCGAGCTCGAAGAAAATCCCGTAGCCGGGCGCGGCGTCCGGCATATCCGCCAGATAGAACACGTAGGTCATGTCGGCGCCTTCGCCGAGCAAAATCAGATGCGTGCGCGCCGTCACCGCAGCCTGTGCGTACAGCACGTTCGCGCCTGGATAGTTCTTCCCATAGGACTGCCCGATGTCGTAGCTGATGCCGGTTTCGGTCACGAAGAGCGGTGCGCCGGGCTTCAGGTACAGACGCATTTCGTGGCGCAGCGCGCGCATTGCGGAGGGCAGCGCGCCCGGCACGGTGCCCTGATTGCCGGTATCCGCGACGCGCTCGGGCGGGTGCGAGGGCGTGGTACCGATGTCGTAGTAACCGTGAATCGTCATGCCATCCATATAGCGGCCGATGCCTTGCGGGCCAAGCTTGCGCATCCACGTGACATTACCCTGCACTGACGAATAGGTGGGACCCATGACCACCGCATGCGGATCCGTCTGATGGATGCCTTCCCAGACGGCCTTATACATGGCGATGAAATTCGCATCCGTATCGCGCCACGGCAGACCGCCGTCCGCGTCCGGTTCCCACGTCACCTGATAGTAGTTGTCGCGCTGTTTGGGAAAGTAAGTCGTGCGCACGCGATTCGACTCGGCGCCCACCTTGGCCATGTAGTCCTTCATCTGCGCGAGCGATTTCGGCGCATAGCTGTGCGTCTCGGTCTTCGTGGGACTCGCCCACTGCGGAATGCCGTCGAGCTGGATCAACCGTAGCAGGTCGCCGCTCCGGAAGAACGGCGTGAGCTGTTTGCTGGCGGGCTCGAACGTGCCCGCTTGTTTCGGCTCCTCCATATACCAGTTGCGATTGTCATTGACCCATGTGAGGCCGAGCGCGGTATAGACCGGCCGGTAGCCGTCGCCGTCACAGCAGTGTTGCCCCGGCGCAAGATAAGCCGCGCCCTGTCCGCCGAAGCGGTGCAGATCTTCATACGGAAAACGCACGACGGGTAACGCAGCGGACGCATCGGGCAGCACGCCGAATGTCGCGATACCCGCGGGGCGCGTGCCGCGCGAATCGAGCTGACCATGGGCGCGTTCCAGCGACGCGGACACCGCGAAGTAGCCTGCCACGCTGGACGCGCAACTCAACGTGGACAGCGTCGCACCTGCCGCAACGGGAAAGCGTCCGCTGGCCCGCACGGCATTCCACGTGTCGCGTATCTGCCAATTGAGCGTGTCGCCTTGCATCGGCCGCGTGGCGAAAACCAGCGCGAACGGTTTGTTCACGGCGAACAGGCGCGTGCCGTCGCTGGGCGTATCGGCTTCGAGCAGATCGCCATTCGCGGCAACAGGTACTTGCGATGAAGGCGACGAGCAACGCAGCCCTTGTCCGGGCGGCGCCTTCAGGTTCGTGGGCGCGGCAGATTGCATTGCCGCACCCGGCGCTGCGTCGGGCTTTGCGACAGGCGCCGGCGCGTTGCTCGCCACCGTCGGTGCCATCGCGCAACGTTTCTCCACCCCGGGTGCAGGATCGCCGAATACGCCGTTATTGCACTCCGCACTGGTCGAGAACGTTTTGACGACGTGTCGCTCCGGCGTGCCATACAGCACGTCGCGCGTGCCGTTGAAGCGGCACGTGCCGTACTCCGCCGCGCACGGCGTCCACTTCCTGCCGTCTGCGGTGAATGGGCCATTGCTCACACCATTCGCCTGCGGCGCAGCATCGGCGGCCATGCATCGGCCGGCCGCGACGCCAAGCAGAATGACGGCCACTGCCGAGATAGCGAGGGCCATTTCCTGCCGTACTCCGCCGCCGGTAAAGGTGCCGTCGCGGCTTCGCGGCGCGCGCTGTTCGCGTACATTCGACATGTGCTCCCCGTGTCGTTCGCTGTCCTTCCAAGGCCACAGACGCGTCGCCCAATTACTAGTTCACCAGGTCAGAGCCGCCTCGTGTGACACCTTTGTGCAATGTGTTGCGGAAACCGCATAGTGTATTTCCGCACACCGCTGGCGGAAATAGTCCGGTCCCGTCTCGACACATTCCGCCATTGGCCCGTCTATTGCCGTGCGACCTAAAGGTATCTTATTTGTGTGTTTCAGGTTTGAAACATTAATCGTCACGTTTATATGCGTGCGATCCAATAACAACCAAGTAAATAATTTTGTCGAACTCTCAAGTGTTTATATTGGTTGTTCGTTTTACTTATTGCCATCCCCGCGCATATATCGTCAGAAGAAACCATAGTGGGCACGGGCTGCGGCAGACGTCGGGATTGTAAAGCCGGTTGCACTCATTCTGACGCCCTGATGGGAAAAAGTCACTTCAAATCCACTTCGCGATGGATAGATCAAATTGTAACTGCGCCGTTTTCGAGTAGTCGTGGTGTGTGCGGTGGCGTACGAAATGGCGTTTTTATTTGCATTAACATTCGCAGAATGCAAATTCATTCCTATGCGGAATCGGCAATTAATTCGTTGAAAAGACGGCGGTTGCGGGGTTGTTCCGAAAATCCCTGGTTGGTCACCCTGTCCATACGCCAACATGTCTGCGCTTTCGGTCATGGCGGCTAAGTGCTTGAAGGGCGGTGACTATGATGCGCTGCACAGAGGATGGCCTCTTTGCGGCCTTCCAAGGTGAAAAGTAGATCCGTTTTCTGGTGAGAGGATGACTATGACCTGCGCGAGTCTCGAGTCCGCAATGCTGCGCTGGGTGCACGCTCCGAGCAAGGGTATGCGTCGCATCGCGATACTGATGTTCAACGACTGCTCGCTGCAGGGAGCAGGGGTTGTCGCCGAGGTGTTCCAGGCAGCCAACGAAATGGCTTCGTCCGGCTCGGGCGGTTGGTTATACGACGTTTCGTTCCTGTCGGCCGACGGCGGCATGGTGACTTCGTCGTCCGCGCTGCGGGTCTGGACCGACGGGCTCGATGCGCGGCATTACGGCGGTTTCGACGCGTTGTATGTCGCGGGTGGCAAAGGCGCATTGGCTGCCGCCAACGACGAACGCCTGATTGCGTGGCTGCGCCGTGTGCGCCGCAATACCGGCATGATCCGGCCGATCGCGGAAGGTCGCGCGTTGCTCGAGGCGGCGTTCGTGCCCGACAACCACGAGCTTGGCGATGCGCATGTGCAGTCGGCGCCGACGCCGGCGCGCCAGCCCGAGCAGACGGCCGATGCGGGCGATCGTCTCGAATCGATGCGAAGCGCGCTCGCCATGATCAAGCGCGATCTCGGCGGCGCCACCGCACGTACCGTCGCCGAGCGGCTGCTGGCGGACTCATGCTCGAATCTCGCGCCGCTGCTCGGCGAAGACGGCGGCCTGAGTCCTGGCGACAAGGTGCGCGCGGCAGCTCGCTGGCTGCAAGAGAATTGCCAGCAGGCGATTTCGATTGCCGACGCGGCGCAGTTCGCCGCGATGAGCGAGCGCAACTTTCTGCGCCGCTTCAAGATGGAAATGGGCATTACGCCCTCGAGTTTTCTGTTGCACGAGCGCCTTGCGGTGACCTGCAGCCTGTTGACCGAATCGGAATTGCCGGTCGACAAGATAGCCCGCCGCACAGGCATGGGCAATGGCGATCGACTCGCGAAAGTGTTTCGTAAGCGGATGAGAATTTCGCCGACCGAATTTCGGATTCAAAGTCGCCGACTAGTCGGCGAATAGCGACGGGGCCAGCCGGCGGGCCGTGGCAACACGGCATCCGGTCCGTACTTCCATCGACTTTGGGAATTATAAGGAATGCGAATATGTTGACTCAGGGAGCTGTAGGCGCCGCGTCGGCCGACACGCACACTGCGGGTGCCGCGACGGCGGGCGCGGGTTCCAAGCGTATCGTTCCAGTCATTCTGGCGGGCGGTTCCGGCACGCGCCTGTGGCCGGTATCGCGGGAAAACTATCCGAAGCAACTGATCGACGTCGTCGGTTCCGACTCGCTGCTGCAAGCTACCGCGCGGCGCATGGACGGCTTTCCGGCCGGCTGGAGCGTGGATGCCTCGCCGATCATCGTATGCGGCGAAGAACATCGCTTCGTGATCGCAGAACAACTTCATGAAAATGGCGTCGATGCTCGTCTTATTGTCGAGCCCGCTCGTCGCGATACGGCGCCCGCATTGACGCTGGCGGCGTCGCTGGCGTGCTCGGGCGGCCGCGACGCGATTCTCGTCGTCATGCCGGCGGATCATTCGATCGCCGACGTGCCCGCCTTGCAGGCCGCGCTGGAACTCGCAGCGCGCTATGCCGAGCAGGGTTCAATCGCGACACTGGGCGTGCCGCCCACGCGCCCCGACACCGGCTTTGGTTATATCCGCGTCGGCGCCGAACTGGCGGGCGGCGGCCATGCGATCGACGGTTTCGTCGAAAAGCCCGCGGAAGAACTCGCGGCGAAGTACGTGGCGGCGGGCATGTACTGGTGGAACAGCGGCATCTTCATCGTCCGCGCCAGCGTGTGGCTCGACACGTTGAAGCGTCTGCAACCGGACATGCACTCCGCCTGCGAACGCGCATTCACGGGCGGCCGCATGGACGGTGCGTATTTCCGGCCGCTGGTCGATGCATTTCTCAGTGCGCCCGCCAACTCGATCGACTACGCGGTGATGGAGCGCCTCACCGAGACAGCCGGCCCCGAAACACCGGACAGCGCGCCGGCGACGCCGGCAGGCGTCGTGATCGGACTGAATGCCGGCTGGTCGGACCTGGGTTCCTGGGACGCCGTGTGGGCCGCGATGGAGAAGGACGCCAACGGCAACGCAGGACGCGGCCGGGTGACCTTCGAAGGGGCGGTCTCGAGCTATGCGCATTCGGAAGGCCGGCTGGTTGCCTGTGTCGGCACCACCAACGTCGTGGTGGTCGAAACCGCAGACGCGGTGCTGGTGGTCGACCGCTCGCACGTGCAAGACGTGAAGGGGCTGGTGTCGCGTATCAAGGCGCAGCACGCGCCGGAGGCCGACGCGCACCGCAAGGTGCGCCGTCCTTGGGGTTTCTACGATTCGATCGACCATGGCGAGCGTTTCCAGGTCAAGCGCATCGTGGTGACGCCGGGCGCGCAACTGTCGTTGCAATTGCATCACCACCGCGCGGAACACTGGGTCGTCGTGCGCGGCACGGCGCTCGTCACACGCGGCGAAGAGCAGTTTCTGTTGAGCGAAAACGAATCGACCTATATCCCGCTCGGCATCAAGCACCGGCTCGAAAACCCGGGCAAGGTGCCGCTCGAAATCATTGAAATCCAGTCAGGCGCTTATCTCGGCGAAGACGACATTGTGAGGTTCAACGACAACTACGGCCGCTGCTCCTAAACAGCACGCCGGACTCAACTGCGGACAAGAACGGCAAGAACGAGGTGACCAGAATGCGCAAGTTTCAGGATTTGCTCGCGCGAGTTTTCGATGTTGCATTGGTATTGGTGGGTGCGGCGGTGGCGTCGCAGATCCGCTTTGACTACCTCGCTCAATCCGGATTCTATTGGGCCCTCGTGATGTTTTCCGCCGCTTTCGCGTTGGCTATCTTTCCGGCGTTCGGCGTCTACGAATCATGGCGCGGCCGCTCCAAGCTGGTGCTGGCCGGCCAGGTGTCGCTCGCGTGGCTGATGGTGCAGGTCAGCGCGCTCGTGCTGATGTATTCGCTGCATCGTATCGACTTCGTGTCACGGCTGTGGTTCTCATACTGGACGGCGGTGACGGGCGGCCTGCTGATCGCGTACCGCCTGATGACGCACGCCGTATTGGCGAGGGCACGCAGCGCGGGACTGAATCTGCATCAGGTCGCGATTGTGGGCAGCGGCTCGCAGTGCGACGCGATCATTCGCCGGATCAACGCCGCGCCGACTACCGGTTTTCGCGCCACGGCCGTGTACAACGCGCGTCCGGATGTGTCGCCGGTCGCGAGCCCCGGAGTGCCGGTGTTCGACACGGTCGACGCGCTGGCCGGCTACATGCGGACCAACGACGTCCACGAACTGTGGCTGATGCTGTCGCTTTCCGAAGAGCCGCTGATCTGTTCGCTGGTCAGCGAATTCCGCGACGACCTGGTGAACATCCGTTTCATGCCGGACGTGCGCAGCCTCGCGCTATTCGAGGGCAGCGGCGTGATCGATCTGCTCGGCGTGCCGGCGATCAATCTGGTGGCTTCGCCGCTGTCCGCGAACTCGATGCTGAAGAAGGAAATCTTCGACCGCCTGTTCGCCTTGACCGCCTTGATCGCGCTCGCACCGATCATGCTCGTCATCGCGATCGCGGTGAAGCTGTCCTCGCGCGGTCCGGTTCTCTTCAAACAGAAACGCAAAGGCGCCGACGGTCACGTGTTCACGATCTATAAGTTCCGTTCTATGCGGTTGCACACGGAGCAAAAAGGCACCGTCAGGCAAGCTACGCGTAACGATCCGCGAGTCACGAAAGTGGGCGCCTTCCTGCGCCGCACGAGCCTCGACGAATTGCCTCAATTCTTTAACGTGTTGCGTGGCGACATGTCGGTCGTAGGACCGCGTCCCCATGCACTCGAGCACGACGACCTCTATCAGAAAGTGGTCGCGGGCTATATCAATCGCTACCGCATAAAACCGGGGATCACGGGGTGGGCACAGATCAACGGTTTTCGTGGCGAAACCGACCGCATCGAGAAGATGGAACGTCGCGTCGAACATGACCTGTATTACCTGGGCCATTGGTCGTTCGCGCTCGACATGCGGATTATCGGCGCGACGATAGTCGCCGGACTGGTGCATCGAAACGCTTATTAGTTGTTAACAAAACGCTGCGCGCTTCGTCCCTTGAGGAAAAACGCCGTGGCACAAGGAGGAACATCATGAGCTCGCTTGGTCTACGCACGGGAAGTCTCCTGGTTTTCGCTACGGCAACACTGCTTTCTGGATGCGGAATCGCGCCCGGCCAGCGGATGATCACACCGGCCGCCATTCAGGACACCGGTGGTGATTACAGTACTGAGCCGTCGCAGCAACAGCAGATTCCGATTACCGATATCAATCTCTCGCTGCTGCGCAAGATGAACCAGGCGCAAACGGCGTCGACGCTGCCGCCGGCAACGACCGCGCTGTTCGGCAAGCCGACCGCTTACAAGGTCGGCCCCGGCGACGTGCTGCAGATCGTCGTGTGGGATCACCCGGAACTCGCGGCCGCGCTCGGCCAGCCGCAGCAGAACGCGAAAACGTCGGACGCCGCAGCCGGCTTCCTGATCGACGAAAACGGCGACGTGCAGTTCCCGTATGCCGGTACGGTACATGTGGCCGGCAAGGACGCCACGACGATCCAGAAGGAGCTCTACAAGCGTCTGAGCAAGGTGTACCAGAAGCCGGAAGTGACGGTGCGGGTGGCCTCGTTCCGCGCGCAGCAGGTTTATATCGACGGCGAAGTGCGCACGCCTGGCGCATTGTCGGTCACCGACATTCCGATGTCGCTGACGAACGCGATCGGCCAGGCTGGCGGCCTCAGCGCCAATGCGGATCGCAGCCGCGTGGTGTTGCTCCGCAACGGCGTGCCGTATCAGTTGAACGTGGACGACCTGATCAAGCGCGGCCGCAATCCGTCGGACATCTACCTGCAACCGGGCGACGTGCTGCGGGTGGCGTCGCGTGAAGACAGCGGTGTCTACGTGATGGGCGAAGTCAACAAGCCGGCGACCATCCTGCCGATGCGCAACGGTTCGTTGACGCTTTCGCAGGCAATCTCCGACAGCGGCAGCTTCGACTCGAACACGGCCGCGGCGCGGCAACTGTTCGTGATCCGCAACTCGACGAGTGAAACGCCTGAGGTGTACCACCTCGACGCGACCTCGCCGGTGTCGATGGTGCTCGCGAATCAGTTCGAACTGCAGCCGAAAGACGTGGTGTATGTCGGTCAAGGCGGGCTGGTCCGCTTCAACCGTGTGTTGAACCTGCTGCTGCCGGCGATCAACGCGGCTGTAACGGGCGCCGTTCTCGCGAAATAGTAACCGCACAGTGTGAACTTGAACCTCCGGACCTTGTTGGGTGAAGAAAATGGCAATCAACTTTGAAAACCGTTACACCGACGTGTCCGGTCCGGACGAGCTTCACCTGTCGGACTATCTGCGCACGATCGTGCGAGGTTGGCGAACGATCGTCGTGGTGACGCTGATCGCGCTCGCGCTGGGATGCGCGTACGCTTTCCTCGCGCCGCCGACGTACCGCGCGGATGTTCTGTTTCACGTAGAGGACAAGACGGCGAATGCCAATGCGAACGGCAAGGATTCCTTGCCGCCGCTCACCGGCATGTTCGATACCAAGCCTTCGACGGCGGCGGAGATCGAGTTGCTGAAGTCGCGGCTCGTCACGGAAGAGACCGTCAAGAAACTGCACCTCGATATCACGGCTGCGCCGCGCTATTTTCCGGTTATCGGCGGAATGATTGCGGGGTTGGTGAACGGGCAATGGGGCTTCAAGTTGCCGCAGTTCATCAACCTGTCCGGCTATGCATGGGGTGACGAGAGCATTTCGGTGTCGCAGTTCGACACCTCGAAGGAAATGTACGACACGACCTTCACGCTGATTTCCGGCAGTGACGGGTCGTACGTGCTGCGGGACAAGAACGGTATTGCGATCCTGTCGGGGAAAGTCGGCGAAACCGTGGAAACGGATACGGCCGACGGCCCGATCACGCTGCGCGTCGATAAGCTGGTCGGCCCTGCCGGCTCGCGTTTCGAATTGCAGCGCGCCTCGACCTTAAGCACCGTGGACCGTTTACAAAAGGCTTTGCTGGTGCAGGAGACCACGCTGCAATCCGGCGTGATCCGCGCGAGTCTGGAAGGCGGCGACGCCGGCTTGACGGCGGCGATCGTCAACAGCATGGCGCGCGAGTTCGTGCGTCAGGATGTGGAGAGCCGTTCGACCGAAGCCGAGCATATGCTGGCCTTCCTCGATCAGCAACTGCCGGGCTTGCGCAAGGAGCTCGACGACGCCGAGCAACGCTACAACAAGTTCCGCAACACGCATGGCACGGTCGACCTGGGCGAAGAAAGCCGCCTGCTGCTGCAACAGATCGTCGATAACAAAACCAAGCTGATGGATCTGCAGCAGCAACGCGCGGAGATGTCGCAACGCTTCACGGCGAATCACCCGGCGGTGGCCTCGCTCGACGCGCAGATCGCCGCATTGCAAGGCGCCGCGGCCAACATGAACCGCAGCGTGGCGGTGATGCCGGATACGGAGCAGACCGCCTTGCGTCTGCTGCGCGACGTGCACGTCGATACGGAGCTGTACACCAATCTGCTGAACAGCGCGCAGCAACTGCGCGTGGCGAAGGCGGGACAGGTGGGCAACGTGCGCGTGGTCGATTTCGCCGAAGCGCCTGATGAACCCGTGCGGCCGAAGCGCGTGATCGCGATCCTGATCGCGCTCGGCGGCGGCCTCGTGCTCGGCATTCTGCTGACCTTCTTCAAGCGCGCGATGTACGGCGGCGTGGAACGTCCGGACGAACTCGAAGGCATGCTCGGCGTGCCGGTGTTCGCCGTGGTGCCGCGCAGCCAGACGCAGTTGAAGCTGCAGGAAAACGTCATGCTGCGCCGTCGCGGGCTGCATGTGCTGGCGCAGCAGGCGCCCGAAGACATCGCCGTGGAAGGCGTGCGCAATCTGCGCACCTCGCTGCAGCTCTCGCTCGATCACGCCGAGAACAACGTGGTGATGATCACCGGTTCGCGGCCCGATTCCGGCAAGTCGTTCCTGTCGGTGAATCTGGCGGCGCTGGTGGCGTCGGCGAACAAGCGCGTGCTGATTATCGACGGCGATATGCGGCGCGGCGACGTGCATTCGCATTTCGGTGTCGCGCATCAGCCGGGTCTGTCCGACGTGCTGAGCGGCGGCGACCTGAGTTCGATGATTCAGCGCGATGTGCTGCCGGGTCTCGACGTGCTTGCCAAGGGCACGCTGCCCTCGCATCCGGCCGAACTGCTGATGAGCAAACGCTTCGAGACGATGCTCGAAGAACTGAAGTCGCACTACGACCTCGTGATCGTCGACACGCCGCCGGTTCTCGCGGTGACCGACTCGACGGTGATCGGCAAGTATGCGGGCACGACGCTGCTGGTGGTGCGCCACGGCCGCCATCCGCTCAACGAAGTCATGGAGACGGCCAAGCGGCTGCGCAATGGCGGCGTGGGGCTCAGAGGCGTTCTGTTGACCGATGTGCCGCAGGAAGGTGCGTTCCTCGGCTCGGGCTATCAGGGCGGCTACTACGGCTACGACAGCATTGCCGGTTGAGGCAGCGGCCGACGGCCGGCGGCGCAACACAGCCGCGCAGCCAGGCTTCCGGCACTCGGATTGCACAGGTTAACGAGGAGAAGGCTCCATGAAACGTAAGGTCGCGCTGATCACCGGCATCACTGGACAGGACGGGTCGTATCTGGCGGAACTGCTGCTCGCCAAGGATTACGACGTACACGGCATCAAACGCAGGTCATCCCTGTTCAACACAGACCGGATCGATCATCTTTACCGCGATCCCCACGATCCGGACCAGCGCCTCTTTCTGCACCACGCGGATCTGACCGACTCGACCAGCATTCTGCGCGTCATCCAGCGCGTCGAGCCGGACGAGATTTATAACCTCGCCGCGCAGAGCCACGTCGCGGTGTCGTTCGAGGAGCCGGAATACACCGCCAACGCGGACGGCCTCGGCGCCTTGCGGATTCTCGAAGCGATCCGCATTCTCGGCTTGCAGGAAAAAACGCGCTTCTACCAGGCCTCGACCTCGGAGCTATACGGTCTCGTGCAGCAGGTGCCGCAGTCGGAGACTACGCCGTTCTATCCGCGCAGCCCATATGCCGTCGCCAAGCTGTTTGCGTACTGGACCACCGTCAATTATCGTGAGGCTTACGGTCTCTATGCGTGCAACGGGATTCTGTTCAATCACGAATCGCCGGTGCGCGGCGAGACGTTCGTGACGCGCAAGATCACGCGCGCCGTCGCGCGTATCGCGGTGGGCATGCAGAAGACCCTGTATCTCGGCAATCTGTCGGCGCTGCGCGACTGGGGTCACGCGCGCGACTACGTGGAGATGCAATGGCGCATGCTGCAACAGGAGCAGCCGGAGGATTACGTGATCGCCACCGGCGTGCAGTACAGCGTGCGTCAGTTCGTGCAGCACGCCGCCGCTGAACTGGGCGTCACCGTGCGTTTCGAAGGCACCGGCGTGGACGAAATCGGTATCGTCGAAAAGGTGGAAGGGCGCGAGATCAGGATGTCGCCGGGCGACGTGATCGTGCGGGTCGATCCGCGCTACTTCCGGCCCGCCGAGGTCGAGACGCTGCTCGGCGATCCGTCGAAGGCGCATGCGAAGCTCGGCTGGCAGCCGACCACCTCGTTCGCCTCGCTCGTCAAGGAAATGGTGCGCTCTGACTATCAGATCGCTCGACGTGACGCGCTTGTCACGCTGGCCGGATTCACGGCGCTGGAACATCACGAGTAACGGCGATGAACAAACAAGCACGCATCTTCGTCGCGGGCCACCGTGGCATGGTCGGCTCCGCGCTGGTCAGGCGTCTTGCCGCCGAGGGATATCAGAACGTGATTACCCGCTCGCGCAAGGAACTCGATCTCACGGATCAGGCGGCCGTGAACCGCTTCTTCGAAAGCGAAAAGATCGACGTGGTGCTGCTCGCGGCCGCGCGCGTGGGCGGCATTCTCGCGAACGCGACGCAGCCGGGTGAGTTCATCTACGAAAACCTGGTGATTGAAACCAACGTGATCCACGCCGCGTATCGCGCCAAGGTCGAGCGGCTGGTGTTCTTCGGTTCGTCGTGCATCTATCCGAAGCAATGTCCGCAGCCGATCCGCGAGGAGTATCTGCTGACCTCGCCGCTGGAGCCGACCAACGACGCCTATGCGATCGCGAAGATCGCCGGCGTGAAGCTGTGCGAAGCGTACAACCGCGAGTACAACACGCAGTACGTCGCGTTGATGCCGACCAATCTGTACGGCCCGAACGACAACTACGATCTGAAGAGCAGCCACGTGTTGCCGGCGCTGCTGCGCAAGGCGCACGAAGCGAAGCTGAACGGCGACGCCGCCTTGACGGTGTGGGGATCGGGCACGCCGCTGCGCGAGTTCCTGCATGTCGACGACCTTGCCGCGGCCACGCTGTTCGTGCTCGAGCACAACGTGACGGAAGGCCTCTTCAACGTCGGCGTGGGCGAGGATCTGTCGATTCGCGAGCTGGCCGAATGCATCTGCAAGGTGGTCGGCTTCGAAGGCGAACTCGTGTTCGACGCTTCGAAACCCGACGGCACGCCGCGCAAGCTGCTCGACGTTTCACGCCTGACGCAAATGGGCTGGCAGGCCACGATCGGCCTCGCCGACGGCATTGCCTCCACCTATCGTGACTTCGTCGAATCACACGCTGGTTCGACGCCCGCCGCCGCCATCGAAGCGTAGGCGCGTGGACGGCCGCCACAGCGCGGCTTTGGATTGACGGACCAAAGGGGACGCTGTGCCTGCGCAGAATGCGCAATGCACGCAGGACGATATTTCTAGGAGTGGCATAAAAATGACAGCGTCAGTCACGATCTTCCACAACGTCGTGTGGTCGCGCCACAAGGGTGTCGTGTTTTCCGCCTTGCACAACATTTCGGCTTCCGGAGCGATTCGCTATTCGATGGTGCAGATCGCCGATACCGAGCACGACCGCGTCGGCTTTTCCGACGTCGATTATTCGTTTCACCGCTATCCGATGCAAAAGCTGTTCGACGGCTGCTACGAAGACGTGCCGACCCTGAAGCTGATCGCCCGGCTCACATGGGAAGTGCTGCGCACCAAGTCGGATCTGATCGTGCTGCCGGGCTATCACCGCCCGGAATACTGGGCGATGCTCGCGGCGTGCATCGTGACCGGCAAACGGCGCGCGGTGTTCTGCGATTCGACCGCGCGCGACCGGCCCAAAAAGTTGCTGACGTCGATTCCGAAGCGCGTGTTTTTCGCGCTGTGCGACGGCTATTTCGGTTTCGGCGAGCGCAGCCGCGAGTATCTGCTGTCGCTCGGCGCGAAGCGCGACAAGATTTTCGTGCCGTGTCAGGCGGCGGCAATGCCCGGTTCGTTTTCGCCGGAACGTGCGCTGGTCGAGCGGGTCGCCGCTCGCGCGGGTAATCCGCCGGTGTTTCTGTTCGTGGGGCGTTTGTCCGAAGAGAAAGGCATCGGCACGCTGATCGACGCGTTCGCCGGATTGCGGCGGCGGATTCCGGCGGCGAAGCTGCGCATTGTCGGCACCGGCCCGATGAGCGACGCGTTGCATGCGAAGGTGGCCGAGCTCGAACTCGGCGACGCGGTGACCTTCGTCGGCAGTCTGCAGGACGAGCCGCTGATGCGGGAATATTACGGCGCCACCTGCATGGTGCTGCCGAGTTACAGCGAACCGTGGGGACTCGTGGTCAACGAGGCGCTCGCGCATGGCTGCCCCGCCGTGGTCAGCGAAAGTTGCGGCTGCGTGCCGGAACTGGTGATCGACGGAGTGAGCGGCTATGCATTTACAGCGGGCGACGTCGCCGGCCTGCAGCGCACCATGCTCAAGGCCATGGAGGCGTTCGCCGACGCGGGCGGCACCGCGCGCCGCTGCATGGATGTGATTCGCCGTTTCGATCCGCCTTCCGCGGCTGCCAACATCGCCCGCGGCTGCGCTTTGATGTTGAGCGACTGAGCCGCTCCGCACAACCAGGCCGCGCCACAACGCCCTTACTCGCTCCGGCAGTCACGATGAAGATACTGATCTACGGCATCAACTATGCGCCTGAGCTGACGGGAGTGGGCAAGTACACGGCGGAAATGGCCGTGCTGCTGGCGAGCCGCGGACATGACGTGCGCGTGGTGTGCGCGCCGCCGTACTACCCGGAGTGGCGTGTCGGCGAGGGCTACGCGTCGTGGCGCTATCAGCACGAAACGCGCGACGGCGTGGCGATCTGGCGCGCGCCGCTGTGGGTGCCCGCGCGTCCGAGCGGCCTGAAGCGCATGCTGCATCTGGCGAGCTTCGCGGCGACCTCGCTGCCGCTTCTTGTGCGGCACGTGCTGTGGCGCCCGCACGCGGTCATGCTGATCGCGCCGACCTTGATGTGCGCGCCGGGCGGGCTGATGCTCGCACGCATCACGCGCGCGCGCGCCTGGTTGCATATTCAGGACTATGAGGTCGATGCGGCATTCGATCTGGGCTTGCTGAAAAGCTCATTCGCGGCCCGCATGGCACGCCGGGTGGAAAGCACTTTGCTGCGGCGCTTCGACGCCGTGTCTTCGATCACGCGGCAGATGAGCGAGCGCGCGACGACCAAGGGCGTCGACGCATCAAAGGTTGTCTGTCTGCCCAATTGGGTCGACGTGGCGACGATTTTTCCGCTTACGCGGCCGAGCGAATTCCGGCGCCTGCTGGGGATTCCTGACGACCAGAAAGTGGTTCTGTACTCCGGCAACATGGGCGCGAAGCAGGGCATCGAAACGCTCGCCGATGCGGCGGTCGCGCTCGCCGCGCGCACGGATCTCACCTTCGTGTTCTGCGGCAGCGGCGCGGCGAAAGAGGGGCTGCGCGAACGCTGCTCGGGACTGACGAATTGCGTGTTCCTGCCGCTGCAACCGTTGGACCGTCTGAACGAACTGCTCAACCTCGCCGATATTCACGTGCTGCCGCAACGCGGCGACGCGGCCGACCTCGTCATGCCGTCCAAGCTCACCGGCATGTTCGCGAGCGGACGCGCGACCGTGGCGATGGCGCGTCGCGGCACGGCGCTCTACGAAGCCGTGGCGCCGCGCGGCGTGGTCGTGCCACCGGACAACCTGAAAGCGCTGACGGCGGCGATCACGGCGCTGGCGAACGACACGGAACGACGTGCGGCACTCGGCAAAGCGGCGCGTGCTTATGCGGAGCGCACGCTCTCGCCGGAGTCGACGATTCGCACCTTCGAGGAACGGCTCGCGATGCTGTTGCGTGAGTTGGGAGGCAAACGCGAGAAAGGCGGCACGCCGTCTTTCGGCGCGCGGCCTTCAGGTGCTGTGGCGAGGCGCCGGCGAAAACCGGCTACCGCGGAGGAAGCCGCGCCGGATTGATCCGGCCCGCGGCGGTGTCATGAAGACGATATCACCAGGGAGAGCGGTAGACGCCCTGCTTGCCGGCGTAGGGGTCGGTGTAGGTGGTTCTCGTGGCGCCTTGGGGCGTCAGACCGGCGGCCGCGTTCGGACGTCCCGGCTGGCCGGCCACACGCACCTGGCCATCGGCCGCAGCCGGCGCTTTGCCCTTGCCCTTGGCTTTGCCTTTGCCGACCGCTGGCTGCGCGGCCTGGTCGCCGCCCAACACCGTCATGCGTTGCGTGTCGAGCAGCGCCGCGCGTTGAGCGTCGTTCGTATCGCCTTGCGCGCCGTCGGTGCTGTAGGGGTTCGGGGAGCCGAGCAACGCCTGCTCGCTACTGCGATGCGCGGCGCGCCGGTTGGCCGGAAGCTGTGCATTGAGACCGTAGCCGTTGGCCGCTGTCGCCGCGGGCGGGAGGGCGGGCGCCGCGTTATTGGGCGCGGCGTTCTGCGCGAAGGCCGGCACCGCCAACGATGCGATCGCGAGAAGCGTCCAGCTAGCAGTGTGTCGAAGCGAGGTGATCATCTGATTCCCCAAGGAAATGCTGTCGGGATAAAGCTATCGTGCGCCAACCACTACGCGCGTAGCCGCCAAAACGCTTGCCTGCACAGCCACCGCGTGAAGCCGGGCCAGGCGCCGCAACATAATGTAAGAGATTTGCCTGGCATGCCTGCCTATGTTTACCACTGTTCGTGGTTCGGAGAAAGCTGATGGGTAACGTAGCCGACGATCCTCACGTCGGGCGCATGCTGCCGGCCGAGGGCGCGCGCGAGAGCGGCCGCGTGATCGATCTGTCGCAGGCCGGAAAAGGAAACTATCAGGCGAGCCGCGGCGCGCTGGTCGAGCTCGTCTGGTTCGCGCTGGAAGCCTGCGTGATCAACAACAAACTACTGCCGTTCTCCGGTGTGCGCGTGGCGTTGCTGCGTCTGTTCGGCGCGAAGATCGGTACAGGTTGCCGATTCGTGCATCCGCTGCGCGTGAAGGCGCCGTGGAATCTCGAAGTGGGCGACAACTGCTGGTTCGGTGTCGATGTTTGGATCTACAACCAGACGCTGATTCGTATCGGCTCGAACGTGTGCATTTCTCAGGGCACGTTTCTCACCGCGGGATCGCACGATATGAGCACCACCATGGATCTGCATGTCGCGCCGATCATCATCGAGGACGGCGTGTGGATCACTTCGAAGTGCGTGGTGCAAATGGGCGTGACGATCGGCCGTTCGGCGGTCGTGACGCCTTTGTCGGTCGTGCATCGTTCGCTGGAAGCGGAGGGCGTGTACGGCGGCAATCCTTGCCGTTTTATCAGGAAACGGTTCGACTCCGTGACCTGAACCACAGACATAAAGCCACAGCGTTTGTACGCTGAGGACGCCGAGGTCGTTTTGCCGGAATGCCGGCCGTTGCAATGGGATTGACGCACTGCGTGATGAACGGCATTCGCGGCGGCACCCTTGCAAGTTCCGGCCGTGACGTCTGCGTGGTCTGGTTGCCGGCTCCGCCTGGCGAACCGCACCGCGCCCAGGAAATGCGTGAAGCAGATGGGAGTAGCGGATGTTCATCGATACACGTACTGTTGAACAGAACACCGTCGTCGAGACGACGATCTGCATCATCGGCGGAGGCGTCGCGGGCATCACGCTCGCGCTGGAAATGTCGAGGGCGGGCATCGACGCCTGCATGCTCGAAAGCGGTGGTTTTGGACCTGACGACGCAACTCGCGACCTCTATCGCGGCGAGAACATCGGGCTTCCCTATACGTTCGCGGACGGCTCGCGCAGCCGCTATTTCGGCGGTAGCAGCAACTGCTGGGGCGGCTGGTGCCGCCCGCTCGATCCCTGGGACTTCGAAAAGCGTGACTGGATTCCGCACAGCGGCTGGCCGTTCGGTCTCGATGAACTGGCGCCTTACTATGCACGCACGCATGAACTGCTGAAGCTCGGCCCGCAGAATTTCGACCCCGCTTACTGGGAGCGCGAGATCGGGCGTCAGGACGTGCGCCGCTTGCCGCTCGCCACTGGCGACATGCGCGATACCGTTGCGCAGTTCAGTCCGCCGGTTCGCTTCGGCAAGGTGTATCGCGACGAACTGTCGCATTCGACGCGGGTGCGCGTGTTCCTTCATGCGAACGTGCTCAGTATCGACGCCGATGCGCAAGGCACGACGATTTCCAGACTGAAGGTGGGCACCATCAGCGGCCGCGCGATAACGGTGACCGCGAAAATCTTCGTGCTGGCCACGGGCGGCATTGAAAACGCGCGCCTGCTGCTGGCATCGAACAACGTGCAGGCCGCCGGGCTCGGCAATGCCAACGATCTGGTCGGCCGCTATTTCATGGATCACCCGCGCATGATGTCGGGCAAGGTGCGCTTCCGTCCTGGCATCGCGCGCAACAAGCTGTACGACATCAAGTACCACTACCAGAACGTGGCTGTCTCGGCGCACGGCACGAAGATATCGTCCCAGTTCGCGCCGAAGCAGGAGTGGATGGAACGCGAAAAGCTGCTCAATTCACGCGTGTGGCTCTACTCGAAATGGTACGGCGAGGGCAGCGCGGGTTCCGAAGCATTGATCCGTTTCAAGGAAGCGCTGATGGGCAAGGACCAGCCGGGCCGCAGCGTGAAACGCGACATCGAGACCATGATCGCGCACCCGCTGCATACCGTCGGCTTTGGTTTGACGCGGCTGTTGCAATGGCCCGCGTTGATCACCGACGTCACGCTGCAGGCTATCGTCGAGGCGGTGCCCAATCCTGATAGCCGCGTGACCTTGTCGGCCGACAAGCGCGACCACTTCGGCATGCCGCGCGTGCGGGTGGAGTGGCGCCTCGGCGACCAGGTGCAGCGCACTTTCGACAAGACCTTCCAGTTGCTCGCGAAGGAGTTGCAGATGGCGAACGTCGCGGACGTCACGCTCGATGAACCGCTCGAAGGCCGCACGTGGCCGGCGAAGCTCGAAGGCACGTGGCACCACATGGGCACCACGCGCATGCACGATTCGCCTCGCGAGGGCGTGGTCGATCGCGACTGCAAGGTGCACGGCATCAGCAATCTGTACATTGGCGGCAGCTCGGTGTTTCCGACCGTCGGCGCCAATTTCCCGACCATCACGATTGCCGCGCTGTCGTTGCGTCTCGCCGGCCATCTGATGCGGCAACTCAATGTGCCGGACGCCGTCGGCAGTACGCGAGTTGATGCGGCGAACAGCCCCACCATGTCACTTCACACACCGTCTCAGGTCGATACGTTGCCGATCGCGGCCTCGACCTTGACACCCTTGATGAAAGAGCAGTGAACGTGTGATCAGGACAAGCGAAGATGGCGCGCACAAGGCGCGCCATCTTCGCTTTTGGGTTGCCGGTTCGAGAGTTTTCCGCCTGGCGAGAGACGGCGCGCGTCAGTGGGTTGGCTGAGTCGTTTCGCGCAGCGTGGTGAGCGTGCTGTCGTTGTTGCGCGCGTCGTCGTGGCCGCCCCTGGCTTCGAGCAGAGCGGTCAGGGCGCTGACCATAGTCTCGACACGGAAGCGCGCGTTGAAGGTCTCGGCCGCCTGCGCGCGCATCGCCGCGCGAGCCGCGTCGTCCAGTTCGAGCCAGCGCGTCAGATTCTTTTCCGTACCGTCGACGGTATCCGCGGCCACCATCCCCGCGCCGTCCGCTTCGATTTCGCGCCACACGTTGACTTTATCGGAGATCAGCGCCGGCAATCCGCAGCCCAGCGCCTCGGCCACCGCCACGCCGAAATTCTCCTGATGCGACGGCAGAACGAACACGTCGCTCGCATGAAAAGCGCCCCACTTGAGTTCGCCCTGAAGCATGCCCGGCAGACTCACGCGATGCGCGATGCCGGCCGCCTGCGCCTGGGTACGCAGCGTCGAGGCCCAGCCGGTTTCATCCGGACCGGCGATCACGAGGTGCAGCGCCGGATCGCGACCGGCAATGCGTGCGAAAGCATCGATCAGCAGATCGCAGCCTTTCTTCGCGTGGACGCGGCCGAGAAACAGCACGATGCGTTTGCCGCGCAGGCTCGGTATGGCTTGCAGGAACGCTTCGCGCAGCGGCGCCGCTTCGAGTTGCGGCACCGTCGTGCCGAACGGCACGATCCGTTCATGCACGCGGTACAGCCAGAACGACTTCCGCGCGCGCGTGCGTTCTTCCTCAGTCGTGAAGATGACAGCGCGCGCGTCGCGCAGTACGCGATACTCCGCCCACGGCCAATACAGCCATTTCTTCAGATGCTTGAGCGGGTAAGCCTCCTTGAACCACGGGTCCAGCATGCCGTGCACATACACGTAGTACGGCACTTCGCTCCTGTGCAGCGCTTTCCATGCCGCGAAGCCGTGGTATTGCCACAGGCCGTGCACGATCACCGCGTCATAGCGCTTCGCGTTGGCGGCGAGCCACGGCGCGAGGCGTTCGCTGAAGCTGTAGCGGCCTTTGGTCGGGCCGAAGACATGGACCGGAAAGGGGAAGGACGCAAGAAAGGCGTCGCGGGGGGCGTCGCAAGTCGCCACTTCGATCTCGTGGCCGGCTTCGCGCATTGCCAGGCCGCTGCGGCGAACGCCTTCAACGGGACCGCCGGCGCGGGGGTCGACGCTTGCTAGCAGGTGGAGGATCTTCATCGGGCGATATTCGGTCGGTTGGAGCGATGTCTGGGCGGCGAATGCGGGACGAGGGCGCCGAACTGGCCGGTTTCGGATGCGGAACTCGCGGTGCGTGACATGCCGAGTGTCGACGGGAGGTCGGCGCGGCCCATGCCCGGCTGGATCCGGCCGGGCAACTCCGGCATCGCTTCCGGACGCACAGACGGCGGGCTACGGAAGCGCCGTGCGCGGGCCGGCAGCGCACGCTGCAAACGCGCGTGCGTGGCGATCATCAGGCCAAGCGCGACGCCGAAAATCAGCCCGGAAAAACGCGGCCCGAGTGGATTGCCGCCGATCGACGTGGCCGGCAACGCGGCAAACAGCATGATGGCGCGCCCGAGCACCGGCAGCATCGGCGCGTCGGGCACGACCGAGCGCCAGTAGCGATACGAGAAGAAGCAGACCGCCAGCGCGGCGAGCGTGGCCAACGGCATGCCAATGCCGAACAGGAGTCCGCCCGCGAACAACTGATAGACCCAGAAGTTGTGGCCCGCAGCCCATTCGTTGATCGCGTAAAAGTCTTTCTCGCTGATCTGGCCGGCAAGGTCAGGCAGATAGACCGGCGAGTAGCGGTAGTAGTGGCCGTAGCCTTCGCCGAACAGCAAGGTCGTCGGGTCCGCGGTCACCTGATCGTACTGGTCGCGCATTTCCGCGAGACGCGTGATCGTGGTCGGATCCTTGCCGGAGCGGGTTTCTTCGGAGAAGAAGATGCGCTGCGCCCAGTGCTCGGCGACGGTCGGGAAAGCCAGGGCCGCGGCGCCGGCCACGCCGGCGAGCACCGCGCCAATGATCACAGTGCGGCTCATCGCGCGCCAGATATGCCGGATCGACGGCGCGCTCAGCCCCATCGCGATCAGGAATAGCAGCACCGTGCCAACCATCACGCTGCGCGTCACGCTCAGCAATTCGATGATCACGCTCAAGGCGAAAATCGATACCGTGAAAAGCGAATAACGCTTTGCCACGATGAATTCGTGCAGCAATACGCCTTGCAGACCCAGCAACGTCACGGAGAGGATACGGAAGCGCACGTCGTCGAGACCGCCGCCCGTGGCCATGCCGTAGACCAGGGTGAACAGCAGGCTGATGACGTTCGCGACAAACAGGGCTTTTTCGAACTGGGCGATGCGAAACTCGCTCCACGGGCGGCACGCCACGAGATAGCCCAGCATGAAGAGAATGAACGGCAGCAACACGCGCAAATAGTTGCCGGTGTCGTTATCCTGAACCAGCTGCGCGACGATGCTGCCGAACACGCACAGGATCACGCTCCACGTGACGATCGAGCGCAGCCGCGAGCGTTCATGAAAACGCGGCGCGATGAGAAGGAGAGCAATACCCGCGGCGATCGCCGGCAGGACGAAGATGAACTGCGCAAAGTGACCCGTATTCGCGTCCGTCGCCTTATAGTCGAAAGCAAGCGGCAGCAGAAAAAACCATATCCAGGGCGTTGCATACTGATGGCGCATTAACGATTTCCTCCCCGTCGCCGTAGATTCGCCGCGGTCTATAGCGGACGGTCTCGCATCGGGTTATTTTGAAGGAATCGCTACGCCTGTTAGTTGGCTGGGCCGCATTCGTCGAACAATGCCTGGGTTTAGGCGTTAGCGGAAAGCGTAAGCTCTGCAAGACGCGCGCACACTTGCGCAGGTTGTCGGTGAATGCCTTGAAGTTGGCGCGCACGCACGCTTGCCGACACCGAATATGCAAAAAGGGCCGCGTGCCTTGCGAGAGAGACGACAGAGGGGAACAGCATGAAGTTATTCGGCGGGGCGGGACCCGCAAAAGCCGGACGGGCGATCGAGCTCGACTTCGTCCGCGGCATCGCCATCATCATGGTGATGGGCTTTCACTTTCATGCGGTTCATACCGGCAATTACCTCATCCAGATTATTGAGTACCCACTGAAGAGTTTCGGCCGCGAAGGCGTGAACCTGTTCTTCACGTTGAGCGGCTTTCTGGTGGGCGGCCTGCTGCTTCGACAGTACGCCGAAACCGGCCACGTCGATGCCCGGCGCTTTATCATCCGGCGGATTTTCCGCATCTGGCCCGCGTATTACGTGCTGATCGCCTTCCATGTGCTGGCCGGACGCCACCCGTGGAATACCTTCCTCGTCCAGAACCTGACGCACTTGCAGAACTACCTGGGCACGTCGATTACGCAGACCTGGAGCCTCGCCGTTGAAGAACACTTTTATCTGGTGCTGCCGGCGCTTCTGCTGATGTTCTCGCGCTGGCGTCTCGGCGCGTGGACGATCGTCAGCGTGCTCACCGGCATCTGCGCGGTGGTGCTCACGGCGCGCTGCTTCGCGGTGGCGGGCGGCAATCTCGACGGCGCCTTTGCTTACACGCAATACCGCATCGACAGCCTGCTGGTGGGCGTGATTCTTTCCGCGATCTACTGGATGAAACCCGGCATCTATCATCAACTCGCCAGGCGCAAGTGGCTGCTGATTTTTAGCGTCGTCCTGCTCTGTGCATGGCTCGCATTCGCCACCAAAAACCTCGCACTGGACGAAAGCATCGGCTACACGATCCAGGCGCTCGGATTCGCCGCGCTGATCGTGCTGGTGCTCGAATACTCGGGATCGTTGCGTACGTCGTGGATTTATCGTGGCGTGGCGTGGATCGGCCTGTATTCGTACGGTATTTACTTGTGGCATTCGCTCGCGCTCGCGCCCGGCGACATGCTGATCCGGAAAGCGACCGCGCTGGGTCTCACGCCGAGTCTGATCTGGGTCGTCGCGATCGCGACGCAGTTTGCGATCGCGATCGCAATCGGCTATGTGACCACGCGCGCCATCGAGTATCCGTTCCTGCTGATGCGCAATGCGCTGTTCCCCGAAAAGCGCAGCAGCTCGGTGCGCGAGGAAGTGCCCGCCGCTGCCGCCGGTGGGCAGTTATCCTGAGCATGCAAGAGCATGCGGCCGCTTACTCGCGTATGCGGCCGTCAGCCGACGTCACATGTGACGAGGCGTCCATCGCACTGATGGACGCCTCGTTTTTTTGAAGAACCCGTTGCGCAATCAAGCCATCTGTTGCAGCAAGGTCTGCTTGAATTGCCCGAGCGTATGTCGTGACAGCAGGTCTTCACGCGCGGAGGGCATGGCCTGAGCGGTGTGCGGCCAGGACGTCATGGCTTCGGTGATCGCACGGCCGATCGACGCGGAACTCAGGTCGCTCAGAATCGGCCCCAGTTCGCAACGCCGGCTGAACCAGCCGATCAAACCGTCTTCAGTTGCGATCACCGGCTTGCCGAAACGGTAGGCCTGGACCAGCACGCCACTCATGCCGTAGTGCCCCTTATAGCCGAGCCAGACCGCGTCGCACGCGGAGAACAGATCGCGCTCCATGTCGTTGGAAATGAAGGCGTCGAGTACCAGCGGCGCGGGATTGAGGCTGCGCACGTGATTGCGCATGAAATGACGCGTGCCCGCATCCTGCTCGCCAGCGACGATCAGCGTGGGCGCATGCTCGAGACGCGTCAGCGCATGCACCAGTTCGTAGATGCCCTTGCGTTCCGTGATCGCGCCGTACACCAGCAGATAGCGCTGCTCGGGATCGAGCCCCAGACGCTCGCGGGCCAGCACGGGGTTTTCCGCGTGCTCATCGGGAAACGGGTCGGCCACGTAGGCGATCGCCGCGCTGTGCTTCGACGGGCTGCGCGCCGACCATTCCGGCAAGGTCGGATCGATCGTCAGCAGCGTGCGCAGGCCGGTGGTGCGGATCGCGCGCTTGAAGAGCAGCGCCTTGATCGCATTGACGACCGGACGATCGGGCGCCTTGATGCCGACCTTGTGATGATGGAATGTGGAGCGCATGGTGATGCCGATCCATGGCGTCTTGCCGAAAGGCGAGCCGAGAAAAGGCAGCGAATAGAAAAAGTAATCGACGTAGGGGACGACCACGAGCCGGATCGACTGCATGCGGGTGATGATCGTATGCACGCGCTTGAAATAGCGGTGGAAGCGCCAGTATTCGTTGGGGTCGGGCAGGCGGTTGCGGGGCCGCTCCTCCGGATCGACGAAAGCGATCTGCTGATCCGGGCGGTTGGCGGCGGTGATCTGTCTTGCGAGCCGGTGGTCTTCGTTGGCGCACTCGGTCACGAGCATGCACGGATAGCCGGCGTCCGCACAGGCCTGCATGATCCACTCGGCGTATCGCCAGCGGTGGCCGGTGAGATTCGGTTCCACGATCAGGACGTAGTCTTGTTCCATTGCGTCGGTAACCATTTGCGTTGCTGAAATAAGTACCCGAGCGCCGCTTCTCGCATGGCGCTGGCTGAACAACGTTAGCATCGTCGGAATCCGTGTAACTACTAATTTGTCCGGCTTTGTGGTTCAGCGTACTAGGGGCCGTCGCCTTAGGCCGAACCGGCCTAGCTGATGGCGGTTGTGGGCGATTCTCTCGCGGTATGGTCGTGTATGAAATTCGACGAAAAAACTCGCCAGCTTGCTGGCGCAACCTAACAAATCATGCGCTGGCGGCGTTCGCAGGGCGATCCACGAAATCGCTCTGCGCGCGGCGGATTCAACGGCGCTCCGATTCGACGGAGAGATAGCTTGCGGGCGATCAGGCTTCCGGCGTTCTCGGTGGCGGGCAGCTTCGGCGCGAGTGCGGCGACGTGGGTCCTGCTCCAGCAGTTCGCCGTGCGTGGACTTGTAGCGATCAAATTTCTTGCGATTGGCCGGATGCTCGGACCGGCGGCAATCGGTAGCGTGAGCGTGGCTCTGCTCGCGGTGGCGATTGCCGAAGCGCTGTCCGATACCGGCCTCGCGCAAGCGGTCATTCAAGGCGAACATCCACCGTCGCGCTCGCAACTCGGCGCGGTGTGGACCACATTGACGGCGCGAGGCGTGCTCATCTCGCTGCTGCTGGTCGCGCTCGCCCCACTGCTGAGCAGCCAGTTCCACCTGAACGGCTCGCTGATCCTGATCCAGCTCGCGGCGCTGCTGCCGTTGCTGCGCGGTCTGGCGTCGCCGGCTTATTACGTGGTGCAGCGCGAGCGGCGCTTCCAGCACATCGCGGGCGTGGAGGTGGCGGCGTCATTCGTCGATTGCGCGGTCGGACTGGCACTTGCGTATTTCGGCGCTGGCGCGTCGTCGGTACTGATCGGCCTCGTAGCCGGCGAGAGTCTGAAAAGCTCCTTAACCTGGGCGACCATGAAACCGCGTCCGCCGATCCGCGCCGTGTGGTCGGGGATCGGTCACTATGTCGGGTTCAGCCGCTGGATCTGGGCCAGTAGCGTGATCAATCTGCTGCTCAATCAGTTCGACAAGGTGGTGGTCGGCAAACTGCTCGGGCCGGCGCAACTGGGCAGCTATCAGATGTCGTCGCGGCTCGCGCAGATGCTGCTCGCCGACGCCGCGATAGCCATGTCGCAATACCTCTTTCCGACCTTCGCGGCGCATCATCGCCACAGTCCGCAGTCGGCCTCGCGCATCATCAAGATTTATTTGCTGGTGATCGCGCTCGGGCTCGCGGCTTTCGTCACGTTGCTCAGGCTGATCGCCGAGCCGCTCTTCTCGCTGATTCTCGGCGCCGCATGGCTGCCGGCGGTGCCGCTCTTCAGGATCCTGGTGATCAACATGGCGATCGGCGCGTTGATCGCCGTGCTCGTAGCCTATCTGCGCGCAGTGGGCGACGCGAAGGCGACCGTGCATGCGTCGGCGATTCAGGTGGTGGTGCTGCTGTTGAGCGCGCCGCCCGCGGTGCACTATTGGGGCGTGACAGGCATTGCGTGGTCCATGACGCTCGGCCTTGGCTGCGCCGCCGCGTGGATGCTGTTCAGGACGTTGACGGCAAGGACGTCGTGATGCGCGTCTTTCACCTGGTTCTTGCGCCGCGTCTGTCAGGAGCAGAAGTTCTGGCCAGGGACCTTGCGCTCGATCAGTGCGCCGAGGGCATGGCGGTGTGTGTGGCTTCGCTGTTGCCGGCGCATGCCGATTTTGCACCCTTGCAGAACGAGTTGGAAAGCCACGGCGTGCAGTGCTTCTTTCCAGAGCTGCGTCATCGTTCGTTCATCAAGCTGTGCCATTTGTTCGGTGCGGTGCGGCGTTTTCATCCGGATGTGATCTTTGCGCACGCGACCATTCCGTCGTTTTACGCGCGCGCGTTGCCGCTGCGTGTGCCGGTGGTCTACGTCATGCATTCGGCGACCAACGACTTCGAGCGCCCGCTGTTCAGGCGCATCGAACATGTTCTGTCGGGACGCGCGCGAATGGTGATCGGTGTGTCCGAGCAGGGCGTGACGGATTACGTGCAGGCCATCGGGCCGCATCCTTCGATGACCGTGGTGCCGAACGGCGTGGATCTCGCACGCTTCGCATTCACCGACGGCGTGGAACGCGACGGCCGCGCGCCGCAGGTGGTGCAGATCGGCCGGTACGCGGCAGTGAAGAATCAACTGCTGACGGTGCGGGCTTTCAGCGAAGTACTCAAGCGCGAGAAAGACGCGCGGCTCGTGTTGTACGGCGTGATCGAAGACACCGATTACTGGCGCGCGGTCATCGCGCTGGCGCAGACGTTGGGCATCTCGGAGCGTGTCGCGGTGGCGGGCCCGCGCACCGATGTCGCCACGGTGCTGTCGGAGTCGAACGTGTTCGTCATGCCGTCGCAATCCGAGGCGCACAGCGTGGCGTTTCTCGAGGCACTCGCTTCCGGCGTGCCGATCGTCGCGAGCAAGATCCCGGCTTTCGCTTTCGCGAGCGGATTTCCGGGCGTCCAACTGGTCGATACCGCCAATGTGCAGTGCTATGCCGAGGCGGTGATCGTTGCGTTAGGGCAGGCGCGGGCGCAACGCTCGCTGGCCGGCCTGACGCTCAGGGATACCGCCGACCGCTATCGCGCGATCGCGCATCAGGTGGGTCTGGCCGTGTCGGCCCGCTAGCGCGGCGCAGGGCGCGCCTGTTCCTGTTGTCACGCATTGATTGCCCGCCGCGCGCGGACGCTGACATCAATGATGGGTGCTCACGTCACGCGTCTCGGGCGCCGGCTCGGGTGCGGGCTCCGCGGGCGGCGGAATCTGGAGTTCCGTTTCGCGCTGCGCGAGTGTCACGAGACGCTGTGCTTCCTTGCTGCTCGAATCGATCTGCAGCGCCGTGCCGGCATTGTGCGAGACGCATGTCCATCGCGCGATATATCCGCAGCCTCTTGCGAGGCTCAGTAGTGCGTCGCGCTGCTGTTCGCGCGTGCTCAGCATGGAGCGCAGGTTCAACGCGTCGCGATTGTCCGGTTGCGCGGCGATGACCGCCGCAAGGCGCGCCCGGGTCGCCGACAGGTTG
Source organism: Paraburkholderia sp. BL6665CI2N2 (assembly GCF_004366535.1). Taxonomy (NCBI): domain Bacteria; kingdom Pseudomonadati; phylum Pseudomonadota; class Betaproteobacteria; order Burkholderiales; family Burkholderiaceae; genus Paraburkholderia; species Paraburkholderia sp. BL6665CI2N2. The sequence continues at coordinate 6,385,420 of NZ_SORC01000001.1, forward strand.
TTCCGCTGCAGATTGGCCCGTGCGGCTTTGAGATGCCGCGACACATCGGCGCGCGGTTGTTCCGGTGGATTGACTGACTGTCCGCCCGGATTGCGCTTCGCCTCGGGTTCCACGGATGCGACCCGGCGCGAGAGCGGCGGCGAAGCGGCTGGCGGCGCAATCGGTGGCGCAATCGGCGGCGAACGCACGGGAGCGGACCGCACGGCGGCGACGGTCGTGGCAGTCGTGGCGCGCGGTGCGACGACTGCCACGGCAGGTTTCTGCGCGACGGCAGGCGGCGCGGTAGCGGGCGTCTGAGCGACGACCGTGGCCGGCTTCTGTGCGACGACGGTGGCCGGTTTCTGGGTGACGGCAGCGGCGGGTTTCTGGACGGTGACGGCGGCAGGCTTCTGAACGGCGACAATCGCGGACTTCTGCTGTGCGGCAGGCGTGGGCCGCTGCGCGACGGTGGCCGCCGGCTTCTGCGGAATGGCGACGAGCGGCGCGACATTTTGTGTCCGCACCTTGCCGGACACCGCGATTGGCGTGCCGACATTCGAGTCGTTGCTGTGGATGAAACCCAGGTACACGGCGGAGGTCACCACCAGCACCGACGCGCCCAGCACGAGGGGCTGGCGCAGCCGCTGATAGGCGGATACGGCGACCTCGGGCTTCTCGACGAACTCGTAGGGATTGACCAATGCGCGCGAGGACGGATTCCAGATTTTGCGTGCCGGCAGACGGCTGTCGACGAGCGGCTGCGAGTCGTCCAATTGACCGTTCAGCGGGACTTTCAGCGAGGCAGGTGGCGCCGGACGCGCGCCGAACGAATCGGCCGGACGCCGATGGCACGAAGGACAGGGCGTGAAGCGACCGGCTAGCGGGACACCGCAACGCCCGCATCGGAAGGGATCGTGCTGATCGGAAGTAAAGTCGCTAAGCATCGCCGTGTCGCAAAGGGGCGTCGAATGCCGGCGCCACAATCAGAAAAAAACAAGGCACCGTAACGAGGCTTGCAAGCAGGGTTACTGTGCGACTACGTAACCCCGCGCTTGCATGCACGCGCCATACGCGGCCCAGTACTGTGTCATGGGCGGCTCGGGCGCCGGCAGAGGCGGCAGCTTCACGCTGGACGCCGCAGCCGTCTGCGCCGCGCTCGCGGCTGCCGTTTCCGAGGCGCTGTTGCCCGCGGTCGTCGCCGATCCCACCGTGGCGGCCGTAGTCGTGGTGTCCGCCGATGTCGCGCTCGCCGCCGTGGCGGCCGAAGCCCCCTTCGCTGTCGCCGCCGTGGTTGCTACGGGCGCACTCGCGCCCGGCGCGGCGGCGGCCGGCATGCTCTCGCCGATTGGCGCGGACGAGAAGGTGCTGGGCGGCAACGGCGGCCGCGACGGCGCGCCGGTCGACGAAGTCTTGGTGGCAGCCGGTTTGCGCGGTGGAATCTGCGGCTCGCGGACGATGTTGACCTTGGTCTGTTTGTTCGCCGTCGCATAGCACATCGCGGAATCGACGCTGCGCTGATAAGGGCTTTGACTTCGGATTGGATAGGTGAGCGGCTGCCATGCGAAAGCAGCACTGCTAAACACCAATAGCGTCAGTAGGGTATATGTTTTGATTTGCATCGCAGTCTCTCCCGCAGCGATGTTTCGCCTTTCGTAGGCAATGGCGCTTCGCGGTGTGTTCTATGCCTGCTAATTTTGCCGCTGGACGGCGGCTCATTACCGCGAAGGCTGCTTTGGTGAGCGTAACACCCTGTATTGTCAACGCAATACACTGGCATAGCGCGCGAAACCGCCATCCTGCAGTCGAATCAAGACAGATCGACGAGAAGTGGCGGAAAACGTAGGGGTATCCCCAGGCGATGCGGCCGTGCCGGTGTTGAATGCGCAGGCGCTTCTCCGTGCATGGCAAGGAGTCGGACATGAGGAAATGGCCGTACTGCTATCGGATGCTGTTGGCGGTGGCATCCGTGTCGCCTCCGGATGCGCCTCTGGGAAGGGGCACGGAAGAATCGCTTGCCGATCGCGCGGCTTACGGAACCGGCGGGAAGTGCCGCTTGCCGGTGTGCACCCGCAAACGCCGGAAGCGCTCTTTCTTGTGCTCTTCGTCGAAATGAGCAAGAGACGGTTTGATCAGATCGCTGCGCGACACAATCCCGATTAATTGCAACGTGGTGGAATCCGCAACCACGGGCAAACGTTCGAGACCGTGCACCGCAAGCCGTGTTGCGACGAGACGGCACGTTTCACCGGGCAGCGCGAAAGTGGCCGAACGGTGTCGCAATACGTCGGCGAGTTGCGAGTCGAGCGTACTGTGCGCGTCGCCACCGCGGATTGTCTCCAGCATCGCGCGATCGACGACGCCCACCAGCGCGCCCTGATGCACGACCGGATACGCGCGATGTGTCTGCGTCGCGCCGAAGTACGTTGTTAGCGCTTCTGCCACGGACATGCTGCCACCGATCGTCTTGACCGCGCGCGACATCACCTCGTCGACATGGTGGCGCTCCAGTGGATCGACGCCGTATTCGCGGTAAATGTGATAACCGCGCCGGGCAATTTTCTCGGTCATGATGGAGCGCTTCATGACGACCGTTGCGAACCCATGCGCGATCAGTGTCGCGGCGAGCAGCGGCAGCAGCGCGTTACTGTCGTGCGTGAGGCCGAATGCGAACACGATGGCGGTCAACGGCGCGCCCAACGTGGCGCCGAGCGTGGCCGCCATGCAGACGAGCGGCCACAGCGCGGGTTCGCCGCCCGGCAGCACGTGGCCGAGCAGGACGCCGAGTCCCGCGCCCAGCATGAGCAGCGGAGCAAGGACGCCGCCCGAGGTACCCGAGCCGAGCGCGACGACCCAGATGACCGCCTTCACGATGAGGATCGCCAGCGCGATCTGGATGGCAATGTGCTGATGCAGCAGATCGCCGATCACGTCGTAACCGACGCCCAGCGCGCGCGGTTCGAGAAAGCCGCCAATGCCGACGACAAGTCCGCCGAGCGCGGGCCACCACATCCAGTGGATTGGCAGCTTGCCGAACAGGTCCTCGACTTTATAAAGTGCGGCCGACAAGCCCGAGGCGAGCGCACCGGACAGCAAGCCGGCGATGACGCAGGACAGCAGCGACAGCGCGCCGGGCGGCGCCGTTTCAAGCGGAAAGAGCGGGCCGGTGCCGAACAACGCCGCACGCGCAAAACCCGCGACGGCACATGCCAGCGCGACCGGCAGAAAACTGCGCGGGCGCCATTCGAACAACAGCAGTTCGACCGCCAGCAGCACGGCAGCCACTGGCGTGCCGAAGACCGCCGTCATGCCCGCCGCCGCGCCGGCCACCAGCAGCGTCTTGCGCTCCGCGGACGTGACCTTCACACACTGCGCGATCAGCGACCCGAGCGCTCCGCCTGTCATGATGATCGGGCCTTCCGCGCCGAACGGGCCGCCGCTGCCGATCACGATGCCTGACGAGAGCGGTTTGAGAATCGCCACCTTCGGCGACATGCGGCTCTTGCCGAACAGGATGGCTTCAATCGCTTCGGGAATGCCGTGACCGCGAATCTTCTCAGAGCCGTAGCGCGCCATGAGACCGACGATCAAGCCGCCGATCACAGGGATGACCACCACCCACACACCCAATGTATTGACGGCCGGTGAGCGGTCCGCAAACGAAAACTGCTGGAAGAAAAACAGATTGGTGAACAGATGAATCAGGCTCAGCAGCACGAACGCCGCGAGCGTGCTGAGCACGCCGATTGCCGCGGCGAGCGCGGAAATTCCAGGAAGCCTCGCGTTGATGGAAAAATCGCGCTTATGGGTATCGAGACTCATGGCGACTCAAATATCGATCTGGGGGACGCTAAACGCGCCTTTGAGCGACTTCAATTCGGCACGATGCATTTCGGCGAGACGGGCGAGCACCTGCTCGCCGGCCTTCAGCAAATGAACCTCGACCTGGCGGCGATCCGTCTCGCTGACTTTTCTGCGCACCAGATCGAGCGCCTCGCAGCGGGACACGAGCGCAACCACGCCGTGATGCTGCGCCTGCAGCCGTTCCGCAAGTTCGCCGACGGTGGCCCAGTCGCGCTCCGGATAACCCTTGATGTGCAGAAGCAGCAGATACTGCAATGGCGTGATGCCTTCGCCCTGAGCAGCCTGCTCGGAAAAACGCTCGAAGCGCCGCATCTGATAGCGAAACTCGGACAGTTGCTCGAAGTTCGCCTTGGTCAAACCGCGCGTGAGTGTTTTCATCGAAGTGCCGTGCAGGAAGAGATAAAGCGCGAATTATATCATGACGTGATATGTATGTCCGTGCTCGATCCCGGTGTCGGTGACAGTGGCTATGCCGCGGTTCGATGCCTGGCGTAAGCCTGGCGATACAGTCCCGCGATGAGATCGGCCTGCGTGATCATGCCGGCTAGCCGCTGTTGCGAGTCCAGGACCGGAATATGGTGGTGCCCGTAGTTCGCGAACACCGGCACCAGTTCGACGATGGGCGTCGTTCCTTCGACTGTCTGAACGTCCACGTTCATCAGTGCGCCGACGAGCGCCGCCGGAGTGACACTGCGCCTGAACCAGCGCTGGAAGGGAGAACTCAGGCCGGGCGCTTTGCCGAACGCCCGTTTGCCGACGAGGTCGGCGCGGGTCACGATGCCGATCACGTGTTGCTTCTCGTCAGTGACCGGGAGTGCCTTGATATGACGCCGTTTCAACAGACTCCATGCGGCGGAAGCACGCGTGCTCGCCGACACGGCGACGAGCGAGCGCGACATGATGTCCGCGCAGGTCAGTTCATTGAACGTGCGCGCGTAGGCCTGTAGCTGAACATCACGCAGCAGGGATTCCAGATCGTCCGTATCGATGTCGAGTAATTCGCCGCGCCGGTTCAGCACTGCTTCGAGGTCCGCCCGCGTGAAACCTTCGCTCGACGCCGAAGTCGACGCTCCCGCGCCTTTGACCGAACTCGCCTGGGCGACGTGGGGGTATCGGTGTCCGGTAGCGGCGTGATAGACGATGGCGGCGCATAGCAGCGTCACCGACTGGATCGCAATCGGCTCGGCCACAAAGCGATAGCCCAGCGCATGCACCGCCGGACCGCCAAGAACCGCGGTCAGCGCAACCGCGCCTGACGGCGGGTGAACACAGCGCAGCGCAAACATCGCGCAGATCGCGAACGCGACGGCCAAAGCGGCGGCGCCCACCGGATCGCCGATCCAGCTTGCACAGGCCACGCCGACCGTAGCGGAGACGATATTGCCGCCGATAATCGACCAAGGTTGCGCAAGCGGACTGGCTGGCACCGCGAACAGCAGCACGGCCGAAGCGCCCATTGGCGCGACTAGCAGCGGAATATTCGCCGCAGGTCCGAGAAGCACGTGCATGGTCCCGCCGGTAAACGCAATCCCAAGCAATGCGCCGAGACACGATCTCAGGCGTTCTGGCCATCGGACAGCCATGGGATGGGGGGCGAAGCTGGCGATCCAGCGGATGAAAGCGTTGCGGGACAAGGTTCGAATAGGAAAATGGAAGGCAGTGTCAGATTAGAGGAGGCCGCACATTACGGCCAAATCCCAAGGAAACGAAAGAACGCATCATCATGATTATATTTCATTGTGATATAAAACCGCGTTGCGGGTTGCCGCACCGCAGCAGAAGCGGGCGGCGGCCGAGGGTCCGGCCTGGTCCGCGGGTTCTTCCGCCGTTACCGCGTGCTTCCTAAGGTCAAGTCGGATTCGTTGCTGCCCAGCGATTGAAATAGCGCGGCCGTATCGCTTAACCGGGCCGCCTGCGCGCGCGTCTGATCGAGAGCGGTCTGCCACGCCTGACGTTGCGTGTCGAGCAAGCTGAACTGGCTGACGCCACCCGCCGAATACTGCGCACGCGCAATGTCGAGGTTCGCTTGAGCCTGCCGGGCGGCGTCGTCGCGAGCTTGCAGTTCGTGCGCGTCGTTACGCAACGCCGTCAGCGCGTCTGCAACCTGTTGCAAGGCCTGAAGCACCGTTTGCTGATAGCTCGCGAACGCAGCGTCATAGGCCGCCTGGGCGGCGCGCTTCTTCGCATGCAGCTCGCCACCACGAAAAATGGGCTGGGTCAGATTCAGGCCGATATTCCAGATATTCAGGCCATTCACAATGTCCTGGACACTCGTACGTTCAGAGCCGATTCCCGCCGACAGCGAAAACTGCGGGTACAGGTTCGCTGTCGCGACACCGACGTTCGCGCTGGCCTGGTGCAGTAGCGCTTCAGAGGCGCGAATGTCAGGGCGTTGCCGTGCGAGTGACGAAGGCAGCGTGACCGGTATCTCATTCGGCAGATGAAGCGAGTCCAGCGTGAGCCGATCGAACTCCGCTTTGGACGGCACGTCGCCCACCAGGATCGCCAGTTGATGATCCGCTTGCGCGAGCTGTGTGGCGAGCGGCGGCAGCGACGCGCGCGTTTGCGCAAGCAGCGTGCGCTGGCTGTTTACGTCGAGTTGCGACACGCCACCGGCGGCGAGGCGTGCTTCCATGATGCCGAGTTGCTGCGCCTGCGCGTCGGCGAGGCGTTGTGTCAGCAAGACCTGCCGCTGCAATGAAGCGCGCTGCACCGCCGTCGATACGACATTGCCCGCAATGGACAAGCGCGCTGCCTCCAATTGGAACGCCTCGTAGTCGACCTGCGCCAGCGTGGCTTCGAGCGCCCGGCGATTGCCGCCGAAAACGTCGAATGTATACGCCACCGTCACCGACGCATTGAATAGCGAAAACGGCCCCGGGTTCTCGACATGCGGGATGCCGAAAGCCGCGAGATCGACCTGTTGACGCGTTCCGGAAATCTTCGCGTCGACGCTCGGAAATCGTGTCGCGCCCGACTGCGCATTGTAGTTTTCGCGCGCCTCGATCAGCTTTGCGCGGGCTTGCGCCAGCGAAGGGATTCGACTCAGCGCCTGATCGACCAGACGGTCTAGTTCGGCCGAGTGAAATTGGCGCCACCACAGCGGCAGCGGCGCATCCGCCGTTGTGAAGGTTTGGGCGGAACCCTCGGTGCCGTCGGTCGATACTGTGCGTGCCGGCTCGGCCTTGTGCGTGTAGGTTTGCGTGTCCGGTGCCGCGGGCGCGTGAAAGTCGGGTCCCACTGCGCAGCCGCACAGCACGAGTGAACAGAGGAAAGCAAGTGGCTTCATGATCGTGTTTTCCTAGTCGAGCGTGCGCCGGTAGAAGCGCAATGCAATAGCCATGACGATCGCGGTAAACAGCGCCATTGGCCACACAGAGGGCCACAGGTCGACCCAGCCATTGCCCTTGAGCAGGATGCCGCGAATCAGCCGGTTGAAATAGGTCAGCGGCAGGAGGTTGCCGATAAACCGCGCCCACGCCGGCATGCCCGCGAAAGGGAACATGAAGCCCGAGAGCAGGATGTTGGGCAAGAAGTAGAAGACAGTCAGCTGCATCGCCTGCAACTGGTTCTGTGCGAGCGAAGAAAGCGTGATGCCCACCGTCAGATTCGCAGCAATGAAAAGCAGCGCCGAGAGATAGATGGCCAATGCGCTGCCGACAAATGGGACGTGGAAAACGTAACGTGTCGCGGCAAGAATGATCGACGCCTGAATGAGCCCGATGACGACATAGGGCACGATTTTGCCGGTCATCACTTCGATTGGCAGAACGGGAGTGGCGAGCAGGTTTTCCATCGTGCCGCGCTCGCGTTCGCGGGTCACGGCGAGGCCGGTCATCATGACGAGCGTCATGGTGAGGATCACGCCCATCAACCCGGGCACCACGTTGTATTGCGTCACGCCTTCGGGGTTGTAGAGGTTGTGAACCTGCACGTCGAAGGCGTTTTGCGTGCCGTTCAGATGTGCGAGCGGACCCGTGAGATCTTTATCCGCGACCGGTTGGACGAGTTTCGGCAGCGCGCCGACGGCGGTGTTCGTCGCGGTGGGATCGGTCGCGTCGGCTTCGACCAGCAGCGACGGATGCTCGCCACGCAGCAGTTTGCGCGAGAAATCTACGGGCACATTCAGCACGAATTGCACCTTGCCTTGGGCGAGCGCGCGGCGCCCGGCCTCTTCGTCAGGCAAGATTCCGACGATGTCGAAATAGGCCGAGTTCGTCATCGCCGCAACGAAGCTGCGGGAAAACTCGCTCTGGTCGTGGAGGATAACGGCTGTCGGCAGATGCTTCGGGTCCGTATTGATCGCGAAGCCGAACAGTGCAAGCTGGACGATCGGCAGTCCGACAATCATGCCGAACGTGACGCGGTCGCGCCTTAACTGAAGAAACTCCTTGAGGACGATGCTCCACCAGCGTGTCAGAGAGAAGACGGTGCGATTGCTCATGACGGCGCTCCGAAGTTGTCCTTCGAATGGCTCATCAGATAGATGAATACGTCCTCGAGTCCCGTGCCGATTGGTTCGATGCGCAGCGAGGTTCCGGCAACCGCGTGCCGCACCGCGGTTTCGAGCGCCTCGTGGTCGCGCCCGCTGACGTGCAGCGCTGAACCGAACACGACGGTCTGGTCCACGCCGGGCGTCGTGCGAAGCTGCTCGGATAGTTTGCTCAGGTGTTCGCCGTGGATGGACCACGTCGACAGACCTTCTGATTCGATCACCTCACTCGCGGTGCCGCGCGCGAGCATCTTCCCGTAAGCGATATAAGCGAGCTTGTGACAGCGTTCCGCTTCGTCCATGTAGTGAGTACTGACGAGCACGGATATGCCGGTGGCGGCGAGGCGATGCAATTCTTCCCAGAAGTCGCGCCGTGCAGTGGGGTCCACGCCGGCGGTGGGCTCATCGAGCAGCAGCAATTTTGGCTCGTGCAACATACAGGCGGCCAGCGCGAGCCGCTGCTTCCAGCCGCCCGATAGCGAACCGGTCAACTGGTTCGCGCGTGTCTGCAGGCCGAGCGATTCCAGCGAGCGATCCACCGCTTCTCGCCGGTTGCGCATCTGATAGATGCGCGCGACAAAGTCGAGATTCTCGCGGATGGTCAGGTCTTCCCAGTAGGAAAAGCGCTGGGTCATGTACCCGACATTGCGTTTGATCTGTTCGCTCTCACGCACGATGTCGTAGCCGAGGCAGGTGCCGCTGCCCGAATCCGGTGTGAGCAATCCGCACATGAGGCGGATGGAGGTCGTCTTGCCGCTGCCGTTCGGCCCGAGAAAGCCGAAGATTTCACCACGGCCGACCTGCAACGAGACGTTGTTGACAACGTGCTTGTTACCGAAGCGCTTGTTCAGGTCATGCACGTCGATCACGTACTGGTGGGCGTCGTCGTTCATTGCAGCACCACTGAGACAGGTTGGCCCGGATGAAGCTTCGTTGCGTCCGCAACCGACGGGTGGGCTTCGACCATGAACACGAGCTTGGCGCGGCTCTCGTTGCTATAGATGACGGGCGGCGTGTATTCGGCCTGATTCGACACATAAGTGATCTTCGCGGGCACGTCGGCCGCGCAACCGTCGCAGTGCAGCGTCACGCCGCGATTGAGCGCCAGTTGCCCGACGATCGTTTCCGGAACGAAGAATCGCACCTTGATGTTCTGCGGCGGCAGCATCTGGACGACCGGACTGCCGGCCGCCACCCATTCACCCTGGCGATAGAGCGTGTCATAGACAAGGCCTTCCGATGGGGCGGCGACGCGTTTCTGATCGAGTTTCCATTGGGCCTGCGCGACAGCGGCATCGGCGGCGGCTACTTGTGCCTCCTGTCCGACGATCTGTTGTGAACGGGCGGGTAGGCGAGCCACGTCGACCTGATGGGTCAGTTCCCGAACCTGCGCGGCGGTCGAGTCGGCGTTGGCGCGCGAGTCGTCGAGTTGACCCTTTGCGATGCCACCTGCGCGGTATTGGGCCTCGTCGCGTGTTAGTTGCAGCGCGGCTTTGCGGGCGTTGGCAATGGCCTCCGCCAGTTGCGCGCGATTGACGTCGACCTCGGGCACGCGCTTGCCGGTCCGGATGTCGGCGAGCTGGGCGCGGGCCGCCGCGAATTGCTGCTGCGCCTGGACGAGTGCGTGGGCTTCGTCGTCAGACTCAAGGGAAAATAACGAGGCATTCGCCTTGACCGTTTGTCCGCGAGAGACGGATAGCGTCGTAAGCTTGCCGGCCTGTGTTGAGCCGAGATAGACGAACTCACCTTCGACGTAGCCCTGATAGGTTGCCGTTTCGTGCCGTGAACAGGCTGATAGCAGGGCGAGAAGCAGCATTGAAAGTGCGGTCCCGGCAAATCGTTGCGCTCGCCTGGAGCTGGATGGAACTTCCATTGAGAGGCGTTTATTTAGTGAGTAATACATAATTAAAATCCTATGGAGCCGCGATTCGGCACACCAGGCGGATCGAGTCAGCACGACGGGCAGCACGCGATGAGTTCGATCTGCGGTCCCCGCGAGGGCGATCCGGCTGCCATGGTGACTCGGCCTTCCATGCCGGCGCGTCCGTTCGCGGACCGGACGCAGATGAAGTAGAATGGATACTATGCGAATTTGAATTCAAATTCAAAGTATTTTTAGGAATGTAAGCCTTCGACCATGCCGACCAGTCCGAGAAAAACAGCCGCGACGCAGCCTAAGCGGGTCTCACGCCCCGACGGCGCGGCGACCCGTCAGCACCTGCTCGCGACTGCGGGCCAGGTGTTCGCCGAACGCGGTTTCGCGGATGCCACCAGCAAGGAAATTTGCCAGCGCGCGGGCACACCGATGGCGTCGGTGAACTATCACTTTGGCAGCAGGGAGGCGCTCTACGAAGCGGCGCTCGTCGAGGCGCACCGGCAAGTCGTGGGTCTTGACGAGTTAGCGGCGCTTGCCGCGAGCCTCGACGACCCCAGGGATCAGTTGCGTGCCATCCTTTGCCGTTTCGTCGGTCTTTCAACGAGCGCGGGCACGCCTTGGGGCTTCATGCTGATGTTGCGCGAAGTGCTGTCGCCATCGAAAGCCATCCCGGCGCTCATCGAAAAAGCAGTGCGTCCGAAAGCAGCATTCCTGCTCAAGGTGATCGGCGAAGTGCTGGGGCTGGACCCGACCACGCCCGTGGTTCAGCGGGCTGTGATGTTTACGGTGTTGCCCTGCATCGCCATGATGATCGCGCCCAAGCAGATGCAGTCTGCGCTATTGCCTGCTGCCGCAAAGGACAAGGACGCACTTGCAGAGGATTTTGTGCGATTCGTGCTGGCAGGGCTCGATGCGATCGCAGTCGCTTATCGTTCAGAAGCCAGGTGAAACCGGCATTTTAGACAGTCTCCTCCATGGGAGTAGTTTCCATGACGGTAGCCAGAATCATCGCTTCGACATTTGGTGGCGCAGGTCGAGCGCGCCTCGGTCGATGCACGGCATCGCCTCTTGCAATCCTTTGGCTGCTCAACGCCGAGTTTGACTAGGAAGCAGAACGATCGCAACATGTCATATTCATATAGTCCGGGATGCCTGTTCGGCGTTATTGTGTCGATTTGGTGCGCCCGTCATCTGTCGGCGGGCGGACCCACGGGCTAGAACCTTGCAAATGCGCCGTGGGTTTTTTCAGACGATCTTGAATGACGGCGCGCTGTTGGAGATGTAAGGCAAGCGGCGGCTCGCTAGTGCGCCCGAAGCCGTTTTCCTTGCTGCCCACCACCCGAATCCGGGGCGAGAGGCATCGGCATATCTGCAAGGTGAGACATTGATTTCAACCACAGAGTCGACTTTGAAACGACACATGCCACCAGCCAGAGGCAGATATTCAAAGCGTGCGATCGGCGCGGCCGCGATTGCCGCGATTCCAATTACAGGGTGTACAAACTCGCCGTCCATCGGGGTGCTTGGCGCATACTTTCCCGACTGGTTGTTCTGCATTGTCGCGGGCGTCGTGCTCACGGTCGTCATCTATCTGATTCTCAAGCGCTTGCAGGCCGACCATCTGATTGGACCTTCCGCCGTCGTGTATCCCACGCTTGTCGCTTTGCTTGCGCTCGTTGTCTGGTTGATCTTCTTCCAACATTGAATCTTTGTCGGGTGGATGAATGGCGACTCCAGCCAGCAAGACATCGAAAAGAAAATGGCCGGCCATCGTGATCGTCGTGGTGACGCTGTTGCTGCTCGTCTATGTGATCCGGCAGTGGGACCGCACCCCTCGCACCGACGACGCTTATGTCTACGCGGACACGATCGACGTCGTGCCGGAGGTCAACGGCCGCATCGTCGAACTGGCCGTACGGGACAACCAGGCGGTGAAGCAGGGCGATCTGTTGTTCCGTATCGACCCGCGTCCGTATCAGGATGCGCTCGCGCGGGGCAACGCGTCGCTCGTCGCGCTCGATCGCCAGATCGAGCTGACTCAACGTACGGTCAACGCGCAGCAGTACAACGCGCAGTCGGTGCGTGCGGCGGTCGAGCGCGCGAGAGCCGCGGCCGGGCAGGCATCCGATACGCTGCACCGCATGGAGCCGCTGTTGTCGCACGGTTATGTGTCGGCGGAAGATGTCGACCGTGCGCGCACCGCGCAACGCGCCACGCAGGCCGAACTCAGCGCCGCGCAACTGCAGGCGCAGCAGGCGGCAGCGGCTGTGAGCGGAGTCGATGCGCTGGTCGCGCAACGTGCCGTCGTCATGGCGGAGATCGCGACTGCCGAACTGAACCTCGAGTATGCAACGGTGCGCGCACCGTTCGATGGACGCATCGTGTCTTTGAAGACGTCGACCGGGCAGTTTGCCACGGCGCTCAAACCCGTCTTCACTTTGATCGACACGCGCCACTGGTACGTAGTCGCGAACTTTCGCGAAACCGAACTCAAGGGCGTCAGGCCGGGTACGCCAGCCACTGTGTACCTGATGAGCGATACGGGCCAGCGTTTCCAGGGCACCGTCGATTCGATCAGCTACGGCATCGCGCCCGATGAAGCCGGCCTTGCATTGCCGGGCGGATTGCCACGCATTCAACGCACGCTCAATTGGGTGCATGTATCGCAGCGCTTCCCGGTGAAGATCCTCATCGACAAACCGAACCCGGAACTGTTCCGCGTCGGGACATCCGCGGTGGCCGTGCTGGAACCCGGGCGCGGCAACGACGGCGAGCGCCATTGAGGAGCCCATGACCGCCGCCGACTACCTGCCCGTTTCGCTGCGCGACGCAGGCGCTTTCCTCAGGCGCGAGCTTGCGCCTTTCCCCGGGCGTCTGAACGTGATGCTGCGCTGCATGCTGACGAGCGCCATTGTGATCGTCGTGTCGAATACGCTCGAGGTGCCGGAGCTCGCGCTGTCGCTGCTGGTGGTGTTCTATGTCACGCAGTCGAACGTGGTGGTCACGCGGCTGGTCGGCGTGATGTTCATGGTCGGATCGACGCTCGCCATCGGCCTGTCGATCCTGCTGCTGAAATTTACATTCGACTATCCGTTGCTGCGCATCGTCATCGCGAGCCTGCTATTCCTGGGCAGCGTGTACCTGCTGCGGGTGCTCAAGATTGGCATCGTGTTCTTCATCGTCGCGATCATTGTGATTTACGTGCAGAGCTTCGTCGACCGGACCGATCAGGCCGACCTGCTGATCCGCGCGGTGTTATGGGTGTGGGTCGCCGTCAACTATCCGATCGCGCTGACGCTCGTGGTCAATACGCTTTTGTTGCCCGTCGAGCCGCAATTGCAGCTCAAGGCGGAAATCCATCGGCAACTGGCAGAGCTGGACGCGCGCCTGACGCAACTGATCGACGGCGGCACGAGCGCCGCGCCGATCACGCTGGCGGCCGTTCAGCAAGGCGCGCTCACGCTGCAGAAGTTGCTGCGGTTCACAACAATGCGTGATGCGCACTATCGCGAACATCAGGCGTCGCAGCTTGCATGCATTGCGACCGTGTCGCGGCTTTATCACGGAGCGAGTGAGCTTCCGCTGAATTGGCCGCGCGCGTCAGCCGCGCAGCTGGCGATGTTGCGCGAGTTGCGTGCGAACTGCCATGCGCTCGACCAGGCGGTCATGACCGGCGAGCCCTATCGCTATTTGAGCACGGCGACACCTGGAGAGCGCAACGCCGCCGACACGATTCCTGCTGCTGCCGAATCGCAGCGGGCGCTGCGCGCATTCGCCGACCTGGCTGCGAGCGACCCGGCATCCGGCAAGCCGCCCGCGAGTGAGCCGATGATTGCGCCGGACGCATGGACCAATCCCGCCTACATGCGCTTTTCGCTGAAGACCTTGCTCGCCGTTCTGGTCTGCTACGTGTTCTACAACGCCGTGGACTGGCAGGGCATCCACACGATCATGCTGACCTGCGTGATCGTCGCGCTGCCGAGCCTCGGCGCATCGGCGCAGCGCGCGTTGCTGCGGGTGGCCGGTGCTGCCATCGGAAGCGCGCTGGCGCTGTTCATGGTCGTGTTCGTCGTTCCTCATCTCGACGACATTGTCGGTCTGCTGCTGATGACGCTGCCTGTCGTCGCGTTCGGAGCATGGATTTCGGCTGGTTCGGAACGGATCGGCTACGCGGGCGTACAGCTCATCTTCACCTTCTCGCTCGCCTTGTTCGAACAGTTTGGCCCAACCGTCAATCTCACTGAAATACGCGACCGGCTGGTTGGCATTCTGCTGGGCGTCGGTGTGGCGACCTTCGTGCAGATGTCGTTCTGGCGCGAGGGTGAGGGCGACGTGCTGCGGCTGAAGCTCGCTACCCTGTTGCGCACGATCGCCGCACAGGTGCGCCCGCCGCAGGTCGGCGAAGAGCAGGCGGATGAGTTGCCTTATGCTCAGCGGCAGTTGCAGGCGTGGGCCGTGCTGACCGATTGCGAGACGACGCTCTCGCGAGTCGCGCTCGAACCCGGCTGGCAGGAAAGCGAGCAGTCGCAACTGACACTGCGCGCGCAAACGGTCCTGGCGCAGGGGCGCGAGATCATGCTGGCGGGTGACGCGTTGCGCAACACGTTGGTGGCTCAAGCGGGCTTGTCGAGCTCACACACCATGGACGCAGTGCGCGCAGCCCAGCAACAGGCCGGCACCGAACTCAACCGGTACGCGGATGAGCTGGCAGCCAACCCACCCGATGCGCGCGCGCCGCGCCGTATCGAGATCGCTGCGCAAGCGGGCGAACCGGCTCAGCCTGCCGATCAGTCGCTCATCACCGCAGCGGACGAACTGTTGCGGCAGATCGGGGGCTTGCCGGACTGGCGCGTCGAGGCACCGGTCGCGGCGCGCGCGTCAGCGGCGGTACGAGCATGAAAGCGCGACCGGTTTTGTGCGATCGGCGATGGCGTCGCGGCGTGTTTTGCCTCGCGTGGCTATCGTCCGTGCTGTCGGGTTGCGCGCTGATTCATCACAACGGCACGCCCCGTTCCGAGATCGCGCCCGAGCAGATCAATCTCGCGGACGACATTCATCTCGCACGCGACGGCTGGCCCGCCGCGCGCTGGTGGACGCGCTATCACGACGCGCAACTCGACGCGCTGATCGATCAGGCGCTCGCCGACGCGCCGACGATGGTGATCGCGCGCACGCGCGTCGCGCAGGCGAAGTCGGACGTGGAACTGACCAAAGCAGGATCCAACCTTCAGGTGGCCGCGCTGGCGTCGCTGGATCGCGAGCATATTTCCGCGAACGGTTTTCTCGGCCCGTTCGCGAAGAACGCTCCGGCTGCGGGGCTGACTGGACCGTGGTACACCGAGGGCGTCGTCGGACTGGGCGCAAGCCTGGATATCGACATCTGGGGCAAGCAACGCGCGGAAGTCGCCGCGTCGCTGGGTGTGAGCAACGCGCGGCTCGCCGAGACATCCGCTGTCGAACTCGAAATCTCGACGGATGTCGCGCAGCTTTACTACGGTATTCAAACGACTTATCAGCTGATCGATCTGCTGAGCGACTCGCATGAGGTCGCGGCGTTCGCGGTGCAAGCACACGAAGCGCGTGCGGCGCGGGGCCTCGAAGCCCGCACCCAGTCCGAAGAAGCACGCGCGCAGCAGTTGGCCATCGAGCAGCAGATCGTGTCGGCACAAGGGCAGATCAAGCAACTTCGCGAATCGATGCGGGCACTCGTCGGCGCCGGACCCGCTGGCCTGCCCACGATCGAACCCGTCGCGCTGCCCCGTTCGCAGGCGGCCTTGCCGGCGACGCTGTCGTACGAACTGCTGGCCCGGCGGCCCGATCTGCAGGCAATGCGATGGTATGTCGAGGCGTCGTTCGACAAGATCGATGCGGCAAAGGCGGCGTTTTATCCGAGCTTCGACATCAAGGCATTTTTCGGCTTCAACGCTTTGCACCTCGCCGATCTCTTCACGCATGCGAGCCAGCAGATCAACCTGATTCCGGGCCTGTATCTGCCGATTTTCGACGGCGGCAGACTCAATGCGAACCTGAGCGGTGCGCGCGCGGGGAGCAACCTGTTGATCGAGCAGTACAACCAGGCCGTTCTCAACGCCGTCCGCGATGTCGCGCAGACGGGCAGCCGTCTGCAGTCTCTCGATGCGCAGAAGGCTTTGCAGAAGCAGCGGATCGAATCGGTTACATTCACGAGGGACAGTGTGGAAGCCTATTATCAACGCGGACTCACGAGCCGGCTCGCGGCGCTCGAAGCGCGCCAGCCGGTGATCGCGGAACAGGTCGCCCTGCTTACGCTCAATGGCCAAGTGCTCAGTCAGGAGATTGCTTTGGCGAAGGCGCTCGGCGGCGGTTATCTCGCCGATCCGCCTGTTGAACTGAAGCCGCGCTAAACCGCGTGGGCTATGCCGCTCAGAGCTGTTGTGATCGCAGCGATGCGAATTCCGCGCGGCACACGTCGCCGAACTTGCCGAGAATGTCGATCGAGCCATCCGCGAGCATCTCGCGAATCTCGATGAAAGACTTGTCTGGCGCGAGATAGGTGTCCACGATCTTGCGTCCGATCACGTCGGCTTCGTCCGCGACTTCGAGGGACGACCGGAGGCGCATGCGGCTGATCTCCGCGTAGAGGTTGCCCAGGCCGGCGAGATCGGGTTCCTTGTGTTGCAGCGCGTGCACATAGCAATTCGTCGCTTGCTCGATGAACGCTTTGTACAGTTCCTGCCGCCACGCGAGATCATGCGCTAGCCACTCCGCGCGAACCTGGGTGCGTTGGGTCAGCCAGGAGGCGAGAACCGAAGTCAAGCCGCCGATCGCGGCGCCGACAAGGGCAGCGAGGGCAGAGATAGCCGATGCGTTCATGGACTGTTCTCGCGTTGTCATTCAGCTATCCATAGTAATGCAGTGGTGTGTAATTTTGGGGTCGGTCGGTACCGCGCGGAACGCGATGACGACTGAAGCTGCGCAAAGGCATGCCTTGGCAAAGGCCGACGGCCGCCGCACGCGTCGAAAGCCGGCTGCTGGGAGTCCGGCGCGCTAGAATCGACCGTGCACCGCGCTCGCAACGAAGGATGGCGACAGAATGACGCTCATGGCCGAACCTAAACAACCACGCACCTCGTCTCCGGCGCCGTCGGGCATCGACCCGTTGCAGGCGCCGGCGCTGTTGCGTCGCCTGCTGCGCGCCAAAGACCGAATGGACGCTGCCTCGCACGAGGCCTGGCCCGTCGAACGATTGGCTGCGGTTAGTGGCGTCTCCGAGGCTCATTTCGCGCGCTCGTTCAAGCAGGCATTCGGCATCCCGCCGCATCGGTACCTGCTGACGCGGCGCATCGAGCAAGCCAATACCCTGCTGCGCGACACTGCGCTCAGCATTACGGAAATTGCCTTCGCCACCGGCTGGGAGAGCCTGGGCACCTTCGGCCGCATCTTCCGCGACATTAACGGTCGGAGCCCGAGCGCCATGCGCCGGGAAGCGCAGGCCGCCGTGCAGCAGATCGACCGCGTACCCGCTTGCGTTCTGAAGGCCGCTCAGCGTCCCGATCTCACCATCGCAGTTTTGGAGAAGCGCCGCCGCGCGGCCAAAGGTACATTGCGGCCATCAACCAAGGAGGTGTCATGAACCAGGGTATCAGTGTGGTGGGCTTGTACGTCGACGATCAGGACGAAGCGCTGGAATTCTACGTCGGCAAACTCGGATTCCGCGTCCATACGGACGTGGTGAACGGCGCCTACCGGTGGCTGACAGTCCAGCATCCGGACCAGCCTTCGTTCCAGCTCGGGCTGTTCAGACCCGGTCCGCCCATCCACGACGATGCCACCGCGCAGACTCTGCGCGCGATGGTCGCGAAGGGCGCCATGCCGCCACTCGTCCTGCTGGTGTCCGATTGCCGCGCGAGCTATGCGCGGCTAAAGGAAAGTGGCGTGGAATTCACCCAGGAGCCGGTGGACCGCTACGGCAGCGTCGACGCTGGGTTTCGCGACCCCGCCGGTAATGGGTGGAAGATGATTCAGGAGCCGCGGAGCACGACGTGAGTAGTCATTCAAACGTTGTTGCGGATCGGATATGGCTTAGATCGCCATCCAGAACACGACGCCGCACAACGCAATGACCACCAGACTGGTTAAATCGCGCGCTGCAAACACGATCGGATCATCGCGCATGTTGCCGCGATGCGTAATGATCCAGATACGGCTGATCCAATACAGGAGTAGTGGGCAGGAAAGCCATATCACTTGGGGATGCCTGTAAAGTATGGTGGTGTCGTGGTCCTGGATATAAAGTGCGAGCACCAGCACGGCTACAAACCCGGAAGCTGCACCGAGCGAGGAAAGCAGTGGCAGGTCGCTTGCCAGATAGCCACGCCCACGCACATTCGCACGGCCGTCCTTTTGCATCGCATAAAGCTCAGCGTAACGCTTGACGAGCGCGAGGCTCAGGAAGATGAACATGGAAAACGCCAGCAGCCAGAATGTCAGATGCACGCCGATCGCGGTCACGCCGGCAATGATCCGCGTCGTGTATAGGGCCGCCAGCACGACCACGTCGACGATGACCTGCCGCTTCAGCGCCAGCGAATAGGCGAGTGTGAGCACGTAGTACGCGAGCATCACTACGCAAAAGCGCCAAGGAAGGAAAACCCACGCGACGGCGAACGAAACAGCGAGCAGCGCTGGAAAAAGCAAAACGCCCAATAGGAGCGGCATCGCGCCCGATGCGAGCGGACGACGGCACTTGACCGGATGATGCCGGTCATCTTCCAGATCCAACAAGTCATTGAGCAGATACACGCTCGACGCGCACATGCCGAACACAAGGAAGGCCACCAGCGCAAGCGCTACGAGGGGTAATGAAGCGATGTGGTGGCCGGCAAGTAGCGGGACAAAGATCAACAGATTCTTGAGCCACTGGTGAAGGCGCAACGACTTAGCACATACCTTCAACGGTGGAGAACGATTTTCGAATACGCGCTCCACGTTGCCATGCTTGCGCGCGGCGCGCTCTACGCCCATAAGAGGATTGACCACATAGGCCCGGTCTGCTGCCTGCCATACAGAGATGTCGTCGTGTGAGTTGCCCACGTAGTCAAAGCCTTTTTCGCCATATTCGGCGACCAGCGTATCGCGTTTGACATACGCGGACCGGCTCAGTTGCTCGCTATTGGCAAAGACCTTATCGAAGATTCCAAGGTGTTCCGCGATGCGCGCGGCCACATGCTCGTGGCTTGTCGTAGCGAGTGCTAGTGTGCGACCGGCGGCCCGCTGCCCACTCAGCCAGTCGATGACCTGTTTGTCATAAGGCAGCACGGTGACATCGAGATTGGCGTTTTCCTCGAGACGCGACTTCAGCGCGGACTTGCCACCGATGGCGAACCAATTGAATGGCTGATATAAGCGGTGAGGAGCCGATCTAAAAAATGCAAAGCCGCACTCGACGAGGACGTCCGAGTGAAGCAGGGTGCCATCCAGATTCACGACGATAGGTATGCTCATGCGATCGACCAGTCAAACTAGAAGCGGCTAAATGCGGAAACCGCGTACAGGTCTCAGCGTCGGCACGCAAGTTAACTGCGCGTTGCCTCCGCTCCCATTTGTACCGTTTGTCGCTCGAGCCTGTATCTATTTCGGTCGGGAACTCCAACAGACGTCCCGTCAACGGAGCGGACAAAGTGTCCGACGCAAAAAATCAAAGTTCTGTGGGGTAGCACTCAGTTGAGTAAGATAAATGCGATCCTTCTTGCTGCACAGGCAGATGAAAGTGTGATAGATAGGCACCTGTCTACCATAAATGGTTTGGCAGAAAGGCCTATTCACCTCCGATCAATACCTCCAGATGCACGTTATGTGCGTCAAGTAACATACGTGCAGGGCGGCCAAAGCGAATACTCGGGTTGACATTCGCCGGCGTCTCGTCGAGACGGCCACGGCCTTGTTTCAGAGGTGTTCCGCGTTCGCTGCGCTGCCGTTCAATTCGAATCCAGCAAGAGCGCGACCGTGGCCTTGCCGGCTACTAACTACTTCATTTAAAAAGTTTCACCTCCTGTTCCTGTTGACGCGTCATCGCGCGCCGGTCGTCTTGAAGCAGCCATGCGACGAGCGCCCCGCTACCAATAGATTCGACCCATTTTTAACCTGCGACACGGAGAAGGACACACATATGGAACCTCTCACGACAGGTGCGACTTCGTCCTTTCCGTCTGCAGATGCTGCCGCGCGTTCCAATGCAATGCGTGATGGCTCATTTACCCAGACGCAGTTCGTGCCGATCGCGATGGTGATCTTCGCGGTCGCATTCATCCTCCGCGCGTTCCATCTCGATTATCTGTCGCTGTGGAACGATGAGATTTTTTCGCGCTACTACTACGATCTGTTCGGTCCCGAATTCCTGCTTACGACCGGGATGACAATCGAGCCGACTCCACCGCTGTACTATTTCGTGCTGCAAGGCTGGATGGGCTTATTCGGCCATAGCGCCATCGCGTTGCGCTCGTTGTCGGTGCTTGCTTCGCTCATTGTGCTCCCGCTCGTCTATGCGATAGCCCGCGAAGTGTCCACGCGCAACGTGGCGTTGGTTGCGGCCGCGCTGTTCGCCGTGTCGCCGATGTCGATATTTTTCGCGCAGGAAGCACGCGTCTACACAATGACCGCCATTCCCGCTTCACTGATGCTTCTCGGCATCGCGCGTTGTCTACGCACTGGGCGCGTGGCCGACCTCGTGCTCTACGGAGCCGGTGCCGTGTTCGCCATGTACAGTCATGCGACGCTCACGTTCATGGTGGCCGCCTGCAACATTGTGGTGATCGCGTATTTGCTGCTGGCGCCGTCGCGCGAACGTCGCCTCGCGCCACGCGACTGGATCCTGACCAACATCGCCGTGGCTCTGTTTGCTGTGCCGCTCGCGTTTTCAATGCTCTCTAACGTAAGTCATAACGCTGGCGGCTTGAACTGGATTCCGCCGCTATCCATGCGCGACGTGATCGTTCACCTAACCGCGCTCGTGAGCGGGATGATCACGCCACCGCGTTTCCCCGGCGTCGAATTGACGGTGCTGTTACTGCTCGTGCTTGGTATCGCGATCGCGATGTCCAAGATGCCGCGTCGCACTCTCGCGGTGCTCGTGGCTATTCCGCTGATGTATTTCGCCCTCGTGGTGATGGTCAGTCTGAAGCAGACTATTCTGCTGCCCCGCGTTCTGTGCTGGGTCACCGTGCCGCTTTGCGCTGCCCTCGCGTATGCGGTCACGGCCCCATCGCGTGCGCGTTTGGCGGCGCGCGTGATGTTGGTGTTGACGTTCGGCGCGGGCCTTTATTATCAGTTGGCCTTCGCGGACGGCGCCAAATCCGCCTATCGCCAGGTCTTCGCTCAGGCACGCCCCGGCCTGTTGCAGGCCGATGAAGTGGTGATCACGCCTTATACGTCGCCATTGCCGCTGATGTACTACGCGCCAGGGGCCGATCATTTTCGCAAGTGGCGCGATCCACGGGTGGGTGGGATAGAGCCGGTGCAGATTCCGGAGCGTCTGGGCATTCCGGCCATCGACGTGCGGCAGGTGAGCGCTGACATCAAGTCCGGCAAGTCGGTATGGCTCGTCGCGGATTCGCCTGACTCGAAGTTCCTGCCGCAATTGCTGACTATCGCGCCACCGCCGGAACGCAGCTATGAATCGATGTGTCACGATCTGGCGCAGGGCGTCGACCAGCCGTCATCATGCATTGTCGTGTACGGCTGGAATGTCGATCGGCAGTCGATGAAGTGAGCGCGTGAGGCGATGCCCCCCAGTTCGAAGTCCTGCATGGGAGTGCGCTACGCAGTTCGGTGACGGGTCAACGATGTGAATGGTGCGAAGAAGCGCCGTTTGCAGCTACTGACTCCATGTGGGTTTCGAATTGCCTGAAACCTGACGCGTTTCCTTGCCCGGCGATGCGGCTTGGGCGGGAGTTGTCTTGGACTCGGCGTGAATGGGTGGCGACCCGGCGCAACCCCGGAGTTCCGACTTCAATGAACAAAGTCCAAGTTAAGCGTATCTCGCGTCAAGACTCACTTAATTTTGAATTGGTCACGCCACGCATCAGTCCTGAGTGGGCATATCAGTAGCGTCGGCCTGTACCAGTGCGCGCACAAGCAGGTACACGGCTGGCAGGTTGTCGTCGTCACGCCGCCAGTCGACGGGTTCGTCGAGATCCATCCCGGACAACCGGCTGTCCTCAAACCGGACGAACGTCGAACGTACGATCTCGTTGTGCCTCGCCAGGAAGCCCCGATTCTCAAAGACCTGTTCGTCGATTGCGAGCAGCGTGCGCCAAGTCGGCAATCGCGCGCTGTTTGAGTAACGGCGACGACCAGTATCGAGGTGACGACCTGCGACCGTGGCAATGATCTGCTGCAGATCGAGCGACGCGCTGCGGAGTGCGCGTTCGAGGGCGGCAGGGTTGAAGTCGTGGACTTCCATATCGGGAGTAGCGTCGATAACCATATTGTTATTTCCCTGAGGACTCGCATTAACTCGCAGCATTAAAGTCGATGCTTCAACAACGCCCGGTTTCGCTGTGCCAACAACTCGCGGATCTGGGCTAGATAGTTATCGCCGACCGTGCAGTCTTCAACAGGCCGGCTATGTTGATGAGGCGTTGGCGGACGCACGCCGAGATAGCGGCACACGGCGGACACGTACGGTTTGCCGTTGCCCCCAAGATGTCGCGCCGCAGTGGCCACGCGCACGTCTCCAACATGCTTGCGTAACCACGCGAGCGTTTCGCGGTCACCGTCGTTCAAGATGCGGATGAGTTGATTCATGACCGATCCTGTATATAAAAACAGTACTGTAAATTTATACAGTATTTGACCAGGATGCAAGTCAATTCGCAGGATGTCGGACTTTGCGGAGGAGAGGAGGACGATTGAAGTGGGCGCGCAGTCGCGGTCGGGCACGCCGAGGGGGCTGACGACGCGCCTCGGCTCGATCATCTGGCGCGAGATGAGCGTTTATAAAGTCCAGCGAGCGTGACGTTGGAGGCGCAACTATTGTGGCGTTATCACCAAATGTGGGCATGCAGGAACGCCCACACTGCCATGAGCGTTCCTACCCACGACGATTTATCGATTAACCCACGTGTTCGAGGGCGCGCGTCGTCTGAACTTTGCGCGGCCGGTCACGCAGCAGCAGGGGCATCAAACGTCGATTGGCTGTCTGCGCCGCCCACTCGCAATATGTGGCGCTGCCGAGCACCCAGCCCTTGAGCGTCGACTGCATCAGGTTATCGACATCGCGTTCGTCGAGGGCCTGTGCGCCGAGATCGCGGTAAGCCTGCTGGCGCTCGGACTGCGTATGGCCGAGCGCCCGGTAGAGCGGATGATCCTTGATGAAGCTATCGACACGCAGCCCGACGTGGTGCGCGTAGCTCGACCACCGGTAGTTTCCCGGCTCGCCCACAACGCGGTTGCGCACCGGCGCATGATCGATGACCTGGCTCGCGAGCAGGAAATAGCGGTCGGGCTCGATCACGGTCGCCCGGTACTCGCCGCGCCACACCGTACCGCGGCGTCCATGGCGTCGGTTGAAGGTCTCGATATAGCGACGGCCGATCGCCTGCATCGCCATGCCTACGCTCGACTCGTACGAAGGGGTGACGAGCAGCTGTACCGCGTCAGGCATGAGTACCCACGCGTGGACGGCCAGATCGGCGACGCGCACTGCGTCTGCCAGGCAGGCGAGGAAGTACCGGTAGTCGCCTTCGTCCAGGAATGCAGGCCCTGTGAGCCCCTGCAGGATAACGTGCTGTGGTTGGTCTGGGACGTAGTGCCGTGCAAGCCGTGTCATGCTGAATTAAGCGGAAATCCGATGTGAGAAAACGATCCGACAGGTATCGGGCGCGTGGCATAGCGTAACGTGCGCATCGGAAGAAATTCTATCGGTCATGTGCGTGCGTTTGCGTCACGAACAGGGCTTTTTTATGGCTTCTTTTCGTTGATTTGCCGGTCGCAGCAGCATCTTTTTATGTCACCGCTGAATGCAGCGCCGCGCTATACGTCTCCGGCCGCTCCGGTTGTGTCATCCGGCGCTAAATACGTGTCAGGCTGCACAACAGTGCGGTGGTTGAGGGAATCTCCAAAGAAAAGAAGCCCGCGCGAATGGCGGGCTGAATCCACATCATGGAGACATGGAGGAGACGTTCATAAAGGTCACCCCATATCCTCGAATGACCTTGCATGACCATTTGATTTTCTCAAGGTGGCCCGGAAGCTCGTACCTATTTGATCTTCGCTGCAGCGGCGACTTTGCGCACCGCCTCTTGCGGGTCTTCATTCGAGTTCATGAAACCCGTCACGACATCGGTAATCGCGCCTTCGGTGGCTGAGGACTGAACATCACCAAACGCGAACGACGGAAAGAACGTGTTGGATTTGATTGTGGTTTGCGCGTCTGCGTACGACTTCCTGGCGCAAGCGTCGAATTTGTCCATTGCAACATCCTGCCTCACCGGAATGGAACCCTTGTAAAGACTGAATTGCTCCTGGAAGGCGGGGGACATGATTGTCCTGGCCAACGCAAGCTGTCCAGGCGTCGCTTCTTTCTTGCCGTTCTGCTGGAAAAACACGAACGAATCTACTGTGTAAGTGAAAGCGTTCGACGTACCGGGCGCAGCCGCGCAGATATAGTCAACGTCGCCCTTCTTGTTCGCATTGGCGAACTCACCTTTCGCCCAGTCCCCCATGAATTGCATCCCGCCCGATCCGTTGATGACCATGGCGGTCGCGAGATTCCAGTCGCGACCAGTCGAGCCTTTGTCGAAGTAACCCTGTATCTTCCGGACAGTCTGGAACACCTGCAACATCTGGGGCGAAGTGAGTGTTTTCTGGTCGAGATCGATCATGGCCTTGCGATAGAAATCCGCACCCTGAGAAAGTACGACCGTCTCCCAGATGGTCATGTCTTGCCAAGGCTGGCCGCCACGCGCGACGGGCGTAATGCCCGCAGCCCGGAACCTGTCGGCTAGCGCGAAGAACTCGGGCCATGTCGTCGGTGGCTTGCCGCCCACTTTGTCGAGGGCGGCTTTGTTGATCCACAGCCAGTTGATTCGGTGGACCGAGAATGGCGCGGCCACGTAGTGGCCTTTCGACATCATGGTCTTGTTGATCTGCGCTGGCAGCTGCGCTTTCCAGTCGGTCGCGGACTTGTCTATATCGACCAGCACACCTTGATCAGCCCAGTCCTGTATCAAGGGTCCTTTGATCTGCGCAGCCGACGGCGCGTTGCCGGACATGACCTGCGTCTTCAACGCCGTCATGGCAGCCGCACCGGCTCCTCCGGCTACGGCGAAGTCTTTCCACTCGTAACCCTGTTTATTCATGTCGTCCTTAAGCACTCTGATCGCCTTCGATTCACCGCCCGAGGTCCACCAATGCAATACCGAAAGCGACTCGGCTGCACTGGCGACCTGTGTGCTTGTAGCGAGCGCCGCTGCGACAATTGCAGCTGACATGAGTGTTCTGTTCATTGCTGTCTCCGTTAATTTTCTTTATGAATCACCAGACAGGCTCACGCCGCGAAGGCGTGCGCCAGGGTAGCGCTTACAGGTCGAAACCGAGTTGGGCTTTACCGAGCGGTGTCAGATCTTCGATGGTTGCGCGTCCCACGAAGTCGACTTCGAAATGGTCAGTGGGGAAGTCAGGCGGACTCTTGCCCTCAAGGAAGCTAGGCAACTGGCGCTTGAGGTATTCGTCGTTCTTGGCACACGCGGGCGCCGACGCGATATACATCACGTTGCTGTAGCCTGCGCCGCGGTGCGCGTCTTCCACTGCGTGGATCACGTCGCTGTGCCAGAACACGGTGTCGCCCGCCTGCATGTGGGGAATTGATGAAAGAGCGTCGAAAAGCGGCGCATGAAATTCCGGCTTGATGGAAAGCGCGCGGCCTGGCATCGCGCCGCACAGGTCGTCGTCGGCGACATCGTCCTGAAGGGCGCGCAACAGGATATAGGCCATCGAATTCGCAATCGGTACGAGTTGCAACGTGCCGTCCCCGGGACCTTGCGGCGTCAGTGCGGTCCAGCCCTGAAACGTGCGGAACATCGAACATACGGCGGGCGACGCAATCTCCTCTACGTCCGGCCGGAATGCAGCGTCGAACGGATCATATCGACGCCAGTTGCCGTCGAAAACATGCCGGTACACCTTGCGGAAATTCGCCTCGATCCACCGCTCGACCGAGCCGCCGTCGCAGTGCGCGGACAAGCCCAATGACTCGGAACCAGGCGGCCGTCGACGCATCCGGTCCGCGTAAACCGGCACCCGCTCTGGATCGAAATGGACCCGGCCTTCACTCTCATTGCGCCATAACCGGTTCAGAAAGACACGGGCCGCAGTCAGCGACGGCGCCTGGCGTGCGAGGACCTGCGGCTTTGACCAGTACACGCCGTAAATCTGTGGTTTGCTCGACGCGAGCTGGCCAAAGTATTTGTCCTCGGCGCGGTTCTGCAGGCGCGTATCCAGGTCGTTGCGTTCGACGTAGTCTGCAATGTCGCGGTCCCACCCTTCCACCAGAGTGCGGTCGAATACATTGCGGATCACACACGCGCCACGCGTTTTGACGAGCTCGATCTGCTCGGCGCTCACGCGCTGCTCCGCGATGTCGGAAAACTGGATTTCGGGGATCACGTTTTCGCCGCGCTTGCGTTGCGCGGCAATTCTGCTGGCTTCGGCTCGGATTGTTTCATCCACCTCGGCGAAAACATCACGATAGTTCGGAAGTCGTGCGCGAAGCTCCTGCTTGGCCTGCCGGATGGCTGCCGGCAGATCGTCGATGATGAGTGCCATGTCGTCTCCTTGTGGGTTCTGCTATGTCCGCAGGATAGGCCGACCGCATCCACAAAAGTGATACCATTCAGACAATTTCTTTGCGCCTTCTGCCATGAAACCAGCGTACGAACATGTCGAATTTGGCGACGACTGCTCGGTCCGGGTTTACCATCGGCGTCTGCCGCGCATTCCGTTCGAATGGCACCATCATCCCGAGTACGAACTGACCTTGACGTTGAACAGTCAGGGCAAGCGTTATATCGGGGATTCGATTGCAGACTATGTAGAGGAAGACCTGGTTCTCGTGCCGCCGAATCTTCCTCATACGTGGGCGTCGAACCGCTCGATTGACGCCGCGTCCCCTCAGGTTGCGATCGTGATCTGGTTCGGCGGCGACTGGGCGCGGCGGCTGGCGGATGTCTGTCCGGAATATGCGCCTTTGCGTAACCTGCTACGGCGGGCGGCATGCGGGCTGG
Organism: Paraburkholderia sp. BL6665CI2N2; assembly: GCF_004366535.1. Lineage (NCBI taxonomy): Bacteria > Pseudomonadati > Pseudomonadota > Betaproteobacteria > Burkholderiales > Burkholderiaceae > Paraburkholderia > Paraburkholderia sp. BL6665CI2N2. Next base: position 6,412,889 of record NZ_SORC01000001.1, read on the forward strand.
CATTCGGTCCGGAGGTCGGCGTCGCCATGCACGGCCAGCTCGACAATCTGCTGTCCAGCGCGCCGCGACAACGCCTTGCGATCGTGCTGAACGTTTTGTGCGCGCTAGCGGAAGCACCCGGTGAGCCGCTCGCTTCGCCCGCGGCATTTAGCAACCGGACTGAGGGCCCTTCAGGCCACGAACCCGAGCGTATCAATCGCGTGCTTTCGATGATCGATTCGCGCTTCGCCGAGCCGCTGCGTTTATCCGAACTTTGCGAGGCTGCGAACGTGTCGGAGCGTTCTCTGGCGCGCTACTTCGAGCAGCACATTGGAGAGAGCGTCGGCCGATATATCGCGCGGGTCAGAATTGGACACGCGTGCCGGATGCTCGCGCATACCTCCACGCCTGTTTCCGTCGTTGCAGCCCGGTCTGGATTTCCGAACGTCGCCAACTTCAACCGACAGTTCAAGGCGTTGAAAGAACTCACACCCGCTGCTTACCGCAGGCAGTTCGCGGCTCGCGATATCGCCGAAACAGAGACCGGTCCGCGGATCAACGAACGCTCGCCTTCGTTGCAACGGAACCCGCGACTAGCGAAATCCGTTGCGTAACGCCGGCGAGCGGCTGGGCGCTGAAATATTCGCTAGAGAACGACGCTGCGGTATTCCATTGGGTCGCGGCGGTAGGCTCGAAGACGGTAGGAGATAGTGATGCGCGCGCCGTGCAGTCCTCGACAGGCCGCCATTTTGCAAACCGACCGCGGCCCACAAGGCAGCCGAGCGCAACGATGGGTGCCCGCTTGGGCCGTAAAAGCGTAAAAGGTTTACCGTTGCTGCGTGGCCGACTGATTCGCAGCCTGGCGTTGCGATGCCATCCGGTCAGCTTGCAATCGAGCTTCAACGTTGTTCAGCCTGGTCGGGTAATCCACATCGTCAGGGATAGGGTTGTACCCAGCGCGTTCGAGGTCAGCAAGTTCCGCGCGTACTTGTGCTCGGGTTACCGGAGCGTCGGTTTGGGCAAACGAAGCTATTGGCGAAGAGGCGAGCAACGCGAACGCGGTCGCAAGGACAATCTTTTTCATCACACACCTATGGGGGCAGTGTTCGGCCGTTGCGGCAAGAACCCGAAGAAGTATAGCTGCCGAAATATAGTTAGTTACCCTCAAAAAAACAAAAGTGAATTGCGAAACGCAATTTCTGCGCGTCGGATTTTCAGCCCTTCAAATGGAGCGTAAAAACGCTGCGGACACGCCCCGCTGGAGGTCGGATGAAAGGTTCCGCGAACGCGCTATTTCCTTGGTGAGTTGCATGACCGTGCGGCAAGCAAGTGTCAGTTCGCCGTGGGGCGACATGGCAAGCGCAATGAAGCGAGACACTGTAGGCTCGACCACCATCGACGCCTGCAGCCGGCACTCCTTTTCAAGGTTGGCAATCGCGTAAGGTCCGAGCAACGCATAGACGCCGCCATCGGCAACGATATGCGCCTGCAGACTCAAAGAGTCCGCTTCCGCCGCAAAGTTCAGGGAGATCCGGTGTTCACCGGCAATTTGCTCGAGTCGGTCGCGCCAGCTGTTGGGGCGGCAGAAAGAGACTAGCGGAATCCCATCGAGCTTTGAAAAAGCAATCGTAGGCTGCTTTAACAGAGGATCGCCCTCTGCGCCGACCAGGTAAGTTGCGGCCTCAACCAGATACTCGTCACCGTTTTTCGGCGTCGGACTGTTTCGAAAGAGGATTGCGATGTCGACGCTGCCGTTTTCCAACCACGTTTCCAGCAACGCACCTTGACCTTCGCGAACCTGTAGTTGCACCAGGGGATAACGTTCTCGAAGGCGATGGTAAAGGGTGCTGACAAGCGGATGCGCGGTCGAGGGCAGAATCCCAATCCTGACTACGCCGATCGGCTCTCCCGCCGTACTGCGGATGTCGTTTGACAACTGTTCCGTACTGGCCAGCCATACCCTCACGCGCGGGGCGATACGCGCTCCCAACTCGGTCAATACCACGCCTCTTCCGGTTCGCTGAAACAAACGGCCGCCGCAGTACTGCTCAAGCTCAACAATCTGGCGGCTGATATGCGGCTGACTTGTCCCATAGGCAACCGCGGCCTTGCTCAGGCTCCCGAGTTCCGCGGCGTCGATAAACAGCTTCCAGGCAGCGTAGTCCACCGCTAGGCCCCTCGATGAGATATGTCAAATCAGTATAGCTGAAATGTGCGGTTAGACAGTTCTCGCATGAGCCGTCCATCCCTACACTGCAACGCATGCACCGTTGTTCCGGCTTGAAGCGAAACGAGCAGCGGGCTCTCCTCTGCGGAAAGAGGAGCCGAAAAAGCTCAATTTGGATGGAGACGTCATGAAAGCGATCGATCTGCGCGGTTTGGTCCCGGCACCCGTTACACCCTTCACCCGCGACGGAGCGGTGGACCACGCAGCAATTCAACGGCTGGGTTCCTGGCTCGGCGGCATCGAGGGAGTTAAAGGTCTGACGGTTCTTGGCCACGCTGGCGAAGGTACGTTCCTCACACAGAAAGAACAGGCCGAAGTTATTCAAAGCTTCGTGAAGTCCGTTGACGGCAAGATCCCGGTCATCGCCGGCATCACGCTGGAAGGCACCGAAGTGGCCGTTGAAGAAGCGAAGCGTGCCGTGGAAGCCGGCGCGTCGGCCGGTCTGGTGTACCCGTCGCACGGCTGGCTGCGCTTCGGTTATCAGAAGGGCGCACCGCAAGACCGCTACCGCGCCATCTACGAAGGCAGCGGCCTGCCGCTCATCCTGTTCCAGTACCAGGATGCCACCAAGGCGACCTACAACCTCGAAACACAACTGGAAATCGCCGCGCAGCCTGGCGTATTCGCGATGAAGAACGGCGTGCGCAACATGCGCCGCTGGGACGTGGAGATTCCCATCATTCGCCGCGAGCGCCCGGAACTGCAAGTCCTGACCTGCCACGACGAATATCTGCTCCATACGATGTTCGACGTTGACGGTGCACTCGTCGGCTACGGCGGCCTGGCTCCCGAGCCGCTCATCGAACTGATCAAAGCGGGCAAGGCGAAAGACTACCAGGCAGCTCGCGCGATCCATGATCGCCTTCTGCCCGTGACTCGCAGCGTGTACCACCGTGGCTCGCACATGGAAGGCACCGTTGCACTCAAGCACGGTCTCGTTGCCCGAGGCATCCTCGAGCACGCCACGGTGCGCTCGCCGTTGCTGCCGCTCGCGGAAGGCGCGGACGTTGAGATCACTGACGCGCTCCGTTCGGCGGGCCTCGTCGACTGACGAGGGAACTGTGCACCAATAGCCCTATGACGATAGCGAAGCGATGTACCGCTTCGCTGTCAGCGTTAGCAAATAACGGCGACGCGCGAAACCTCGTTCCGCGAGTCGCCCATAACAGGATCGGGAAACGACCAAAAAAGCTCCGACGTCGCGACACAATAAGAGAGAAACGCGATCGGTGCTTCAAAACAAGAACAAGACCGAGGGTCCATAAAATGCAGCTTTACAGGAGACAGCATGAACACCCATTCGACCGCCTACGGTGTGGGCATTGGTCAACCACAGAGCGAAACACGCGCGGTCAGCGAGCAGCTGCGTGCGGCGAACCTGCTGTTCCGCATCGAGAACGTACCGTTCTGCCGGTGGCACACCAAGGCACGCATCGTCATGGGCAGCGCGACCCTCTTTGACGCGTTTGACGCCTTGTCGCTTGCTTTTGTGCTTCCGGTGCTCGTCGGCCTCTGGCATCTTTCTCCCGGCCAGATTGGCGCGCTGATTGCCGCCGGCTATCTCGGCCAGGTCGTAGGTGCGTTGGTGTTCGGTTGGCTTGCCGAGCGCCTTGGCCGGGTGCCGAGCGCCACGATAGCGGTCGGTGCCATGTCCGCAATGAGCATCGTATGCGCCTTCACCGGCAACTTGCCTATGCTATTTTTGATGCGCTTCCTGCAAGGTATTGGAGTGGGCGGAGAAGTGCCCGTGGCCGCCACTTACATTAACGAACTTTCTCAAGCCCATGGCCGAGGGCGCTTCTTCATCCTGTACGAACTCATTTTTCCGCTGGGTCTTCTTGCGGCCGCGCAACTCGGTGCGTTCATCGTCCCCCGCTTCGGCTGGGAGTATATGTTCCTCATCGGCGGGATTCCGGGCATCGCCGTAGCGATCCTGATCGCCCGCCTTCCGGAATCGCCGCGCTGGCTCATTGCAAGGGGGCGTTTCGATAAGGCGGAACGAATCATCGAGCGTCTGGAGGCAAGCACGACGAAGCGCAGCCTCGACACACAAACGCAGAGGGCCGAAGTCGACGAGCGCGTTGTGACCCTTCTGAACGGACTCCAGTCGAAGAAGAAAGGAACCTGGAAAGAACTCTTCTCCCCGTTCTACAGAGGACGCACCGTTGTCGTGTGGTTGCTCTGGGCGAGCTCTTATTTTGTGGAAAATGGCATTAACAACTGGCTGCCCAGCCTCTACAGGACGGTCTACCATCTGCCGCTGCAAGAGTCGCTTCACATGGCGTCAATCTCGAATGTACTTAGCACGTGCGGGGTGCTTGCCTGCGCGTTACTGATAGACCGTGTAGGGCGCCGCCGCTGGGCAATGGCTTGTTTCATCATCAGCGCAATACTGCTCGCCGCTCTGGGCATTCATGGAGCTGGCAGCGCATGGTCAGTGATGCTCCTGGGATCGTCGGCCTACGCCGTGATAGCAACCACGACTGTCCTTCTGTACCTTTACACCCCTGAAATCTATCCGACCCGGATGCGCGCCATCGGCACTGGTCTCGCGACTTCCTGGTTGCGAGCGGCCTCTGCTGCAGCGCCTGCGATCGTCGGTGTCGTATTGACAGGGAAAGGTATCGCTGCGGTATTCGTCATGTTTGCCGTGGTCAGTGCAGTGGGCTTTTCGTCGCCGCGCGAATGGTGGAGACGACCAATCGCGCTCTCGAAGAGATCTCCCCGTAGCCTCTGGATCGCTGTGACTCCTTCTCCGGATATGACTCCAGGGAAGGAGCCGGCTGGCGCGTAATACCGTTAGCTTTGCCGACATGATTGCGACACGCGCCAGCGCTCCAGGCCGGCCCATCAGTAGTACTCAGTGCTGACGCACGAAAAAATCATTCGAAAAAATATGAATGGAGACAACCGAAATGAAAAAGGCACAACGGGCAATGGCCAGCTCTCCCGCGCGGAGAATTGTTGGTACGCTTGGACTTACAGCGCTTTTCTGCTCAGTTTTAGCATTGACTTCTGTCTGCGCCCGCGCAGATAGCGGCTCGCAGGTCCAACTTTATGGCCTCATCGGCACCTATGTCGGGAGTGTCAAACGCAGCGACACGCCGCAATCTGCGGTACTGATGGGGAGCGGCGGACTCACCACTTCCTTCTGGGGAATCCGCGGCAACGAAGACCTTGGCGGCGGCGTCAGTGCCATCTTCGCCCTCGAGAGCTTCTTCCAGCCTCAAAACGGCGCGCAGGGTCGCAATGCGACGGACCCGTTCTGGTCACGCAATGCGTACGTGGGATTTAAAGGCGACTTCGGCCAATTAACGTTGGGACGGCACAGAAACCCGACCTATACGGCAGAGTCCCTCGTCAATCCATTCGGATCATCTGTCGTCTTTTCTCCGCTCGTTGTCCAGACATTCGTGGCCAATTATAGCGGCACGATCATCGGAGATACGGTGTGGAATAACACGGCCAAGTACACGACCCCGGACTTTAAAGGTTTCGGTGCAACGGTAATCTACGGCCTGGGTGGCGTCGCGGGTTCGCCCGGCATTGGTAACCTCGGCGTTCACTTGAATTATCAAGGTCACGGTCTCACGGCAGTGCTGTCCGGCCAGCGCGTGCGGTACACCGCGGCAGGGCCGGTGGGAGCGCAGTATGCCTATCTCGCGGGCGCGGCGTACGATTTCAAAGTCGTGACGCTGTACGGAGCGTGGGCGATGACGAGTGACGTGAGTACGCCTACAGGCAGCCACACTTACGAAGCCGGTTTGTCGATCCCGTTCTCGCCCGCTGACTTCCTGCTTGCGGAGTGGGCACGCACACAACGGTCAGGGCCCACGCATACGACCAACACCCTTCGAAACACTGCCGCTCTCGGTTACGATCATCTGTTGTCCAAGCGGACGGACATTTACGCGATTTACTCCATTGACAAGCTGAGCGACCATCCCATCGGCAACACATTTGCCGTCGGCATTCGACACACGTTCTAGAAAGCGTTCGCTTCTTTGTGGTCGCTTCCCGTCGCCGAAAAAGCTCGGCGGTGAAGAGGGGTTAGGCGCATCATACGAGCGGATCTCCTGGACCTGCAGAATGTCTACGCCGTACTCTTCCGCGCCCACGCGGAAAATCAGGAATCCTCCGGCCAGGTGCGATGCCGCCTCCGCCTGATCGGGATTCGCCGCGGCCGCATGCGCGGCGGTGAATCTCGCGGGAATAGCGGCGTGAGCCCTTTCCATTGTTTCTATGGCGGGCTCCGTCGATTGTGTCGTTCAAGCAACTCAGAACGAGTCCCAGCCTTCGCTGTTGACAGCCGTTGCGCTGGCACCTGCCAGGCGAGGCACTGCGACTGGCCGGACGGGCGTTGCAGCCTTCCTCGTCGCCGGCCGCGCTGCGCGGGTTGCCGGGACGGTTGACGGGTTGGCGGATCCGCCCGTTGCACGCGCAGCGGCCTGGGAATCCAGACGGAAGAACGCAATCGCCTGGTTCAACTGCCGCCCCTGATCCTCGAGTGATTTCGATGCGGCTGCCGCTTCCTCCACCAGCGCGGCGTTCTGCTGCGTGACCTCGTCCATCTGCGTGATCGCCTGGCTGACCTGCTCAATGCCCCGGCTCTGTTCGGTCGACGCAGCGGCGATTTCGCCCATGATGTCGGTCACACGCGCCACGGCCTGCGTGACCTCGGACATCGTCTTCCCCGCCTCATTCGCAAGCGACGAGCCATTCTGGATCTTCTGCACAGAGGCGTTGATCAGATCCTTGATTTCCTTTGCCGCGCTGGACGAGCGCTGGGCGAGGCTGCGCACTTCGCTTGCGACCACCGCGAACCCGCGTCCCTGCTCGCCCGCACGGGCTGCTTCCACCGCCGCATTCAGCGCGAGGATGTTGGTCTGGAAAGCAATCCCTTCAATGATTCCTGTGATATCCGCGATCTTGGTGGAACTCGTGCTGATCTCGCCCATCGTATCGACCACCTGACTGACAACCTCATTCCCCCGTCCCGCCACTTCGGACGCATTGGCCGAGAGTGAACTCGCCTGCTGGGCGTTTTCGGCATTCTGCTTCACGGTTGATGTCAGCTCTTCCATGCTCGCAGCGGTTTCCTGCAGTGAAGCCGCTTGCTGTTCCGTGCGGGAAGAAAGATCGACGTTGCCAGACGCGATCTGGCTCGAACCGGTGCCAATGCTGTCCGCAGAGGCGCGAACCTGACCGATCAGGCGCACGAGGCTTGCCTGCATCTCGCCCATCGAGGCCAGCACGCTCCCGGCAGGCGCATTGTTCGCCCCCGGCACGGGGCTCAGATCCCCACCAGCCACGCGCTGGGTGACTTCGCCCAGTACGGCCGGCTCCGCGCCGAGAGCACGCGTCAAACTGCGGGTAATCAGCACACCAGCCAGCGCCGCGGACAAAGCGGCCGCCAGGCAAATGGCGATCAGCACATTCCGTTGGCTGGCGTAGTGCTCGGCCGCTTCCTGTACCAACTGCGACTCAACGCTTTTGGCGTAGTCCGCGTAAGCCTGCGTCGCCTTGACCAATGCAGCGAGCAGGGGCCGGCATTCGTCATTCATCTTCGTGATGGCTGCGTCATGCTTGCCGTTCAAAGCAAGGTCTACGATAGCCGACGCAACCGGTCCGTAAAGCGATTCGACACGATTGATCTCGGCCACGAGCTCGCGCGCCTGAGGGGTCACGTCGCTCGCATTGGCGACCATCTCGTTTAGCTTTCGAAGGCGGCTGGCGACGGTTTCGTGGGCCTGCGTCACCGCAGCTTTTTCAATCGCCAGATCCTCCGGCTTCGTCACCAGCACCAGATTGCGAGCGGCGATAGCGCGTTGATCAACCGCGGTCCGAACGCCCACGACCATGTCTCCGCGGGCGTTGACGCCTGAGACGTAACCTGAGAACTGGTCATTGGAATCGCTCAATGCCTTTAACGAAATGCCTGAGACCACAAGAACCAGCGCGGCTAGTACGCCGAACGCCCACGTGAGTCTGGCTTTCACTGACAGCTGATTAAAGTTCATGTTTCGATTCCACTGAAAGCGTAGTAAATAAGGACGATGGCGGATCGCTGCCTCGCTAACGCCCTGGAAGATGCTGGAGTGCGGGGTGTTCTTGTTCAACGGATGAATCAGTCGCCCGCATCAGGTACTACGGCTATAAGGCAAAGATCCTGAAGGGCGAGGTTCCCCAGGTAGCGACTCGCAAACGTTCTCGCGCTATTGTTTTTTTAAATGAAGGAAGCATCTTGTTAGGCTCACAGGCGACAGTAAGCGGGTGGATTTTTGTCTGATGATTAATCTGAGTGACTGCAGGCCGCCATCCGTTCATAAGCTGTACCAACGAAATGAACTATCGACGGCTTTGAATGGACGCGATCGAGGAAATGGGAAGCGTCGGGCGTCTCTTTCGAGCCTCCTAACTGCCGTTCCTTTCGTGACTCGACTGACCGGATTGGGTTGGTTGCGGTGCTCCGCGCGATATGCAGTTTGAAAGTTCTCGCACGCGTCGGGATCGGGGAGAGTTCGGCCAGGAAACGTCGGTCGGCTACCGTGTGTCGATCATCGACAATTCGCAATAGCGGGCGGTGCTCGTTTCGCCTCCCCCTGGAAGTCAGCCCGGCCGCCGAACCACATCGGTCAGTTCACAAATTAAATTTAATGTGCCAATATCGGCCAAATGGAACTCCGTAACGTATCGATTCGGTCTCGTCATTGTCACGGTCGCAAACTTTTGCGCCGCGGTTCGTTACGTCCTCAGCATCGAATTCGACCTCGTCGGTCAAACTCCATGTGCAACGACCAAGGCGCCTAAGGCGCCTTTTTTATTTCTCTCCTAAGAGCTGACGATGACCCTCCCGATAAGCTATCGACGCGCGACCATCGAAGATGTTTTGACAATCTGCGAATTGGGTCAAATCTTGAATGCGGGCCACCACTTGGCACGCCCCGACATCTACGCAGATGCCACCACAGAATTCGGCCGGGACAAACCGCACTGGCTCTCCAGCCTGCAAGGAGAAGATCGAGCAACGTTCCTTGCTGAGCTTGGCAGCAAAGCCGTCGGCTTCATTACGATTCAGGTGGTGAAGCCGATAAGCCCGTTATTGCAGCCGATCGTCGCTGGTCGCATCGGCTCCGTCGCAGTCTCAGAACAAATCAGAGGACGCGGGGTCGGCAGCTCTCTTATCAAACTCGCGGAAGAGTGGGCACGGAACCAAGGTGCCACGGACATCAGACTAGCCGTTTGGGAATTTAACGAACAGGCGGTCAATCTGTATCAGGAACTTGGCTACGAGATTCGCGCGTTCGAGATGGGAAAGCGGATTCGGACCTTGGTGGATGTTCCGAACGCATGAGCCTGCGACCGGCGACCCCTAACGGCACCGGGTGCTTTAAGCCTGCGGAAGTCGAAAGGTCGGAGCGAAGGCTGCAAGACTGGTTTAACGTTCTGGAATTTGGTTGATTAGCGATGTGAGCACGTGGTCTGCCCATACCCCGTTGATCCTTAGATAGGACCGAGCCAAGCCTTCACGCTCGAACCCTAGCCGTTTTAATAGTTGTTCGCTACGAAAATTTTCGGGCCTGAAATTCGCCATTATTCTGTGCAACCCAATTTCGTCAAAGATATAAGTAATGGCAGACGTCAATGCTTCGCGCATGAGGCCTTGTCCTTCAAACCGCTCTGCAAGCGAAAATCCAAGATGACATGCCTGAAAGGGCCCGCGCACGATGTTCGTGAAGTTGCAATCACCGACTATTTCGCCGGTTCCCAACGAAATGAGAAGGAGATGCACCGCGACTCCCGAGCTGTTGTTATGCGCCACTGTCGACAGCCGTAGGCAAACCGAATCAGTGTCGAAGAAGCTTTCGTCTCGAAGCGGTTCCCAAGGCTGTAGGTGAGCGCGATTTTCAATGGAGTATTCCCGCAACTCATGCGTGAACTGCTCGCATGCCGGCACGAGTTTCAGGCGTGCCGTTGAAATTTCCCGCGGTAGTACGTCGATGTGAACACTCGTCACTGGGGCTCTCCGTTGAAAACGCGGGAGAGTATGTTTAGTCAGAAATTCTTCGTCAACAATTCGACTGGCGACACGTGATTCAATGTCCGCTCTGGGAAAAGCCAAGAGCGCTGTCTGTCAACGGCCGCGATATACGAAGCCGACTCATGGATTGACTCCTCAAGGGATCAATCATTGACGGTCTCCAGAACGGCCACGCGTTTTACTACTCGACCGACCTCTCAATTTCCGGCCTCGAAAATTTTGCCATCGAGCGATGACGAACTGGTGACGCACATGAATGAAAGGCGCGGCCACAACCTGTTCCACCTGTCCGAATTTGCGGCAATAGTGAGTTTGCCCAGCTCAACGGGGAAGCGTGATGCTGGTGAATCGTTTGAAGCCGCTATGGAAGAGGTGGTGAAGCGGGCTTGTACAGCGACTCCTTTACGCCGTCGTTATCGCATGGCCAGGTGATGAATTGATCGAGCATCTGAATCCAGCGCGGCTGCACGACGAGAGCGACAGGGTGGCGTCGCGGGCTGCATGATGTTTTTCGAATTCCCAGAACATGGCCGAAGAGTACGATCTTTTCTGGGGGTTTACCCTTGAGCGAATATTGAGCACTAGGTTTTGCGAGGCGGCTTCGTCAGAAACGGCTAGGTTTCGTAGCAGCGTGCACAACCCGTGCATACGGCGGCTCCGGTTCTAACTCGTTGTTTTTTATGGGAAGTGCGAGCCCTAGCGGTGTTCGGACACAAGTCGTGAGTTCAAACTTCGGCGAACAAAGTTCAAAGTTAAGCGAATCTCCACACGAATCTTGATAACCGCACCATCCCTTCTTGAATTTGTCACCACCCGTCCATATAATTAGCACTCGCTGCACGAGAGTGCTAACAACATCGCCGGTTGGCTCCGCCAGCCGGGTTTTCTCAGCGTTCTTCAGTCTCAATCAAGAGAGGAGTATGTATGAACCTTCGTCCTTTGCATGATCGCGTGATCGTCAAACGTCTGGATCAAGAAACCAAGACCGCGTCGGGCATCGTGATCCCCGAAGCCGCAGCAGAAAAGCCGGATCAAGGCGAAATTCTGGCAGTCGGCCCGGGTAAGCGTGACGACAAGGGCGCGGCAATCGCGCTCGACGTGAAGGTGGGTGACCGCGTTCTGTTCGGCAAGTACGCAGGCCAGACCGTTAAGGTCGACGGCAACGAACTGCTCGTGATGCGCGAAGAAGACATCATGGCCGTGGTGCAGAAGTAAGCGACAAGTCGCTGCTTTTCCCGGTCGTATCTTAAAGAATTCAAGGAGTTAGAAGATGGCAGCTAAAGACGTCGTATTCGGTGATTCCGCCCGTGCCAAGATGGTTGAAGGCGTGAATATCCTCGCGAACGCTGTGAAGGTCACGCTGGGCCCGAAGGGTCGCAACGTTGTCCTGGAACGCAGCTTCGGCGGCCCGACGGTCACGAAGGACGGTGTGTCGGTCGCGAAAGAGATCGAATTGAAAGACAAGCTCCAGAACATGGGCGCGCAAATGGTCAAGGAAGTGGCTTCCAAGACCAGCGACAACGCAGGTGACGGCACCACGACCGCAACGGTCCTGGCTCAGTCGATCGTCCGCGAAGGCATGAAGTATGTTGCATCGGGCATGAACCCGATGGACCTGAAGCGCGGTATCGACAAGGCTGTGACGGCCGCAATCGAAGAACTGCGCAAGATCAGCAAGCCGTGCACGACCAACAAGGAAATCGCACAAGTCGGCGCGATTTCGGCAAACAGCGACTCGTCGATCGGCGATCGTATCGCTGAAGCGATGGACAAGGTCGGCAAGGAGGGCGTCATCACGGTTGAAGACGGCAAGTCGCTGCAAGACGAGCTGGACGTGGTCGAAGGTATGCAATTCGACCGCGGCTACCTGTCGCCGTACTTCATCAACAACCCGGACAAGCAAGTCGCCGTGCTCGAAAACCCGTTCGTGCTGCTGCACGACAAGAAGGTGTCGAACATCCGTGATCTGCTGCCGGTACTGGAACAGGTCGCCAAGGCTGGCCGTCCGCTGCTGATCATCGCGGAAGACGTCGAAGGCGAAGCGCTGGCTACGCTGGTGGTGAACAACATCCGCGGCATCCTGAAGACTGTTGCTGTCAAGGCTCCGGGCTTCGGCGATCGTCGTAAGGCCATGCTGGAAGACATCGCGATCCTGACGGGCGGTCAAGTCATCGCTGAAGAAACCGGCCTGACGCTCGAAAAGGCAACGCTGGCTGAACTGGGTCAAGCGAAGCGTATCGAAGTGGGCAAGGAAAACACCACGATCATCGACGGCGCTGGCGAAGCAGCCACCATCGAAGCACGTGTGAAGCAGGTTCGCACGCAAATCGAAGAAGCAACGTCGGACTACGACCGTGAAAAGCTGCAGGAGCGCGTTGCCAAGCTGGCAGGCGGTGTTGCGGTGATCAAGGTCGGCGCTGCGACCGAAGTCGAAATGAAGGAAAAGAAGGCACGTGTCGAAGACGCACTGCACGCAACGCGCGCAGCTGTGGAAGAAGGCATCGTGGCTGGCGGCGGCGTCGCGCTGATCCGTGCACGTACGGCAATCGCCGGCCTGAAGGGCGCTAACGCCGATCAGGACGCAGGTATCAAGATCGTGCTGCGCGCGATGGAAGAGCCGCTGCGCCAGATCGTCACGAACGGTGGCGAAGAAGCCAGCGTCGTGGTGGCAGCTGTTGCTGCTGGCCAAGGCAACTATGGCTACAACGCAGCAACCGGCGAGTACGTCGACCTGGTCGACGCTGGTGTTGTCGACCCGACGAAGGTGACGCGCACGGCGCTGCAAAACGCAGCTTCGGTCGCTGGCCTGCTGTTGACGACCGACGCAGCTGTTTGCGAACTGCCGAAGGAAGATGCTCCGATGGGCGGTGGTATGCCCGGCGGCATGGGCGGCATGGGCATGGACATGTAATTTCGATTGGGCCTCGTCTGGAGGCTCAGTTGGAAGCACATGGGGAAGTGCGCCGCCAAGCGTGCTTCCCAAACGAAAAAACCCGCAGAAATGCGGGTTTTTTTAGTTTAAGAAGTTATGGGGTGAGGCGATCTTGCATACGTTCCTTAAACAGGATTCGCCAAACCATTCTCACGCAAATAGGCCAATATATTCGCGACGCTCTCCGCCGGTGTCTGAATCGCGGTATCTATTTTCAGCTCAGGATCCGCTGGGGCTTCATAGGGCGCCGATACCCCGGTAAACGAAGCGATTTCTCCAGCTTGGGCTTTGGCATAGAGACCTTTCGGGTCACGGCGCGCGCATGCTTCGACAGAGGCGGAGAGATAGGTTTCGATGAATTTGCCGGTGCCAATAATGCCGCGCGCCATTGCTCTGTCCTCGCACATAGGTGAGATAAGAGCTGTGATGACGATGAGACCTGCGTCGTTCATTAATTGGGCTACGTGCGCCACTCGGCGAATATTTTCGCGTCGATCTCTTTTGTCGAAAGTTAGGTCGCACGCCAAGCCGTGACGAATATTGTCGCCATCAAGCACATAGCACGCATGGCCCAAAGATAAGAGTTGTCGCTCGAGTTGGAATGCGATGGTTGACTTTCCCGCTGCCGATAAACCGGTGAGCCAGATTGTGAGCGGCTCTTGGCGGAATATTTGCGCTCTGTCGCGAACGGTCACTTCGCCGTGAAATTGGTGCAGCAAAACGCGCGACGATCCCATAGTGGTTTCCCCCATTTCAGCCGTATTGTGCGCGCTGTGGCGTGATTGCTGCTTTTCGCCGGCGGTCTAGTACATATACGCTCATGGCGGGCAGGGCTTCCGAAGCATCCACGGGCAATAGAACTTGAACGGGGCAGGCACGCGCTATTATGACAAAATTACGAAACGTAAGTCTAGCCCACCGATGGCTCTCGCGTTGTAACCTTTAATTACACGTTCAAGCATGCGTTGACGCCAAAAACGGTGCGCGGCCGCAACTCAGAGTTTCGAAAGGAAAAACCGCAGAAATGCGGGTTTTTTCGCAGACTGCCTGCTAGCCGCTTGGCAGTTGTACAGACGCCTCCTCGGAGGAAATTCAGTGCCGCGCTTCACCCGGCGCCGCGTCCTTGCCGGCTGCCGGCGGCGTTTCGTCGTCGGCACTGCGCGCCCAGAAGAACCGGTCCGGCATATACGCGCCCATGCCCGGCCGGAACGCGTTGCGCACAGCCTGGTACAAATACTCCTGCGCCTCGCGCACCGCCTCGGCGGGATCCTGGCCGTTGGCGAGCAACGCGGCGATCGCCGCGCCCAACGTATCCGTCAAGCCCATGATCCGATGGCTGCCACGGTCCCACATGTCCTGACGCAACTGGCCGTCTTCGCTGAAAAGCGTATTGACGTGCCGGTGCGTGCCGGTTTCCGTCGACAGAATGTATTCGCAGCCTTGCGACAGCAGATGCGAGATGGCGGCGTCGAGGCTGGGCGCTTCGGCGTCGCCGTCCGGTTGGGCAAGCGCGAGCAGTGTTGCCGAATCGGCGACCAGCAACGTGGTTTGCGGCGCGAGCAGGTCGGCGATCGCTTCGCGCAGTTCGTCGGCGGACAGCACGTGCTCGTCGTCGAGCGTGAAATCGGGGGCGAGAATCAGTGGAATGTCGTCGTAATCGGCGACGACTTCGGCAATCGCGCTCACCACTTCCGCGCGAGTGCAGGCGCCGACCTTGAACGCGGCGATCGGCATGTCTTCGAGCAGCATCCGCGCCTGGGTCGCGACCACTTCGGGGTCAAGCCCGGTGACTTCGTCGCAGCTCGCCGAGTCGCGCACGGTGTAGCCCGTGAGCACAGAGACGCCATGGCAACCCATGCTGGCAAGAGTCATCAGGTCGGCTTGCAGGCCAGAGCCGCCGGTGGGATCGGAAAGGCCGAAGGTGAGGACGATCGGAGGCGTGTCGCTGGGCATGAAGATGTGCGGAAAGGAGCTAAATTTAGGCGCAGAGAGTGCGCAATCGACTCAATTATGCGGCCTAAACCGTCCCGAGGGCGTTTTTTCGCATCTCGCGATGCGCCGCAGCCGGCAAGCGTGAGGCCGGCGCGCGGCACGACGTCGCAACCGCTGCGCGGGGCGACGCAACTGCATAGCCAAAGGCCGTCGCACCCTACGATTACGCGTGTCTGATTGCTAGGCATTGGGGCGGCAACACGGTACCATCATGGCTCCCGTTTCCCCGGACTCTACGACGCGACACAAGAATGGAATATCAAAGCTGGATGTGCCTGATTTGCGGCTGGATTTACGACGAAGAAGCCGGTTTGCCGGACGAAGGCATTGCGCCGGGCACGCGCTGGGAAGACGTCCCCATTAACTGGACCTGCCCGGAGTGCGGCGCGCGTAAGGAAGACTTCGAGATGGTCCAGATCTGAAGTCCGGGAGCAGTCGGCACGCCGGCTGCGGGCTGTGCCGCATGCCTGCGGCGCGGCGCTGGCATGATGTTTCGCGGCCGGCGCGCCGCGCCGGATCGAACGCACACGGTAGGTTCTGAAGTTTGCCCCAACGCGTCGACGCGGAACGTCCTCGGCCGCGCCGTGTCGCAACGTTAGTCTGTCATTGTCCTGTCGCCGGTTCGCGCGTTAGCCGATCAGTCTGCGTGCGGCGAGGCGACGGCCCGTCAGCTTCGTGTCGCCTGCCCATGACTCCTCAATCCGCTGCACCCGTTTCCTTTGATGCCTTGCCGAATCCGCGCGGCGGCGCCGTGCGCCCCGCCGAGCTTGCGCTGGCCGAGGCGCTGCTGGCGTTCGAACAGCACAGCGAGAGCACGTCGGCGCTGCTGCGTGCGTCGCATGCATTGCGCGGGGCCGGCTGGCTGAGCGCTCAGCGTTTCGCTGACGCATTGGTGCGGGTTTCGCCGCTGGTCGAGGGCGACCCGGTCGACGCGTTGAGCGCGCGCCCCGTGTTCGGCGCGGCGTTGCGCGGCTTCCGCGCCGCGCTCGAGCGTCACAACTTGCGCGAGCTGTCCTGCTCGCCGGTCCTGTTCGATCATTACCGGGCGCTCGGCACGCATCTGTCGGAGCACACACCGGGTTCCACCATCGCCTTCGAAGATCTCGCGTTGACCGCGCGGCCGGTGCCGCCGGTCTCGCTGCACACGCAGCCCGCCGATCAACTGGCGTATCTGCGCGCGCGCTACGAACGCGCGCTGCTGCCGGTGCTGCGCTCGCAGGCCAACACCGGCAGTGCGGCGGCGCTGGCCGTCACCAACGCGGCGCTCGACGAACTGGACGCTGTCTTCGGCGAACTCGCCGGCCCGGACCCCTACGATTTCTGGCGACTCGCCAAGGCTTGCGCCAAGGCGTTGCGAGTCAGCGGCCGCGCCACGGGCGAGACCGACGCGCGGCGTTTTTACGCCCGTTGCAACCTCGCGCTCGCCGATCACGCGCGCGGCATCGAGCTTGCGCCGCGCTCACTCGTGCGCGCAACGCTTGCGCTGCTGTGGCGCGACTACGCGCTGTTCGGCGCCGCCGCGGAAGACGCCGACCAGGTGGAAGTGCTGCACGACTACGGCTTGACGGTCGACTGGCACGTCGCGGGCACCCAGGCGTCCGAAATGCTTTGGGAAGCGGGCGCCGTGCAGGCCCAGGCGATCAGCGCCAGCCGTAGCGCATTGACGCGCGAATTGGGCGTGCTGGCCGTGAATGTGAACGCCTACGAAGATTTTCTGCAAACGGCGGACGCATCGATCTCCGCGTTGACCGAGCATGCCCGTGCAGCGGACCAGCCGGAGAAAGCCGATCCGAGCGAAGCGCTGCAGGCGGGCGACGCCGCCTACCGGCTCGGCTCCGCCGCGTGTGCGCTGGGCCTCGGCCACGTGGCGCTGCTGGCCGATGCGCTGGGGCTCGCGTGGCGCCGTCGCGCGCATGCCGGCGTATCGACGCCCGCGGTGCGCGCGCACGTGATCGTCGGCGCCCCGGCGGCGAGCACGCTCGAGCAGGCCGCCGAAGCCTTGCGCGCCACGCTGCACAAGGTCGCCGCGGGCGTCGCGCCGCCCGGCGCCGGCACCGCGCTGGCCGCCTTGACGCGCTCGATCGAGCAGGGTGGCGCGTGAGTCATCGGCGCGCCGGGTCGTGGGGCGCGCCGGTCCGTCTGTCGCCGGGTCGTCACGGGTCGCGGTGAAGCGACGCGGCCGCACGCCACGCAACACGCGTGCCGCGACACAGCGGGAACCTGCACGGTGGCGAGCGCCCGCGTGCGTGATAGAGTGCAACTTGATTCGCCGTCGATGGCTCGCGGCACGCTTCATGGCACACATCGCGGTCCCACGCTCAAAGCCCCGCCATCCTGCATCGTCTTTGCTAAAATCCGAACTATGTCCAAGAGTACCGATCGCATCAATCTGACCAACCAGTTCCTGATCGCCATGCCGAACATGGCGGATCCGACGTTTTCGGGAACGGTGGTCTACCTTTGCGATCACAGCGAGCGCGGTGCGCTCGGCCTCGTGATCAACCGGCCGACCGATATCGACCTGCAAGCGCTCTTCAGTCGCATCGATCTCAAGCTCGAGATCGAACCCCTTCTCCATGTGCCCGTTTATTTCGGCGGCCCGGTGCAAACGGAGCGCGGCTTTGTGCTGCACGATCCGAAAGACGGCAACGCGTACACGTCGTCCATGTCGGTGCCGGGCGGTCTCGAGATGACCACGTCGAAAGACGTGCTCGAAGCCGTGGCGAGCGGTACGGGTCCCGAGCGTTTCCTCCTCACGCTCGGCCATGCCGGCTGGGGCGCGGGTCAGCTCGAAGAAGAGATTTCGAAGAACGGTTGGCTGACGGTCGAAGCCGACCCGAAAATCATCTTCGACGTACCTGCCGAAGAACGTCTCGAAGCCGCGTTGGCTCTTCTCGGCATCAACCTGTCGATGCTGTCTGGCGAGGCGGGTCACGCATGAGTCTGCCGGCCGGACGTGAGGCGACGCTGCTTGCGTTCGACTACGGTGAAAAACGCATCGGCGTGGCGGTCGGCAATTCGCTGACGCGTCGCGCACGGCCGCTCGTGATCGTGCAGAACCGCAGCCGCGAATATCGGTTCGAGGCAGTCGGCAAGCTGATCGCCGAATGGAAACCGAACGCGCTCGTGGTCGGTTTGCCATTGCATCCGGACGGCACGCCGCACGAAATGACGCAACTCGCGAAACGCTTCGGCAATCAGCTGAATGGCCGCTTCAATCTGCCCGTCACGTGGATCGACGAACGCTATTCGTCGGTCGAGGCGAAGGCGGAAATCCGCGCCGGCAACGGCCGCGCCGACATGCTCGACGCCGAAGCCGCCAGCATCATCCTCCAGCAATATCTAGACGGACTTTCCGACGATCATGAGTTCCATTGACGCCGAAGCGCTTTATCGCGCGTTGCTCGAGCAGATTCGCGCGGTGTATGGCGACCAGCTCGGCGCCGGAAAAGACGCCGCCGAGGGCGCCGTGCTGGCCGGCATCTACAGCGGCGGCGCGTGGCTTGCCGAACGGCTGGCGCGCGACCTGAACCTGCCGAGTTTCGGCGTGGTGAACGTCGCGCTGCATCGCGACGATTACGCGAAAAAAGGGCTGCACTCGCAGGCAAGCCCGACCTCGCTGCCGTTTTCGGTCGACGGCCGCCGTATCGTGCTGGTCGACGACGTTCTCTACACCGGCCGCACGATTCGCGCGGCGCTCAACGAGCTGTACGACTACGGCCGCCCGGCATCAGTTGAACTGGCGGTCCTGGCCGATCGCGGTGGACGTGAATTGCCGGTTGCGGCACGCTTTGTCGGCGGCGTGGTGGACATTCCCGCCGACGCCACGCTGGTGCTGGCCCGCACGGAACGCGACGAAGCAGGCGGCGCATCCGCGCAGCGTTTCACTTTTCACACTGAAGCACGCGTCGATTGAACGGGGCGCGATGTGCGAGGCGCGCAGCGGTTCCGGCGCAATCGGCGCATGGCATCGAGCCATCGCGCGCCGCGCAAGAGAGATTTATCGAGCCGTTCGCCGCAGCTAAACGCGCGAAAGCCGGCCCGGGATCGTCACACGCAGTCCGCATCGACACCGATCACGTCGAAGTCTGTATTTGAAGCAGGTACATCATGACCATCGCCACCCAGGCTCCCAAGGATTCCGCCGATAGCGCCACCGAGCGCTTCCGTTACGGCTTCCTCAAGGGCAACCCGCAGCTCACGAAGAACGGCGAGCTCAAACATCTGTTGTCGATCGAGGGCTTGCCGAAGGCGATCGTCAATCACATTCTCGACACCGCCGACCAGTTCGTCAGCGTGACCGATCGCGAAGTGAAGAAGGTGCCGCTGTTGCGCGGCAAGTCGGTGTTCAACCTGTTCTTCGAGAACTCGACGCGCACCCGCACCACCTTCGAGATCGCCGCGACGCGTCTGTCGGCGGACGTGCTGAATCTGAATATCAACGCGTCGTCGACCAGCAAGGGCGAGTCGCTGCTCGACACGATCAACAACCTCTCGGCGATGCATGCCGATATGTTCGTCGTGCGCCATGCATCGAGCGGCGCGCCGTATCTGATCGCCCAGCATTGCGCGCCGCACGTGCACGTGATCAACGCCGGCGACGGCCGTCATGCGCACCCCACGCAGGGGCTGCTCGACATGTACACCATCCGCCACTACAAGAAGGACTTCACGAAGCTGCGCGTGGCGATCGTCGGCGACATTCTGCACTCGCGCGTCGCGCGCTCGGACATTCACGCGCTGACCACGCTCGGCGTGCCGGAAGTGCGCGCGATCGGTCCGCGCACGCTGTTGCCGGGCGGCCTGGAACAGATGGGCGT
The DNA here is from genome assembly GCF_004366535.1 of Paraburkholderia sp. BL6665CI2N2. NCBI lineage: Bacteria > Pseudomonadati > Pseudomonadota > Betaproteobacteria > Burkholderiales > Burkholderiaceae > Paraburkholderia > Paraburkholderia sp. BL6665CI2N2. Next base: position 6,432,880 of record NZ_SORC01000001.1, read on the forward strand.
ACGCGTGTTTCACAACCTCGACGAAGGCCTGAAAGACGTCGACGTGATCATCATGCTGCGTCTGCAGAACGAACGGATGAGCGGCGCGTTGCTGCCGTCGGCGCAGGAGTATTTCAAGAGCTGGGGCTTGACGCCCGAGCGTCTCGCGCTCGCCGCGCTCGACGCGATCGTGATGCACCCCGGCCCGATGAATCGCGGCGTCGAAATCGATTCGCAAGTGGCCGACGGTCCGCAATCGGTGATTCTGAATCAGGTGACTTTCGGTATCGCGGTGCGCATGGCGGTGATGGGGATCGTGGCCGGCAATAACGACTAAGCACGACCAGGGTAGCGCATGAACTATTGCAAGCGCATTCCCTCTTGGGGCAGCCGGTTCGCTTGCAAACCCGTAGGCGAAGCCGAGCGAAAGGAGGGAGTCTAGCGGGCAAGTTTGTTTTTTGCCTTTGCGGCTGACTTCCGGGCGTGCTCCGCAGTGCCCTGCGCGTCAACGTAAGCGCGCACCGCTTCCAGTGTGGTGCCCCCCAGCGCTGCCGACAAATTGGGCGCGGCCCCAAAAAACAATGGTTTCTGGTAGAACGGCGCAAGGTGGTCGGCAATCCTTTTTCGTGCGCGCCGTGCGCTCGCCGTCTTCAGGCTGTTTATCAGCGCGGATATATCCAGCGCCGGATGGATATCGATCAGTAAGTGCACGTTGTCCGGTTCGCCGCCGGAATCGATGAGTTTGTAGAGCCACTCGGCGAGGGTTTTGCCGAACGCCGTTTCCAGATACGCGAGCAGTTCCGGCGACAACATTTTGCGCCTGTATTCGTCACAAAAGCGGCGCGTAGTTTAAGGTTGTAAACAGCATGGGAGTTAGATCTGTTAGTGTTTTCCACCTCTGCGCCCTAACCGTTTACTCGTCCTGATTTGGCACTATGGAACGCCGCAAAGTCACCTTCAATCTTTATCCCAACGCCACGCAGGCCGAGCGCCTGTCGGACTGGATTCGCTTGCACTGTGAGTTATACAACGCGGCGCTTGAGGAGCGAATCGACGCCTATCGGAAGACCGGCAAGTCGATCAGCTATTACGAGCAGCAAAACGTGTTGCCGGCGATCAAAGCCGATCGTCCAGAGTTCGTCGAATTAGGCAGTCACGCCCTTCAGCAGACACTGCGCAGACTGGACCTGGCCTTTCAGGCGTTCTTTCGCCGCGTCAAGGCTGGGCGGACGCCGGGCTTTCCGCGCTTCAAAGCCAGCAAACGGTTTTCTGGCTTCTGCTATCCGGACGCGGCCGGCTGGAAACTCATGCAGTCCGGCACGCGCGGCGCAACGATTCGAATAGGCAGCGGCAAGGACGCGATGTCGATCCGCGCACGCGGCCGGCATCGCTTTGGCGACGGCGCGAAGCCCAACGATCTCACGATCATGCGCAAGAACGGCGAGTGGTTCGCGTCCGTCACGCTGCGCGTATCGGCGTCGGCTTGCGCTCGCATGCGGAATGGTGAAGACCATCGCGGCGTTGACTTCGGCATCAACGATTGGGCCACGTTCGACAACGGCGAGACGATCGCCAATCCGCGATTCATCCGCAACAAATTGTCATGGATGGCGGAGCTGCAGCGACAGCAGGCGAGGAAGAAGCGCGGATCTATCCGCTATAAGCGGCTTGTCAGGCAAGTGGCGATGCTTCACGAGCGGATCGGCAACCTGCGCCGTGAGTTCCTGCACACGACGACATCGCGCATGGTCGCGTCGTGCGCAGTGCTCGCCACGGAAGAATTGCGCACGCAGAACATGAGCCGTTCAGCAAGGAGCACGCAGGCCAAACCCGGCCGGACGGTCAGGCAAAAGGCCGGACTCAATCGCGAGATTCTGTCGGCCGGATTGAGCATGGCGCATAACATGCTCGCGTACAAAGCGGTAGAGGCTGGTACGCGACTGCATGTGTCGAACACACGCCAGTTAAAACCATCGCAGCGCTGCGCCGCATGCTGGGAGGTCGTGCCCAAAACGCTCGCGCAACGTGTGCATGAGTGTCCGCATTGCGGCCACACGGCACCACGCGATCAAAATGCGGCATCGGTCGTGCTGATCGACGCGCACACGCCTGGGACGGGCGTGACGGCGAGACCCAAACCTCTGTCGCGGCAACGCGTCAAGTCAAAGTCTATGACCCGTGAAACCCCTGATACAGTGTCGCAAAACGCTTATCAGAGGGAGAGTTCATGATTCATATTCAAGGCGGCACGCTGATCGATCCGGTAGCGGGCACCGAACAGCAGCAGGACATTTTTATCGCTGCGGGCAAGATCGCCGCCATCGGCAACGCGCCCGCGGATTTCCACCCGGAGAAGACGATTGACGCCCAAGGTCTCTGCGTCGCGCCCGGTCTGGTCGACCTATCGGCGCGGTTGCGCGAGCCGGGCTACGAACACAAGGCGACGCTCGAATCCGAAATGGCCGCCGCGCTCGCGGGCGGCGTGACGAGCCTCGTCTGCCCGCCGGACACCGATCCGACGCTCGATGAACCGGGCCTCGTCGAGATGCTCAAGTTCCGTGCACGCAATCTGGACCAGGCGCATGTGTATCCGCTCGGCGCGCTGACGGTCGGCCTCAAGGGGCAGGTCATCACGGAGATGGTCGAGTTGACCGAAGCGGGCTGCATCGGCTTTTCGCAGGCCGACGTGCCGGTGGTCGATACGCAGGTGCTGATGCGCGCGCTGCAATACGCGAACACCTACGGCTATACCGTGTGGCTGCGTCCCGTGGACGCCTATCTCGGCAAAGGCGGCGTGGCCGCGAGCGGCGCGCTGGCGTCGCGGCTGGGGCTCTCGGGCGTGCCGGTGTCGGCGGAGACCATCGCGTTGCATACCATTTTCGAACTGGTGCGTGTGACAGGCGCGCGGGTGCATCTGTCGCATGTGTCGTCGGCGGCGGGCATTGCGCTGATGCGCGCGGCGAAGGCTGAAGGCCTGCCGGTGTCGTGCGACGTCACCGTGAATCACGTGCATCTGATCGACCTCGACATCGGCTATTTCGACGCGCAGTTCCGGCTCGATCCGCCGCTGCGTCAACAGCGCGATCGCGAAGCGATCCGCGCGGGTCTGGTCGACGGCACGATCGACGCGATCTGCTCGGACCACACGCCGGTCGACGACGACGAAAAGCTGCTGCCGTTCGCCGAGGCTACCCCCGGTGCGACCGGGCTGGAGCTGTTTCTGTCGCTGACGGTGAAGTGGGCCGACGAAGCACGCGTGCCGCTTGCGAAGGCGCTGAACCGCATCACCACGGCGCCGGCCAACGTGCTCAAACTGGACGCGGCCGGCCGTATCGCCGCGGGCGGCGTGGCCGATCTCTGCGTGTTCGACCGCAACGCGCATTGGCGCGTCGAGCCGCGTGCGCTGAAGAGCCAAGGGCATAACACACCGTTCCTCGGTTACGAACTGCCGGCGCGCGTGCGTGCAACCATCGTGTCCGGGCATGTCGCATTCGAACAGCGTTGATCGCCGCGGTGTTGCCACGCTCATCGTCCCGCTCATAGGCCAACCCTTACTGGCCCAATCAGGAACGCTCCGACCATGAAGCTCGCGTTACGCAAGGCCCGTCTCGTCGTTCATCTGCTGCACGGCATGTGGATCGTGGCGACGCGCTTTCCCAAAGCAAGCGCCGAGGTGCGTCACACGCTCAATCGCGAATGGTCGCTGAAGATGCTGCGCCTGTGCGGTATGCGGCTCGTCGTGCATAACGACAGCGCGCGGCTCGATCGCGGTGCGCTGGTGGTCGCCAATCACATTTCGTGGATCGACATCTATGTGATCAACGCGTGGCGGCCCACGCCGTTCGTCTCGAAGGCCGAGATCCGGCAATGGCCGGTGGTCGGCTGGCTCGCGCAGCAACTGGACACGGTGTTCATTCAGCGCGAAAAGCGCAGCGACGCCAGGCGGATCATGCATGAACTGTCCGACCGCCTAAGCGCGGGCGAACTGATGTGCGTGTTTCCCGAAGGCACCACCTCCAACGGGCTCGCGCTGCGGCCGTTTCACGCGAATATGTTTCAGGCGGCCGTGTCGGCGTCGGCGCCGGTGCAGCCGCTGTGCATGATGTATGAGGACGCGCAGGGCCGGCAATCCACGGCGCCCGCCTATATAGACGATCTGTCGCTCGCCGATTCGCTGAATTTGCTGCTGAGCGGCGGACCGCTCACCGCGCATATCTATGTCTGCGCACCGCTCGCGCCCGGCGCCGACCGGCGCACATTGGCGGCGGAAGCGGAAGGCGTGATTGCGGCCGCATTGCGGGAGATGCAAAGCGGCGCCGCGATGACGGGCGCGGTGATGGCGGAGCGGCCCGCTACGTCCGCCGCAGCGGCAAAGCTAATTGAAGAACCTGTTGAAGAACCGGCCGATCAGGTCGACCGGTCAGGGCGTTCGGCCTGAAATTCGGCCTACGGTCGATCCGACATGCGACCGGGCCGCCGTGGCGGCTTAATTGCCGCCGGCCGCAGCGCGGCAGTTCTCGCACTCGACCTGTGTCAGCGTACGCTCCGCGGGCCGTCGCGCGAGACGCACGGCGGAGAGTTGTTCGCCCCACACGCAGCCTGAATCGAGGCCGATCAGGTTGTCACGCAGAATCAGCCCGAGCGCGGCCCAATGACCGAACACCACGGTCACGTCGGCGGTCTTGCGCGATGGGACATCGAACCACGGCATGCAACCCGACGGGGCCGCATTCAGGCCGCCGCTGCTGCTGAAATCCATGGTGCCTTCGGCGGTGCAGAAGCGGATGCGCGTCAACGCGCTGCACGTCAAACGCAGCCGCTCGATGCCTTTCAGTCCCGGTTTCCAACGATTCGGCTCGTTGCCGTACAAACCGGCGAGCGTCTCCTTCCAGTTCGGCGCACGCAGGGCGCGCTGCAATTCGTCCGCGAGTTCGAGCGTCAGATTCACGTCCCACTGGGGCAGCACGCCCGCGTGGACCATCAGCATGCCGTTGTCGAAGTGAGCGATGGGACGGTGGCGGATCCATTCGAGCAGGTCGGCGGAATCCGGCGCGGCGAGAATCTCGTCGATCGTGTCGCCTTTCTTCGACTTGCGAATCCCCGCCGACACCGACAGCAGATGCAGATCGTGATTGCCCAGCACCGGCACTGCCTGATCGCCGAGCGCGATGACGTCGCGCAACGTGGCCAGCGACTCGGTGCCGCGGTTGATTAGGTCGCCCGCGAACCACAGCGGCGTGCCGGCCGGCGGCGCAGCCTTGGCCAGCAGTTGCTGGAACGGCGTGCGGCAGCCTTGCAGATCGCCGAAGGCGAGCGGGAGTAGGGGCGGATCGGAAAGCGCGGGAGACGTAGTGGCGGGTGTCATCGGGGAAATGAGTGCGGTTTGATACACGCTGTTACGCACGCGGCGTGCCGCGTTGCGCAATGCAACATATTAGCGTGACATAATAGCCCGTTTGAAGGCTGGGTATCGGGTCAAGGCGCCGCTGGCAAGCGGCCTGGCGCAGGGCGCCCAAGATATTGCGACACAACAGGATGACTTTCATGAACGGAGAAAGCATGTCGTCTTTTCATGCAGAGCAACCTATTCGTACGCTCGTCACCGGGGCGAGCGGCTTCACTGGCCGCTATCTGGTCGACAACCTGCTCGGGCGCGGCCACACCGTGATCAAAACGGTCGCGGGGCGCGACGAGGCGGAAACGCCGACGCGCCTGCGGCTCGACATCACGTCACCGGACGCCTGCCGGCGCGTGATCGAAATCGCGCGGCCCGACTACATCGTCCACCTCGCTGCGGTCAGCTTCGTGGGCCATAACGATCCGCTCGACTTTTACCGCGTCAACGTGATCGGCACGCTGAATCTGCTGGAGGCGTGCGCCGCTGTCGGTCATACGCCGCGCAAGCTGCTGATCGCGAGCAGCGCGAACGTGTACGGCAACGTGACGAGCGCAGCGATCGACGAGAGCTTTCCGGTCACGCCGGTCAATCACTACGCCGCCAGCAAGGCGGCGATGGAAACGATGGTACGGACGTGGTTCGACCGCCTGCCGATTCTGATCGTGCGACCGTTCAACTATACCGGCCGCGGCCAGGCGTCCAACTTCCTCGTGCCCAAGATCGTCGAGCACTTTGCGCGCCGCGAACCGTCGATCGAACTCGGCAATATCGACGTGGCGCGCGATTTCTCCGACGTGCGCTATGTGGCAAGCGCATACGAAGCCTTGCTCGATTCCGAGGCCGCCTCGGAAACCGTCAATGTCTGCACCGGCACGCCCTTTACATTGCGCGAAATTCTTTCTGCGGCGAGTGATCTGACCGGGCACGAACTCGAGATTCAGATCAATCCCGCCTTCGTGCGGCAAACCGATGTGAAGATGCTGGCCGGTTCGCCCACCAAGCTGCGCACGCTCGTGCCGAAAGTCGAGGCGATTCCATTCATGGATACGCTGCGTTGGATGCTGGCGGCATAATCGGCCGCATTTGCGCGGCGATCCGCCATCTGTTTGGGTCATGGTGACGCGCGACTTTTCGTTCGCGTATAAACAACCATAATGCGCCGCATCGCAGGCTGATTTGATCAGACGTATGCGGCGTTTGCCCCCGTTTTTCCCCGTGCATTACGCTGAATCAGACCGCCAGCCGTTTCATCGGCGCGGCGCTCCGTCATGCTTGCGACCGCTCACAGCGACATGCGACATGAAAGTGACGGCCGAATTAACTGATGGAAACCAAACTTGTCAAGCTGTTTCAAGTTGTTAGGGTTCTAGTATTTGCCTTGGGCGGCTTTATAATCGGGGCTTCATAAGATTGGCGTTTGAGCGTCCGTCCGCAGAGCGCGGGGCGGCGGCGGGCGTCGACAAGATTACGACACCACAACGCGTGGTAGCAGGTTGGTCCATTTACTTTGACCTGCCACCATCATCTGGAAGGGAATTTCATGATTCTGGTAACGGGCGGCGCCGGTTTTATCGGCGCCAATTTCGTGCTCGACTGGCTCAATGTGTCGGACGAAGCTGTACTGAACGTGGACAAGCTGACGTACGCCGGCAATCTGGGTACGCTCAAGTCGCAACAAAACAATCCGAAGCACATTTTCGTGCGCGCGGATATCTGCGATCGCGCTGCGCTCGACGCGCTCTTCGCGGAGCACAAGCCGCGTGCCGTACTGCATTTCGCCGCCGAGAGCCACGTGGACCGTTCGATTCATGGCCCGGCTGATTTCGTGCAAACGAACGTGGTGGGCACCTTCACGCTGCTGGAAGCGGCCCGTCAGTACTGGACTGCGCTCGGCGAGGCCGACAAGGCCGCGTTCCGCTTTCTGCACGTTTCCACCGACGAAGTGTTCGGCTCGCTCTCCGCAACCGATCCGCAATTCTCCGAGACCACGCCGTACGCGCCGAACAGTCCTTACTCGGCCACCAAGGCGGGTTCCGATCATCTGGTGCGCGCCTACCATCATACGTACGGTCTGCCCGTGCTCACCACGAACTGCTCGAACAACTACGGCCCGTACCAGTTCCCCGAGAAACTGATTCCGCTGATGATCGCCAACGCACTCGGCGGCAAGCCGCTGCCGGTGTATGGCGACGGCCAGAACGTGCGCGACTGGCTGTATGTCGGCGACCACTGCAGCGCGATCCGCGAAGTACTCGCACGCGGCACGCCGGGTGAGACGTACAACATCGGCGGCTGGAACGAGAAGAAGAACCTCGACGTGGTCCACACGCTGTGCGACCTGCTCGATCAGTTGCGTCCGAAGGCGGGCGCGTCGTACCGCGATCAGATCACGTATGTGAAGGATCGTCCGGGCCACGACCGCCGTTATGCGATCGACGCGCGCAAGCTCGAACGCGAACTCGGCTGGAAGCCGGCGGAAACGTTCGAAACGGGTCTCGCGAAAACGGTCCAGTGGTATCTGGACAACCAGGAATGGTCGGACGAGGTCGCCTCCGGCGACTATCGCAAGTGGGTTGAGACCAACTACGCGCAGCGCGCGTAAGGGCACGGCAATGGCGCGCAAAGGCATTATTCTCGCGGGCGGTTCGGGCACACGCCTGTATCCGATCACGCACGTGGTTTCCAAGCAGCTGCTGCCGGTCTACGACAAGCCGATGATCTACTACCCGCTGTCCACGCTGATGGTGGCGGGTATTCGCGATGTGCTGATCATCTCCACGCCGCAGGACACGCCGCGCTTCGAAGCGATGCTCGGTGACGGCAGCCAGTGGGGCATGAATATCCAGTACGCGGTTCAGCCTTCGCCGGATGGGCTCGCGCAGGCGTTCATCATCGGCCGGGATTTTGTGGGCAACGATCCGTCGGCGCTGATTCTCGGCGACAACATTTTCTACGGCCACGATCTCGCGAAGCAGCTCGAGCGTGCCAACCAGAAAGCCGATGGCGCCACGGTCTTCGCGTACCACGTGCACGATCCCGAACGTTATGGCGTGGTCGAATTCGACAGGCAGTTCCGCGCGCTGTCGATCGAAGAGAAGCCGGTCAAACCACGTTCGAACTACGCGGTCACGGGTCTGTATTTCTACGACAGGCAGGTCTGCGACATTGCCGCGGACATCAAGCCGTCGTCGCGTGGCGAGCTCGAAATCACGGACGTCAACTCGCGATATCTCGCCAACGCCGCGCTCAATGTCGAGATCATGGGTCGTGGTTTCGCGTGGCTCGATACCGGCACGCATGATTCGCTGATCGAAGCCGCCACTTTCATTGCGACGCTGCAGAAGCGTCAGGGGCTGGTGGTGGCATGTCCGGAAGAGATTGCTTACCGGCAACATTGGATTGATGGCGAGAAACTGGCTGCGCTGGCCAAGCCGCTCGCGAAGAACGCTTACGGGCAGTATCTGCAAAACCTTCTTACGGACCAAGTTGCATGGCCATCCAAGTAACCGCTACGGCGCTGCCGGAAGTCAAGATCATCGAGCCGAAGGTGTTCGGTGATGCGCGAGGCTTCTTCTTCGAGAGCTTTAACGGCCGTGAGTTTGCCGAGCACGTTGAGGCGGGTGTGGAGTTTGTGCAGGACAACCATTCGCGTTCGGCGAAAGGCGTGCTGCGCGGCCTGCATTATCAGATTGAACACCCGCAGGGCAAGCTAGTGCGCGTGGTGGAAGGCGAAGTGTTCGACGTGGCGGTTGATATCCGCAAGAGCTCACCGAATTTCGGCAAGTGGGTGGGGGTGACGCTGTCAGTGGAGAATCATCGGCAACTATGGGTGCCACCGGGCTTTGCGCATGGTTTTGTGGTGCTGTCCGAATCGGCGCAGTTTTTATACAAGACGACCGACTACTGGTTTCCTGAGCATGAACGCTCTCTGCTCTGGAACGATCCTCAAGTGGGCATCAAATGGCCGTTCGAAGGTGAACCGCTGCTCGCTGTGAAGGATGCGGCGGCGAAGACCCTGGATCAAATTGAGGTGTTCGAATGAGGGTTCTCATCTCCGGATGTGACGGTCAGGTGGGCTGGGAGTTGCAGCGTAGTATGTCCGTCCTCGGCGAAGTATTCGCGTTCAACCGCGAGCAGATGGACCTTTCTCCGCCTGGCAAAGCAGCGGCCGTGGTCGCGCGCATTGCACCGGATGTGGTCGTCAACGCGGCAGCTTACACGGCAGTAGACAAGGCTGAGAGCGAGGAAGCGCTGGCGACCCGAATTAATGGAGAGGCAGTTGGGGAGTTGGCGCGGGCGGCGCGCGACGTCAATGCGTTGCTCGTGCACTACTCCACCGACTACGTCTTTGACGGCAGCAAGGAAGAGGCTTACACGGAACTAGATGCAACCGCGCCTTTAAGCGCCTATGGCCGTGGCAAACTCGTTGGCGAGCGCGCAATTGCCGATGTTGGCGGTGACTGGCTGACGTTTAGAACCACGTGGGTGTACGGGGTACGCGGAAGGAACTTTTTGCGTACGATGTTGCGGCTTGCCGCGACGCGCGAAGAACTTAGTGTTGTCGGAGACCAATATGGCGCGCCGACTTCCGCTCGCATGATTGCAGACGCCACCTCGCAAATCGTCGCTCAATCGATGAGGGAGCGCCAGACCGGTAGATTCGATAGCGGTTTGTTCAATCTGACTGCGGCGGATTCGACAACATGGCATGGGTTCGCAGAGGCAATCATTGATGCCGCTCGTTCATATCAGCCATCCAGCGTGGTCACGACGCGGATCAAGTCAATCTCTACGTCGGAATACCCGACTCCGGCTCGTCGCCCCCGTAATTCATTGCTCGACAATAGCGCGCTGGTGGGCCGGTTCGTTGTTCATCGGCCGAATTGGCGTGTTGCGATGCAGTATGTTCTGGACGACTTGTTCGCAGCAACCGCGCCTTTGTAGGCCGTCCGGCTGCTGCTGGCCCAAGCCAATCGAGTGTCCGACGTCGGACGTGTTGCCGTGCTGAACGGTCCTGCGTCCACTACACACCACGCTTGCGGTCACATCCGCACGAACGTAGCGTACAAGACACTGATCACGGTGCTGTAAGTGGCACTAGGCTTCGGGTTCTCTATAGCGTTATCGTGCGTGCAAGGCCATCGCCCAAAGTCAGTTACCCCGATAGAAGTTGCTGAGGTTGGCAGCATCGATAGTGCATCGAACTCGTTGTCACGTTGTAGGTACACAAAAAATATGCCAAAGATCAAGCCGATTGCCTTTTATCTTCCGCAGTTCCATCCCGTTCGAGAGAACTCGGAATGGTGGGGGCCGGGGTTCACCGAATGGACCAACGTAGCTAAAGGAAAGCCGAATTTCGTCGGGCACTACCAACCGCACATTCCACGTGACCTCGGTTTTTACGATTTGCGAATCGTCGATACCATGCGGCAGCAGGCAGAGTACGCGGCGCTTTATGGCGTGCACGGGTTTTGTTTCTACTATTACTGGTTCAACGGTCGCCGCATTCTTGAACTACCGCTGAATAATTTTCTCGCTAGCGACATCGAGTTTCCGTTCTGCGTATGTTGGGCCAACGAGAACTGGACGCGCACTTGGGACGGCTTGGAGAAGAATGTTCTCTTGGAGCAGATTCACAGCGACGACGAGGACCGGCACTTCATTGAGGATCTAATTCCCACGCTGAAGGATCGCCGCGCGATTAAGGTGGACGGCAAGCCGATGCTGCTCGTCTATCGCGCCGACCTCTTTCCTGATGCCAGAAAAACCGTACAACGATGGCGAGAAGTGGCCAGGAGCCACGGGATTCCGGACCTTCATCTCTGCGCCGTCCAGTTTTACGGTATCGAGGATCCGCGCGAGTGGGGGTTTGACGCTGCAGTCGAGTTTCCGCCCCACACGTTCATTGGCTCGGAAAATAAGCCGGACAAACTCCCTGAAATACTGAACGATGATTTCGTCGGTGGCCTGGTGGATTATCGGAAAATCATTGCGCAATCCTTGGAGCGCACCACTAAGGATTATCAGTGGTATCGCGGCATCATCCCCTCGTGGGACAACACGGCGCGGCGCCAGAATAATCCGCATACCGTGATTTATTCCTCGCCAGAGTTGTATCGATTCTGGCTCGATCATCTTGTGCAGTTCACGCGTGTCAGCAATGATGATGAGCATCAGTTTCTCTTTATCAATGCTTGGAACGAGTGGGGGGAAGGCTGTCACCTGGAGCCAGATCTGAAGCACGGCCTTGCTTATCTCGAAGCCACCAAGGCTGCCGTGGACGGCATTGGTGACGCACGGCGGATATTGATGTCGGATCCACAGTTGGCACGACTTATCGGAGAGGATGGGCTGGCACATTTGCTTGAGCAAAAGGCCAGTCTCGAGCGCGACCTGATCCTGAGCGCGGCGGAGTCCAGGAAAAAGATGAAGCGTGAGGAAACCGCAACTGCGCGCCGCATTCGCCACCGTGTGGCAAACATGCTGGTGCGGTGTCCTCGCCTATACCGCGTGGTGCGCGGCTTGTCCAGGATCGTTAAATGACGCGGGTGAAGCGCATCGCTGTCATGGCGCATTTCGACCCGGCGGGCGATATGCCCGTACGAACACAACGACTGATCCGTCAACTGCTAGATGTTGTAGACCGGCTCGTTATAGTTTCGACGGGCCTGCGTCCGGATGCGTTCGAGCCAAATGATTCGCGTATTACGGTGATTTTACGCCAGAACGTGGGCTATGATTTCTACTCGTTGAAAGTAGGCATTGAATCTATTCTGGATCTCTGGGCGTACGACGAGTTAATTGTTGCGAACGACAGTATTTACATGTTCCGGGACCACGGATTCAAGGACGTATTCGAGCGTATGGCCGGCGCGAATTGCGATATGTGGGCAATGACTGTCTCGCGTCAGATCGCGCCTCATGCGCAGTCGTATTTCATCGTATTCAGGAAGTCGCTGATCTTGACGCGAGCGTTTGCCCGGTTCTGGCGTGACGTGCGCGTCCTCGACAGCAAATGGGAGATCATTCTTAACTACGAAGTTGGGATGACGCAGCAGTTTATCGCCCAAGGTGCGCGTGTCGAGTCTGCGTTCAAACCGACATTTCTCGACTACGTGAACATCGCGTGGCGTCTGGCTGGCCGTCGCAGGCAGATCCAACCCTTCCAGTTCCTGGTTGAGTTGTTGCATTGGCGTCGTGTGAAAGCGTCGAATCTCACGCACTATCTGTGGGACAAGGTGGCCTTGCAGCTTGGCTTTCTCAAATGCGAGGTGCTACGCGACAATCCCAATAAGCTCCGAATGCACGGCCTTGCCTCGGTGGTCGGGGTCGAGCACGTCGCAGAAATCGAAACGGAAATGGAGCGTATGCGCGTTGGCCGGCCCGCTCCGGTTGCGCTGGGCAGCGGCGGCGCTGCGAATCCAGTTAGTATTCTGCTCCCCGAGTTTCAACTTCGGTCGATCATTCCAGCGGATCTCCGGGCGGAATGCGCGATCGTTGTCCACCTCTATCACGTCGATCTGGCAGACGAGATCGGGGATTATCTCGATAACGTCATCGCACCGGTCGACGTTTTTGTCTCGGTAAAGAACGTCCAGGATTACTACGAGGCCAAGCGCGTTTTCGATGAACGAGGTCGTAAGGTTTTCCTGTACGTGCATGAAAACATCGGTCGCGATGTTGGCCCGTTTATCAGCTTGCTCAATTCCGGGTTGTTGAGCCGCTATCTGTGTGTCTGCAAAATTCACTCTAAGAAGAGTGTCTACAGTGATAAGGGACATTCATGGCGTGACAGTCTGTTCAATAGCCTGCTGGGCAACTCGTACCGGGTATTCAAGATCGTCGAGGCGTTTCGGCAGAATCCGGCGTGTGGCATCATCGGTCCGGACGATGCATTTGTTACGCATCCGCGCTTTTGGGGGGGCAATGAGGCACGGTTGCGCATTCTCGCTGCCCGCGTAGGTGTGCCGGATGAAGAAGTGTCGTTGGGTTTTTTCGCTGGGACGATGTTCTGGTTTCGTCCTGCGGCGCTCGATGGGATACGTGCACTGAATGTACAACTATCGGACTTCGAACCGGAGGCCGGACAACGCGATGCTACGCTCGCGCATGTGCTCGAGCGAGCGTTCTCTCTCGCCGCGCGCCATCTAGGCTTTTATAGTGCATCGACGGCAGCACTTGACCGTCCGCTTGACCCCGCCCAGTTTTCGAATCGAGGCGTGATGGTCCTGGACGCACAATGAGCGGTTTGACCAAGGCTCCGGCGGCAGCGGAGAAAGCGTCGAATGCCCCAGGCGGGAAAGCCGTTGTTTCGAGCGTCGGCGCCGTGATTGTGACTTACCGACCTGACATTGCGAAACTCGCGCGTGTAATCGAGTCGATTGTGCCGCAAGTGGACCGTGTGATTGTGGTCGACAACGGATCACCTCAAACACTCACGCTGCAGATAAACGAACTTTGCGTGAAGCACGAAGCCAGTCTCCTTGAGCAGTCTTCGAACGTGGGGATCGCGGCTGCACAGAACCGAGGCATAGAGGCGTTGTTGGCCCAGCAATACGACTACGTTTTGCTTCTGGATCACGATAGTGTGCCAGCTGATGAAATGGTCGGCGAGCTGGTGCGAGCGGACACCGCGCTACGTTCGCAGGGCCATTCAGTAGGTGCAGTGGGGCCGGTTTGTGAAGACTTCCGAACGGGTTCGCAATGGCCGTTTATCCGTCTGGAGCACGGCGTTGTTCGACGCGTTGCGTGTTCGCAGGCATGCCCGCTGGTCAGAACGGATTTCCTGATTGCCTCAGGCTCTTTAATTCACCATTCGGTTTTCCGTGTGGTCGGCCTGATGAACGAAGCATTCTTCATTGATCACGTCGACACCGAATGGTGTTTGCGAGCCAGCGCTGCAGGACTTTCGATGTTTGGGGTTTGCGCGGCCCGCCTCGACCATGAGCTTGGTGATCGCATCGTGCGGCTCTGGTTCTTCCGTTGGCGAGAGGTGCCGGTGCATACGCCGGTCCGCATGTATTATATGTTCCGCAACACGATCCGGATGCTCGCCGGGACGCCGATGCGCTGGAGTTGGCGAGTGGCGCACACCTTTCGGCTGGTCCAGTTCGTATTCTTCTACAGTGTGCTCGTTGCGCCGCGTAAGACCTATTCCAAGGCAATGTTTTTGGGTGTACTGGATGCAGTCCAGCAGCGGATGTATGCGATCAGGAGATCGCTCTAAACATTTGCCGGGGTGTCCCGATCCGTCCAAAAGTATAAAAGTCCGCACGCGGACTTTTATACTGGGCATCGTCTACAGCGGACTGAAGCGAGCGCCTTTATGCTTGTAGACGGCTCTGTCCTTGCGTGTCTAACGTGCTTCGTAACCTGCGATGACTTCCTCGACAGGCCCGAACATCCGAACCTGACCTTTCTCCAGCCACAAGGCCTTATTGCACGTTCTGCGAATTACATCGTTTGAGTGCATTGCCAACACAACGATTTCGGCGCGATTGTGCAGGTCATCTAGTCGCACGCTGGCCTTCTCCTGGAATGAAGCATCGCCTACGCCGATAACCTCGTCGAGAAGAAGAATCTCTGCATCCACTGCTGTGGCGACTGCGAATGCCAGACGCATGCGCATCCCGCTGGAATACGTTCGAAGCGGTAAGTCCAGATAGTCACCGAGATCGGTGAATTCGGCGATATCGTCCTGCTTCGCGCGGATTTCCGAGTCGGTCATCCCAAGCAACAGACCTCGCAAGCGAATGTTCTGACGCCCTGTAGAGTTGTCATCCATACCCAGACTAATGTCGAGCAGCGGCACTGCTTTACCTTCCTTTCGGATGGTGCCTGCAGTAGGGCTGTAAATACCGGCTAGGAGTCGAAGCAGCGTCGATTTCCCGGCTCCGTTCGGACCGATGAGACCTACGCGGTCGCCGGCATCTAGCCGTAGGTCCACGTTATCCAACGCGCGTACGACAACGACCCCGTCAGTGCCTTCCGCAATGCGATTGCGTCTGCCCATGCGAAGCACTTGCTTTTTCAGCGAGCGCCCCTGTACGTCAAAGATCGGCAGATCCAGTCCCACATTTTCAAGCTCGATATAAGTCATTTTGCCTTGTTCAAACTTCTATTAAACCCAGTAAGGAATCCGCTTCAGATATCGTCCGGTGACCCACAACGCTGCGATCCATCCGACGATTGCCATGCCGCCGGTTACCAGCCAGGTCATCATTGAGGGTATATCCCCAATAAGCGGGCCCCGCACGAGTTCAAGCAGGTATGCGAGTGGATTGAGCGTGACAATCCACGAGAATCTGCTTAATGAATGTGGCCGATACATAATCGGCGTAATATAGAACGCGACCTGAAGCAATGCACCGATAATTTGCGGCAAATCCCGGAATCGCGCTGACAGGAGCCCCGCTATCATCGCGATCCACGTCGCGTTTAGAATATAAAGCGCCAGTGCCGGGATAAAGAAGGCGAGCGCAAGCCAGCTTTTGACGCCAAATATCACCAGCAACAGAACGATAATGATGAGGTTGTGGGCAAATATGACGAGGTTGCGCCATACAATCTGCAAAACAAACAAAATCTTAGGAGTCGCGGCCTGCCGAATGTACGCGGAGCTGTTTATGTAAACCGTACTGCCTTCATTGGTGATCTGAGCAAAAAGGGTCCACATGACCAGACCGACACTCAGAAACGGCAAATACTCCTTAAGGTTCATGCCGAACAAAGTGCCATACACCGCGCCGATCGAGCCGATCATTACTGCCATACTAATTGTCAGCCAAAAGGGACCAACGGATGATCTAGCGTAGCGCTGACGGATTTCAAGCCAGCCCAGCAACATCCAGAGTCGCCATGAAAACAGACTTTCTCGAAAATCGGCTATTGCAATTGAAAACATAGATTGATGTTTAGTATGAGCGACGGGGAATACGTTCAACGGCGCGAAAACCGGGTTGCCAACGATACACAGACCACGGACGTTTCGCGTGTTCGCGACCGACAAATCCGTAACTCTACCATGGTGGGCGGCCCCTGGCGGTGTAACAATTGTAGCGTTGACCTGAGTGGTCGAAGCGCTGAATGTTCTTCAAATTCAAGGCGTAAGCGGGCTGGTGGGACTTCGATGCGGCAAGCGTGGCCGTCGGGAAACATGCTTGGGCGAGGTCGACGGCGGCCCTCCGCAGAACGAGGCGACGTTCTTTAGGGACGAAGGGCCGGCATGCCGATTTACGCCAAACCACCGTTGTTTCAAGCGCCAACAATGCCGCGATAGAGTCTCCGAATGAGGGAAAAGGAATTCCTTTTTTGGATCGTTGGCCTGTTTTTCTCTCGGAGCGCGTGTTCGTATAACCGCTGGTCGGCTTCGACATACCTCGAAAGAACGCGCTTTACGTCCGGAAGTCGATGGTCCACGATCCGTTCAGACGGCGATGCGTTCAGGTGGGAGAGCTTTGGCGCTGAGTGGAATTCTAGGATTTGGAAGAGCGTATCCATGTCAGCCTGTAGCGTCTCTGAAAACCCGAAAAAGTCTAGCTCCCCCATGTTCTGGATGGCAAGGTCCGCGAGCTCGCGGTTGCTCTTGTGAACGACTCCCTGTTGCCTGAACGCAAGCATCTCGGTTTGAAGGTTAATGATGCGCAAGGCGGAATCGCGAGGAAGCTCTGCAAGGTATCGGTCGATCGACTTCGCACTCGATAAATCGGTTTTCGCAAGCGGACGGATTCTTGCCTGAATGTTCGCAGGGAAGGCTTCGAGCTCTTGCTGGAACTGCGGCAGGTTGTAGTGATCGATCCACATGAGATGCGAGGCGATTTGTCGGATTGGGTCCCTAAGAAACGTGAACAGGAATGCATCGCGCGTCGCGTCGCCGAAATAGATATGTCCAGAGATAAAACGCCTTTGAGCGAAGCCATCGTCGGTCATTTTCTCGCTAAATATGGTGCACTGATTTGCGCCAAGCTGCTCGACGAAGGCTTCGCCAATTGAAACTCCAGCAGTCTTGGGTATATGCAGAAACCCGATCCGAGATGAAGTCTTTTTTTGCATTACAGAATTTGCGTGAATGGCAGGTGGCATAGGCAGTCGACAGATACTGACACGCGGCAGCAGATCGCGTCCGTTGAGCTCCCGCCGCGTTCCTGATTCGGATGGGGCGCGCCTTACGGGATGCTCGTCGCAGGCGATTACGGGTCGTGCTCGACAGGGAGCCGCACGATCGGATTTTACCAGAGGGCCTTGATGGCGATCACTTCAACCGGCCGGCCGAAGAGCGGACGTTGCCAAAGAAGCGGTGAAGGTTCGTCCTGATAGTCCCGAACGAGTTGTCACCATCAGAAGCATTGGCCCGTTTTTGGCTGCCCGTCTTGATCGCATGAATATCAGCACCGAAATCTCGCGCGAAATTGCATCGACTGGTTTGCTGCGTAACAACGCGGGCGAGCTCCTTTTTCCAATTGCCCGCGATTGCTTCACTCCGCCGGCCGCGCCGGGGGCGCTTTCGCGCAGCCAGTCGGCCGATCCGGCCCTGTAGGCGGCGGAGGATTTTGACGGAGCCACCGCTATTGCCATTTGCGCAACGGTATCCTCAACGGTATCCTATGAGCGCTTTCCTGACCAACGCGGCGCTCTTGCAGAAAAAATTGCCTTTGATCGGGAAACCCTATCTGGCGCCTTTCCGAACAGCGCTGGAAACCACCCGCAACAACGCGGTTAAACGCCAACTAGTCGATTCACGCATTGCGCGTAAGTCCGATTCCGCGCGCTTCGCTCGGAAGGTGATTGCTTCAATGGCTTCATGAGTCAACAGCTTCGCCTTGAGCAGGTCTGCTTCTCGTTGTCGGTATCCGGCGAGTTCAGCTTCCAGCGAGACAATCCTTTCCCGGGCGGAAGCGACTTCCGACTGCGTGAAAACCAGTTCTGACCGCATCGAAATCAGTTCCGATTTCGTCGAGTCGAGTTCCGACTGCAAGTCGCGAACTCTCGGTGCCGTGATGCTCGCCTCGTCGTTCATGCGCAAAAGCAACTGAGTCCTGCGCTTGTAGAAATTCTCTTCCTCCGCGAGGAAGTTTTCACCATTACGCAGATGGACAAAAAATTCACCTTCAGCTGGCTCTATTTCAACGACCTCAAATTTGGTCAACTTGAGAAACGACAAATCCTGCAGAATCAATTCAAACGCGGCAGGAGTAAATGTCCAGCAATGTGCATCGCGATAGCTCTCGTCCCCGCTGCGGACCCGTTTTTGCCAAAGTTCGAACTCGATGCGTAGGTGCTCAAAAGGGATGATCTCGCGGGGGTCCAACGCAAATGGAAACACCACTTGCTGGCCCGACTTTTCCAGCCGACGTGCATGCAACGAACAATGCTCGAATATCTGAGCGTTCGTCGGGCGGGAGCGCTTTTCAAAAAAAGCCGCTAGCATCTCCGCAGTAGTGCTGCTTGGTCGAAAATAATCAAAGCAGCCCCGCCGGTCTGGCACGATCATGCTGAGATAACCACCCGGCTTCAGAACCTGCTCACATCCCTGCAAAAATGTAATAGGGTCTGGGCTATGCTCTAAATTGTGCGATGAAACAATATAGTCAAATTTCCCAGTCTCGCCCCGAGCCGCGACTAGTTGCGCAATCGATGTCGAGGATCCCACCATGTCCACATCTTCGATGTTGCGGGCGATCTCGCGCGAGATTGTCGGATCCTGCTCGGCCCGCGCGCGCAGCGTCGGAGCGTCGAATACGTCCAAGGTCAGGCAGTTGTATCCAAGACGCTTCGGCGCGATACCGTTATACCAAGCGCCGATTTCTATGCCGTGCTCTTCTTTGGTGATATGGCGCGTGATGCTCTCATGGCGACCCATCAATCCCTCTCAGAACGTAAGTATTTGAGACCGGTTGTGACAGATACTACAGCTTTTTTCAACGGATTTGCCGATGCCAGCATTATTCAGCCTCAAGGGCCAGGCAGGCAAATCCTGCTGGTGGTTTTGTTCAGCCGGTGCCGGCTACGGTCCCAAAACGCCGAGAATACAACGGTCGGTATGGTTAGAGGCTTTTGATGCCCGCGCGATCCCCGCAGCCCAGTCCTGCCGGATCCGCATTTAACTCCAGCACCGTGGACGCCATTGTCCGTGACGCACGATCTGCAACCTGGTCCGTCGCACCAAACCCTCGCGCCTGTTGTCACCGAAAGCCTCTCCAGTTGGTCTGGATTCCCTGAAATTCTGACGAACTATGCAATTCCGTTAGCCGTCGGTGTACGGTCTATACTCCCGGCCTCAGTTCCAGTAGCGTGAGGGTTGGACGTTGTCTGGATTACCGCATCGCCATTGTTCGCAAAATGGATAGTAGTCCTACAGGAATTGCCTTCGCCGATATCCCTCTGATCCATTGCAAATGGGCTTTCAGCAGTCTATTTATCGAACAGGAACTGCCGAAATCAGATTTGGTCCGCTGACTTTCGCGCGGCTGGTAGGAATTTTCGCAACAGATTCGCAACTTCTGATAGGATTTTCCCATCTCCTTGCTCTTGGTCAAAAGATGAATATCCGCGACAAAATTCGGTCGGGCATCGATATTGCTAACGTCTCCGTGATGGAGATCGGGCCTCTGTATCGTCCTTTCATTCTCAAATCTGAAGGGAATGTCGTTTATGTCGATCACACCGACACGCAAGCGTTGAGATTAAAATACAAGGATGACCCGAAGTTCGACGTGGCGGACATTGTGGAAGTTGACGCGATATGGGGGCACCAGTCTCTCCTAGAATGTCTGGGCGGAAAGAAGGTCGACTACGTCATCGCGTCGCATGTCATCGAGCATGTTCCTGATTTGATCACTTGGCTTGGTGAGCTCGGGTCGGTCTTGCGCGAAGGTGGCGAGATCAGGCTGGTGATACCTGATAAGCGCTACACATTCGACTACACGCGACGCGTGAGCCAACTCCCAGAGATAATTGAAGCTTACCTGCGGCGAACACGCCGACCTCTACCGTGGAATATTCTCGACCACGTCTTGAATGTGCGCCAGGTCGACACGGGCGCTGCATGGAAGGGACCGCTTACGTTGGATATGGTCCCGTTGGCACATCCGTTTGAGATGGCGATTGCAGTCGCTAAAGACGCGATATTTTCGGAGAACTACCATGATGTTCACTGCTGGGTTTTCACGCCGCAAAGTTTCGCTCAGACGATGTGCGCTCTCGCAAAGCAGGGGCTCATTGATTTGAGATGCGAAGAATTCGGTGATACACCGCACAACAGCCTCGAGTTCGTCGTTTTCACACGCCCCTCCCTCGATCGTGCGGCCATCATTGACAGCTGGAAGGCAATGGCAGCTTCCGTGAGAACCAAGCTTCCTGGATCAGAGGAGGAGCGAACCGAAAAGTTCAAGGAGGCCAATCAGGATCTCCTGATGACGGTTGACCGTTTGGAAAGCAAGCTAACCGAGACGGAGAACAAACTAACCGAAACGGTCGGAGAACTGAGGAATGCCGAAGAGAGACTGTCGCACGTAACGCGTGCTTTGTTCGATTTCGAAGTTTCAGCGTCAAAACTCCGGACCGAATTGGACGAGGTCAGAGCGTCCAGTTCATGGAGGATTACAGCGCCGGTTCGCAGGATCGTACAATCCTTCCGAAGAGGTTCTCGCTGATTGAACGGGACAAGTTGGCAAATAGGGTGGAGACAAAATCCATCTTGCGGTTTGTTGCAGCTACCATGGCTTACCTTCTTGACCCCCGTCTCTCATTCGCGGTAGATGCTCAGTACCTTCTGGCCGCAAACGACCAATTGGTTACCATCTCTCTGCGCGATCTGAATTTGATAGGTACCGTGGAGACTGTTTGCATCCACGATTGCTTCATACCCAAGGTCGCTACCATCTTTGCGGTGGTAGGCTGCAGCCACGTCGTCGCGTGCGATTTTCCTCGCTGGATACATGCGAACGTCACCATCCGGCGCAGTTATCGCAATTTGAACGCCAGTATTTGCCTTGTCTTGAGTGTTGGAGAGCATCGCCCAGCCGCGAATACGCCAGAGGGGCGATACGGAACGCGCCGTCGTACCCACATCAACGCCGTTCAATGCTTCAATGTTGCAGTCGCCACCAACAGGCAGTGTCGACAGACTGTGCGCGGGCTCGCTCTGCGCCATCAGGAGGCGATCTGCGCTTTCGCTCGTTGGGAATGGCAGCCTAGTGAGCGATACGCTGTACGTCTTGCTCCAGAGGAGACGCGTCCCGGACGTGCCGAGCAGTCCGACGGAAATCGGATATCGGCCTTCGAGCAATTCGGGCGCACGGGTAGACTGAAGCGCAACGAAGTCTTCGGCGGAGGAAATCACCGGGGACAGAAGGAAGCCGGTTCGCGCGATGCTCGGAATCATCCGATAGGTCGCCGACGTTCGATTGGCGAATCCGACGCTAATGTAGAGCGGTGGATCTTTATACACGGCGGCGAGCAACCGTCCAAGCAACGTCGGTTTGACGTCTAGGTATGCCCAGATCGGGCGCCCCGTATGAGTAATCGGAATTGATGATCCGACGCTGGCCGTTTCCCACTTTTCCGCAGGCCCGGCGTCAACAGAGACGGGCCGCGCGCGCTTCCGAAGCTCAGCGTAAATGCCGACCAAGCCGACAGGTTCGTACTTGCCAAGCAGAAGCGGCCAACTAGCCGAATCCTCGAGTGATGGAAATCGTTGATCTATCGAGTCTATGCCAAAAAATATAGTCTCAGGTGGAGACAGTTCGAGATGTCGTCGATTAGCCGCCAAGAGCTGATTGTTGTACGCGGAATAGCTCTGCATGATAGGACGAGGCGACCACGTCATATCGGTCGCCAGCAGTGCTGACAGGGCCGATGGATACAAATCGACAGTCCCTAACCGGGACGGTAGCGGCAGCGTGAGGCGTATCGCTCTATTGGCGTCCTCAAAGTGGCGTCGTAGTTCGCCAGGCGTTTTTACTCGCGCCGCAGCGGCGTAAGTGGCGTCATATATCTGAGTTGAGACGCGTTCGATTGAGTCCCACGGAGAGACTGAGAGATAGGAGTTTGCGATAGCGAGCCATCCCAATATGCCGAGCACAACGCCGGCAAGGCCGGCAAATGTATCGTTTCTCAAAAAAAGCACGTATCCAATCAGGGTTAGAGCACTTGCCGCAATGAGAGCGTGCCCATCGTGCCTGACGAAACCGGCCTTGAAGCACAACAGCAGCATGACCGCAACGGCCGCAACCACACGCCAACGGTTGCCGTTGACTGGGCGGAGCCAAAGCGCAAGCAATAGAAGCGCTACCAACCCATACACCTTGAGGTCGCTTACATTGCCGGAGGCCGACATGGCTTCCGTATAGCCCGACACAATCGGGCCTTGGGCAATGAAGAAATTAGGCAGAGCTGTGATGGGCTGGCCCGCAGCCACCCAAGAGAGACAAACGAAAATGACTGGGACCAGCATGGTCGCCATAGCTTCTGCGCGTGAGCGATTCCATGTCGCTAATACAGCGAGCACAATACAACCTGCAACGAACGGGGTGAAGGTTCCCTTGATCAGTGGCAACGCACCGCAAGCCATCGTGGACAACGTCAGCACAACGAGCCTAATCGTCCCCCCTTCATGCTGTTTCTCCGCGGCGCAGAGCATCACCAGTGGGAGCGTCATGAAGATCGCGTCACGCAGCCAGAATTGAGTCAGCAGGATCGGGAATATGACGAGCCAGCCGCGGCGGCGGGGGGCGCAAATGTAAGTTAAAGCTCCAAACAGCCCCGCCGCAATCAGCGCTGAATAGAAGAGCATGGGCCCGTCGGTTGCCGGGTGATATTGCCTCGAGTAGACCGAGGCCAACGGGCCGAACGTAAAAACGATGTCCTTGCCAATCACCATGTGCTTTGCCACAGCCGTGTTCATGGCGTACTGCCATGACGAATCGATATCTGGCTGCGGCATCGCTGGCCCGAACGGAACAAATAGGATCAGCGTTAAGACGAACGCTATAGCGGTCAGAAGCGGAGCAATTGCCGTTTCTAGCACCGCGCGGGGTACAATGGCTTTCAGGTTGCGGTCAAGCATCGTGGTGGTCTCACCCGTAGTCTTTACGGTCGTTAAAGTAACTTTGCTTCGACAAGAGGGGAATAAGCGATCCTTAGGCCTCTAACCTGTACTTCCTTCGTGAGCGCCTGTGCGACACCGGTTTCGTAAACGTCTTCCGTTGAGACACACTGAAGCAGTTCCCTTCTGCAGAAGAAGAACCCCTCCGGCACATCAACCGCCGTCTGCGGCTTCAAAGCCAAGGCAAACGGCCCAGGATCGTCACGCCGCATACCCCGACCTGACCAAAGATTCGCTTGAGGTTCGCAGGACGCAATCACGCGATTCGAGCTTGAAAGCACACGTCCGCTCACAAGCGCTACATCCGGATGCATCTCGAAGAGCCGCATTGCCTCCCAGGCTGCTGCCTCGGATAGTTGATATTGCTCGTCTATCCAGAGGACATACGGTTCCGTCAAAGCGTTGATAGCATTGACGAGCTCTGCCCAATCGGCGTTCGTGTTGAGCCGAACTTGCCAAGGGATGAGTGAGTCTTTCGATTCAGCGGCCTCAGCGTCTAAATTCGCTTTGCCTACCTTGATGCCGGCAATCGATAGTGGATCATGCGGCAACCGTAAGATGCCGTACTGTTCCGCGCCTCGATCAATTGGAAAGACATCAACTGCATAGAGGCTAGGATTCGGTTGACTGTCAACCGATCGTTGGAGAACGTGTTTGACCGAGTTAATCGATCCGATGTTTACGGTGCCGCTGTTGCTCGACGAGGTCGCGTGTGCGCGCCAGTGATAGAGCACGTGTGGGATATGAGCGATGCGTTCGCCGGCGTCCGCGAAGCGAGTGACAGAATCCCAATCGTGACAAAATTCCGCTCCTTTGTCGCAATAGACATTTAGCGCGAGCGCACGTTCACGTTGGAACGCACATGCGTGCCATACATAAGAGTCAGCCCGATTCAGCACCGGGTCGAAATCAGCGCGCCTCAAATGGTCGTCGAGGTAATCGTCGTGCTGAATATCTTCGTCCGAAAATACGAACGACGGCTTGTCTGTGGCGTTCAGTGCTTCTGCCATCAACTCAAGCGCGTCGACCGTTAGGAGATCATCAGCGTCCATGGGAATGATGAAATCCGCTGTTGCCCGCTCGAGACAATAACGAAGACCGCCAACAATCCCGAGCGCCTCTGACTTGTAGGCGCGGATTCTGGAGTCGCTTGCAACCAGTTCATCAAGGATCTGTCTGGCATCCTCCGGGATGGGACCGTTCTCAAGGATGATCCACTCGCTGAACGGCAATGTTTGACCTAGAACGGACTCGGCGGTCTTTCGGAAAAGCTTTGCCGGTGAACGGCTATATAGCAATGTCAACAACGCGAACTTCGCCTCTACCTTATCGCGCGACAATGCGGCTAACCTCCGGCTGATCAGATCGGAGTGAAAGGTTTCGTTCCAAGACAACTCGACATGAGCCAAGCGTTTGCTTTCCTGCTCTCTCCGTATTGCTAACGAAGTCCCGCTGAAGGCCCGATGGCTATCGAGATCAAGTCGCCGCGAAAAAGTCGAGTTGTCGATGACGAGATCCGGGAATGCTTTACGGAAGGCGAGGGCCTCGTTCTGCGCAACCGCTGTAGGTCGATACATGCTTTCGGCAAAGAAGAACGGTGTGTATACGACGCGTTGGTTGCGTCGCCGCGCGGCTGCGCCGAGCCAGATTCCGAGGTGCTCGAGTTCTATGCCGGTCCCCACCAGTGCCGCAAGCACCTCGCGCAACAGTTCTGTCCTGACTACGCAATGCTGCGCCGAAACTGCGCTCACCGAGTGTGGTTTCCACATCTGGCAGAAATAGCCAGAGTCTGCGACGTTCCGTGTCGCGTTGGGCGAATCGAATCCGTTTCCGAAGCCGAAATAGACGTCGGCGGCGACGATTTCGTGTCCGAACTTGAATCGGCCACCAACAACCGCGGTGTCGGGGAAAAGCTCGAAAAGCATTTGAGCGTCCTGTTGCCACGTTCCATCTGCGACCCTGACATCAGGTGATTGCAAATGAACGAACGGCGCACGTACTTGCTCAATTGACCGCAGTAGCCGAGCAACGGGGTCTTCTCCAAACGGTCCGCCTGAGGCCGATGCCTCTATTGGTGAGGGACTGTCGCCTAGCAAAACCGTGATGATCGAAGGTTTCGATGCGTTCGAGTCGCGTACGATACGCCAGTCCGGCGTGCCGTCGAACATGGGCGAAAGCTCCACGCGATACCAGTCCGGATGCTCACTGTGCTTTACCAGTTTGCCAATGACGTGGGACTGGGACGAATAGATATAGCTCTTGCTATGGATGTCTCCCGCCGTGGATCGTGCGTGCATCCGCCACGTGTAGAGAACCTCAGGGATGTGATAAGGCGTGTGTCCCGCGAGCCAGAATCGCATAAACGTATCCCAGTCGTGGCTGCCCTCCGGTACATGGTCCGTATATGCGCCATGCCGAAGTGCGAGAGTGCGGTCGATCGCGCAAAGATGCGAAATGTAGCAAGAGTGCGCAAACAGCACTGGGTCCCAGTCCGGCTTGTAATACGGATCGCGATACGACGTTTCGTCACATTTGTCCTCGTCGGTGTAAGCCAGGGCGGGGTAGCCAGCCGCCTTAAGAGATGACGTCAACACGCGAACGCAGTCCGATGCAATCAGATCGTCAGCGTCTAGCGGCACCACGTAACGATTTTTTGCCGCCTCGAGGCAGGCACGCAGACCGCCGACAATGCCCAGATTCTTCTCAACCCGGATAAGCCGCACGCAGGGATGAGCGGCAAGCTCGTCGAGCAACTGGTTGACGTCCTCACGTGTTGGGGCATTATCGAGAAGGATCCATTCAAATCCTGCTTCGCAGTCTTGTGAAAACACCGAGTCTGCGAGGGCCCTGACGAAAGCAGGATCGGTATTCCAAACCGGGGTGAGGAAACTGATGAGCCCCGGCTCAGCGTCGGTATAGAGCGTGCGCCGATCGGCGATTTGCGCGTAGCGGATAACCTCATACGCGGTAGTGGGCCAACGGTCAGACCCGGCGACACGATTGGGGTACGCGATGTTTTTGTCGCCGCCCGCCATCGGTGGCGCACCCAGCAATTCGAGAACGGCATTACGCAATTGCGGCATGACCGACGCCAGGCTCTCATCCCAGGTTTCCGGCAGTCCAAACGCATCGGTCGATCGACCAGAACCCGTTTCGCATCGTTGGACTGCTTGCACCAGACCGTTCGCGATAGACTCGACCGTGGCGTCCACTGCAATGATGTTCCCAGAGATCTGGGCGAGGCGCTCGGCTGTCTTGTTCGCGTAGCACGTCGTGACGACGGGTTTTCCGCAGGCGGCCATTTCGAGCGGCGGGTAACTCGGGTGAGGAGAGAGCATAAGTGATAGAAGCACGTCGCTCTCTCGCATCTGCCGGGCATATCCTTCGAATCCTAGCCACGGAGCGGGAACCAGAACACCTCCATGCCCAAGGGGCACAGGTTCGAACTTCTCACCCATGCCAACGAATTCCCACTCGGCGGCGTTCAATGCGCCATCAG
The DNA here is from genome assembly GCF_004366535.1 of Paraburkholderia sp. BL6665CI2N2. Classification (NCBI taxonomy): domain Bacteria; kingdom Pseudomonadati; phylum Pseudomonadota; class Betaproteobacteria; order Burkholderiales; family Burkholderiaceae; genus Paraburkholderia; species Paraburkholderia sp. BL6665CI2N2. The sequence continues at coordinate 6,459,859 of NZ_SORC01000001.1, forward strand.
CCAGCAACTTTTGTAACGCTGCAACTCCCATCTCGTACAGGTTGCGCAAACCATTGGTTGGGCGCGCATAAAAAAGCAGGCGGCGCTTTGCAGACCTGCATTCGCTTTGGTCGTCGAAATAGAATTGCGTTTTGTCGACCGCCGGCTCGAATGCAAGCGTGCGGCGTGCGAAGTCCAGATCGGAAAAACGACCCACTTGATGGGAGACAAGATACTCCGCGAGTAGCGACGTGTTGACCACTGGCACGATGTCCAGGCGATACGTCTCCTCGGCCAAGGCGTATTGGGTCGACGCAGGATGCAGAATCGGTTCGTAATCCTGGATGAGATAGACGAACTTCTCATGGCGCGTATGCCTGATGGCGTACTTTGCCATTTGGGCCGTCCACCATGCGGTTGCCATGAAGAGATCGTTCTCGCCGATCTTGAAGGCAATGTTTCTGTCCGATGCGTCGACGAGTTCGACATTGTCGAGCGCTTTCGCTGTGCCGGCTAGAGCTTGTGCATGAGCCCAAAACGGCGCCGGGTTTGCATCGATGGGGGCGTTTGTGCTTACAAACCGAACGGGTATGCCGAGAGCAGCCAAGCGGTAAGCGATGCTGATCGCGGTGTTTGGGCCACCGGACATGTGTTTCATGGCGAGGCCTGGCACGAGCACATTGAGCCTAGGCCGCATGGCCAGCGACCGATCAAGTTCAATGTTCAACGGGTCGAACCAAGGTAGTAAGCCCACCGGCGGTGTATAGGACCCGGACCTGCTTGTCGGCGCGATTTCCTGCGATTCGACGACGAGGCTACGTGGCAACTGAGCGTCCGGCAACGGAACATCTGGCACCGGCGCGACAACGATAGGGCGGGGGCGAATTTGTTCCGCAATTGTCCTGACGGCTGCGCTCTTTCGCAATAGCCTCCAGATCGCACGACCCGGCAGGCTGTGACGAAATGCCAGCAGCCAGTCCCCGTCCTGAACTCTGCCAGCCGTCAAACGGAAACACGCGCTGCGGCGAGCTCGCCTCAAAATCCGTGCAACTATGACAAGTGGATTGCGTCGCATCCACTTATGGAGATCTGCTAGAGCCTGGCTTATATGTGCGAACTCCGCCTCTCTGGTGGCGGCTGACCTGCTTGACGCGTCGAGTTTCCCTTCAAGTTGAGCGGTCAGTTCCTCAAGCCGTTTTTTTTCACCGTCTAGCTCGGCGACTGATCTACTGGCTTCCTCAAGGGCCTTACGCGTGGATTCCATTTCAACCGCGGCTTTAGCTGCGGTCTCTGCTGCGCGTTGTAACTCGGCTCCAAACGGAATGCGCAGTTCCTGTGTGACAGCGTCCTGAATCGCAACCGTTTGACGGAGATCGTCGATAAGCGGCTGCAAAATTCGCTCTCGTGCCAGCTGCATATCTTCGCGAAAGGCGGGCAGCGCGGTAGCAAATCCAAGCAACGATTCGTCCGCCGAACACCTTGGAGCCTCGTCACGCAGTTTTCCCAAAGCGTTCCTGATCTGCTCCGTATCCGCGTTGTCGCGAGTCGCAATGAAGAACTCCCTATAGTGGCGCCCGTCGGACTGGAGCAGAGGCGCCGTGGCATTGATCTTCGCGTTAAAGCCGTCCTTTTGTACCGAATCGCCGAAATCGTACGCGTAGATAAGATCGACGATGCTGAACAGAAGCCAGTGGTCAAGCGGCGCGTTTGGTATCGATGCGACATTCCAACCTTCGTCGTGCAAGGTCTCGTTAACCTCGGCGAGGGTGGGTAGTCCAAGCAGTGCATGCTCAAGGAGAAATGCTTCGTCTTTGTCCGCGAGCTGGCGCACCGTCTCATTCAGAACTTTCTCGGCGTCGGCCGCGCCGTAGTCGGCGACCGGACAGCACAGAATTACTCCCTGGCGAGCCACTCGCCGGCACTCTGCGATCAACGCGGCGCGATGGTCTGACGGCACGTGCTCGAGAACCTCAAGGGCCATGACGACATCGAACGACTGATCTGGAAACGGCAATGGAGCGCCGGGATCCAATACGACAATGTCACTTTCACCAAAATCACTCACGTCCGCGCGAGTGATCTGGACACACTCGCCGAGAAACGTTGAACTCAGTTTCGATGCCCCGCAACCGACGTCTAAAATTGAAAGCTTATCGGCGTAACTAGAGGGGAAGGCCGCACTGACCAGGCGCTGAAGTAGCGAGTAACGCTGGAAAATGTCGTATTGGAACGCATAAAGGTCGGAGCGAATGTTCGACATGTCGTAAATTATCAGATTGACCGGATTCCGACTCGATTTGCCGCAGCATACGCTGCGCTTTGTTTCTTATCGGAACCTACGGGTTTGAGCAAACGCTAGCTTGCCGTGCCTCAAAGCGGCGGGCAAGCACAATAATGTCTGGAATGGAGTCGGCTGTCGATGCGACGCGGCGGCCGCCGCGTCGGGGGCGCCTGAATTGTCCAAGCCAAAAGGCGGGGGCTCCGTTGCGGTAGAAAAGTGACATTTGTTTCATCCTTGGGTTGGGCTATTCGGCCGGAAACCGATCAATGTGACTAATGCTTAAAACTCCACCTCTTATGCCCCACATAAGAAGTGAACACCGGTACCGCAACTCCAACCGCATGCGCAGCGTCTCTTATATGCCACGTGAACCCCATGCGCGGAAACACGTAATACGCGAGCCCAACGCTCACCACCCACGTCTGCACGACAGCCACCAGATTCACTAGCGTAAAGAAGAACACCGACCGCCCCGTCGACTGCGTGCTCTTCGTGAACACGAACAGCTTCGCGAGAATGAAAGCGGTGATCATCCCGGTGATATACGCGACGACAATGGCGGCCGGGTAGGGCATCCACTTGTTGTAGACAATCCGGCTGCCCCAATTGACCGCCGCGGCAAAGCCGCCGGTCAACAGGAATAGCAGAAAGCTCTTCGAGACGAAGGTACGCTTGGCGAGTGCATGAACCCGGGTCATATCATCTTCGCCATCTTGCGCGATAGCCCGATACTCTCCGAGATGCCACGGTCTTCCGGGTAGTAGTAAGACGTATCGGCCACGAGCAGGCCTTCCACCGGCAACTGGATCGGCGGCAGGCGGTCGAGATAACCCGGTTCGCAAATCGGTTGCGCGAAGCGATACCGGCTCGCGCGCACGTCGATGAAATCGTCAGGCTTCAATGCCGGGTTGATTTTCATCAGATAGCGTTTCACTTTGTCGATGAACGCCGAATCCGGTTCCTGGTACTTCGGATGTTCGCCCGGAATATAGAACGGCACGTAGACGACGTGATGATCGAGCGGCCGCAGATTCGTGTATTCGACAATGCCCGGAATGTCCATCTCCGGATCGTTGGTGTTCAGCCAGAAGTTTTCGGTTACCGGTTTCTTCAGCTTCGCGATAATGCACACCACGGCCACGTTCTTGACGCTGCGGAATGCGTCGAGAATCTCCGTGGGCAGATCAGGCATCACGCGCGGCACATAGGGCAACGGAATCGTGCTGATGACCTTGTCGAACGGCAGGAACTCACCGCCGGCTTCGATACCCTTGATTTTACCGTTCTCGATCACGACCTTCTGCGCGGGTGTGCCAAGACGAAACTCGCCGCCGTTGGTCTCGATATAACGGCGCATGCCTTCCAGCAACGTATCCGAACCGCCTTCCAGATAGCCGAGCTTTTCGTGAAAGAGGTTGTAGCGCGAGCGGCCGATCCGGCGAATACGACTCCAGATCCACGCTGCGGAAAGGTTGTACGCATAGTCGTAGAACTTGTAGTCGAACAGACGCCGCCACAGCACTTCCCACGCCTCTTCACCAATCCAGCGGCGAATCCAGCCGGTTGCCTCGACGTGATCGAGCGGCTTCCAGTCGTTGCGCTTGGTCGACAGAAAAGCGTGCAAGCCATAGCGGAATTTGGCTTGCAGGCTGAGCCCCTTGAACTTCAGGAGCGCCATCGGGTTGCCCCACGGCTGCACGCGGCCTTGATAGAAGTAGCCCATCTTCGTTTCGCGCCACTGCATTTTCTCTTCGATGCCGAGCTCGCGCAGCACCTCGAAGAAAGCGTGATCGGAGATCGCGTGAAAATGATAGTAACGCTCGATGGAGAGGCCGCCGAAGTCGAAGCACGCGGCCATCCCGCCAACCCGGTCGTCAGCTTCGAAAATGACTGGCTTGCGCCCGTCCTTGACGAGCTGGTAGGCGGCGCCCAAACCCATCGGTCCGGCGCCGAGTACTGCAATGCGTTGTTCGCTCATAACGTGGCTTGGCTCAAAATTCCAGTGCGATGTGGCTATACGTCGGGTCGTTGAAGGTCTCGTCCATGGCCTTTGCGAACGGCGTAGCGCGGATCTTGAAGATGCCTTCCCAATCGATCACTTCGAATTCGTCACCGGCCGTCAATGCTTTGAGTTGGTCTGCGGTGAACGGCGGGTTCTTGTCAAAGATGGCATACACCTTCAGCAGCACATAGAAGAGACCATACGGAATTCGCACGATCGCGCACGGTGCGCGAGTGGCGCGCTTGATCTGGCGGATGATGTCGATATAGTCCACGCGTTCGAGGCCGGTGATATTGAACGACTGGCCCTTGATGCGCGACTCGATGCAACTGATGATCACATTGCAGAAGTCGCCCACATAGAGCGGCTGACGCATGTATTTGCCGCTGCCGGGAATCGGGAACACCGGCACGCGATGCATGAAGCGCGACAGCCAGCCGAGATGCTTGCGGTCGAACCAGCCGAACATCAGCGTGGGCCGCAATACCACGCATTCGATGCCCGAGGCGTGTACGATCTCTTCCTGCTCGCGTTTCGTCTCGGTATAGAAATCCTCGCCCACGGAATTCACCACCGAGGAACTGATGTGCACCGTGTACGGAATCTGGTTGCGCTTGATCACGTCGAGCACATTTCGCGTCGACGTGATGTTGTTGCGAATGAACGGTTCGATGGTCGGAGCGCCGATCTGCGCCTGCAGCATCACGACGAGATCCGCGCCTTCGAAGTGCTGCTCCCAACCGCCCGGTTCGGCCAGGTCGGCATAAATTGCCGTGACGTCAGGATGGACCTTGCGAAGCACTTCCAGGTTGGCCTTGTGCTTGTCGATCACGACCAGATTGTCGTAACCGCGCGCTTTGAGGCGCGCAACGAGGTTCTGGCCGACAAGGCCGGCGCCGCCTGGAAGAAGGATGCGGGTTTGGTTCATGCGTTAACTCTTTGAATGGGGCGTTCAGCAACTTTGTAAGGGCTAGATGATACTAGCAAGCCGAGGCGTCTCCAGAAACGGCCTGGAAACCGCCTGCGGCCGCTGCGGGCAGTGTTTATTGAATGGTCGCTGCGGCAGGCAATACTGCGGGCATCGGTTTTTCGGCTTGCAGCGCGCAATACGCACCGGTGGCAGTTTGTCCATCGACTCGTATGCCGCCGCTCGCCGGTGCCTTGAAAAAGGCCGTCCAGCCGCTGTATCGGGCGCTTCGTCCGAATACGTTGCGAACGTCGCCTCGCTCGCCGCCTACGACGCCGGTGCCAAGCGTCATACCGGTGGCGTCGGTAACGACGATTGCGCGTGGCGTGCGCTTGTCTGCCTGATCGTAAATCCAACCCGTCGCGCGATATATGCCGGGGCTCGTCGTCGCGGAGATGTCGTCGATGCTGCCGGCGCAGGGCGAGGGCGCGTTGACCTGGCTCGGCGGCACCAGATAGTCGGGCTGATCGGGCGCGAATATGGACAGGTGTTCCGCCTCGGCTTGCCGCGCGATGTTCGGCAGAGCATCAGGAAACGGATAGACCGGGCGGATGATCTCAGGATCATAGACATGAGCCCGCAGCGCGAGGCCGGCAACGAAACGTGCGTAAGTCTCGTCACGATCCGCCCGTACGAAGTAGCGTTGACCCGACGCGACGGCCAGGGTGGCGAGTGCGGCGACGAAGACGGCACGCCTCAATTGTTCCGGTGTGCGGCTGTTCAGCGCAGCAAAGAGGATCAGCGCGAGCCAGCCCATCAGCGAGGCGGTCGTATAGCGGGAAGCCAGCGCTGTCTCCAGGCCGAACCAAAGCCGCCCGCTCGCCGTCAGCAACGCATTGCCCGCGATGAACAAGGCAAAGACGAGTAGGGCCACCCCTTGCGGACGATCGGCACCGGCACGCAAGAGTCTGAAGCAGTTTGCCGCGAGCGCCGCCAACACCAGAATACCCGCGACGTAGGCGCCCGCGAGGCCGGTCCTGATCTGAAAGGCCGGGGAACCCAGATAGAGCAGTACGTAGCGAATCGCGGCAATCGGATGTTCGCGCACGCCGGCGAGCAGATTGCCGCTGCTACCCGGCTTGTGCCAGTCGATGAAATAGGCAAGCCATACGGCAACGGTCACGATCACGATTGCCAGCAGTTCGCGCGGTTTCAGCCGCACGTAAAGTGCCTGCACGATAAGCGCGGGAAGCACCAGTACGCCGCTCGACATCGAGTATGCCGCGAGCCACGCACTGACTAACGCCGCCGTCAGCCAGCCGAGCCGTTTGGCCTGTTCGCCGCCGGCATTGGTTTCGGCGGTACGATCGATTGAATGGAACGCGAGCAGCGCAAAGAGATAAACGGCAAACCACTGGCTTTGAAATCCCCACGCGAAGTTTTCCCGCTGCATCCACGAGAAGGCGAATACGAGGATTACGCCGGCCAGTCCGAAGCGCGTCTGCCGCGAAAGAGTGGGGCGGTAGTGGATCGTAATGCGGAAAAAAGCCGCCGCAAGCGCACCCGCGAGCACCAGATTGGAAATGAGGGGAAAGACATTTCGGCTGCCGAAATAACGGATGTCGGCGAAAAATATCAATCGCGAGAAAGTCAGGCGATGTTCGTTATGCTGTTCGAAAAACGCGTGCCAGGGATCTTGCGCGGCGCGCATATAGAAGCCGATGGAGCCGTCCCACGAATCGCCGTACGGCAACGGCGAAAAGTGCTGCCACACCGCGAAAACCGTTGTTGCGAGCGTGATGACGCCTAGCGCCAATACCGCGTAGTTGCCAAGAGTTTCTCGCCGACTCATCGTCCCGGTTTCCCTTTACAGGGACGCGCGCTTGAACAGGAAGCGCGGCACCGAGCGGATGATCAGCATGATGATCGCCCAGAACCAGCGCGTATACAGCACGTCCTTGCGCTTGTCGACGGCGCGCATGATGTCGCTCGCCACCTGATCGGGCGTCGCGACAAGCGGGCCGGGCAAGGGCAAACCGGCTGTCATCGGCGTCGCCACGAAGCCCGGCTTGATGGTCAGAACGTGGACGCCGGCTTTGAATAGCCGTGCATTCAGTCCCTCGCAGAACGCGGAAAGCGCGGCCTTCGCGCTGCCGTACAGATAGTTCGAGGGCCGGCCGCGATCGCCCGCCACCGACGAGATGACCGCCAGTGCACCGCGTTTTTGCGCTTCCAGGATATTGGCAATCGGCGTCAGCAGCGCGATAACAGAAACGGCGTTCGTGTTGAATTCACGCACGGCCACCGCGGGGTCCGCCTGGCACGCGGCCTGGTCCGGCAAGGTGCCGGGCGCGACCAGCACGACATCGAGCGCGCCGAGTTCTTTCTGGCACTCTTCGAGCATGCCCGCATGCAGATCCAGGCGATCGATATCGAGTTGATGGCAGGCTGCCAGTTGCGCGCCGCGCGCGGTCAGATCGGCGGCCACCTGCTGGAGGCGTTCGCCGTTGCGGGCAACCAGGAAAAAACGTGCGCCCTGGGTGGCCCATTGACGTGCACAGGCGATGGCGATCGCCGACGTGGCACCGACGATAAGAATGTTTTTCATGTTCGTGTGGTCCGTTCCCAGAAACGCGAGAGTAGCGCGGGGTCGCGCAGCGCTTCGAGTTGCTGCCATTGAGGGTAAGCGGCGCGAAAGTCGGCGCCGGGCATGTGCGCGTCTTTGGCCGGATAGATCCGGCCGCCGGCTTCGCGCACGATGGCATCGAGATTCGCAAAGAGCCGGGTATTCAATGCGTCGCGCTGCGGGAAATCGAGAGCGAGGGACGTGCCTTCCATCGGAAACGATAAGAGGCCCGGCGAACGCAAATCACCGCAGCGTTTCAATACGGCGAGAAATGAGCCCGTGCCGCTTTCGGCAATCGCGTCGAGAATCGCGCGGGTCGCGTCGCGCGCCGTGGCCGGCGGCACCACGCATTGGTATTGCTGAAAGCCCGCGCGCCCGTAGATTCGATTCCATTCCAGCAAGCTGTCCAGCGGGTAGAAGTAGGCGTCGTAACCGACCTGCGCGACGACTTCGCCGTGCTGCTGCTTCTGATAGTAGAGTTCGTTGAACGCGCGCAACGTGAAGCGGTTGAACACCGGAATCGGCAGCGTGAAGGGGACCGTGCGCTTCTTTCGCCGCGTGACTTCGAGCGGTCCGTCCGTCGCATGGTCGCCGGCCATGAAGATGCCGCGACCCAGCGCCGAGCCGCGACTTTGGCAATCCACCCATGCCACGCTGTATTCATGCAACGGGTCGAGCTTTTCCGACAGCGCGAAGAACTCGTCCAGATCGCCGAAGCGGATGCTGGTCATGTCGATCAGGCTCGAGCGGATCGGCATCAACTGAATCTCCGCCCACAGGATCAGCCCGGTCAGCCCAAGGCCGCCGATCGTGGCGGCGAAAAATTCGGCTTGCTCGTCGGGCGAGCATTCGAACTGCGAGCCGTCGCTGCGCGCCAGCGCGAAGCGGCGCACATGCCGGCCGAAGGTGCCGCGCACATGGTGATTCTTGCCGTGGACGTCGTTGGCAATCGCTCCGCCTAAAGTCGCGTATTTCGTGCCGGGTGTGACCGGCAGCATCCAGCCGCGTGGAATCGCGACGTCGAGTATTTGCTCGAGCGTGACGCCGGGTTCCGCGCGCAAGACACCGGTTTGCCAGTCGGCGGCAATCAGCCGGTCGAGCGGCAGCGTTTGCACGACATGGCCGGAGGCGGCGAGGCAACTGTCGCCGTAGCTGCGGCCATTGCCGAAGGCGAGCGTGGTGCCGTGTTCCCCGGCCGCGTCCGACCACGTGGCGCGCGCGGCATCACGCCATGCGATCGCATGCGCTTCCTGCGGTATTGGCGGGTAACGTCCCCATGACAGAACTCGACTCATCGCCTAGATCGCGGCCCAGAAAATCAGGCCGCACAGCACGACGACTGCGAGGCTGACCCGATCGCGCGCCGCGAAGACAATCGGATCGTCGTGCATCAGACCGCGATGCGCGATGATCCAGGTGCGGCTGACCCAATAGAGCAGCAGCGGACAGGCGAGCCAGATGACTTGCGGATGGCGGTACATGCCGGCGGTTTTCGCGTCCTGGATATAGAGCGCAAGCACGAGCACGGCCAGATAGCCGGACGAGGTCCCAAGCGATGAGATGAGCGACAGGTCGCTCGCCACATAGCCGCGCCCGCGCGTCTTGACGAGGCCGCGCGCTTTCATCGAGTGCAGTTCGGCGTAGCGCTTGACGAGCGCGAGGCTGAGGAAGATGAACATCGAGAAGGCGAGCAGCCAGAAGGTCAGTTGCGCGCCGACCGCCGCCGTTCCGGCGATGATGCGCATCGTGTACAGCATGGCCAGCACTACCACGTCGACCATCACCTGGCGCTTCAGAAACGTTGAGTACGCGAGCGTCAATACGTAATAGCCGAACAGCGCCGCGGAGAATTGCCATGGCAGGAAAAGCCACGCCGTGACGAACGCGACCACCAGCAAGACAGGAAAGAGCGCGAGTCCCCATGTGAGCGGCAGCGCGCCGGAAGCAAGCGGACGTTTGCGTTTGACGGGGTGATGACGGTCGTCTTCGAGATCGAGCAGGTCGTTGAGCAGATAGACACTCGAGGCGCACAATCCGAACGTGAGAAACGCCAACAGCGCAGCGAGCGTCAGTTCAGGCGAAGACAGCTTATGTGCGGCCAGGAGCGGCAAGAAGATCAAAAGGTTCTTCAGCCACTGGTGCAGGCGCAAGGATTTGGCCCATGTCTTGACGGCGGGTGGACGTGATTCGATCACCCGCTCCACATTGCCGATCTTGCGGGCCGCGCGTTCCACCCCGTTGGAGGGATTCACCACGTACGCGCGGTCGGCGGATTGCCAGACTGCCAGGTCGTCGTGCGAATTGCCGGCGTAGTCGAAGCCTTTTTCGCCGTACTCGGCGACCAGCGTATCGCGCTTGTTGTGAGCGGACAGGTTGATGCTGCCGTTCGTTGCGAACGTCCTGTCGAAAATGCCGAGATGGGTGGAGATGGCCTGCGCGTAACGTTCGTGGCTTGCCGTGGCCAGCACCAGCGAGCGGCCGGCGTCCCGTTCAACTTTCAGCCATTGCAGGACCGTGGCGTCGTAGGGCAGCACGGCCACGTCCACGTTCGTCGCGTCGGCGAGGCGCGCTTTCAAACCCGGCTTGCCGCCGCGCGCGAGCCACAGCAGCGGCTCATAAAAGCGTTGCGGGGCTGCCTTCAGATAGGCAAATCCAGACTCGATCAGGATGTCTGAGCGAATCAATGTGCCATCGAGGTCGACGACGAGTGGTCTGCTGCGCATTCGTTCTGCCCTGAGGGCGGTTGTCAGATTTGTTGAGCGGACGGCCGCCGTCTGTGGCGCTGCGCTGAAGCCCGAATTTCGTCCGATTGCGAACGGCCGGAGTTCGGCGGCGTTACTTTACTATTCCGCGATAATGCGCACAACCTTACAGGCGAAGTGCCTGATTCTGAGGCAAGAATGCCGAATCAAAACATAATAAATACGTTTAACGGAATCGTATCGGGCGTAACAATGGGAAAGACGGGTTGCCGAACTGCGAAAATTTGAGCAAACTTCGGGTTTGTTGCGTCTACGCAACGTAGGTTGTCGAAGCGCCCACCCAATGTGCTCACCGAAGTGCCCAAGATAAGGCACGCAGTTCTACATGAAAGAAACGCGCACTCTGCATCCCCTCTCCGACGGGTTGTCCGTATCGGTGGTGGTCTATCACCCGGATACAGAACAGTTGGTATCCACGCTCACGGGCCTCGCCGTCGCGTGCGACGCGCTGCACATCAGCCGGCCCGAACTCCCAGTGACGCTATATCTGGTGGACAACGGCGGCCTGCCCGACATCCCGGCAACGCTAGAGGAACTGCGGGCTGGCGGCATCCTGTGTACGATCATCGCCGGACAGGGAAACGTAGGCTACGGTAGGGGCCACAATCTGGCAATCGAAAGCAGCGCCAGCCGCTATCACCTGGTGCTGAATCCCGACATCGATCTGGCAAGCGACGCGCTTCGCGAAGCGCTCGATTTTTTCGATGCACACCCTGAAGCGGGCCTCATCACGCCATGGATCGGTGACGAGCATGGCGAGCAACAGTTCTTGTGCAGACGTTACCCCACTTTGCTCGACCTGTTTGTACGCGGCTTCTTGCCCTCGGGAGTGCGTCGGCTGTTTGTGCGCCGACTCGCACACTACGAGATGCGCGACCGGATCAATGCGCGCGACACAGTGTGGGATCCGCCGATCGTCAGCGGCTGTTTCATGCTGTTCCGCATGGCGGTCCTGAAGCAACTGGCGGGCTTCGACGTCCGTTATTTCCTTTACTTCGAAGACTATGATTTGAGTCTTCGCGCGCATGACGTCACCCGCGTCGTCTACGCGCCCGCGGTGCGCGTGTTGCATCACGGCGGCGGTGCGGCGCGCAAAGGCTCTGTGCATATCCGCATGTTCATGTCTTCGGCGTACAAGTTCTTCGACCGGTTCGGCTGGAAGTGGCTATGAGCCGGGTGCTCGTTACGGGGGCCAACGGCTTTGTCGGCCGCGCGCTGTGCCGCGCGTTGCGCGACTCCGGCAACACGGTCACCGGCCTTGTACGGCGGGAGATGCAGCGCGAACACGGTGTGGACGAATGGGTCGACCCCAGCGTGAATTTCGCGGGCATCGACGCAGGTTGGCCTGCAGCATTGCAAGTGGATTGCGTCGTGCACCTGGCGGCGCGTGTGCATGTCATGCTCGAGGACGCCACCGATCCGGAGGCTGCTTTCCAGGCGACCAATGTCGAGGGCACGCTGCGTGTCGCGCGCGCCGCGTGGCGGCACGGCGTGCGGCGCTTTGTCTTCGTCAGCAGCATCAAGGCGATGACCGAAGCCGATTCGGGCCGCTCAGTGCGCGAAGACGATTCCCCGGCGCCGCAAGATCCGTACGGTCGCTCGAAACGCGCAGCCGAAGAAGCGCTGATCCGCCTAGGTGCGCAGACTGGTCTCGAGATCGTGATCGTGCGCCCGCCGCTGGTTTACGGTCCGGACGTGCGGGCCAATTTCCTGAGCCTGATGAACGCCGTATGGAAAGGCGTGCCGCTGCCGCTCGGCGCGCTTCGTGCAAGACGCAGCCTCATCTACGTCGACAATCTCGCGGACGCTTTAGTGCATTGCGCGACCGACGCGCGCGCGGCCCAGCAGTGCTTCCACGTCGCGGACAACGAGGCGTTGACGATCGCCGAACTGGCGCGCGCGCTTGGCCGCCACCTTGACCGGCCCGCGCGTTTGCTGCCTGTGCCCGCGAGCTGGCTGCGCCTCGCCGGCCGCCTGACGGGGCGCACGGCGCAAGTAGACCGGCTGGTCGGCTCATTGCAACTCGACACCAGCCGGATTCGTACGGTGCTGGGCTGGCAGGCGCCGCATTCCACCGAAGAAGGGCTGGCCGCGACAGCCCACTGGTACCGATCCACGCATTGAGGCACGCATGCTGATGTCCCATTCCACGATGCCGGACTGGACGACCGTGATCCTGATCGCGCTCGGCTCCGCTTGTGCCTGCGCGGCGATCCTGTGGACGCTGCTCAGGACCGGCCTCGCGTGGCGTCTGGCCACCGACATTCCCAATGACCGCTCGTTGCACACACGGCCCACGCCGCGGGTGGGCGGTTGGGGCATCGTTCCGGTGGCGGTCGTGGCGACGCTTGTCGTCGCGCCACACCTCTGGCTTGCCGCGCTGTGCGCCGCGGTGCTGGCGGCGGTCTCGCAGATCGACGACCGGCGCGGACTGCCCGCGCGGGTCAGGTTTGCGGCGCACCTGGCCGCGGTGGCAATTTTCGTCTGGGCGCACCCCGCGCCGGCGCCGCTCTGGCTGCTGGCGGCCCTGTCGTTTTTACTGCTCTGGCTGGTCAATCTTTACAATTTTATGGACGGCGCGGACGGCCTGGCCGGCGGCATGACGCTGTTCGGCTTCGCGGGCTACGCCGCCGGGGCCGCGCTCACCGCGCATCCGTCGCCGGAACTTACGTGGGCGTCGGCTGCGGTGGCGGGTGCCGCCGCGGGCTTTCTAATCTTCAACTTCCACCCGGCAAAAATCTTCCTCGGCGACGCCGGGTCGATTCCGCTCGGCTTCCTGGCGGGCGCTTTCGGCTATTGGGGCTGGAGCGACGGCGTCTGGCCGATCTGGTTTCCGGCGCTGGTGTTTTCGCCGTTTATCGGCGACGCGTCGGTCACACTGCTGCGGCGGCTCCTGCGCGGCGAGAAAATCTGGCAGGCGCACCGCGAGCACTACTACCAACGCATGGTCCAGTACGGGCTCGGGCATTCGAAGACGGCCATCCTATGGTATGCAGCAATGGCGGCTGGTATAATACTTGCTGTCGTGTCGCTTGGCTGGCCTTCAGCGCTTCAATGGTGTAGCGTGGGTGCATGGGTGATCGTACTGGTATTGATGGGTATCGGAGTCGATTCACGCTGGCGTCGATTCCGGATAGCAGTTTCCGAACAACCTGAGGTGTGACGCCGATGCTTCGACACAAAGCCTCATGGCTATCATTTAGCGCTTTCGCCTTCGACCTTTGCGCAGTCGCGGGCACCTGGCTCGCGGCATATCTGATCCGCTTCAATGGCTACGTTCCGGTCGAGTTCTGGTCCGGCGCCGTCCGAACCCTCATCTGGGTGCTCCCCGTCTACGGTGTGATGTTCCGCATCTTCGGCCTCTATCGGGGCATGTGGGTGTTTGCGAGCCTGCCGGACCTGATGCGCATCGCCAAGGCCGTGCTGGCCGGCGCATTCGTGATGATGATGGTGGCCGTCATGGCCCAGCCGCATCCCATCATTCCGCGCTCCGTACTCGCTGTTTCCCCGCTTCTGTTGTTCCTCGCCATGGGCGGCTCGCGCGCGCTCTATCGCGCCTCCAAGGAGTTCTATCTGTACGGCGGCCTCGTCGGACAAGGCAAGCCGGTGGTGGTGCTCGGCGCGGGCAACGCGGGCGCGAGCCTCGCCCGTGAGCTGTCGCGGTCGAGCGAATGGCGGCTGGTGGGCCTGCTCGACGACGACCCCGCGAAGCAGGGCCGCGAAATTTACGGCTACAAGGTGTGGGGGCCGATCAGCGACCTGCAGCACTGGGCTTCGGACATGAAGGTCGAGCACGCGATCATCGCCATTCCGTCGGCGTCGGTCGATGCGCAGCGTCGCGTGGCAACGCTGTGCGTGCGCGCCGGCGTGCGGGCCATGGTGCTGCCCGCGCTGACCACGCTGACGCAAGGCGAAGCGTTCCTGTCGCGCGTGCGTCAGATCGATCTGGAAGATCTGCTGGGCCGCGAGCCGGTGCGCATCGACATGCCGCACGTCGAAGCGCTGTTGAGCGGCCGCGTGGTGATGGTGACCGGCGCGGGCGGCTCGATCGGCTCGGAGTTGTGCCGCCAGATTCTGCGCTTCGAACCCGCGCAGTTGATCGCCTTCGATCTGTCCGAATACGCGATGTACCGTCTCACGGAAGAACTGCATGACCGCTTTCCGAAGCTCTCCGTGGTGCCGGTGATTGGCGACGCCAAAGATTCCTTGCTGCTCGACCAGGTGCTGTCGCGCTATACGCCGCACATTCTCTTTCACGCCGCGGCCTACAAGCATGTGCCGCTGATGGAGGAGTTGAACGCATGGCAGGCGGTGCGCAACAACGTGCTGGGCACATACCGTGTCGCACGCGCGGCGATTCGTCACGACGTGAAGCATTTCGTACTGATCTCCACCGACAAGGCGGTGAACCCGACCAATGTGATGGGCGCGAGCAAGCGCCTCGCGGAGATGGCTTGTCAGGCGCTGCAGCAGACCAGCACGCGTACGCAGTTCGAAACGGTGCGCTTCGGCAACGTGCTCGGCAGCGCGGGCAGCGTGATTCCCAAGTTTCAACAACAGATCGCGAAGGGTGGGCCGGTCACGGTCACGCATCCGGAGATCACGCGCTTTTTCATGACGATCCCCGAAGCCTCGCAACTCGTGCTGCAAGCGTCGAGCATGGGGCACGGCGGTGAGATCTTCATTCTCGACATGGGCGAGCCGGTCAAGATCGTCGATCTCGCGCGCGACCTGATTCGCCTGTATGGCTTCAGCGAGGAACACATCCGCATTGTGTTCACGGGCCTGCGTCCGGGCGAGAAGCTCTACGAGGAACTGCTGGCCGACGATGAAGCCACCACGCGCACCCCGCATCCGAAGCTGCGCATCGCGCAGGCGCGTGAAGCGCCCGACAATCTCCTCGACGAACTTCTGCCGTGGCTGATGCAGCATCGTGTGCCGAGCGACCAAGAAGTGCGCCGCGATCTGCGGCGCTGGGTGCCGGAGTATCAGCCGGCCGCCGCGCCGGCGTTGCATAGCGTGGCGCCAGCAACACGGGCTTTGTGAATGATAAAGAAAAAAATTGTAGTGTTTGCTGGCACCAGGCCGGAAGCAATCAAGGTTATTTCAGTCGTGCGGGCGTTGCGCGCGGCGCACAAACACTTTGACGTTTGCCTGTGTTCGGTCGGGCAACATCGTGAGATGTTGATGCAGGCCTTCGCAGACTTTGGCGTGACGCCGGACGCGAGCCTCGACGTGATGTCGCAGAATCAGACGCTGGCGGGTTTGAGTGCCAGGCTGTTCACTGCGATCGACGAGTTTCTCGCTACGCAGTCCCCGGATATCGTTCTCGTCCAGGGCGACACGATGACGGTTCAGGTCGCAGCCTTGGCGGCGTTCTACCGGCGCATTCGCGTTGGGCACATCGAGGCTGGACTGCGCAGCCATGACATGGTCGCACCCTTCCCGGAGGAGCTGAATCGACGTGTGGCCTCGCTTGTAAGCGATGTGCACTTTGCGCCCACGGAACTGTCGAAAAGCAATCTGCTCGCCGAGCAGGTGCCCGCGGAGCGTATTTTCGTCACTGGCAATACGGTCGTCGACGCGCTGTACCTGATGCTCGAACGCCTGAAACGGGAACATGTCGCGCTGCCGGGTCGAAGCAGCGCTCGCGGAAGGTCGGCGAATCGTGCTGGTGACCGGGCATCGCCGCGAGAGCTTCGGGCCGGGCTTTGAGAACATCTGCACCGCGCTGCGGAAAATCGCCGAGACGCATCCGGATGCGCGCATCATTTATCCGGTGCACATGAATCCCAAGGTTCGGGAAGTGGTGAACCGCGTGTTGAGCAATCAGGCGAGCATTTATCTGGAAGAGCCGCTGACCTACAAGCCGTTTCTGCGGCTCATGGCGGCAAGTCACATCATCCTGACCGACTCGGGTGGTATTCAGGAAGAAGGGCCGGCGCTGGGCAAACCGGTTCTGGTGATGCGTGACGTGACCGAACGGCCGGAAGGTGTCATGTCGGGCGTCAATAAACTCGTCGGAACGGATGTGAATGCGATCGTCGGCGAGACCACGCGTCTGCTCAATGACAAGGGCGCCTATCAGGCCATGTCGGCGGGAAAAAATCCCTTCGGCGACGGGACGGCGGGCGAACAGATCGTTGTCATCCTGAAGTGCATGTTTGGGCTGGACCGAAACGCGCCAGCGAAAACGCGGCCCGCGGCCGCCATGCCGTCTGGTTAAGCGGCCGAATGGCATTTCCGTTTTTGGCGCAAATCGGTTGCAGACGGGATGTGGCGACGTTAACTTTCATCGCCTCCGCGCCTGCTCGTCCAATCACAGCCGCCGCTTGAATGGGCTCGGCTGGGCGAGCATCTGCCGTACGAATGGATCGAGTATGCAGTGAAGGCCAGTGGCAGTGCCAGTGTGCATCGGCGTCGGCTATCCGCACCGCGGGTTGTACGGCTGGTGATTGCGCTGGCGTTAAACCGGCACCAGTCGATCAATTGGACCTTGCGCTACCCGCAGCCGATGTGTCATCTGTCAATAACAGCGCCGTCGCCCAGGCGCGGCAGCACATCTCCGCGTCCCCCGTGGCGTGGTCGTTTCACGAATCGGCCGCAAACTGGGTTGCGCAAGATAAGGCGAACCACCACTTCAAGCGGTTCGTGCTTGTTTACGCCGACCGAAAATTCAGCCACATGTAGGGATCGGGCCGACTGAAAACTGGGCCGGGCAATCAACCTATCCTGCTAGTTTTTCTGGCAGGGTGTTTGGGGGTGATCCCGATGACGATGATTGGCAAGGTGCGGCGGATGTTCCACCGCCAGACAAGTCGGTACGCGAGATAGCGCGTCTCACAAGCCTGTCGCGCAACACGATTAGTAAATATCTGAACATGGATGTTCAGGAGGAGCCGAAGTATCAGCGGCGCTCGCAGCCGACCCGGTTGACGCCGTTTCATGAGGTGCTGGTGCAGGCGCTCAATGTCGACGCTCGGCGACCGAAGAAGGAGCGGCGCACCGCCTGGATGCTGTTCCGGGAGATCAAGGGCGACGGCTACAACGGCTGTTACTCGCGGGTCACCGATTTCATCCGGGCCTGGCGGCAAAGTGAAGGCAAGGCATCGACTGGCCGACGAAGGACTGGTGCGATACGAGTGGCAGCACTATATCCCGCTGATCCAGCGCAAGCCTGGCGCGCTGCGCAACGGTGCGCCGTTCCAGGATATGCCCGAGCCGCTGCAACGCCTGCGTCGGGCGTTACTACGCGAGCCAGGTGGTGACCGGGTAATGGCGAAGGTTCTGGCACTGGTCCCGGAAAGCGGTCTGGATGCCATCGTGGTTGCAGTCGAACTCGCATTGGAGCAGGCGCCGCCCTCCGGGCGCGTGAGCGTGGAGCATGTGGTGAACGTGTTGTCGCGCATGCGCAGCGTGCAGATGCCGCCGAAGATCGATACTGCGCTGCAACTGACGACACCGCCGTTGGCCGACACATCGCGCTACGACGGGCTGCGCCCGCGCTGCAACAGCCGGAGGCCGGTCATGCGTGATCTGATCGTCGAAACCAAACACTTGCGGCTGCAGGGCATGGCTGCCGGCTGGGCCGAACTGCTCGAACAGGTGAATGTTGAGGCGGCGTCTTCGCAATGGCTGCTCGAACGGCTGTTGCAGGCCGAGGTCGCGGATCGGGCCGTGCGTTCGGTCAGCCACCAGATGAACGCGGCCAAGTTCCCGGTGCATCGCGACATCGCCGGCTTCGACTTCGATGGCTCGCCGGTCGACCGCCAGCTCGTCAAGCAACTGGCCGGCATGACGTTCACCGAAGGCGCGCACAACCTGGTTCTGGTCGGCGGCCCGGGCTCGGGCAAGACGCATCTGGCGACCGCCATCGGCGTGTCCGGCATCATGCACCACGGCAAACGAGTGCGCTTCTACTCCACCGTGGATCTGACCAACGCACTGGAGCAGGAGAAGGCGCAGGGACGCGCCGGGAGGATCGCGGCGAACCTGCTGCGCCTCGACCTGGTCATTCTGGACATTACGTCGTATCGGTTCCGGCCTCGACCACTCCACATAACTTCCTCATAACCGCTTCAACCATTCGATCACGCTGACGCCGACTTTAGCTCCACCTACGGCGGGCGGAGCTAAGGCTTCCGTGAACACCTGAGTGAGCGCTTGACGCTTGAGGTCGAGATCGGCGCGTGCATACTTCATCGTGGTGTTCAGCGTCGCATGTCCGAGCCATTGGCTGATTGTCGCGCAGTCGACGCCAGCCTTCAGTAGGCAAATCGCTGTCGTGTGCCGCTAATATCGTGCAAGATATAAGCGCCACTCGACCGGGACTCATCTGCTGCAATCAGGAGTTGACCTGAGTGTCATCGCACTGTGGCTTGGACACGAAAGCCCGGCCACAACTCACATGTACGTCGAGGCCAATCTCGCGATGAAGGAGCGCGCGCTCAATGCTTTGCAGCCACCTCACAGTAAAAACCCGCGGTATCGACCGCCCGACCGGCTGATGCAGTTCCTTGAAAGCCTGTAATTATGCGCAGAATCCACGCCACGACCTCACTGCATAGCCAATCGCAGCACGGCGATCGGGTGTTCGTGACGTGGAGCTGAACATAATCGCGAGATCGTCATAATTGCCGCCTTTGCCGTGCAGCCGTACTTGATAGGGTGGCTCCGTCCTTACATCGCTCAGCTTGAGATCGAGCACTTCCTGAACACGAGCACCGGTGTTGAGCATCAGCGCGAATAACGCATAGTCGCGTCGGCCTACCTCGGTTGAGCGGTCGATCTGCCGAAGCAGTGTCTCGACTTCCGCCGCCTCGAGATACTCGATCGACGCATTGCGACCTCCCCGTTTGAACGGAAGACCGAGCACGCGCTGCAACTCTGCGAGATGCTCGGGCGACTCGCTCGCGAGGAAGCGCGCAAACGTATGAAGTGCGGCCAGCCGCGCATTGCGCGTGGAGATGCCATTGTGGCGCTCGACCTCGAGGAATGCGAGGAAGCGCGTCACATGTTCGGCGGTGAAGGCTTCGAGGCCAAGGTCTTCGAGGCGCCGATTGCTGTCGTTGGACACGAAACGCAGGAAGAAGACCAATGCGTCCCGGTAACTGCGGATGGTGTGCCGGCTCGAAACGTCGAACGTGCGAGAGAGGTTTCGGGAGGCATCAAGGCTGCTCTTAAGCGTCAGCGGTTCGCGTAGCACGTGTACACGTATAACGCGTTAAAAATCCTGGACGGCCGGACTGGAGATAACCCATTGATCGGAAACGGGAAACGGTGGCGGCCGGCGATCACCAGTTATAGACCAAGGGAATAATGGGTGATTCACGTGTACAACCGGTAACACAGGGCCTTCGGTGGTTTCCTCGGAATGATGCGCGAAATTGATGGCCTTTTCGCATCTAGACCCGTAACGCGTTACACGGCAGCGCTTGGAGAGGCGTAAAGCGCCAACGACGTGTTGCTGAAAAGGCAGTTGAATATCTGTGCCTTTCGCCTCAAAAGCCTGGTTAGAAATTGTTTCAATGGTAGCCATTCATCAAGGGTTGCCATGCGCATTTTCAGGAACAAGCGGCAGGCCGCGCTATCCACGGCCCCGGCATGTATGCCGAGGAAGATCCATCGAAAGTCATTTTCGAGACGAGCACGCGGCTTAAGGTCGAGAGCAATCGCTGGATTTTCATCGCGTTCGCCTCGGCTGCCGTTGCTGCAGGGGGTCTGGACTCGACAGCCGCCGTCGTCGGTTACGCGCGTAGTCGGTGTGTCGGCGGACGCGAGCGGTCATCCCGTAGTCACCGAGCTCATCGCCTACAAGCCAGATTCGCAAGCTGTGCGCACGAGCATGCGCGACATGGCGGTGCGCTGGTTCACAATCGAGCCGGTGCTGATCGACAGCCTGACGACGTCGCGCATGTCGTCAAACATCACTCGAAGGCCCAGATGATTGGGGCTGCAACCGACCAGTTCAAAAGCTGGCTGCGCGATGACGCCCCTTTCCAGCAGATCACCGCAAATCCCAAGCTGATCCGCGAAGTGAATATGCGCAACATCGCGCTGCTTGAAGATTAGACAGTTCTCGTTGAGTTCACAACGACGACCTCGCAGGCGGGCGCGACCGGCAAGCCCGACGTGAAGTCGTATGCGCTGACGCTTCGCTACAGATCGTGGCGCCAATCGCCGACGCGGCACTCACCGCAAATCCTTTCGCCATTACATTCCGTTTTTCCGCCTTGAGCGGACCTGTGGAGGTTGACCAGGATGACCTCCCGATATCACCGTCCGACGCTCGGCGTTCTCGTTCTGCTTGCGGCGACGGCATTGCAAATGACGGCGGCGAATGCCAAAAAACCTGCTGACGCTAACTCGTTCAACGCAGCGATGATTGCGGGAGAACCGCCTCGCACTGATTGGTCCGCGACCCAGTCTGGAGACGACGCGTCCGATGAGTGCAACGTTGCCGCTTGCGCAGATGGCCAAGTCGCTGGTCCCGCAAGGTTGGAGCGGCTCGGCGCAAAAAGACGTCGACCTGACGAATGCGCAGAGCTTTGCAACCCGAGACGGCGAGAACTGGATGCAGTCGCTCGACCGCCTGCTGGGGCAGTGAATCTCTACGCTGACGTCGATTTCACCGCGCACCACGTGACGTTGTGTCGCGCGGCCGCCAAATCGACCGGGGTGAACTATGTGGCAAGCGCCGCGCCTGTGCAGTCTGCGATGGAAACAGCGGCAGCAAGCGTGTTGCCCGCGTCGGGAGTAGTCGTCAGCGCGGGCGACAAAGTGCAGCCGCAGGACGGTGGTCTCGCCGCCAGGTTCGGTGCGCTAGCGATCCGGGACGGCGAAGACACGCACATTCAGATCCGCTTCTCACAAAGGCCTGCAAAAGAGCTCGTCTTTCGGGGCATGGAGGGGTACTCCCTCAAGCCAAACTGGGACGACTCAAGCAATGTCGTGACGATTAACCGGGCGGACCGGTTTGTTGTGTCCAATGGCTCCGACAGCGTTGAAGTGGCGCGCGTTGCCGGCCTCATCTACGGATTTGACGCGAGGAACACCGCAGGCCTTGAAGCCGTGTTCGACAAGGAAGGATCGACGTACTTCAAATTTGCCGACACGGTCGGCAACATGAAGGTCGCCCTCGGGCCGCTGCCTGCGAGGCGACGGTACGTTTTTTCTTCATTGGCATATCCATGACTTTTACCTCTCGTGATATGCCCCGCCAGCAAAATCACGGATAGGTTCCTTTCTGATAATACAGGATGTTCGCCGACGTTTTCACGCTCAGCCTTGTAGTCGCAGGCATTGCATCTCCATGAATTTCTGCTTTCCAACAATGCACCGGTTGCAATCCGCCGCCGTTCTTCCCCAATCCTGCCTCCTTCGCATACGTCATACCGACAATCCGGTTTGGCTTAGGTTTGAGCTCCCGCGCATTGCGGAATAAACGCTCAAATGCTGCCTCGGTGCAAGTTGACCCGGCCAACGTGCAGGCATCCCGATGCCCCTCTCGTCGTGCCATTACCTTGACTTCTACCCGTAACTGGCAAGCTCATGGCATCGATACTGCAGCCAACAAAAGGAGAATATATGGGAAAAGCTAAGGCGTTGTTTTCTCCTGCGCGCGAGAACGCATTCGATATTGCTGTATGCCCCGAGAGACCAACAACGGGTTCTAGGCGGCTGGACGATGATCGCGCCGGATGGATGGCGCAGCGACGTCGGCTATGTTCTCCGTTAGCGAAACGTGTTTCTTCGGTGCTAAGGGCGATGACCGACAGTGCGTTCGTTATACGCCGTGGAGTCCTGTTGGAGCACGCGCCAGGCACGCGCAATCCCGTAACGTGGGTGGATTGCCTTGCTGTCTCCGCGTTCGGAGCGTTTGCCATCAATCGATACGACTGGATGGGCACGGTAAGATGCTCAGCGAATGCGGATGAGCTTCTTTTGCATGAAAAGCTCGGCATTGTTTCCGTCCAGACATCTCCATTGCGCAGGGCAAAGCCCGCGCTGCGACACTTGCGCGTGACACTCGGCGCCTACAATTGCCCTGTTGAATGCGTTGCCGTATTTTCTGCCTTGCATTGTGTGCTCGACCCCGCGTTACCGGAAACTATCCTTCAAGAGGTTGAGTTGCATCATTTTATGCGAACGCGGTTGCAGCGTTTTCGCGAACAGCACTCCCAATATCTTGACACCGACAGAATATCCGCGCATTTGCAATCGTGTTGCGCGGATTGGGGAAAGATCTGAGGCTGCCAGACGTTGCTCAGGGCAATGGGGAGCAAATGTGCTGGACGTGTCCGCCAACGCTGAACGGACGTTGCGGGCACCAACATAAAACCAGCAAATCTTCCGGTCCGGTCGATTTCGCCCGAGTAAAACGCCCGATGATTGTATCGGTCGTTGTACCGAGCATGCCGGAAGCGACAACTGCTATTCCATTGACTGAGGAAAGACCCCTATTTTTCTTAGCTTTCTGCGTGGAGCGTCATGTGCAGGGCGCTAAAGTTCCCTTACACACCGCGTTTTCAACGCATCGACTGGAACGGATCGTACGATTCTTGGAAGACCTTTTCTCTCTTGCCACCAATGTTGGATGTAGACCTCGACTCGGCGACCGACCTATGTTTGTTAGAGGTTGCAACTTTTGGCCGTCGGAAAGTGGCTGCTTCTTATGACGTGGCACTTTATTCTGTTTTTTTAAGCGTCTTAGGCGGTTGGCTTTACGAAAAATCCTACAACCATTTAATAGCGGGGTAGCCATGAAGTTAATAGATGTTGAAGTGTCTTATGACGGTGGGACCATACTTACTGATCGTGTTCTACTAAACACCGAATCAGCGCAGGTTACGTTGCCACCACGCTTGTCATTGCTTTTGGAGGTCCTGGACCAATGCGATCGGCAAAAATTATTCATTGCTGAGTGCGGTGGCGATCGATTTGCGGTGAAGCACGATTCCGGGCGCGGGTATTTCATCGATTTCAACGCCGTTGTTCGTACGAGGGGCTTTAACGTCGCGCGGTTTTTCCGTCAGTCCGCTGGCCAACGAAAACTTAACGGGCGATTTGCATATATGCTTAGCGCCTTGGCTTTAATTGGAGCATGTTTGGAAATTGCAACCGCTCCCACGCTGAGCGTGAAATCTCTTGGCGAACCCATCGCCCTTTGTTTTTTGTCAATAGTACTTCTGGTTGTTGGGCATCGATGCTTTGCTGTTGAAAGCTTGTGAACGTGCGCGCCGCAGTCGGTCGATACCGCAGCGGCGCTGACACGCAGGGGGAAGGCAGCGATGCCAGACTGATCGATGGTCACAGTACCGCGCCTTCCTGGGCGGCATCGTGACCATCCTCCCGCATATTTAGTCCCCGCCGCGGTGTGCCAGAGCCTGGTGTGCACTATTTCAGGAGGTCGCCAATTGCATTGCGGCGAACTGACGTGGCCTCGCATGGGAGAACTGCAATTGCGTATTGAACATGACAGCACGAAGAGAGAGGCATCGTCTCGGACGGTCAATAACTGGGCTAACACTCATTGTCCTCCCGTACAAACCGCTGCCACCTTTTAGTCGACGTGACAGCAACCGGTTGCGTGACAGCCTTCATTCATCAAGTGAAAAATTGCGGTGGTAAAAAGCGGATTCAACGACAAGAAAAGTGCTATCACGATCACCGTTTGGCTTGCGATTTGACATTTCAATGCGCAGCCTTCGATCACGCCGATTTGAGTAGAAAACCTGATCGTGGCTTCGATTGTGCACCTTGTCGAAAGTAGTTCTGAGAGGAGTCTGGGTGTAGAGGTGCTACCGTTGGAGTCCACCTGCATCAGGTTGGTTTTACTCGAGTCGGGCTTCTGGCATAACGGGCTGACGTAGCTAACGTCCGCGTGAAACGCGAACACTTTGTCAATGACAAAAAACCGGCAAATACCAGTTTGATAAAGGAATCCATGCCTGATTCAAGTAAGTGACACGACCGCGAGCTGAGGCCGCTTTGAGCCTGTAGGCAACAAAACTGTGGTGGCGCGGCAGGATCTGGGCTATTGATCGATAAGCCGCGAATAGTTTCCTTCGTCTGCTATAGATGAAGTGATGTCTAGCAAGCTGGGGTCGCTAAGTCCATGTCGTGACTGCGTCGGTTTCGTAGGTCGCATTTTCTGTTCGTCGATGGTGCGCGCAACGATGATAAACGGCGCACCGACAAGAAGTCGCCGCGTTGCGCCGCATTGATCTCTCATCGATTAAAAAATGAAAACAAATATGCATGTTGTATATGATTACCGGTACGTAATTGCGTGCAGCAGTCTGCCGGGCGAATTCAAGCGCGAATTTCGCAAGCTTGTTAGGGGCAAAGTCAACTGGAAGTATGATCGGCGAACTGGCACCAGTTACCCAGTGTCGCCCGAAACACAATGCCGTCGCGTGGCGGAACTTCTGGATGGCTTTGAGGCGTTGCGCGCTGGTGGTTTCGCTCCGCAAACGCCGTGGCACTTTCAGGGTAAGCATTTAAGCTATCTTATTGCTCAGTGGTCGGCGCAGGAACCAGGCTGGTACGACCTAGCCAAACTCGTACATTGGCGACAGTTTCTGCTTTGGATCAAAAAGCGCACACTCCTTGCGCTGCTGAATTCTACTGCGAGAGCAGATGCATCGTGTGACCGCAATGCACCCCGTAAGGTCGCCGTTGTGCAGGCCTGGCGCGGGGCAGCTATCCCCGTGCTCACATATGACAAGGCGCTGTCGGCGTTGACGGAACATCGCGGCAATCTGCGCAAGGCGGCGCGCGTGCTTGGTACGACACCGCGTGCTGTCGCTCAGGCCTTCACCGAAGACCGTCCATCAGAAAAGCAGCTTCCTGCTGGTATTCGGATCTTGAAGTGATCCTTGACTTCACATAGGACTAGATGCGCTGGTTTCACCAAAATTACATCGGAGAAACCACAACGTCTTCGCAACTGCTAGCGTTCGGCGCCTTGTCGCTTTGGGCATACCTAAACCGCAAACGTAAGCGCTACCTTGATCACGAAGCCCCTTGGCTCGGGCGTCTTCACCTCTGCGGCCCAACAGAGAAGGGGAGAGGCTGGCGATCTGCACCGGCACCTCGCTCGCTTTGCGGCTCTAACAGGTTGCGGAAATACCTCGCGCGGAAGTCATCGCGACGGATAGTAAAAGCGTTGATATGAGAAGCTCACCCGACCCCCAAGGAGATCATGCGCGGCGCCGACACGTTCACCGAAAGTCTGTTTTCCGTGCGCAAGCTGGACGATTTCGTTCCGGACTCGCATCCGCTGCGCTCGATTCGCGTCATGGCGAATGAGGCGCTGGCGAAGATGGACCGGTTGTTCGCCGGAATGTATGAGGCTGACATCAAGGGCGGCCGGCCAAGCATCGCGCCAGAGAAACTGCTGCGGGCGATGCTGCTGCAGGTGCTGTACAGCATCAGGTCCGAACGCCAGCTCATGGAGCAAACGCAATACAACCTGCTTTTTCGATGGTTTATCGGCCTGTCGATGGACGATCCAGTCTGGGTGCCGACGGTGTTCACGAAGAACCGCGAACGTTTAATCCGGCACGACGCGGTGGTCGAATTCTTCAACGAAGTGCTGGCCATCGCGCAGAAGAAGAACTGGTTGTCGGGCGAGCACTTCAGCGTGGATGGCACGTTGATCCAGGCGTGGGCGGGGCACAAGAGCTTTGTGCGCAAGGACAGTGACGACAGCGATGACGACGGTGGCAGTGGCGACGGCGGCTTCAGGGGTAGCAGGCGAAGCAACGACACGCACGAATCCAGTACCGATCCCGATGCACGGCTTTACCGCAAGGGCAAGACAGCTAGCGAACTGCGTTACATGGGCCACACGCTGACTGACAACCGTCATGGACTGGTGGTCAACGCCCGCGTGAGTCGTGCTGACGGGCATGCCGAACGTGAAGCGGCCAAGGTCATGATCAACGATGCGCGGCAAACTAGACAGCGTCAAGCAGCGCGGCCGGTCAGCGACAACTATTTTGGCCGGTGCCTCACGGGATGATGTTACTCCCGGGTAGTTGTCACAGTCCGAATGTTTTGCGATGACGGCTGGCGCTGCGTAGCGGCGCCAGCCGTCATCGCGTCGGCATCGCCGAGGATCCGCGTCACCAGTTCTCTGGCACGATTCGATCGCCATACCTTCACGCGGCGCTGCAAGGTGCGCAACTGCGCGCCGGAATACATGGTGGGAGCCATCGAAGTGAGGCGCTCATGGAGCTTTTGCGCGGTAATGCCGGGCTCCGATTCGAGCCACTGCTGTATCTTCGGCCATGTATGCTCAAACGGATCTTCCCGGGTGCGCCAGTCATGTGGGACGCGCGTTTTTCGATGATGCGTCGGTCGGACCTCTCCGGCCTGCCACGCCGTTCCAAGACTCGCCAGGAAATCCGCGAGTGGAACTTGATCAGGTGTTTTTGTCTTCGTCGGCCCCGCCCCGGAAACACTGCATTCAGCGACGCGCTGTTGGGCTTCGCGCATTCGACGTAAGAGATCCAGCGGGTCGAGCGCTCTGAACTGGGCACGCAGTCTGCGTTTGGTTGCCTCCGACACCGAAGCAGAACGCAGCACGCGCTCGAGCGGCGTCAAGGGCGCCTCATAGCGCTTCGTCACCCTCGCGCCGTGACGTGTCTTCGATTTCAGCTTGAATGACGGCTGGAAGAAGTTGATGTACAGCCGCGACACCTCGTAGAGGGAAGCAAGGGTTGCCGTGGCTTCGAGGCCGCGTAGCCTGCCATAGCCAACGAGCCGGCGCACGATGGCACCATTCTTTTGCTCGACCCACGCCTGATCGTTTTTCTTGTAGGCACGTGAGCGCGTCAGTTCGATGCCCGTTGCCTTGCAGAAGTCGAGCATGGCCGCGTTCATGAAGGCAGTATCGTTATCGCAATCCAGACCACGCAGCGGAAACGGTAAGGCACGGCTAACACGCTCGATGTGCTCGAGAACGAACGCCCCACTGCGATACGGCATGGTCAGGCATTCGGTCCAGCCGGTCGCAATATCTGTCATCACGAAGCTGTGCACGAAGTCGCCATCGATCTTGGTGCCACCACAATGCTCGACGAAATCGACCTCGAGGTAGCCGGGCAACGGATCGTTCCAGTCAGAGAACGTGCGGATCGGCACCGCACGGCGAATCGCATTGCCGATTCCGCCGGCGCGCCGGCGCTGGCCGGAGAAGGCCTGTTCGCGCACGTCGCGCAGCAGCCGGTCAATGGTAGCGGCGCTGATCTGCTCGAGCCGTTGGCGCACGTCCTTCGATAGCGACAGGTGACCATGCCGTGTCATCGAGTCGATCAGCGTCGGGATGAGCGCCTTCAGCCGCTTGCCGCAGATCCGGTCGGCAGCCTCCCACAGCGTGATCAGCGCCGCGCGCACTTCGTCGCCATAGCGTCGCTGCGGCCCTGGCTTCGCCCTTTGCGGCTGCGGCTCCCCGCACAGCACCCGGATCGCGTGCTTACGGTGATAGCCCGTCAATTCAATGAATTCGTCCAGGATCTGGCGTTTCTCCGTCCGGTCAGATCGTCGATACCGCTCGCCAACCGCCTCAGTCAATTCCCGTCGTGTTGTCATGCTGAGCCGCCTCGTCATAAGTCGTCCCCGCCAGTATTCTGACGGGTAACAAATTACATGAGGCAACAGGTACCGCCCGGTAGCAAAAATCTTGAGTCAATGCGCCGGCCGAGATAATTGTCGCCGCCCAGCAAACGGCGCGCGATGCGGCTGCGCAAATCACGCTGGGTGCGGACAAGGGTTACGACGCGCAGGAATTCATCGAAGCGTGCCAGCAGATGAAGGTCACGCCGCACGTGGCACAGAACACCTCGGGTCGTCGTTCAGCTGTGGCCGATGCCATCGCGCACAGCGTGGGCTATGCGATATCGCAGCAAAAGCGCAAGCTGATCGAACAAGGTTTCGGGTGGGCGAAGACCGTCGGGCGCATGCGTCAGGTGATGGTGCGTGGGTTGCAGAAAGTCGACCAGATGTTCGTGTTGAACATGGCGGCCTACAACCTCGTGCGCATGCGCTCTCTGGGACAGGTCCGTCCGTAGTAGCCGAAATCGCGGTAACGGAGCGAAAAATGCGCCTCAAGCCGTCGAAAATGGAGTTGAATTGGCGCTGAAATTTCGCAATGCAGAAAATCTGCGGCGGTAACCGCCCAGCGAGATGGACGTTGCTTCTGCCGGGGTGTATTTCCGCAGCCTGCTAAGCCTTCAGTTCTTCCGAGCGTCGAGCTTCATCCACATCGCTCGGGATATAGCGGTTCCAAAACTTTGTGCCAGGGTGGTGTCACGGTGAAATCGGGCATAATATCTGGCACGGGCCATTGTCATGCGGCGAGATTTGACTGGGCCAGCGCAATAGAGAGGAAAATAATGGAATGGGTTGATGCAGAAACGGATCCGCCGAGCATATACAAAGATTACGTTTGCCTGGCGCAAGGAAGAATCACTATGGCGGCATTCCGCGAGTATATCTACGACGTGAAGCGACCGAATTGGAGCGTCGATGGCGTGACGCATTACCTCAAGGACGTACCGCCATTTCCGGAGGGAGCTGGCGAGTAACGCGCAAACCCTGCGTCACGACGCAGCAGAAGATAGGGGCTGACTTGCTGGAATCGTTGAGTTGCAATAGACCACCCTTCTATAAGCAGGCAGGTGTGAAGGCGTTTCCCGAGTCAATTGCACCTGTCGTATTCTCCGGCTCTTGACACCAGGGCACCATTGCCGGCGGGAAATTGAGGTCGCATTTAAGGCAAGCCAGGCGTGAATGTGGCCTCTATCGATATTAGGTGCGTCGCTTGGAGTGCCAGCTACCGTCACATCACGCCAGCTTTGCTAGCGCACATGACCCAATTCGCCCCCGACACGCGGAATGGTAGCGAGCAAAGTCGATCACAGGTCTTCAACTAGCAAATCGAGCATGGGAGTGCGTCGCCCCTCGCTATGATCCGACTTGCCTGGGGGGTTTTAATCCACCGCTGCGTGCTCACGGCTGGTTTCGGTTGCTTCTGAAGGGGGCTGGCAAACAATTTCGACGATTGCAAGACTTTGCTCTCAACCCGATACGGAAGCAAGCGGCGCATCGCGAATACCTACAGACTGAGATCAGGCATCTCAGTACAGAAGCGACTTCTCGCAAACTGCCAGCCAGTAATATTCCGAGCAACACTTGGCGTTGGCTCTATTCCTGTAATTTAATAATGATCAGAGTCTTGCTGCGGGACATGTACCATTCGCACGAAGCTGGACTCGCAGGATTATCCGGCGCATCGTGCTCACGCTGCTGGACTGGAAATGGCTGGCCCAGCAGATGCCGGGGTCGCTCAGACGCATGTACCCCGATGGTCTTTCCCGGCAGTTTCCCAAGACACCATCTAGACGGCTATCTACGCGCGCCATAGGGGAACTGCGTCGCGAGCTCGTCACCTGCCTGCGGCACCATCGCACCCATCGCATGCTGCCAAGGAGGGTCACGCCCCTGACAGATTCCCAATACGGTGCCCATCCGTGTGCGCCAGCCGGAAGTGGAAGGATTGCGCGACGCTATGACATTGCCGGCCGATTTCGTCAACAGTGCGAAGAGTGCGTCTCTGTCAGCGTGCTGGCCGAACGCCCCGGCCGTCTGGTCCTCATGGACAATGCATCCCCCGGTTCCGCGCTCAAGGGCTTCTCTGCCAACCTCAACTCATCGCTGCACCACTGCGGCGGAGTTCCGCGAACGATCAGGGCAGGGAGATGTCGCGCAACGCAGGAGTTTACCTCCACTATTGATGCAAAGGTCTGCATAAGTAATCCTAACAATAAATCAAAGTACGGGGCAAATACAGAGCGCCACCGGCCTGCTGCGCCGGTATCTGCTCAAGTGTACTGACCTCTTGCTCTGCAGGCGGGGTGACCTCGATGACACCGCCGATAGCTTGGCGGCCTCAAATCTGAAGCGCAACACCGTTTCGTATAAGGTGTTGCGATGCATGAAAGAACTCAGTACCAGCAACTTCAACCTGAAGAGCGTCTCATCATTGCAAGCCTGCATCGGCAGGGTTCGAGTATGCGGGCCATGGCCCGCATACTCGGGCGCTAACACCAGCCACCGTTAGCCGTGAACTGACGCGAAACAGCTCTCCTGCAGGCTACGCATCGGTGCCGGCTGAAGCGCTCAGCGCCGCGCGCCGCGGCGCGGGCCGCCGTCCCACAAAGCTTGGCCTGCAAAGCGTCTGCTGGCGTATCGTTCTCACCCTGCTCGAGTGGAAATGGTCACCCCAGCAGATATCGGGCACACTGAAGCGCATGTATCCGACCGACCCGACCCAGCAGGTTTCGCACGAAACCATCTACACGGCCATCTATGCCCAGCCGCGTGGCGAACTGCGCCGTCAGCTCATTGCCTGCCTGCGCCATGGCCACAGCACGCGTATGCCGCGTACACGGGGCACTGACCGGCGTGGGCAGATTCCCGACATGGTCAGCATTCATGTGCGGCCGCCCGAAATCGAAGACCGGCTGCTGCCTGGACACTGGGAAGGCGACTTCATCAAGGGCGCTGGCAACCAGTCCTCAGTCGGCGTGCTGGTCGAACGGACCAGCCGCCTTGTGCTGCTCGCAAAGATGGAAGACGCTACCGCAGCTTCAGCGCTGGCGGGCTTCTCTGCCAAACTCAATTCGATTGTCGCGCCGCTGCGCCAGAGCTTCACCTACGACCAGGGCAAAGAAATGTCGCGCCACAAAGAACTCGCTGCCGCAACCGGTGTGAACGTGTACTTCTGCGACCCGCACAGTCCCTGGCAACGCGGCACTTGCGAAAACACCAACGGGCTGCTGCGACAGTATCTGCCCAAAGGCACCGACCTCTCGGTCTACAGTCAGGACGAACTCGACGCCATCGCCGACAGTCTGAACAGTCGACCTCGTGCCACTCACAACTTCCATTCACCGTTCGAGGTCTTCGCCGCCACCCTCGCATCAACAAGCCAACCTCAAGGCTCTAAACATTAATCCCGCTGTTGCGCTTCACCCTTGAAACCGCCCTTCAATAGCCGGCCTCGTACCACGGATGAATTCCGTTCGCCGTTCGAAGTCTTCGCCGGCATGTTTGAACTTGCGTCTCGCTCTGGCGCCTCCGTTTACCAAGCTCCGTGTTGCGCTTCACCTTTGAGGCCGCCGTCAGATACAAAGCTTTTTTGCGAACCGATACTTACCCTTCTCATCATTGGCAAGCCGATGCCGCTTAACGCGAACACTAAGCTCACTTAGCTGGTTGTGAAGGAAACCGGATTCCAGTAGTACCATCCTGATGCAGGTGATTTCCAGCAGAAGTAACTCAACATCAAGGCATTGCTTGGAGCGCGCTTCGACAAAGCCTGCAAGCAACGGCACATCCAGGTCCCGTAGCCGTAGTGGATACGACGAGTTCGGAGCAATGGATTGTTCAAATTCGTGCCAAACCTTGGCCATGATGGCGCGCATCATGTCGTTGGATCCGATCTTGTCGGCGCAACGGCTGACTTGCTCTAGGAATGAGGAATCGGACATGGAAGTCTCTCAGGTGTTAGAAGAATGCTCTTCGATTAGTGCGTCGTCTGCCCAACATGCCAAACCGTGCGCCCCGTCGGGTCGGCCGATAGGATAGCCGCTTAGCGTGCCATGTTGACGTTTTGCCATAAGGCGCGCTGTCGCCCGCGGTAGTTTGCTCGGCGGGCGGCGACGATCGGCATCGATATTTTGCAGCGATATATGCCCCTCGAATCTCCCTCTGATCGGCTGGCAGTAGTGTCCAAGAATCATCTGGATGCGGGTAGGGCCGTGTCCAAGCGATTCGCTTAGTTCCACAAGAACCTCATAGGGGGGCATTTCTGCCTCCAGCATTTCGAGCGCACTCTTGAGCGCATACGTGTAACGAAGCGAATGAAAGCTGGTTGGCCCGACCATACCAGCCCGGCGCAGCAATGCTTTGAGTCGATTCATCGCAGATTTGAGCGTCTTGCCATTGCCAGTAATCAATTCGAGATTGTGTTCGCGAGCGTACGCGAGCGCGGAACGGATTGCTTCGATCGTCCGCGGGCGCTCGCTCTCGATGATCCGCACTTGCCTCGGCCTTGCGTTTTTCGAGCCACGCATCAGCGGAAGCGTGGGATCGCCGCGCACGAGTGCGTCAAGCCACATCCTGAGATCGCGCGCACACATCAGCGCCTCCTTGCGTCGGAGTCCGAGATGCAGTGCAAGCGATATCATGTGCATAAGCCCTTGGTCTATTTGCTTCGCTCTGCAGATCAAATCGTCAATTTCGGTCGGGTTCATGGCCCGTTTTGTTCCTTTCCGTACTCGTCGAACGAGTTGAAGTTCCTTGTTGTTGCACACCTCGTCAATGTTCCGGCCGGCATGGCGCGATGTGACACGAACAGCTGAAAATATATTCGCGAGGGTGCCCGCTGTTTTGCCCTGCGCCACACAGTATTGGGCGTAGGCATGAATCACCCATTCCGGAATTTCACTGACCGATGCGCGTAGTTCCCCCACCTGCTTGGCAAAGCGCAAAAGGCCTGTTGTATCGAACCGCCTGTTCTGCTGTGTTGCAAAGCTGCCGCCAGCTTTTTTGCTGCTTACGGCGGAATCGTGTATGGCCTTCGACATCATGCTCATTAGCTAGCTCCTGGCTGTCACCCGCATGTCAACTCATGTTCGCCCGCGGGGAAGGCGAACACGGCCCCAAGTCACGATGAGCTCGTGAACGATCCGGAATAAGTCGGAAGTCTGCAATGACGGGCCGGGCAGGGGCGGGGCGAGGGCGTCGTAAGCGATTGAATTCGGGGAGAGGGCCGGGTAATGCGTTGAGCTGTGGGATCCGGTTACGGATAGGCCTTTGGTGTAAGGAGGTTTTGGATGGAAGGCGGAAGCCCGCGAGGAGAAGTTGCGTTAATGCGGGAGCGGTGAGCGGGGGTGTCTGACAAAGACGCCCCTTCTGCACCCGTTGTGGGAACAGGCGCCGCGATTGGATCGCTTGCGGGCCTTCATCCGGAGATGAGTGGATCGCAAGGTTTGTCTTGATGGATGCCGCGCTGTATGTCGCAAAGGGAAGATACTTCCCCGACATCGGGAAGGCATTGGCGGCATGGCCGCGTCATGAGCACCGCTCGTATTTGCGGCGTAGGCGTCAGGGAAGAGGTCCCTGCTAGGTTGAAAAGACACGGTTGCACGGAGTTTCCGTTGGCGAGCGGTCACTTGCCGCACAGACGACAAGTGGTTGCGACGCGACTGCGAATGCCGGCCTAAAGGAGTGAGAGAGTCACCATGCGAATGACGCTGGGAACTTCTTGCTTTGGGAAAAGTTGTGGCTCTGATTGAGCCGAGAACGCCCGATTCATGCTGATGCTGCCAACACGAACTTCGCAAAGTGCTTTGCTTCGTTCGTAATAGCGAGGCCGAGCAACGCTTGTATAGAAATTGGGCGAAAAAGCCCCCAAACCCCCGGCAAGGGGTGTAACGGTCGATGCTCGTGACGTGAGCGAACGGTACTGCAATCATTAGAACATAACTGCAGCGATTGAAAAAGGGGGGGCGCCGATTTCGCGCAAAGCGGAAGTGGCCCGCAGCCTAAGCAACGTTTTCGAGTGATCTGTGATACAGCGCTGTGTGGTGTCCTTCGATCGCAAACCGTGCCCCGGTCGGCGACCGCGTTGGGCGGCGCTTTCTGGCGCGCCGGCTTGCCTGATCGACGGGCTGGAGGCGTAAGTCACTGCGAACGGGGGCGAACGAGAATCTGTTGTCCGGTTAGCGCAGATCTCAGCAACCATTGAGCAGGATCGTAGTCACTCGGTGACAGCCGCTTGTCTTAGTGCGGTTATCGGTGGGAATAGTTGGGCGCTACGCTCGACGCGAACAGCGTGGCCGCATCCGCGAAGTGCTCCAGCGAGAAAGGGGCAGATCCGTGCAGTGCCCTAAAAGTCGTTCCTCCCGCGCGGCAGCAAAGTTGAATATCGCAGGGCACGTGAACGTCAGTGCTTTCGCGCTCAGATGGTTAGCGTCTGGAACAGGTTGATTCGCGTGCCGGCCAGCGGGCCGTCGGCGCATGCTGCCGTGCGAAATCCCGGGCACCGATGGTATCGCCGCAATGTGGTCAGCGCACTCCTCTCTCGGGCGAAGCGACGACCGATGAACATCGTGCAATCAGCTGCTTGCACCGTTGGCGCGTTCTACGGTCCATCATCTGTGTGATTCACATACTTGATCCAACGTGTTCCCCAAAAACATTAAATTGAGTACAGGTGACGGTCTGCGATGTCCATGCTGCTTCTCCGCTGTTTCGGTGTGTCCGGCATAGCGTGCGTACCGTGAGCCGCGGGCGTACCAGCGGCGCGGGTGTATGTCCATGCCTGCGTCCACGACGCATCGATATTGAACTGCCGTAGCCGCCCGTATTTTTTGATAGGCCTGTCGGCAGAGCCGTTCGCCCGTACGTCTCCGGTTTGCTCGCTGAATACTGTACGTGCTGGATGGCACAGCCCCCGGCGGTCGGTCAAATTCCCCTGGGTATGGTCACTTCAAATTCCCCCATCTGACGGCCGTCCCTGTCGAGGCGGCGTGCTGCGTCGGCTGTTCCAACTTCATCTCTGACTGCGCCTCGATGGTGGCTAGGCATCATCTGCAATTTTCCTTGCCCGTGGCGCGCGCGGCCCGAAAAATAGCGCACTCAAACGGCAGCGCGCTTGCCACGCCGCTGAACGCGGTCGACGCCGGCGCCGCGTCGACCAAGTCACGGACTCAATACCAGGAAAACGAACATGTACGTTCTTTACGTCTGGACGGTACGTTGCGTGCCACACGCTGCCGCATGAATTCAGGCGGAAATTCCACAGGCTTGTCT
Organism: Paraburkholderia sp. BL6665CI2N2; assembly: GCF_004366535.1. Lineage (NCBI taxonomy): Bacteria > Pseudomonadati > Pseudomonadota > Betaproteobacteria > Burkholderiales > Burkholderiaceae > Paraburkholderia > Paraburkholderia sp. BL6665CI2N2. The sequence goes on from NZ_SORC01000001.1 coordinate 6,495,304, forward strand.
GGGCCGAGTCACGTCGCCGTACGATTGGCGCACTTGAGCCACGGATCCTGTGCCGGCCGAGACACAATGTCGGCGGGTGGCGGAGATATTTGCGGATTTTGAGGCGCTGCGCGCCGGAGGGTATGCTTTACAAACACCTTGGACTTCGGCAGCAAGCATTTGCGGGTTCTCATCAATCGCCGGTCCACGCAGCGGCTGACATTTGAATAGGCGTGCGAGAGACTCGAGCATTGGCGCCGGTTTTGCGATGGATCAGAAAAGCGTCAGCTCATGGCTTTACTCGGCGCGCCTCTCGCCGTGGTTGCGTCGAGTGTCGAGAGTAGACATGTCCGATGCGCGTTCGCGGCAGCCTACTCGCGGCCAAACGTACCGATGCTCGCAAGCGACAAGGCCATAGAGGCACTCACGTAACATCATGGCGACTTGCAAGGCGGCACGCGCGCGGGGACAACTACACATTTCTGTCTGTGAGATCCTGAACGAAGGTCGACCGCGAGAAAGGCGGCTTCCCTCCCGGGCTCACCATCCTGATCTGATGCTTGACGTCCCGTGGCGCTCTGTACGCTGGGTTCACCTACATAAACAAAGGAGAAGCCAGTATGCTGATTCAGACGATCGTCGGGCTCGCGAGTGCAGCGCTGTATGCCTATCTGAACTTTAGCGATAAACATTCGGCTGATAAGGAAGTTCGAGAAACACAGGTGGCCTTTGCCCAGAGGCAGGGGGAAGAAGGAGAGAGGGAGGTGTCAGCCGAGCTACGCTGGCACTCACGCGTTTGTGCGGCGAGAACTGGGCAGTATTGGATGGTCTCGTTCTGATTCATGCACCGCGGAGCGCCTTTCCGACTGCTGGAATCGATCATCTGGCGATTACGCCGTTCGGAGTCTTCGTGGTCGAAACAAAGCATTGGGCTGGTCTAGTCACACACGGTGAGACCGACGACACGTTGACGCTCAGGACGGTTGAAGGACGGCGGTTCACGCGCACCTCGCCAATGAAGCAGAATGCGGCTACGGTGCGGTTTTTGCGCAAACTGCTTCCGCCGCGGCTGTGGATCGTCGAAGGGCTCGGTGTTTTTTCGCATGAAACGGCAATGGTGGCCCCCCGCTTCCAGCGGCGTTGTTTGAACGTAGCGAACTTTACCGGCACCTGCGGGTGCGCCAGCAGCAGTTTGCGCGCACGGGGATAGGGCGCCTGCCCGTTCGCACGATAGTTGACGCGATTTTGCAGCATGCAGACATGCGCCCCGAGGCTCTAGTTGAACACCGGCAGCGCATCCAGGAGGGCCGCTTGCGCGACAAAGGCTAAGACGGGTCTAACACTACTGATACGAGAAGGGGAAATCGGCGCTCACCGTTTCCCCTTCCTGACCACCATCCAGCGTGGCGACTTGAATCGCACGATACTCACGTAGAGCCACACATACGTCGCGGCGAACACCACCACGAAACAGAACAGATGCAGCGTATGCCGCCAGAACAGCGTGGCGGGCACGACCGCGATCAGACACAGCAGCCACAAATACGGCGACGTCAGCGAGTTACGCCGCGTCAATTCGCGCGCGGTACGTGTGCCGACCGCCCAGCGCATGAGCCGTTTGTACACCAGCATATGCAGATGCACGCCGTCCGGAATGCCCGGCGACATGCCGCGAATGAATTTCTTCCGGTAGATCGAGAAGCAGGTCTCGAAGATCGGATACATGAACAGCAGCACGGGATACCACGCTGACACGTTGCGATTGCGCATCACCAGCATGATCGACAGCTCGGCCAGCATGAAGCCGATGAAATACGCGCCGCCGTCGCCAAGAAAGATCAGCCCCGCCGGGAAATTCCAGATGAAGAAGCCGAGCACCGCGCCCATCATCATGAACGAGGCGGACAGCACGATCGGATCGGACACCTGGAACGCCACGTAGGCGAGCGAGGCGAACATCATGAACGCGACCATCGACGCCAGTCCGTTGAAGCCGTCGATGATATTGATCGCGTTGGCGAGCGCGGCCACCGCCAGCACGGTGACCGCGCACGAGATCACCGCGTACGAGAGCAGGAAGTCGAGCGGCGGCACGCTGATGCGCGTCACGGCGATGTCCAGCAGGAAATAGGCGAGCGCGGCCGCCGCCATCGTGCAGACCAGCCTTGCAAGCGGCGACACGCGCTTGGTCAGGTCTTCGACCAGTCCAGAGCCAAAGGCCGGCATGCCGCACGCAATCAGCCCGAGAATGCCGCCCGACACGGCGGGATACGCGTGATGCAACTGCACGGCGGAGACGATCAGCCCGAGCAGAATGCCGGCCCCGCCGATACGCGGCACCGGGCGCACATGGAATTTCTGCACGCCGGCCAGATCGGTGTCGGTGGAGAATTTTTCATGCAGATGCGCGTAGCGCACGATCAACAGCGTGATCAGCAGTGAAACGAGAAAGCCGAGCGCAAAACTAAGCATGAAAGTGGGCCTGAGCGAAGACGCCGAATTATACAAACGAAACGCACCATGCCCGGAAAAGCAGCGGTGCCGCGTGGTTGTCCGAAGATCCCAGATAGTGAGGTGAAAGTCGCTCGCAAACGCCCGCCAGTCATGGATTCCACCTATTTAGCAGCGGCCGTGCGAGGTCGTTAACCTGGATGCGGCGAAGAGTAAGTCATGCGCAAAAAAAGACGCGCACGGCTGCCAACCCGTTTCGCCGCCGATCGGCAAGACGTTCCGGAGACCCAATGCTAAATAACATCACAATTCGTGGCGGCCTGACGCTGGTGATCAGCGTATTCGTCGCTTTCCTGCTGACAGTGATCGGTGTCGGCTATGGCGCGCTCAAGCTCGCCAACAGCAGCCTCGACGACACACAGCGTAGTGCGGCGGCGTTGTCGCATTTGAAGGCGAGCTCCGAGAAGCTGCTGCAAGTGCAACTCGCGCTGGGCTCGTATCAGACGCTCTTTAGCGTCGGCAAGCAGACCGACGACCTGCTGCCGGCCGCGCACAAGGTGCTGGTCGAATCGAACAAAGACTTCCGCAATTACATGGCCGGCCCATTTGCGGACGATAACGAGCAGAAGCTCGCACAGGCTGTGGAGCAGGCGCGCAGCGCGCTGGTCGACAAGGCGATCGAGCCGGAATTCAAGGCTCTTGCGGACTTCGATTTCAATACCTTCCGCAATATTCAGGGCGAGACAGCGAACAGTTTTTACGCCACTTATTCGAAAGCGATCGACGCGCTCGAACGCTCGCGCATCGACAGCCAGCATCAGCAAGCACAAACGGCCGCGCAGCGCTTCCAGATCGCGACGCTGCTGTTCGCCGCGATCGGCGCCATCGCGCTCGTGATCGGCGTGGCCGCGCGCATCGGTTTGTCAGTGGCGTTGATCAAGCCGGTCAACGCCACCGTCAAGCATTTCGAGCGCATCGCCGCCGGCGATCTGACCGTCGCCATCAAGATCAAATCGCGCAACGAGATGGGCCAATTGCTGGGCGCGTTGACGAAGATGCGCGACGGGCTCGTCGAGACCGTGTCGAAAGTGCGCGGCAGCACGACGGCGATTACTCAGGGGGCCAATGAGATTGCGTCGGGCAACGCGGATCTGTCCTCGCGCACCGAGCAGCAGGCTGCGGCGCTTCAGCAGACCGCCGCGAGCATGGAGCAGTTGTCGGCCACGGTGAAACAGAACGCGGACAACGCGAAGCAGGCTAACCGTCTCGCCCATGGCGCGCTCGACACGGTCACGCGTGGCGGCAAAGTGGTGTCGCGTGTCACTGAGACGATGGATGGGATCAGCGAGTCGTCGCGCAAGGTGACGGAAATCATCGGCATGATCGAGGGGATTGCGTTTCAGACCAACATTCTCGCATTGAACGCGGCAGTGGAAGCAGCGCGCGCCGGCGAGCAGGGGCGCGGGTTCGCCGTGGTGGCTTCGGAAGTGCGCAGCCTCGCTCAGCGCTCGGGCGCGGCGGCGAAGGAAATCAAGGAGTTGATTGGTGAGTCGGCCGCCAAGGTTCAGGAGGGCGCCTCTCTCGTGTCCGACGCGCAGAAGACGATTCACGAAGCGATGAGCGCCGTCGAGCGTGTGACCGGCGTGATGAACGAGATCGAGGCGTCCGCGCTCGAACAGAGCGACGGTATCGAACAGGTCAACAAGGCCGTCTCGCAGATCGACGAGGTCACGCAACACAATGCGGCACTTGTGGAAGAAGCCGCTGCAGCGGCGAAATCGCTGGAAGAGCAGGCGACGATTTTGCGGGATGCGGTGGCGGTGTTCCAGATGGCGTAATGGCGTAGGGGCGTGCGCTCGCCTCGTTGGTGAGCGCCGTTTTTCAGCGGGCATCAAGCGGAAATTTAATTCAGACATCCAAATTGTTAGATTTTGTAAAATCAGCGTATAGGTGTAACCATTCAGCTTGCTGAGTGGTATGTCGATTGCTAGTTACAGGCATTTTTGCCGACGCCATCGCGGTCCGGAAAATCCTTCCGTACAGCAGAATATTTTGCAATGAAGCCTTACAGTAAGGTTCCGAAATATTGTCCGTGCGCGAGCGCACAGAGTGATGCTTCGCTTTAAAGGATATTGTGTGTTGAATCCGATTCGAGGAGTGTCCTTGAGGCCGGCAGCGCACAGGGTGCACATCATTCACAGCGGACAACTATCGAGCCACAAAGTCATGCAGAGGTCCTCAGCGGTAGAGCCGGATAATTCCGGCAGCGTACCAAGCGATTACTCGTGTGTGCTGTGCGGCGCCGGTCCGGCAGGAATGGGCTTCCTGTTCTACGCGTTCAAGAACGGCAAGCTGGCAGAGGTGGCCAGAAACGGCTTGTTGATCATCGACAGACGCATGCGCTTCGGAGCAGGCAAACTCGGTGACTATGTGAACGTCACAGGCAACTCGGTCGCCAAGTCTTTCCTTGCGTGTCTCGAGCACGAACGCTTCGACGAGGTGTTCGGCGATCTGCGCGAATACAACGAGTTGCATAAAAAAATGGCCGCCGACCCCTACGGTGCGCCGTTGCTCTCGGAGGTCGGCGAACTGCTCACGCTGGCGGCCGAGCGACTCATCGCCCACCTCGTCGAACATTTCGACGTCGATGTACTGCGCGGACACGAAATCGATGCGATTCGCCACAGCCAGGACGGCCGCTTCGAAATCGCTTATCACGACACGCGCAGACCGGCGGCACGCCGGACGGTGATCAGCGACACCGTCGTGATGAATCTCGGCGGAACGCAGCGCGTTGAAGAGGTCGATGATCTGTGCCGCACGCTAGATATTCCATTGCCGGGCAACAACGTCATCACTTGCACCTCGGATGAACTGCTTCGCCTCACTAGCACGCAACTGGTCGACACCTTCGCGCCTATGTTTGTCCCTGCCACAGCCGGGCATGCGAACCGGATCACCATTATCGGCGGCTCGCACAGCGCGTTCACAATGACCGAGCGTCTTGCAACTGACCTTGGTGGCGCCGGGCTCGATGAAATCGCCATCATTCACCGCTCGCCGATCCGCTTGTTTTTCGAAACCGAGGAGGAAGCGCGTGCATGGGGATATACGGTCGATCCAGTCAACGACATTTGCCCGATCACGCGGCGCGTCAATCGTTCGAGCGGTCTGCGCTACCGCGCATTTGAGATCGCATGCTCGGTGATGTCGTACGGCCGGGTCGCGGGAACGACGCCGCGTATCGAATTGATCGATGCCGCCAGCGGCGAAGCGGAACGCGCCCGTGCCGCCACCAGTCTCGCGCAGTCATGTGGCGTGGTTCATAGCGCCGGCTACGGGCCCAGCATGTCCGCACTGGTCGACCATCGAGGGGCGGAGATTCCTCTGCAGTTCCGTCAGGGCGGCATCGAGGTCGACAAGTTCGGCCGTCCGTTCGACATCAGCGGTAACGTGATACGCGGACTCTTCACGTTTGGGCTGGGTTCCGGCTTTCGGCCCGACCCGGAGATTGGGAGCGAGGCCGCATTCACCGGACGAATCCATGGCGTCTGGATCTTTCACCATGAAATCGGCAAGCGGATTCTGACCGGAGTTCTGAAAGCGCTGGCCGAGAGGGTCGTTACGCAGGAAGCAGAAATGGTCGCGACCGCGGATGACGACACACCTGCTGGCGGCCGGCCACGTCGCGGTCGAGCGGACCATCGCCGCTAACGGACGGGCAACCCTGACCACACGCCAGTCCGACGTACCGATTCGAGACGCCGAGGCAATGCATCTCGACCGCTTTATCTCGTCCCATAGACATCCTTAATAAGCCGGACATGTTGCAGTTTCACACTATCAGCTGTTGACACTTCTGCTACTGTGGGCTCTTTTCGATCTGAAGCAAAGTGACGTTTGCGTCCAGCGCTTCACCGAACGCTAGACGCAAATAAGTCCTCTTAAATCCGACGATCGTACGGGCTATTCCGCCAGGATTATTGGCGCGACCTTCTTCGGCGGCTACGCTGCTGCGACATCGAACGCAACGCGATGACCAATGCGAAGCTTTGATCGTCTCCATTACCGTTTCTGTTTGCCGACCGCGCGAATGAGGGCAATGCGTCTTCATTGACTCCTCGATTCGAGCGAGGCCTGCCATACCAAGGCGGGCTGCGATACTTACGTGAGGGAAATGATGACGACATTTCAGTCATACCGCCGTGGCAACCGTCTGTTCGAGGCCCTCCCAACGCATGAATGGGAGGCGCTGCTTCCTCATCTTGAACTCGTCGAATTGAGTCCGGGGCAACTTCTGTCGAAATCCGGCGAACTCATACGAACCGTCTATTTTCCGGCCACAGCGATCGTGTCTCTGCTGCAGACCATGGAGAACGGCAGCTCGGTGGAAATCGCCGCGATCGGCAGGGATGGCACGACCGGCGTACCGATCCTGACAGGCGGCGACACGATGCCAGCCAGCGTTCAGGCTCAATGCCGCGGTTTTGCTTATCGAATCAGCGCTACAGCACTGCGCGAAGCATTGCGCAATTGCGCAACGCTGCGCTCATCGATGCTGCTGTTCATGCAGGCTCTCCTCACCCAGGTCGCACAGACTGCGGCGTGCAACAGGCTGCATCGTCTGGACGAGCAACTGTGCCGGTGGCTGCTGGTCGATATCGATCGTTCTGGCACCAGTGATTTGCAAGTCACGCAGCAAGTCATTGCCGACATGCTCGGTGTGCGCCGTGAAGGCGTGACCGAGGCGTCCGGCAAGCTTTGCGACGCCGATCTCATCCATCACAGTCGTGGCCGTGTCCGGATCCTTGACCGGACCGGACTCGAGGCGCGCTCATGCGAATGTTATGAGATCGTGAAACGCGAATTCGACCGGTTATTGCCGGGTACCAACGTGATGGAAGCGACTCGCTGACGGTGGGTATATCCGCAAGCCGAATCGACAGTTGCGGCGCGTAGCGATGCATTTGTGTGTTTGCGTACATTGCCCGAGACTCTACGAAGATAAACTGCGGCGACAATCCGTCTTGAGGAACCCTGATGCCGACAGCGGAAAGAGTTGGGTTACCGAATGCGGTCCGGGCGACGACCTCCGGTGGCCGCTACGCCTTCATCGACATCCTCCGTGGCGTGGCTGCGCTCCTCGTGATTTTCCAGCATGGCGGCGAGGGCGCGGGCTGGTTCTCGATCACAACAGGTTTTGGTCGGCGTTCTGACATTTTTTCTTGTCAGTGGATTTGTCATTCCACTGAGTCTTGAACGCGCAAATGCACTGGGTAGATTCTGGAAGCATCGTATTTTTCGGATTTATCCGCTTTACCTCGCGGTATTCACGTTTGAATTCGGGCTTTATCTTCGGATACGGTGCTTATCCCCCAGGCTCGGTACATAGTTTCGGCTATTTTTCTCTGTTGCGCCTCTTCTTCGTTCAGGACTACGCGCATCTACCCAACTTCGTTAGTGCGTCGTGGACGCTATCCATGGAGTTCGCTTGGTATATCCTGCTGTCGTTGGCGTTTGCAGTGCGGGTGAATCGACGCAGCGTCTTGCTGACTGTGCTCACGGTAGCCGCGTTGCTCGCATTGTCCGTGGCATCATACGTTTTGCACGTGCGGATACCGCTTGGCCGCTTCCGCATCATGGCGACTTGTGTCGTAGGTTTGCTGTTTTATCGTCGGCATACGCGTGAACTCGACCCGCGGGCGTTTCTGATTCTGGTGGGCTCGATTATCCTTGCGATCGTTCCAGCACTTTACGTAGGATTTGGCGTGTTTCAACGCCCGGACGTCGCGACAGTCCAGTCTGTGTTCATTTCGTGGGGTGTCGCCTACCTGCTGTTCATCGGCTGTTATGCAGCACGCGCGCGAGCGATCATGCAAGTCAAGCCGCTGCTAAGTCTCGGGACAATAAGCTATTCGCTGTAACTGGTGCACCCGACTGTCCAGAATCTGATTGCACTGGCCAATATCGAAGGCTGGGCGCATCTGGCGATACTGTGGCCGGCAACCTTGGTACTCTCGTATCTGACGTATCGGTACATCGAGAAGCCTGCGATCGACTACTCGCGGCGCATGGAGCGGAAGAAAACGCGTATGGAGATAAAAGGTCAGGCGCTCGCCAACGATTGAACACTATGCGCGGTCTCACCGGAGGTCAGTAATCGTCTGCTTTGTTGTCAAACTGCCATTCCGCGGCGGCCCGCAGTTCTAACCCCGCGTCGCATTACATCCGCACTATCGCCGACCCTGCCATGGTCGCATACGTGGCGGGCTCCACGTCGTCAACTCGAACCGGCGTGGTCATACGTGTGCTGCTAGGGAGTCCGGTGCGGCGCTATAGGCGTCTGCTTCAGTTGTCGCCGTTTTCGCCTGGTCGCGATTCCAGTAAAGTATGATGTTTGGCGCGACGATCACCGCGTTTTACCGTCGCTGCTGGCTCTGTGTCTTTTCGGCAATTGGCCTAGCGGGCTTCACGCGGCGATTTCGGTAAATCGCGGAAGAGGTGAATCGTTATAAATCCAATCTCGCCTCAATTCAAAGGACCAGGTAAATGTTGAGCGTTTTGACACATTTCTTATGCTTCATATTCGGCGTGGTCATTGGGGTTTTCGTATGCGCATTATGTGTCGCACGTTCCAGAACGCCACGAGACGATAAATGACTTTTTCTTCGGGACGCGCAGGCATCCGGCGTCCCGATGCGCATCGGCAGCATGCATCTGCCGCAAACTTTGAAGGCCGCGGCGATCATCTCCAAGACGCAGCCGAGGCTCTCAGCAAAAGAAATATCAGGCCATCAGCAATACGGCCGAACTACGTCAACGCGGATGCTGCAAGCGTTGCCCGACCGCGTGAAGCTCCCTCCTTACGCCCCGTTAACGCAGGCGAAAGCGTGTATGTTGCTTTCCGCACTGAATCGAGATCCCTGGAACCCTACACTGGGACGGCTGCATCTGTCCGCGGCGATGGAGGACGCGAGGGAACGCTATACCAAAGCGCTTACCGGCGTCTCTGAACGCATTATTCAACGGATGTCAGCCAGATTCCAATCGACCCTCCGCGCAACGGCGCGAAGGCGGCTTCCAAAGGGCTTCCGTGATCTTGGTGACAGGCAGCGCCGGTTTTATCGGCGCCAACTTTGTGCTTGACTGGTTGCAAGTCTGCGATGAACCCGTGGTGAATGTCGACAAGCTCACCTATGCGAGCAATCTGCGCACGCACGTTGAAGTCTCTGCAACACAATCCGCTGCATATTTCGTATGCGCCGACATATGCGATCGCACCGCATTGGACGAATTTCTCGCCGAATACAAGCCACGCGCGGTCATCCATCTGGCTACGAAGTGCTCGCGCGCGGCACGCCTGGCGAGACGTACAACGTCGGCGGCTGGAATGAGAAGAAGAACCTCGAGGTCGTCCATACGCTGTGCGACCTGCTCGACCAGTTGCGCCCGAAGACGGGCGCGTCGTACCGCGATCAGATCACCTATGTGAAGGATCGTCCCGGCCACGACCGCCGTTATGCAATCGATGCGCGCAAGCTCGAACGCGAACTCGGCTGGAAGCCTGCGGAAACGTTCGAAACGGGTCTCGCGAAAACGGTCCAGTGGTATCTGGACAATCAGGAATGGTCGGACGAGGTCGCCTCCGGCGACTATCGCAAGTGGGTTGAGACCAACTACGCGCAGCGCGCGTAAAGGCACGGCAATGGCGCGCAAAGGCATTATTCTCGCGGGCGGATCGGGCACACGCCTGTATCCGATCACGCATGTGGTCTCCAAACAGTTGCTGCCCGTCTATGACAAGCCGATGATCTACTACCCGCTGTCCACGCTGATGGTGGCGGGCATTCGCGATGTGCTGATCATTTCGACGCCGCAGGACACGCCGCGTTTCGAGGCGATGCTGGGCGACGGCAGCCAGTGGGGCATGAATATCCAGTACGCGGTTCAGCCTTCGCCGGACGGACTCGCGCAGGCGTTCATCATCGGCCGCGATTTCGTGGGCAATGATCCGTCGGCGCTGATTCTGGGCGACAACATTTTCTACGGCCACGATCTCGCGAAACAGCTTGAACGCGCCAACGAGAAAGCGGAAGGCGCCACGGTCTTCGCCTATCACGTGCATGATCCGGACCGTTACGGCGTGGTCGAATTCGACCGCCAGTTCCGCGCGCTGTCGATCGAAGAGAAGCCGACCCAGCCGCGTTCGAATTACGCGGTAACAGGCCTTTATTTCTACGACAGGCAGGTGTGCGACATCGCGGCGGACATCAAGCCGTCGCCGCGTGGCGAACTCGAAATCACCGACGTCAACTCGCGTTATCTCACCAACGGCGCGCTCAATGTCGAGATCATGGGGCGTGGCTATGCGTGGCTCGATACCGGCACGCACGATTCGCTGATCGAAGCGGCGACGTTCATTGCGACGCTGCAGAAGCGTCAGGGTTTGGTAGTGGCGTGCCCGGAGGAGATTGCATTCCGCCGACAGTGGATCGACGAGGAGAAATTGCTTCAACTCGCAAAACCGCTCGCCAAGAATGCGTACGGCCAGTACCTGCTCAATCTTCCGATGGATCAGGTGGCATGGCCAACGCGCTAACAAGATTTATGTTCGAGCGGTGTGAAGTGGCTCGCTGTCTTCATGCGATAGTCGATATGCAAAGCGTTGGACATGCGCCATGAACCGAATCCCTGCATCAGTTTGCATTCCTTACCCGATCATTCTGTTCGACACGCCGACCGCCGCCATTTTATGCGACAATCCATCCTCCTTCGCAGGTTCGAGAATGTCGCTGGCATATGTTGCCGGGCTGTCTGTGGAACGGTATGGGCGAACCCATTGGCCCGGCTTGTGTTGACGGGCCAACCCCAAAGCGATGTACAGCACCAACCGCAACTAAGCGGTCCGTTGGGTAGCTGAGTTGGAGCGGCCCACGACTCCCGATGAATGTGGATCAGGCATGTGAGGTTCAGAAAATGGGCGTCGCTTCTTTCCTGAAAAAGAGAAATGCTCCCAGGTGCCCGTCGTGATCTGAAAATCGAATATGAACGCGGTGACATCCGTGTTTCTGCAGAATAAGCAGCAACTTATTGACGTCGTACTCATTCATCTGCATCAGGGGATATCCAAACTGACGACGCTGGGCAAGGTTGGCGAAATTGTGAACTAAAGGAATGGCTGCACGGACCCTTCTATATACGCGTTTCCACGCGGGACCTGGAGATGCATAGGTGAAGTGGAGTGCGCCGATGCCGCCATCTGTCAGGTGAGAGATCATCTCCATTAGAATGGCTTCCCCCCGATTCGTGGGAATGTGCTGGAACACGATGAACGAGTGAATGAAGTCAAAGCTTCCATTCAGGTTCATAAGGCGGTCGTCTGATTCGAGCAGATCGACGTTGTCGAGCCCGGATCGCTGACAATTTTTCTTCGCCTCTACAAGCATTGAATCAGACACATCAAGCCCTACGACGCGATCAATTCGCCGCGCAAGCGGTATCGTGATGCGTCCGACGCCGCATCCGAAATCCAACGCACGGTGGGGCTCAAAATTGGCATCCAGCTCTTTCTCAATGATTGAAAAACACTGGGTGACATGCACCTCCCCAGAAGAAAAAAAATCGTCGCGCGCGGTCTGGTCGGTGTTGCCCCCTTTAAAGCGATCGTGAGATAACACGCCATAATACGGATCGCTAGCTCCAAATTTCTCCCATTCTCGGTCAGTACTTACCATTCTTTTCAGCATAGGAATTTACTCAGACGGTTGGGTGATGGCCTAGCGCGCAGCCACACTAGGGACACATTGTTTGGATGTCTCAGCCGAAGGGATTGCTCTTTGTTTTTCCCAAGGCTAGCACAGAAGTTGGGAATCGCGAGGCTGATGCGATGAATGCGTCGTTGTTATCGACGCCGTCTGTCCGCTTTCGCACACTTGCGGTAGCTCCAGGCACATTTGAGGCTCTGCCCGTGCCCCCGCTACGATCCTAACTCTCTCGCTATCTTCATGCGATAGCCCATACGCAAAGCGTTGAACGTGCGCCGCCGCACATTTAATTTGAAACTGGACAGGTACGCTTTAACGCATGGGCCCTAGGGAGTCTAGCGCTTGCCGGCTGTGTTCAAGTGTTCATCTGCGCGGTCTGCACATGGGTTGAGAGGGCTTTGCCGATCGATACTCGCGATTTACCCCAGACCGCATCAAGAAGCCCGCCAATAGGTCGAGTTCGCCGGGGGTGTGTTTCGAATCGCCGATGCGTATGTGGCCAATCTGAATCGCCAATCCGGTGAGGGCCGGCCGGAAAGATAGTGGAATCTTTCGGTCGCTTAACAGATCACGCGCTTGTCTTAAGACAAGTTCGCGACGAATTGACATCAGCGAGGACTCAATTCGATGTTCGCGATACCTCTGGCGGCGCCCGCAGTCCTTACCTAATTCACTGGCAGACCAGACCGCGCGATGTTGAGAAGAAGCCTGCTCGCAAATTTCGTTGGCCAAATGGTGACCGTATCGCTCGGTATCGTCATGGTGCCAATTTACGTGCGTCATCTCGGAGTAGAAGCGTATGGGCTGATTGCCATCAACACCGTGCTTCTCGCATGGGTTCTCATTCTCGACTTTGGACTTTCGCCGACGTTGTGCCGCGAGTTAGGCAGCCTTCGTGCCGGCACCGGTTCGAAAGACGAGGTGGGACTACTACTGGAATCGCTGGAAAAACTGATTCTCTGCATAAGCGTACTCCTGTTCGCCTTCTCGATCTTCGCGGCGCCGTATTTTGCCGAGCGGTGGCTGAACGCCTCTACATTGCCGCCAAGCGAGATCCGCACGGCGTTTGTGCTGATGATGCTGACGGCTATCGCGCGCTGGCTTTCCGCGCTGTATCGAGGCGGCGTGGTCGGTATCGATCGGCAGGTCGCGCTCAATGTCATCGGCGTTACTTTTGCCGTGATACGCAATGTGCTCGTTGTGCCGGTCATCATGATCTGGCCACACGTCGAATTTTTCTTTGTCTGGCAACTTCTGGCCATTGTCACAGAGGCCGCCGCCATGCGTATCCTGCTTGGCCGCGCGATCGATATACCGTTCGTGTCGACGCGTTTTTCATGGAAGGTACTGTCGTCGCGCGCGAAGCTGTCGCTTTCAATTGCATTGTCTGCGTTGATCTGGGCGTGCACTGCGCAGCTCGACAAAATCGTGCTTTCAAAGGCGCTGCCGCTGGCGGATTTTGCCGTGTTCAGCATGTCAACGCTGCTTGCGAGCGGCATCGTGTTGCTAGCTAATCCCATTCAGCAAGCCTTCATTCCGCGCTTGAACGCCGAGACCTTCGGCGGTGGCGAGCGGATTCGTCAGATGTATGCGCTCGCCACCGAGGTGACGTCATTGGCGGTCATTCCCGTTGCAGCCGTGTTCGCCTTCGCGCCCGAAGCAGTGCTTCGGTTATGGTCCGCGAGCGCGCCGGTGTCGCCCGCGGCATTGCGAACAATGCAATGCTACGCGGTCGGAAACGCCTGTTCGGCGCTGGCGTCGCTCGCGTTCTTCGTGCAGTACGCAAGGGGGGACCTGTCGCTGCATTTGAAAGGCAACATTGGCTTCCTCATTTTCTTTGCGCCCGCGGTTGTGTACGGCGGCATTCATCTCGGCGCGGTCGGTGCTGCCTATGCGTGGCTTGGGATGAATGTTCTGCTCCTAGTCGGCTGGGTAGCGATCGTACATCGGAAGTTTATGGCTGGAATCAATGCTGGCTGGTATCGAGGGGTCGCCGTGCGCGTCGCCGCGGTGATACCTGTCGGCCTATTGGTGAGCCATCTGGACTTGACCACATCGTCGCGTATGGGTCTTTTCTTTGTCCTGTCGGGCACGTGGCTTGCCATGGTCGCCCTGACCATCGCGGTTTCGCCGATCGTTCAGCGAAAGGCTCGCCACCTGGCGGGGCGGCTGGCCCTCAACTGAGAAAACAGCATGGATACAACTCTTCGGAATCCGCTCCACGAGCAAGCTGCGCCTATGCTGTCGGTCATTGTGCTTTGTTATCGGCAAGGCGAATACGTTGGCGCGTGTATTCAAAGCGTGCTCGACCAGAAGCTCGACGTGCCGCTCGAAGTGATCGTGGGTGACGACAATTCACCCGATAATTCTCTCGAAGTCATCGAGTCGTTTCGACTGCGCTATCCGGATGTGATCAAGGTAGTTGCGCACGAAAAGAACGTTGGTTTCTCGGCTAACTTCGCAGATACGATTGCTGCCGCGAGGGGCGAATATATCGCCAACATTGACGGCGATGATGTGATGTCGCCCGGCAAGCTGCAACGTCAGATCGATTTTCTGAGATCTCACCCGGAATGCGGTCTCGTCGTGCACAAGATGCGCACGGTCGACCAAGATACGTTGGAGACCGTGTCGTATCCGCTGTCGAAAAATAAACCGGCAACGTTCGACGCCGAGTATCTCACCAAGAACGGTCCGTTCTTTTTCCACAGCTCGGAAATGTACCGGGCGCGCTTACGCCGCCGCCATCCGGTCGACGTCGGTCTCAAGTCAGTGGCCGACGTGGCCCATCTGTTGCAGGTCCTGATGGGTTCGCAAGGCTGCTATCTCGACGAAGAGTTTGGACTATACCGCGTCAATCGAACGGGTATGACTTCCATGCGCATCAACAATCCCGCGCGCCATATGGGATGCCTGAACGACGCGATCCAGACCTGCCAGATCGCGGCCGATCTCGGCGTGGCGAGCGACGCTGTCAACCAGGGGCGAGCAAAATTCTATCTGACCTCGGCCATCTTTTTTCTGGAGAACGGGCACGAGGATAGTTTCGAGAACTGCATCGAATCAAGCTGGCGCGCGGCACGAATCGGTTTGAAACAGACGGCTCTGTACGCCATGCGCCGCTGGCCTCGTACGTTGCGAGCTGTCTATACGCGGCTCAAGCAGATCGCCGGACGACAACGGGTCAACGCATGAGCACGACCGTCGAGGAGAACGAACGGCCTGACACCAGGAAAGTGAGGCTGCTCGACTTATGCTACCGGGGATCTTTAGCCTGGTGTCGGCTCAAGACGCGCCTGTGGTACGCGCATGTGTTCCGGTCGGTCGGTGCGAAAACGACGATTTTTCGTCCCATGCTGCTCGTCAACGTGCATCACGCGTCGATCGGCGAGAGCGTGCTGATTCGGCCGGGCGCGCGCATCCAGTTGATCGTGACCGACGCGGCTGCGCCACCGCGGCTCACGATTGGAAGCCGGGTCAATATCGAGCAGAACGTTCACATCGTCTGCGGTTCGTCGATCGAGATCGGTGACGACGTAACCATTACCGGGAACGTTGCCATTGTCGACGTCGAGCATCCGCATGAGGACGTCAACGACAAGACACGCATTGGCGATCGTATTCGCACCGGAGGCAATTACGTGCTGATCGGGCAGGGCTCATTCATTGGATTCAACGCAGTCATTTTGCCCAACGTGAAGATCGGCCGTCACGCTGTCGTGGGTGCTCTTTCGGTGGTCACCCGCGACGTTCCCGACTATTGCGTGGTCATAGGAAACCCGGCGCAGATCGTGAAGCGCTACAACTTCGAAACGAAATGTTGGGAACGGGAGAAGAAATGAAAGTCCTGATTACGGGTGGCGCCGGCTTTATCGGTTCGAGTCTGGCGCACCAACTCTGCGCAAACAATGCCGAAGTCACTGTGCTCGATAACCTCTCCCCCCAGATTCACGGGGAAGATCCCAGCGTCACGTCCGCAATCTTCGCTTCGTTGCCGGAAAGCGTGCAGTTCGTGAAGGGGTCGGTGACCGATCGGGCCGTCCTCGAACGCGTTATGCAAGGGCAGGACGCGATCGTTCATCTTGCGGCCGAGACGGGTACCGGCCAGTCGATGTACGAGGTGGACCGTTATGTCGACGTGAACGTGCATGGCACAGCGCTGATTCTGGACATACTGGTGAAGAATAGCCGCAATACCGTGCGCAAAATGGTCGTTGCTTCGTCGCGCGCGATTTACGGCGAAGGCAAGTACCGTTCGCCGGCCGCGGGGATTCTCTATCCCGGCCCGCGGAAGGAAAAAGATATGCTCGGAGGCCAGTTCGAGCATCTCTGCCCGGTAAGCGGCGAAGCGATGGAATGCGTGCCGACCGACGAGGAATCGAAAATCCATCCGACGTCGCTTTATGGCATTACCAAGCAGACTCAGGAGCAGATGGTGATGACGACCTGCCGTTCTATCGGCATCGATGCGTCGGCGCTGCGTTATCAGAATGTCTACGGTCCGGGGCAGTCGTTATCCAACCCTTACACGGGAATTCTCTCGATCTTTTCGACGCGCATCAAGAACGGCAATCCGATCAATATCTTCGAGGATGGCCTGGAAAGCCGCGACTTCGTGTACATCGATGACGTGGTCGATGCGACCTACGCAGCGCTCACGAACGCCAACGCCGCGGACAACGTGTTCGGCATCGGCTCGGGCGCGCGCACGTCCGTCATGGACGTTGCAGCGACACTGTGCAAGGTGTACGTCAGCGATGTCAGCGTCACTGTAACGGGCGCATTCCGCCTAGGCGATGTGCGCCATGTCTATGCGGATTTGACCAAGGCAAGAGACATGCTCGGATTCGAGCCCAAGGTTTCGTTCAGCGAAGGTATTGCGCGGTTTGCCCGATGGGTCGACCAGCAGCAGGTTATGGCCGATACCTACGAGAAAAGCATTGCCGAAATGCGGGAGAAGGGGCTCTACAAAGGCTGTGAACGCGCGGCCTGATACGCGCAACGACGCCCCTCACCCGTGACGGAGGCGGCCGCGAGGGCTGCCTCCGCAACTCATTTGAAGGACGCGATATGTCAACGAGATATGGGTCGCCGCTGATCGGGATTGTCACCGTGCTGTATCACTCCGATTCCGTGCTTCCTGATTTTTTCAGGAGTCTCGCCATTCAGCGCGATGCGAATTTCAAGCTATACGTGATCGACAACAGTGAGAAGGATACGGGAAGTGCAATATCGCGCGAACTCGCGGCTCTCCACGGTATCCACGCTGACATCGTGTTCAATAACGACAACGTCGGTGTTGCCCGCGGCAACAATCAAGGCATAGAGATGGCGCTCGCGGACGGATGTGATTACGTTCTTCTGGCCAATAACGACACCGATTTTCCGGATCCCGACGTGATCGCTGGACTGGTACGGCACACCGAAGAGGCGGGCGCGCTGGCCGCCGTGCCCAAAATCACGTATCACGGCACCAACCGGATATGGTGTGCAGGCGGGCGGTTCTCGCCGCTGACCGCCACCACGCCCCACGTGGGCGATCAGATGGAAGATCGCGGACAGTTCGACCAGGAAGTGTTTACAGAATATGCACCCACCTGCTTTATGTTGCTGCACACGAGCATTTTCCGGACGGTCGGAATGATGGACGAAAAGTACTTCGTCTATTACGACGACAGCGATTTCGTTTGGCGTATGAAGAATGCCGGTATCGGGCTGCTGTACGCGCCGACATCTTGCGTCGCTCACAAGGTGGCGGTGTCAACCGGCGGCAATGAGAGTCCCTTCAGCCTGTTCTATACGGCGCGCAATCGCGTCTATTTCAGCCGCAAGCACCTAGCCCCCGCGCATCGTGCGGTCGCGATTGCTTATGCAGTCGTCACGTTGACGGTCAAATGCGTGAAGTTTTCGCCGGCGGCCAGGTCGAGTGTGTTCAAAGGACTTAAAGCCGGCTTCTCGTTGTCAGTCGCCGATCATTGACGGAAGAAGGACTGTCCGGCAGCGCGCCCTTACTTTGGCGTGCTGCCAATTTCAACATACGAACCCGGGCGTAGGCGATGGCGACGAAAGTCCACGGCGCGAGATAGGAGAACTCCGGAACGGCGACCATCATCATTACCCATGTTGTGACGCAGCACTGCCGCAATGCCATTCCCTCCGTCGACCAGTCGAGCCTGAAGGCCGGGTACAGAATCAGCATGCTCACGAGGATGAGCCCCATGACCCCCGTGTTGACGAGCAAGGTGGAGAAAAGATCGGTCGATCGTATATAGCCGAAGCCGATCCCGAATAATTGGTTAGCGAGCGATCCCCCTGCCCAAATGTCCAGCGAAGCATGGAAGAAGTCTGATCTCTCGGCGCCCGACACGTTGCGCCCGTCCGCCTTGTCGATGATCATCTGTTGAAAGAGATCGGCAATATAGTCCCTTGCCAGATATGCCACGACAAAAAGCATCAGCGCGCCGACCATGGCCTTAACCGGGTGGAAGCCGATCTTTCTTATGCGAATGAGAAAGTAGACCACGTAACCGATGAAAGCCGTCGACGAAGTACTCATGACGAGCGAGGCGCCGATGATCCACACCGGTAGGCGGCGCTTCGACGTCGCGTTGAAGTAGACCCAGAATGGGAACATCGATAAGGCATACATCGACGGTTCACCGGTCAGGCTTTTCAGCCGTTGTATAACGTAACCGTGAATGGCAACCATTTGGAGGGAACTGCCGTTCACCTGTTCGTCCCCTGCTGCGTCACCATTTCGAAACTCGGCGCCGAAAGACCGGTTGGAAATAAAGTCACCGGGCTGACCTGTCACGTTGAAGTAGATCACTTCATAGATGCCGTATGCGGCGAAAATAGCTGCCGAGGCAAGCAGCCACTGTTGCCACGACGGTTTGTAGAAAATATAAACATACGCTGCATAGAGCACGACAGCGAGGAGATAGATCGTCTGTGTGAATAAGCTCTTTCTCAGGATGAAGGTCAAGACATCGGTGTCGTCGATTAGCCTGACTTTTGTAAAATCAGGCTCGTAGGGGGCAACGGTGTCAGCGAGTTGAGACGTCAGAAGGAAGAATGCCCACACCGACGCCACGACGATCAGGAATGTGATATAACGTGTGCGCGAAGCGCCGCCCCACGCCAATGCCAGCGGCAATGAAAGAAAACACATGATGTAGCCGATCGTCGTCCCTTGGACCGAGGGCATGATCAGTACCGACGTCACGGGCACAGCGAATATCCACACGAAAAAATACAGATCGGCGTGCGAGGAAATGCTCTGTTTCATGGGTTTCCAGAGGAAGCTTGCAAACCGGTGCAGAAAGCGGAAGCGAATGATATCCGGGCCGCGAGACGAAGACCGCTTCGTATGCGCCCGGATGCTGCTCACGCGTGCCTGTGCAGGAGGCGGGCCTAGTTCAAAAGCGTGCTAAAAATATCGACCACGCGCAACTGCTGCGTTTCGGTCAGGCCGGCCCAGAGGGGAAGGCGGATCAGGCGTTTCGACTGGTTGATGGTCACCTCCAGCGAGCCGCCAATTTTGCCGTACCGTTGGCCACCGGGAGATGAATGAAGCGGAACATAGTGAAACACCGAGCCGATTTCCTGCCTTCTGTACTCGTCGAGTATGCGTTGCCGCACGCCTTCATCTTCAACGAGCACGTAGTACATGTGTCCGTTGTGCTGGCATTCTTTCGGTATCACAGGGCGGCGAAGCGCGCCATTGCGTTCGAACGGCTCGAGAAATACGTGATATTGCTCCCAACTCGCAAGGCGGTCTTGCGTAATCTTTTCAGCGCCTTCCAACTGAGCCCAAAGATAAGCAGCGATCAGCTCGCTCGGCAAGAACGAGGAGCCGACTTCCTGCCAGGTGTATTTGTCGACTTCTCCACGAAGGAAGCGGCTACGGTCAGTGCCTTTCTCGCGGATGATTTCGGCGCGCCTCGTGAGGCTTGGATCATTGACCAGCAGGGCGCCACCCTCGCCTGAGATGATATTTTTGGTTTCGTGAAAGCTGTACGCGCCAAGGTCGCCAATGGAACCCAGACCGCGACCCTTGTAGGTGGCCATGACGCCCTGCGCCGCATCTTCCACGACTTTGAGTCCGTGGCGTTGGGCAATAGACATGATCGTGTCCATCTCGCATGCCACCCCGGCGTAATGCACCGGGACGATTGCGCGGGTACGCGGCGTGATGGCTGCTTCGATCACCCGCTCGTCGAGATTCATGGTGTCTTCGCGGACATCCACGAAAACAGGTACGCCGCCGCGTAGGACGAATGCATTCGCCGTCGAGACGAACGTGTATGAAGGCATGATGATCTCGTCGCCGGGTTGGGTATCCAGCAACAGAACCGCCATTTCGAGCGCGGCTGTGCAGGAGTGAGTCAGCAATGCCTTGCTGGAACCGCTTCTTTCCTGCAGCCACTTGTTGCAACGTCCCGTGAAGGAACCGTCGCCAGCAAGCTTCTTGTTAAAGTGCGTTTCCGCAATGTACTTCAATTCATTGCCGGTCGTGGCAGGTGTATTGAAGGGAATGCGGTTCTGGTTTACCTCGATTCCAATTTGCGGCGTAGATCGGCTCATGAATAGTTCACCCCACATGATCGAGAATCAATGATTCTCGCTACGACACAGAGTTGAATCTCAAAGCTGCCCGGCTTCGAGATCCCGCTTTCCGGCGAACTCGCCAGGTGTTTCAATGAACAAGCTGCGCGAACGCGCTTGTCGTAGACCCCAACTGCTCTTTAGCTTTAGACCTCGTCCGTTTCGGTGAGTGTGCGCGTGTACTGCGCGGCCTGCTCATAGCTTCTCCAGTTGCTGGCCCGCTTGGGTATCGCGTTGAAGACCGATCCGAGAAGCCGCCCTCCCGCGCGCCGTAGCTTTTTGACTGTTTCGGAAATCTCGTCTTCGCTTTGCATGCCGGAGCGAAGCACGAGGACGGTCGCGCCCGCATGGGGGGCCATGATCGCGGCGTCGGTCACGACCAGGAACGGCGGGGTGTCGACGATGACGAGGTCGACTTGCTCGCTTAATTGATCAACGACCTGCTTGAAGTCGTGCATCATCAACAGCTCTGACGGGTTGGTCGGATAGGCGCCGCACGAAATGAAGGAGAGGCCGCGAACACCAACGGAACGGACTGCATCCGTGCTGAGGAGTTTGCCTTGGAGAACTTCGGACAGGCCACCGCGATTGGATTGCTTGAAGAAAGAGGCGAGATTGCCGCGGCGCATGTCGGCATCGATGAGCAGGACGCGCAAGCCGACTTCCGTCAGAAGAATGGAAAGGTTCGCTGCAACAAAGCTCTTTCCGGTGGACGGGCTCGGACCGGTCAGCATCACGATGTTGTTCTTTTTGTTCAGACGATCGCGACATACCTGCGTGCGAACTTCGCGAAGCGCTTCGACTGACGGCTCATGAGGAAGCCGACTGGCGAGAATTCGAGCGCCAGCCGCGCGGCTTAAGCCTGCGGAAAAAGCAGCTCTCGACGACGGTGAGTCGAGCGGCTCCATCGTTAACGAATTAGGATCGGGCAAGCCCGGTGCGCCGTCATCGTGCCCGGATAGCGCTTGCTGCGAGGGCTGGACCGATGTTTCATTCTCCAGTTGAGCCTGTTGCCGGCTGAACAGCACTTCGCCGAGGACCGGCACGTCCAGCCGCCGTTCGACAAAGAGCGGGTCGGTGACACCGGTCGTCGCATAACGTCGTAGCACGATGAAGAATGCGCCGATGAAAAAGCCCAGGCCGCAGCCCGCGACTATCACCAACGGGCGGTTCGGCTTAAGCGGCCGATACGGCTGCAGCGCTTCGTCGACAACGTGGGCGCCACCGGTCGCGCTTGCGCGGCGCACGGAGAGCTCCTCAGCTTTGCTGACCATACCCAGATAGATGGTCTCCGCCACTTTTGCATCGCGGGTCAGTTCAGCATTTCGCCGCTCGGAGGTCGGCATGCTGACGAAGCGCGAGTCGAAGACACGTCTTGCTTCGGCCAACTGGGCAAGTTGCGCGTCGATTGTCTTGACCTGCTGGCTGTTCGGCGTGAAGAGCGACGCTGCTTGCGTGCGCTGCAGTTGCAGGGCCGACGTACGCTGCTGGAGCTCGATGCTTCCCTGCAGATAGGATTGCGCTTCAGTTGTTGGCCGCATTGTCTCGGTCGACGATTGATAGTCGCTCAGCGCCTGTTCAGCGCTCGTGAGATCGCGTTTGAGCCGCGGTAACTCGCCCTGAATGAATTCGAGCGTCTTTGTGTCGTTGAGTTGACGGCTCGAGATCGACGACGTGATGTACTGCTGAGCAACCGCGTTCGCGACCTGAGCGGTCAAAACCCGGTCTTTCGAGGCAAAGGAGATCTGTACGATTCCCGTGTCTTTGGTCACTTCAGCGACCTTGAGTTGACGACGCAGTCCATCGATTGCATCCAGCGTGTTTCGATGAGTTACGGTGAACTGGGTACCGGGCCTGGCGGCGAGTTCCTTGACTGTGATCGATAGCCCATCCGGCATGGTCGCAGGCTTGCCTGTTTCTCCATGCAGCAGGCGATCTCCATTGGGCGTGCGAAGCTCGTACTGTCCCTTGTCGAGCGCGGTCAGTACGAGAGGTTTTTCCTCAAGATAAGCGGGCACGTTGAGCGACGGTATCTTGAGCGTTTCTCCGCCCCATGCAAACGAACTCAGTCCGAACCACGGCTTCGAAGGATGACCCGGATAGGCGAATTGCTCGGCGACACGTCCGAGGATCGGGAAGGTATGCGGCACGACCTCGACATCGAACTGAAATTGGCGAACCACCGGCTCCAACACCGAACGGCTCTGCATGACCGAAACTTCAGCGGCGGTCGCTTGCGTGCTCTGTTGTTGCTGGGCCATACCATCCTGGCGAGATATGCCGAGAGCATTCGGATCGGGCGGAGCGGGCGGGTCCACGCGCACGACGACGTCGGCGGAATATGTCGGCGCCGAAAGGAAGGCGTATGCGGTCGCCAGGGTTGTAGCGCCGGCGATGAATGCCAGAAGTATCCAGATATGATCCCGTAACAGATGAAGCATGTCGCGCAACGAAAAGTTACCCGCTCCGTTGCCTGCGCGAGACGATCCTGCATTGAAAATATGCGTGTTCAAAGGCGCCATCTCCAGGATTCGGGGGTAACAAGCTTCTCGAGGGGCGACAAGCGTCGCCGCGTCGATCATTGGATACCGGCCCTTGGGACTCGCTTGGGGCCGAGACTGGTACATGGGTTCATATTGGTTCGACGAATCGCTGGCTCGGATTCCATGTCGTTGCCTGGTCCGCCACTCACCGATTCGCCGCAGCCCGCGTCCATCGACGCGACTCTGAGCAAGTGTGTTATGAATACCGCCTTTGCCACTTCGGAGTCTGTGGGTTAGCGCACGTTGCGCTACGCTTGTGCGGTTGAAGTGGGTGAATACCCGGTGGGCGAACGTGGCAGTTCTTTTTGCCAGTAGTGGTTCGGCAGAATTGACGGTAGTGCCCGTCTTATTTACCTGTGTTGGATAATCTACCAATACGAACAGTGAAAAGTCTGACGGAAATACCCGGTCCGGCGGTGGTCTTGGCACTCGAGCGGCAGCATTAGCCGCACACCGTTATTTCCTGATGCGCGTATTTTAGATACGTGACCTCTACGTCGACCCTTCGCCTCCGAAGAAGTGTTGCTGAGCGTGGCACTGCATTGATCAATCGTCCGCCGTCGATCAATTCTACGATGCGACTTGCCAATGCATTGAAATCGATCGACTTTTCTTGATGATTATTTCGGTTACCGAACCTTTACTGCCGATTACGCGGACATTTGAACGTTCGCTTCCGCACAGACACCGGCCGTTCCTGCGCGGATGATGCAGTTGCTTCATTGACCATTGCGGACCGCCATGCTCGACGCCATCGATAGTCGCGACCTGCTCAGGCGTGTGAATGCCTCCAAGCTATCGCCGGATCTGCTGTACGGGGTTGACGCTGGGCGACCAGAGAGGCAGTGGTGGCTAGCCGAGAATGATACTTGTCGAGTCCCAACCAGCTAACGGGAGTACACCGTCAATGAGTAAATTGGGGGGATAAGCGAACAACGGTACAGCGGCAACGTTGGGCAGCCTGGATTACCTGATCCAGCGCGAATGCCCGTCAGTTCATCCAGCAGACGATCGAGGCGGAATTGGCGACATTGCTCGAGCAGTACGGGAACGCGAATACACGTGGCGATAAATGCACGGTGGTACGTAACGGGCATCAGCCCGAGCGTGAAATCCTTGCACACGTGGCGGCGGAGGATCCGAGGGTACGCGGCCACTTGTGTTCTCGCTCGACGCTCAACTCGAATAAATTGCCGCGGTATGTCCGCGTGACCATCGGATTTACACCGGGAGGCAAGAAGCAGCGCGTGGCGATCGCCGACGGGTATCGAGAATCACAAGAATCCTTCGTTGAAGTGTAGCTGGACTTGAAATGAAAAATGAGCGTGGACAGAACCTTCTGAAGCGCATCGACCTTATTGTCGGTGGCGCTTTCTTGTACGCGTTAGGGGCGTTTCGTAAGAAAAGACGTCTGCCAAAGGACTGCGCGACGGTAGGAATTTTCGCCTTTGCTGCAATCGGCGATTCGATTTTGTCGTCGATAATTATTTCCGAATTGAGGAAGTTGAAAAATTTTTCGAGCGTAGTGATATTTGCATCACGAAGCAACGCGCGCATTTATGATCTGTTCGACGGCCTTGACGAAGTAGTAGTCGTCCCTTTGACCAGCCCGTTCGAAGCGATCAGGGAAATAAGGAAATACGAAGTTGATCTCTTAATCGACACTTCGCAATGGCCGAGGATTTCCGCCATATTGTCAGCTTTTATGAGGGCGAAATTTACAATTGGATTTAAAACCGAGAACCAATTCCGCCATTATGCTTATGATGCCAGCGTTGAGCATTGCGACGGCATTCATGAGTTAAATAATTTCAGAAACCTGTTGCGTCCTTTGGGGATTGAGTCGACGGAATATCCGCGAATAACGAAAGATGTTCACCCCCCCGGCTTGCCTTTCGTCATTGGCGATAAATACATCGTTTTTCACCCTTGGGCCTCCGGAACAAACTTTGCAATGCGCGAATGGCCCATGGAGTGCTGGCGCAATCTTGCAGGTATGCTGATTGAGAACGGGTATGCGATCGTCATAACCGGTGGTCCGGAAGATTCCATGCGCGCTCAACAATTGGTTGACCTGATCGGCAGCCAGAAGGTCATAAGCGTGGCGGCCAAGGTGAGTTTAACTGACGTGGTCGGAATAGTGAGGCAGGCAGAATGCATAATCTGTGTCAATACCGGAATCATGCATTTATCTGCCATGCTGGATACCCCAATGATCAGTCTGCACGGTCCCACGAATCCGTTTCGTTGGGGCCCCGTCAATAAAGAGCTTGGCGTAGTTGCGGTGTCCAGGCGGGAAGGTGGAATGTTCCTGAACCTCGGATTTGAATATCCCAGAAATGCAAAGTACGTGATGGAGAAAATCAGCGTCGCTTCTGTTGCCGACGTTTTGAGTGAAGTTTATTCGATCATGTAGCCGCCATGACAGGAAACGTCGCACTGACACGCGGCGGCGCTTGGTGCATTTAATCTATCCACTACGCTGAACGCTGAAATGAATACAAGAAACTTTTTGAAAAAGATTTTGCGCCCCAATGGCAAAATGCATTTCTTGTCGCAACTTCAACAAAACGCTTCAATACTTGACGTTGGTTGCGGAAATAACTCCCCCTTTGACACAAAAAACATACTCCCTAACTCACACTACACAGGGTTAGACATAGGTGATTACAATCAGATCAAGCCCAACAAGGCAGACAGCTATATTTTAAGCACCCCCGAGAATTTCTCAAATGAGATATCCATGTTCACTAATGAATTCGATGCTGTAATCTCAGCGCACAACATTGAACATTGTGATGACAGACTTGGAACATTTCAAGCAATGTTGAAGTCATTGAAGCCGGGTGGGAAAATATTCTTGTCATTCCCCTGTGAGCAGAGCAAATTTTTCCCAAAGAGAGCGGGGACACTCAACTATTACGACGACCCAACCCATAAATATAGCCCACCAGATTTTGATAGTTTTCTAGTGACGCTGAAAGATTATAACTTTCAAATTATATTTGCCACAAAAAACTACAAATCGACCTCACTATGGGTGCTTGGCTTATTAATAGAGCCGATTTCAAAGATACGCAACAGAGTTATGCTTGGCACTTGGGAATTCTACGGCTTTGAATCCATCATCATCGCAAAAAAACTCAAACCAACTCGACAGCAGCTTTAGGCATGCTGGACACAACTCAATCAATCCTCGGAACTTAAGAAGAGCTACATTGACGGCTTTGGAGGCGAATGCCTTGTGTGGCTTGGGTTGGAGCGGTCGAGGTCGGCTACGGTCGGGCATGACGTGAATGACATTGTCGGCGGCTGGGGTGTCCATTTAACCGTAGTCAGCGTTTTGCCGCCACGGGCGGCTCGGCGAAGGTCGCTGCAAGCTGGGCGGATGTCCGCGTCGCCTCGGCGGCTTGGGGTGAACAGTCTTTGGGCTCTGGCTCATAACAAGGTCGTGGTCACGAACCGGTCCATGGGCGACAGCAAGCTCCAGGATCCGGTAGAACAGCATCCCTCGGCTACTCGAGCGGCGGCGGTTGAAACGGAACACGAACTCGTCTAGGTAACTGGGCAAGTGTGCAGAATCCACCGCTCCCTGGTGGGTGCCGAGTAGCCATCGTTTTGCAAGGGAGGCTATTCGATGCACACCTGGCAGAAGTTCTCCGGGGTCATCGCCTCGCGCCGACGTGGCCCGCTGGCGACGGCGGTCATGGATGTACCCATTCTTCTGCAACCACCGGTAACCCTGCCAGGCATCGGTGATGACCGTCGCCCCCGGCGCGACGTTATCCAATACAAAGGAGCGAAGCGATTCTGAGGAGGCATCCGCCACAGGCGCCATTCGACAGCGCCCGAATCCCTTCGGTTCCACGATCTCGATCGCGATACACGTCAGGATCTTCTTCCCTTTGGCACGGCCTCCCGAAAGTCCGGGTTCTTTGCCTCCGATGTAGGTTTCGTCCACCTCTACCTTCCCGCAAAGGCGCTCCCGATCGGGGCGAATCAGCACAGACCGCAGGCGATGAAGGATAGCCCACACT
The DNA here is from genome assembly GCF_004366535.1 of Paraburkholderia sp. BL6665CI2N2. Taxonomy (NCBI): domain Bacteria; kingdom Pseudomonadati; phylum Pseudomonadota; class Betaproteobacteria; order Burkholderiales; family Burkholderiaceae; genus Paraburkholderia; species Paraburkholderia sp. BL6665CI2N2. Next base: position 6,522,685 of record NZ_SORC01000001.1, read on the forward strand.
ATCTGGTAGGAGCCGATCTCGAGGGTCCGCTTCAAACCCAGCGCCGAGATCCCGTCTTTGCCGGTAGCAAGATGCCAACAGACCGAAAAGCAGACCGTAAGGGGAGTACGGGTCCGGTCAAAGATGGCTTGAGTTGCCGGTTTACCCGGTCCAGCGGGCGCGGCGCGCTCCTATCGGAGTCGTCGTGCGAACCGGCTTGCCGGGAACCGCACCACGCAGGCCTTGCAACTTCAGCAACGCCCGACCGTGCAGCGTGCCACCGCGTCGGTAGTTGAGACCATAGATCCCATGTGCGTGCGTTGCCGCACAAATGGTTTATCGCGGGCGCCGTAGAGTCTTGAAATCCGCCTGCGGCGGTACAGCTTGCGCGTCGAACGGTTTGCTTGCTGATCGTCTTGATACGCTGCGTGTATGTTAAAGGCGCGGCGTTGGGACGACCGCTCTTGCCGAGCATGCAGGCGTAAAGGATTGTTGAGACGCGGACCTAACGAACTCCATTCGTCATAGCACAGTGTGCACCTGGATGATTGTAGCGATTCGCGCTGAAGCTGAGTGCGTGTTTTCTGCCGACGAGAGTGTTGGTGATGCGTCGCCGATGGTTTGCCGCGCGCGCCCATAGCAGGCGAAACAACATATCGACGTTACAGATCCGAAGGAAGTGCTTCATTTGCAGGCCAGCAGGGCAACGGTATCAAAAAAGTTGTTTTCAGCTATTAACGTCATCTGTTTTTTTCCGTGAGGCGATCGCTAATGCAGCTTCTCTCAACTGATAGCAACCCTTCGCGCCAAAGCAGCGTTTCTCATTCGAAGGACAATTTTGATGCAATACGCTTATTCGCAGCTGTCGTTGTCGTATACGGTCACGCGTTTGCGCTGACCGGAACGGCCGTCCCAACAATATTTGGACACCCGGTATCGGCCATTGCAGTTAAGGTCTTTTTTATCATTAGTGGCTATCTGGTGATCGAAAGCTGGAGACGCGATCCTTCGGTCTTGCGTTATCTGTCGCGCAGGTCCTTACGGATTTTTCCGGGCCTTGTAGTTTGCACGCTTCTGAGCGCATTCTTGCTCGGGCCTCTCGCCACCAGTCTACCGCTCAGTGAGTACTTCACGTCGCCTCTGCTGACTCGCTATCTTCGGGCCATAATTCTACGGCCGCAAACGCTGCTGCCAGGCGTTTTCGAGCACAACATCTATCCGAATGCCGTTAACGGCTCGTTGTGGACCTTACCGGTCGAGTTCGCGATGTACGTCGTATCACCGCTGCTCGTGCTTTGGGGAAGAGGGCAGAAAACCCGCATTATCCTTGGATGTCTCAGCTTATGCGGACTCGCTTTGTACGTAGTTCACTTCGCGAAGCCTGACTTGGGCGTTCATGGTCAAGCTATCTCAGATGCCTTAGATGTGGCACCGTATTTTCTCTTGGGTGCGACGTGGCGAATCGCCGCGCCACGAGCAGTCTTTAACGCTCAAATCGCTCTGTTCGCACTGTTCCTGCTTCCACTCGTCCCGGCAGGCCCACAATACGAAATAGGACTCTACCTTGTATTGCCGTACGCGATTTTGTCGTTCTCTCTTGCCAAGCCGGCGCTACTGAGGTCGGCGGGCCGCTTCGGCGATTTTTCGTACGGGGTCTACATTTATGGCTTTCCGATCCAACAGACCATGGCCTTATTCTTTCACACTCAAGGCCAACCATTCTTGAATTTTGGCCTGTCGCTCGTGCCGACGCTCGTACTTTCCGCGCTATCCTGGCGCATTGTCGAAAAACCGTTCCTCTCCCTTAAGCCGCGCCGCCAAACTTCCGTGAAGAGCGTCGTGTCGAGCGAGACAGCCAGTGGGGCGGTTTGATCCTAACCTCGGGCGCGTCATGACAATTTGGTAGCGGCTCACGACTCACCACCGGAGCCGGTGCCAACGAACAAATAATTGCGCGGCCATGCTGCTTGACGCTTATCTAGCGGTGCTCGTGGATCATTCGGACTGTCCGTTCACGGGTTTCCGGCGAATTTCCTGGTGGCTTCTTCCTGACGTTTTCCATAGCTCCTGTTTCTCAAGATCGGGAGCGCCCGGAAAACCCAGGGCGGTTCAGTCGGCGGAACCGCCTTGGGAATCAGGCTGTCAAGGCGCAGGATTCGATGCAACGGCGGTGGTCATCGCTGCCGCACGACCAGCGTTGCCTACGCCGGGCGAGCTATACAAGCCCATATAGAAGCCGTTCATATTCTGGAAATTGTAGAGCTCGTACCAGTCAACGCCGATGATGTTGTAGGTCTTGGCATTGCTGGCATACTCGGCGAGGTTCGAAGCAACGTACGCGTTGTATTTGGAATTCGACACGCTGGTTTGCACACCGATCTCCGACAACAGGATCGGGAGGTTGAACAAGGATTTGATGACCGCCAGAGTGTTGACGCCACCTGCGTTCTGGATGTCTCCAAAGTCGTAGTACCAGTGATAGTTCGTGATATCCCAGGTCGCGGTCGGATGCCCGGTCGACCCATCCGGCGCTTCACCTTTCCACAGGCCTTCGAGCATGCCGTAGTGCAGCCAACCTACACTCGGGCTGGCAATGAGGGTTTGCTTGGTCGTATCTACGGCGCGGAACCCCGCGTAGAAACCGCGCACAGCACCGCGAAACGCTGGCCACTGACTGTTCGAAGTTGCCCATTCGGTGACGTCCTGACCACCATATGAGGGGCCATTCTTGAAGTACATGTTCTCCGGTTCGTTCATCATCTCGATCACAGCAACCTTGCCGGCAAGTTGACCGGCCACGGTCTTGCCGTAGGCGTAGTACTGGTTGTAAGCGGTCGTTTCGTCGGTGGTCGTCGGGAAGACATTGAAGACCGGCTGGATTTTGATAGGCGCGAACGAACTCACCTGACTGGCCATTTCCGCCGTATCGGCGGTGCTGTAGCAGTCCTGGCGGATCGACGTGACGCCCATTGCCTTCATGTCAGCGACCTGTTGCGGGATGTTCGACGAGTAGACGCCCCCTTGAATATAGTGCCCATTGACCCCGTAGAACGGGACGGAGGAAGGCGTCGTGGGTGTGGAGGGCGACGAGCCGCTCGACGAGCTGCTGCTCGGCGAACTCGATGATGGCTTCCCCGGGTTCTTTCCGCCACCGTGTTGACGGTTTGCGACCGCAGCAGCGTCTGCCGGGTCGGATGACCCACCACCGCAAGCGGTCAAGGCAGCACTGGCTGATACCAGCAGCATTGTGAGCGTCAAAAGTCGAATTCTCAAAACGTAGCTCCAAGTAGATGAAAATGAAAATAATTGCGTCATACCGACCATCCAATAAATAGCACTGCTTATTAGCTGTAAGCGACCATCAGCGCGACATGAGCGGGCGGGCTTCAAATCCGAAGTGCAGCACCTGTTTCGTATAAGGTGTTGCGATGAACGAATGAGCTCAGAGCGCCGGCAACTGCAACCTGAGGAGCGTCTGACCATTGCAAGCCAGCAGTTGCAGGGTTTGGGTGTCCGGACCATGACCCTGATACTCGGACGCTTGCGCGTCACAGTAAGCCGTTAATTCACGCAAATCAGTTATCCTAATTGATGCCAATGCCTTCCGGCTGAGGTGCTCAATGCCGCCGGCGCAGCGGATTTCGCACGAAGCCACCTACGTCCCGATGGAAATCCCTCGGAGTACGGCCGTCCAGGTACAGCCGCGCGGCGAGCTGTGCCGTCATCGTTGCCTGCCGGCGCGATGGTCATAACACGCGCATGCCGCACACACGCGGCACAGACCGCCGCGGCCAGACTTCCGGCAGGATCAGTATTCATGTGCGGCCGCCCGAAATAAAAGACAGGCTGCTGCACGGTTACAAGGAAGCGACTAAATCAGGGGCACGGGCAACCAGTCATCGGGAGGTGCTCTGTGCGAACGGCGTACCGCTTCGTGGTACTAACGAAGGCGAAAAATGTCGCGGCCGCTTGGGTGCTTGCCGGCTTCTCCATCAAACTCAATCCGATCGCCGGGCCTTTACGACAACGTTTCACCTGCGATCAGGGAAACGTTGTCGCGACGTCGAACACACCGCTGCGACCGACGTGGCACGTCTATTCCTGCGACTCTCGCCGCCCTTGGCAATACGGCGCGCGCAAACACCGACGGACCGCTGCGCCAATGCCCGCCCAAAGAGACCTATCGATCTACGGTCAGGAAGATCTCGACACCATCGCCGACAACCTGTCTTCGCTGCGATGCTTACCGCAGCAGGCCGATCTCACCGTTCCAAACATTAAATCCGCGACTGCTCCTCACCTTTGAAACCGCTATACGAACCCGTCGACTCGACAGTGATCGAGGCGATTCCCTCGCCTCGCGAATCGGGTTCGAAACCAAAAAAACCGGTTGAACCGCGGACTTGCTTCGCGATCCGAAGCGGTCAAAGACGCGATGCGTCGGAATTTGGCGCGTGCCGCTCGCCCACCAGTCCCGCTTTGCACCAGAAGAACGAGCTACCGCAGGCAGCAACGACCGATGTAACTGTTACAGAGCGTGCCATCCCGGATCGGGTCGTCGGTATTAGTTACAGAAGTTTCTAGGCAGACGAATTATAAACGTTTCATTCGTGTAACGTGCCCAGCTCGACGGAGATAAGTGACAATTACGAAAAATTTCACTCGGACTTGTCAGAAGATTTTCCAAATCGGAGCGAATGGGAAATCTCTACCTCGTCACGAGCAGGAAAACGTAAATGTTTGATTTGTCTGCATATTAAGAAACGAAGTGCACGGGATGTCATAATGAATTTTTTACATTAGTAGTACAAATTGACTGATGAGTTCCATCCGTCCCTTAAAATAAGCCAAACCGGAAATCTGAATGAAAAATGCAGAAATGGTGTCGCATCCTTTTTATTAGATATTCAAGACATTCTGAGGAACAAAACAGCTGAAAATCCGCGAGCGCGGTAACATGATTGGCGGCGTCGGCGCGTCGAGATCTCGCGCATTTTTTTTCGCATCACGAGCTATATCGGCGTCCCTACAGGAGTCGACCAAAAGTACGGCAATACCACCGACACAGCATTGCTCGCACGGGCGATCAGCGGTAGACACGCGTGGCTTGGAAGCACGGCATGCCACGGCAGTCGCAATTCGATCAACAGCATGAAGATCAATGCGACGGAGGCCAGCAGATACGTCGACTGCCGTGACCGCAGCTCGCCATGCAAGCACCCTCAGCAACACGCCGTGCATAGGCAAGCGCCGCCATCAGCATCAGCAGACAGTCGGCATGTGCTCCACATTGGCAGCAATGCTCCCGCAGTGCTTGCACTTATCAGGTTGCCCAATGAGAGGCAACGCCGCCGAACATCCCAACAGGTGGCGTTTCCGGCAACAGCAGGACAGAGTTCGGCATTGTCAGAAGCGGCACGAGCGACGTCACGATCGCCATCTCCGTCGCGGTACGTTTTTCGCTGGTCCATAGGAGAGGCGTGCAGTCTAAGCTCGCTTCCGAGCGCCGGACGATGTGACCTGTGCTGGGGATCGACTCGCGCGCTCCGCGATCACGCGATTGAGGTACTGGAAGTCAATCGTCTCGACCGCGCGATGCACCGATCTAAAGAAATGTCGGATCTCACTGATGCCGAGAGCGCCGCGCATGCAGCCTTTCCCGGACGAGCTGTGGTTATCCTCACGGAGCGGTCCAGTGCCGCGGAGGCTGCGTGCCGTCTCCGTAACAGGACGCAGTGCGGTTGAGGCGAAGACACAGGCTGTTAATCAACCGCGAGCCTTACTGGTGAGCGCGCCTCAGAATGTCCGTGATCGTCTTCTGATGTGAAAACGGGGAATACATCGAAGGTTGCCCGTGGCTCTTCATTGGGAACCCCCCACGTTGCCGACGCAGACGACCACGCGGCGGTCGCTGGTCGACGTTGGCGAATGAGGTCAAAGCGCTAGACGCCATGCTCGATAGCCTGATTAACCAGCGTGCCAGGCGAGGGCGCTGATCAACTGATACGTTGGCTCGTGTCTGGGCGTGACCATTGAATGGGAATCAGGGATTCCGTCGAGTAGGCCGCGAAATCTCAATTGATATGGATACCTATGCGATAGGTGCGGTGATGAGGAGGAATCGCACGCGGCACCCGAGAAATTGTGGGCGCAAATGGTGAATTTGATGAAAGCGACTAGCTCGAGTGAGACGAAAATAAACATCCTGCAACCCTGCACACGGCCGCTCAGGCCTTTAGCCGGCGCTCCAGCAGGTTTGGGAATTTGGGAGATGGCCGTAGGAGCAAGATGAAGGCGGAGCGGAAGGTCCCGCGCGCGTTCAAGGCTAGCACTAGATCGCGGAACCGTCTGATAATTCCCGGCCGCGAATGAATCCCTTGGCGCCCCGAAATCAGGCTGTCAAGGTGCGGGATTTGCTGCGACGGCGCTGGCCATAGCGGTCGCACGACCCGTGTTGACCACGCCGGGCGATCTATACAGGCCCATATAAAAGCCGTCGATATCCTGAAAATTATAAAGCTCGTACCAGTCAACGCCGACGATGTTGTAGGTCTTGGCTTTGCTGGCGTATTCGGCAAAGCTCGAAGCCAGGTACGAGTTATAAACGGAACTCGATACGCGCTTTTGTACGCCGATCTCTGTCAACATGATCGGGAGGTTGAACAAGGATCTGATGGCCGCCAAGGTGTTGACGCCTCTAGCATCTTCGATGTCTCCAAAGTCGTGGTACCAGTGATAGTTCGTGATATCCCAGGTCGCGGTCGGATGCCCGGTCGACCCATCCGGCGCTTCGCCTTTCCACAGGCCTTCGAGCATGCCGTAGTGCAGCCAACCTACACTCGGGCTGGCAATGAGGGTTTGCTTGGTCGTATCTACGGCGCGGAACCCCGCGTAGAAACCGCGCACAGCACCGCGAAACGCTGGCCACTGACTGTTCGAAGTTGCCCATTCGGTGACGTCCTGGCCGCCGTATGAGGGGCCATTCTTGAAGTACATGTTCTCCGGTTCGTTCATCATCTCGATCACAGCAACCTTGCCGGCAAGTTGACCGGCCACGGTCTTGCCGTAGGCGTAGTACTGGTTGTAAGCGGTCGTTTCGTCGGTGGTCGTCGGGAAGACATTGAAGACCGGCTGGATTTTGATAGGCGCGAACGAAGTCACCAGACTGGCCATTTTCGCCGTATCGGCGGTGCTGTAGCAGTCCTGGCGGATCGACGTGATCCCCATCGCCCGCATGTCAGCGACCTGTTGCGGGATGTTCGCAGAGTAGACGCCCCCTTGAACATAATGCCCGTTGACACCGTAAAACGGGATGCGTCCAGCCGTGCTGACCTGTGGCCCCTTCGGGCCGTCACGGTTACGGGCGCCATCAAAGTGCGCCGTCAGGGTAGCACTGGCTGAGGCAAGCAAGACAATCAGCACCATCAGTCGAAGTTTCAACACATAGCTCCAATCAGGTAAAGCTGCTGAACAGGATGCTTGCCATATGAGCGCGTATGCATCCGTTCGTTTGCGATCGATGGACACGATGACGACGAGTAACATCTGGAGAAACGAATCGGGAACTGGCTCAGGGCGCGCAAGTTGAGCGAGTGCAGGCCTTAATCTTCTCAGACTGCGGTCAAGCCGCAGCCATGTTGCGAGCAACGCGAGCCTCAGCCGGTAGCGCGGCGTAAGCGGTGGCGAGGTGATAGGGCGTAGTCGACGGCATGTCGGCGCGCGACACATCGCCCGCGGCCGTCTTGCATTCGAACCAGCCTTGCGCGTGCAGAAACCGCTGGCGGAAGTGCTCGATCTGCCCGGGCAGCACGGCGCGCGCCGCGTCGTCGTCGCGAGTGGCGAGTGCGCGCAGATATTCGCTTTGCGCCCAGATCCGCTGAGTGGCATCCTTTACGCGACCGGCTTCGTCGAGCGACGCGCACACGCTGCCGGTGACCGGATCCACGCCATGTTGCTGCGCAAACTGAAACGCGCGCGAGAGCGCGCCGTCGAGACCCGATCCAGCCAGTAGCGCGCCCGCTTGCCTGACCAACCAGAACCATTCGAACTGATGGCCGGGTTCCAGGCGGTTGTCATCGGCACCCAACGGTAGTTCCGCGATACAGCCGGTCGGCGCATGAACAAAGGTGCGTTCGATGGCATCGGCCAGCGTGCGCAACGCGGAATCGAAAGCACTGTCCTGGGTCACCTCGCGTGCGGCGAGCCACCCTTCGGTGAGATGCATCAACGGGTTTTGCACCGGCGTGCCGGTCACTGCCGAAAAATCCACATCGAGCGCTGCGTTGAATAATCCATGCTGCGCGGCAAAACGCGTTTCGATCAGTGCTGAGGTGCTATGGACGAGGTCGAGCGCATCGCGATTGTCGAAGCGTGCCGCATATGCAGCGCACGCGAAGACCAGGAAGGCGTGCGTATAGAGATCCTTTGTAGTATCGAGCGGCGCACCTTGTGCATCAACGCTGTAGAACCAGCCTCCGCGCTGCTCGTCCTGAAAGTAGTGCAGCAGGGCTTCGAACAGCATATGGGCATGGGCTGCTTCGCCGGCTTGCGAGAAAACGAACAACTGCCGCGCGCACGCCATCGCGCGATAACGTTCAACCGGCATCGGAAGGTGTTCCGCGTCAGCGCTGACGGCCTCGTAGGGCAGATGCATCGCGGTATTGAAGCCCGGCCCGCGCCAGATCGGCAAGACGACGCGTGCGAAGTGATCTCGTAGCGTGGCGGCAAGGGTGATCGTGGAGGCGGGCGTATTCATGCTGCAAATCTCCTTCGATAAGGTCCTGGTTGAGATATTGGGACGTGCACCCTGCTGCGATCGCGCTAAACGCGTGATGCTGCGGATCGCACGTGAACTGGGCGAGCCACTCCGCTCGCGAGCTCACGCTCCAGAACATCGAGCAATTGATGTGCAGACCGTTCCCACCGGAAGCCACGAGCATGGTCCCTTCCGCGTTCGCGCCAGGTTTCGCGCGCAGCGGCGTCGGCCATCATCTGCGTTACCTTGTCGACGATGTCGTCGACCGAATGCGCGTCACAGTACATTGCAGCATTGCCGCATACCTCAGGAAGCGAAGCCTCACGTGACACGATGACTGGACATCCACAAGACATCGCTTCAAGCGGCGGCAATCCGAAGCCCTCGTATAGCGAAGGAAACAGAAAGCAGGCTGCATGCTCATACAGTGCTCTCAATTCGCCGTCCGATACGAATCCTGCGGGGATGATGTTTTTCGACAAGTTGTAACCCACCTTTGCCTGCGATTTGAAGACCCGCAAATCGCATCCACCAACGACAACAAACTTCAGGTCATGGCGCTCACTTAGGCGCTCCATCGCGGCAACGATGCGTGGAAGGTTCTTTCCTGCCGAGAGACTTCCGACAGCGAGCACGTAACCATCGTTCTGCAGATTCAACCGCGACAGAATCGCTGGGTCCGGTGCGATCTTTTCAAAGTGGTCCACGCCATTCAGGACCACCGAGATGCGCGACCCGTCGATGCCAAGGCGCTCGATGATTCGTGTCTTCGAGAATTCCGACACCGTCAGGATGTGACTGGCGTTGCGCTTGAGCAGCAAAAACGCCACGCGATACCAGAGCCTGTACTTCCACGAGTAATTTTCCGGGAGATCGTAGATCGCCACGTCATGCATCATCACGACCTGGCGGCGAGCAAACAAGGGGCCCATATTGCAAAGGCTGAGAAGCGTTCGGCCGCCAATCGCGAATGGCAGCGCCAGTTGCTCCCACAACGAACCCTTCAACCATCGGCCGATCATTTTTGCTTTCGGCAACATAACGTCGGTTCTTGCGTTCGCAGGAATCAACACGAGCAGGTCGGTTTCCTCGGGAAACAGACGCTGGAACGCGATCGCCAGTTCATATCCGACACGTTGCACCCCTGTTATGCGTTGAGACGCAAACTTGCCGTTGATTGCAAACCCGGCAGAGGGACCTCGCCACTGAGAGTCTCGCGCCGGGCTGGTGTCGGCTGGCAACGCGGTCTGAACGGGGGGCTCTTCCCGGCGCACGTTGGACCGCTCCGCTAATTGTTTCATCAGATATCGCTCCGGTATGCCTTTCGAGGTGAGCATCGAGAAGGCGCTGTCAGCCAGCACGAACGTTCACCGCTCGGCCTTCATGTGAAATTGCCGCAACGCGACGTTCGGGGGAGAGAGAAGGTAATTTGGCGGTGTTTCGCTACGCCGTGAGTATTCGACGCAGACTTCGTGGCTCTCACTGGCAAGACGATTTGAAAGCATGCACGCCACGGAGAGCGTGACTGTAGAAGCCGATTTGACGACGTGAACAATTTGCATAGGCACTCCATACGGATTACTTTGCTGTGCCGGGCGTGCACGATGTTCAATACGCCCCGCTTCCGTCGAAGACCACTTTGAATGTTCTCAGCAGAATGCTGATGTCGAGCAGCGTCGATCGTTCTTTCACGTACGAGACGTCCAGTGCGATTCTCGTTGCATAGTCAACATTATTCCGTCCGCTGACTTGCCACAATCCTGTCACGCCGGGCCTGACCGACAGGTAATAGCGGGCGTCGGGGCCATACTTGTCCAGCTCCTTGGTGACGATGGGGCGAGGGCCGACGAGACTCATGTCGCCGCGAAGAACATTCCAGAGTTGAGGCAGTTCATCAAGGCTCGTCTTGCGCAGAAACCGGCCGACGGCGGTGACCCGCACATCGTTCTTAAGCTTGAAATCGCGATTCCATTCTTCACGCGCGTTGGCGTCGGTGGCAAGGAGTTCGGCGAGAACGACCTCGGCTTTCGGCACCATGGAGCGGAACTTGAAACAGCGAAACGGTCGTCCGCCTCTTCCGACGCGCGGGTGCCCAAAGAAAGCCGACCCTCCGTCGCTCACCACGACGCAACCTACTATGAGAAAAATCGGCAGCAGTACAAGGAGCAACGCAGATGCGCCGAAAATATCGAAAACGCGTTTCGTGAAGTCACCTTTTGCGGAGGGAATGCCAAGTTCGTTCGCCGCCGACGACGTACGGCAAGCCGTGGAATTTGCGGTGGTGTCCGCTGACACGTCCGCAGAAAAGGACTCGTCACTGCGGCTGTATTCCAAGGCGCTATCCATATTCGAAGCCGAAAAGCCGAGGGCGCCCAATTCAGGATGGTCGGCGTGCGAATGACCTTCGTAGCGGGTATCGAAAGGATGGGCGTCCTTTGACGCTGATTCCGATACCTTGCCGACTAAAGCCATTGCTGCCCCCGGTTCGAAGTTCGTTGACGAGTACATCACTGTTCGGCATTGCAGATCGCGCCGGTTGTTTCAATCGTTTTGGCACAGCGTTTGCAGCATCAGACGATTGCGGCGGACAACTCGAGATAGGAAGCAGGCATATAGCAATATTTTATGGCTATAAAAATTACTTTAGATAAACAGTCAGTAAAGCACAATAAAACTGACTAAAACAAACGTCGACTTTCGAGAAGGGGCGCGCTAGCAGCTTGCGAAGCACCGCATTCCCCGTCAATTCAAACCCTAGTTGTTTAAATAGAAAGTATAGCTTGATGATTCGGCGTCCGTTTGTGGACAAGTCGTAAAATGCCGATGTCTTGGCCGACTCAGAAAGATATGCCAAATAGTGTCGCAATACATCTGGCGGTCACCGTCGGCACTACGAAAGTGTTGATCGTTGTCAAAATCCGATTGTCTCTACCGAAGCCGGATGCGATAGATAAACCGGCTTCACGTGGGCGGCACCCTGTTGCCATTTCCGCATCGGACCAAGGTGGCGAGCGATCAATAGCTACCTGCCCGCTCCGTGTTGGGTCGAGCATCTGTAGACGTAGAGTATCCGTACGAATGCCGCTACTCCGTTCGGTACAGCACACAAAGCTCGGTTAGGGCATGCTTCGATCTCCGCATCCATGTGTATGATGAAAGCGGCTCGTCGCGCACACGCCGGGTCGCGACCAGATCAGTGTGGATTGCCGCCGCGATGCATTGCGCGCTGTTTCCGGATTTCGGCCGAGCCTGTGACGTTAGATTGGTTGGCTTAACTGTGTTGGCTAGCCTGCCAGACGAGTGTTCGATTTCGCACAGAATAGGCCAGGTCTTTCATCTGGCTTGTCAAATCGAATTAGAACGTTGAAGGGAAGCGCAATCGACGGCGGCAAAACCCCTGCCTGGCGGCTTCTTCGCGCCGCCGTCGACTTCATTCAACTCACGCGAATCCTTGCGGATTCGTGGACTGCCAGCGCCAGTGATCCGCGCACATCCGCTCGATGCCGAACTGCGCGCGCCAGCCGATAATCTTCTCTGCCGCGGCCGGGTCCGCAAAACACGAAGCAACGTCGCCTGGCCGGCGCGCCACGATCTCGTACGGCACCGGCTTGCCCGATGCTTTCTCGAATGAACGCACCACATCCAGCACGCTATAGCCCTGACCTGTGCCGAGGTTCACCACGAAACTGGCATCGCGCTTGACCAGCGCATCGAGCGCGGCCAGATGTCCGCGCGCCAGATCGACGACGTGGATATAGTCGCGCACGCCGGTGCCGTCAGGCGTCTCATAGTCGCCGCCGAACACGCGCAGCTTCTCGAGCTTGCCGACCGCCACTTGCGCGACATACGGCATCAGGTTGTTCGGAATGCCGGCGGGATCTTCGCCGATCAGGCCGCTCTCGTGCGCGCCGACCGGATTGAAGTAACGCAGCGTGGCAATGCGCCAAGACGGATCGGCCAGTTCCAGGTCGCGCAGCACCTGCTCGGCGATCAGCTTCGACTGGCCGTAGGGATTGGTGGCCGACAGCGGGAACGACTCGTCGATCGGCGAGCTCTTCGGCACGCCGTACACGGTCGCCGACGAACTGAACACGAACTGCTTGACGTTACGGTCGCGCATCACGCCGAGCAAGGTCAGCAGGCTGCCGACGTTGTTGCTGTAGTACTCGATCGGCTTGGCCACAGACTCGCCCACGGCCTTCAGCGCGGCAAAGTGAATGGCGCCCGTGATCGGATGCGCGTCGAAAATACGGTTGAGCGCAGCTTCGTCGCGTGCATCGGCTTCGTAGAAGGTCACCGCCTTGCCGGTGATCTTTTCCACGCGCCGCAGCGATTCGCGGTTGCTGTTCACGAGATTGTCGATTACCACGACGTCGTAACCGCCGTTCAGCAGTTCGACACAGGTGTGCGAGCCGATAAAACCCGCGCCGCCCGTTACCAGAATCGTGCCCTTCGTGGTCATGCTGTTGCTCCGTTAAAGTAAAACGCCCGTCATTTTCTGCACCAGGTCCTTATACGTTTCGACGACCACCCGTTCGTCGAATTCTTCCGCGACTTTCTTCCGGCCGCGTTCCGCCATGGCCCGCCGCTGCGCGCTGCTCATGTCGAGCATGCGTGCCAGCGCGGCCGCAAGGCTTTCTGCATTGCGCACTTCGCACAGCAATCCGTTGACGCCGTCCGCCACCACCTCGCGGCAGCCGGGCACGTCGGTGGCGACGATCGGCCGGCCTATCGCCGAGGCTTCCATCAGCGTACGCGGCACGCCTTCGCGATACGACGGCAGGACCACGCAATCCGCCTCGGCGATCAAAGGTCGCACGTCGTGCGCCTCGCCAAGATACTCGATGATGCCTTCCCGCTCCCATGCCGCCACTTCCTCGCGCGTGATCGCGCTGGGATTGTCGACGCCGACCGGGCCGAGCAACTGGAACCGCGCGTGCGGGTAACGTTCACGCAAGCGTCGCGCGGCGTCGACATATTCGCCCACGCCCTTGTCCCACAGCAGCCGCCCGATCAGCACGAAGCGGTAATCGGTGCGCTCGGGCAGTGGCGTGAAGGCGAACTGCACGAGGTCGACGCCTTCGCCATGCAAGAGCCGCGCACGCTCAGGATGCACTAACAAATTCTGTTCGACAAACGCCGCTTGATCGTCGCGATTCAAAAACCATATTTCGCGCGGGAAACGGAACGCAAAACGATACAGTTTTTTGGCCACCTGAGCGGCGCGGCTATGCTGGATGAACACGTAACCCAGTCCCGTTGTGACCGCAACCGACTGCACGCCCGCCAGCTTCGCGGCGATCGAACCGTAGATATTCGGCTTGATCGTGTAGTGGAACACCACGTGCGGACGGATCGACCGGTAGTGCCGGTAGAGCGCGTACAGTGTGCGCAGGTCGTCGCGTGGACTGGTGCTTTTCGAGGCGACCGGCAAGTCGATGCAGCGGCAGCCCATGGCGGTGAGCAGTTCGAACGTGCGGTCGCGCGGCGCGACGATCGTCACGTCGACGCCGCGTCCGACCAGCATACGGATCAGCCCTTGCCGATAGGTATAGATTGCCCAGGCGGTGTTACAGACGAGTGTAATGCGCAACGCGGGCGTCGACTTCAAGGCAGGCTTCATGCGGGAACGAGCTCGGCGGTGAATGGGATGGTGAATGATTTAATGGCTCGCGCGCGGCGTGAGCAGGCTGCGCTTGATCCGCTGCAGTGCGCCGTAGGGTGTCACCAGATGCAGCAGATTTTTGGCGAGGCCCAGCCAGTCGTACAGATTGGCGGCGTTGAAGTAGCGCAGCTGCAGGCGCAGCGTCGAACTCACCTGGCGGCGCCGCCGGGTCGCGCTGATGCCGCCTTCGTTCAGTTCGTAGTAGAGCCCGAGCTCGGGCAGGTTCGCGCAGTCGTAGCGTTCCATCAGACGTACGAACAGATCGAGATCTTCGGCGGAACGGTACTCGGCGCGGTAGTTGCCGACCGCGCGCACGGCGTCGAGACGCAGCATCATCGAAGGATGCGCAAGGCATGAGCGGAAGAAGCGCAGGCGGCGGATCGCGTTCGGTTCGGCGGGCGGCGTCAGCATGAAGAGCGGCTTGCCTTCGCGCGTGACGACTTGCGTCCACATGCCGAGCCCTGCCACGCGCGGATGCGATTCCATGAACCTGCGCTGTTTGGCGAGCCGCTGCGGCACGCTGCGGTCGCCCGCATCGATGCGCGCCGCGTAGCGAAAGCCGCGCTGGGCAAGCGCGTCGATGCCGGTTTGCAACGCGCGTTCGATCCCGCCGTTCTGCGCCATGCGCAACACTTCGATCGTCATATTGGCGATGGCCGGCGCGACGATCGGCGGCGTGCTGCCGTCGTCGACGATCAGCACGTGCACCGGCGCGCTTTCACTGAACGACGCCAGCGTGAGGTCGACATCGGTCTGGCCGTTATAGGCGGGAATCAACACCGCGACATCGTCGAGGGTCATTTGCGCGGTGGCGGGTGAGTTCGTCATGGGCGCAATTTGAAACGAATGTAATAAAGATTAACCGAGGCGGCAGCCAGGTATCCCGCGGCGAGGCCCATGAGTGCGCCATAGGCGCCAAAGCGCGGAATGGCCAGCAGATTGACCACGAACGCAACGGCCAGCGCCAGCAGCCACTTGGCGAGCAGGACGAATTTGGCCTGATATTTCAACACGATGAGATTGCCGATCGCCTCGATGCCGGCGGGTACCGACAGCCACACGGCCCAGCGGAAGATCTCGATCGCGCCTTCGAACTGCGGCCCGAACACGCGGCGGATGATCAGCCCGGCCAGCAGATCCAGCACGATCGCGCCACTCACCATCAGCACAGCAGTCATGGCCGTGAGCCGCCACATATTGCGGCGCAATTGGGCGGCGTCCTGCACGCGGTAGACGAAGGCGGGCGCAATGGTCTGCGCGAGCATCAGCGCGAGCGTGATCCAGTTTTCGTTCAACTGCTGGGCGGCGGAATAGCGTCCGAGATCGGCGAAGGAAATCGTCCGTTCGAGCATCAGCCGGTCCAGTTTCAGGAACAGGTACATACCGATCAGGCCGAGCCAGAACACCGTGCCGGCGCTCGCGAAGTGCCTGAAGAGCGAACGGTCGAGACGCCAGCCGAGCTTGCCGCCATGCCGGCGCACGTAATAGACCAGTAGGACTGCGCCGATGGCGGCCGATTCGAGCGCCCACAGCCAGCCGAAACGCGCGGGCGCGGCTGCGGCGCGCACCAGCAGATAGACCAGCGCGGCCTTCAGCACCGCGGTGCTCATGCTGGTGAGCAATTGCGGCTTGCTATAGGTCATGCTCTGCAGCCACGCGTTGACCACGCCGACGAACGGTTCGCGAAACAGCATGGTGACGGCAAGGCCGGCGAGCATGGCGCCGACCAGCGGTTCGAAGAAATGCAAGGCGATGCCGAGCCAGGTCAGCAGCAAAGCGGCCACAGAGACGGAAATGCGCAGCGCGAAAGCGCTGCCGAGCACCGTGCCGAGCTGCGCCGGCGGCCGATTGACGATGGTAGGCACCAGAATCTCTGCGCCGCACACCCAGGTAATGGGCGAGAGCACCAGCAGCAGCGTGTTCGCGTATTGCCATTTGCCGAACGTGTCCGGCCCGAAGTAGCGCGCCAGCATGCCGCTGATCACGATCGCCACGCCGATCTGCGTGAGCCGCTCCAGCCCGAGCCAGACGATATTCGTGAAGGCGCGCGTGACGTCCGGATTGGCGAAGCGCTTGAGCGTCAGCATCCGCTGGCCGCTCGCCAGTCCACTTGCGCTGAGCGTGCCGACCATGCGTGCGGCGCCGCAAGCATGAGCGGCACGCATGACCCGTGCGGCACAGGGCGCGCGTTTGCCCAACCCGCCGACGGTCGCGGCAACTTTACATTTGGAGGGCGTCTAAGCATTAGAATGGTGCTATAAGGCTGGTCCGAAAAGCGCAATTATAAGTTGGAACCGGATCGCTTCCGGCAAGGGCGCATCGCTGTGTTTTACCGATTCATCGGCGGTGCGCCGGTCAAATTTCTCCATTGCACGCAAGTGAGCCAACATGATCTCCAAATCTATTTTCAAGGCGTATGACATTCGCGGTGTAATCGGCAAGACGCTCGACGCCGATGCAGCACGTTCGATCGGCCGCGCGTTCGGCAGCGAAGTGCGGGCCCAGGGCGGCGACGCCGTCGTGGTCGCGCGTGACGGGCGCCTGTCGGGTCCCGAGTTGGTCCAGGCTTTGTCGGACGGCCTGCGTGAAGCCGGCGTCGATGTGGTCAATGTGGGCATGGTGCCCACACCGGTCGGCTACTTCGCGGCCAGCGTGCCGTTGCAGCTCGACGGCGGCGAGCGCCGCGTCGATTCGTGCATCGTGGTTACGGGTAGCCATAATCCGCCCGACTACAACGGCTTCAAGATGGTCCTGCGCGGCGCGGCGATTTACGGCGAGCAGATTCTCGCGCTGCATCAGCGCATCGTCGACGAGAACTTCTCGGCGGGCAGCGGCACGTACACGGAGTACGACATCGCCGACGCCTATCTGGATCGCATCACGAGCGACATCAAGCTCGCGCGTCCCATGAAGATCGTGGTCGATACCGGCAACGGCGTGGCCGGCGGCCTTGCGCCCAAGTTGTTCAAGAAGCTCGGCTGCGAACTGGTCGAACTGTTCACCGAGATCGACGGCAACTTCCCGAACCATCACCCGGACCCGGCTCACCCGGAAAACCTGCAGGACGTGATCCGCGCGCTGAAGGAAACGGACGCCGAAATCGGCTTCGCGTTCGACGGCGACGGCGACCGCCTCGGCGTGGTCACCAAAGACGGCCAGATCATCTATCCGGACCGTCAACTCATGCTGTTCGCCGAAGAAGTGCTGTCGCGCAACAAGGGCGCGCAGATCATTTACGACGTGAAGTGCACGCGTAACCTCGCCAAGTGGGTCAAGGACAAGGGCGGCGAGCCGCTCATGTGGAAGACCGGCCACTCGCTCGTCAAAGCGAAGCTGCGCGAAACCGGCGCCCCGCTGGCCGGCGAAATGAGCGGCCACGTGTTCTTCAAGGATCGCTGGTACGGTTTCGACGACGGCCTGTACACGGGAGCGCGTCTGCTCGAAATCCTCACGCGTGTGGAAGACCCGAGCAAGCTGCTGAACTCGCTGCCGAACTCGAACTCGACGCCGGAACTGCAACTGAAGCTTGAAGAAGGCGAAAACTTCGAACTCATCGCGCGTCTGCAGAAAAACGCACAATTCACCGGCGCGGACGACGTCGTGAAGATCGACGGCCTGCGCGTCGAGTATCCGGACGGTTTCGGTCTCGCTCGCTCGTCGAACACCACGCCGGTCGTGGTGATGCGCTTCGAAGCCGATAACGACGCGGCGCTCAGGCGCATCCAGGAAGACTTCCGCCGGGTGATCATGGCGGAAAAGCCGGACGCGAAGCTGCCGTTCTAAACGCATGAGCGGCGCCGCGGTTCGGTTCGAATCGCGGTGGCCGTCGAACGCGGCGCGGGTTTCTCTTACCGCGCCGCGTTTTTTCATGCGGTGTGCATGCAACGCGCTAGAATTGCCGTCCTCATGAGAAACGGCTGAGTGTTTCAGGTTTTCTCATGCCCTTTGGGGCTCTCTCAACGCATCTTCGGGCCGGATAGCCGGTTTTCCCACTCTTGAGCGTGCAAAAGATACTGATCGTGAGGGTGTCGTCGCTGGGCGACGTCGTTCACAACATGCCGGTGATCGCCGATATCCGACGCCGCCATCCCGAGGCCCAGATCGACTGGCTCGTCGAAGAAAGCTTCGTGGGGCTCGTGCAACTCGTGAGCGGCGTGCACCGGGCGATTCCCGTGTCGCTGCGGCGCTGGCGCAAGCGCATTCTGTCGGTCGACAACTGGCGCGAGATCGGCGCATTTCGCCGCGCGCTCGCCGCCGAACACTACGACCTCGTGATCGACTGCCAGGGGCTCATCAAGACCGCGTGGGTCGCGAGCATGGCGCGCGGCACGCTGGTCGGTCTCGGGAACCGCACCGACGGCGCGGGCTTCGAATGGCCGGTGCGCTTTTTCTACGACAAGCGCGTGCCGATCGAACCGCGCACCCACGTGGTCGAGCGTACGCGTCAACTGGTGGCCGCGGCGTTGAACGACCCGCCGCCGCAGCCCACCGACGACATCGACTTCGGCATCGACACCGGGCGCGCTGCGCTGGCCTTGTCGGAGGCGAATCTGAACTTGCCGGTGCCGTACGTCGTGTTCGTGCACGCCACTTCGCGCGCCGACAAGCAGTGGCCCGACACGGCATGGATCGAGTTGGGGCAGTCTTTGGTGCGGCGCGGCGCGTCGATCGTGCTGCCCTGGGGCAGCGAAGAGGAGCGCGCGACCAGCGAGCGTCTGGCGAAAGAGTTCGGCGCCGCGGCCATCGTGCCGCCCCGGCTCTCGTTGCCCGCGGTGGTCGGCCTGATCGAAGGCGCGGCCGCCACCGTCGGTGTTGACACAGGTCTGGTTCACATCGCCGCGGCGCTGAAGCGACCGACGGTCGAGTTGTACAATTTCGCCACTGCGTGGCGTACTGGCGGCTACTGGTCGCCGAACGTCGTCAATCTCGGCACGGCCGGACAGCCGCCCACGCTGCAACAGGTGAAGTCGGCACTCGCGGGCTTCGGCCTGCTATGACCCGTCCGGGGCGCTCCGCCTTGCGCTCCAACCGTTTTCAAGGGCGACCATGAACGAAACCCAGATCATCGAAGTAGCGAACGCCGACTGGCACGGGCGCAACCTGTCCGTGCCGCGCGAAACGCTGCTTGCCGGCGTCGAACGCGGCAAAGTGCTGTATTTCCCCAATCTGCGCTTCGCGATCGAAGGCGGCGAACAGGCGCTGCTCGACCCCGCGCTCGCCGATCCGAACCGCAAGAACATCAGCCTCGAACCCAATGGCGGCGCGCTGCACGGCGTGGCCGGCGACGCCGTCACGCAATCCGCCGTGCGTGCGTTGATCGCGCGTTATCAGACCAATGCGCGCACGCTGGTCGACGGACTCTTTCCCGAATACAACGGCAGGTTGCGCGTGGCGCCGACCAGCCTGCGGCTGCATCAGGTGGAAACACGCGAGACGTCATGGCGCAAAGACGATAGCCGTCTGCATGTGGACGCCTTTCCTTCCCGGCCGAACTACGGCGAGCGTATTCTGCGCGTGTTCACCAACGTCAATCCGCACGGCGCGCCGCGTGTGTGGCGCGTCGGCGAACCGTTCGAGGACATGGCCAAACGTTTCCTGCCGCGCATCAAGCCGCAAATGCCGGGCGCCGCATGGCTGCTGAACCTGCTGCACGTGACCAAATCGCCGCGAAGCGAGTACGACCATTTGATGCTGCATCTGCACGACGGCATGAAAGCCGATCTTGACTATCAGAAGTCGAGCCCGCAGGAGACCATGCCGTTTCCGCCCGGCAGCGTCTGGGTGTGTTTCTCGGATCAGACTTCGCACGCGGTGATGTCCGGCCAGTTCATGCTGGAGCAGACTTTCTTCCTGCCGGTCAAGGCGATGGCGCAGCCGGAATGCGCGCCACTCGGAATTCTCGAGCGCCTGAAGGGCAGGGCGCTGGTTTGAGCGCCGCGTTCCATTTGCCGGTTTCGCTCGATGGATTGGCTCGTCGCTTCAGGCAGGCGGAGCGCCGATGCTGAGGGCGATCTATCGCGCGCTCTGGTGGATCGTCGCGCCGCTGGCTGTGTTGCGCCTGTTGATCCGCTCGCGCAAGGAACGCGGCTATCGCGAGCATATCGGTGAGCGCTTCGGTTATTCGCGCGGCCGGTTGCCCGAAGACAATGCGCCGCTAATCTGGGTGCACGCGGTGTCGGTGGGCGAGACGCGCGCCGCGCAACCGCTGATCGATGCGCTGATCAAGGCGCGTCCCGACGCGCGCATTCTGTTGACGCACATGACGCCCAGCGGGCGCGCCACCGGCGAGGAGATTTTCGGCGACCGGGTCTTGCGCAGCTATCTGCCGTACGACATGCCGCACGCCGTGCAGCGGTTTTTGCGGGCATGGCGGCCTTCGCTCGGTCTGGTAATGGAAACCGAAGTGTGGCCCACGCTGATCGACGAGTGCCGTCGCGCGGACGTGCCGCTGGTGTTGACTAATGCGCGGATGTCGGCGCGCTCGTATAAGCGCGCGGCGAAGTTCGGCAGCGCGACCAAGGACGTGTTCGGCGGCTTTGCGCGTGTGCTGGCCCAGAGTCCGTCGGATGCCGAGCGGCTGACCGCGCTCGGCGCGCGCAACGTGGCCGTGCTCGGCAATCTGAAATTCGACATGAGCACGCCGCCGGAACTGGCGGCGCGCGGGCATGCGTGGCGCGCGGCGATCGGCGCGCGTCCGGTGTGGGTCGCGGCGAGTACGCGCGAGGGTGAAGAGGAACTGGTGCTGCAGGCGTTCGCGGCGCTAGGCATTGATAACGCGCTGCTGATTCTGGTGCCGCGTCATCCGCAACGTTTCAACGAAGTGGCCGCGCTGGTCGAGAAGGCCGGGCTGCGGATCGCGCGACGGTCGGTGTGGGCGCCGGATGCCAAGGTGGCGTCGGCGGCAACGAGTGGCGCAGTGCCGCCGTTGCCTGCGGGCGTGAACGTGCTGCTGGGCGATTCGATGGGTGAGTTGGGTGCTTACTATGCCGCGTCGGATCTGGCGTTCATCGGCGGTAGTTTGTTGCCGTTGGGTGGGCAGAATCTGATCGAGGCGTGCGCGGTCGGTGTGCCGGTACTGATCGGACCGCATGTGTTCAACTTCACGCAGGCCACCGCGGATGCGGTGGCGGCGGGCGCCGCGGTGCAGGTTAAGGATCCTGAGGATCTTGGGCGGGCGTTGCGCGAGTTGTTTGGTGATAAGGCCAGAAGGCTGGCAATGGGCGGCGCAGCGTCGGCATTCGCCGCGCGCCATCGTGGCGCGACGGCGCGTACCGTGGATGTGTTGATGGCGTTGTTGCCGGAGGGAGAGTGAGGGCGGGGTGCGGAAGCGGTGCTGCCGCTCAGCTTTGCGCGTTCATTGCTGATATGTTGCGCGAAGGTTGACATTCCGGCACTGCGCTTTCCTTCGCTTTCACCGACTGCAATGACGCTTTTCACCGACCTCGGTTTCAAATGGGATCGCGCCGCGATTCTACAAGACATCCCGACCCATTCAATTCGACGGGTGTGCTTCCGTTTTCATCGAATGCTGCCGGAATTCGTGTGGGATGCGAGCGTTGTCGAAGGTAATCCCTTCACGTTCACCGAGGTGAAGACACTGCTTGACGGTGTAACTGTGGGCGGTCGAAGAATATCCGATCAGGACCAGGTTCTGAACCTGCTTGAGACTTCGAAGTATCTGCTGGCGATTGTGCAGAACGGGCGATTCGCGCTCGATAAGGCGACGTATTGCGGGTTACACCGGCCAGCTGCGCGTCAAGAGGCCCATGAGTGGGGTGTCTTTCAAGGAGAAGGAAAGACGCGCCACACGCCGCTACCAACCCTGCCGGGCGCCCCGGAACTCAACCGCGTCTTTGCTGCAGGCACGCGGGCGCTGACTGATCAGGTCTCCAACGCCTTCGAACGCGGTTGTGCTTTTTTCCTCTTCGGCGCACTGCAGCAGTTCTTCTTCGACGGCAACAAACGCACATCACGTTTCATGATGAATGGCGTGCTGATGGCAAACGGTATCGACGCGATCAGCGTCCCCGCTCAGCGTGCGGCCGACTTCAACGAAAAGATGGTGCGCTTTTACCTTTCGAAGGACGGCACCGAAATGATGGCATTCCTGCTGGAATGCCATCCGGGCGAGTGAAGCCTCAAACCTTCAACAACCCCTTCTCCTCAATAAACTTCACCACCACCTCCAACCCGTCGAGCGCCTTCAGATTGCACATCACGAAGGGCCGCTCGCCGCGCATCTTCTTCGCGTCCGACGCCATCACCTGGAGGTTCGCGCCGACCATCGGCGCGAGGTCCGTCTTGTTGATCACCAGCAGATCAGACTTCGTAATGCCGGGGCCGCCCTTACGCGGGATCTTTTCGCCGCCCGCCACATCGATCACGTAGATCGTCAAATCCGACAGTTCCGGACTGAACGTCGCGGCGAGGTTGTCGCCGCCCGATTCGATGAACACGATATCCGCATCGGGAAAACGCGTCAGCATGCGGTCGACCGCTTCCAGATTGATCGAGGCATCCTCGCGAATCGCCGTGTGCGGACAGCCGCCCGTTTCGACGCCCATGATCCGTTCGGCCGGCAACGCGCCCGCCACGGTCAACAGACGCTGATCTTCTTTCGTATAGATGTCGTTGGTGATGGCGACGAGGTCGTACTGTTCGCGCATCGCCTTGCAGAGCATTTCGAGCAGCGTGGTTTTGCCCGAGCCGACCGGGCCGCCGACGCCCACGCGCAGCGGCGGCAGTTTTTTCGTGCGGACGGACGAGTGGGCGGGCTGATGAAGTGCGTTCATGATGGATCGTTTTATGAGCGAAAGAGCCGCGAATACTGCGACTCGTGACGCGCCGAAAGAATGCCGAGTTGCGGCGCGAAAGTGTTGATGTTCTCGGGCGACGTGGCCATGGCGCGCGTGACGGCAGCATCGATCGGCTCGCGCAAAGCGACGATGATGCGTTGACCGGCGAGCTGTCCCAACGGCACGGCCTTCAACGCGGCGGCGGCCTGGTTCTCCACCCAACTGAAGGCGTAGGCGGCGAGCGCGGCGTCGACGGCGGCGTCGTGCGTGTAGGCGGCGAAAGCGAACGCCGTGGGTTGAGCGAGCGGCGTCAGCGAGGCGAGCGTCGTGCGCCGCTCGGCGTCGCCCCATTCGAGCGATACGCACAACTGCCGCAACGACCAGCCCATCTGCTCCGTTTCGCGGCGCAGTTCCGCGGATTCGCGGCTCGCCAGGAATTCGCTGTTGGCCTGCGCGAGGGCCGAAGCGTCATGCGTGCGCCAGCGTTCCATCTGATGCGCGAGGAACGGCAGTTCGCCGTGCGCGAGCACGTCGGTCAAGCCGCTGGCGATCCAGTCGCGGGCGGAGTCGGCGTCGGTGATCAGTTGCGCTTCGATGGCGGCTTCCAGACCCTGCGAGTAGCTGAATGCGCCGATCGGCAGCGCCGGCGACGCAAGGTGCAGCAGCGCCGTCAGTTCAGCGATGCGCATGATGGTGGTGATGCCCGTGGCCGCACGATTCGTCGTGGACGTGATCGCCGTGATCGTGATCGTGCGCATGCTCATGGCCGTGGTCATGATCGTGCGAATGCGAATGACCGTGCGCCGCGTGGCTATGCTCATGGTCGTGACCATGCTCATGTCCATGATGCTCGCCGAACACCTGTTGCGCGAGCGCATAGTCTTCGGCGAAGGTTTCATCATGACCATGCTTGTGGCCGCCGCCATACGCGCCGGACTCCGGCTGGAACGGCATCGAAACCTGATCGACGGTCGCGCCGATGCGCTTGAGCATGTCGGCCAGCACCGGATCGTATTCGAGCTTCAGGTAATCGGCGCCGACCTCCACTGGCGTATGGCGGTTGCCGAGGTGATAAGCGGCGCGAGTCAGAGTCAACGCGTCTTTCGCGCACACGTAGAGCACCGTTTCCGGTGCGGCGACGACGCGTACGAGGCCGCCGTCGTCGGCGACCAGTAAGTCGCCGTCGCGCAGCACGGTGCCGCGCGGCAACAGCAGCGCGACTTCTTCGCCGTTATCCAGCGTGGCGGCGAGCCGGCTCTTGCGGCGATCGTCGAACGCCAGTGTCAGCGTCGGCGCGCGCTTGACCAGCACGGGCGCGAGCTTCAGATGCGGCGCGATGAGTTTGTCGATGGTGCGCATGGGCTAGAACAGGAAGTAGCGTTGCGCCATTGGCAGCACGGTGGCCGGTTCGCAGGTCAGCAGCTGACCGTCGGCAATCACCTGATAGGTTTCCGGATCGACACTGATCGCCGGACGCCACGCATTGTGGATCATGTCTGCCTTCGAAATGTTGCGGCAGTTCCTGACCGCAACGATACGCTTGTTCAGGCCGTAGCGTTCGCCGACGCCCGCATCGGCGGCCATTTGTGAGACAAAGGTCAGCGACGTGCGTCCCAGGGCGCCGCCGCGCGTCGCGAACATCTCGCGATAGTGCACCGGCTGCGGCGTCGGAATCGACGCGTTAGGGTCGCCCATTTGCGCCATGGCGATCATGCCGCCCTTAAGGATCAGCGACGGCTTGATGCCGAAAAACGCCGGCTCCCAGAACACCAGGTCGGCCCACTTGCCCGGTTCGATCGAGCCTACTTCGTGCGCGATGCCGTGCGTGATCGCCGGATTGATCGTGTACTTGGCGACGTAGCGCTTCGCACGGAAGTTGTCGTGGCGCGCGTTGTCTTCAGGCAGTGCACCGCGTTGCACCTTCATTTTGTGCGCCGTCTGCCAGGTGCGGATGATCACCTCGCCGACGCGGCCCATCGCCTGCGAGTCCGACGACAGCATCGACAGCGCGCCGAGGTCGTGCAGGATGTCTTCGGCGGCAATGGTCTCGCGGCGAATGCGCGATTCGGCGAACGCGATGTCTTCGGCAATCGACGGGTCCAGGTGGTGGCACACCATCAGCATGTCGAGATGCTCTTCGAGCGTATTGACGGTGTACGGGCGCGTCGGATTGGTCGAGGAGGGCAGCACGTTCGCTTCGCCGCATACCTTGATGATGTCCGGTGCGTGGCCGCCGCCCGCGCCTTCCGTGTGATACGTGTGAATCGTGCGGCCCTTGAACGCGGCCACGGTCGCTTCGACGAAACCGGCTTCGTTCAGCGTGTCAGTGTGAATCGCGACCTGCGTGTCGGTATCGTCGGCGACTGAGAGGCAGTTGTCGATCGCGGCGGGCGTCGTGCCCCAGTCCTCATGCAGCTTCAAACCGATCGCGCCCGCGGCGATCTGCTCCAGTGCCGGCTGCGGCAGACTCACGTTGCCCTTGCCGAGAAAGCCGAGATTCATCGGATAACCGTCCGCCGCTTGCAGCATGCGTTCGAGATGCCACGGACCCGGCGTGCAAGTGGTCGCGTTGGTGCCCGTGGCCGGCCCGGTGCCGCCGCCGAGCATCGTGGTCACGCCGCTCGCGAGCGCCTCTTCGATCTGCTGCGGGCTGATGAAGTGAATATGCGTGTCGATGCCGCCGGCCGTCACGATCAGGCCTTCGCCCGCGATCACTTCGGTGGACGCGCCGATCGCGATCGTCACGTTCGGCTGGATGTCGGGATTGCCCGCTTTGCCGATTGCGGCGATGCGGCCGTCCTTGATGCCGATGTCGGCTTTGACGATGCCCCAGTGATCGAGAATCACGGCGTTCGTGACGACGGTATCGACCACGTCGGCATGCACGCGTTGCGACTGGCCCATGCCGTCGCGAATCACTTTGCCGCCGCCGAATTTCACTTCTTCGCCGTAGGTGGTGAAGTCGCGCTCGACTTCGATCAGCAATTCGGTGTCGGCGAGGCGCACGCGGTCGCCGGCGGTGGGGCCGAACATTTCCGCGTATGCGCGGCGGCCAATGCGTAAGGTCATGGTGTGGGTCCGGAAATGAACAGGGTGATCTGGGCGCGTGCAAAGAGGCCGAGGGGCCTCACAGCTTGCCCATCACCTTGCCGTTGAAGCCGTAGACGACGCGATCGCCCGCCAGTTCGACCAGCTCGACGGTGCGCTCCTGGCCGGGCTCGAAGCGCACGGCGGTGCCCGCCGCGATGTTCAGCCGGAAGCCGCGCGCGACGTCGCGATCGAACGAGAGCGCCTCGTTCACTTCGTAGAAGTGATAGTGCGAGCCGATCTGTACCGGACGGTCGCCGGTATTCGACACGACCACCGTGACGGTGGCGCGGCCCGCGTTCAGTTCGTGTTCGCCGTCGTCGATGAGGAGTTCGCCGGGAATCATCTAGCCTGCCTTATGTGATTGCAGTGATCAGGGGATCGGGTGATGAACGGTGACGAGTTTGGTGCCGTCGGGGAACGTGGCTTCGACCTGAATGTCGGGGATCATTTCCGGCACGCCTTCCATGACGTCGTTGCGGGTGAGCAGCGTGGTGCCGTAGTGCATCACTTCGGCGACGGTTTTGCCGTCGCGGGCCGCTTCCATCAGCGCGGCGGTGATGAAGGCGATCGCTTCCGGGTAGTTCAGTTTGAGGCCGCGCGCGCGGCGGCGTTCGGCAAGCAGCGCGGCGGTGAAGATCAGCAGCTTGTCCTTCTCGCGAGGTGTCAGCTTCATCGAATGAGTGCGTAGGGTTGTGACGTTCGTTGCGACGATCCGGGGCGGGACCGGCCGCCACGATGATAGGCGCTGCGTGTCATGGCCGCGATCGCGTGCGCCGCACGGGATGCGTCCATGACGAGTGCAATGCCGGATAAGCCGGTCACGGTATCAAGTTCGGCTAACGGCGCGCTTACAGATCGGCCGGCAGCGGCGCGCTGAACCACTTCTTCGACATCGTGTTGAGCGTGCCGTCCTGCTTCGCCTGCGCGATCGCGGCGTTCACTTTCTGCTGCAGGCGTGGCTCGTTCTTGTTCATACCGACGAAGCACGGCGAATTCTTGATGACGAACTTCGGCTCCGGGCGGCGCGGCGGATTCTTCGCGAGGATCGCGGCCGCGACGATGTTGCCCGCGGCGATCAACTGCACCTGGCCCGACAGGAACGCGGCGATGGTCGCGTTGTTGTCTTCGAAGCGCTTGATGGTCGCGTTCGGCGCCATTTGCGTAAGACCGATTTCCTCGAGCGCGCCGCGGGTTGCGCCGACCGTCTTGCCGGTCAGATCGGCGGGGCCGCCGACCTTGATGTCGGCGGGGCCGAACACGCCCTGGTAGTACGGCGCATAGGCGGTCGAGAAGTCGATCACCTTCTCGCGATCCGGCGTCTTGCCGAGCGACGAGATCACCAGGTCGACCTTGCCCGTTTGCAGATACGGAATGCGGTTGGCGCTATTGACCGGCACGAGTTCGAGCTTCACGTTCATCGACTTCGCGAGCAGGGCGGCGGTGTCGATGTCGTAGCCCTGCGGCTTCATGTCCGCGCCGACCGAACCGAACGGCGGATAGTCTTCCGGCACGGCGACTTTGAGCACACCGGCCTTGGCGATGTTATCGAGCGTATCCGCGTGAGCGGCGGGCGCGGTGACGGCAAGGACGGGCGAGAGCAACAGTGCGGCGAGCCAGGCGCGACGCGCGGGGCGAAGAGTCGATCGAGTCATGTTCTGTGAGCGGTGGTGGCGACGAGCGGTCGGCTGCCGTCGGGACGCGGCAGTATCGTGGGAAGGAGCAGAGCAAGGTGCATGCCAAAGCGGTCGGGCTTGGGCTGGCAAGGCGTGCGCAATCGTGATGCACAGACTTGATGCATTGCAATGCGCCGGATTGGTGCGTTGCTGGTTTTGCGCGGGTGACTGACTCCGGCGCGAGACACACGAAACGCACCGGATCCTTCTCCTAGTTGAGCTGCGCCGGACGACTGGATGAATGACGTGAATGCGTTGCGTGCGACCTGCGCGTTTTGAATGGCGTTCGACTTTGCTTTGCGAATATGCATGACTGGCCGGGCATATTCCTGGGTGTGCCGACGGCTCGCGTAGATATCAACGAGGAATGCGACCGCCGTCCGCCGCAGCGGAAACCGGCGTCGCCGAGGGCAAGCCGGGCGGCGGACCGCTGTCGGGCAGGCTGAACATCGACATTGAGTTGGGGCAACGGAACGCGGTGAGCACATCGCTGGTCAGCGGGTTGGCGACGCTGCCCGCACCGGTGATATCGAGCACCGCCTTGCGTCCGTCGAAATCGAATTCGACGCGCGTGCGCCCGGGCGTAGCCGTCTGGACGATCTGCCCCTTGCGCAACAGACGCATGAGTGCCCAGGGGCCGTCCGCCGCGACCGTCGAAGTTTCGGGGCGAATGCGCGGACTCGCGGTCATTTCGGCGTGCACCCCGCCGCGCGGCCCGGGCCAGCTCACCGCAAATGGTGCGACGGGCCCGTGCTGATACAACATGCTTTGACCATCTATGTCGATCGCCAGTGTCGTCACGGTCGGATCGAGTTCGGGCACGCGGATATCGGTCTTCCAAAAAAGCTGTTTGCCCTGGTCGCCGAAGAACACGTCGCGGATTTGCCTCGCATGCCGGAATGGTTCGAGGTCGGGGCCCTGTACGGGCTCCGTGGCGCCCGGTAGCGTTCTGTAGCGCCACGGCTTCGCCGAGGTATCGACGAACGGTGCGAGGTTCTTCGTGAAGAAGTCGTCGATCACGCCGCCCTGTGCGAATACGCGTGTGAAGTCGTCGACACTCACGTCGCGCGGACTGTCTGGCGCAAAAGGATAGTTGCCCTCCACGGTCATTCGGCAGGTATCGCTGACCACGGCCTGCATCTGCCGCGAAAGCAGTTGGCCGATGCCCAGATTGACTTCGCGCGAGCCCTGTACCGAGAGGCCGAGCAACACCTCGCGAAATGGCGCCGGCGTGGTGTTGGCTGCCATTTTCAGTTTCGCCGCGGCATCGCTGGCGGGCGGCATGCTGTTGTTTGCGATCGCGTTATCCGCGACCGTCAATGTGGTGTAGTAATCGTTGAGCAGGCTCGTTACGCCGTCGAGACCTGTCTTGCCGGCCTGGGCGGTTGCCGGCGCATCGGCGGCCGAAGTGTCGGCGCTGCCTGTGACCATCTCGCGCAGCGCGGCGAAATGGCCGTCCACCAGTTCGCGCTCGACGCGTTCTTCCGCGCGGATGCCCAGCGCCTTATCCGCTTTCTGACTGAACTGGTCGGTCGTTTTCTGCAGCAGAGAACCATTGGCGGCCGCGATCGACTGGGTGAGCGTCGTTTCATGCACGGATGCGCGAGCAAGGCGCGCCAGCGGCGAATCGGGTGCTGCGAACTGGCGCAGCACCTGCAGATTGAAGGCGAGGCTGGTACCGGCGACCGTGCGGATATCGCCGAGGAAAGCGTCCCACTGCTGCGCGTATTCGGTCAGATAGAGCCGGCGAATGGCTTCCGTCAGCGGATCGTCGGCGCTCGTTACCGTGCTCACGATTTCAGCCGTTTTTTTTTTGAGCCTCGCCAAGATACGAACGTCCCATGACCCAGGCGTCGTCGTCGCGCGCTGCCTGGACGAACTCCGGCAGCCGCTTGTCGAACAGGTTCCGGTATCCGTCGAACGTGAAAAGGCCCGGCACGCCGCGAGAGAGCGGCGCGCCGCTGGCGCGCGTGAACACCGTGCCGGCCTGCGGTCCGACCGCGCGAAGCAGCGTGAACTCATCGGGCGCTTCTTTTTGCATGCCCGCCTTGGCGCGATCATAGAGCCGCTGCGTGGCGTTGCTGCTGTCGAGAAATGCGCGGGCTTGCTGGATCAAGCCGTTGTTGCGGATCAGCGGCGACCGAACGATACGCTCGCCGGAAAATAACTGCTCGACGTGTTCGATCATCGAAGCCCGTCCGCCGAAGATCGACGCGCTGTCATTTTTTGCCCAGTCGTCGAGTACCCAGGCCTTGATGTCGGTCGAGTTGAACCTGGCCTTGTCATACAGCATCAAGTAGACGCGCAACGCGTCGTAGGTTGCTTTGGCATCCTTGTTCGCCATCGACTGAGCAATGACATCTTCGAGGCGATGAACAATGGACGGCAGCAGCAGATTGTCCTCGAGCGCACGATACGTGTCGCGGCTCGCCTCGACGACACCCGGCGCGCTGTAGAGGCCATAGCGAAAGCGGCTGTCAGGGTCCGACAGATCCAGTCCTGTCCAGGTCGGCAGGTAGCGCGCCTCGCTCAACGTGTCCGGCACGGCTTCCGGTTTGGGCTCGCGGTAAAGCTGCATGACCTCGGCCGCGAGCGCCTGGGTCTTGCGCGCGACCGCATCCAGATAGTCGGTGTTGTTGCCGAAGCTCACACGCATGCCCATTGCGAGCCAGACGAACAAAACGATACCGAGCGTATGACCGACCAGCCGCAATAGACGGAAACGGTACTCCCAGCGCAGATTGGGACGCACCAGGTGCGCTTCGGGAAAGACGACCTTCGTGAACAGATCGTGCAAAAAGTAGCTATGGTTCGCGGCGGGCCGCGCCGCGTCCGCCGAGAACAGGCGACTGCGCCCCGCCATCAGACGCTGCACGACCGTGAGCGGTTCAGCAGTGACTGTTTGCCCTGCCTGCAACGCACTCGTGAAATAGACGCCTCGCAGCATCGTGTGATTTTGCGTATCGTCGTAACGCGAATCGATGAACAGTTGCCCCAGCAACTCGGCAAGCGGAACGCAGAGCGCGGCGAACGCTTCCGGCAGTGCCGCGAGCCGCCGGCGGCGCTCGATGTCGTACTCGTCTTCCAGCCGTGTGTTCACGCCGCCGGCGAGACGCGTGACAAGCTGCCTGAGTTCTCCGTTGCACGCAACGGCGAGGTTGCTCCGGGCCGATTGGCCACTGACCGGGAGCGTGAATCCCCACATTTGCGCGCGATGTTCCTCGGTCAGCGATCCGAAATAATCGGCGAACCCGGACAAGCGGTCCATTTGCGTAATCATCAGGTACACCGGAAAGCGGATACCCAGCCGGGTGCGCAAATCGGCCAGCCGTTCGCGCAGCAGGTCGGCTTCGGTCGCGCGCACCGTGGGGTCGGAGGCCGTCAGTATGTCGAGGCTTATTGCGAGCACGGCGCCGTTGATCGGCGCGCGCGGGCGGTGACGGCGAAGCATGTCGAGGAAACCATGCCATTCGTCTTCGTCGACACGCCGACGCCAGTCGGCATCGCCCACCGCGGCGTCTGCTCCCTGGGTTGCGGCCATGTCGCGGCCGGCGTTGTTGTCTTTGCTCTGCGCGCGTTTGTCCGCGAGCGCGGGCAATGACTGGGTCGATGCGCCATGTCGCGTGTAGTAGCCGGCGGTATCGATCAGAACGGCATCGTTCGACATCCACCAGTCGATGTTCTTCGTGCCGACGGATGCGCCGACCGTTCGCGGTGTCGCTCCGCCAATCGGAAACGCCAGCCCGGCGTTCAGCAATGCACTCGTCTTGCCGGAGGAGGTCGAGCCGAGCGCGATGAACCAGGGCAGCTCGTACAGATAACGCGTGCCCTGGAAGAGCCGTCCCACGCCTCTCGCGCCCGTGCGCATGGACTTCAGCCGCGCGAGCGCGGCGTTGATGCGAGCCTCGACCTCTTTGAGTCTGCCGGCGGCCGGCGACTCCTCCTTCTTGCCGCCGAACGTAAGCGCCTTTTTAAGGAACGCTTCGTCGCTGCGCATTTTCTGCCAGAGCCAGTACAGACCAAACGCGGCAAAAAGCGCCAGCACGACGGCAATGGCGATCACGCGCGCCGCGACAGATGTCAGCGGCGCGGCACGCCCGAAGCTCAACAGCGGCCCTGCGTACCAGACCAGCAGGCAGAGCAGCGCTCCGAACACCACGCCGGTCGACCAGCCCTTGAGCCAAAGCAGTGCGCTCACGAGCAGCAGCGCGATCACGAGGACGCGCATGCCGACGCTAACAAGAGGCTTGAGGCCGCCAAACGCGACGAACGGCCCCAAAAACCAGATCACCAGTCCGAGGACCAACAGCGCGAGGAACGCGAGGAACCAGCGCGATACCAGAAACGACAACTTCTTCATCCTTGAGTCTCGATGGGCATGTTATTGATCACGGCGTGACCGTGATTTCTACGCGGCGGTTCTGTGCACGGCCTTGTGCCGTTGCGTTGTCGCCAATGGGATTCGCCTCGCCGCCGCCGATCGCCTCAAGGCGCGCCGCAGCCACGCCCGATGCTTGCAACATCTGCATGACCTGGGTTGCGCGTTCTTCGGAGAGCGCATCGTTCGATGCGAACTGGCGGCTTCTGATCGGCAGGTTGTCGGTGTGGCCGGTGACGGTGACCTTACCGGGCACCTTGCCGATTTCGCCCGCGATCTGCGCGATCAGCGGCCCCATCGACGCGTTGACGTTGGCGCCGCCTGGCGCGAACATCGAGTCACCGCGGAATGTCACCGAACTGTGGCGTGTGTCTTCATCGACGCTGACTGTGCCGGCCGCGATCTCGTTCTTCAACAGTTCCTTGAGATGCGGCAGCCGTGGGGCCGGCGGCGGTGTCAGATGGCCGATATCGATAATCTGCTTTTCGACATCCGCGCTGTGGTTGAGCAGATGGTATTTGAACCAGCCGAATAGTCCGAGCAGGATTAGCCCGAGAACGGCAAACGTGATCCAGACCGGAAAGTCGTAGACAGACAGGCGCCGTCCGCGGGCGTCGGATTGCACTGGCGGCGACAGCGCGATCGGCACGACGCCTCGCTGCGTCTGGACCTCGTTGTAGAGCCGTTGGCGCACGGAATCATGCTTGCGAGCGCCGTCGGCTTCATGGCGATAGCGGCCCATGAAGCCGAGGCTCAGAATCCGGTAGACGACTTCGAGCAGGTCGAGATGCTCGCGCGGCTCGTTCATCAGCCGTCCGATCAGCAGATAGACCTTGTCGCCGCCTTGACGGTCCTCGTGGAATTCGGTGGCCAAGCCTTTGCGAAGCCATTCGACGCCGGTTTCGCGTTGACCCCAAACGGTCTTTCCGGCGGCCTCGTCGAGCGCCGTGGCCAGACAGTAACGCGCGCCGATCATGTGATCGCGCCTGATATTCGCTTGCTCGCACAGTCGCTGGAAGATGCGCACCTCCTGTTTGAGCAGCAGGTGAAGCTGATCGATGGCCGTCAGATCCAGATTGTCGGGCATGTCGGCAAGCGCGCGCAGCAACGGGCGCGCGGCTTCCAGCAGCGGATTGATCGCGTCCTCCACGGCCTGCAGGCGGGTGGCCTGCGGTTCACCGGCGGGGATGCTGGCGAGCAACGTGGCCGGCAGTTCGGGCTTCGCGCCGGACGCGGAGTCGCCAGCTTTTTTCTCCATGGCGGCGGACGTAGCGCGGTCGTCGGGCGCGAACGCTGTGCCGAAAGAAGGCAGTCCTCGGTCTGGATTCACTGTGTTCCCCTGATGCGATGATGAACGGGCGCTTCTACGGAAGCGCTCCTGTTTTCCGGTGAGTCACGGCTTATCAGCGCACGCCCCACAGTTCCAGCCTGAGTGCGGGGAACTCACCCGCCACATGCAACGCAATGCCGCCATGCTGCGCAACGGCCTCCCACAGCGGACCCGTACGCGCGAGTTCGTAGTACACATAGCCGGCGTTGAATGGAATCTGCCGCGGCGGCACGGGCAGTGCCTGAAGCGCAATGCCCGGCAGGTGCGAGCGCACCAGATCCGGCAGACGTTCGGACGGTCCCATCTTGGCCTGCATGGCGAATTGCTGGACCAGCGTGTCCGGCGGCATCTGGGCCGACACGGCGAGGACCAGCGAACTGAAACTGCGAATCTCCGCCGGATCGACCACCGCGTTGCGCATGCCGTATCCCGCGTCGGTAAACGGAATGCTTTGCGCACTGCGTACGAGGACCGCGTTGAGCAGCCAGTGTGTGTCGTCGACCACGGGCTTCAGGCACAGATGCGGCTCGATGTGCTGATACGGCGGATGGCTCTCGAGCGGCCGGCGCGTCTGCGGACGCACGTAGGTCGAGAGTTCTCCAGCCATGCTGAGCAGGAGCGCGTAGAGATCGACGGGGGAGGTGGTCGGAACCCGGCGCAGGTGTTGCAACAGCGGTTCGTAGCGGTTGAGCGTTTGCAGCAGCAGATAATCCGAGACCTCCGCAACCGTGCCGGCCTGGCCGTCGCTCCCGGTCAGCCGTTTGGCGAGCGCATCCGCGCGCAGGCGCGTGAGGTCGTGGACCTTCGCCAGCCAGCTCGTGAGCAGCGCGTTGGCGCCATAGCCCGACACCGGCGGGACTAGCGTATCGTCGAGTTCGATGCTGCCGTCAGCGCGAAGCGTCTTGACTCGCGTCAACGGTAGACCGATCCACGCGTCGGTCATCTCTTTCTGCGGTACCAGTCGCAGCCGCAGGTTGGATAGTTGAACGGCTTTCGGACCCTGTCCGATCGAGTTCGTATCGCGCAAGTCCGTGTCGAACACGGCATAGCGGGCGAGCGAATGGGAGGACTCGTCGAAGCTGGTTTCTTCCGCGTTGGGCACGCGAATCGACACGGCAAGATGGATGACCTGGTCCAGATGCTCCGGGCGTACCGTCAGCGGTGCGGGCGGCGGCGTGTTGCCTGGCGAATCGAAGGGCGTGCCGTCGGCGAATACGCCGTTGGCGGACTTCAGAATTACTTTGCCGAGCGCGAGCGCTTCATTGTCGATTGCATAGTGAGAGAAGCCGAAGAAAAAGGGCGAAAGTGGCGCCGCGCGCTTGTGAGCGAAATGTTCGAGGTAGCGTTCCTGCTGCTGGAAAAGCTGAGGGCGCAGGAACAGACCTTCACTCCAGGTGACCTTGTTATACCAACTCATGCGTGTGGTCCATTACTTGTTTTGTTTTTGTGCGTCGGTGATCCGGATCGCACTGGTATCGAGATTGATCGTCAGCTTCAGTTTCGGCGCGATCCGGTACCACGCAGCCGGTGGCGATGACGGCAGTGTCCAGGTGGCGCGCCACACGGAGTTCGGCAGATCGCGGTAGGCCGCGACGACACCTAGTGCGGTCGTGGCCTGATCGGCGTTGCGTTGGATAGTCCTGTTTTCTCCCGGGCGAAGCTGAAACTGCTCGCGCACGACGAGGTCGTCGGCGAGCACGGTCTTGTCCTTGTCCTGCAGCGAGAAAAAGTCGGCGGCAGTGAACGCGTCGGCGTTTTTCAATTCGTAAATGCGCACCACGATCGGCGCGGCGCGTTTCTGGTCATCGGGATTGACGCTCGATGAGGCGGTTATCGACAGGTCGAGCTTCACGGGTTCATGAACGGCTTTGGGATCGTTGCTCGCGCATGCGGTGAGTCCGAGCACGCAGATAAGTGCGACGACGTGAGTGGACGGGCGCATCGGCAGTGAACAGGGGAAGTGGGGCGTTATAGGGTCCGGCGCGCACGCCGGACCTCGCAAGACAAGAGCGCTTACGCTTCCTTGTTGAGTTTGATGTCGTAGCCTGCCGTCACGGCGCCACCACTGCCGCCCTGGGCGTTCTGCACGACGTATTCCTGCTTGACCTTCGCGAACGACAGGCGCACTTGTTCACGGATGCCGTTGTCAGCATTGCTGCCCGACGGATGAACCTGCGTAACGATGACGTCGTTCATCGTGATCTTCAGGTATTCGAGCGGATTGCCGCCTGCCTTGCGCACGGTCAGCACGGCTTGGTCGATGTGCTTGCCGGTCAGGCAATACTTCATCAGGTTCGGGCTTGCACGATCGACCAGGTGCTCGAACGCCAGATCTTCGACAGTTGCCTTACCCGTGCCGCCGCCCGAACCCATGTGCATGTTCGACTGCTGCAGGATTTGCCAGCCCCAGCTCGACACTTCGATTTCATTCTTGTGCGCCGAATCCTGCGATTCGCCGTCGATGCCGTTGATCTTGATAAAAATGTCCTGTGCCATTTAAAAACTCCGTGAGTGAAAAAACAGACTGCTCTTTGTTGCGGGACTGCCGCGTCGTATGAGCGATGCTCTTTGCCACTGGATGTCGCCGCGTATTGGCGGCGCTTCGGCTACCTACCGTTTTTTTTTCGCAGACGAGGCGCGTACCGCGTGCGGACGTACGCGTGCACGCGCGCACCGCGATGGCTGTGGCGTTGGCTACGGTGCGGCGGGCGCATTACTTCATTTCGTTGGCCGTTCGGTCTGCAAGACGGCGTAAGTCAGCGCCTTGCAGAACGTTTCCATGCCCGACGGACAGGATGACGTGGAAAGCCCTTTGATTTTGTTGAGGTCGGCCGTATCCAGCGTGCTGTCGATATGACGCAGCACGAAACCTTTGAGCGATGGATTGCGCTTGATCAATTGACCAAGTCGCGGCAATGTATTCCACCGATCCACCAGTAGTCGCGCAATTGCCTC
This sequence comes from Paraburkholderia sp. BL6665CI2N2, assembly GCF_004366535.1. NCBI lineage: Bacteria > Pseudomonadati > Pseudomonadota > Betaproteobacteria > Burkholderiales > Burkholderiaceae > Paraburkholderia > Paraburkholderia sp. BL6665CI2N2. The sequence continues at coordinate 6,559,305 of NZ_SORC01000001.1, forward strand.
CGAGTACCCCTCCGCGATGTCGCCGTCATCGCACTGTCCGTACTTCGTGAACGCGACGTTGGCCGCGTTCCAGGTCGTGATCTTGTCAACCATCGCATCCGCACCCACTGCATCATGTTCGGTGCAAGCCTTACCGTAGGCCAATGACATTGACAGGAAACCGAGCACCGTAACGAGACATGCGATCGGCCTGAACACAGCGCCACGAATTGGAAGTCTAACCATGACTGTGCCCATGAAGGCTGGCGTGACGGTTGCGCCGGGACGCGGCGTGCGCGCCCATGCTGTCGTTGCCGACAACTTCGACGGTGGTCAGCGCGTCCGTTCTCATCAGATTGCCGATAGCGTTCATTGCGTCGTCTGTCGTTCGGATGCAACCCATGGTCGGATGTTGCGGACCCGCCAAATGAGTCGCGTTGGCCCGTCCCGAATGGACGCCGATGCCGGGATGACCGGGCACGCTGAAGCGAACAATGCCGTGTAGCCCATAGGGGCCATTGGCGGACGCAGCGTGAGGGTGAGGTATCACCCTGTCCTGGACTGTGTAGACGCCGTTCTGAATATGACGAATCGTGGCATGACTGTCGACGTTGTTGTACGCAGCCCAGGTGCCGGTCGTATTGCCAGCAGAATCAACTAGCGCAATCTGGTGTGTACGCCCATCAAACCGTAGTGAAGACATCTGAGAGACACCCTTTTTGTTAATGGCCGAGGCATTGGGAATGACCTCCGGGACCGCCGGCTGGATCACGCGGCGGCCGGCGGCGTTCTGGCAGCGATCGATCAGGCCGCTTCCTTCACGGTAGGCAGCCGGGCAACGAGACGCAGCGACACCGTGAGTCCCTCGAGCTGGAAGTGCGGGCGCAGGAAGAACTTCGCCTGGTAGTAGCCGGGGTTGCCTTCGACATCCTCGACGACCACTTCGGCCGCCGCCAGTGGGCGACGCGCTTTGGTTTCCTGCGATGAATTCGCCGGGTCTGCGTCGACGTAGTTCATGATCCATTCGTTGAGCCAGCGCTGCATATCCTCACGCTCGCGGAACGTCCCGATCTTGTCGCGCACAATGCACTTCAGGTAGTGCGCGAATCGAGAGCAGGCAAACAGATACGGTAGACGCGCCGACAGGTTGGCGTTGGCAGTCGCATCCGGATCGTGGTATTCGGCGGGCTTCTGCACCGACTGGGCGCCGATGAAGGTCGCGTGGTCGGTGTTTTTACGGTGCACGAGTGGAATAAAACCGTTCTTCGACAGTTCCGCTTCGCGACGGTCCGAGATTGCAATTTCCGTCGGGCACTTCATGTCGATGCCGCCGTCGTCGGTCGGGAACGTGTGGCACGGCAAGCTCTCGACCGTGCCGCCCGATTCGACGCCGCGAATCAGCGAGCACCAGCCATACAGCTTGAACGACCGGTTGATGTTCACGCCCATGGCGTACGCTGCGTTGGCCCACGCATAGTTGCGGTGATCGGGACCGTTGGTGTCTTCCTCGAAGTCGAATTCATCGACCGGGTTCGTCTGCGCGCCGTACGGCAGCCGCGACAGGAAGCGCGGCATTGCGAGCCCGATATAACGCGCATCTTCCGTATTGCGCAGAGAATTCCACGGCGCGTATTCGAGATTTTGCGCGAATATTTTCGTCAGATCGCGCGGGTTGGCGAGTTCCTGCCACGATTCCATCTGCAGCACCGAGGGCGAGGCCCCCGAGATGAACGGCGTATGCGCGGCTGCGGAGATTTTTGCAATCGAGCCGAGCAGGTCGACGTCGGGCGGTGTGTGGTCGAAGTAGTAGTCAGCAACGAGGCAGCCGTACGGTTCGCCGCCGAGCTGGCCATATTCTTCTTCGTAAATCTGCTTGAAAAGCGGACTCTGATCCCATGCGAGACCCTTGTATCGCTTCATCGTGCGACGCAGTTCTTCTTTCGAAACGTCCATGAAGCGGATCTTCAGCCGCTCGTCCGTTTCGGTGTTCGACACCAGATGATGCAGACCGCGCCACGCCGATTCCAGTTTCTGGAAATCGTTGTGGTGGAGAATCAGGTTGATCTGCTCCGACAGCTTGTGATCGATTTGCCCGATGATCGCTTCGATGCTCTTGTACGCGTCGTCGCTGATGATGATCGACTGCTGCAGCGCCTGCTCGGCGAGCGTTTGAACCGCATATTCGACGGCGTCGCGAGCCGCAGCGGTCTTGGGGCGAAATTCTTGCGCGAGCAACTGCGAAAAGTCTGTCTGTGAGTGCGCGGCAGTTGCGGTTGCCGTCGCCTTTACCTGCTGTGTTGTCATGGTGTGTCTCTGTGGTTCTCGGGTCGTTCTTGAGTCGTTTTTGCCGGTGCGCCTTCGCCAGCAGTGGCGGTCAGTTCGACGGTTTGTCGGTATGGCTGTGTTCTGTCTCGTCGATAACCTTCGGCTTCGGCACGGCGGCGAGCGCTTTCAGCAGGGCCGGATCAGCCAGCAGCTTGTTGACGAGCGCTTCGGCGCCGGATTTGCCGTCCATATAGGTTTGCAAATTGGCCAGTTGCGTGCGCGCGTCGAGCAGGCGATGCAAGGGCTCGACCTTGCTGGCGACGGCGGCCGGCGAGAAGTCCTCCATGCTTTCGAATGTCATGTCGACCATTAATTGGCCCTCGCCCGTGAGCGTATTGGGCACTGCGAATGCGACGCGTGGCTTGAGCGCTTTCATGCGCTCGTCGAAGTTGTCGATATCGATGTCGAGGAAACGGCGATCGGCGACAGCCGGCAGCGGTTCGACCGGCTTGCCGGACAGATCGGCGAGCACACCCATCACGAATGGCAGTTCCACCTTTTTCTCGGAACCGTAGATCTCGACGTCGTACTCGATCTGGACGCGCGGCGCACGATTGCGCGCGATGAACTTCTGCGAACTGTTTGAAACGGACATGCATGACTCCGTAAGCGTGGGAAATGGCCGGCAGGTTTAATGAGTCTCGCCGACAGAAACCGGGGATATGCTCTCGGCGACCGCCGTCTTGTTGGCTGATGCAAAGACGAATGCGGCAGCGGGCGCGGCGTTGCTGTCGCCGACGTGGATTTCGATGCTCGAGAGGACTCGCTTCGACGAGAATGCGTCGAGCCAGAGAGCGGACAGTCTCGGTAGAACGTGTTGTTCGATAAACCCGATCAACACCCGAGCGCCGGTCTCCTGCACGAGGCAGCGGCTGATGATGTAGTCGATCACCTGCTCGTTGTAATGCAAAGCAATGCCATGACTGTCGGCCATACGCCGCACGACACGGTTCATATGCAGACGCACGATGCTGGCGAGCGACGCGTGGACCAGCGGGCGATACGGCACGACGGTCACGCGTCCGAGGAAGGCTGCGGGAAATACTTTCAGCAACTCCGGGACTAACGCTTCACGCAGGGCGTCCTGATCGGGCGCGAGCGTGGCGTCCGCGCATAGGCTCGCCGTCAACTCGGAACCGGCATTACTGGTCAAAAGAATCGTGGTATTGCAGAAGTCGATGTAGCGTCCGTCGCCGTCTTCCATGTAGCCCTTGTCGAATACCTGGAAGAACATTTCATGTACGTCGTGATGCGCCTTTTCGATCTCGTCGAGCAGAACAACCGCATACGGGCGCCGGCGGACGGCTTCTGTCAGCACGCCGCCTTCACCGTAGCCGACGTATCCGGGTGGTGCGCCCTTGAGTCCGGAGACCGTGTGCGCCTCCTGATACTCGCTCATGTTGATCGTGATCAGGTTCTGCTCGCCGCCATACAGGGCTTCGGCCAGTGCGAGCGCCGTTTCCGTCTTGCCGACGCCGGACGGCCCCGCCAGCAGAAACACGCCGAGTGGCTTGCGTGGATCGGTAAGACCCGCACGCGCCGTCTGCACCCGCTCACCGATCTGGCGCAAGGCATCGCTTTGCCCGATCACGCGGGCGGCGAGTGTTTCGGGCAAGGCGCGCACAGCCGCAACTTCATTCGTTACCATGCGGCCGACGGGAATGCCGGTCCAGTCCGAGACGATTTCCGCGATGATCGTTTCGTCTACTTCCGGGAAGACTAGTGGCGTCTCACCCTGAAGATCACGGAGACTGTGCGCCAACAGCCCGAGTGTCGCGAGGGAGGGCACAACATCGGCGTGATCCGGATCGGGCTGGGTAAGGATGGCGTCGCGGGCGCTCGCTAACGCCAGTGCAGCTGCGAGCTGGGCCCGCCAATGTGCGTCGATTGCGCTTTCCTCCGCAGAGAGCGTACCGATGCGCGCCCTCGCGGCACTCAGCGCCTCCTCCGCATGGAGTCCGATACGCGCCTCCTGTTCGAGCAGGCGACACTCGACGCGCGCCGCCTGAAGTCGTTGACGCACGCTTTGCAGTTCGCGCGGCGGCGCATGCTGTGAGAGCGCAACGCGTGCGCATGCGGTGTCGAGCAGACCGATTGCCTTGTCGGGCAACTGCCGCGAAGGAATATAACGATGGGACAAGGTAACGGCGGCGCGGATCGCTTCGTCTCGGACAATCACGCCGTGGTGCTTCGAAAACGTGTCGGCCAGTCCCCGCACCATGTCGATGGCTGCGGCTTCCTGCGGCTCGGCGACCTGCAGTAACTGAAAGCGCCGAGTGAGAGCGGGATCTTTTTCGATGTGCCGCTTGTACTCCGACCAGGTTGTCGCCCCGATCATGCGCACCGCGCCTCGCGCGAGGGCCGGCTTGAGAAGATTGGCGGCGTCGCCGGTGCGGCCTGACCGCCCGCGCCGACGAGCGTGTGGATTTCGTCGACGAACAGAATGATGGGTGTCGTGGACCGTAACGCGGCTTCGAGCACGCCTTTGAGCCGCGACTCGAATTCCCCTTTCATACTCGCACCAGCCAGCAATGCACCGACGTCGAGCGTCATCAGCCGCACGTCGGCCAGCGCGGGCGGTACGTCGCCATTGGCGATGGCAAGTGCGAGCCCTTCTACGACGGCAGTCTTGCCGACGCCGGCCTCGCCAGTCAGAAGCGGGTTGTTTTGACGGCGGCGCAGCAGGATATCGATGATCGTGCGAATCTCCTGCTCGCGTCCTGTCACGATGTCGATTTCACCCGCGCCGGCTCGCGCGCTCAGGTCGCTGCAGTACTGCTCGATTGGCGAGCGCTTCGAACCTGCGGGTAATGCCTGCGAAGCCTCGCCCGGCATCGCGGCGGAGAAGTCCGTGTTGTCGTACGGCGCGTCGGAAGACTCGGGCGAGCCGTCGATCCAGGCAATCAGTTCGTCGCGTGGCGTATCGGCCGGGATGCGTGCGAATGCGGGCGAAGCCGAAAGCAGTACCCGACGCAGTTCCGGCGTGCCAAGCAGTGCCGCAAGCAACCACGCGCCACGTATCCGGCGGTCGCCGAAATCGAGCGTGGCGAGCACCCATGCTCGCTCGACGGCCAGTTCAATATGGTGCGAGATGTCGCTGATCGAACTGGCGCCCGCGGGCAAGGCAGCGAGCGCCCGTGCGAGATCGCGTTCCAGTGTTGCACGTTCGATTCCCGCATGCCGGGCAATGCGGTGCATGTCGCTGTCCGGCAATTGCAGCAATTGATGCAGCCAGTGGACAAGCTCCACATACGGGTTGCCGCGCAGCTTGCAAAACGCGGTAGCGGATTCGATGCTGCGGAAAAGTGTGGCCCCGAGCTTGCCAAAGAGTGCCTGGCGGGAAATCGTCATGAACTGGTCGCGTGTGGTTTATTAGGATAACTGATTTGAATTGCGCCTGCACAAGTGGAAATGGAAGCTATTCAAGGGAATTGTCTTATACGGTCAAACGCTTCGCTTTCTTGTAACTTGGCGCTTTTCGAACCCGCCTCCGTTTAATGGTGTTTTTTGAATTATCGGACTTGAAGTTTGGATCAGTCAATGTGTGCAGGTGATTTTTATTTTCCTGTCATTTGTGAATCTTTTTTGATCGTCAACAAATGTAGAGTTAGCCTGTTCTGAGAGTTGTTGAGATAAAAATGTAAGTTAAATCATTGAAAACTATCGTCTTTAGCGTGGAAGTTCGGCTTGTTTTAGTGTTAGGAGATTTCCCCGCATTGGATTGAAAATTCCCTCTGTGTAGGATAAATCTGGCTTGTTGGTGCTTGATATATGTCGGATTATTTATATTTTGGATTGTCGCTTAATTTATCTCGAATTAAGTCTCTATTTTTTAAACATTGCTGCCGAAATTTACGGTGGACATAAACTGCGTAGTCATGCGTTAATCAGTTCTGTTCGGTATAACGGGTGCAGGATCGGCATAGACCTGCTTGGCGTCAGGCAATGACATTTCATACTTACTTCCGCAAAGTTCTTGGCAAGCCGTCGCGCGCAACCGCCGATCGGAGTGCTCTGCATCGTGACCCGTCTTGGATTCACTTGGGTTCACGCGGGCAGGTTCATGCGCAATCACGTATGGAACGTCAAGGGCTGGCTGGGCCGGATCGCAACGACTGCTCACCGGAGTCGAGCGAGGCTATCTTCGAGTTGCTGGGTTCGTCGGCGAACGCTGCGTGCGACACGTCGGCATACGAGCGGCCGGGCGCGTCGGCAAATACCGATCGGGACGATCTTCTCGCCACGCTCAATGAACAGTATTACCAAGCGCTCAAATCGCCGTACTTCCTGCCCAACTCGGAATGGATCGGGTCGTCTGCAAACGGGATACCCGGATTGGGCAAAGAGGCGATGGGTGAACGAGCCCGCGCTGAGGATGATTTAAGTTCAATCCACAGTCTGCTATCCGACATCGACGTGCTCGAGGAAGCCTTCGATGCGTTGCACGAGGGCGGCGTGACGGATCTGGCCGGACAGGACGCGGTGCCGGAAATCCTTCGCCTGTTCGCACCAGCCGAATATCACGCGTCGGCGGCACGCCGCGTGGGAATGGCGCCGCCGCCAGTCGCGCGGCGGGACCATCACACGCTCGCGATAGACAGCCCGCTAGCCGCTCTGAACACTCACGTTCACCACGGGTCCAACGAATGACCGCCCAACCGCTACAAGATGTCTTCGCGAGCCAGGATCGCCAGTGCTCGCCGGCAGCGCAGATCGAAATGGTCGAAGCGAACATTCGTAGTCAGCCGACATCGGCCGCGCATCGCTGGATGCTGTTCCAGTGGCTATGTATCACCTGCCAGTGGACCCGGGCCGTCCAGCAACTCCAGGTTTTTGCCCAACTGGAACCGTCCCAGACGTCCGTCGCGCAAGCCTGTCGAGACTTGGTTCGTGCAGAACACTGGCGCGCAAAAGTCATGGCCGGGCAGCAGGAGCCGGGGTGGGTATTCGGCGACGCGCCCGCGTGGATACATGGCATGCTCAGTGCGCTCAAACTGTCCGCGCAGGGACAACAGAACGCGTCGGATGACGCCCGGGAGCGCGCGTTGGATCTCGCCCCGCTGGTCCCCGGGCAAACCTCGAATCAGCGCTTTGAGTGGATCGGCGACAGCGATTCGCGGCTAGGCCCGGTCTGCGAGCTAATTACCGCGGGGCGCTATCGCTGGCTTTCGCTGGCGGATCTCGCCAGTTGGCGGATCGAAAGGCCGTCGACGCTACTCGACCTCGTGTGGGCGCCGTGCACGCTGTCGCTTATCGACGGCGCGGTGGTGCGCGGCTTCATGCCGGCACGTTACCCGCTCGCCGCCCATGAGCCTCCTGTCCTGCGCGAAACGCTGCAACTCGGACATGAGACCGTTTGGCATGAGTCGGGGCGGACGGCCGTCATTGCATCCGGGCGTAAGACCTGGACGACAAGCGTGGCCGATTTCGATCTGTTCGAATTGGCTGACTGTTCGTTTAGTCCCGCCGCAGTGGACGGCGCCGCGCGCTCCAGTGCGGCGGCAGGAGTGCAGCGATGAGCCGCAAACGTCATGAACCGGACCGAACGGCGCCTGCGCTGCGCCAGGCCGATGCACAGCTGCTGCCCACCTTGTTCGATCGGCTGCGCGACGACGCACCGCACCGGCAGACCGAGGCACCCGGTGACTATGCGGTCAGCCGGGCGCAGATGCGCGACATCATCCAGCGCGATCTTGCGTTTCTGCTCAACGCGACCAGCATGGAAGACCTGATCGATCGGAAGCGGCATTCATACGCGGCCGCATCGACCATCAACTTTGGCGTGCCGCCGCTCGCAGGGGCATTCATGGCGTCGCACAAATGGGCGAAGATCGAACAGGTGATACGGGGCGCCATACGCGACTTCGAGCCGCGCCTGATTGCACATACGGTGCAGGTCGTGCCCCTCACGGATGTCGATAGCCAGAGTCGCTACAACCACCTCGCGTTCGAGATTCGCGGAATGATCCGCATGGACCCCTATCCGCTCGAGTTCATGGTGCAAAGCTCGCTCGACCTTGAAACGAGCCGCCTGCACGCAGCCGCTCGTTGACCACAGGACATTGTTATGGATCCGCGACTGCTCGATTACTACAACCAGGAACTGATGTATGTACGCGAACTGGCTGGCGAGTTCGCGCAACTGCATCCGAAGATCGCACGCCGGCTCGGCATGCAGGCCGGCGAGATGACCGATCCGTACGTCGAACGGCTGATCGAATCGTTCAGCTTCATGGCGGCGCGTATGCAGCTCAAGCTCGACGCGGAATTCCCGCGCTTCACGGGACGTCTGCTCGAGGTGATCTACCCGAACTATGTGGCGCCCACGCCGTCCATGTCGGTCGCGCGTTTCTATCCGAGTCCGAGCGAAGGCAACCTTGTCGAAGGCTTCTGCGTGCCGCGCGGCAGCATGCTCACGGGCAAGAAGTCGCCGGGGGAGGACACTGTGTGCGAATTCCGCACGGGCCAGGACGTCGCACTCTATCCCCTTGAGATTACCCATGCACAACTGACGGGGATTCCGCCGGACATTCCCATGCTCGACCGCTATGTGCCGCCCCACACACAAGTGCGTGGCGCATTGCGGCTGCGGTTGCGTGCCACGGGCGAGGCCAAAATCGCCGAGCTGCGCGGACTCGACCGCCTGCCGGTCTATCTGGCCGGGGACGAGCAGGTTGCGTCGCATCTGTTCGAACTGCTTCACGCGGCAGGCATTGCCTCGATCACGGGCGAGCCTGGGTGTTTCGGCGACGCGGCGCGTCCCTTCTGTGCGGTCACACATGGCGCGGTCGCACAGGAGGGGCTTGGCATCGATCAGGGGTTGCTGCCGCTTACCTGGTCGAAATTCCATGGTCACAATCTTCTGCACGAATATTTCGCATGTCCGAGCCGCTTTTATTTTTTCACGCTGACCGGACTGCGCGAAGGGCTGAGCAAGGCAAAAGGCCGTGAAGTCGAGATCGTCGTGCTGCTCGACCAGTCGCCGGACCGGCTGATCGGCCTTGTCGACGCCTCGCGTTTCGCGCTGTTCTGCACGCCCGTGATCAATCTGTTTCCGCGCAAAGCGCAGCGCATCGAATTGAATACGGCCAGCACGGAATTCCATCTGGTTCCGAAGCGCAACGCGCCGCTCGACTACGAAGTCTATTCGGTCGAAGCGCTCACGGCGCAGGTCGGCAAGAAGTCGACGGAATTCGCCTTCCGGCCGTTGTATCAAACGCTGAACAATGACGAGGGCAACCACGGGCGCTATTTTTCGCTGCGCCGCGAACGCCGGTTGTTATCGGACTCGGCCCGCCGCTACGGCACGCGCACGCCGTACATCGGAACTGAAGTGTTCGTGTCGCTGGTCGACCAGCAGGAAGCGCCGTATCACGAAGGAATGCGCTATCTGTCGATCGACGCCTGGCTGACCAATCGCGACTTGCCGAATCTGTTGCCGCGCAACGGCGTGAACGATCTGGACGCCGTTGATTCGGTGCCCGCGATCAGCGTCGGCTTGATTCGTGCGCCGAGCGCGCCTCGCGCGCCGTTTGCCGAGCGCGAAACCGCATGGCGGCTTATCCGGCAACTGAACTTCAACTATTTGCCGCTGGAAGATATGGATCACCGCCCTGGCGGGCAGGGTGTGCGCGACATGCTGCGCCTGTTCCTCACCGGCGACGACGTGGGACCGCGGCGTCAGGTGGAAAGCCTCGTCGGCGTGAAGACGCGGCCGGTCGCAAGGAAACTGTCCGGTGGCGGCCCACTGGTGTTCGGTCGCGGCATCGAATGTCAGTTGACGGTCGATGAAACCGGCTTTTCCGGTTTGAGCCCCTACCTGTTCGGGCTGATTCTCGAGCACTATCTGGCACGGCACGTATCCATCAATTCGTTCACGCAGACCGAGCTTCACTCAATGCAGCGCGGCCAATTGATGCGCTGGCCCGTGCGCATGGGCACACGCGGAGTGGCTTGATGGAGCGGGCCTTATTCACGTCAACGCTGCGCGACACGGCGCTATCGGCGGATGCAGTCGAGCGGCTGCAGACGCAGCCATGGCATTTCGGATTTTTTTCGCTGATGCGCCGCATCGGTGCCGATGTGCGTATCGATGCGATCGGCAAGGCGCGGCGTCCGCGTGCCGAACCATTCCGGTTAGGCCAGAAGCCGAGCCTTGCATTCGCGCCGCGTGAGATCGCCAGTGTGGGTGAACTCGGCGGGCGCCTGCATATTCGTCTGTTCGCGCTCGGCATGCTTGGACCGAATGGGCCGTTGCCCATCCACATGACGGAGATTGCCAGGGAGCGTGAGGAAAGCCGGCGCGATCCTACGCTCGTCCATTTCCTCGATATTTTTCACCATCGCTACCTCACGCTGTTGTACCGCGCGTGGGCCGACGCACAGGCGACCGCTGGACTCGACCGTGCCGGGCCCGATAGCGAACGATTCTCCTTTTATGTCGCGAGCCTGACCGGCCAGGATACGCGCGAGATTGGGCAGCGCGCTTTGCCCGCACACGCGCAACTTGCCGCGTCTGCGAACCTCGTGCGCGAAGCCCGCAACCCGGATGGCTTGCGCATGACGCTCGAGCGGTATTTCGGCGTTCCCGTCGCGATCGAGGAGTTCGTTTTTAACTGGATCGACGTTGCTGCCGACGATCACAGCTATATCGGCAAGCCCGGCGGTGCGGCGACGATGGGCGACGGCGCGATGCTGGGTGAGCAGGTGCCGGATCGTCAGCACCGTTTCCGGATCATCATCGGCCCGGTCGATATCGACGAATACCTGCGCTTCACGCCTCGCGGCGCGGATCTGCCGCAACTGGTCGATTGGGTGCGGAGTTTCATCGGTCGCGAATTCGAATGGGAGCTGGAGTTGCGCATCCGCGCACAAAGCGCGCCGCCTGCCGTAATGGGCGGCCCGCAGCAATTGGGTTGGTCGGGATGGCTCGGTCGCTCGCCCAGCGGCGAGCCGATTACCGGCATGCGCTTCGAGCCTGAACGCTACGCCGGCACTTTCGCGAAACAAAGTATCGACGCGGCGGGCAAGCGCCGGGTCACGCCGCAAGTGAAAGGACAAGATGAGTAGCAGCAAGAGACAAGCGACGGCGAAGGTGTCGGCAGTCAAGGCCGTTGCACCCCTGCCTCACGACTGGATGTCACCTGTCGAGGCCGCCGCGCCGTGCGGGACCGACCTCGAATACGACCCGGAATTCGTCGTGCTGTCCGCGCAGATGGCCGTGAAAGTGGACGCGCAGTACGGCGACTTCGTCGGGATACCGGAACCGGTGAACTGGAGCGAGGTCGAGCGCGATTGCCGACGCCTGATGATGCGCAGCAAGGACATGCGTCTCGCGGTGTTGTTCACGCGTTGCCGCACGAGGCTCGCGTCAGCGGCGGGACTGGCGGAAGGGCTGGGGCTGTTGGCCGCATGGCTCGCCGCGTTTCCCAGCGCGCTCCATCCCCAACCCGGTGTCGACGACGATCAGGAAGCGGCGCTCGAAATCCGCATGAACGCTTTGCAGGCGTTGACAGATTCGGATGGGTTGCTGTCCGACCTGCGGGAGATCGCGTTGACTCGTTCCACCGCCACGCGCCTTCAGATGCGCGACGTCGAGCGCGCGTTTGCTCATCCACGGCCGAGCGATGCGCTCGCGCCCGAGTCCGTTTCGCGGCAACTCGAGGATCTTCGCATCCAGCAGCCGGACATGCTTCGCGGCTTCGATGGCGCGCTCGCGAGCCTGGAGTCCATCGATACCTGGTGCAAGGCGCATCTCGGCGTCTACCTGCCGGACCTCGCTGCGCTCACGCGGCCATTGCGGCGCGTAGTGGGAGATCGATCGCGCGTGACGATGGCGCCAGATGACGGATCGGTGGAGGCGATGCCGCTCGACGATGCTTGTGCGGCGGCATCGTCGAACGAGGAGACGCGCGTCGAGCATGACGACATTTCGCCGCGGACCGGTTGCGCCGCGCCGGTCAGCCTCGGCGTCAATGTGGCGGCAGCGGGCCGTGAGGGCGCTTTGGAGCGTATCCGGGACGCTCGATACTGGTTCGAGCAACACGAGCCGAGCAGTCCGATCCCCGTTTTGCTGAAGCGCGCCGAACGGTTTGTGGGGAAACGGTACGTGGATGTCGTCAAGGCCATTCCCACGGAGTTGCTCGAACAATGGGATGGCGAGGAATAGTCGTGGTGCGCGATGTTTAGAGCCTTCACTGTGATTGCCATCGGAATAGCGCTTCTCGTCGTGGCGTCGCTGACGGCGATGAATACCCGGCATTTTGTTTTGTCGTCGGTTGTGGTTCCCGGGCGGGTTGTCGCACTGAATGCGGGCGGGAGTCATCCGGGAGTGGCGTTTGTGACACGGAGAGGTGAGCGTCTCTCTTATCCCGAGGGTGGGTTCATCTTCGATATGAAAGTGGGGGACGTCGTGCAGGTTCGCTACGCAGAGGATGAACCATTGCAGAGCGCGACATTGGATAAGGTCGGCACGGTCTGGTTCGGTCCGATCTTGCTCGCACTCCTTGGCGGCGGGTTTCTGGTTGCCGGTTTGTTGAGTTGGCTACGGACGAGAACGAAAGGGGGTAGAGCATGTCGTCGTTAAGACGAAGTCGATGGCGGGTTTTCCACTGACGCCAGTTGTTGAGATTCTCCCTGTCCGACAGCCTCTAGGAGAGCAAAGCCGATGTTCAAATTTATTGCATCGCTCGTGCTTGGAACTGCGTTTCTCGTCGTCGCGCTATTCAATGTGCTGTCCACGCGCCAGTTCTTGCAGGAGTCGATTGTTGTGCCAGGAAAGGTCGAGGCCTTGAACGCGGGAGGAAGCCATCCTCAAATCACCTTCGTGACAAAGAAAGGTGAAGTCATTTCGTACCCGCAAGGGGGCTTCATTTACGGCATGAAGGTCGGAGAGGATGTCAAGGTGCGGTATGCAGAGAACCGTCCGCTCCGGAGCGCTCGAATCGAAGAATTTGGGGCGATCTGGGACACGGCGATAGCGTTTGGGTTTATTGGAGGCTGTGCGCTTTTGACAGCTGTCAGTAACTGGCCGAGGAAGGACAAAAGCCGGAGGTGAATCAACATGTGGTTATTTCGGGAAAGTCTTTGGAGTTTCGAGACCGGCGCGACGGGAGGCTTTAGTCTGGATTTCCTCGTTGCATCTGGCGGGGAGGTCTTTCTTAAAGACCCAAAGCAGCAATCACACACGTTCCACTATGGAGGCGTCGGGGTAGGTTACGGATTTGGCGCGCGGCTGCCTCGAATCAAACTGCCCAAAGTGACGCTGCCCGAGATCAGACTCCCGAAGATAAGCGGACACGAGGTTGGTGGATCCGTTGCTTCGAAGAACTTCACCAGTAACGGTTATGTGTTCATGACCGATGCGTTTGCGGGCAGTGAGCTCCGTCGGTCCGATTTACAGGGCGGCGTTGTCTATATCGACGCCGGTGCAGGTCTGTTCGCCGGAGAAGGTGCGACTCTGATGCTGCTCGGCATCAACGCCGCGTTGCTCACGATGAGCATCGTGAATCCCGGCTTGAGTGGCCTTACAGACTACGCGATTCGTCAAGCACCCGCCGCTCTCGTGATGTACGGTCATACAGCGGCCTTGCAAGCCGGCTTCGGCGCGGGCTTGCTTGTCGGTATGTTGCACTGAAAGAGGCAGAGCGTGATTGTGCGGCGGTAGCGAACTCTCAGCCGCAAACCGTAGATTGAAGTGAAAACACTATCTTAATAGATTCGTTATGCTTAATTTACTGACAAGCCGTACCGTTACCATGGATGGGCCTGCAATCCCGCTGTCGTCCATGAACGACCCGCTGTTGGAGCTAAAAGCGATACAAGGCGCCGAAATCCTTTCGGAGATCTACCGCTACACGCTGTCGTGCCGCACGCCACTCGGAATTCCGGCGGAAGAGGCCGCCAATCTCGACCTGAAATCGATGATCGGCAAGGAGCTGACCGTCACGATCCAGTTGGACGGCATGGGAACGTTCATGGCCGGGATTGAAGGAATGGCGGGAATGGGCAATGTCGGGGCGGGCATCCGCGAGATAAGCGGCATAGTGACGGAAGCCCGATACGCGAATCAGACCGACCAACACAGCAGTTACAACCTGGTGCTGAAGCCTTGGATCTGGCTGGCCGACCAGAGGTCGGATTTCCGGATATTCCAGCGCAAGACGGTCGTCGAGATCATCGAGAACGTGTTTGACAAATACATGTACTCGTACGACCTGCGTCTGAGTGGCTCGTATCCGGTGCTGGACTATCAGGTTCAGTACGGAGAAACGGATTTTTATTTCATTCAGCGATTAATGGCCGAGCACGGCATTTATTGGTTCTTCGAGCACTCGAATACGTTTCATCGGATGGTGCTCGTGGATCAGCTCGGCGCGCACAAACCGGTAGAGAGCGTCGCCTATCAGAACTTGTGGTATTACCCGCCGGGACACAAGATCGATCAGGAATATATCCACGCATTCGACACGGGCGGCGCGCTTCAGTCGGGCCGTTGGACGACGAACGACTTCGACTTCAAGAAACCTGCGGCACGCCTGACTGTGCAGAACGAATTGCCTCAGGAGACAGCGCATAACAACTTCGAACGCTACGAATGGCCGGGGGATTACACCGACCCTGGGCACGGAGAGCAGCTCGCGCGCTTGCGTATGGAAGAAGTGAGGGCACAGGGCGAGCGTGCGTCGGGTAGCGGCAACCTGCGCGACGTGGTGTGCGGGACGACCTTTCATCTAAACGGTTATCCGCACGAGGCTGCGAACCAGGAGTATCTGGTAATCGGTGCCTCGTTCTTCGCAACGGAAACCGGAGAGGCAAGCGGCGGCGAGTACTCTTTAAGCACGTCGTTCACGGTCCAGCCCGCGACGACGGTGTTTCGGCCGTCGAGCAAGCAATATCCAAAACCACGCACCAGCGGACCACAAACGGCGATCGTCACGGGACCTCCGGGGCAGGAAATCTGGACCGACCAGTACGGCCGCGTGAAGTTGAGTTTTCACTGGGATCGATCAGGTGTGAAAGACCAGAACTCGTCTTGCTGGATACGTGTGTCGTATCCATGGGCGGGCAGCAACTTCGGCGGCGTGAACATACCGCGCGTGGGTCAGGAAGTGATCGTGGATTTCGTCAATGGCGATCCCGACCGGCCGCTTGTAACGGGGCGTGTTTTCAATGCTTTCTCGATGCCGCCCTGGGATCTACCGGGCAATGCGACGCAAAGCGGGATCATCAGCCGTTCGATGAAGGGCGGCAAGTCTAACTACAGCGGTATTCGCTTCGAGGATAAGCAGGGAGCGGAAGAGTTCATGATCCAGGCGGAGAAGGATATGAACACCACTGTGAAGAATAACGAAACTCATGTGGTGGGAACGGACCGGACCAAGATCGTCAACGGGCAGGAAGTGACAACGGTGCAGGGCGACCGGACGCAGACGGTCAATGGGCAACACATGGAGACAATCAAGCACGATATCTCCCAGACGTCGACGGACGGCAACGTCAGTGTGACGTCCGAAAATGGCACCGTGACAATCTCCGCGAAGACGCAGATCAAGCTCGTTGTCCAGGGAACGACTGTCGTCCTGACTCCGAAGTTAATCAGACTGATTTCAAAGACGATCGAAAGTCAATCTTCCGCCGAAACGAACATGAAAGGCAGCAAGATCTATCTGAACTGCTAACTGCCTCTGAACAGCCAATAGACAATGACAGTGCACTACACAATGCATGAAGGCAGGATCACCTTGCCCGCCGGCTATAGCGACCGGACAGTAAATATTTTCGTACAGGAACCGATGACGAATGGCCTGTCCAATCTCCAGGTCGCGCGAGACACCGCGCGACAAGGCGAAACACTCGATGATTATGTGAATCGCCAGATCGCTTTGCTAAAGCGGAAGATCAAGGGCTTGTCTGTCACTTCACGCGAAGCAGTTGTGCTTGCGGGATGCCGCGCGGACGGCATCGAAATTGAAACCCGCTATCAGAGCAATGGAAAGTCTGTCTACCAACGCCAATGCGCGGTCTTTATGGCCAACGACAGGGCACTCATCTTCACGGCGACCAATACCGTCCCGTTCACTTCAGAGCAACTCACGATCTGGCGGCGGACGACCGATACATTCGTACCCGCCTGATCGATTTTCATTGTCGTCTGTCCAGTCGATCCTGTTTGCGCCGCTGCCGGTGCACGGTATTCAAGAGCGCGTCTAGAGGAAGAGCATGTTTGAAGCAGCACGTGTCGGAGACGAGATACAACATACGTCGGCCCTGGCTGGTTTTCTGATCGGCGCGATACTTGGCGCAGCGCTGATTTTCGCTGTTGCAATGTTGACGATCAGTTGTCCGTTTCTTGTTGGATTTATTGCCGGCTTTATGGCCAGCATGATCGCGGAACAGATAGTCAATATTGCGACCCAATTAGGCAGCCTGTTTACGAGCACAACCGGCAGTATCACGGAAGGTTCGGCGAATGTGTATGTCAACGGGCGGGCAGCCGTCCCCGCCAAAATCAGTGCCGCCGCGTGCGATCACGATACGCCTCACGAACTGGCGGCATGTGGATCCAGTACCGTATTTATTAACCAGCACGTCGCCGCACGTAAAGGCGACGACATTCAATGTGGCGCGACGATCGAGAAGGGCTCGAAGAACGTATTCTTTGGCAGCGACAAAGCCTGTGAAATAGCGGTAGCCAGTGAAATACCGGCGTGGGCAGTGAATCTCAAGAACGCGTTGTTTCTGGTCGCGGGCGTTGCCGGCGGCTTGGCGGGCGCGCTAAAAAACGGCATGAAGGCGACATGTCCGTGTGTCTTGAAGTTTCTCGCTGGCCAGGTTGCGGGAATCTACGTGGGTTCCAAAGTCTCGGAGGGCGTGTCTGGGCTGTTCGGTCATCCCGTCCATGTGCCGACCGGTCAGAAAGTTCTCGTCAACGAGCTGGATTTCGAGTTGCCCGGCCTCTTGCCGTTCTTTGGTTCACGCTCGTATTCCAGTGCGATCGATTCGAGCGGTATGTTGGGCCGCGGCTGGCAGCATAACTGGGACATTCACCTGAAACGCAGTAGCCGCGGTCTCGAATATGTCGGATTTCAGGGGCGCGAAGTCGGCTTCGACGATATCCTGGCCGGTCAGTACCAGTACAACTCGTTCGAACAACTCTACCTGTCTCACGCGTTGGACGGCCGCTATGTTCTGAACGGCCTCGACGAAATCTTTTACGGATTCAGCGTGCATCCGCTGAACGGCCGGCACGTGCTGGAGCGTATCGAGGACAAATTCGGACACTTCATCGAGTTCCGTCGAGACTCGGGCGGCGCACTCGTCGAGGTGCGCAACGACGCGGATGTCGTCCTTGAATTGCTGCATGCCGATGGACGCTTGATCGGCGTGGACCGCGTCGACGGTACGCGGCGCAGTCTTGTCCGTTACGGCTACGATGAAAATGGACAACTCATCCGCGTGCGCGATCGAACCGACACGCTGGTGCGACAGTTCGCCTATGCCGCCGGGTTGATGATCCGGCATGCCAACGCGCTTGGCTTTACTTGCAGCTACCGTTACGCGCAATACGGTGACGAGTGGCGGGTGGTCGAGCATGCCACGGATTCCGGCGAGCGGTACACGTTCGCGTACGACATCGAGACGAGGCGCGCGAGCGTCAGTAGCGAAGCGCTTGGCACGCAGCATTGGGAGTACGACGCGGACAGCCTGGTCACGCAATGGACCGACTATCTGGGCGCGCGCTATCAGTTCGAATATGACGGGCACCAGCAGCTGGTGCGCATCGAGTCTCCGGGCGAGCGTATTCATCGTCTCGATTACGACGCACTTGGGCGAATCACGAAAACAGTGGACGCCACCGGCCGGGTCTGGCAAAGCACGTATCACCTCAAAACGCTGCGACTGTCTAGCAACACACTGCCTGACGGCAGCGTCTGGCAGTGGAACCATACGGAGCAGGGTCTGCTGGTCGAACGGATCGATCCGCTCGGTCAGGTGGCACGGTTCGAACACGACGGGCGCGGACTGCTCACGTGCTACACGGACGAGCGGGGCGGAACGAACAGCTTCACCTACGACGACCGCTACGGCCTGCTGCTGAGCCGCACGGACTGCTCAGGTTCGACCACGCGCTATGCGTGGAATGACGAGAGCGAGCTGGTCCGCCAGACCGATGCGCTGGGGCAGGTGACGCAGTTACTGCGCAATGCCACCGGCGCGGTCGGCACGGTGGTTCATGCCGACGGCACGCGCGAGACATTCGAGTACAACGCGCTCGGCCAGATCAGCCGGCACAGCAACGCGTTGGGATACGTCTCGCGGTGGGACTACACGCCGCGCGGGCAGGCCGAGCGTTACACGGACCGGCTGGGGCGCACGCTTACCTATCGTTACAACGCGAATGGACAGCTGGTGAGACTGACCAATGCGAACGGGGCGAGCTACGACTTTAGCTATGACGCTGCGGGTCGCCTGACTGCCGAGGTCCGTCTGAACGGCGTGCGGCGCGAGCTGCGCTACAACCCGAACGGCGAAGTGATCGCGCAAACGATGACGGGCCGGCACGGCGAATCGGAAATGATCGGTCTGGAGCGGGATGCAGCCGGGCGGCTGATCGGCAAGCACGGCAGGTGCGCGACTACCCGCTACGTCCATGACCCGCTCGACCGCGTGACGGCGGTCCACCGGCAGCCGTGCGCGGCCGGCGTGGCGCTGGGCATCGAGCCCTGCGAAGTGACGTTCGAGTATGACGCGCTGGGCCGGTTGCTGGCGGAAACGGTGGACGGCCAGCGTTCGGAGTCGCGCCATGACGCGCTCGGCAATCTGACCGAACGCAGGCTTCCTCTGGGTCAGCGGATCTCGATGCTGCACTACGGCTCGGGGCACGTGCACCAGATCAGCCTGGACGGTGAAACGCTCAGCGATATCGAACGCGATGCGCTGCACCGCGAAGTGCAGCGCACGCAGGGGCCGCGTGTCTGCCGCACGACTTACGATCCGCGCGGGCGCACGGTGTCGCGGCTGAGCGAACGCTCAGGGCGCGAGGGAATGGCGGACAACGATCTGCTCGGGTCGGCCTATCAGTACGATCTTGCCGGCAATCTGCATCAGGTGATCGGGCAAGGCGGCG
Source organism: Paraburkholderia sp. BL6665CI2N2 (assembly GCF_004366535.1). Taxonomy (NCBI): domain Bacteria; kingdom Pseudomonadati; phylum Pseudomonadota; class Betaproteobacteria; order Burkholderiales; family Burkholderiaceae; genus Paraburkholderia; species Paraburkholderia sp. BL6665CI2N2. Next base: position 6,578,737 of record NZ_SORC01000001.1, read on the forward strand.
GTGCGCACTCGCGCGGCACGGTCCATTACTCGTACGACGTGATGGGCCGGATGACGGGCTACCACGACGGCAACGGGCTGAACGAGAGTTACCTCTACGACGCGGCTGACAACCTGATCGACGCGACGCGTGACAGCGCGGCGAGCCGGATTCTGGACGATCTGCTCAGCCGTTTCCGGCAGACGGGCTACAGCTACGACGGCTTCGGGCAGCTTAAGCGCCGGGTGCGGGATGGGCTGGTGCAGGACTTCGTCCATGACGACGAGGGGCGGATGGTGCGCGCGTCGGGTCAGGGCCGGCATGGCTGGCACAGCACGGCCTATCGATACGATGCGATCGGTCGGCGAACGGGCAAGCTCACGCGTCGCGCGGCGGCGGACGGCACGGCGCTCGTGGAGGAGACGCGCTTCGTGTGGGAAGGCATGCGCATGGTGCAGGTGCTGCGCGATGAGACGGTGCGCACGTACGTCTACTCACCGGATTCACCGTACCGGCCGATGGCGCGGGTGGACCAGCCTGTTGTCAGTGTCGACGGACAGTGCCGTGCGGGTGGCCGACGCGTCGTGTGGCATCAACATGCGCACGACAATGGTCAGGTGTACGACGTGACGGGCGCAAACGGCGAGGTGGTGTGGGAGCCGGGTTTCACGGGCTTCGGGGAGTACAGGGGAACAGAGTGGCTCGACGACAGGCCGTTCGACGAGGCGCTGCGGTTTGCGGGTCAGTATGCGGACGAAGAAACCGGGCTGCATTACAACACGTTCCGGTACTATGATCCGGCAACGGGACGGTTTGTCAGTCAGGATCCGATCGGGTTGGCGGGGGGATTTAATCTTTATGCGTATGCGCCCAATCCGGTTGGATGGATTGATCCGCTGGGACTGAATGCCGACGATCCCCTCAATACTGCACTTGGCAGCAAGAACAATCCGTTCGCTACTTCTAGGGCCGCTCGTCGGGAAGCAATGCGACAAGGAGGCATTCCAACAAGCCAGCAACCTATAAGCCAATCCAGTAATGGTTCCGGTAGAGAATACACATATGAGACTGAAACCTCAGGAGGGGGGGAAGGCCGTTCTTCGGTACAGGAGCAAACCTTAGATAGAAGTCATCGTGGGGAGCCACATTGGGAAGCCGGAAAGGTCAAAATGGACGATCAAGGAAATCCAAGGATGAATAAATACGGTCGGCCGGCATTGCGTAACGGAAAGGGCAAGGCTTATTACGAAAATTCATCTAACGGAGGATGCTGATGAGCGACAAAAATTACAAAAAAGAGCTCATGTTTCGGCGGGCGCAAGGAAGGCTGGTTGTAGAGGAATATTCAAGGAAACTTGCCCACTTATTGAACCATCATGTCCGCAGCGAAGCATTTTTGGACTTGAAAAAAACGGATGAAATTATAGATAAATTGTCAAATAAGACGGTAAATTACAGTGATAATGCGCAGATAGGTTCTGAAAATGAAATGGTTCATTTTATCAAGCGAAAAGTTGGTCGATCGGGTTTTTATGTTCTGATTGATGAGGCGTGGAAATTTTGCGGTGCATACAAAGTTGATGGGGGATTTGAGTTAAATAGTAATTTTAATTTCAATGAAAATTTAAGCGATGAGATCAGAATAATTGACGTTGATTTGCTATTTCAAATTCAGATTGACTATGATTTCAATGAAATAACTTGTCTATATTTGGAATATTGACAAGTCGGATGTCTCATCGCTGCCGGCATGGTGCTGGGCGTCGAGCCCTGTGAAGTGACGTTTGAGTACGACGCGCTGGGCCGGTTGCTGGCGGAAACCGTGGACGGCCAGCGTTCGGAGTCGCGCCATGACGCGCTCGGCAATGTGACCGAACGCAGGCTCCCTCTGGGTCAGCGGATCTCGATGCTGCACTACGGCTCGGGGCACGTGCACCAGATCAGCCTGGACGGTGAAACGCTCAGCGATATCGAACGCGATGCGCTGCACCGCGAAGTGCAGCGCACGCAGGGGCCGCGTGTCTGCCGCACGACTTACGATCCGCGCGGGCGCACGGTGTCGCGGCTGAGCGAACGCTCAGGGCGCGAGGGAATGGCGGACAACGATCTGCTCGGGTCGGCCTATCAGTACGATCTTGCCGGCAATCTGCATCAGGTGATCGGGCAAGGCGGCGGTGCGCACTCGCGCGGCACGGTCCATTACTCGTACGACGTGATGGGCCGGATGACGGGCTACCACGACGGCAACGGGCTGAACGAGAGTTACCTCTACGACGCGGCTGACAACCTGATCGACGCGACGCGTGACAGCGCGGCGAGCCGGATTCTGGACGATCTGCTCAGCCGTTTCCGGCAGACGGGCTACAGCTACGACGGCTTCGGGCAGCTTAAGCGCCGGGTGCGGGATGGGCTGGTGCAGGACTTCGTCCATGACGACGAGGGGCGGATGGTGCGCGCGTCGGGTCAGGGCCGGCATGGCTGGCACAGCACGGCCTATCGATACGATGCGATCGGTCGGCGAACGGGCAAGCTCACGCGTCGCGCGGCGGCGGACGGCACGGCGCTCGTGGAGGAGACGCGCTTCGTGTGGGAAGGCATGCGCATGGTGCAGGTGCTGCGCGATGAGACGGTGCGCACGTACGTCTACTCACCGGATTCACCGTACCGGCCGATGGCGCGGGTGGACCAGCCTGTTGTCAGTGTCGACGGACAGTGCCGTGCGGGTGGCCGACGCGTCGTGTGGCATCAACATGCGCACGACAATGGTCAGGTGTACGACGTGACGGGCGCAAACGGCGAGGTGGTGTGGGAGCCGGGTTTCACGGGCTTCGGGGAGTACAGGGGAACAGAGTGGCTCGACGACAGGCCGTTCGACGAGGCGCTGCGGTTTGCGGGTCAGTATGCGGACGAAGAAACCGGGCTGCATTACAACACGTTCCGGTACTATGATCCGGCAACGGGACGGTTTGTCAGTCAGGATCCGATCGGGTTGGCGGGGGGATTTAATCTTTATGCGTATGCGCCCAATCCGGTATCGTGGATTGATCCGTGGGGGTTAAGTTGTGAAACGATCGACCCTAGGACAGAATCATTTGAAAGCTGGGTTGCCAGAAGTCGTGGCGAAGCAGATGTGTACTTGAGAAGCAAGGGAACGGGTTCGGTTGATTATGTTGGCATTTCGAAAAATTCAACTGAACGTTATGCTGCGGGTCTTGGCTATAAGCTTAGATTGTTAACAGAGGACACCGGGCAGCTGCTTAGAAATCAGGCGAGAGCCGTTGAGCAAGCCATAATCGATGCCAAGCGTGGAGTCTTCGAAAATATTGACAACAGTATTGATCCGGGTAGAGCTTTATATAAAGATGCTGTTTCTTGGGGGCAAAACTGGCTTAAGGATAACGGATGGGGGCGTTTACTGGAGTGAGTCAAATGAAAATGAAGGAAGTCATAAACCTTCTTGATGGTGGAAAGAAATCCGATCCTGTGCTGGGCGATGTTTTTGTTATGCACATGAAGGGCATTGGTTTTATTCCGGGAATGGTCGTCAAGGATGATATGAAGTACGGGTCGGAAAGACTTTACCTGATATATATTTACAATGAAATTTCTGAAGACAAGAATATCGGCTTTAGGCTGGTTAAGGAAAATATGATTGTGCCGCCAGCGCTTGTTACGAAAATGGACTGGAGGGCTAATGGTGGATTTGAAATTATCGGAAATACTCAGAAGGCTGGGATGGACGTATTCAAAAATCACTGTTTTTACGATGATTTGAGAATGCGCTATATTGATCAAAATAAAGAAGTGTGCGAAAAATTTGACCCATGTGGAATCTATGCCATTTCCAATATTGGATCTGAAGCCATAAGTATTTATGAAAAACTGAATCCTGGCATTGAGATTGTCGAATAATTCTCGGAATGAGTAACTAAAGTGCCGCAGCGCGGCCCTTTGTTCATTCTGCCAGCCGTGGTCTGGCATGATGGTTAGGCATGCGTAACGGTAATCGACACCGAAGCTGACGTGCTCACCAGGTTTCCGTGGACGGCCAGCGTTCGGAGTCGCGCCATGACGCGCTCGGCAATGTGACCGAACGCAGGCTTCCTCTGGGTCAGCGGATCTCGATGCTGCACTATGGCTCGGGGCACGTGCACCAGATCAGCCTGGACGGTGAAGCGCTCAGCGATATCGAACGCGATGCGCTGCACCGCGAAGTGCAGCGCACGCAGGGGCCGCGTGTCTGCCGCACGACTTACGATCCGCGCGGCCGCACGGTGTCGCGGCTGAGCGAACGCTCGGGACGCGAGGGAATGGCGGACAACGATCCGCTCGGGTCGGCCTATCAGTACGATCTTGCCGGCAATCTGCATCAGGTGATCCGGCAGGGCAGCGGTGCGCGCTTGCGCGGCACGGTCCATTACATGTACGACGTGATGGGCCGGATGACGGGCTACCACGACGGCGACGGGCTGAACGAGAGCTACCTCTACGACGCGGCCGACAACCTGATCGACGCGACGCGTGACAGCGCGGCGAGCCGGATTCTGGACGATCTGCTCAGCCGTTTCCGGCAGACGGGCTACAGCTACGACGGCTTCGGGCAGCTTAAGCGCCGGGTGCGGGATGGGCTGGTGCAGGACTTCGTCCATGACGACGAGGGGCGGATGGTGCGCGCGTCGGGTCAGGGCCGGCATGGCTGGCACAGCGCGGCCTATCGATACGATGCGATCGGTCGGCGAACGGGCAAGCTCACGCGTCGCACGGCGGCGGACGGCACGGCGCTCGTGGAGGAACGCGCTTCGTGTGGGAAGGCATGCGCATGGTGCAGGTGCTGCGCGATGAGACGGTGCGCACGTACGTCTACTCACCGGATTCACCGTACCGGCCGATGGCGCGGGTGGACCAGCCAGTTGTCAGTGTCGACGGACAGTGCCGTGCGGGTGGCCGGCGCGTTGTGTGGCATCACCATGCGCACGACAATGGTCAGGTGTACGACGTGACGGGTGCAACTGGCGAGGTGGTGTGGGAGCCGGGTTTCACGGGCTTCGGGGAGTACAGGGGAACGGAGTGGCTCGACGACAGGCCGTTCGATGAGGCGCTGCGGTTTGCGGGTCAGTATGCGGACGAGGAAACCGGGCTGCATTACAACACGTTCCGGTACTATGATCCGGCAACGGGACGGTTTGTCAGTCAGGATCCGATCGGGTTGGCGGGGGGATTTAATCTTTATCAATATGCGGCGAATCCGGTATTGTGGGTTGATCCGTGGGGGCTGGCAGGTGACCCTGCAACTGCGACACACATTACCTATCAAGGTCTTGATGCGGCGACCGGAAAACCCTACGTCGGATATGCAAGCATGCAGGGGAATCAAACTGCACAGGACGTTCTCAGGTATCGATATGGAAACGACTTTAGTCGCTTTGGTGGTCAGGCACCTGATATCTTGTTCGAAGGATATGGGCAAGCGGGCAAAGATATCGCGCGTGGTTTAGAGCAACGAACATTTGAAAATCTTGGTGGTCTTGAGGGTGCGGCAAATAAACAAAATCCAGTAGGCGCGGGAAATGCTCGGAGAACAAAATACTTGAGTGCGGCGGATGAGCATTTAAATAAAACGTCCGGGAAACCCAGTGGAAGTGCCGATGTTGATCGATGAAAAGTGATTTTTTATTGGGGATGGTGATGGCGAAGCGGATGATTTGGGTCCCTGGCGACTTGATTAATGTCAAGTTGCGGGAGAATCTTTATACGATAGGTCAAATGGCGGTCAGCCCGGTTATACAGTTTTATGATATTTTCAACTCGGACGGAATCTGGAGGGATGTCGACTTAAATGTCATAGACCCTCTTTTTCGAGTGTTTGTCGGAAATGTGGTAAATAGAAATTTGTCTCAAGGAAAAATTAAGGATGCGTCGGTTGTTGCGCGAATCGAGCCATCAGACCATCTTTGGATAAAGCCTTATACATTGACCATGGATGGTTTTCATTATAAGGGTGATAAACATTCTTTTCCGTTTTTGGGTGGAAAATTAATCGATCTTGGGCCAAATGGCGATACCGGTGTCACTTTGGGTAAGGCAGTGAGGGAGGATCTTACATTACCTAGAGATCGAGAATTAATTGAAAAATATGAGTTGACAAATATGTGGGGAGATGAGGATTTATCTGATCGCCTATGTCGATATTTTGACACTGGTATCAACCGTGATGATCTAAAATTCGAGGTGTTCCCTGGTTTGTGGGAGGACAGAATGTCGTTGAGGCCACTAACTCGACGGTTGCCAGTGCCTTTTAGATAGTTCTTTTCGTTTATGCGTACGCGCCGAATCCGGTATCGTGGATCGATCCGCTGGCGCTGTCTTGTGATTTATTGTCCAAGCGTAAGAAGGTAGTAAATTCAAACATGCCGCACGCGGTGGAGAGGGCTGTTGAGCGAGGTGTTTATCCGGATAAGAACACAGCATCAGATGCTCTGAAGGCGTTATCAAAGCAAATAGAAAAGGACGGTTACCCTGTTGGGACGATCGTGGATACTGCTCATGCAGATCGAGTTCTGGTGCCCATCGGAAATAACGGTATGGCGGTGTATCAAATGGCAAAGAACGGAACTGCAAAAATAAAAACGGTCTTGATTAATCTGCTGGAGTAGAAATGGCTGACCGAAAGATTGATATGGTGGTGAATGAAGATGGGGATGTTGCCTATTTGTCCCTGCCAGACCACCCTGGGAAAGGAAGTCCTGGGGTGGTTGCAAAACAGATAAGTCTCCATTCGATAATAAAAGAATACAAGGGGCCTGAAATATATCTTGATTTTGATAAAAACGGAGTGCTTATCGGGATGGAATTTTTATTAGAACAGGCGGATTAAAAGATGGAGCCGCAGACGCGGCCCTTTATTGGCCTGCTCAGCGATAATGATGGCGTGAGCCAATCCACTCTCTTCATGAACTGTTTTTGCGTTCCCTGCGTTCAGCGGCCTGCACGAGCCATACCTTGCGCAGCTCGTCACTGGCAGCCTTGCGCGCGATGGCAAACGCTTCGCGTTCGCTCGCCCTGGCGACATCATCGTATCCGGGGGTGACGGTGAGGCGTTGCCGGATGTAGTCAATGGAGACATGGACGCGCTGGCCGGCCTTGAAGAATGACTCTGCGCCTAACCACCTGTCGATATGTTCCCATGGCATGAAGGGCTGCTGCGGGCGCGGTGGTATATCCAGTGAGTAGCCATCGGGCGCATCGCGCAGCATGATGGTAATCGTGCGTGGTCGTGCCGCTCTGGGGGACGTGCTTTATGATTGCCATTAGCTACGAACCTAACCAACGCGAACAATGCGAACCACGACTTTACCCACAACGCGCTAGCCCCCCTCAAGTCGCCCAAATCCGCAACGGCCTCCCCCCAACCCCATGCACCACCGGCCGCAACTGCATCCAGCATTTCACAAACGCCCGCTGCAGCATCTCCATCGACCTCGAAACCCCCCGCACGACGAGCACTCCAGAAGTCACGCAAGAAGCCGCCATCCGCACCGAATCATCGAACGGCAATTGAGCCGTCAACGCCTCAGCAAGCGCATCATCGCAAGCATCCCCAACAGCCCAAAGCGTCCCATACGCAGGAAACCCCGCCAGCCCTTGAGCAGCATCGCGTAGCGAATCATTCGCCTCAAAACTCGCGCGCTCGAACCACAGCAACTCGCCATCAGCCCCAAGAATCCGCGAAACCGCACGCAAACGCCCATCCGACCACCGCTCACCAGCAGCCTGGCGCCCGAGCTGCGTCGCGTCCCAGCCGATCGCAGTGGCATCGCGAGCCAGCGTCAGCGAAAAATCCAGCTCCGCATTCGCATGATCGAAAACGATATTATTCTGCGGCAGCCAATCGAGCTTAGCCCGCTCACCGACACGCACGCCGATCTGCTGCTGCGCCTCACGCCCATTGGACTTGTACCACTTGGTCGCCCCCGGCGTGGCAATAACAGCATGCGCGTCGTCACCGACAGAAACATCAATAGCAAGCCGATCACCACCCGCAACACCACCCGGCGGATGCACGATCACCGCATGACAAATGCCTTGTCCTTCAGGATAAAGCGGCCGCTGAACCCGCAACGGCCCGTCATGCAGCCGATGCTTGAGCGTGGTCCGCTCCCCATCCTTGACGAACCCAAGTTCCAGACGTGCGCGCCATTGCGAATGCGCGCCGTCTTGCGCGGTAGCGAGTGTGACGTGATTTTCGTGAAGCGACATGCGAATGGAGTGCGACCAGACGAAGAAAAGCAAAGCGTGCCTGCGCACGTCAGACAGCGCTCAACAGCGCTGACACAGGATGCGTCGAGAATAGCATGCACGATGTCCAACGCCGTTCACACTGCGATCAACCCCCGCACGCCATCCGCATCCATATTGGCGCCTTCGCCGCCCGCGATGATCTCGCCACGGCTCATCACCCAATACCGGTCGGCGATGTCCTTGGCGAAGTCGTAATACTGCTCGACGAGCAGCACCGTCATGCCCATTTCTTCGACCAGTTGACGCAGCGTGCGGCCGATATCCTGAATGATCGAAGGCTGAATGCCTTCGGTGGGTTCGTCGAGGATCAGCAATTGCGGATCGCTCATCAACGCGCGGCCAATCGCGAGCTGTTGTTGCTGACCACCCGACAGATCGCCGCCACGACGGCTGCGCATATCCTTCAGCACCGGAAAGAGTTCATAGATACGATCCGGGATTTTCTTGGGCGCCTTCTTGCTGGCGGCTCCCACCAGCAGATTTTCTTCGACGGTCAAGCGCGGAAAGATATCGCGCCCCTGCGGCACGTAAGCGAGGCCCTTTTCCACGCGCGAGTAAGTCGGCAGTTTGGTGATCGGCGCGCCGCGCCAGGCGATCGACCCGCTCTTCGTTTGCACGACGCCCATCAGACAACGCAGCAGCGTAGTCTTGCCCACACCGTTGCGGCCGAGCAGCACGGTGAGTTTGCCGTCGGGCACGGTGAGCTTCACATCGCGCAGAATGTGGCTGCCGCCGTAGTACTGGTTCAGGTTTTCGACTTCTAGCATGTCCGTTCGACCCTTTCGTTTTCACCTGCCCAGATACGATTCGATGACCGTCTCGTCGCGTTTCACTTCGTCGAGTGTGCCGTGAGCCAGCACGCGCCCTTCGGCCATCACCGTCACCTTGCCGGCCGCGCCCGACAGCGCCGCCACGAACTCCATGTCGTGCTCGACGACCATCATCGAACAGGTGCCGCGCAGATGGTTGAGCAGTTCGGCAAGTTGCATGGTTTCGTCGTCGGTCATGCCGGCGGCCGGTTCGTCGAGCAGCAGCAAAGCCGGTTGCTGCATCAGCAACATGCCGATTTCGAGCCGTTGCTTCTGGCCGTGCGAGAGTTCGCCGGCGAGCCGCCGCGCTTCGCTCTCCAGACCGATCAGCGCGAGTGTCTCCTCAATGCGCGCTTGCGCCTCGCGATCCAGCCGCGCGCGCAACGAAGCCCACCAGCCCTTGTCGGCCTTCATCGCCAGTTCGAGGTTTTCCCACACGGGATGTTGCTCGAACACAGTTGGCTTCTGAAACTTGCGACCGATGCCCGCGCGCGCGATGGACGGCTCGTTCATCCGCGTCAGATCGATCGACTGGCCGAGATAGACCTTGCCGGAATCCGGCTCGCTCTTGCCGGTGATGACGTCCATCATCGTCGTCTTGCCGGCGCCGTTCGGACCGATGATGCAGCGCAATTCCCCGGCGTCGATGGTCAGCGTCAGCGCATTCAACGCGCGAAAGCCGTCGAAGCTCACGGTCACGTCTTCGAGGTACAGGATCGTGCCGTGCGACACGTCGATCTCGCCGGGCACGACCGCGCGGCCCAAGCTCGCGACGCCGCTCAACGAGGTTTCAGCCGGTTCTTCCGGTAAAGCCAGGTCAGGAACCATCGGGTTTTCGTTCATGAGCGGTTCCTCTTGCGCGTCACCATTTCGATCAGTCCCATGATGCCGTTCGGCAACAGCAACGGAACCAGCACGAAAATCAGACCGAGAAAGAACAGCCAGTATTCAGGGAAGTTCGCCGTGAAGAAGCTCTTCGCGCCATTCACCGCGAAGGCGCCGATGATCGGACCGATCAGCGTGCCGCGTCCGCCCACGGCGACCCAGATCGCCATTTCGATCGAGTTGCCCGGCGACATTTCGCCTGGATTGATAATGCCGACCTGCGGCACATACAAGGCGCCGGCGATGCCGCACAACACGGCGGACACGGTCCACACGAACAGCTTGTACGCAAGCGGGCTGTAGCCGAGGAACATCAAACGCGTTTCGCCGTCGCGCACCGCGGTCACCACGCGGCCGAGCTTCGAGGTGACGATGGCTCGCGCGCCGATGAACGCGAGAATCAGCACGGCGAACGTAATCAGCAGCAGGGCAGTGCGCGTGCCCGGATGCGTGATCGGAAAGCCGCCTATGCGCTTGAAGTCGGTAAAGCCGTTATTGCCGCCGAAGCCCGTTTCGTTGCGATAGAACAGCAGCATCGCGGCGAAGGTCATGGCCTGCGTGATGATCGACAGATACACGCCCTTCACCCGCGAGCGGAACGTGAAGAAGCCGAATACCCACGCGACCACCGCCGGCACCAGCACCACCAGCAGCAGCGCATAGCCGAGATGCTGCGTGCCTTGCCAGTACCACGGCAGTTGGTGCCAGTCGAGAAACACCATGAAGTCGGGCAGGTCGCTGCCGTATTTGCCTTCGTGGCCGATCGAGCGCATCAGGTACATGCCGATCGCGTAGCCGCCGAGCGCGAAGAACAGCGCGTGGCCGAGGCTCAGAATGCCGCAGTAACCCCACACGAGATCGAGTGCGAGCGCGGCGATCGCGTAGCACATGAACTTGCCGGTGATCGTCATCGCGTAGGCGGACAGATGCAGCGCGCTCGTCTCCGGCACGACCAGCGTGGCGAACGGCACGCCCAGACCGAAGACGATAATCAACGCGACCAGTGCGAGCCAGGCGCGCCGCGACAACAGCGCAGGGCGCGGCGGCAGGCCGAGCGCGAAGCCGGATTGAGGCTCGCGCCCGGCGCTGGCGCCACCGCTCGCTGCGCCGACATGAGCCGATGAAGTTGCCGATGTCATCTCATGCCTCCGCGCTGCGGCCCTTGAGGGCGAACATGCCCTGCGGACGCTTCTGGATGAACAACACGATCAGCACGAGCACCGCGATTTTCGCAAGCACCGCGCCCCAGAACGGTTCGATTGCCTTGCTGATGAGCCCGAGGCCGAAGCCGCCGATCACCGTGCCGGCGAGTTGACCGACACCGCCGAGCACGACGGCCATGAAGGAATCGATGATGTAGCTCTGGCCGAGGTCCGGACCGACATTGCCGATCTGCGAGAGCGCGCAGCCGCCCAGACCCGCGATGCCCGCGCCGAATGCGAACGCATACGAATCGACCCGCGCGGTCTTCACGCCGACGCAGGCCGCCATACGGCGGTTCTGCGTGACGGCGCGCACGAAGAGGCCGAGACGCGTCTTCGTGAGCACGGCCCACGCGATGCCGACCACGATCAGCGAGAACGCGAGAATCGCGAGCCGGTTGTACGGCAGGATCAGATTGGGCAAGACGGTGACGCCGCCGCTCATCCACGCCGGGTTGACCACCTGCACGTTCTGCGCGCCGAATAGCATGCGCGTCGCCTGAATCAGGATCAGGCTGACGCCGAAGGTGGTCAGCAACGTCTCGAGCGGACGGCCATAAAGATGCTTCAGTACCAGCCGTTCGAGCACGATGCCCACCAGTCCTGCGGCGACGAACGAAGCCGGAATGGCGAGCAGCGGATACCAGTCGAACGCGCCGGGCGCGAAGCGCTGAAAGAGGTTCTGCACGACGTAGGTGGCATACGCGCCGATCATCAGGAATTCGCCGTGCGCCATGTTGATCACGCCGATCAGCCCGTAGGTGATGGCGAGGCCCAGTGCGGCGAGCAGCAGCACGCTGCCGAGCGACAGGCCCGCGAACAATGTGCCGGCGATCTGGCTGCGGCGCTGGATCGCGTCGAGTTCGTCGATGCCGCTTTGCGCGGCGGCGCGCACGCGATCGTCGGCTTCCACGAAGGTGCCGTCGGGCTTCTTCGCGACGAGCGGCCGCAGCAGTTCGTTCATGTCGAGGTCGTGCCGCGCGGCGACCAGTTGCACGGCTTCGAGGCGCCTGGCCGGATCGGCGTCATGCAGCGCCGTCATTGCCCATAGCGTGTCGAGGCGCTTCTTCAACGCGGGATCGGTTTCCTTCGCGCGTGCCGCGTCGACGAGCGGTTTAATCGACGGATCGGGGTTTTGCAGCAGCGCGGTAACGGCGGCATCGCGTGTCGCCACATCCGGCGAATCCAGTTGCAGGCCGGAGAGCGCACCCGCTACTTTGGAGCGCAGCAGATTGTTCAGCGTGACCGGTTGCGCATCGCCCGCGGCGACGGTCTTGCCGGTGACCGCGTCTTTCGCCGTATCGCCGTCCTGAAGCAGCACGGCGCCCGCGTCGGTGGCGAGCGCGCTATCTTCGGAGAGCGCTTTGAGCACCGCCATCGATTCTTTGTCGTGATTGGCGATCAGCTTGTCGATGGCCGCGGACTTCGCGTCGAAGTCGTCGCCTGCGAGCGGCGCAACATCGGCTTGGGTCAGCGCGAAGGCGGCCAGCGGTGCGCCGGCGAGCAGCACGAGTGCCGCGCCAGCGACGCCGCGTCGTGCGACCTTTCCTGCGACTTTTCGTGCGACCTTTCGTGCGGATGTCAGGAATGAAAACGCCATGGTGGCCTTTGAAGAAAATCCGGCGCAGCGGCGCGGCATGTGGGCAAGCGCCGTTGCCGCGCCGTCGGGTTGCTGCGCGCGAGGGTCGTGCCTTTCGGACGTCCGATCAAGGCACGAACGCGGGTGCGGTGGGCGCGCCCGTCGCGGGATTGCAATCGGCAAATCGAGGTGCCGCGTCGGCGAGTTTCACCGTCGCGGCACGCTTTGCCGTCAGGCGACGCGCGAGCGCTTCAGGAACGCCGGAATCGAACTGACCACGTCCGGCTTGCTCGAATTGCCGGCGATGAACGGGCTCCACGGCTGCGCGCGAACCGCGGTCTTGGTACGCCACACCACATTGAACTGACCATCGGCACGCACTTCGCCGATCATCACCGGCTTGTGCAGGTGGTGATTGCCGTCCATCTCCAGCGTAAAGCCAGACGGCGCCGCGAAGGTCTGGCCGACCATCGCCACGCGAACCTTGTCCACTTCCGTGCTCTTGGCCTTCTCGACTGCCTGCTTCCACATATGGATGCCGACGAAGGTCGCTTCCATCGGGTCGTTGGTCACGCGCTTGGTGCCGCCCGGCAGGTTGTTCTGCGCGACCCATGCGGCCCATTGCTTCTTGAACTTTTCATTGGCCGGGTTGCGCAGCGACATGAAGTAGTTCCACGCGGCCAGGTTGCCGACCAGCGGTTTCGTATCGATGCCGCGCAGTTCTTCCTCGCCGACCGAGAACGCAACGACCGGCACGTCCGACGCCTTCAGCCCCTGGTTGCCCAGTTCCTTGTAGAACGGCACATTCGAGTCGCCGTTCACCGTCGAGATCACCGCGGTCTTGCCGCCTTGCGAGAAGGTCTTGATGTTCGCGACGATGGTCTGATAGTCGCTGTGGCCGAACGGCGTGTAGACCTCCTGGATATCGGCTTCCTGCACGCCCTTCGACTTGAGGAACGCGCGCAGGATCTTGTTGGTCGTGCGGGGGTACACATAGTCGGTGCCCAACAGGAAGAAGCGCTTGGCGCCGCCGCCTTCCGCGCTCATCAGGTATTCGGTCGCCGGAATCGCCTGCTGATTCGGCGCTGCGCCCGTGTAGAACACGTTGCGCGACATTTCCTCGCCTTCGTATTGCACGGGGTAGAACAGCAGGCCGTTCAGTTCCTCGAACACCGGCAGCACCGATTTGCGCGACACGGAAGTCCAGCAGCCGAACACCACGGCGCACTTGTCCTGCGTGATCAGCTGACGCGCTTTTTCAGCGAACAGAGGCCAGTTCGACGCCGGGTCGACCACCACCGGCTCCAGTTGACGGCCCATCACGCCGCCGTTCTTGTTGATGTCCGCAATGGTCATCAACGCGGTGTCCTTGAGCGATGTCTCCGAGATCGCCATCGTGCCCGACAGCGAATGCAGGATACCTACCTTGATCGGACCACTGGACTGCGCCTGCGCAAACGGAACCTGACCTGCAAGCGCCAACGCGCCCGACATGGAGCCGAACTTCAACAGACTGCGACGTTTCATGTATATCCCCTTGCCATTGATGGTGACTGTTTATGGGCGTCGATTTCAGCCAGCAGGGCTTATCCCGCATGACTTGCCGCTTATGTACTGCAAGGCACATGCCATGCAGTAATTTCGACTTGTATGGCGTGGGGCGCATGCTGCGGCGCGGATGCGGGAGGGCGGCGAATGCGTGATAGGCGCGGAATTGGTGCAGCATCGCGTGAGGCGCCTCGTTCGGGTGCGTATCGCGCCGCAACGAAGCGCATGTATCCGCCAGCGGGCGTCGGCGGTGCATGGCCGCTGCGCGGTTGTGCACGCAGTGCCGTGCTGATGCTTAGGCGCGGATCGACGAGCGCGTGGCGAGGAAGTGGAGCGGGCGGGGTTCGGTCGGTCACGGAGCGGCCGGCGTGGTGCGGCGCCGGCCGTTTACTATTTTTAGTCCCGGTTGCGGGACTTGCATCGCTCGCCTTCGATCAGAAGGCGATGAACGGCCCGGGTTGCTTGCCGACCATCACGTTATTGATTGCCGTGTACACGCTGCGGCCGAAGAAGAACGGCAGGCCCCAGATGAACATGCCGGCCGATGGCGAACCCAGGCTGTCATAGGCCGCGTACTGGTTTGCCATCAAGGTCCAGCCGTTGGCGAGCGAGAACGGCACGTTGACGGACGCGGCGGTTTTGCCAATGCCGCTGAGAATGGCCGACAGGCTGAGCGTGGTCGCCGGCACGTACCAGTCGCCGGAATAGGGCACGGTGTAGTCCGCGAAGATGTTCGTGTTGGAACCGCTGTCGATGGCACTGCTGAACGTGTTGCCTTTGTACGTGGTCGAGAAATAGCCGTACTGGTCGAGTGCGAGGACGTTCGGCTGCGAGGGCATGGCATTGTTCTCCTGCGTGCCGATGCCGAACACCAGTTCACCCGTCACGCTCGCCTGGCCGCCCGCGGGCAGCGCAGGCAAACGGATGATCGTGCCGTTATTGTCGGAGGTGAAGTCGGCGACCGGATTCATGACCTGCGTGTCGAGTGGAACACGTGTATTCGTGCATGACGTCGCGGACGTGCAGTAGTAGTAAGCCGATGGCAGTACGGTCTGCGCCGCCGCGGGGAAGTCGCGCTGCGCCGGACCGATGCCGATCACGCCGTTCGCACCGAGCGCCGTCGCCGAGCCGAGGTTGTGGCCGCCGCGCGACTGACAGTCCGACGGCGTCGCGTATTGACCGTCGGCGATCACCTGTAGCGGCATGTTGCCCGCAGTTCTGCCGCCGATCGTGACGTCGGCGCGCTTGACGGGCCCCCACGTGTAGCCGGAGCCGAACACGGCGCACTCGGCGATCGACGCGTTGCCGGTCGGATCATCGGTGGCGCCGGATTGCGTCGGCAAGTGGGCGGCGAGCGCGGAGCCCAATGCACTGGCAAGCACGCGCACGCCGACCGAGCCGGTGTCGAGTTGCATGTGATCGACCTTCGCGCACTGGGCGCTGCCCTCAACGCCGGGTATGCAGATCGTCACGGTGACGTACGGCATATTGACGTAGTTGCCGGTCCATCGTTCCACGGTGATGGGGGTGGTGTTGGAGGTGGGGGTTGGTGTTGGTGTCGGAGTTGGTGTCGGAGTTGGTGTCGGAGTTGGTGTCGGAGTCGGAGTCGGAGTCGGAGTCGGAGTCGGAGTCGGCGTCGGCGTCGGAGTTGGTGTCGGAGTTGGCGTTGGTGTCGGAGTTGGCGTTGGTGTCGGAGTCGGCGTCCGAGTTGGTGTTGGCGTCAGTATCGGCGTCGGCGTCGGCGTCGGCGTCGGAGCTGGAGTTGGTGCCGGAATCGGAGCCGGCGTCGGAATCGAAGCCGGCCCCGGCGCAGCCGTCTGACTCGCGCCCGACGACGAAGCCGGCGTCAAGCCGACCGACCCCGACGCCGGGGTAGCGCTATTCCTAGCCGCATTGCCGCTGCCATCGTCGCCATTACCACCGCCGCCACAAGCGGACAGCGCCACGCTGGCGCCCAGAAACGCGCAGCCAAGCGTCTTGTTCAAAGTCGTCATGTTTATCGTGTTGTATAAAGCCGCGCGTCGCTTCATTGCAATTGCTCCACCCGAACCCCAACGGGCACCAGACGCGGCAAATACGCCTTGCCGAAAAACCGGCCCGCACGGCCGGCCGATTCGATATGAAAATCGCCGTTGTGTTCGATCATCGGACCGACGCCGCGCGCGCGTTCGGCGGCGGCACTCGTGAAATTGGGAAAGTAGCTGCCGAGCAGCGCGTTCATGTCCGGGCGCACGGGCCCTTGCCAGGTGACGGCAAACACCACATTGCTGGGCAACACGTATTCATGGACCGTGACACCGTCGGCGCCATACGAAGCACGCATCGTGTACGGCGTGACCGCTGCGGTCGTGTTCAATGCAGCCGCTGATCGCAGCACCGATTGCGATGCCGGCCGCACACCCGGCGGCCCACCCAATGCCGCATACGAAGCGAGCGGCAACATGCCCGCTACGGCTAGCGCGAGCTTCACAACATTCATTACATGGCTCCCGAAAACAGATCGGAGCATCGTGCCAGCGGGCCGTTATTGGGATTGGGTGAAAAATCCCATTGGAAAATCGGAAACGGCTTGAGGAGACGCCACCAACAGGCAGCGTCTCCGAGTCAGCCATGCTGTCAGTCGTCAGAAGGCGACGAACGGTCCGGTCTGCTTGCCGACCTTGGCGTTGCCGATCACGTTGTAGATATCGCGGCCGTAGAAGAACGGCAGCCCCCACAGGAACATGTTGTTCCTGCTATTCGAGAAGGACTGGCCGAGGTTATTGAACGCGGTGTTGCCACTGGCCATCAGGCTGGTGACGTTGGCGAGCGGAAATGCCATTTGGAGCGGCGGGCTCGTTCCGTTAGTCGCTTCGATTGTCGCGATCGGATTCAGCGGGCTGGCCGGCGTGTATAAACCTTCGACGGAAGAGGGAATGGTGCTGTCCGGAAACGCGTAAGCCGGGGTGCCGCTATCGATCGCGCTCTGGTTGAACACATGCCCCTGATACTGCGTCGTGAACGCGCCGTATTTGTCGAGCGCGACGACGGTGGCGGTGGCCGGCAACGTATTGTTCGACTGCGTGTTGACGCCGAACACTAACTGGCCCGTCACGTTTGCCTGACCCGTAGCCGGCACGGCGGGCAAACGGATGACTGTGCCGTTGTTGTCGGTCGCGAACGCGGGGACGGGATTGGCAACTTCCTTGCTCGCCAGCATGCGTGTGCTGACGCAGTTGGTCTGCGAAGCGCAATAGTAGTAGAGACCGGGCACCGCGGTGGTCAGGGCATCGAGCGAGTCGCTCGTGAAGTTGTCGATGCCGAGAATTCCATTCGCTCCCAAGGTGTCGAAGCGCGTGCTCAAGTCCCCGCCGTTGTGCGCGATGCAGTCGGTCGGCGTGGAAAACTCGCCGTCGGCAATCACCTGGATCGGCAGATTGCTCGCCGTCTTGCTGCCGATCGTGATGTCGGCGCGTTTGACGGAACCCCACGTAAAACCCGAGGCAAACGGCGCGCATTCGGCAATCGGCGCCGAGCCGATCTTGTCGTCTACCGCGCCGGCTTGCGTGAGCAGCAGCGGGGCCAGCGTCGGTATCGCGTTTGCTGCAATGCGCACGCCGGTCGAGCCGGTGTCCACCAGCATGTTGTCGACGGTGACGCAGCGGCTCGCGTCCGAGGTTCCCGGCACACAAATCTTGATCGACACGAGCAGGCGGTTGAGCCCGTTGGCGTCGCCCGTCGAGGTGCCGACGCGAACCGGCACGGTGTTGTCGCCGGTAGCCGGAGTGGATGAATTGTTCGAGCTACCGGAACCGCCGGAGCCGCCGGAGCCGTTTGGCGCTGGGGTCCAGGCCGGCGTAGCGTTCCAGCCGATGGAGTTGCTCTGGTTGCCGCTCGAACTTCCGCCGCCGCCGCAGGCGCAAAGAGCGATCGTCGCCAGGGCCGCCGCGAGCCCGAGCGTCTTCTTCAATGTGTTCATGTTGTGTTTTTTCATAGCTCGACGCGGGTCCTATTGCAGATCGCCAGGACGCACGTCGGCGGGCATCAGGCGCGGCAACCAGGCCATGCCGCTGAAGCGCCCCAAACGGCCGGCGGATTCGATGCGAAAGTCTTCGTTGCCGTCGATAAGCGGCCCCGTGCCGGCCGCGCGGCTTTGGCCGGCATTCATGAAGTTGGGGAAGTAGCTGCCGAGCAGCGCCGTCATGTCGGGACGGATCGGCCCGCTCCATGTGACTGCGAACACGATGTTCTGCGGCAGCACATATTCATGGATGGTGACGCCATTGGCGTCGACCGACTGGCGCATGGAGTAGGGCGCTGAGCTGGCCGGTTGAGCCGCGGGCGCCGCGGCGCCCGACTGCGGCGTGGCACGCAGCAGCGCCGTGGACGATGCGCCCCTGGATGGCGCCCCGCCCAGCCTTGCATACGACGAGAGCGGCAACAAGGTTGCGGCCAGCATCGCGATCTTCAAAAATCTCATCACATGACTCCCCAAAATATCGGGAGCATGTTGCCTGCGCGATGCTCAGGAAACCGTATGAAATTTCGGAAGCGAATGCACGAAGCGGCGCAACGGAAGCTGGCCGCAGTGTCGTGGCGAAGGAGGTGACGTCAACGCGGCGTCAATTGAAGCCAGGCCGCGTCGAGGTTGACGGCGGCCTGAGCTGGGCGGCTGATCAGTACGTGGGAACGGACGGATCGACCTGACGCGACCACGCGTCGATCCCGCCTTGCAGATTGAAGACGTTGGTATGGCCGCGCGATTCGAGGAACATCGCGACTTGGGCGCTGCGCGCGCCGTGATGGCAAACGCAGACGATCTGCGCGTCGTCGTCGAGTTCTTCGCTGCGCGCGGGGATCTCACGCATTGGAATCGACACAGCGCCGGCGATCGACGCTGTTTGAATTTCCCACGGCTCGCGCACGTCGAGCAGCACGGGCGCGGGACGCGAAGTATCGGCGAGCCATTCGGCGAGCGCCGGAGCGGTCAGATTTTGCATCAGCGGAACATCCGGTTCAGAGGGACGGCGGGCGTGGCCGCCGTCCGGGATCGTGCGAGTTAGAACTTGAAACGCGACGGCTGCACGGCGTTGATGAGCGGCTCGACATACGTTTCGAACACGTCGGCAATACGGTACTGCTTCTCGTCGATACGCGTGATGATCTGCGCCTTCATGACCGGCGCGGTGCCGACGAACGCCGCCAGACGGCCGCCGATTTTCAGATGGTCGAGCATTTCCTGCGGCAGCACCGGCAGGCCGCCCGACACGCAGATCACGTCGTACGGCGCAGCGCCGGCCCAGCCGCGCGCGGCGTCGCCGGTGGCGACTTCGGCGTTCAGCACACCGTTGGCGGTCAGATTGCTCTTCGCCAGTTCCGCCAGTTCCGGTTCGATGTCCACCGTCAGCACGTGCTGACCGCGGTGCGCGAGCAACGCGGCCATATAGCCCGAGCCAGCGCCGATTTCGAGCACGCTTTCGTGTTTCTTCACCGCCAGTTCCTGCAGCACGCGCGCTTCGATGCGCGGCGCCAGCATGTGCTGGCCGGCCGGCAACGGCACTTCGAAGTCGACGAAGGCCAGTTCGCGATACACGGCGGGGACGAAGTTTTCACGCTTGACGATCGAAAGCAGATTCAGCACGTCCTGGTCGAGCACTTCCCAGGGGCGGATCTGCTGTTCGATCATGTTGAAACGCGCTTGCTCGATGTTCATGGTGGGTTCGGCTGTATGGTTTGGCGAGTCTTGCGGGGTTTGCTAGGTTTGCTATCAGCCACTGACCGCCGGCCTTGCCCGCGCAACTCGGCACGCAAAGCCCGTCAGGGTAACTGCGGGATTGTACCAAATGACGGTGGCGATCCGCGCCTCGGCGGGCAGCGCGCGGCGCCATCGCAAGACGAAAGTGCGCGATGCCGGGCAGCGCACGCCCCCGTGTTAATCCCTAGCGATCTTTCCTTGCGCTTCTCGCATTCATCGCTCAAGAATGTAATCGATTACATTTTCAAGGCGAGTTCACTTGTCCAGATCGTCATCCAGGACGGCTCCCGCGGCGGTGTCCGCTGCGCGTTCCCAGCCCGGCGTCGCGCCATTGCGCGGCGCGGCCGAAGGCATGTCGATTGCCGGCGTGGCCGAGCAGGCGGGCGTCTCGGTGGCGACGGTGTCGCGCGTGCTGAACGGCCACGAGAACGTGCGGCCCGCCACGCGCGACAAGGTGCTGGCCGCCATCGACGCGAGCGGCTACCGCGTCAACGAACTCGCACGCAACCTGCGCACTGCCGAGAGCCGGCTGCTGCTGACCATGGTCCCGGACGTGGGCAACCCCTTTTATGCGGAAATCGTGCGCGGCATCGACAGCGTGGCGCGTCAGCACGGCTACTTCATGCTGCTGTGCGACACCGGCGCCGATCCGGGCCGCGAGCGCAGCTATTTCGATCTGCTGCGGCGGCGCCGCGCGGACGGCGCGATCTGTCTCGATCCGGCCACCATCCAGCAGGCGCTGGGCGAGGCGTCCAGCGCGCTGCCGTGGGTCGCCTGCTGCGAGTTCGACCCGGCGATGGGTGTGCCGTACGTCGGCATCGACAACTACCGCGCCGCAGGCGACGCCGTCCGCCATCTGCTCGCGCGCGGCCATCGTCGCATCGGCCTCATCAATTCCGATGTCGATTACCTGTACGCGCGGCAGCGTCAACAGGGCTATCTGGACGCGTTGACCGCAGCGGGTATCGCGCCGGACGAACGCTGGCGCATGAACCTGAACAGCCTCGACTATGAAGCCGGCGCGTCGGCTGCGGCCACCCTGATGAATCAGCCGCAGGCGCCGAGCGCGATCTTTGCGGTCTCCGATACGCTCGCGATCGGCGTGATCCACGGCTTGCGCAGCGTCGGCAAGCGCGTGCCGGACGACATCGCCGTCGTCGGCTTCGACGATATCTCGCTCGCCGCGCAAATCGATCCGCCGCTCACCACGATCGCGCAACCCATGCGCAAGCTGGGCGAAACCGCCGCGCGCCTGTTGCTGCAACGGCTCGCCAATCCGTTGGCGAACGTGCCGGGCGTGCTGCTGCCGCATCGGCTCGTGATTCGCGGGAGCGCCTGAACCATGAGTCTCGCGATCCGTTTCGACGACATCCGCAAAGACTTTGGCCCCGTGCGCGTGCTGCACGGCGTGAGCTTCGAACTGGCGCCGGGGCGCATCTACGGTCTGCTCGGCGAGAACGGCGCCGGCAAATCCACGCTGATGAAGATTCTTGCCGGCTACGAGACCGCAACCTCGGGCACTTTGCTCGTCGATGGGCAAGCGCACCAATTCATCGGATCGCGCGATGCCGAAGCGCAAGGCATTGTGCTGATCCACCAGGAGTTCAATCTTGCCGAGCATCTGACGATCGCGCAGAACATGTATCTCGGTCATGAAAAAAAGCGCGGCTGGTTCGTCGACGATGCCGCGATGAACACCGAAGCCGCGCGCTTTCTCGCGCAGGTCGGGCTGGAAAAAACGCCTGATACGAAAGTGCGCGAATTGATCGTCGCGGAAAAGCAGATGGTGGAGATCGCGAAGGCGCTGTCGCGGCGTGCGCGGCTGCTCATCATGGACGAACCCACTGCGACGCTCACACCGTCCGAGACCGAGCGCCTCTTTACGCTGATGGCCAAGCTCAAGGCCGACGGCGTGACCATCATCTACATCTCGCACAAGCTGGACGAAGTGGAGCGCATCACCGACGAAGTGATCGTGATGCGTGACGGCCGTTTTGTCGCGCGCGGGGAAACTTCCGGACTCGCGCGCCAGCAGATGGCGAACCTGATGGTCGGCCGCGAGCTATCGGACATGTTTTCCGACAAGATCACCGTATCCGCCGACGCGCCGCCAGCGTTGAAGGTGGAAGGCCTGGCAGTGCCCGATTGGGTGGAAGACCTCAGCTTCGACGTGCGCGCCGGCGAAGTGCTCGGCTTCGCGGGACTGGTAGGCGCGGGCCGCACCGAAGCGTTCGAAGCGATCATCGGTCTGCGCAAGCGCACAGCGGGCCGCATCGAAGTCGCCGGCCGTCCCGCCGATCTGAACAGCCCGCGCGACGCAATGCGCCACGGCATCACGTATCTCAGCGAGGATCGCAAGGGCAAGGGCCTGCATGTGAACCTGAGCCTGCAGGACAACGTCACGCTGATGACGCTCGAACGCTATGCGCATCCATTGCTCGACATGAAAGCGGGACGCGCCGCATTGACCAAAGCCGTGAGCGAATTCGGCATCCGTACGGGCGACCTGTCGAGCCGCGCGCGTATGCTCTCCGGCGGCAATCAGCAGAAGCTCGCGCTCGCCAAATTCCTGCAGCCCGACCCGAACGTGATCGTGCTCGACGAGCCGACGCGCGGCGTCGATGTGGGCGCGAAACGCGACATCTATTTTCTGATTCACCGTCTTGCCGCGCAGGGCCGCGCGGTAATCGTCATTTCATCCGAACTGATCGAGCTGATCGGGCTGTGCCACCGCGTCGCCGTGATGCGCGCGGGACGCCTGCAAGCCACGCTTACGCTCGAACACTTGACCGAAGAGGAGTTGATCGCCCATGCGACCGGCACCCACTGAAGCCGTGCAATCCGGCCGCGCGTTGCGCTTCGCGCATCGACTGTATGCGCTCGGGCCGCTCGTCGGACTGATCGCGCTGTCCATTGTCGGCACGTTGCTCAACCGCGACTTCGCGACCCTCGACAACATGATGAACGTGCTCACGCGCACGTCGTTCATCGGCATCATCGCGGTCGGCATGACCTTCGTGATCATTTCCGGCGGCATCGATCTGTCGGTCGGCTCGATGGCCGCGCTGATCGCGGGCAGCATGATCTGGCTGATGAACGGACTCGCCGCGGGCGTCGGCGGACACACGTTTCCGCCGCTGATGATTCTCACGCTCGGCATCGTGGGCGCGCTGATGCTCGGCGGCCTATTCGGTTGCGCGCACGGCTTGCTGATCACCAAAGGGCGCATCGAGCCGTTCATCGTCACGCTCGGCACGTTGGGCATCTTTCGCGCGGTGCTGACCTGGCTCGCCGACGGCGGAGCGCTGACTCTGGATAACTCGCTGTCCGACTTGTATGGCCCGGTGTATTACGCGAGCCTGTTCGGCGTGCCGGTGCCGATCTGGGTGTTTCTTGTGGTCGCGGCCGGCGGCGCGCTGATTCTCAACCGCACGGCATTCGGCCGTCACGTGCAGGCGATCGGCTCGAACGAACAGGTCGCGCGGTATGCGGCGATTCGGGTCGACACCGTGAAGATCGTCACCTACATGCTGCTAGGCATTTGCGTGGGCGTGGCCACCGTGCTGTACGTGCCGCGGCTCGGCTCGGCGACGCCGACGACCGGCTTGCTTTGGGAACTCGAAGCGATCGCCTCGGTGGTGGTCGGCGGCACCGCGCTCAAAGGCGGCGAAGGGCGCGTGATCGGCACGGTGATCGGCGCGATCCTGCTTTCGGTGATCGCCAACATTCTGAATCTGACCAGCATCATCAGCGTGTACCTGAACGCGGCGGTGCAGGGCGTAGTGATTATCTTCGTCGCGTTCGTACAACGTGGACGACGGTAGCGGTGGCGCTTCATATTGCGCCTTGAATCTGTAATCACGGCGAGTTGAAAATCGGGGCGCACGAACGCCTCACAAACGGAGACACAACCATGAAGCAGGTCATTCGAGCGGTCGGCGCCGGCATGCTGGCGTTGGGAATACTTGGTACGGCGAACGTCGCGCGCGCCGATGAAAAAGTCACGTTGGGCGTCGCGATTCCGACGGCCGATCACGGCTTCACGGGCGGCATCGTCTGGTGGGCGAACAAGGCCAAGACCGATCTGGAGAAGGCGCATCCCGATCTGAAGGTGATCGTCAAGACCGCGGCCGGCGCGCCCGAACAGGCGAACCAGTTGCAGGATCTCGTGACGGTCAACAAGATCAATGCACTCGTGATCTTCCCGTTCGAATCGGCTTCGCTCACGCAACCGGTCGCGCAGGTGAAGAAGAAAGGCGTGTACGTGACGGTGGTGGATCGCGGCCTGACCGACACCAGCGCGCAGGATGCGTATGTGGCGGGTGACAACACGGCGTTCGGCAAGATTCCCGCCGAGTTTCTGGCGAAGGAGCTGGGCGGCAAAGGCGATATCGTCGCGCTGCGAGGCATTCCGACGACGCTCGACAACGAACGCTGGACCGCGTTTACCGGCGTGCTGAAGGCGTATCCGAACATCAAGATTCTCGACGCCAAGTACGCGAACTGGAATCGCGACGACGCCTTCAAGGTCATGCAGGATTACCTGACGCGCTTCAAGCATATCGACGCCGTCTGGGCCGCCGACGACGACATGGCCGTCGGCGTGATCAAGGCGATCGAACAGGCCAAACGCACCGACATCAAGATCGTGTTCGGCGGCGCGGGCTCGAAGGGCATGGTGAAGAACGTGATGGACGGCGCGCCGATGATCAAGGCCGACGTGTCGTACTCGCCTAAGTTCATCTACGACGCTATCAAGCTCACTGCCGAAGCGCGCCTGAAGGGCGACAAACTGCCGGCCACCACGATCATTCCGTCGGTGCTGATCACGAAGGAGAACGCGCAGCAGTTCTATTTCCCGGACTCGCCGTTCTGACCTGAGCATCCGGGGCGCGCCGCCGGGCTTAGCCGGACTATGTGCCGTAGCGGCACGGCGAGCGCGCCGTCCTCGTTCAAGGAGCCGTACGATGAAAACCATCCAAGGGCCGGCGATCTTTCTCGCCCAGTTCATGGGCGACGAGGTGCCGTTTGACAACCTCGCGCATCTTGCCGAGTGGGCCGCGGGTCTCGGCTTCAAGGGGATACAGGTGCCGTGCGACAGCCGCCTGATCGATCTCGAACAGGCGGCGGCGAGCCAGACGTATTGCGACGAGTTGCGCCAGATCGTGGACGACGCGGGCGTGACGATCACCGAACTGTCGACGCATCTGCAAGGTCAGCTCGTTGCCGTGCACCCGGCTTATGACGCGTTGTTCGACGGCTTTGCCGCTGCCCACGTGCGCGGCGATCCGGCGGCGCGCACGCAGTGGGCGATCGAGCAGATGAAGCTTGCGGCGAAGGCTTCGCAGCGTTTGGGATTGAGCACGCATGTGTCGTTTTCAGGGGCGCTGGCGTGGCCGTATCTGTACCCGTGGCCGCAGCGCCCCGCAGGTCTGGTCGAAGCCGCGTTCGACGAACTCGCGCGCCGCTGGACGCCGATTCTCGATGCGTTCGACGCGGCGGGCGTCGACGTGTGCTACGAATTGCATCCCGGTGAAGACCTGCACGACGGCGTGACCTTCGAGCGTTTTCTCGACGCGGTGAAGCAGCATGCGCGCGCGAACATTCTGTACGACCCGAGTCATTTCGTTTTGCAGCAGCTCGATTACCTTGCGTTCATCGACATCTATCACGAGCGCATCAAGGCGTTCCATGTGAAGGATGCGGAGTTTCGTCCGAACGGCAAGCAGGGCGTGTATGGCGGCTATAGCGGCTGGGTCGAGCGGGCGGGGCGCTTCAGATCGCTCGGCGACGGCCAGATCGATTTCGGCGCGATCTTCTCGAAGATGGCGCAATACGATTTTCCCGGCTGGGCCGTGCTCGAATGGGAGTGCGCGCTGAAGCATCCGCACGACGGCGCGCGCGAAGGCGCAGAGTTTATTCAGCGGCACATCATCCGCGTGGCCGAGCATGCATTCGATGATTTCGCCGGCAGCGGTGTCGATGCCGCGCAGTTAAAGCGCGTGCTCGGCATCTGAGGAGCGCGGCCAAACCGAAGGAGTAACGGCGATGCCACAACGAAGGCTCAGACTGGGGATGGTCGGCGGCGGACAGGGCGCGTTCATCGGCGCCGTGCATCGGATCGCGGCGCGGCTCGACGATCGTTTCGAACTGGTGGCGGGCGCGTTGTCGTCCGATCCGCAGCGTGCGCAGGCGAGCGCCGGTGAGGCGGGAATCGCGCGCAGCTATGCGGACTGGCGCGAAATGGCGCGCGCCGAAGCCGCGCGCGACGACGGCATCGACGCGGTAGCGATCGTCACGCCGAATCATTTGCACGCGCCGGTCGCGACGGCGTTTCTCGAAGCGGGTATTCACATCGTGTGCGATAAACCGCTGGCGATTTCGCTGGCGGAAGGCGAGGCGCTGGCGAAACTGGCTCGCGAGAAGAACAAGCTGTTTGCATTGACGCATACGTACTCCGGCTATCCGCTGGTGCGTCATGCGCGCGAGTTGATCGAAAGCGGTGAACTGGGCGAAATACGCGTGGTGCAGGTCGAATACGCGCAGGACTGGCTGGCAGAGCCGATCGAAACGAGCGGCACGAACAAGCAGGCGGGTTGGCGCACGGACCCGGCGTTAGCGGGGCCGGCGGGATGTCTCGGCGATATCGGCACGCATGCTTATCATCTTGCTGCGTTTGTCACGGGTATGACGCCGCACGCGCTTGCGGCGGAAGTGCATACGTTCGTGCCGGGGCGTCGCATCGACGACCACGTGCAGGCGATGCTGCGTTATCCGAACGGCGCGCGCGGCATGCTATGGGCGAGCCAGGTGGCGAGCGGCGCGGAAAATGCCTTGCGTTTGCGGGTGTACGGAACGAAAGCCGGTCTTGCGTTCGATCAGGAGCATCCGAATGAATTGTGGTTCACGCCATTGGGCGGCGCGGCTGAACGTCTGACACGAGGGCGCGTGAAGAGCACGATTGCGGCTCACGCGACGCGCGTCCCGTCGGGACATCCTGAAGGTTATCTGGAAGCGTTCGCGCAGTTGTACAAAGACGCGGCGTTGCAGATCGAAGCGTTGGACGCAGGCCGCGCTTTGCCCATCGAGAGCCTGTTGCTGACGACGGTGGAAGACGGTGTGGCGGGGCTACGTTTTATTGATGCGATGCTCGCGAGTAGCGCGGCGGATGGGCAGTGGCGGGAGATAAAGTCCGCTTGAGCGCGGACACGTGGCGGACGGGCCCGGGCAGGCGCCGACTAGCTGCCTTTGCTCTTCTTGATCTGCTCTTCGAACGCGATATCCAGCTTGCTCGCCTTGCGCGGCTTCGGCGGCCCGAAAGCGTCGACGAATTTGACGAAGTCGTCGAGCGTCAGCGGATCGGAGACTTTTTTATCCGTGCCGCTCGATTTGTCGACCAGATAGAACAGGCCGCCGGACAGGCTGATCGCGGCGAACTGCGGATTGCCGCTGCGGGTTTTCAACCGCTCGACGGCGTGGATGGCTCGGGTAGTGCGCATGATGGGAAGGCGTCTAACTGAAGGTACGCACTTTAACAGTAATCCAACGCGTGCCGGACTCCAGCAAGGAACGGGCGGACCGCGATGTCTTCAGTCGCGGACCGATCTTGTACGATTTTTTCGCTATGTACGATTTTATGATACATTCACAAGAAATCGTACACATGCAAATTTATGCCGCGTGCCGCCCATTCCTTTCTTGAAGCCCAAGTTCTCGCCGAAGCATGCGACGCCTTTGAGCGCTCTACCGGCATTTACAGGGCAGCGCCTGCTCGCAAGCATGTTTCGTATAGCGACGCCTCGATCTCTTTCGACCTTGCCGGACGGAAATTCGAAATGCCTACGCTCGTCACGACCCGGCTCGGCCTGGCGGAGATGGCAAACACTCTTCTTGCGGAAAGCCGGTCTTCTGTGATGGAGCCTCATCCGCTCTACCGCCGGCTCATGCTGGTCGCTCCTTACATCGAGCCGCAACTCGCCGACCGCCTGATCAAGCAAAACGTGCCATTTCTGGACGCAGCGGGCAACGTCTTTCTCAGCGAGCCCGAAGGTATGGTCATGATTAGTGGCCGGCCCAAACCCCAGCAATTGCAAAAACCGCAGACAGGCCGCGCCACGACGCGAAAAGGTTTGCAGGTGATGTTCGCTATTGCGACACAACCGGGCCTCGTGTCGGAACCGTACAGAACTATCGCGCAGGCCGCTGGCGTCGCGTTGAGTACAGTCAACCAGGTGATTGACGATCTGCAGTTCCGTGGGCTGCTCGCCCAGAAGACCAGTGGCGAGCGCATCTTTCCGGACTGGCAGAAATTCGTTTTCGAGTGGAGCAGCCTCTATCAGACCCGCCTGCGACTCAAACTGGGAGCACGGCGCTTCGCCAGCACGACGCCCGACTGGTGGCGCGAGTTCGACTTCGCAAGTGTCGACGCTCGCCTGGGTGGCGAGTCGGCGGCCGACATCCTGACGAATGAACTGAAGGCCGCGAACGTCACCCTCTACAGCCGCGCACCGCTGGGCAATCAGTTCATGCTGAACGCCAGGCTGCGCCCTGATCCACGCGGGGATGTCGAGATTCTTGAATCGTTCTGGCCGCAGTCGCTGGAGCTTAACTGGATGGAATCGGGCCGCCAGCCGCTAGTCCATCCGTTCCTCATTTACGCGGACCTCGTTGCCTCGGGCGACAGCCGTAATCTTTCCGTCGCCGCGCAAATCTATGAGCAGTACCTTCCCCAGCCTTAAGGTAGCCGACGAGCGGCCCGTCCACCCCGTTACCGCTGCGCTGCTTGCCCGCGTCCAGGAGACTGCGGATCAGCTAGGCACGAAGTTTGTTGTCGCCGGCGCAACCGCGCGGGATTTGGTGCTATGGCATGTGCACGGCGTTCGTGCTGAACGCGCCACGCGTGACGTCGACGTTGCCGTTTGCGCAATCAGTTGGGACGCGTACGGCGCCCTGATTACCGGGCTCGAACGGACAGGCGTTTTCAGGGCGAGTACCCGGGCACAGCACACTCTGATGTTCGACGATCCGAGCGTCGGTTATTCGATACCGTTGGACCTGGTTCCGTTCGGCGAAATTGAAACTCCCGAGGGCGCGGTCGCGTGGCCGCCCAAGGGCGAAGTTGTAATGAATGTGCTGGGGTTTCGGGAGGCCGTCGACGAATCCGTCGAAATCGATCTGGGCGACGGTCTCAAGGTTCCGGTTGTAACTCTGCCTGCGCTTGCGCTTCTAAAAATTCTCGCGTGGCACGACCGGCGAGTGTCGAAGAACACTGACGCTTCTGATCTGCTTCTGATCCTTCGCAACTACGGCGACGCGGGCAACGCGGCCCGCGTCTGGGACGACGGCGCAGACCTTCTCGAGCAGCACGGCTTCGATGTCGATCTTGCCGCGTCCGCACTACTTGGCCGCGAATCGCGGCAGATCGCGTCTCCCGCAACAGTTAATGCAGTTTCGGCAATCCTCTCGGACGAAGCCGTGTACGACACGCTGAGACGCGACATGCAGGCGCGTGCCGTCGCGCAGATGCTGGACGACTTCGCCGATGGATCCGACCGGACGTTGTCAGCCTTCCGGAACGCATTTCTGGGCGTATCGGCCGGCGCCTGATTGGATCAGGAGCCGGCCATGAGCCGCCTCACTGACTCAAATAGACAAACTTGCCGTTCTTGATCGTCCCCATCACGCTAGCGCGCTGGTCCAGCCCCACGTGATCCTTCGGGCTCGTATTGACCACGCCGTTCGGCACGACCAGCTCATGCGCATGCTCCAGCTCGTCACGCAGCGCCGTGCGGAACGCCGGCGTGCCCGGCTGCGCCGTCTTCAGTGCGCGCGCCACCGCGTCCTGCAAACGCGGATACACGCCGGCCGCGTCGCCCGCGAACTGCGTTACGCTGCCCGGGCCGTACTTCGCTTCATATTCGTTCGTGAACGCGAGCGCCGCCTTCTTTGCCGGATGATCGGCCGGCAGCGTGCGCGCCACCACGACCGGCTGCGTCGGGAACAGCGTGCCTTCCACGTCCTTGCCGCCCAGCTTGATGAACTCCGGCGTGGCGATGCCGTGCGTCTGGTAAATCGGGCCCTTGTAGCCGCGCTCGATCAGCGTGCGTTGCGGCAGCACCGTCGGCGTGCCGGCGCCCGCGATCAGGATCGCGTCCGGCTTGGCGGCCATGAGCTTCAGAATCTGGCCGGTGACGCTCGCGTCGGTGCGGTTATAGCGCTCGGTGGCCACCAGCTGGATATGGCGCAGCGCCGCGAACTTGCTGAACTCGTTGAGCCAGCTTTCGCCGTAGCCATCCGCGAAACCGATGAAACCCACCGTCTTCACGTTGTGGTTCGACATGTAGCGCGTCATCACGTCGGCCATCGCGCTGTCGGTTTGCGCCATCTTGTAGGCCCACACCTTCTTGCCTTCCTGCGGCTCGACCACGCTTGCCGAGCCGATCAGCGTAATCATCGGCGTCTGGCTTTCGGCAACCGGATCGAGCGCGGCCATCGCCGCCGGCGTAATGTTCGGCCCGACGATCACGTCCACGTGGTCTTCGTTGATCAGTTTGCGGATGTTGCGCACGGCGGCGCCGGGGTCGGACGCGTCGTCGAGGAAGATGTAGTCGGCTTTCTGGCCGGCGATCGTGGCGGGCCACATCAGCATCGCGTTCTTGCTGGTGATGCCGATCACGGCCGCCGGGCCGGTGCTCGACAGATCGATGCCGACCTTGATGTCGGCGTTTGCAGCGGTGGCGAGCAGGAGCGCGCCAAAACCAAAAGCGGCAGCGAGGCCGCTGATTTTTTTCTTATACGACGTCATCGAAGGGTCTCCGTAGCAGGATGCGAGGGTGTTATCAAAGTTCGTAGCTTTCGTGTTCGCCCTTGAGCGCCTGCTCGATCAGCTTGCGGTTCATGCTCGGCGACAGCAGTTCGACGAGCGTATACACATAGCTGCGCAGATAGGCGCCCTGTTTCAGCGCGACCCGCGTCACATTGCTGCCGAACAGGTGGCCGACCGGCATGGCGCGCAAATGGCGGTCGCGCTCGGCGTTGAACGCGATATCCGCCATGATGCCGACGCCGAGGCCCAGTTCCACATAGGTCTTGATCACGTCGGCGTCGATCGCCTCCAGGACGATGTCCGGATGCAGCCCGCGCAGGCGAAACGCCTCGTTGATCTTGGTGCGGCCGGCGAACGCGTTGTCGTAGGTGATCAGCGGATACTGGGTCAGATCATCCAGCGACAAAAGTTTGCGGTCGAGCAGCGGATGATCCGGTTGCATCACCGCGACGTGGTGCCACTGGAAGCACGGCAGCGAGACCAGTTCCTTATAGTTGGAGATCGCCTCGGTGGCGATGCAGAGGTCGGCCTGGTCGTGCAGCACCATTTCGGCGACCTGGGTCGGGCTGCCTTGCAGAATCGAAAGGTGGACCTTGGGAAAGCGTTTCTTGAATTCGGCGATGGCGGCCGGCAGCGAGTAGCGCGCCTGGGTGTGGGTCGCGGCGATCACCAGATTGCCCTGATCCTGTGCCGCGTAATCTTTACCGACCCGTTTGAGGCTCTCCACCTCCTGCAGAATCTTCTCCACCGACTGCAAAATGATGCGCCCCGGCTCGGTCAGCGAGCGCACGCGCTTGCCATGCCGCGTGAAGATTTCCACCCCCAACTCGTCTTCCAGCTCGATGATCGCCTTGGAAACGCCCGGCTGGCTTGTGAACAGCGCCTTGGCCGCTTCCGTCAGGTTGAAGTTCTGCCGCACAGCCTCGCGGACGAAGCGGAATTGGTGCAGGTTCATATATAACCTCTCCGCATATCAAAAGAATTTTTTAGTCGTTTGAAATATAAGGGCAGTTTATTACGATCTGTCCATCTTTTTCAATATGGATATCTGTATTTGTCATAAGCAAATGAGCGATGGGTCTAAACGTTCATGAGCCGAGGGTGACAAAGGGATGTATCCAGGGCGCGGCGAAACCGGATCGCCGTGCATCACTGCAAAAAATTGGGGTCCCCGAATGTACCAATACGATCAGTACGACCAGACCATCGTCGATGAACGGGTCGCGCAGTACGCCGATCAGGTTCGCCGCCGCTTGTCGGGCGAATTGAGCGAAGAGGAGTTCCGTCCGCTGCGCCTGCAGAACGGCCTGTACATGCAGCGTCACGCGTACATGCACCGCATCGCGATTCCGTACGGCAACCTGCGCAGCGACCAGATGCGCGTGCTCGCGCAGATCGCGCGCGAACACGACCGCGGTTACGGCCATTTCTCGACGCGCTCGAACATCCAGTACAACTGGATCAAGCTCGAAGAAACGCCGGAAATCCTGCGCAAGCTTGCCGCGGTGCAAATGCACGGCATTCAGACCTCGGGCAACTGCATCCGCAACATCACCGCCGACCAGTTCGCCGGCGTGGCGCCGGATGAAGTGGTCGATCCGCGTCCGTGGGCCGAAATCTTGCGTCAATGGTCCACGTTCCACCCGGAATTCGCGTGGCTGCCGCGCAAGTTCAAGATCGCCGTGTCGGGTTCCAGGGAAGACCGCGCTGCCGTGCAGATTCACGACATGGGCGTGTATCTGCGCAAGAACGAGCAGGGCGAACTGGTGGCCGATATCCTGGCCGGCGGCGGCATGGGCCGTACGCCGATCATCGGCGCGATCATCCGCAAAGATCTGCCCTGGCAACATCTGTTGACGTACTGCGAAGCGGTGCTGCGCGTATACAACCGCTACGGCCGTCGCGACAACATGTACAAGGCGCGCATCAAGATTCTCGTGAAGGCGTTGAGCCCGGAGAAATTCTCGGCGCAAGTCGAAGAAGAATGGCAGCACCTGAAGGATGGTCCTTCGACGCTCACGCAAGCCGAAGTGGATCGCGTGTCGCAGTACTTCCAGCCGCCGGTGTACGAGAAGCTTGCTGATACCGATGCTTCGTTCGAAAAACATCTGCTGGAAAATCGTGCGTTTGCCCGTTGGGTCGAGCGTAATGTGCGTCCGCATAAGGTGTCGGGCTATTCGTCGGTCACCTTGTCTTTGAAGCCGACCACGATCGCCCCCGGCGACGCCACGGACGCACAGATGGAAGCGGTCGCCGATTGGGCCGACGAGTACTCGCTCGGCGAAATCCGCGTGTCGCACGAACAGAATCTGATTCTCGCGAACGTGAAGAAACGCGACCTGTTCGCGCTGTGGGAAAAGGCCAAGGCGCAAGGTTTCGCGACGCCGAATATCGGCTTGCTGACCGACATCATCGCTTGCCCGGGCGGCGACTTCTGCTCGCTCGCGAATGCGAAGTCGATTCCGATCGCGCTGGCCATTCAGGAACGCTTCAACGATCTGGACTACGTATACGACCTCGGCGATGTGTCGCTGAACATCTCGGGCTGTATCAATGCTTGCGGTCACCACCACGTCGGCAACATCGGCATTCTGGGCGTCGATAAGGACGGCTCGGAGTGGTATCAGGTGACGCTCGGCGGCGAGCAGGGCACGGGCGCTACCGGCGCACACCTTGGCCGTGTGATCGGCCCGTCGTTCTCGGCGGAAGAAATGCCGGACGTGATGAGCAAAGTGATCGATACGTTCGTGGAAAACCGCCACGAAGGCGAGCGCTTCATCGAAACGTACAACCGCATCGGCATCACCCCGTTCAAGGAACGTGTGTACGCCTCGCGTCAACCGGCTCACGCGTAACCGCGAAAAGGATACAGAACAGATGGCTTCTATCATCAAGAATCGCGCGATCGTCAACGATGACTGGACGGTCGTGCGCCCGGCAGAAGATGGCTCGCTGCCCGCAGTGGGCGAATTGCCGGCAGGCAAGGTGCTGGTGCCACTCGCGCTGTGGCAGGCTGAACGTGATGCGTTGACCGCCTCGCGTAGCGCCGCTGAGATCGGCGTGTGGCTCGCGCCGGACAGTGAACCGGCGGATATCGTCGCCGACTTCGACAAGATCGCGCTGATCGGCGTGGACTTCCCCGTGTTCCGCGACGGCCGTGGCTATAGCATCGGCCGCTTGCTGCGCGAGCGCTATGGTTACAAGGGCGAGCTGCGCGCAATTGGCGACGTGCTGCGCGATCAACTGGCGTTCATGTTCCGTTGCGGCTTCGACGCGTACGCATTGCGCGCGGACAAAGACTTCGACGACGCACTGAAAGCGTTCGACGAATTCAGCTTCAACTATCAGGGCGCGGTGAACTCGTCGCCGCTATTCCGCCGCCGTGAAGCGGGCGAACTGGCAAAGGCATCGGCATGAGCGAAGTTCAAACCCTCACGCCGGAACTCGCCGCAAAGGTCGAGCGCCTCGATGCGCTGCTCGACTCGATCGCCGCGCGTCACGAGAACGTGAAGCTCGCCAGCAGCCTCGCAGCGGAAGACATGCTGCTCACGCATGCGATTCTGTCGCGCGGCGTGAAGATCGGCATCTTCTCGCTGAACACCGGCCGCTTGCATGCGGAAACGCTCGGCATGCTCGATCGCGTGAAAGAGCGCTACGGCTACGACATCGAACAGTTTCATCCGCAAGCCGCGGCGGTCGAGGAATACATCGGCTCGCACGGGCTGAACGCGTTCTATGAAAGCGTCGATCTGCGCAAGCGTTGCTGCGAAATCCGCAAGGTCGAACCGTTGAACCGCGCGCTGTCGGACGTGAGTGCATGGGTCACGGGCCAACGTCGCGAGCAGTCGGTAACGCGTGCGGAACTGCATGCGGAAGAGCATGACGACGCACGCAATATCGCCAAGTTCAATCCGCTGACCGATTGGACCGAAGCCGAAGTGTGGGACTACCTGAAAGCGTTCGACGTGCCGGTCAATCCGCTGCATGCGCGTGGTTATCCGAGCATCGGCTGCGAGCCGTGCACGCGCGCCGTGCGCCCCGGTGAAGATAGCCGGGCAGGGCGCTGGTGGTGGGAGTCGCGCGATACGAAGGAATGCGGACTGCACATCACGACGATTACGCCGATCGGAGTAGAGCGCGGCGCAGACGTCCAGGCCTGAAGTTGAGCGAGCGGGCCTTGGTTTTCGGCCCGAACACCGCACATACCGATTTGAATACCTGCGCGACGCGAGCAACCGCTTGCGACGCGAACCAACGAAGGACCCAGATATGAGCACCACGCTCGATTCCACTGTGAACGCACCGCTCGCCAACACGGCAAACCGTATGGATCACCTCGACTGGCTCGAAGCCGAGTCGATTCACATCCTGCGCGAACTGGTCGCCGAATGCAGCAAGCCCGCGCTGCTGTTTTCGGGCGGCAAGGATTCGGTCGTGGTGCTGCACCTCGCGCTGAAGGCTTTCGGCATTGGCGCGAATCGCAAGACCGTGCTGCCGTTCCCGCTCGTGCATATCGACACCGGCCACAACTACGAGGAAGTGATCGATTTCCGCGATCGTCGCGCGAAAGAGATCGGCGCTGAACTCGTGGTGGGTCATGTCGAAGATTCGATCAAGCGCGGCACGGTGCGTCTGCGTCGTGAACTGGATTCGCGCAACGCCGCGCAAGCCGTGACGCTGCTCGAAACCATCGAACAGTACGGCTACACCGCGCTGATCGGCGGCGCGCGCCGCGACGAAGAAAAGGCCCGTGCGAAAGAACGGATCTTCTCGTTCCGCGACGAATTCGGCCAATGGGATCCGAAGGCACAGCGCCCGGAACTGTGGAGCCTGTATAACGCGCGTCTGCACAACGGAGAACATCTGCGCGTGTTCCCGATTTCGAACTGGACCGAACTCGACGTGTGGCAGTACATCGCTCGCGAACAGCTCGAACTGCCGTCGATCTACTACGCGCATCAACGCGAGATCGTGCGCCGCAATGGCCTGCTGGTGCCGGTTACGCCGCTCACGCCGATGCGTGAAGGCGAAGTCAGCGAAACCGCGCTGGTGCGCTTCCGTACCGTCGGCGACATTAGCTGCACGTGCCCGGTGGAAAGCGACGCGGACGATCTCGAGAAGATCATCGCCGAAACGGCCGTGACCGAAATCACGGAACGCGGCGCGACGCGGATGGACGATCAGGTCTCCGAAGCCGCGATGGAACAGCGTAAGAAGCAAGGTTATTTCTAAGCACACGGACGAGGGTAAAGCAATCATGAGCGGTATTCACCAACCAGAAGACCTCGGCGTGCTGCGTTTCATTACCGCGGGTAGCGTCGACGATGGCAAGAGCACGTTGATCGGCCGCCTGCTGTACGACAGCAAGGCTGTGCTTTCAGACCAGCTTTCGGCACTGTCGCGCGCGAAAAATAAGCGTACCGTCGGCGACGAAATCGATCTGTCGCTGCTGACGGACGGCCTCGAAGCCGAACGCGAGCAAGGCATCACGATCGACGTCGCGTACCGTTACTTCGCGACTGCGAAGCGCAAGTTCATCATCGCCGATACTCCGGGCCACGAGCAGTACACGCGCAACATGGTGACGGGCGCGTCGACGGCACATGCGGCGATTATTCTCGTCGACGCAACGCGCGTGACGTTTGTGGATGGCGTGGCGCAATTGCTGCCGCAAACCAAGCGTCATAGCGCGATCGTCAAGTTGCTCGGTTTGCAGCACGCGATCGTCGCCATCAACAAGATGGACCTGGTCGATTACAGCGAGCAGCGCTTCAACGAGATCCGCGACGCTTATGTCGAACTCGCGCGTCAACTGGGTTTGAGCGACGTGCGTTTCGTGCCGGTGTCGGCGCTCAAGGGCGACAACATCGTGACGGCGAGCGAAAGCATGCCGTGGTACGCGGGCGAGCCGTTGCTGGATCTGCTCGAAGCGTTGCCGGTGGAAGTTCCGACGGGCCAGGCGCTGCGTTTCCCGGTGCAATGGGTGGCGCGTCAGGACGGCAGCCAGGCCGACGATTTCCGCGGCTACATGGGCCGTGTCGAAGCCGGTGAAGTGAAGCTCGGAGATACGATTGTCGTGTTGCCGGCCAATCGCGAAGCGACGGTTGCGGAAATCATCGCGCCGGTGCCGGGCGGCACGGCCGCGGTGGACCGCGCGTTCGCCGGGCAAACGGTGACGATTCGTCTCGCGGAAGACGTCGACGTGTCGCGCGGCGACACTTTCGTGTTGCGTGAAGCGGCGCCGGAGCCGGCGAAAAAGCTGGAAGCCGATCTGTGCTGGTTCGACGACACGCCGCTGTCCACGCAACGCAAGTATCTGTTGAAGCAGACCACCAATACGGTGTTCGCGCGAATCGGTGCGATCAAGGAAGTGCTCGACGTGCATACGCTGTCGCAGGCGACCGATCGCAAGGATCTGACGATGAACGACATCGGCCGCGTGGCGCTGACGTTGCAGAAGCCGCTGGTGTGCGATGTGTATGACTCGCATCAGGGCACGGGTGCGTTCGTGCTGATCGATGAGGCGACGCATCATACCGTTGCGGCTGGGATGATTCGGGCGTTTTCGGCTTAAGCGGGCGAGGGCGCATGGCGACGCGACGCATCGCTCGCGCCCCAACCAACAGGTTGATTCAAATGGGTAAGGTTTATCTGATCGGCGCAGGGCCCGGCGCTGCGGACCTGATTACGGTACGCGGCGCGCGGCTGCTCGGCACCGCCGACGTGGTATTGCACGACGCGCTGGTGGAACCGGCCATGCTCGATTACGCGCCTGCGCATGCGCGGCGGATTGCGGTGGGCAAGCGCTGCGGGCAATTGTCGACAGCCCAGCAGTTCATCAACAAGCAGATCGTCGACGCCGCTTTGGAGCACGACGTGGTGGTGCGCCTGAAAGGCGGCGACCCGATGTTGTTCGGCCGCGCTGATGAGGAAATGCGGGCGCTGGAAGCGGCCGGCATCGACTATGAAGTGGTGCCTGGAATCACCGCTGCGCTGGCGAGCGCAGCTTCTTTGAAGCGCTCGTTGACGCTGCGGGGTGTATCGCGCAGTGTCGCGTTGGCCACGTTCAGCCGTGCGCCGGGTTCCGATGAGATTCGTGAACAGGTGAACGCGGACTCGCTCGTGTTTTACATGGGCCGCGATAGCGGCGTCGAGATCGCGCAGCAGTTGATCGATGCCGGCAAGCCTGTTGCCACGCCGGTGGCGATTGTCGAAGCTTGCAGCACCGAGCGCGAGCGCATGCTGACGCTCACACTCGAAGAACTCGCAGCCGGCGACGCGCAGCGCTGGGTCGATGCATCGCAGCCGAGCCTGCTGATGATCGGCGACGCGTTTGCTGCGCGGCAGGTCGAGGTTGTTCGCTCCGCGGATGGGTTGTTGGTCGCGGCTTGAGGTTTTTGGTTGTTGCTGTGTATGTTGTTTGTTGTGCGCTTTGGAATGTTCGCCTTTCCTTTAGGCACGTGAGAGCGCACGTGACCATGTCCCGCCGCGTGCCTGCGCGATTGCCTGTGTCTTCGCCATCGTCAGCATGCGCCACTGCCGCCCGCGCTCAGGGCACCGACAGGGTATGACACGCACTGATGAGAGCACATCCGCATGCTGCGTGATGTCCTTCGAGCGCAACGGGCTTGTCGTCGACCATCAATGATTCGTCACCTTCGACGATCGGATTCACGCCATGCTCCGGGCACGCCACCAGGTCACCCTTGCGCGCGATCGCCTTGCCGTCAACGACGTCGACCTGTGATCCTGTGATCACTTTTCCACCGTGGGTCGTGGTGTCGCCCACTACAATTACCTGTCTTGCCATTGCGTTTTCCTCTTCTTTAGCGGTTCGATCACAGTGCGATATTCGTCACGCCGGGGACCGCGCCGTCAACGTTCGGACTACCGAGGTAGGTCCACGTGACATCATGGCGATCAATTTCCAGAGTCCGCTCGCGTGGATCGGGGAAAGGCTGTCCTTGATCAACAAACGCCTGCTGGGTCCACGTGTTATAGAGAAACGCCTGGGGATGCGCACCGGCGACGCGGCCTTCCCAGATGCCCTGCTGCGGGCATCGCTGGTGTCCGACGCATTGACGTATTGGCGTACTGGCGGATATTTCCCGCAGCCAGCCAGCACTGACCATGTGCGCGAGGATCATTTCGCGAGATGGTGGAAGCCGATGGGCTTCGCCCAGGTAATGCCATTGCATCGTCTCGTGCGACAGGCTGGTCATCGTCGCGGGTTCGAACCGCTCGCCGGCCTGATAGTGTTCCGGCCGTCCGCTACGGGCCGGTGTGAGCTGCGCCCTGGGCGTTCCTGGGGCATCGAACAGCGCCAGCCAGTAGCCGGTTTGGGGTACCCGCTGGTCGCCGTGGACCGCGTAGGGGCTTTCGGCAAGCGGCATTACGCTATGACCCTCCGGCACCTGTTCGCGGCCCTGCAGTGCTGCATGTGATGCAGATTTGAGCTTTGCGGGCGGTGCGACGGTCTTGGCCGCATCGATCAGCGTCTGCTTGTTGCCGTCCCACTTCGGCAGTGGCGCGGGCGGCAGTGGCAATACCTTGTCAAGGTTAGGTAGTCGGCCTTGCAGAAGTTCATGAGGCCTCGCCTGGCTTGGCGATGCAGCTAGTTGGCGGGTAATAGAACTCCCAGAACGAATATCGATCTGATAAAAATTCTGGGAGTTTTGGAGTGGTCGCCAATGAGCACGCCTGATTTCTTTCGTAGCCGTCTGGACGCGATGATTGATTTACGTCACCCGCTTGCCGTGTTGGCAACGAAGATGTCGTGGGCTTCAATCGAAGCGACGCTTGGTCCCCTGTTCGAGCGGCGCTCACGCGATGGACGGGTAAGCGAAGGGCTTGACCTGTTTGGCTCGAACTCGCTGGAATTTGCCGGTGGCGTCAGTGCGGCTGGACGTCCGCGCTTGCCTATGCGGCTGATGGTGGGTCTGCTGTACCTGAAGCACGCCTACAACGAGAGTGACGAAACCGTGTGCGAGCGCTGGGCGCAGGACGTGTACTTCCAGTTCTTCTGTGGCGAGGAGTATTTCCAGCCGCGTCTGCCGTGCGACCCGACCAACCTGGTGCGCTTTCGGCAGGCGCTGGGCGAAGCCGGTGTCGAGGAGCTGCTCGCGGCGACGATCGCGGCTGCGGTGCAGATGAAGGCGGTGACGCCGGTCGAATTCGAGCGCGTGATTGTCGACACCACGGTGCAAGAGAAGGCGATTGCGTATCCGACCGACAGCCGTCTGCTGGAGGTGGCGCGGGCCAGACTCGTTCAGTTGGCGCAACGCGCCGGGTTGGCGTTGAAGCAAACTTACGAGCGTGAGGGCAAGCGGCTGCGGCGCCGCGCAGGCGGCTATGCCCATGCGAAGCAGTTCAAGCGCCTGCGTCGTGTACTCAAACGTCAGCGCACAGTATTGGGACGGTTGCTGCGCGATATCGAACGCAAGCTCTCCGGAGCTTCGGACGAACGGCAGGCACAACTGCGCGTCTGGCTTGAGCGGGCCTGGCGCATTTGCCGCCAACGTCCAAAGGACAAGAACAAGCTCTACGCACTGCATGCGCCTGAAGTTGAATGCATTGGGAAAGGAAAGGCACGCCAGCCCTACGAGTTCGGCGTCAAGGTGAGCCTCGCGATCACGGAGAAACACGGGTTGATCGTCGGTGCCCGGGCGTTCCCCGGCAACCCCTATGACGGCCATACGCTTGCCGAGCAACTCGAACAGAGCTCCATTCTGCTGCAGGATCTGCCCGGTACACCGCAGCCGAAGACCATATTGGTCGATCTCGGGTTTCGCGGCGTCGACGCGGAATTATCGTCAGTACACCTGATTCATCGCGGCAAACACAAGACGCTGACCAGCACGCAGCGTCGCTGGCTCAAGCGACGACAGGCGATTGAACCGATCATCGGCCATGTGAAGCACGACCACGGTATGCGTCGTTGCTGGCTCAAAGGGCAAACCGGCGATGCGCTGCATGCCGTGCTGTGCGCCACGGGCTACAATCTGCGCTGGCTGTTGCGTGCGATTGTTCGCCTGGGTCTGCGGCCCATCTTTTTTATCCTCGCCTGGCTCCATTGGATCGTCAAAGTCCCGTCGCATCCGCTGCTTGCGCACCGGCAATGCTTCCGGCCGCTTAGCCTGCCCGCTCCGACAAAATGTCCCATCGGCGTCGTGCATCAAGCAAACTGAATTTTGCAGGTCCGACTAGGTAGCTTGAGGCGGCCTTGGTAATGTTCCAGCGCATTGCCGATCTGGCTATAGCGCTCGGCGCGGGCTTTGTCAGCTTGATCGACAAGGCTGGTGCCATCACTAAGATATGTGCCTCGAAATTCGACTGCTAGCTTGCTCGCACATTCTGCGCAGCCAAGCTTAATCCCCTCTTGCAGAACTGTTCGCGCCCGGATTTTTTCTGCGACTGAATATTCGCCGGCGTACAGAAAACCCAACCTATAGGCCGCGAGGCCATAGCTTTGCGCAAAGGCACACTCCAGCATCTGAGTGCCAATTGTCCGGTTACCCCAGAATTCTCCATTTGGATCATCGTAAGTGCCGGCGATCTTGTAGCCAAGGAACGTCTGCGCCGATGGACTGCCCATGTCCGCCGCGCGCTGGAAAAACGCATAGGCGCTGGTTGCATCACCGCCCCTGATCGTGCCGTTCTGGTGGTACGTGCCCATTATGTCGTACGCGTCGGGTACACCCAGTTGCATCGCCTTTTCCACCCAGCGAACCGCAACCTCTGGATCGTGCTCCGGTACCGCGTAATCCGACAGGACCAGCGAGGCAATATTGAGCATAGCCTTCCAGTGGTTGCGCTGGGCGGCCTGCTGGTAGAGCTGGTAAATCTTCGGATAGTCGCGATCCTTGTAGTAGATATCCGGATTGTCCAGCGCCAGCGCCTGCTGGAACCACAATTCAGCCTGCGGATCAACACGCGGCACATGCTGGTCCTGATAAAGGCAGGTGAACAGCTTGCGATGCGGATTAAACAGTGGCAGCTTTTCGTAACGCGGCAGGTCGGACATGGCGGTAGTCAGCTTGCTGGTCAAGGAAGTCAGTCTCCC
Source organism: Paraburkholderia sp. BL6665CI2N2 (assembly GCF_004366535.1). Classification (NCBI taxonomy): domain Bacteria; kingdom Pseudomonadati; phylum Pseudomonadota; class Betaproteobacteria; order Burkholderiales; family Burkholderiaceae; genus Paraburkholderia; species Paraburkholderia sp. BL6665CI2N2. Next base: position 6,620,658 of record NZ_SORC01000001.1, read on the forward strand.
GGCCTGCACAGAAGAGGTGGTCAGGAACAGGACGACGAAGACAATGCGGCAAAGGATGGTTGTGCACTTCATAGATGTCTCGTTCAAGCTAGCTCAGGCAGCCTCGGTTTGACGCCATACTCCGGACACGCCGCCAGGTCACCCTTGCGCGCGATCGCCTCGCCATTGCTTTCTTCTCTTGTCCAGCCATTCGATCACAGTGCGATATTCGTCACGCCGGGGACCGCGCCGTCAACGTTCGGACTACCGAGGTAGGTCCACAGCACATCATGGCGATCGACGTGGAGAGACCTGTCGCGCGGATCGGGGAAATTCTGGCCGGGCTGGACAAACGCCTGCTGGTTCCACGTGTTATAGAGAAACGCCTGCGGATGGGCACCGGCAACGCGGCCTTCCCAGATGCCCTGCTGCGGGCATCGCTGGTGTCCGACGCATTGACGTATTGGCGTACTGGCGGATATTTCCCGCAGCCAGCCAGCACTGACCATGTGCGCGAGGATCATTTCGCGAGATGGTGGAAGCCGATGGGCTTCGCCCAGGTAATGCCATTGCATCGTCTCGTGCGACAGGCTGGTCATCGTCGCGGGTTCGAACCGCTCGCCGGCCTGATAGTGTTCCGGCCGTCCGCTACGGGCCGGTGTGAGCTGCGCCCTGGGCGTTCCTGGGGCATCGAATAGCGCCAGCCAGTAGCCGGTTTCGGGTACCCGCTGGCCGCCGTGAACCGAGTAGGCGCTTTCGGCAAGCGGCATTACGCTATGCCCCTCCGGCATCTGTTCGCGGCCCTGCAGCGCTGCATGTGATGCGGATTTGGGCTTTGCGGGCGGAATGACGGTCTTGGCCGCATCGATCAGCGTCTGCTTGTTGCCGTCCCACTTCGGCAGCGGTGCGGGCGGCAGTGGCAATACCTTGTCAAGGTTAGGTAACTTGAGGCGGCCTTGGTAATGTTCCAGCGCATTGCCGATCTGGCTATAGCGCTCGGCGCGGGCTTTGTCGATGCGGCCGATCAAGTTGGTGCCACTTGCCAGTCCCAACCCGTCGAACTCGCTAAATAGGGAGTTCGCACACTCGGCACTGCCAAGCTTGACACCTTCGTGTAAAACCCTAAGTGCACGGAGTTTAGCTTCGGAAGTGTTCGGACGTGCGTAGATGAGACCCAACTTGTCCGCCGCATCCCCATACCCTTGCGCCAACGCACATTCCAGCATTCGCCTACCGATAGGCAGGTTGCCCCAGAATTCGCCCTCCGGATCGTCGTAAGTACCAGCTATTTTGTAGCCGAGGAAGGTCATTGCAGACGGGCTGCCCATGTCCGCCGCGCGCTGGAAAAACGCATAGGCGCTGGTTGCATCACCGCCCCTGATCATACCGTTCTGATGGTATGTACCCATCATGTCGTAGGCATCCGGCACGCCGAGTTGCATCGCCTTCTCAACCCAGCGGATCGCAACCTCCGGATCGTGTTCCGGTACCGCGTAATCCGACAGGATCAGCGAGGCGAGATTGAGCATGGACTTCCAGTGATTGCGTTGCGCGGCCTGCTGGTAGAGCTGGTAAATCTTCGGATAGTCGCGATCCTTGTAATAGATGTCTGGGTTGTCCAGCACGAGTGCCTGCTGGAACCAAAGTTCCGCCTGCGGATCAACAGGCGGCACGTGCTGGTCCTGATGAAGGCAGGTGAACAGCTTGCGATGTGGATTAAACAGTGGCAGCTTTTCGTAACGCGGCAGGTCGGACATGGCGGTAGTCAGCTTGCTGGTCAAGGAAGTCAGTCTCCCGGCCTGCACAGAAGAGGTGGTCAGGAACAGGACGACGAAGACAATGCGGCAAAGGATGGTTGTGCACTTCATAGATGTCTCGTTCAAGCTAGCTCAGGCAGCCTCGGTTTGACGCCATACTCCGGACACGCCGCCAGGTCACCCTTGCGCGCGATCGCCTCGCCATTGCTTTCTTCTCTTGTCCAGCCATTCGATCACAGTGCGATATTCGTCACGCCGGGGACCGCGCCGTCAACGTTCGGACTACCGAGGTAGGTCCACAGCACATCATGGCGATCGACGTGGAGAGACCTGTCGCGCGGATCGGGGAAAGGCTGTCCTTGATCAACAAACGCCTGCTGGGTCCACGTGTTATAGAGAAACGCCTGGGGATGCGCACCGGCAACGCGGCCTTCCCAGATGCCCTCCTGCGGGCATCGCTGGTGTCCGGCGCATTGACGTATGGCGGTACTGGCGGATATTTCCCGCAGCCAGCCAGCACTGACCATGTGCGCGAGGATCATTTCGCGTGATGGTGGAAGCTGACGGGCTTCGCCCAGGTAATGCCATTGCATCGTCTCGTGCGACAGGCTGGTCATCGTCGCGGGTTCGAACCGCTCGCCGGCCTGGTAGTGTTCCGGCCGTCCGCTACGGGCCGATGTGAGCTGCGCCCTGGGCGTTCCTGGGGCATCGAACAGCGCCAGCCAGTAGCCGGTTTCGGGGACGCCCCGGCCTTCCCTGACTGCATAAGGACTCTCGGCGAGCGACGGGACACCGTAGCCATCCGGGATATGTTCGCGTCCCTGCAACATTGCGTTTGACGTTGTTCTGAGCTTTGCAGACGGAATGACAGCCTTGGCCGCATCGATCAGCGTCTGCTTGTTACCGTCCCACTTAGGCAGTGGTGCGGGAGGGAGCGGCAGCACCTTGTCCAAATTCGGCAGTCTGAGGCGGGTTCCATAATGCTCAAGTGCATCTCCGAGTACACGATATCGTTGCGAACGAGCCTGATCAACGTGTCCAACGAGGCTCTTTTCGTTCGACAAATTAAACCCGTCGAATTCGACGGACAAATTTTTGGCGCTTTTGGCGCTCCCCAATTTCACTCCTTCGTGAAATGTCTTCAACGCCAGCGCTTTTGCTTCCGGCGTGTAGCCACTTAGCTGCAAGTACCCAAGTTCATAGGCTGCATCCCCGTAACCCTGCGCCATCGCACACTTCAGCATCTCAATTGCAATTGACCTGTTTCCCCAGAAGTCCCCGTCGGGGTCATCATAGGTTCCCCCCAGTTTGTCCCCCAGAAACGTCATTGCAGACGGGCTGCCCATGTCCGCCGCGCGCTGGAAAAACGCATAGGCGCTGGTTGCATCACCGCCCCTGATCATACCGTTCTGATGGTATGTACCCATCATGTCGTAGGCATCCGGCACGCCGAGTTGCATCGCCTTCTCAACCCAGCGGATCGCAACCTCCGGATCGTGTTCCGGTACCGCGTAATCCGACAGGATCAGCGAGGCGAGATTGAGCATGGACTTCCAGTGATTGCGTTGCGCGGCCTGCTGGTAGAGCTGGTAAATCTTCGGATAGTCGCGATCCTTGTAATAGATGTCTGGGTTGTCCAGCACGAGTGCCTGCTGGAACCACAGTTCCGCCTGCGGATCAACAGGCGGCACGTGCTGGCCCTGATGAAGGCAGGTGAACAGCTTGCGATGCGGATTAAACAGTGGCAGTTTTTCGTAACGCGGCAGGTCGGACATGGCGGTAGTCAGCTTGCTGGTCAAGGATGTCAATGGTCCGGCCTGAGCACCGGTGGTGAATAGAAACAGGGCGATGAAAACAATGCGGCAGAGGATGGTTGTGAACCTCATAGATGTCTCGTTCAAGCTAGCGCAGTGCTGTCAGATGACGGAACCGTCACTGACGCATGCATCGTTGAGGTAGCGCGATGATCCTCAAACTCCAACAAGAAGCCCTGCATGCTTTGATTGTTCTTCCTTGTCTGCGCATTGTCTTTCATTAACTTTTCCCATTTGTCAAAGACCTTCGGCATCTCACGTCGATCTCCAGATCCGTTTGTCCGTCCGCCTGAATGCAGTTCAAAAACCCGTCCGCGCAGATCCGCGGCCCAGACCTGCCCGGTCGCCGCTATGTTGATCTCACTGTCCACCGACATGCTGCGCTGGTTCAGATTCGCGCTGCCGAGCGTCACGAACACATCGTCGATGAGCATCAGCTTCGAGTGGATATAGATCTCGCGATAAGCCATCTGGTTACCGATCACCCCACTAGTGCGCAGCCGGGCGACGCTCACTTTCAGACCCAGCGTGTCCTGCAACTGCTTAAGGCTCGGACGGTCCAGCACCTTGTTGCCTTTCTTGCCCTTGTGCGCATCCTTGTAATCCTGGTCGAGCTTGCCCTTGTCGACGTGTGTTGCCTGTTCGGGCATTGACGTGCTTGCACCCAGTTCGGTCAGCATGTCGAATGTACGCGGCACCATACCGTCGTCTTCGGGGTGTGGAATCACGATAAACAGATGCAGCACCGGCACATCCGTCATGGGTTTGTCCGGCAGTCTCGCCCAGGCATCGCAGAACTTTCCGCGTTCTCTTTTCAGGTGACGGGCAAACTCCGGATAGAAAAAATACTGGTTCTCGATGTAGATATAGTTGCGGGCAAAGCTGGTTGCCTGGAAGTAGAGCTCCTTGATGCTCTTGTCCAGTTCGTGCGGCTGAGTGCGTACGATCTGCACCCCATGTGCGGGATTCTTTGGCAAGACAGGAACCTTGGGCGGCAATTCCGTCAGTTCTCTCGTTTGCAACGCGGCGGGAGCGAACAGGTTCCAGCCCCGCTCGAAATTCTCGTGCAGTCGTTTCAGCGCTGGTCCGACGACGCGACAGGCGTAATCCTGATATGGCTTGGTGTGCCCGTAGGCTGTCTTTCTGAGTGGTCCTTTCGGATCCTGCGTAGTTCGCTCATGGGTGAGTTCTACATCGACGTTACCGGCTGACCACGTTTCTCGCAGCGGATCGTCGATCTCGTGTGCTGTCCGGTCCCAGAAATCCGTCACGGAATTTAGTCCCATGACGTAACCCACCGCCTTGCTGCCACCGTCATGTGCATAGTCGATCAGGACCGGTTTCTGGTGGTGGGTAGGATAATTTTCGAGCAGGCCGGTTTCATCGATCGGGTTGCCCGATTCGTAGGCAGGCTGATCTTCCTCTTTCGGCGCCGTTGCCAGCATCGCCTTGACATCGCCGGCAGCGATGCCGCGCAGAACAACCTGAAGGCGCGGATTCGAGCCTGCACCGCTTCGGCCACCGGGCAGGTGGCGCGCCCACCAATCAGCGCAGTACTTGTGGCGTCCGGGGTTGGCATACGGCGGCGATTGCCGGACGTGATTCGCAACGGCACTCCAACTTTGGTTCACGTCGCTGTAACCCGGCATGTTGTTCTGCCTGGCCGAGCCTCGCGCGTCGTACCAGATCAATAGTCGCACCGTTACCGGATTGTCCTTTCGTGTCGTGACGGCCTCCAGCAGGCGACCATACCTCACGCCCCGTGGCCAGCCATTACCTTTTTCTATTTCATTGCCAAGGTCTGGGTCGAATCTCCGGCACATTGGGCCACGCGTCAACTCCATGCCCGGATCGAAACCCCAGCAGACAATATCGACGGTGGATCTTGCATCCCAGATGTCCTTCGCAATCTCCGCAAAACCTTCCTCGCCGCAGACCATGAAATGCAGCCTGTTTCCGTAAGTGATGGGCATCTCCTTGCGGTTCTCGAGAAGCCATTGCACCGATCCGTTTGCCTTGCGACCCGCTTCATCGATCGCCACATCGATGGGGTTCTGCGTCTTGAGGTGGTTAGTCATGCGGTTATCCTTATCGATCAGTCGTACCGTAGCCTGAGCGGATCATCAGGCCACGCGTTCGCACCGGTTCGAATGCGTGGCCCTCTTGTCCAGCCATTCGATCACAGTGCGATATTCGTCACGCCCGGCACCGCGCCGTCAACGTTCGGACTACCGAGGTAGGTCCACGTGACATCATGACGATCAATTTCCAGAGTCCGCTCGCGTGGATCAGGGAAAGGCTGTCCTTGATCAACAAACGCCTGCTGGGTCCACGTGTTATAGAGAAACGCCTGAGGATGTGCACCGGCAACGCGGCCTTCCCAGATGCCCTGCTGCGGGCATCGCTGGTGTCCGGCGCATTGACGTATTGGCGTACTGGCGGATATTTCCCGCAGCCAGCCACCACTGACCATGTGCGCGAGGATCATTTCGCGAGATGGTGGAAGCCGATGGGCTTCGCCCAGGTAATGCCATTGCATCGTCTCTTGCGACAGGCTGGTCATCGTCGCGGGTTCGAACCGCTCGCCGGCCTGATAGTGTTCCGGCCGTCCGCTACGGGCCGGTGTGAACTGCGCCCTGGGCGTTCTCGGGGTACCGAACAGCGCCAGCCAGTAGCCGGTTTCGGGTACCCGCTGGTCGCCGTGAACCATGTAGGGGCTTTCGGCAAGCGGCATTACGCTATGACCGTCCGGCATCTGCTCGCGGCCCTGCAGCGCTGTATGTGATGCGGATGTGGGCTTTGCAGGCGGTGCGACGGCCTTGGCGGCATCAATCAGCGTCTGCTTGTTGCCGTCCCACTTCGGCAGCGGTGCGGGCGGCAGTGGCAATACCTTGTCCAAATTGGGCAGCTTGAGGCGGCCGTCATAGTGTTCAAGCGCATTCCCAAAAACTGCATAACGCTCCGCGCGCTGTATATCCACCTTTCCGGAGAGATTTCGCCCTGTCGATAGATTGAATCCTCGGAACTCTGAATCAAGCGCCTTTGCGCAGTTCGCACTACCTAGCTTGACTCCTTCGTGGAGAACTTTGAGTGCACGAAGCTTCGCTTCGTAGGTTTCCGGCCGCGAATAGATAAAGCCAAGCTTTTCGGCTGCATTCCCGTATCCTTGTGTCAAGGCGCACTCAAGCATGCGTGTTCCGACGTCCGAATTACCCCAGAATTCGCCATCTGGATCATCATATGTACCCGCCATTTTGTATCCGAGATAAGTCAGCGCCGACGGATTGCCCATGTCCGCGGCGCGCTGGAAGAAAGCGTAAGCAGTGGTGGCATCTCCACCCCGAATCAGCCCATTCTGATGATAGGTTCCCATGCGGTCCCATGCATCCGGCACGCCGAGTTGCATCGCTTTCTCCACCCAGCGTATGGCTAGTTCCGGATCGTGAACCGGCACCGCGTAGTCACTCAGAATCAACGAGGCGAGATTAAGCATGGCCTTCCAGTTGTTTCGCTCTGCAGCATTTGTGTAAAGCTGATAGACCCTCGTCCAGTCGATATCCTCGAACCAGATGTCCGGGTTATCGAGCGCCAGTGCCTGCTGGAACCACAATTCGGCCTGGGGGTCGACGGAAGGCAGGTGCTGGTCCTGATAGACGCATGCGAAGGTCTTTCTGTGCGGGTTAAACAGCGGCAGTTTGGTGTAGCGCGGCAGATCGGACATATTCGCAACGAATCGGTTGGTTACTGGCGTCATAAGGCCGCCCCATACGGAAGCGGCAAACAGACAAGGGGCGACGAGAGCAATCAGGAATAGCTTCAGGCGTCTGGCAATACGCTTCATATGCGCGCCGCTCAGACCGTGACGTCGGCAGGAACAGTAGTGGAGGCAACCATGGTGGCGGTTGAGCGGTGGTCTTCGAATTTCAGCAGAAAGCCCTGCATGGCTTGATGCCTCATTCTCAGCTCGCCGTTATCCTGCATTCGTCTATTCCAGTCCTGGAAAACAGCGGGAACCCTTTCCGGATCACCTGTGCCGTGAATACTCTTGTCGGAGTGCAGTTCAAAAATCTTCTGCCGCAGTTTGCCTACCATCTCCTGGCCAGACGCGGCAATGTTGATCTCGCTGTCTACGGCCATACTGCGCTGGTTGATGTTTGCACTACCGACAGTCACAAACACGTCGTCAATCAGCATCAGCTTCGAGTGGATGTAAATTTCGCGGTATGCCATCCTGCGCGCGGCGTCGAGACCGCTTGTGCGTAACCGCGCAATGCTCACCTCCAGTCCGTATGTACGTTCCAGTTGCTGAACACTGATCCGGTCCAGAACCTTATGCTGCTGGGGCACCGTCACGGCTCCGCCCATTCCGTCGTCTAACGTGACATCGTAGGACGCAGTCTTCGCGTCTGGATAGTTCTGGCTGAGCGAGCCATTCTTGACAAGACCGCCCTGCGCCTCCATCGCGTCACTGTGTCCGAGTTCGCTCAACATGTCGTGAGTACGTGGCACCATGCCGTCCTGCTCCGGGTGCGGGATGACGATGAACAGATGCAGCTTTGGGATGTCCGCGAGAGGCTTGCCGTACTTGCTGCACCACCATCGACAGTATTGGAGGCGTGCGTCCTTCAGGTTGCGTGCCAGTTCTGGATAGAAGAAGTATTGGTTCTCGATATAAATATAGTTACGCGCCCAGGTCGTTGCCTGCATATAGAGCGCCTTGATTGTCTTTTCTCTTTCATGCGCCTGTGTGCGTACTATCTGGACGATCTGGTTGGGGTCTGTTGGGAGAGTGAAGATTTTCGGCGGCAACGGCTGCTCTGCGATTTTCCATGCGGATGGCGCGTCCTCGTTCCACGCCGCCACAAAATTCTGGTGCAGCCGCTCCAGCGCGGGACCAACCAGACGACAGGCATAGTCCTGGTACGGTTTGGCGTGTTTGTACGACGCGGCGCTGGCCTTGTTCTCAGTCGCTGCTTCGTGCCCGATCTCTTTCTGGACGCTGCCGCTTGACCAGGATTCTCGGAACGGATCGTCGACTTCGTGAGCAGTGCGGTCCCAGAAATCGGTTACGGAATTCAGTCCCATGACGTAGCCGACTGCCTTACTCCCACCGTCGTAAGCGTAGTCAATCAGGATGGGCTTTTGATGGTGCGTGCCGAATCCATCCAGCAGTGCCAGCTCGCTCGCCGACGGCTGATCCTTCTCGCCCTGCAACCCGTGATTGGCATCCAGGAGACTGACATCACGCAAGACGATCTGCAGGTTCGTCGTTTTGCCGGGGTGTCCGTTGGCCATATAGCCGAGATTTCGGAACCACCATCCTCGACAGTAGTCTTGACGCGACTGTTCCGGATAGGGCGAAGTGAATGGACCTATCTGAGCGGTGTCGGTGTAGCCAGGCATGTTGTTCTGCACCGCCGATGCGACTGAATTGAACCAAATCAACAGCCGCACCTTGACGCCCTGGTCTGCAAGCTGTTCGAGCAAAGAGCCATATGTATGGCCGCGTGGCCACTTGTCGTTTCTCGTGCGCTCCAGTTCCATGCCAGGATCGAAACCCCAGCAGATGATGTCCGCCGATTCTTTCGCGTCGTTAAGATCTTTCGCGATAGACCTGAAGCCTTCCTCGCCACAAATCTTGAAGTCCAACTGGTTGCCGTAGTACTTCTTTACCCTTGGGTCCGTCTCCAGGAAGAACTGTGCCGAACTCTGGGCCTTTCGTCCCTGCTCATCGATGGCCACCGTTGCCGCATTCTGCGTATCGAGGTGATCTGCCATGTCGTTATTCCTTGTTCAGATAGTCAGATTGGCTGGACTGGGACGGACCTACGCGAGGCGCTCGCCGCGGTTCGAGCGCTGATCGGCATGCGCGGGATCGGCATGAAGCGCATCCTTGACCTTCAGCTCGAACTGCCCACCATTGCTCAGCTTCACGCGATAAGCCGATGTACCAGGCTGGTGATTCTTCACGACCACCCGGCCGGACTCGTCGGTCGCGCCTTCCGCAATCTTTGCGTCGCCCTTGTACAGCTCGTATGGCTCGTATGCGTAGTGGTGCGCTTCATCCGGCAATGCGCGCAGCGCAAAGTGCAGGTCCTGCTGCATATCCTGCGATTCAGGCAGCTTCGGTTTGCCGACGTTGTCCGGTCCGGTAAAGACCCGGCCCGCCGAATGGACTTCAAACTGACCGGATGTACCGCTGCGGATCTGGCCCGCTGTCCAGCGCGTATAGCTTCCGCCACCGCCAATTTCCACTTCCTGCTCGGCGCTGATGCGAATCGTGGTAGCCGACACTGTCACGTTGAGTTTCGCGAGCAGGTTGATACTGTCCTTCAGCGCCTTGAGATCGATGTCGCCCGACATCGCCACCAGCCGCCAGCCGCATGCCTGCACCACGGTGCGGATGCCGTTCGCCACGCTGACCAGCAGTCTCCGGCCCACGGACAGTGCCGTATGGCCGCCCGAAGTCATCGCCACATGTTCGCCGGCGGCCAGATGCATCGAGCACGGCGTATTGCCGGCCAGCCCGGCTTCGCCGTTGAGCACGAGGTGCGCCTTGGACAGTTCGGGGAAATGACTCTTCTGCTGATTGGCCTTGCCGCTGCCGCGAATGTCGTCGTGCTGTGTCCGCAGGGCGCTGGCCACAGCGTCCTGATCACCGCGCTCCTGCGCCTGCTGCGCGCGCGCGAGCGTGGCGAAGGCATCATGCTGGTCACGCGCGGTTGCCAGTTGACCAGCCGTCTCGGTCATATCCTTCATGGGCGCAGACGCACCACTGCGAGGCGCCGTCGTGATCAGCATGCCCTGATTGGCGCGCAGCACGCCATGTGCGTCAGTGCCCAACTCGAACCCTTCACCGCGTTCCCTGTCCCGTCCCGCGTGTCCGTCGATGCGCGTGTTGTACCCCAGCACCAGCCGCGACTGCGCGTGGTCGCTCGCCACCTGAACCTGAAGTTTCCCGGGTGTATCGTCGGTGACCACGCTGTTGGCCGACTGGCCCTTGAGATCCTGGCTCCGCCAGCCCGACAGCGCATCGTTCTTCGGCAGTTGCCACGGCGCCTGGTGGAACTCCGTCGTATGTCCGGAGATGATGTATGGCCGGTCAGGATCACTGTCGTAATAGCCCACCAGCACATGATGGCCGACGCGCGGCAGCCACATCGCGCCGTGCTCGACTCCGTGCCACGGCGATGCCACGCGCAGCCAGCAGCTCGCGTTTTCATCTTTCTCGCCAATACGGTCCCAGATGAAGTGCGCCTTCACGCGTCCGTATTCGTCGCAATAGACGGGCTCATCACCGTATCCGGTGATGAGCGCCGTTTCCGCATAGGCACGCGGCCTCTTCGCCCTCTGCGGCGTGCGATAAAACGTGTTGGCGGGCACTGCGGAAAATTTGGTCGTGCAACTGTATTGCAGCTCGATCCCGCCGCTCTGCGTAACCGTGTCGTTGTTGACGAGCTCGATATCAGTGGATACGACGAGGTATTCGCCATCGCCCGGTCTAAGCGGATAGCCTTCGAGCGTGAACGTATGCCCCGCCATCAGCCCACGCAGATTGCCTTTGCCGTTCGCTCGCAGGCTCTTGGCGCGATGCGCTTCGACCTTCACGCGCGCCAGATGCTCGCCTTCGAACTGCGGGTCGCCGCGCAGCCCGGCCGTGCCCATCGGCCCTTCGAACGGCTGCGAATAGTCACCCCACGCGTACTCCTCGGCGTTGTCGAAGGCGCGTTTGCTGTAGTCCTCCTGGCTGACGGCCAGATTGCCCAGCGACTGCGTATAGTCGTAGTCGGTCAGCGCGACCTTGCCCGTCGTGATCTGCCGTGCGACGTGGAATTCGTGAACATGTTCTTCATCGATGCGCTGCCCGTTGCAGTCCACATAGCGCAGCGTCTGATACGCCGGGCCATGCTTTTTGTACGCACCGGGCGAGTCGCACAGCACGAGCGTGCTGCCGGTGAAGAAGAATGTGATACCCCATTCTTGCCACAGACGATTCAGAAATGCGAAGTCGGACTCCCACCACTGCCGCTGGTACTCGCGCTTAGGATAGGGACGGCGCTGCATGCCCGGACCGGCCAGCCGCAGTTCGTACGGAAATGGATAGCGCTGCAGGGTGTCTTCGGTGATCTGAATGACGGAGCGCTCCTGCCAGAGCCTGCTGTCGCGGTTCAATGTGGCGAGCCAGAGCCAGGGACGAATCCTGAGGCGGTAATGCGCGCGCCGGTCATCTGCGCCAATGCACTTTGCCGCCACGATCAGCCCCGTGAGCTTGCGGATATCCGCGCCGATATTGGCCGTCCCCGTCGCACCTGTCGCTCCCGCCATCCAGGTGCCGTTTCCTTCAATGGCAATATGAACCGTCACTTCCTTGCCGATCAGTGCATCGACATCGACCAGCGCTTGCGCCTCGCTGGCCGTCAGCGTTGCGTCGTCGACCGTACTGAGCTCGACCTCATAGTCATACAGGTGTCCGAGTTTTTCTTTGCCGCGCAGGCGCGAAACGGCAAACAGCGGTTCGCCGCTCCATTGCGGCAATGCCTTGCCGGTAATCTCCAGCGTGCGCGGCTGTTTGAGCCACGAGTTGATCCATGACATTCGCCTGCTCTCCCTGACTCCGTTGAATACCCGACCCGGTTCAGGCCGTGCCGCGCGTACCCATGCGCGGTGGCCAGTGTGCGATCGGTCCGCGCTGCGTGGAGCGCAGCACGGTCGTTGTAAACGAGTGCGTCGATACGTGCCGCGCGACGTAACGTTCAAGCACAAGGCCCAGCGTGTAGGGACTCACGCCGCCGAATCCGCTTTCGTCAAAGGTGAATTCGCACTCGATGCCGCGTCCGAACCCAATCGGGCTGTTACCGGGCAACCTTCTGTTGACGGGCGTAGCCTGCGCACGCACGAGGCTCTCGATCTGCCGCCCCAGCATCGCCGCATCCGGCATCACGAACAGACGCAGACGACGACGCACACCTTCGCCCGGATGGGCTTCGTCGTAGTTGTCGTCAAACATCCGGTAGTCGAGCTTCAACTGGGCCATCAGCTGCCAGGCCCGATCGCCGAAAGCCAGTGGCGGCTGCGGCGCGGTGGGCGCACGCACCAGGCCGATGCGATCAGCCGGAATCGACCTGTCCAGGAACAGGTCATTGCTGCCGTCGCACGTCAGCACGCAGGGCAGGTCGCGGTTGGTCAGCCACGCCTGCAACGAGAGGTAGCGGATGCCTTCCGTATTCGGCTGCTCGTCGTGGTCGACCAGCGAAATGAATGTGCGTGTCTCGGTAAAGGAGCGGCGCGTACCGTAGTGACGGTCGTCTATCTCAGTCCGGTTCAGTTCGCGGCGGATCGTGAAGTAACGCGAATTGCGACCAGCGTACCGGTCTACTGGCATATGCAGCGGATCGAAACGGAATGTCTCCGATTCTTCGGAGACCTGTCCCCATGCCGTCTCTATCGAGTGCACATCGTAGTCATGCGGTGCGGACGGCACGGGCACGAGCCCATGCGATTGCGCCGCGGGAGCCAGGTCGAGCCGTCCGGTCCGTCGGGGAAACAGGTTGATGACAGGGGTGCAGAACAGCGCGAAATGCGCGGCGTCGACGGCTTCCGCTAGCTTGTCCACGGGCCGCTCCAGCAGGATCACGATCTCAGCCTCGCTACCGTCGATGCTGGCGAGCCCCTTGCTGAGGCCGGTCAGTGTGAAGAACCAGAAGCGCGCCGGACAGGCGAAATACTCCTGCAGCAGGTTGTGACCGTGAAACTTGTCAGGCACAGCGGGCAGCAGGCTCTGTTGTGGTTCGAGCGCGTCATGGACGATTGCCTTGCGCGTGACGGCATGCAGCGAGCCTGTTGCGAACTGACCCGGAACGCCGGTGACGCTCGCCACGACGGCGGCGTGAACCAGTTCGAACAGATGCGAGGCGTTCGCTTCGTCGCCACAGAGATACACGGGCAACCGGTCCAGCCCGTCGAGACTCGCGATGGGCGCGCCGTTCGTGGTACGCAGCCGCAGGCGCAAAGCGCCTTGCACGGTTCGACCGGCTGGAACAAAACGGTCCAGTGCGGGGATGTCGGGTGGAATGCCGGTCAAGCGCGCCTGCACGATTTCCAGCGGGTATAGCGCGACATCCTGGCTGCTGCGGAACTCACAGGCTGTGCGCTCGCCATCGGGAACGCGCGAGGTGAAGATCGTGCCGCGCGGCACGACTGTTCCGTTTGCAGCGTGCTTGCCTCGCGCGCGCGGGAAGAGGCGGGCGACGGCCATCGAGGGCGTCGGACAGGTGTAGTTCGCGTAGACGGTTTGCAGCAGCGGCAGGATGAACCCGGGAAAGGCATCGTCCAGACGCATCTGCATATGCGCGGTGACGAAGGCCGAGGACTGAAGCAGGCATTCGACGTAGGGGTCGCCGATTTCGCCTGCGTGCAGGTTCATGCGCCGTGCAATCTTTGGATGCTGTTCAGCAAACTCCAGCGCGAGTTCGTGCATGTAGAGCAACTCATGGCTGTAATAGTCCAGCAGGCGTGGGTCCATCCGGTCAGCTTTCGAAAGGTCGATCGAACATGATATTTAGCGGACGATTTGCCCGATTCATGAGAAAAACATGACAGCTTTCATCTCTTCGATTCATATGGAATCCTGAAAAACATCATGAAAGTGTTGCCGCAGAAGAATGAGTAAACCGTATTTCGTTGTGACGCGCTATCAGATGCCGCGGAAAGCTCTGTGAGATTTTTCTGGTAACGTTAAATTTCGACTTCAAATAGAAAAGCCCGCTCGCGGCGGGCTGAAAGCGGTCTTATCCCAGAGGATGACTCTAGGTAGGGCGGAAAATGTTGGGGCGCTCTATCATCAGCGTTGGCGAATCGGCGTGTCCAGATAAGGACACGCGACCGGGACGGCGAAAGTCCGATCGAGGCAAAAGATTCAAGCTTGGTCGCTTGGGGGACCGCACGTCAGCGAGCAGGCCAGCCGTCCTGACCGGGTGTACGCGATGGGCGCACTCAAGCCCGTCCTCGGTGGGTGCCTTCCGCGTGTCCGGCGCTGCCTGGACAATCTCACCACGGTTCTTGCGGTGATCGCCAGACTCGCTGCCGCACACAGCGGTCACGCTTCTTTCCTCGACCACCCAGAAAAAGCCAAGCCCCATGTCCATCTCGCGTACAGGTTCGCTTGATGGAATGGGGCTTAAGTTGAGAGCGTTGCCCCGCACAGGGACAACGCTAATAGACCACTAACAAAGCAAGGAAAGGCCAAAGGCCCACGCGCTAAGCCAAAACCGCAATCAAACTTGCCGCAGACAATATTCCGCGACGGCATCGAGAACCGCTTCATCCTCGCCCACAGCAACAGCGCATTTAATGAGAACAGAAGGATGCAACGCCTGGCACTGTTCGATCACCAGAGGCAGATCTTTCCTGACATGCCCCCCTTGCCCAAAAAACACCGGCACGACGGTGACCACTTCACAGCCTTGAGCAACAAGCTCCCCCACGGCTGTAGGCAAATCCGGCTCCATCAACTCAAGAAACGCCAGCGCCACAGGTCCGGAGTCCGGAGAAGCGTCCCGCAACTTAACAGCCAAGCGCTCAAAAGGCTCGCGCCAGCGCGGGTCCCTTGCGCCATGGCCAAACAGAACCAGCCCTTGCGTAGCCATTTCATCAGCTCCTAATGCCGATCAACCCACTTCAACCCAACCAACCCAAGCACCAGATAAACCAATCCGGGCGTAGCCGCAGTCAAAGGAGCCGGCCAGGTATTCAACGTGCCGATATGCGAGAACAAAGTATTGAACAACTGGAAACTCATCCCCAGCATGATCCCGCCAAAAACCTTCATCCCAACAACCCCAGCCCGCGTATGCAAATACGCAAACGGTAACGACAAGACCAGCATCACGAACACAGCAAACGGATACAGCAACTTGCGCCACAACGCAATTTCATACCGCTGCGTATCCTGATGATTCTCAGTCAAATGCTGGATATACCGGAACAGATTGAACATCGACATCCGATCCGGCGACACCAGCAGCACCGACAGAATCTGCGGCGTCAATTCCGAGCGCAGCGAATACTCCGGCATCGCGACTTCCTTCGCCCGATACACCGGATTCAGCGCATCGGCGGGCGTACCCGGAGGAGGGGGCACATCGATCAATTGCGTATCGGTCACGCCAGTCAACTGCCAATGACCCGGCGGCTGATACTTGCCACTCTTCGCGGTCCGCACATTGGAGAGCCGGAACTTCGAATCGAATTCATAAATGCGCACATTGCTGATCGTCGCATCCGGCTTCAATTCGCCGACGTTCACGAAGCGCGTCACCTGCTCGCCGTCCGCGCGCGCCGTGAGCGTATCTTTCACCCACACACCGGACTCGAAGTTACTCGACACGGAAGACCCCAGCGCCTCGAGCCGCACACGCTCCGACAACTGATCCGTATAAGGCCCGACCACCTCGCCAATCAGATAAGTCAGCAAAACCAGCGGAATGCCGATCTTCAACAGCGAACGCAAAGCCTGATTCGTAGCGAGCCCGGACACGCGGAAAATCGTGTACTCGGAGTTCGCGGCCATCTGCGCGAACACATAAATCGCGCTGATCAACGCCGCGACCGGAATAATTTCGTAGAAGCGCGACGGCGTTTGCAACGCAACCCGCAACACCGCGTACTGGAATTTGTAGTTGCCGTGCCCGACCGAATTCAATTCGTTGATCAGGTCAAAGAAGAAAAACAGACCTGAAAAAGCAAACAGAATGAAGATGAACGTGAGATAGATCTGACGCGCGAAGTACCTTTCATAGATGCGCATCGGTCAGGCTCCCTGCGAACGGCTGAACATCGCTCGCGTGAAGAGCGGCCGGTTGCGCACGCGCAGCCAGAAAATAAACGTGACGATCGCCGCGACGATCACGTGCAGACCCACCAGTCCGACCGGGAACGACATCTTGCCCTGCTCGATCCACGACTGCACCACGTTCAACAGATTCGAATACGTTAGATAGATCAGCACGGCCATCACAAGATTGATGGTGCGGCTGCGCCGCGGATTCTGGTGCGCGAGCGGAATGGCCAGCAGCATCAGATTGATCGCGATGAGCGGTAGCCCCGCACGCCACGCGAATTCGGCGAGATTGTCGTTGGTCGGGTTGCGCAGCAGCGTGAGCGTGGGCGTGCCGGTCGTGCTGGGCGTATTGACGACCGGCTGGCTCTGGATCTTCACGCCATAGCGTTCGAACTCCATGATGCGGAAATCGGGCTGCCCCGGCTGGCCGTCGTAACGGCGGCCGTTTTCCAGCACGACGAAGCGATCGCCGTTCTTACGCGTTTCCGTATGGCCGGTCTTCGACACGACCACGTTGACCTTGCCGTTCTCCGTGCTGGTCACGAACACATTTTCCACGCGAGCCTGGTCGGGCGACATCTTCTCGATGAAGAACACGCGGTGGCTGGTGGCCGATTCGCGGAACTGCCCCGGCGCGAGCAGCGAGACCTCGTCACGTTGCTGGAAGCGCGCGCGGATCAGCTTGCTCTGCTGGTTCGACCACGGCCAGCCGACGAACACGAAGAACATGATGAGGATGATGATCGGCGTGGCAAAAATGCCGATCGGCTTGATGAAGCGCGTCAGACTGACACCCGAGGAGAGCCACACGACCATCTCGGAGTCTTTGTACCAACGGGTCAGGACGAACAGGATCGACACGAACAGGGTCGCGACGAGCATGATCGCCAGGTAGCCGATCACGGTCAGGCCGATCAGGACCAGCACGTCGCGCGGGTCGATCTCGCCCGAGGCTGCGAAGCCGACGATGCGGATCATCATCGTCGTCAGCACGAGCGTGAGGAGAACCATGAACACGGCACCAGCCGTATACGCGAGTTCGCGCTGGAGGGAGCGTTCGAAGATCATTATTGATGATGAGAGGGGGCGCTCTCAGTGGCGCACGGGTTGCTTCCCGTCACACCTCCGGTGCAGCCGCCGCAGGAAAAATAGCGGATAATTGCGGCTTTCATCCTAAGCCCAGATTTTATCCGAGGACAAGCGCGATGGACTTTAGCATAAAAGCCTGTGATTGGACCAAAGGCTCGTCAAACGGTTTCCTGACTGGGAAATCCGATTGCATCGTAATCGGCGTGTTCGAGTCGCAAACCCTGTCGGGTGCGGCTCTCGAGATCGACGAGGCCACCCGCGGCCTGCTGACCCGCATCATCAAGGCTGGCGACATGGACGGCAAGGCCGGCACCACGCTGTTCCTGCATGAAGTGTCGGGCATCGGCGCGTCCCGCGTGCTGCTGGTCGGCCTCGGCAAGCAGGACGCTTTCAACCAGAAAGCCTACGGCGACGCCGTGCGGGCCGCCTGGCGCGCGCTGCTCGGCACCAAGATCGTCCAGGTCACCTTCACGCTGGCGCAACTGCCGATCCTCGAACGCACGGCCGATTGGGGCGTGCGCGCCGCGATCCTCGCGCTGCGCGAGCTGACCTACAAGTTCACGCAGATGAAGAGCAAGCCGGATAATTCGGTGCGCGCCTTGAAGCGCATCGTCTTCAGCGTCAATACCGGCGACGAGAAGACCGCCAAGCTGGCCGCGAAGCAGGGCGCCGCGCTCGCCAACGGCATGGACCTGACGCGCGACCTCGGCAATCTGCCGAGCAATGTCTGCACGCCGACCTACCTCGCCAACACCGCCAAGAAGCTCGCCAAAGACTGGAAGCTGAAGGTCGAAGTGCTGGGCGAAAAGCAGTGCGAAGCGCTCAAGATGGGCTCGTTCCTGTCGGTCACGGCCGGCTCGGTCGAACCGGCGCAGTTCATCGTGCTGCAGTACCAGGGCGGCGCCGCGAAAGCCGCGCCGGTGGTGCTGGTCGGCAAGGGCGTGACGTTCGACACGGGCGGCATCTCGCTGAAACCCGGCGAAGGCATGGACGAGATGAAGTACGACATGTGCGGCGCCGGTTCGGTGCTGGGCACATTGCGCGCCGTCGCCGAAATGGGCTTGAAAATCAATGTGGTCGGCATCATTCCGGCGGTTGAGAACATGCCGTCGGCCACGGCCACCAAGCCGGGCGACATCGTCACCAGCATGAAGGGCTTGACGATCGAAGTGCTCAATACGGATGCTGAAGGCCGCCTGATTCTGTGCGACGCGCTGACCTACGCCGAGCGCTTCAAGCCGGCCGCGGTGATCGACATCGCCACGCTCACGGGCGCGTGCATCATCGCGCTGGGCCACCACAACAGCGGCCTGTTTTCGAAAGACGATGCGCTGGCGGGCGAGCTGCTCGACGCATCGCGTGAAGCGTCCGACCCGGCCTGGCGCCTGCCGCTCGACGACGAGTATCAGGATCAGCTCAAGTCGAACTTCGCGGATCTGGCCAACATCGGCGGCCGTCCGGCGGGCAGTGTGACGGCGGCGTGCTTCCTGTCGCGCTTCACCGAAGCCTATCCGTGGGCGCATCTGGATATCGCGGGCACGGCGTGGAAGAGCGGTGCGGCGAAGGGCGCCACCGGCCGTCCGGTGCCATTGCTCGCACAGTTCCTGATCGATAGGGCCGCTGACGGTCGCGCCGCACAATGACGCAATGCAGTAAAGGTGCGGGCGCGGCTGCGAATGCAGCCGCCAGGCGGAGCCGCCGATGACGAGAATCGACTTTCACTCGAACGTCGGCGATTCGCTGCTGTATGCGTGCCGCCTGATCCGCAAGGCGTATCAGGCGGGCCAGCCGACCATCGTGCTGGCCGAGCCCGCGCGCCTGAAGGCCTTCGACGAACAGTTGTGGATCTTCGGGCCGCTCGAGTTCGTGCCGCACTGCATGGCGGGCTCGCCGCTCGCCGCGCAAACGCCGATCGTGCTCACTTCCAGCCTCGACGATGTGCCGCATCATCAGGTGCTGCTCAATCTGGGCGCCACGGTGCCGGCGCAATTCGCGCGCTTCGAAAGATTGCTGGAAGTGGTCGGTAACGCACACGAGGAACTCGCGGCGGGCCGCGAACGCTATCGCTTCTATCGCGATCGCGGCTATGCTCTGAACAACTACAAGCAAGGCAGCTAGGTCCCATTCGGTCCGCGTCGCGTGTGTCGGGTTCAGTCATTCGGCATGCGCGCGGGCTGCTTCAGCTTCGACTCAAACACGGAGAGTGCACGTGTCCGATCCCAACGACGATTCGATCCCGGTTCTGCACGAGGTTCTCGTGCAGGGTCATCCTGTGCAGCCGCAGCAAACGTCGAGCGATGCGGCCAAACTGGACGGCCCGCGCGAACCCAGTTTCAAGGCGGAGCCCGTGCTCGCGCCGCAGCCGGTGCTGACGCCGGAGCAGGTGAGGTCGGCGGAGCCGGTGCTCGCGGCGCAGCCGTTGCACGCACAGGAACCGACCTTCGCACCGCAGCCGGCGGTGGCGCCGCAACCGGCCGATCCGCGGCAAGCGGCCGATCATCACCATCCAAAGAAGCGCTCGCGGGCGCACCCGGCCGCCGAACCGCGGCGTGCGCATGACGACGCATTCGCGACGTCCGCGGGCGTGTTCGATCGGGCCGAGCCGATTACGCCGCTCGAGGCGGGCTCGACCGTACCGCCGGATATCGCGCGCGAAGGCGCGGGCGAGCCGCCGGTGGATCTCGATCTGGACGCCGACGTCATCGCCGAACGTCTGCGCCGACGCATCGCGGGTTTCCTGGCGGGCGACGGGCGCAGCGTAATCGAGGAACGTTGCCGCGAGACCTTGCACGCGCACACGGGGTGGCTCATCGACCAGATCACGCGCGAAGTGGCGCTCACGCTGGAGAATGAGATGACGAGCTGGGTGCGGGAAGCGGTGGTGGAAGAGATCGCGCGGCGCGCCTCAGGCAGCGCGTGATCCTATGAGATGAAGTGCGGGCGCGCCAAGCGGCGCTCGCGCGCAGTGCTCCTCGCCTGAACAGGCTTATTTGAGCTTGAGCACCCAGCTTGCGAGCGTAGCTGCCTGATCGGGCGTGAGTTGCGTATTCGCGGGCATCGGCACTTCACCCCACACGCCCGTGCTGCCATCCAGAATCTTGTGCTTCAGATAAGTGGCGGCGTCTTCGCGGCCGGCATATTTCGCCGCGACATCATGCAGCGCCGGTCCCATGAAGGAACGCGTGACCGAGTGGCAACTCATGCAGTTCTGCTGCTGGGCCAGCGCGAGGCCCGCGGCATCGGCATACGCCGCCGGACTGCCGGCACTCAACGCGGCGCCCAGCACGACGGCCGCTGCAAGCGCTGTGTGCGACTTTGATTTCATTCTGGTCTCCGTCGGTGCAAGCGCCCGACTTGTGGTGCCAGCATTATAAAAGGAAAGGGGCGCACGGTTTCCCATGCGCCCCTTTCGCTTTCACGTAGCTTTAGGCCGTCTCACAGGCCGGTCGCCGCGATCCCGGCCGACGTGCGTTCACCACGCCAACCATAGCGTAGCCGTCGCTCAGCCCGTTATCGCCCCCTTGTTGGCCGGCTGTGCCAACGCGAAGTACTTCGCCATCACGCCACGCGTGTAACGCGGCTTCGGCTGCTGCCATGCGGCGCGGCGCCGCTCCAGTTCGGCGTCGTCGATATTCAGTTGCAGCAGCAGCTTGTGCGCGTCGATCGTGATCGAGTCGCCTTCCTGCACGAACGCGATCGTGCCGCCCACGAAGGCCTCCGGCGCAACGTGCCCGACCACCATGCCCCACGTGCCGCCCGAGAAGCGGCCGTCGGTGATCAGCCCGACGCTTTCGCCGAGACCCTTGCCGATGATCGCCGAGGTCGGCGCGAGCATCTCCGGCATGCCGGGGCCGCCCTTGGGACCGAGGTAGCGCAGCACCACGACGTCGCCGGCCACGATCCTGTCGGCCAGAATCGCTTCGAGCGCGCTTTGCTCGTCGTCGAACACGCGCGCCGGGCCGGTGATAACCGGGTTCTTCAAGCCGGTGATCTTGGCGACCGCGCCGTCGACGGCCAGGTTGCCCTTCAGGATCGCGAGGTGGCCTTCCTTGTAGAGCGCCTTGTCGATCGGGAAAATCACCTGCTGATCGGCGCGCGGCTTGCCTGGCACGTCCTTCAACTCTTCGGCGATGGTCCGCCCGGTGATCGTGACGCAATCGCCGTGCAGCATGCCCGCGTCGAGCAGGATCTTCATGACTTGCGGAATGCCGCCTGCCTTATGCAGGTCGGTGGCCACGAACTGGCCTGAAGGCTTCAGATTGCAGATCACCGGCACCTTCTTGCGCATGCGCTCGAAGTCGTCGATGCTCCATTCCACTTCGGCCGCGTGGGCGATCGCCAGGAAGTGCAGCACGGCGTTGGTCGAGCCGCCGGTGGCCATGATCACGGCCACGGCGTTTTCGATCGACTTCTTCGTGACGATGTCGCGCGGCTTCAGATCCTTCTTGACCGCTTCGACCAGCACGCGAGCCGATTCGGCCGCCGAGTCGACCTTTTCCTGATCCGGATTGGCCATCGTCGACGAATACAGCAGCGACATGCCCAGCGCCTCGAAAGACGAGCTCATGGTGTTGGCGGTGTACATGCCGCCGCACGAACCCGTGGACGGGCAGGCGTTCTGTTCGATCCCGTCGAAATCTTCCTGCGACATCCGGCCGGCCGTGAACTCGCCCACGGCTTCGAACGACGACACGATGGTCAGGTCGGTGCCCTTCCAGTTGCCCGGACGGATGGTGCCGCCGTACACGTAGATGCTCGGCACATTGGTGCGCAGCATGCCGATCATGCCGCCGGGCATGTTCTTGTCGCAGCCGCCGATCACGACCACGCCGTCCATCCACTGACCTTGCACGCAGGTCTCGATGCAGTCGGAGATGACTTCGCGCGACACGAGCGAGTACTTCATGCCTTCGGTGCCCATCGACATGCCGTCGGAAATGGTCGGCGTGCCGAAGATCTGCGGATTGGCGTCGGCGCCCTTGATCGCGGCGACGGCGGCATCGGCGAGACGCTGCAAGCCGGCGTTGCACGGTGTGATGGTCGAATGGCCGTTGGCGATGCCGATCATCGGCTTGTCGAAGTCGGCCTTCTCGTAGCCGAGCGCGTAGTACATCGAGCGATTCGGCGAGCGCGCCACGCCCTGCGTGATGTTCTTCGAACGACGGTTGTATGCCATGGGGAACTCCTGTCCTTTTGTTTTGATCCGCACCGCGCTGCGGGTTTCAGTCGCGCCGGCGTGGGCTGCCGGCGGCATCCGTCCAGTGTAGACCGGCGTGCCGCGCAACGACGCAGTTTTGCGATGCGCGCGTCCAATGTATTATTCGTGGCTCATTAGGTCGTAAAATGTATCACTCATGCTGCCAGCCATTCCTGATCTGCGCCAGTTGCGCTATTTCGTGACCGTCGCCGAAGAGAAGCACTTCGGGCGCGCGGCCGTGCGCCTCTCGATGACGCAGCCGCCCTTGTCGCAAGCCATCCGCGCGCTCGAAGAGACGCTCGGCGTCGAATTGTTCGCGCGCACCAAGCGTTCCGTCGAACTGACGTCAGTGGGCGCAGATTTGCTGCCTGAGGTGCAGCGCCTGCTGGCGAGCGCCGAGGGCCTGCGGCCGCTCGCGCAGAGCCTTGCGCGTGGCGAGGCGGGCGTGTTGTCGCTGGCTTTCGTGTCCACGGCTGACTACGGGCTTCTGCCGCTGTTGCTGCGCGACTTCGGCGCGCGTCATCCGCGCGTGCGGCTGGAATTGACCGAAGCCACCAGCGACATACAGGTCGACGAACTGGTGGCCGGGCGCATCGACGCGGGTCTCGTGATCGCGCCGCTGCCGTCGCGCCACGCCCCCCAGCTCTCGTGGCTGCCGATCGCGCGCGAGCCGCTGGTGATCGCCATGTCGACGGAGATGGCGGCGCGCGTGGCCAGCGCCAGTGGCGACCATGCCGACCCGCGCGCCGAATGGCTGGACACGCCGATCAGCCTGCGCGATGTCGCCGACGCGCCGCTCGTGGTCTTCCCAAGACGTCTGGCGCCGGGCTTTTATGACATCATTATGGATTGCTACGGCGTGGCGGGCCTTGCGCCCCGGGTCGGCCAGGAAGCGATCCAGATGCAAACGATCGTGAGCCTCGTGTCGGCCGGCATGGGTGTCGCACTGGTGCCGCAATCGTTACGTAATCTGCGCCGCACCGGCGTGGTGTACCGGCCGCTTTCCGAGTCGGTGCCCGCGATCGAGACGGGCCTCGTCTGGCGGACCGCGGAGGTGAGCCCGGTGCTGGCGGGTTTCATCGACATCGTGCGGGCGCATGCGGCGACCGTCGAGGCGCAACAATCCGCCGCGCCGCGCCTATAGACGCGTCCGCGCGAACGCATTGCCGGCCGGACCGTCCAATGCATGCACCGCAAGCTGCGGGCAGCGCCGCCCGTTACTAGACTTTTCGCTTCTGAACCTGAACTGCCCATAACAACACGATGCTCATTCACCCCAATTTCGACCCCATTGCCATTCATCTGGGGCCGCTCGCCGTGCGCTGGTATGGACTGATGTACCTCGTCGCGTTCATCGCGGCGATCGTGGTCGGCCGGTTGCGGCTGCGTTTGCCGTATGTCGCGGCGCAAGGCTGGACCGTCAAGGATATCGACGACATGCTGTTTTACGGCGTGTTGGGCACGATTCTCGGCGGCCGGCTCGGCTACGTGTTGTTCTACAAGGCGAGCTTTTATTTCGCGCATCCGCTCGACATCTTCAAGGTCTGGGAAGGCGGCATGTCGTTTCACGGCGGCTTTCTCGGCGTGACGCTGGCCATGGTGCTGTTCGCGTATCAGCGCAGACGCTCGTGGCTGCAGGTCACCGACTTTGTCGCGCCGATGGTGCCGACCGGGCTCGCGGCAGGGCGTCTTGGCAATTTCATCAACGGCGAGTTGTGGGGCCGCGTGACCGATCCGTCGGCGCCGTGGGCCATGCTGTTTCCAGGCGCCGCGCCCGACGACGCCGCGTGGCTCACCGCGCATCCGCAACTGGCCGCGCAATGGCATCTGAACGAAGTGTTCGCGCAATATCACATGCTGCCGCGCCATCCCTCGGAACTGTATGAAATCGCGCTGGAAGGCGTCGCGCTGTTCTTCGTGCTGTTCTTCTTCTCACGCAAGCCGAAGCCGATGGGCGCGATTTCCGCCGTGTTTCTGATCGGCTACGGCCTCGCGCGCTTCACGGTCGAATTCGCGCGCGAGCCGGACGACTTCCTCGGCTTGCTGGCCATGGGACTGTCCATGGGGCAATGGTTGTCGCTGCCGATGATCGTCGTCGGTATCGGCATGCTGGTGTGGTCTTATCGCCGCGCGCGCCACGAACCGGCGCAGGCGGTCAGCGCGAACTGACCGCTACGGTTTATCGTGGCGAGTGGTCAAATGAGAAAAGCCGCGCGAGCGGCTTTTCTTTTACTGCGTCGAAGCAGTGCTTCTAATACCAGGAAGCGTTATTTCATCTGCACCGAGCCCGACACGTTGACGGTTACCGTCGACGTTCCGCCTTCGATCGGCACCGGCGCCGCGGCCTTTGCGTCGGCGCCCATGGCGCGCGCGCTCATCATCATCACCGGACGCGGCATCACGCCGTTGTGGCCGACGTTGACCTCGCGAATCGAATAACCGCTGTAGCCGAACGCCTGCGCGGACGAAGCGGCCTGCTCGCGGAACGACTTGATCGCTTCGCCGGTGAGCTTCTGCTCCGCCGCGCGCTGCGCTTCAGGCGAGAGCGAGAACTGCACATTGCCGACCTGCATGATCGATGCCATCTGACCCGCGAGCTTGGACACTGCGGCGAAGTCGTGCGATTCGAGCACGATCTCCGTCCGGCCGCGCCATGCGGAAATGCGCCCGTCACGGTCGGTGGACGGATAGATCGAGAACGAGCCCGTGCGCGCCGTCACGCCGCTCACACCCTTGGCTTTTTGCAGGGCCGAATCGGCGCGCTGGTTCAGCGTTGACGTGAGCGCCGACGGATCGCTCGCTTCCTGCTCGTAGAACAGCGTGATATCGACGACGTCTTGCGGCACTTCGGCGCTGGCCTGCGCGTTCAACGACAGCACGCCTGCCGGCTGATATTGGCCGGTGCTTTGCGCGCGTGCCATGGCCGGCGTCAGTGCGAGCGCGGCGGGCGCGGCGCAGACGAGAGCGAAAGCGAGTGCACGTGCGGTGTTTTTCGTCATTGTTGGACTCCTTGCTTGAACAGGTTGTGCACGATTGGTGCAAACGCCGCGCCGTGGCATGGCGTTTGCGAGATCGTTAGGCGCTTGTAACCTGAGCTTGGTTCCCGGGTTTGACGTTGCTTTAACGTTTGCGTGTACACAAATACGCGCCACGCATTCATCGTGCATGCACGATCAGGCGAGCCGTTTTGTGATGAATCGCCATTCGGCCTCGGTCACCGGTGTAATCGACAGGCGGTTACCTTTGGCGAGCACGCGCATGTCCGCGAGTTCGTCGTGCTCGCGTAACGCGGCGAGCGGAATAAGCGGGATCTTCTTCTTGAACACCACATCGACGAGCACCCAGCGGGGCGTTTCCTGCGACGACTTCGCGTCGTAGTAGGGGCTCTTCTTGTCGAACTGCGTCGGGTCGGGATACGCAGTGGACGATACCTCCGCAATGCCCGCGATGCCAGGCTCCGGACAGCTCGAGTGATAGAACAGCACACCGTCGCCGACCTGCATCATGTCGCGCATGAAATTGCGCGCCTGATAGTTGCGCACGCCGGTCCACGGCAATGTGCGATGCGGTGCGTTGGCGAGATGGTCGATGCTTGCTTCGTCCGGTTCGGACTTCATTAGCCAGTAGCGCATGAATCGAATTGAACGTTAAGGGGTTGAAGATGCGGAAGAAATCGGCCAACAAAAAACAGCGCCCAAAGAAAAACGGCACCGAACCGAAGTCCGATGCCGTTCTAAATAAGGTCCCCGCCTTAGCCGCTAGGCCGGCATCCTGAACCGGGGGTTCAGAATTGGTCGCAGTTAGCAACACTTCGGGTACATCAGACAGAGTGACGCGCACACCCGTGCTACAAATTTCCGCAACCGTGCACATGGCATTGGTTCAAGGAATATATGACCTTGGCGAACCAGGCAGGGAAGCTAAACCGATGAAGCTGAAAAACGAACTACCGATTGAACTCAAACGTTTGCTGAATCTTGCACACCTTGTGCTCACACATTCCGTTTGAATCCGCCGCCGATCTCAGGACCGGCAGCACGATAACACATGTACCTTATTGCACGCTGTACTGCTCAATCACAGTACCTAGTTGTTCGTTCATTTGATGCATTGTACGCCGGATTTCTTCAGCGGGAAATGCTTCTCCGTGTCTCACGCTCGATTGCAGTCTAAGCAGTTCCGATGCCAGCGACAGCGCAGCCATGACGGCAATGCGATCCGTGCCGCGCACGTTGCTGTTATTGCGGATCTTCGACATTTCGGCGTCGACGCGTGCAACCGCTTCGAGCAGCGCCGCTTCCGTTTCCGGCGAGCAGGCGAGGCGATAGGGCACGCCGAGAATCGATACTTCGATCTGCTTGGTGGTCATGCATTTTCTCCGTGGCGGGTCACGTCGCTCCCGGCTTCGGCTACTTGCTGAGCCGGCTCGAGCAGATCGAGCTGGTTGTCCGGCTCACTGTGCGCGCGCGCACGCGGCAGCTTCTCGAGGATCGCGTTCAGGCGCACTTGTGCGTCGTCGATCTTCGCCGAAAGCGCGTCGCGCTCCGCCTGCAGCGCGTTACGTTCCTCGCGCAGCATTGCAAGTTCCGTGCGCGTGGCTTCGGCGTCGGCGCGCGATTGCGCGAGTTGCTCTTCGAGCGCGAGTCGCGCCTCATTGTGGCGCTGGCTGATCGCGATCAGCTTGCCGATATTTTGTGAAAGTGTTTCGAGTTCGGTGAGCATCTGCTGCGTCCTCTAAAGACATCGCATTTTAGCGCGGAATGTCGCAGGTTCCGACAATTGTCTCGTTTCGAGACGTAACAACATCGCTTTGTGCAGGCTTTTTATCGACCATATGATGAAAAAGTACTCACGCGTCGGACAAGAGCCTGCACTTAACAGAACACATGGCCTGCGATCTCACCATTCTTGACGGACTCCGAGGCCGCTCCTAAACTGCCCGCACTCTGGTGCCCGCGTGCGGCATTTTTTCAACGGCCCACGCAGTTAAACGGGAAGCAGGGCGCGCGGTTCATCTGGATTCAGCTAAACGCGCCAACCTGCGCTGCCCCCGCAACGGTAAGCGACCACATTCGTCATGCAAGTCGATCCCGCTCGCGAGCTGGAAGTTCAACTCGCGAGTGTGCCACTGCGCGTCTCGCGTGGGAAGGCGGGATCGATGCGTCGCCAGCCCGGATACCGGCCAGAGGGAGAGGCACGTCCCGCGCGAAAATGTTAAATACGCGGGCGCCTCGTTACGCATCGGCCTGCGGGGAAGCGGGCCGCGCACGCTATCCACAGGACGTTCACCCCATGCTGTCCCCCTTCGCCCGCGCGGCGCTGCTCGCCTTTTCGAGCCTGCCGATCGTGGTGCACGCGCAAGCTGCGTCTCCATCTTCTGCTTCATCTGCTTCGTCTTCGTCGGCGGATTCTTCGAGTTCGGTGTCCTCTTCGGCGGTGCTGTCGCCCGTGGTGGTGACCGCGGATCGCGGGCCGCAAGCGCTCGCCGACACGATCCCGCAGACCTCGCTGTTCGATCAGCAGGATATCGCCGACACCACCGCGACCGATTTGCCGGGCCTCCTGCAACTCGCGCCCGGCGCGCAAATCTCGCGCACGGGTGGTCCCGGTTCGACGACGAGCCTCTCCTTGCGCGGCGCGTCCTCGACGCAATCGCTGCTGCTGATCGACGGCGTGCGCGTCGATTCGGTGAGTCTGGGTGCCCCGCAACTCGCGCAGATTCCACTCGACCAGATCGATCACGTGGAGGTGGTAAACGGCAACGTGTCGGCGTTATACGGCTCGGGCGCGATCGGCGGTGTGGTGCAGGTGTTCACGAAAAGCGGCGGCGATCACCCGCCGCGTTTCAATTTTTCGCTCGGCTACGGCAGCTATCACACGCAGACGCAGCAGGCGGGCGTGAACGGCGCATTGGACCAGGACGGCAATACCACCTTCAGCATTTCGCTAGCGCGTTCGAAGGACGACGGCTTCTCGTCGCTGAACACGAAGGAGGCGCCCAGCGCCAATCCGAACGCGAACGGTTATCTGAACGAGAGCGTCTCGGCTTCGCTGCGCCACAAGTTCAACGACAAATGGGACGCCGGCGCCAGCTACTTGCAGTCGAACGGCAACAACAGCTACGACAACGCGTACGGCGTGCCGACCGATCTGAACAACCTGTATAGCAAGGTGCGCCAGGTCTCGGTGTTCGCGAACGGCAAGCTGGCCGACTGGTGGACCACGCACTTCATCGTCGCCGAAGGCGACGACCGCAGCGTGTCGAACACCAACGGCGTGTACAACGGCCGCTTCGATACCGACAATCGCCAATACACATGGCAGAACGATTTCGCGCTGGCCGCGCAGCAGAAACTGCAGGTCGGTTATGAGCATCTCGATCAAAGCCTCGATTCGGACACGTTCGCGGCGCCGGACCGTCATGTGGATTCGGGCTTCGCCGGCTATACGGGACGCTTCGGGCGCAACCAGTTTCAGGCCAACGTTCGGCGCGACCAGTATTCCGATTTCGGCGGAGCGAACAGTTACTATCTCGGCTACGGTTTCGACATCACCGGCCATTGGAAGGTGACCGCAAGCTATTCGGATTCGTTTCGCGCGCCGAGCTTCGACGATCTGTACTATCCGATCAGCGGCAATCCGTCTATCCAGCCGGAGCGCAGCCATTCGATCGAAGCCGCGCTGCAGTACGCATCGAATGCGCTCGGCGTGATGCGCCTTTCCGCATTCCAGACGCGCTATTCGAATCTGATTAACTACGAGCAGGTGACGCCCGGCATCTATCTGGCCGAGAACGTCGGGCATGCGAAGGTGCAGGGCATCGAAGGATCGTGGAGCGGCCATGTCGGCAAGACGGACGTGCGCGCGTCGCTGACGCTGCAAAATCCCGTCGACCTCGACAACGATGCCGACCTCGTGCGGCGCGCCCGGCGCTTCGGGGCGCTGACGGTGAACCGCAGCATCGCCGGGTGGCGGGTGGGCGGCGAGTGGATCGTGAGCGGCCCGAGCAACGACAGCAGCGGCAAGCTGGGCGGCTATGGCGTGGTGAATCTGTCGGCGCGCTACAACATCACGAAAGCATGGTACGTGGCCGCGCAAATCCAGAATCTGTTGGACAAGGACTATGAAACGGCCTACTCGTATAACTCGCCACGGCGTGGTGCGTATCTCACGGTTGGTTGGCAGCAGCAGTGATGGTTACGCCTCCTCGTTGAGTTCGCGCGGATGAATCGCCATTCGGGTTCGATGCCCGCGACACTGCGCGTGATGAGCGCGAAGCGCGCGGCCGCGATCTGGCTGGCGCTCGCCCTGATTGCGCTGGCGGTGCTGATGGCGTCGCTCGCGCTTGGCAGCGTATCGCTCGCGCCAATGCGTGTGCTGGCGGCGCTGATGCCGTCGCATGCGCCGTCTGTCGGCACCGCCGACCTGACTGCGGAAATCGTCCGCACGCTGCGTCTGCCGCGCGCGGTAGCCGGCTTCGCCTGCGGCGCGCTGCTCGCGTTGGCCGGCGCGTTGCTGCAGGTGCTGTTGCGCAATCCGCTGGCCGAGCCCTACGTATTGGGCGTATCGGGCGGTGCGGCGAGCTTCGCGCTGGTCGCGATGATCGCCGGTTGCGCATGGTGGATTGTCGACGCAAGCGCATTCGCCGGCGCGTTCGTGTCGATCCTGCTGGTGCTCGGCCTCGCGCGCCGCGAGTTGTGGCGCGGCGAACCGCAGGACACGTCGCCGCGTTTGCTGCTGACCGGCGCGGTGATCGCAGCGGGCTGGGGCGCGCTGATAACTTTGCTGCTCAATCTCGCGCCCGATAACCGCTTGCGCGGCATGCTGTTCTGGCTGACTGGCGACCTCAACGGCGGCGCGATGCCGTGGACGGCGCTCATCGCGCTCGTCATCGTGCTGGTTGCGATCGTGCCCGCCGCACCGCGTCTGAATGTGCTGCTGCGTGGCGACGCCGCCGCGCAGGCATTAGGCGTCGCGGTGATGCCGCTGCGATTGCGGGTATATCTGGTGGCTTCGCTCGCCGCGGCCGCGGCGGTGACGACGGCGGGCACCATCGGCTTTGTCGGACTGGTCGTGCCGCACATGCTGCGGCTCGCGTTCGGCAACGATCAGCGCATGCTGCTGCCGGCCGCCGCACTCGGCGGCGGCGTCGCGGTGATGGGCGCGGACCTGATCGCGCGCACCGTGATCGCGCCGGCGCAGTTGCCGGTCGGCGTGATCACGTCGATCATCGGTGTGCCGGTGTTTCTGTGGATGCTGCTGCGCAGGCGCCGATGATGCAAACCCGTCACGCTCCTTCTCATGAAGCGACCCTCAGCGCGCAACGTCTGACCTTGCGCGTCGGCGCGCGCACTTTGCTCGACGCCTTCACGCATACCTTCTACGCCGGCGAGATCTGGTGTATCGCCGGCCCGAACGGCGCGGGCAAGACGACTTTGCTCTCCACGCTCGCGGGTTTGCTGCAACCGTGCGCGGGACATGTCGAACTCGATGGCGTGCGCCTCGCCGACTGGCCGCCAATGCCGCTCGCGCAACGCCGCGCGCTGATGCCGCAAAGCGCGCCCGACGCGTTCAGCGCGAGCGTGCTCGATATCGTGATGCTGAACCGCTTCCCGCATCTCAGCGGCTGGGGCTGGGAACGCGAAGCCGATCGCGAAGCGGCGCACGCGGCGCTGGATCTGTTGGGACTCGCCGCATTCGCCGCGCGCGATGTGCTGTCGCTCTCGGGCGGCGAGCGGCAACGCGTGGCGCTGGCGGCGGTGCTGTGCCAGGACGCGCCGTTGCTGTTGCTCGACGAACCGTTGTCGCATCTCGATCTGCATCATCAGATCGACTGCCTCGAAGCGCTGGCCGCGTGGACGCGCGAGCCTCGGCGTACAGTGATGTTTTCATGCCACGACCTGAACCTCGCGCGCCGTTTCGCGACGCATGCGCTGCTGCTCGACGGCGCGGGCGGCGTGTATGCCGGACCGGTGCACGACGTGCTGACGCCGACGCTGGCGAGCCGTGCATTCGGCTACCCGTTGATTCTGATTCGCGACGGCGAACACGAGGCGCTGATTCCCGCACCGCGCGCGCGTCACGAATCGCCTGCCGGCCATGACACGCCGGCAAGCTGACCGCTTCATTCCAACATTCTCTTTCAAACACGCTCATGACTTCATTGCCACGCTTGCCTGGATTGCCCGAAGTCGAACCACTCGATCAAACGCTGCGTGACGAGTTGCAGCACATCATCGATACCAAGACGAAGCCGCCCGGCAGTCTCGGCCGGCTCGAAACGCTCGCGCGTCAGATGGGCCTGATTCAGCGCACCACGCATCCCACCGTGACGCGCCCGGCGATGATCGTGTTCGCCGGCGACCACGGCGTTGCCGAGGAGGGCGTGAGCCCTTATCCGCAAGCGGTGACCGCGCAGATGGTCGCCAACTTTCTCGCGGGCGGCGCGGCGATCAATGCGTTGAGCCGCGTCTCGGGCATCGAACTCGAAGTCGTCAACGCGGGCATTGCGACGCCGTTGCCATCCACCGCGGGTCTTATCGACATTCCGATTATGGCCGGCACCCGCAACTTCGCGCGCGAACCGGCCATGAGCCGCGACCAGGCAATCGCCGCGATGCAGGCGGGCGCGGCGCGCGTGCGGCATCACGCGGCGCTCGGCACCAATGTGATCGGCTTCGGCGAGATGGGGATCGCGAACACCTCGGCGGCCGCGTGTCTGATGAGCCGCTTGTGCGGTGTGCCGATCGACGAATGCGTCGGCCGCGGCACGGGGCTCGACAACGCGGGGCTCGCCAGGAAGCGCAACGTGCTGGCGTCGGCGCTCGCGTGTCACCCTGTGTCCAGCGATCCGCTCGACGTGCTCGCCACTTTCGGCGGCTTCGAGATCGCGATGATGGCAGGCGCGTATCTCGCGGCCGCCGAGGCGCGCATGACGATTCTGGTCGACGGCTTCATCGGCACCTCGGCCTTGCTGATCGCCGACGCCTTCGCGCCGAGCGTGCGCGAGTACTGCGTGT
Organism: Paraburkholderia sp. BL6665CI2N2; assembly: GCF_004366535.1. Taxonomy (NCBI): domain Bacteria; kingdom Pseudomonadati; phylum Pseudomonadota; class Betaproteobacteria; order Burkholderiales; family Burkholderiaceae; genus Paraburkholderia; species Paraburkholderia sp. BL6665CI2N2. The sequence goes on from NZ_SORC01000001.1 coordinate 6,653,351, forward strand.
TCGCGCATGCGTCGAACGAAGCGGGGCATCGGCGCATGCTCGATCATTTCGGCGCGCTGCCGTTGCTGTCGCTCGACATGCGTCTGGGTGAAGGCACCGGCGCGGCGCTCGCGGTGCCGTTATTGCGCGCGGCAACGGCCTTCGTCAACGAAATGGCGAGCTTCGAATCGGCCGGCGTCGCGAATCGTGATGCGTGAGCCGTTCGATCGTTCAGCCAGAAACGCACGCCTCGCACAATCATGAATCCGCTCGCTGAACTGCGGTACTTCTTCACAGCGCTCGGCTATTTCACGCGCATGCCCGTGCCGCGCTGGGTCGGCTATGAGCCGCACTATCTGAACGCGGCGGCGCGTTATTTTCCGCTCGTCGGCGTATTGATCGGCGGATTGAGCGCGCTGGTCTATCTCGCCGCGCTGCGTGTATTTCCTGCGGGCGTGGCGGTGCTGTTGTCGATGGCCGCGTCGCTGCTCGTGACCGGCGCGTTTCACGAAGACGGCCTCGCCGATTGCGTCGATGCGTTCGGTGGCGCCTATACGCGCGAAGACGTATTGCGAATCATGCATGATTCACGCATCGGTGCTTTCGGTGCTATCGCACTCGTCGTCGCGCTTGCGTTGAAGTGGCAAACGCTCGCCGCATTGCCGCCGGTGCGCGCCGCAAGTCTGATGATTGCCGCGCACGCGGCGAGCCGCACCTGTGCGATCAGCTACCTGGCCACGCTCGATTACGTGCGCGCCGAAGGCAAGGCCAAACCGGTCGCGCAGCGCCTGAGTGTAGGGGCGTTCATGTGCGCAGCGATGTTCGGTTTGCCGTGGTTGCTGTGGCCGAATGGGCTCGCCGCGCCGGACTGGCGCTTCGCGGGTTCGGTGATTGTGGTTCTGGTCGTGCTTCGTATCGCGATGGGCCGTTATTTCGTCAGACGCATTGGCGGGTATACCGGCGACTGCCTCGGCTTCGCGCAGCAAGTTTTTGAATTGAGCATCTACCTGGTGGGGCTCGCATGGATATCGTCCTGATTCGTCATCCCGCGGTCGCGCTCGACGCGGGCGTGTGTTACGGCCACAGCGACGTGGCGCTCGCCGAAGATGCCGAGGTGTCGTCGACGACACTTGCCCTGAAGCTTGCGACCTTGCAGGTGCCCGCGCCGCGCGTGCTGATGTCGAGTCCGCTGAAGCGCTGCTCGGCCCTCGCCGCCGAGTTGGCGAACGACTTCGGCAGCGTGGTCAGTCACGACGACCGGCTGATGGAAATGGATTTCGGCAACTGGGAGGCGCAGCGCTGGGATGCCATCGATCGCGAATTGCTCGATGACTGGGCGGTCAACTTCGAACACGCGCGGGCGCATGGCGGCGAAAGCGTCGCGCAGTTCGTCGCGCGGGTGCGGGCATGGCTCGATGCATTCGCGCTCACGCGAGAGTTGTCGCCGGCTTATGTGGTCACGCATGCGGGCGTGATGCGGGCGATTGCGTCGATCGTGCTGGACGTGCCGCTGGAGCGTTGTTTGCGATGGTCGCTCGATACGACCGGGATTGTCTGGTTGCGCAGAAACGATGAAACGCAGCAGTGGGTGTTGGTGCGGTGGAATGCGTGAGGCGCGTTGCGGCTGGATGGTCCTCGCGTTACTGCGCGCCAGGCTTCCTGCGTGAACGCGCCACTTCGAGGTCCTCGCACATTTGCTTCGCGCCTTGCGCAATGCGAGGCGCGGGGCGGTTGATCAGATCGCCGTCGATCGCGAAGAGGTTGTTGTTTGCCACGGCGGTCAGGCTCGGCCATGCGCGCCATGTGCCGAGTTGCGGCAAGGTGGTGTCCGGCCTGGTCGCGCCCGGTGCTGCGGTGACGATTGCTTCCGGATTCGCGGCGAGCACCGCTTCCGTCGACACCGTTGGCACCAGCGGCTCGAGTCCGGCGAACACATTGCGGCCGCCGCACAGCGCGATGACGTCGCTGACCATATGCTTGCCGTTGAGCGTCATCAACGGTTGATCCCACACCTGATAGAACACGCTGACGGGCGGCCGGCTCGCGTACTGGTTGCGCAGTTTCGCGATGTCCTGACGATAGGCGGCCGCCGCCGCATCCGCGGTCGATGACGTGCCCAACAATTGTCCGAGTTTTGTCAGCGACACGGCGACGTCGTCGAGATGATGCGGCTCGCTGAAGAACAACGGAATGTGCATCTCGCGCAGGCGATCGAGCTGACGCTGCGCATTGCCATGGCGCCACACCACGATCAGATCGGGTTTGAGCGCGACGATGCGTTCGAGATCGAGTGCCTTGTTATCGCCGACGCGCGGCAACTGTTTCGCCTCGGGCGGATAGTCGCTGTACGAGACGGCGCCGACCACTTTCGCACCGGCGCCCGCGGCGTACAGCAATTCGGTGACGTGCGGCGCGAGGCTGATGACGCGTTGCGCGGGAGCGGGCAGCGTGACGGTTGCACCGGTGTCGTCGACGACGGAGATGGCGGCATGAGCGTGCAGGGCGGTGATGAATAGTGTGGAGGCGAGGGCGAGTCGGTTCATCGGTGAGGCTGCGGGGCGCGGAATGATGGTGGGAGCGAGTTCGACTTTCTGAATCAACCCGCTCGCGTGGGATCGATTTCTCGTGCGGCTTCGCGCATGCTTTCTTCGAAGCGTGCCCATTCAGCTTCGTTCGCGGGCAAGCCGAATCGAACGCTGCCCGACGATGTGAATAGCCGCGTCCACACGCCGCGTCGCGCGAGGGCTGCATGCAGAGCGGCGGCGCGTGGGTCGTCGGTCCACGCGAAAAGCGGCGTGCTGCGGGTGTTGAAACCTTGCGCATGCAACAGACCGGTCAGGCGCGCGCTTTCTGCATCGAGTCGTGTGCGCATATCACGTTGCCAGGCTTCATCGGCGAATGCGGCTTTGACGGCGTGACGGGCTGGACCACTGACCGTCCACGCGCCGAGCGCGCCGCGCAACCTTTGGAGCAAAGCAGGCACGCCGAGTACAAATCCCGCGCGTACACCGGCGAGGCCGAAAAATTTTCCCGGCGAGCGCAATACGATCAAGCCCTCGCGATGCGTGCTCGCCGCGAGCGAGGCAGCCGGCATCGTATCGGCGAAGGCCTCATCGACCAGCAGCGTGCCGCCGCGCGCGCTCAGCTGTGCATGCCAGTGCAGCAGCCTGGCGGCGCTCAGATGCGCGGCGGTCGGATTGTTCGGATTCACGACGACTACATGCATGAGCGCTTCGGGCAACGTTTCCCACGCGACGTCGAGCGGCATCACTTCATGGCCGCTGCGCTCGAATGCGGGCGCGTATTCGCTATACGTAAGCGGCGCGATGCCGACGCATGCGCGCGGCAGCAGCGCGGGCAGCGCGCGAATCGCCGCCTGACTGCCCGCGACCGGCAGTACATGCGTCGCGTCGGGCGCGCCGTAATAGCGCGCGGCGCACGCGGCGAAATCGTCGCCTTCGTCGGGCAGACGGCGCCAGGCATCGGCGGGGACCGGCGGGACCGGATAGCCGTGCGGATTGATACCGGTCGACAGATCGAGCCACTGCGCGTACGGAATGTCGTAGCGCCGCGCCGCTTCGTGCAGATTGCCGCCGTGCACGACTGCATCTATCGCGGCGAATGTTTCGCCGCCCACGTGGACGTTCACTGAATCAACCATGAAACGGCACGCTTAACAACGCCAGCACGATCAACACCGCAAGCCACAGAATCACCGTACGCTCGACCAGCATCAATGCGGCGCTCACGTGACTGGCTTTCGCGGTATGCCCGAAGCCGAGCGTCGGCCGGTGTTCCAGCGCGCCGTGATACACCGCCGGCCCGCCGATCAGCACGTTCAGGCTGCCCGCGCCCGATGCCATCACCGGCCCGGCGTTCGGGCTGTCCCACCTTGGCGCCTGCTCGCGCCAGCAGCGCCACGCGGTGCGCGTGTCGCCGAGCAACGCGTAGCTCGCGGCGGTCAGGCGCGCGGGAATCCAGTTGAGCACGTCGTCGATACGCGCGGCGGCCCAGCCGTAGCGCAAATAGCGCGGCGTGCGATAACCCCACATGGCGTCGAGCGTGTTGGCGAGGCGGAACGCGAGCGCGCCCGGACCGCCCGCAATGGCGAACCAGAACAGCGCGCCGAAGATCGCGTCGTTGCCGTTTTCGAGCGCCGATTCGACGGCGGCGCGCGATAACGCACCTTCGTCGGCGTCCGCGGTTTCGCGCGAGACGATGCGCGCGGTCAGCAAACGCGCTTGCGGGAGATCACGCTGCACCAACGCCTGCGCGATCGGCGCGATGTGCTCGTGCAGACTGCGCGCGCCGAGCGCGAACCACAGCAGCAGCACATGCGCCACGCAGGCCGCGTAGAACGGCAGCACGGCGATCAGACACCATGCGATCAGCACCGGCGGCATGATCGCCAGCGACCACGCCAGCAGACCTTTAAGACGTAGGCGCCGCCCAGTGTTGTAGCGTTTTTCCAGGCGCTTCGCCCAGTTGCCGAAGCCCACCAGCGGATGCGCCGCGCGCGGCTCGCCGAACCAGCGGTCGACGGCGACGCCCGCGGTGGCCAGCGTCACGAGAAGCGGGAGCGAGAGCATCACGCGTGGCTCGCGGTTTTCAGCGCGAGCGGCAAACCGGCGACCATCATCGTGGCCTGAGTGCTCAACGCGGCGATGCGCTGGTTGAGCCGGCCGAGTTCATCGACGTAAAGACGCGTGGCCGCGCCGAGCGGCACCACGCCCAGGCCGATTTCATTGCTGACCACGATGAGCTTGCCTTTGGCGTTGATGAGGGCCGCTTCGAGCGCGGCGACATGCGCGTGATAGTGCTCGAGCGGCAGGGCGTCGCCTTCTGGCGGACACAGCAGATTGGCGAGCCACAACGTGAGGCAATCGATCAGGATGCAGTGGCCGGACGCGTCGTTTTGCGTCACGGCGCCGGCGAGATCGACGGCCGCTTCGAACAGTTGCCAATGCCCCGGCCGCCGTTCGCGATGATGCGCGATGCGCGCGCGAAATTCGGCGTCGTCCGTCACGCGCGCGGTGGCGATGTAGGTGACGGGGAGGGCGCTGTCGGCGGCAAGCTGTTCGGCGTGCGCGCTCTTGCCTGAGCGGGCGCCGCCGAGTACGAAGGTGAGGTCGCGGGGAGTCATCGCGTGATTGTACCGGCGTGCAGCGCGGGCCGGCGCGATGGGATAATGCCGCGTTTGATGGGTTTGGTGCGAGCGACGCGAGCGACACAAAGCGAGTTGCATGGATGCGTTAGCCGCGTTCCGCACCCCGCGTGCACTGTCGCCGCGTTGCCGCTTGCTTCACTGCTTAACCCAATCGACTCACCGTCCACCGCCAAGCCCGAGATTCCGTGACCACCACTTCGACCCCGCCTGTCGCCGTACCCGTGCCGCGCGGCACGCTGATGATTCAGGGCACCACGTCCGATGCCGGCAAGAGCACGCTGGTCGCCGGTCTGTGCCGCCTCGCGCGGCGCGCCGGAGTGCGGGTCGCGCCGTTCAAGCCGCAGAACATGGCGCTCAACAGCGCGGTGACGGTGGACGGCGGCGAGATCGGCCGCGCCCAGGCTTTGCAGGCGATCGCCGCGGGCATTGCCGCGCACACGGATCTGAATCCGGTGCTGCTCAAGCCGACCAGCGACCGCGGCGCGCAAGTGATCATCCATGGCAAGGCGCGCATGAATCTCGACGCGCGGGCGTATCACGACTACAAACCCGTCGCGTTCGAAGCGGTGCTGCAATCGTATGCGCGTCTGCAGGCGGCGTACGAGACGATTTTCGTCGAAGGCGCGGGCAGTCCGGCGGAAATCAATCTGCGTGATCGCGATATCGCCAACATGGGTTTCGCGGAAGCGGTCGATTGTCCGGTCGTGCTGGTCGCGGATATCGACCGCGGTGGTGTGTTCGCCCATCTCACGGGCACGCTCGCGTGCCTGTCGGAGAGCGAGCAGGCGCGGGTGCGCGGGTTCATCATCAACCGTTTTCGCGGCGACGTCAGTTTGCTGAAGCCGGGCTTGGATTGGCTCGAAGCGAAGACCGGCAAGCCGGTGCTCGGCGTCGTGCCGTACCTGCACGGCCTCACGCTCGACGCCGAAGACATGCTGCCGCCCGAGTTGCGCGCGGCGCATAGCGGCGGCGCGGCACGCATGCTACGAGTGGTTGTGCCGGTGCTGCCGCACATCAGCAATCACACGGATTTCGACGCGCTGCGCGCGCATCCGCAGGTCGATTTTCATTACGTGCGTAGCGGCGCACCACCGCCGCCGGCTGATCTGATCATTCTGCCGGGCTCGAAGAACGTGCCCGGCGATCTGGCGTTTTTGCGCGCGCAAGGTTGGGACGCCGTGCTGCAAAAGCATTTGCGTTACGGCGGCCGCGTGATCGGCATTTGCGGCGGCATGCAGATGCTTGGGCGTGAAGTGGCCGATCCGCATGGTGTCGAGAGCGCGCCGGGGACGTCAGCCGGACTCGGCTGGCTCGACTACTCGACCGTGCTCACGCGCGACAAGACGCTCAAGAATGTCACCGGACACCTCGCGTTGCCGGGCTCGCCCGAAGTGGCCGGCTACGAGATTCATATGGGCGAAACGCGCGGCCCCGCGCTCGACAGGCCCGCACTGCGCTTGGGCGATGCGCAGGCGGCGCATCCCGACGGCGCGATTTCCGCCGACGGCCAGATTCTCACGACATACGTCCACGGGTTGTTCGACACGCCGGCCGCCTGTGCCGCTTTGCTCGCATGGGCGGGATTGCGCGATGCCGAGGAAATCGACTATCCGGCGTTGCGCGAGGCGTCGCTGGAACGTCTTGCGGATACGCTTGCGAAGCATCTCGATCTGCCGAAATTGTTTGCGGCGATTGGGTGACTTGGCGTCGGGCGCGGCGGGGTTGTGGGTCGATTAAATCCTATCGAGAAATAATCAAAGCCCGTAGGAAGGTTTTTTGCCTCATATGGTTCGAATAGAGTTCCAATATCGACGGCCGGTTCCAGGCTGTCCCTCTCTCAAGGATCTCGTCATGAACTCGAACCGCTCCGCCGATCTGGCCGCTCTGCTTCTTCGCGTCGCCTTGGGCGTGCTGTATCTCGCTCACAGTCTGCAGAAGATTTTCGTCTTCACGCTGCCCGGCACGGCACAGTTCTTCGTTTCGCTCGGCTTGCCGGGGTGGCTCGGCTATGTGACGGCGTTCGTCGAACTGTTCGGCGGCATCGCGCTGCTGCTCGGCGTGCAGGTCCGCTGGGTCGCGCTGGTGCTGCTGCCGTTCATGCTTGGCGCGATGTCGCAGCATCTGCATAACGGCTGGGGCTTCGCGTCGCCGCATGGCGGCTGGGAGTATCCGGCGTTCTGGGCGGTGACGTTGGCGGTGCAGTCGCTGCTTGGCGGCGGGGCGCTGGCGTTCGGCGGGGCGAGGGCGCCGCGGGCGGTGGCTGCCTGATCGGCCTGGCCCAGTAAGGCCAAACCCAGTCAAAAAAAGCACGCGTCCGGAAGGCCGCGTGCTTTTTTCATGGCGCGGCGCTCGTGGCGCCGGCTTCACGCAATCAATACAACACCATCTGCGTACAGCGAAACAGCGCCATCGTCTTGCCGTTCGGATCGGTGACCGTGGCGTCCCACACCTGCGTGCTGCGCCCAAGATGCACGCCCGTCGCGACCGCGCGGATCGTTCCCTCCGTCGCCGTGCCGAGAAAATTGCTTTTCAGTTCGATGGTCGTGAAATTGCGCGCCGTCTCCGGCAAGTGGGCGAGGCAGGCGTAACCGCAGGCGGTATCGGCGAGACCGATCACGGTGGCGGCGTGCAAAAAGCCATTCGGCGCGAGCAATTCCGTGCGCACGGCCAATTCCGCGGTCAGGACGCCTTCTTCCAGCGACAGCACATGCACGCCCAGCAAGCCGGGCAGCGAGCCTTTCTGGCGTTCGTGGAGACGTTCGACGGTGTATTCCGGGCGCAGTTTGCTCATGAGATTCGGGTCCTCAATGGAAAAATCGGCGGGCACGGCGGCCGATTAGCCGTTTGGGGGCTTCGGCCAACGTGCATTTGTCGATATTATCAACGGCTGGATCAGCAGGTGGCACTGAACCCGGCACGAATCCGGGCACACTTGCGCATGTCAAAGCAACTACGCGGCAAACCGGCTGGCGGCGCCCAGCCTTCTTTCCGGGAGAATTCATGACGGTGATCGTGGTGGCGAATCCGAAGGGCGGCGTGGGTAAAAGCACGCTGTCGACCAATCTGGCCGGCTATTTCGCCGCAGCCGGCGAATGGGTCGCACTGGCGGACCTGGACAAACAGCAGTCCGCGCACGCGTGGCTGTCGTTACGGCCCGACACGCTGCCGGCCATTGAAACCTGGGAAGTCAATCAGGACGCGCCGGCCAAACCGCCCAAAGGGTTGGAGCACGCGGTTATCGACACGCCGGCCGGGCTGCACGGCAATCGTCTGGGTATCGCGCTGGATCTGGCGGACAAGGTGATCGTGCCGCTCCAGCCGTCCATGTTCGATATTCTCGCCACCCAGGAATTCCTCGAACGGCTGGCCAAGGAGAAGGCCGTCAGGAAAGGCGCGATCGAAATCGGCGTGGTCGGCATGCGCGTCGATGCGCGCACCCGCTCGGCGGAACAACTGCATCGTTTCGTCGAGGGTTTGAAGTTGCCGGTGCTGGGTTTTTTGCGCGACACGCAGAATTACGTGCAACTGGCGGCCCACGGGCTGACCCTGTGGGACGTCGCGAAAAGCCGTGTGGAGAAGGATCTGGAGCAGTGGCAGCCGATCCTCGAATGGACTAACGGGAGCGGCAAGAAAGGATGAAGCGGGCAGACGGGCCGCGGCGCCCGCTACACCGTAATGCAGCCCACGTTATAAGTATTTGGTCGCCTCGCGAAGGGCGTGCGCTGGTGATCTACGGGGGCTCAAGTCCAGACTGAAGTTTGACGCCCACGCCTTAACCCGGCCAAAAAGAAGCGTTCAGCGCCGCGACCAGACGAGGGCTCAAGCGAACTACAAGGCGTTCAGGTCCAGTTCTGCGTCGGCACGTGATCGCGGCTGCCCTTGATCTTGTTGTTGTCGTCTACGAATACCAGGTCCGGCTTCCAGCCGGCCTTCAGTTCCGCTTCATCCACCACCGCGAACGCCGCGATGATCACCAGATCGCCCAACTGCGCGCGCCGCGCGGCGGAACCGTTCAGCGAAATCATGCCGCTGCCGCGCTCGCCCTTGATCGCGTAGGTCGAGAAACGCTCGCCGTTGTTGATATTCCAGATGTCGATCCGCTCGTTTTCGACGATATTCGCCGCTTCCAGCAAGTCTTCGTCGATCGCGCACGAGCCTTCGTAGTGCAGCTCGCAGTGCGTGACCGCGACGCGGTGGATCTTCGACTTCAGCATGTTGCGTTGCATGACCAATCCTGTGTGATTTCTTATTCGTGTCTACGCTATCTGAGACGACTTCAGATTTCGAGGTTGTCGATAAGACGCGTGGCGCCGAGCTTGGCGGCCGCCAGTACGACCAGTTCAGCGTTCGCGTCTTGCGGACCCGGCGGCAGCAGATTCGAGCGCTTGCGCACCGCGATGTAATCCGGCTGCCAGCCGCGCGCGGCCAAGGCCGCCATCGCCGCCTGTTCGACCTTCGCGAAGTCGCGCTCGCCGGAAAGCACGGCGTCGCGCACGCGATTCAATTCAGCGGCCAGCTTCGGCGCTTCGGCGCGCTCGGCGGCCTGCAGATAGCGATTGCGCGAGCTGAGCGCGAGCCCGTCGGTGTCACGCACGGTTTCGGCGGCGATGATGTCCGTGGGCAGCGCGAACTGGTTGCACATGCGGCGCACGATCATCAACTGCTGGTAATCCTTCTTGCCGAACACGGCGACGCGCGGCTGCACGCACGACATCAGCTTCATCACCACCGTGCACACGCCCTGGAAAAAGCCAGGCCGGAATTCGCCTTCGAGGATATCGCCCAGATCGTGCGGCGGATGCACGCGATACTCCTGCGGTTCCGGATACAGATCCTTTTCCGTCGGCGCGAACAGCACGTAGACGTTTTCCTTCTGGAGCTTTTCGATATCCGCTTCCATGGTGCGCGGGTATTTGTCGAAATCCTCGTTCGGACCGAACTGCAGCCGGTTGACGAAAATACTCGCCACCACCGGATCGCCGTGCTGGCGGGCGAGACGCATCAGCGACAGATGGCCCTCGTGCAGATTGCCCATGGTCGGCACAAAGGCCGTGCGATTCTGGCCGCGCAACTGGTCGCGCAATTCATGGATCGAGCTGATGACTTTCATGATCGGACAGGGATTTCCTCGCGCGGGGCGAGACTGGCTGGACGCAAAACCCTACGGAATCGCGCGGGCCGCCGCCTCACTGGTAATGACAGGTTCGGAGCGCGGGATTGTAGTGGATTTGCGTGGCCGCCGCACCGAAAAGAGGCGGCTTTTCCCATCGGGTTAAATCCTGATATGCGGGATTTCGCCCCGTTCGAGGCCGTCAGGCGGGCAGATAGGCGAGGCGCACATAAATCGGCGCGAAGGGTTCTGCCTGGGTGATTTCGACGAGCGTTTCGCGGCACAGCTCGAGCACGGCGATGAAATTCACCACCACCACCGGCACGCCCTTGCTCGTGTCGAACAGGTCGGAGAACTCGATGAAGCGCGCGTTCTGCAACTGCCGCAGGATCGAGCTCATATGCTCGCGCACCGACAGCTCTTCGCGCGAAATCTTGTGATGCTGAACCAGCTTGGCGCGCTTGATCACGTCGGCCCACGCGGCGCGCAGGTCTTCGCTGTTCACGTCGGGAAAACGCGGCGTGATGCTTTGCTCGATGTAGACCTCGGCGCGCAGGAAATCGCGCCCGAGTTGCGGCAACTGGTCAATACGCTGCGCAGCGAGTTTCATCTGCTCGTATTCGAGCAGGCGCCGCACGAGTTCGGCGCGCGGATCTTCGGCTTCCTCGCCGCTGTCGGCCTTCTTGACCGGCAGCAGCATGCGCGACTTGATCTCGATCAGCATCGCGGCCATGAGCAGATACTCGGACGCGAGTTCGAGATTGGTCTGGCGCAACTGGTCGACGTAGCCGAGGTATTGCACCGTGACGTCCGCCATCGGGATGTCGAGCACGTTGAAGTTCTGCTTGCGGATCAGGTACAGCAACAGATCCAGCGGTCCTTCGAACGTTTCGAGAAAGACTTCGAGCGCGTCCGGCGGAATGTACAGGTCCGTCGGCAGCTTGAAGAGCGGCTCGCCGTACAGGCGTGCAAACGCAATGCCGTCGACGGTGTCCGGGGTCGAATCGGTGGCGGGCGCGGCGAGCGCGGCGTCGGGGGCCGGCGGTGCGCCGTGGGCCTCGTCGGCGTGACTCACGCGCTTAGAAGTTTTGATAGTACGAGTAAGGCGTCTGTTCCACGCGCGAGGCTTTCTGCTCGGCGCGTTCTTCCAGGTCGATCGGCTGTTTGTCCCACAGCAGCGCGCGGCCGCGGCGTTGTTCGGCTTCCAGATTGGGTTTCTGTTGCTTGAGCTGGTTCAGGAACTGGGTGATGTCCGATTGATACATGGCTCGACGTCCGTGGTATGGGAATTGGCGGCTGCCCGGCGCGCATTTGCGTAGCTCGCATCTGGGTTGTTTCGTCGCACGGTGCCGCTGCTATTCCATAATTTTACCGCATGCGCGGCGCGGGGGCGAAAAACCGCGGCATAGCCGGGCGGGCGGCGCATGAAAATAGCTGGAACCCGCGTGGCGCGGCGTGCGTCCAAGGCGGGCGCGTTGGCGGCTGGCGTGCCGCGGACGTTGTTTTAGAGATCTGGCGGCGTCGCGCCGATGTGGTCAAATAGCGTGCTTCGGCCGCCGCGGCGCGCCTGAGCGACAAAATTCATCAACCACGGCCGGAGGTCCTGTTTGGCGGGGTGCGCGATCGACAAGCCGCGGCTGCGGCGCGGCAAGGCCGGTTCCGGGTCTGGGCATCGCACGCCCATGCGGCACTGGCTGCGCACGTGGCTGGCATTTGGCCTCGTCATGCTGACGCTGGCAACCGGCAACGCCCATGCAGCGAAAGCGGCGGCCAGCTACAAGGTCGACATCGAAGCCACGCCGCGCTCGCTGCGCAAGCTGTTGGAAGCGCATCTGGATATCGCGCGTTTCGCCAAACGCCCCGACATCAGCGACGACCAGTTCGAGTTTCTGATCACCGCCACGCCCCAGCAAGTGCGAGATCTGGCTTCCACACAGGGCTATTTCACGCCGATCGTGCGCACGGATGTGCGTACCGTCGACGACGCGAAGCACGTCACGGTGAGCGTCGATCCCGGTCCGCAGACCGTCGTCTCATCGGTTTCGCTGTCGTTTCGCGGGCCGGTGCTGACCGAAGATCCTGAGCAGGAAAACACCGCGCGCTTCGCATTTTCACTGCACGAAGGCGATCCGTTCTCGCAGGGCGATTGGGACGACGCGAAAAACGCGTCGCTCAAGGCCTTGCAGGCGCGTCGCTATCTGGGCGCGAAGGTCTACCACTCGGAGGCACGAGTCGATCCGCGCACGCACGAGGCCAAACTGTCGGTCACCTACGACAGCGGGCCGACCTTCACGATGGGCAAGCTCGACGTATCGGGCACGCGCCGCTATCCGGAACAGATCGTCGAGAACGTGAATCCGATTTCGGTGGGCGATATCTACGACGTTCAGCGCATCACCGAATTGCAGAGGCAGTTGCAGAACACGCCTTACTACGCGAGCGTCGCGATCGACGTGAACAGCGACCCGGCCAAGCCGGTCGAGACGCCGGTGCACGTGAAGGTGTCCGAATATCCGTACAACAGCATTCGAGGCGGCGTCGGCTATTCGACGGACAACGGTCCGCTGGTCCAGGGTTCCTATTCGTATCTCGACACGTTCGGCAAGGCGTGGCCGTTCACCATTCAGGGTCGCGTCGACCAGATCCAGCAATACGGGCAAATCCAGCTCGCCATGCCGCCGGGGCCGCGTGCGTGGACCAATAGCATGCTGGCGTCCTACACCACCACCGACGTATCCGACACGCGTATTTACAGTATCCGCGGCGGCGTGCAGCGGGCCCGGACCTCGCAATTCATCGACTACAACTATTCGCTCCTGTACTACCAGGACCGGCTCGATCAGAACGCGGCGGAGCCGACCACGAGCCGCGCGCTGGTGCCGTCCTGGTCGTGGACCCGGCGCCATACCGACGACCCGTTGTTTCCGCGCAGCGGCAACCTGATTCACGTCGAGGCGGGTTTCGCGGTCAAAGGCGTGCTGACCGACCAGACCTTCATTCGCGGCTACGCGCGCGGTCAGCAGTATCTGCCGATCGGCAAGCAAGACCTCGTGCTGATTCGCGCCGAACTCGGCGGCGTGTTCACGAGCGGCCCGTCGAGCGGCATTCCGGCGTCGCTGCTGTTTCGCGCGGGCGGATCGAATTCGGTGCGCGGCTATGGCTATCAGAGCATCGGTAACAGCGTCGATGGTTCGGTGCTGCCCACCAAGTATCTCGTCACGGGCTCGGCCGAGTACCAGCACTGGTTCAATCACGACTGGGGCGCGGCCGCGTTCTTCGACGTCGGCACCGCCACGGACACATGGGGCGAAAAAGTCTTTTATCCCGGCGTCGGCGTCGGGGCGCGCTGGCGCAGCCCGGTTGGCCCGGTCAACGTCGATCTCGCCTACGGCATTCGCAACAGGAGCGTGCGGCCGTATCTGACGCTGGGCATTGCCTTCTGATGAAAACCTGCTTCCACATGATCCACGCATGACCACCGACGTTTCCACTCAACCTCCCGTGCAGCCTCCCGGCGCTAATCCGCCAGGAGAGCCGCCGGGACAGCAGCCGCCGCCCGGGGCGCCGCCGCCCAGGCGTCGCCTCGGCCGGTTGCTGCTGAAAACGTTCGCGTGGTTGGTGGCCGTGCTGGTGTTGTTGCTCGCGTTGGGGGTGGGGTTGCTGTACGGCGCGCTGACGACCGAGCGCGGCACCGCCTATGCCTGGCAGGCGGCGGTGAAGCTGCTGGGCGGCAAGCTGAGTGGCACGCTGGAGCGAGGGACGCTCGCCAATGGCCTGCAATTGCGGCAAGTACGCTGGCGCAGCCTCGACAGCAGCGGCACCGATATTCAGATCGACCGCGTGGCGGGCCGCTGGGCGTTCGCGCGCGAGCCGTGGCGATTCACGATCGACTATCTGCATATCGGCACAGTGGACGCGCGCATCGGTTCTTCGTCGTCGAGCAGCAGCGGGCCGGTGAAACTGCCGCAGGATTTGCGCTTGCCGATGCAGCTCGACGTCCGCGACGTCCAGGTCGACAAGCTGCTGCTGCATCAGGGCGCGTCGACAACCGAATTCTCGCGCTTCGTCTTCCATGGTCGCAGCGACGGGCGCCATCACGAAGCCGCGATCGAGCGGCTGGATACGCCGTTCGGCGCGGTGACGGCGGCCGCCAAACTCGACGGTGTGCGGCCGTTTCCGTTGAGCGGGGAGATCGGCTATTCGGGGAAGGTGAACGACGAAGCGGTGCAGGTGGGCGGCCATCTGAGCGGCTCGTTGGAGAATCTCATTGCGGAACTCGACGCTAGCGGCATGAAGCTCGCCGGTCATGCGCGGGTCGAGGCTACGCCCTTCGGCGACGTGCCGCTGCAGCGCGCCACGCTGACTTTCGATCACATCAATCCGCAGGCTTTCGCGCCCGGTGCACCGCTGGCCGATCTGGCCGTGCGGGCGGAATTGCAGCCGGTGGGGCAGGGTGCGGCGGGGGAGGTCGTGCTTGGGGCGAGTGGGGCGGCGGGCGCGAGTGTCGCGAGTGCCGCGAGTGCAATAGGCGCTGCGTCCGGGACAGTTGCGGCAAGTGGGGCGAAGGCAGTGAGAAAGCCCGCGAGTTCGGCGAGTGCTGGTAATGCCGCGAACACCGCCAGCGCAGCCGACACCCGCAGCCGCGCGGCCAGCCAAAGTGCCCTCACAAGCGCAAGCCAGGCCGCGAGCGCAGCACAACCGCCCGTGGCGAAAAACGGAAAGAGCAACACCCCACCCGCCGCGACTTTCGCCGTCGCCGGCCATGTTTCGATCGTGAACGCCAAACCCGGCGCGATCGACCAGAACCTGCTGCCGCTAATCGACGCCAACGCGGACGTGCGGCTCGACGCCCAGGCGCAGCGCATCTCGAACCTCGCCGTGCGGATCGTGAAGAACGCTACGCTCACAGGCGGCGGTACGCTATCCGCCAAGCGCGGACAGTTCGATCTGCGCGTCGCCAACCTCGACCTGAACGCGCTGCAAGCGACGGTGCGCCCCACGCAGCTGTCCGGCCCCATCGGTGTGCGCCTGAACGACGATGTGCAGAGCCTCACGCTCGATCTCGCCGACCCGAAAGCGGCGTTGCGCGCCCAGGGCAAGGTGACGTTCGATCCCGCCCGCATGAGCTTCAACGACGTGCGCATCACGTCGGGCAAAGGCCGCATCGATCTGTCCGGGGCGCTCAAGCACGACGCGAATTCCACCTACAACCTGAAAGCGCAACTGACCGATTTCGATCCGTTGACGCTGACTTCGCAGATGCCGTCGCGCAAGCCGGTAGCCGAAGCGGCGCCGGCAGCGAACCAGGCCAGAAACACCAAAACCGCACAGGCCGCAGCCGCGCAAGTGGGCAGCACGGCCGGCGCAAAGTCCGCGGCGCCCGCAGATAAAGCCGCCGCCGCCGTGAAAAACACCGCCAAAGCTGCGGTCAAAACCGAAGTAGTCGACCGCAAAACGTCGCCGCCGAAGAAACGCGGCGCCCCGCCCGCCCGCAAGATCGAAGCGCGCGTGAGCGGCACGCTCACCGCCGCCGGCGTGCTCGGTCCAGTCTTCACAACCAAGGCCGAATTCAAGCTCGGTCCGAGCGTCTACGACGGCCTGCCGCTGACCGGCGGCGGAACGATCCAGTTGGCGGGTTCGCGGATTTTGCCGAGCCGCGCGAACCTCTCGGTGGCGGGCAATCAGGTGGATCTGCAGGGCAGCTTCGGCGCACGCGGCGACCGGCTGAAGTTCCACGTCGACGCCCCGGCGCTGGAACGCCTCGGCTTCGGTCTCGCGGGACTTATCGCGGCCGACGGCGACGTCACCGGCTCGTTCGCGCATCCGAATGTCGTGCTGAACTACAAGGCGGACAGCGTGGTGTTCAGCAGCAACCACATCGGCCATGCGGAAGGGCACGCCGAATTGCGCGACGGCGCGAACGGCGCGCTCGTCTTCACCACCGACGCGCGCAATGTCAGCGCGGGCGGCGTCGATCTGAGCACGCTCACGGCGCGTCTGTCCGGCACGCGCGCCAATCACACGCTCGAGGCCGCGGCCACCGGCAAGTTGCAGGAGCGTCCGCTCGATCTCACGCTCGCCGCCAACGGCAAGCTGACTGAAGCGCGCGACGGCACGCGCTGGGACGGCACCGTCACGCGCTTGCAGAACCGCGGCATGCCGGCGTTGAATCTCGAGTCGCCGCTCGCCGTCAGCGCCGGGCCGGACCGCCTGACGCTGGGCACGACGCGGCTGACGCTCGAAGGCGCGGTGTTGAGCCTGAAAACCTTCGTCTTCGACCACGGCAAGGTTCAGTCGGCAGGCAGTCTGACCGGCATCTCGGTCGCGCGGTTGCAAGACTTGCGGCGCGAGATCACGGGCGAGCCGCCGCACGTCAAAACCGATCTCGTGTTCGACGGCGACTGGGACTTCGCGCTCGGCAGCACGGCGACCGGCCACATCCAGTTGCAGCGCCGCAGCGGCGACGTCACGGTTGAAATCGGCCGGGGGCTCGCGTCTCTCGGTATTTCGAGCATCGCCGCGCGCGCTGAGTTCAGCGGCGGCAACCGGCTCAATGCCACCTTGCACGCGCAGGCGAGCCGCATCGGCGTGATCGACGCCGACGCGCACACCACGCTGGTGATGCGCGACGGCTTCCTGGCCCTCAACGAAGACGGCGCACTCACCGGCAATGTGAACGCCAACGTGCCGTCGCTGAAAACGACCGGCGGCCTGTTTGGCCCGAGCTATCTGCTCGACGGCCACCTCGCGCTCAAGCTCGCGCTCGGCGGCACCGTCGCCAAGCCGAACCTGACCGGCTCGCTGCTCGGCGACGGCCTGTCCGCGACCATGGTCGATCAGGGCGTGCAGTTGAAGGACGGCGTGGTGCGCATCGCGCTTTCGCACAATCTGGTCGACTTTCAGCAGGTTGAATTTCACGGCGCAAGCGGCACCTTGCGTGCCACCGGGCGTGTGCGTCTGGACGGCGCGGAGCCTGATCTGACCGCGAGCATCGTCGCGGACAAGCTCGAATTGTTTGCCGCGCCGGATCGTAACTTGTCGCTGTCGGGCAGCGCGAGCGTCGCGAACGCGGGCGCGCAGGGCGGCATGGCGATCAACGGCAAATTCGTGGTCGATCATGCGTTGTTCGACATGCCGGAGCAGTCCGCGCCGAAGCTCGGCGACGACGTCGTGGTGGTGCGCCCGGACGGTTCGGTGGCGGGCGAGCGGCCGCGGCCCGTGCCCGGCACCAACAAGCCGATCGGTCCGTTTGCGCCGCGCGCCAATATCGACATCAGCCTTGGCAACAACTTCCGTTTTCGCGGCCAGGGCGCCGACCTGGGCCTGACCGGCACGATCACGGCGATGAGCGCGCCGGATCTTCCGCTGCGCGCGGTGGGGAACGTGCGCGTCACGCAGGGCTCGACCTACACGGCGTTCGGCCGCAAGCTCAACATCGAGAACGGCTTCTTCACGTTCAACGGGCCGGTGGCCAATCCAGGCATCAATATCCTGGCCATGCGCCGCAATCAGCAGGTCGAGGCGGGCGTGCAGGTCACGGGCACGGTTCAGTTCCCGACGGCGAAGCTGGTGTCCGAGCCGAACGTGCCGGACAACGAAAAGCTCTCGTGGCTGCTGTTCGGCCACGGCACGGATCAGGGTAATAACCTCGGTCAGCAAAGCACCATGACGACGGCGCTCGCGCTGCTCGGCAGCGCGAGCGGCAAGCGGATCGCGCAGACGTTCGGGCTTGACGAATTTTCGGTCGGGCAGAGCGAAGTCGGCTTGACCGATCCGCAAGTGGTGATGGTGTCGAAGGCGATCAACGAGCGGCTCGTGATCGGCTACGAACAGGGGCTGCAGTCGGCGAGCAATGCGATCAAGGCGACGGTCAACCTGACGCGGTACTGGTCAGTCGGGGCTTACGGCGGCACGTTCACCGGCGTCGAACTGTTTTACACCCGGCGCTTCGACCGGATTCGGTGGTGATGGGTTGATCGGCTGCGCTTGAATCTTGGCGCCTGGGGTCAAAAAAAACGGCACGCCTTTTTAGGGCGTGCCGTTTTTTCATGCTTGCTTGCTGCGTGAGACGCCGCGCGCTTCTTACTTCACGCGCATGCCCGGCTTCGCGCCGCTGTGCGGCTCCAGAATGTACAGGCCCGGTTCCGCTTTTTCGTCGGTGGCGGAGGCGGCCAGCACCATGCCTTCGGACAGGCCGAACTTCATCTTGCGCGGCGCGAGATTCGCGACCATCACCGTCAGCTTGCCGACCAGTTGCTCCGGCTGATACGCCGACTTGATGCCCGAAAACACGTTGCGGGTTTTCTCTTCGCCTATGTCGAGCGTAAGCTGCAGCAGCTTGTCCGATCCCTCCACCGCCTTGCACTCGACGATCTTCGCAATGCGCAAATCGATTTTCGCGAAGTCGTCGATCGAGATGGTGCCGGACGTTTCGTCCTTGTCGGCGGCGGCTGCTTTCGCTGCCTTCGACTTGCCTTTGGCATCGGCCGGCGCGGTTGCTTCCGGCGTGGCTTGCAGCGAGTCGCTATTGGCTGCAATCAGCGCGTCGATCTGCTTCGAATCGACGCGCGTCATCAAATGTTTGTACGCGTTGATCGGGCGCGTGGAGCTGAGCGGCACGTTGGCGTCGGCCCATACCAGCGGTTCGATGCCGAGGAAGCCTTCGACCGCTTCGGCGAGCTTCGGCAGCACCGGCTTGAGCGCCAGCGACAGCAGACGGAACGCTTCGATGCTCACGCTGCACGTTTCATGCAACGCGACGCCGTTCGCCGGATCTTTGGCCTGATCCCACGGCTTGGCGGTATCGACGTATGCGTTCACGGCGTCGGCCAGTTCCATGGTCTGACGCAGCGCGCGGTTGTACTCGCGCGCTTCGTAGTTCGCGGCGATTTGCGGCACGGCGGCGCGCAGCGAGGCGAGCAACGGATGCTGCATCGCGCTGTCCTGCACGCGGCCGTCGAAGCGCTTGATCAGGAAGCCGGCGGCGCGGCTCGCGATGTTCACATACTTGCCGACCAGATCGCTGTTCACGCGCGCCTGGAAGTCGTCGAGGTTCAGGTCGAGGTCTTCCATCGTGCTGTTCAGCTTGGCCGCGAAGTAGTAGCGCAGCCATTCCGGATTCAGGCCCGTGTCGATCACGCTCTGCGCGGTGATGAAGGTGCCGCGCGACTTCGACATCTTCGCGCCGTCCACGGTCAGGAAACCGTGCGCGAACACGTTGGTCGGCGTACGGTGGCCCGAAAACTCGAGCATGGCTGGCCAGAACAGCGTGTGGAAATACAGAATGTCTTTGCCGATGAAGTGGTACTGCTCAGCCGTCGAACCCTTGCGAACCCACGCGTCGAAGTCAAGGCCGCGCTTTTCGGCGAGGTTCTTGAAGCTCGCGTAATAGCCGACCGGCGCGTCCAGCCACACGTAGAAATACTTGCCCGGCGCGCCCGGAATCTCGAAGCCGAAATACGGCGCGTCGCGCGAGATGTCCCAGTCGGCGAGCTTGGCTTCGCCGGCGTCGCCGAGCCACTCGCGCATCTTGTTGGTGGCTTCCGGCTGGGCCAGGCCGCCCACCCATGCGCGCAGGAAATTCTCGCAACGCGGATCGGAGAGGCGGAAGAAATAGTGCGTCGACGTCTTGCGAATCGGCGTGGCGCCGGAGACGACCGAGTAGGGATTGATCAGCTCGGTGGGCAGGTAAGTCGAGCCGCATACTTCGCAGCTGTCGCCATACTGGTCTTTGGCGCCGCATTTCGGACATTCGCCCTTGATGAAGCGATCCGGCAGGAACATTTCCTTGACCGGGTCATACGCCTGTTCGATATCGCGCGCGTCGATCAGGCCCGCTTCCTTGAGCGCGACATAGACGTTTTCGCTGAGAACGCGGTTCTCTTCGGAGTCGGTCGAGTAGTAATTGTCGAACGAAATTCCGAAGCTGTCGAAGTCGCGCTTGTGTTCCTGCCAGACGCGGTCGATCAACTGCTTCGGCGTGAGACCTTCCTTCTCCGCGCGCAACATGATAGGCGTGCCGTGCGTGTCGTCGGCGCCCACGTAATAGACCTCGTGTCCGTGCATTCGCAACGTCCGGACCCAGATGTCCGTCTGGATATATTCGACCAGATGGCCAATATGGATTTGCCCGTTCGCATACGGAAGGGCCGACGTGACGAGAATCTGGCGACGGCCTGACGGCGCGCCTGCGGAGAGATCGGTTACGGGTGCTGACATAAGGATGGTGGGAGCCTGCGGTGGGACGAAAGGTTGATTCTAGCAGGGCAGGCGCCCGGCGCGGGGCGGGCCGCCTGGGCGCGGCGTGAGTCGCTGCGGGCCGGACGGTGTGTAAACCGAGCGCCCAAAAAAAAACCGGGGCTATTAACCCCGGAGCAACAACGACAAGAGGAGAATGGTGACGCGGCGGCTTCGCCAGCCACGTACCGTAAAGACAGACAGCGGATTTTCGGCAGAGTTCGAAATTTTTTTCGTTCCCCTGCGAGTTTCTTTTCCGCCGCCTTTCACGGCTTTCCAAAGCATAACGGTCGCCGAAGGTCCAACCCCGGCGACCGGCTTTCTCAATCTCCCTCGGTCTCGTCCTTATTGCGTGGTGTGCTGAGCCGTAGCGCGCAGATAGATTTCCACGCGGCGGTTCGCGGCACGGCCGGCTTCGGTGTTGTTGTCGGCGATCGGCTGGTTCTGGCCCATGCCTTGTGCCGACAGGCGTTGCGGCGCGACGCCACGTTGGCCCAGGTAACCCGTCACGCTTTCCGCACGGTTCACCGACAGCGTCTGGTTGTAGGCCGGCTGGCCCGTGCTGTCCGTATAGCCGATCACTTGTGCGATCAGTTCCGGATTCTGCTGCATGGTTTGCGTCAGTTGATCCAGCACCGGCGCGAACGACGGCTTGACTGCGTAGCTGTTGGTGTCGAACGTGACCGAGCTCGGAATGTTCAGCTTGAGCGAACCGTCCGGCTGTTCGGTGATTTGCGTGCCGGTGCCCTTGGTGGCGCCCGACAGCTTGTTGTGAATGGCTTGCCAGTTGTAGCCGGTGATGCCGCCCACCGCCGCGCCGACGCCCGCGCCGATCGCCGCGCCCTTGCCGCCGCCGAAGATCGCGCCCAGCGCCGCGCCGGTGCCGGCGCCCACACCAGTACCGACAGCCGTGTTCGTGCCCTGTTGGCTCGCGCAGCCGGCCAGCAATGAACCGGCAACCGCGAAGACTGCCAGGCGAGTCATGATTTTTGCATTCATTTTTGATTCCTCTTGAGTGAAGCGAGTCAGGCGAGCAAGGCGCGACCAAACAAATTTATCTGGCGAAGATGACGGCCATGAAGCCGTCGGTTCACCGATACGAAAAGTCTTACGCCCTGTTCAGCCTCGGTCCGACAGTAAAAAAGGGTCTTCCGGCACGCCGTGGCGTCAGCCACTACAATAATGACTGAAGCACGCAGCGATGCGGCCCCCATGGCGTTCCGCCTGCCCGAAGGGTGCCCGGCACGCCTGGTTTTCGCAATGCTGTCTAACAATTTCTTTCAAATTCCGGCGCGTGGCCGAGACTTCGATTCCGCTGCGCCGCAGGTGTTCCCCACGGAGTGTCAATGAGTATCGATCGGGCATTGGTCGACGCTGCCCTCGCAGCCGTCGCTGACCCCAACACCGGCCGGCCGTACGCAGCCGCCAAGAACATCAGGAACGTCGCCGTGCAGGGTGACACGGTCAGCGTCGACGTGGTACTCGGCTATCCGGCCATGCGCCAATTCGACGCGATCCGCGCGCAATTTTCCGATGCGCTGCGCGCCGTGCCAGGCGTGGCGGACGTGCGTGTCCAGCTGTCGCAGCAGATCGCGGCGCACACCGTGCAGCGTGGCGTGAAACTGTTGCCGAACGTTAAGAATATCGTCGCGGTGGCGTCGGGCAAGGGCGGTGTCGGCAAAAGCACGACCGCTGTGAATCTTGCGCTGGCGCTGGCGAGCGAAGGCGCGTCGGTCGGTATTCTCGACGCGGACATCTACGGCCCGTCGCTGCCGATGATGCTCGGCATCGTCGGCCGCCCCGAGTCGCCGGACGAGAAGTCGATGAACCCGATGACCGGCCACGGCCTGCAGGCCAATTCGATCGGCTTTCTGATCGAGCAGGACAACCCGATGGTGTGGCGTGGACCGATGGCGACTTCCGCGTTGGAACAACTGCTGCGGCAGACGAACTGGAACGATCTCGACTACCTGATTGTCGACATGCCGCCGGGCACCGGCGACATTCAGCTCACGCTCTCGCAACGCGTCCCGGTGACGGGTGCGGTGATCGTCACCACGCCGCAAGACATCGCGCTGCTCGACGCGAAGAAGGGCCTCAAGATGTTCGAGAAGGTGGGCATTCCGATTCTCGGCATCGTTGAGAACATGGGTATGCATATCTGCTCGAATTGCGGCCATGAAGAGCATATTTTCGGCGCTGGCGGCGGCGAGCGCATGGGCAAGGAGTACGGCGTCGACGTGCTCGGCAGCCTGCCGCTCGACATCGCGATCCGCGAGCAGGCCGACTCGGGCAAACCGACCGTGGTGGCCGACCCGCAGGGACGTATCGCGGAAATCTATCGGTCGATCGCGCGCAAGGTGGCGATCCATATCGCCGAACGCGCTCGCGACATGACGTCGAAGTTTCCCAATATCGTGGTCCAGAACACCTGAGATAACGCACTGCGCCAGGTTTTTTGCCGCGTGGGAAGTCTCCTTGAGGATCACGCCCTCGGGCGGGCCGGCGTGACGCGCCGGGTTCGAGGGGCCCCGCTTGATCAGCCGTTCAGACAAGGGGCCAAGGCGTCTGTTTTGGCCTGGTCTCGCGGTATCATGTCGACTTCACAAGTTCGGCTCGGCGGCCGCAGGGGCGGCCACCAGGCCGGCAAGAGGATCGCATGGGAAAACGAATCGACGGGCAGGCGGTGCATGCGTTCATCGTCCTGGCTGCCAGCAGTGTGCTGTTATGCGGCTGTAGCGCGTTCCTGAGACCACAGGAAAAACGTGCGGACGCGCAGTTGCTGCCCACCGTGGGCAATCAGGCGCGCGGTCTCGTCACGTTCATCGAGCGCTCGGACGGCGTGCAGGTTACCTACAATCTCGCGGGCATGCAGCCCAATAGCGACCACGCGTTGCAAGTGCACGAGCGCGGCGACTGCAATGCCGCCGACGGTTCCAGCGCCGGCCAGGTGTTTTCGCCGGCCGCGGAGCGTCTGAAATCGGGCGCGCGCGTCGAGGGCGACCTCGGCAATATTCACGCGGACGCGAACGGCGTGGCCACGGGCTTCATCGTTGCACCGGACGTCTCGCTCGACGGCATCCGCTCGGTGTTGCAGCGCGCGGTTCTGCTGCATCACGACGCGACCGATCCCTACGCCTATCCGCAACATGGCGCAGGTCCCGCGCTCGCCTGCGGATTGATTCGTCAGTGAGCGTTGGGGAATCTGCGTGATCAAGGCCCAGGTACAGGCTGCCAGCGTCCGGTCAGGCGGTCTTGAAACAGGTATCGGACCGCTTCTGAAGCTAACCTGCGGCAGCATTCTCACGATCGCGTAAAATGAGCGCCTTTCGTTCGGCTGGCACGCCGGAAGGCCTGTTCTGCCGCATGGGCGGGACGCGCCGAAGGGCAAGCGTAGGGCGCCTGAACGGCACGCCGCCCGGACCGCTTCCGCGAAGTCAGCGCAAAGCAGGCGCGCAGCAAGCCGAAAGTAACCCGGCAGTTACCGGGTTGTTATCCGTCACATCTCTGTCATTCACGTCGAGCAGCGTTCACCTATGACTATCAAATCCGACAAGTGGATCCGGCGCATGGCCGCGTCGCACAACATGATCGAGCCGTTCGCGCCCGATCAGGTTCGCGTCTCCGAAGACGGCCGGAAGATTGTCAGCTACGGCACGTCGAGCTACGGCTACGACATCCGCTGCGCCGACGAATTCAAGATCTTCACGAACATCAACTCGACTATCGTCGATCCGAAGAATTTCGACGAGAAGTCGTTTGTCGACTTCAAGGGCGACGTCTGCATCATCCCGCCGAATTCGTTCGCGCTCGCGCGCACGGTGGAGTACTTCCGCATTCCGCGCAGCGTCCTGACCGTGTGTCTGGGCAAGTCCACGTATGCGCGTTGCGGGATCATCGTCAACGTGACGCCGTTCGAGCCGGAATGGGAAGGGCACGTCACGCTCGAATTCTCGAATACGACACCTTTGCCTGCGAAAATCTACGCGAACGAAGGCGTCGCTCAAGTGCTGTTTTTCGAAAGCGACGAAATTTGTGAAACGTCGTACGCGGATCGCGGCGGCAAATATCAAGGTCAGCACGGCGTCACGTTGCCGAAAACGTGACGTCGGCAGCGCACTGACCCACCAGCTATACCGGGTGACCGCTGCCATTGACAGAATGCAGCGGTCGTTCTTTTTGGAGAATCGCCCATGAAGTTTCGTTTTCCCGTCGTCATCATCGACGAAGATTTCCGCTCCGAGAACATCTCGGGTTCCGGCATCCGCGCTCTGGCCGAAGCCATCGAGAAAGAAGGCGCGGAAGTGCTCGGGTTGACGAGCTACGGCGATCTGACGTCGTTCGCGCAGCAGTCGAGCCGCGCCTCGTGCTTCATCCTCTCGATCGACGACGACGAGTTGCTGCCGTACGTCGATAACGTGGTGGTGGAAGGCGAAACGCCGGAGCTGGCCGCGGCGATCGTCGCGCTGCGGGCGTTCGTGACCGAAGTGCGCCGCCGCAACGCCGACATTCCGATCTTCCTGTACGGCGAAACGCGCACCTCGCGCCACTTGCCGAACGACATTCTGCGCGAACTGCACGGCTTCATCCACATGTTCGAGGACACACCGGAGTTCGTGGCGCGCCACATCATCCGCGAGACCAAGGTGTATCTGGATTCGCTCGCGCCGCCGTTCTTCAAGGAACTGGTGCAGTACGCGGACGAAGGCTCGTACTCGTGGCACTGCCCGGGACACTCGGGCGGCGTTGCATTCCTGAAGAGCCCGCTCGGCCAGATGTTCCACCAGTTCTTCGGTGAGAACATGCTGCGCGCGGACGTGTGCAATGCCGTGGACGAACTCGGCCAGTTGCTCGACCACACGGGACCGGTGGCGGCTTCGGAACGCAACGCGGCACGCATCTTCAGCGCGGATCACGTGTTCTTCGTGACCAACGGCACGTCGACCTCGAACAAGATCGTCTGGCACGGCACGGTCGCGCCGGGCGATATCGTGCTGGTGGACCGCAACTGCCACAAATCGATCCTGCACGCGATCACGATGACCGGTGCGATTCCGGTGTTCCTCACGCCTACGCGCAACAACTTCGGCATCATCGGTCCGATTCCGCGCAGCGAGTTCGAGCCGGAAAACATCAAGAAGAAGATCCTCGCGAATCCGTTCGCCCGCGAAGCGCTCGCGAAGAATCCGGATCTCAAGCCGCGCATTCTGACGATCACGCAAAGCACGTACGACGGTGTGATCTACAACGTCGAGATGATCAAGGAAATGCTCGGCGACTGGCTCGACACGTTGCACTTCGACGAAGCCTGGCTGCCGCACGCGGAATTCCACGAGTTCTATCAGGATATGCACGCGATCGGCGCGGGGCGTCCGCGGATCGGCGCGATGGTGTTCGCCACGCACTCCACGCACAAGCTGCTGGCCGGCATTTCACAGGCTTCGCAGATCGTCGTGCAGGATTCGAAGAACAGCCGCTTCGACAAGCATCGCTTCAATGAAGCGTATCTGATGCACACGTCGACCAGCCCGCAGTACGCGATCATCGCCTCGTGCGATGTGGCCGCGGCCATGATGGAAGCGCCGGGCGGCCCCGCGCTCGTGGAAGAATCAATTGCCGAAGCGCTCGATTTCCGCCGCGCCATGATCAAGGTCGACGCCGAATACGGCGACGACTGGTTCTTCAAGGTGTGGGGCCCGGACCAGTTCGCCGAGGAAGGCATCGGTTCGCGCGAAGACTGGATGCTGCGCCCGAACGACGCGTGGCACGGCTTCGGGCCGCTCGCCGAAAACTTCAACATGCTCGACCCGATCAAGGCGACCATTGTCACGCCGGGTCTGGACATGGGCGGCGGCTTCGGCGAGACGGGCATTCCGGCTGCGATCGTCACGAAGTATCTGGCGGAACACGGCATCATCGTCGAGAAGACCGGGCTGTATTCGTTCTTCATCATGTTCACGATCGGCATTACGAAGGGCCGCTGGAATTCGATGGTTACCGAACTTCAGCAATTCAAGGACGACTACGACAACAACCAGCCGTTGTGGCGCGTGCTGCCCGAGTTCGTCTCGCATCATCCGATGTACGAGCGCATCGGCCTGCGCGATCTGTGCCAGCAGATTCATAGCGTCTACCGCGCGAACGACATCGCCCGATTGACGACGGAGATGTACCTGTCGAGCATGGAACCGGCCATGAAGCCGTCGGATGCCTTCGCCAAGCTCGCGCACCGCGAGATCGACCGCGTGCCTATCGACGAGCTCGAAGGCCGCGTCACGTCGATCCTGTTGACGCCGTATCCGCCGGGTATTCCGCTGCTGATTCCGGGCGAGCGCTTCAACAAGACCATCGTCAACTATTTGCGTTTCGCGCGGGAATTCAACGAGCGCTTTCCGGGGTTCCATACGGATATCCATGGACTTGTCGGCGAAACGATCAATGGGCGCATCGAATACTTCGTCGATTGCGTTCGCGGTTGATGATGTTGCGGGTGACGTCCCTGTTGGCGGCCGGCGTTGGCGTTCGCGGCGCGCGGCGCGCGTTCGGTGCGTTGGCGCTGGCTTCGGCGGCGGTGTTCGGCGCGGCGTCGTTGCCGGCGCATGCCGAGGTTGCCGCGGCCGATCCGATCGATGCGTCGATGCGTACGTGCCTTGCGCGCGGCGACATGTCGTCGACGACGGGGCAAGTGCAGTGCATGGACAATGCGCGGATCGGCTGGAAGACCGCGCTCGATAACGCGTGGCAGCAGCTTCAACAGAAGTTGCCGCCCGCGCGGCGCAAGCAGTGGGAAAAGAGCCAGGCGAGCTGGCAAGCTTCACGCGATGCCGAGAAGCAGTTGCTCGCAGCCGTGTTTGCCACGACGCACGGCTCGATGTACGTGCTTGCCGAAGCTGACATGCAATTGCAGCCGGTGCGTGACCGCGCGCTCGCGCTGCGCAGCGCGCTGGCGAAGGCGAGCGCCGGCGGCGATCCGCCGCGCCGTGTGCGTGCGTGCAGCGCGGACGCACAATGCGAGCATGCGATGTTCGATCTGAACCGCTATTACCGACGTTTGCAGTCGAAGATGCCGGTGCGTACGCGTCCGACGCTGACACGCGCGCAGAGGGCTTGGACCGCATATCTGAATGCTACGACGCCGGTGGTCGATGAGCGTGGTCGTATCGATATCATTGGCGCGCGGGTGGCCACGCTCAAGCGATTGTCGGAGACGGTCGGCAATAGCTGAGCGTTGAGCGCCCGACGATCCGCTTTGGCAGAAGCGATGCTCAATCGAGCATATAGCCTTCTGCTTCTGGGCTTGGCAACTTGATGGCTGGTTCGCCGAGCAGGTCGCGCATTGAGTCCTCGATCACTACGGACATCATGTTGAGCGCGAGGTCGTTGTCGTCGGTGCCGAAAGGCTCTTCGATTTGCGATGCAATGGCTTCGTGCGCCATGAACGTGTACGCCACGAAGACCGCGAAGACGGGCGTGAAGATGCCGATACTGTCCACCAGTCCGAACGGCAGGGACGCGCAGAAGAAATACACCGTGCGGTGAATCATCACCGAATAGGCGAACGGCAGCGGCGTTGAAGCGATGCGCTCGCATCCGCCGATCACATCCGAGATTCCATTCAGATTTCGATCGAAGGCGATGACGGCCATTGGGTCGATCGCGCCTGTTTTGGCGTGGCGTTGCACCCATTCGCCGAGGCAAAGCATCAAGGCAGCCGGTTTGTAGCGCGATGCTACGACGCGGGCGAACAGGGTGGGCGGCAGGCGTTCGGCGAGGTCTGCGGTTGGGTCGCTTTTGCGGAGTTGGTGACGCAGCGCGTGCGGGAGAGCGCTGAGTGCTGCTGTAAATTCTTTGAGGTCTTCTTTTGGCAGCTGTTTTGCCGGCAGGGTGAGCGCCTGGCGGATGAGTGAGCGCGATTCGTTCAGCAGTTGACCCCACAGTTTGCGGGCTTCCCACCAGCGGTCGTAGCTGGCGTTGTTTCTGAAGCCTAGAAATACCGCTAACGCTATGCCTATTAGCGAGAAGGGCGCTGTGGTGTTGAGGTTTAGCGAGATCGGGAGCAGGTGGTCGTGGGCTGCTACTGCGACTATCGAGATGCAGAAGATCAGCGCGAGGCGCGGTAGCAATTGCGGGAGGACGGAGCCTCGCCAGGCTAGCAGCATGCGGAACCAATGGACGTGGGGGCGGATGATCATCTGGTTTTTTTGCCTGCGGCGCTTCGGGGTTTCTATTATCGCTTTTTTGGGCGTTGGGGGATGTTTGGGGTTTGGGCTCTGGGCTTTGGCCTTTCCTTGATTTGTTAGTGGTCCATTAGTGTTGCCCCTGTGCGGGGCGGCACCTACTTTTCTTTGCCGGCCGCAAAGAAAAGTAGGCAAAAGAAAGCGGCTCACACCGCTAGTTCTTAAGCGGGTCCCCCGCACAGTCGCGGTAGTGGTTCATCTGGAATCTGTGCTCTCGCACATTTCGCTTTCGTGACAAGGCGCTCATTCTTCCGGCGGCGCTGCGCGCGCCGTCGTGGTCGTTCTTCAACCAGTCGCTTCGTTTTTTTCTGGCGTTTCTGCTGCGTTGTAGTACTTCGTTCGTGAGCGTGCTTGGGAAATTTCAGAAATCTTGCTGGGGGGCGGCTTTTAGCTCGTGCGGGTGATCACTCGTGAAGCAAGACGTTTAAACTCAATTCGCCGTCAAAACAACGACGGCCAGGCTTGGCGGCCTGCTACCAAACACGCGCCTGCGTTGGCAGGGCGTATGTCTGTCTCAGCACGTCTTATGGGCGGGCCTTGATGGGGAGGCCTTCGGGCCTGCCGGTTTGGTAACGGCCGCCAACCTTGTCACTGTGCCCGCTCACCACCTTGCAAGCGCGTGTCGGGCGATCCAGGTAAGTTTCAGGGAGATCGCGCCATGAGTAAATCCGTCAAGAGTTCACGCACTACGTCGCGCCCACCCGTAGACGCGCTTCAATACGAAAAACTGGCCTTGTCCGCTTTCGGACATGTTGAACGGCAGCTAGGTCAACTGGACAAGCTGGTCACGTTTGTGGCATCGATAGTTAGGAGTCCGGCGGTGACGCGGGAAGAAAGGCACCGCCAGCGGAAACTGCTGGAACTGCTGTTGGACACCGTCGAGGACTACCACCGCGAAGTCGAGATTGACCGCGAGTTATACCAGGTCATCGCACTCGACGCGAAGGGCATTCCCGAAAGCCGGATCACGGCGCGCCGCGCAGCGGACCTCTTGGCAAAGGCTGCGCGGACAGCGGCGGGTGGCTGTGAGCGTATCGGCGCAACGAGGCGGACGGTGAACAAGCAGATGCAATTCAAAACGGTCTCGCGTCGCACGGCGGCAGCACACTGACGGCGAGCCACAAGCCACAAGCCACAAGCCACAAGCCACAAGCCACAAGCCGTGGGCCACGAGCCACGAGCCGTGAGCCGTACCCGTGACCCGTGAGCCACGAGCACGAGCGACGAGCGACGAGCGATGAGCGATGAGCAACGACCCGCGACCCGCGACCTGCGGCGTCGCACTGCGGCCATGAAGAAAGAGGCATGCGTCTTTCGCATTCCGAGGGTACTGCGGCACGACGCGAAGCGCGTGCCGTGGTGGCCGCGAATGCACTGAGTCAGCGCAAACGGTTTCCGACGCAACCCCGCTTAAAGATCCGAAAGCCTCCAACAGCACATCGCCGAGGCGAAGCCGACGGTCCGCACTGCGCACGGCGAAACCCACGGACTTCAAGCGGACCCTTCCGGCGAGCGCGTTGCGCGAGGCGGGAAGAATGAGCGCCTTGTCACGAAAGCGAAATGTGCGAGAGCACAGATTCCAGATGAACCACTACCGCGACTGTGCGGGGGACCCGCTTAAGAATTAGCGGTGTGAGCCGCTTTCTCTTGCTTACTTCTCTTTGCGGCCGGCAAAGAAAAGTAGGTGCCGCCCCGCACAGGGGCAACACTAATGGACCACTAACAAATCAAGGAAAGGCCAACACCACAAAAACACCCAAACCCGCGGCGCAGACCAAAAACCTCAATCCTCAAACCTCAAACCTCAATCCCTAGCCGAAGAAGCCGCCCCATGACTCAACCAATCGAGCACAGCACTAGCATCATCATCAGCCCCTTGCCTGGCCTTAGCCACAGTCTCAGCCACATCAGCGCTAGGCACAGCCCGCCGAATAGCCACCCCCACAGCAAGAATATCAATCATAACCAGATGCAAAATCCGCGAAATCATCGACAATTGCGACTCACGAATTTCAATATGATCAGTCTCAAGCGCGACAGTAGCCCGCTTAGCCAAAGGCGTATTACTCGAAGTAATAGCAATCACCTTAGCGCCGGCCTGCATAGCCACATCAAGAACGCGCAACAACTCAGGCGCGCGCCCTGACTTGGAAACAGCAACGATCACATCCCCCTTCCCAAGCAAAGCAGCCGACGCCGCCTGCATATACAAATCGCCGTAGGCGATAGTAGGAATGCCAAACCGGAAGAACTTGTAATGCGCATCCTGAGCAACGATATTCGAATTCCCGAGCCCATAAAACTCGATGCGCCGCGCGCCGTTCAGCAGATCAATAGCCCGCTCGACCTGATCGAAGTTCAAATGCTCGCGCAACTGCAAAATCGCCGACACGGTGTTATCGAGCACCTTCGCGCCGAAGTCCGTCGCCGTATCGCCGAGATGCACCTGACTATGGCTAACAGGAATAGTGCCCGTCAAGCCGGTAGCCAGCTTCAGCTTGAAATCCGACAACCCCTGGCAACCCAACGACCGGCAAAACCGGATCACAGTCGGCTGACTCACATCCGCCTTCCGCGCGATATCGACAATCGGATCATTGATAATCGACCGCGGATGATTCAGCGCAAGATCAGCCACACGTCGCTCGGCCGGCGTCAACGCATCGCGCATCTGCCGGATCCGCTCGAACACGGCCGATGAACTGCCCCCCGCACGATTCGACAACTGCTCGGCAAGAATCGCGGAAACACCCAGAAACGCCGGATATTCAGCGGTAATCACATAAGTGGGCACGTTCTGCAGATAAGCCTCGAACCGGCCTTTAGCCTCGAAGCGCTTGCGAAACGACGACCGCGAAAAGAACTCGCCAAGCCGCGGCACGACACCACCGCCAATATAAATCCCGCCCAACGCCCCAAGCGTCACCGCAATATTGCCCGCGAAGGTGCCGAGAATGCCGCAGAACACATCGACGGATTCCGCTGCCAGCGGTTCGCCTTCCAGCGCACGCTTGACGATCTCGATCGTGTCGACATTCGCCGCCACACGCTTCTTGTCGCGACCCGCGAGCGCGCGATAAATCACTTCGATACCAGGCCCCGCCGCCACGCGCTCGAACGACACATGCGACCACTTCTTGCGCGCGTACTGCAACACGATATCTTCGCGTTCGTCAGCCGGCGCAAAAGTCGCATGACCACCTTCGCTGCCAAGCGCGATCCAGCGATCATCAGCGGGAATCAAACCGGACACACCCATGCCGGTCCCAGGCCCAAGCAAACCAATCACGCTATTCGGCCGACGCGCACCCCCGCCCACCTGCACGCGCTGCGCGTCAGTGAGGCCAGGCAGCGCCATCGCCAGCGCGGTAAAGTCGTTCACCACCAGCAGCGTATCGAAACCAAGCGCGCGCCGCGTCGCCTCGATCGAAAAGCTCCAGTCGTGATTCGTCATGCTCACCTGATCGCCATCGACCGGATTTGCGATCGCAATCGCCGCATGATTCACGCGGCCGATCTTGGTGTCCTTCAGATACTTTTTGATGACTTCGGCAACGCCCGGATAGTCCGCGCACGGATAGACCTTCACCGAGCCGATTTCGCCCGGGCTCGTCTCCAGCGCGAAGCGCGCATTCGTGCCGCCGATGTCGGCCAGCAGCCTCGGTCCATCGGCGTGCTGGCCCGCGCCCGGAACAGCCTTAGTTTGCACACCAGTAGACATCGAGTCTCACTCCCTTGTCGTTTGCCAACTGCGAGATGGCATTTTTTTGTAGCGAAGCGGACGCGGCATTCAGCACGTCCATCTTGCGCGGTCCTGCAATCAGCAAAAACAGATGCTTCACTTCCTTCAACGCGGACATCGACCAGCTCACGCGCGCATGAGGCGCGCTGCCAGGATGCACGGCAACGAAGCGGTCGGTCGTGGTGATCGCATGATCCCATTCGGGCGAGTCGGCGAAGATAGACGCGGTGTGGCCGTCTTCACCCATGCCGAGAATCGCGACGTCGGGCGCGCTGCTAAAACGCGCGTCCGCGTTCAGCGCGGCGACGTGCGCGTTGAGATCCTGCGTGGTGTCCACGAGCGGCCAGAACGTGGTGTCCTTCGCGGCGTTCTGCAACAGCGTGGCGTGCACCAGCTGCGAGTTGCTCGCGCTGTCCGTTTCCGGCACCCAGCGGTCGTCGACCAGCGTCACGGCAATGCGCGCCCAGTCGAAGCTTTGCGTCGACAACGTCTGCAGGAACGGGCGCGGACTGCTGCCGCCGGACACTGCAAGCATTGCGGGGCGCGCGCCGGTGGTGGAACCGGCGGCCTGCGCGGCGAGCGACGCATGTAACGCGTCGCCGACCGCTTTCGCCAACGCGTCGGATTGGGCGCGTGGGTCGTCGAAAGTGTGAAGCTGGATCACTTCTCCTCCGTGCTGCTTTTTTGTGTGATCTGCGGAATGTGCCGTACTGCTCTCACGCGATGCCTGCACAGTGGATGACTTGCAGGCGCCCTCGTGATACCGGCGCCATTCCGTTCAGTTCGTCGGTGGGTCTTACGGGCGGCGCGTCATATTCCATTCAATACGACGTGCCGCCGTGATTCAATTCTCTTCTTCGAGCCAGCAGGTGCCGTGCTGCGCCAGCATCGCGCTCGAAGCAGCCGGTCCCCACGTGCCCGACGCGTACGGCTTGGGCGGCTTGTTCGACGCCTTCCATTCGTTCAGGATCGGTTCGACCCAACGCCACGCGGCTTCCTGCTCGTCGCGCCGCACAAACAGCGCGAGGCGGCCGTTGATCACGTCGAGCAGAAGGCGCTGATACGCCTCCATCTGTCCTTCGCGGAAGAACTGGTCGAACGCGAGGTCGAGGTGAACGCTGGCCAGGTTCATGCCCTCGCCGGGCTGCTTCGCGAGACAGTACAGGCGAATGGTTTCGTTCGGCTGCAGACGGATCACCAGGCGGTTCGCACCGGCGCGCAATGCGGAAGCGCCGAGCGCCGAATGCGGCACCGCACGAAAGTTCACGACGATCTCGGCGACGCGATCCGCCAGGCGCTTACCGGTGCGCAGGAAAAACGGCACGCCGGCCCAACGCCAGTTTTCGATCTCGACCTTCAGCGCGACGAAAGTCTCGGTCGTGCTGTCCGGCCGCACGCCGGGCTCGGTTGCGTACGCGGGCACCGCGGTGCCGCGGATCACGCCGGAATGATATTGGCCGCGCACGGCGACCTTGCCGATATCGCGCGGATCGATAGGCTTCAAAGCGCGCAGCACGCGCAGCTTTTCGTCACGTACCGAATCCGAATCCATGGAGTGCGGCGGTTCCATCGCGACGATGGAAAGCAGTTGCAGCAAATGGTTCTGCACCATGTCGCGCAACGCGCCGGTGTTGTCGTAGAAGTCGCCGCGCGCTTCCACGCCGAGTTCTTCGGCAATCGTGATCTGAATGCTCTCGACCCACTCGCGACGCCACAGCGGTTCGAACAGCGCATTGCCGAAGCGCAGCGCCAACAGGTTCTGCACCGGTTCTTTACCGAGGTAGTGGTCGATCCGGTAGATCTGTTCTTCAGCGAAGATTTCGCCGACCGCGTCATTGATGGCATTCGACGACTTGAGGTCGTAGCCGAGCGGCTTTTCCAGCACGATGCGCGAATTCTCGTTCAGCCCAACCGATGCCAGCGCATGGCAGATGGGCACGAACAGCGACGGCCCCGTAGCCAGATAGAACACGCGAATGCCAGGCAGGTTCTGTATGGCGTCGCGCAAGTGCACGAAGTCTTCCGCTTTGCCGAGGTCGATGTTCACGAACTCGATGCGCTCCAGAAAGCTCGACCATGCCGCTTCGTCCACACCGTTCTTCGACACATGCGGCTTGACGTGCTCGTTCACCCAGTGGATGTACTCGCCGCGATCCGTTGCATGCCGCGCCACCGCAACGATCTTGCCGCTGTCGGCCAGCATGCCGCCTGCACGGTGCGCTTCAAACAGTGCGGGGAGGATCTTGCGCATCGACAGATCGCCGGTTCCGCCGAAGAGAACGAAGGTGAAGCTTGAATCGGTTTGCATGAGTCTCCGTCGATGTCCTGGGGCCGCGGAAGATGAGCGAAAGCGCGACCGTAGTCCGATAAAATATTTTTTGACACTGAATTGTAGTTTAACTACAATCCAAATCAAGAGGTAGCGCTAATTCGATGAAAAAAGCGTGCGCTGTGAGTCAAGATGCGCGTTTTCCCGAATCGGCAGGCGTCCCCTGCATGTTAATGGACATTGCGTGTCGGCACGCGCCAGCATGCCCCGGCGGCCTTACGGAAAGCCGGGGAGTTGAGCGGCTTTCCGTAATGGTCGGCACCAGGTTGACATGTAAGGCACCTCGAGTCTGCCGCGCGAAACGCGGGCAGGCAAAAATCAAAAGAGGAGACAGTCAGTTGCATCCCGAACCACTCATCTCTTGAGCTTCCAGCGGCCGGACATTGGTCCGCCGGCACATGCCTCGCGCATGCGCCCGACCGTGCTCGATCGCCCAGTGTTTTGCCTGTTTGAACCAACCACAGCACCCTGGCGACATCAGGGGCCATTTGTTTTTTGTTCAGGTGTCTGGAGGAGATAAGCAATGAAATTTCGCGCGATCATGGGCGCTTTGTGCGCCGCAGGTCTGATGTGTGGCGTCTCGGCCGTGCAAGCCGCCGAGTCGGTCGAAGTGTTGCACTGGTGGACTTCGGGCGGTGAATCGAAAGCCGTCGGCGTCCTCAAGGACGACATGACGAAGCAGGGTTACACGTGGAAGGACTTCGCGGTTGCGGGTGGCGCCGGCGCGGCTGCCATGACGGCACTCAAGACGCAGGTGATCTCGGGCAACGCACCGAGCGCTGCGCAGATCAAGGGTCCGCTGATCCAGGACTGGGCGTCGCAAGGCGTGCTGGTGCCGATCGACTCCGTCGCGGGCGACTGGAAGAAGAATCTGCCGCCGGAAATCGACAAGATCATGCACGCGGACGGTCACTACGTGGCAGCGCCGTTCTCGGTGCACCGCGTGAACTGGCTGTACATCAACAAGGCAGCACTGGACAAGGCAGGCGGCAAGGCGCCGACCACGTGGCCTGAGTTCTTCGCGGTGGCCGACAAGATGAAAGCCGCGGGCATCCAGCCGATCGCGATGGGCGGCCAGCCGTGGCAAGACCTGACGCTGTGGGAAGACGTCGTGCTGTCGCAAGGCGCGGGCTTCTACAAGAAGGCGCTGGTCGACCTCGACGAGAAGACGCTGACGTCGGATCAGATGGTCGGCGTGTTCGACACGGTCCGCAAGATCCAGGGTTACTTCGACGCGGGCCGCACGGGCCGTGACTGGAACCTGGCAACGGCCATGGTCATCAACGGCAAGGCCGGCATGCAGTTCATGGGCGACTGGGCGAAGGGCGAATTCGCCAACGCCGGCAAGAAGTCGGGCTCGGACTACATCTGCGCCGCGGTGCCGGGCACGGAAAAGTCCTACACGTTCAACGTCGACTCGTTCGTCTTCTTCCAGCAGAAGGGCGCGAAGGCGGCCACGCCGGGTCAGCTCGCGCTGGCCAAGACGATCATGTCGCCGGACTTCCAGGAACAGTTCAGCCTGAACAAGGGTTCCATCCCGGTTCGTCTGGGCGTGTCGATGGCCAAGTTCGACGACTGCGCGAAGAAGTCGTACGCGGATGAACAAGTGGCGATCAAGTCGGGCGGCTATGTGCCTTCGCTGGCACACGGCATGGCGCAACCGGATGCAGCAGCCGGCGCGATCTCGGACGTGGTCACGAAGTTCATGAACTCGCAGCAGGATTCGAAGAGCGCCGTTGCCGCGCTCGCGAAGGCAGCGAAGACCAAGTAAGTGAAGTAAGCGAAGCGGCGCGCCTGGCGGTTCAGCAACGGGCGCCGGGCGCGCCCTTCACGTCGCTGATTGCACTGGTTGCACTGGTCACAAGCGGCTTCACCCCTGGTTTCATAGAGTCACACCTATGCCGTTGCGGCCTCGCGTCTGTCAGGCGTGAATCTCCCGGCGGTACAGTTTCAGCAGGAGTCGAGTAGTGACTG
Source organism: Paraburkholderia sp. BL6665CI2N2 (assembly GCF_004366535.1). Taxonomy (NCBI): domain Bacteria; kingdom Pseudomonadati; phylum Pseudomonadota; class Betaproteobacteria; order Burkholderiales; family Burkholderiaceae; genus Paraburkholderia; species Paraburkholderia sp. BL6665CI2N2. The sequence goes on from NZ_SORC01000001.1 coordinate 6,690,125, forward strand.
CTTCTATCAGCGGAAACGGGAAAACGGCTAGCGCCGCCCGCCGCGCGTCGCCCATGGCGGCCCTTGCCGATCGCTGGATTCCGAAGCTGGTGCTCGCACCCAGCGTCGTGATCAGCCTGATCTTCGTCTATGGCTTCATTGCAATTACCGGCTATCTGTCGCTGTCCAATTCGCGCCTGATGCCCCGCTATGAATTTGTCGGTCTCGATCGTTATCGCGAACTGTTCGATAACGATGTGTTCTGGACCTCGGCTGCGAACCTCGGCTGGTTCGGCATCCCGTTCATCGGTATCTGTATCGGTCTTGGTCTGTTTCTCGCGATCCTGCTCGATCAGCAGATCCGCAACGAAGGCGCGCTGCGCGCCGTGTTCCTGTACCCAATGGCGCTGTCGTTCATCGTGACGGGTACGGCGTGGCAATGGATCATGACGCCGAGCATCGGCCTCGAAAAAGTGTTCCACGACTGGGGCTGGACGAGCTTTTCGTTCAGCTGGCTGGGCGATCCGGACAAGGCGATTTTCTGCGTCGTGATCGCGGCCGTGTGGCAGTCCACCGGCTTCGTGATGGCGCTGTTCCTTGCGGGCTTGCGTGGTGTCGATGGTGAAATCTTCAAGGCTGCGCAGATGGATGGCGCGGGCTTGCCCACCATCTACCGCAAGATCGTGATTCCGAGCATGCGCCCGGTGTTCTTCTCCGTGCTGCTGATTCTCTGCCACATCACGATCAAGACCTTCGACCTAGTGGTTGCATTGACCGCGGGCGGTCCGGGCACGTCTTCGTCGCTGCCGGCTATTTTCATGTACACGTTTTCGTTCAATCGCGGGCAGCTGGGCGTCGGCGCGGCATCGTCGATGATGATGCTCGCCACTGTCGTGGCCGTGCTCGTGCCGCTCATGTATCTGGAATCGAGGAGCACCCGCAATGCAGCCTAAGATGACGATCAGCCGTGCCGTCATTTATGCGGCCTTGTTCCTGTTCGCCCTGTATTTCCTGTTCCCGCTGTACGTGATGCTGTCCACGTCGTTCAAGGACATCGATCAACTCCGCACCGGCAATCTGCTCACACCGCCCACGCACTGGACCGTCGATCCGTGGATCAAGGCCTGGAGCGGCGCCTGCACGGGCGTGCGTTGCGACGGCATGCAGCCGTTCTTCATGAACTCGGTGCGCATGGTGATTCCCGCCGTGCTGATCTCGTCGATCATCGGCGCGTTCAACGGGTATGTGCTGACGCACTGGCGTTTCCGTGGCGCGGATCCGATCTTCACGATGATCCTGGTCGGCTGCTTCATTCCGTTCCAGGCGATCCTGCTGCCGATGGCGCGTTTCGAAGGCTTTCTCGGCCTGTCGAACACGACCACCGGTCTGGTGGTGGTGCACGTGATCTACGGTATCGCCTTCACCACGATGTTCTTCCGCAACTTCTACGTCAGCATTCCGGCTGAACTCGTGAAAGCGGCGCGTATCGACGGCGCGGGTTTCTTCACGATCTTCACGAAGATTCTGCTGCCGGTTTCGCTGCCGATTTTCATGGTGTGTCTGATCTGGCAATTCACGCAGATCTGGAACGACTTCCTGTTCGGTATCGTGTTCTCCGGCGTCGATTCCATGCCGATCACGGTGGCGCTGAACAACCTCGTGAACACCTCGACCGGCGTGAAGGAATACAACGTGGACATGGCCGGCGCGATCATCGCCGCGTTGCCCACGCTACTGGTCTATATCATCGCCGGACGCTATTTCGTGCGCGGCCTGACGGCCGGCGCGGTGAAGGGCTAAAGGCCAGGCTAAATCATCCGAGCGCGGCGGCTTCTGTTCGATTCGAAGCCGCCGTCACCCGACAAAGTTTTCAAGCAGTACCAGAGACAAGAGGATTCACAGCATGGCAAGCCTTTCCATCCGTGACGTGTACAAGACTTACCCGAACGGGGTGCCAGTTCTGAAGGGTGTCAATATCGACATCGAAGACGGCCAGTTCCTGATTCTGGTCGGCGGTTCGGGCTGCGGGAAGTCGACGCTGCTCAACATGATTGCCGGCCTCGAGACCGTGACCAAGGGCGAGATCCAGATCGACGGCAAGACGGTGAATAACCTGTCGCCGAAAGATCGCGACATTGCGATGGTGTTCCAGTCGTACGCGCTGTACCCGTCCATGACGGTGCGCGAGAACATCTCGTTCGGTCTGAACATCCGCAAGGTGCCGAAGAACGAGCAGACGCAGATCGTCGACCGCGTGTCGAACACGCTGCAGATCACCCACCTGCTGGACCGCAAGCCGGGTCAACTGTCCGGCGGCCAGCGTCAGCGCGTGGCCATGGGCCGTGCCTTGGCGCGCGATCCGGTCATGTTCCTGTTCGACGAACCGCTGTCGAACCTCGACGCGAAGCTGCGTATCGAGATGCGCTCGGAAATCAAGCTGCTGCATCAACGGCTCGGCACGACGATCGTCTATGTAACGCACGATCAGATCGAAGCGATGACGCTCGGCGACCGCATCGCGGTGATGAAAGACGGCGTCGTGCAGCAGTTCGGCGCGCCGCAGGACATCTACGACTCGCCGTCGAATTTGTTCGTGGCCGGCTTCATCGGTGCGCCGCCAATGAACTTCATCCAGGGCAAGCTGGTGGAGCAGGGCGCGGGCGTGGCAGTCGAACTGGATACGGGTGTTGCGCGCACGCCGCTGAACCTGCCGTTTGACTCGGCGAAGGTGAAGTCGCACGTGGGCCGTGAGGTGATTCTCGGCCTGCGTCCGGAGCGCATCACCGACGCGCGCGGCGCGCACGGCGACAACGCGAAGCTGCAGCCGATCGAAGTGAAGGTCGACGTGATCGAGCCGACCGGTCCGGATACGCTGGTGTTCGCGCAGGTCAACGGCAAGCGCATTGTGAGCCGCGTGCACCCGGCGTCGAATCCGCAACCGCTGACGAATACGACGCTGCTGTTCGATACGTCGAAGGCGGTGCTGTTCGATCCGTCGAATGAAGAGCGGATTGCCTAAGCGCGAAAGTCCGATTGCATGAGAAGAGAAAAGCCCCATGCGTTGCAAGACGCATGGGGCTTTTTATTGTGGCGACCTTGGCTTACTGCTCCGGAATACGCAGATCCGGATTGTTGCGTGCCAGTTCGGTCACCCATTCGATGAAAGCACGCAGCCGCGAACTCAGATTGCGGCGATGCGCATACAGCACCGAAAGCGGCGTGCTGGGGCTCGTATAGCCGGTGAGGATTTCCTTCAGCGCGCCTTGCGCAATCAGATCGGCGACCATGAAGCGTGACGGCTGGATGATGCCGTGACCGAGCGCCGCCGCGCCGATATAGACGCTGCCGTCGTTCACCGCGAGCACGCTCTTTAACGACACCTTGGCAATATCGCCGTCCACCTCGTATTCGAACGGAAACGTCCTGCCGGTGCGCGCGGACACGTAGTTGACCGCGCGGTGCTCGCTCAATTCTTCGAGCGTGGTCGGCTCTCCGTGCTTCTCCAGATATGCCGGCGACGCGCACGTGACAATGCGCGCCTGGCCGATGCGCCGCGCGACGAGACTCGACTCTTCCGGCGTGCCCATACGGATCACGCAATCCACGCCGTCCTGAATCAGATCGATGTTGCGGTCGGCGAGGCCGAGCCGCACGTCGATCTCGGGGTATTGCCGGTAGAAATCGTCGAGCGCGGGCAGCAGTAGCGCGCGCGCCAGCGTACCGGACGTATCCACGCGGATCGTGCCGGCCGGATTTTCGCGCTTGTTCGACAGTGACGACTCGGCGTCGGTGACCTCGGCGAGAATGCGCACGCAGCGCTCGTAGAACAGCGCGCCGTCTTCGGTGACGCTGACCTGGCGCGTCGAACGATTCAACAGACGCACGCCGACGTGTTCCTCCAGCGCCTGGATGGTGCGGCTGACTTTGGCGCGCGGCAGGTCGAGCGACTCGGATACTTTGGTGAAGCTGTTCGCCTCGACCACACGCGTAAATATCTCCATGGCTTCGAAACGGTCCATGTTTTGCCTTAAGGTTGATTGGCGGAAGTAGGTTTCGAAGTGAAGTGTATAGGCTGGGAAATTTGTTGTCGCAAACCGTTAGGGTCGACGTGGCGCAGACGCTCGTCTTTTGCGCGACACGGCCACGCCGCAGGCCTCAATCCCGGTCCGGCGCGCCAAGCGGGAAATACGAACGATAGGGCCGCGCTTCATCCACCGCGCGAGCGAACGACGGCCGCGCCAGCAGGCGCTTGCGGTAGGCGAGCACGTGCGGAAACGCCGGGCCGATCGTGTGCGTCCAGTCGGCGTAAAACAGAAACGGCGCGGCGCCGCAATCGGCGAGGCTGAAGGTGTCGCCGGCCGCCCATTCGCGCTCCGCCATCACCTTGTTCAGCCAGCCGTACGCGGTATCGAGCATGGCGCGCGCATCGGCGACGGCTTGCCGGTCGCGCTCCGGTTCAGGGCGCATGCTGTCGTAGACGATCTTTTGCTGCGGCGTCGAGATGTAGTTGTCGAAGAAGCGATCCATGCTGCGCACTTCCAGCGCCGCGCGAGGATCGGCTGGCAGGAGTTGAACCGGCCCGGCGTGATAAAGGCCCAGATACTCGATGATGATGCTCGCCTCCATCACCGTCCGGTTGCCGTCCACCAGCACCGGAAAGCGCTTGATCGGCCAGAGTGCGGCGAATTCGGCCATGACTTGCGGGTCGTCGTGCGCCAGCAGGCGCAGTTCGAACGGCGTGCCGTTTTCGTAGAGTGCGGTCAGGACCTTCTGGCAGTACGAGGAGAAGGGATGGGCGTAGAGCTTCAGGGTCATCGTGGTCACCTTGGACGGTTGGTGAGTTGCTGTTGCACGAAAACGGCCGGAGGACCGTTTTATCTCACGACGAGTGGGAGCCACGCAAATCGACAGCCACGACCCTTGGCATCACCATTCGCTACGTTAAAACGTCACAAAGCCATCAAGAAAGATGGTGTAACATTTGAAAACTTTGTAAGAGACCGCGACGTGACCGGCTAGACGGCGCAGCAACAACGAGCCCGGGGCGTCACTCAACCAAAAACGAATAATTCGACGCACGGGGAGCTTCACATGTCCAGCATCACGTCCTCGGTGAACAGCGCGACGGCCAACGCGCAGAGCCAGGTTCAGCAGGCAGCGCAATCCATCATCAGCGGTTCGACCGGCAATTCGTCGATGGATGTCTCGACTCTGGTCTCGGCACTCGTCAACGCCAAAACGGCGGGGCAGGCAGCCGCGTTGCAAGCCAGGCAGACCAGCGACAACACCACGTTATCCGCCTACGGCGCGCTCAGTTCGGCGTTGTCCGCCTTGCAGGCGGCGATCAAGAACCTGTCGGACGGAACGACGTTGTCCACCTTCGCGGCCACCGCGAGCGCCAAGGGCCTTGACCCGAAAGCGGGTCCCGGCGCGGTGGCCGGCAGCTATACGATCGACGTGACGCAGATCGCTTCGTCGCAAAGCCTGTCTTCGGCGGCTTTCGGCGCGACCACGCAACTCGGCACAGGCACGTTGAGCATCTCGGTCGGCGGCAAGTCGATGGATGTCTCCATCGACAACACCAACAACACGCTGAGCGGCATCGCCGCCGCGATCAACAAAGCGTCCAACAACCCCGGCGTCACGGCCACGATCGTGACCGGCACCGGCGGCGCTCACCTCGTGCTGCGCTCGGCGGCCACCGGTTCGGGCAATACGATCAATGTGACCACTAGCAACGTCCAGAACGACGCGGGCCTGTCGAGCCTCGGCGTGACGTCGACGCCCGGCGCGAACGGCGGGGCGTCCACGATCGTGTCGTCGGATGCCGGCAATGCGTGGCATCAGAGCGAAGTGGCGCAGGACGCGCTGCTCACCATCGGCGGAATCGCGGCGCGCAGCGCCAACAACGCCGTCACCGATGCCATCGCCGGCGTCACGCTGAATCTGTCGAGCGCTTCGGTCAACAATCCGCAGACGCTGACCATCGCGCCGGACACCACCGCGCAGAACACGGCCATCACGAATTTCGCCAACCTGTACAACACCGTCGTCACCACGATCAGCAAGCTGTCCTCGTACGACAAATCGTCGAAGCAGGCCGGCGCGTTGCTCGGCGATTCCACGCTGTTGACGGTCAAGAACGCGCTGGCGTCGATCGTGAGCGGCGGGGTGGGTACGGGCACGTCGGTGGTGAGCCTTGGGCACATCGGCATCACGTTGAAGGGCGATCCGGCGGACGGCACGCTGGTGGTCGACAACGCGAAACTCACTACTGCGCTCAATACCAGCCCGGCGCAGGTTGCCGCGTTATTCAACTCGACCGATGGTCTCGGCGCGAAGTTGAACAAGAGCGTCAACGAGTTCACGCGGACGGGCGGCATCATCGACACGCGCAATACCGCGTTGAATGCCGACCTGAAGAGTGTCACCGCGCAACAGACCAGGCTCAGCGATTACTCCACGCAACTGACGAAGCAGTATCAGAGTCAGTTCACCGCGTTGAACACCTTGATGGCGACCATGAACAACAATTCGGCCTATCTGACGGCGCTGTTCGGCGGCTCGAAGAGCGCGGGGGCGTTGGCGACCAACAAGTGAGTTTGAAGCGCGGCGCGTTGCAGCTTACGGGCAATGCGCCGTGCGACCTTGCGAGCCACGCCGCGTCAGTCAATGCGGCAAACGCACATTGAACCTGAAGGTCACCAACCTCGCGAGCAGGATGAAAGCGGTGGCAATCAACACGCTATACACCGTGTCGAAATCGATGTAATCCAGCAGCACGTACAGCCAGCAGCCCACGAACGCACACGTGGCATACGGCCGCGAATCGCGCAGGATCAGCGGCACTTCGTTGCACAGCACGTCGCGGATCACGCCGCCGAAAACGCCCGTCAGCACGCCCATCATCACCGAGGTGAACCACGGCATCTGCGCGTCGTGCGCGATCGACGTACCGCCAATGCTGAACAGTCCCAGCCCGATCGCATCGGCTACCAGCAGAACCCGCTCTGAAAACAGCCGCGAGGTCATCTTCAACAGCGTCGGCGCGAACAGCGACATAACGAAGATCGCGATCAGATAGCCTTGATGTTCGACCCAGTAAAAAGGCCGCCTCTCCAGCAGCACATCGCGCAACGTACCGCCGCCGAAAGCCGTGGCGATCGCCACCAGAAATGTCCCGACGGCATCGAGCCGGCGGGTTTTGGCTTCGATGAAACCGGAAATGGCGTACGCGAAAATCGCCAGCGCCTCCATGATGGTCAGCGCGAGCGTCAGCCTTGGATGGATCACCGTGGCTCCGTCAGGCTTTGGCGTGAGCCGGCGCAGCGCCCGGCTGCAGCAGCACGACCACCGCGCCGGCGCCGCCGTCATGCGGACGCGCCTGGCAGAATGCGATCACTTCGGACTTTTGCACGAGCCACGCGCGCACTTTGCCTTTCAACACCGGCTCCTTGCCGATCGACCCCAAGCCCTTGCCGTGAATCACGCGCAAACACCGCAAGCCGCGCTTCACCGATTCGCGAATGAACTCGGCCAGCGCCTCGCGCGCTTCCTCGCGCCGCATGCCATGCAGATCGATTTGCGCTTGCACGATCCAGTCGCCGCGCCGCAGTTTGCGCACGACTTCCTGGCTCACGCCGGGACGGCAGTAGTACAGCGTCTCATCCGTTTCGAGCAGAATCTCGGGATCGAACTCGTCCGAGATTGCTTCGTGCAGCACGGCTTCTTCGTCGAGTTTGGTCTGTACCGGCAGCGGCGGCGGGGGATTGCGCGGCAGCGTGGCGCGCGGCGGCACGGCGAGCGGCGCGACGGAGCCGATCTCGCGGCGGAACAGATCGGCGTCCGCCGAGGCTTCACGCTGCGCGGCAGCAGCGGCTACCCTTTCGCGCTCGCGCCGTTGCGTGTCGACTTTGAGCGCGTCGCGCAATGCGCCGAGGCCGGCGAGACCGGCCGCCGGATCGAGCTTCGGTTTGACGGCAGGCGCAGCCGGTTCGGGCGCGGGCCGCGCGACGGCTCGCGCGCGCTTCGGTTCGCTCGGGTGAGGCTGATTCTTCGGCATATCGCTAGTAACAGGCAGAGAAAGTAGATCGGTCGCGCGACGTTTCCCGGCGACCGGAAGACCTGAATGCGAAAAGGCCGCCGGCTTTGCAGCCGCGGCCTTCTTTCAAGCGGGCGGCCGGGCGATGCCCAGCCGCCATTTTACCGTTGCGCTCAGTCTGCCGACGCGGTTCGCAGACTGGCGCGGCCGCCGCCGCCGTCGATTAACGCTCGGCTTCCTGGCTCATCGCGTGCTCGCCGACCATCTCGTCGATGGTTTCCAGGTAGCGTTGCGCGTCGAGCGCAGCCATACAACCCGTGCCGGCGCTGGTGATCGCCTGACGGTACACGTGGTCCTGCACGTCGCCCGCGGCGAACACGCCCGGCACGCTGGTGGCGGTCGCGAACCCGTTCAGGCCGCCCTTGGTGATGATGTAGCCGTTCTTCATCTCCAGTTGGCCGGCGAAAATGTCCGTGTTCGGCTTGTGGCCAATCGCGACGAACAGACCTTGCAGCGCGATGTCTTCGGTGGCACCCGTTTTCGTGTTCCTGATCCGCAGGCCGGTCACGCCGGACTGGTCGCCGGTGACTTCGTCGAGCGTACTATCCCACTTGATCTCGACCAGGCCTTCCTTTTCCTTTGCCAGCAAACGGTCGATCAGAATCGGCTCGGCGCGGAACTTGTCGCGGCGATGAATCACGGTCACCTTCCTGGCGATCCCGGACAGATAGAGCGCTTCCTCGACCGCGGTATTGCCGCCGCCGATCACGGCCACATGTTGTTGCTTGTAGAAGAAGCCGTCGCAGGTGGCGCAAGCCGACACGCCTTTGCCCATGAACGCTTCTTCCGACGGCAGGCCGAGATACTGCGCCGAGGCGCCGGTCGAGATGATCAGCGAGTCGCAGGTGTATTCGCCCGAGTCGCCGATCAGGCGGATCGGCCTCTCATCCAGCTTGGCCGTATGAATGTGGTCGAAAATGATTTCGGTGTTGAAGCGCTCGGCGTGCTCCAGGAAGCGCCCCATCAGTTCCGGGCCTTGCACGCCGTTGGGGTCGGCAGGCCAGTTTTCGACGTCGGTCGTGGTCATGAGCTGGCCGCCTTGAGCCAGGCCCGTGACAAGCACCGGCGCGAGGTTGGCGCGCGCCGCGTAGACCGCCGCCGTGTAGCCGGCGGGACCGGAACCGAGAATCAGAACCTTGGCGTGTTTCGTGGAAGTTGCAGGCATGATCGAATCCTTTTACGGCGCCCGGCTCGCCCATGCGAGGCCGCGCGACTTGAGCTGAAACTATAGATGGGTATCAGCGCGACATTATAAAGGGCGGGGCGCCGGCCTGCTCCATGAAGCTTTCCGATCACGCCGATAGCGTCGGCGGCGGGCCTCGCCACGCCTTTCTGTGGCCAAACGGCCAAGTTACCGTCATTTACAGCCTCGCGCGGGACACTGCGTTTACAATAGGCCGGATCGAAGTTCCCGGAAGCCGGGATCGGGCCCGAAGCCGCGCTGGGCGAGGCTTAACCACGACTCAGGCCGGAGCCGGGCACACACCGGGCACACACGCAACAGGATCAATGGCAAAAGCTCCCTATTCCGCGAGCGCGCAGGCATTGCCGCACCGCATGTCGCGCCTTTTCACCGAAATCCGCTGGATCCTGCAGGTGGCGCTCGGCGTTTTCCTGCTCATGGCGCTCGTCAGCTACAGCCGGCGCGATCCGAGCTGGACCCACGCCGCGCAGGTCGACCATATCGCCAACTGGGCGGGCCGCGTCGGCGCGTGGACGTCGGACATCCTGCTCTTGCTGTTCGGTCTGTCCGCCTACTGGTGGATCGTGCTGCTCGGCCGCCATATCTCCGCGAACTACAAGCGCATCACCCATCACGAGGAAGAGCAGGACGACGTGCCGCGCGAGAGTTGGCTCGCCGACGCGTTCGCTTTCATGCTGGTCCTGCTGGCCTGCGACGGCATCGAGGCGTTGCGCATGTGGTCGCTGAAAGTGCAGTTGCCACGCGCGCCGGGTGGCGTGATCGGCGAGGCCGTCGCGCGTGGTGTGTCGCATGCGCTCGGCTTCACGGGCGGCACGCTGGCGCTCCTGATCGTGCTCGGCATCGGTTTGTCGCTGTATTTCCGTTTTTCGTGGCTGTCCGTGTCGGAGAAGGTCGGCGAATCGATCATTTCCGCGGTGACGTTCGCCAAGCTGCGCCGCGAGGCCGGCCGCGACCGCAAGCTCGGTGAAGCGGCTGCGGTCAAGCGCGAGGGCAAGGTCGAGAAGGGCCGCGTGCGGATCGAGGAGCACGAGCCGGTCATGATCGTGCCGCCGGTCGTCACCCCGGCCAAGTCGGAGCGTGTCGAGAAGGAGCGGCAAGTGCCGCTCTTCACCGACCTGCCGGGCGATTCCACCTTGCCGCCCATTTCGCTGCTCGATGCCGCGCCGGTCGCGCAGGAAACTATCTCCGCGGATACGCTGGAGTTCACCTCGCGCCTGATCGAGAAAAAGCTCAAGGACTTCGGCGTCGAAGTGAGCGTGGTTGCGGCGTATCCCGGCCCGGTGGTCACGCGCTATGAGATCGAGCCGGCCACCGGTGTGAAGGGCAGCCAGATCGTCGGTCTTGCCAAGGATCTCGCGCGTTCGCTGTCGCTCGTGTCGATTCGCGTGGTCGAAACCATTCCTGGCAAGAATTTCATGGCGTTGGAGTTGCCGAACCAGCGTCGTCAGACCGTGAGTCTCTCCGAGATTCTCGGCTCGGCGGTCTATGCGGATGCCGCGTCGCCGCTGACCATGGGGCTCGGTAAAGATATCGGCGGCAAGCCGGTGTGCGCCGACCTCGCGAAGATGCCGCACTTGCTGGTGGCGGGTACGACGGGTTCGGGCAAGTCGGTCGGTATCAACGCGATGATCCTGTCGCTGCTCTACAAGGCGAGCGCCGATCAGGTCCGCATGATCCTGATCGATCCGAAGATGCTCGAAATGAGCGTGTATGAAGGCATTCCGCATCTCTTGTGTCCGGTCGTGACGGACATGCGTCAGGCCGGTCACGCGCTCAACTGGGCAGTCGCTGAAATGGAACGCCGCTACAAGTTGATGAGCAAGCTCGGCGTGCGTAACCTCGCCGGCTACAACAACAAGATCGACGAGGCCGCCAAACGCGAAGAAAAACTGCCGAATCCGTTCAGCCTCACGCCGGACGATCCGGAGCCGCTCACGCGTCTGCCGAACATCGTCGTGGTGATCGACGAACTGGCCGACCTGATGATGGTGGTCGGCAAAAAGGTCGAAGAACTGATCGCGCGGATCGCGCAGAAAGCGCGCGCGGCCGGCATTCACCTGATTCTGGCTACTCAGCGTCCGTCGGTGGATGTGATCACCGGCCTCATCAAGGCTAACGTGCCGACGCGGATGGCTTTCCAGGTGTCGTCGAAGATCGACTCGCGCACCATTCTCGACCAGCAGGGCGCGGAATCGCTGCTCGGCATGGGCGACATGCTGTATCTGCCGCCGGGCAGCGGCTTGCCGGTGCGCGTGCACGGCGCGTTCGTGTCGGACGAGGAAGTGCATCGCGTGGTCGACAAACTCAAGGAGCAGGGCGAGCCGAACTACATCGAGGGCATTCTCGAAGGCGGCGTGACGGGCGAGGGCGACGAAGGCTCCGCGGGCGCCGGAGGAACCGGATCGGGCGACGGCGAGTCGGATCCGTTATACGACCAGGCGGTCGACGTCGTGCTGAAGAACCGGCGTGCGTCGATCTCGCTGGTGCAGCGGCATTTGCGCATCGGCTATAACCGTGCGGCCCGGTTGCTCGAGCAGATGGAAAACTCGGGCGTGGTGTCGGCGATGTCGTCGAACGGCAATCGCGAGATTCTGGCGCCGGCGCGGGAAGCGGAATAAACCGCGGGCAGCGAGTCCGCAGTGAGGCGGCGAATGTGCCGTCGGCTGCGAGACGCGGGCGCCTCTTTATCGCAACCGAAAGCAAGGCAAGCCATGCTTTGCCGCGTTGAGGCTCCGCCACCACTTCGACGGCTGGTTTGGGCGAGCGATGCTTTGCGGCATCAAAGGGCCGGTCGCTACCCTAAGGCTCGTTTAAGGCGGGGTGGCTAAGCTGCTCACGACACGTCTGAGTACGGCGCCGATGGGAAACAGGCTCGCTGGCATCGCGGCAGCCCCTCGCCAAATACGGGCACCCAAGGCATTGCTCAATGCGCAAGCAAGCGGTCACGACCGCTCAACGAATTCAATCAAGGGAGAAAACCACATGCAGCTATTCGCGCAGCAGCACGCTCGAGAGAATGCTCAATCCAACCGATTTGGCCAGTTCGCCCGCAGCTTTGTGCGCGGCGTCGGCAGCGTGGCGATCGGCGCGTCGGTGCTGTTCGCGTCGCAGGCGTTCGCGAGCGGGACCGAGCAACTGAAGGCGTTCGTCGCGCAAGTGCATTCGGCGCGCGGCACTTTTGTCCAGCAGGAGGTGCGGGCGCCGAGCAAAGCGCAAGGCGCAAGCGGCACGTTGTCGACCCAAGGCGCGGGCAAAACCGGCACGTCGAGCGGCACCTTTACGTTCGCGCGCCCCGGCAAGTTCATCTGGCAATACGAGAAGCCCTATGCGCAACTGTTGCAGGCAGACGGCGACAAGCTCTACGTCTACGACAAGGATCTGAATCAGGTGACGGTGCGCAGCCTCGGCGGTGCGCTCGGCGCGAGCCCGGCGGCGATCCTGTTCGGCAGCAACGATCTCGACAAGAACTTCACGCTGCGCGATGCGGGCGTGAAGGCCGGCATCGACTGGCTCGAACTCACGCCGAAAGCGAAAGACACGCAATTCCAGCGCGTTGGTATCGGCTTCAAGGATGGCAATCTCGAAGCGATGGAATTGCACGACGTGTTCGGCAACGTGACGCTGCTGACCTTCTCGAACATTCAGAAGAATCCGCCGCTGCCGGCCGACGCATTCAAGTTCACGGTGCCGAAGGGCGCGGACGTGATCAACGGATAAGCCGATACGCAGTTGGCGTGCGATCGTTAAAAAGCCATGGCATGCCATGGCTTTTTTATTGCGCGTGTTATTTGGTCACCAGTCGGCCACTATTCGTCCACTTCCAGAACCTGCGCCGGATGCGCGGCCTTCATATCGTCGATAAACGCTTCGACGATATCCGTACGATGCTGCCGCGCCCGAGTGACCATGTGAAACGCGACGCGATAACGCATCTGCGCCGGGTTCAGCGCGGCGAGCAGCCCTTGCTTGACGAACGGTGCGGCGAAATGCCCCGGCAGATAGCCGAGATGATGCCCGGAGAGCACCAGCATCGCGACCGCTTCCATGTTGTCCGCGACTGCGGTGACGTTCTGCGGCGTGGTCGAACTCTCGGCTTCGGGCAGCGGATAGCTGCGCCACGCCCATTCATGCTGCGCGGCCTCCGCGGGCGGCACGTCACCGGCCTGAGCGAACAACGGATGCCCTTTCGCGCAGTAGGCGAACTGATCTTCCGCGAACACCTCGGTGTATTCGAGCGACGGCACGCGATGCCAGAAATAGCCGATGCCGATCTGAATGCGCCCATTGAGCAGCAGTTCTTCGAGTTCGCCCGGCGAGCGCACCAGAATCGAAAATCGCACGGACTGATCGCGCGCCCGGAACCGGCCGATTGCGTCGCTGATGCGCGCGCTCGCCGACACCGGCGTGTGGCCTATCATGCCTATATCGAGCGTGCCGACCAGCTTGCGGCCGACGTTGCGCGCCTGCATGCCGAAGGTATCGACGGCTGACAGCAGGGCGCGCGCCGCGTCGATGAATTGCTCGCCGCGCGCGGTCAGACTGAAGCCGCCGCGACCGCGCTCGCACAGCCGGTAGCCAAGGCGGGTTTCCAGCGTGGCGAGTTGCGTGCTGATGGTCGACTGGCCGACGTTGAGCGTCGCCTGGGCCGGGGAGACGCCGCCCGCATCGACAATGGCGAGAAATACGCGGATCAGCCGCAGGTCGAGATCGGTGAGTTGGGAGAACATACGTCAGGATACATCGCTGAAGATCAATGTGAAGTTTATTCCGTCGGTATTTTAACTTCTGGGAAACTGCTCAAGAATCGAGATTCGCCCGGCAAGGTGCGCTTCTGATGCTTCCCCTCGGCCGGTCTGGACGATTTTGCTTGCTGCCCCTCTTTTCATTGCCGAGACACGATGAATACCTCTTCCTTCATTTCCCCAGAAGCCGGCGAACGGCCGCAACCGCTGTCCGGCAACGCGATGCCCCGCTGCGGCGGCATCGCGACGATGATGCGGCTGCCGAACGTCGGCTCGGCCGAAGGCTTCGACGCCTGCTTCGTCGGCGTGCCGTTCGATCTCGGTACCTCGAACCGGACCGGCGCGCGCTTCGGACCGCGCCAGATCCGCAGTGAATCCGTGCTGCTGCGTCCGTACAACATGGCGACGCGCGCCGCGCCGTTCGATTCGCTGCGCGTTGCCGACCTCGGTGACGTCGCGATCAATCCGTATAACCTGCACGATTCGATCAAGCGCATCGAAACCGCCTACGACGAAATTCTTCAGCACGATTGCAAGCCGATCACGCTGGGCGGCGATCACACCATCGCGTTGCCGATCCTGCGCGCGATTCATCGCAAGCACGGCAAGGTCGGCCTGATTCATGTCGACGCGCACGCCGACGTCAACGACACCATGATGGGCGAGAAGATCGCGCACGGCACGCCGTTCCGCCGCGCGGTGGAAGAGGGCTTGCTCGATTGCGACCGTGTCGTGCAGATCGGCCTGCGCGGCACGGGTTACGCAGCGGAAGACTTCGACTGGTGCCGCGATCAGGGTTTTGAAGTGGTGCAGGCCGAGGCGTGCTGGAACCAGTCGCTCGTGCCGTTGATGGCGCGCATTCGCGAGCGCATGGGCGACGGCCCGGTGTACATCACGTTCGACATCGACGGGATCGATCCGGCTTTTGCACCGGGCACGGGCACGCCGGAAATCGCCGGTTTGACGGTGCCGCAGGCGCTGGAAATCATTCGCGGCTCGCGGGGGCTGAATATCGTCGGCTGCGATCTGGTCGAGGTCGCGCCGCCTTACGATCCGTTCGGCACGACCGCGCTGCTCGGCGCGAATCTCGCGTTCGAGTTGCTGTGTGTGTTGCCGGGCGTCGAGTATCGGGCGTCCACACGCTAAAACGATTCGAGCGATAAGAAAAGGCCTGCGTTTGCAGGCCTTTTTGCGTTTATGTGACGCGCACGCTAGCTCATATGAGCCTCACGCATACGCCGTCTTACGCGCCGACACGAACACCAGATAGCACACCGCGCCGATGACCAGCGCGGGCAAGGTCGCGCCGAGATTCGGCAGCCATTGATTGATCACCTGATACGCGACGATGCCGATCGCCCACGCGAGGAACGCGCTCAGATGCCAGCCGCCCGAGAAGCCATAGCGGCCGCGCGCGTCGGCGAGCGCGGCAACTTCGATACGGCGCTTGCGCACGATGAAGTGATCCACCAGCACGACACCGAACAGCGGCGCGAACACCGAGCCGATCAGCAGCAGGAAGTTCTGATACTTCGCCATTGGCACGGCAAGGGCGATCAGCGTGCACAGCGCGCCGAACGCTGCCGACAACATGGGCACGCTGCCGCGCGTCCAGAACGTGCCGGTCGACACCGCGGCCGAGTGGATGTCAGCGAAGGCGTTGTCGACTTCGTCGATCAGGATCAGCAGCAGCGCGAGGCCGCCGCCCGCTTGCGCCAGCGCGCCGGTCAACAGCGTGTCGCCGCCGCCCGCCGCGAGGCCGTAGATCGCACCGAGTGCGTAAAACCAGATGTTGGCGATGCCGTAACCAATCAGCGTGCCGCGGAAGGTTTCGCCGGGCTTCCGGCCGAAACGCGTGTAGTCGGCGATCAGCGGCAGCCATGAGAGCGGCATGGCCACCACCAGATCGATCGCGCCGCCAAACGACATCTCACCTGTGCCGGGGCGGCGCATCAGCGCGGCCAGATCGTGCTTGGCGAGCAGATTCCACGTGAGCCACGCCGCGCCCGCGAGCAGCAGCCAGATGCCCCACGTGCGCAGAAAGCGCCGTACGAACGAGAGCGGGCCGCTGATCGCCAGCAGCGTCGCGAGCAAGCCGAAGATCACCGTCCAGATGAGCGGCATGGAAAGGCCGAAGGCCTGCCTGGCGAGCGCGTCGGCGGAATCGCGCATCACGATCACCTCGAACGAGCCCCAACCGACCAGTTGCACCGCGTTCAGCACGGCCGGCACCGACGCGCCGCGCACGCCGAGCGTCGGCCGCAGCGACGACATGGCCGCGAGCCCCGTATCCGTGCCGATCACGCCAGCCAGCGCCAGCAACACCACGCCAATCACGCTGCCGATCACGATAGCCAGCAATGCGTGCGGCAGCGACAATCCCGGCACCAGCAGCGCGCCCGCCTGCGCGACGAGCAGGCCGATGCCGAGCGAGAACCAGAGCGCGAAGGCGTCGCCGGTGCGGAACGCGCGGCGCGCGTCGGGCACCGGCGTGAGCGGTGCGTAGGTGGAACCGGCGTCGCCGGTGAGTGGATCTTGTGCCATCTGGTCTTGTCCCTGTTGATAGTGCTTGCCGACTTATTTGCAAACCCGTTTGCCGACTCAGTCGCCAACTCAGTTGCCGATCTAGTTGCGAAGTTGTGTCGACGCTTGTGTCTGCTGTTATGTCCGCGGTCAGGTCATGCGTTGCCTGCCCTGTCCGCTCGATCTTCCAATTGCTTCAACCGTTGCCGGATTGCGACCGCGCGAGTCGTTCCCGGCGCGCCGCGTGTGTTCGTTCGGGAGCCGGGCGATTCTTGCCCGGGCGCCGTCACTGTCATAATGCAGGACGTTGCCCGCACCTTCACGTGCTGGCGTGGCTCACCGGCAGTACGCCGCCTTCACACGGACCGCGTCCGGAAAAGCCGAGATTATCCCCAAAACGTCATGTTTGAAGAAACACGTGCCAATGTTCCGCTCGCCGAACGCCTGCGGCCCCGCAATATCGACGAAGTGATCGGCCAGAAGCACCTGCTCGGCCCGAACAAGCCGCTGCGGGTCGCATTCGAATCCGGCGAAGCCCATTCGATGATCCTCTGGGGCCCGCCCGGCGTCGGCAAAACCACGCTCGCCCGGCTCATGGCCGATGCGTTTCACGCGGAGTTTATCGCGCTGTCCGCCGTGCTCTCGGGGGTGAAGGATATCCGCGAGGCGGTCGAGACCGCGCAGATTCATCGCGCGAACGGGCATCAGACGCTCGTGTTCGTCGACGAAGTGCACCGCTTCAACAAGAGCCAGCAAGACGCGTTCTTGCCGCACGTCGAGTCGGGGTTGTTCGTGTTCGTCGGCGCGACGACCGAGAATCCTTCGTTCGAGGTGAATAGCGCATTGCTCTCGCGTGCCGCCGTCTACGTGCTGAAAAGCCTGACCGACGAAGAGCAGCGCGAGTTGCTCGAACGCGCGCAGCAGGAGCTCGGCGGCCTCACGTTCACCGACGAAGCCCGCGACGCGCTCATCGGCTCCGCCGACGGCGACGGTCGCAAGCTCTTGAACAACCTGGAAATCGTCGCGCGGGCGGCGGCGCAGCAAAAGACCACCGAAATCGACGGCGCGCTGCTCGGCAGCGCACTCGCCGAAAATCTGCGCCGCTTCGACAAAGGCGGCGACGCATTTTACGACCAGATCAGCGCGCTGCATAAATCGGTGCGCGGCAGCAGCCCGGACGGCGCGTTGTACTGGTTCTGCCGCATGCTCGACGGCGGCGCGGACCCGCGTTATCTGGCGCGCCGCATCGTGCGCATGGCGTGGGAAGACATCGGCCTCGCCGATCCGCGCGCCGCGCGCATTGCGCTCGACGCCGCCGAAACCTATGAGCGTCTGGGCACACCCGAGGGTGAACTGGCGCTTGCGCAGGCAATCATCTATCTGGCGGTCGCGCCGAAGTCGAACGCCGGATACAACGCGTATAACGAGGCGCGGCGCTTCGTGAGCAAGGACCAGTCGCGCGGCGTGCCGGTGCATCTGCGCAACGCGCCGACCAAGCTGATGAAGGAACTCGGCTACGGTCACGAGTACCGCTACGCGCACGATGAACCCGATGCCTACGCGGCCGGTGAAACTTACCTGCCGGACAACATGCGCGATCCGCACTGGTACGAGCCGACGCCGCGCGGTCTCGAAGGCAAAATCGGCGACAAGATGGCGCGTCTGGCCGAGCTCGACGCGCAGTGGCGCAGCGAGAACAAACCGAAGAAGGGCTGACGTTTTCGAGCGCCTCTCGCGCTCCGGCTCGCTTTGCGCGCGGTTTCGCGCCTCGCTTTGTGCTTCGATGTACGCGTTGTTTCATGCCTCGCCGTGCGCCTCGACCCGCGCCTCGTTCCGCGCCTTGGCGCGCGCCGTGTCGGCATTCCGCACACGCCGGCCATCTAACGCACCGGCCGCCCGCGCCGGTGCGCTAAAATCCCACCTTCATACAACGAATACCCGCCCCATCCCATGCTCGACACTCAGTTGCTGCGCAAAGACCTCGACGGCGTCGCCAAGCGCCTCGCCGACCGCGGCTATACCCTCGACGTGGCGGCCTTCGCCGCGCTCGAAGCGGAACGCCGCGATACCCAGACCCGTACCGAAGAGATGCAGGCGCGCCGCAACAGCCTGTCGAAGCAGATCGGCGCGATGAAAGGCAAGGGCGAGGACACCTCGGCGGTGATGGCCGAAGTGGGCGGTATCGGCGACGAGATGAAGGCGTCGGCGGCGAAGCTCGACGACATCCAGAAGCGTCTGTCGGAACTGCTCCAGGGCGTGCCGAATTTGCCGCATGAAAGCGTGCCGGTGGGCGAGGACGAAACCGGCAACGTCGAAGTGCGGCGCTGGGGCACGCCGCGCCAGTTCGATTTCGAGGTGAAGGATCACGTCGATGTCGGCACACCGCTCGGGCTCGACTTCGAGACCGGCGCGAAGCTCTCGGGCGCGCGCTTTACGATGTTGCGCGGACAGATTGCGCGGCTGCATCGTGCGCTCGCGCAGTTCATGATCGACACGCACACGCAGCAGCACGGCTATACGGAGGTCTACACGCCGTACATCGTGAATCCGGAAATTCTGTACGGCACCGGCCAGTTGCCCAAATTTGCCGACGACATGTTCCGCGTCGAAAAGGGCGGCGACGAAAACACGGTCACGCAGTATCTGATCTCCACGTCGGAGATTTCGCTGACGAACACGGTGCGCGACAGCATCCTCGAAGCGGACGCGCTGCCGGTCAAGCTGACCGCGCATTCGCCGTGCTTCCGCTCGGAAGCGGGCTCGTATGGCCGCGACACGCGCGGTCTGATTCGCCAGCATCAATTCGACAAGGTCGAGATGGTGCAGATCGTCGCGCCGGAAACGTCGTACGCCGCGCTGGAGGAGATGGTCGGCCACGCTGAGACGATCTTGCAGAAGCTGGAATTGCCATATCGCGTGATCACGCTGTGCACGGGCGACATGGGCTTCTCGGCTGCCAAGACGTACGACCTGGAAGTGTGGGTGCCGGCGCAGAATACCTATCGCGAAATCTCGAGCTGCTCGAACACGGAGTCGTTCCAGGCGCGTCGCATGCACGCGCGTTATCGCAATGCGCAGGGTAAGCCGGAGCTGGTGCACACGCTGAACGGCTCGGGTCTGGCCGTCGGCCGCACGCTCGTGGCGGTGCTCGAGAACTTCCAGAACGCCGATGGTTCGGTCACTGTGCCGGTTGCGTTGCGTCGGTATCTGGGCGGCATTGAACGACTGGAAGTGGCGGCTGGATGAGCGGTTCCATAAGCGGCGGGATGGTAATTGCGTCGATGCTGTGCTGATGTTGCATCGAGACATGTACGGCGTGCCGGGCGCTTCTGAAGTTTTTTTGGGTCAAGGGGCTTGGCAAACCGAAATAGGCTGTTTTATAATCTTTTTCTCCCAAGCAATCGACCCGCTTGGTACTGATGAGGCGGTAGTCACCGTGATTCAGTAGACCCGGAAAGGTGGCAGAGTGGTCGAATGTACCTGACTCGAAATCAGGCGTACGGTTTTCCCGTACCGTGGGTTCGAATCCCACCCTTTCCGCCAAATTTAAAAACCCCGCAGAGCGAACGTTCTGTGGGGTTTTTGTTTTGACGCAACGCGACTTCGGACTGTTCGTCGAACAAAGCAGTCACCTCAAACCAGTCACCTACCAGCCTCAGCGCAATTCCCGCTTGCTGCATCCAAAGAGATCCGCGCTGCGTAAATCCCCTCAAGGACCGCAACCCCCGCACACCTCTTGAATTCAACGCGTGTCCCCAACTCAAGGAGACGCGCCCATGCCCCATTCCGCACCGACCTCACCACTACCGCGCGGCTCGCGGGTCGCGGTCATCGGCGCCGGCATCTCGGGTTTGGCCAGCGCCTATCTGCTGACGCGCAACCATCGGGTCACGCTGTTCGAATCGGCCGGCTACCTGGGCGGCCACACCAACACAGTGGATGTCACGCTCGACGGCCACACGCATCCCGTCGACACCGGCTTCCTCGTGTTCAACGACCGCACCTATCCGAACCTGATTGCGCTATTCGCCGAACTCGGCGTGCAGTCGCATCCGAGCGACATGACCTTCTCGGTCTCGCTCGACGAAGGCCGTCTGGAATGGGCCGGCACCAGTCTGAACACGGTGTTCGCGCAGCGCCGCAATCTGTTTTCACCGACCTTCATCGGCATGCTGCGCGACATCATGCGGTTTAACGGCAGCGCGCAACTCAACCTCGAACTGGCGATTGAAACGCGCGCGTCGATGGGCGAGCTGCTGACGGAAGGCGGCTACGGCGGCGCGTTCCAGCGACAATATTTGCTGCCGATGGCCGCCGCGATCTGGTCGAGCGCTACCGCCGACATCCTCGCGTTCCCGGCCACGACTTTCCTGCGCTTCTGCCTGAACCACGCACTGCTGCAAGTGAATCGCCGGCCGCAGTGGCGGACCGTGGTCGGCGGCGGCCGCGAGTATGTGAAGCGTCTAACCAGCACGCTCGATGACATCCGCACCGGCACGGCAGTGCGCGGCGTGCGGCGTGACGCCAACGGCGTCGACGTGTTCACTGACCACGGCACCGAGCGCTTCGACGCGCTGGTGCTCGCCACTCACGCGCCGACCACGCTGCGCCTGCTGGAAGACGCCGATCAGGACGAGCGCGGCGTGCTCGCCGCCGTGCGCTATCAACCGAACGTCGCGGTGCTGCATACGGATACGAATCTGCTGCCGCGTCGTCAGCGCGTGTGGTCGGCTTGGAATTATCTGGGCAGCCGCAGTGTCGACGGCACGCATCCAGTGTGCGTCAGTTATCTGGTCAATCAGTTGCAGCCGCTGCCGTTCAGGACGCCGCTCGTCGTCACGCTCAACCCGGTCACCCAGCCGGCGCCGGGCACCGAACTACGCCGCTTCGTCTACGACCATCCGCTGTTCGATCTGGCCGCGATCGACGCGCAGCACCGTCTGCCTTCACTGCAAGGCAAGCGCCGCACGTGGTTCGCGGGCGCGTGGACAGGCTACGGTTTTCATGAGGATGGTCTGAAATCGGCGCTACGGATCGCCGCCGATTTCGATGCATCGCCGGCATGGGCCAGGCTATGAACCCGTCGAGCGACAATGCCGGCGCTGATCCAGCAGCCTGGCTGCTGACCGGCAAGGTGACGCACGAACGTCTGCGCCCGAACCATCATCGCTTCACGTATCCGGTGTTTTACGTGCGATGCGACCTGGATCGGCTGGCCTCGCTCGATAGCGGCTGGTTCGGCATCGACCGCTGGCGGCCGCTCAGTCTGTATCGACGCGACCACGGTCCGCGCGACGGCAGCGACCTCGCCACATGGATGCGCGAGCAACTACGTGTCGCAGGCATCGAGGAAGCCGACGGCCGTATCTGGCTACAGGCTTTTCCACGCGTGTTCGGCTACGCGTTCAACCCGATCAGTTTCTGGTACTGCCACGACCGCGACGGCCGGTTGCGCGCCCTGCTTGCCGAAGTGCGCAACACCTTCGGCGAGCGCCACAGCTATCTGCTCAGGGCAAACGGCAACGCGCCGATCACCACGAGCACGCGGCTCATGTGCCGCAAAGTGCTGCACGTGTCGCCGTTTTGCCGCGTGGAAGGCGGCTACACCTTTCGCGTCAAGGAAGCGCCCAGCAGCGCGTCGGTCTCCATCGACTATCACGACGCCGACGGTCTGCTGATCCGCACCGCACTCGGCGGCCGCCTGAAGCCGCTCACGCGCGCGGCCGCGTTCGCCGCGCTGCTGCGTCAGCCGCTCCTCACCGTGGGCGTCGTCGCGAGAATTCACTGGCAGGCCGTGCGCCTTGCCCTCAAGAAAACGCCGTTCCACGGCAAAAACCCCGCGCCGGCCCGCACCGACCACGCGTCCACCCACCACGCCGCAGCCGCCAAACCATCCGCCGCCGCGCGCCCCGTTTCGTCCGATTGAGGAGATTCAGTCATGGCGCTTTCAAGAACCCTGAGCGGGCACCAAACCGCCCCCGCGTCAGGCCGTCTGTTTCTGTCCTTGCTCGAGCGGATCCAGGTGGGGCATCTGATCCTCATCACGCCCGATGGTCAGCAGCGCGTGTTCGGCGATCCGCACGCGGCGCCCGGCGCGCGTCTGGAGATGCGTGACTGGCGCGCGTGCGGCGCGATTCTGCGCAAAGGCGATATTGGTTTCGCGGACGCATGGCGCTCTTTCTGGGTCGATACGCCCGATCTGGCCGCGCTGCTGCGCGTCGCGATCCGCAACGAGCGCGCGCTGCAACGCACGGTGTATGGCGGCTGGCTGGCGCAGCTCTGGTACGGACTGCGTCATAAGCTGAGGCGGAACACACGTTCGGGCAGCCGGCGCAACATTCACGCGCACTACGACCTCGGCAACGCGTTTTACGCGCAGTGGCTCGACGCGACTTTCACCTATTCGAGTGCGGTGTTCGACGGCAATTTCCATCAATCGCTCGAAGACGCGCAGCACGCGAAGTATCAACGCATCATCGATACGCTTGGTTTGCGCGAAGGCATGCACATTCTGGAAATCGGCTGCGGATGGGGCGCTTTTGCGTTGCACGCGGCGCGTCTGGGCATTCACGTGCATGGCGTGACGATCTCGCCGGCGCAACTCGAATTCGCCCGGCAGCGTGTGAACGAAGCAGGCCTGAGAGAGCGCGTGCAACTCGAACTGCGCGACTATCGCAGCCTGACCGGTCAGTACGATGCCGTCGTATCGATTGAAATGTTAGAGGCCGTTGGCGAACAATTCTGGCCGACGTACTTCCAGATTCTGCGCGAACGTCTGCGACCGGGCGCTCGCGCGCTAGTGCAAACCATCACGATCGACGACTCGCATTTTGCCGCTTATCGCGCGACCAGCGACTTCATTCGCGAGTTCATTTTTCCTGGCGGCATGTTGCCGAGCCCGCAACGTTTCACGCAAGCCGCGCGGCGCGGCAAGCTCACGGCGCGCACGTCGCTGGCGTTCGGCCGCGATTACGCGGAGACCTTGCGCCGCTGGCGCGGCGCATTCGAAGCGCAACTCGATACGATCCGCGTGCAGGGTTTCGACGAGATTTTCGTGCGCACGTGGCGGCTGTATCTGGCGTATTGCGAAGCGGGCTTCGACGAAGGACGCACGGACGTGATGCAGTTCGTGCTCTCGAAGGCGGATTGACGTGCGCGCGCTCGTCGCTCTTGTGCTGATCTTCTGGGCGAGCGCCGCTTTCGCCGACCGGCGCGGCGACGTCGAGTCCGCGCAACTCGTCGGCGAAGGCGATTTTAGCGTGCTTGGCTTCCGGCTCTATCGCGCGCAGATGTGGAGCGAACGCGTGCCGGTCGATTACGACGCCCGTTTCGCGTTGCATATCGTGTACGCGCGCGGCATCAAACGCGAGCGTCTTGCGGACGCCGGCATCAGCGAGATCGAGCGTCTGGCGGGCGCGCCGATTCCGGCCGACACGCTGGAACGCTGGCGCGCGGACATGCTGCAGGCGTTCGTGGATGTCAGCCCCGGCGACCAGTTGAGCGCGGTGTATCTGCCGGACAAGGGCGTGCGTTTTTATGCCGGCGAGCGCATGACCGGCGAGTTCGACGATCCCGCCTTCGCGCGTGCATTCTTCGGCATCTGGCTCGATCCTTCCACGCGCGCGCCTAGTTTGCGCAAGCAATTGCTGGGTATGGCGCGGTAGTTCGTGGCGGGTTGCAGCGGCGCTATTCGTTGATGCCCCGGTTGCTCTGCTTCTCGCAATCGGAGCCGGCGGCGGGCGCTCCTGTGGATGCCGAATTGTCACCCGGCGCAGCGGTGGCCTTCGCGCGCTGCCGACGCAATTGATAAACGTTGCCCTGTGCATCGAAAGAGGCGGGCGACGATTGCGCATCACCGCATGCGGCGCCGCCACGCGAACGCTGCGCTTCATTGTTCGCCTGCGCGTCGATAAACGCGCTCGCATCGTCGAGCACCGGCGCAAAGCCGCGCAAAGGCCCGGCAAACGCGCCCACCAGCAGCGCATGCCCGACGCGCGGATAGTGCTTCACTTCGACATCCGCATCGCCCGACGCATGCAGTTTCGCCGCGAGCCGGTCGGTGTTGCCCGGATCGACGGTCGTATCGTGCTGGCCGGCGGCGAGGAATATCGGCGGCTCGTCGCCGGCGACAAAGTTGATCGGCTGACTTGCGGCACGCAATGCACGCGGGAAGATTTCCTCGAGCGTCGCGTCGTGCAACGGCAGAAAATCATACGGGCCAGCCAGGCCGATCACGCCGCTGATATCGGTTTTGCTCATCTGCTGCACGGCGAGATAGCGGCCATCGGTGGCGAGCAGCATCACGATGTGCGCGCCCGCGGAGTGTCCCATCAAAAAGATTCGCGACGGGTCGCCGCCGAACTCGGCCGCATGGTCGCGTGCCCAGCGCACGGCTGTGGCCGCGTCGTCGACGAAGCCGGGGAACGCCGTGTCGGGCCACGTCCGATAGTCGGGCAGCACGGCGACGAAGCCGCGCGAGGCTAATGCCGCGCCGACGAACAGATAGTTGCTGCGCGAACCGTTCTGCCAACTGCCGCCGTAGAAGAACACCACGACCGGACGGCCGTGCGAAGAAGCGGCTGGCGGCGCGCCGACGGCGGGTACGTAGACGTCGAGCTTCTGGCGCGGCGCGTTGCCGTAAGCAAGGCCGTTTTCGGCGCGGAACTGCTTGTGCGATACGGCGGCGTTCAGCACGCCGGCCGCGCTGCAGCCGCCGAGGGCGGCGAGCGCCAGCGTGGCGGTCAAGGTGAGCAGGCGTCGAGGCATGGGAGTCGAATCCGTCCGAATAGATGCGTTCGAACAATGTACGCGCCAACCCCGCGAGCGGATGCAGGTCGCGCCATGACCCGACCGGCTCACGCGGCATGAAACGGCGGCCACGGCGAAATCCTGGCCGCTTGCAACAGCAGAATGAGATTGAGCGCCAGCACGACCACCGTGCCGAGGGTCGCCGCGAGAGTCGTCGCGCGACGATTCCGGTAGTGACCCATCAGATCGCCGCGCGAGCTGAACCACACGAGCGTGATCGTCGTCGCGGCGCCCCGTTGCCGGTGCAACTGACACAATGGATAAATCAACTCAAGCGCTCATGTTCAGCGAACCGTTCACGCCGTTCGGGAAGAAGCCGCCTTTGGTCGCCGCCGAACTCGTCAGATAGACGATGTTGAGGACGTTGCTGTAGTTGCGGCTGAATGCGAGCCCATTGCTGTCCAGCGGCACGATGTTGGACGTGCCGGCGGTCGCGCCGGTGATGCCCTGATCGTCGTGGCCGTTATGATCGAGGCTGTTACGTGCAGCCGAAATCGCATTGGCGGCCGTGACGAGACCGGACATGTCGATACCTTTCGAGTACAGCACCGTGCGCACCAGGCCGGCGTGATACGCCTCGGCCGCGAGAATGCCGGCCGCCGCTTCGAGGAACGTCTTGTTGGTGATGAGCGGCGAGGCGCCTTTATAAGCCGTTACGCCGACGTCCTCGCAGATGTAGGCGCCGAGCAGGAAGTTGTTGTCGTTCGCATACGGATTGAACGGGGTGCCGGCTGGCACGAGGCCGGCGGCGCGCGCCGCGTTCGAAAACGCGCCGTTCGGATCCGTGCCGCCGATGTCGATTGCCGGCATGGCAACCGCGGCCGAACCCAACGCGCTGCGCAGGAAGGTGACGTGCTCGCGCTCGTCGTTGGCGATCTCGTTGGCGTACGCCTTCACCACCGGGTCCTGAAAGGGCACTTGCTGCCCCGGGATCACCGTGCCCATCGTGCCGACGCCGGCCGTCATGCTCGCGGCGAGCCCGGCACCGGTCGTCGCGTACGTATAGAACTGCGATTCGAGGTACTCCAGATTCAGCGCGAAATTCAGGATTTCCGCGTCGGTCGGCGCACTCTGGGCCGACACGCTCGAAACCGAGCCGCCCCCGCCGCACGCGCTGATCAGCGTGCCGCCGACAAGTCCCAGACTCAGGCCGCCGGCGTTGCGAAAGAACTGTCTGCGTTGCAGGCGGCGCGTGGCGCGTCGATCGAATGCATCAATAAGGGATGCTGATTTAGTGCTGGACTCCGACATGGCGATGCTCCTCAAATGGTTCGCTGCCGATACCGCGGACTTGCGGCGCACACGCGGGGACAGCCGTTGCTCTCGCGCTGCAAAGACGCAAAATCGCGGACGCAAAGAGGCCTCCGTTCTTCTGAGAAGAACTAAATGATCAAGGGAGAAGAGCGAGCCCTCATTCGCCTTTACGGGGCGAATACTCGGCTAGATGCAAACGCCGCAAAAGATTTATGTTTGCGTGTGCAGCATGAAGTGCGCGGCATGTGAGGAGCCGGTCGAGCATGCCGCCCGACATCGCCGCGGATCGTTCCGTCCGGCAAGTTTGGCGCGGCTCGCGGAGGATCGGCGGCGATCCTCTGTACAATTGGCCGATCGATTGAACATCGACCTTCCATTCGACCCATATCGACCGAATTCATGGCTATTACCTACAAGACTCCCGACGACATCGCCAGGCTGCGCATTTCCGGCCGCCTCGCGGCCGATGTGCTGGCGATGATCGGCGAGCACGTCAAGGCCGGCGTCTCCACCGACGAGCTGGACGCACTGTGCAACGACTACATTGTCAATACGCAAAAGTCGATTCCGGCAAATGTCGGCTATCTGGGTTTTCCGAAGACGGTCTGCACCTCGGTCAACTCGGTGGTGTGCCACGGCATCCCGAATCGCGCCGAGATCCTGAAAGACGGCGACATCATCAATATCGACGTCGCGATCATCAAGGACGGCTACTTCGGCGATACGAGCCGCATGTATTGCGTCGGCCAGCCGAGCACGGTGGCGCGCGAGCTGGTCGACACGACCTATGAAGCGATGCTCGCCGGCATCCGCGAAGTAAAGCCGGGCGCCACGCTCGGCGACGTGGGCCATGCGATTCAGAAGGTGGCGCAGCGCGACGGCTTCTCGATCGTGCGCGACTATTGCGGCCACGGCATCGGCAAGGTCTACCACGAAGATCCTCAAGTCCTGCACTATGGCCAGCCGGGGCAGGGCGTGCGTCTGAAGCCGGGCATGGTCTTCACGATCGAGCCGATGATCAACGCCGGCCGCGCCGGCACCGCGGTGCAGCGCGACGGCTGGACCGTGGTCACCAAGGACCGTTCGCTGTCGGCGCAATGGGAACACATGATCGCCGTCACCGACGACGGCTATGAACTCCTGACACCGTGGCCGGACGGCACCGGTAGCTACGAAGCGCCATGACCCCGCGTGGCGCGTACCGCGTCCGGCCACTTGCGCCGGAGCTGGGCGCGCAACGTGCTGCTGAGTCGGGATACGCTCCGTATGTCGCTTCCCGAGGGGAGTTCCTGCGGCGCATACCCTGTTCCGGTAAAGAATGATTTGACTCTCGCGCCGGTTCGGTTAAAGCTACGCCTTAGGGTTTCAAGGGGTTTTCGTCTGCATGAGTCCGTCATTGACCGTTCGCCGTATCGCCGCTGA
The DNA here is from genome assembly GCF_004366535.1 of Paraburkholderia sp. BL6665CI2N2. Lineage (NCBI taxonomy): Bacteria > Pseudomonadati > Pseudomonadota > Betaproteobacteria > Burkholderiales > Burkholderiaceae > Paraburkholderia > Paraburkholderia sp. BL6665CI2N2. The sequence goes on from NZ_SORC01000001.1 coordinate 6,718,158, forward strand.
TCAGGGCGCTGTTTTCCGCGAACTCCGTACTGCGTCGCTGCGGGAGGCACCGTATGCCTTCGGCGCCACGCTTGAGGACGCGTTGTCGGCCGACGCCGCCAGTTTCGACGCCACCGCCGCGGATCATGCGGTTTCCTTCACCTCCACCACCTTCATTCTCTACACCGAGGGCCATCCGGCGGGACTGATCGAAGCGTACTTCGACGATACCGCGGCGCGCCGCGCATTCGTTTGCGAACTGTGGGTGGCGCCGGCCGTGCGTCATCTGCGCGGCGGCGAGCTGCTGGTCGACTCGGCCGCCGCCTGGCTCGCGAACGAAGGCGCCACGGAAATCTACGCGTGGGTCGCCGACGCCAACCGCAATGCCATGCGCTTTTACGAGGCGCTCGGCTTCGGCCCGACCGGCGAGCACCGTCGCGTCACGCGTGCGCCGGACCAGGCGGAAAGCCTGCTGGTGCGCCACGTGCCGACCACGTCCCAGGTGTTTCAGCAGTGATCTCGCGAGCGGCGCGACAGTCTGCCGCTCGATTCCCTTCCGCGTCTCTTCAGCGTCGGTCGCCAGCTTATCGGCGCGATGCGCGGCCTGAACGTCCGCTGCGAGGCCGTCGCGTTGCCGGTGCGGGAGCGCGTCGTGATGGCGGCGGCCCGTTCTCCCGGCGAAAAAGCTGGCCGCGCGCGTCGACGCCTGTAAAATACGCAAAATTTTTTGCCGAACGCTATGTCGCCCAAGAAATCGCCCTTTTTCGAACTTCGCAGCGGCTCTGTCGACACGCTCCTGTTCGTGGTCAAGACAACCGACCTCGACGCCATGCGTGCCGAACTGACCCGGCGCTTCGAGGCGACCCCCGAATTTTTCGCTAACGACGTCGTCGCGATCGACGTGCGCCGTCTCGCCGAGAACGAACGTGTGCCGCTCGCCGACATCGCGCAACTGCTCGACAGCGTACGCATGCGCCCCGTTGGCGTGGTCGCCAACGCGCAGCAGGCGTGGGCGGCGGAGTCGCAGCTGCCGCTGCTCGAAGCGCGCGACCGCCGCGGCGCCGCTACCGCTCCCAAATCCGCAGACGAAGACAGCGCTGCCGCAGCCGCGCCGGCTGTCACCGCCGCGACGGCCACGCCGCCTTCCGATCTGTTCGAACTCGCCGCCGCCGCGCCGGAGAACGGCACGCCGGCCACGGCCGCTGCCGTTGAGCCTGCTCCCGCCGCGGAGCCGGTGCGTCTCGCCACGTCGTCGCAAACCATGGTGGTCGACAAGCCGCTGCGCTCCGGTCAGCGCATTTACGCCAAGGGCGACCTGGTCGTGCTCGGCCTCGTGAGCTACGGCGCGGAAGTGATCGCGGAAGGCAACATCCATATTTACGCGCCGCTGCGCGGCCGGGCTTTGGCCGGCGTGCAGGGCAATCACGACGCGCGCATTTTCTGCACGTGTCTCGAGCCGGAACTCATCTCGATCGCAGGCATCTATCGAACGACTGAGAACCCTTTACCGGCTGACGTACTCGGCAAGCCGGTGCAGATCTGGCTCGAAGAAGAAAAGTTGATGATCGAACCGCTGCGGCTCACCTAGAAGACGTGAAGCGCGCTGCGTCGGTCAAGCTGATGCACGCGGCGTTTCACGGCAAATATGGCCGCACATAATTGACGAATTTGACGAACACAAGGTAAGGGTAATGGCAAAAATCATTGTGGTGACTTCGGGCAAGGGTGGCGTGGGCAAGACGACCACGAGCGCGAGTTTTGCATCAGCCCTCGCTCTGCGTGGCAGCAAAACCGCCGTGATCGACTTCGACGTCGGCCTGCGTAACCTCGACCTCATCATGGGTTGTGAACGCCGCGTGGTGTACGACCTGATCAACGTGATCCAGGGCGAAGCCAATCTGAACCAGGCGCTCATCAAGGACAAGAAGTGCGAGAACCTGTTCATCCTGCCGGCCTCGCAAACGCGTGACAAAGACGCGCTGACCATGGAAGGCGTCGAGAAGGTCATCAACGACCTGATCGCGATGGACTTCGAATTCATCGTGTGCGATTCGCCGGCCGGTATCGAATCGGGTGCGCTGCTCGCCATGCATTTCGCCGACGAAGCACTGATCGTGACGAATCCGGAAGTCTCGTCGGTGCGCGACTCGGACCGCATCCTCGGCATTCTGTCGTCGAAGACCAAGCGCGCGATCGAAGGCAAGGAGCCGATCAAGGAACACCTGCTGATCACCCGCTACAACCCGAAGCGCGTCAGCGAAGGCGAAATGCTGTCGCTGACCGATATCCAGGAAATTCTGCGCATCGACCTGATCGGCGTGATTCCGGAATCGGAAGCGGTGCTGCACGCATCGAACCAGGGCTTGCCTGCAGTGCATCTGGACGGTACGGATGTAGCCGAAGCCTATAAAGACGTCGTGTCGCGTTTCCTCGGCGAGCAGAAGTCGCTTCGCTTTACCGATTACCAGAAGCCCGGGCTGCTGCAGCGCCTCTTCGGCACCAAGTAAGGGGAGCGCACGTAATGTCGATTCTTTCGTTTTTGCTGGGCGAGAAGAAGAAGTCCGCGTCGGTAGCGAAGGAACGCCTGCAGTTGATCATCGCGCATGAGCGCGCCGGCGGCCATGCGCCTGCCGATTACCTGCCTGCGTTGCAACGCGAACTGGTGGCCGTGATCTCGAAGTACGTGAAGATTTCCCATGACGATATTCGCGTGAGCCTCGAACGTCAGGACGATCTCGAAGTGCTCGAGGTCAAGATCGAAATACCGCAGGCTTGATCGTTTAAAAGGTCTGTTTCGTCTCGCGGCCGGTTTCTTATGACGTGCTGCGCGCTTCGCTGCGTTGCGTCGAGATGACGTGATGCAGGGCGGCGCGCGAGTGCGCCGCTCCGTTGTGCCTCTTCGTTTTTTCGTTGCTCCCACTTTCTTCTGTGTTCGCGCGCATGGGCATGCATGGGCGTTCTCGCGCGCGTCAGCGGTGCGTCGAAATAATCCGTTGCACTTCGGCGTGTGGCGTTACACGCCCACGGTCAGCCGCTGCGTGCCCTCGCGCATTAAATGGATAACGCCGCCTTCGGCGCCTATCTACAGAGGGATAACATGAACAAGACCTTTCGTTTGCTGCTTGCCAACACCGTATTGATCGCCGCCGGCGCAGCCGCCGTGGCATCGGCTTCGGCCGCGGAAGTCGTCGTGATCGCACCGTCCGCGCCGCCGCCGGTGCGCTACGAAGCAGTGCCCGCGTCGCGGGTCGGCTATGTGTGGGATCACGGTCATTGGCGTTGGGATCACGGCCGCTATGTGTGGATCGGCGGTCACTGGCAAGCCGAGCGTGTCGGCTATCACTGGGTGCCGGGCCACTGGGTCGCGCACGGCCCGAATTATCACTGGGTTGAAGGCCACTGGGCGTAACGCCATGTGCTTCGGCATGCACGGCGCGGCGAGTGCCGCGCATGCCGTCCCTTCCGTTTCGACAAGCACGGACAAATGCATGCACCGCGCCGCGCGTTCGGCGTAGCGCTCGCCAGCGCGCGCTTCAGGAAACCCTGTGATGAAAAAGAATCTGCTTCTGATCGCCGTGCTGGCGGTCATGCCGGCCGGCTGCGTCGTCGTGCCGGCGCGGCCGATGTATCTGCGCGCCCCGGCCGTCGTCGTCTACTGACGCGGTGCGCCGCCGTTGGCGTCGTCAACCGGCGGCTCACCGTCGACTTGCGCAACGGGCCGGCCGGGCGCTTCGACCTCGGGCACTTCCGGCGTCGGCGCGGGCACGGGTTGCGGCAACGGCGTCATATAGCGCGCGGCCAGCGACTCATACAGAGGCGGCGCAAAGAGACGCGACACGCGGCTCGAAATCAACGCGGTGGCCATCAGCGAGATCACCAAAGCGTGGCCGTTGATCATCTCCATCACAATCACGAACGACGTAATCGGCGACTGCGTGACGGCGGCCAGGTAGCCGACCATGCCGAGCGCGATCAGCATCGGCAGATCCATCGAGTCGAACACCCGGTGCAGCAGATCGCCGAAGCCCGCGCCGATCGACAGCGACGGCGCGAAGATGCCGCCTGGAATGCCCGGCAAATAGGAGCCGACCATCGAAATCATCTTCATGAACGGATAAAACACCGACAACTGCGCGTGGCCGTCGAGCAAACCGCGCGCTTCGGCGTAGCCGCTGCCGAAAGTCGTGCCGCCCGAAATCAGGCCGACCACCGCGATCACGAAACCGCACACCGCGGCGAACGCGACCGGCCGCTCGCTGTGCAACTGCCGCAGCGGCGCCGGAATCCAGCGCGCGGTATTCAGCAGGAGCCAGCCGAACAAACCGCCCGCAAGGCCCGTGACGATCGCCGTAAGCAACACCGCGAGCGCCAGCACATTGGGAAAGTGCGCGCCGATCTGGATGGTGCCGAAATAAGTGTAGTTGCCATTCAAGCCGAGCGCGATCACGCCGGCGATGATGATCGCGGTAATCAGCACGCCGCTCGCGCGCGCCTCGAAACTGCGCGTCAATTCCTCGATCGCGAACACGATACCGGCGAGCGGCGTGTTGAACGCCGCGGACAAGCCCGCCGCCGCGCCGGCCAGCACGAGTTGCCGTTCGATCAGCGCATTCGAGCGGGGATACAGCCGCCGCAGATTGAACATCAAGGCGGCGCCGACCTGCACGGTCGGCCCCTCGCGGCCGATCGTGAGGCCGCCGAGAATCGCCAGAAACGACACGACGATCTTGCCGAACAGAATCCGGAAGGTCAGCAGCCGCGACCCGTATTCGCTCGTCCGGGAGTGAAGGGTGGCGATGACCTGCGGAATGCCGCTGCCTTCGGCGCCGCGGAAGAACTTGCGCGTGAGCCAGACGGCCAGCGCCGCGACCGCGGGAGTGATGATCAGCGGCGCCCACACATGCCGTTGCTGCACGGAGCGAAACTCGTTGTAGCCCCAGTCGATCAGCCTTGCGTACAGCACCGCGGTCAGCCCGACTGCGATCGCACCGAGCCAGAAGACGCCGTATTGGCGCCACAGTCGTCTCGCGCGTCGAACGATGGCGGAAGATCGGATCGGGATGGGCCGGGACATGAGCGTGTGTGGCGCAAAAGGGTGCAGTATAAGTCGCGCCGCGCCCATCACCTGTGTGAAAGTATTCTGAAATGATGTAAAAGGGCAGCGTGTCAGCCGCTGAACGTAACCCCGCTGTAGCAATGACCGAAAGGCGCGATGCCTGATTCGGCAAAGGTTATCGGATTCGTCGGCTAAAATACTGTGATGTCCGAACAACTCACAGGTCCTCAATGAAGCGCGTTCTTATCGTCAAGGTCACTTCGCTCGGCGATATCGTGCAAGCCTTGCCCGTGGTCGCCGATATCAAGCGCGCGTTTCCCGGCGTTCAGGTGGATTGGGCCGCGGACGAAGCATTCGCCGAAGTCGTGCACTGGAGCGAGAATGTAGACCGCGTGTTGTGCGCGCCCTTGCGCCGCTTCAAGAAAGCGCGCCGCTGGGCCGATTTCAAATCGATCTGGGCGTCCATCGCCGAGTTGCGCGCCTATCGCTACGATTTCATCCTCGACATTCAGGGCGTGTACAAGAGCGCGATCATTGCGTTTCTGGCGCGCTCGTCGCGACGCATCGGCTACCGGGCGCCGGATCTCGGCGAGCAGGGCGCGGCGTTCGCTTATACCGGCCGATTCGGCCCGCGTCCGAAATGCAATGCGTGGCATGGCATGCGCATCAGCGCGGGCGAGGCACTGGGCTACGAGATAGAAGGCCCGGCGGTCTTCAATCTGCGCTTGCCGGAACCGGCCACGCTTCCGTTCGAGGCGAACGGCGCGCCGGTCGCGGCGTTCTTTCACGCCACCTCGAAAGACGACAAAAAATGGCCGGTGAGCCATTGGGTGGCGATCGGCCGCGAACTCGCGCAGCGCGGTTTTCAACTGGTGCTGCCGTGGGGCTCAGAAGGCGAGCGGCTCGAAGCGGAGCAGATCGCATCGCAACTGCCGGGCGCGACCGTCCTGCCGAAAATGAGCGTGACGGAAATCGCGCAGATGATCGACGCGTGCTCGCTCGTGATCGGCACCGACACGGGCTTCGTCCACCTTGCGCACGCGCTGCAGAAGCGCACGGTGATGATCTTCGTGGCGACACCGCCGTCGCATTACGGCATTGAATCGCCATATCGCTCCGTCTCCATCGGCGACGGCCAGTCGGTGCCGCCCATCAGCGCCGCGCTCGAGGCGATCGACTACGTTCACACCGAGGCGCACGACGTGACGGTGCAGCACGGGTCCGCAGCCGTCTGAACGCGGCGTCCCGACGTCTTGCGCAATCGTTTGCTCGAAAAGAAAAGAGGCGCGACGCGCAGTCCGCTCAAACAACCGAGCGCCGCCTCGTAACGCCTCCGAAAACGCCCGTGTCGGGGAACAGCGGGCGGAGAGGAATCGCTGCAATCAATACATTCGGCTACGCATTGAACGGTGCCATCGCGTACGCGCCTGGTGTCGACGCGATGACCGCCGCCTGGCGACCGGCCGGGATGCATCTCCGGTTCATCTGCGGTATAGGGTGCGAATGTCCACACGGTTTCGTGCAGCACCTCGACTTCCCGCAGCCGCGAATTCAAAAGGCGCCGCGCATTACACGCCTGTTAAATCTGTCGCTTTTCGTTGAGCGCCGACTTGGCCATTGACGCATTATTCGCGTGACCAAAGGCGACGGCGCGCTGCATGCCTTCGTGGGCACCTTGTCCGGCAGATTCACCTTGCGCCGCGTATGCGCCGCCAGCAAGGCACGCGCCGTACCGGCACATTCAAACCAGTATAGGCGGTGATTTCCTCCGATGTGAATTCGACGTGATCGCGCCTCGAGCGCAGTGCGTTACGCGCGTCGATCATGTAACACCTTGGTGATTTTCCCTTACAAATCGCAACGCTCGCGCAGCGCGCCGTCGTGTTCAATCGAGTCATTCGGGGTTTCGGCTCGAATGACTCTGACACGATGGAGAACAACAATGAAACGCTTGATCCTCAGCCTGATCGCAGGCACGTTGCTCGCAACGGCACTTGGTGGTTGCATCGTCGCACCCGCGCCGGGCTACTACGGCGGCGGTGGCTACTATCATCACGGCGGCTATTACTACCGGTGATCCAACTGGCCGAGGCCGCGGCGCCTGCGATGGCGCCGCGGCACCCGTCCGCGTCAGGCCAGCAGCATTTCGAACGCAATGACCGCGGCGATGGCCGCAGCATTCGCAGCCAGCGCTTCCACCACGATGCCTTTCCATGTCGCCGGACGAAAGCGCAATGCAAGCAATAGCGAACATAGCAACGCCAGTGCAATGATCATCACGACGTCCGCGTTGTGAAGGTGAACGTTCATCCCTGCCTCCCTGCTGCCTGAAGGGTTATTGGAGTCGAGTATAGGCATGTCAAAAAGACGCGCAAGGCAGGGAATTTACTCAGCAAATGCTCGGCTAGCGAAGGGCGCTCCTCGCGTTACATCAGCCGTGTGTCGCGTGTTTCGCGCATGCACAGCACGCCGATCATGCTGACGGCCGCGGCGATCGACACATACGCGCCCACCCATGGCAACCCGCCGCGCGCGGCGAGCATCTGCGCGATATACGGCGCGACGGACGCGCCGAGAATCCCACCGAGGTTGTACGACACACCGGCGCCGGTATAGCGCACATTGGTGGGAAACAACTCCGGCAGGAGCGCACCCATCGGCGCGAACGTCACGCCCATCAAAAACAGTTCGATCACGAGAAACAGCAGCACCAGCGACGTCTGTCCGCTGCCAAGCAACGGCGCCATCGTGAAGCCAGACAGAATCGCTGCGATGATGCCGACGATCAGCACCGGCTTGCGTCCATAGCGGTCGGCGGCCCAGGCCGACAGCGGCGTGGCGAGCGCCATGAACACCACCGCGATGCACAGCAGACCGAGGAACGTCGGCCGCGGAATATGCAACACGGAGACGCCGTACGACAGCGAAAACGTGGTGGCGTTGTAGAACAACGTGTAGCAGACCACCATCGCGAGCGCGCCGAGCAGGGTCGGCACCCAGTGTTGCGACAGCAGCGTGGCGATCGGCACCTTCACGCGTTCTTGACGTTCGATCGCCGCCTGGAACGCCGGCGTCTCGGCGATTTTCAGGCGCACGTATAAACCGAGCGCGACCAGCACCGCGCTCACAAGGAACGGCACGCGCCAGCCCCAGCTGCGGAACTGTTCGTCGCTCAGGGACAGCGCCAGCGCGAAGAACAGTCCATTGGACGCCAGAAAGCCGATCGACGGCCCGAGTTGCGGGAACATGCCGAACCAGCCGCGTTTGCCGGGCGGCGCATTCTCCGTGGCGAGCAATGCCGCGCCGCCCCATTCGCCGCCGAGGCCGATGCCCTGGCCGAAGCGCAAGATGCACAACAGGATCGGCGCGAGGCTGCCGATCGAGTCGTAGCCGGGTACGAAACCGATCAGCGTGGTGGACACGCCCATCACCAGCAGCGACGCCACCAGCGTCGATTTACGGCCGATCCGGTCGCCGAAATGGCCGAACAGGAACGAGCCGATCGGCCGCGCCACGAAGGCGATGCCGAACGTGACGAAGGCCGACAAGGCCTGCGCCGTCGCCGAGCCATGCGGAAAAAACACCGGTCCGATGACGAGCGCCGCGGCGGTCGCATAGACGTAGAAATCGTAGAACTCGATCGCGGTGCCGATAAAGCTCGCGAAGATGATCCGCGAACTCTTGTTTTGCCCGGCCGCATTGGGCTGGGCCGCGGAAATCGGCGAAGTGGACATGCAGGGTCTCCCTATGTCGTGATGCCGCCGGACGCCCGGTTCGTGAGCCGGTGGCGCGTGTGGAGACGGCATCTTTGTTCAAATTCGTGGGCCTCGCTTTGTCCGCGGGCCGATGGGCGGATCGTGTAACGCAGGCGACGCAAACAACGAAGCAACAGCTTACAACGGCAGCCGGCGAAGTTCGCCCGCGAAAGCGGCCATACCAGGGCAATAACCAGGCGGGAGGCGTGCGGCGGGCGAGGTAAGGCGGGGCGGCCGGTGCGGCGCGAAACCGGGATGTTTTGGGGTCCGGGCAACGGCGGGCCGCATCGTGCATCAAGCAGGCGGCGCTCGCGGATGGCGCGGCGGCGCTGCAATCGGGCTCACGCCGCGCCGGCGGGTGAGCGGGCGGGGTGAGCCATGCCGGAAGGCTCCGGCGCGGGGAATCGGAAAATTATAGCGAGCGCGGCCGCGCCGCAGCAAGGCAGCGCCGGTTTTGCCGCACGCTTTGCACGACACGAACCGTGTTCAATCGATGGTCTGCGCTTGCGGCGAGGCGAGCTCGCGGAGCTGGAATTTGCCGTTGTCGTTGAACAGCCAGTCTTCGAATAGCTCGAGCTGGCCTCGACCGTTCAGCAATTTGCCGGGCGGTTGCGGCAGCGGCGCGGCGCGCCGCAAGCTGGCGAGCGCGGTGCTCTCGGCTTCGTCGTCGCCGTTGGTGCGATACACCGCCGACTCCAGCACATGGCCATTGCCATCCACTGTGAACGACACGACCACCAGCGAGCGCAGCATCGCTTGCGGCGTGCCGCGCAGCACGTAAGACGGATTGCGTTCGATGATGCGTCTGGCCACGGCCTCGCGGTACTGGTCGAGCGTCGCACTGTTGATAGCGGCCGCGGGCGTCGGCACACTGGCGCGCGGCGGTGGTGTGATGGTGCAGCCCGCCATGCCGATAACCAGGCCGGCGACGAGGAGCATGCCGCGCACATGCGCGGGCCGTACGCCGACGCTGCAAACGCAGCGTCCGTTGCAATGGCGAAGATGACGCGTGCGAGTGAACATGATCAGGGAACCACAAAGACAGAGCCTGATTTGATGGTAGTCAAAATCCGCCAGGAAGCAATTGGCGTTCGCCCGCTCTATGTGGTCCAACCGACTGTAATAGGTGGAAATATGAGCGAATTGGTTGGCGGCGAAAACACGCCTACACTTCGATGGCCTCTTTCGAGAGGCATCGGTGGAAGTCTTTCATTTAGCCCGCTTCGCGCGGGCTCTTTCTTTTTTGCGGCGCGGTTCGCGGGAGCGCGTGCGGCGCGAAAACAAAAGGCGAACCCGATAGCGAGTTCGCCTTTCTATCCGCAAGCTGCGTGCAGGAGCCAAATAGGAACCAAGCAGAACCCAAGCACGAGACGAGCGCAGAATGCACGCTCACCGCATGCCGCGCGTCCGCTTACTTCAGCGCTTCACGTGCAGCCTTCACCGCCGCGAGCACCTGTTCCGGCGCCGTGCCGCCCGGATGATTGCGGCTCGCCACCGAGCCTTCCAGCGTCAGATACGAGAACACGTCTTCGCCGATCAGATGCGCGACGTTCGGCAGTTCCTTGCGCATTTCTTCGAGCGTCAGATCCGCCAGATCGCAGCCGCGATCCGCGCAGACGCGCACGGCCAGCGCCACCGCTTCGTGTGCGTCGCGGAACGGCAGGCCGCGCTTGACCAGATAGTCGGCCAGATCGGTTGCCGTGGAGAAGCCTTGCAGCGCGGCGTCGCGCATGGCTTGCGGCTTCACCGAAATACCGGCGACCATTTCAGCGAAGATGCGCAGCGTATCCGCGACCGTATCGACGGTGTCGAACAGCGGCTCCTTGTCTTCCTGATTGTCCTTGTTGTATGCGAGCGGCTGGCCTTTCATCAGCGTGAGCAGCGCGATCAGATGGCCGTTCACGCGGCCGGTCTTGCCGCGCGCGAGTTCGGGCACGTCTGGGTTCTTCTTCTGCGGCATGATCGACGAGCCGGTGCAGAACCGATCCGCCAGATCGATGAAGCCGACGCGCGGGCTCATCCACAGCACGAGCTCTTCGGAGAAGCGCGAGACGTGCGTCATGACGAGCGCCGACGCCGCCGTGAATTCGATCGCGAAGTCGCGGTCCGACACCGCGTCCAGCGAGTTCGCGCAGATGCCGTCGAAGCCCAAAGTCTTCGCCACCGCATGACGATCGATCGGATAGCTGGTGCCGGCGAGCGCGGCCGCGCCCAGCGGCAGGCGGTTCACGCGCTTGCGGCAGTCGATCATACGTTCGGCGTCGCGCGAAAACATTTCGACGTAAGCGAGCAGGTGGTGGCCGAACGTGACCGGCTGCGCCACTTGCAAGTGCGTGAAGCCCGGCATGATGGTCGAGGCGTTCTTCTCCGCCATGTCGAGCAGCGCGGTGCGCAACTCCGTCAGCAAACCGCCGATCCGGTCGATCTCGCCGCGCAGCCACAAGCGGATATCCGTCGCCACCTGGTCGTTGCGCGAGCGGCCGGTGTGCAGGCGCTTGCCGGCGTCGCCGATCAGCGCGGTCAGGCGCGCTTCGATATTCAGATGGACGTCTTCCAGATCGAGTTGCCACTCGAACTCGCCGCGCTCGATTTCGCCCTTGATCTGCGCCATGCCGCGTTGGATCGCGGCGAGGTCGTCGGCGGCGATGATCTTTTGCGCGGCCAGCATCGAGGCGTGCGCGAGCGACCCTTCGATGTCGACGAGCGCCAGACGCTTGTCGAAGAAAACCGACGACGTGTAGCGTTTGACGAGTTCCGACATCGGCTCCGAGAAGCGAGCCGACCAGGCTTCGCCTTTTTTGTGCAGTTGGGACGTCATGGTGTTGGGCAGTTAAGCGGCAGTTGAGCGAGCGGTGAAGAGGCTGGCGACGCGAATGCACATGCCGTGCAAAGTGACGCCGAAGCGAGGAAAGACAGGGATTTTAACACTCGCCGGGAGGCTTAAAGACGCCGTGCGCCGCGGCTGTGTCCCATCACCTATTCGCGCACCAGCACTACCAGCTTCAGATCTTCGCGATGCGCGGGTTTGAACGTGATCTGGTCGTAGACGATACGGCCGTCGCGCGGATGGTTGAACTCGCGCCGTCCGCCTTCGCGGCCGCCCACGTCCTGCGAGGCCCAGAAGCGCGCGAACGCATCGCTCGCGGCGGTGAGCGAGTCGATCAGCGCGCGGGTGGGCGCGTCGTTCAGATGGCGGATCGAATCGGCGCGGAATTCGGCGGCGAGCCGCCGCGCGCGCGTTTCCCAATCGACGATCAACTCACGCGCGGCCGCTTCCGTGAAGGTATAGCGCAGCAGATTGCGGTCGTGCGCGCCGTCCAGCCAGCCGACGAACAGGTCCGTGGCGCGCTCGTTCCACGCGAGCGCATTCCACTGGCGGTCGAGCACATAGGCCGGCGCACTGACAAGCTGCACGGTTTGCAGCAAGGTGGCTGGCGCGTCGGCGGCGGCCGGATCGGGCTCAGCCGGGTCGCGCTGGGCGGCCAGTTCGAACAGATACGCCCGTTCGGCCCGCGACAGTTGCAACGCGACGGCGATGCGCGCGAGCGCGTCGGCGGACGCGGAGACCGGGCGCCCCTGTTCGATCCATGTGTACCAGGTCGGACTCACGCCGCACAGTTGCGCGACTTCCTCGCGCCGCAATCCGGGTGTGCGGCGGCGCGGCCCAGGCGGCAGGCCGACCGCTTGCGGCGAGAGCCGCTCACGGTGAGCGCGGATGAAGTCGCCGAGCGCGCGGGCCGGGGTGGCGTCGAGCGGCGGCGGGTTGTCGGCGGAAGACGGCGTGGTCATGCTGAGCGGGCGATAGGGCGACGAAGGCAGGGAGGTAATGGCGATACCAGAATAATCGCTTAACTTGTACCGGTACACAGCGGGCTCTATTGTAACGGCTGGAATCGCACAACGCGCTTCCAGCGCTGCCCCAAATACCTAACCGGAGCCTCCCATGAAGCATCACGATCAGGTCGCCGACGCCTTTGGCTCGACCGCCGCCGCCTATTTGACGAGCCCGACCCATGCCACCGGCGCCGATCTGCGGACGCTGGCCGAATCGATCGCGGCGACGCCGGATGCGACGGTGCTCGACATGGGTTGCGGCGCGGGCCATGCGAGCTTCGCGGTCGCGCCGCACGCGCGAGCCGTGGTCGCCTACGACATCGCGCCGCAAATGCTGGCGACCGTGGAAGGCGCCGCGAAGGAGCGCGGTCTCGCCAATATCCGCACGCAGCAGGGCGCGGCCGAAGTGCTGCCGTTCGCCGATCATTCGTTCGACTGGGTGATCAGCCGGATGAGCGCGCATCACTGGCACGACGTGCCGCTCGCACTCGCCGAAGTACGGCGCGTGTTGAAGCCGGGCGGCAAGGTGCTGTTCATCGATATCGCCGGCAGCGATCATCCGCTGCTCGACACGCATATCCAGGCCATCGAGTTGTTGCGCGACGGCTCGCATATTCGCGATTACCGCGCCGACGAGTGGCTCGCGTTATTTGCCACGGCCGGGTTCAGGGCGTCGATTCGCGAGCGCTGGCGCATCGACATCGAGTTCAGCTCGTGGGTGGCGCGCATGCGCACGCCGGAAGCGCGTGTGGTGGCGATTCGTTCCCTGTGGGCGAATTCGCCGGACGAAGTCCGCCAATATTTCGACGTGCAGGAAGACGGCTCTTTCAAGCTCGACGCGTTGATGATCGAGGCACAATAAAAAGCCGGGCGCGACGAACAGCGTCGCGCCCGGCTTGTGTGCTCAAAGGCGTGCAATCAACCGCGTGCGTGCTTAGCCCGTGTTGCGCAAGCCCGCCGCAATCCCGTTGATGCTCAAATGAATTCCGCGCCGCACGCGCGCGTTGGTGTCGCCGGCGCGGTGACGCTTGAGCAACTCCACCTGCAAGTGATTCAGCGGGTCCAGATACGGGAAGCGATTCTTGATGGAACGCGCGAGCAGCGGGTTCTCCGCGAGCCGTTCGCTCTTGCCCGTGATCTCCGACAACACCTTCGACGTGCGCTCCCATTCCGCGACGATCCGCTCGAACACGTGCTTGCGCAGCTTCTTGTCGGACACCAGCGCGGCGTAGCGCGAGGCGACCGCGAGGTCGGTCTTTGCCAGCACCATGTCCATGTTCGACAACAGGTTGGCGAAGAACGGCCACGTCTTGTGCATTTTCTTCAGCAGCGCGAGACGGGTCTTGCGCTCAGCGTCGGTCGGCGCGCTGTCCAGATGCGCGGCCACCGCGCTGCCGAAACCGTACCAGCCGGTCAGCAGCAACCGGCATTGGCCCCATGAGAAACCCCACGGAATCGCGCGCAAATCTTCGATCTTGCGTTGCTTCGGATCTTGCAGTTTGCGCGAGGCCGGCCGGCTGCCAATGTTCAACTCGGCGATCTCCGCGATCGGCGTGGACTCGAAGAAATACTCCTTGAAGCCCGGCGTTTCGTAGACCAGCGCGCGGTAGGACGCCATCGCCGCGTCGGACAACTGCTGCATCGTTTCCTCGAACGCGGGCAGTTGCGCCGGTGCAATGCCGTGCGGCAGCAACGACGCTTCGAGCGTGGCGGCGACCACCGTTTCCAGGTTGCGCCGGCCGATTTCCGGATTGCCGAACTTGCTGGCGATCACTTCGCCTTGCTCGGTCAAACGGATCTGGCCGTCGACGGTGCCCGGCGGCTGCGACAGAATCGCCTGATAGGTCGGACCACCGCCACGGCCCACGGTGCCTCCGCGTCCATGGAACAGACGCAGCGTCACGCCGCGTTCGTTGAAGAGCGACACCAGCGCGAGTTCGGCGCGGTACAACTCCCAGTTCGACGTGAGGAAGCCGCCGTCCTTGTTGCTGTCCGAATAGCCGAGCATCACTTCCTGCTCGTTGCCCTGATGTTCGATCAGCGCGTCGACGCCCGGCAGCGCGATCAGGTCGCGCATGATGTGCGGCGCGTTGCGCAAGTCGGGGATCGTCTCGAACAACGGGATCACCATCAGGCCCGCTTGCGCCGGATCGTTCGCGTCGCCCAGACGGCCGTGCAGCAGGCCGGTTTCCTTTTGCAGCAACATCACTTCCACCAGATCGCTCACGGTTTCCGTGTGCGAGATGATGTAGTTGCGCACCGCGCGCGCGCCGAATTTCTCGCGTGTGATGCGCGCTTCCTCGAGCACGCCGAGCTCGCTCTTCACGAGGTCGGAGTAGTCCGCGTACGGCAGGCGCAACGGACGCGGCTGCGCCAGTTCGGCGAGCAGCACCTTGAGCTTGTCTTCTTCCGTGAGCGCCGCGTAGTCGTCCTCGACGCCGGCGCGCTTGAGCAGTTCGGCGATCACCGCTTCGTGAATGTCGGAGCTCTGGCGCAAGTCGATGCTCGCCAGATGGAAGCCGAACACTTCGGCGGCGCGCGCGAGCGGCGACAGACGCGGTGCGGCGAGCGGCGCGCCATGATGCTCGGCGAGGGAATCGATCAGCACGTGCAGGTCGCGCACGAATTCGGCCGAGTCGCCGTACGGCGTGGCGCGGATCGGCGCTGCGCCGCGGCCCGCGCTGCGCACCGGCACGCTGCCTTCGCCGAGGCGCACGCGCGCGCTCGCGGCGAGCCGCGTGTACATGCCGATCAAGGCCCGGCGATACGGCTCGTCGGTACGATGCGGCGACTGGTCGGGCGAGGCGGCGGCGAGTTCCTTCAGGGCGTCGCTGGCGCCGGCCAGCAGGTTCGATACCGACAACTCCGCGCCGAGCTTGTGCACCTGCTCCATGTAGTGCTCGAAGATCACCGCGGCCTGGCGGGTGATCGCGTTTTCGAGCGTTTCGGCCGTGACGTTCGGATTGCCGTCGCGGTCGCCGCCGATCCAGCTGCCCATCTGGAAGAACGGCGGCAGGCGCGCGTCGATGCCGTGCTCGACGAGCGCTTCTTCGATATCGGCGTAGAGCGCCGGGATTTCAGAGAGGAAAGTGGCGCGGTAGTAGGACAGCGCGTTCTCGATTTCGTCGGCCACGGAGAGGCGCGAATCGCGCAACATGCGCGTTTGCCATAGCGACGTGACGCGGGCGCGCAGCATCGCTTCGTTGTGCGCGCGCTCGCGGTCGGTCAACTGCTGATCGCGTTCGGCGAGCAGGCGCGCGACGTCGTGCTGCGCGTCGAGAATGCTCTTGCGCTGCACTTCGGTCGGGTGCGCGGTGAGCACCGGCACGATCAGCGCGTCGTTGAAGAACTGTTGCAGGACCGGCGTGGCGGCCGCGTTGGCTTCGACCAGCCGTTCGAGCGCATGGGCAATCGTGCCCGGTTGCGAGGTCGAACCGGCCAGTTCGTGAATCCGGTGACGGCGATTGCGGTGGCGGTCTTCAGCAATGTTCGCGAGATGCGAAAAGTAGCTGAACGCGCGCACCACGCTGACCGTTTGCTCCGGGCTCAGCGAGCGCAGTTTCTTGTCGAGCGTTTGCGCGGCGGCGCTGTCGTCTTCGCGGCGAAAGCGCACGGCGGTCTGGCGGATCGTTTCGACGACATCGAACACCGCGTCGCCTTCCTGTTCGCGCAGCACGTCGCCGAGCAGGCGTCCGAGATAGCGGATGTCCTGGAACAGCGGATGGTCTTTGTCCTCGCGCGTGCGGCCATTGTTCTTCGGCGCGGAAGCGGAAGCCGGCGAAGACGATTCCTCCGGCACGGCCTGCAGCGCGGGCACTTGCGGCGCCTCGGCAACGACCTTGATCTTCACGGAGCCGCCCTTGGCGGCTTTTTGCGCCTTGGCGGCGGACGCGGCTTGCGTCGTCTTATCCGTTTTGACTGCCTTCACGGGCTTGTCCGTCTTGAGGGGCGCGGAGGTCTTGGCGGCCTTGCCGGCTTTGGCGGCGTGAGCAGCCTGAGCGGGTTTGCCGGCGCGTTTGGCCGATGTGGACTCAGCAGTGGTTGTGGCCGAGGCGGCGGCAGAAGCGGCGGGCTGGGCGGCGTCGGCCGCGCGAGCGTTGGGCGATGCAGTGTTGCGGCGGGCAGGGCGCGCCGATCCGGAAGACGTCACGATGGGTTTCCTCAGGGAAGCCAGGGTCTGTTGAGTGATGAACTGCTACTGCGGAACTGCACTATGAACTGCAACGTGAACTGCAAAGGGAACTGCGCGAAACGGTATGCGCCGATGGCGATACGCCTGAGAGGAGACTGTGCGCCAGAACGGTGCCGCGCGTTTGCACGACACTCGTTCGAGGCACCTGCGGCACCTGAGCGATGTCAGGCCGCATCGCATCATCCCGCATGCGGCGGCCCGGTGCGCGAACGACCGTGCGTGAACATGCCGGGATGGGGCAGGCGCGCACCGCGCGAAGCCCGTCTCCTCTATCGATACCGCTTCAGCACGGCGCCTGGCTGCGTCTTGGGACGCAAGGCCGCGTGCTAACATTGTTTGTTATTACATCCCGTCATTCGATCAGCAAGCTAATGAACACCGAGACGTTTTCCACGCCACCCCACACGCTTGTGATTGCGTCGCGAGAAAGCCGCCTGGCCATGTGGCAAGCGGAGCATGTGCGATGTGCGCTGCACAAATTATATCCATCTTGTGACGTAAAAATCCTCGGAATGACAACACGTGGCGATCAAATTCTCGATCGCACTTTGTCGAAGGTTGGTGGTAAGGGCCTCTTCGTGAAGGAACTGGAAGCCGCGCTCGCCGACGGCCGCGCCGACCTCGCCGTGCACTCGCTCAAAGACGTGCCGATGGAATTGCCCGCAGGCTTTGCGCTGTCCACCATCATGGAGCGCGAAGATCCGCGCGACGCGCTGGTCTCCAATGATTACGACTCGCTCGCGGCGCTGCCGGCCGGCGCCGTGGTCGGCACCTCCAGCCTGCGCCGCGAGGCCATGCTGCGCATGCGTTACCCGCATCTCGAAGTGCGGCCGTTGCGCGGCAATCTGGACACGCGTCTGTCGAAACTCGATCGCGGCGATTACGCGGCGATCATTCTGGCCGCAGCCGGTTTGAAGCGTCTGGGTCTGGGCGAGCGCATCCGCGCGCTGCTCGATCCTGAAGACAGCCTGCCCGCAGCGGGCCAGGGCGCGCTCGGCATCGAGATTCGCGCCGATCGCGCCGACCTTGCTGCATGGCTCGCACCGTTGCATCACGACCACACGGCAGCGGCCGTCGAAGCGGAGCGCATGGTCTCGCGCGCGCTCGGCGGCAGTTGCGAAGTGCCGCTCGCCGCGTATGCCATGTGGCGCGACGGCGCGCTGCATCTGCGCGGCATCGTCGCCACGCCGGACGGGCAACGCGTGCTGAGCGCGCAGGCGTCGGCGCCGGCGCCCAGCGTCGAACGCGCCATTGCGCTCGGCCAGGAAGTGGCGAACGCGCTTGAACAGCAGGGCGCAATGGACATCGTGCGCGCGCTCAGCACCGCCAGCGGTCCCGCCGCGGCGAAGCAGGGCGCGGCGGACAGCGCGGCGACCGGCGAGTGATGGCGGCCGATATCCCAGGCAACACTCCTTCACCCGTCGGCAAGGCGGCGTTCACGGTCGTGATTACGCGACCGGCCGGTCAGTCGAACGAATTGATCGCGCGGCTCGCCGCCGCAGGCATCCTCACGCTCGACTTTCCGCTGATCGACATCGCGCCCGTCACCGACGACGCGCCCTTGCGCGCCGCCTTGGCGTCGCTCGAACGCTATGCGCTCGTCGTGTTCGTGTCGCCGAATGCCGTCGATCAGGCGTTCGCCCACAGCGACGCGATCTGGCCGCATGCGCTGCCGATCGGCGTCGTCGGGCCGGGCAGCGTGCACGCGCTCGCGCGCCATGGCGTCGCGGCGCCGGCGTACAACGTGATCAGCCCGCCGTCCGGTTCGGATGAAGACACCGCGCGGTTCGATTCCGAAGGTCTGTTCGCCGCGATCGATACGGCGCTTGGCGCAGCCAGTCTCGAAGGCAAACGCGTGCTGATCGTGCGCGGCGACGGCGGCCGCGAATGGCTCGCCGAACGGCTGCGCGAAGCCGGCGCCGAAGTGGACACGGTCGCGGCATACCGGCGCCTCGTGCCGGAACCGTCGATCGGCGCCTGGGCGCGCGTGCACGAGTTGCTCGCAGGCGAGCCGCACGCGTGGCTGCTCACCAGCTCCGAAGGCGTGCGCAATCTGCACGAACTGGCGCAAGACCACCTCACCGCCGACGAGATCGCGCAACTCAAACGCGCCGCGCTTGTCACGCCACATCCCCGTATCGCGCAGACCGCGCGGGCATTGGGTTTTGATAGCATGACGGTGTCCGGCGCGGGAGATGACCGCATTGCCCGCGCCTTGATTGCCGCCGTCCCGCCCGTCGTCCAACCGGTATCGTCCAATCCGGCTCATTCACCGGCTAAATCACGCATGACTGAAACGAACGCATCCACGAACGCTTCACCCCAGCCGGCCGCGACCACTGCGTTGCCGCCGAATCAACCCTTCACGCCCTACGAAGCGCAAAAGCGCCATAGCGCGAGCGGACCGCTGCTGTGGTTTGTCGTCGTGATCATGGCTTGCGCCGCGGGCGTGGGCGGCTATGCGCTCAATCGCAAGGTCGAGCGCACGGAGCAGCAGATCGTGCAGCGCCAGCAAGCCAACGACACGCAGACCAACGAACTGCGCATCAAGACCGAGCAGGCGCTCGCCACGGTGCATCAGTCGGAGTCGCAGGTTGCGCAACTCGAAGGCAAGCTCGCCGATGCGCAAACCTCGCAGCAGGCGCTGCAACAGCAATACGCGGACCTCGCGCGCAATCGCGACGACTGGACCCTCGCCGAAGTCGGCCAGATGCTCTCCGCCGCCAGCCAGCAGTTGCAGCTCACCGGCAACACGCAGCTCGCGCTGTTCGCGCTGCAAAGCGCCGACACGCGTCTCGCCGCATCGGACAGTCCGCAAGCGGTCGCCGTGCGCAAGGCCATCGCGCAGGACATCGACAAGCTGAAGGCCGCGCCTTCCACCGATCTCACGGGCATGGCCATCAAGCTCGACAACGCGATCGACCAGGTCGACAACCTGCCGCTTTCGGGCGAAGCGCCGATCGCGCACGCCACGCCGCGAGCCGCGACATGGGCCGACACGGCCAAGGTGGCCGCGGCCACCGGCGAGCCGCGCTGGAAGGTGTGGTGGCGTGAAGTGAGCACCGGCATCGGCCAGCAGTTGACTAGCCTCGTGCAGGTGCGCCGGATCGACAACGCCGACGCGATGCTGGTCACGCCCGATCAGGGCTACTTCGTGCGCGAAAATCTCAAGCTGCGTCTGCTGTCGGCGCGTCTCGCCTTGCTGTCGCGCAATGAAACCACGCTGAAGTCCGATCTGCAGGCGGCGCAGAATGCGCTCACGCGTTACTTCGACAACTCGTCGAAGAAAACGCAGACCGTGACCGATCTCGTCAAGCAGGTGGAAGCGGGCTCGGCCGCCGTTGAATTGCCGAATCTGAACACGAGTCTGCAGGCCGTCAATCAATACCGGAGCCGAGGTTAATCATGGCAATCCGGGGACTTCTATGGCTGGCATTGCTGTTCGTTGTCGCGGTGGTGCTGGCGGTGGTCGGGCGCTTCGACATGGGCCAGGTGCTGCTGATCTATCCGCCGTACCGCGTCGATATATCGTTGAATCTGTTCGTGGTCGGGCTGGTGGTGCTGTTCATCCTGATCTATGCACTGCTGCGCATCTTCCGCAATATCTGGCGCATGCCACAGCGCGTGGCCGCTTATCGCGCGCGCTCGCGTGTCGCGAAAGCGCATGCCGCGTTGCGTGACGCGATCGGCAATCTGTATGCCGGGCGCTTTTCGCGTGCGGAGAAAGCCGCCAAAGACGCGCTCGCGAATGGCGATAACAAGGGCGCGGCCGGGTTGATCGCGGCCACCGCGGCGCATCGCATGCATGAATATGCGCGGCGCGACGAGTGGCTCGCGCAGATCAACGAGGCCGACTGGCAGGATGCACGCCTCATGGCCACCGCCGACATGCGCGCCGACGGCCGTGACGCGGACGGCGCATTGACCGCGCTGACGCAAATGCAATCACAGGGCGGGCGGCGCATCCACGCGCAGCAGATCATGTTGCGCGCGCAGCAGCAATTGAAGAACTGGGGCGAAGTGCTCAAGCTCGTCAAGACGCTGGAAAAGCGTGAGGCGATTCATCCGGCGGTGGCGGTGCGTTTGCGCCAGCTCGCGGCGGAAAACCTGCTGCGTGACCGGCGTCACAATGCCGATGCGCTGCTGGAGTTGTGGAATTCGTTGTCGGCTACTGAGCGTCATTCGCCGCGTCTCGCGGATCTTGCTGCCGAACTGCTGGTGGCGCTGAATCGTCCGCAGGAAGCACGCAAGATCGTCGAGGAAGCGCTCGCGCAAAACTGGGATGCGCGCCTGCTGCGCCGCTATCCGGATACGGCGGGCGGCGACGCGTTACCGCTGATTCAGAAGGCCGAAGCGTGGCAGAAGGACCGTCCGGAAGATGCGGACTTGATGTTCGCGCTGGGGCGCTTGTGTCTGCATCAGCAGTTGTGGGGTAAGGCGCAATCGTTCCTTGAACGCGCGCTGAAACTCGCGGACAACGAGACGCTGAAGATTCGCTCGCATCGTGCGTTGGCGCGTTTGCACGAGCAACTCGGCGATGCGGATAAGGCGAGCCAGCATTATCGTGAAAGTGCGCTGGCGATGAATATCGTTTGAGGTTTTTTGAGCGGCGCGTCTGTTCCTGGTGCGTGGCTTTGAAAGCGTGAAATTGCGGGTTGATGAGTGGATGGCCGCAGCGGATGCTGCGGCCATTTTCATTGATGCTCAGCCGCCCTTGTCCTGGCCAACTCACGCGATACTAACTTTTACTCGAAAACAAATCGGCCACAACGGACCGCAACCAGCGATTGCCGGCCTCGTGATGGTACTTCGCGTGCCAATGCTGCCGCACCGCGAATTTATCGACCGGAAAAGGACAGGAATGAACCGCGAGGCCGTTCACTCTTGCCAGCGTTTCCCCGATGTTCCGCGGCAACGTGGCAATAAGATCCGTCGACTTTATGATTGACCCCAACCCGAGCATGCCCGGAAGTTCGAGCACCACATCGCGTTCTATGTTCTCGCGCAACAGCGCCTGCTCCAGCAATTGCGCGCCTGTGCCAGCGGCGATGATCACGTGTCCCTCGCTGCAGTAGTGCTTCATGCTCAGTCTCGAGCGCACGCGCGGGTGATTCGGATTGGCGAGGCACACCCAATCCTGCATATAAAGCTGTTGCTGATACATCCCGCTGCCAAGCCACGGTACATGCCCGATCGCCAGATCGGCCTCGCCGGATTCCAGCGCGCGCTCCGTATTTCCATCGATTCTCGCGGCTTCCAGCCGAATGCCCGGTGCATGCGCGCGCACGTGCGCCAGCATGCGCGGAAGCAGGGTGATGTGGCTCGCATCGGTCATGCAAATGCGAAAGCGGCGCTTTGCCGTTGTCGGATCGAATGAGATTTCCCACGCGGAAAATCGGCGAAGCGACTCCAGGATCTCCCTGCACGGTCCGATCAGCGCGTCCGCCTGAGGCGTCGGAGTCATGCCGCCCGGCGTCCGGACGAACAGCGGGTCCTGCAGATGTTCGCGCAAACGCCCCAACCAGATACTGACCGTGGGCTGACTCTGTCCGAGTTGATCCGCGGCCCGCGTGACACTGCGCACGTCGTACAGCAGGTCGAATAGCTGGAGCAGCTTGAGATCGGGTAGCTCGGATGTGCTCATGGCAGTATTGTCCAACGCAATGCCGTCATTGTATCCATTGCATTGCGCCGGCGGATGCATCCCAGTATCTTGATTTTGGGCACGAATGCGCGCCGTCGCGTGCGACTGGCCACATTCCAGCCGCCAGAGAAGCAGCCGACGATGCTGCTCCAGTCAACTCAGAATCAGGAGACGTTCATGGACAAAGGAATGCTGCGGCAAGGCGGCGCAATAGACGGGCACCAGGATGAAAGAGCGCGCAAACAGGCACGGAAAGCGAGAGCGAGCGGCTGGATAGGTTCCGCGCTCGAGTACTACGACTTCTTTATATACGCGCAAGCTGCGGCGTTGATTTTTCCTCAGATCTTCTTT
Source organism: Paraburkholderia sp. BL6665CI2N2 (assembly GCF_004366535.1). Classification (NCBI taxonomy): domain Bacteria; kingdom Pseudomonadati; phylum Pseudomonadota; class Betaproteobacteria; order Burkholderiales; family Burkholderiaceae; genus Paraburkholderia; species Paraburkholderia sp. BL6665CI2N2. Next base: position 6,740,969 of record NZ_SORC01000001.1, read on the forward strand.
CCCAAAGGCGATCCAAAAATCGCGATCGTGGCCTCGCTGGCGACGTATGGCGTGGGCTATGTGGCGCGGCCCATCGGCGCGTTCGTGCTCGGACATTGGGGCGACACCCACGGGCGCAAGACCGTGCTCCTGATTTGCATGTTCCTGATGGGCTTTTCCACGATGGCCGTCGGCTTGTTGCCCACGTATCAATCGGTCGGCATGCTGGCGCCGGCGCTGCTGGTGATTTTGCGCCTGGTTCAAGGCTTTGCCGTCGCGGGCGAGATCTCAGGCGCCAGTTCGATGATCATGGAACAGGCTCCGTTTGGCCGGCGCGGCTACTTCGCGAGCTTCACGTTGCAAGGTGTGCAAGCCGGTCAGATTCTGGCCGCCGCCGTCTTCCTGCCGCTTGCGTACTACATGCCGGAAGATGCCTTCGTCGCATGGGGCTGGCGCATTCCGTTCCTGCTCAGCGCCGTCGTCCTGATTGCCGGCTTTATCATTCGACGTGAAGTCGACGAAACGGCCGCGTTCGCCAAGGAAGATGCGAGCGGCCGGGTCGCGCGCGCGCCGATCCTCGAAGCGTTCAAGTACAGCTGGCCTGACATGTTTCGCGTCCTGTGCATGGCGTTCATGAACGTGATACCGGTCGTCACCACGATCTTCGGCGCTGCGTATGCGGTGCAGCCCTCCTACGGCATCAACTTCCATGCGAGCGTGTATTTGTGGATTCCGGTGGTCGGCAATATCGTGGCGGTGCTCGTCATTCCGTATGTCGGCAATCTCTCGGACCGCATCGGACGGCGGACGCCGATGATCTTCGGCGCGCTCTCTTCCGGTCTTCTTTCGTACGCGTATCTGTATGCGATCAGCGTTCACAACCTGCCGGTCGCCTTTGTGATGTCGATACTGATGTGGGGCGTGGTGTACCAAGGTTATAACGCGGTCTTCCCCGGTTACTATCCGGAACTGTTCCCGACGCGCTTTCGCGTCTCCGCTATGGCGATTGCCCAAAACATCGGAACGACCATTACCGCGCTGCTTCCCGCGCTGTTCGCGGCTGTCGCGCCGCCGGGATCGCACAATGTGCCGCTGATGATCGGCTCGATCACGCTGGGCGCCACGATTATCTCGGCGCTGGCCGCATGGAGCGCGCGAGAGACATACCGCGTGCGTCTCAGCGACCTTGGTATGAAAGACGCCGCGCCGATGCCTAAAGAACAATACGACGAGCTTCGCGAGGAAGCATTGGGCGAAGCAAGACTCGCGAAAGCGGCCATGCAGACGCGTTGATTCGAAATGAACGGGCGCATCTGCGATGTGCCCGTTCTTGCCCTGTCGATATTCGCCGTGCTTCTGCGCCGCGCATGGGCCGACGCATGAAATGTCAGGCGGCTGCCGACACCGCTGCGCGCAGTCCGAGCGAATAGCTGTCGATACCGAAGCCGCAGATTTGCCCCTTCACGATTTCGGCGAACACCGAATGATGGCGGAAGGCTTCCCGCGCGTGGATGTTCGACATATGAATCTCGACGATGGGCACCGTCAGTATGGCGAGCGCGTCGCGGATGCCATAGCTATAGTGCGTCCACGCGCCGGCATTGATGAGCACGCCATCCACATTATCGACGAAGGCTTGATGGATTCGCGAACACATGTCGCCTTCGCTGTTGGTCTGATAGCTCTCGACCGTCACGCCAAGCTCCTTGGCTAGCGCCTGGAGCTGAGCATCGATGTCGGCGAGCGTGGCCGTGCCGTATTGCGCGGGATCGCGCTTGCCGAACATGTTGTGGTTGATGCCGTGCAGCATGAGGAAAGATTTCATCAGTTATCGGTATCGAGGTTTAGAGGGGCGTTGTCTCGACGACCGCGCCGGTTTTCGCGGCTTTGCCGATGACGACCGCGAGCTTGTAAGCCACGGCCGAGCCGCGACAACGGAATGCCGTCGGAAAAGCCTCGGCGGAATAGGCGGGCTGTCGTCAATCGAGCGGCACGGTGAGACGGTCGATGATCGCGCGCGTGCACGGACGCGCGCCCCGCCACCATGCGAATGCTTCGGCGGCCTGTTCGACCAGCATGCCGACGCCATCGGCAATACCTTGCGCACCCGCGTTGCGCGCGAGCCGCAGGAACGGCGTGAGGCCCTTGCCGTACGCGAGTTCATAGGCGGTGCCGCCCCCGCTGAAGACGCTCGGTGGAACAGGCGGCAGTTGCCCGGTCAGGCTTGCAGACGTTGCGTTGACAACGAGGTCGAACTGTTCCATCGATTCGAGTTCCGCGTAGCCGCACGCGGTGAGCGTTGCGTCCGCCGCGACCTGTTCGACTAGCGCCTGCGCTTTCTCCACATGCCGGTTAGCGATGACCAGTCGCGCGGGCCGCGCCGCAATGAAGGGGAGCAACGCGCCGCGCACCGCACCGCCCGCGCCCAGCACGAGCACGCGCTTGCCCGCAATCGGCTGATGCAGGTTGATTTCGATGTCACGCACAAGGCCCACGCCGTCGAAGTTCTCCGCCACGATGCGGCCGTTCTCGAACTTCATCGCATTGACGGCGCCCGCGAGCGTAGCCCTTTCGCTGCGCTCGTCTGCTATGGCGAACGCCTGCAGCTTGAACGGCGCAGTGACGTTCATGCCCTTGCCGCCCGCGGCGATGAAGGTTCTCACCGTCTCTTCGAAGGCGTTGGCCGGTTCCAGCGGCGCTTCGATGGCGCCGTACGTCATGTCCTGTCCGGTCTCCTCTGCGAAAAGACCATGGATCAGGGGCGATTTCGTATGCCCGATCGGATTGCCGATTACCGCGTATCGATCGCTCATCACGCCCCCGGTTTCGAAAACAGCACGCCATCGGTCTGCATTGCGTCGATTTCCGCTGCGCTAAAGCCCAGCGATTGCGCGACCTCCGCGTTGTGCTGACCGAGATCGGGGCCGACCTCGTGGATGGACGTGTCGCAGTCAGAGAAGCGGAACGGCAGGTTCGGAAGCCGCAGTTTTCCGAAGCGCGGATGCTCCTGCTCGATCACCATGCCGCGCGCGACGATCTGGGGATCGGCGACGACCTCGTCGATGCGCTGAACCTTCGCGCTCGGGACATCGACGCTGTCGAGCAGCGCCAGCACCTCCGCAACGGCGCGCGCGGCCACCCACGCTTTCACGACCGTGAGAATCTCCTCGCGATTGGCGTTGCGGCCGTTCAGGCTATGAAACCGCGCATCGGCGCCAAACCCGGCCGGACCGCCGTGCTGTTCGACGACCGTTGCGAATCGCTTCCAGGAATCATCCACCTGGGCGGCGATGACGAGATCGCCGTCGGCCGCGCGAAACACGCCGTACAGCGTCGATGTCGGCATGTCGTGGCCGGTTTGCTCCGGCACCACGCCTTGCATCGTGTAGCACTGGACCGCATATTCATGCATCGAGAAGAGTGTGTCATACAGCGCCATGTCGATATGCTGACCGCGTCCGCTCTTCACGCGGCCGAGCAGCGCGGCGTTGATGGCGGCGACCGCGTGAATGCCGGTGTACATGTCGCCGAGCGAAATGCGCATGAGCGGCGGCGGCTCGCCGGGATTGCCGATCATCTGCATGATGCCGCTCTTCGCCTCGGCGATGAGACCAAAGCCCGCGCGATGCGCGTCCGGTCCGGTGTGTCCGTAAGCCGAGATTGAGCAGTAGACGAGGCCCGGATTGCGCCCGGACAATGCGGCATAACCGAGGCCGAGCTTATCGAGCGCACCCGGCCGATAGTTCTCGATGAACACATCCGCTGAATCGCACAGACGCTCCATGAACGCCTTGCCGCGTGGATCTTTCATGTTGACGCTGACGCCGCGCTTGCCCATGTTGAGCTGCAGGAAATAGGCGCTTTGCTGATCGTCGAGAATCGTGGCGTGCTGACGGCCGGCGTCGCCGCTGCCGGGACGCTCGACCTTGATGACTTCCGCGCCGAGTGCCGCGAGGCAGCGTCCGACATAAGGGCCGGCAAGAAAGTGGCTGTAATCGACGACGCGAATACCTTCGAGGGGACGGGCTTGCATCAGTTCGCTCCCGGACGGCGCGGGATCATCAGCCGATGCTCGCCACGTTGAACGACTTCGCCGTTCTGATTGATCAACTCGGAGGGCAACACGACGATGCCCCAATCCGGCTTGCTCTTGCTCGCACGCATGGAGCCGACGCGGAACTTCACATGCAGCACGTCGTTGACCTTGATCGGCAGCAGAAAGTCCCAGGTCCAGCCGAGCGACATGCCGGGCAGAAAGCGATAAGCGCTCTGCGTCTTCAGACCATCGGCGATCGACAAGCCAAACAAACCGTGCGCGACGATGCAGCCGAAATGGCTCGCGTTCGCGTATTCCTCATCGACGTGGACAGGCGTGTGATCGCCCGTCAGATCCGCGTACGCGAGGATGCGTTCTTTCGTGACGGTGTAGGGGGGGCTTACGCACTCGTCGCCTTCGCGCGCATCGTCCCAGTATTTTTCGGTGATGTTGATGGTGCTCATGCTTACGCCTCCGCGCGTGGGTTAATCGCCAGCGCCTGCGTGACGCATACGGCAGGTTTGGCCTGAATGAGCTCGACGGCGAGGCCATCGGGCAGACGCAGCCAGTTGCGACCCTGCGGCATTTCGGTAACGCCGAACGCTTGCGCGGCGGCCAGTGCGGCCTCCAGGTCCTCACACATCACGCCGAGATGCGCGAGCCGGCCTTCGGGGCCTTCATGCTGCGGCGCGCTGACCAACTGCAGACCGCCCAGCGTCCAGTACTGACGCGGCTCCTCGCGCGTGCCGTCGACTTCTCGCATCGTCATGCCGAGCACGTGTTCGAAGAAGCGGATATGCCAGTGGATGTCCTTCACCCGGATGGCGACGTGCTCGAGATAGGCTTTCGTTGCGCTCATGCTGCGGCTCCTTCGTTCTGGCGGTCCGTCATCGCGCGTTCGATACCCTTGATGCAGGCGACGAGCGTCGAATTCACCGGCGTCGGCACGCCAAGGCGTTCGCCACAACGCACAACCGCGCCGTTGATGAAGTCGATTTCGGTAATCGAGGACTTCTCGAGGCTTTGCAGCATCGAAGTCTTGAATGCGGGCGAAAGGCCTTCGGCGGCCATATTCCAGGCGTCTTCGGCATTGGAAATGGAAAGCGTGACGCCGGCGGCTTTAGCGGCAGCCATCGCTTCTTCGATCGCCGCGAGCGACGTCGCTTTCAGAACGGGCTCGTCGTAGAGCTGTCCGTAGGTGAGACGCGTGATACCCGTGATCGCGCCCGTCGCGACGTTTATGAGCAGCTTGTCCCACATGGTGCCGAGAATGTTGTCGCTGACCGTCGTGGTCAGGCCGGCGCGGTTGAATGCCTCCGCGATCGCTTGCGCGCGCGGCGTGATGCGGCCGTCGAGTTCGCCGATGATCGTGAGCTTGCCCGTCACGCCGGACTGGATATGGCCCGGCGCGCGCAGCACGCCGCCGACATACGTCTTGCCTGCGAGCACGCGCTCACGTCCGACGATTTCGCTCAGGACGTCTTCGTGACCGAGGCCGTTCTGCAGCGACAGCACGAGCGTTTCGGGACCGACGAGATCGAGCGCGCCGCGCATTGCCTGATCGGTATGAAAGGACTTGACCAGCACGATCACGAGGTCGACGGGGCCGACTTCCGCCGGATTCATCGTGGCGCGAACCTTGACGCGCCGCGTGCCGCGCTCGTCGTCGACCTGGAGGCCGTCGCGGGACATCGCTTCGACATGTGCGGCGAACCGGTCGACGAGCCATGTCTCATGGCCGCCTTCGGTCAGCGCGGCACCGATGGCGCAGCCTAGCGCGCCGGCGCCCAGAAATGCGATCTTCATATGCGTCTCCTTGAATGGAAACGAAGATACGGCTCCGCGGTACATGTTGGCAATGCAATGGGTTTAATAGCGGCATTGCATTTCGCAATATCGCGCAGAGTCCGGAGCCTGACATCGCTGGACTGAACATTGAGCTTTTGCGGCTAGGGATCGGTTAAAAAACAGAACTGTTTCGAGTCCTCGCCCGTGCGTGCGCTGCCTGTCTGCGTGTCCGGTAGCGGCACGCGTTACGCCCTGCGTTACGCACGGATTGCACGAGCGCATTGAATGGCGCCAATGCGCCGCGATTCTCGATGAGGTGATCTGTGTCGATGGAACGGTCGGCGCCGTGTGCGGCGAATCTTTGCGGCACGCATGGCCAAAAGTCGGGAGCCGGGCTCTGAGCGACCCGTGATGGGCAGCCGGCCAACACGCGTTAACAGCCTATTCAGCAGTGGATTAGTTGCTCCTTCGCACACCAAGGCAAAGCCTCAGCGGTCAATCACCGCCAAGGCCCGAAACTCAATCCCTCACTTATTCACCATCTTCGCCGGCACGCTGATCGCCAGCAAACCGCCGAGCACCATGAACGCCGCCAGCATATACATGCCGGAGTCGTTCGCGGCCGTGGCCTGCTTGAGCCAGCCCACCGCATAAGGGCTAAGAAACCCAGCCAGATTCCCGATCGAATTGATCATGGCGATGCCGGCAGCCGCTCCCGTCCCCGCCAGAATCGCCGTAGGCAAACTCCAAAACAGCGGCAAGGTAGTAAGAATGCCCATCGTCGCAAGCGTCAGCGACGCCATCGCCAGCACGGTGTTATGCGCCCAAACCACGGAAAGCACGAGCCCGATCGCCCCCGCAAACGCAGGCAGCGCAATGTGCCAGCGCCGTTCGCGCTTACGGTCGGCGCTACGCGACACGAACACCATCGCAACCACAGCACCCGCGAACGGAATCGCCGAAAGCAATCCGATCATGAACGCATCCGTCACACCGGTCGCCTTAATGATGGTAGGCAACCAGAAGCTCACGCCGTACAAGCCCATCACAAACGAAAAGTACGTAAGACTGAGCATCAACACACGCCCACTCGTGAACACCTGGCGAATCGGCATGTCATGTTTGGTCGCTTCCTCCGCGGAAACGTGCCGCTCAAGCAACTGCTGCTCTTCCTTGGTTAGCCACTTCGCCTTGGAGATGCGATCGTCCAGCATGACGAACACCATGATCCCGACGATCACCGAAGGAATCCCTTCGAGCAGAAACAGCCACTGCCAGCCATGCCAGCCGTTCAAGCCGTTGAAAGTCTTCAGGATATAACCCGACACCGGCCCGCCGATCACACCCGACAACGCGATTGCCGTCATGAACCACGTTGTCATGCGGCCGCGCCTATGCGCCGGATACCAGTAGGTGAGATACAGAATGATGCCAGGGAAGAACCCCGCCTCGGCAAGACCAAGCAAAAACCGCATCACATAGAACATGGTCGGCGTAGTAACGAACATGGTCAGCATGGAGATCACGCCCCACGACACCATGATCCGCGCAATCCACACTCGCGCGCCGACCTTATGCAAAATCACGTTGCTCGGAATCTCGAAGATGAAATAGCCGACAAAGAAAATCCCCGCGCCGAAACCGTACACCGCATCGCTCAGCCCGAGGTCGCTGGTCATTTGCAGTTTGGCGAAGCCGACGTTGACGCGATCCAGATACGCGACCACGTAACAGAGCATGAGAAGCGGCGCGAGCCGCCAACTGACCTTGCGGTAGGTGGCCTCTTCGAAAGTCGAAGGCGGCGCACCCGCGCCGGGATGGTGGAGCGGATTTGCGGGACTAGCCATGGTGTCTCCTCTTTTCTTGTGGAATTGAAGTACCGCCGTCGATCGATTCTATCCGCGCTGCGTGGTCTGCATGACGAATCGATACCCGGGGAAAACACTGACTGCGGCGAGGGCCGCTGCACACGAAACCCTCGCGGGCCAGATGCGGCCCGGCGCTACACGCAGCGCCCGCCGTCCACTTCCAGACACACGCCCGTGATGAACTCCGCCTCGTCCGAAGCCAGGTAAAGTGCGGCGTTGGCAATGTCCTGCGGCGTCGAGAAACGCCCGAGCGGAATGCCGGCGAGAAAGCGCTGGCGGTTTTCCGGCGTATCTTCGACGCCCATGAATTCGGACAGCAGCGCCGTTTCTCCGATCACTGGGTTCACGCAGTTCACGCGTATCCGGTCCGGACCGAGTTCGACCGCCAGCGACTTGCTCGCGATAATCACCGCGCCTTTGCTGCCGTTGTACCAGACGAGCCCAGGCCGCGGCCGCACACCCGCCGTGGACGCAATATTGATGAAGCAGCCGCCGCCTTGCTCGCGGAAATACGGCACGAATTCCTGCACGCTCCAGTAGATACTTTTGACGTTCACCGCATAGACGCGGTCGAATTCGGCTTCCGTCACATCCATCACCGGCTTGTTGCGGTGCGTGGTGCCGGCGTTGTTGACGACGATCTGCACGCTGCCGAAGTCTTCGAGCGCGGCTTCGCGCAGCTTTTGCCAGTCCTCACGCTGGGCGACGTTGCCCGCCACCGCGATCGCCTTGCCGCCGGCCAACGCGATTTCGCTCGCCACGCGCTCGGCGGCCGGGCCGTTCAGATCGTTGACCACCACGTTCGCGCCTTCGCGCGCGTAGGTCTTCGCAATGCCTTCGCCGAAACCCGAGCCGCCACCCGTGACGATGGCTGTTTTACCTGTCAACCGCATAATGTCTCCGCTGTTTGTTGTGGATGGTGATGCGTGTGCCTGCTAACCATGTTTGATCGCGATGGTCTTGAGCGCCGTGAAGCCGTACAGCGCCTCGAAGCCCTTTTCGCGTCCGTGCCCGGAATGCTTGACGCCGCCGAACGGCAGTTCGACGCCGCCGCCCGCGCCATAGTTGTTGATGAACACCTGGCCGGAGCGCAAACGTCGGGCGAGCCGCATCTGCCGTGCACCGTCGCGTGTCCAGATGCCGGCGACGAGGCCGAACGGCGTGCCATTGGCGAGCTTCAACGCTTCGTCTTCGTCGCTGAACGACATGGCGGCGAGTACGGGGCCGAACACTTCGTCGCGAGCGAGGCGGTGGCTCGCCGGCACATCGCGCAGCAGCGTGGGCGCCTGATAGAAGCCGCTTTCCGGCGCGTCCGGAATCACCTCGCCGTGCGCCGCCATGGCGATGCCGTCGTGTTGCGCATCCGAGAGGAAATCCCACACGCGCCGCTGCTGTTTCGCGTTGATCAGCGGCCCGCAGTCGAGGTCGGCCTGCGAAGGGCCGACGCGCAAGGCGTGAAACGCGCCGCTCAGCCGGTCGAGCAAGGGTTCGTAAATGGCCCGGTCGATCAGCACGCGGCTACCCGCCGAGCAGGTCTGCCCGGCGTTTTGCACGATCGCCGACACCAGCACGGGCAGCGCCGCGTCGAGGTCCGCGTCGGCGAAAACGATTTGCGGCGACTTGCCGCCGAGTTCCAGCGTGACCGGCACGTGATTCTCGGCGGCCATTTGCGTGACGAGCTTGCCGGTATCCGGCGAGCCGGTGAACGAAATGTGATCGATGCCCGGATGACGAGCGAGCGCCGCGCCCGCTTCATGGCCGAAGCCGGTGACGACATTCAGCGCGCCGGCAGGCAAGCCCGCTTCAGCAGCCAGTTCGGCGACGCGCAACACGGTCAGGCACGCATCTTCGGCCGGTTTGACGACGCATGCGTTGCCCGCGGCAAGCGCCGCGCCCACGCTGCGCCCGAAAATCTGCATGGGGTAATTCCACGGCACGATATGGCCGGTCACGCCGTGCGGCTCGCGGATGGTCAGCACCGTATAGCCGGCCTGGTAGGGCAGCGTTTCGCCGTGCAACTTGTCCGCCGCACCGGCGTAAAACTCGAAATAACGGGCGAGGGCGGCCGAATCGCCGCGCGCCTGTTTGAGCGGCTTGCCGGTGTCGCGCGCTTCGAGTTGGGCGAGTTCTTCCTGGCGCGCGGCGACCAGCATGGACAGCCGGTACAGGATGCGGCCGCGTTCGGCGGCGCTGGCTTGACCCCAGGGGCCTTCGAACGCGCGGCGCGCGGCGTGCACCGCGGCGTCGATATCCGCCGCGGTGCCGCGCGCGAGTTGGGTGAAGGGCTGGCCGTCCGAGGGATCGAGTACGGCGATCGTCTCGCCGCCTGATGCGGCGGACCATTCGCCGCCGATGAAATGCCGGGCTTCTTCCATGCATGCTCCTTGAGGTGTCACGAGCACCGCGCTGCGGTGACGTGGTGTTCACAAACGAGAGGCACAATCGAGAGACGCCAGACGATTATCGCCCCGATCCAACGAGGGATGCCATCGGCCGATTGGCTATAATGGCGTATTCCGCACTGTCCGGCCGCAGCGCCGCTGCTCGAGGCGAGTTTCACGTTGCATCCCGTTCGAGCGAGCGCGCCGCACGCCGTGTTCCGAATTCCATCCCGACCAGAGAGCGCTCATGAGCTTCAATAACGTCCCCGCAGGCAAAGACCTTCCGCAAGATTTCAACGTCATCATCGAAATCCCGGCGCAAAGCGATCCGGTGAAGTACGAGGCGGATAAGGAAACGGGCCTGCTCCACGTCGATCGTTTCATCAGCACGGGCATGCGCTATCCGGCGAACTACGGCTACATTCCGCAAACGCTGTCGGGCGACGGCGACCCGGTCGACGTGCTGGTGATCACGCCGTTCCCGCTGCTGGCCGGCTCGGTGGTGCGTGCCCGCGCACTCGGCATGCTGCAAATGACCGACGAATCCGGCGTGGACGCGAAGCTGGTCGCCGTCCCGCACGACAAGGTCTGCCCGATGACCGCCAACCTGAAGTCGATCGAGGACGTCCCGGCGTACCTGAAAGACCAGATCAAGCACTTCTTCGAGCAATACAAGGCGCTCGAGAAGGGCAAGTGGGTGAAGGTCGAGGGCTGGGCGGACATCGAAGCCGCCCACAAGGAAATCACCGAAGGCGCCGCGAACTACAAGAAGTAAGCTGCGTCGCCCTAGTGAATAGAAAAAACCGCGCGAGCCTGCAAAGGCCGCGCGGTTTTTTTCATGGCTAGTCGAAACACGTGGCCGGCGCGCGCCGCGTAGGCCTGAATTACTGGCACATAGACGCAGTGCATCGACAGGATGAACCGAAGCCATTTTTATATCTACGTGTAAACCCGTATTATTGGCCGCCTGCATGCGCGTGCCTGGCGCCAGCCCTCACGCTGCGCTGACGCAGCGTCAATCCGCGTTTCCTGGAGCCCATCTTTCGGATGCTGAATCGCAAGTCCAACCCGTCGTCTTCGTCGCAACGCTGGTCGAACTGGCTGTATGCCGTCGCCAGCGCGATCTACCGCAAGCGGCCGGTATGGATGGTGTCGTTTTCGACCAGCGAAGCCAGCCTCTCCGAAGGCTTGCGAGCGGCCTGTGCGTCGACGGCGATGCTCGCGCTCGGCAACGTGCTGCACGAACCGTTATTCGCGTGGGCGGCGATCGGCGCGTTCTGGACCTGCCTTGCCGATGCGGGCGGCTCGAACCGCGCCCGCTTTGCATCGATGATGGGCTTCGCGGTGCTGTCCACGCTGTGCGGCGGCCTGACGGCTTACGCTTCCGGAGCGGGGGCTGTGTTCGCCGCGCTCGCGGTGCTGGTGTTCACGACACTCGGCGCGTTCGGCAGGATCTGGGGCGCGGCCACGTCACAGGTGACGTTTCTCGCGGCCACCGCATGCGTCGTGATGGTCGACCGGCCGATGCATGGCGTTCGGCAAGGCATGGCGTTTCTCGGCATCTATCTGGTCGGATGTCTGTTTGCCGTGGCGCTCAGTCTGACGGTCTGGCGCATCCATCCCTTCGGCACGAGCCGCTCCTCGCTGCGCGCCGTGTACCTGCGTCTCGCCGATATCGCGGTGGACAGCGCGCGGCTGCTCGAACGGCGCGCGGCACGCGGCGAGTGGGCCACGCATGCCGCGAAATTTCGCGCCGATGCGCGCGCCGCGCTGGAGCGCTCGCGCAAGGTGCTGGCGCGCGTACCCGCGTCGAGAACGGGCGGCCGCGAAACCTACGACACGCTGCTCGGCTTGCTGACCGACAGCGAGGCGTTGTTCGCGTATCTGATCGCCGTCTCCGGCGCATGTGAACGAGTCCCGGACCACGCATGGCGCGCGCAACGCGCGGCCCGGCTGCTGACGGTCATGGGCGACGTGCTGCGCGGCATCGGCGCGGCCGCCAACGACGCACAGTGGGCGCGTCTCGCCGATTTGCAATTGCGCTTGCGGCGTTTTGCGCGGCGGCTCGAAACCGCCTTGATGGAACCGGTGACGCTGAAGTCCGATTTCGAACTGGTCGACTTCGCGCCGGTGCACGCGCAGCCCGAAGGCTGGCGCGACAGCGCCGCGCGGCTTTTCACGCGCGTCTGGTCCACCTTCAAGGCCAACCTGTCCGTCGAGTCCGTGGGCTTGCGGCATGCGGCCCGCGTCGGCGTGACGACCACCACCGGCTTTCTCGTGATCCGCGCGCTCGGTCTGCCGTTCGGCTACTGGGCCACCATGGCGACGCTCCTGATCCTGCAACCGTCGATCGCCGCGACCTGGCCGCGCAGTATCGAGCGTGCGGCGGGCAGCATTGTCGGCGGCGTGCTGGCGGCGGCGATCGGTTACGCGATCCATTCGCCGCTCGGCATTTCGCTCGCGGTGTTTCCGCTGGTGATGGCGACCATGGCGCTGCGTCCGGTGAGCTACAGCCTCTTCGTGCTGTTCCTCACGCCGACCTTCGTGCTGGTCGCCGACTTCGCGACGCCGGGCGCCAGCGAGTTCGCGTATGCGCTCACGCGGCTCGGCAACAACGTGCTCGGTTGCGTATTGGCGCTGCTGGCCACGTTCTATCTCTGGCCGACGCGCGAAAAGATCGACTATCGCGCGTATCTGGGCGAGGCGGTGCGCGCCAATCTCGCCTATCTGAGAGGCGCGCTGGATTCGCCTCGCCGCAGCGAGAAAGAGATGGAGCGCTTGCGACGTGCCGCGGGCCTGGGCAGCAATAACGCGGAGGAAGCCATCGGGCGCATGCGCCTCGAAAAACTCGAGGACACGATGGTCGACACGGTCACACTGACCGTGTTGAGCCTCTTGCGAAGAATGGCCGGCACCGCGACGCAACTGCGCCTGAGTACAAACCGGCGCGACATGCACGATGAACTCGGCGCGTGGATCGCGACCGTGAGCGCGGACATCGACGCCGCGTTGAGTCGCACCTTGCGGCCGGTGCGTCTTGGACTCCCCGCGCGAGAAGGGCTGACTTCACTGGAAGCCGATGCGGTGGGCGAGCTTGCGCTGATGCATCGGTTGCTCAACGAGCGGATGCGCGAGGCGAGGGGATAGCACGCGGCGGCGCGAGGAAGAAGGACGAACCTGAAGCGTTTTCAGGACGCGCCGGTTTTTTCCTCAGCTTGTTCTTCGTCGACAACCGGCTCGGGTTCGGGCAACGGCATCACCGATTCGAGCGTGCGCAGTCCGGCTGCAAGCGCCCGCTTCTCGGAAGGCGACAGCCGCTTGACCCAATACTCCGCGCGCGACGCGGCAGACCGATCCGTCAATTCGAACGACGCCAGCACCTGCACCGGCTTGCGCGAACGCGTATAACGCGCGCCTTCGCCACTCACGTGTTTGTCGAAGCGCGCCTGCACATCGACGGCGATGCCGGTATAGACGCTGCCGTCCGAGCATTCGAGCAGATAAAGAAACCAGGCCATGAATGCGCTTCAGCCTTTGAACGGATTGTGTTCGCGCAGCTCGTCCACATACGCGTGGATGCTGTTCTTTTCGTTGTCGAGAAAGTGGCCGACCGCATCGGCGAAAGCGGGATGCGCGAGCCAGTGCGCCGAACGCGTCACCGTGGGCAGGAAGCCGCGGGCCATCTTGTGCTCGCCCTGGGCGCCGCCTTCGAACGCGCCGAGCTTTTCCTCGATGCAGAATTCGAGCGGCTGGTAATACGCGGTTTCGAAGTGCAGGCACGGCACGTGTTCGAGCGCGCCCCAGTAGCGGCCATACAACGTGCCGCCGGTTTTTGCGTCGCGCTGATACACCACCAGCGAACTCGCGATCGGCTTGCCTTCGTATTCGGCGATCACAAGCAGCAGATTCTCCGGCATCGACGCGCCGATCATGCGGAAGAAATCGAGGTTCAGATACGGACTCGAGAAGTGCTCGCGGTACGTCTGCCGATAGCACTTGCTGAAGAAGCGCCAGTCCGCGTCCTGGATGTCCTCGCCGCGAATCCGGCGCATCGTCACGCCGGCCTCGTGCACTTTACGACGCTCGGCGCGAATGTTCTTGCGCTTCTTCTGTTCGAGCGTGGAGAGGAAATCGTCGAAGTCGCGATAGCCGTCATTGAGCCAATGAAACTGCACGCCTTCGCGTTGCATCATGCCCATGTCGGTCAGCGCTGTCGCCTCCGTTTCGGTGGGAAACAGCACGTGCAGCGACGACACGTCGGCCTGCTCGGCGAACGCCATCAGCGTCGCGGCCAGGTGCCTGAGCGCATGCGTATCCGCCGACAACAGCCGGTTGCCTTGCACCGGCGTGAACGGCACCGCGCACAACAGCTTCGGGTAATACGGCAAACCGTTGCGCTTGTAGGCGTCGGCCCAGGCCCAGTCGAACACGTACTCCCCGTACGAGTGACCTTTCAGATACACCGGCGCGGCGGCCACGAGCTTGTCCGTGCGCGGGTCCGTCAGCGTGACGAATTGCGGCGCCCAGCCGGTATCGGCGACCGCGCAACGGGTCGCATGCAAGGCGCTCAAAAACTCATGCCGCAGAAACGGCGTGGGCTGCGACTGCTGCGCGAGCAGGGCATTCCATTCGGCGGCGTCCACCTCGGAGGGCGACGCCAGAATGCCCGTGCGATAATCAAAGCGTTCCTGGTTCAATCTGTGTGACTGTTCCTAATGAGCGGCGGGGCGCGCTAGTGGTAAATCAGGCGCCACGCCGTTCGTTTATCCGATTTGTCCATTCCGTCGAGCTAACCAGCCGCGGTACTCGCAAGCCACGTCGGCTTGCCTGTCGATCCTGCCATGAAGACCCGAATCGCTCTTGCTCAAATCAATGTCACCGTCGGCGACTTCGCCGGCAACGTCGCGAAAATCGTCGCTGCCGCGCGTGCCGCGCACAACGATGGTGCGAAGCTGCTGATCGCGCCTGAACTCGCGCTGTCCGGCTATCCGCCCGAAGATCTGCTGCTGCGTCCCGCGTTCTATGCGGCGAGCGCGGCGGCGCTGGCCGACCTCGCCGCACAACTGAAGCCGTTCGCCGGCCTGCATGTGATCGTCGGCCATCCGCTGCGCGACATCACGCATAACGCGGCGCACGGCCATGGTAATGCAAACGCGCCGATCGAGCGCGGCGTGCCGCCGGTCGATACGTTCAACGCGGCCTCGCTGATCGTCGACGGAGAAGTGCGCGGCACGTATCGCAAGCAGGATTTGCCGAACACCGAGGTGTTCGACGAGAAACGCTACTTCGCGTCGGATCCGCAGCCGTTCGTGTTCGAACTCGATGGCGTGAAGTACGGCGTGGTGATCTGCGAGGACGCGTGGCATGCGTCGGCTGCGCAAATGGCGAAGGCGGCGGGCGCGCAAGTGGTGCTGATTCCGAACGGCTCGCCGTATCACCTGAACAAGGAAGCAGTGCGCTTCGACATTCTGCGCGCGCGGATTCGCGAGACCGGACTGCCGATGGTCTACGTGAACATGGTCGGCGCGCAGGACGAACTGGTATTCGACGGCGGCTCGTTCGTGCTCGACGCGCAGGGCGAACTGGTCGCGAAGATGGCGCAGTTCGAGGAAGCGACCGCGATCGTCGAATTCGAAGACGGCAAGCCGCTGCGCGCGCCGATCGCGCCGGAGCAGTCGATCGAAGCGCAGGTTTACGCCGCGCTCGTGATGGGCGTGCGCGACTACATCAACAAGAACGGTTTCCCGGGCGCGCTGATCGGCCTGTCGGGCGGCGTGGATTCGGCGCTGGTGCTGGCCGTCGCATGCGACGCGCTCGGCGCGGACCGCGTGCGCGCGGTGATGATGCCGTCGCGCTACACGGCGGACATTTCCACCACGGACGCCGCCGAAATGGCGCGCCGCGTCGGCGTGCGCTACGACGAAATCGCGATCGCGCCGATGTTCGACGCCTTCCGCAGCTCGCTCGCCGAAGAGTTCGCCGGCCGCGCCGAAGACGCCACCGAAGAAAACATTCAGGCGCGCATTCGCGGCACCTTGCTGATGGCGCTGTCGAACAAGTTCGGCTCGATCGTGCTGACCACCGGCAACAAGAGCGAAATGGCGGTGGGCTACTGCACGTTATACGGCGACATGGCCGGCGGCTTTGCGGTCATCAAGGACATTGCGAAAACGCTCGTTTACCGGCTGTGCCACTACCGCAATCAGGCGACCACTTTCGCCAAACAGGACGTCATTCCCGAGCGGATTCTGACGCGCGCGCCGTCGGCGGAACTGCGCGAGAACCAGACCGATCAGGACAGCTTGCCGGAATACGACGTACTCGACGCGATCATGCGCATGTACATGGAAGAGGACCGCTCGCTCGCCGAAATCGTCGCGGCGGGCTACGCGGTCGACGACGTCAAACGCGTCACGCGCCTCATCAAGATCAACGAATACAAGCGGCGTCAGGCGCCGATCGGCATTCGCGTCACGCATCGCGCGTTCGGGCGCGACTGGCGTTATCCGATCACGTCGCGCTACACCGAACCGGTGGAGTGAGCTTTAAGCGAACCTCTGCGGACTTACCCGTAGCACGCGCCGGATTGCCGCAACGCATCCGGCGCGGCGTAGAATAAAAATCATCCCTTTCCTTTTCACTCTTCCAGACACGAGACGAGGTTCGCCATGAAGCGCATCACTGCAGTCATCAAACCGTTCAAACTCGACGAAGTGCGCGAGGCGCTCGCTGAAGTCGGCCTCACCGGGCTGACCGTGACCGAGGTCAAAGGCTTCGGCCGCCAGAAAGGCCACACCGAGCTCTATCGTGGTGCAGAGTACGTGGTCGACTTTCTGCCGAAAGTGAAGATCGAAGTGGTGGTGGCGGACAACCAGTGCGACCAGGTGATCGATGCGATCATCGGCGCGGCACGCACCGGCAAGATCGGCGACGGCAAGATTTTCGTCGCGGACGTGGAGCGCGTGATCCGCATTCGTACCGGCGAAGAAAACGAAGCAGCGGTTTGACGCAGCTGAGTTTGTTGTCTTAAAGCAGGAACCGAGCGGCGGAATGTGCCAACCGTAGTCCGCTGTACGACATCAGCCATGAATGCACCGCGCCGGTGCGCTCAGGCCGTGGCGAAACCGCGCGCTCAAATAAAAAACGGTGCGATACCCTTTCGGACATCGCACCGATACGCGCCTCTCGCAGCAGCGTGAAAAAGATTCTCTTGAAGAACTCTTGACTACACCCCGAAGGAAATCCCTTCGGGGAACACCGTTCGATTAGAACGAGTGTTGAATACCTGCGTACACGCCAGTCTGGCTATGACCCGGCAGCGGGTTGTCCGTGCTGGTCGACGTACCTGCGTTGTTCGCATTCAGGCCGTAGTTAGCCGTCTTGCTGTTTTGCGTCGTTGCGACCTGGATGTCCAGCAGCGTGCGCTTCGACAGGTTGTACGAGCCGCCGACCGTGTAGATCGTCGCGTTGCCTGCGCCATTGTTGCCGTTCACGTGGTAGACCGCTGCAATCAGCGCCGCAGCCGGCGTTGCTTGCCACGTCACACCGCCCCATTCGTGATCCAGAGTTGTCGGCTGGCCCGGCAGAACGCCCTGGGCACCTGCCGAACGGACCGCTTGGTAAGCCGCCTGAATCTTGAACTGGCCGAGGAACACGTTCACGAGAGCCGAGTATTCACGCGAAGCCGCGAATACGCCGTTGCCGATGTTGCCCGGGTTGACCGTGCTTGCGTTCGGGCCGTACAGGACGCCGTTAGCCGGGTTGCGGATTTCGTCGTACAGACCGCGAATCTGGAACAGCGAGCTCGTGTAGGTGATCTGCGCGCCAGCTTCGCGACCTTGAGCGGTCGTGCCGTTGCCGTTCCAGCTCGTTGCGTTCGACAGCGCGTATTGACCGTAGAAGTCAAAGCCGGCGATCTTCGGCGACTGGTACGCGAAGTTGTTGCTCGATTGCGGCCAGTTGCGGCCACGCACCAGCGACGCCGACGACCAGTTCGATTGACCGAACGGGTCGAAGTCCCACACGCCGTTCGAGATGTACAGCATGCGGCCCATCGTGAACGTACCGTACTGGTCGTTCGACAGGCCAACAGTTGCCCAACGATTGAAGAGACCGCCGCCGCCAGGGCCTGCACCCGTCATGGTGTTGAAGGAGCCTTCCAACTGGAACAGGACCTTATTGCCACCACCAATGTCCTCAACGCCCTTCAAGCCCCACAGGCTGGTACCCCAGTCACCGCTTTCCGCGCGCCAACGGTTCGTGCTGCCCGTTGCCGAGCCAGCTGCGTTCGAGCCTTGCGGAACGCCCGTCATGTATTCGATACCGGCGTCAAGGCGGCCGTACAGCGTCACGCTGCTTTGGGCGTGCGCAACAACACCGGCTGTCATCAGCGCAGCGGCGAGCAAAGCTTTCTTCATCTTCTCCTCCATACCCTGTCAAAAAGTGAAACCCAGTACTGCGAATGGTGCTCGGCCGCGATTGCGCCGAACAGAAATCGGTACCAGGGAGATTAGCGGGTGGATTGGGTCTCCTGCCGTGACGTGTAGCCTTGGGGCTATCTGGTCGTCATGCCGATCCCTCGCCGACCGGTTCTCCTCTGTGCTTTGAAGTGAAACTACTTTTAATGAACTTTGTTTTGCTACTTTGGTTACTAATTTATCAAAAATACCCTGAACTGGGAGAAGAAATTAGTACCTGCCTTGATCGATGTCTCCAAATTGCAATAACAATGTGCGCGACGACCTGCTGCAAGCGCTTCGAAAAACGCGGAAACCCTTACGTGACAAGGGAATCACGGATCGGCGAGGGTAAGGTTAAGGATTGCCACTATTGACGCTTGAAATGCGGCAGAGTAGGGCGAAACAGCGGGGGCGGACGGCTCGCGGAGAGCGGTTTTGGCGGCGGAAATCGCCGGAATGCACAGGTGAGCGAAACAAAAAAGGCGCTAGAAAGCGCCTTGTAACACTACTTTGACTACAACCCAAATAGCGGGCTGCGTTTAAGTCACTATTTGAGCTTCTATTTAAGGCTGCCGGAAAGGAACTGCTTGAGCCGGTCGCTCTTCGTGTTCCTGAATACTTCGTCCGGGTGGCCTTCTTCTTCCACCCGGCCTTGATGCAGAAACATCACGTGATTCGACACGTTGCGCGCGAAGGCCATTTCGTGCGTGACGACGATCATCGTGCGGCCTTCTTCGGCGAGCGTCTGCATGACCTTGAGCACTTCGCCGACCAGCTCGGGGTCGAGCGCGGAAGTCGGTTCGTCGAACAGCATCACATCCGGATGCATGGCCAGCGCGCGGGCGATCGCCACGCGCTGCTGCTGGCCGCCCGACAGATGCGACGGATACTGTTTCTCCAGACGCGGCGCGAGCCCGACCTTTTCCAGATATTCGCGTGCGCGGTCTTCGGCTTCCTTGCGCTTCAGACCCAGCACGTTAACCGGCGCCTCGATGATGTTTTCGAGCACGTTCATGTGCGACCACAGGTTGAAGTGCTGGAACACCATCGACAGCCTCGTGCGCACCCGCTGCAGTTGCTTCGGGTCCGACACGCGCAGCGCGCCGTTCCTGCCGATCTGCGTGCGCACTTCTTCACCGTCGACGAAGATGCGTCCCGAGTTCGGCTGTTCGAGAAAGTTGATGCAGCGAAGCATCGTGCTCTTGCCCGAGCCGGACGAGCCGATCACGCTGATCACGTCGCCTGCGTTGGCCTTGAGCGACACGCCCTTGAGCACTTCGTTGTCGCCATACTGTTTGTGAAGCTCGTCGACGAATAGCTTCTGCTTCTTGGTGGTCATCAGGATCCTTGGGCGTGCTTACTTGCTGAGGGCGCGGTGCCTCGGGTTACTTGCCTTGCGGCCGCAGGTAAGCGAGCCAGCGGCGCTCGGCGCGGCGGAACAGCCACACGAGCGCGAATGAAATGCACAGATAGAGCAGTGCGGCAATGCCGAACGCGTTGAACGACTGATACGTCGCGGAGTTCACATCGCGCGCGATCTTGAGGATGTCCGGCACGGTCGCGGTGAACGCGACGGTGGTGGCGTGCAGCATCAGGATCACTTCATTGCTGTAGTAGGGCAATGCGCGGCGCAGGGCCGACGGCAGAATCACGCGCCGGTACAGCGTGAACGACGACATGCCGTACGCGCGCGCCGCTTCGATCTCGCCGTACGGCGTCGCCTTGATCGCGCCGGCGAAAATCTCGGTGGTGTAGGCGCAGGTGTTCAGCGTGAAAGCGAGCAGCGTGCAATGCATGCCGTCGCGGAAGAACGCATTGGTGAGTTCGTGATTGCGAATGATCTCGAGGCTGTACAAGCCGGTGTAGCAGAGCAGTAGTTGCACATACAACGGCGTGCCGCGGAAGATGTACGTATACAGCCACACCAGCGTGGAGAGCCACTTCTTCTTCGACACGCGGGCCACCGCGAGCGGAATCGACAGACAGAAGCCGAGCCCGATCGACACCACCAGCAGCCACAGCGTGATCGCGACGCCGGTGATGCGATAGCCGTCGGTGTACAGATAATTGCGCCAGTATTCCTGAATGATCTCGATCATAGATCCGCCTTTCGCACGCCGGTCGAGTAACGCTTTTCGAGGTACATCAGCACGAAGTTGGACACTGTGGTGATGACGAGATAGATCGCCCCCGCGAACAGGGTGAAGAAGAAGAACCGCAACGTGCCCTTGCCCGCGTCCTGCGAAGCCTTGACCACGTCGGCGAGGCCGATGATCGACACCAGCGCGGTGGCCTTGACCATCACCTGCCAGTTGTTGCCGATGCCGGGCAGCGCGAAGCGCATCATCTGCGGGAACATCACGCGGGAAAACACCTGCCAGCCGGTCATGCCGTAAGCGGCGCCGGCTTCGAGCTGGCCGCGCGGCACCGCGAGGAACGCGCCGCGGAAGGTCTCGGTGAAGTACGCGCCGTAAATGAAGCCGAGCACCGCGACGCCGGCCACGAAAGGATCGATGTCGATCTGGTCCCAGCCAAGCAGGTCGGTCAGGTTGTTCAGCCAGATCTGGATGCTGTAGAAGAGCAGCAGCATCAGCACCAGGTCGGGCACGCCGCGCACGAGTGTGGTGTAGACCGTGCCGACGCCGTAGGAGAAACGGTTTTTCGACAGCTTCGCCGCCGCGCCGAGCAGGCCCAGCACGAAAGCGAACGCCAGCGACAATACCGCCAGTTTGACGGTCTGCCAGGTGCCGTTGAGGAGCAGCGGGCCGTAGCCTTGAAGGAACATAGGGGGTCCTTGACGATGTGTTTGCGACACACCGCGAAAGACGCGGCCAACTCTGCGCCGCGTTTGCCGCGAGCTTGGGGCTCGCTGTGATCTGCGGCGCACAGCGCACCGCTGTGCAAATCATGACTGCATGACCGTTGCCGGTCTTGCAGCGCGCTTTTCGACTCTTGTTATGAAACTGCGGGTAAATCTACTGCCGACTGTATTACGAAGCCTCGCGAAAGCCCATGCGGGCGAGCCCCGAGTTTCGTGCGTACTGCGTGTGTTTCCTCGACTCGCGTGCGGACCCAATTGGCCGTCGCTATTCTAGGCGGTCAAAATTGTCGCGCCGCCCGGGCTTGCGGCTTCGGAGCGCGACGCGTCCATTCGACGCAACGACAGTCTGACGGGGGTCTGAAACCGGCAGCCGACCCCTCGCGGCCCGCCATGCCGGACCCGCGGGTGCTCGTTCGGCGCCAACGCGATCGCGAAAAGGGCGGTATTTTACCCGAACAGGGACGGGGCGCCAGTCCGGGACGCCGCCGGCGGCAAACTGGCGTGCGCGGCCGTTGTGCGAGCGCGACGTTATCGCGTTCCTTCACCACGCCTGATTGCGCGGATTTATGAAACGATCCGGTGCACCCGCGCGGATTGTTTAGTGCAGGCCATGCCCATACATTCCCGGCATCACTGTTACTCACCAGGAGTCCTTCCATGTTCGAGATTCGCCGCTCCGAAGAACGCGGTCACGCCAACCACGGCTGGCTCGACTCGTATCACAGCTTCTCGTTTGCCGACTATCGCGATCCTCAGCACGTGCATTTCGGCCCGCTGCGGGTCATCAACGAAGACCGTATCGCCGGCGGCGAGGGCTTCGGCACGCACGGCCATCGCGACATGGAAATCGTCACCTATGTGCTCGAAGGCGCGCTGGCCCACCGCGACAGCATGGGCAACGGCTCGACAATCCGTCCCGGCGACGTGCAGCGCATGAGCGCGGGGACCGGCGTGCAGCACAGCGAGTTCAACGCGTCGCAGGACGAGTCCGCGCATCTGCTGCAGATCTGGGTGATTCCGCAACGCGCGGGCGACCAGCCGAGCTACGAGGAAAAGCGTTTCGACGCCGCCGACAAGCGCGGCCGCCTGCGCGTGGTCGCTTCGCCCGACGGCCGCGACGGTTCGGTGACGATCCATGCGGACGCGTCGATTTACGCGGCGCTGATCGATGGCGAAGAAACGGCGACATTCGCGCTGCCCAAAGGACGCCTCGCCTATGTGCACGTGGCGCGCGGCGCGCTGACGGTGAATGGAAAAGTGCTCCATGCAGGGGACGCCGCCAAGCTCAGCGACACGGAGACGGTTACCTTGGAGAAGGGCGAGAACGCTGAAGTGCTGCTGTTCGATCTGGGGCAGCTCAACGGCTAAGCCGTTATCGCCCGGTGGGGCTTTCACTGAAGAAATAGTTGAAGGCGCAACGAGCACGCCTCACGCATGCCTCGCGGTAGTCCGCGCGCACCGTGCCGCGCCGTAGTAAAAAAACGCCACGGAGGGCAAGCCTCCGTGGCGTTTTTGCATTCAGCAGCACAGACGGCCGACGGCCACGCGAGCCGCCCGTGCATCTACACCGAGCCGCTTACTGATTGGCCGCCGGCGCCGAAGCCGCACCCTTACGCTGCTCCCAGTGCTCGCGCATCTTTTCATGACGCGACTCCATCTTCGCAAAGCGCTGTTTGAGCGCCGTGCTGACGGTGGTCTTTTGCTGGTCGTTCAGGCCGTTGTAGAACTTGAGCCACGCATCCGAAGTTTGCTGACGCAGTTGTGCGTCTTTCTGTTCGACCTGCTGGTGCGTGGCGGCCATGGCGTTCAGATCCAGGATCGGCTGCTGCTGCGCGGCCTTGAACTGGTTCTTGATCTGCTCATGGTTGGCGCGCATGGCTTCGTGGTTCTGCTTCATGGTGTCGAGCGCGGCCTGCCACTGCTTTTCCTGATCCGCGTTCAGCTTCAGCTGATCGTGGAGCTGCGTCAGTTCCTTCATGAAGTGGCCGTGCCAGCCGCCAGGGCCGCCATGGTCGGCGGTGGGTTGTGCGGCATAGGCAGCGCCCGCGCCGATGGCGAGAGCAGTGGCGGCGACGGCGAGAACGCGCGAGATCTTTTTGGTAGACATGTGAGACTCCCTGTAATGGAATAGCCGACGATGCAACCGGTTAAAGTGGACGGCGTGCATTCGGTAAGACAGAGCGTAGAGAACTGCGCAGGTCGCTGTGTTACGTGGCAGGATGCGGCTGTTACGGGGGATTACGCACAGCTTTCACCGTAACACCCGGTAACCCTTGGGGCCGGTTTGAAATCCAAAACCCTTTCTGCCGCGCGTTAAACTTCATCCCATGGCTACTCAAATACTTGTTGTCGACGACGACGTCGAATTGCGCGATCTGCTCCGCGACTATCTGGCCCGCCAGGGCATCGAGGTTTCGGTGCTGCACGACGCGGGCTCGCTCGAGCGCCGGCTCGAACGCGAGCGTCCGGATTTGATCGTGCTCGACCTGATGATGCCGGGCGTCGACGGGCTCACCGCCCTGCGCAAGCTGCGCGCGTCGGGCGACGACATCCCCGTGATCATGCTCACGGCGCGGGCGGACGACGTCGACCGGATCGTCGGGCTGGAACTCGGCGCCGACGACTACCTCGGCAAGCCGTTCAATCCGCGCGAGCTGCTGGCGCGCGTGCAGGCCGTGCTGCGCCGGCGCCGCACGCTGCCGTCGGCGGCGGCGCCGGAACAGCGCGAGCCGTTCAACTTCGGCCGCTTCAAGCTCGACTTCCAGTTGCGCACGCTGCATCTGGAAGACAAGCCGCTCACGTTGTCGGGCAGCGAGTTCGCGCTGCTGAAGATTTTCGTCAATCACCCCATGCGCACGCTCACGCGCGAGCGCCTGCTCGAACTGCTGCACGGTCCGGAATACGACGGCACCGACCGCGGTATCGACGTGCAGGTCTGGCGTCTGCGCCGCATTCTCGAAACCGACCCGTCCACGCCGCGCTTCATTCAAACGGTGCGCGGCCGCGGCTACGTGTTCGTGCCCGACGGCGAACAGAATGCGCCGGCCCATTGATTCGCTGTTCGGGCGGCTAGCGCTGCTGGTCGTCGCCGTGCTGCTGCTGTCGCATTTCGCGTGGTATGCGCTCATGCGCCTCGAACGCAGTCAGCTGCAAACACGCTACGCGGTCGAAGAAGCCACCTTTCTCGTCGACGCGGTGCGTCAGCACGTCGCCCGAACGCCGGATCAGCCCTTGCCGTCGCGCGTCAAACTGGTCGACCCGGCGAGCCCGGAAGTGCCGCCGGAGGTCGCGGACATGCCGCCGCCGCTCGAACGTTTCGTCGAAGACGTGCGCGATCGCATGCCGTCCGGCACGCAGGTGCGCATCGGCCAGCCGGGCCGCCCGCCCACGCTATGGGTGCGCGCCCCCTCCGACAAAAGCTGGATCGTCGTGCCGGTGCAGCCGTTGCGCACGCCGCGCTCGCTCGACCGCACGGTGCTGTGGCTTGCCATCATTTTCTCGTTCGCGGTGATGGCGGCGCTGTTCGCCGCCTGGGCGCTGCAGCAGCCGTTGCGCTCGCTCGCCCAGGCGGTCGCGCGTTTCGGCCGCGGTCAGCCGGTGCCGCCGGTGCCGGAGCGCGGGCCGCGCGAGTTGCGTCAACTCACGCACGGTTTTAATCAGATGGTCCAGGAAGTGGCGCGCACGGAGAACGACCGCGCGGTGATGCTGGCGGGCGTGGCGCACGATCTGAAAACGCCGCTCGCGCGTTTGCGGCTGCGCGCCGAAATGATGGACGAAGCGAAGATGCGCGACGGCGTGGTGCGCGATGTCGATTCCATGACGCATATCGTCGAGCAGTTTCTGGTGTTCGCCCACGACGGCGCCGATCGCAGCGAGGCGGTCGAAGTGGACGCGCAGTGCGAGCGGATCGTGCGCAGCTATCGGGCGGTGGCCTCCGGTACACCCACCGTGCAGACCGAACTCAACGCGGGGCCGGCGTTCCTGCTGCCGGCCGCCACACTCGACCGGATTCTGTCGAATCTGCTCGACAACGCGCATGCATACGGTGCGCCGCCGGTCGTCGTCGCCACGGCGCGTACTGCGGAAGGCTTCACTTTGTCGGTGAGCGACAACGGCAGCGGTATCGCGGCCCAAGATCTGATCAATGCGAGCCGGCCGTTCGTACGGCTCGATCCGGCGCGCGGCGGCAACGGCCATAGCGGTCTCGGGCTTGCCATTGTCGAACGGCTGGTGCGGCGTGCCGGTGGCGAGTGGGAGATCGGCAACCACGGCGGCCGTGGTTTGCGAGTCTTGATGAGCTTTCCGCTCGAAGTGCTGCCGCGGGCCGCGGCAACTACGGAGAATGCCTGGGGTTAATCGGTGCGCGGCGCGGGCTCGGCAGTCCGTGCCGCGTCTTGAGATCCGGGCGCAATATCCAGAAGGCGCCGCCGGAAACCGGCGTGCTAATCCGAGAACAACGTGTTCAGCGCATTCGCCGCGTCGCTATCCACCGTATTCCACGTGACCGTTTCCGCTTCGAAAATATAGTGGGTGGTGTATTTGCCCAGACGTGCCAAGATCTCCTCCTGAATCAGTTCCGGCGCGACGGCCAGTTTCAGATACCACGCGGTGGACGACAGGCGCGTCTGGAACGCGCCGTATTCAGCCAGCAGATGGTCGAACGCGTCAGCATCCTGATCGCGGCAGACGATGACCAAATTTCCCTTCATGCGAATCTCCCGTTAAAGCGGTAGCGGCAACCTCGATATCAGGGTCGATGATACCTGCTTCGTCAGAGATGCCCGAGGGCGCGTCTTGCCTTACGTCAGATGGCGGACTGATTGAGACGCCGGTGTCCGGCTTCTGCCGAACGCATCACCAGACGTTGGCCATTGTGCGGGCAGGCGGCGCGGTGTCGTCGGGCGGCAGGGCCTCGGTGCGGTCGCGGCCGCCCGATTTCGCCGCGTAAAGCGCCATGTCGGCGCGGCTCATGATCCGCTCGGGCAGATCGTCGGGCGAGAGTTCGGTAATGCCGATGCTCACGCTCAAGCCCACCGAAGGCGGCAACTTCGGCGAAGGCACCGCTTTCAGGCGCAGCCGCAAGCGTTCGACGACTTCGTGGCCGCCGGCCAGGTCCGTGGCCGGCAGCAGCAGACCGAACTCCTCGCCGCCCAGGCGGCCGATCGCGTCGGCGCCGCGCAGTTCGGCGCGGCAGGTATCGACGAAATGCTCGAGCGCGCGGTCGCCGGCGGCATGGCCGAAGCGGTCGTTGATCTGCTTGAAGTGGTCGAGGTCGGCGATCGCCATGCACAACGGTTCGTTGCCCGCATGCGCGCGTTCGATCTCGTGGCGCAGCAGGTCGAGAAAGTAGCGCCGCGACAGCGCGCCGGTCAGCGCGTCGTGGCGCGCCTCGGCCGACAGCAGCGTGTTGGCGGATTGCAATTGTTCAGCGAGATCGCGCGTGGCGCGATGGTGGCGCCGCTCGCGCACATACGACACCGTGATCACCCACGCCAGCGCGACCGTGCCGGCCAGCGTCAGAAATACCAGCAAATGATCGCGCTTGTGATTGCGCAGCAGTTCCGGCCAGGCCACGAGCGGATCGACCAGATGCGCCGACAGTCCCGAGTTCAGACCGCCGCGCGTCTGATAGAGCGACGGCATGGGTCGCTCGGGCATGCCGAATAGTTGCCCGGCCACGGCGGACGGCACCCACGGCGCCTGTTCGCGTACTTGCGAGTCCACGCTGATCTGGATGTCGGGAATCGTGTCGCGCAAATAAGTGATCTTGCGCTCGGCCGGCGTCATGTGCGTGACGCGCGAGTTCGGCAGTGCGCGGCCTTCGAGCTCGCTGTTGTGCGCCATGATGATGACGCCGTTGTCGTCGGCGACGAAGGTGCCGGCGTGCGCGACCCAGTGGCGCAGCCGCGCGATGCCGACCTTCGCGACGACCACGCCGACCAGCAGGCCGTCCGCGTATGCGGGCGCGGCAATGAAGATGCCGGGCTCGCCGCTCGAGCGGCCGACGCCATAGGCTTCGGAGAACGCGCCGAGCAGGGCGTTCGTCAGATAGCCGCGCACCCGCATGTCGGTGCCGACGAAAGAGCGTTCGGCCGCGAGCGGATTGTCGATGGAGTTGCTCGAGGCGACGCAGACGCCGTTGGCGTTGACGAGCCAGATCTGGTCGAGCCCGGAGAAGCCTTGCGCGTCGTGCAGGAAGTTGCTCACGGCGCTCATCTGCGCGTCTTTGAGCAAGGCGGCGCGCAGGACGGGTTCCGTCACTCCACTCTTCACGGCATAATTCTGGGATTGCACCAGAGCGCGCTGGACCACGTCCATTTCGGCCATGGTGGCGGGGATGGCGCGAGACATCGCAAGGTCGCTGGCGATCACCTCCGCCATGTTGTCCACGATCGAGGTGGACATCTGCCGCTGCGCACGCAGGGCTGCGTCCAGCTCTTGCTGTACCATCCGGTCCGCAACCATGCCGGCCACGAACCAGCAAACCAGGACGATCAGCATGAAGCTGACCGGTCCGGCTGCCTGGCGCAAGGTTGTCCTGTTCATCGACCCTCTGATCCGTCTGGCTGTGGCATGCAACTAGCTCATTCGTGGCAGCGCGCTCGCGCAGTTTCACCGCTGTGGAAGCGGTCGGCAATACGCCGTCGCTGTGGCCCGGGATAAACCGATAACAGGCGTCGTCTTCTGATTTTAACCGTCATGGGGCCAGACGCCACCGTTATTGCGGGAATGCGAAGTGCGTCCACCGCGTCCATCGGGTTCTTAACGGCAGCCCGGCCGGATTCTTGACGGTTGTTCGGGTTTGTCCGGTGAGGTCCAGGCCATCGAGGCAGCCCCGCGTTGGTCGACGATGTGGCCGGTGCACCACGATAAAAGATCGGCAGCAGGGTCGGCGCATGCTGACTTAAAGGGCGGTGAAAGCAGGTTCTCCGCTATTTATCGCTATTTGCCGCGAAAGGTTGTGCCTGAAACATAGGATGGTGTAGTGTCGTGCCGTCCAAAACAAGGAAAGCTCGCCAGCCCTTACGGGCGGCGCCTGCGGCGACAGGAGTCTGGCTTGACGGTTGAGGTCCTGGGCGGTCCGTCCACGACCCATTCGTCACCGGTTCACGTGTCTCCAACGCTAACGATTTACCGCGCATACGCGTTTTGCCATGCCTGATTTCCGCTTTCCGGACCGACCTTCAGATCGCCGCGCCGAAGCCGCGTCCTCCTTGCTGGGCTTGAACGCCTGGTTCGTCGGGGAGGGTCTCTGATGGACTTCAGCTTCGATCTGAAGCGCACCGCCAATGCATCGGCATGGCGGGTGCTGCCCAATCGCTGGGACTTCGTCGCCTTCCCGCTGATCATCTGTCTGATCGCCATGGCGGCGATCGGCTTTCACGAGACCTTGGCGCCCATGTCGACGCTCAAGACTCAAGCCATCTCGCTCGATCCTGCGAACCTGCCTGAATATGCGATGCGCACCACGCTGCGCATGCTCGCGGCCATGGTCGCCTCGCTGATCTTTACGCTGGTGTATGGCACGCTGGCCGCCAAAAGCCGCCGCGCCGGCCTCGTGCTGGTGCCGATTCTCGACATCCTGCAGTCGGTGCCGGTGCTGGGCTACATTTCGTTTACGGTCACCTTCTTCCTGGCGCTGTTTCCAGGCCGGGTGCTCGGTGCCGAACTCGCGGCGATCTTCGCGATCTTCACGAGCCAGGCGTGGAACATGACGTTCAGTTTCTATCAGTCGCTGCGCACGGTGCCGCGCGATCTGGACGAAGTCTCGCGCGGTTTTCACCTGACTTCATGGCAGCGCTTCTGGAAGCTGGAAGTCCCGTTCTCGATGCCGGGCCTCATCTGGAACATGATGATGTCGATGTCGGGCGGCTGGTTCTTCGTGGTCGCCTCGGAGGCGATCACGGTCGGCAACAGAACGATCATCCTGCCGGGCATCGGCGCCTATCTCGCGCAAGCGATCTCGGATAAGAACCTGCACGCGATCGGCTGGGTGATCCTTGCCATGACGGTCGTGATTCTCGCCTACGACCAGTTGCTGTTCCGCCCGCTCGTCGCGTGGGCCGACAAGTTCCGCATGGAAAACACCAGTTCGGGCGACGCGCCGGAATCGTGGCTGCTCGATCTGATCCGCCGCACCCGCCTGATCCACCGCTTGCTGGTGCCGCTCGGCTGGATGTTCGCCAAGGCCGCGCGCGTGCCGTTCCGGCTGCCGGCGTTCCAGGGGCCGCGCTTCCAGATTCCGCAGATGCAGAAGAGTTCGCGCGTCGGCGATATTGTGTGGGCGGCGCTGGTGCTGCTCACGACCGTCTACGTGGTGTATCGCGTCGTGATCTATGTGCGCACCGGCGTGTCGCTGGACGAAGTCTGGCACGTGTTCGTGCTCGGGCTGATCACGCTGCTGCGGGTGGTGGTGCTGATCGCGATCGCCTCCGTGATCTGGGTGCCGGTGGGTGTGCTGATCGGCTTGCGCCCGGCGCTTGCCGAGAAGATCCAGCCGCTCGCGCAGTTCCTCGCCGCGTTCCCGGCCAATCTGCTGTTCCCGGTGTTCGTGATCGCGATCGTGCGCTTCCATCTGAACCCGGACATCTGGTTGTCGCCGCTGATCGTGCTCGGCACGCAGTGGTATATCCTGTTCAACGTGATTGCCGGCGCGACCTCGTATCCGAACGACTATCGCGAAGCGGCCAAGAACTTCCACATTCGCGGCTGGCAATGGTGGCGCCAGGCGATTCTGCCGGGCATTTTCCCATACTACGTCACGGGCGCGATCACTGCGTCGGGCGGCGCGTGGAATGCGAGCATCGTTGCGGAATTCGTGCAGTGGGGCGACACCAAGGTGGCCGCGCACGGACTCGGCGCCTATATCGCGCAGTCCACCGCCGCGGGCGATTATCCGAAGATCATCGTGGGTATCGCCGTGATGTCCCTGTTCGTGACGCTGTTCAACCGCCTGCTGTGGCGTCCGATGTACGCCTACGCCGAAGCCAAGCTCCGGCTCGATTGAAGAAATAAAGGCAAAACGCGATGCAAAATCCTAAAGCTGCTATGACCGCCGCGCCGATCCAGATTCCGCCGAAGCCGCCGCGCCTCGGCGAAGAGATCCTGCGCGTCAAGGACGTGTGCCGCGGGTTCAACAAGTCGCAGGGCGAACTGCTCGTCCTCGACGACGCAAACCTGTCGCTGCGCGAAGGCGAGATCGTGGGATTGCTGGGCCGTTCGGGCTCGGGCAAGTCGACACTGTTGCGCATCATCGCCGGTCTGATCGAGCCGACCGACGGCGAAGTCACCTATATGGGCAAGCCGCTCGACGGCCCCGCCAAGGGTGTCGCGATGGTGTTCCAGACGTTCGCGCTGTTCCCCTGGCTGACCGTGCTGCAAAACGTGGAAGCAGGTCTCGAAGCGCAAGGCGTCGGCGCGAGCGAACGGCGTACGCGCGCGCTGGCGGCGATCGACCTGATCGGTCTGGACGGTTTCGAAAACGCCTATCCGCGCGAGCTGTCGGGCGGCATGCGCCAGCGCGTCGGTTTTGCGCGCGCACTGGTGGTCGATCCCACGCTGCTGTTGATGGACGAGCCGTTTTCCGCGCTCGACGTGCTGACCGCCGAAACCCTGCGTACCGACCTGCTCGATCTGTGGACGCAAGGCCGCATGCCGATCAAGGCCGTGCTGATCGTCACGCACAACATCGAGGAAGCGGTGTTCATGTGCGACCGCATTCTGGTGTTGTCGTCGAATCCGGGCCGCGTGATCGCCGAGATCAAGGTGCCGTTCAAGCATCCGCGCAACCGCCTCGATCCGGCGTTCCGCAAGCTGGTGGACGACATCTACGCGAAGATGACCGCGCGTCAGACCGACGAAAAGACCCGGAAGGGGCTCGAGCTGCACAGCTGGCTGCCGCACGTGTCGACTAACCTGATGGCCGGTCTGATCGAAACACTGGCCGCCGCGCCGTACCACGGCCGTGCGGACATGCCGGAAATCGCGCGCTCGCTGCACCTCGAGGTCGACGATCTGTTCCCGGTCGCTGAAGTGCTGCAGCATCTCGGTTTCGCGGATATCCGCGAAGGCGACATTTTCCTGACGCCGCCCGCGCGCGTGTTCTCCGAGTTCGGCACTCAGGAACGCAAGATGATGTTCGCCGAACATCTGCTGCGTCACGTGCCGCTCGCCGCTCGAATCAAGACGGTGCTCAACGAACGGCCGGGGCATCGCGCGCCGCGCGTGCGCTTCGAGCAGGAGCTGGAGGATTTTCTGTCGGACAGCGCCGCGGAGGAGACGCTCGACGCGGTCATCAACTGGGGCCGTTATGGCGAGATCTTCTCGTACAACGACCAGACCGAAATCTTCAGTCTGGAAGACGTGGAGTCTTGAGCGCCTCCGCGTTGCGCGTTTGAGTCGATCAAGACGCGTGAGGCCGGTTCGAAGCAAAAACGGCAGGGGCGACCCTGCCGTTTTTTCATTGCCGTGCGGTTATTGCAGACTGCCCCAGCGCGTGACGGCCGGTTCCGCGGACGCCCACTTCCAGCCCTTTTCCTGCTGACACGCGCTCGCCGTATACCAGTCCTCATGCGCGCTCGGTCCGTCGCCGTCCTGTACCGAGAAGACGAATTCCTTGCAGAGCGCGAGGGCCGAGCCGAACGCGCGCGTCACGCGCACCTGGCCGTGGCCATTCTCGATCGGCAACGTGTGCTTGACCGCCCACGGCCGTGTCTCGCCGACCGGCATGGCACCCGCCAACGCGGCGATCATGTTCTGCTGATCGGTGTGCATGACGCGCATGTAGTGGCCGACAGCCTCGTCGGTCGCAGCCTGCACGGCAATGCCGACACCGATGGCAATGGCCGGATTGGATGTCACCAGCCCGGACGCGACGCCCGCCGCCGCGCCGCTCGCCGCGCCGACCGACGAGCAGCCGCTCGTCAGCACACTTGCGCCGACGCACAGCGCGCCGGCCAGCACCAGCCGCAGCCGGCTGCCGGACCAGGCGGCGAGGCGAGGGCGGCGCGCCGTGAAGGCAGCCGTATGCGAACGCGCCGTCATTGCAACGCGCCCCAACGTTCGGTAGCGGGTTCGGCCGACGCCCATTTCCAGTTGTCGCCGTCGCGGCAAATCGATGCCACGTAAAACGCGCTGCTTGCCGGCACGTTCTTGGTGGCGGTCTGATCGACTGAGAAGACGATTTCCTTGCAGTCGAGCGCGCCCGCGCTGATTGTGCGGCTGACAGTAACGCGGCCGTGCTCGTCGTCTTCGATCGGCATGGAATGGGTCACACTCCACGGGGCGATTGCGCCGACGTCGAGCGGCCCGGCGATTTTTGCGATGCCGTCCTGCGTATTCTTGTGAACCACGCGCTCCGAGTACTGGACGCCCGCACGCGCCGCGGCCACTGCGCCAAGACCGATGCCGGTCGCGACGGCCGCGTTGCTGGTGACTTTCGCCGCGAGCGCGGCGCCTGCGATACCGGCGCCGGCGGTCGCGCCTTCTGAATAGAGCGAGCTACAGCCGCTCAGCGCCGACGAGATCACCACGGCTAGAGCGACGAGCGCCGTTGCATTGGGACGTCCGCGCCCGGCTGTTCTTTTTGCCCATTCGGCCCACACCATACTTTTTTGCATTTCCCTGTCTCTGCTCCTGCAAGTGCCTTTCATTCGCGCTCGACAACCGTTACGCGAACGAGCAACACGCGTTCCCCACCTAGCAATGCGTGTGCCGCATTTTGCAGGATGCTATTTGTAATTGGCAGAGGGAAAATGCAAGCAATTGCAAAAGATGGTGCGAGACAAAAGGGTTTCTGTTTGGGCAGAACCCATTTTGATTGGCGGTGCGAACGGATTTGGTTTGCTTTTCAAGACGCACGAAGCACGCTTGCTTGCAGCGGTTGGCCAGCCGCTGAAGCTCGCGCGCACTCGATCACTCCGGCACGCGAGGCACGCACTCACGCCGCTTCACTCCATGAGTGCCGCGGCATAAGTTTATTGGTCGGGGTCTTCTTCGGCGCTTTCGTCGCCGTAAGCGCTCAAGCGGTTGTACAAGGTTTTCAGACTCACGCCGAGCGCTTTGGCCGCGCGCCGTTTGTCGCCGCCGCAATATTTGAGCGTGCCGAGAATGATCTGCTTTTGCGCGTCGGCGAGCGGTGTGCCGATCCATACGCTCATCGCGTCGCCCTGCGTCGTCGGCTTTTTCACGCGCGACGCGAGATGCGGATGCGGCAACTCCACGATCTTTTCCGCAAGAATGAATGCGCGATAGACCGCGTTCTTCAACTCGCGCACGTTGCCCGGCCATGACCAGGTGCGCAGCGTTTCGATCGAGCGCTTGCTGAAACTTTTGCTCGTGCCTTCCTGCTGATTCAGCAGCGCGAGGAAGTGTTGCGCGAGCAGTTCGCGGTCGTTCTCGCGCTCGCGCAGCGGCGGCGCGCGCAGCGGAAAAACCGCGAGCCGGTACATGAGGTCTTCACGCAGACCGTTTTCCTTGACGGCCACCGCGGGGTCGCGATTGGTCGCGGCGATCACGCGCACGTTGCCGCTGATCAGGTCGTTGCCGCCGACCCGATAGAAGGTGCCGGTTTCCAGCGCGCGCAGCAGCTTGACCTGGCGCACCGGCGCCATCTCGGTAATTTCGTCGAGGAACAGCGTGCCGCCGTTCGCGTGTTCGAAGTAGCCGACGCGGCCCTGGACCGCGCCTGTGAAGCTGCCTTTCTCGTGGCCGAACAGTTCGGCTTCGATGAGTTCGTCGGGAATCGCGCCGCAATTCACCGCGACGAACGGTGCATCCCTGCGGTTGCTTTGATCGTGAATCGTGCGGGCGATCAGCTCCTTGCCGGTGCCCGATTCGCCGATGATCAGCGCGGTCGCGTCAGTGCCCGCGACGCGCTCGATCTGCTGGTATAGATCCAGCATCACCGGCGACGAGCCATACAGCAAGCCGTACGATTTGAGTCCCACGATGCCGTCCGCGACGCGCTGCTTCGCCATTGCCGAAGCATTGCCTCCGCCGGTGACGGTGGGCGAGGCGAGGTCGATTGACGCCATAAACGGGGGTCCTGTGCAAATGAATGTGTTGTTACGGCGCGCAGGCCTGGAACGAGATTTACCAGCGAGGCCGCTATCTCTCAAACGTTGATTTAACCACTTTGGCACCGTTTTCGGCAAACGATCTGAGGGTTGGAAAACTACGTGGCGCCAGATCGGTCGAAAGTGCGCGGCTCGGGGTTTGCTTGCTACGAACAAGGCGAACTTACCGGGCACGGCGTTTGCGAGACCGATCCGACACGCGTGTGCTTTTTCATGCGATCGCATGGCATATGTTGCGCGACGGCGGCGATCGGCATTCGCCAATTTGCAGCGTTATGCGCACTCGCCGGAACGCACACGCAACGCCGAACTCAGACCAGGAGTGAATGATGACTGACACCACGCAACAGCTTGCACTCGGCGGCCAGAAGATTGTCGAGGATCTGCGAGTGCTGCTGAAGGACTCGGAAGAAATGCTGCGTCTTGCCGCCAATGTACCGGGCGAAGGCGTCGGCGCATTGCGCGACAAACTCGGTACGCACGTCGAAACCCTGCAATCGGCGCTTGGCGACGCGCAGCAGAACGCGCAGCGGCGTTATCGAGCCGCCACCATCAATACCGAACGCTACGTGCGGCACAACCCGTGGCGTTCGATCGGCATTGCCGCGGGCGTCGGCTTTGTGCTCGGCGTGCTCACTGCGCGCTAAGGCGCTTCACAGTTTTAATCCGCTTCATGACGACAAGGAGTTCACGATGGCACGACCCAAGATCGGCATCTTCGGCGCACTGATGGCGCTCGGCGGCTTTCTGGCAGTGCGCTACGTGCAGCAGCGCAACCGCGCCGCGCAAATCCCGGTGGCGCGCGAGTTGAACCGTTGGGAAAACGAGGGCGGTACGGTCGCGGCGCCGACGGCCAATCAGGCGACTACGGCGGGTAGCGCAAGCCCGAGCGCGCACGGCGCCAACGGCTCGGCTTACCCGAACGGCAATGGCGGCCCCTGGCCGTTCCCGCGTAGTTGAGCCACTTGTCCGCACTGCATCGCCGGCTCGCCGCAGGGACTGGCGGCGCCCGGTATGCATTGCTAACTTGTCTCTGTAAAGCCTTATAATAGGTAAATAAACAACAATGACGGTTTGGGCGGGTGGGTTTGCCCTCATATTGTTGCAAGATTGAATCAAGTCGTTCGGCTTGGCGTGTTGGGTTGGAGTTGGTGGGTGCTCACATTAGCGCCCGCGGCAACGGCTAGGCGACAGGTCGGCGGCACGCATTTCAACATGCGCCTTTGCATGTTTTCCCACACCCACGCTTGCAGGCTTTCGAGACGCGATGCCACATGTACTGATTGTCGATGACGATGCCGGTACCCGCGAGGCACTTTCCGCCATCATCGGGGAAGACGGCCTGACCACCGCCACCGCGGGCGATTTGCGCGAAGCGCGCATTCAACTGGTCCGGCAGATGCCGGACGTCGTTTTTACGGACCTGAAGCTGCCGGACGGCAGCGGGGTCGACCTGTTCGAAGATCTGGATCCGCGCTCCGGCGTGGAAGTGATCGTGATTACCGGCCATGCCACGGTGGAGTCGGCCGTCAACGCGCTAAAGATGGGCGCGACCGATTATCTGGTCAAGCCGATCAACATGCAGCGCGTCAAGGCGATTCTCTCGCGCTTGCCGCGCGCCGGCGACCTGAAGGCGGAAATCGGCACGTTGCGCGGCGAACTGCGCCGCATGGGCCGCTTCGGGCTGATGCTCGGCAATTCGCCGGCCATGCAGGAGGTCTACGACCAGATCGGCCGCGTCGCGCCGACGGCGGCCTCGGTCATGCTGGTGGGCGAGTCGGGCACCGGCAAGGAAGTCGCCGCGCAGACGCTGCACCAGCTCAGCTTGCGTCGCAAGCACGCGTTCCTCGCTGTGAATTGCGGCGCGATTTCGCCGAACCTGATCGAATCGGAAATGTTCGGCCACGAGCGCGGCTCGTTCACCGGCGCGGATCGTCAGCACAAGGGCTATTTCGAGCGGGCGAACGGCGGCACGCTGTTCCTCGACGAAATCACCGAGATGCCGATCGAGTTGCAGGTGAAGCTGTTGCGCGTGCTCGAAACCGGCATGTTCATGCGGGTCGGTACGACCAAGGAAATCGAAACGGACGTGCGCCTGATTGCGGCGACCAACCGCGATCCCGAGCAGGCCGTGCTGGAAGGCAAGCTGCGGCTCGACTTGTACCACCGGTTAAACGTGTTTCCGATCAGCCTGCCGCCGTTGCGCGAGCGGGGCAAGGATGTGGAACTGCTGGCCCAGGCTTTCCTTGACGAACTCAACGAACGCCACAGCACGAAGAAGCATTTCCCCGCCGCCGTGAAGGACATGCTGATGTCCTATCCGTGGCCGGGCAATGTGCGCGAATTGAAGAACTACGTGCAGCGCGCGCACATCATGTCCGGTACGGATTCGGACAGCACGGCGACGGTGCCGCTGCAGATCACGCTGTCGAAGCCCGCGGCCGGTACGGCGATCACGATTCCATTCGGCACGTCGCTCGCCGAAGCGGATCGTCAACTGATCCTGGCCACGCTCGAGCAGTGCGGCGGCGTGAAGACGCGGGCCGCTGAGATTCTCGGCATCAGCTTGAAGACGCTGTATAACCGCCTCGTCGAATACGGCAACGACGCGCGTGAAGACGGCGACGCCGCCGACGAGTCGCGCGCATTGGGCGGCGCGGACGCTTAACGCCGCCAGCGCCGCTGACACATCCGGCGCAACCAGCCGGTGCAACCAGCCGGGGGGCGCATCCGTGACGGCACAAGCCTTGCTGCGAGCCAGTGGAACGCAAACGAGGATAAATAATATGCCGGACTACGCTGCCGCCCCCGCGCTTCCCCTGCCGATTCACGCTCATCGGCCCGAGCCG
This sequence comes from Paraburkholderia sp. BL6665CI2N2, assembly GCF_004366535.1. Lineage (NCBI taxonomy): Bacteria > Pseudomonadati > Pseudomonadota > Betaproteobacteria > Burkholderiales > Burkholderiaceae > Paraburkholderia > Paraburkholderia sp. BL6665CI2N2. The sequence continues at coordinate 6,778,226 of NZ_SORC01000001.1, forward strand.
ATCGAGCCGCCGTCGCCGCCTCCGATTGCGCCGCCGAGTCCCGGCGAACCCGACACCATTCCGGTTCCAGGTCCCAGTCCCGATCCCAGTCCGCAACCGATCGAACCGATCGAGCCTGTCGCTCCGCCGATCGGCGATCCGCCGCCGCAGCCGACCCAAACGCCACAAGCCGGTCAGCGTCAGCCGTCGCAAACACTGCGTATGCAACTCTGACACGTTCTTCGGTTGCGCCGCAGTATGGCGCGCCGAATTTATGTATTTGTTACAAAGCCGGCGCATCTTTTACCGGCAATTTACCGTGGCGACCCCTAGACTGTATTGGTGCCGCCAATCTGGCGGCGGGCTTCCTGCGGAGGCGTGGATCATGAGACATCCAGCATTGCGACGTTCAGCACGCCATTCGAAGCGCGACTCCCGGCCGGCCGACAGCAAGGAAAGTCCGCCGGAATTGCACGATCCGGCAGGGCAGAACCGCGTCGCGCCCGATGCGCCGCCGGACGGCGAGCACAACCAGGGCGGCGTGCGTCAGGAAGGGCTGGAGTACCAGCGCGACCTCGGCTCGGAGCAGGATGCCTGAGCCGATTTGACGGTCGGTAAAAGGCCGTCTGGTTTCGTCATATAAAGCAGAAAAAATTTCTTCGCGGCCGAGTGGAGTCGCGTGTTTTTGCTCGTCGGTCACATTTGCATACATTTTTATTTCTGCGATTGTTAAAAACGGCACGCGATTTGCATGCACCTTTTCGACACATATCCGTATGCAACGAAACAACTGAACTAGGTGGAGCACCAATGAGCAGACTGATCGTGGTATCGAATCGTGTCGCGCCGACTCAGGAAGGCCGTCCCGCAGCGGGCGGTCTCGCTATCGGCGTGCTGGACGCGCTGAAGGAGAGCGGCGGGGTCTGGTTCGGCTGGAGCGGCGAAACGGTGAGTGAGCCCAGCGCTCCGGTGATAGAAAAACAAGGCAATGTGACGTACGCGACGGTGGGCCTGACCAAGCGCGACTACGACCAGTATTACCGCGGTTTTTCCAACGCGACGCTGTGGCCGACGTTCCACTATCGCAATGACCTGTCGCGCTACGACCGGCAGGAATACGCGGGCTATCAACGCGTCAACGCGACGCTGGCCAAGCAGCTCAAGGCGCTGCTCAAGCCCGACGACATCATCTGGGTTCACGACTATCATCTGCTGCCGTTCGCGCGCTGCCTGCGCGAACTCGGCGTGAAGAATCCGATCGGCTTCTTCCTGCATATTCCGTTTCCGGTGCCGGAAGTGCTGCGCACGATTCCGCCGCACGAAGAACTGGTCAAGGCCATGTGCAGCTACGACGTGATCGGCTTCCAGACCGATGCGGATCGCCAGTCGTTCGTCGACTTTATCGAGCGCGGCCAGCACGGCACCTCGAGCGAAGACGGCATGGTGCACGCGTACAACCGCTTCCTGAAGGTGGGTGCGTATCCGATCGGGATCTACCCGGATGCGATCGCGAAGGCCGCCGAGCAGTTCACCGACCGTAAGCCAGTGCGCAGCCTGCGCGATGGCATGCGCGGACGCAAGCTGATCATGAGCGTCGACCGCCTCGATTATTCGAAGGGTCTGGTGGAGCGCTTCCAGGCGTTCGAGCGGTTGCTGCTGAACGCACCGGGTTGGCACGGTCGCGTGTCGCTCGTGCAGATCGCGCCGCCGACGCGCGCCGACGTCACGACCTACCAGCGGATTCGTCAGACGCTCGAGGGCGAAGCGGGCCGCATCAACGGTCGCTTCGCGCAACTCGACTGGACGCCAATCCAGTACCTGAATCGCAAATACGAGCGCAATCTCTTGATGGCGCTCTTCCGTCAATCCCAGGTCGGCTATGTGACGCCGCTGCGCGACGGTATGAATCTCGTCGCAAAGGAGTACGTGGCGTCACAGGATCCGGCTGACCCGGGCGTGCTCGTGCTGTCGCAGTTTGCCGGCGCGGCCGAGCAGCTGCCTGGCGCACTGGTCGTCAATCCGTTCGATCTGTCGCAGATGGCCGAGGCGCTGGAACGCGCGCTCTCGATGCCGCTCGCCGAGCGTCAGGCACGGCATGCCGACATGATGGCGCCAATGCGCGAGAACAATCTGTCGGTGTGGCGCGATACCTTCCTCGCGGATTTGCGCAACGTCGCGACGGCATCGTCGGTGGCGGCCAAAGCGGTAAAGCGCGCTGACGTGACCGCGTCGTCGTTGCCGGAGTAACGGTCGCGCGGCTAGCGTTAGAGCCGCGCGTGCTGGTCACGTCATCTGATTGGCGGTGTGAAAGTAGAAGCGCAGGGCGTGGCTCGCACAACGTGAGCCACGCCCTTTTCGCATTCGTGCGGCTGAACAAAATCCCTTGCGCTGAACTCAGTTAGGCCGGCTGCGCATTGGCCCGGTGCATGACGCGCATCGTGCTGATCACCGCGGCGACCGCCGAAAAACACGCGGCCACGTAGAGCGCGATGGTCGGTCCATGTTGTGGCGCAATGCCGAAAATCAGCGCGACCAGCGCCGCGCCGAGCGTCTGGCCGGTCAGGCGCGCGGTGCCGAGCATGCCGCTCGCGCCGCCGCTGCGCTCGCGCGGCGCGGCGGACAGCATGGTGCGATTGTTCGGCGACTGGAAGATGCCGAAGCCGGCGCCGCACAAGGCCATGCGCCAGGCGATTTGCATGGCGTCCGGATGCGCGCCGAGTGTGGCGAGCAGCAGCAACCCGGCGGTCATCGCGGCAAGTCCGACGCCGCCCAGCCATCCCGACGACACCTTGTCCGACAGTACGCCCGCAATCGGCGCCGCGATGATGATCACGGCAGGCCACGGCGTCATGAGCAGACCGGTTTCCACCTGCGACAAACCCAGCGAGTCCTGCAGCATGAACGGCAGCGACACGAAGGCGAGCATCTGCGCGCAGAACGAACAGACCGACGTGCCGATCGAGAGCGCGAAGATGGGAATCCTGAGCAAATCGATCGGCAGCAAGGGCGCGGGCTGCGTCAACTGACGACGCACGAAGAAATAGCCAATCACCAGCGCGCCGAGCGCTTCCAGCGCGACGTAGCGGAATCCTTCGCCGTGGCCGAGTCCGTCGACGGCGAAGATCAGCAGGCCGAAGACGAACGCGTTCATCACCGCGCTCAAATAGTCGTAGGGCGATTCGTGGCCGGGGTTCATCGGCAGCGCCTTGAAGCCGCCGACGATCGCCGCGATGCCGATCGGCACGTTGATGGCGAACAGCCACGGCCATGAGGCGACCGCGAGTACGCCGGAAGCCACGGTCGGTCCCACCGCCGATGAAACCGCGACCACCATCGCGTTGATGGAGACGCCGCGTCCGAGCTGCGCGGGCGGATAGATCATGCGCACCAGCGCCGTATTCACGCTCATGATGCCGGCCGCGCCGAAGCCTTGAATCACGCGAGCGAGCGCGAGAGTCGGCAGCGAAGTCGACAACGCGCAACCGAACGACGCCACCGTGAACAGGATCAGCCCGGCCAGATAAATGCGCCGGTAGCCGATGCGGTCGCCGAGCGAGGCGAGCGGCAACAGCGAGATGGTGATCGCGAGCTGATAGGCGTTGACGACCCAGATCGAGCCGGCCGCGCTGGCGTGCAGGTTGCGCGCGATAGTCGGCAGCGCCACGTTGGCAATCGCGCTGTCGAGCACCGCGAGTGTGAGGGAGAGCGCGATAACCAGCATCGCCCAGTAGCGCTGCGGAATCGGCAAACCTTGTTCGGTGTCTTTGCGCAGCGATGTGTCGGGGGCGAGGGTGTCGGCCGCTTCGGCGGCGATGGTGCCGTCGGTGCTGTCCTTGCGCGGTGGTTGTGCGTGCATCGATTGTTCGAGTTGTAGTGGGGCGGTTCGCCGCTCGCGCGCGCCGCGTGCCGCTTTCAAGGAGCCGGCCGGCGCAGCCTGAGCGCGCCGGCCGGCGCGTCTTCCGCGTTATTTGAGTTCGTACAGGCCGGTGTGAGTGGTCGAGTCGAGTTCGTTCAGATGCGTCATGAAGCGCGCCACCGCGTTGGTGGTATCCGCGTTGATCGGCAGATTCGGCACCCGCAGCGCATGCAGACGGAAGATGTAGCGATGCGCCTTGTCGCCCCGCGGCGGCGCGGCGCCGCCGAAGCCGACCGTGCCGTAGTCGTTGCGCACCTGCAGCGCGCCTTGTGGCAGCAGCGAGCCGTCCGCCTTGCCGGCGTTGCGCGGCAGCGAACGGGCGTCACCCGGAATATTCACCACGACCCAGTGCCAGAACCCGCTGCCGGTGGGCGCGTCGGGATCGTGAACGGTGAGCGCGAAGCTTTGCGTGTCGGGGGGCGGCGCCTCCCAATGCAACGCGGGCGAGATGTTCTCGCCGTCCACGCCGAAGGCCTTGTCGTGATATTCGTGGGCTTTCGGCATGAAGCCGTTGGTGGGAAATTCGTCGGACCAGAGACGGAAATCTGCCATGGTGTGCCTCCCTTCTTGAGTGGTTCTGGGATGGTCGGGGCGTGCGGTTTTGCGGCCGGTTTGCAGGGCAGGGCGCCGTGCGGAAGTACCCCGAGTTAGCCAATCGAGTGTATCACCAGCGGCTGAAGATTCGTGCGGCCGGGCGGACTACAAGCGGCTTTCAGCCGCGTTCCTCGAAGCTCGGCGCGTCGCTCTTCAGCCACTCGACGAGCCGCTGCAAGACACCTTCGATATCACGATTGGCGCCACGCAAAGCGCATTCCCATACCACCGCGACGCGCCAGCCGCTGGCGAGCAGCGCCGCGCAAACCTTGTCGTCGTTGCTGCGATTGCGGCCGATCTTGTCGCGCCAGAATTCCGGCCGCGTTTGCGGCCATTTGAAAAGATGACAGTCGTGGCCGTGCCAGAAACAGCCGTGCACCAACACCACGGCGCGGTAGCGCGGTAAGACGATGTCCGGGCGTCCGGGCAGATCGCGCGCATCCAGCCGGAAGCGAAAGCCCTGTCGATGCAGCAGGCTGCGGATCAGAATTTCCGGTTTGGTGTTGCGGCCGCGAATGCCGGACATCATCCGGCTGCGGGTCGCGCTATCGACGATGTCGACCATCTCTTCTAGCGCTTGAAAAGCGGCTCGGCGCGCCGGCTATTCACACCGACTGACCGTTCACGCGTAGAGCGAGAGCGTTTGCTTCGAAGCATGGCGAGTGTCCTCGGCGAGCAGGGTTTGCACGTGCGGCAGCATGATGCGCGCCACTTCGCGCATTACCGGCATCACGACGCTGTTGCCGAACTGCCGGTAGGCTTGCGTATCGCTCACCGGGATTCTGAAGGTATCGGGAAAGCCCATCAGCCGCGCGCATTCACGCGGCGTGAGACGGCGCGGGCGCAGCGACTCGCCCTGATAGACCAGGATCTCGGAGCCGTCCTTGTGATAACGCGCCGACAGCGTGCGCGTCACGCTGGTCGGATAAGCCATGCCGAAGCCGAAACCGTTGCCCGCCGCGCGATGTTTCTCCGCGTAGTTCTGCAGGTAAGTCCAGAGATTCGGCGTGAGTGTGTACTTGGGTTGCACGCGTCGGCCGGCGTGGTCGAAGAAACGGTCGTGATCCCACGGCAGCACCGGCTCGCTGCCATCCGTGCGATGCAGAATCGAGCCGAGACGCGGGCCTTCTTCCGGCAGGCGCAGGTCGTCCCACGAAAACGAAGTGTTACCGCGAAAGCCGACGATGATGATCCGTTCCCGATGCTGCGGCGTGAAATGCTGGCCGTCGACCACGCGATAGTGCACTTCGTAGCCGAGTTCGTCGCGCAAGGTTCGCAGGATCACGTCGAAGGTGCGGCCCTTGTCGTGCGAGAGCAGGTTCTTCACGTTCTCCAACAGGAACGCGGCGGGTCGTTTGGCGGCGATGATCCGCGCGACGTCGAAAAAGAGCGTGCCCTGGGTCGTGCATTCGAAGCCGTGCGGCCGGCCCAGCGCATTCTTCTTGCTCACACCCGCGATCGAAAACGGCTGGCACGGGAAGCCGCCGAGCAACACGTCGTGGCTCGGCACGTCTTCAGCCGGAAACGAGACGATGTCGCCGATCAGCGCATGCTCGGCGCCGCCGGGATAATTCTCGCGGTAGGTCCTGGTCGAAAAGTCGTTCCACTCGCTCGTAAAGACGCAGTCGCCGCCATGCGCCTCGAAGCCCATGCGAATCCCGCCGATGCCGGCGAACAGATCGATAAAGCGGAACTGAGCGTCGCCGCCCACGCTGCCGCGGGTTCGCACGCGGTTTCGCAGCAGATCGCGCAAGGCCGGTTCAAGCATCGCCGGGCACTGCGTTTCGCCTTTTTCCCAGCGACGTACCGTCTTGATGTCCTTGCCGACATGCGCGGCGATTTCGCGTTGAGTGAAGCGGGCGCGCGCTTGCTTGAGCAGTGCGAGCGGTGCGGCGACGGTCACGGGTATCCTTGCTGGGAATTTTTGCGGACATTATGACCTAAGGTCGTCCCATTTCCCTATTTTTTGCGTAGCTTGGGCAGAAAATTTCGCACGTTTGAAACACTGCACAGGCGAGTCCACGGCTAAATGCGGCTGTCACAGTTGCGCGTGTACGCTTATAACGTGACGCGAATTCCCCGCGTTGCGACGTGTTGAGGCCGCGGCATGGTTCGCGGCCTTTTTTTATCGCGAGCAAATGGAATGCCGCCGGCCCGGAATAAACCGGAGTTCAGGCTCTCAGCCGGTCAGACCCGATGGCTGGCGCTGACCGGGTAGGGCGGCGGGAACAACGCGGCGGAGGCCGGCGCCAGTGCGTCCCAGGCCAGTTGAGGTTCGGCTTCGTACTGATCGAGCTGGAGCAGGAGGCTGTCGACCGTGCACAGTTGCGCGTGGGAAAGATTGCCGGCGTCAAGCAATTGGTACAGACGCTTGCGCCAATACCCGGCGGGCAGGATCGGGCCGCCCAGATCGCCGTGTAAAGACGGCCGCATCACCCGCGCAATATGGGTAATGTCGCGATCGATCAAAGCGGCTTGGGATGATCCCGAAACGGTGATGGCTGTGCGATCCATGGCGCCTCCTTGGCAGCTTTACGGCACGCCGCAGCGGGACTTTAGGCCTGTTTGAAAATATTTTCTTGCGATACGTTCTGAAGAAACCCAACCACGCGCGGGCACGGGCACACCCGTTGCTCACTACGGATACTGGCGTAATGTCGCGCCGGCATTCCAAATAGTGGAGCCGAACATGAACAAAGACCAGGTGAAGGGTGTGGCCGAGCAGGTTAAGGGCAAGGTCAACGAAGCAGTCGGCAAGGCCACGGACAACCCGGGCAAGGAAATCAAGGGCGATCTGCAACAAGGCGCGGGCAAGGTGCAAAAGGCCTATGGCGACGCGAAGGAAGACGCCAAGGACAATGCCAAGCGCAACGCGCCGTAATTTGGTTTGCGACGGGGGTCGACGGAAAGGGCGCTGCGGCGCCTTTTCCTTTTGCCGGTCCTTTCACGTCGCACACCGGACTTTTTCGGCCGATGGCGGATTTCGCCTGGGAGTAACCCGGGGTTGGGGTCGGGAGCATTCCGCATGCGGTGCGCCGCCTTTAGACTTGGCGCATCCAAATACGGAGACGGCGCCCATGACACCCGAAAAAGTTCTTTCGATGTTCGAACGGCAATACCTCGAGGGCAAAACGCCCGTCGACCTGGAACAGACCTGTGCGAGCTTCGCCAGTTGGCTCGCGGCCGCCTGGGATCTGCTCGACGGCGAGCAGAAGACGCTGTTGCTGAGCGTCGGCGCGTCCTTGTGGCGCGAAGGTTATAACTCGCGCGCCGGCACCGCGACCAAGGATCTGTGGTGAATGCCGGTTAGCGCGCACGTTTTGCGTTCGCGAGTCGCCGGTAACGTCGGCTGTAAAACCTTGAGTGCCGATATACGCGTTGGGCCGCGCCCGCACGCGTTGCGCCGAGTCGGTTTATATTTGGCGATCCTGGGTTGGGATCTTCGCCACCGGTCGTCCGGCCGGCAGCGGACGCCCGATTCTCTTTTCAGTCGCCGCATTCGCACAAGGGTTACACCGTCAGATGACCGACCTATCCGCTTTTCCGATCACGACGAAATGGCCTGCCGAGCATCCGGACCGGATTCAGCTTTACTCGCTGCCCACGCCCAACGGCGTGAAGGTGTCGATCATGCTCGAAGAAACGGGCTTGCCGTACGAGCCGCATCTCGTGCGCTTCGATACCAACGATCAGATGACGCGGGAGTTTCTGTCGCTCAGTCCGAACAACAAGATTCCGGCGATCATCGATCCGAATGGACCTGACGGCAAGCCGTTGCCGCTGTTCGAATCCGGCGCGATCCTGCTTTATCTCGCGGACAAGAGCGGCCAGTTGATTCCACAGAATGCCGCCGGCCGCTATGAGGCGATCCAGTGGGTGATGTTCCAGATGGGCGGCATCGGGCCGATGTTCGGCCAGGTGGGTTTCTTCCACAAGTTTGCCGGCAAGGAGTACGAAGACAAGCGTCCGCGCGACCGCTATATCGGCGAAGCGAAGCGCTTGCTCGGCGTGTTGGACCGGCAACTCGAAGGATGTGACTGGATTCTGGGCGATGCGTACTCGATCGCCGATATCGCGACGTTTCCTTGGGTACGCAATCTGATCGGCTTCTATGAAGCAGGCGATCTCGTCGGCATTCAGGACTTTTCGAACGTGACGCGCGTGTTGGCCGCGTTCGTCGCGCGTCCGGCCGTGGCGAAGGGACTGGATATTCCTAAGCGTCCGTCGTAATCGATTCATGCGGCCGGCTGCGAGTTTCGTCGGCCGGCCGCCATTAGGCTAAATCCGCCACGAGTTCTTTTGCGTGGATCTTGCGTTGCCTCTCTTGTCTTCTGTCGTTCGCGTGGCGGCGCGTCGACTGCGTCATCATTGTTCGCGAAGTCCTCAACCATGTGATCGACGAACGCCCGCACTTTGTTTGCGGCGGAGATAACAGTTCTCTTCGAATCGGCAATAGAAAGTCTGAGCGTAATTTGCACTGATCGCCCGGCGCTCGTTGCCATCCTCAGTGACCTTACGTAGAGCAGGTAGCTTTTACGACTATTGCCCAGCGAGAACGAAAACATTTCCGCGCAGTGGAGAAGCGAGATGATTTGTTGAACTTCTCGTAGCCGAATCCTTACCAACCGTTTCAGAGCTTATCGGCTATCAATACCCGCGCGGCGAGCTATCCGCCCCGCCTTCTCCAAACAGGCATGAGTCACATGCAACACACCCGGATTGCCGGCCTCGACGGCTTGCGCGCGCTTTCCGTCATCGCCGTATTTCTTGCGCATACGGGTCTCGCAGGCGTCGTGGGCGGCGGGTATGTCGGCGTCGACGTATTCTTCGTATTGAGCGGTTACCTGATTACGAGCCGACTGATCGCGGAGCATCACCGTAACGGCCGCATCGATTTGCCGAGATTCTACTGGCGGCGCGCTCGCCGGCTTTACCCGGCCTTGTTACTGATGCTTGCCGGGGTAACGCTTTATTGTCTGGTGTTTCCCGGTTCCTTGAAAGTGGGGTTCGAAGTCCTGCCCGCTTTCTTCTATGTGATGAACTGGGTCCGCGCGTTCGGCATTTACGACGCGCATCTCACGGGGCATACGTGGACGCTCGCGATCGAAGAGCAGTTTTACCTCGTCTGGCCGCTCATCCTGTTGGGCTTGTTGAAATTCTGGCCACGCCGGCTCGTGCTCGCAGTCGCACTCCTTGCGGTTGCAGTGATCGCGTGGCGCTCGTTTCTGATGTCGCAACACCTTTCGATGGCGCGCGTTTACTGTGGCTTCGATACGCATTCCGACGGGCTGCTGATGGGGGCTTTGCTGGCGGTGATGCCGCGCCAATGGACGGCTCGGGCCGGCAAGTTCTGGCCCCTTGCCGTAGCCATTCTGTTGATCGTGACGTTGAGCGAAAACGCACTCGAATTTACGTTGCTGGCGTGGGGTTACCCACTTACGCCGTTAGCCGCGGCGCTCATTATTGCGAAGGTCGTCACGGCGCAGCAGTCCGCGTTGGTGCGCTCGCTCGACATCGCTCCGCTGGCCGGGCTCGGGCGAGTTTCGTACGGGTTTTACCTGTGGCACTACGTTGTCCTGCAGTCGATGCTTTACGGTGGGCATGAGAGGATGGGCGCATTTTTCGGTCGTTTCTCTCACCCGAATATCGCCATGGTGACAATCACTTTTGTCATATCAATGGCGCTCACGTTGGTCTCCTGGTTTGCCGTCGAAAAACCGGCGATGCGATTGCGGTTTCCGTGGCGGCGAAACGCGGCGATGGCCTGAACGCGGCGATGGCCTGAGTCGGCGCCGCGGCGAGAAACGGAGTCAGCCGCGAGTTGATTGCTTCAGCGGCGGTGTACGACGTGCCAAGTTGCACTGTTGCCTGTTCTAACGCCGAGAGGTGGTTCATGAATCTGGTTACGACGCTGCGCCGCGGGCATCTGCTGAAACATACCGATCTATCGGGAGTCGGTCTTGAGATAGGACCGTATGATCAGCCGACCGTCTTCAAGTCGGAAGCAGACGTACGATATCTGGACTGGAAAGACAGGGAGCAACTGGTCCGGGAATGCACGCACCCGGACATGATCGCCGACATACCCGAAATCGACTACGTGGTTCATTCGAACCGGTACGGCGAGTACATCAGCGACAAGTTCGACTACGTTATCGCGAATCATGTGATGGAGCACGCGCCCAACATGATTCAATGGCTATCCGATCTATGCGACATGATGCGGCCCGGCGCAGTGCTATTTCTTGCCCTGCCCGACAAGAAGTTCAGTTTCGACAAATACAGACAGGACACGGCGTTAAGTCATTTCGTGGCCGAGTATGTCGCGAGTGTCGAGGACATCCCGCGTGAACATCAAATCGAATGCGAGATCTATTACGACGAAGCATTCGTCAACAAGCCGATGCACGTGGCCGATAAACTCGATATGAACCGTATCAGGCACAAGCTGCAGGCGCCTCCGCATGTGGGCATTCACAGCCACGTTTTCGAGAGCAGCACGATTGTTTCCAAAGTCCTGAAGCCGATCCTGATGATGGGTTTCTTCGAATTCAATCTCATCGATTTTGTGCCGGCGCGCGGCGAAACCGGCGGGGAGATGATCATTGTGCTTCGCAAGGAACCGCCTCGCGTTGAACTCACGACTGCGGAGTTCTACAGCGCCCCTGTGGATGCTGAGACAGCGGAGCGCCTCGCCGAAGCCGAGACAGCGCTTGCGGAAACGCGTCAGAAGTTCGTGGCGACGCAGGAGCAGGTTGCGACGATGCAAGAGACGGCTGCTGTCATGCAGGAGAAAGTTGTCGCGATGCAGGGCGAAATTGTCGCGATGCAGGAGCAAATTGCATCGAAGGATTCGACGATCAGGGCGCTGGAGTCGTCGACGTCGTGGCGGATCACGGCGCCGTTGCGCGCCGCGGTAACTAGGCTTCGAGGGCGTGGCTCGAAAGGGCGAAACATATCGTATTGAATGCGCGCGTGGGCTTGTCTTTCAATTCTCCACGTCTCATGGCCGTCCCGCGATCGACGCGGATCGCCTTCGCTGGAGATGCTGGCACTGGCAATACCGCTTCTTTGTGTGATATTTGCTGAGACATCCTTCACCATTTATCGGAGAGGCCATGAAACCGATCAAATTGCGCGTGCCGCGCGAGGAAGCGGCCGATCTGCCGGACGATCTCACGGCGTGGGCGAGCGTGTCCGGTATCGATCCCGGACTGACCGTGTTGAGCGAGCCCGGCTCCGCGACCGACCGTAGTTCGCCGGTCCTGTATCAGATCTACGTGAGTCAAAGCTTCTTCGAGCAGTTTCCGGAATGGCGCATGTATATCGAGCAGTAGCGGACCACGGTCCCAGGAAGTGTGCGTCGCCGCCGCGCGGTAGAAATGCCGCGACCTACGACCGTACTGCCGGCCGATTGCAACCATCATACGAAATCCCTGGTTATATTTGCCGATAGGTGTATGTAAGATAACGGTTCACATCAGCGCCCCGAGCGCGGTGTGTGTGTTTTGAGCCGCAGCATTGCTGCGGCTTTTTTTTGGCCGCTTTTTTGCGCAGTGGCTTTGAGCGCGAGTGGTGTTTTCCCTGGCGTTCAATCCTGGGGCACGCGGGTTGCGCGACGTTGACTGCATACGCGGACCGCCGCGTCGGGAGAGTGATCATGCCTTGCCAATCCTATGCACCGTATCGCGGGTTCGGAATCGACGTTCAGGTCACGACCGGGAAGACGTTGTGTTTGCACAATGTCGGACGCCGGTACAAAGTGTCCTGGACTATCAGTTCGTCCAGTCAGCCCGCACAAAAGGTTGCAAGTTTTCCAGAGCAACTGGAATTCGTGTCTGAGGTAGATGCGTTCAGGTATGCCGAGAAGCGTGCGCGGACGTTCATCGACTGCATGCTCTCGGGGAATTCGGCTGTTGGGTCCGGTCGTGACTGGGGTGGCGTTCGCGAGGAAGCGCCGCGCGTTTGACGTTGATGTCTGTGTTTGGCGGGATGCGAGCGTTCGGCGTGGCACGTGGGTGTTCGTGTGCCGGCGTGAGTGGACGATTTGGCTTTGTTTATTCGGGCAAGGATGGCGGGCAGGAAAAGGCCTCGTAGTGCGAAGGCTTGCGCGGGCCTTTTTCTGGGCAAATCTGGTAGATGCTGGACGCTATCTGGTCCGCTGACAGCCGCTGCCCGCGCGCTGGGGCTTTTTCATTTATGCCTGCGATTACGTGTGTATAGTCGCGATCAGCCCGACCCGTACGGTTCGTCATCCATCGCCCTGAGCAGATCACGTGGGAATTCATTCGTGGCGTCTTCGCGATCGGCCGAGCCGGCCGGAAGGTCTTCGGGATTCCGTTTCCCTTGCGCGCCTCTGGCCGGCGGCGAAACGCGATGCCGGATGCCGCCTTCACGCATGTTACGATCCTCGGCGTCAGGCCGTCCGACGGACGGTACGCACACGCGGCACAATTGAGCGTTCAATATGCCCATTAACTATCTTCGTGGCTTTACTGCACCTGAACGTTCGTGGCTTTACTGCACCTGAACGGACGGACGCGAGCAACCGTCGTTTGGGACGTTCGCTGGCATTTGTCGCCGGAGCGGCGAATGCGGGCGGATTTCTGGCCGTTGGTCAATACACTTCGCACATGTCCGGGATCGTCTCGTCGCTGGCCGATAATGCGGTGCTCGGGGATGCAAGCCTTTTCGTTTCCGGGCTCAGTTCACTTTTTTCGTTTCTTGTTGGCGCGGCTGCATCTGCCATCCTGATCAATTGGGGGCGTCGGCGGGATTTGCAGAGCATCTACGCGACACCGCTTGCGATCGAGGCAATTCTGCTGTTGTGCTTCGGGCTGCTGGGCTCCAACCTTGAACACCATCGGGTTCTTTTCGTGCCTGCGACCGTCTGCGTCCTGTGCTTTGTCATGGGCCTACAGAATGCGATGATCACGAAGATTTCGCGATCGGAGATTCGTACGACCCACGTCACCGGGCTGGTAACGGATGTCGGCATCGAACTGGGCAAGATGCTCTACTGGAATACGCGGTCGATTGCCGGGGAAGGGGCCGTCAGGGCGGACAAGCAGAAGCTCGCGCTGCTCGGTTCGCTGCTTCTTTCGTTTATTGCCGGTCTGGCGGGGGCCATCGGTTTCAAATATCTCGGATTTATATCGAGCGTGCCGCTCGCTATCGTTCTGCTCACGCTAACCGTTGTGCCTCTGGTCGATGACGTGCGTGGTACGCGCTGCTAGTGCGCCTTAGCGACCGTGCCCATGGCTCCCGCGTAAGTCCGAACGTCTCCATTAGCTGCGCGCCAGATCACCCGCTATCTGCCCGAGCGCGATCCGCTGCTGCCAATCGAAGCGCGCTCCATTTGCCTTGCGCCAGATGCGCCCCGATTCAACCAGGTGATCGGTGCGCAGCCAGTCGCCGGTGCGGGCCATCGCGACGAGTTGCGCGACGACGAGGTAGCAAAGTAGCTCAGCGCGTAAGTCGTCACCGAGGTTATTCGTTGGCGAAATCAAGTTCTTGTTGACCACCGAAATGAGCGGTGATCTTCCATTCGCGAACTTGGGATCTACTGGGACGCTATCTGGTCCCCTGACAGGAACTCAATTCGAGTCCGTGAACCTTACAGGATAAGGGTTTCGGACTCGGCAGCAAGAAATATACCCCCGGATATACCCCCGCTCACAACTGACAACGCCAGAACCCCGTGATCTGCCCGTCTTCGTTGTACGTCAGAACATCCCCGACGCGCAGCTTGTCGCTACGAAGGTGCTCAAGCATTTCGTTTGTTACTGGCACGAGCTGGTCGTTGGCACTCGGCGTATTGCGGCCGGCATAATTGGAAGTGTTCATTTGGATCTCCGTATGCATTGACGCCATGCCCGCTGCTAAACGGGTGAGCGACGATGACAGGGTTAGCAGACCGGGGCATACGGAACCCGGCAGACCGAAGTCTCCCCACCATCGCCGCCCATTGAAGGCGCGAAGTACAGACGAAAAAATACCGCCGTTGGCGGTAATCCGCCGCATGCATTCAGGCTGCTAAACCCGATCAACGTTGTTGCGTCGATGGATGAAGCATAGAGAAACCTGCGGCATAATACAAGAAAAATACGTTTATTTTCAACAGGTTAGGCGTTTCTGAACAACTGTACGGAGTTGCCCGACAATGAATCCGCATTTGCTATCGCCTGAAGACCTAGTCCACATTACGGGCGCAAAGCGTTACTCCAAGCAGCGCCGGTGGTTCAAGGAGCAATTCGGCATCGACGTTACGAGTCGGGATAACGGTAGCATCGTCATGGCGTGGGCAACTTTCGAAGGACTTCTCCTCAAAAAATGCGGCTTGCCCGTCGGGAACTCACCGGCCCCAAGACGTGAAGTAAAACTGTGCTTCGACTAGTGCGCGTCTGCGCGGCCTGACACGAGTCCGTGGAACCAGCCGGCGATGTCTTGCGGGCGCTGCTGACCGTCTGTCGCGTCCCACAGGAAACGACCGGTCGTCGTGGCCTGTCCAACGGGCAGGCCGAACGCATAGCCGGCCGCTTGCACCGCATGCGCGACAGGGTGCTGCACCTTGCCGCCCGTCGCCGCGTGCGCGCCGTCCTTGACCACGTTTGAGATCGCCTGCGCTGCCTGCGCGAGCGGCGTCGCGGAGAACTGCTGATCGTGTAGCAGCGTCGGCGCAATGTCGCGCACAAGAGGCACGCCGGCCAGGCCGAGCCCCGCCAGCTCTTTCGCAAAGTGTGCGACGAAGCTCTCGCTATGCGGCGTGCCCTTGATCAGCGTGTCCCATGCGGCGACAGCGGCGAAGTACCAGAACGACTTGGCGAGCACGCGGGCGAAGTCACCACCGGCCGCCTTGAAATCTCCCTGTTGCACGTTCCCGAATCCACTCACCACAGAACGTCCGATGTCGCGCTGGCGGTT
Source organism: Paraburkholderia sp. BL6665CI2N2 (assembly GCF_004366535.1). Classification (NCBI taxonomy): domain Bacteria; kingdom Pseudomonadati; phylum Pseudomonadota; class Betaproteobacteria; order Burkholderiales; family Burkholderiaceae; genus Paraburkholderia; species Paraburkholderia sp. BL6665CI2N2. The sequence goes on from NZ_SORC01000001.1 coordinate 6,793,638, forward strand.
ATAGAAGTGATTGAAGAACGAGTAAAACATCGTGATCGCCTTCTGAAACTCACTGCCGCGTTGGATCGCCGCCTGGTCCTTCGTACCGCCGCCGCCGTGCGCGTTGCGCACCGCCTTGTCGGCGTAGTAGATCGCTTCCTGTTCGGTCATGTTCTCGTGCAGCCCCTTCGTGTAGGCGCCCATCCACGTTGGCATCGCCGACGCCATGTCGATCATTGAGATGCCGTAATAGCCGTAGCGGCGCGCTGCGTTGAGCGTCTTGGTCGCCGCGCTGACCGGCCCCGACTGGCTGTCGATCTGCACATTCCGGATCAGATCGCGCACGTCGCGGTCGACCTGCTCCATGCGGTGGCGCATCTCGCCGCTGCGCTCGAAGACGAAATCGCGCGTGCCGGCCATGTCCTGCCGGAACGCGTTGACGCCGGACGCCATCCACCGCGGGCCGATCTCGCCGACTGAGTTCAGCGCTGCGGCGCCGCCGTGTTTCAGGATCGTCGTCAGGCGGTAGCCCAGCCCGACCATCGTCGCGTTGGTGCGCGCGGCCCGGATGAAGTTTTCCCAGAATGCGACTTCGCGATTGTCCACGTTCCGGTCGTTCGCGATCGCCTTAAGCCACGGCGTGAACTGGGCATAATACTCGCGGCCGAGCGTGTTCTCGACGCCTTCGCGCACCTTCGAATCCGACAGAAAGCGGTGCGCGTCCATGATCGCCTCGCGATATGCGATGTCGTGGATCACCTGGCCGACGTGGCGCGGCAGCACTTCCATGCTCAAATAGAGCGGCGCCTTGTATTCGTCGATCCGCTCGTTCGTGTAGCCGTGCCGGGTCGTCGCCTTCGTGTAGTTCGCGGCGAACAGGTCAGCTTCGCGGCCTTTGTTCCGGTCCGCGGTGAAGCTGCGCAGCGGGTCATAGACGACCGGGTAATAGCCACCTTCATAGGTGCCGTGCGGCGTTCGCACGGCGCGCGGCTGAACCTTCGGTGGCGCAACGCCGGACACGCGCTTTTCGAGCGCTTCGATTTCCGGCCAGAGCGTGTCGATCGTGTGCCAGATGCGCTGCACGAGATCCCAGTCGCCTTTCGACATATGCCGGTTCAGCACGCGCTGCACGGCCTGATCCGACCAGCCTTTGCCTTCGAGCAGCTTTGAGTAGTTCGACTCGTTGCCCGTGTTCAGCGCCATAGCAATGACTTCGCTTTTCAGCATCGACGTTGGCTCGCCCGTCTTCTCGTCGCGCAACTCGGGCATCGTGTAGCGGTTCGAAAAGTCCTTCGTCACTTCGTCGGGCACTGCGTCGAACGCGTCCTTGAACTTCGCGGTGATGTCTTTGCGCAGGTCGTTCTCGCGCGCTTCGGCATCGGCGATGCGCCGGAAAACGACCCGATTGAACACGCCTTGCGGGTCGTGGTTGTCGAGCCAATCCATAACCTGTTCCATCTTCAGCAGCGACGCGTCGCCAGACTTCACGGCGCTCTTGAACCGCGCGTTCATGGCGCGAATCGCGTCGGCACCTTTGCCACCTTCGCCGGGGTTCAGTACGTCGTCGGGCGCGCGCTGCTTAAGCTGTTTCATCTGCGCAACAGCTTCTTCGCGGATCGCGTCGAATTCACGCGCGTCCTGGTTGTCGAGCAACGTCTGCTTCAGCCGGCCGAGATGGTCGATTGACCGTATCGAGTCGGCGAGGCCGCGGAACGCTTCGAGCGTCATATCCTTATAGTGGCCGCGCATCGCCTCGTTAAGCAGCGACGACGGGATTGCGGGCTCGAAACCCTGCGCCTCTTGCGACTGCACCCAATCGAGCAGCGAGAGCCGGCGCGCGCGTTCCTTCGCCGTGATGCCTGTGCGCAGATCCCACCGGTCGAGCAGGGCGTCGATCTGCTCCATGTAGTCGGCGCCGATCGCCGCGCGAGTCGTCTTGTTGCCGAACCGCTTCAAGTATTCGAGCGTGCGCTGCACTTCCTCGGCGGCGTCGGTCGCCACCTTGGCGAGCTGGTTATTGAGCAGCTGGTCGCGCTTCGCTTTCGCGGCGGTCGGAACATCGCCCGCCATGCGGGCCTTTTCGGCCTGCTTTGCCGCACGCGTCTCGGCGGCGGTGTACTGCGCCGGGCGCAGATTCTTGACGCGCGTGGTGGCGATCGTACGCTCGGCGGCGTCCTTCGCTGCGCGGGTAATCTCACGCACCGGTCCGGTTGCCTTGTTCAGCGCGCGGAACTCCGTTGCGATGAAGCGTGCGCGCGCCTCGTTGTGGATCGCGGCGTCGGCCGCGCGGCTCATAGCGTCGGGCGACGTGATGTCGCCGTGCTTTTCGAGCATCCGGCGATCGGTTACGGCCTGCACGACATCGCGGAACGGTTCAGCAGCGAGCAGATTGCGCACCAGCTCGTCGCCCGAGCCGAAGCCGAACAGGTCGGCCAGCGTGTCAGGGTGAACGCCTTCGGTCGCCGCGAGGCCATGTTTGCCCGTCGGCAGATAGCGCCAGATCGCCGCCTCGCCTTCGCCGTACATCTCTTTCAGGTCGGGCAAGGATAGCTTGGTGCTGCCCATACTCGTGTCTTCGAGCGTGCGGCGTTGCTTGTTGGTGCGGTCAGCTTCAATCAGCGAGCCGTTGCGGATGAACTGATCGGCCTGATAGATCGGCTCGGCTGCGATCTCGCGCTCAACTTCGGCTTCGGCTGCGTCGCGCTTCGCGGCGACATCACTTTGCACATTGCGCAGCGCGTCGGCCTTCTTTCCTTCAAGCCATTTCATGTCGCGCAGCGTGCGCGAGCCGAGCTTCTGAACCGCGTCGAGCGTCGCCTCGTTGCCTAGCTCACGGTACTGCGCATAGTCGTCGGGCGTCATGCCGGCTTCGTCGGCCGACTTGAACAGCGGCATGTATGCGCGGGCTGTCTCGGCCGACACGATGTCGTCGTTCGTGGCGAGCAGGCGATCGAACACGCCGCGCACTTCGGGCGACAGTTGCACCTTCAGATCGCCGATCGACTTGTAAACGTTCACGAGCCATGCGCGGAAGCGCTGGAACACTCCCTGCATTTCGAGCGACGGCGATTTGCCTTCGCGCAGATACGCTTCGAACCCGCGCGCAAACTGTTCGTGCATCGGGCGCTTCTGTTCAAGCGTCATCGCGCGCCACGCATCCGGCGTTGTGCCGAACCAGTCGGCCACGTGTTGCATGTCGGCCTTCAGCGTGTCAGGCCCATTCTGCGACACGTGATCGAGCACGTTCAGGAAGTGATGCCCACTTTCGTGCAGGAACGTCGACAGGTCCGCGCCCTTGAGCAGCGTGATCGTGCTCGGCCCGCTGCTCACATCGTCGGGAAACGACAGCTTGCCGCGCGCTTCCTGATCGAGCGCATTCGCGCCTGGCACGCCTTCGCTGATGCGCAGCGGATAGGCCGCGAACATCTGTTCCGGTGTCATGCCGAGCCGCCCGGCCGTCGTGCTGTAGAACGACTGCACAAGCTTAGAATAGGCGTCGTTGGTCTCAGCCGGAAAACGGTTTGCGGTGTCGAGCTGGTTGCGCACATTGTCGCCGACGACCTGCGCGCTCAACTCGTGCGCGGTCTGCATCTCGTCGGCGTTGAAAACGTTCTGCGCTTCGTTCCTGAACTGGTCGGCGTGCGACTGATAGAACGCCTGCGCCTCGTTCTGCGTCATGCCTTCAGGATCGGTGCGCAGATTGGGGATCAACTCGCCGGCCAGCTTCGGATCTGCGAAGTGCGTGGCGAAGTCTTCGACCGGGATGCTCACCTGGCCGTTCGTCTGAAGCGCCGTTTGCAACTGCTCGGCCACGTCGGGCAACTTCTGGTTCAGTTCGTCCGCGGTGATGCCCGACTGGTTGAGCGCGTTCGCGAGCACGGTGCCGTCGACATAGACGTTCTGGATCGGGCCGTTGTCGCTCGCCTGTTTAACGAAATCGCTGAACGCCTGCGGATCGCGCGTGCGCAGCTTCGATGTTGCCGCAGTTCCCACGAGGTTCGACAGGCTCGCCGCGTCGCTGGTCGCAATGTCGGCTTTCGCCGCATCGGTGAGCCATCCACCACCCGCGCGGCCTTGGCCCTGAAGCGAGAACATCGTATTGAGCGCGTAGTCGAATGCCTTCTGCGCGGTCGGGCGACTGTCGAACGGATTCGTTCCGTTCAGCGCGTCCATTGCGGCATTCACGCCCAGCACGCGGGCCGTCGTTTGCAGGATGGTGTTATCGGGCAGTGTGCGGCCGGCCACGCCGAAGACGCCGCCCATGGCCGCGCCGCTCGCTCCAGCACGTCCGATCGAGGCAAAGGCATCGGTGCCGCTGGTCTGGTTCAGCGAGTCGCCGACCGATGTCAGGGCGCTCGCGGTGCCGAGAGTGGCGGCTTGCCCTGCGACGTCCTTGACCGCGGCCTTGGCGAACGACTCGCCGGCCGCATGCTCGAGCAGCGATCCGCCGACGCGCTCGACGGCGCCTTCGGCGAGCTTCAGCGGTGCGCCCGTGATGAAGCCCGCGAGATTGCCGGCGCCGGCCGCCACGTCAGCGGTCGTGTTACCGCTCGGCGCTGCGTCGGGCGTCGCGCCGGCAAGGAACGAATGGAAGAAACCGCGTGCGAAAGAGACGGGCGCGGGATTCATACCGCCGACAGCTTCGCGCTGATCGTCGAGTGGCGTGCCGGTCTGGTTAGCGAAGACTTGGGCCGATGCCTGCGCGGCGCCAGCGCCCTGCGCGTTGCCTGTCTGGTCGAGCCCGACCAGGCTGCTCGCATCGGGGCCAATCAGGTTGCGCGCCCAATCTGCGATGCGCGTGCGCAGCGGCAGCGGGCTATTGTCGGGCTGGAAATAGCCCGTCGTGCCAGGGGCCAGCGGCACGCCGTTGCCGTTCGCCGCGGCTTCGACATTTGCCAGGTTGTGAACGTCGTCGTGCGCGATTAGCGCGTTGTTTTGGGACTGGTAGAACGCTGCGGTGGTCGGGAACTGCTTGGCAAGTGTCTGCCAGTCGGTGCCAGCAACGGCGGCTTTCTGCTTCACCTGATCCGGGAACGCTTTCACGCTGTCGACCGGCACGCCCGTTTGCCGGGCGAGTTGTTGCATCTCGGCTTCGTAGTCGGGATTCGCGCCGATCGCCAGCGCGACATTGCTTTGAGCTGCGCCTGCCGAGCTTTGCAGATACGCCGCGGCGGGCGTGGGTGCCGTAGCCGGCTGCGGCGTTACCGGGCCCGCGAAAGAGGTATCGGAATTCGGGACGATCAGATCGGCCATGTTTTTCCTTACGGCAGTTGGACGATGCTCAGATAAAGCTGCTTAGCGGTAGTGGCCAACGGCTGCGCACTACCACTGTTTTGCAACAGATTGATCGTGATAGTCTGTGCTGCACTGACGAAGACGTCGGCACACCCGGAAACGGTGTTGTCTGTCACGGTGGTGGCTGCGACCGGGGAATTGGCAACTGCCCATGCCGATCCATTGGCGATGATCGACATATCAAGTACGCCATTGTTAACACCGACCCCGTTCGTAACCAACTGCACGCATACGAGATAGTCTGCCGTAGTTGGCGCCGTGAAGACGCCAGTCGATGCGACGAAGTTGCTATTGGCGTCCCGCACAGTCGTCCAGCCTGTGATGGTGGTAGACGTCGTGTTCGGAATGCTTTGACCGGACGTGTTGGTGGCGAACACCTTCGCCAGCGAGTTGCCCTTCAGCGTGGTGAACGCGCCAGCCGCAGGCGTCGTACCGCCGATTGCGGCGTTATTGATCGTGCCACCCGAGATCGTCGGCGTGTTGATTGCCGCGGTGCCGATCGTCGCGCCCGTGCCGAATACAAGGCTACCCGACCCGGTTTCGTCAGAGATGACGGCGGCCAGCTGCGCCGACGTGGTTGCGGCGAACTGCGCGAGCGTGCCTGATAGCGGCGCGAGCGTTGGGATATCGGACGCAACGAGTTGCCGGAACGTCGGCACGCCTGCGGCTCCATTCGGTGCGGCAAAGACGTATTTCGCCGTTTGACTCGGCGCGCTCGGCGCGGTTACCCAGTTGATCAGCGACGAAGGAATGGTCGTCTGAGCGAACGCGGTCGCGGCAAGGAGAGTGGCAAACATCCCGATCAGGCATCTTTTCATTTTGTTGATCATGTAGTTGAGTCCGTGAAGAGGCCAATAGCCGAAAGGGCGTTCATCAAAGAGGCGGCCCAAGCTGCGCTACCTTTAACGCCAGTGATGGTTTGCTTGCTGGCCGGCGTTTGCCCGTAAAACGACAACGCGGGTGTTGAGCCCGACTTTTGCGCAGTGAATAAAATCGATCCAACGCCGGGCGCCCCACCCGCGATGAGGTTTAGTTCGCTACCTGTTTGCACCTGGCATAGGTTGAAGTTTCCGCCCGCGTCCAGTTGAATTCGCCCGCCCAATGCACGGCCAAACGCGTTAGGTTGAAAGAACATGTCCAAGGACTGGCTACCGCTCGCAGTGCCTGCAACACTCGCCGCGCCAATTTCGACGCCCGTAATCGCCGCGCCATCGTCGACAAATAGCCCCTTAACCCATCGTTTCGGCGGCGAAGCAAACGTCCCGAGCGGGCCCACCCATAATCCGTAGGTGCCCTGCGTAGGCTCGACGGTCGAGCCGCCCACCACGTTCACGCCGAACGCGGCCGAGGCAGCGTTAGAGAGGTTGATATCGATCTCAGCACCCCAGATCGTGCTCTTGAATCCGTTGTCGATTGAACGGCTGTTGAATCCCCACACAAGCGCGTTAGTGGCCTCGCAATCGGCCTGACCATAGATGGCAACGCCCGGCGAGTTCGCGCTGGCGTTTTTGGCATAGCCAGATACGCCCGTCATGTTTGCAAGCCCGACCGATGTCGAGGGAATATTGATAGCCCCCTCGATCGCGGAGACATTCGGGAATCCGCTGAAGCTGCGAGGACCGTAGCTGCCGATATCGACGCTGATACCGTTGAGGTTGTTGCCTGGGGTATTCGGCGAGTTCGCCCACGCAGAAAAACCACTTGGGTTGTACGCGAGAGAGATAGCGGGTTGAAACGCGCCAGCGCCCGAAACGTCTAACTTCGAGCCGTCAATAACGCCCGGTGCGATCGAAGCTTTTACTACGCTCGATTGCGCGGGGACAAATGCCGACAGGCTGGTGCCTGTGCGGATATACACGCGGGTGATGCCGACGGGTGGGGGCGCCTTAAAGGTCAACACGTTGCCGTTCAGGTTGAAGCCGAACTGCGGTGCGCCGTCCCACCACGCCCACACGTTCGCGGTAGAACCGGGCGCGCGCGACAGATTGAACACGGTGGTTGTACCGGCAACAAAGTCAGTACCCGCGAGAAAGCCGCGCTGCCCGTCGCTGCCAAGTTCATCGCGAAGATCACCCGCGCCGATGCTGGCAGGCAGCGGAAGCACAACGAGATTTCCAGCCGCGTCAAAACCGACGATCATGTTGGCGCGCCCGGCCGGCGTCGGCAGAGACGGCGCCGCACCTTCGCTTTCGTTCATGACGATCGCGCGTGACGCGATTTCTTCGAGTTGCTGGATCTGGATCGTCGAGCGGTCCGACATCTGCTCGACGATCTTGGGATAAAAGCCGCCGCTGTTCGTGATACTTGTCGGCTGTTCATAACTCAGGTCGCCCAGCGCCACAAGCTGGTATCCGGTCGGCATGGGGTTACCGCTGATCGGGTACGTGATACTGCCGCCCGGCGCGCCGGTCTGGTCAGTGTTGACCGAAACTGAAAAATCGGAGTCGAGCGTGAGGGTCGACGAAGTGCCGTTTGCGTTCACGAGCACGCACTTCACATCGGTCTTGTCGAAGATCGCGAACGTGAACGGGAAAACGGTCGTAATGCCGTTGCCGGCAAACGGTCCGGCTTTGCGAATGGTGTTGGAAATGGTCATACGCTGAACCCCTTCGCGAACTGATCGGTGGTCATCACCGAAGGCAAATCTTCTGCGATGCCGGCGAGAACAGAACCCGCGGTCATGGTGCCCACGACTGTGTAGATCACGCCGAGATATCGGCGCAGGCGCTGCGGCGGAATGCGCGTGGCTGCGAGCATCGATTTGGCCGTGAGGCTTGCGAGTGCAATCGGGCCTGAGTTCCAGTGCGTGATCAGGTTCGAACTCAATGCGGCGTCGTCAGCGGACACCAGCGAGATCGCTAGTGACGTGCCGCCCGCGAAGGTCTGCATACAGCGCACGAATAGCGCGCCTTGCGATGTCTGACCGATAAGCCCGGTCATCGCATTCGGCCCCTGGTCGATCACGTTCGACGAGTTCGCGGTGATCGTGATCAGCTGCGAGTCGCTGAACAGGGATTGGGTGTCGAAGAGCATGGTTGTTCCTTAGCCGCGCATCTTTGCGCTGCGAGCCAGTTGAGCAATCTTCAGCACGGTCTGCGGATCATTGCCCAGGCGCGACTGATCGAGCATTCGTGAGAGGCGAGGGTCACGCGCAATCATTTGCTGCGCGTCCGCAAGCGCGCTCTTCGCGTCATTACCGAAATGCTGGTTGAGCAGCTCAATCGCGGTGTTCGTGTTCGATGCGTCGCGCTCGGTCGTCATGGGTTCGGCCGTGAAGCGTGAGGCGGTAGCAACGAGTTCATGCGCGTCCTGCGGACTCGCGCCGAGGTCGGCGAATATCTCGCGAAACTCCGTCGCGGCCGCGGTCTTGATAGCCGGATCGAGCGCGACGTCCTTCATGCTCTCTTCGAGCTGGACGCTTGCGTACGTGCCTTGGGGCGAGAACATGCGGCGCAGTGGGTCGTCGCGCAGTTCGCGGATCGCATCGGGCAAGTCACCGCCTGCGGCCGGCGTCTCGGTTGCAGGTTTTGCTTCCGCTTCTGCCTGCGTGGCCTCTGCGGGCTTGGCGGCTTCGACAGGTGTCGACTGCTCGGCCGGTGCGCTCGTAACGCTGGACTTGCCGAACAGACGATCGGCGATCGCATTGAGGTCGGGGCCGCTCTCGGCCGGCGCGGCACTAGTGGTTTCGACGTCGCTCATTGCTTCGCGCCCCACACGACTTCCGCCGCGTCGCACGTGTACGGCGTGCCGTCCGCGTTTTCCAGCCCATCGACGACCTGCGGCAGGGGGATCGCAGGCTCGGCTTCCTCGACGGGATCAGGCGGCAGGATGCCGACTGACTTGTGCAAGTGATCGAGCGAATAGGAGATCGCGCGAGTCGACTTGGTGACGGCGGCGGCCAGACCGTCGCGATTGCCGTGCGCGAGATGATTCGCGTTGAGGAATTCGAGTTCGCCAGTCAGATCGAAACCGAGTTCACCGAGCCCGGCGTCTTTCAGCGCAAGTACGAGCGACGAGCGAAGTTCAGCGGTGAGCACACTGACGATTGCGCCGACGCGCTGTCCAAACATGACCGCGTGGTGGGCCATGTGAGGCGTGTCCGGTTCTGCACCCTGCGTGGCTTCGTAGATAGCCTGCAGTGTCGCGTCGTTCGCTGTCTCGAAGCCTTTGAGCGCGGCGGCCAGCATGTCGATTGCCGATTGCAACGCCTCGGCCTGTTGGGCTCGTGCGGCCGAGAGTTCGACGGCGCGGTCGCGGGCAGCTAGCCAGCCTGCGCGGCGAGCGTCGATAGCGTCGATGCGGTCAAGACGTTCAGCTTCGTGCAGTGCGCTTTCGAGCGCTTCGACCTTTTGCTGCCATACCGGCACAGCGGCTATCGCGGCGTCGAGTACGGCGTGAGCTTTGTCATCGGCGGGATTGCGGCTCACCGCGACGAGCGAGTCAGCGCGCGAGTTGCGCGCGAGCTGCAACTGGTGTTGCGCTTGCCCGAGTTTGGTTTTCAGGACAGTGGAACGACGTTGCATGGTGCACTCCCGATTGGATGATTCAAGAGTACCTGGCCGCGCGCGCGGCTCCTATTCCAGTCTCAATTGACTAACAGGTCGGTTTGTAAGTCGCGACGCCCCTTTCCCATTTGACGTGAAACCGCAACGCCACAGCGAGGCGCGGCGAGATCGCGCCGATGGAATCAGCCGCTCGATGCAGTTTCGTGATCGCACCGTTACGCGAGAGTCCAAGTCGGTCAGCGATCGGAATCGGGCGATAGGGGTTCGTGTACAGCTCCCACAGCATGAGCGTGCCCATCGTGCGGGGGACGAGTATTCCGTCGAAGTCGAGCATGGTGTCAATTTTGAGTTCATGCGCGCACTCGCGCGTATTGCTATCGGTTGCCTCGCGTGCGCGTGCGCGCGAAGCGTGACGCATTGACTTCCTCGCGCGCACGCGCGTATTGGTCCGGATTGCCTCGCGTGCACGTACTCGCGAAGCGTCTGAAAACCGCCGTGGGTGTAAAAAATCGCGTTTTCACCCCCAAAATCCCGAATCCGCTTTCCCCAATTCCCCATGCCTATAGGCATTTGGGGAATTTGGGGAAGATCAGCGGCTTATTCCCCATTTCCCCAAACGTCCCCAGGGGAAGGTTGGGGAATCTGGTGACGCACTTTCCCGTCGAACACGTCGAAGATTTCGAGTTTGCTGTCACCGCTGACCCAACGCCGAATGTGATAGCGCGCGTTTTTCGACGCGTTCGGGTACAACTCAAGCACGCGGTCGATCACCTGCTCGACGTCGACCCAGCCGTCGGGAGAGAAGTCGGCAAGCTCGATAACGGCATCGAGTGCGCGCGCGGCGTCTTTGCTCTGTGGTTTGTTTACAACAACTGGCTTGTCGTCCGAAGGCACCGCGACAGCCGAGCAAACCGTATCGCCGTCCTCGTCGACCCCGACTTCAACAGACGTGAGCGTGAAGCCGAACTCAACGCCGTCGACGTCATCTTTCGATTTGGTGAGCTTCAGACAGCGCCACTGTGTTTCCAGATGGCGAGTCACGGCCAGCTCGAAATCAGCCGCGGCACGCAGCGTCGACGACCCCCGCACGCCCTGATCCTTATCCTTCCCCGCGTGCGCGATCACGATCACCATGCAGCCCGTGGCACGGCCGAGCATCTGGCAGTTCTCGATGACCTGACTCATGTCCTTGGCCGAGTTTTCCTCGACGCCGGGGATCGAGCGCGACAGCGTGTCGATGAAGATCACACCGGGCTCGCCGGCCGCCAGCTCGTTGATGTCTTCCGCAGCCCGCACCCAGCCGTTCTTTGCATGCATGTTGATCGGCCGCTCACGGGTGTAGAAGGGCGTCAGCGCGTCGACGCCGTGGTGCAGGGCGTAGGCCTTGGCGCGGCGCCGGACCCCGTGCGCGCCTTCTGCGGCGATGTAGAACACGTCCCGTTGCTTGACCTTCCGGCCGCGCCACGGGCGCCCCTGCGCAAGGTGGTAGCCGAGATCAATCGCGGCGAACGACTTGCCGGCGCCCGACGACCCGTAGATGATCCCGAATTCGGCGTCAGGAATAACGCCCTTGATCAGGTCGGACCGTATCGCCTCTTCGGCGCGTTTGAGCGCGAGCTGGAACGAGTTGACGCGCTGGCCCTCCGTGTCAGTTTCTGGCTGTGCGTCGAAGTCCGCTTCACGGTCATCAGAAACCCCCAACTTTTCGCGGAACGCCGCGTCGGTTCGATCGGCGCAGTGAGCGTGCAGGCACTTGAAGTGCCCATCGTGATAGCCACCAGTGTGCGCAGGATAGTAGACCGTCGCCGAGTCAGCGCTAGGCCCGCTGTGCTCGTCGTCAAACGGGCAAATGATATGCAAGCCTTCGCCGGTCGAGCCACTCTTAAGCATGCCCGCGTTGTTCAGCGCCTGCGCTGTCGGATCACTCGCCGCGGCATTCGACAGCATTTGTAAGCGCGACGGTTTTTCGATGACAGGCACGTCCGTAATGTCGAGCGCAACCGAGTCGCGCGCCTTGCGCTCGAAGCCGTGGCGCACCGGCACGGGATCGGCCACGCCATCTTCGAAGATGGGATCCGCCGTGTAGTGAACCTGGATCGTGTCGAACAGTGCCTTGTCGACGGTGTAGCGTGAAGCGTTTGCCCACGCGCGCAGGGATGCGGAAGTTACCGGATCTTCGAGCCAGAACCACACGTGCGCCTTGAGCACGCCCTGGTTCTTCGTGTGGCCGGCGCTGCTCGATAGCTGCCAGTAGTAGCTCGCGCTGGCGAAAGCGCCAGGCAGGCAGCACAGAATGTATTCTTCGATCGATTCGACGGGCTCAGTGACCGGATCGGCTTCGAAAGGCTGATAGCCGTCGATGTCGATCAGCACGGTATGAAGCGCTTGATCGGCAAAGCAGTTCTTACGCCGCAACACCTGGCCGCGTTTGAAGTCGCGTCCGTTGTGTTCCAGCTGCGCTGCGTCGCCCAGGTAGCGCCCGCGGATCAGGCATTCGCGTGATCGGGTGGCTTGTACCGTTAGCAGGGCGGCCAGCGCTTCGATCCCCGCGACGCTGACTTTCCGATACCCGAAGTATTTCGGGTCGTCGTAGGCCGTGACTTCGCCGCTCCTGGTCCATTTCTTCGTCAGCAGATTCGACGAGTGTGCAAGGATCGTCAGTTCGTCGGTCGTCACAGATGCATGCAAGTCCTTGAATTCAGGACTCCTTTCGAGTACAGTCATATCGATGCCTTTTATTCGGGGTGTCAGCCATAGCTTTACTTTCAGCCCGCCACCGCGCGGGCTGTTTTTATTTCCACTTCTGCGCGAGCTTCCGTGCAGCCCTGTACTCTTCGAGTGACTGCACAGTGCCATCGCTGAAATGGATCGCACCGTCGGGCATCGCGATCACCGTAAAGCTGTCGATCTCGCCGTCGATTCCGATGGGCATCGTCTGATAAACATAATCCTTATAGCCGTCGACGCGGATGCGTTCATGCATCTCGACGGCGAAGGCGATGATGGGCTCGACGCTTTCGACGCCATCGTTATCGAAATAAGCGATCGTGCCCGGCGCGGCCGGAACTTGCAGCGGTAGGCCCACGCGCGCGATATGGGTGTGCCGGGCGCTTCGTTGCTGGATGCTCTCGACGGCATTCAGGTCATCAATAGAATGCGTCAGTTTTTCGAGGCCGGTCGGATCGTTTTGATTTGTCATTTAGAACATGCTCGCAGTAGGACTGAGAAAGAGATCAAGGGATGCGACCAGCTTGATCAGAGGCGCGAAGTCGTCGATCAGCGGCGCAAGCAGCGGCGCAGCGTCTGACATTGCGAGCTGGCGTGACTGACGCGGTAAGACGTGATCGATTGCCCGGATCAGCCGACGGGTCTCATCCTGGGCTTTGCCCATGCGCTCGATTGCGCCAGCGTCGTTTAGGAGCACCATGCCGTCGATCGCCTTCTGCGCTAGACAGAGCAGGTAGCGGACTTCAGACAAAGCGTCTTCAGTGCTGCCGCAGCGATCAAGGATCTGTTGCTGCAGTGCTCGGTCTGCCTGCGCGAGACGCACGATAGCCGCCGCGATCGGGGCTTTGTACGTCATGCTGCCACCTTCGACTCACGTTCCGAGATGAATGCTTCGATATAGGAAGCGCGCCATCCGGTCGTGCGCGAAGTGATTTTGATAGGGGGCGCCAAAAGCCCCTTACGGACCCATTTGTAAAGACAGTCCTTCTTTACGCCGAGGCGTTCGGCGACTTCGCGCGGGCGCAAAATTGAATCGTTCATGGCAATCCTAGGGCGGCGGTTGGTATAAGCCAGAATCCTAGGTGACGATTGCCAAGGTATGCGTACACTAGGCGTAGCCTTACATCAGTAGCAGACCATCGAGATAGGTCGCCCAGGCCTGCATCATCTTGCGCCTTTCGGGCAGAAACTCAGCGTAGTTATATGCCGCACGCACGGTGTCGCGGTCTCCGTGCGCGAGCTGGCGCTCAATCCAGTCGCGGTTATAGCCTTGCTCATTGAGCAGCGTTGAAGCCATTGACCGAAAGCCGTGACCGGTCATCTCGTCGGTGGCGTAACCGAGCCGGCGCAAGGCAGCATTGATTGTGTTTTCGGACATTGGGCGCTTCCGGCCGCGCACGCCCGGAAAAACATATCCATCGTCGCCGGTAAGCGGTTTGAGCTTTCGCAGGATCGCAACAGCCTGCTTAGACAGAGGCACGATGTGCGGCGTCCGCATCTTCATCTTTGCGCCCGGTATCCGCCACTCTGCGCCGTCGAGATCGATTTCGGTCCACTCGGCTTTGCGCAGCTCACCGGGGCGCACGAACACCAGGGGCGCAAGCAGAAGGGCGCTCTTCGTTATGAATGAACCGTCGTAGCCTTCGATCGCTCGCATCAGCGCCCCAATTTTTTCCGGGTCGGTGATGGACGCGTGGTGCGTTGTGACAACCGGATGCAGGGCGCCTAGGACGTCGGCCGCGACGTCGCGCTCCGCTCGACCCGTTGCGATGGCGTATCGGAAGACATGCCCGCAGTCCTGGCGAGCGCGATGCGCTGTCTCGTATACGCCACGGGCTTCGATTTTTCGCAACGCCGCTAGCAATTCCTGCGCGGTGATCTGCGAAATTGGCCGGCCGCCGATGGCTGGGAAAATGTCGCCGCGCATGCGCCGCTCGATCTTGTCGGCATACCCGGCCGTCCACTTTGGTTTCTGGCGGTCAAACCATTCAATTGCGATCGCCTCGAAGCTGTTCACGCTCGCTACGCTCGCAGCGCGCTTGGCCGCTTTTTTCGCCTCGGACGGATCTGCGCCCTTCGCCAGCAGTCTGCGCGCATCGTCACGGGCTTCGCGCGCGCCGGCCAAGGAAACGTCGGGGAAGACGCCAAGCGCAAGCAGTTTTTCCTTGCCAGCGAATCGGTATTTGAAGCGCCAGTACCGGCCGCCCGCCGCGGTGATCTCAAGGTACATACCTTTCTCATCGGCGAGACGGTAGGTTTTTTCTTGCGGTTTGGCAGCACGGACAGCGGCGACGGTCAGGGGCATGGGGGTATCTCGTAGAAAGGGGTGTTTTGTACCCCCGGATATACCCCCGTTTGAGGGTATCTTTTAAGCTTCTTACGGATTCTAAAAGATACCACAGAAACGACGAAGCCCGCGCGGGGCGGGCTTCTCGGCTACTTCGTTATTCTGGCTAATTTCGCTTTTTGGTCCCCCTGACAGGAATCGAACCTGTATCTAGCGCTTAGGAGGCACTTGTTCTATCCATTGAACTACAGGGAGATGGATATCTGCAATGGGACGACTGAGCCCTTGCTCCTATTGGCTCAGGCCTTGTCCCGTGGGCGTTTCCGGCTTTTATGCTTCTTCCTAAATGAAGCGCCGCGACCGCCCGCGAAGCCAGTTTACAGCAGTCTCTGCTACCGTTTCGCTACTGCGTGACCCTGTAGCCACGAAACGAGGCTTGGCACTGCAACAGTTCGGAACGAGGTAAACACGGCTTCAGTCCTGCCAGTCGGCAGTTGCTGGCGTGCCGCAGTACGCCAGCGAGGGCAGAGTATAACAAAATGCGATTAAATCTAGAGACGCCGCAATAGCCCGGACGCGGCGAGCGAGGTCGAGACCGGTGCTCACGGAACAGGGCGGCCACTTCTTCAGATCTAGCCGCGACAAAGCCGCCCCACAAAGCAAACAGCCCAGCAGTCAACGCCTGCTGGGCCGCACGAACCTCCAACGCCTGCAACGAACCAAAACAGTAAAGCAGCGTGCCGGCAATCCGACAAATCCGGCTCAGAACTCCACGACGGCGAACTCCGCCTTGCCCACGTCGCACAGCGGGCATCGCCAGTCTTCGGGAATCGCGGCGAAGCGCGTGCCCGGTGCGATGCCTTCCTCGGGCAGGCCTTCTTCCTCGTTGTAAATCCAGCCGCAAATCAGACAGACCCAGCTCTTATATTCAGTCACTTCAATTACTTCGCTCACGACGCACTCTTCTCTAGTTCAATGCAAAACCCGCTCAGTCTGCCCCTTTTTTGGGCACGGCGGCGACCCGCAATATTACCGGAATTCGTCAATCCGGCAGAAAACTCCCGATGCGGCAACGCCACAGAGCGCTCGCGTCAAGGCCGTACACGCTTGACGAACCCGGTCATACACAGCGTGTATGCTCTGATCCGCAGCTGATCTTTTGGACCGGCGCGCCGGCGCGCCCGGCATGAACTGCGACGATCGGCCTCAGGCTGCTCAGGCCACTCAGGCCACTGAGGCGCCGTCGTCGCCGGCATGGCCCGCGCGTGACTCTCGTTTCCCAAAAAAGGAGAAAAACGATGTTCAAGAACAAATGGTTGGTCGGTGCGGCATTGGCCGGATTGCTCGCGGTATCCGCCGCGGCGCAGGCCGCCGGCGTGTCGTTCGTGCAGCCGGCGGACGGCGCGACCGTCAGCAATCCCGTCCACGTGGTGTTCGGCGTCGACGGCATGAAGGTCGCGCCGGCCGGCACGATGACGGAAGGCACGGGCCATCATCATCTGCTGGTGGACGGCAAGCCGCTGCCCAAGGGCGAGGTCATTCCCGCGAACGACAAGTCGCTGCACTTCGGCAAGGGCCAGACCGAAACCGATCTGACGCTGCCGCCGGGCGACCACACGCTGACGCTGCAGTTCGGCGACGGCGCGCATCGGTCGTACGGTCCGGAAATGAGCAAGACCATCACGGTGCATGTGAAGTAAGCCGCCGCACGAGACAGCCGGGCGCGTGCCGACGTGCTCCGGCTTCTGGACCCCGCGCAGCGGGCTTGTTCGCGGTCCGCAAGCCGGCCATTCGATCTATCTCTTCCGGCATACGGGCACCCGCCCGCGCGCCCGGTACAATGGGCAGTTCCGACCCATCGCTGTCTTCTCCAATTCTCCATGTCGCTTTACACCATTACCGGAGCCCAACTGGCGTTCGGTCACGTCGCGTTGCTCGATCACGCGGATTTCTCTCTCGAAGCGGGCGAACGCGTCGGCCTGATCGGCCGCAACGGCGCGGGCAAGTCGTCGCTGCTGAAGATCGTCGCCGACCTGAGCAAACCTGACGACGGCCTCGTCACGCGTCAGCAGGGCCTGACTTCGGTCTACGTGCCGCAGGAGCCGGAGTTCGACACGGACGACACGGTGTTCGACGCGGTCGCCGCCGGCCTCACGCACGCCCGCGCGCTGCTGGACGAATACGACGCGGTCGCCAACCAGCTTGCCGACGAGCCGGAAGGCGCGGAGCACGACGCGCTCATGTCGCGCATGAACACGCTGCAATCGTCGCTGGACCATTCGGACGCCTGGAACTGGAGCACGCGCGTGGCGACCACGCTGCAACAGATCGGCCTGAACGGCGAGGCACGGGTGGGCTCGCTGTCGGGCGGCATGCAAAAGCGCGTGGCGCTGGCGCGCGCGCTGGTCGTACAGCCCGACGTGCTGCTGCTCGACGAGCCCACCAATCACCTCGACTTCGACGGCATCCGCTGGCTCGAAGACCTGCTGGTCTCGCTGCGCGCGGGCCTGCTCTTCATTACCCACGATCGCGCGTTTCTCGATCGCGTCGCCACGCGCATCGTCGAACTGGATCGCGGGCGTCTGCTCTCGTATCCGGGCAATTTCTCGGCATATCAGACGCGCAAGGCGCAACAGCTCGAAATCGAGCAAGTGGAAGCCGCCAAGTTCGACAAGCTGCTCGCGCAGGAAGAAGTGTGGATCCGCAAGGGCGTCGAGGCGCGCCGCACGCGCAGCGTCGGCCGGATCGCGCGGCTCGTGGAGATGCGCAACGAGCGCGCGGAACGCCGCAACGTGCTGGGCAACGTCAAGCTCGACGTCGGCCAGGGCGAGAAGTCCGGCAAGATCGTCGCCGAATTGACCGATGTGACCAAGCGCTACGGTGCGCGCACGGTGGTCGACAGCTTTACGGCCACGGTCATGCGCGGCGACAAGATCGGCTTTGTCGGTCCGAACGGCGCGGGCAAGACCACGCTGCTCAAGATGATCCTCGGCGAATTGGCGCCGGACGAAGGCACGGTGCGCATCGGCACGAATCTGCAGGTGGCGTATTTCGACCAGATGCGCGCGCAGCTCGATCTGGAAAAGAGCCTCGCCGACACCATCAGCCCGGGTAGCGAATGGGTCGAAGTCAACGGCCAGAAGAAGCACGTCATGAGTTATCTCGGCGACTTCCTGTTCGCGCCCGAACGCGCGCGTTCGCCCGTCAAGTCGCTGTCGGGCGGCGAGCGTAACCGTCTGCTGCTCGCGCGTCTGTTCGCGCGTCCGGCCAACGTGCTGGTGCTGGACGAACCGACCAACGACCTCGACATTCCCACGCTCGAACTGCTCGAAGAGCTGCTGACGGAATACGACGGCACGGTGCTGCTGGTCAGCCACGACCGCGCGTTCCTCGACAACGTCGCGACCTCGGTGATTGCGTCGGAAGGCGGCGGAAAGTGGCGCGAGTACGTCGGCGGCTTCACCGACTGGCAGATCCAGCGCGACCGTTCGCAGCAAATGGCGCTTGACGCGCAGAAAGAAGCGGGCAAAGACACGGCCGCGGCCAAAGACAGTTCCGCGGTCCGCAATGCGCCGCAACGCGCCGTGAAGCTGTCGTTCAAGGAGCAGCGCGAACTGGATGCGCTGCCGGAAAAAATCGCCGCGCTCGAAGCCGAGCAGAAAACGATAGGCGCACAACTCGAAGACGGCTCCGTGTTCGCCAAAGACGCGCAGGAAGGCACGCGTTTGACAGAGCGCTATGCGGCGATCGACGAAGAACTGCTGGTCGCGCTCGAACGCTGGGACGAGCTGGAAAAGCGGCGCAAATGAGGTGCGGGGGGCGGCGCGGGATTGGACCGCGCCACCGCCGTCCCTTATCCAGACGGCCAATCCCGTGCATCGTGAATTGCCGCGCGGATCGAAATCAGTAAAATACCCCGCGAACAGGCTTCCCCGGCGTTCGCACCAGCGTCGACGTTGCCCGCCCTGCTAGATGCGGGACAGGCTTCGAGCCGCCGTCGAGCGCGCCAACGGGAGGCCATGCGACAAACAGTTGCCCGCACGGCGGGCACCCCACCTAACCCCGTTGTTTCGTTTCGCTTTTTTTGAAAACTCAACGCATTGTCCACAGCTTTCTGAACAGGACCTGTGGACAACGATGAACCGACGCATCCGAGTCAACCATGTCTACGAAAAAGCCAAACGCCGCGTATAGCGAAGCGTCGATCAAGGTGTTGAAGGGCCTGGAGCCGGTCAAGCAACGGCCCGGGATGTACACCCGCACCGAGAATCCGCTGCACATCATTCAGGAAGTCATCGACAACGCATCGGACGAGGCCCTCGGCGGACACGGCCGGCAAATCACCGTGACGCTGCACGCGGACCATTCGGTCTCCGTCGAAGACGACGGCCGCGGCATTCCATTCGGTCTGCATCCCGAAGAAGGCGTGCCGGTCGTGGAAATCGTGTTCACGCGCCTGCACGCGGGCGGCAAGTTCGATAAAGCCGCCGGCGGCGCGTACACGTTCTCGGGCGGCTTGCACGGTGTCGGCGTGTCCGTCACCAACGCGCTGTCCACCCGCCTCGACGTCACCGTGTGGCGCGACGGCAAGATCGCCGAATTGAGTTTCGCCAACGGCGACGTCGCCAAGGAACTCGAAGTACGGCCCGCCACGAAGGGCGACAAGAAATCCGGCACGCGCGTCACCGCGTGGGCCAATCCCAAGTACTTCGATTCGCCGAACCTGCCGCTCGGCGAACTGCAACGTCTGCTGCGCTCGAAGGCGGTGCTGCTGCCGGGCGTCGAAGTCACGCTGATCAACGAGAAAACCGGCGAACAGCAAACCTGGAAATACGAAGACGGTCTGCGCGGCTATCTGCTCGAAGGCATGAACGGCAGCGATCTGCTGATTCCGCTGTTCGAGGGCGAGCGTTATGCCGAAAACTCGCGCGCCAGCGAAGAGACGTTCGCCGAAGGCGAGGGCGCCGCATGGGTCGTCGCGTGGAGCGAGGAAGGCACGCTTATGCGCGAGTCGTACGTGAACCTGATTCCCACGCCCGCGGGCGGCACGCACGAATCCGGCTTGCGCGACGGTCTGTATCAGGCGGTGAAGAGCTTCGTCGAACTGCATAACCTGCAGCCGAAGGGCGTGAAGCTGCTCGCTGAAGACGTGTTCGCGCGCGTGTCGTTCGTGCTGTCGGCGAAAGTACTCGATCCGCAATTCCAAGGGCAGATCAAGGAACGCCTGAACAGCCGCGACGCGGTCAAGCTGGTGTCGTCGTTCGCGCGGCCGGCGCTGGAATTGTGGCTGAATCAGCACGTCGAGCTCGGCAGGAAACTCGCCGACCTCGTCATCAAGCAGGCGCAGGCGCGCACGCGTGCCGGGCAGAAGGTCGAGAAGCGCAAGAGCTCGGGCGTCGCGGTGTTGCCGGGCAAGCTGACCGATTGCGAATCGACGGAAATCGGCCGCAACGAACTGTTCCTCGTCGAGGGCGACTCCGCGGGCGGCTCCGCGAAGATGGGCCGCGACAAGGAATATCAGGCCATTCTGCCGCTGCGCGGCAAGGTGCTGAACACGTGGGAAACCGAACGCGACCGGCTGTTCGCCAACAACGAGGTGCACGACATCTCGGTGGCGATCGGCGTCGATCCGCACAGCCCGGACGACAAGGTCGATCTGTCGAACCTGCGCTACGGCAAGATCTGCATTCTGTCGGACGCTGATGTCGACGGCTCGCACATTCAAGTTCTGCTGCTCACGCTGTTCTTCAAGCATTTCCCGCAACTGATCGAACGCGGACATGTGTGTGTGGCGCGCCCGCCGCTGTTCCGGGTCGACGCGCCCGCGCGCGGCAAGAAGCCGGCGCAGAAGCTGTATGCGCTCGACGAAGGTGAACTCGAAGCGATTCTCGACAAGCTGCGCAAGGACGGCGTGCGCGACACGCAGTGGTCGATCAGCCGTTTCAAGGGCCTCGGCGAAATGAGCGCGGAACAGTTGTGGGACACCACGATGAACCCCGACACGCGGCGCTTGAGCCCGGTGGCGCTCGGCGCACTCGACTACGACGCCACGGTCGCGCGCATGACGATGCTGATGGGCAAGGGCGAAGCGGCATCGCGCCGCAGCTGGCTGGAAGAAAAGGGCAACGAAGTGGAAGCGGATATCTGAGCGAGCGCTTTAGCGGGCAATTTTACCCGCGCCCTGACTTCGCCTGACAACTTCACGCCAAACACGGATACGGAATCTAGATGGACGACGATAACACTCTCGACCTTTTCACCGAGCCGCCGCCTCCCGAAGGCGACTTTCTCACGCTTGGCAATTACGCGGAGCGCGCGTACCTCGACTATGCGGTGAGCGTGGTCAAGGGCCGCGCGCTGCCGGATGTGTGCGACGGCCAGAAGCCGGTGCAGCGCCGCATCCTGTTCGCGATGAACGATATGGGGCTGTCCGACAACGCGAAGCCGGTCAAGTCGGCGCGCGTGGTCGGCGACGTGCTCGGTAAGTATCACCCGCACGGCGACCAGTCCGCGTACGACGCGCTGGTGCGTCTCGCGCAAGACTTCTCGATGCGCTATCCGCTGATCGACGGCCAAGGCAATTTCGGTTCGCGCGACGGCGACGGCGCGGCGGCGATGCGCTACACGGAAGCGCGCCTCACGCCGATCGCGAAACTGCTGCTCGATGAAATCAACCAGGGCACGGTCGATTTCATGCCTAATTACGACGGCTCCTCCGAGGAGCCGCGGCTGTTGCCCGCGCGCTTGCCGTTCGTCTTGCTGAACGGCGCATCCGGTATCGCGGTCGGATTGGCCACGGAAATTCCGTCGCACAATCTGCGCGAAGTCGCGGCAGCGACGGTTGCAATGATCCGTAATCCGAAGATCGAACACGCGGAATTGATGCAGCACATCGCCGGGCCGGATTTCCCGGGCGGCGCGCAAATCATTTCGAGCGACGCCGAGATTTCCGCCGCGTACGAAAGCGGCCGCGGCAGCCTGAAGGTACGCGCACGCTGGAAGATCGAGGAACTCGCGCGCGGCCAGTGGCAACTGGTGATCACCGAACTGCCGCCGAACACGGCTGCGCAGAAAGTGCTCGAAGAAATCGAAGAGCAGACCAACCCGAAGATCAAGCTCGGCAAGAAAGCGCTCACGCCCGAACAACTGCAAACCAAGCAGACCATGCTGGCGCTGCTCGATGCCGTGCGCGACGAATCGGGCCGCGACGCGCCGGTGCGTCTCGTGTTCGAGCCGAAGTCGAGCCGTATCGATCAAACCGATTTCGTCAACACGCTCCTTGCGCATACGAGCCTCGAATCGAATGCGTCGCTCAATATGGTCATGGTCGGCGGCGACGGCCGACCGCGTCAGAAGGGCTTGAGCGAAATCCTGCACGAGTGGATCGCGTTCCGCTTCGCCACGGTGACGCGCCGCACGCGGCATCGTTTGAGCAAGGTCGACGACCGGATTCACATCCTCGAAGGCCGGATGATCGTCTTTTTGAATATCGACGAAGTCATCCGCATCATTCGCGAATCCGATGAACCGAAGGTCGCCTTGATGGCCGCGTTCGGCTTGTCCGATCGTCAAGCCGAGGACATTCTTGAAATCCGGCTGCGTCAGTTGGCGCGGCTTGAGAAGATCAAGATCGAGAAGGAACTCGCCGAACTGAAGGACGAGAAGGCCAAGCTGGAAGAACTGCTCGGCAGCGAATCGGCGATGAAGCGTCTGCTCATCAAGGAAATCGAAGGCGACGCCAAGCAGTACGGCGACGAGCGCCGCACGCTGATCCAGCAGGAAAAGCGCGCGACGTTCGAAGCGCGCGTGGTCGACGAGCCGGTGACGGTCGTGGTGTCGCAGAAGGGTTGGGTGCGCGCGTTGAAGGGTCACGGACTCGACGTCGCGGGCTTCACGTTCAAGGCCGGCGACGGGCTCTATGCGGCGTTCCAGTGCCGCACGCCGGACACGCTGGTCGCGTGGGGCAGCAACGGCCGCGTCTATTCGGTCGCGGTGGCGACGCTGCCGGGCGGCCGCGGCGACGGTGTGCCGGTCACGTCGCTGATCGAGCTGGAGTCGGGCAGCCATCTGATGCATTACTACGCGGCGTCCGCGGAGCAAGCGTTGCTGCTGGCGTCGAGCAACGGCTTCGGCTTCGTCGCGAAGGTTGGCGACATGGTGAGCCGCGTGAAGGCCGGCAAGTCGTTCATGACGATCGACGCCGGCGCCGTGCCGCTCGCGCCAATGCCGATGCTGCCGGACGCGACGCACATTGCGTGTCTTTCGTCGGGCGGACGTTTGCTGGTGTTCGGCCTCGACGAGATGAAGACGCTCTCGGGCGGCGGCCGCGGCGTCACGCTGATGGCGCTCGACGACAAGGAAACGCTCGTACAGGCGCTCTCTATCAACCACGCGGGCGTTGTGTTGATCGGCACGCGACGCGGCGGCCGTGTCGATGAAGAGAAGGTGAGTGGCGCCGCGCTCGCGCCGCATATCGGCAAACGGGCGCGCAAGGGCCGCGCGCCTGAGAGCAAGATGAAGCTCGAAGGTATGCGTCCGGTGCTGGCCGCTTAACGAAGATTGACGTTGGAACATGGCAAGCGTCTGCTAGCATGCGAGACGCTTGTCGTGCGTAGTTCGTGCGTAGTGAGAGTACAAAACCGGGGAGCAGCATGGCCATCAAGGTGGACATGCTGCGATAACAACTACAAAAACGGCGCGAAAGCCACGAGCGTCATGGAACTGCGTGCGTAGTGCGCGGTCGAATGCGCTCAATAGCCGCTTGCTAATAGCACTCGTTATAAGCGGCGTGGCGTCGTCGGGAGAGGAAAACAACATGAACAAGGCTATCGAACTCGCGCTCTTTCTCCATTTGCTCGCGGTTGCCGTGTGGGTAGGTGGGATGGTGTTCGCGCATTTCTGTCTGCGCCCGGCCATTGCCGATCTCTCGCCGCAATTACGCTTGCCGTTGTGGGAATCGGTGTTCGGCCGCTTCTTCAATTGGGTCGCGGCCTCGGTGCTGGTGATTCTCCTCACCGGCGGCTTCCTGCTCATGCAATTCGGCGGCGGCCATGCCACCTGGCCGCTGCATGCCATGGCCGGCCTCGGCATCGTAATGATGCTGATCTTCGGGCATATCCGCTTTGCCGTGTTCCCGCGCATCCGCCGCGCGGTGCAGGCGCAAAAATGGCCGGATGGCGCACGCGCCGTCGGCACGATCCGCCGTCTGGTGCTGATCAATATCGTGCTCGGCGTGGTGACGATCGGCGTTGCGGTGCTGTCGCGCGGTTTTTAAGGCGTCTAGATCAGCGAGCCATACGCGAGCCACAGCCCGCACACCACCGCTACCGTCCCGTACACCAGGTACACCGGCACCTTCAGCTTGGCGAAGCACATGGCGGAGAACAGTGCGGTCAATAGATAGATCGGTTTGAACGGCACATGCGCGGCAATGCGTAGCACGGCCACCGCGAGAAATGCGGTGGTGACCGCGCGCAGAATCCGCATGCCGTGCTCGAAGCGCGGATTGGCCTTCAACTGATGCAGATGCCGCTGCGCCAGCACGACGAGGCACCCCGACGGTACGAACAGCGCGAGCGTGGCAATCAGCGCGCCCACCCAGCCATCCACCAGATAGCCGAAGAACGGCACCACGTTCAACAGCGGTCCGGGCGAGAGCGGTGACAGCGAAAACGCCAGCGTGAAGTCGTTATCGGAGACGCCGATCGCCGGCGTGACGAACAGCGTCTTGAGCACCGGCAGCGCCGAGAAGCCGCCGCCGAACAACGTCATGCCGGCGCCCGCCAGCCGCGGCCACAGTAGCGCCAGCTCATAGCGATGCGGCAACGGCATCGCGAACAACGCGAGGAAGACGGACAGAGCGCTCAGCATCTGCCAGTCGCCGCGCGCGAACGACACGACGACGCGCGCATTGCGCACCGGGCTCACGAACCACCCGGTGCCGAAGGCCGCCCCGAGCATGACGACATAAGCGGCCGGACTGCGCGCATAGAACAGCGCGATGCATCCCAGCACCGCCGCGCCCCATTCGAGCTTGCCGCGCACGAGCGCACGCGTCTGTTTGTACCAGGTGATCGCAATCAGCGTGGCCAGCACGACGCTGAAGTGAGCGAGCAAGGTTTGCGAGGCGGCGGCGCGCACGAACGGCGTGCGGTAGAAGATCGCGAATAGCGTCATCAGCATGAAGAAGGGCAGGACGCTGGCAATGCCCGCAACCCAGGCGCCGGCGCGTCCGCGCAGCGCATGCCCGAGTTGCACGGCGACGTTGCAGCCTACCGGGCCGGGCACCATCCAGGCGAGCGCGATCAGATCGGAGAAGGCGATGCGTGAGAGGCGTCCTTCACGCTCGACATAATGGTTTTCAAGTTGCGCCATGAGCGCGAGGCCGCCCCATGACAACGCGGACAGGCCGAACACGACCCGGAACAACGTCCACAGCGGTTCCCGTTCGCCTCGTCTGGCGGCATCGTGGCTCGTGATCGTCTGCATGGCGCCAAGAGCGCCCGGTACGCGGGCGCTAGTCCTTTGAGATCATCGTTTAGTGGTCCGACGCGGCCGGCGGGCGGCATCGCGCTGTGATGCAGTACAGCGAGAATGTAGCCGGTTTTGCGGCGCTGCGGGTGACGACCCGCGACGACCCGTAACGGGCGCCGCGCTCAGGTGTTGGTGCTGGATACGCTGCTGGTGCTGTCGGCTTCGTGCGCGATGCGGCGGCCCGTCATGCCGCACACGCCGAAGCGGTCCAGCAGCGCCGCAATCGCGTCCACCGGCACGGGGCGCGAGAATAGGAAGCCCTGTGCCTCGATATGACCGAGCGCGGCGAGCCACGCAATCTGCTCTTCGGTCTCCGTGCCTTCGACCACCACGGTGAGGCCGAGCGAACGCGCCAGATTGACGATCGCGGTGACCATCACGCAGACGCTGCGGTCGCCCGGAATTGCCTGGATGAACGAACGGTCCACCTTCAGCGTGTCCACCGAGAAGCGGTTCAGATAGGACAGCGACGAATAGCCGGTGCCGAAATCGTCGAGCGCGATGCGCACGCCGAGGCGCTTCAACGCGAAGATTTTCTCGGAGACCAGTTCGGGATACTCCATCATCGCCGTTTCGGTGATTTCGAGTTCGAGGCGGCGTGCGGAGATGCCGCTCTCCTCGATGGCGTGCGAGATCGTTTCGTACAGGTCGCCGCGCCAGAATTGCACCGCCGAAATGTTCACCGCGAGCGACAGCGTGTCGTAGCCCTGTTGCTGCCACAGCGCGAGTTGCCGGCAGGCGGTCTCGATCACGAAGTCGCCGATCGGCACGATCAGGCCGGTCGATTCCGCAACCGGAATGAACTCGTTGGCCGGAATCAAACCGTGTTGCGGATGATTCCAGCGCACCAATGCCTCGAAGCCGGTAATGCAGCGGCGCGTCAGATCGATCTTCGGCTGATAGGCGAGGAACAGTTGCCCTTCGGCGAGCGCCACGCGCAACTGCTGTTCCCACTTCATCAAGTGATCCGCGCGGTGTGACAGTTGTGGCGAATAAAACTGATAGCAGTTCTTGCCCGCGTCTTTCGCGCTGTACATGGCGAGGTCGGCTTTCTTCAGCAGGTCGATCTCGCTTTCGTTGGCGACCGAGTAGAGCGCGATGCCGATGCTCGCATGCAGCACGAACGAACTGCCGCGCACGTCGAACGGCTTGGCGAACGCTTCGGCCGCGGCTTCGGCAAGCGCGACGGCGCGCTTCTCGACGTCGTCGCCCTTGATCACGACGACGAACTCGTCGCCGCCGATGCGGCTCAGCGCACCGCCTTCGCCGACCGCGGCGGCGAGCCGCGAGGCCGTCATTTGCAGCACGATGTCGCCGGCATTGTGGCCGAGCGTGTCGTTGACGGTCTTGAAGTTGTCGAGGTCGATAAAGAGAATCGCGAGGCGGCCGAGGTTGGTCTGCTGCGCCACGTCGTGACGCAGTGTCTGCAACGTCGCGTAGCGATTACGCAAGCCGGTGAGCAGATCGTATTCGACCAGATGCGTCATCTCGCGCTCGCGGCCGAGCAGCTTGCCGATCAGGCCGGTGGCCACGGCGAAGAAACTCAGCATGGCGAACGAGATGAAACCCGCCATCATCAGATAGACGTTGCGCGTGTGGTTGTAGTCGGCGAATTCCTCGGCTTGCGAGAGACCCACCAGCACGCCGAGCGGATAACCGTCGATATGCCGGTACGACACGATGCGCGTGACGTTGTCGATCGAATCGACGTAGGTGCCCGACACATGTTCCGAGTTCGGATACGAGCCGCTCGCCGAGAACACGCCGTTGGCGGTTTCGGTGCTGCCGGTGCGCCGCGCGAGCACGGTGCCGTTGTCCGAGATCACCGCGATCACGCCTTCGCGGCCGATCGCCGCGTTGTTGTAGAAGTCGGTGGTGAAGTAGCTGGGATCTTCCGAGACCACCACCACGCCCGCGAACGAGCCGTCCGGATGATTCAGACGCCGCGTCATCTGCAGGGTCCAGTGGCCGGACACACGGCCGAGCACGGGCTTGCTGATAAACAACTGGTCGTCGTTCTCGTGTTCGTGGACCTTGAAGTGTTCGCGGTCGGACAGGTCGATGCGCTTGGGGTTGAGTTCCGCCGTGTTGGCGATCAGCGTGCCGTGTTCGTCGATCAAGGACACCTGCACCAGCGTCTCGCTTTGCACGACGCCTTTTTCCACCGTGCTCGCCAGATCGAAATGATTCGGCGTTTTCTCGAACTCGAATTTGACGAAGCGGGTGATCTGATCGACCTGGTGAATCGCCTTGACCGTGTGCTGCTCCAGCGCCGCGGAGAGTATTGCAGCAGAGGCCATGGCCTCGCGATACGTGGCTTCTTTCTCGACCGACAGGCGCGCGAAGATCACGGTCCAAAGCAGGATCAGGACCAATACGCCGAGCGCGGGAATGGCGAGCAACGCACGCCGGCGCGACACTGCGGGGTCGCGGCGGCCTTTGGCATCGCGCTGGTCGGAGAAGCGGGATTGGCTCATCGGGCGGCCCGTGCCTGGGTGCCGGCCGGTTGCAAACGAGCGAACGTCGACTGCGCTGAATTCATGGGTGGCTGCATGGTGACCAAGGTGCCGGAACTGCTGCGCAGAAGAAATAAGCGTGGCGCCGTGCCTGACCATCCGCAGGTCATCGGGTACGTCTTGATATTACTTAATGCCACTGGATTAAGGAAGAGGCCGGGCATCGGGTATACGAGGGCGCGGCCAGATGCCCGTTGCGACGAATTTGGCATCCTGTGCAATCGCTCTCGAGGCCGCCGCATCGCGGTCATATTCGGATATTTCATCGGGATTCGGCGGCGAGGCGCGCCAGCATTCAGGTGTGCCAGGCCTTTAACAGGCCTCTCCCGATGCGAGGCGCATTTAATAGTGCAAACGATGCGGCGTTTTGTGGTCAAGCGCGGCCAGGCAGGGCGAACCCTATGCCGCTTCCTGTTGCGTGCCCGGCGCACAAGCAAGGCAAGGGGCGTGCCGGTCAGGGCAGGCGAAACGTGCCGTCGACAATCGTCACCGACGAGCCGCCAATCCATGTCTTGCCGCGCGCGTCGTCGTAGTGCACCGAGACCTGGCCGGCCCGGCCCAGGGCGGTGCCTTGACGGGCTGAATAGTGCGTGCCCGGGCGCAACCGCTGGGCGCTCAGCAGGCCTGCAAGCGCGGCATTGGCGCTGCCTGTCACCGGATCTTCGCCGACGCCGAAACCGCCTCCGGCCATCAGGCAGCGCACCTCGAAGGTCGCCGGCCCGTTAGCCTCGTGCGGACCGTACACAGCGAGGCCGTGCGTACCCACCGAATGCGCAATGTCGGCGAGCGCGCCGGCATCGGGTGCTAACGCGAGGCATTCACGCGCCGAACTGACGCGCACCACGAGCCACGGCGCACCATTGTCGACCGCGCAGGGCGGCGCGCTGAAATCGATTGCATTGCTACGTAAAGCCGTAGACAGTGCCGCGTAGCGATCCTCGGCAAGCGGCGTGACGCGCGCGGGCGGCGCGGCGAAGGCCCACGCGCCGTCCGAGCCCGGCAGCGCCTCGAGTTCGACGAGTCCCACGCCGCATTGCTGCACGAGCTTGCCGGCCTGCTTCGGCTGATAACCGCTTTCGAGCAACGCGTGCGCGGTGCCGAGCGTCGGATGACCCGCGAACGGCATTTCGCCGAGCTTACTGAAGATGCGCACACGATAGTCGGCGGCCGGGTCGGTCGGCTTTACCAGGAACGTCGTTTCGGACAGATTGGTCCAGTGAGCGATGGCCTGCATCTGAGTCGTATCGAGTGCGTCGGCGTCGAACACGACGGCAAGCGGATTGCCTTTGAACGGCACCGACGTGAACACGTCGACTTGTTTGAAACGGACAGTGTGGGCGGGCATCGGGCGCAGTCCAGCGAATCAAACGAATGGATAGGATTGGCGGATTCTATCCGTTGACGACGTAACGATCCACCTCTCACAAATGCAAAACGCGCCGCGGGTGGCTGACACCTCGCGACGCGTTGCTGTCTCGCTGCGCCGGACGGCCGGCGGCTCCGACTGCGTTACCGCATTACTCGACTTCGGCGATCATCTCGATCTCGACGCACGCGCCGAGCGGAATCTGCGCGACGCCGAATGCCGAGCGCGCATGCTTGCCGCGTTCGCCGAACACGTCCGCGACCAATTCGGACGCGCCGTTGGTGACCAGATGCTGTTCGGTGAATTCGAGCGTCGAGTTGACGAGACTCATCAGCTTGACGATGCGCGTGACGCGGTTCAGATCGCCGACATGCGCGTGCAGCGTGGCGAGCAGGTCGATGGCGATCGAGCGAGCGGCGGCTTTGCCTTCTTCGGTGGTGAGCGTGGCGCCGAGCTTGCCGGTCCACACCTTGCCGTCCTTCTTGGCGATATGTCCGGAGAGATACACCGTGTTGCCGCTTTGCGCGCTCATCACATACGCGGCAGCCGGCGCGCCGGCGGTCGGCAGTTCGATGCCCAGTTCCTTGAGCTTGTCGTACACATTCGTTTGAGCCATGGTGTGTCCTTGGTCAGTAGTGGAATTCCGTGGATGCGGGCCGGGCGAAAATCATGCAAACGACGCGCATGAAAAACGCCCTCAGCGCGCGGCGGCGTTCAGAGCTTCGCGCGGATCAGCGCGCCGAGACGCGACACGCCTTCGTCGATTTTTGCCGGCGGCACCGTCACGAACGACAGGCGCAGCGTGTTGTGTTGCGGTTCGTTCGCGAAGAACGGACCGCCCGGCACGAACGCGACGTTCTGCGCGACCGCTTCTTCCAGCAGCTTCATGCTGTCGATCTGCGCGGGCAGATTCACCCACACGAACATGCCGCCTTCCGGGCGATTCCAGCTCACGCCTTCCGGCATGTAACGTTCGAGCGAAGCCAGCATCGCGGCGCATTGATCACGATACAGTTCGCGGATGGTCGGCACGTGCGTGTCGAGGAAGCCGTCCTTGATCACTTCGTACACGATGCGCTGCGTGAAGCTCGGCGTGTGCAGATCGGTCGCTTGCTTGGCCTGCACGAGTTTGAAGATCAACTCTTCGGGCGCGATGATGTAGCCGACCCGCAGGCCCGGCGCCAGCACCTTCGAGAACGAACCGAGATGGACGACGTGGCCCGGCGCCATCGACAGCATGGTGGGCAGCGGTTCGCCGGCGTAGTCGAGCGCGCCGTACGGGTCGTCTTCGATCACCGGGAACGGCGCGGTCTTCGCGAACTCGGCGAGCGCGCGGCGGCGTTCGACCGGCAGACGGCGGCCCGTGGGATTCTGGAAATTGGGTTGCGCGTACAGCAGGCGCGCGCCGGCGGTTAGCTCGGGCGTGAGGCCTTCGGGAACGAGGCCATGTTCGTCGGTCGGCACTTGCACGTAACGCGGCTCGTACATCGAGAACGATTGCAGCGCGCCGAGGTAGGTCGGCGTTTCGACCAGCACCGGGCTGCCCGGGCACACCAGCACCTTGCCGAGCAGATCGAGCGCCTGCTGCGAGCCGGTCGTGATCAGCACCTGAGTCGGACGGGCCTGCGCGCCGTTCACCGAATAGCGCTTCGCGATCCATTCGCGCAGCGGCAGGAAACCTTCGGTCGCGCTGTATTGCAGCGCCGCGGCGGGTTCGTCGCGCAGAATGCGGTCGGACGCGGCGCGCATGCGTTCGGCCGGAAAGGTAGCCGGCGAGGGCAGGCCGCCCGCGAACGAAATGACTTCGGGCCGCTCCGTGACCTTGAGAATCTCGCGAATCGCCGAGCTCGTGAGCTTGCGTGCGCGTTCGGACAACTGCCACGTGGGGGCTTTCAAGTCGCTTTGGTCCATGGTCTCCTCTGCTGGTACTGGAACCGGTCAAAACTTCGATTATCGCGCGAGTCGGCGACCCGCGCGCGCTGCTTATTTAAGGGTCCGTAGACCGTCGGGCGTTTCAAATTCGGCGATGAGCGCCGGCGCGCCTTCCGTGGGCTGCAACGCGATCAGATGCGTCGCGCCGAGCCAGCGCAGTTGCGCCGCCACCGTGTCGGCTTGCGGATGCAGGCCTTTCAAGGCTTTCAGCGAAATCCCGGTTTCCGGCAAGGACGTCGACGGATGCTTCGTCGTGTCCCACTGAATCAGCGAGGGCAGCACGCCGTCGCCGATGCCTTGCCAAGTGGGAAACGCGCCGTCGTCCGGCACCGTGAGGCCCCACGTGAAATCGCCGCGCGTCAGCGGCACGACGGGGGGAATGCGCTGCGGATACTGCGCTTGCCACGTCGGCAGGTGTTTCGGCCGCTCGACCCGGGCAACCCAATGCGATAGATACGGCCCGTTTTCGAGCCGCGCGTGTGTTGCCGGGTCGTCGAGCGCGAACAGACGGGGGCGCGGCGCACTGCCGTCGGCCGGCGCATTGTCCAAGGCTGCAGCTTGCGGATCGATCGCGATCACTTCCAGATACACGCCGCCCCACAGGTTCAGCAGGCGGTTATGCGTGCGCATCAGCGGATGCGCGCCGCCGCCGGACGGGGCGACGCCGAGCGTATCGGCGACGTACTGCGTGCCTTCGTCGAGGGTGCGGGCGGAAATGACGAGGTGATCGAGGCGGAGCGGATGAGCAGTCATGACGGAGCGGGGAAACGGTTTTCTGCGGTAAACCGGGGCGGGCCGGGTGTCGCGGCAACGCTGCCGGGGCCGTTAGCATAACCGTTTGCCGGATCGGCGGGCCATGCGGATGGTGTTTGGCAGGGTTTTGCCGGAGAGCGTAGGCGGCGTCGTAAAACCCGCTGTGCCGCCATCCCATCCTTCACTTGTCTCAAATGTAGCGACGCCGACCGGCACAGTAACGGTACAATCAATTCGATACTGTTCGGTACAGTTGGAGCCCGTCATGTCCGTCCCGCTTGCCCAGATTCCCACCCCGCACGACACTGCGTCGCTCACGCTGGTCGAGCAACTCGTCCAGTGGGCGCGCCGCCGCATCGAGGAGCGCGTGTTCCGCCCCGGCATGCGCATGCCGTCGATCCGCAAGCTGGCGCTCGACAAGGGCGTGTCGCGCTTCACCGTGGTCGAGGCGTACGAACGGCTCGTGGCGCAGGGTTTTCTGGAGTCGCGGCGCGGCTCCGGGTTTTACGTGCGCGAGCGGCTGGGCGGCGCGGCCAGCGCTACCGCCGAGATTCATCCGCACGCCGCGGCGCCGGCGCCGGCCACGATCGACGTGGTCTGGCTGCTGCGCAACATGCTGCACACCGGCGCGCGGCCCGAGCGCAGTCCTGGGCTGGGTTATCTGCCGGCGCGCTGGCTCGACGGCGACCTGATCACCAACGCGCTGCGCACGCTCGGCCGGCAGAGCGGCGCGCAGATGCTCGGCATCGGCACGCCGCAGGGTTTTCTGCCGCTGCGCCAGCAGTTGCAGACGCGGCTCGAGGAACTGGAGATCGGCGCGTCGCCGGATCAGATCGTGATGGTGTCCGGCATCACGCAGGCCATCGACCTGATCTCGCGCATTTACGTCAGGCCGGGCGATGCGGTGATCGTCGGCGATCCGGCGTGGTTTCAGATGTTCGGGCGTTTCGCGTCGCAGGGCGCGCGATTGGTGGGCATGCCATACACGCCGGACGGCCCGGATCTCGACGCGCTCGAGTCGCTGGTGCAAACCTGGCGGCCGAAAATGCTGGTGATCAATTCGGTGTTGCAGAACCCGACCGGCACGTCGCTCACGGCGGCCCAGGCGTTCCGCATTCTGCGCCTTGCCGAAGCGTACGATTTCATCGTTGTCGAGGATGATATTTACGGCGATCTGTGTCCACCGAGCTATCCGGGCACGCGCCTCGCGAGTCTTGACCAGTTGAAACGCGTGATCTATCTCGGCAGCTTCTCGAAGACGCTCGCGCCGAATCTGCGTGTCGGTTTCATTGCCTGCGCGCCAGAAGTGGCGACCGCGGTCAGCGACCAGAAAATGCTGGTCGGCATGACGAGCCCGGAACTGAACGAGCGTGTGCTGTACAAGATTTTGACCGAAGGCCACTACCGGCGGCATGTCGAACGGCTGCGCGTGCGGCTGGACGGCGTGCGCGAAAAGTCCGTGCGGATGCTGGAGAAGACCGGCCTGAAGCTGTTCCTCACGCCCATGGCCGGGATGTTTTTGTGGGCCGACACGGGCGTCGACGCCGACGCGCTGGCGGCCGCGGGTCACGAAGCCGGCTTTCTGCTGACGCCCGGCAGCCTGTTTTCCCCGCAACAGTCGTCGACCACCTGGATGCGCTTCAATATTTCCAACTGCGGCGATCCGGAACTGGCCACATTTTTGTGCCGCTATCTCGACAGCGTGGCGCGCCGCGCCTCTTGAAACCGCGCCGGCTTGCCCCCAATTAGGCGGACAATCCGGCGGGCCGCGCATCCAGCGGCCGATGCATCGGCCTAGTGCCGGCCCACCGGCCTGCAGACGGCAGGCCGACGGCAGGCCGAGGCCGCCGGCGAACCGCAACGCACGGCGCCGCGCCCGACTTGAACCCCCATTCGCAACAGAGAGGAAGTCCGACCATGGCACAAGAAACCATGAGCTTTCAGGCAGAAGTGAAACAGCTTCTGCACCTGATGATCCATTCGCTGTACAGCAACAAGGAAATTTTCCTGCGCGAGCTGATTTCGAACGCCTCCGACGCGGCCGACAAGCTGCGCTTCGAAGCAATCGAAAACAGTGCGCTGTACGAAAACGATCCGAATCTGCGGATTCGCGTGTCGTACGACAAGGCCGCGCGCACCATCACGCTCGACGACAACGGCATCGGCATGAGCCGCGACGAAGCGATCGCCAACCTCGGCACGATCGCCCGCTCGGGCACCAAGGAATTCTTCGGCAAGCTCTCCGGCGACCAGCAGAAAGATGCGGCGCTGATCGGCCAGTTCGGCGTGGGCTTCTATTCGGGCTTCATCGTCGCGGACAAGATCACGGTCGAAACGCGCCGCGCCGGTTTGCCGGCCTCGGAAGGCGTGCGCTGGGAAAGCGCGGGCGAAGGCGATTTCGCAGTCGAGCAGATCGAGCGTGCCGCGCGCGGCACGACCATCACGCTGCATCTGCGTGCGGATGAAGACGACCTGCTGTCGTCGCATCGTCTGAAATCGATCATCCAGAAGTACTCCGACCACGTTGCGCTGCCGATCCTGATGCAGAAGGAAGAGTGGGACGCGGAAAAGAGCGAGATGGTCACGAAGGACGAGGACGAGACCGTCAATCAGGCCAGCGCGCTGTGGACGCGCTCGAAGAACGAGATCACCGACGAGCAGTACAAGCAGTTCTATCAGCACCTCTCGCACGACCATCAGGATCCGCTCACGTGGACGCATAACCGCGTGGAAGGCCGCAGCGAGTACACGCAATTGCTGTACGTGCCGACCCACGCGCCGTTCGACATGTTCAATCGCGATTATCGCGGCGGCCTGAAGCTGTATGTGAAGCGTGTGTTCATCATGGACGACGCCGAGCAACTGCTGCCCGCGTATCTGCGCTTCGTAAAGGGCGTGGTCGATTCGGCGGATCTGCCGCTGAACGTGTCGCGCGAAATCCTGCAGGAAAGCCGCGACGTGAAGGCGATCCGCGAAGGCGTAACCAAGCGTTCGCTGTCCATGCTCGAAGAGCTGGCCAATTCGGATAACGAGGCCGACAAGGAAAAGTACGCCGGCTTCTGGAAGGAATTCGGCCAGGTGCTGAAGGAAGGCATCGGCGAAGACTTTGCCAACCGCGAGCGGATCGCGAAACTCGTGCGTTTTGCGTCGACGCATACGGAGACGCCGGAGCAGACCGTGTCGCTGGCCGACTACGTGGCGCGCATGAAGCCCGAGCAGACCAAGATTTACTATGTGACCGCCGACACCTGGCAGGCCGCGACCCACAGCCCGCACCTCGAAGTGTTCCGCAAGAAGGGCGTGGAAGTGCTGCTGCTGACCGATCGTGTGGATGAGTGGATTCTCTCGTTCCTGAACGAATTCGAAGGCAAGCCGCTGCAAAGCGTGGCGCGCGGCGATCTCGATCTGGGCGCGTTGAACGACGAAGAAAAACAGGCACAGGAAAAGGTCGGCGAAGAGTTCAAGCCGCTCGTCGAGAAGATGAAGGAAGCGCTGAAGGACAAGGCCAAGGACGTGCGTCTCACGTTCCGCCTCACCGATTCGCCGTCCTGCCTCGTTGCCGACGACGGTGAAATGAGCGGCTATCTGCAGCGCATGCTCAAGGCCGCGGGTCAGACGGCGCCGTCGTTCCATCCGATTCTCGAAGTGAATCCGGAGCACGCGCTGGTGAAGGGCCTGCACGCGGACAGCGCGAATTTCGACGACTGGTGCCATCTGCTGTTCGATCAGGCATTGCTCGCCGAAGGTGGCGCGCTGGACGATCCGGCGAGCTTCGTGAAGCGCACCAATGCGCTGCTGCTGGCGCGCGCGAATTGAGCGTGGGTCGAGTTTGATGCCGCGGCGTCGCACTGACGCTCGAGGTTGAAAAATGCGCTGCTTCGGCAGCGCATTTTTTTTGCCACGGCGTGTCATGGGGCGTCACTCGGCGTGACTTGGCGAAGTGCGCTTTGCTCCGCCTCGTCCGCTTCAGGGCGACCGGTCAACGCGCCGGCGCCGGCCCCTCGAGATGACGTACTTGCGAGAGCACGCTACCGGCCAATTCCTTGGCCTCGTGACAGGAAGTGTGATCTGCCAATACTTTCGCAGCGAGACTGCCGATAGCCCTGCTGGTCTGTTTCGACGTGTGATGTTGCGCCAGCGCTGAGCCCGCCAGTTCTTTCTCCAGTTGCGCGACGCCCGCGCGCCGTAAAACGACCGCAGCGAGATGAGCAATGCTGTCGGATGTTTCCTTCGATTTTCCAGTATTCAAAGCTTGCTCCATGTTGTAGTTGATCTATCGGATCGACTAACGGCGGCTACTCATAGTCGATTTGAATTAATTATGGTTAACTAACTAAACACAATCAACGGAATTAAATCGAGATTGGTTTATGAGATGTAAAAGCGCGGTTTTGTCTTATGCTCGCGCGATTTTCATTCGGATACTTGAAGGGTTATTTCCAGTCTTTAAGCATTGAAAGCACCAAGTCCTATTTTTGTGATTACGCCTTCGCATGCCAACCACAACACACTGAAATCCCATGTCCGATTCCGCTCTGGCAGTCCCTCTCGATTCCGTTCATCTCCTGTGGTCCATCCTGCGCGAGCAAGGTTTCGACGCCGCCGCGCGGCACGCAGTCGAAATGGCCGTGGCAGGCGCGACGGCGCAGTTGCACGCCGACCTGTGCGCGAGCGCCGGGCGTTTCGAAGAGGCGTATCACAGCGCGTCGCAGGCGCAGGCGTGCGCTAACGGAGCGCGCCATGGGCGAGTCGCGTTGTTCGCCGACGCGCTCGGCTATGCCGCCGTCGCGCAGCGAAACAGCGAGCGGGCGGTGGCCGCGCAGCCGGTCGAGACGACGATCGACTGGGTCGCCTGGCTGATGTCCACGTGCGGCGCGCACTCGGCGGCCGCGCGAATCTTGCGTGCCTATGAGCGTCGCGCGCCGCATGACGCGCGCGCGCCGTGGTGGTTGTCGATCGCGTTGGCGGCGCTGCCGGAGACGAGCGCGCGGGACGAGCGTCGTGCGGCGTTGTTGCGGGCGTATGCGCTCGACCCCGCGATCGATCCGGCGTTGCCCTTGCAACTCGTGCTGGCGTTGCGCGAGGTTCGCGATTGGCCGATGGTCGAGCGTATCTGCCGCGAATGTCTTGCGCGCAATCCCGCCGATGCGGAGATGGCGTGGCAGCTTAGTCACGCGCAATGGCAGTGCAACGACGCTGCGGCAGCGGAGACCACCATGCGCGCCGTGGACGCCGTCGCGCCCGGCAATGCGGACGTGCTGGCGGCCATCGGCATGTATCTGAACGAGCAGGCGCGCTATGAGGACAGCGAGGCGGCGCTGCGCGCGGCGCTCGCAATCGATCCGTCAGCGGTGCAGGCGGCGGTCGATCTGGCGGACCTGGAACTGCGGCGCGGCGATTGGTCGAGCGCGTGGCCGCGTTTCGAGGCGCGTCTTGCGCGCGAAGATCGCGAGCAGAACAATGTCGTCAGCGTCATGACGCGCTTGTGCCCGCGCTGGCATGGCGAAGCGCTCGCCGGCAAGACCCTGGTCGTGCACAGCGAGCAGGGCAACGGCGACGACATCCAGATGGTGCGCTTCGTCCCGCAACTGGCGGCACGCGTGCGTGACGAAGGCGGACGGCTGGTGCTGGCCGTGCGTCGCGCGCTGCAACCGCTGTTCGCTCGTTGCTACGCGAATTGCGTGTCGATCGAAGAAGGCCCGCTCGGCGCACCGGAGTACGCATTGCCGCTCATGAGCCTGCCGCTCGTGCTCGGTCTCGAACCGGAGCAGGTTCGCGGCGCGCCCTACCTGCAGGCCGATACAGCGAAGGCGGCGGCCTGGCGCGAACGGATCAGCGCGCACGCACCTGATGCGACGTGGCACGTTGGTCTCGTCTGGTCGGGCAGCCCGACGCATCGGCGCGACGCCATGCGGTCGATTCCGCTTGCGGCGCTGACGCCGCTGCTGGCGCTTCCGGATGTCGTCTTCCATCCGCTCACGCCCGGACGTCACGCCGATGTGACGGCGCTCGCCGCGCAGGGATATCGCCTGTGCGATCTGACCGGCGATTACATAGACGGCTTCGACGACGTGGCGGCGCATCTCACCGCGCTGGACGCGCTGGTGACGATCGACAGCGCGCCGTTGCATCTCGGCGGCGCACTAGGGCATCGCGTGCTGGCGATGCTCGATCACGTCTCGCATTGGTCGTGGGGCAACGACGAGGCGCAGCCCTGGTATGACTCGGTCGAGCTGTTCCGGCAGCCGCGGCCTGCGCAATGGGCGCCGGTGGTCGAGCGGGCCGCCGCGCGTCTGAAGACGATGATGGCGGCGAACCGGACGGCCCGAGCGGCGCAATCCACGCCAGCTTGAGTCACTCACGCAACTGATCCACGTCGATGCACGAACCCGATTTCTCTCTCCCCACCAGCGTCTCCAACGATATCGGTGCAATCAACGCGCACGCCGACGCCTGCTTCGCGGCAGGGCGTCATGACATGGCGATTGTCGACTACGAACGCGTTCTCGCGACGCAGCCGCACAATGTGCACGCGCTCCATCGCCTTGGCCTTGCCCTGTTTCGCGTCGATCGGCTCGACCGTTCGCGCATGTATTTCGATCAGGCATTGAATGTCGCACCTGAGCGCGCGGACATCTGGGAGCATCGCGGCTTGATCGCCGCGCTGGGCGGCGAGTTGATCGCGGCCGAAGCGTTCTACCATCGCGCCGTGGCTTTGAGTGGCGGCACTGCGAGCCTGCATCGCAATCTGGGCGATTGCCTGAAGCTTTCGAAGCGTCTCGTCGAAGCACGCGGACACTATCTCGAAGCGCTTGAACTCGAACCGACCTTACATCATGCCGTTCGCTCGCTCGCACGAATCAGTACCGAGCTCGAACGCTATCAGGACGCAGCGGACTACTGGCTGCGCGCGTGGTCGCTCGAGTCGACGCATCTGCCGGACGCGCTCGAATTGATAGCGGCGTTGTCGAAAGCGCGGCGCGGCGCGGAGATCGACAGCGTGCTCGCTGACCTGCGCATTCGCTTCGCCTCAGATGCGTCCGCGTTGCAACAGTTGGCCTTTGCATTGAACGAGGCAGAGCGTTTCAGGGACGCGATCAGCGTCGCCATTGCAGCGCTTGCCGTCGATCCTCTCAATGGCTGGCTGCATCACAACGTGTCGTTTGCGTTCAACATGCTGGGCGACTTCCCGGCCATGCATGCGCATGCCGTCGAAGCCGCGCGGCGGATGCCCGGTCATCCGCTGATGCAATTCAACCTCGCAGCCGCGCAACTGCGCGCGGGCGACTACGAAAACGGCTGGAAGCAATATCGATGGCATGAAGCCCTGCCGGAAAATCACGATCTGGTTCGCCCCGCTTACCCAGAATGGCAAGGCGAGCGGGTAACGGGCTGCCGCTTTCTGCTGGTCGGCGAGCAGGGGCTTGGCGATCAATTGCAATTCTTGCGTATGGCTGACTGGTTGCATCGGCGCGGCGCACAGGTCGACGTCTGGGTCGAGGCTCCGCTCGGCGAAGTGGCGCGAAGCGCGGCCGGCGTGCGTGCCGCGTGGACGAGCGCGCCGCCCGGTCCGTACGACTACTGGTGCCGCATGCTGAGCATGCCGGAGTCCATGAAGCTGGAGTTGCCGATGTTGCCACTCGCGACGTCTTATCTGCGAGCGGAACCGGCGCAGGTGCAACGCTGGCGGACCCGGCTCGACGCAATCGGTGCAGCCGATGCGCGCGATCGGCCCGGAAAACGCGTCGGCATTGTCTGGGCCGGCAATCCGGCGTACGAGCTCGACCGTTATCGGTCGATTCCGTTGCGCCAATGGCTGCCGGTTTTGCAGCAGACCGGCGTGCAATGGTTCGCGCTGCAAAAGGGCGAGACGCAGAACGACGTGGTGGCGTCGCATGCGGATAGCAGCGTGCACAGACTCGGGCCGGAAATCGGCACGTTTTCCGACACGCTGGCGATCGTGCAGTCGCTCGATCTGGTGATTACGGTGGACACGGCGGTTGCGCATCTGGCCGGCGCCTGCGGCACGCCCGTCTGGGTGCTGGTGCCCACGTTCACCGACTGGCGGTGGATGACGGCGCGC
Source organism: Paraburkholderia sp. BL6665CI2N2 (assembly GCF_004366535.1). Classification (NCBI taxonomy): domain Bacteria; kingdom Pseudomonadati; phylum Pseudomonadota; class Betaproteobacteria; order Burkholderiales; family Burkholderiaceae; genus Paraburkholderia; species Paraburkholderia sp. BL6665CI2N2. The sequence continues at coordinate 6,833,614 of NZ_SORC01000001.1, forward strand.
GACGATAGTCCGTGGTATCCGTCCGCGCGACTGTTCCGGCAGCGCGAGTTGGGGCGTTGGGATACGGTGCTCGACGAGGTGGCGCAAGCATTGCGCGATTTTGTCGCTGACTGAAAAACCGGGCGGTCTGACAGGCGCCCGGTTTTTTCAGTTGAAGGTGGCCGCGAAATAGCTTTGCTTACTTCTTGCCCATCAAGGTATCCATCGTCTCGCCACGCACGACGATCTCGGTACGGCGGTTCAGCGCGCGGCCTTCGGGGGTATCGTTGGCCGCTACCGGGTTGTTGTACGCGTTGCCCTTCGTGCGAATGCGGTCCGTTGCGATGCCGCGCGCTACGAGCGCATAACCCACCGCGGTCGCGCGCGCTTCGGACAGTTGCTGGTTGTATTCGAGCGTGCCGACGTTGTCGGTGTAGCCCTCGACCACAATCGGTTTCTTGCTGCGCTTGAGCAGCACGGCCGAACGATCGACGACTGCGGCCGCGTCGCCGCGCACATCGGATTTGTTGAAATCGAATAGGGCGGTTTCGGGCAGCTTGACCGCGACTCCGCCGGCGACCGGCGCCACCTCGATACCAACAGCCTTGTTCAACGACGTCTCCGTGTCGCGGTTCAGTTGCGCCGCGCAGCCTGTCACCAGCAGGACCGAGATCGCGCATGCGGTTGTGCTCAGAATGTTCTTCATCTTCGTGTCTTTTCCTTGGTTGTGCGTTCATGTGGCGCGCCGTTCGATTGCGGGCGGCCGGCTTTGCAAAGCACGGAGGTTTTATCGCGCGACGCGAGTCGTGGAGAATCGGAACTATCTGAAATCGACACGCCGATGAGAGCGCTTCGCTACCTCTGTCGTAATGGATGAAATCTGCTGAAGGGCGACACCTGGGCGGTGGCGAATGGCCCGACAGCCGCGCCGTTATAATCCGACACCATGTCCATCCGTTTCGATGCCGCCGACGCCCACTGGCGCGTCACGCCCCTTCCCGGCTTCAGCGCCGCCCAGAAAGACTGGCTGACCCGTGGCGGTTCACTGACTGCGCATCTGCGTGCGCTCGGTGCCGTCGCGGTACGCGTCACGCACGAAGGCGTCGCGCTGCCGTGGGCCGACGAGCGTGCCGCGCTCGGCCTCGTGTCGCGTGCGCCGGTCTGGGTTCGGGAAGTCGCGCTGTCGGTCGACGGCGTACCGTTTGTCGCCGCGCATAGCGTCGCGCCGCTCGCCGCGAGCGCCGGTGTCTGGCAGGCCATGCGGCGTCTGCGCACGCGGCCGCTGGCTGAGTTGCTGTATAGCGATAGCAGCGTGGCGCGTTCGTCACTGGTGAGCCGCAGGTTGACCGCGCGGCATCCGCTTCATGGTCTGGCCGCGCGTGAAATTGAAGGGTTGCCGCCGCACGCGTTGGTCGCGCGCCGCTCGGTATTCGAGCGCCATGGCGCGCCGCTGATGGTCACCGAATGCATGTTGCCCGCGCTATGGACGCATTTGGCGACCTTGTCCGGCGCGAGCCGGTCGGACGAGTGGCTCGCGCATCCACGGGTGCGCGAACACGGCCGTCCGCTCGAGCACACCGCATCGCGCGCGCATCCCGCGATGCGCGCGTCCGACGAAGGGAGCCGCTGATGCTGCGCGGTTTTCCTCCGGTCGCCGCCGCGGATACGCATACGCTGATTCTCGGCAGTTTTCCCGGCGAGGCGTCGCTCGCCGCGACGCAGTACTACGCGCATCCCCGTAACCAGTTCTGGCGCCTGCTCGGCGCCGTGCTCGACGAGCCGCTCGCCGAACTCACTTACGAGGAGCGTCTGCGCCGCCTGCTCGCGCACGGCATCGGCGTGTGGGACGTGCTGGCCGCCTGCACGCGCGAAGGCAGCCTCGATGCCGCGATTCGCAACGCCAGTCCGAATGATTTCGCTTCGTTGCGCGCGCACGCGCCGAAGCTCGCCAAAGTCTGCTTCAACGGCAAGACGGCGGGACGCTTTGCGCCGGTGATCGGCGCGGCGGGCTATGCCACCCTCGTATTGCCTTCGTCGAGTCCGGCGAATGCTATGCTCTCGTTCGACCAGAAATTGCGTCTTTGGCGCGACATCCTTACATGACGAAATTGATCAGGCGCGCTTCGGCTGAAGCGCGTGCCTTCCGCAACCGCGACGCTGACGCCGCCGGTGGAAAACAGAAAACGCAGAAATCGCAGAACGCCGCGCGCAACAAAACGCGCGTTTCGCACGACGACGATCTGCACGACGCGCCGCAAATCGAAGCGCCGCGCAAGCCGCGCTTCGCGCCGGTGACGTTCTCCGAAGAAGGCGGCGTGCGCTTTCTGCATTTCGGCACGGAGTGGGTGCAAGGCGCGATGCGTCTGCGTAAGCCGGATCACATCGAACTCGAATACGCGCAGCAGATGATGGCCTGGCTGCTGTTTATCGAAACGCCCAGGCGCATCGTCCAGCTCGGTCTGGGCGCCGCGGCGCTGACCAAGTTCGCGCATCGCTTCCTGAAACGCGCGAAGGTCGAGGCGGTGGAAGTGAACCCGGCGGTCGTCGTGGCCGCGCGCACGATGTTCGAGCTGCCGCACGACGACGCCCGTCTGACCGTGCACGAAGCCGACGCATGGGATTTCGTCAACGACCGCGCCAACCACGGCACGATCGGCGCGTTGCAGATCGACGTCTATGACGCGACGGCGCGCGGTCCGGTGCTCGACAGCGTCGGCTTCTATCGTGCGGTGCGTGCGTGCCTGACCGACGCGGGCGTGGTGACGGTGAACCTGTTCGGCGATCACCCGAGCTTCGTGCGCAACATGAAGCGTCTGAACGAAGCCTTCGACGGCCGCGTGGTCGCGCTGCCGGAAGTGCACGACGGCAACCGCATCGCGATCGCGTTTTCGGGCCCGGCGCTCGAGGTGCCGTTCGCGGCGCTGCAGGCGCGCGCCAAGCTGATCGAAGCGGAACTCGGCCTGCCTGCGCGCAAATGGATCAAGGGTCTGCAGGAATCGACCGGGCAAAACGGCGCCGCGTTCTCGATCTGATTGCAACGACCCATCCGGTCGGGCCGCGCAAGCCGGTCCGATACAAAGCAGTGCATGGACCAAGTGTCGCAGGTGGCGCGCCGTGCGCCGCGCGCCGTTGCGCCCACGCGACGTTCACGGCTCTCATCCATCGCGCATTGAACAGCCGGCCCTCTTCCTCGCGATGCGGGCCGGCCTGCCAGACCCAAGCGGCACGGCCTGATGCGCCTCGCCGCAGCGCTTTTACTCCTCTTGCTGGAACACCTCCGCGCCGACCTCGAAAGCGCGATCGTGCTGGGGTCGCCCCTGCTTGACCGCGCTCTCGCCGCTCCTATACTCTTTCGAAGCTTTCGGGGCGCCCGTGGGCATTCGCGGGGCCACCCCTCGCAGCGGGATCCACCACCCGTCAAACACGGGCCAACATTTCAATAATAGGGAAGAGGAGACGTCATGGCTCACGACGCCGACGCGAACAAAGCCAGCAAGCACTGGCTCTGGTTGCTGCTGTTGCCCTGGATCGCGATGATCTGGGTGCCGTCTTATAACAAGGTTGAACCGGTGCTGTTCGACTTTCCGTTCTTCTACTGGTACCAGCTCCTGTGGGTGCTGATCAGCGCAATCATCACGGCGCTCGTGTACTTCAAGACCAAGACGCGCTCCAGCGGCCGTCCGCAGGGGGGCGCACGATAATGAACGCCATCGCAACTTTCGTCTTCGTTCTGTTTTTCATCGGCGTCACGATTCTCGGCTTTATCGCGGCCCACTGGCGGCGCGGCGATCTGGCGCATCTGGAAGAGTGGGGCCTCGGCGGCCGGCGCTTCGGCACCATCGTCACGTGGTTCCTGCTGGGCGGCGACCTGTACACCGCGTACACCTTCATCGCCGTGCCGGCGCTGGTGTTCGGTGCGGGCGCAACGGGTTTCTTCGCGCTGCCTTACACGATCCTGATCTATCCGTTCGCGTTCGTCGTGTTCCCGAAACTGTGGAGCATCGCCAAACGTCAGGGCTACGTGACGTCGGCGGACTTCGTGTCGGCGCGCTATGGCAGCCGTATGCTCGCACTGGCGATTGCCGTGACCGGCATCGTCGCGACCATGCCGTACATTGCGCTGCAACTGGTCGGTATCGAAGTGGTGATCGGCGCGCTCGGTTTCGACACCAAGGGCTTCGTCGGCGATCTGCCGCTGATCATCGCGTTCGCGATCCTGGCGGCGTACACGTACACCTCGGGTCTGCGCGCGCCGGCCATGATCGCGGTGGTCAAGGACGTGCTGATCTACATCACGATCTTCGCCGCGATCATCGTGATTCCGCCGCAACTGGGCGGCTTCGGTCACATCTTCAGCGTGGTGCCGCCGGCCAAGCTGCTGCTGAAGGCGCCGGACGTCTCGAGCCTGAACGGCTACAGTGCGTACGCGACGCTCGCGGTGGGTTCGGCGCTCGCGCTGTTCCTGTACCCGCACTCGATCACGGCAGTGTTGTCGTCCAAGTCGGGTAACACGATCCGCCGCAATATGGCGATGCTGCCGGCTTACTCGCTGGTGCTCGGCCTGCTCGCGCTGCTCGGCTTCATGGCTTTGGCTTCGGGCGTGAAGGACATGCCTGAGTTCGCGCCTTACTTCAAGGCGTTCGGTCCGAACTTCGCGGTGCCGGCGCTGTTCCTGCATTACTTCCCGTCGTGGTTCGTGGGCGTGGCGTTCGCGGCGATCGGTATCGGCGCGCTGGTGCCGGCGGCGATCATGTCGATTGCGGCGGCGAACCTGTACACGCGCAACATCCACAAGGAGTTCGTCAACCGCAACATGACGCATGAGCAGGAGACCAATGTCGCGAAGCTGGTCTCGCTGATCGTCAAGGTTGGCGCGGTGGCGTTCATTCTCGGCCTGCCGCTCACGTATGCGATCCAGTTGCAATTGCTCGGCGGTATCTGGATCATCCAGACGCTGCCGGCCATCGTGCTCGGTCTGTACACGCGCGTGCTCGACTATCGCGGCCTGCTGGCGGGCTGGGCGGTCGGTATCGCAACCGGCACGTGGATGGCAATTTCGCTGAAGCTGGCCGGTTCGATCTTCACGATCCACCTGTTCGGCATGGCGATTCCGGGCTACGCCGCGGTGTGGTCGCTGATCGTGAATCTGGTGGTGGCGGTGGTGGTGAGCTTGCTGGTGCGCGCGGTCGGCATGCAGCGCGCCGAAGACCGTACCCGTCCGGAAGACTATCTGGACGTGGTCGAAAGCTGATCAAGGCATGCTTCATGTCGTGCCGCTCTACGCGGACGACAGCCTGGAAACAGCAACGCCCGCACACGAAAGTGTGCGGGCGTTTGTCTTGATGAGGCACTCCAGGGCAGGATAGCGGAACCGTCCTTCACCGTATCGAGCGCGCCGCCATGGCTTCTGCCGGTTCCCACACTGTGATTCCACGCCGCTCGGCGCTCAGCCGGATGGTTCGCGCGGTTACGTCGCCTTACTACCGCTATCGCCACGCCAAGGTGCTGCACAGCCTGCGTGTCGGGCTGGCCATGCTGGTGTCGATTCTGGCGACCACCGGCATCGACATTCCGCACGGCATCTGGTCGTCGGTCACTTTGCTGGTGGTGATCGGCGGCTTGCAGCATCACGGCAACATCCGCAAGAAGGCGGCGGAGCGGGCGGCGGGCACGCTGCTCGGGGCGTCGATCGGGCTCGCACTGATCGTGTTGCAGAACCTGACCGACTCGCCGCCGCTCACTTACGTGCTGATGTCGATCGCCGCGGGCATCTGCGCATGGTTTGCGATCGGCTCGTCGGGCTATATCGGGCTGTTGACGGCGATCACCATGTGCATCGTCGCGGGCCACGGTGACAACCAGATCGACGTCGGCTTGTGGCGCACGGCGAACGTGCTGATCGGCATTGTGATTGCGCTGGCGTTTTCGTTTGCGCTGCCGCTGCATGCCACCTATTCGTGGCGCTATGGGCTCGCGACCAATCTGCGCGAATGCGCGCGCATCTACACGCGGCTGCTGGAGGGCGAGACCATCAGCGAGGAAGAGCAGGTCAAGCGCTTTCTGGCGATCAACAAGCGGCTCGTGCAATTGCGTTCGCTGATGCCTTCGGTGGCGAAGGAAATCGAGGTGCCGCAGTCGAAGCTCGAAGAGATTCAGCGGCTGCACCGCTCGGTGCTCAGTTCGCTGGAGTTGCTCGCCACTGGTCCGCTGATGCACGCCGACGCCACGGCGCGCGCCGCGTACGCCGAGCAATGCGGCGTCGAGGTGCGCACCGTGCGCGCGATTTTGCTGGCGATGGCGCGCGGCCTGCGCTTTGGCCGGGCGACGCACTTCGGCATTCCGTCCGCGTCGGCGCTCGCGCAGACGCACGGCGACGCGGCGCTGAGGCTGCCGCCCGAATTTCAGGGGCCGTACTGGCTTGGACAACGGCTTGCCGAACAGGTGGACCGCCTGCGCGAGCGGTTGCTGGAAACCGAGCCGAACTGGAACATCGAACGCCGTGCGCGGCCCTTACTGAAGATTTGAGCCGGTCGGCGCCCACTCCCAGGGGCGCCGTGGTCGCCTGACCGAACCGAGCGCGGCAACCGCGGCAACCACCGCAATCACCGCAATCACCGCGAGCGCACGCGCTCATTGCCGTGCACGGCGCCGTGGCTCAACCTTCCGGCACTGTCACCATCCACATGAGACCGAAGCGGTCGACCACCATCCCGAAGCCTTTGCTCCAGAAGGTTGGCTGAAACGGGAATGTCACCTGGCCGCCGTCGGCAAGCGCGTTGAAGAACTGTTCGGCGGACTTGGCGTCGTCGGCGGTTAGAGAGAGGCTGAAGCCATTCATGGTGGCGGCGGGATCGCAATGACCGTCGGAGGCCATCCAGTCGGTCGAGCCCATGCGCACATTGGCGTGCATGATCTTTTCTTCGAGACCGGGTCGCGGCTGGTTTTTCGGATCGGGCGGCGCGTCCTTGTAGCGCATCTTGAGGGTTACCTGAGCGCCGAGCTTCGCGCAGTAGTAGTCGAGCGCTTCCTCGCACCGTCCATTAAAAAATACGTAAGGCTGAACCACCATGATCGTCTCCCAAGGGTAAGCGACTATCTCCCGACAAAGAACAACGGAAGGGCCAATGGTTATATGAAGTACCGCGACGGCGCGCGCAGCGCCGCCGGAAGAATGAGCGCCTTGTCACTGACGCGGAGTGTGCGAGGACACAGATTCCAGATGCGCCACTACCGCAACTGCGCGAGGGGCCCGCTTGTAGGCTGGCGGTGTGAAGCGGCTTTCTTTGCCTACTTTCTTTGCCGCGGCAAAGAAAGTAGGTGCCGCCCCGCACAGGGGCGACGCTAATAGACCACCATAAAGCGCCCATGCAGAGGATTCTAGACGCCGACCAGCGTCCAATTGTGACTAAATGTCGTAAGCCCAGCGACGCGCCCACCGCGCTTCAAATGCAACAGCAAACCGACGCCGCAGGCGAGTAAACGACACACGGCCCTGAACCGCAAAGTCCAAGGCCGCGTATACGCAGCGCCGACAAAAAGCAGCGCAACCGAACCTTACCGCAATGCTTCGATCAACTTCTCCAACTTAACCGCATCAGCGGCAAACGCCCGAATCCCTTCCGCGAGCTTCTCAGTCGCCATAGCCTCATCATTGACGAGAAACCGGAACGACGCTTCATCAACCGGCACGCGTTCAATATCCGCATCTTTAGCGCTATCCGGCGACAGCTTCCGCTCCACCTTTTCCGTGCTCTCATGCAGCTTCTGCAACAAATCCGGACTGATAGTCAGCAGATCGCACCCCGCCAGCTCGAGAATCTGCCCCGGCGTGCGAAAACTCGCGCCCATCACCTCAGTCTTGTAGCCGAACTTCTTGTAGTACGCGTAAATACGGCGCACCGATTTAACGCCCGGATCATTGGCGCCGCCGTCTTTCGCTTCGTCCCACGCGCTGCCGGCGTTCTTCTTGTACCAGTCGTAAATCCGCCCGACGAACGGCGAGATCAACTGCGCGCCAGCCTCAGCACAGGCCGCCGCCTGAGCGAGCGAGAACAGCAGCGTCATGTTGCAATGAATGCCTTCCTTCTGCAGCACTTCAGCCGCGCGGACACCTTCCCACGTGGAAGCCAGCTTGATCAGCACGCGTTCGCGGCCGATACCGTGCTCCTTGTACAGCGAGATCAGTTCGCGGCCCTTGGCAATCGACGCTTCGGTGTCGAACGAGAGGCGCGCGTCCACTTCCGTCGATACGCGGCCCGGAATGATCTTGAGAATTTCGGTGCCGAAGGCGATCAGCAACTGGTCGATGATTGCGCCGACCGGTTTCGACGCGTGAGCCTTCACGGTCTTTTCCAGCAGCGGCTTGTAGTCGTCTTTCTGCACCGCTTTCAGAATCAGCGACGGATTGGTGGTCGCGTCCTGCGGCTTGTACTGGGCAAGCTGCTGGAAGTCGCCGGTATCGGCCACGACGGTGGTGTATTGCTTGAGTTGATCGAGTGCGGTTGTCATGTTCGAGCCTTCAAGGCGCGTGCGCGCCGTGGTTCAGGAGAAATGAGGTTGCCACCGGTCTGAAACGCAAACCAGTTCCGGCGGCCGCGGGTCACGCTGCAGCGCTGCCCGTCATCGTGCCGAGGAATTTTGACGGAAAGCGCTGCCGGATGCTTCTATTCTATGGCGGATCGGCTGATGCAGTGTTGACACTTGCCCATGCCGATCCGTTCACATCGATTTCACGCGGCATTTTCCGCCGAACGATCCAGCGCTGACCGATTCTGCCGAGCGGATTTTACCGGCTGATTATTGCCAACCGATTTTGCCGGCAACAGGCAACAGGCGAAAGGCGGCGGGACGCCGAGCCGTTGTCTCGCGCAGCGGGCGCATCAAGCGCGCAGGGCGTTCAACACCCACTCCGCGGCAGCGCGGCTGTCGCCCGTCGCCGGATCACCAGGCCGCCGCCTCGCGCCGCAGGCGCATCAAGGCCGCCGCGCATTCAACACCACCTGCGTCAGCACACCTGCCACCAGGCCCCAGAAAGCCGAACCGATGGACAGCAAAGACAGCCCCGACGCCGTCACCATGAACGTGACCAGCGCCGCCTCGCGCTGCTTCAGGTCCTGCATCGCGTTGGCGAGGCCACTCATGATCGAGCCGAACAACGCCAGCGCCGCGACGGACACCACCAGCGCCTTCGGCAAGGCCGCGAACAGCGCGGCGATGGTCGCGCCGAAAACCCCGGCGATCAGGTAGAAGATGCCGCACCACACCGCCGCCATATAGCGCTTGTTGCGATTTTCGTGCGCTTCGGGGCCGGTGCAGATCGCCGCCGTGATCGCTGCAAGATTGATGCCGTGCGAACCAAACGGCGCGAGCAGCAACGAGGCGATGCCGGTGGTCGAAATCAGCGGCGCCGAGGGCGTGGTGTAGCCGTCCGCGCGCAACACGGCGATGCCCGGCACGTTCTGCGACGCCATCGCCACGACGAACAGCGGAATGCCGATGCTGACGCCGGCCGCTACCGAAAACGCCGGCATCGTGAACACCGGATGCGCCAGCGCGACGTGAAAGCGGCTGAAGTCGAGCAGCCCGAGCCCGCCGGCAGCCGCGGTGCCGACGATCAGCGTCGTGACGATCGCGTAGCGCGGCGCGAGCCGTTTGACGATCAGATAGGTGAAGAACATCGTCAGCACGAGCGCGGTCTGGAATTGCGCGGCGCGGAAAATCTCGATGCCGATCTCGAACAGGATGCCCGCCAGCAAAGCCGAGGCGATGCCCGCCGGAATCTTCTTCATCAGCGTGTCGAACCAGCCGGTCAGGCCGACCAGCGTAAGCAGCAGCGCGCAGACGATAAACGCGCCGATCGCCTCCGCATACGGCACGTGCGGCAGCGAGGACACCAGCAGCGCCGCGCCGGGCGTCGACCAGGCGATCACGATCGGCGCGCGAAAGCGCAGCGACAGCCCGATCGTGCAGACGGCCATGCCGATCGACAAGGCCCAGATCCACGACGAAATCTGCGCGTCGGATAGATGCGCGGCCAGGCCGGCCTGGGACATCAGCACGAGCGAACTGGTGTAGCCGGTCATCATCGCGACAAAACCGGCGACGATGGCGGACAGCGACGTGTCGGCGAAAGGATTGAGGCGCCCGGGCGGCGCGGCGGCCGGGGACAAATGGGGCGTGCTGGACGGACTCATGCAGATGCTTTCTTATCGAAGATGGTAAGGCGAAGGTAGAACGCGACCCGGTTATTTGCTCAGCATGCGCATGGCGGCCTCGAGGCCGGCGAGCGTGAGCGGGTACATGCGATGGCCGAGCACTTCGCGGATCGCGCTGACCGACTGCCGGTACGCCCACAAGCCTTCCGGTTCGGGATTGAGCCACGCGTGATGCGGGAAATGATCGGCGAGCCGGCGCAGCCACACCGCGCCGGCTTCGGCGTTGTTGTACTCCACCGAGCCGCCCGGCTGCAGGACTTCGTACGGGCTCATGGTCGCGTCGCCGACGAAAATCAGCTTGTAGTCCGAGGTGAATTTGTGCAGCACGTCCCACGTCGGCATGCGCTCGGCGTGACGGCGGCGGTTGTTCTTCCACAGGAAGTCGTACACGCAGTTGTGGAAATAGTAGAACTCCAGGTGCTTGAACTCGGCTTTGGCGGCGGAGAACAGCTCCTCGGTGCGCTTGATGTGATCGTCCATCGAGCCGCCCACGTCGAGCAGCATCAGCACTTTCACCTTGTTGTGCCGCTCGGGCACCATCTTCAGATCGAGCCAGCCGGCGTTCGCGGCCGTGCTGCGGATCGTGTCGGGCAGATCGAGCTCTTCGGCGGCGCCTTCGCGAGCGAAGCGGCGCAGGCGGCGCAGCGCGATCTTGATGTTGCGCGTGCCGATTTCCACCTGGTCGTCGTAATCGCGATAGGCGCGCGCTTCCCAGACCTTGACGGCGGTGCGGTTGCCCGCCGCGTCGCCGCCGATGCGCACGCCCTCCGGGTTGTAGCCGCCATTGCCGAACGGCGACGTGCCGCCGGTGCCGATCCACTTGCTGCCGCCTTCGTGCCGCTCCTTCTGCTCGTCGAACAGTTCCTTCAGGCGCTCCATGAGCTTGTCGAGGCCACCCATCGCCTCGATCTGCGCTTTTTCTTCCGGCGACAGGTCGCGTTGCAGCTTCTTTTTCAGCCAGTCGAGCGGGATGTCGAAGGCGAGCTCCGAAGCTTGCGCCACGCCTTTGAAATACGCGCCGAACGCCTGGTCGAACTTGTCGAAGTACTGCTCGTCCTTGACCAGCGTGATGCGCGCGAGATAGTAGAACTCGTCGAGCGACGGCGCGATCACGTTGGCCTTGAGCGCCTCGAGCAGCGTCAGGTATTCCTTCACCGACACCGGCAGTTTGGCGGCGCGCAGCGAGTAGAAGAAGTCGATCAGCATGCTGGGTCCTCTGCGGCGGCGGGTTGTCGGGGCGGCGCGCTTTTCAGTGGCGGCCTCGCGACCATCCGGCTCTTGGTCACGATCATCGGCGCTCGTTGAACGCTCGATCAACGGTTATTGCGGTTCATGAAGATCAGCCGCTCGAACAGGCTCACGTCCTGCTCGTTTTTCAGCAGCGCGCCATGCAGCGGCGGAATGATCTGCTTCTGGTCGGACGAGCGCAGCGCTTCCGGCGGAATGTCTTCGGCGAGCAGCAGCTTGAGCCAGTCGAGCAGTTCCGAGGTGGACGGCTTCTTCTTCAATCCGGCGACGTTGCGCAATTCGAAAAAGCTCTGCATGGCGGCCGCGAGCAGTTCCTTCTTGATGCCGGGGTAGTGCACCTCGACGATCTGCTGCATGGTGACCGGATCGGGGAACTTGATGTAGTGGAAGAAGCAGCGGCGCAGGAACGCGTCCGGCAGCTCCTTCTCGTTGTTCGACGTGATGATCACGAGCGGGCGCTGTTTCGCGCGGATCAGCTCGTGCGTCTCGTACACGTAGAACTCCATGCGGTCGAGTTCGCGCAGCAAATCGTTCGGAAATTCGATGTCGGCCTTGTCGATCTCGTCGATCAGCAGCACGGTTTGCTCGTCCGACTCGAACGCCTGCCACAGCACGCCCTTGACGATGTAGTTGCGGATGTCCTTGACGCGCTCGTCGCCGAGTTGCGAATCGCGCAGGCGCGACACCGCGTCGTACTCGTACAGACCCTGCTGCGCCTTGGTGGTGGACTTGATGTGCCATTGCAGCAGCGGCATGCCGAGCGCGGCGGCGACTTCTTCGGCGAGCATGGTTTTGCCCGTGCCGGGCTCGCCCTTGATCAGCAGCGGGCGCTTGAGCGTCATCGCGGCGTTGACCGCGAGCTTGAGGTCGTCGGTGGCGACGTACTGCGATGAGCCTTCGAAACGCATGGCGAGCTGCTCTTTTTTGGGAAAAAACCCAGTATAAGTCAGAAGGCCTGTTGGCCTGAAACCGCCTCGCGTAAGGTGTCTTCCGCGGTGGCGTGGCGTGAAGCGAGTGCGCACGCGGCGTCCGCGAGCGGGCCGAATGCTCGCCCGGCGCGCCCGGTGGGCGGGCGAGCCGGGCGAGAGCGGGCTGGGCGGGCGTCGGTTGCCGTGCTGGCCGCGGTATCGAACGGGTGCGCACCGGCGCAAGCAGCCCAGATGCAACGGCGGCCGCCATGCCCCGCGGATTGGCTGCTGCGAAGCAAAGCGGCGCTAGCCGTGGCTTTGCGGCGGCTGGACGCGCCGCCGCCCCGCGCGGTGGACGTTCGGCGCGGCGTCGCGGTACAATTAGCCCGATTTTTTTGGCCTGCGTGGCTACCCTATAAGAATAACGGCGCGGGCCGTTGCCTTCTGGTCGCCCGTTTCCCCTCAAGCCAGGTTACATGCTATGAATAAATTCGTTGGCAAAAACGTCGTGATCGCAGCGCTGTCGGTGCTCGCGGGCTATACGGCCAGTGCGCAGGCAGCGGATGTCGTCGGCAACGCGAAGGCGGGCCAGGGCAAGGTCGCGATGTGTATTGGCTGCCACGGCATCCCTGAATACCGCACGGCTTACCCTGAGGTCTACCGCGTGCCAATGCTCGGCGGGCAGAACCAGGCGTACCTCGAGAACGCCCTGCATGGCTACAAGAAGGGCGACCGCCATTTCGAAACAATGCGCGCCATCACCGCGTCGCTGTCGGATCAGGACATCGCCGACATCGCGGCCTACTACGCAGCACAAAATTCCTCTTCGAAGAGCAATCCCGACAAGTGACCGGCTGCGGCTCGTCCATCCAGTCACTCGGCTAATAAATTCGCGGGATAGGAGAATTCATGAATAAGCCCCAACAGGCACTCCACACGGTGTTCAAGGCTGCATGCGCGTCGGCGGCAGTGATCGGTCTGGTTGCAGCGAACCTCGCGCACGCGGCCGACGCAGGCAACGGCAAGGTGCTGTCCGACAGCCACAACTGCGCGGCGTGCCACGGCGTGAACCTGAACAAGCCGGTGAGCCCGGAATATCCGAAGCTCGCGGGTCAGCATTCCGACTATGTCTACTTTGCGCTGCGTCAGTATCAGATGGGCAACGGCAACCCGCATTTCGGTCGCAACAACCCGATCATGCAGGCGCAAGTGCAAAGCCTGTCGCAAAGCGATATGAAAGACATTGCGGCTTATGTCGAATCGCTGAACGGCGATCTGGTGCAGAAGAAGTAAGCGCGTCGCACCATCTTCGCGCTGCTTTCGGATTGAACGACACCCCGCTTCGGCGGGGTGTTGTGCTTTTGGAGCCGCGGTCTTTGCCCGCTCGCCCCCGCTCGCCCTTGTACGCGCGACGCCGGCCTCAATCGCGCGTGGCGCGCCGCTCGATGCGTTGCAGATACGCGTCCGTGTCCGGCGGCGTGCCGGTGCGCTGTGCTTCCCAGATGGTTTCGCCGAGGCAGTCCATGATCGCGTGCTGCGCTTCGTGGGTCGAGCCGAGGCGTGCGGCAAGCCGTTCATGCGCCGCGCGAATGCCGGGCGGCTGGTCGATCGAGAGCTGTTCGGTGATCGCCAGATGCATCGACAGATGCAGAAACGGGTTGGTCTGGCCGCGTTCGGGCGAGTAGTCCTGCGCCTGGGCGGCGTCGCCGTCGGTCAGGTCGGCGTGGTATTCGGGGTGTTCGACGATCCAGTCGGCGGCAATGGCCTCCAGCGGCGTCAGAATTTCGCCTTTGCGCTGCTTGCGCCAGGTGTCGGTGAAGAAGAGACGGACTTCGTCGCGGCTGGGATTGAACATCGTGAGACCGTTGCGTTGAGTGGGCGTGGGACGTGAGCCTGTGAAGGCGTCAGTTCGCGAAGCGGACGAGCCGACGAGGCAGGGCGTCATTTTACGCCGGGGCGGCGCGGGCTGCTGGCGGCGCTCCGGCGCTGCGCGAGGCGCCGGTTGCGCTTACAGATCCGGCGGCGGCGTTTTCGGCCGAAACTCGCACAGCGGCTCGATCACGCAATGCCAGCATTCAGGCCGGCGCGCCTTGCACACATAACGGCCGTGCAGGATCAGCCAGTGGTGCGCGTCCTGCTTGAACTCGGCGGGCGTGAATTTCTCCAGCGCCACTTCGACCGCGCGAACGTCCTTGCCCGGCGCGAGGCCGGTTCGATTCGCAACCCGAAAGATGTGCGTGTCGACCGCAATGGTCGGATGACCGAACGCCGTGTTCAGAATCACATTGGCCGTTTTCCGGCCCACGCCCGGCAGACTTTCGAGCGCTTCGCGATCCTCGGGCACTTCGCCGCCGTACTGGTCGAGCAGAATGCGGCAAGTCGCGATGACGTTCTTCGCCTTGGTGCGATAGAGGCCGATAGTCTTGATGTAGCCGGTCACGCCTTCCTCGCCCAGATCGAAAACCTTCTGCGGCGTGTTCGCGACCGGGAACATCTTGCGCATGGCCTTGTTGACCGACACGTCGGTGGCCTGCGCTGACAGCAACACGGCGATCAGCAGTTCGAACGGAGTGGTGTACTCGAGTTCGGTTGTCGGATGAGGATTGAGACTCTGAAGCGTCTCGTAGATGGCGCGGCGTTTGTTCGCGTTCATGCTGGGCGTGACGGTGCGGTTAATGCTTGTCGGACGGCGTGCCGGTGTCGTCCGCGGCGAGGCCGAGACGGCGGCGGCGTGCTTCGGCGGCGTCGATCTGCGCCTGCACATCCGCGCTCACGCGCTCGGTGTTGAGCGGGCCCTGGCCTTTGGCGGCCAGTTCCTCTTTCTTCTTGCGGGCACGTTCGAGCGCGGCCTGGATGATCGCGCGTTTCTTTGCATCGGCGTCGTCGGCGGCGGGTGCAGCCGATGGCGTCGCCTCGCTGGCCGCAGTTGTTTCGGTAACCTGAGCAGTGAGAGTGCTGCCTGCTCGCCGCGCTGCAGCACGTGCTTCGGCAGCCTCGCGCTCGCGTGCGAGACGCGCTTCGCGCCGGTCGTGGCGTGCGCGCGCGGCGTCGGCCTGCGCCTGGCTCCATGCATTCCAACCGGTCGCTTCACCCGTGACCGGCGGCAAGGCGATGCAGTCGACGGGGCAGGGCGGCACGCACAGGTCGCAGCCGGTGCAGAGCTCGACGATCACCGTATGCATCTGTTTCGGTGCGCCAACTATTGCATCGACTGGACAGGCCTGCATGCACAACGTGCAACCGATGCAAACTTGCTCGTCGATAACCGCCAACGGGCGCGGCCTTTCGACGCCATTGGCGGAATTGAGCGGGATGACCGGCTTGCCGAGCAACGCGGCAAGCCGCGCGATGCCTTCGGCGCCGCCCGGCGGGCACTGGTTGTAATTGGCCTCGCCGCTTGCAACGGCTTCGGCATAGGGACGGCATGCGGGGTAACCGCACTTGGTGCATTGCGTCTGGGGGAGCAGATCTTCGATGCGGTCTGCGAGGGTTCTGGTATCTGTCACGGTCACGGCGTGGGGCTCTGACTGGTGCTTTGGCTTGCGGCCGCACAGCTTGAACTAAATAGCACATTATCGCCGATTTCCCCAATTGCCATCCGCAATCCATGTGCCATAATCGAAGCGCTTTTTCGAAAGACCGCAGAAGGGTATTCCCCCAACCAGCCCGTTCAGTGCTGTCGGTGCAAGGCCCGAGGAGAGGCCGGCGGCGCGATCCGGATAACGCGGCTCACGAAGACGATGCCACCATGAATCAGCCGAAAATCAAAAGAGATCCTGAAGGCACACGGCGCCGCATTCTGCTCGCGGCGGCCGAAGAGTTTGCAAATGGTGGGCTATTCGGCGCGCGCGTCGATCAAATCGCTCGCCGCGCGGAAACGAATGAGCGCATGCTCTATTACTACTTCGGTAGCAAGGAGCAACTGTTTACCGCGGTACTCGAGCACGCGTTCAGCGCGCTCAACGAAGCGGAGCGTACGCTCGAACTCAATGGCATTGCCCCGGTCGAGGCCATCACGCGTCTCGCGCATTTTGTTTGGGATTACTACCGCGATCATCCCGAGTTGCTGCGTCTCATCAATAACGAGAATCTGCACGAAGCACGCTATATGCAGAAGTCCACGCGCATCCGCGAAATGATCTCGCCGATCGTCGCCACGCTCGGCGGCATTCTCGAACGCGGTCAACGCGCGGGGCTGTTTCGCACCAATGTCGATCCGCTGCGCTTCTATGTCACGCTGTCCGGCATGGGCTATTACATCGTGTCGAACCGCTTCACGCTCGAAGCCACGCTCGGCCGCGATTTCAGCAGCGCGAGCGAGCGCAGTGAAGTGATTCAAATGAACACCGAGTTGCTGCTCGCCTATCTGTTGCGGAAGTAACCTCGCGCCGCGCACCGAGGCTTCGGGATCCTCATAAACGACAACGGCCTCCGAAGAGGCCGTTGTTTATCGACTATGCGTGCGACGCTCAGGCTTCGACTTTTTCCTTCGCAACCTTCGGCGCCTTGTTGTGTTCGAGGATGAAGTCGCGCAACTGCGGATAGATGATGGTGCGCCAGCGGCGCCCTGAGAAAATGCCGTAGTGCCCGCACTTTTCCGCGGTGAAGTGACGCTTGTTCGCTTCCGGAATGCCAGTGCACAGATCGTGTGCGGCATAGGTCTGGCCGTCGCCGGAGATATCGTCCAACTCGCCTTCGATCGTGAAGAGCGCGGTCTTCGTGATGTCCTGCGGTTTCACCCGTTCGCCGGAGACGTCCCACGTGCCTTCGGCAAGGCTGAATTCCTGGAAGACCACGCGGATCGTGTCGAGGTAATAGTCGGCGTCCATGTCGAGCACGGCGTTGTACTCGTCGTAGAAGCGGCGATGCGCTTCCGCGTCGTCTTCGTCGCCGCGCAGCAGGCTCTGGTAGTAATCCCAGTGCGACGCCGCGTGGCGTTCCGGATTCATGGCCACAAAGCCGGTGTGCTGCAAAAAGCCCGGGTAAACCTTACGGCCCACGCCCGGATAATTCGGCGGCACCGTGAAGATCACGTTGTTCTCGAACCATTCGTACGAGTGCTGCGTGGCGAGCGAGTTGACCGAGGTCGGGCTTTTGCGCGCGTCGATCGGGCCGCCCATCATCGTCATGGTGCGCGGCGTGTCTTCACCGCGGCTCGCCAGCAGCGAGATGGCGGCGAGCACCGGCACGGTCGGCTGACACACCGAGATCACGTGCAGATTCTTCGCGCCGATGTGACGGATGAATTCCTGAATGTAGGCGACATAGTCGTCCAGACCAAACTCGCCGGCTTCGAGCGGCACCATGCGTGCGTCGATCCAGTCGGTCAGGTAGACCTTGTGATCCTGCAGCAGCGTTTTAACGGTGTCGCGCAGCAGCGTGGCGTGGTGTCCTGACAACGGTGCGCACAACAGCACGACCGGCTCATCTTTCAATTGGGTAACAGCGTCGCTGTCGTCGGCGAAACGCTTGAAGCGCATCAGGCGGCAGAACGGCTTCTCGATGATCGTCTGTTCGATGATCGGGATGTTATGGCCGTCTTTGACAATCTGATGAAGATTGAACTCAGGCTTTTCGTAATCTTTACCAAGCCGGTAGAGCAGTTCGTAACCGGCTGAGAGGCGCGTGGCGCCAGGCACGTAGGCCAAAGGGCTGGCGGGATTCGCAAAGGATTTCGATGCGGCCTGAGCCCAGGCGGTGAGAGGGCTCAACATCGCCCGTTGGAATTCGTGCAGTTGGTAGAGCATGGGTGCTCCGTTTTAAGCGGTTCGCATGGGGCTTCGCAAACACGCCTGTGGCGTTGCAGCGGGCCAAATTGTTTGTAGGCACATTGTTTTTCGGCCGACAGTCTCGTGGATCATATCGAACAAAGCGTACTTGTGCAATGCAGCATTTTGCGCGCACAGGGCACGCAAACTGTCATTAAATCATGCTACTGGCGATGTTGCCGCGCCGCTATCCGGGGTTGCAGCAGCATCAAGTTCCGTTCCTCCGGTGCCGTTATGGGAGGGGTGCCCGGTCGCCTGCGCCATGGCCTGTTCATGTTTCATCAGGTTCAGGCCGGTGTGGACCAGCGCCACGTGCGAAAACGCCTGCGGAAAATTGCCGACAAGACGCTTCGCAGCCGGGTCGTATTCCTCCGCGAGCAAACCGACATCGTTGCAGAGCGCGAGCAGCCGTTCGTACATCGCGATTGCTTCGTCGATACGGCCTTGCAGCGCCAGGTTGTCCACCATCCAGAACGAACACGCTAGAAACGTGCCTTCTCCCGGCGGCAGGCCGTCGTCGTATTCGGTCGTGCGATAGCGCATCACGAAGCCGTCGTGCATCAGGTCGCGTTCGATCGCCGCCACGGTGCCTTTTACGCGCGGATCGTTCGGCGGCAAGAAGGCGACTAGCGGCATCAGCAGCACGCTCGCATCGAGCTGGTCGGTGCCGTAGCACTGCGAGAACGCGTTGAGCGCGGGATTCCATGCCTTCTCGCAGACTTCCGCATGAATTTTCGCGCGGGTGGCGCGCCATTCGTCGAGCGGCCCGTCGAGCTTGAACATTTCCGCCGACTTGATGGCGCGGTCGTAGGCGACCCACGCCATGACCTTCGAGAAGGTGAAATGCTGCCGGCCGCCGCGCGTTTCCCAGATACCTTCGTCGGGTTCCTGCCAGATCGTGTCGAGGTGCTTCAGCAGCGCGCGTTGCACGTTCCATGCGGTGTCGTCCGCCTGCAGGCCGCCGACGCGCGCCAGATGCAGCGCATTCATCACTTCGCCATAGACGTCGAGCTGGCGCTGGCCGACCGCGTTATTGCCGATCCGCACCGGTTTCGCGTCCTGATAGCCCGGCAGCCAGTCGATTTCGAATTCGGGCAGGCGCCGCTCGCCGGCGATGCCGTACATGATCTGCAACTGGTCCGGCGCACCGGCCATCACGCGGCCGAGCCAGCTGCGCCATGCGCGTGCTTCGTCGTAGTAGCCGCCGCGCATCATCGCGAGCAGCGTGATGGTGGCGTCGCGCAGCCAGCAGTAGCGGTAGTCCCAGTTGCGCGTGCCGCCGAGCTGCTCCGGCAGCGACGTAGTGGGCGCGGCGACGATGCCGCCGGTCGGCTCGTAAGCGAGCGCCTTCAGCGTGATCAGCGAGCGGCGGATCGGTTCGGCCCAGCGTCCTTCGACCGTGCTGCGCGCCGACCATTCGAGCCAGTGATTCTCGGTGCGCGCCAGCGAGGTGTGCGCATCGCGCGCCGGCGGAATGCGCAGATGCGAGGCCGCATAAGCCAGCGAGAACGGCACCCGTTCGCCTTCGCTGACGGTGAATTCGGCGACTGTCTTCATGTCTTCGCCGCGCAACTCGACCGGCGTGCGCAACACGGCGGTGTCCGGTCCGACGATCGCCTTGATGCCGCTGTCGTGCTTCAGGCGGTCAACCCACGGAATCGAAAAGCCGTAATCGAAGCGCAGCACCAGTTCCATTTTCATGGGCACCCTGCCGCGTCTACCGACCACGAGCCGCACCATTTCCGACCAGCCGTTACCCGGCGGCATGAAATCGATCAGCGTGACGGCGCCCTCGGGCGTCTCGAAGTCGGTTTCGAGGATCAGCGTCTCGCCGCGATAGCGCCGGGTGATGGTCGGCGGCGTGTCCGAAACTGGCGAGATCAGCCAGCGGCCGTTTTCGGGCGTGCCGAGCAGGGCGGCGAAACAGGCGCCGGAATCGAAGCGCGGCCAGCAGAGCCAGTCGACGGATCCCTCGCGGGAAACGAGCGCGGCCGTATGGCCGTCGCCGATGAGCGCATAGTCTTCGATAAGTGCGGGCATGGGGAGCGAGTCAGTAGTGCGCGCGGCGAGTCGCGCCCGCGCGAGGTGTCGTTGAAGTGTCGTTGCCTTTACCCGACTGGCTGGATGCGTTTTGGTTCATCACGCAACGCAGCACAATGCGGGTTGGTAATTGTCAAATCAATGCCTACAATCAGATTTCATACCGACGCCCGGAGCTTTCCGGATTATGACCCAGCCCCGCCCATGGCGCATACAGACGCCGTTTCCGAGGACTAAAGCTATGCTGAACCCGTCGAAATCTGATTGCATCACGATTCTCTCGGCCGCCAGCGAACTTGCCGACGATTCGATGCTGCCACTCGATCATGGCCGCCTGGGTCTGACCCGCAACGGCTTGATGACAGCCGCCGCGTTTCTGGTCGAACGGGCCTGCTTCCGCCGTTACCAGACAGGCGACGGCCATTATGCCGTCGGCGCGCTGTCGCTGCAGGGACGGCTGCGTCTCGACCAGCTTTCGAACGGTTGACTGACGGCGCTTCATGCACACCGGACGGTGACGTCACCGCACTGACCGCAAACTCACCATGCATCGGCCGAACGAACAGTGCTTCGCCATGCCGTCCGGGTTCATCGCTTGCATCGAGCTTCACGGCCAGTCGGCGCGTGAAGCTTTCGCACATCTCATGTCCTGACTCGATGCGCGGCGCAGCCGGGCCGGCGCTGCGCCCGGTCGCGCGTTGCATGCTTGCGTAACCCTTGCGTAAGCGCTTGCCGCCGCCGCTCAGAAGTGCGACGACCCCACGCCGAAGATCCCAATGATGCCGATGATGATCAGATAGAGCGCGACGATGTAGTTCAACAGGCGCGGCATGACGAGAATCAGAATACCGGCGATCAACGAAACCAGCGGGCCCAGGCTGAGTGTGACGTTCATGAAGACTCCGTAGTGTGAGACGCGATTAAAAAAACGCCCCGTCAGGCGGGACAATTGCTACTCATGCTGCCGATTGCCGTCGGACCGGATGCCGGTCAACGGATTCGCTGCATGATGCGACACAACGCTTTTATACTTCTTTCGATAAGAACAACGCTCGACCGATTGCGCGGCAGACCAGCGACACCATGACAACCGATTCAACCAAATAACCGCTGTCCGAGGAGGTCATATGCTTCGTCGTCACCGAGCCGCCGCGATGCGTGCTGTTGCGGATTCCCGCTTGCCTTCTGCTGCTGATCCCACTTCACGGCGCGTAACGCATGCTCCACTGCGCTCCGCCCGCTCGATAATAAAAGGTTTCGTGCTCATGGTCTCGATTGTTGCTTCGCATGCGTTTGCGCAAGATTCCGGCCCGGCTCCCGCCGACGGCGTCTATGACATGCTGGTCGGCACCTATACCGGCCCAAAGAGCGAAGGCCTGTACGTCTATCGCTTCGACACGAAGACGGGTGAAGCGACACGTGTCTCGGTCGCGCAGACGGTCAACCCGTCCTACGTCGTGGTGAGCCGCGACCGCCGCTTCGTCTACGCGGTCAACGAAATGCCCGGCGACAACGGTCCGGCCACGCAGCGCGGCGGCATCAGCGCGTTTCGTTTCGACGCCGCGAGCGGCCAGCTGACGTTTCTCAACAAGGTCTCCTCGGACGGCAACGATCCGTGCTATCTGAGCCTTTCGCCGGACGGTAAGTATTTGCTGACCGCGAACTATTCGGTGGCCGCGGATCCCGGCGGCAGCTTCGCGGTGTTCCCATTGCAGGCTGACGGGCAGGTCGGCGCATCGGTGCTCACCGTGCATCACGAAGGCGGCGGCCCAGTGAAGGGACGTCAGGACAACTCGCACGTTCACTCCACGGTGTTCTCGCCGGATGGCCACTATCTGTTCGCGCAGGATCTCGGCGCGGACAAGCTGTACTCGTATCGCTACACGCCTGACGGCAGCCGCGGCCTGTTCGGCCCGACCGACTGGCGCTACAACCAGGAAAAGGCCGGCTCGGGTCCGCGCCATCTGGTGTTCGGCGCCGACGGCAACCACGCATACCTGACGAGCGAAATGGCCGCCACGGTCAGCACGTTCAATTACAACGACGGCAAGCTCACGCAGGTGCAAACGCTGCCGCTGACCGAACCCGGCTTCAAGGGCGCGGTGGGCGCGGCGGCGATTCATCTGTCGCCGGACGGGCGGTTTCTGTATGCCACCAATCGCGGCGACGCGAACGACATCGTGATCTTTTCGGTCGATCCCACCAACGGGCACCTGAAGAAGATCGGTCATCAATCGAGCATGGGCAAGTCGCCGCGTGAATTCGCGATCGACCCGACCGGCAACTGGCTGATCGTCGGCAATCAGAACAGCGATACCGTGTATGTGTTCAAGCGCGATCAGCAGAGCGGTTTGCTCGAAGCGAATCCGAAGCATTTCGAACTCGGCGCGCCGGTGGATTTCAAGCTGGTCTCGCCGTCTTGACACGAGATGCCGACGCCGCGGTGAAAGACGAGGCGCGTGATGTCGACGCGCCGCGCGCGGGATGAAAAACGGGCCGCTTTTGTGAAGCGGCCCGATTCCTTTTTTGTGGTCGATTTCGCGGCGAGGTTGTTTGCGCTTGCGTCTTGCGGCCCTCGGAAGCGCCGGCGATCAACTGCAATCAGCGGCGTTCACCGGCCAGTCGCCGCTTATTCCGCCGGCCCAGGCGCCAGCACTTCGCGGCTGCCGTTGATGCCCATCGCCGACACGAGGCCCGCGGTTTCCATCTGCTCGACGAGCCGCGCCGCGCGGTTATAACCGATGCGCAACTGCCGCTGCACCGACGAGATCGACGCGCGCCGCGTGCGCACCACGAAGGCGACGGCTTCGTCGTAGAGCGGATCGGCTTCCGCATCCGGCGACTCGCCGAACAGGTCTTGCGCCGCGCCGCCGTCGGTGGCCGGGCCGTCGAGAATACCTTCCTCGTACTGCGGCTCGCCGAACTGCTTCAGATATTCGACGATCCGATGCACTTCCTCGTCAGCGACGAACGCGCCGTGCACGCGCTGCGGATAGCCCGTGCCGGGCGGCAGGAACAGCATGTCGCCCTGGCCGAGCAGCGACTCCGCGCCCATCTGATCGAGAATCGTGCGCGAGTCGATTTTTGACGACACCTGGAAGGCCACGCGCGTCGGAATGTTCGCCTTGATGAGGCCGGTGATCACATCCACCGAAGGACGCTGCGTCGCCAGAATCAAATGGATGCCGGCGGCGCGCGCCTTCTGCGCGAGGCGCGCGATCAGCTCTTCGATCTTCTTGCCGGCCACCATCATCAGGTCGGCGAGTTCGTCGATCACGACGACGATCAGCGGCAGCGGCGCGAGCGGTTCGGGCGCTTCCGGCGTCAGCGAGAACGGATTGCCGAGCTTCTTGCCCTTGGCCTCGATATCGCGGATTTTCTGGTTGAAGCCGGCCAGGTTGCGCACGCCGACCGCGGACATGAGGCGGTAGCGCTTTTCCATTTCGCCGACACACCAGTTGAGCGCGTTGGCCGCCAGCTTCATGTCCGTGACGACGGGCGCGAGCAGATGCGGAATGCCTTCGTAGACCGACAACTCCAGCATCTTCGGATCGATCATGATGAGGCGGACTTCTTCCGGCGTCGCCTTGTAGAGCAGCGAGCAGATCATCGCGTTGATCGCCACCGATTTGCCCGAACCGGTCGTGCCGGCGACCAGCATGTGCG
Organism: Paraburkholderia sp. BL6665CI2N2; assembly: GCF_004366535.1. Classification (NCBI taxonomy): domain Bacteria; kingdom Pseudomonadati; phylum Pseudomonadota; class Betaproteobacteria; order Burkholderiales; family Burkholderiaceae; genus Paraburkholderia; species Paraburkholderia sp. BL6665CI2N2. The sequence continues at coordinate 6,857,437 of NZ_SORC01000001.1, forward strand.
GTGCCTTCGCCAGATCGGCGACGACCGGATGGCCGGTGATGTCCTTGCCCATGGCGAGCGTCAACTGCGAATGCGAGTTCTGATAGACGCTGGCTTCGAGGATTTCAGAGAGGCGGATCGTCTGGCGCCGGGCGTTCGGCAATTCGAGGCCCATGCAGGTCTTGCCGGGAATCGTCTCGACCACGCGGATGGACGTGAGCCCGAGGCCGCGTGACAGATCCTTCATCAAGCCGACGATCTGACTGCCGCGCACGCCGAGCGCCGGCTCGACTTCGAAGCGCGTGATGACCGGGCCGGCCGACGCGCCGACGACCGTGACCGGCACCTTGAATTCCTGCAGACGCTGTTCGATCAGCAGGCCGGTTTCGATGAGTTTTTCTTCGGAGACCGGTTCGACGTCGATGTCCGCGGGCGCGAGCAGGTCGAGCGTGGGCAATTCGACCATCGATGCCGCGGGCGCGCGGAACTCGAAGCCGTTGGCGGGGCTGTGGCCGCGCAGCGGCGAGCGCGGTTGGACGGCGGGTTCAGTGGGCTCTGTGGCCTCGGTTGCTTCGGTTGCTTCTACGGATGGGGCCGCGGTTGTGAATGGCGCCGCGAGCGATGCCGATGCTGCCGGCGCTTGCGGCGGGATAGCCGCGTCGTTGGTACGTTCTTCAACGGCGAAAGATTCGTCGTCAGCGACATCGGATGCCACGGGCGCCGTCTGAACCGCAAAGCCCGGAAAGCGAACCACGTTCGATGCTTGAGGCGCGAGGCTTTGCGGCGGCACCGCGATGGGCAGGTTTGACGCATGCGCGTTAGCCGACGAGCCCGAAGCCTGCGGCGCGATGCTTTGCGGCGCCGCTGCGGTGCTTATGTTTGCCGCGTGCGCGGCGGCCGGTGTCTCCGAGACGTGCGGCATGACATTCTGCGGCGGCGTTGCGGCGGTTATGTTCGCCGCGTGCCCAACGGTTGCCGAGTCCGATGCTTCAGCTACGCCTGACAGGGCAGGGGCGTGCGCCGTTTCGGTTTCGACGGGCGTGGCGGACTCGACCGCGCGCGCCATGTTCAGCGATGGCATGGCGTCATGCGTCGGGCCGCCCTCGCTCGACACGCCGACGCGGCTAACACCCGGCAAGCTCGAAGACGAAGCCGTGTGTTGCGCCAGTACCGCGTCGAGTTCGGCTTCCCAAGGCGCGAGAGTTTTATCGATCACCACTTCAGCAGCCGACGCAGGCGCGGCGGGCTGCGGTTCGACGAACGGTGCTGCCCCTTTCACCTGTTCGGCAATTGCTGGCGCAGCGAACTGCCCGGCGACGCGCGGTGCGATGACTTCTGAATGGTCCGCAGGCTGGCTGAGCGTCCGTGCGGTTTCAACGCTCGGACTCGTGTGATGGTCGGCGTGTGTTGTCGCGACAGTCGGATCGTCTTCGAACGGCGTTTCATCCTCGTGCGCTTCGCTTGCTTGCAACTGCGCCGCGAAAACCTGGAACGGCGTCGGTGTAGCGGCCGGCGGCACATGCTGCGATCCAGGTGCAGGTGCAGGTGCAGGTGCAGGTGCAGGTGCAGGCGAAGCAATCGGCGCGTGCTCAACCACTGGCGCAGTTATTGGCGCAGACGTAGACACGGACACTTGCGCAGGCGCAGATGTCGGCGCTGGCGTAGCAACCGGCCCGTGCTTAACCACTGGCGCCGCCGTCAACGGCGGTCGAATAATCGGCGGCTCGATCGGCCACTGCACGACGGGCTCGTGGCTCACTTCGGGCGGCACCTCGACCACTGCTTCCATGCGCGGCGCGTCGGACGGCGCCTCTGACGCGTGATCGGCCGGCGCGTTGTCTGCAGCTTCAAGCGAAGGGCGATGCGCATCCGGCGTCAAAGCCGCTTCAGCCGCATCCGTTCGTTGCACATCGACAATCGACTGCTCAGGCTCGAACGACGGCGCCGCGTTCGGCGCATCCGTCACTTTCGCATTTTCCGAGCCGGTGCTGCGCGCAAGGCTCACGCCGGCAATATCGGTCCAGCGTGCGGCGTTTTCCGCGATGCTGCGAAGAGTCTCCTGGACGCTGGCAGGTGGCGTGACTTTCTGCGTCACCGGCATTGGACGCGTGTAGCTCGGTGCCGGACGGCTCGCTGCTCGCGTCGGCGTGACTTCGTTCGAACGCGGGGCGGGCGAGAAAGCTTGCCGCGACGCGGACGTGCGGTTGATGGGACCCGCCGAGGCCGCTGTGTCGTGGGCCATTGTCGAAGGACGGCCCGCGCCGGCCGCTGCGTTTCCAACTGAACCTGCGGCGGAATGAGAGCCCACGCTGCCCGACGCGGCCCGCGCTGTCGCTGACGCGTGCACGGCTGCCTGAGTTACCTTGGCCGCAGCACCCGCAGCACCCGCAGCACCCGCAGCACCCGCAGCACCCGCAGCACCCGCAGCACCCGCAGCACCCGCAGCACCCGCAGCACCCGCAGCACCCACAGCGCCCACAGCAAAAGCGCCCCCGGCCGCCGATCCCACGTGCCGTTGCTCGCCGGCCGAACGGCGTCCAACCTGCGACGCGCCAACGCGAGCAGAAGCTCCGGAAGCTCCAGACACCCCCGACCCTGCTGCCGCACCCGAGACCGATCCCGCCACCGATCCTGTTCCCGGCGCAGCCGCTCGCGACCCCGACTCGCGCAACCAACCGGCCGGCGCAACCGGTTCAGCCGGCATCCAGGCAGCCTTGTCCGCTTTGAGTGGTTGCGTTTGCATCGGCCCATGTCGCGGCGGTGTGGCCGCAGCGCCGGTGCGCAGCACCGGCTCGGCCTGGGTCGCCTGGCTACGCGGCGCGGCCGCGCCTGTGCGCCAACTCGCTGCACCGCTACGCGCCGCCGCATCCTTGCCCGCCACGCTCGCCGCGGCGCCAACCGCAGCCGCGTCGCGTCCACGCGCCGGCGGACGCCAGACCGTCGGGCGCGCGTAACGACCATTGGTTTTAGGCGCCATCGTATTGGTGGCCGGCGAAACATGCGACGGCAAACCGTCATCGACGCTGCGATGACGGCGCGCTTCCTCGTCTCGTTTCGCGAGACCGCGTGACAGGCCGAGGCCGAACGCGCCGTCGGCCCAGGCAGCGAAATCGCGCCAGCGGAAGTCGATCAGCCACGGCAGGCTGATGAAAAGCAGCGCGAGCGCCGCGAGGGGCGTGCCGATATGCCCGAGCAGATGGCCGAAGCCCGTGGCCAGCGCATGGCCGAAGCCGTTCACGCCGGCCACGCCGATCAGCGATGCCTCGAGTGTGCAGCTCGCCACCAGCACGCAGACAAAGCCGAGCCACAGCCGGATCGTGCCGGGGCCGCGCAGACCCGCGCCGCCCGGCAGAACCGACTTCACGAGACGCCACAAAAGAGGAATGAACCAGACGGCTGACCCGCCGAACCAGCCGAAAACTACCGTGTGCATACTAGACATCAACGAATGACGGACGCGCAAAAACGCAATCCGTCGAGTTTAAACCGGCGAAGCCCGATGCTTCGAAGGCAGACGCAAGTATGCTGGCGTCCAATTGAAAAACAGACCGGCGCGCGGCGTGCCGTCGGTGAAAAACAACGGCTGTCGGGACAGCCTTCACCCGTCATATGGACCGTCCGGCACGCGGCGCCGCTGTGCAGCCCGCTTCGGTCAGCGGCGCGCCAAGGTATCGACGGGAGGATCCGCGACGCGTTCATTTCGTGCTGCTGTCGAAGGTCAGCGTGTCGCCGTTGTCGAGCACCAGTTGCATCTGCTGCGGCGCGCGCATCTGCACGCCGGTGCGGTCGATGTGCGTGAGCGCATTGAGATACGCCCCTTCGATCTGTCCGCCCGGCGTCGCGCATGCCATGCGCGTGCCGCCGAGCGTGCCGAAGCTCAGCTTGCCATCTTTCAGCGCGTACGAGCCCATGTAACGGTTGCAGCCGGAAAAGCCGCTGGCGTGGCGCTGGCCGGTCGAGGTCGAAAGCGTGAGGGTAATCGGCGCGCCCTGGTCGGCGGACGGAATCGCGCGCGCCGTGCCGTCGGCCTGTTTCCAGGCGCTCAACACCCAACTGGTGTCGTCGAGCAGTTGCGCGGCGGCGGGATTGAATGGATCGGGCGCGGCGGCTTGCTCGTCGGGATGTTTCGGGATCGCACAGGCGCCCAACAGCGCGGCGACGCTCAACGCGGCAATGGTGGTGCGCAAATACGGGGTGAAGCGCGCAATACGTCGCGCGGAGGAGCTTTGGAGCATGGCGTCGTTCCTCTTCAAACTGGCGAAGGCGTAAGGGTAACGCACTAAGCTCGCCGCACGCGAGAGCAACGGCACGCGAAAGCGCTGATTCGGAGCGCCGCGGCGCCCTTGCGCGCCGCCTTCTTGCTACGCCGTTGCCCTGCACGCGTGAAGCATGGTGCGGCCGCCGCGAGCAAGGCGCGGCGAGGGGCCCGCATGTTAACATCGTGCTCTACCCAATCCCACCCTCATCCGACTTTTATCTGGAGACCTCATGCAGATCGGCCAACGGATCGGCACACCCCTTTCTGAATTCGCCACGCGCGTCATGCTGCTCGGCGCCGGCGAGCTCGGCAAGGAAGTGATCATCGCGCTGCAGCGGCTGGGCGTAGAAGTGATCGCCGTCGACCGTTACCCGAATGCGCCGGGTCACCAGGTGGCGCACCGCGCGCACGTGATCGACATGACCGACCGCGCCGCGTTGCGCGCGCTGGTCGAACAGGAGCGCCCGCACCTGATCGTCCCCGAGATCGAGGCAATCGCGACCGACGCGCTCGCGGCCATTGAAAGCGAAGGTCTCGCCGAAGTGATCCCGACCGCGCGCGCCACGCAGCTCACCATGAACCGCGAAGGCATCCGCCGTCTCGCCGCTGAGGAACTCGGCTTGCCGACCTCGCCGTACGCATTCGCCGATTCGCTCGACGAACTGCGCGCGGGCATCGCCAAAGTCGGGTATCCGTGTGTGGTGAAGCCGGTCATGTCGTCGTCGGGCAAGGGGCAGTCGGTGCTGCGCAGCGACGCCGACGTCGAACCCGCATGGCAATACGCGCTGGCCGGCGGCCGCGTGAACCACGGCCGCGTGATCGTCGAAGGCTTTATCGACTTCGAATACGAAATCACGCAATTGACCGTGCGCGCCATCGATCCGGCGAGCGGCGAAGTCAGCACGTATTTCTGCGACCCGATCGGCCACGTGCAAGTGGCCGGCGACTACGTCGAATCGTGGCAGCCGCAGCCCATGAGCCCGCTCGCGCTGGAACGTTCGCGCGAGGTCGCGCACAAGGTAACGGCCGCGCTCGGCGGCCGCGGCCTGTTCGGGGTGGAACTTTTCGTGCGCGGCGATGACGTATGGTTTTCGGAAGTGAGTCCGCGTCCGCACGACACCGGTCTCGTCACGCTGTGCTCGCAACGCTTTTCGGAATTCGAATTGCATGCGCGCGCGATTCTCGGTTTGCCGGTGGATACGTCGCTGCGGGCGCCGGGTGCGTCGGCGGTGATTTACGGCGGGCTCGACGAGGCAGGCATTGCCTTCGAAGGCGTCGCCGCGGCATTGGCGGTGCCGAACGCGGACTTGCGTCTGTTCGGCAAGCCGGAGAGTTTCATCAAGCGCCGCATGGGCGTGGCGCTCGCCACCGGCGAGAACACGGACGAAGCCCGTTCGCGCGCGAAGCAGGCCGCGGCGGCGGTGCGGCCGGTGTCGGCAAAGTAAGTCAGCGCGACGCACGGGCGAATCGCTGTAGTGAGGCGATTCGCCACGCGCTGCCCGGCCCGCGTGCCCGGCACCATTGCCCGCGCGCGCAATCTGAATGATCGGGCTCGTTGGGCTCATCGGAGTAGAGCTACGTATGGCGCTGGAAATCCGCAACACCACGCGGCGCGGTTGGACCGGCCGTCTCTGCGCACTCGGCGTGCTGCTCGCGCTGTGCGCGGGATTGTCGGGGTGCGGCCTCGCGGCGGCGCCGTGCCGGGTCGCCTCGGCAGGCTTGAAGATCGTGCCGCTGGTGGGGCATGTCGCCGCTGCGCCGACCGACGCGTGCGCCGACGTGATCGATCCATAACCGATCCGTCGTCGGACGTTTAGCCGCAGCGCGAGGCGCAAGGGGCGGCGCGTGACCCGTGTTAGATTGGTAGCAACGATCGAGGCATCTAATGAAGAAATGGCTTGTTGCAGTCGCCACGGCGGCGGGTCTCGCGGCGCTATACAGCGAGGCGTGGGCCGCGCCGTTGCAGTTCTCCGAGATTCAGACCAAAAACCGTCAGACGCACAAATACACCTGCGCGACCGGCAAGATCCTGCAAGTCACCTACTGGAACACGGCGAACGGCCAAAGCTTCGCGCTCGTTCCGGTGAAGGGCAAGCAACTGCTGTTCGTCAACACGCTGTCGGCGTCCGGCGCGAAATATCAGGCCGGCAGCTACACGTGGTGGACCAAGGGCCCGCGCGCCGACCTGTATGACGCCATGGCCGGCCAAGACGCGCCGCCCATGCTTTCCGACTGCATCGCCATCAATCGCTGAGTGCGACATACGGCGGCATTCCCCACCCATGTCGCCGTTTCTTCTTTCCCCCTGCCTTGCGGCGTTGTCCGTCGGCGCACACCGTTTCCATTCGAGTAGTAAGCTGTCCCGCATGGCATTGCCGCCGTGCCGCCGCGTCATGCCATCGTAGTCATGCCGGGCATTGCCGGCGTCGTTTTCGATCGTCCGTTTTTGATCGCCAGTTTCCGGGCCCCGGCGACGGGGTCGCGGCCCGCGTCCGTATCATCAAGCGAGACCCTCAATGAAAGCATCGGACCTGTTCGTCAAATCGCTGGAAGCCGAAGGTGTCGAGTACGTGTTCGGCATTCCCGGTGAAGAAAATCTCGATCTGCTCGAATCGCTGCGCCGCTCGAAAATCCGTCTGATCCTCACGCGTCACGAACAGGCGGCTGGCTTTATGGCCGCCACGTACGGCCGTCTCACCGGGCGCACGGGAGTGTGTCTGGCCACCCTCGGGCCGGGCGCGACCAACTTCGTGACCGCCGCGGCCTACGCGCAACTCGGCGGCATGCCGATGCTGATGGTCACCGGGCAAAAGCCGATCAAGTCGAGCAAGCAGGGACATTTTCAGATCGTCGACGTGGTGCGCATGATGGAGCCGCTCACCAAGTACACGCGTCAGATCGTATCGATCGCCAATATTCCGGCGATGGTGCGCGAAGCGGTTCGTCAGGCGGAGGAAGAGCGGCCGGGCGCCACGCACCTCGAATTGCCCGAAGACGTCGCGCATGAAGAAGGCGACGGCAAGCCGATTCCGAAGAGCTACAGCCGCCGTCCCGTCGCCGAGGAAAAAGCCGTGGCGCGCGCGGTCGAGGCGATCACCAGTGCAAAGCATCCGTTGCTGATGATCGGCGCGGGCGGCAATCGCAAGACCACCACCAAGATGCTGCGCGAGTTCGTCGACCAGATCGGCATTCCGTTCTTCACGACGCAGATGGGCAAGGGCGTGATCGACGAATCGCATCCCATGTGGCTGGGCAATGCGACGCTCTCCGACGGCGACTTCGTGCACCGCGCGATCGACCACGCGGACTGCATCATCAACGTCGGTCACGACGTGATCGAGAAGCCGCCGTTTTTCATGCGCAGCGGCGACGCGGGCGAGAAAACGGTGATTCACGTCAACTTTCTCGGCGCGGAAGTGGACACCGTGTACTTCCCGCAGATCGAAGTGGTCGGCGATATCGCCAACGCGGTGTGGCAACTCAAGGAAAGCCTCAAGGAGCGGCAGGAGCATTGGGACTTCACGCGCTTCAAGGAAATCAAGGAGCACTTCGAGGCGCATCTGGCCAAAGGCCAGCACGACGACCGCTTTCCCATGTATCCGGTGCGCGTGGTCAACGACGTGTACGAGACCACGCCGGTGGACGGCATCGTGTGTCTGGATAACGGCATGTACAAGATCTGGTTCGCCCGCTACTACCGCGCGCACGAACCGAATTCGCTGCTGCTCGACAACGCGCTGGCGTCGATGGGCGCGGGCTTGCCGTCCGCGATCGCCACCAAAATCGTGCACCCGGACCGCAAGGTCATGGCCGTGTGCGGCGACGGCGGCTTCATGATGAACTCGCAGGAACTGGAAACGGCGGTGCGTCTGAAACTGGATCTGGTGATCCTGATCGTGCGCGACGACGCCTTCGGCATGATCCGCTGGAAGCAGGAAAACATGAACTTCCCGGACTACGGCATGACGCTGAGCAATCCGGATTTCGTCGCGTATGCCGAGAGCTACGGGGCGAAGGGGCACCGCATCGAAACGGCGGGGGAATTCGCGCCGCTGCTGCGCGAATGTTTCGCGACGCCCGGCGTGCATGTGATCGATCTGCCGATCGACTATTCGGACAACGAGCGCGTGCTGAATCGCGAAATCAAGCGGCTTTCGGCGCAATTGTGAAGGCATCGGATCAAGGAGACGCGTCATGTTGCAGAAGACTTACCCGTACTACCTGGCGAACGTTGCGGTGGCCGCCAACACCGACCTGGAAGTCACCGATAAATTCAGCGGCGAAGTCGCGACCCGCGTCGCGATGGCCGACGCCGCCGCGATCGACAAAGCGATCGGCCATGCCGTCGACGCCATGCCCGCTTTGCGCGCCTTTCCGCCGTTCAAGCGCCAGGCGGTGCTCGAACATTGCGTGAAGCGCTTTCGTGAGCGCTACGACGAGCTGGCGCTTGCGCTGTGCATCGAAGCCGGCAAGCCGATCAACGACTCGAAAGGCGAGGTCACGCGCCTGATCGATACGTTCAAGGTGGCGGCGGAGGAATCGGTGCGCATCGACGGCGAGATTGTCAATCTGGAGATATCGCCGCGCGCCAAGGGTTATCACGGCTATGTGAAGCGTGTGCCGATCGGCCCGTGTTCGTTTATTTCGCCGTTCAATTTTCCGTTGAACCTGACCGCCCACAAGGTCGCGCCGGCCATCGCGGCGGGCGTGCCGTTCGTATTGAAGCCGGCGAGCCGCACGCCGGTTGGCGCGCTCATCATGGGCGAGATTCTGGCGGAAACCGATTTGCCGAAAGGCGCGTTCTCGATTCTTCCCGCCCATCGCGACGGCGCCGATCTGTTCACCACCGACGAGCGCTTCAAATTGCTGTCCTTCACCGGTTCGCCCGCGGTGGGCTGGGATCTGAAGAAGAAAGCCGGTAAGAAGAAGGTGATCCTGGAGCTGGGCGGCAACGCGGCCGCGATCGTCGACGGCGATCAGGGCGACAAGCTCGACTATGTGGTCGACCGGCTCGCGTTCGGCGCGTTCTACCAGTCAGGGCAGAGCTGTATCGGCGTGCAGCGGATTCTGGTCCATGCAAAGGTCTACGATGCGCTGCGCGAGAAGCTGATCGCGAAGACGAAGACGCTGGTGATGGGCGATCCGAAAGACGAGAAGACCTTCGTCGGGCCGATGATCTCCGAATCGGAGTCCAAACGCCTCGCCGGCTGGATGGAAAGCGCGGTGCAGGCGGGCGCGAAGATCATCGCGGGCGGCAAGGTGGACGGCGCGATGTTCGAGGCCACGCTGCTCGAAGGCGTGAAACGCGACACGGATCTGTATCGCAAGGAAGCTTTCGGGCCGGTGGCGATCCTGGAGCGCTTCGACGATTTCGGCGCCGCGCTCGCAACCGTCAACGACAGCGATTTCGGGCTGCAAGCGGGCGTGTTCACGGATTCGCTCGCGCATGCGCATCGCGCGTGGGACGAACTCGACGTGGGCGGCGTGGTGATCAACGACGTGCCCTCGTTCCGGGTCGACAACATGCCGTATGGCGGCGTGAAGGATTCCGGGCTAGGGCGGGAAGGCGTGCGCTACGCGATCGAGGACATGACCGAGCTGCGCTTGATGGTGATGCGCGAGACGTGGTGAGGCGCCGAACCCACACGCTGTCACACAACTGTCGTCCCCACGAACTACGCTGCGAGCGGGGCGCACCATGGCTTTGCCGCGATTCTCCGGCGGCTGCGGAGCGTCTCGGCGGCTGGCTTTCGCGGGCGTAAGCAGAAAGCCGCCGCATGCGCCATGAGTGTTTTTGCTGAAGTGCTACAATACCGGCCTTTCCGGCGGGTGTTTCCGCCGGCCGGAGCCGGCCGCAATTTTTCCCGCCGTACCGACAGTACCAACGGGTCCCGTGCGGAACGCCGTGGCTCCGCCTTCATCACAATGCCCTCTGCGGTTCCGACCGCTGCCGCGCGCACGCGCGAAGCGCATTTTTAGCGAAAGCCACCATGTCCGACACAGCCGTCACGCCCAGTACTGCGACTTTTGATCAATTCGGCCTCGCGCCCGACATCCTGAAAGCCGTCAAAGAGTCGGGCTACACCATCCCCACGCCGATCCAGGAGCAAGCGATCCCTGTCGTGCTGGCCGGCCGTGACATGATGGGCGCCGCGCAAACCGGTACCGGCAAGACCGCGAGCTTCTCGCTGCCGATCATCCAGCGTTTGCTGCCGCAGGCCAGCACGAGCGCTTCGCCCGCGCGTCACCCGGTGCGCGCGCTGATCCTCACGCCGACCCGCGAACTGGCCGACCAGGTCGCCGCGAACGTGCAGGCGTACGCGAAGCACACCGCGCTGCGCAGCGCGGTGGTGTTCGGCGGCGTGGATATGAATCCGCAATCCGAGCAACTGCGCCGCGGCGTCGAGATTCTGATCGCCACGCCGGGCCGTCTGCTCGATCACGTGCAACAGAAAACGGCCAATCTCGGCCAGGTGCAGATCCTCGTGCTCGACGAAGCCGACCGCATGCTCGACATGGGCTTCCTGCCGGATCTGCAGCGCATCCTGAACCTGCTGCCGAAAGAACGTCAGACCCTGCTGTTTTCGGCCACGTTCTCGGGCGAAATCAAGAAGCTTGCCGCCACGTATCTGCGTGACCCGCAGACCATCGAAGTCGCGCGCAGCAACTCGACCGCAACCAACGTGACGCAGGTCGTGTACGAAGTCGCCGAGGGCGACAAGACCGGTGCGGTCGTGCAACTGATTCGCGAACGCGGTCTCAAGCAGGTGATCGTGTTCTGCAACAGCAAGATCGGCGCGAGCCGCCTGGCGCGCAGCCTCGAGCGCGACGGCGTGGTCGCGACCGCGATTCACGGCGACCGCACGCAGAATGAGCGGATGCAGGCGCTCGACGCGTTCAAGCGCGGCGAGATCGAAGCGCTGGTGGCAACGGACGTCGCCGCGCGCGGCCTGGATATCGCCGAATTGCCGGCGGTGATCAACTTCGATCTGCCGTTCAATGCGGAAGACTACGTGCACCGGATCGGCCGTACCGGCCGCGCGGGTGCTTCGGGCGATGCGTTGTCGCTGTGCAGTCCGAATGAGCGCAAGCAGTTGGCCGATATCGAGAAGCTGATCAAGCGTCCGCTGGATGTGCAACGCCTGACGGTGGAAGCGCCGGTGCGGCATCACCATGAAGAACGGGCGCCGCGTCGCGAGCGCAGCAGCGAGGGCCGTGAGGATCGCGGCAGCCGTCGGCGCACGGGTGCGTCGTCGTCGGGTTCGTACGACCGGCCGCATCATCATCGCGCGCAGCCCGTGGATGATTTCTTCCTGAAGCCTTATGAGCCGTCGCCTTCTTCGGTTCGCAAGATCGAGGAGGCCGCTGCTTCCGCCGCGCCGCAGAAGGCGGCGTCCAAGCAGCCGCTGGCAGCGCTGCTGGGCGGGTTTGGGATGCCGCGGAAGTCGTCCTCGTCTACCTGATTTGTAGTTCGCTGCTTGCGGCTCGGTTTATCTCAAGGGACCGGGCTCGGGCGCAAGCAGGGCGCCGTTTGAAGCGCGGCAAAATTTGAAGCGTGTCGAATACTTACGCCGCACCGCACGCCGTGCCGGTTGCCGCAGCCGGTTTGCGCAATGCGGGCCGCGCACGGCAAGATTTTCAGACGCGAATCGCGTTCACGCTTTCGGTAAGCCCATCCGTTTTGACCATGCTGCCGTGGCGGCAGCATAAAAGCCGTCTAGCGTCGTATAGGTCGCAGCGTTTCCCAGATCGAGCCCAAGATGCCGTGCCGCGGCGCTCAGCGCTTCAAGCGGCTTGTCATGGTCCAGTGCTGTGGCTCCGTTCTGCTTGCTGAGTTTTTCGCCCTCCTCATTCGTGACGACGGGCACATGCAGATATTCGGGTGTCGGCACGGCCAGGCAGCGCTGCAAATAGATCTGCCTGGCCGTTGAATCCATCAAATCCGCGCCGCGCACGATGTGCGTGATGCCCGCGTCCGCGTCGTCGACGACCACCGCCAGTTGATACGCCCATTGGTCGTCCGCGCGCTTCAGCACGAAGTCGCCGACCTCGGTGGCCAGATTTTGAGTCTGTTTGCCTTGCCAGCGGTCTTCGAACGTGATGATCGCCGGGTTGCCGTCCGGCACGCGCAAGCGCCATGCGCGCGCCGGTTTGCCGTGCAGGCCGTTGCGGCAGGTGCCGGGATAGGCGAGCGTCGTATTGCGCGTGTGCGCGTTGAGCAGCGAGTCGGCGATTTCCTTGCGCGTGCAGCCACATGGATAAATCACGCCCGTCGCTTTCAATTGCTCCAGCGCTTCCTGATAGCGCGCCATCCGCGTGCTTTGCCAGGCAGGCGGTTCATCCGCATGCATGCCGAAGCGTTGGAGCGTGGCGAGGATGTCTTCCGCGGCGCCGGGCACTGTGCGCGGGCCGTCGATGTCTTCAACGCGAACGAGCCATGCGCCGCGATGAGCACGTGCGTCCAGCCAGCTTGCGAGCGCGCTGACCAGCGAGCCGAAGTGCAATGGCCCGGTGGGCGAGGGCGCGAAACGTCCGCGATAGGTCATGGGCCAGTGGTGGCGTGGTACGCCGCCGCCATCACGCGGCGCGCGCCGCCTTGCCGTCCGGATGGCATTCCGGACACGTCTTGCCCGCCACGTACAGCGGCGATTCTTGCGCTTGCGGCGGGACCACCGCGCGGCAGCCGAAGCATTGCGTGGTCTTGCTAGGCTCGAGCTGCGGATTGAGCGCGGTGCGGTAGTCGAATACGAAGCAGTCGCCGTGATAATGCGCGCCGCCCACTTCCTCGAAGTACTTCAGAATGCCGCCTTCGAGTTGGTATACGTTCTCGATGCCGACTTCCTTCATGTGGATCGCGGCCTTCTCGCAGCGAATCCCACCCGTGCAGAACGACACGACCGTCTTGCCTTCCAGGTCCGCGCGATTGTGCTCGATCACTTCGGGAAACTCGCTGAATTTCGTAATGCGGTAATCGAGCGCGTTGTCGAATGTGCCGACGTCGACCTCGAACGCGTTGCGCGTGTCGAGCATCACGACTGGACGGCCCTGGTCGTCGTGACCGCGGTCCAGCCAGTTTTTCAGCGTGGGCGCGTCGACGAACGGCGCGCGGCCGAGTTCCGGCCGGATGGCCGGCTTCTTCATCGTGATGATCTCGCGCTTGAGCTTGACCAGCATACGGGTGAACGGCTGCTTGTCCGACAGGCTTTCCTTGAACTGCAGATTCACGAACTTGCCTTCGAACAGCGCGTCGTGGCGAATGTAGTGGATGAAGGCGTCGGTGTTTTCGCGCGTGCCGGCGACGAACAGGTTAATGCCTTCCGGCGCGAGCAGAATGGTGCCCTTCAGGCCGAGCGCATTGCAGCGTTCCGTGACGAACGGGCGCCATGCAGCGGTGTCTTCGATAGTCGCGAAATGATACGAAGAGAGATTAACGATACTCATGAGTGTCCAGCGGTAAGAAGTGACCGGCCTCGCGGAAAACGGGGCGCATTGGGCTGCCCGCCTTCAAACGCCATGCGGCGCGGCCACCTCGAATAGGGCGAAACCCGTATTATCCCTCAACCCGGCGCTTTACCCGACTCGGCCGAATGGGCAAGGGTTTGCGGTAGCGCAAATCGTTCGTCAACTTGCTGTCGATTCGCTCTGCGCGAGCGTCCGCTCGCGTGCCCGGCCAACGTAGAAGCGCCTGTGCAAGCGGCTTGCCAGTATGTGTCCTAAGCCCATCGGCTAACGCGCTGCTTTGGCCTGAAAACTCCGGAAGGGTGGAGTTACAATGTCGCCCATGTCAGATCCCCGCTTCGTTCATCTCCGCGTTCACTCCGAATTCTCGATTGCCGACGGCATCGTGCGTCTTGACGACATCGTCAAGGCCGCTGCCAAAGACGGTCAGGGCGCGCTCGCCCTCACCGATCTCGGCAACGCCTTCGGCCTCGTCCGTTTCTACAAGGAAGCCCGCGGCAAAGGGGTCAAACCCATTGCCGGCTGCGACGTCTGGATCACCAATCCGGACGACCGTGACAAGCCTTCCCGTTTACTGCTGCTAGTGAAAGACCGGCGCGGCTATCTGAATCTGTGCGAACTGCTCAGCAAGGCCTCGCTCACGAATCAGTATCGCGGCCGCGCAGAGGTCGAGGCGAGCTGGCTGGAATCCGGTCTCGGCGAAGGGCTGCTCGCTTTGTCCGGCGCGCAGCAGGGCGACATCGGTCTCGCGCTCGCGGCGGGCAACGAAGAAGCGGCAAAGCGCAACGCGTTGCATTGGGCGAAAGTGTTCCCGGGCGGCTTCTATATCGAGTTGCAGCGCTGTGGTCTGCCCGGCGGCGAGCAGTATGTGCAGCAGGCGGTCGCGCTCGCGGCGTCGCTGAAATTGCCGGTGGTCGCCACACACCCCATGCAGTTCATGACGCCGGACGACTTCACCGCGCACGAAGCGCGCGTGTGCATTTCCGAAGGCGACATTCTGGCGAATCCGCGCCGCTCAAAGCGCTTTACGTCCGAGCAGTACTTCCGCACGCAGGAAGAGATGGCGGCGCTGTTCGCGGACATTCCGTCGGCGCTCGCCAACTCGGTTGAAATCGCCAAGCGTTGCAACCTCACGCTCGAACTCGGCAAACCCAAGCTGCCGCTGTTCCCGACGCCCGACGGCATGTCGCTCGACGACTACCTCGTGCAGCTGTCGAAAGAGGGGCTCGAAAAGCGTCTCGAGCAGTTATATCCCGACGCGGCCGAGCGCGAAGCGCAACGCGAAACGTATTACGCGCGCCTCGAATTCGAGTGCGGCACGATCATCAAGATGGGCTTTCCCGGCTACTTCCTGATTGTGGCGGACTTCATCAACTGGGCCAAGAACAACGGCGTGCCGGTCGGACCGGGCCGCGGCTCGGGCGCGGGTTCGCTGGTCGCGTACGCGCTCGGCGTGACCGACCTCGATCCGCTGCGCTACAACCTGCTGTTCGAACGTTTCCTGAATCCGGAGCGGGTGTCCATGCCCGACTTCGACATCGACTTCTGCCAGCACGGCCGCGATCGCGTGATCCAGTACGTGAAGGAAAAGTACGGTGCGGACGCCGTGTCGCAGATCGCCACCTTCGGCACGATGGCGGCAAAGGCGGCGGTGCGCGACATCGGGCGGGTGCTCGACCTCGGCTACATGTTCACGGACGGCATTGCCAAACTGATTCCGTTCAAGCCGGGCAAGCACGTCACGATTGCCGACGCGATGAAGGAAGAGCCGCTCCTGCAGGAGCGTTTCGACAACGAAGACGAAGTGCATCAGCTGCTCGAACTCGCGCAGCGCGTGGAAGGGCTGACGCGTAACGTCGGCATGCACGCGGGCGGCGTGCTGATCGCGCCCGGCAAGTTGACTGATTTCTGCCCGCTATATACGCAGGGCGATGAAAGCGGCGTCGTGAGCCAGTACGACAAGGACGACGTCGAAGCCGTCGGCCTCGTGAAGTTCGACTTTTTGGGTCTGACCACGCTCACGATTCTCGACTGGGCCGAGCGCTATATCCGCCGTCTCGATCCGTCGAAGCAGGACTGGTCGCTCGGGCAGGTGCCGCTCGACGATCCGGCGTCGTTCTCGATATTGAAGAAAGCGAATACGGTCGCCGTGTTCCAGCTGGAAAGCCGCGGCATGCAAGGCATGCTGAAAGACGCGCAGCCTGACCGCTTCGAGGACATCATCGCGCTGGTCGCGTTGTACCGTCCGGGCCCAATGGATCTGATTCCGAGCTTCTGCGCGCGTAAGCACGGCCGGGAAGTGGTGGAGTATCCGGATCCGCGCGTCGAATCTGTTCTGAAAGAGACCTACGGCATCATGGTCTACCAGGAGCAGGTGATGCAGATGGCGCAGATCATCGGCGGCTACTCGCTGGGTGGCGCCGACTTGCTGCGTCGCGCGATGGGTAAGAAGAAGGCCGAAGAAATGGCCGAGCATCGCGAGTTGTTCCGTCAGGGCGCCGCGAAGAACGGTCTGACCGCGGAAAAAGCGGACGAAATCTTCGACTTGATGGAGAAGTTCGCGGGCTACGGCTTCAACAAGTCGCACGCGGCCGCATATGCGCTGCTCGCGTACTACACCGCGTGGCTGAAGGCGCACCATCCGGCGGAATTCATGGCGGCGAATATGTCGCTCGCCATGGACGACACGGACAAGGTCAAGATCCTGTTCGAAGACTGTCTCACGAACAAGATGGCGGTGTTGCCGCCGGACGTGAATCTGTCCGCGTACCGCTTCGAGCCGGTTGCCGAGCCTGACGGCAAGCGTTCCAAAACGATCCGTTACGGCCTTGGCGCAATCAAGGGCAGCGGCCAGAACGCAATCGAGGAAATCCTGCGCGCGCGTGAAGAAGGACCGTTCATCGACATCTTCGATTTCTGCAACCGGGTCGACCGCCGCATCGTCAATCGCCGCACGGTCGAAGCTTTGATCCGCGCCGGCGCGTTCGACACCTTGCATGCGAATCGCGCGCAACTGATCGCGTCCGTGTCGCTCGCCATGGAAGCCGCCGAGCAGGCGAGCGCCAATGCCTTGCAGGCCGGTCTGTTCGACATGGGCGACGCGCCCTCGCAAGGTCATGAACTGGTGGACGAAGCGGAGTGGCCGGAAAAGAAGAAGCTGCAGGAAGAGAAGGCCGCGCTCGGCTTCTACCTGTCGGGCCATCTGTTCGACGCCTACAAGGGCGAAGTGCGCCGCTTCGTGCGCCAGAAGATCGGCGAACTGAAGGAAGGGCGCGACAAGCTGATCGCGGGCGTGATCGCCTCGCTGCGCACGCAGATGACCCAGCGGGGCAAGATGCTGATCGCGTTGCTCGACGACGGCACCGGCCAGTGCGAAGTCACGGTGTTCAACGAAACGTTCGAGGCGCACAAGCAGCTGTTCAAGGAAGACGAACTGCTGGTCGTGCAAGGCCAGGTGCGTAACGACGCGTTCACGGGCGGCATCCGCTTCACCGTCGACACGGTCATGGACCTCGGCCGTGCGCGCTGCCGTTATGCGGAGGCGGTCAAGGTGCAGATGAACGGCAATGCGGACGCGCTGGCGTTGCGTCGCGTGCTCGAAGCGCACAGCGCGGGCAAGGACGAACCGCAAGCTGTCGCGGCGCCGGCGGCATCATCGCGTGGGGGAAATGGCGGTGGCAACGGCGGCGGCCGTAATGGCGGCGGCTATGGCGGAGGTGGCCAGCGTCAGGCGGTACAGATTCCGAACGGGCTCGCCGTGCAGGTGGTCTATCGCAGCCAGAATGCGGAAGGTGAAATGCGCCTGGGCGACGCATGGCGCGTGAAGCCGACCGACGAACTGCTCGCAGCGTTGCGCGGCGAGTTCGCGGGAAGCTCGATCGAGATCGTCTATTGATCGGTGATGCTGCCGGCGCGGCTTACGTCCCAGAACCTACCGCCGCGCCTTCTCCCCCAGCCGCGCCAGCTTCAAAAACCGGTAATACACCGTCTCCGCATTGAACACCGCGATCATAAAACCGGCGCGGCCGTCCAGGAAACCGCGGCGCAGCAGGTAAGTCCGCACGAACGCCCACGCGCCGCGCCCGAGCGCCTTGCCAAAGCTGCCGCGTTGCCCCGCCGCGTGACGTTGCTGGGCGCCCGCCGTCGAATATGCGTCGAGCTTGCGCAACACGCCTTCGAAGTCCTCGTAGGAGTAATGCATCAGCTTGCCGTCGAGTCGCTGCGCCGGCGTGTCGAACACCAGTCGCTCATGCACCAGGTCGTCGGAGAATCGCGCGGCGCCGCGTTTGAAGAGGCGCGGAATCCAGTCCGGATACCAGCCGCTGTGATGAATCCAGTGGCCGCAAAAGCTCGACAGCCGGTCCACCGCGTAGACCTCCGCAGTGGGAGTCGTCATCGCGGCGCGAATCGCGGAGGCCAGTTCCGGCGAGACGATCTCGTCGGCATCGATCGAAAGAATCCAGCTTGTGCTGAGCGCGTCGACCGCGCGATTCTTTTGCGGGCCGAAGCCCGGCCAATCGGTTTGCTCGATCACGCGTGCGCCGTGCGCGCGGGCGATCTCGGCGGTGCCGTCGGTGCTGCCGCCGTCGATCACGACGATCTGATCGGCGAAGGCCACGGCTTGCAGGCATTCTGCCAGCCGCGCCGCCGCGTTTTTGGTGATGATGGCGACGCCGAGGGTGGTTTCTTGCATACCTGAAGTAGCGTGGTGGGCGGGATGACGGAACAAGTCGCGCAAGCGGAATGCGCCAGGCGAGTTGCACGAGGAGTATACACAGCCGGTTCTCAACCGCCGACGCTCACCCCCAAGCGTTTACAATGCTCTTTTTCGATATTCCGCCCGGTCGGCTTTCCGTCCACCGCGCGGCTGCCGTTCCGCCTTCTCAGAGGATTCCTTGAGCGCGAAGCCAACGTTAAGCAAACCCATCGGTTCAGGCGAGGCGTCGTCGGCCGCCGTCGTCTTTAAACGACTGTGGCCGTATATCCAGCCGCTGATCTGGGTTCTCCTCGGCGCAATTGTCGCGATGGCCGTCAGCGCCGCCACCGACGCGGCGATCCCCGCCTTGCTCAAGCCTCTGCTGGACAAGGGCTTCGGCGCGCACGCCAACGACAAGACCAAGTGGTTCGTGCCGGCCGCGGTGATCGGTCTCGCCCTGGTTCGCAGCCTGTCGCAATACGCGTCCGGCTATCTGCTCGCCTACGTGACGAACAAGATCCTGCTCGACCTGCGCCTGAAGATGTTCAGCCGCATGATTCACACGAGCGTTGCGTTCTTCCAGCGCGAAACCGCGAGTACGGTCATCAATGCGATCGTCTTCGAGGTGAACCAGATTCTCAACGTGCTGCTGAGCGTGCTGGTCACGCTGGTGCGCGATTCGCTCACAGTTGTCTTTCTGCTCGGCTATCTGTTCTATCTGAACTGGCGTTTGACGCTGATCGTCGCGGTGCTGCTGCCGGCCATCGGCTGGCTGGTCGGCAAGATCAACCGCCGCTTGCGCCGTCTGAATCGTGAGCATCAGTTGCTGACCAACGAGCTTTCGTACATCGTCGAAGAGTCGGTGGGCGGCTACAAGGTCGTCAAGGTGCACAACGGCGAGCAGTACGAGATGGACCGCTTCGAGGCAATGAGCAAGCGTCTGCGCGGCTACGCCATGCGCATGACCGTGTCCGGCGGCCTCGCGCAGCCGTTGACGCAGTTCCTCGCGTCGATTGCGCTCGCCGTCGTGATCACGATCGCGGTGGTGCAGTCGTCGTCGGATCAGACCACGGTCGGCGGCTTCGTCGCCTTCGTCACGTCGATGCTGCTGATCATCTCGCCGCTCAAGCATCTGATGGACGTGAACCAGCCACTGCAACGCGGCATGACGGCGTGCGAACTCATCTTCGGTCTGATCGACGAGCCGTCCGAACCGGCAGGCGGCGGCAAGCCGCTTGAGCGCGCGCGCGGTGAAGTGGAATTCCGCGGCGTCTCGTTCAACTACAGCGCCAACGCCACGCACAACCGCCACACGCTCGACCAGGTGTCGTTCAAGGTGGCGCCGGGCGAAATGGTCGCGCTCGCGGGCCCGTCGGGCAGCGGCAAGACCACGCTGGTGAATCTGCTGCCGCGCTTTTTCGATCCGACCGCCGGCCAAATTCTGGTCGACGGCGTGGCGATCCCCGAATACGATCTGCACGCGTTGCGCAGCCAGATCGCGATGGTGAGCCAGGACGTGGTGCTGTTCAACGACACGGTCGCCAATAACGTCGCCTACGGCCAAACCGCCGATCCCGACAAGGTCAAGGCGGCGCTGCGCGCGGCCAACCTGTGGGACACCGTAGAGGCCATGCCGAAAGGCATCGACACATTGGTCGGCGACAACGGCTTGATGCTCTCGGGCGGCCAGCGGCAGCGCCTGGCAATCGCGCGCGCGATCTACAAGGACGCCCCGATCCTGATCCTCGACGAGGCGACCTCGGCGCTGGATTCAGAATCCGAGCGGCACGTGCAAGCCGCGCTGGAAACCTTGATGAAGGGCCGCACGACACTCGTCATCGCGCACCGCCTCTCGACCATCGAGCGCGCCAACCGGATTCTCGTTATGGAAGCGGGGCGCATCGTCGAGAGCGGCAGCCATCGTGAACTGCTGGCGCGAGACGGGCTGTACGCGCATCTGCACCGCATCCAGTTCCAGCAGACCACGGCCTGACGCGCGCGACACGTCGATCCGCCATTCGGCTTTCCATTCACGCGGTCCGCTGGCCCGGACCGCGCACGACTTCCCCCTTAACATTTGACGAGGCGCAGGCGCGCGCGGTCTGAATGAAGAAACTTGGACTCTCCAGTAACGCCCTGCGGCACAGCGGCGGGCTCGAGCGCTACGCCATGGATCTGGTGCGTGGCTTCGCCGCGCTCGGCGTCGAACCGGCTTTCTTCGCGCGCCGCTTCGACGCGTCGTTGCCCGAATTCAAACTGGTCGAGCCGCACCGTATCAACGTCTCGTTCCTGCCGGGCAAACTGCGCGATCGCTGGTTTTCGTGGCGCTTGCGCGCGGCGCGGCGCGCGGCGCAGGTCGATGTGCTGATCGGCTGCAACCGCGTGGACTCGTCGGAGCTGGCGATCTGCGGCGGCACGCATCTTGGTTTTCTGCGGGCCACGGGGCGCGCGCAGAAGCCTTCGGACGGCTGGCAGATCGCGCTCGAGCGCCGTCAGTACGAGCGCTCGAAAGTGGTCGTGGCGCATTCACAGTTGATGCACGACGAACTGCGCGAGCTGTACGGGGTCGACGAAGCGAAGATTCGCGTGCTGTATCCGCCCGTCGATGCCACACGTTTCGCGCCGACCGACGCCGCCACGCGCGCCGCGTTGCGCCACAAATATGGTTTCGCCGACAACGAAATCGTCCTGTTATTTCCGTCGAGCAGCCATGAGCGCAAGGGCTTGCCGCTCATCGAAGCCGCGCTGCGTGACACGTCGCTGCCCGTGGTGGTGGCCGTGGCGGGGCGGCCGCCCGCGCGCACATCCGAACGGCTGCGCTATATCGGCTACGTGAAAGAGCTCGCGGAGTGCTACCAGGCTGCGGACTTCACGATCCTCGCATCGACGTATGAGCCGTTTGGCCTGGTCGGCATCGAATCGGTGATGTGCGGCACGCCGGTCATTTTTCCGTCGAGTATCGGCTGCTGCGATGCGATCGCGCCGCACGCGAAGTTCGTTTTCGCGCCGGACGACCTCGCCGACCTGCGTGCCACTCTCGAGCGGGCAGTTCGCGCGCATCGCGACGGCACACGTCGCGCACCGTCCGAACTTGCCCGCGACGCGGTGCTTTACGACGCAAGTGTGGCCGCTCACGCAAGCGCGCTGTTGACGCTGGCGCGGCAGATCGACGCCGCGCGTTAGGACTCGCCGCTGCCTTGCCGTGTAAGGCGCGGGCGGCCCTGCTGGCGCGGTTTTGCGTCGTTCGGCGGCAGGGCCACATGTTATAATTTCGAACTACCAACGCTCGAACTCAAATCGAGCGGAACGCCCCATTTTATTTCATCGAGCTTTCCATGCCGGCCTGGACAGGCGGCGGGCCAAAGGCGCCGCGTCCCGAGCCGCGCCAGCCCGTCGTGACGGGACCGTCGCCGCTGCACTGGAGGCCTTCGGGAAGAATACCGCTGGAGATTGTGCATGGCGAACGCGACCTCACGCCGAGTATCGGCGTACTGCAAGATCGCGGCGGGAACCCACGCGCCGATGAGCCTATGAGTCGGCTTGCCGGGCGTCTTCGTATTTTTGCGCGGGCTATCCCGCGACTGCTGATCAAGCCACTGCGCCGCGAGTCGCGGCATCCGCGCCGTATCCTGATTGCGCATCATCTGTTGCTGGGCGACACGCTGCTGCTCACGCCGTTGCTCGCCAAGTTGCGCGAGCAATACCCTCAGTCGCAGATCGTTCTCGCCTGTCCGAAAGCGATCGTGCCGCTGTACGCCGGCCGGCCCTTCGACGTCACGGCCTTGCCGTTCGATCCGCGCGATTCGAAGTCCGTGCGCGACGTTCTACTTTCCGGCCCTTACGACCTCGGCATGGTGCTCGGCGACAATCGTCATAGCTGGCTCGCGCTGGGCGCGGGCTGCCGCTGGATCGTCGGACACTCGGGCGATCGGCCGGCCTGGAAAAACTGGCCGCTCAACCGCAGCGTGCCGTATCCCGACACGGCGGCGGCCTGGGCCGACCTCGCCACGGAACTGATCGACGGGCCGCCGCCGCGCGCTTATCGCCCGGCCGACTGGCGCGCGCCGCAACACGCGGCGCTGCCCGAGCCGTCGCTGCTGACCCAGCCTTACGTCGTGCTGCATCCGGGCGCGAGCACCAGCGTCAAACGCTGGCCCAACGCGCGCTGGCGCGAGCTGGCGCAACGCGTGGAAGCACTCGGCTATCTGCCGGTATGGACCGGCGGTCCGGGCGAGGCGGAACTGATTCGCTCGATCGACCCGGACCCGCATCATCCGAACCTGGCGGCACGGCTCGGCCTCGGCGAGTTGTGGCATCTGTTTGCCGGCGCGCAAGCCGTGGTTTGTCCCGATACCGGCGTCGCGCATCTGGGGCGTCTGATTGGGGTGCCCACGCTCGCGCTGTTCGGGCCGGGCAACGCGCTGATTCACGGCGCGGGCCGCTATTGGCGCGAGGTGCCCTTCGTGCCGATTACGATCGCTGACATGCCGTGCCGCGATCAGCCTTTTATTTTCCGCCGAGAGGTAGCATGGGTGCGACGCTGTGATCGCAACGAGACAACCTGCGTCGCGTGGCGCGGCGACCATGCCGACTGCATGGGCCGGCTGTCGGTCGAGTCGGTATATAACGCATTGCAAAATGTTCTGGTGAAAGTGTAATGACTCACACGGCTGCGCGAGTGGAGCGCGTGTTCTGGGTTGCCTGTCCGGTCATTCTGTTCGTGGTGATGTTCGGCCACATGACGGCGATCGTCTTCAACGCGCTCGCCCTGATGGCGCTCGGCGTGGCGGCGGCGGCCTGGTCGCCCGAGCGGCCCTCGCCGCGGCACTGGCCGCTGGCGCTGCCCATCGCGGGCTGGGCCGGCTGGAGCCTCGCCTCGGTCGCGTGGTCCATGTATCCGATGATCAGTCTGCACGCGTGGTGCGACGAAGTGCTCTATCCGCTGGTGTCGTTCTGGGGCTTCTGGCTATTCGGCACCCAACTGCGGCGGCCCGAGCCGGTGGTGGCTGTCAACTGGATCGCCTGCGTGGCGGTCGCCGTGATCAGCGCGCTCAACTGGGGGCATTTGCAACCGCCCACCGCCAATACCTTCCCCATGCATTTCTATAACCGCGTCGGCCACACCAGCACGCTCGCGGTATTTGCCATGGCGCTGTTCGCGGGCTTCATGCTGCGGCCTCGTTGGCGCGTGATCGGCGCGAGCGGCATCGTGCTGTGCCTCTTCATTGGCCTCGCAACGCTCAACCGGTTCTTCTGGCCGGCCGCCGCCGCGACGCTGCTGGTCGCGTTGTTCCCGCTGTACCGGCGGCGCCTGCCGCTGGCGTTGCTGGTCATTGCCGTGGTGGGCGCGGCCGGCGTCGGCACGCTCGAACTTAGCTCCCGCCTGCGCACGGCTGCTCTGCCTCCTTCCGTGCAGCAGCCGCACGATCTGGCGATCGACGGTCATCCGGTCTACGTGCCGGGTTCGCTTTCCGCGATCGGCGACACGGTATCGGCCGACACGCGTCCGAAGCTATGGGCGTTCTATATCCACGAGGCCGAGCGCCACCGGTGGATCGGCGTGGGTTTCGGCAAGCCGCTGCCGGGTATCGTCTATCGCAGCGAAATGCCGGCCAGTTTGCTGGCGGTCGAACCGCAAGCGCTGACGCATGCGCACAACCTGTTCATCAACACGTGGTTGCAGACCGGGTTCGTCGGCGTGGTGCTGCAGACCGTGCTGTTGCTGTGCCTCGTTTTGCGTTTCTGGCGGCTGCGGCGAGTCAAGCCCTGGCAGTGCGCCGCGGGCGTTGCGCTGGTGGCCGGTATGATCGCGAAAAATTCGACCGACGACTTCATGTGGCAGACCACCATGCTGGCATTCTGGGCTTTTGCGGGCCTGCTGCTAGGTTGCGCGGAACAGGCGCGCGCGCCGGGCGCAGCGTCGAGCGGGACCGCACATGGGCAATCCACGGTGGCACGCAGTGAACAGCGGCGCGAAGCGCCAACGGCCAAGTTGGGCGAATAACCAGGATGACGAACGTGAACCCCCGCTCTATCGAAGCCGACCGCACCCCGCTGCGCATCCTGTTTCATATCAACGATTTCGGCAAAGGCGGCACCGAGACCGCGTTGCTCGCCTGGCTGAAGACGCTCGACCGGCGCCTGTTCGCGCCGAGCCTGTCGGTGGCGTATCCGACCGACGACCTGGCGTTCTGGCGCGCGCAGTCCATTCCCGAAGACGTTCCCGTCCACGTGCTCGCCTCGTCGAAATGGATGTACGCGCTGCATGACGCGGCGCGCCGGCGCAAGCTGGGCACCGGCGAGAAGTTACTGCACAAGCTGTCGACCTACGGCGCGATCCGGCCGCTGCTGGCGTTGCGTATGCGGCATCTGGTCAAGCAACACGATCTGGTTTGCGATTTCGATTTTTCGCTGCGCCATATGGCGGGCAGTGGCAATGTGCCCTGGTTCGGCGTCAACCATTTCAGCCTGGCAGCACGGCTCGGCGGCAAGAGCGCGCGGTACATCGCCCGGCGCGTGCGGCATTACGCGCGCTACTCGGCGATCACCGTGCTGATCCCCGCCATGCTGCACGAGGCACGGGAACTCTTTTCGACAACCGGCGTGGAGATGGACATTGTCGAGTTGCCGAATGTGATCGACGTCGACTCGCTGCGGCAGGCCGCGCGCGCGGAGATCGAACGTCCGGCTGAGTCGTTCATCGTTTCCGTGGCGCGTCTGGACGAAGGTCAGAAGGACCACAAGACCCTGTTGCGAGCCTACGCCCAGTTGCGCGAGCGCGGCCGCTGCGAGGCGGCGCTCGTTCTGATCGGCGAAGGGCGGGACCGGCGCGAGCTGGAGCAACTCGCCGACCAACTGGGGATCGGTGCATCGGTACAGTTTCTTGGCTTCTGCGCCCATCCGTTGCCCTATATCCGGCAGGCAGAAATGCTCGTGCTGAGCAGCCGCTATGAGGGTTGCGCCGTGGTGCTCGGCGAGGCGATGGCGCTCGGCACGCCGGTGCTGTCGACGGATTGCCCGACCGGTCCGCGAGATATGCTGGACGGTGGCAAGGCCGGCCTGCTGGTGCCGATCGGCGACGTGGACGCCATGGCGCTCGCCATCGAACGCCTGCTGACGGACACCGAACTTCGCCGCAGCGTCGCGCAAGCCGCGCTGCAAAAAGTCGAGACGTTCACGCCGCCACGCGCCAATCAGCGGATGCTGGAACTGGCGGAGCGCCTGCTGGCGAAGCAGGGCTCGCCGTCGGGCGTGCTGGAGCCTCGCTGAAGCGCAAGCCCGAGATTCACACGCCGCCAGTCACCAGCGGCAACACTGTCAGGTCTGGATGCGTGCCATCCACAATGCTGCGGCCCACGTGCACGGCTTCATACACGGCTTCGTCCTCGCCGGCAAAGCTCTCTTCGCCGTCGGGGTGAAACGGCACCGCATGGCCGGGAATGGCCGGGTCAGCGCCCGGATGGCAAACGTAGCCGATATACGTGTAGCGCTGATTCGCCGCGCTCGGCGTGTGCCCTTCACTGGGCGGGTTCTTCAGAAACGGCGCTACGTGAATCTCGAATCCCTCGTACTCCACCATCTGCCAGGCTGCGGTTTGATCGGCCATGGCCGCCTCCGTCTAGTCACGCGCTTGTCAAAAAGTCTAGGTGATTTCAATGCGAAGCGCGCTCAAAACGGCTACGGCTAAACCACTACGGCTTGATGGCGCCGAGTTGCTTGAGCAGCGTCAGATTGTCTTCGAGGTGCCAGTTTTCGACAATGCGGCCGTCTTTCACGCGATATAGATCGAAGGCCTGGAAATCGACGGTCTGGCCGTTGCCTTTGAGGTTCTGGAACTGCCCGGTGAAATGACCATGGAAATGCAGATGAACCGAGGCGCGATCGCCGGCCACCACGAGATCGTCGATTTCCGCGTGCAGGTCGGGCACGGCCGCGCGAAAACCCTTCGACGCCTGCAGCGGACCGTCAGGACCTTGCGGGCGTCCATCCGGCAAGGTGCGGTCGATGAAGGCGGGCGAGAGTGCGAGCTTCGCGTAGGCCTCGTCGCCGGTATTCCAGAAGGCGGCATAGCGGCGGGCGGTTCGCACGACTTCGGCGCTTTGCGCCGAGTTCGACGCGACGGCGACGTGGTGCGGCACGGGCAGGTCGGCGTCGCTGGCGGCGTGGGCGCTCAAGGCGCCAGCGAGGCTCGCGGCGATCAGCACGTGGCGGCCGATTCGCGAGATGGATGAGGTGGACATGGTGCGCTCCGGAGAGAGTTGAAGTGGATGAAGCGTATTCTCCGGAGTAAGGCCGTGTTTGATAATCGGTCTTTCGCTTAAAGGATTATCTGTTTTTATTTGAAAATGATCGCGACGCCGTGAAGGCTTGGGCGACGAAGTAACAGAGTCCTTCCAGCCGACCACGCGACATCTATCGTCAGATAGAATGGTGCGCTTTGCCCGTACACGACTCCGCCCATGTGGTTCAAAAACCTTCAGCTTCACCGTCTTCCCGCTCCGTGGTCCGTCACTCCGGAACAGATGCAGAAGTGGCTCGCGCCGCACGCGTTCGCGCCCGGCAACAGCGTCGAGATGCAAAGCCATGGCTGGGCATCGCCGCGCGATAACGACTCGCTGATCTATTCGCTCAATGGCCAGATGTTGCTGGTGTTTCGTGCCGAAAAGAAACTGCTGCCGGCGTCGGTCGTCACGCAGGTGACCAAGGAGCGCGCGCTCGAACTCGAAGATCAGCAGGGCTTCAAACCCGGCCGCAAGCAGATGCGCGAACTCAAGGAACAGGTCACCGACGAACTGTTGCCGCGCGCTTTCAGCATTCGTCGCGACACGCGCGTGTGGATCGATTGCAAGAACGGCTGGCTCGTGATCGACGCGGCTTCGCAAGCAGTCGCCGATGAAGTGCGCGGCCTGCTCGTCAAGTCGATCGATCAATTGCCGCTCGGCACGGTGCGCGTCACGCATTCGCCGGTCGCGGCCATGACCGAATGGCTGCTGTCAGGCGAGGGCCCCGCCGGCTTCACGCTCGACCAGGACACCGAGTTGCGTTCGCCCACCGAAGGCAACGCGACCGTGCGCTATGTGGGACATACTTTGGATGCCGAAGATATGCGCCGTCATATCGAAGCCGGCAAGCACTGCATGCGTCTCGCGATGACGTGGAACGACCGCGTGTCGTTCGTGCTGACGCCCTCGCTGACGATCAAGCGCATCGCGCCGCTCGACGTGCTGAAGGAAGCGAGCGACCCCACCGCGCAAAACGACGACGAACGCTTCGACTCCGACGTCACGCTAATGACCGCCGAGCTCGACCGCATGCTGAGCAATCTGCTCGATGCGTTGGGTGGCGAGCAGGGCGGTGAGGCGATGCCCCAAGCCAGGGCGGCGTAAGCGGTTTCTGGTTTTTTGCCTGATTGCGGGCCGGCGCGTTGAAGTCATTTCCGCGCCGGCCTTTTTTGTGGCCGATCGATCTGGGCGCGAAAGCGCATCGGCATGAGCGGCACAAAGATGCACGAGCGAGACGTGGCAAATGTGCGCTGTCGCTTCGTGGGTCACGCCGGAGCCTCGCGCGCCCGCGCCGCCAAAGTGGTTAAGATGGCGATCAGCAGAACGCATCAGTAACGGAGGACTCGCGATGGTTCGTCTGGTCATGATTCTGTTGGGCGTCGATTATCTGCGCACGCGCTGGCGATCGTTGCGGATCGCCGGTTACATCAGTTTTCTGCTCGGCGTGTTCGTGTTCACCGACGCGCTCGATAGCGCGCTCTATTTTCCCATCACCCCGTTCGTCTCGTTGCTGTTGCTCGAAGGCCTTGCCACGCTGGCCGTCGCCTGGACCGGCATGGGCGGGCAACGCACGCTGCGCTATGTGAAGGGCATCGCGTTCACCACTGCCGCGGCGCTGATTCTGATTGGCCACGAGCATGGCAATTTCATTCTGTCGATGATCTTCGGCACGCTCTTTTTCGCCGATGGCCTCCTGCAGATCGTCGCGGCAAGAGTGGTCCGCTTTCGCACATGGCGGCTCGCGATGATCGGCGGCGCCGTCGAAATCGCGCTGGCGATTTTCTTCTATCAACCCTATCCGACCCACTACGTGGGCACGGTGCCGTACTGTGTCGGACTTGGGCTGATCTTTGGCGGATGGAACATGATCCTGCTGAGCACGCGGGTGCGGCGGCTCGCGTCGAACCCGGCGGTCGCCGCCGGCGACTCCGCGGCCGACGCCGGCATTGCCGCCGCGAGCGCGCTGGCCGCCAGCCGTCTGATCGCGCACGAATGGGACGGCCCGCCGGCCGCCGACGAAGCCGCGTTGACCGTGCATGTGTGGACGCCGGTCGGTTCGGCCAAGGGCGAGGCGCGCCGGCAATTGATCGTGGATCGCTATATCGCGGCGGTGGATCGCAACGGCGTGATATCGACCGGCCATGCCGCGCTCGAATCGCCCGAGGGCGTCTATATCAGCCTGTATCCCGGCGTCGAGATCGATCGTTCGCCGGACGATTTCGCGCGACTGCTGCGTGCCACGCGCGAGAACGACATGCCGGGGCTATTCCAGCCCGATTACCCGACCGAAGCGAAAGCGTGGTGCCCGTCGACGGTTCAGGTGCGCATCCGCAACTACGATCCGGTTCGCCTGAGCCGCTTCTGGGAGACATATCGGCAGGACACGACTTACAACCTCACGCACCGCAACTGTTCGAGCAGCGTCTCGCGCGCGCTGGAAGCCGCGATCGAAGGCGCCTCGTCGCGCGTGTGGGGCAATCTCGGCGGCTGGCAGCCGTTTTTGCGCGTGATCTCGACGCCGGAACTGTGGGTCGCCGCGCAAGTGCGCAAGCGAGCCGCGACGATGGCGTGGACGCCCGGCCTCACGCTCGACTACGCGCGTGCGCTGAGCATGCTGGCCGACCCGCGGCCTTCGGGCTGGGTCAAGATGGCACGGCTCGCGGTGCGCAGAATGGTTCGCTCGCGTCAGCGGTGGCGCGAAGAGGCCCGTCACGCGCACGTTGCCGACGACGCGGCGCGCGGCACAGTGCGCGAATGACGCGCGCCGGGTGCATGCACTGCCTAACTTCGGCGTCGCGGCAGAAACGGCAATCGCATCAACGGCTTGCGCTTTTTGCCGGATAGTTATGCACAGATTTGCGAACAGATTCTGTTGATAACTTCCCCGCGCGATGCCGCGGCCAAATGAGTACTTTCAACCAATATGGCGGGTGTATGCTCAACCCGTCAGTTTCTGTTTGAGAGCACTCGACCACACCGCAACCCGGCCGTGGCTCATTGAAGATCAAAACCGCGCCGCGCGCTTTTTGTCCGCAGCGGCAGCGGCTTTTTACAAGCGCGAACGCGATGGACACGATGAACCCGGCGGCATCCATCGGGCGGTCGGATGAATGAGCCGCAGCGTTTCACGGTGCGCCACGTCAGCGTCTACCGTTACTCGGAACCCGTGCGCTTCGGCGAACATCGCATGATGTTCCGGCCGCGCGCGAGCCACGATCTGCGGCTCGTCACGAACAAGCTGGTGATCACGCCCGAGCCGTCGCGGCTGCATTGGCTGCACGACGTGTTCGACAACTCGGTGGCGGTCGCAAGTTTCGCGGGCAAGGCGAGCGAATTGCGCTTCGACAGCGAAGTGACACTCGAGCACTTCGAAGCGCCCATGCCCGATTATGCGCTCGAGCCGTATGCGGTGAACTGGCCGTTCGCGTACACCAACGAGGAAGCTTCAGATCTCGTGAACGCGCGCAGCCGCCAGTATCCGGACAGCGACGTGGACGAATGGGCGCGCCGCTTCGTGCCGATCTTGGGCAGTTCTGCGAAGACCGGCGGCAAAGGTGGCAAAAGCAGCGCGGGCAGTGGCGGCACGATGGCGCTGCTGCGTGCCATGACGCTCGAAATCAAGAGCACGTTTTTCTATGTGCGCCGCACGGAAAAAGGCGTGAACCGTCCCGGCGACACATTGCGCAGCCGCAGCGGCAGTTGTCGCGATTTTGCCGTGCTGATGATGGACGCGGTGCGCTCGCTCGGCCTCGCGGCGCGCTTCGTGAGCGGCTATCTGTTCGTGCCCGAGCACGACGCCACGCAAGGCGGCGGCGCGACGCACGCGTGGTTGCAGATTTATTTGCCCGGCGCCGGCTGGGTCGATTTCGATCCGACCAATAGCATCGTCGGCAATCGCCATCTGATTCGCGTGGCGGTGGCGTGGAACGCCTATCAGGCGCTGCCGTTGTGGGGCACGTGGCATGGCGCGCCGCATTCGTTTCGCGGCTTGCAGGTGGACGTGAGCGTGACCGAAGGCGAATGACCGCCAAGCAACGCGAATAAGACGAATGAACGCGCGCCGAAAATCACGGCGCGTCGAATCGAAACGTGTTTGCGGGAGTGACGCTGCGGGCGGCTCGCCGTGCGCGTCAATTGAATGTTTCAACTGGAAAAGGGCGCTGCGATGAAATTGCGCGTTGGCTACGAGCTGGTCTATGAGTGCGTGCAACCGACGCCGATGTTGCTGATGTTGAACACCCACTATTCGCACGCGAAAGAGGTGCTGAATCCTGATGTGCTGGTGGTCGATCCGCCGGTGCCGATCAGGCAGTATCGCGACTCGTTCGGCAATCTGTGCAGCCGGCTGGTGGCGCCGCCGGGAAAAATCTCTTTTTCGACGAGCGCGGTGCTGGAGGTGTCGTCCGAGCCGGAGATGCGGCCGCCGTACACCGAACAGCATCCGGTGGAAATGCTGCCCGACGATACGCTGGTCTTTCTGCTCGGCAGCCGCTATTGCGAAACCGATCTGCTCTCCGAATTCGCGTGGCAGACCTTCGGCAAGCTGCCGCTCGGCCGCGGGCGCGTGGATGCGATCTGCGACTACGTGCACAACCACATCGTGTTCGGCTACGACTTTGCACGGCCGACCAAGACCGCCTGGCAGGCGTGGCAGGAGCGCAAAGGCGTGTGCCGCGACTTCGCGCATCTGGCCGTGGCGCTATGCCGCGCCATGAATATCCCAGCGCGTTATTGCACGGGCTATATCAGCGACGTCGGCCTGCCGCCGCCGTACGCGACGATGGACTTCGCCGCATGGTTCGAGGCCTACATCGGCGGATGCTGGCAAACCTTCGACCCGCGCAACAACGCGCCGCGCACGGGACGTGTGCTGATGGCACGCGGCCGCGACGCCGCCGACGTCGCGCTCAGCAATGCGTTCGGGCCCACGCAGTTGTTGAAGTTCGCGGTGGTATGCGAGGCGGTCTAGCTGTGTTGCGGATAAAGACCTCAAGCCAACCGGGCGCTGCGTAGCCCGCGCCCGCTATTGATCAGGGCATTCGGGCAAGCCAACGCGGCTTCATTCCCCGAGCGCCAGTGCGCGCTTCCGCCTTCTCACCAGCGCCGCGCCGACCGACACCGCCGCGCCGATGCCGCCCATCGTCAGTGAAAGAATCACGATCAGCGGGCCGGTTCGCGCGCGCGCCGAGAACACGCCGACCAACAGACCCGCGAGGGGCTGCGTCATGTTGTTCAGAAGGATCACCACGCCGGTCGTCTTGCCGTAGTCCTGGGGCGGAATGATTCGTTGCCGCGCGCTGCGGATGTAGACGTTGAACATCTTGTCGAAGCCGACGATCAGCAGAAAGCCGAGCGCATAGCCCCACGGTGCCGCGCTCGCGCCGGCGATTACGCCGCCCGCGCAAATCGAGACGAAGGCGACCAGTCCCAGCGTGCGCGCCGGCCATGCGGCGCGTGCGATCGTCAACAGGATCAGCACCGTGGCGACGGCGCCCGCTGTTTGCAGTCCGGCATAGTAGCGATTCGATTGCGCGTGAAGGCCGGTCACCATGGCCGCGGACGTGGCGAGTGTCACGCCGATCACCAGATTTTCGGCGGCGGCGAGCAGCACGACTTTCTTCAGGCCCGGCAGCACCAGCACATGACGCAGCGCGATGCGCAGTGGCAGCGTCCAGTGGCCCGGCGCCAGAGGCGGCGGCTCGGCGGCGCGAAAACCGCTGGTGCGTTGCCACAGCAGCAGAGCGGCATCGGCGAGAAGAAACAGCATGCCGGTTACGCCAACCACCCATTCCCAACGCCACAGGCCGAGCAGCAGCGCGGCGAGCATCGGACCGAGCACGAAGCCCAACTGGTCGGCCAGCTGCGAGTAGGCGAGCACGCGCTGGAACTGCTGCGTGCTGAAGATCTGCGGCAGCATGACTTCACGTGCGACGAGGCCCTGGCTCGTCAATACGCCGCACACCGCCGAGAGTGCGATCAACCAGCCGATGCCGCCGAACAACGCATAAGCGAGTATGCCGCCGAAGCATGCCAGCGCCCGCACCGCCTGGCTGACGCGCATCAACCTGAGCGGCGAGATGCGATCGCACAACGCGCCGAAGAAAGGAAACACCAGATAGCGCGGCAGCGTTTCGATAAAGAACGCGAGGCCCGACCACGAGACTTGATGCGTGGTCTGGAAGACGACGAGCGGCACGAGAAACAGCAGGACCTGATCGGCGAGACGCGCGACAAACAGCGAGCAGAAGAAAGCCTGATGGTTGACGCGCACCGTTGATGTCCCGCCGTTAATGGGTCGAGACCGATCCTATCAAAGATGGAGCTCTCGCGCCCTTCGTCCGCTCGCTGCGCTGTGAATGCACAGCGCATGCAAGCAGCCCGCGCGCCGACGGCGGCGCGCGGTCAGGGGCGCACTTCAATCGCCGCGATAAGCCGCTTCGAGCGGCGCGATATCGAGCTTGACCATGCTCATCATCTGTTTCATCACGCGGCTCGCCTTGACGGTGTCCGGGTCGCGCAGCATCTCGCCGAGTACGTCGGGCGCGATCTGCCACGAGACGCCGAACCGGTCCTGAAGCCAGCCGCATTGCCACTCCTTGCCGCCGTCCAGGAGTTTCGTCCAGTAACGGTCGATTTCCTCTTGCGACTCGCAGTGCACGAACAGCGAAATTGCCGGTGTGAAGGGAAACTGCGGGCCGCCGTTCAGGGCCATGAACTCCTGGCCCTCGATCTCGAACGTGATGGCCAGCACGTCGCCCGCCGGCCCGGGTCCGGCGTCCGTGTAATGCATCGTGGTGGCAATGCGGGAATCGGAAAACACGGACGTATAGAAGCGGGCCGCCTCTTCGGCATTGCCGTCGAACCACAGGCACGGCGCAATCTTTTGCATGACGTTTCTCCTCCTTCTCACCGAACGGACGGCGCCTTACTTCATGCAGTCCATCATGGCTTTCTGGATTTCTTCCGGGCTCAGGTCGCGCTTGTGCGTGGCCAACGACCAGCTATGGCCGAACGGGTCTTTCACCTGGCCGTACCGGTCGCCCCAGAACATGTCGGTGACGGGCATGACGACGGTCGCGCCGGCGTCGACGGCCTGCTTGAAGCTGGCGTCGACATCTTCCACATAGTGGTGAATCGTAACCGGCGTGCCTTTCAGCGTGTTCGGGCCGAACGACTGGTGCTCGGGCCATTCGTCGGTCAGCATCAGCATGGAATCGCCGATCTTCAGCGTGGCGTGCATGACCTTGCCGCCGGGGCCGGGCAGGCGGACCTGTTCGACGGCGTTGAAGGCCTTGGTGTAGAACGCGATGGCGTCCGCGGCGTTGGCGCAGATCAGATACGGGGTGAGCGAGTGCATCCCGTCGGGGATCGGTTTGACAGCGTTGCTGGACATGACGGCGACTCCTTGAAGTAACAGGTTCGTGAGTTGAAAGACCGACTCGGTCGAGTCAGGTCTTCAACGTTACGACGGTTACGTGACCGATGAATCGACACTCCGGGAAAAATATTTTTTAGGCGCGCGTCTCAACCGGCCGGATTGTCCTCGTCCGGCGGCGCGGCGGACGGCGCCGGCGTGCCGCCACGCGGCGCGCCGAGGATGCTGATCTGGAACGTCGGCGTCGCCGCGAGCGATTGCAACGTGGCGTCTTCGGGAATGTGTTCGAACAGCGGCAGAATCACCGAGCCGCCGATCACCGCGCGCCGGCTGTCGTCGGCGGGCCGCAAGCCCCATACGTCCTGGTAGACGACCGGCACCGCGTTGCCGTTGCGGGTGGTGTTGCCGATATACAGCATCACATGCCCACCGATGTAGATCAGCGTGCGCAACGGCTCGCCGTGCTGCGCCAGATAGTCGAGCCGCTGCGCGGGCGTGGACGACGACAGGTCGATCATGCGGCCGGCGCTCATCTGCGTGGACGAATGGCGCGGCAGCCAGACGCCGAACGCGGCGAAGATGCTTTGCAGTTCCGACGAACAGTCGTTGTAGAGCCCGCTATTGCCCCAGCCGTAGGGACGGCCGATCAGCGTTTTCATCAGCATCGCCAGATGGCGCGGCGTGGCGGCGAGCGGCGCCGGCGCGATTTGCGCGTCGCTCAGGGCGGCGGTGCGGATCAGCGCCCGGCCGTCCGCGTCGCGCGCGGGGACGAGTATTTGACGCGCCGCTGCCGGCTCGGTTGCGGCGCCAATGTCTCTCGCGGCAGGCCTGGTTTGCGCCGGCCGAGCGGCGTTGGCGGGCACGATCGGCAGCAGCGTGCCGGCCGGCGCGTCGAAGCGGAACACGCCGCGGTTGTCGCGCACTGGCGCCGACGCCACGATCACCGCACCGAGCGCTTTGCCCGTTGCGGCGCGCCACGTATCGACGAAGCGATCGTCGGCCATGCCGACGCCGTCGCTGCGCACCCAGCCTTGCACGTCGGGCGTCTGCACGTAATGCCACGCGCCGTCGACACTGCCGCCGAGCACGTAAAGCGGCGTGCCGGGACGCACGGCCGAGATCTGCAGGTTGTCGAACGGATAGCCTTCGCCGGCCAGGCGGTGGTCGTAGAACGACGGGTCGGTGGTCGGCAGTTCGCGCACCATCAGATTGTTGGTGGCGATTGCGCGGCGCTGCGGCTGATAGACGGCCGTCTGCGTGAACTGCGCGACATTCATGTTTTGCGCGATGGCGTCGATCCACGCCTTGTCGTGCGGCCGGAAATTTTCGCCGTAGCCGATGTCCGCGCCGCTTTTGCCGGCGTTATCAAACCTGGCGATGCGCCGCTGCTGCAACGCGGCAATGTCCGCGCCTTGCTGGCGATAGACGCGCATCGTCACGAAACTGGCATTCCACGGCGAGGGCGCCGCGGTGCCGGTGCCGAAGTAGCGCGCGTAGAGCGCCTTGAAGTGCGCCTGCTGTTCCGCCGCGCTCAGGAACGGCTGGTCGTAGCCCGGGCTGTCCGGTTCGAGCCAGTGATCGACGTTCTGGTCGTAATGCGCGATGGGGAACAGCGTGACGGTGTCGAGTTGGGTGTGCGTGTCATGCGTCGGCGACGGGTTGCTGCACGCGGTGATCGCGGCGAGCATGGCGCATAGCGCGGCGCCGCGACGGGCGCTCGGCCAGGCGGCGGCAAGGCGGGATGGAACGGCAACGGGCATAGGGTTCGGCGAAGAAGGTCCAGGGCACGATGATACGGTGTCGGCGCATTGTGCGGCACGTTCGACCGGCGCCGCGCTGTGCACGCCCATGCATAATGCTTATGTGGTTTCATTGGGCGTTCGCATTGTTGATGGCGGCTGCGCGATACCGCGCTCTACGCGCAGCTTTCCGCAACCGGCGAGCATTTCACGACACTCACCGCTCAACCCGACAGATGGCTTCCAACCAACGTTCGTACGAGGTCGCCTGAACAAGGAGAACAACATGCAAACCAGCGCGCGCAATCAATTCGCCGGCGAAATCACCGAACTCAAGCATGGCGCCGTGAACGACGAAGTCACGCTGCGCACCCAGGACGGCCTGGAGATCGTCTCGATCATCACCCATGGCAGCGCAACGTCGCTCGGTCTCGCGGTGGGCAAACAAGCCTTTGCGCTGGTCAAGGCGTCGTCGGTGATCGTGATGGTCGACGTCGCGAAAAATCAGGTGTCGGCGCGCAATTGCATCGCCGGTACGGTGTCGGCGCTCACGAGGGGCGCGGTGAATTCCGAAGTGTCGATCAGCGCGGGCGGCGCGCAGATCGCGGCGATCATCACCAATGAAAGCGTCGATCGCCTCGCTCTCGCGAACGGCAAAGCGGCGACGGCGATCTTCAAGGCATCGAGCGTGATCATCGGCGTCGATCAGTAGTCGTCGTGTGGTTTTCCCGTTGGTTTCCGCCTTGCGCGGAGGCGGGCGGGTCTGACGGAACCGGAAGGAGAGCGAGCGTTGCTGTGTGCCTGGCGCCGTGCGTGTGCGCGCCGTGAAGGAAACGGCGGCTTGCTTTAAACTGCACGACTCGCTGTTCCTCCTTCCGCTTTCATCACGGACGCCGTCATGTTCGAAGTCTCCTCCGCCTCGCATCTGCCCAAAGCCGCGCACTACGAAGAACTGGTCGCGCAGGCCCGCTCGCTGCTCGCCGGCGAAACCGACTGGATCGCCAACGCCGCGAATTTTTCCGCCTTCGTGTTTCATTCGCTCAGCGATCTGAACTGGGCCGGCTTCTATTTCCACGACGGTCGGGAACTGGTCGTCGGACCGTTCCAGGGCAAGCCCGCGTGCGTGCGAATTCCACTCGGCAAGGGCGTCTGCGGCACGGCCGCGCAGACCCGCGAGACGCAGGTGGTGCGCGATGTCCACGAGTTTCCCGGCCATATCGCCTGCGATTCGGCCTCGCAATCGGAAATCGTCGTGCCGCTTGTCGCCCCGGACGGCACGCTGATCGGCGTGTGGGATGTGGACAGCCCGAGCGTCGCGCGCTTCGACGAAGAAGACGCGAAGGGCATGGAAGCACTGTGCGCGGTGTTCATCGAAGCAGCGCTTCCGCGCGCCGCGTAAAAAACGGAACCGCGGCCGTATGCTTTTCCGTACATAGAGTTGATGCAGTTCCGCGGATCGGTCGGCGGGTCTCATCCCGCCATCGTTCTCTCTAACGCGCTCGAGACGCTCACGAGCGCGACGAACCGCCACCAGGTTCTGGCGACACGCATGCGTTCCGCCACCGCTGCCACCGCCAGCCCGCTGACATTTCAACGTCCCCCGCCGCGGCCAATTCGGCGGGGGCGCGAAAGCCGTTATCATACGCACGGTTGCCCGCAACATCGGACCGGAATTTCGGGGCTACTGGTTGCGCCCGCGCGTCAAGAAACGCTCGATCGCTTTCACTACTCAGGAAAATCAAAGGCCGGCGCGATGCACATCCCCCTCTACGCTGAAACGCGTACGCGCGATGCCGCGCTTGCGTCGGCGCCTTATGGCATGTTTACCTGCACCGCGGACGGCACGTTCGACTCCATCAACGCCGCTTTCGAGAAGCTGACGGGATTGGCGGCTGAAGAACTGATCGGTCGCCGCACCTTCGAGTCTTTGTTCGATCCAGCCGAACTGGCCAAACGCCGCGCCGAATTGCCGCCGCTTGCCATGGTGACTTCGCGCTATGAAGGCGAGTGGAGCTTTTTGCGGCGCAACGGTACGCCGGTTCGCGTGGTGCTGGCGTTGGCGCCGCTCGTCACCGGGCCCGCCCAGGCTGCTTGTGCGGCGCTGTACGTGGGCATCGCCATCGACATGACGCGTTACGCGCAATCGGAAGCGCGTCTCTGGTACGTCGCGCATCACGACGGCGTGACCCGCCTGCCGAATCAAACGCTATTCACCGAACGGCTGGAACTGACGATCGCGCGTTGCGAGCGTAGCGGCAGCGGTTTTACCGTGCTGATCGCCGAGCTCGATCATCTGCGCAAACTGCGCGACGCGCTCGGCTTGCACGCGGCTGAACTCGTGCTGCAGATTGTTGGTGAACGCTTGCGCGGTCTCTTTCCAAACGACGGCACGATCGCTTCGATCGGCGGCACGCAGTTCGCGTTGCTGGTCAACGAAACCGGCCCGGCGGCCGATGCGTTCGCCGCCGAAGCGCTAGGCCGCATCGCCGAGGCGATCGACTACGCCGGCACCGCGTTGACCATTACCGCGAGCATCGGCATCGTGGCTTATCCGGCCGACGGCGGCGATGCGCCTACGCTGATGCGCCGCGCGGGCGTGGCGCTGTCGGCGGCTTCGGCGGTGAACGGCAATGCGGTGCGGCGGTTTTCCACGGCGCTCGAAGGCCAGGCCGCGCGCCGCTTCGAACTGCAGACCATGTTGCGCGACGCGATCGAGCGTCAGCAACTGCATCTCGTGTATCAGCCGCAGGTTACGCTTTCCAACGGCCACATTGCGCAAGTGGAGGCGCTGCTGCGCTGGAACCATCCGCAACGCGGCCTGATCAGTCCCGTCGAATTCGTGCCGGTTGCGGAGGAGGCGGGTTTGATCGAGCAGATCGGCGAGTGGGTGATCCGCACCGCGTGCCGCGACGCCGGCAAGTTGCTGCGGCTGACAGGCAACTTGCCGCGCTTCGCGGTGAACGTCTCGCCGCAGCAGTTCCAGCGGCACAATCTGTTCGAAACGATCCGCGAGGCATTGGAAGATGCCGCGCTCGACCCCTCGTATCTTGAAGTGGAAATCACCGAGGGCGTGCTGCTCGGTGACACCGAGCAGGCTTTGCAAACGCTTTTTGCCCTGCGCGATCTGGGCGTGGAAGTCGCAGTGGACGACTTCGGCACCGGCTATTCGAGCCTCGCTTATCTGACGCGTTTTCCGCTGAACCGTTTGAAAATCGACCGCTCGTTTGTGATGCGCATGAGCACCGATCCGCAGTGCGCGGCCCTGGTGGGCGCCATCATCGCGATGGCGCACGCGCTCAAACTGCGCGTGACGGCCGAAGGCGTCGAAACGGCCGAGCAGGCCGCCCAACTCGAAGCGCTCGGTTGCGATGAAGCGCAAGGCTTCTGGTTCTCGCGACCGGTTACTGTCGCAGCACTGCGTAATCTGCTGAGGCCTTTGGGCACTGTTTGAAGCCGGGTTGCCGGCAGCATGGATCGCCGTGCGCGCGGATGTGCTTAGCCATCCGTATCAATTCTTCAATCGATGCAACGCGTCGCCGCGATGAACGGCATGCTTGCCACTCTTCTCGCTTTGTACCTCGTAATGTGGGTCGGATGTCGAGGCATCGACGATTCTGCCATCCACGGTGGTATGGGTAGAAATGACACGCACGACTTTGCCGCGCGTGACGCCTTGCGGCGTGTTCCAACTGACACGGTCGCCAGACTTCAGATGTTGGGACATGTGGCGCTCCTTTTTGCCGGACCAAGGGCAGCAGTGAAACTGCCTCGCTGATCAGGCTTCGCATGATTCGCACAGGTACTGTTCGCACGGGTGAGCAAGCCGCGTGCCTTCGCACGTGAAATGTAATGGGTGGGAACGTATCCTGCTTCGGTGCGTCAGCGTACTTACACCGTAACGGAGCGAAGACTCGTGATGAACGATCTCTTAACCCGACTCTTTCACTTCCAGCCGTCGTTGCTCGTCACGCTGACGCACGACGCCCTTCATATCGTGCTGGCCGTGCTGATCCTCGCGATCGGCTGGTGGCTGTCGAACCGCATCGGCTCCATGTTTGCGCGCACGCTCGCGCGTACGCATGCTGACCCGACGCTCGCACCGATGCTGGCCGCCATGAGCACCTGGGCCGTGCGGGTGCTCGTATTCATCGCGGCGCTGAGCGAAGTCGGCATCGCCACTGCGAGCGTGCTCGCGGTGCTCGGCGCCGCCGGTCTCGCGATCGGACTCGCGCTGCAAGGCACGCTGCAAAATATCGCGGCCGGCATGATGCTGTTGATGCTGCGTCCGTTTCGCGTCGGCGACGTGATCGAGGGCAGCGGCGCGGCAGCGGGCATTGTGCGCGAAGTGGGGCTCTTCACCACGCGCATCGAACGCGGCGACGGCAATGCCGTGTTCGTGCCGAACAGCCAGATCTGGAGCAATCCGGTGATCAACTACAGCAGCGGCGGCACGCAGCGCATCGAGGTCGAAGTGGGCCTCGCGCAGCGCAAGGACGTCGACGCCGCGATCGGCGAGTTGAAGAAACTCGTCGCCGACGAACCGCGCGTGCTGAGCGGCGCCACGCTCGCGCCGATCGTCACGGTCGCCGACTATCCGGACGATGGCGGCGCGACGCTGCGCATCGCGGCGTGGGTGCGCACGCCGGACGCGTCGCTGACCAGCGGCGACCTGCACGAGCACGCGCAGGCCGCGCTCGAACAGGCCGGTTGCCCGGTTGCGGCTTAGGTCGCGGCGCTGTCTTTAGCGGGGCCTTTTACTGTCCGTCAGCGCCGGTATAGAGCGAGGCGTCTGGTGTCATCAGGCCACCGTCTCTACAGCAAGCCAGCTGTTACTCATGTTGAACGCGATCGGTCTCGCTCGACGCCGCGGTCCATGCTCAATGCGTACGCGGATGGGCGAGAAAGAATCGCACCATTTCCGCGGCGGCGTCGGGGCCGGACGGGTCCGTGTACGAACCGCGCTGACTGCCGCCGGCCCACGCGTGACCCGCGCCGTGAATCGACCACGACTCCGCTTCCACACCGTTCGCCGCGACATGCCGTTGCCGCGTATACGCGCGCCGGCCGCTTGCAGCGCCTGATTCCTCGCTGACGGTAGTGGTGCCCGCGTCGAAGGCCGCGACGATCTCGGCCGCATTCGACGGATGGACGGTCGTGTCAGCGTCGCCATGAAACACGATCAACGGACGTTGCGGTGTACCATGCGCGCGTTTGCGTTGCGCCTTGCCGCCCTTCATCGCGCCGAGCGCCGAAGGCAAGTCCTTCGCGCAACCGTAGGCGAGGCCCGAATGCACGCCGGCCGCGGCGTAGAGATCGGGCGACGTCTTCAGCGTGATCTCCGCCATCGCGCCGCCCGCCGACAGACCCGCGACATATACGCGCGCCGGATCCACGCGATAGCGGCCCATCACTTCTCGCGTGATGCCGGCGATCAACGACGGCTCGCCCTGATCGCGTAGTTGATCGGCAGGCTTGAACCAGTTCCAGCATTTCGAATGATTGGCCGCTTGCGCCTGATTCGGATACACGACGATAAAGCCATGACGCTCGGCCATTTCGTTCATGCGCGTGCCGGCGGCGAAATCGTCCGCGTTCTGCGTGCAGCCGTGCAGCATGACGATCAGCGGCAATGGTTCGCTGTTGTAGACAGCCGGCACGTAGAGTTTGTACTGGCGTTGCCCGGCTGCGTTGCTGAACGTGTGCGTGCTGAAGGTGCCCGGCGAGTCGGCGTCGAAAGCCGGCGCGGCAGGGGCGTGCGGAGCGGGGCGCGCCTGGGTCTGCGCCTGGGTTTGCATCTGCGACCACGCTTGCGCCCATTCGCTCGCATTCGACGGCGTGTTCGATGTCCGTACGTGGTCCGCGCGGGCC
Source organism: Paraburkholderia sp. BL6665CI2N2 (assembly GCF_004366535.1). Lineage (NCBI taxonomy): Bacteria > Pseudomonadati > Pseudomonadota > Betaproteobacteria > Burkholderiales > Burkholderiaceae > Paraburkholderia > Paraburkholderia sp. BL6665CI2N2. The sequence goes on from NZ_SORC01000001.1 coordinate 6,899,093, forward strand.
TCGTTCGCTTTGCCGCCCGCGAGCGCGCGCTGAACCGCCGCGGTGGCTTCCTGCGGGCCCTTCGTGCGCAATAGCTCGAAGGCGTCTGTCATCGATTTCAGGAAATCTTCGTTCATTTTCATGATGGTTTGCAGTGGCCTGTGTGGGGCGTGGATGAGCGAGTCGACTGATGAGTCGCTGCTTCAGCCACGGTAATGAGTCGAGCGCCGCGCCTAGCTGATGCGGCCGGCGAGCGCCGCCTTGACCGCGGGCGACGCGTGAAAGGCGCCGAGCACCACCACCGATGCAATCGTGGCCGCCGCGAGTTCGGGCGGCACATCGGCTGCGATGCTGGCGAGGCCTAGCACGTGAATGTCGAGTCGTTCGTGCGCGGCCTGGGCCGCCTCGAGGTCCTGCCGCGAGAAGTGCTGCATGCCCAGCACCATGGCGCGCCGGGTCACCGTCTCCGCGACGACCTGGGCATGCACCGCGATCTGGTTGCGGATCGCCGTGCGGATCAGGTCGGTGCGGTTCGAGTAAAAGCCTTCTTCGACCAGCAGGTCGATCTGGCCGAGGTCGATCGGACCCAGATTGATGGTGATTTTTTCGGTCTCGCCGCCTTTGGGGCGTGAGGCGTCGACGAGCTTGAGTTTCGGCATTTGCACTCCCGGTGGCATCCGTAGACCATCCAAATAACATCCAATGGGATGGTTATACGCTTGTCGGCGGAGCGCGGTCAAGGAGGGAATTGGGGGCTCGTTCGGGAGTCGCCCGGCAGTTGGCCGATGAATTGGCGTGAGACGACAGCATTCTTTTTTATCAGTAGAATGCTGCAATCGCAAAGGGCCGTATTGTCCCGAAGCCGGCCTTCAGGGCCACCCGGCTAACAAGTCTCACTGAAGCCGTGGTGTCATTAGCACGCGCGCTGTCGCGAGATGAGCGGACAGGTCGAATGCATAACTTGTCCGGCCAATGCAGTTCGGGAGGAAGGGGTACGCCACCCGGAAAACGGGTTGCTGCGGCGACAACTGAAATATCCATGGCGACGCTTCGTCACCGGGACCTGAGGAAACCATAGACGCTGAACCGGCCGACCTGCTGGCCTGGTATCGCACCAGATTCCAAACCAACTTCTCGTGGTACTTTCCTGGCCGCCATACTGTGTATTCCAAAACGCAAATCGATCCGGTAGTGAGCTTCCTCAACTCGCAGGGCGAGCAGGTGCGGGGCACGATCATCAATCTCCAGCGAAAGTCCCTGGTGATGGAGGTCTACAACCCGTACTCGATCGTCCAGGTCAGTGAGGTACTGAGCGACCTGTCGGTCAAGATGGGCGTGGAACACGCCTATTCGGGCAAGGCGGTCGTGATCAGCATGGTCAACACGGGCCTGACAGCCATTGTCTCAGTCACGCTGATCGCCGAGTGGCGGGAACTGAGTGGCGGCGTGCTGGAAGCGCGCGCGGTCGGGGAAGAGGCGCGCCGGTTCTCGCAGGACTGGGCCGAGCGCTTCAAGATCCGTCGTGACTACCAGATCGCGGTCAACCAGATCCGGGCTTTTCTCTCAGACATGTCCCGCTGGGTCGAGCAGGCGGACCTGGCCGACACCATGCCGAAGGATGGCAAAAGCCTGCGCGAGGATTTCTTCCTCGAACTGGCATCGCCGCTGATGGAAAGGACCAAGGTCTACTTCGACGAATTCGAAGGCGAGGCGCGCCTGGTCGACGAAGAACTGGCGCCGGCACACCGTGCCTTTGCCCAGGCCGCGCTCCATCCGCTGCTGCTGCGTTCGCCCTTCGTCTTCCGCACTTTCACCAAGCCGCTGGGCTATGCCGGCGACTACCAGATGGTCAACCAGATGCTCGACGATCCCCGCCAGGGCCCGAGCACGTATTTCCAGATCGTCAACGCGGCCTTCCTGCAGACGGCCGTGGCACGCGCGCACCGCAACCGCGTCGAGTTGCTGGTGGACTACCTGACCCGGCTGGCCAATGAAGCGCGCGCCGCGCGGCGGCCGTTCCGGGTCCTGAACGTGGGTTGCGGCCCCGCTCAGGAGATTCAGCGGTTCATGCGTGAATACGACGAACCGGAGTGGCTGACGTTCGAACTGCTCGACTTCAGCCAGGAGACACTGGACTGGACGCGCGACCGCCTCGCGGCGATTGCACAGGAAACGGCCAGGCGCATGACCATCAGCTACACGCACGACTCGGTCCACCACCTGCTCAAGCGCCGGATGGATGCGGACGCGCCGGACGTCCGCGAGTTCGACGCGGTCTATTGCGCCGGCCTGTTCGACTATCTCTCGGACAAGGTCTGCGCTCGGCTGAACCAGCATTTCGCCAGCCGCACCAGACCGGGCGGCCACCTGCTGGTCACCAATGTCCACGCCGACAACCCGGAGCGCCTCAGCATGGAGCACGTGCTGGAGTGGTACCTGATCTATCGCAACGAGGCACAGATGGCCGAAATCATGCCGGAAAACTGTGGCGAGCCGCGCCTGTACACGGATGCGACCGGGGTGAACGTATTCGCCGAGGTAATGATCGGCCGGCAACAAGTAGCCTGAGATGACGACATCCCTGGCTGGGCTGCGTTCGAACTATCGTGAAGAACTGCGCGACTACCGGTTGCTGTGCAGCAAGGCTGGCGGCCTGACCGTGATCGTGCTGGTGCTGATGGGCGTGGCGCTGGACTATGTCGTGTATCCGGCCGAGCAGAAGCGCTTTGCCATCGTTCGGGTGCTGACCAGCGCGGCCATCGGCCTGGCATTGCTCTCGCTGTACACGGAAACGGGCAAACGCCAGGTGCAGGTCATCACCTTCTTCTGGCTGCTGCTGCCGCAGGCCATGATCTCGTGGATGATTTATGTCACGCAGGGCGGGGAGTCGCTGTTCTATGCCGGGCTTATGCTGACGATCTTCGCGGTCGGGATCCTGTTCCCCTCCGGCTACTGGCAGACGCTGGCATTCGGCCTCGCCACCGTCTTGCTCTACTACGTCGCCTGCGCGGCGCATCCGGGCGGCATACAGAACCCAAGCAAGTTTCAGTTCCAGCTCATCCTGATCTTCTTCTGCGCGTTGGCCAGTTCCATTTACACCTACTTCAACGAGAAAGGCCGCTTCCAGCTTTTCCGGCTGAAGGACGAGGTAGCGCACAAAAACGAGCAGCTCGCGCTGACCAATGAAAGCCTGTCGCAGATCAAAGGCCAGTTGCTGCAGCAGGAGAAGATGGCTGCAATCGGTACGTTGTCCGCAGGGCTGCTCCACGAGGTCAACAACCCCGTGAACTTCTGCCTGATGGCCATCGAAATAGCCATGGAAGAACCGGAGGTCAAGGACAGCCCGTCGCTGCAGGAGTGCCTGACGGACGTCAAGCAGGGCATGCACCGCATCCAGCATATCGTGTCGGACCTGAAGACCTTTGCCTACCGCAAGCCCGGTGCGGCGGCAGACGACGTGCCGTTCCTGTTCGAGAAGGCACTTGACTCGTCGATCCGGCTGAGCGCGCATGAACTGCGCGGCGTGAGCGTTACGCGCGAGCTGCCCGGCGATACCCTCGTGCTGGGCGACGAAGCCGCCATCATCGGCGTGCTCATCAACCTGTTTTCGAATGCCGCGCTCGCCATGCACAAGGCCGGCACCGTATCGCCGAAAGTCCATGTCACGGCGCAATGGCGGGACGACCGGCTGCACGTGAATGTGCGCGATAACGGTCCGGGGATCGCCGCGGAGAATCTGGCGCGGGTGTTCGAACCATTCTTCACCACCCGCGAAGTCGGCCAGGGCTTAGGCCTTGGTCTGTCCATCAGTTATGCGGTGGTGGAGCGGCACGGCGGCACACTGTTTGCGGAAAGCCAGTTGGGCGAGTGGACGGCGTTCAACTTCGACCTGCCGCGTCTGGAGTGATGTGGAAATGAGAGAGACCCAACAAGCGCGGCAGACCGTCGTTTATGTCGATGACGAGGAGTTGGCTCGCAAGTACTTTGCGCGCTCGGCGGGTCGCGATTATGACGTGCTGCTCGCCGGCAACGCGGACGAGGCCATGTCGATCCTGCGCCGCGAAGGTGCGCGGGTGACGATTTTGGTGACCGACTTCCGCATGCCGGGCCGACACGGCGACGACCTGCTGCGGCAGGTCTCGCAGGAGTATCCGCATATCGTCCGAATCCTGGTGACGGCCTATGCGGACAGCAACGCGCTCCTGGGCGCGGTCAATTCCGGCGAGGTATTTCGAATCCTGGAGAAGCCGCTAGGCGTGGCCACGGTCCGCGAGGTGCTGGCATCCGCGGCTACGGCCCCGGTGTCGCGCCCGAAGTGATGCAGCGCATGCCGGTCGGCCCGTTATCACGAACGCGGGCGTGAGCGGCTGGGACATGATTTTCTGCAACCGCGTCATGCAGTCCTGCGGCGAGCGTATCAGGGGCGCGTCCGCGTTCGGCGCCGGCATGACCGTGACGCTGGAATTCCCAATTTTCAAGGATCGAATCAGGAGTTACCCATGAGCGATACGATTGCCAACCAGACACCGCCACCGGCGATTCTATTCGTCGATGACGAAGCCACCGCGGTCAAATATTTCGAGCGCGCCATCGGTGCAATCGCGCCGGTCGTGACGGGCGCCTCCGTGGAGGACGGCAAGGCAATGCTGGATGCCCACGCCGGCAGCCTCGCTGTGCTGGTGTCCGATCAGCGCATGCCGGGCGAATATGGCAACGAACTTTTGCGCTATGCGCGCGAGCGCTATCCCCACATCGTCCGAATCCTGACGACGGCTTATTCGGAGCTGGACCAGACCGTCGAGGCCGTCAACCAGGGCCAGATACATCGCTATATCAAGAAGCCGTGGGACATCAGCGCGCTGCGCATGGAGATGAAGCAGGCGCTGGAGTTGTCGGGACTGCGCAAGGAACGCGACCAGCTCGTGCGCGAGAAGCTGAGCGTCCTGCAGACGCAGACCGTGGCTACTCGCATAGGCATCGTGCAGACGTTGTGCGTCAGCCTGATCGGGCCAGGGCGCTTTCAGCCGGTGGAGACCTATCTGGCCGGTGCCGATCTGGCCGGTACGCGCAACGTGGAGCCGGACTGGCAGCGTATGGATTACGCCGATCTGGTACGGGTCGAGAGCGAATGCAGCGGCAGTTTTGGCCATGCGGTTGGCACGCGCCTGGCGGAACTGCGTACGCGGAATGCGGGGCGCAGCGCTGCCGATGCGGTGCAAATTTTCGCTGACGTTCTCGGCGCCACAGTACGCGGCGATGGCGATGCGCTGATCTGGACTTCGCCGGCCACATTGAGTGAGTTCCTCACCCGGCCCGTGGCTCAGGCTGTATCGGCGGAGCACGCTGGCTGGCTGGCTTGCCTGCTGTGGCTGGAAGAAGCTGGCGGCGCCCTGCGGTTCGCGCGTGAAGGTGAGACCATCGTCTGCCGCGCCGGCACACGCGCCGCCAGTTTTGCGGCCGACCGCCTGGCGCTCTGGATCGAGCGGTTCTCGGAGCGGGCGTTCGACTAGGCGAAGGAGACGATCCGCTGTGCGAGAACCCACGCGTGACCGGCCGCGGCAATCAGTGCTTAGACGTGCGCGCGCCCCTGACGCCGCAGGACCATGTGCGTGGCTTTCTCCGACGCTACGAATTCGACGCATTCGTATCCTAGAGCCCGCAAGTCAACCCCTTCGAACAGCCGTTCTCCTCCGCCGAGCAGGACGGGTGCGATAGCAATGTGCAGTTCGTCAATGAGGCTCTCGCGAAGATACTGCTGAATCGTTTTCGCTCCACCGCCGATGCGCACGTCCATTCCGCCGGCCGCCTCGCGTGCCCTTTCGAGCGCTTCGCGAATGCCGCCCGTGACGAAATGGAACGTCGTGCCGCCTTCCATCTCGATGGGTGGACGTGCATGATGCGTCACGATGAAGACCGGAACGTGATACGGCGGATTGTCTCCCCACCAGCCTTTCCAGCTCATGTCCGGCCAGGGCCCGCGAACGGGGCTGAACATGTTTCTGCCGAGAATCCAGGCCCCGACATTCTCAAAACCGCGAGCCGCGAAGCCGTCGTCCACCCCGGTCGTGCCGCCGTCCTTGCCGAATAAGGCCCGCTGGAACGTGCGTGTTGGAATCAGCCAATGGTGCAGATCCGTCCCGCCAATGCCCAGCGGATTGTCGATGTCCTGGTTTGGGCCTGCTCCGTATCCGTCGAGCGAGATGGTGAAGCCGTTAACGCGAACTCGTGTCATCTTGTGTCTCCGCTTGGACGCCTAACTATTCGTTCTGGGACAGTGCCGTGTAGGAACTCTACAAGTGGCGCGTCTGGACGTGTTTGTTTGCAGGCGTTGAAGTGTTCAAGTACGACGGGTATTGCATTCGGGAAGGGAAGAACGGTAGCCAGAGGAGAGGCTGGCTGCCGATCTATTTATAGATGTTTGTTCTAAGCGAAAAAACACTTTCACATCAGCACAATATCGTACTGCTCCTGGCTCAAATTCGACTCCACCTGCAGCGACACCGGCTTGCCGATGAAATCAATCAGCATTGCCAGATGCTGCGATTCTTCCTCGAGAAACAGGTCGATCACCTGCTGCGACGCCACCACGCGAAACTCGCGTGGATTGAACTGGCGCGACTCGCGCAGAATCTCGCGCAGCACGTCGTAACACACCGTGCGTGGCGTCTTGACCTGCCCCTTGCCCTGGCAAACCGGACAAGGCTCGCACAGCACGTGAGCAAGAGATTCTCGCGTACGCTTGCGCGTCATCTCCACAAGGCCGAGTTGCGAGAACCCATTCACCGTCGCACGCGTGCGATCGCGCGACAACGCTTTCTTCAGTTCGCCCAACACCTGATCGCGATGCTCGACGTTCTCCATGTCGATGAAGTCGATGATGATCACGCCGCCCAGATTGCGCAGACGTAATTGCCGCGCAATGGTGTGCGCGGCTTCGAGGTTGGTCTTGAAGATCGTATCGTCGAAGTTGCGCGCGCCGACGTAGCCGCCGGTATTCACGTCGATGGTCGTCATCGCTTCGGTCTGGTCGATCACGAGATAACCGCCCGACTTCAGATCCACCCGGCGCGACAACGCGCGCTGAATTTCCGCCTCGATGTTGTACAGATCGAAGAGCGGCCGCTCGCCGGTGTAGTGGTGCAGCTTCGACGACACCGCCGGCGTGAACTCGGCCGCGAAATCCGCCAGCATCTGATACGTCTCGCGCGAATCGACCTGAATGCGCGACGACTCGTCGTTGACGAAATCGCGCAGCACGCGTTGCGCGAGATTCAGATCCTGATACAGCAGGCTGGTGGGCGGCATGCGCTGACCTTGCGACAGAATCGTCGCCCACGTCTTGCGCAGATACGCGACGTCGCCGGCCAGCTCCTCGCTAGTGGCATCTTCGGCGATGGTGCGCACGATGTAGCCGCCTTTTTCGTCGGCGGGCAGCACCGCGGTCAGACGCGCACGCACGGCTTCGCGCTCGGCTTCGCTCTCGATCTTCTGCGAGATGCCGATATGCGGCTCCTGCGGCAGATACACGAGCGTGCGCCCGGCGATGCTCACTTGCGTGGACAGTCGCGCGCCCTTGGTGCCGATCGGATCCTTCACGACCTGCACCATCAGCGTTTGCCCCTCGAAGACGATTTTTTCGATCGGCTGATGCGGTGTCTGATGCTGGGGCTCGCCGGCAATGCGCGGGTGCCAGATGTCGGCGACATGAAGGAACGCGGCGCGTTCGAGACCGATGTCGATGAAGGCGGACTGCATGCCCGGCAACACGCGTACGACCTTGCCGAGATAGACGTTGCCGACGCGGCCGCGCGACAGCGTTCGTTCGACGTGAAGTTCCTGGACGGCGCCTTGCTGGACCAGCGCGACGCGCGTTTCCTGCGGCGTGACATTGATCAGGATTTCTTCATTCATGGTGTTATTTTAGAAGTCGATGCGCGCTGCACGCAGGAGGGCAGCGGATTCAAAAAGCGGCAAACCCATGATACCTGAATAGGACCCGTCGATATGCTCGATAAACTCCGCGGCGCGCCCCTGCACACCGTACGCGCCCGCCTTGCCGAGCGGCTCGCCGCTCGCGGCATAGCGGCGGATCGCGTCTGCGTGCAGTGCAGCAAAACGCACCTTCGACACGGATAGCGCGGCCGGCAGTAGCGCGCCTTCGGCATCGACCACGGCCACGGCCGTCAGCACTTCGTGAGCGCGTCCGGCGAGGCGCTTGAGCATCGCGACGGCGTCGTCGGCATCGACGGGCTTGCCGAGAATCGCGTCGTCGATCGTGACGGTTGTATCCGCAACCAGAATCGGCCGCGCGGCATGGCCGCCGGCCACGAGGCGCGCGCGCGCCGCATGCGCCTTGGCGACGCACACCCGCTGCACGTAGTCGTGCGCGCGTTCACCGGGCAGTTCGGCTTCGAGTGCTTCGGCGTCTTCATCGGGGCGCGGCAGCAGCAGCTCGAACCGCACACCGAGCTGTTGCAACAACTCCTGGCGGCGTGGACTTTGCGAAGCGAGGTAGACGAACGGATGCAGCGAAGCGGCGGACGTGGACATGAACAGGTCTCGATGAAGCGGATTGCGTGAGGGCGCGACGGGTGTCGAGCGTCGATCAGTGCGGTGGGAAACCAGCGGTGCGAGCATGACGACGCGTGCCATGCGCACGTTGTTGTGCACGCCAGCATGCACGTCGGTTAGCGCCGCAAATGCGACCCGAAAAACACGGCGAAGGCGCGACTGCAACATGCGACGACGACGCGCGACTTGGCGTCGCGACCACCAACCGCGCCCGCGCATTCTCAGCGCCCCCTCATTCGCTCACACGCGATGATAGGGGTGATTTTGCGTGATGGTCCACGCGCGGTAAAGCTGTTCGGCAAGCAGCACGCGGACCATCGCGTGCGGCAAGGTCAGGCTGGAGACGCGCAGCAGCATATCGGCGCGCGCTTTCAACTGAGGATCGAGTCCATCGGCGCCGCCGATCAGGAACGCCACGTCGCGGCCGTCCTGCTGCCAGCCGGGCAGGGCGCCGGCGAGCTGCATGGTGGTCCAGTCCTTGCCGCGTTCGTCGAGCGCGACAATGCGCGCGTTCTTCGGCAACGCGGCTTCGATTTTCAGCCGCTCGGCGGCCATCACGCTTTCCGCGGGCCGTCCCGACGAACGCTGCTCGGGTTTGATTTCGCGCAACTCGATGCGCAGCTCGGGCGGCATGCGCTTCGCGTATTCGTCGAAGCCGGTGGCGATCCAGTCCGGCATCTTGTGGCCGACGGCGAGGATATGCAGTTTCATGACGGATCGAAGATCGCGAATGTCATCGCGGACCGGAACGGTGTGAGTCGCCCAAAGCCCGCCGGCTGACTTACTTGCGGCGCGCGGCCGTCTTGCGCGCGGGCTTCTTCACGGCCGGCGCTGCTTCGTCTTCGTCCTCGTCTTCATCGGGTTCGCTCGAACGCGCGCCGCCAAACGGGTCCGGCGTGGACAGCTTGATGCGCACCGGCTTGTCGCCCCAGATTTCCTCGAGGTTGTAGTACTGGCGCAGGGCCGGTTGCAGGATGTGCACGATCGCGTCGCCGCAATCCACCAGCACCCATTCGCCGATGTCCTCGCCTTCGGTACTGATGATGTCGCCGCCGTTTTCCTTGACGCTCTCGCGCACGCTAGAAGCGAGCGCCTTGGTCTGGCGATTGGAGGTGCCGCTCGCGACGATCACGCGATCGAACAGCGCGGTCAGGTGGCTGGTGTTGAACACCTTGATGTCTTGCGCCTTGACGTCTTCGAGAGCGTCGACGATCACGCGTTGCAGTTTGCGAATATCCATAGGGTTACCGGTGGTACAGATGATGTTGAAGAATATAGTCCCACACCGCGGTGGGGACATGGCTCGCCGCCTGGTCTTGCTGTTCGTCGCCCGCGAGGGCGAGCCGCTGGCTCACCTGTTCGCGCAGATGCGCGCGAATGTCGGTGGCCGAAACGTTGAACGCAAGCGTCGTATCGATCAGCAAGTGGCCGCAGGGCGTGGCTTGCAGAACGTCGGCGCGGGCACGGCGCGCGTCGATTTCTTTTGCGACCACGGGCGGAATCGACGCGAGGTCGAAGCCGGGCCGCGTGGCCGCGCAAATATGCGCAAAGTCGAACAGGCGCCGCCAGTCGTGCCATGTGTCGAGATGCACCAATTGATCCGCGCCGATCAGGAGCGCAATCGAGGCGTCCTCACCTTCGCGTTCACGCCAGCGTTGCAGCGTGTCGACCGTGTAGGTCGGGCCGTCGTGCTCGATCTCGTCGGTCGCGACACGCACGGTCGCGCCCGGCAGCACCAGCTCGCTGGCCGCCGCGCGCGTCATGGCCAGCCGATGCACGGCCGGCGAGACGTCGGCTTTCTGCCAGGGCTGGCCGGCCGGCAACAGCACGAGTTCGGTCAGATGCAGCACATGCGCGAAACGCCGCGCGAGCGCGAGGTGGCCGTTGTGGATCGGATCGAAAGTGCCGCCGAGCAGTCCGATCCGGCGAGGCAGGGCAACAGGATGAGCGTTCGGCTTCAGGTGAAGATCCTTTGTCGTGACGATGCGCGGCGCGGTGCGGGCCTGAGCCTCACACCCACTCGCGCGGCACGAGAAAATCGCTATAAAGACGCGCTTCCGGCGTGCCCGGTTCGGGGTGCCAGTTGTAGCGCCAGTTCACCACAGGCGGCATGGACATCAGGATCGATTCCGTGCGCCCGCCGCTCTGCAGCCCAAACAGTGTGCCACGGTCGAAGACCAGATTGAACTCGACGTAGCGCCCACGCCGGTACGCCTGGAAATCGCGCTCGGCCTGACCATACGGAATGTTGCGGCGCTTTTCGATGATCGGCAGGTACGCTTTGAGGAATGCGTCACCCACGCTTCTGAGCATCGCGAACGATTGATCGAAGCCCGGCGCCGAGAAATCGTCGAAGAAAATCCCGCCGATGCCGCGCGCTTCGTTGCGGTGCTTAAGGAAGAAATACTCGTCGCACCAGCGCTTGAAACTCGGGTACAGGTCCGCGCCATAAGGTTGCAGCGCGTCGCGGCAAGTGCGATGGAAATGCTGCGCGTCTTCCTCGTAGCCGTAGTACGGCGTCAGATCCATGCCACCGCCGAACCAGAACACCGGCTCTTCGCCGGCCCTGGTCGCGATCAGCAGACGCACGTTCATATGCACGGTCGGGCAGTGCGGATTGTGCGGATGCAGCACGAGCGACACGCCCATCGCTTCGAAACCGCGGCCGGCCAATTGCGGACGCGCGGCGCTCGCCGAACCCGGCAGGGCGTCGCCGGCCACGTCCGAAAAACCGATGCCGGCCCGCTCGAAGAAGTTGCCGCCTTCCAGAATCCGCGTGTAGCCGCCGCCGCGCAGCTTCTCGCCGGGCCCGCGCTGCCATGCGTCGGTGGCGAACGGCGTGCCGTCGAACGCGCCGAGCGTGTCCGCGATATGCGTTTGCAGGCCTTGCAGCCAGCTGCGCACGGCCTGTGCGTCGTAGCTCGAATCGGTCATGAATGCAGATGCTGAGGGCGGCACGCTCGTCGTGCCGCGGGTTCATCGTGAAGGGCGACGGCCGGGCCGGCGTCAGGGGGAACCTGCGAAGGCGCGGCCATACGGTTTTTCGCTTCGGGCGGAATACTGCCGCCGCGTCGGGCTTCGGTCAGGCCACGTCGGGCCTGCGTCGGTTCATATCGGCCCAGGTCATGCCGCGGGCGTGGATAGCGAAGCGAAACTCGCCGCGAAAACCCGCAGTGTAGCGCCGTTGGCGCCGCACGCGGGCGAGTGGGGTCGTGGCTTAGTGCTTGCCGTCGGTCTTGACGTCGTGCTTGCGATTCAACGCACGGTAGCCGATGTCGCGGCGATACTGCATGCCGTCGAACGAGATCTGGTTGATCGTCTCGTACGCGACCGACTGCGCGCTGCGCACCGAATCCGCCAGTCCCACCACGCACAGCACGCGGCCGCCGGAGGTGGTCAGCTTGCCGTCCGCCAGCGTAGTGCCGGCGTGGAACGTGACCGAATCCGCGGTTTCAGCCGGAATGTCGTTGATGCGGTCACCCTTGCGCGGCGTGTCCGGATAGTTGTACGCGGCGAGCACGACGCCGAGCGCGGTGCGGCGATCCCACTCCAGTTCCACCGTATCCAGCGTGCCGGCAATCGCCTGCTCGACCACCTTCGAGTAGTCGCCCTTCAGACGCGCCATGATCGGCTGCGTTTCCGGGTCGCCCATGCGGCAGTTGAATTCGAGCGTTTTCGGGTTGCCTTGCGCGTCGATCATCAGACCGGCGTACAGGAAACCCGTGTAGCGGATGCCTTCCTTCTCCATGCCGCGCACGGTGGGCAGGATGATTTCGCGCATCACGCGGGCGTGCAGTTGCGGCGTGACGATCGGCGCGGGCGAGTAGGCGCCCATGCCGCCCGTGTTCGGACCCTGGTCGCCGTCGAGCAGACGCTTGTGATCCTGGCTCGACGCGAGCGCCAGCACATGCTTGCCGTCCACCATCACGATGAAGCTCGCTTCCTCGCCGGTGAGGAATTCCTCGATCACGACACGCGCGCCGGCGTCGCCGAGCTTGTTGTCCGACAGCATCATGTCGACGGCGGCGTGCGCTTCTTCCAGCGTTTGCGCGACCACCACGCCCTTGCCCGCGGCGAGGCCGTCGGCCTTGATGACGATTGGTGCGCCCTTGGCGTCGAGATACGCGTGCGCGGCGGCGACGTCGGCGAAGGTTTCGTATTCGGCCGTCGGGATCGCATGGCGCTTCATGAACGCCTTGGCGAAGTCTTTCGAGCTTTCGAGCTGGGCGGCTTCTTTGGTCGGCCCGAAAATCTTCAGACCGCGTGAGCGGAACAGATTGACGATGCCGGCTGCCAGCGGCGCCTCCGGCCCGACCAGCGTGAAGGCGATCTGTTCCTGTTCGACGAAATCGGCGAGCGCAGCCGGCTCGGTGATGTTGACGTTGCGCAGACGCTCGTCCTGGGCGGTGCCGCCGTTGCCCGGAGCAACGTAGACGAGCTGAACCCGCGGCGATTGCGCGAGCTTCCATGCGAGTGCATGTTCGCGACCGCCGGAACCGACGACGAGTAACTTCATGTGAATCCCCGAGACTTAAAAACCATAAACGGCTGACGCAGCACGCTCAGCCGTGGAATGACAGCAAGGTTCGCAAGGAGCCCGCAGCAGCCGGTGGCGGCGCGCAGGGCACAGTACGAACCCGGGTGGTCGCGCGATGTGAGGCCACACGCACGCCCGCTCAGCAACGACACGAGGGCCGGCCGGCGGCGCGGGCGTGGGTGCATGCAAGTGCAAGTGCAAGTGCATGCGCCACGCGCTGCCGTGGCACGCTCATTCGTCGGCGATCGCGGCGTTTGTATAGACTTCCTGCACGTCGTCCAGATTCTCCAGCGCGTCGAGCAGCTTCTGCATTTTCACGGCGTCTTCGCCGGTGAACTCGACTTCCGTCTGAGGTTTCATCGTCACCTCGGCCAGTTCGGCCTTGAAGCCGGCGGCTTCCAGCGCCGACTTCACTTTCGGGAAATCGTTCGGCGGGCACAGCACTTCGATACTGCCGTCTTCATTCGTGACGACGTCGTCGGCGCCGGCTTCGAGCGCGGCTTCCATCAGTTTGTCTTCCGCCGTGCCGGGCGCGAACAGGAACTGGCCGACGTGATCGAACATGAACGACACCGAGCCGTCCGTGCCCATGTTGCCGCCGTTCTTCGAGAACGCGTGACGCACTTCCGCCACCGTGCGCGTGCGGTTGTCGGTCATGGTGTCCACGATCACCGCCGCGCCGCCGATGCCGTAGCCTTCGTAGCGGATTTCTTCGTAGCTTGCGCCGTCCACGCCGCCCACGCCACGCTGGATCGCGCGGTTGACGTTATCTTTCGGCATGTTGGCGTCGTACGCCTTTTCGACGGCGAGCCGCAGGCGCGGGTTCGAGTCGATGTCGCCGCCGCCCATGCGCGCCGCGACCTGGATTTCCTTGATGAGCCGCGTCCAGACTTTGCCGCGCTTGGCGTCGGCCGCTGCTTTCTTATGCTTGATGTTGGCCCATTTCGAATGACCCGCCATACCTGTTCTCCATCGCGCGCGCCGGTGGGGCGCACGCATTGTGCAATTGTCGTTGCGATGTCGGGCGCTTGCTCGTGTTCGCGCGCCTGTGCGCGCGTTCGCGGTATTGTGCGCCTCGCTGTCAAACCGCCCGCTGCCTGACTGTCCGGCTCAACTGTTCGTGGCCAACCCGCCGTGGCTGTGCGTATCGAGCCTGATCGCGGCCAGCCGGGCCCGGTTGGCGGGACCGCGAGTCGGCAGCGCGATTGGGACGGGGCGGTGCTGCTCGCACGCGGCAAACGCCGCGCCGGCCTGCCAGGCCCCGCGAAAGGCGCGATGCGCCAGGCGGTGTGGTCGACGGTAATGCGAATTGAGCCGCTCTTTGAGCGGATTCGAATTTTATCACGCCGCAGGGGCGCGGCAGAGGACGAGATAGCGGCGAACGCCGCGAAAAGTGCGTGATGACGGCGGCCGGCGCGCGCCGTCACGCGCTTTTCAGGCCGCTTTCAGTTTTTCGTGCCGAACAGGCGGTCGCCGGCGTCGCCGAGACCCGGCACGATGTACGCGTGCTCGTTCAGATGCGAATCGAGCGAGGCAACATACAGCTTGACGTCCGGATGGGCGTCCTGGAACACCTGCACGCCTTCGGGCGCGGCGACCAGCGCGAGGAACATGATGTTCTCGCCGGCCACGTTGCGGCGCTTGAGCACGTCGACCGCATGCACCGCGGAGTAGCCGGTCGCGACCATCGGATCGCACAGGATGAATACGCGGTCTTCGAGGTCGGGCAGACGCACCAGATATTCAACCGGGCGATGGTCTTCGGCACGGTACACGCCGATGTGGCCCACCCGCGCCGACGGCACCAGTTCCAGCAGGCCGTCCGACATGCCGATGCCGGCCCGCAGCACCGGTACGATCGCCAGCTTCTTGCCGGCGATCACCGGCGCGTCGATCTCGACGAGCGGCGTGGTCAGGCGGCGCGTGGTCATGGGCAGATTGCGGGTGATCTCGTAGCCCATCAGCAGCGTGATTTCACGCAGCAGTTCGCGGAACGTGCGAGTCGAGGTATCCCGGTCGCGCATATGCGACAGCTTGTGCTGGATCAGCGGGTGATCGAGGATGAAGAGATTGGGAAAACGGCTGTCCTGGGTCATGGCGGGTGCGCACGGGGCGGCTAGAGGGATCGGTTCGGCGCGCCGCGCGGCCGGGAAACCGGCTGGCTGGCGGACGCGCCACGGCGCAAGTTTACCGAAAGAGTGCCGCCGGAAGATACCGGAGATTGCAGCGGCCCGCCGCAGTCCGGCACCGATTCTTCTAGAATCGGGGAAACTTGCCGCGCGAGGGTCCGGGAGATCTCGCCAAGGCCGAGGCCGGGGGAGAGCCCTCGAGGCGGTGCGCGGTTTCGCCAGAATGCGGCCCCGGACCTGTCGCTTTACGCCAGGCCTCTGAGGAACGTAAGAAAACTTGCGGCGGCCCGGTGTCTCGCACGCGGCACAACTTCACGAGGAGCACACATATGGACATGGGAATCGCAGGACGCACCGCGCTGGTCTGCGCGGCCAGCAAAGGCTTGGGGCGCGGCTGCGCGGAAGCGCTCGCCGCCGAAGGCGTCAACCTGACGATCGTCGCGCGCACCGCCGAGACGCTGGAGGCGACCGCCGCCGAGATTCGCAAGCAAAGCGGCGTGGAAGTGAAGACGGTGGCCTGCGACATCACCACGCCGGAAGGCCGGGCTGCGGCGCTCGCCGTCTGTCCGCAGCCGGACATTCTGGTCAACAACGCGGGCGGCCCGCCGCCGGGCGACTTCCGCGACTTTACGCACGAAGACTGGATCCGTGCGCTCGAGAGCAACATGCTCACGCCGATCGAGCTGATACGCGCGACCATCGACTCGATGAGCGCGAAAGGTTACGGGCGCATCGTCAATATCACGAGTTCGGCGGTGAAGGCGCCGATCGACGTGCTCGGGCTGTCCAATGGCGCGCGCTCGGGGCTGACCGGTTTCGTCGCGGGACTGGCGCGCAAGGTCGCGCCCACCGGTGTGACCATCAACAACCTGCTGCCGGGGCTGTTCGATACCGACCGCATCGGCGTCACGTTCGCGGCGCAAGCCAAGGCGCAGAACATTTCCGTCGACGAGGCGCGCAAGCAGCGCACGAAGACGATTCCCGCCGGCCGTTTCGGCACCCGCGAGGAATTCGGCGCTGCCTGCGCGTTCCTGTGCAGCGTGCATGCCGGCTATATCACCGGACAGAACTGGCTGATCGACGGCGGCGCCTACCCCGGGACGTTCTGAACGGCACGTCCTAAAGCATCACCACAAGCACCACCACAACAACGACAATCACAACGGTTTCAGGAGTCTTACGTCATGACCACCCGCATCGCGCTGATCGCGCACGATCACAAGAAGGACGATATCGTCAAACTGGCCGGCGAATACGTCGACACGCTCAGGCGCTGCGACATCGTGGCGACCGGCACGACCGGCGGGCGCATCGCCGACGCGCACGGCCTCGTGGTCGAGCGGATGTTGTCCGGTCCGCACGGCGGTGATCTGCAGATCGGCGCGCAACTCGCGGAAGGGCGCGTGGACATGGTGATCTTCCTGCGCGATCCGATGACGCCGCAGCCGCACGAGCCGGACATCAACGCGCTGGTGCGCGCGTGCGACGTGCACAACATTCCGTGCGCGACCAACATTTCGACGGCGCGCATGGTGCTCGACTCGCTGACCTTGCGCCTCACGCAACAGGTTTGAGCTGTCGCTTCCGGCACGCCTGAATCAAAACCAACCTCAAGGAGACGTGATGGTCAAAGCAATCCGATTCGATAAAACCGGCGGTCCCGAAGTGATGAAGTGGGTCGACGTCGAAGTCGGCGAACCGGGCGCGGGCGAGATCCGCGTCAGGCAGACGGCGGTCGGGCTGAACTATATCGACGTGTACTTCCGCACGGGTCTCTATCCGTTGCCGTTGCCCGGCGGTCTCGGCATGGAAGCGGCCGGCGAAGTGACGGCGCTCGGCCCGGGCGTCAGCGGTCTGAAGGTGGGCGATCGCATCGCGTACGTGGGACGTCCGCCCGGCGCGTATGCGCAGGAGCGTGTGCTGCAGGCGGCGCAGGCGGTGAAAGTACCCGACGCGTTGAGCGACGAGCAGGCCGCCTCGGTGATGCTGCAAGGCCTCACCGCGCAATATCTGCTGCGCCGCACGTATCCCGTGAAAGCCGGCGACACGATCCTGATCCAGGCCGCGGCGGGCGGCGTCGGTCTGCTGGCGTGCCAGTGGGCGAAGGCGCTCGGCGCGACGGTGATCGGCACGGTCGGCTCGGATGAGAAAGCGGAGATCGCCAAGGCGCACGGTTGCGATCACGCGATCGTCTACACGCGCGAGAACTTCACCAAACGCGTGCGCGAGATCACCAACGGCGCGGGCGTGCCGGTGGTGTACGACTCGATCGGTAAAGACACGTTTACGGGCTCGCTCGATTGCCTCGCGCCGCTCGGCATGTTCGTGAGCTTCGGCAACGCGTCGGGGCCGTTGCCGCCGATCGATTCGTCGGAATTCGCCGGACGTGGCTCACTGTTCTTCACGCGTCCGACGCTCTTTACCTACATCGCCAAACGCAGCGATTACGAGGCAATGTCCACCGAGTTGTTCGATGTGCTGGTGTCGGGCAAAGTCAAGACGAGCATCAATCAGCGTTACGCTTTGTCCGACGTTGGCCGCGCGCATGCGGATCTCGAAGGGCGCCGCACAACGGGCTCGACGGTGCTCCTGCCGTAACGGACGACGATGACCTGAGCGCGATAGCGACGGCCGTATAAAAACGAAGCTCATTGACGGACGCGCCCAAGCCCTGGTCAAACCGGCGCCGCACGCCGCAAAGCCTGACGCAGCCCACCCAAGGCTGTTCCATCGCAGGATGGAACAGCCTTGTTCGTTTACGCGATTTTTATACACGCCACTCCATCTTTGACCGGGCCTTTACACGGATCGGCATAACGTTGCGGCTATCCAAAGTCCGTGTAATGGAGAACAAAAATGGATGTGCTGTATGTCGGGGGGCTGGTGCTGTTTGCCGCGCTGACCTTCGCGTTGATTGCCGGCTGCGAGAAGTTGATGCAGTTCCGCCGTGGGCAGGGAGCGCGCTCATGAACTGGATTCTGTGGTTATCGGGCGCGGCGACCGCGCTGCTGTTCGCCTATCTGGTCTATGCGCTGTTGCGCGCGGAGGACATTGAATGAACTCGAACAATGTCCTGCAAGCGGGCCTCTTCATCGTCGTGCTGCTGGCAGCCGCGGTGCCGATGGCCCGCTATCTGAGCGCCGTGATGGACGGCAGTTCGCGCGTGGTCCGCTTCGGCGGTCCCGTCGAACGTCTGCTGTATCGCATCGCGGGCGTCGATCCGTCGAAGGAAATGAGCTGGAAGCACTACGCGATCGCCACGATCGCCTTCAACGTGCTCGGCGTCGCGTTTCTCTACCTGCTGTTGCGCGTGCAAGGCTGGCTGCCGGGCAACCCGCAGCAGTTCGGCCCGATGACGGTCGACGGCGCGTTCAACACGGCGATCAGTTTTGTGACCAACACGAACTGGCAGGATTACACGCCCGAGCAGACGGTAGGTTATCTAACGCAGATGCTCGGTTTCACCGTGCAGAACTTCTTCTCGGCGGCCACCGGCATCGTGGTGGTGATTGCGCTGATTCGCGGCTTTGCGCGTCACACGGCACAAACCATCGGCAACTTCTGGGTCGATCTGACCCGCGTGACGCTGTACGTGTTGCTGCCGATGTCGGCGATCGTCGCGGCGCTGTTGATGAGCCAGGGGGCGATTCAGAACTTCAAGACCTATCAGGACGTGCCGACGCTGCAAACCACCACGTACGCCGCGCCCAAGCTCGACGCGCAAGGCAACCCGGTGAAGGACGCCAAGGGCAATCCGGTCACGGTGGATACGCCCGTGAAGACGCAAACCCTCGCCATGGGCCCGGTCGCGTCGCAGGAAGCGATCAAGATGCTCGGCACCAACGGCGGCGGCTTCTTTAACGGCAACTCGGCGCATCCGTTTGAGAACCCGACACCGTTCTCGAACTTCCTGCAGATCTTCTCGATCCTGATTATCCCCGCGTCGCTCGCGCTGGTGTTCGGCCGCATGATTGCGGACCGCAAGCAGGGCGTGGCCGTGCTCGCCGCCATGACGATCGCGTTTGCGGTCTGCGTGTTCGGCGAGATCAGCGCGGAGCAGGCCGGCAATCCGGCCATTGCCGCCTTGCATGTCGACCAGTCGGCTAACGCGCTGCAATCGGGCGGCAATGCGGAAGGCAAGGAGACGCGTTTCGGCATCGCGCAATCGGGCATCTTCACGGTCGCGACCACCGCGGCTTCGTGCGGCGCGGTCACCAACACGCACGACTCGCTGACGCCGATCGGCGGCCTCTATCCGATGCTGCTGATGCAGCTCGGCGAAGTGATCTTCGGCGGCGTGGGTTCCGGCATGTATGGGATGCTCGTATTCGCGATGCTGGCTGTGTTCGTGGCGGGCCTGATGATCGGCCGCACGCCGGAATACGTGGGCAAGAAGATCGAAGCGTACGAGATGAAGATGGTGTCGATCGTCGTGCTGCTCACGCCGCTGCTGGTTCTGGTCGGCACGTCGATCGCGGTATTGAGCGACGCGGGCAAGGCGGGCATCGCCAACCCCGGCGCGCACGGTTTCTCCGAAATCCTCTACGCGTTCAGCTCGGCGGCCAATAACAACGGCAGCGCATTCGCGGGCCTCACCGTAAGCACGCCGTTCTACAACTGGCTCACCGCAATCGCGATGTGGTTCGGCCGCTTCGGCACGATCATTCCGGTGCTCGCGATTGCCGGTTCGCTGGCCGCGAAAAAGCGCATTGGTGTAACGGGCGGCACGTTGCCCACGCATGGACCGCTCTTCGTCGTGCTGTTGCTCGGCACGGTGCTGCTGGTCGGCGCGCTGACTTATGTGCCCGCGCTCGCGCTCGGTCCTGGTGTCGAACATCTGATCATGATGGGCGCCCATTGAGGCGGCCCGTCGGGATGGCACACGCGGCCAACGACTGAGCAGGCGCAAACGGGAAATTCGAGGATTCAATGACTGAACATAATGCAACCCGGTCCATGTTCGACCCAGCGCTGCTGCGCCCGGCGATCGTGGACTCCTTCAAGAAGCTGACGCCGCGCACGCAGTTCCGCAATCCGGTGATGTTTTGCGTGTACGTGGGCAGCATTCTCACGACCATTCTCTGGATCGCCGCGCTCGGCGGCCAGGCCGAGGCGCCCGCGGGCTTCATTCTCGCGGTCACGCTGTGGCTGTGGTTCACGGTGCTGTTCGCCAACTTCGCGGAAGCGCTCGCCGAAGGCCGTTCGAAGGCCCAGGCGGCGTCGCTGCGCAGCGCGAAGAAAGACGTGATGGCCAAGAAGCTGAACGAGCCGCATCCGAAGTCGCCGATCCGCATTCTGACGGCTTCCGATCTGCGCAAGGGCGACGTGGTGCTGGTCGAAACCGGCGACGTAATTCCGGCCGACGGCGAAGTAATCGACGGTGTGGCGTCGGTCGACGAATCGGCGATCACGGGCGAATCCGCGCCGGTGATCCGTGAGTCGGGCGGCGACTTTTCGTCGGTGACGGGCGGCACGCGCGTGCTGTCGGACTGGATCGTGGTGCGCGTCACGGCGAATCCGGGCGAAGCGTTCCTCGATCGCATGATCGCGATGGTGGAAGGCGCGAAGCGTCAGAAGACGCCGAATGAAATCGCGCTGACGATTCTGCTGGTCGCCTTGACGATCGTGATGCTGCTCGCCACCGCGACGCTACTGCCGTTCTCGATGTTTTCCGTCGAAGCGGCGAAAGCGGGCCACGTGGTGACGATTACCGCGCTGGTCGCTCTGTTGGTGTGTCTGATTCCAACCACGATCGGCGGTTTGCTGTCGGCGATCGGCGTGGCCGGCATGAGCCGCATGATGCAGGCGAACGTGATCGCAACCTCGGGTCGCGCCGTGGAAGCCGCCGGCGACGTCGATGTGCTGTTGCTCGACAAGACCGGCACCATCACGCTCGGCAATCGCCAGGCTTCGCAGTTCGTGCCGGCACCGGGCTTGACGGAAGAAGCGCTCGCGGATGCCGCGCAACTGTCGTCGCTTGCCGACGAAACGCCGGAAGGCCGAAGCATTGTCGTGCTGGCGAAGCAGCGCTTCAACATCCGTCAACGCGATATGGCCTCGCTGCATGCCACGTTCCTCGGGTTCACCGCGCAAACGCGCATGAGCGGCGTCGATCTGCCGGGCCGCGAAATTCGCAAGGGCGCGGCCGACGCGGTGAAGAACTACGTCGAAGCTAACGGCGGCCGTTTCCCGAATGAAGTGAGCAACGCCGTGGCCGACGTCGCGCGGCGCGGCAGCACGCCGCTGGTGGTCGCCGAGAAAGGCGAGCAGGGCGCGCGCGTGCTCGGCGTGATCGAGTTGAAGGACGTGGTGAAGGGCGGTATCAAGGAACGTTTCGCCGAACTGCGCAAGATGGGCATCAAGACCATCATGGTGACGGGCGACAACCGTCTGACGGCGGCGGCGATTGCCGCGGAAGCCGGGGTCGACGATTTCCTCGCCGAAGCCACGCCGGAAGCGAAACTCGCCACGATTCGCGCGCACCAGGCCGAAGGCCGCCTCGTGGCAATGACCGGCGACGGCACCAACGACGCCCCGGCGCTCGCGCAGGCCGACGTCGCGGTGGCGATGAACACCGGCACGCAGGCCGCGAAGGAAGCGGGCAACATGGTCGACCTCGATTCGAATCCGACCAAGCTGATCGAGATCGTGGAGATCGGCAAGCAGATGCTGATGACGCGCGGTTCGCTCACCACGTTCTCGATTGCCAACGACGTCGCCAAATACTTCGCGATCATTCCGGCCGCGTTCGCCACGACTTATCCGGCGCTGAATGCGCTCAACGTGATGCATCTGGCCACGCCGACCTCGGCGATCATGTCGGCGGTGATTTTCAACGCGCTGATCATCGTGCTGCTGATTCCGCTGGCGCTCAAGGGCGTGCGTTATCGCGCGCTGGGCGCGGCGATCCTGCTGCGCCGCAATCTGCTGATCTACGGTTTGGGCGGGATCATCGTGCCGTTTATCGGCATCAAGCTGATCGATATGGTGCTCGCCGCGTTCGGTTGGGTCTAAGCGCCAGTTCGCCAGTTCGCCAGTTCACAAGGAATCATTCATCATGAAAAATCTGTTCCGTCCGTTGATCGTGATCTTCGCGGTGCTCGCCGCCGTCACCGGCCTTGCTTATCCCGCCGTGATGACCGCGGTCGGTCAGGCGGCCTTCCACGATCAGGCCAACGGCAGCATGCTCGAGCAGGACGGCAAGGTGGTCGGCTCGAAGCTGATCGGCCAGCAGTTCGATGCGCCGCAATACTTCTGGGGCCGCCTGTCGGCCACCAGCCCGATGCCGTACAACGCGCAGGGTTCAGGCGGCTCGAACCTCGGCCCGACCAATCCGGCGTTGCTCGACGAAATCAAAGGCCGCCTCGACGCGTTGAAAGCCGCCGGCACCGATATGTCGAAGCCGGTGCCGGTCGATCTGGTGACGTCGTCGGGCAGCGGTCTCGACCCGGAGATCAGCCCTGCCGCAGCGGCTTATCAGATCGAACGCGTCGCCAAGGCACGCAAGCTCGCAGCGAATGACGTGCAGGCGCTGGTGGATCGTTATACGAGCGGCCGTCAGTTCGGCATTCTCGGTGAGCCGCGCGTGAACGTGCTGCAACTGAACCTGGCGCTGGATGAGATGAAGCACGGTTGATCGACGTAACGCAACAGCGCTTCGCTTCACAAAGGCGGCGTCCGCGCGACTCCGCCTTTGCCTTTTGACGGCGCGACGCAATAGACGCAACAGTGCCCGCTATTTGCGGCCGCGCCGACGCCGTGCCACCATGCATACACCGACGCTCGTCCAACGATGAAAACCATTGAGCATGAACCGCCCCGATCCCGATGAGTTGCTCGACAAGCTGCAACGCGACGAAGAAAAACGTCAGCGAGGCAGGCTGAAGATTTTTTTCGGCGCGTCGGCGGGCGTCGGCAAAACCTATGCGATGTTGCAGACCGCGCGCCGCCGTCATGACGAAGGCGCGGACGTGGTGGTCGGCATTGCCGAAACGCATGGGCGCACTGAAACCGCGGCGCTGCTCGACGGTCTCGACGTACTGCCGCTCGCGCATATCGAATATCGCGGCCGCAAGCTCAACGAGTTCGATCTCGACGCCGCGCTGGCCCGCAAGCCGGCGCTGATTCTCGTCGACGAACTCGCGCATTCGAACGTGCAGGGCGCGCGGCATCTGAAGCGCTGGCAGGACGTGTATGAGCTGCTCGACGCGGGCATCGACGTCTATACGACGGTCAATGTCCAGCACCTCGAAAGTCTGAACGACGTGGTCGGTCAGATCACCGGCATTCGGGTCTGGGAGACGGTGCCGGACCGCGTGTTCGACCGTGCCGACGAAGTCACACTGGTCGATTTGCCCGCCGAGGAATTGCTCGACCGGATGCGCGACGGCAAGGTGTATATGCCGCAGCAGGCCGAGCGCGCGGTGCGCAACTTCTTTCGCAAAGGCAATCTGATCGCGCTGCGCGAGCTGGCGTTGCGCCGTACCGCGGATCGCGTCGATGCGCAAATGCACGAGTACCGCGCTGACCGTTCGATTCAGCGCATCTGGCAGGCGCGCGAGCGCTTGCTGGTGTGCGTCGGCCCCGGCCCGGAAGCACCGATGCTGGTGCGCGCGGCGGCGCGCCTCGCGGCCAGCCTGAAGGCCGACTGGATCGCCGTCTATGTGGAAACGCCGGCCTTGCAGCGTCTGCCGGATGCGCGCCGCGAACGCACGCTCAATGCGTTGAAGCTCGCCGCGGAACTCGGCGCCGAAACCGCCACGCTCGCGGCCGCCGACGCGGCTGTCGCGTTGATCGGCTATGCGCAGGCGCGCAACGTGTCGAAGCTGGTGGCCGGCGCGTCGGCACGCACGGGCCTGAGGCGCTGGCTGCGTCGTCCGCTCGGCGAACGGATCGCCGAAAAGGCGGGCGATCTCGATCTCACGTTGATTCGCGCCTCGTCCGAGCGCGACGGCGGCGAGCATCGGCATCTGTTGAACACGACGGCGAACGCATGGCGCGAGGCGCTGAGCGCGGCGCGCGAGCGCCGCTCGCCGCCGCGCGCCTACGGCTTCGCGCTGTTGATCTGCGCGGCCATCACGCTGCTGGCGAGCCAGTTGATCGACCATATCGATCTGACCAATCTCGTCATGCTGTATCTGCTCGGCGTGATCTTCGCGGCGGTGAAGCTGGGGCGCGGGCCCGGCGTGCTGCTGTCGTTCATGAGCGTGGCCGCGTTCGATTTCTTCTTCGTGCCGCCGCGCATGTCGCTGTCGGTCTCCGATACGCAATATCTGCTGACCTTCTTCGGCATGCTGCTGACCTCGCTGGTGATCAGCCATCTCACCTCGAGCCTGCGCCGCGAGGCGAGCGTGGCGCGGCGCCGCGAGCAGCGCACCGGCGCGATGTACGCGATGGCGCGCGAACTGGCCGCGGCGCTGACCATGGAACAGATCGTCGGTATCGGCAGCCGTCATGTGAGCGAGGTGTTCGGCGCGCGCGTGGCGATTCTGTTGCCGGACAGCGCCGATCAGGTGAAGCAGAAGATCGAGGATCCCGACGCGGCGATCACGCTCGAAGGCGAGATGCTCGATAGCGATGTCGGCCAATGGGTCTACGATCAGCAGAAGCCGGCCGGCCACGGCACCGACACGCTGCCGGCCGCCGCCGCGCTCTACCTGCCGCTGAAGGCGCCGATGCGCACGCGCGGCGTGCTCGCTGTGGTGATGCGCAACGAAGGCGAGCTCGACGTGCCCGAGCAGCAGCGCATGCTCGACGCGTTCGCCGCGCAGATCGCGTTGGCGCTGGAGCGGGTGCATTACGTCGATATCGCCCGCGATGCGCTCGTCAGCATGGAGTCGGAGCGCTTGCGCAACTCGTTGTTGTCGGCGATCTCGCACGATCTGCGCACACCGTTGACGACCATCGTCGGTTTTTCGTCGATGCTGGAGCAAGCGCCCGAGTCGCAGCCCAACCGCGAGTTGGTCGAAGCGATTCACGAGGAAGCGCTGCGCATGACCGGCATTGTCACGAATCTGCTCGACATGGCGCGCTTGCAGGCAGGCAGTCTGCAACTGAACCAGCAATGGACGCTGCTGGAAGAGACGGTAGGCGCCGCGCTGCGCGCGTGCAAACGCGTGCTGGCGGATCATCCGGTGCAGGTGAAACTGCCCGCCGATCTGCCGCTCTTGCACCTCGACGCCGTGCTGATGGAGCGCCTCTTCTCCAACCTCTTCGAGAACGCCGCCAAATACACCGCGCCGGCCACGCCGCTGACGATCGGCGCGCAGCGGCTCGACGCGGACGGCAAGTCGTTCGTGCGCGTGAGCGTCGACGATGGCGGCCCGGGCCTGCCCGCCGGCATGGAAGCGCGCGTGTTCGAGAAATTCACGCGCGGCGAGAAGGAATCGGCCAAGCCGGGCATCGGCCTGGGACTCGCAATCTGCCGCGCGATCGTGGAAGCGCACGGCGGTACAATCGGCGCGCTCAATCGCGTTGCGGCGGACGGCCGTGTCGAGGGCGCGCGCTTCTGGTTCACGCTGCCGGTGGAAACACCGCCCGACGCACCCGATGCATTGGAAAACGAAGGCGCCGATTCCTTGACCCACGCCGACACCGGCAGCGATTCAACTCTTAATTCGCTTTCCAAGCCTAGTCATGAGTGACCCGAGCATCACCGTCGTCCTGATTGAAGACGAAAAGCAGATTCGCCGCTTTGTGCGAACCGCGCTGGAGGGCGAGGGCATCGTCGTGCACGATGCCGAAACCGGCAAGCAGGGTCTCGTCGAAGCCGCGACGCGCAAGCCGGATCTGGTGATCGTCGATCTCGGCCTGCCTGATACCGACGGTCTCGACGTGATCCGCGAATTGCGCGGCTGGAGCGAGCTGCCGGTGATCGTGCTGTCGGCGCGCACCCAGGAAAGCGAGAAAGTCGCCGCGCTCGATGCCGGCGCGGACGACTATCTCACCAAGCCGTTCGGCGTGTCCGAATTGTTGGCACGGATTCGCGCGCACATGCGGCGGCGCAATCAGGGCGGCGCGAACGAAACGCCGCAAGTGCGCTTCGGCACGGTCATGGTCGATCTGGCCTTGCGGCAGGTGAGCCGCGATGGCGCGGCGGTCCATCTGACGCCGATCGAATACCGGCTGCTGGCGACGCTCGTGCGCCACGCCGGCCGGGTGCTGACGCATCGCCAGTTGCTGCGCGACGTGTGGGGGCCGTCGCATGTCGAGAGCCATCACTATTTGCGCATCTATATGGCGCATCTGCGCGGCAAGCTGGAGCGCGACCCGGCGCAGCCTGAACACATCGTCACGGAGACGGGTGTCGGATACCGGCTGGTGGGCGCGATTTGAGCATGCGGCGACAATTTGCCACGGCGGCACGCGTGTCTCCGCAGCGAGCGGCCGCCGGCGGCCTCGGGCGATGTTGGTATAATTACAGATCGTAAGGACGACCTTGCGGTTTCACAAACGGGGACGGCCCCATCTGACCATGGAGCTGTCTTATGTCCTGGATTCTTCTGTTGATTGCCGGTTTGCTCGAAGTCGCGTGGGCAGCCGGTCTCAAAACCTCCGAAGGTTTCACCCGCCTCTGGCCGTCCGTGTTCACGATCGTGACGGCGCTCGGCAGCTTTGTGCTGCTCGCCATGGCCATGCGTCAGTTGCCGCTCGGCACCGCGTACGCGGTATGGACGGGGATCGGCGCGGTCGGCGCGTTCATCTTCGGGATCGTGATGATGGGCGAGGCGCTGAGCGTCGCGCGAGTCGCCAGCGCGGCGCTGATCGTGATCGGATTGATCGGCCTGAAGCTGTCTTCCGGGCACTGAGTCCCGCACTTCAAACCGCCGCCGGGCGTCATCAGCCATCTGTCTGCGCCCGGCCCGCACCTCCACGCACCCCCATTAAAGCCGCCCATTTATTCGCCGCTCTGCGTTCTGCGAATTAACGTGGCTATAATGAGATCGAATCCAACCTGAAATTGTCCGCGGCCCATTTGGCGCGACCGGCTTGGCGCGGGTCTGACGACTTCGATGCGCGGCCCCATTTGTGGCCCGTCGAAACGCCCGGCACGCACAGCGCGCCTGGAGGCGGCCATGCTTGAATCACTTTCGCTCGCGGCGGGGCTCTCATGGGGCAGCGGCCTGCGCCTCTATCTGACAGTCCTGCTGGCCGGCGTGTTCGCCCGTCTCGGCCTCGTCCATCTCCCCGATACGCTGTCCGCGCTGTCCTCGCCGTGGGTCATCGGCGTGGCGGGCGTGCTCACAGTCACCGAATTCCTCGCCGACAAAATCCCCGCGTTCGATTCGCTGTGGGACGCGGTCCATACCTTCATTCGTATTCCGGCGGGCGCTGTGCTGGCCGCCGGTGCGCTCGGCCATGCCGATCCGGCGCTGCTGACCGTGGCCGCGCTCGCGGGCGGCACGCTCGCCGGCACGGCGCACCTCGCCAAGGCCGGCACGCGCGCATTGATCAATCTGTCGCCGGAACCAGTGTCGAATGTGGTGACCTCCACCGCTGAAGACGGGCTCGTGTTCGGCGGCATGCTGCTCGCGCTGTTCGTGCCGCTGGTGTTTCTGGTGCTGATGATCGGTTTTTTGATGCTGGCCGGCTGGGCGTTGCCGCGTCTTTGGCGCGGGGTGCAGGGCGGTTTTCGTGGTATGGCGACGCACATGGTGTCGCGCTTCGCCAGGAGCAGGCACGATTGAGCGATACGGTACGGGGTTCCGCCGCGCGCAGAGCGTTACCGACGACGACGCGCCGGTTCGGTGGCATGGATCTGGTGCGCCAGTCCATTCGCATGACGTCGCGCGACTGGCGCGCGGGCGAGTTGACGATGCTTCTGCTGGCGTTGGTGCTGGCCGTCGCGGCGCTGTCGAGCGTCGGCTTTCTGGCCGACCGCTTGCACCAGGGGCTCGAGCGCGACGCGCGGCGCATGATCGCCGCCGACTTCATCGTGCGGGCCGATCATCCGGTCGATCCGCAATTCGCCGGGCAAGCCAGGGCGCTCGGCCTGAATACCGCCAGCACGGCGATCTTTCCCAGCATGATCAATTCGACCGGGGCGCAGCCGGTCTCGCGGCTCGCCGCCATCAAGGCGGTGTCGCCGGGTTATCCGCTGCGCGGCGCGTTGCGCATTGCGTCGGCGCCGGGCGCGGCGGACCATCCTGCGCGCTCGATTCCGCCGCCGGGTGTTGTGTGGGTCGATCAGGCGCTGCTCGACGCGTTGAAGGTGCATGTCGGCGATAGCGTGAAAGTCGGCGGCCGCAACTTCACGATCGGCGCGGTGATCACGCGCGAACTCGACCGCGGCTTCTCGTTCGTCAATTTCTCGCCGCGCCTGATGCTGCGCGCCGACGACGTGCCGTCCACCGGTCTCGTCACCTACGGCAGCCGCGTGACGTACCGCCTGCTGGTCGCCGGCGCGGACGAGTCCGTCAAGCGTTTCGCGCAATTTGCGCATGAGCGCGTGGACGGCGGCAAGATGCGCGGCGTCGCGCTCGAATCGCTGCAGGACGGTCAGCCGCAAGTGCGCCAGACGCTCGATCGCGCGAGCCACTTCCTCACGCTCGTCTCGCTGCTCACCGCGTTGCTGGCGGCCGTGGCGATCGCGATGGCCGCGCACAGGTATATGCGCCGTCATCTGGACGGCTGCGCGGCGATGCGTTGCCTCGGCGTCAGCCAGTCGACTTTGCGTGCGCTCTTCACGCTCGAATTCGTCGGGCTCGGGTTGATCGGCGGTGCGCTGGGCGTGGCGCTCGGTTTTCTGGGGCATCTCGCGCTGCTCACGTGGCTCGGCAGTCTGATCGACGTCGCGCTTCCCTATCCGACGGCATGGCCGGCGCTCGAAGGCATCGCGGCCGGCCTCGTGCTGCTGCTGGGCTTCGCATTGCCGCCTCTGTTGCCGCTCACGCGCGTGCCGCCGGTGCGCGTGCTGCGCCGCGAGTGGGGCGAAGCAGGGCGCACGGCGTGGGCGGCTTACGCGCTCGGCATCGCGCTATTCGCCGCGCTGCTGATCATCGCGGCGGGCGAGTTGAAGCTCGGCGGAATCGTTGCGGGCGGGTTCGCGGGCGGGATGCTGGTGTTCGCGTGCATCGCCCGGCTGGCGCTGTGGGGCGCGGCGCGGGTCGTGCGCAGCGAGCGCGTGAATGCGAGCATCGGCTGGCGTTACGCGCTGGCGTCGCTCGAACGGCGCAGCAGCGCCAGCGCATTGCAGATCACCGCGCTCGGCATCGGCCTGATGTGCCTGTTGCTGATCGCGATGACGCGCAACGACCTCGTGGCCGGCTGGCGCAAATCGACGCCGCCCGATGCGCCGAACGAATTCATCATCGACATCCAGCCCGACCAGCGCGACGCCGTCACGCAGTATCTGAGCACGCACGGCGTGCCCGGCACGGTGCTCGCGCCGATGGTGCGCGGACGGCTTACGGCGATCAACGGCAAGCCGGTCAACCCCGATTCATTCAAGGGCGACGACGCCAAACGTCTGGTGGATCGCGAATTCAATCTGTCGTACACCACCGAGCTGCCCGACGACAACCGCCTCGCCGCCGGCACCTGGTACGGCGACACGAAAACGCCGCAGATTTCGATCGAGCAGGGCCTTGCCAAACTGATCAACGTGAAGCCCGGCGACATGCTGCGTTTCGACGTGACCGGCTTGCAGATCGACGCGCCGGTCACGAGTGTGCGCAAGCTCGACTGGGGTTCGTTCAAGGTCAACTTTTTCGTGCTGATGCCGCCCGCGGCATTGCAGGATTTCCCGGCGACGTTCATCACGAGCTTCCATTTGCCGCAGGAAAAACAGTCGACGGTCGACGGCCTGATCGCCGCCTATCCGAACCTCACGGCCATCGACACCGGCCCGATTCTCGCGCAGGTGCAGCGCGTGTTGCAGCAGGTGATCGGCGCGGTGCAATTCCTGTTCGCGTTCACGCTGGCGGCGGGCGTGCTCGTGCTGTACGCGGCGCTCGCCGGCACGCGCGATGAGCGTATGCGAGAATCCGCGCTGCTGCGTGCGCTGGGCGCCTCGCATCGACAGGTGCGGGCGGTGCAGATCGCCGAATTCGTCGCGGTGGGCGCGCTGGCGGGCTTGATGGCGGCGGCCGGTGCGCAGGCCATCGGCTACGTGCTGGCGACGCGGGTGTTCGAGTTTTATCTGAGCTTCAATCCCTGGCTGTTGCCGGCGGGCGTTGCCGCCGGCATCGCGTGCGCCGGCGTGGGCGGCTGGCTGAGCCTGCGGCATGTGCTGGCGCGGCCCGCGCTGCAATCGCTGCGGGACGCGTGATTATTTCTTATCGGTTAGTGAGCAGGTATGAGTGATTTGAACGACGAAGTGTCCGCGGCCCAGCCGACGGCCTTCGAACTGGTGGGCGGCGAAGCGCGTGTGCGCGAACTGGTCGACCGCTTTTACGACCTGATGGATCTCGAAGCGGACTTCGCCGGCATCCGCGCGCTGCATCCCGAATCGCTCGACGGCTCGCGCGACAAGTTCTTCTGGTTCCTGTGCGGCTGGTTAGGCGGACCCGATCACTACATTAGCCGCTTCGGTCATCCGCGTTTGCGCGCGCGGCATCTGCCGTTCGCGATCGCGTCGAGCGAGCGCGATCAGTGGCTCAGATGCATGGCGTGGGCGATGGAAGACGTCGGCCTCAGCGAGCCGCTGAGGGAACGGCTTCTGGGCTCGTTCTTCGAAACGGCTGACTGGATGCGCAACCGGAATGGCTAACGCGTCGGGCTCGGCATCCGGCGCGGCATCGCCGGACTACGCTGACTTGCCTCAGGAAGGGCGCGAGGTCCTCGACTGCTGGTTCGGCGTACCGGGCGCGCCGGAATACGGCACCGAGCGCAAAGTCTGGTTTTCACGCGATGCGGCTTTCGACGCGATGCTGCGCGAGCGCTTCGGTGCGCTGATCGACGCGGCGCGTGAATCCGCCCTCGATAGCTGGATGCAAACGCCACTCGGCGCGCTGGCGCTTGTCATCGTGCTGGATCAGTTCTCGCGCAATTGTCATCGCGGCACAGCGCGCGCGTTTGCGGCCGATCAGAAGGCATTGCTCGTCGCCCGGCAAATCGTCGCCAGTGGCGCCGACCGCGAGTTGCCCACCGTGCACCATCGCGCGTTCGCCTATCTGCCGTTCGAGCACGATGAAACGCTCGAAAGTCAGCGCGAGTCGCTGCGTCTATTCAGGCAACTCGAAGCTGAGCCGGGTGGCAAATCGTACTACCGGTTCGCGGTGCGGCACGCGGAAATCGTCGAGCGTTTCGGGCGCTTTCCGCATCGCAATGCGACGCTCGGGCGTCCCTCGACGGCTGAGGAAATCGCCTTTCTGCGCACGCCCGGTTCATCGTTCTAGGCGCGCGGCGCCGGTACTATTCGTCGATCACCGCTCTCGCGGCCCTTGGGGTAAGCACGCAAATCACGCCAGTTCGTTCGCGTTACTCGCGAAAGGCAAAGCGGGCGCTCGTGCATGCATGCGGCCGGTTATAACGGGAAAAGCGGGAAGCGGGCGGGCGCCTAGCGTCCGCCGGACACGTCGAGCAGCGCGCCCGTCACATACGAGGCGGCATCGCTCAACAACCAGACGATGGTCTCGGCCACTTCATCAGCCGTGCCGGGGCGGCCCAGCGGCGTGGTCGCGCCGAGCTGCGCGGCGCGCTCGGGTTTGCCGCCGCTCGCATGAATCTCGGTGTCGATCAGGCCGGGGCGCACCGCGTTCACGCGCACGCCGCGCGGGCCGAGTTCCTTGGCGAGTCCGAGCGTCATTGTGTCGACGGCGCCTTTCGAGCCGGCGTAGTCGACGTATTCGTTCGGTGAACCGAGACGCGAAGCCGCCGACGACACGTTGACGATCACGCCGCCCGCGCCGCCGCGGTCCGTCGACATTCGCCGTGCGGCTTCGCGCGCGCAGAGATACGCGCCGAGCACGTTGACGTCGAACATGCGTTTCAGGCGCGCGACGTCCATATCGGCGAGCTGGCTGGACGGCGCGACGATGCCGGCGTTGTTGACGAGCGCGTCGATCCGGCCGAACTTCTGCTCAAGCGCGTCGAACATTGCGAACACGTCTGCTTCATTCGCGACGTCGCCCGCAATCGTCAACGCCTGGCCGCCTGCGCGCTCGACTTCGGTGGCGGTGTCCTGCGCGGCAGCGAGATTGCGCGCGTAATTCACGCCGACGGACCAGCCGCGCGCACCCAGCAAACGCGCCGTCGCGCGGCCAATGCCGCGGCTGCCACCGGTGATCAGAACGGCTTTCGTCATCGCAACCTCGACGTTAAGGGAAAGTCAGACCGCGTCGCGCTTGATCGCCCACTTGTCGGCGACGGGCGGCTGATAGCGTTGCAGCTTGCCGATCAAGGCGACAGGATCGGCGTCGATCTGCAGGATGTCGAAATAGGTCTGGCGCATGAAGCCTTCGTCGACCGTGTGCTGAAGCATGTTGATCAACGGATCGTAGAAGCCGTCGATATTCAGCACTGCCACCGCCTTCTGGTGATAGCCGAGTTGCGCCCACGTGTAGACCTCGAACAGTTCTTCGAGCGTGCCCGCGCCGCCAGGCATCGCGACGAACGCGTCGGACAGGTCGGCCATCATCTTCTTGCGATGATGCATGTCGGGCACCACATGCAATTCGGTCAGGCCGTTATGGCCGACTTCCTTGTTGACCAGCAGCTCGGGAATCACGCCGATCGCGCGGCCGCCTTCTGCCATCACCGTGTCGGCGATCACGCCCATCAGGCCGACCTTGCCGCCGCCGTACACCAGTGCAAGATCGGCTTGCACCAGCGCGCGGCCGAAGGCGCGCGCCGCTTCCGCATACAAGGGTTTGGCTCCGTTGGAAGAGCCGCAATACACGCACACCGACTTCATGCTCAAACGTCCTTCGGTTCGTTGCGGGGCGCGGCGCCTTCCTTGGGCGGCAGGTAGTCGTAAAACTCGCGCTTGGGCAACTTGCCCGACACGAGGTCGTCGAAAATCTGCCGTGAGCGGCCGCGCAGATAAGGCGCCATCAGCGATACGATCTGCACGCTCACCTGATGCAGTTCCGCGCGAATCGCTTCCTGCTCGTTGTATTTGCGCGGATTCATCACGAACTGATACGAGAGCCAGTACGTGCCGATCACGCCGACGTTGGTGGCGATCACATGAAGCTCTTCCGGCGTGACGACCATTTCGCCGTCGGCCACGAGCTGTTCGCAGAACTGGCTTGCAAAACGCACCTTGTGGCTGATGATCTGCTTGAAGTGCGTTTCGAGCGTGCGATTGCGCGCCAGCAGATCGTTCAGATCGCGATACAGGAAACGATAGCGCCACGTGAAATCGACCATGTACTGCAGATACGACCACATTTCGTCGATGGTCGCGCGGTGGTCTTCGGGGAAACGCAGACGCTTTTCGATCTCCTGCTCGAACTGGCTGAAGATGCTGTTGATGATGTCGTCTTTGTTGCGGAAGTGGTAGTACAGGTTGCCTGGACTGATTTCCATTTCCTCGGCGATCGTCGTCGTCGTGACGTTCGGCTCGCCGATTTCGTTGAACAGTTTCAGCGACAGTTCGAGAATCCGTTCGCGCGTGCGGCGGGGAGGTTTGGCTTCCATGTCGTCCGGCCCTGGTTACGCCGGGGGGCACACGGCGGCGTGCCGCTCTTCGCGTGATCCGCCCGGACGCGGTTGGTGTATCGGACGATTATAAACCGAGCGTTCTAATCTCAAACGGATAGTCAGGGTTTTCATTCCCGCGACCATTTCGCGCGTCGCTCGAACCCGCTTCCACGGCGCTAAAACAGCGTGTGGCGCGGCTTCACAGCCATGCCTGAACCCAATGCACGACGAGCGGCCCGACGATCAACAGCCACGTCATCAGGCACATGCCCAGCGCGACCATCACGGCCGCGCTGCCGAGATCCTTCGCGCGGCGCGAAAGTTCGTGGCGTTCGAGTGAAATCCGGTCGATGGCCGCTTCCACGCTCGAATTCAGCAACTCGACGATCAACACGAGCAGCACGGAGCCGAGCAGCAACACGCGCGACACCGGCTCGACCGGCACCAGCACGCCGCAGGGAATCAGGATCGCCGCGAGCGTGAGCTCTTGGCGAAACGCGCTTTCCTCGCGAATCGCGACGCGAAAGCCGGCGAGCGAATTTTTCATCGCGTGCCAGGCGCGGGTGAGGCCGCGATTGCCTTTGTAGGGATTGAAAGGCAGTGGCGCGAGCGGATCGTCGGGACTGAGCGGTTCGTTCTGCGTGTCGTGTTGGGTGCCGTTCTGTTGCGCGCCGTTCGCAATGCTCGCGCCGTTCGAACCATGCGCGTGATCTGCATGATTCAGCGTGCCTGGTTCGCTCACGTCGTCGAACGGTTCGATGCTCGCGGTGTCGTTGGCGTTGCTGGTTTCGACGGCACGCAGCGCGCCGTTCGACGCGCGCCCCACGGTGGATGGTCTGGTTCGCATGGACGGCTCGGCACGCCGCATCACGCGGCGGCGCTTTCCTCGCGATACGAGGCGCGCGGCAGCGGTTTCAGATGCGCGGCGAATTGCTCGGAGGCCGCCGCCCACGAAAAGCGTTCGGCCCACGCGCGCGCATGATTGCGATCGATCTTCAAGGCTTCGAGGCAGGCTTCGCGCAGGTCTTCATGCATCGCGCCCGCGCCGCCGTCGCCGAGTACATCGATCGGACCGGTGACGGGATACGCCGCGACCGGCGTGCCGCAGGCGAGCGCTTCGAGCAGCACGAGTCCGAATGTGTCGGTGCGGCTCGGGAACACGAAGACGTCTGCCGCCGCATAGACCTTCGCCAACTCGGCCTGGGTCAGCACGCCCAGATAATTCACTTGCGGATAGCGCGACTTCAGTTCGGCCAGTGCCGGACCTTCTCCGGCAACCCACTTCGAACCGGGCAGATCGAGCTTCAGAAAGGCCTCGACGTTTTTCTCGACGGCCACGCGTCCCACGTACAGAAAGATCGGCCGCGCGCTATTGAGCACCTTCGAGTCCATCTGGTGAAAGATGTCCAGGTCGACGCCGCGCGTCCACAGCACGACGTTGGTGAAACCGAATTTTTCGAGGTCGCTCTTGACGACCGGCGTGGGCGCCATCACGGCCAGTGACGGCTTGTGAAACCAGTGCAGGAACTTGTAGGTCGCGGCGAGCGGAATGCCGAAGCGCGCCTGCACATACTCCGGAAAACGCGTGTGATACGCGGTGGTGAACGGCAGCTTGTGCTGGATTGCGTAGGCGCGCGCGGCCATGCCGAGCGGACCTTCGGTGGCGATGTGCAACGCGTCGGGCGAGAAGGCGTCGATACGCTCGCGCAGTTTGCGGCGCGGCAGCAGCGAGAGGCGGATCTCCGGATACGTCGGGCAAGGGATCGTCTTGAATTCGAGCGGCGTCAGCAGATCGACGTGATGGCCGAGCGCGCTGAGTTCGCGCGTGGTGTTTTTCAGCGTGCGCACGACGCCATTGACCTGCGGTTCCCATGCGTCGGTGACGATCATGATCTTCATCGGTTTCGGCCCAATAGAGAAGTTAACAAGCAGGGACTACGCGGTTGCCCGGGCCTTTTGCACGCCCACTTCCGGGGAGCGCATCACGGTCCAGTAGATCACCTTGAGTTCGCCCTCGTACGTCTCGACGAGGGCCGACAGACTTTCGACCCAGTCGCCGTCGTTGCAATACAGGACGCCGTCGATATCGCGTATCTCGGCTTTATGAATATGCCCGCAGACCACGCCGTCGCAGCCGCGGCGGCGCGCTTCGTCGGTCATCACGCGTTCGAACGAGGAGATGAAATTCACCGCGTTCTTCACCTGATGCTTGAGGTACTGGGACAGCGACCAGTACGGAAAACCGAGCCGGCTGCGGATCCGGTTGAACCAGCGGTTCAGGATCAGGATCATGGTGTAGAGCGTGTCGCCGAGATAGGCGAGCCACTTGGCGTGCTGGATCACGCCGTCGAACAGATCGCCATGCACGATCCACAGACGCTTGCCGGCGAGCGTGGTGTGAAACGCCTCGCCGCGCACGTGGATGTCGCCGAACGCGAGGTCGCAGAACTGGCGCGCGGCTTCGTCGTGATTGCCGGGCACGTAGATCACTTGCGTGCCTTTGCGCGCCTTGCGCAGCACCTTCTGCACGACGTCGTTGTGAGCCTGCGGCCAGTACCAGCCTTTCTTCAACTGCCAGCCGTCGATGATGTCGCCCACGAGATACAGATACTCCGACTCGTTGTGACGCAGGAAGTCGAGCAGATAGGGCGCCTGGCAGCCGCTCGAGCCGAGATGGATGTCGGACAGCCAGATGGTGCGGTAGCGATGCGGCTCGGCGTGATCGTCGTCGTGCTGGCCGGTATGGGCGTCGAGCGGCAGTGGCGCCACGGGCAACGGCAAGCCGTGACTAGGGTTGGGTTCCGGGCGGAACGCGACGGGGTCGACGCTCGGGCCGGTCTGGCGGAACAGGGAAGTCGCGGACGTTTTGGGGTCCATGGCTCACGCGTCGAGTTGCGGTGCCCGTATTGGGCCGGGTGTGCGTGACTGTGCCGTGACAGTCATGAGAAGTTCTTATTACTGCGGGGCGGGGAGGCGGGGAGCGGAAAGAGTGATGACCGCGCTGGGCGTAGCTCGCGCGGCGTGGTGACTGGCTATGGGGTGATGATCGAAAGATCAGCACGACTGCCACCGGCGCGGCGCCCAGTGTTGTGGCGGCCCGACAGCAAAGCGAATTAGCCGGCCGGTCGGCACGGCCGCGAACGGCATGATGTGCCTGGCGTGACGGCGGCCCGACAGGCGGGTGACATCCCGACCGGGAACCCGGCGCGGGTCAGCGCAAGACGCTGACGACTCGCGTGCCGGCGAGGCGGTCGTGCAGGAATTGGCGCTGCGGATCGAAACGGCCGGTGGCCGCCCACAGCAGGAACCAGATGCCGGCGATCATCAGCGTCTGCGGCAGCTTGAGTCCGAGCAGCGGATGCAGCGCCAGCGGCGGCAAAAAACCACAGCCACGCAAGCGCGTAGCGGGCAATGGCGCGGCCGGTGGAGAGCGGCGCGCCATCGGCGGCGACCACGCGCAGACGCCAGGTTTTCATGGGTAAGGTCTGGCCGCTATGAGTCCAGAACCAGACGAAGTACAGGCCGAGCACGAGGCCGATCCACGCGGCCAGCAGGTTGTGATGAGTCAGGCCGTTGCGCTGCTGCGTCAGCGTGCTGAACAGATAGCCGGCGACGAACACTACGCCGAACAGGATCAGCGCTTCGTAGAGCAGCGCCGCGAGGCGTCGGCGGACGGTGGGTGCGTTGCCGTTGCTGCTGTCAGCGGCGATGGTCTGGCCCGCGAGCGGTTGGGACACGGCGGCGCTCGGGCTCAGGAGCCGTTGAAAATCGACGGCGCTTCGGCTGGCGAAACCGGCAGCGGCGTAGCAGGCACGAAGCTGCCGGCGGCGGGAATCGGCGGCACGGCGACGGGGCTCGGCAGCGAAGCCGCGGCGGCGCTGGCCGCTGTCACGTGGCTTGCGCCGTGCTCACGCGCGTTGACGAGCCGATCGATCCCCTTGATTTCAGTGCGGCCTGAGGGCGGCGCGCTGACCACGCTGGGGCGCCGCTTGCGTTCGCTGGCGGCAAGGCGTTCTTTCTGCTCTTCCGGTAACTGCTGATAGGCTTTCCACGCGTTCTGACGGGTTTCGCGCGGCAATTCCTTCGATACCTGATAATTTTCACGCGCGACGCGCCGCTGGTCGGGCGTCATGCGGGTCCATTCAGTCATGCGGTCGTGCAGGCGTTTTTGCGCATCGGCCGACATCTTCGGGTAACGCGACGCGATCTTGACCCATTTTCGCTTGCGTTCTTCGCTGAAGGAGTCCCATTGGGCCTCGAACGGCGCCAGCGCCATATGCTCGGCCGAAGTCAGCCGCGACCACGCCATCGGGCTGTTGCTGCCGGGCAGGCTGGGCAATTCGACGGCAAGCGTGGGCGCGGGCGCCTTGGCGGTGACGTTGCCGCCCGCAACAGGCGCGCTGGCCGGAGACGGGCTCGGATAAAAGCGCGGATAAGTCGCGGCAAACGACACCAGGGCCGCGATCGTGCATCCGAAAACAACGGCCAGGCCGCGCTTGTAACTCACCCGAAGAATCTCCCGCTCAGTGGGCGCGTGAAAGGTACGCGTTGAAACCGTGGTCGAGATAGGCATTGAGCGGCAGGTCGTCGCTTAGCATGGCAGCATCGATATCGGCGAGTTCGGCGGTGCGTTGCTGATCTTCCCAATAGGCAATGCCCACGAGGCTGATGACCAGCGCGGCCAGCGGCCACGCAAGCGCGAAGCGGCGCAGCGGCGACCGGCGGCGCTGCGGCAGTTCGACCGGCGGCATGCCGGCTGCCATGCCCGCGCCGGCGAAGGCCGGCACGAACACCGGCGCGCTCACGGTTTCGGGCTTCTTGCGGGCGAGCGCGGCACGGCGCGCCGCGGCGAGCCGATCGGCGGTGGCGGACGGAATGCTGGCAGCGTTTTCGTCGAGCGCGCGGCGCACCTGGCGGGCGAACTCGAGTTCTTTAGTTTCTAGGGAGCTCATAGCGTGATTCCTTTGGCCTTGAGCGCTTGCGCCAGCGTGTGGGTGGCCCGCGAGCAGTGCGTTTTCACACTGCCTTCGGAGCAGCCCATAGCGGCGGCAGTCTCGGCGACATCCATATCTTCCCAATAACGCATGAGAAACGCCTCCCGTTGACGTGCCGGTAACTTTTGGATCTCGTCGTCGATTAACTGCAGGACCTGTTCGCGTTCGAGCTTCTGTTCGTTGCTCTCCGAGCCCGCCGAGCCCTGCTGGGCTTCGAAGGTTTCGAGCGGGTCGAAATCTTCGTCGTCGGCGTTGCCGAGCGACGAGAACAGACTGACCCAAGTATTGCGTACTTTGGCACGACGGAAATAGTCGTGCATCGCATTCTGCAGAATACGCTGAAACAGCAGCGGAAGTTCGGCCGCCGGACGGTCGCCGTATTTTTCGGCGAGCTTGATCATCGCGTCCTGCACGATATCCAGCGAGGCGTCGTCGTCCCGCACGGCGTAGACCGTCTGCTTGAATGCGCGCCTTTCGACGCCCGCCAGAAAATCGGCGAGTTCCTTGTCTGATGCCATCCGTTGGGGGTCGGCGCAGCGAGCGTGCGCGTAATCGGTCGAAAAATGTCGTAAAACTCGCGGATGCTAACAAACTTTTGCGCTGCTGGGGCGAAACGTGATGCACCTTGCATGTCTACAACAAGATTTCGGTCGCTTCTGGTGAGCTAGCGAGATTTGACTGATGGCGGCACGGCAAGATTTGCTTGACCGCGCGGGCGTCTGCAGATATCGTCGCTGGTTCGCAACATAAGTGACTTGTCTCAATTGAGGTGTGGCCCAAGAAGCTCACCTGTCAACTGGACGCGCCGCTTGAACCCGAGCCACAAGCCCGGCAGAGAGCACCCGATCAAATTTTTGCCGAAATTTCGAAAGGTGAATTAATGAATATGCCCAGCGCGGAATTCTCCACGTCGGATACGACACCCCATCCTGAAGCTGACTCTATCGGCGCCACCGTGCTCATGAAGGCACTGGCCGACGAAGACGTCGAGTTTGTGTGGGGCTATCCCGGCGGCTCGGTACTCTACATTTACGACGAGCTGTACAAGCAGGACAAGTTCCAGCATATCCTCGTGCGCCACGAGCAGGCCGCGGTCCACGCCGCCGACGCTTACTCGCGTTCCACCGGCAAGGTCGGTGTATGCCTCGTCACCTCCGGCCCCGGCGTCACCAATGCGGTGACCGGCATCGCCACGGCATACATGGATTCGATTCCCATGGTCGTGATCAGCGGCCAGGTGCCGACTGCCGCGATCGGCCAGGACGCCTTCCAGGAGTGCGACACGGTCGGCATCACGCGTCCTTGCGTGAAGCACAACTTCCTCGTGAAGGACGTGCGCGACCTCGCCGCCACCGTCAAGAAAGCGTTCTTCATTGCCCGTACCGGCCGTCCCGGCCCGGTGCTGATCGACATTCCGAAAGACGTGTCGAAAGCGCCTTGCCAGTACGAACCGCTCAAGACTGTTTCGCTGCGCTCGTATAACCCGGTTACCAAAGGCCACTCCGGGCAGATCCGCAAGGCCGTGTCCTTGCTGCTGTCGGCCAAGCGTCCGTATATCTACACCGGCGGCGGCATCATTCTCGCGGATGCATCGCGCGAGCTGAACCAGTTCGCCGATCTGCTCGGGTATCCCGTCACCAACACGTTGATGGGTCTGGGCGGCTACCGCGCGAGCGACAAGAAATTCCTCGGCATGCTCGGCATGCACGGCACGTACGAAGCCAACATGGCGATGCAGCACTGCGACGTGCTGATCGCGATCGGCGCGCGTTTCGACGACCGTGTGATCGGCGACCCGGCGCACTTCTCGTCGCGTCCGCGCAAGATCATCCACATCGACATCGATCCGTCCTCCATCTCCAAGCGCGTCAAGGTCGACATTCCGATCGTCGGCGACGTGAAGGAAGTGCTGAAGGAGTTGATCGAGCAGTTGCAAACGGCCGAGCATGGCCCGGACACCGCGGCGCTCGCCGACTGGTGGAAGGACATCGAAGCCTGGCGCGCGAAAGACTGCCTGAAGTTCGACCGCAAGAGCGACATCATCAAGCCGCAGTACGTGGTGGAAAAAGCGTGGGAACTGACCGACGGCAATGCCTTCGTGTGTTCGGACGTCGGCCAGCACCAGATGTGGGCGGCGCAGTTCTATCGCTTCAACAAGCCGCGCCGCTGGATCAATTCCGGTGGCCTCGGCACGATGGGCTTCGGCCTGCCGGCGGCGATGGGCGTGAAGATGGCGCACCCGGACGACGACGTGCTCTGTATCACGGGCGAAGGCTCGATCCAGATGTGTATCCAGGAGCTCTCCACCTGCAAGCAGTACGAGACTCCGGTGAAGATCATTTCGCTGAATAACCGCTATCTGGGCATGGTGCGCCAGTGGCAGCAGATCGAATACAGCAAGCGCTATTCGCATTCCTACATGGATGCGCTGCCGGATTTCGTGAAGCTCGCCGAAGCGTACGGCCACGTCGGCATGCGTATCGAACGCACGGCGGATGTCGAGCCGGCGCTCAAGGAAGCGCTGCGCCTGAAGGATCGCACGGTGTTTCTCGATTTCCAGACCGATCCGACCGAAAACGTCTGGCCGATGGTTCAGGCCGGCAAGGGCATCACCGAGATGCTCATGGGTTCGGAAGATCTATAACGACGGCGCGTTGAGTTAAAAAACGCGGTGCCGGCTTCGTCATGCGCGCCTCCATGAAAGGCGATAAGCGGACGAAGCGGCGCGAACCGTTCGCAGACATCGACAAAACATCTGGAAGAAGCGAATCATGAGACACATCATTTCCGTCCTGCTGGAAAACGAACCGGGCGCGTTATCACGCGTGGTGGGTCTGTTCTCGGCACGCGGCTACAACATTGAAACCTTGACGGTGGCTCCGACCGAAGACCGTTCGCTGTCGCGCATGACCATCGTCTCCATTGGCTCGGACGACGTGATCGAACAGATCACGAAGCATCTGAACCGCCTGATCGAGGTGGTGAAAGTGGTCGACCTTACCGAGGGCGCCCACATCGAACGCGAGCTGATGTTGATCAAGGTGAGGGCGGTCGGCAAGGAGCGTGAGGAGATGAAACGGATGTCGGATATTTTCCGCGGCCGCATCATCGACGTCACCGAAAAGACCTACACGATCGAACTGACGGGCGCGAGCGACAAGCTCGATGCCTTTATCGAAGGGCTCGACGCCACAGCGATTCTCGAAACGGTCCGTACGGGCGGCTCGGGGATCGGTCGCGGCGAGCGCATTCTGAAGGTGTGACGCGCGAGCGTTCAACCGTCTCGATCCAGGCCGGGCCGTGCCTGCACCAACCCGGCCACGCAACACACTATTTGCAGCATTTGAATTTCATTGAATCATCGAATTTAGCCAAGGAACCGACATGAAAGTTTTCTACGACAAGGACGCTGACCTCTCCCTCATCAAGGGCAAGCAAGTCACCATCATCGGCTATGGCTCGCAAGGCCATGCGCACGCGCTGAACCTGAAGGAAAGCGGCGTGAACATCACGGTCGGTCTGCGCAAGGGCGGCGCATCGTGGAGCAAGGCTGAGAACGCCGGCCTGCAAGTCAAGGAAGTGGCGGAAGCCGTCAAGGGCGCGGACGTGGTCATGATGCTGCTGCCGGACGAGCAGATCGCCGAAGTCTATGCGAAGGAAGTGCACGCCAATGCCAAGCAAGGCGCAGCGCTGGCATTCGCACACGGCTTCAACGTTCACTACGGTCAAGTGATTCCGCGAGCCGACCTCGACGTCATCATGATCGCGCCGAAGGCACCGGGCCACACGGTTCGCGGCACCTATTCGCAAGGTGGCGGCGTGCCGCACCTGATCGCTGTCGCGCAGGACAAGTCGGGCGCAGCACGTGACATCGCCTTGTCATACGCAGCGGCGAACGGCGGCGGCCGTGCCGGCATCATCGAAACGAACTTCCGCGAAGAAACGGAAACCGACCTGTTCGGCGAACAAGCCGTGCTGTGCGGCGGTACGGTCGACCTGATCAAGGCCGGCTTCGAGACGCTGGTGGAAGCGGGCTACGCGCCGGAAATGGCGTACTTCGAATGCCTGCACGAACTGAAGCTGATCGTCGACCTGATCTATGAAGGCGGCATCGCGAACATGAACTACTCGATCTCGAACAACGCCGAATACGGCGAGTACGTGACGGGTCCGCGTATCGTGACGGCTGAAACGAAGAAGGCGATGAAGGCTGTGCTGACCGACATTCAGACGGGCGAGTACGCGAAGAGCTTCATCATCGAAAACAAGGCTGGCGCACCGACGCTGCAATCGCGGCGCCGTCTGACGGCTGAACACCAGATCGAAACGGTCGGTGCCAAGCTGCGTTCGATGATGCCGTGGATCGCCGCGAACAAGCTGGTCGACCAGTCGAAGAACTAAGCTGCTTTTCCAGCTGATGTCCGGTGCGGCGCTATGCCGTAACAGCCGGACAGATCAAAAAGCCGTCCAAGGGTGCTGAACCCTGGGCGGCTTTTGCTATCCTACGGTTTTACAAAAACACAGAAGCCATTCATGAATTACCCTCATCCGATCATCGCGCGAGAAGGCTGGCCGTTCATCGCCATCGCGGCCGTCGTTGCATTGCTGGTTCACTTCATCGCGGGGTTCGGCTTTTCATGGCTGTTCTGGCTCCTCCTGATCTTCGTCGTGCAGTTCTTCCGCGATCCGGCACGTCCTATCCCCACGCAGGCGAATGCCGTGCTGTGCCCGGCCGACGGCCGTATCGTCGCGGTCGAAACCGCGCATGATCCGTATGCCAATCGTGAAGCGCTGAAGATCAGCGTGTTCATGAACGTCTTCAACGTCCACTCGCAGCGCTCGCCGGTGGATGGCGCGATCTCCAAGGTCGAATATTTCCCGGGCGCGTACCTGAATGCCGCGGTGGACAAGGCTTCGACCGAAAACGAGCGCAATGCGGTGGTGATCGAAATGGCCGGCGGCCAGACGGTGACTTCGGTGCAGATCGCCGGTCTGATCGCGCGGCGCATTCTTTGCTACGTACGGGCAGGTGAGCCGCTCACCCGTGGTCAACGTTACGGATTTATCCGCTTCGGTTCGCGCGTCGACGTGTATCTGCCGGTGGGCAGCCGTCCGCGTGTGTCGATCGGCGAGAAGGTTTCGGCGTCGTCCACGATCCTCGCTGAACTATAAAGCGGCACCAAGGAGGTTTCCGAATGGCCGCATTCAAACCGCGTCGACCCCGTAACAGCGGACCGCTTCCGCGTCCGTTCCGCCGTAACAAGCCGATGGTGACGGAGGCGGCGGTCGACAGCCGGCGCGCCCAGCGTCAGCAGTTCCTGAGAAAGCGCGGCATTTATCTG
The DNA here is from genome assembly GCF_004366535.1 of Paraburkholderia sp. BL6665CI2N2. Lineage (NCBI taxonomy): Bacteria > Pseudomonadati > Pseudomonadota > Betaproteobacteria > Burkholderiales > Burkholderiaceae > Paraburkholderia > Paraburkholderia sp. BL6665CI2N2. The sequence continues at coordinate 6,943,230 of NZ_SORC01000001.1, forward strand.
CTGCCGAACGCCTTCACCACGGCCGCGCTGTTCTGCGGCTTCTTTGCCGTGGTGCAGGCCATGAACGTGCGTTTCGAGGTCGCGGCCATCGCGATTTTCGTGGCGATGGTGCTCGACGGCATGGACGGCCGCGTCGCCCGCATGACGCATACGCAAAGTGCGTTCGGCGAGCAGTTCGACAGCCTGTCTGACATGGTCTCGTTCGGCGTGGCGCCGGCGCTGGTCATGTACGAGTGGATTCTGAAAGACCTCGGCCGCTGGGGCTGGCTCGCGGCGTTCGTCTACTGTTCGGGCGCGGCATTGCGTCTCGCGCGGTTCAACACGAACATCGGCGTGGTCGACAAGCGTTTCTTCCAGGGCATGCCGAGCCCGGCCGCGGCGGCGCTGATCGCCGGTTTCGTGTGGCTCGCTACGGACAACCGCGTGCCGCTCAAGCTGGTGTGGTTGCCGTGGGTTGCTTTCGTGCTGACGATTTACGCCGGCGTGACGATGGTGTCGAACGCGCCGTTCTACAGCGGCAAGGCGCTCGACGTGCGGCATCGCGTGCCGTTCGGGGTGATTCTGCTGGTGGTGGTCGCGTTCGTGCTGGTGTCCTCCGACCCGCCGCTGATGCTGTTCGGCCTGTTCGTGCTGTACGGCTTGTCCGGCTACGTATTCTGGGGTTATCAGGCGGTGCGGGGCAGGGCGAATCCGGCCCGGTCGGTGTCCGTCGACCGGTAACAGCCGGTAGCGAGCGGTTTGCGCGCGCTGCCAGGCACGGCATGGAAAACGGCGGCCTTCAGGCCGCCGTTTTGCTTTCGGCGAGGCCGCACCGCGGCGCTCCGCGGGCCGTCTCACGCAGGTCCGGCGCTAATTGCACGGCAGCGGGAATGTCGCTATAGTCGTTGGATCAATGCGTCTACATTCCTTGCCGAGCCGCGCAACGAGTCTCGACACGCGGCGCGCCGCTGACCGTGCTTATGCTGGAGCGTGCGCCGCGCGGACCGTCGCGCCGAACGTCACGCTTTTGGTCACGCTGATCGTTTTTGTCCCCGGTTCGCTTCGTCCGTGATCGAGCGTCGCCAGTGGTAGCGCAAACAGCCAATTCCAATATCCCCTCCCCATAATTGAACGACTCCGCAGGAGACTCGACATGTCCGACAAACTGATCATATTCGACACCACGTTGCGAGACGGCGAACAATCGCCCGGCGCGTCGATGACGAAAGAAGAGAAAATCCGTATCGCGAAGCAACTCGAGCGGATGAAAGTGGACGTGATCGAAGCAGGCTTCGCGGCAAGCTCGAACGGCGACTTCGATTCAATTCACACGATCGCGAGCCTGATCAAGGACAGCACGGTCTGCTCGCTCGCGCGCGCGAACGACAAAGACATTCAGCGTGCGGCCGACGCGCTCAAACCCGCCGATCACTTCCGCATCCACACGTTCATTGCAACCTCGCCGTTGCATATGGAAAAGAAGCTGCGCATGACACCGGACCAGGTGTTCGAGCAGGCGAAGCTGGCCGTGCGTTTCGCCCGCAAGTTCACCGACGACGTCGAGTTCTCGCCCGAAGACGGCAGCCGCTCGGATATGGACTTCTTGTGCCGCGTGCTGGAAGCGGTGATCGCCGAAGGCGCGACCACGATCAACATCGCCGACACAGTGGGTTACGGCGTGCCGGAGTTGTACGGTCAGCTCGTCAAAACGCTGCGCGAGCGCATTCCGAACTCGCATAAGGCGGTGTTTTCGGTGCATTGCCACAACGACCTCGGCATGGCGGTGGCGAATTCGCTGGCCGGCGTGCAGATCGGCGGCGCGCGTCAGGTCGAGTGCACGATCAATGGCCTCGGCGAGCGCGCGGGTAACACGTCGCTCGAAGAAATCGTCATGGCGGTGAAGACCCGCAAGGATTACTTCGGCCTCGACATCGGTCTCGATACCACGCAGATCGTGCCGGCCTCGAAGCTGGTATCGCAGATCACGGGTTTCGTCGTGCAGCCGAACAAGGCCGTGGTCGGCGCGAACGCGTTCGCACACGCATCCGGTATCCATCAGGACGGCGTGCTGAAGGCGCGCGATACCTACGAAATCATGCGCGCCGAAGACGTAGGCTGGAGCGCGAACAAGATCGTGCTCGGCAAGCTGTCGGGCCGTAACGCGTTCAAGCAGCGTCTGCAGGAACTGGGTATCGCGCTGGACAGCGAAGCGGAATTGAACACGGCATTCGCGCGCTTCAAGGAACTGGCCGATCGCAAGTCGGAAATCTTCGACGAAGACATCATCGCGATCGTCACGGAAGAATCCGCCGAGGCGCAGGAGAGGGAGCACTACAAGTTCCTGTCGCTGTCGCAACATTCGGAAACCGGCGAGCAGCCGCACGCAAAGATCGTGTTCACCATGGAAGGCAAGGAAGTGACCGGCGAAGCGCGCGGCAACGGCCCGGTCGACGCCACGCTGAACGCGATCGAAACAGAAGTGGGCAGCGGCTCGGAACTGCTGCTGTACTCGGTGAATGCGATCACCACCGGCACGCAGGCGCAAGGCGAAGTGACCGTACGCTTGTCGAAGAGCGGACGCATCGTCAATGGCGTCGGCACCGATCCGGATATCGTCGCGGCGTCGGCGAAGGCGTATATCTCGGCGCTCAACAAGCTGTATTCGAACGCGGACAGGTTGAATCCGCAGCGTTCGGAGTGAGCGGCGTGGCAGCCGCGCGCTAACGGCGTGACGGCGTAGACGTCGTTGTACCGTTGTCGTTATCGTCGGCGTATGAATCGGAAAAGCCCCGTGCCTTGATTGGCACGGGGCTTTGTTCATTGCGAGCAGCGTTACTCCGTCGCCGCGCGCCGCACCGACCAGCCGCGTGACGCGCGCGCCTGTGCCTGCACCTGATGCCGCACTTCGACGGCGATGCCGCGGCGCGGCGCATCGGCCACGAACGTGTCGAGCAGTTCGCGCACATCGTGATCGACGAAATCGGCGCGCGTCGCATCGACGATCACGGTGGCGCCGTCGGGAATCTGTTGCAGGTAGTGCTTGAGCGGCACCTTGCCGAGAAACGACACGTCCTTGCGAAACGACAGCAGATAGTGGTCGCCATGTTGCGCGAGCACGATCGGACTGCGCAGATTCGCATACAGCGCGAGCAGCACACTGCACAGAATGCCGAGCACGATGCCGATCAGCAGATCCGTCGCGAGCACGCCGACGAGGGTGACGATAAACGGCGCGAACGGCGCAAAGCCCTGTTTCGCGATGGCGACGAACAGCGACGGCTTGGCGAGCTTTATCCCCGTGAAGATCAGAATCGCCGCGAGACAGGCGAGCGGAATCAGGTTGATGACGCTGGTGAGCGCAAACACGCTGACGAGCAGCAGCATGCCGTGAATGATCGCCGAGAGCCGGCTTTGCGCGCCCGCATGCACGTTGGCTGAACTGCGCACGATCACCGACGTGATCGGCAATCCGCCGATCGCACCGGCAATCAGGTTGCCGATACCTTGCGCCTTCAGTTCGCGATCCGGCGGCGCGGCGCGTCGCTCGGGATCGATCTGCTCGACGGCTTCGAGGCTCAGCAGCGTTTCGAGGCTCGCGACGATCGCCAGCGTGATGGCGACGCGCCAGACATCGGGATTGATCAGTTGCGCGAAGTGTGGCCCGAAGTCGGCCCATTCGAGAGCGACCCGCAACGCGGCGAACGATTCCAGCGGCGGCAGCGCCACGCGATGTTCGGCGGGCGGCGCGAGCGACGGCGCCAGCACGCCGAGCAGCAACGTCGCGCCGATCCCCAGCAGAACGACGGCGAGCGGCGCCGGTACGCGGCGCACCAGTGCGAAGCGGCGAAATGCGCGAGTCTCCCAGCCGATCAGAATCGCCAGCGACAGCACGGTGATCACGCAAGCCGCCAGCGAGATCGAACCGAATGGCGTGGCAATCGCCGCTGCTGTCTGCGCGGTGGCTTGCGCACCGGACGCTGCATCCACGCGGGACAGTCCCAGCGCGAGCGGAAACTGCTTGACGATTAGCAGCACGCCAATCGCCGCGAGCATGCCCTTGATCACCGGCGACGGCACATAGGCTGCAAAACGGCCGGCCTTGAGCATGCCGAAACCGAACTGGATTGCACCGGACAGCAGCACGGCCGCCAGGAACGCGGAGAAACTGCCGAGCTGCGCGATCCCATCGACGACGATCACGACAAGGCCCGCCGCCGGTCCGCTCACGCTCAGACGTGAGCCGCTCAGCACGGCCACCACCAGCCCGCCTACGATGCCCGAGACGAGCCCGGCAAACGGTTCGACGCCCGATGCGTTGGCGATGCCCAGACAGAGCGGCAGGGCGACCAGAAAAACGACCGTGCCTGCCAGCAGGTCGCGCTGAAATGTGGAGAAAAAAGCTCGAAGGTTCATGGTGTCGGTGCAGTAAGGAGTGGCGCCTGGTATGCGGCGAAAGCTGAACCGGATCGGATTCGCATAAGGTCTCGCGCGGCTATCGCGCTAGGCTGCCGCGCTGTGGGCGGCGGTCGCGCAGGTCATGGCGTCGTCGGCGTCGTAGCCCGACGTGAGGACCTTGAGGCGGCCGTCTTCGAGCGCGAAGATCCAGCCGTGCACGAGCGGCGTCGGATCGGCGTCCCGCACGACGGGGTGTGCGCGCAGCCCGCGCACCTGTTCGAGCACGTTCAGCTCGGCGAGATGATTGACACGCTCACGTTCGCTCTCGAGGTCCTGCAGTTCTTCGCGATGCGCGTTGGCGAGCGAGCAAAGCGGTGCGATCCGCCGATTCACATGCGGCAGGCTCGGCTCGGGCGGCAGCAGCGCGGCGCGCACACCGCCGCATCCGTAGTGGCCGCAGACGATCACGTGGCCGACCTTCAGCACCTTCACCGCATATTCGAGAACGCTCGCCGAATTGTCGTCGTCGGGCTGAAAAAGGTTGGCGATGTTGCGGTGGACGAACAGGTCGCCCGGCTCGCAATGCGTAATGGTCTCTGCGGGCACGCGGCTGTCCGAGCAGCCGATCCACAGTACGTGGGGATTCTGACCTCGCGCCAGATCACGGAAAAACTGGGGGTTGCGCACGGCGGTTTCATGCGCCCAGGCAACATTGGCGACTAGCAGGCGTTTGGGACGGTTCATCGAGAGCGGCTCCGTAAATGGGGCGTATTCATTCGGCGCCGAAATTCACGGCTAAGCCGTGCGGCCTCATGTGAGGCCAGCGCCGAATCAATGCTTACGAAAGCCTTTCTATCAAAAAATAAATCGTCTGTGCACGAAATAATATTCGCCGCGATGCGCAATAAATAAAAAAAAGCCGCCCGAGAAGGCGGCTTCGTAGATTCATGCGGATTGGTTCGCGGGGCGCTCAGAAGAGGCTTCGACGATCCGGATCGTGCAACGGATCGGGCGTTTTCTGCGTGAGCCGCACGATGCCCTGCTCGTCGAAATAAAAGCTGTACATCATGTACCAGACGTTGTCTTCCAGGTAGCGATAGGTCCAGACTTCGCGCTTCATCAGCGGGAAATACGAGGTTTCGACCGGTCGGCCAAAGTTCACCAGCACGTCGCTCTTGGTCCATTTGCCGATTTCGGCGCGATAGAACTCGTTCGGTTGCAGCACCTGGCGCACGTTGACGATCTTGCCGGCCGCGTCGATGTCCGCTGCGGTGGTGGTTTCGCCCATCGGCTGGGTCGGCCACATCAGCCGCTTGCCGCCGTTCGGCAGGTCGTAGCTTTCGCGCGGCGGGCCGAGGCGCGCGACGATGGTCGATTCGTCCGCGCCCTGGGTGTATTGCTGCCACGGCTGCACGCAGCCGGCGAGCGCCAGCGCGCTCAGGCAAACAAGCGCCGCGCGGCGCAGGCGCCCTGCGGCCGGCGCTCCGATCGAGGCCGCCGTGCTGTGATGGCGGTTGAACATGTATTCCTCCGATGGCGTTTGAGTAGCGGTTTTTATCATCGAGACGCATTATTTTGACACGCGCTGCGGCAAAAGATTGCGCTGCGTGCAGAGCCGGCCCGGCAATACGACAACGCTTGCGCCAGCTTGCTTATTCCATGTTGAACGACCTATGATCCGCGCTTTCACCAGGCAGGCGGGGCGATGACGATGGCGAAGTGGCAACGGAGCGCGGCAGCGGCGCTGGCGGCAGTGTCGATGGCCGTAGCGGCAGCGGTTGCGTATGCAGCAAGCGAGCCGGGCGCGACGGCGACTAACCAGGCGGCTAACGCGGCGGCCGGCCCAGCGGCTAGCCTGGCGGCAAACGCAGCGGCAAAACCCGCGAGCAAAGCCGCCGGCGCGCCGATCCAGCTGGCGCTAATCGAAGGCATGTCGGGCCCGTTCGCCAACGCGGGTGCGGCGGTGGAGCGCAACCTGCGCTTCGGCGTCGAACAGGTCAATGCGCATGGCGGCGTGAAGCTCGCCGACGGCGCGCATCCGTTCGAACTGGTCGTGCTCGACAGCAAAGGCGGCACCGAAGAAGCGCTCACGCAACTGCGCGCGGCCGCCGACCGCCGTATCGGCTACATCATGCAGGGCAACAGCTCGGCGGTCGCCGCCGCGCTGATCGGCGCGATCGACAAGCAGAACCGTCGAGAACCGGGCAACCGCGAACTGTTTCTCAACTATTCCGCCGACGACCCGGCGCTGACCAACGGCAACTGCAGCTTCTGGCATTTCCGCTTCGACGCGCACGCGGGCATGCGCATGGATGCGCTGGCCGACGTGATCCAGCGCGACAAGGCCGTGAAGAAGGTCTATCTGCTGAACCAGGATTACAGCTTCGGGCACGACGTCAGCAGCCTCGCGCGCTCGACGCTGGCGACGAAGCGTCCGGACATCGCGGTCGTCGGCGACGAATTTCATCCGATCGGCCGCGTGAAGGACTTCGCGCCGTATATCGCCAAGATCCGCGCGAGCGGAGCGGACGCCGTGATCACGGGCAATTGGGGCAACGATCTGACGCTGCTCGTCAAGGCCGCGCGCGAGCAGGGGCTGGACACGAAGTTCTACACCTTCTACGGCAACAGCCTCGGCGCGCCGGCAGCGTTGGGCGACGCCGGCGTCGGTCACGTGATTGCGGTGGCCGACTGGCATCCGAACGTCGGCGGCGCGGCGTCCGACGCGTGGTACGCGGCCTTCCGGACCCGTTTCCCGGCCGCGCAGGAGGATTACTCCGTGCTGCGCATGCCGCTGATGCTCGAAACCCTGGCCGCGGCGATGACCCGCGCCGGCAGCGCCGACCCGACGGCAGTGGCGAAAGCGCTGGAAGGAATCCGCTTCGACAACGGCTTTCACGCCTCGCGGATGCGCGCCGACGACCATCAACTGATTCAGCCCCTTTACGTGATGGAGATGGACAAGGCCGGCACGCCGGGCGTGCATTTCGATAATGAAGGCTCTGGCTACGGGTTTCGCACGGTGCTGGCGTTGCCGCCCGAGCGCACCGTCTTGCCGACCGTCTGCAAGATGAAGCGGCCGTAATGCGGATCGGGCGCGCGCCATCGCCCGGCACAGCCGGGTTCGCGGCCGGAATCGGCTGTGCTACAATACGCGTCCCGTTATGAGGCAAGCCTGTATCCAGGGCGTGTCAAATACGGGTAACCCACGGCACGGCCTTTCTTCCGTGACCGCCTGTCTAGTTCTTAAGGAAATCGACATGTCCGCAGTTGAAACAAGCAAGAAGTCCGAAGTCGTTGCGCAATTCGCACGCGCAGCCAACGACACCGGCTCCCCCGAAGTTCAGGTCGCGCTGCTCACGACCCGCATCAACGAACTGACCGTTCACTTCAAGGCACACACGAAAGATCACCACAGCCGCCGCGGTCTGCTGCGCATGGTGAGCCGCCGTCGTAAGCTGCTCGACTACCTGAAGGGTAAGGACGCGGATCGTTACCGCGCACTGATCGAGAAGCTGGGTCTGCGTAAGTAATCGGCCAGTCGTTCAGCAAGATGCCTGTGTCAGTTCCACTGATACAGGCATTTTGTTTTTGCACGGTGCGCTTCATGTGATGCGCGCCGGCTGTTCTCCGCAGTAGCGTGCCGGTTCATGCGGCGGGAGCAGCGAAGCAGTAATCAGGCAGTAGAGCAGGCAGTAAAGAAGGGATTCACGGCCGGGCTTCAGGGGCGGAGCTTTGTGTCATTCCAGCGGTTCGCGCGTACTCATCGTAAGGCGTGGTTCTCTGGAATGGCATAACACTACTCTTCCCATGCGGCGCCGGTCCTGGCGTTGCCGCGCCGCTTCTGGTCCGCGCGGCATTACGAAGAGGAAAAGCAATGACTATGTTCAATAAGATCGTCAAAGAATTTCAGTGGGGACAACATAAGGTTCGCCTCGAAACCGGCGAAATCGCTCGCCAGGCGAGCGGTGCCGTGATCGTCGACGTCGAAGATACCGTGGTGCTGGCCACCGTGGTCGGCGCCAAGACCGCCAAGCCGGGTCAGGACTTCTTCCCGCTGACCGTCGACTACCTCGAAAAGACCTACGCCGCCGGTAAGATTCCGGGTGGCTTCTTCCGCCGTGAAGGCCGTCCGTCGGAAGGCGAAACGCTGATCTCGCGCCTGATCGATCGCCCGCTGCGTCCGCTGTTCCCGGAAGGCTTCTACAACGAAGTTCAGGTCGTGATCCACGTCCTGTCGCTGAACCCCGAAATCCCCGCTGACATCCCCGCGCTGATCGGCGCGTCGGCGGCGCTCGCCGTGTCCGGTCTGCCGTTCAACGGCCCGGTCGGCGCAGCACGCGTGGCCTACATCAACAATGAATACGTGTTGAACCCGACGCGTCCGCAAATGAAGGAATCGGCGCTCGACCTGATCGTCGCCGGTACGGAACGCGCGGTGCTGATGGTGGAATCGGAAGCACAGCAACTGAGCGAAGAAGTGATGCTCGGCGGCGTGGTGTTCGGTCACGAGCAAATGCAGATCGCGATCGACGCGATCCACGATCTGGTCCGTGAAGGCGGCAAGCCGGAATGGGATTGGCAACCGGCGGCGAAGAACGAGCCGTTGAACGCACGCGTGACGGAACTGGCGCAAGCCGACCTGCTGGCTGCGTATCAACTGCGCGACAAGCAAGCCCGTTCGGCCAAGCTGAAGGAAGTCTACGCGGCGACGTCGAAGAAGCTGGAAGAAGAAGCTGCCGCGGGCGGCACGGTGGCGGCCGACAAGGCAACCGTCGGCAACGTGCTGTTCGATATCGAAGCGAAGATCGTCCGTACGCAGATCCTGAACGGCGAACCGCGTATCGACGGCCGCGACACGCGCACCGTGCGCCCGATCGAAATCCGTACCGGCGTGCTGCCGCGTACCCACGGTTCGGCACTGTTCACGCGCGGCGAAACGCAAGCGATGGTGGTGGCCACGTTGGGCACCAAGGGCGACGAGCAGAACATCGACGCGCTCGAAGGCGAGTACCGCGAACGCTTCATGCTCCACTACAACATGCCTCCGTTTGCGACCGGCGAAACGGGCCGCGTCGGTTCGCCGAAGCGCCGTGAAATCGGTCACGGCCGTCTGGCCAAGCGCGCGCTGGCTGCATGCCTGCCGAGCGCCGACGAATTCGGCTACTCGATCCGCGTCGTGTCGGAAATCACGGAATCGAACGGTTCCTCGTCGATGGCTTCGGTGTGCGGCGGCTGCCTCGCGCTGATGGACGCCGGCGTGCCGATGAAGGCGCACGTCGCCGGCATCGCCATGGGCCTGATCCTGGAAGGCAACAAGTTTGCCGTGCTGACCGACATCCTCGGCGACGAAGATCACCTCGGCGACATGGACTTCAAGGTGGCGGGCACGGAACAAGGCGTGACCGCGCTGCAGATGGACATCAAGATCCAGGGCATCACCAAGGAAATCATGCAGGTCGCCCTCGCGCAAGCGAAAGAAGGCCGTATGCACATCCTGAGCAAGATGACCTCGGCGGTGTCGGGCGCGAACACGGTGCTGTCGGACTACGCACCGCGCATGATCACCATCAAGATCAATCCGGAAAAGATCCGCGACGTGATCGGCAAGGGTGGTTCGGTGATCCGCGCGCTGACCGAAGAAACCGGCACGACGATCGATATTTCGGACGACGGCGTCGTCACCATCGCCAGCACGAGCAGCGAAGGGATGGCCGAAGCGAAGAAGCGTATCGAGAACATCACGCTGGAAGTCGAAGTGGGCCAGGTGTACGAAGGCACCGTGCTCAAGCTGCTCGATTTCGGCGCGATCGTGAACATCCTGCCGGGCAAGGACGGTCTGCTGCATATTTCCGAAATCGCCAACGAGCGTATCAAGGACATCAACGACTACCTGAAGGATGGCCAGCAAGTGAAGGTCAAGGTCATCCAGACGGACGAAAAGGGCCGCGTGCGTTTGTCGGCCAAGGCGTTGCTGAACGAAGGCGCGAATGGCGCAAGCGGCGCGCCGCAAGGCGAGCCGACGCCGCAGTAATGCGGTAGCGGAACAACGGCCGGCAGCGCGAATGCGCGCCGGCCGTTTTTTATGAAGGCTGCAGGGTGGATTGCGTTGCAGGTAATTAGAAACGGGTACTCTACCTGTTCATCCCGGCATGCAACGCAATCCAATCTTGGAGTAGACGCAGATGAAAGCGATCGAAATCACCGAATTCGGAGCGCCGGAAGTCCTGAAGCTGGCTGAGCGGCCCACGCCGCAGCCTAAAGCAGGCGAGGTGCTGATCAAGGTGGCCGCATCCGGCATCAACCGTCCGGACGTGTTCCAGCGCAAGGGCGGCTATGCGCCGCCGCCGGGCGCGTCGGATCTGCCGGGGCTGGAAGTGGCGGGCGAAATCGTCGAAGGAAACATCGACGAGAAGAACAACCCGTTCGGTCTGAAGGTAGGCGATCGCGTGTGCGCGTTGCTGGCCGGCGGCGGCTACGCGGAATACGCGGTCGCGCCGTTGCTGCAATGCTTGCCGGTGCCGGCCGGATTGTCCGATGTCGAAGCTGCTTCGCTGCCCGAAACATTCTTCACGGTGTGGAGCAATGTGTTCGACCGTGCGCAACTCGGCAAGGGCGAAGGCGCGCCGAACGAAACGCTGCTGGTGCAGGGCGGTTCGAGCGGCATCGGCGTGACGGCGATCCAGATTGCGCATGCGCTCGGCTTTCGCGTGTTCGCAACCGCGGGCTCGGACGAGAAGTGCCGCGCATGTGAAGCGCTCGGCGCCGAGCGCGCGATCAACTACAAGACTGAAGATTTCGTCGAAGTGATCAAGTCGCTGACCAACGATCGCGGCGTCGACGTGGTGCTCGACATGGTGGCGGGCAGTTATGTGTCGCGCGAACTGACGGCCTTGGCGGACGGCGGCCGTATCGTGCTGATCGCGCTGCTGGGCGGCGCGAAAGCGGAGCTGAATCTGAACGAAGTGTTGCGCCGCCGTTTGACGGTGACGGGTTCGACGCTGCGTCCACGGCCGATCGAATTCAAGGCGAAGATTGCCGCGCAGTTGAAAGAGCACGTATGGCCGCATCTCGAAGATGGGCGCATCAAGCCCGTGGTGCATCGCGTATTTCCAGCCGCGCAGGCTGCCGATGCGCACACGCTGATGGAGAGCAGCACGCATGTCGGCAAGATCGTACTGTCTTGGGGTCAGGACGCTTGACAGGTCGGTTTGACCCGATCCACCCCACGCAGTAAAATTGCGCGTTTTGCGCACGCCGCATGAAACCGAAAGGCGGACTGTAAGCGCAAACGAAGTCCGCCGCCAAGACAAGACGAGACGATGTCGAAACAACGAGCCAAGCTGGTAGTCGGTAACTGGAAGATGCACGGGCGCCTCGCCGAGAATGCCGCGTTGTTGCAAGCGGTGGCACAAGGCGCGGGCGAATTGCCGGCCGACGTGCGCGTCGGCGTCTGTGTGCCGAGTCCGTATCTCGCGCAGTCTCAATCGTTGCTGGACGGCAGCCGCGTCGTGTGGGGCGTGCAGGACGTATCAGCGTTCACGCACGGCGCCTATACCGGCGAAGTGGCCGCGCCGATGGTGGCGGAGTTCGGCGCCACGCTCGCGATCGTCGGGCACTCGGAGCGCCGTGCCTATCATCGCGAAAGCGCTGAACTGGTTGCGGTCAAAACGCAGCGCGCGCTGGAAGCGGGTCTGACGCCGGTCGTTTGCGTCGGCGAAACGCTTGAGGAGCGCGAGGCCGGTTCGACCGAGCAGGTGGTCGGCACGCAGCTGGACGAAGTGCTGGCGAAATTGTCGGTGCAAGAGGCGGCGAAGCTTGTCGTCGCGTATGAGCCGGTTTGGGCGATCGGCACCGGCAAGAGCGCAAGCGCGGAGCAGGCGCAGGCGGTTCATGCGTTCCTGCGTGCGCGTCTGGCGGCAAAGGGCGCGGCGGTGGCGGATGTGCCGTTGCTGTACGGCGGCAGTGTGAAACCGGAGAACGCGGAAGAACTGTTCCGCCAGCCGGATATCGACGGTGGCCTGATCGGCGGCGCGTCGTTGAAAGACCAGGATTTCCTGGCGATCTGCAAGGCGGCGGCCGCAACGAGCGTCGCCGGTTGAGCAGGGCGCCTTGGCGAGGATGACCCCATCCCGTGCAACACGCAGTGTGTGGCGCGGTTAAATAAAGACTCAGGTGAGTGTGATGCTGTATTTGAAAACATTGATTATCGTCGTTCAGCTGTTGTCGGCACTTGGGGTGATTGGCCTCGTTTTGCTGCAGCACGGCAAAGGCGCCGATATGGGCGCGGCTTTTGGTAGCGGCGCGTCGGGCAGTCTGTTCGGTGCGACCGGTTCGGCGAACTTTTTGTCGCGTACAACCGCGGTGCTCGCAGCGGTGTTTTTTGTCACCACGCTGACGCTGACTTACCTCGGCGCGTATCGTGCGAAACCTTCCGCAGGCGTGCTGGGCGCGGCTGTCACTGCACCGGTCGCGGCCTCGGCTGCGTCGGCACCGGCAGGTGGCTCGGCTGTTTTGCCGGCCTCGGCTGCGTCCGTCCCGGCGACCGACGTGCCGAAATAAATTTTCGTTCAAACGTGCTTTTGTGCGTTGAACAATCTGTTTAGACCAGTTACAATCTAAGTCTTGAAGCGATTCGCGGGTTTTATAAGTTGTTTTCCCGGATTGCATGCAGTGCCGACGTGGTGAAATTGGTAGACACGCTATCTTGAGGGGGTAGTGGCGAAAGCTGTGCGAGTTCGAGTCTCGCCGTCGGCACCAAAATGTTATCTAAATGCCAGCCGCTTGCTTCGCTTCGGCTGGCATTTTCACTTCTGGCGTGCGGCTTGCGTTGGGCTTGCGGCATGTGCGTTTCGGAAGTGATTTCGCGTCAGGAGTGCTATGCTCCTGACGGCACTCAGAACCAACCGATTGAGGATAGTCTTGAACCTCGCAGCCTATTTCCCCGTCTTGTTGTTCCTCGTTGTGGGCACCGGTTTAGGCGTAGCACTGGTCAGTATCGGCAAGATCCTCGGTCCCAACAAGCCCGATACCGAGAAAAACGCACCGTACGAGTGCGGCTTCGAAGCATTCGAAGATGCGCGCATGAAGTTCGACGTGCGCTATTACCTCGTCGCCATTCTCTTCATCATTTTCGATCTTGAAACCGCGTTCCTGTTTCCGTGGGGCGTCGCCCTGCGCGACATCGGCTGGCCCGGCTTCATGGCAATGATGATTTTCCTGCTCGAATTCCTGTTGGGCTTCGCCTATATCTGGAAGAAAGGCGGCCTCGACTGGGAATGATGGATTAATCGCCGGTTTGCGTGGGTGGCCAAGGCTTGCCGCCCCGTCTGGAGTGGAAAGCAAATGAGTATCGAAGGGGTCTTGAAGGAAGGGTTTGTCACCACCACAGCTGACAAACTGATCAACTGGACGCGCACCGGCTCGCTGTGGCCGATGACGTTCGGTCTTGCGTGCTGTGCGGTCGAGATGATGCATGCGGGCGCTGCCCGTTATGACCTCGACCGTTTCGGCGTGGTGTTTCGTCCGAGTCCGCGTCAGTCGGACGTGATGATCGTCGCCGGCACGCTGTGCAACAAGATGGCGCCGGCTCTGCGCAAGGTCTACGACCAGATGGCCGAGCCGCGCTGGGTGATCTCGATGGGCTCGTGCGCGAACGGCGGCGGCTATTACCACTACTCGTATTCGGTGGTGCGCGGCTGTGACCGGATCGTGCCCGTGGACGTCTACGTGCCGGGTTGTCCGCCCACGGCGGAAGCGCTGGTGTACGGCGTGATCCAGCTGCAGGCCAAAATTCGCCGCACCAACACAATCGCCCGTCAATAAGGCCAACGCCTCCCCCACAATATGGCAAGCAAACTCGAGACCCTGAAAGCGAACCTCGAGGCGGCCTTTGGCGGCCTCCTGCTGAACCTCAGCGAAGCAATCGGTGAGTTGACGATCGTCGTGAAGGCTGGCGACTACCTCAACGTGGCAACGCGTCTGCGCGACGACCGCTCGCTCGGTTTCGAGCAATGCGTGGATCTGTGCGGCGTCGACTATCAAACCTACGCCGAAGGCGCTTACGACGGTCCGCGTTTCGCGGCCGTGCTGCATTTGTTGTCGGTGCAGAACAACTGGCGCCTGCGCCTGCGCGTGTTCGCACCGGACGACGAAGTGCCGATCCTGCCGTCCGTCGTCGAAATCTGGAATTCGGTCAACTGGTACGAGCGCGAAGCATTCGATCTGTACGGCATCGTCTTCGAAGGCCACCCGGATCTGCGCCGCATCCTCACTGACTACGGTTTCATTGGTCACCCGTTCCGCAAAGATTTCCCTGTCTCCGGTTATGTCGAAATGCGTTACGACCCGGAAGAGAAGCGCGTCGTCTATCAGCCTGTGACGATCGAGCCGCGAGAAATCACGCCGCGCGTGATCCGCGAAGATCGCTATGGCGGTCTGAAACACTAAGAGAACGCCATGGCAGAGATCAAGAACTACACGCTCAACTTCGGCCCTCAGCACCCGGCAGCGCACGGTGTGCTGCGCCTCGTGCTCGAACTCGACGGCGAAGTCATTCAGCGCGCCGATCCGCACATCGGCCTGCTGCATCGTGCGACTGAAAAGCTCGCCGAAACCAAAACATTCATCCAGTCGGTGCCGTACATGGACCGTCTCGACTACGTGTCGATGATGGTCAACGAGCACGGCTATGTGATGGCGATCGAAAAGCTGCTCGGCATCGAGGTGCCTGTGCGCGCGCAATACATTCGCGTGATGTTCGACGAAGTCACGCGCGTGCTGAACCACCTGATGTGGATCGGCGCGCATGCGCTCGACGTCGGCGCAATGGCGGTGTTTCTGTACGCGTTCCGTGAGCGCGAAGACCTGATGGACGTGTACGAAGCGGTGTCCGGCGCACGGATGCACGCGGCTTACTATCGTCCGGGCGGCGTCTATCGCGATCTGCCTGACGCAATGCCGCAATATAAAGCGTCGAAGATTCGCAATGCCAAGGCATTGGCGAAGATGAACGAGAACCGTCAGGGTTCGCTCCTCGACTTCATCGACGATTTCTTCACGCGTTTCCCGAAGTGCGTCGACGAATACGAAACGCTGCTTACCGACAACCGGATCTGGAAGCAACGTCTGGTCGGTATCGGCGTGGTCAGCCCGGAACGCGCGCTGAATCTCGGCATGACCGGCGCGATGCTGCGCGGTTCGGGTATCGAATGGGATTTGCGCAAGAAGCAACCGTACGAGGTCTATGACAAGCTCGATTTTGACATCCCGGTGGGGGTCAACGGCGACTGTTATGACCGATATTTGGTACGCGTCGAAGAAATGCGCCAGTCCACACGCATTGTGAAACAGTGCATTGAGTGGCTGCGTAAGAATCCCGGCCCCGTGATGATCGACAATCACAAGGTTGCGCCGCCGTCGCGCGTGGGCATGAAGTCGAACATGGAAGAGCTGATTCACCACTTCAAGCTCTTCACGGAAGGCTTCCATGTGCCGGAAGGCGAGGCATACGCCGCGGTCGAGCATCCGAAGGGCGAGTTCGGCATCTATCTGATTTCCGACGGCGCCAACAAACCGTATCGCCTGAAGATCCGCGCACCGGGCTACGCGCACCTGTCCACGCTCGATGAAATGGCGCGCGGTCACATGATCGCCGACGCCGTGACGATCATCGGCACGCAGGACATCGTGTTCGGCGAAGTGGATCGCTAGGACGTATTCATCAGAGCGCGCCTTCAGATTGCACCGAAGCGCGCGTCAAGCAAAGGAACGCCGGGTCTGTCGCATCATGCAGCGCGCGACAGGTTTTCGTTCGGTAGGAATTGAAAGAGTCGTGTCTGAAAATGATCTCAGCTGAAGGCCTGAAAGAAATCGATCGCGCGATCGCGAAGTATCCCGCCGATCAGAAACAGTCCGCCGTGATGTCGGCGTTGGCCACTGCTCAGGAAGAGCATGGCTGGCTGACGCCCGAACTCATGCAGTTCGTCGCGGACTATCTCGGCATGCCGGCAGTCGCCGTGCAGGAGGTGGCTACCTTCTACACGATGTACGAGACCTCGCCGGTCGGCAAATACAAGATCACGCTCTGCACCAACCTGCCGTGCCAGCTCGGCCCGGACGGCGGCTCGGACAGCGCTGCTGAATATCTGAAGCAGAAGCTCGGCATCGACTTCGGCGAAACCACGCCCGACGGCAAGTTCACCCTGAAAGAAGGTGAGTGCATGGGTTCGTGCGGCGACGCGCCGGTGATGCTGGTGAACAACCATCGCATGTGCAGCTTCATGAGCCGCGCGAAGATCGACCAGCTGCTCGAGGAACTTTCGAAATGACGTCTTTACACGATCGTCACATCAAACCGCTGATTCTCGCCGGCCTGAACGGCGACAACTGGCATCTCGAAGACTACGTGGCGCGCGGCGGTTATGCCCAGCTGCGCCGTATTCTTGAAGAGAAGATTCCGCCGGAGCAGGTGATCGCCGACGTCAAGGCGTCGGGTCTGCGTGGCCGTGGCGGTGCAGGCTTCCCGACCGGTCTGAAGTGGAGCTTCATGCCGCGTCAGTTCCCTGGCCAGAAGTACCTCGTCTGCAATTCGGACGAAGGCGAACCGGGCACGTTCAAAGACCGCGACATCCTGCGTTTCAACCCGCATTCGCTGATCGAAGGCATGGCCATCGGCGCGTACGCGATGGGCATTACGGTCGGCTACAACTATATTCACGGCGAGATTTGGGAAGTCTACAAACGCTTTGAACAGGCGTTGGACGAAGCTCGCCGCGCCGGGTTCCTCGGCGAAAACATCATGGGTTCGGGCTTCTCGTTCGAACTGCATGCGCACCACGGTTACGGCGCCTATATCTGCGGCGAAGAAACCGCGCTGCTCGAATCGCTGGAAGGCAAGAAAGGCCAGCCGCGCTTCAAGCCGCCGTTCCCGGCGAGCTTCGGCGTGTACGGCAAGCCGACCACGATCAACAACACCGAGACGTTCGCCGCAGTGCCGTTCCTGCTCGCAATCGGCCCGCAGAATTACCTCGAAATCGGCAAGCCGAATAACGGCGGCACGAAGATTTTCTCGGTCGCCGGCGACGTCGAACGTCCGGGCAATTACGAAATTCCGCTCGGCACGCCGTTTTCCACGCTGATGGAACTCGCCGGCGGCATGCGCGGCGGCAAGAAGATCAAAGCCGTGATTCCTGGCGGCTCGTCGGCACCGGTGATTCCGGGCGACATGATGATGCAGACCGACATGGACTACGACTCGATCGCCAAGGCCGGCTCGATGCTCGGTTCAGGCGCGGTCATCGTCATGGACGAGACGCGTTGCATGGTGCGTTCGTTGTTGCGGCTGTCGTATTTCTATTACGAAGAATCGTGTGGTCAATGCACGCCTTGCCGCGAAGGCACGGGCTGGCTGTACCGCGTCGTGCATCGTATCGAGCATGGGCTCGGCCGTCCGGAAGATCTGGATCTGCTGAACTCGGTTGCTGAAAACATCATGGGCCGCACGATCTGCGCGCTAGGCGATGCAGCGGCCATGCCGGTTCGCGGCATGCTCAAGCACTACTGGGACGAGTTCGAATATCACGTCGCCCACAAGCATTGCCTCGTCGGCGGTCATGCCGGCGCAGCGGCGGCGTCGGAAACCGTAGCGGCTTGAGTCTGCGAATCAGTAATCGGATAAGCAGATAAGCACGCAGAAGAACACGTCATCCGCGGGATTCATCGCCTGAAACGGGCGATGAACGGGCGAACGATTGAGCGGTAACAGGTTAAGGAAGATTGACCATCATGGTTGAACTTGAAATAGACGGCAAGAAAGTAGAGGTGCCTGAAGGCAGCATGGTGATCCAGGCTGCGCATAAGGTCGACACGTACATTCCTCACTTCTGCTATCACAAGAAGCTGTCGATTGCGGCCAACTGCCGGATGTGTCTGGTCGATGTCGAAAAGATGCCGAAGGCGGTGCCCGCATGCGCCACGCCGGTATCGGCCGGCATGATCGTGCGCACCAAGTCGGACAAGGCGGTGAAGGGCCAGCAAGCCGTGATGGAATTCCTGCTGATCAATCACCCGCTGGATTGCCCGATCTGCGATCAGGGCGGCGAGTGCCAGTTGCAGGATCTGGCCGTGGGCTACGGCAAGTCGGGATCGCGCTATAGCGAAGAAAAGCGCGTGGTGTTCCACAAGAACGTCGGCCCGCTGATCTCCATGGAAGAAATGTCGCGCTGCATTCACTGCACGCGTTGCGTCCGTTTCGGTCAGGAAGTGGCCGGCGTGATGGAACTCGGCATGCTGGGCCGCGGCGAGCATTCGGAAATCACATCGTTCGTCGGCAAGACGGTGGATTCGGAGCTGTCGGGCAACATGATCGATCTGTGCCCGGTCGGCGCGCTGACCAGCAAGCCGTTCCGCTACAGCGCCCGTACGTGGGAACTGTCGCGCCGCAAGTCGGTGAGCCCGCATGATTCCGTCGGCGCGAACCTCGTTGTCCAGGTGAAGAACAATCGCGTGATGCGCGTTCTGCCATTCGAAAACGAATCCATCAACGAATGCTGGATTTCGGATAAAGACCGCTTCTCGTACGAAGGCCTGAACAGCCCCGAGCGTCTGACCCAGCCTATGCTCAAGCAAGGCGGCAAGTGGGTCGAGACCGACTGGCAAACCGCGCTCGAATATGTGGTGAAGGGACTGAAGGGCATCAAGGGCGACCACGGCGCGAATGCGCTGGCCGCGCTCGGTAGCGCCCACAGCACCGTCGAAGAACTGTTCCTGTTGAAGCAATTGGCGCAAGCGGTCGGCACGCCTAACGTCGACTTCCGTCTGCGTCAGTCGGATTTCTCCGCACCGGTCAGCGGCACGCCGTGGCTCGGCACGGCGATCGCCGATCTGTCGAACGTCGACGCCGCATTGGTGATCGGCTCGGATCTGCGTCGCGATCATCCGCTGTTCGCCGCGCGTCTGCGTCAGGCCGCGAAGGGCGGCGCGAAGCTCACGCTCGTGCAATCCACTAACGACGATGCATTGATTCCGCAAGCGGAGCGCGTGGTGGCAGCGCCGTCCGCATGGCTCGAGGCACTCGCTGGGATCGCCGGCGCGGTGTCGGAAGCGAACGGCGTGGCACTGCCGGAAGCCTTCGCCGGCACGCAGCCCGCGGATGCGCACAAGAAAGTCGCCAAGTCGCTCGCCACGGGCGAACGTCGCCTGGTGTTGCTGGGCAACAGCGCGGTTCGTCATCCGGACTTCGCCGTCATTCACGCAGCCGCCCAATGGATCGCGGACGCGACCGGTGCGACGCTGGGCTTCCTGACGGAAGCGGCCAACACGGTCGGCGCGCATCTCGTGAACGCGTTGCCGGGCGAGGGCGGTCTGAACGCTCGCGAAGTATTCGAGCAACCGCGCAAGGGTTATGTGCTGCTGAACGTCGAACCGGAGTTCGACACGGCCAATCCGGCGCAGGCTTTGGCCGCGCTGAAGCAGGCTGAAATGGTTGTCGTGATGTCGCCGTTCCAGACTGGCGCGGAATACGCCGACGTGCTGCTGCCGATCGCTCCGTTCACGGAGACGGCCGGCACGTTCGTCAACGCCGAAGGTACGGTGCAGACGTTCAACGGCGTCGTGCGTCCGCTCGGCGACACGCGTCCGGCATGGAAGGTGTTGCGCGTGCTGGGCAGCCTGCTGGGCCTGCCCGGTTTCGAATTCGACACCTCGGAAGAAGTGCGCGCGGCCGCTCTCGGCGACGGCGGACTGAATTCGCGTCTGTCGAACAAGACGGGCGTCACGGTTGCACGCGGCAAGGCGGCGAAGGCAGCGGAAGGCAAGTTCGAACGTATCGCGAACGTGCCGATCTATCACGCCGATGCGCTGGTGCGTCGCGCCGAGTCGTTGCATCTGACCGCTGCGGCGCGTGCGGCGAATATGGTCGGCTTGCCGGCCGGGCTATTCGACAAACTGGGTTTGAAGGAAGGCGACGCGGTGCGCGTGCGCCAGGGCGAGCAATCGGTGCAGTTGCCGGCCGTGCGCGACGCTAATCTTGCGGAGACGGTCGTCCGCGTATCGGCGGCTACGCCTGCCGGTGCAGCGCTGGGCAGCCTGTTCGGTGAACTGGTGGTGGAGAAGGCGTAAATGAGCTTGTTCGATACGATCAACTCGGGCGGCACCCAGCTTCTCGGTGTGGCATGGCCCACGGTGTGGGCACTGGTGCGCATCCTGGTGGTGGCCGTCGTGATCCTGCTGTGCGTGGCTTACCTGATTCTGTGGGAGCGTAAGCTGATCGGCTGGATGCACGTGCGTCTCGGCCCGAACCGCGTCGGTCCCGCAGGTTTGCTGCAGCCGATCGCCGACGTGCTGAAGCTGTTGCTGAAAGAAGTGATTCAGCCGGCGCAGGCGAGCCGCTGGATCTACCTGATCGCGCCGATCATGGTGGTGGTGCCGGCCTTCGCGGTCTGGGCGGTGATTCCGTTCCAGGCGGGGGCGGTGCTTGGCGACATCAATGCAGGTCTGCTGTACGCGATGGCGATCTCGTCGATCGGCGTGTACGGCGTGATTCTGGCGGGTTGGGCGTCGAACTCGAAGTATGCGTTCCTCGGCGCGATGCGCGCCGCGGCGCAGATGGTCTCGTACGAAATCTCGATGGGCTTCGCGCTCGTCGTCGTGCTCATGACCGCCGGCACACTGAACCTGTCGGGCATCGTCGCTTCGCAGGAGCATGGCATCTTCGCGTCGTACGGCTTGAACTTCCTGTCGTGGAACTGGCTGCCACTGCTGCCCATGTTCGTCGTGTACTTCATCTCGGGCATCGCCGAAACGAACCGTCACCCGTTCGACGTGGTGGAAGGGGAGTCGGAAATCGTCGCGGGCCACATGATCGATTACTCGGGTATGGCGTTCGCGCTGTTCTTCCTCGCCGAGTACATCAACATGATCGTGATCTCGGCATTGGCTGCAACGCTGTTCCTTGGTGGCTGGAGCGCTCCGTTCGGGTTTCTGTCGTTCATCCCGGGCATCTTCTGGCTGGTCCTCAAGGTTTTCTTCCTGTTGTCGGTGTTCATCTGGGCGCGTGCCACATTCCCGCGCTATCGCTATGACCAGATCATGCGTCTGGGCTGGAAGATTTTCATTCCGGTCTGCGTGGTGTGGCTGGTGGTGGTCGGCTTCTGGATCATGTCGCCGTTGAACATCTGGAAATAAAGGGCGGATGAACCCATGACCGCAATCCAAAACTTTTTCAAGACCTTCTTCCTCACGGAACTGCTCAAAGGCCTCGCGCTGACCGGACGTTATACGTTCCAACGCAAGGTGACCGTGCAGTTCCCGGAAGAGAAGACCCCGATTTCGCCGCGTTTCCGCGGCCTGCACGCGCTGCGCCGCTATGAAAACGGCGAAGAGCGCTGCATCGCCTGCAAGCTGTGCGAAGCGGTGTGCCCGGCGCTCGCCATTACCATTGAGTCGGAAACGCGCGCGGACAACACCCGTCGCACCACGCGTTACGACATCGACCTGACCAAGTGCATCTTCTGCGGTTTCTGCGAAGAAAGCTGCCCGGTCGATTCGATCGTCGAAACGCACATTCTCGAATATCACGGCGAGAAGCGTGGCGACCTGTACTTCACGAAAGACATGCTGCTGGCCGTGGGCGATCGCTATGAAGCGGAGATCGCGGCGAACAAGGCAGCCGACGCACCGTATCGTTGAAGCGCTTTATCCAGTTAAAGCAGTAAAAGCAGCAATCACGGCCTGTTGTCGGGCCGGGCGCCGCGGCCCGAACGCCGCGGCACGGCGCACCTGTGCGGCTGTTCTGGCGGTATGCCAGCGGTATGCCAACCACAAGTGCCAAAGAACAATGCCTGACGATGGCCTAACGATGAACCGGTAATCATGGAATTCACGACCGTACTGTTCTACATCTTCGCGCTGCTCCTGGTGGTTTCAGGGCTGAAGGTGATCACCTCGCGCAACCCGGTGTCGTCCGCACTGTTTCTGGTGCTGGCGTTCTTCAACGCAGCCGCGATCTGGATGCTGCTGCAGGCCGAGTTCCTTGCGATCCTGCTGGTGCTGGTCTACGTCGGCGCGGTGATGGTGCTGTTCCTGTTCGTCGTGATGATGCTGGACATCAACATCGACGTGCTGCGTAAAGACTTCAAACGCTTCGTGCCAATGGCCACGCTGGTGGGCGCGATCATCGTGATCGAAACCGCGCTGATTCTCTGGCACGGTTACGGCGCGACCGCCACGGCGCTGCGTGACACCACGGCCGCCGCGAACGGCATGGGCGACTGGTCGAACACGCGCCTGATCGGCAAGGTCATCTACACCGACTACATCTTCGCGTTCGAAGTGGCCGGTCTGGTGCTGCTGGTGGCGATCATCGCGGCGATCGCACTGACCACGAGTCATAAGAAAGACAGCAAACGACAGAACGTCAGCGAACAGGTCAAGGTACGCGCTCAAGACCGCGTGCGCGTCGTGAAGATGAAATCGGAAAAGACCGCGGCAACCGTCGCGGCGGAAGAAGCCGCGGCAGCGGCAGCAGCAGCGGCCGACTCGGCACCAGCCAAGAACAGCTGAGCGGACAGGAGATAGAAATCATGTTGACCCTTGCCCATTACCTTGTCCTCGGCGCGATCCTGTTTGCGATCAGCGTCGTCGGCATTTTCCTGAACCGTCGCAACGTCATCATCATTTTGATGGCGATCGAATTGATGCTGCTCGCGGTGAACACCAACTTCGTCGCGTTCTCGCATTACCTCGGCGACGTGCATGGTCAGATCTTCGTCTTCTTCGTGCTGACGGTTGCAGCGGCGGAAGCGGCAATCGGCCTCGCGATTCTGGTGACCCTGTTCCGTAGTCTCGACACGATCAATGTCGAGGATCTCGATCAGCTCAAAGGTTAATTTCAGGAAAAGCGGTTATGTCCACGATACTCAATGAAAACCTGCTGCTGGCGATCCCGCTGGCACCGCTGGCCGGCTGTCTGGTTGCCGGTCTGGCCGGAAAAGCGGTAGGGCGAGCCGGTGCGCATTCGGTCACGATCCTCGGCGTCGCGATCTCGTTCATCCTGTCGGCCATCGTCTTCTTCCAGGTACTGGACGGCGCGAGCTTCAACGCGACCATCTACGAATGGATGTCGATCGGCAAGACGAAGTTCGAGATCGGCTTTCTGGTCGACTCGCTGACGGCCATGATGATGTGCGTGGTGACCTTCGTGTCGCTCATGGTGCACATCTACACGATCGGCTACATGGCCGGCGAGGACGGCTACCAGCGCTTCTTCTCGTACATCTCGCTGTTCACGTTCTCGATGTTGATGCTCGTGATGAGCAACAACTTCCTGCAGCTGTTCTTCGGCTGGGAAGCGGTGGGTCTGGTGTCGTACCTGCTGATCGGCTTCTACTTCACGCGTCCCACGGCAATCTACGCGAACATGAAAGCGTTCATCGTGAACCGCATCGGCGACTTCGGCTTTTTGCTGGGTATCGGCCTGCTGTTCGCGTTCGCCGGTTCGATGAACTACGGCGACGTGTTCGCGAAGCGCACCGAACTCGCGGCACTGACCTTTCCGGGTACGGACTGGGGTCTGCTGACGGTGGCGTGTATTTGCCTCTTCATCGGCGCGATGGGTAAGTCGGCGCAGTTCCCGCTGCATGTCTGGCTGCCGGATTCGATGGAAGGCCCGACGCCGATTTCCGCACTGATTCACGCGGCAACCATGGTGACGGCCGGTATCTTCATGGTCACGCGCATGTCGCCGCTGTTCGAACTGTCGGATACGGCGCTGTCGTTCGTGATGGTCATCGGCGCGATTACCGCGCTATTCATGGGCTTTCTCGGGATCATCCAGAACGACATCAAGCGCGTGGTGGCGTATTCCACGCTGTCGCAACTGGGTTACATGACGGTCGCGCTGGGCGCGTCGGCCTACTCGGTCGCCGTGTTCCACCTGATGACGCACGCGTTCTTCAAGGCGCTGCTGTTCCTCGGCGCGGGTTCGGTGATCATCGGCATGCATCACGATCAGGACATCCGCAACATGGGCGGCCTGCGCAAGTACATGCCGATCACGTGGATCACGTCGCTGGTCGGTTCGCTGGCGCTGATCGGCACGCCGTTCTTCTCAGGCTTTTATTCGAAAGACTCGATCATCGACGCAGTGAAGCTGTCGCATCTGCCGGGTGCGGGCTTTGCGTACTTCGCGGTGGTGGCGAGCGTCTTCGTGACCGCGCTGTATTCGTTCCGTATGTACTTCCTGGTGTTCCACGGCGAGGAGCGCTTCCGCGGTCCGAAGCATCCGGAATCGCCGATGGGCATCGAAGCCGCGGCACATGCACATGACGCGCACGGTCACGACGCGCACGCCCACGATGCGCACGGCCATGGTCACGACGACCACGCTCACGAGCCGCACGAAACGCCGTGGGTGGTCTGGCTGCCGCTGGTGCTGCTGGCGATTCCGTCGGTGGTGATCGGCGCGATCGGCATCGGCCCGATGCTGTTCGGCGACTTCTTCCAGCACGGCGTGGCGTTCGACAAGGTGATCTTCATCGGCGAAAACCATCCGGCGCTGCATGAGATGGCTGAAGAGTTCCAGGGCTGGGCATCGATGGGCCTGCACTCGGTTGCTGGTCTGCCGGTCTGGCTGGCGCTCGCGGGTGTTGTGGTCGCGTGGTTCCTGTACCTGGTTCGTCCGGACCTGCCGGCTGTCATCAAGCGCGCGTTCGGCCCGATCTACACGCTGCTCGATAACAAGTACTACATGGACAAGATCAACGAAGTCGTGTTCGCGCGGGGCGCCGTGGCAATTGGCCGTGGTCTCTGGAAAGAAGGCGACGTCGTGGTGATCGACGGCATCGTCAACGGCAGCGCACGCTTTATCGGCTGGTTCGCCGGCGTGATCCGCTTCCTCCAATCCGGCTACATCTATCACTACGCGTTCGCCATGATTATCGGCATGCTGGGGCTCCTGACCCTGTTTGTAACGCTCGGCGGCAAATAAGGCGAAGGACACTAATGCACGCTTATCCGATTCTCAGTATTGCGATCTGGTTGCCGATCCTCGTCGGCCTCCTGGTCCTGGCCATCGGTTCCGACCAGAACCCGGCTCCCGCGCGCTGGATTGCGCTGATCGGTTCGGTCGTCAGCTTCCTCGTGACAATCCCGCTGATTACCGGTTTTGATTCGAGCACCGCCGATCTGCAGTTCGTCGAAAAGGCGAACTGGATCGAGCGCTTCAACATCACGTACCACCTGGGTGTCGACGGCATCTCGATGTGGTTCGTCGTGTTGACCGCATTGATTACAGTGATCGTCGTGATCGCCGCGTGGGAAGTGATCACGAAGAACGTCGGCCAGTACCTCGCCGCGTTCCTGATCCTGTCGGGCATCATGGTCGGCGTGTTCAGCGCGGCCGACGGCATGCTGTTCTACGTGTTCTTCGAAGCGACGCTGATTCCGATGTACATCATCATCGGCGTGTGGGGTGGGGCGAACCGCGTGTACGCGGCGTTCAAGTTCTTCCTGTACACGCTGATGGGCTCGCTGTTGATGCTGGTCGCGTTGCTGTATCTGTACATCGAGACCGGCACGTTCGACCTCGCTACGTGGCAGCATGCGCAGATCGCCATGACGCCACAGGTGCTGATATTCATAGCGTTCTTCATGGCCTTCGCCGTGAAGGTGCCGATGTGGCCGGTTCACACGTGGTTGCCTGACGCCCACGTGGAAGCGCCGACCGGCGGCTCGGTGGTGCTGGCCGCGATCATGCTGAAGCTGGGCGCATACGGTTTTCTGCGCTTCTCCCTGCCGATCACGCCGGACGCGAGCCACTTTCTGGCGCCGGTCGTCATCACGTTGTCGCTGATCGCGGTGATCTACATCGGCCTCGTGGCAATGGTGCAGGCCGACATGAAGAAGCTGGTCGCGTATTCGTCGATCGCGCACATGGGTTTCGTCACGCTCGGCTTCTTCATCTTCAACCAGCTCGGCGTGGAAGGCGCGATCGTGCAGATGATCTCGCACGGCTTCGTGTCGGGCGCGATGTTCCTGAGCATCGGCGTGCTGTACGACCGTATGCATTCGCGTCAGATCGCCGATTACGGCGGTGTCGTCAACGTGATGCCGAAGTTCGCGACGTTCGTGATGCTGTTCTCCATGGCGAATTGCGGCCTGCCGGGCACCTCCGGTTTCGTCGGCGAATTCATGGTGATTCTGGCGGCTGTCCAGTACAACTTCTGGATCGCGGGTGGTGCGGCAGTTACGCTGATTCTGGGTGCGGCCTACACGCTGTGGATGTACAAGCGCGTGTACTTCGGCGCGATCGCCAACGATCACGTGAAGGGTCTGCTCGACATCAACCGTCGCGAATTTTTCATGCTGGCAGTGCTTGCCGCACTGACGCTGTTCATGGGCCTGTATCCGAAGCCCTTTACCGATGTGATGCACGTATCCGTGGAAAACCTCCTCGCCCACGTTGCGCAGTCAAAGCTGCCGTTGCCTCAGTAACGCCGAGCGAGGAATTTAGAGACCATGCAAAACGCCCCTATGACTGCTCTGTTGCCCGACGCGCTGGTGATGCTCGCCGTTGTCGTCGCGTGGCTCAACGACACGTTCGTCGGCCAGGCCGGTCGCCGTACCACGTACTTCATCGCGTTCTTCTCGACGCTGGTCGCCGGCGTCTGGTTCGCGATGAACGCGTTCGACCCGCAAGTGCGCTACTACTTCGGCCATATGTACGTGGTGGATTCGTTCGCCAACGTGATGAAAGCCGTGGTGACGCTCGGCTACGCTGTGTCGATCGTGTATTCGCGCCGTTACCTCGAAGATCGCGGCCTGTTCCGCGGCGAGTTCTTCCTGTTGGGTATGTTCTCGCTGCTCGGCCAACTCGTCATGATCTCCGGCAATAACTTCCTGACGCTGTATCTCGGCCTGGAACTGATGTCGCTGTCGCTGTATGGTGCGATCGCCCTGCGTCGTGACGCGGCGCCGTCGAACGAAGCGGCCATGAAGTACTACGTGCTGGGCGCGCTGGCTTCCGGTTTCCTGCTGTACGGCATCTCCATGCTGTACGGCGCGACCGGTTCGCTCGACCTGAACGAGGTGTTCAAGGCGATCGGCACGAGCCACTACGACCCGAGCGTGCTGCTGTTCGGCGTGATCTTCATCGTGGCGGGCGTGGCGTTCAAGATGGGCGCGGTGCCTTTCCACATGTGGGTGCCCGACGTGTACCAGGGCGCGCCGACGGCGATGACACTGATGGTCGGCGGTGGCCCTAAGGTTGCCGCGTTCGCCTGGGGTCTGCGTTTCCTGGTGATGGGCCTGTTGCCGCTGGCGGTGGAATGGCAGCAAATGCTGGTGATTCTCGCGGCGCTCTCGCTGATCGTCGGCAACATTACCGGTATCGTGCAACGCAACGTCAAGCGCATGCTCGCGTATTCGGCGATCTCGAATATGGGCTTCGTGCTGCTGGGTCTGCTGGCCGGTGTGGTCGACAGCAAGACCACGGGCGCCGCCAATGCATACGGCTCGGCGATGTACTACAGCATCGTCTACCTGATCACGACGATGGGCACGTTCGGCGTCATCATGCTGCTGGCGCGCCGCGATTTCGAAGCGGACACGCTCGAGGACTTCAAGGGTTTGAATCAACGCAGCCCGGTGTTCGCGTTCGTGATGATGATCATGATGTTCTCGCTCGCCGGCATTCCGCCCGCGGTCGGCTTCTACGCGAAGCTCGCGGTGCTGCAGGCCACCATGAACGCCGGCTTGACCTGGCTGACGGTGCTGGCCGTGATCACGTCGCTGTTCGGCGCGTTCTACTACCTGCGTATCGTCAAGCTGATGTATTTCGACGATCCGCAAGACAAGTCGCCCATTCTCGCTGACACCAGCACGCGTGCCTTGCTCGCGTTCAACGGTGTGGCCGTACTGGTGCTCGGTATCGTGCCGGATCCGTTGTTGAAGGCCTGCCTGCAGGCTATCCAGCACACGCTGCTGCTCTGATGTCGGCAGCGGGTTGGTTTATCGTGCTGTTGGCGCTGGTCGGCGCCAACCTGCCGTTTCTGAATCAGCGCCTCTTCGCCGCCGTGCCGTTGAAAGCGGCGAAGAAAAGCGCCTGGATCCGGATTGCCGAATTGATCGTGCTGTACTTCGTGGTCGGCGCGCTTGGGTTTCTGCTGGAAGCGCGCGCGGGTAACCGCTTTGAACAGGGTTGGCAATTCTACGCGATCACGTTCGCACTCTTCGTGGTGTTCGCGTTCCCTGGCTTCACCTTCCAGTATCTCGTCAAACGCCGCTGACGGCGTCTCGCCGTCGGCGCACCCTGTCCTAAGGTCCGCATATGGCTGAACTTCCCGATCACGACGCCGCGCTCAAAGAGACCTGCATTGAGAGCAAAACGATCCATCAGGGACCGTTTCTGACGCTCAAATGCGATACCGTTCGCCTGCCGGATGGTAAGCACGCCACGCGCGAATATGTTCAGCATTCCGGCGCCGTCATGGTGATTCCATTGTTCGACGACGGCCGCGTGCTGCTCGAAAGCCAGTATCGCTATCCGATGGGCAAGGTCATGGTCGAGTATCCGGCCGGCAAGCTCGATCCGAACGAAGGCGCACTGGCCTGCGCGATACGTGAACTGCGGGAAGAGACGGGTTATAGCGCGCGCGAGTATGTTTATCTGACGCGCATTCACCCGATCATTTCCTATTCGACCGAATTCATCGATATCTATCTTGCGCGCGGTTTGACCGCCGGCGAGCGCAAGCTCGACGAAGGCGAGTTTCTCGAACTGTTCACGGCGACTGTGCCGGAGATGTCCGAGTGGGTACGCACGGGCAAGGTGACTGATGTCAAGACGGTGATCGGCACGTTCTGGCTGGAGAAAGTGTTGTCGGGTGCGTGGCCGTTGGCGGAGCCTGAATAACGCTGCAGCGAAGAACACGCGCGCGCTGCTAGCCGCTTCGGAAGTCTGAGAAAAGCCCTTGTTGGTCTGAGACCGGCAGGGGCTTTTTTCATTGCGACGCGTGCGAAATTGCGCAATTGCCGGCATGTTGGCCGGCGTCTTAAAAGTGTGTCGTTTGCCTTATGCCATTCGACAGTCTCGTCCCGCGGCCTTTGTCCCTCTAGTATCGACCTTCGAGATCGACTTCCACTGTTCGTTTTATTTCGGATGACGAAGTGGTGGTGGGCGCATTTTGATTTTGGGTATGGATCAGGTTGTCACTTGACAACCTGATCCATACCCGCTAAATTGGAGGACATCAGATGGTTCGAGGAACCCATTCCAAGAAAGAGGTTGAGGCCGCGTTGGTGTACGCCGAGAAAAACGGCTGGCGTGTTCAGGGTGGTGGCAAAGGTCACGCTTGGGGACGGATGTACTGTCCTGATAAAGACGCGGAGTGTCGGTGTGGCGAGTTCTGCATATCGAGCGTCTGGAGCACGCCGAAGAATCCCGGCAACCACGCCAGACATCTGAGGCGCATCGTCGACAACTGCACGGCTCGCCGGTAGCAAATCCGTTCTTTGGGCGAAAGCTTTGGGACTGAATGAAGGCAGGAGTAATTTATGGAATATGTATTCACGCTGAAGTACGGTCTCGCGGTTGAAGACTGCGATCTTGACGCGATCGTCGAGCGTCTGGGCGAAGCCGGGTGCGACGACGCCACCGTGGGTATCGGGCAACCGGGCCGCATCTCGCTGTTTTTCACTCGCGAAGGCGAGTCCGCATTCGAGGCGGTGGTCAGCGCTCTCCAGGACATCAAGCGGGTGGTGCCGTCCGCGCGTCTTATCGAGGCCGGCCCCGATTTCGTCGGACTGACTGACGTCGCGGAAGTCGCCGGCGTGTCGCGGCAAAACATGCGCAAGCTGATGCTGAGTCACGCAATCGACTTTCCGCCGCCGGTCCACGAGGGCAGTGCGTCGGTATGGCATCTGTCGGACATCCTTGACTGGCTCGCTGCGCGCGGTGGCTATGAAATCAAGCCAGACGTGTTCGACATTGCGAGAGCGGTCAAGCAGATCAACCTCGCGAAAGAGGCACGCGAGCTCGAGCCACGGCTTGGCCGTCAACTGGAATGTCTCGTCGCGTAAAAGCGCTACGGCAGGCAGCGTGCTAAGCCGCGCAAGCGTAGGTGATCGGCAAGCCTGTTTGCCTTCAGGAGCGCCTTCGGCAGGCCTTTGCGCAAAGCGTTAAAATCGCCCACCGCGTTCGGATTGTCCGCAACTTCCGGCGCCGGTACCTTTGTCCGTAAAAATTTACGAACGACCGTTCACAAATTTACGTTTTGCGCTAAACTGGCACGCAAGCCCTGATTCCACATGAAGGTCCTCGATTTACAGTGTCCGCATGGCCATCGGTTCGAAGGCTGGTTCGCTTCGACTGATGACTTCGAATCGCAGCAGTCCCGCAAGCTCGTCGAATGTCCGATCTGCGGTGCGAACGAGGTGAGCCGTTTGCCGTCGGCCCCGCGCCTGAACCTGTCGGGTGCGACCGAAACGAAGGCGCCGGCGGGCGCAGGGGAAATGCAGGCGCGTGTCATGCGCGCCTTGCGCGAGGTACTGGAAAAGACCGAGAACGTGGGCGACCGCTTCGCCGAGGAAGCACGGCGCATTCACTACAATGAAGCGCCCGCACGCAATATTCGCGGTGTCACGACACCGGAAGACGCGAAAGCCTTGGTCGAAGAAGGCATTGAAGTGATGCCGCTGCCGGTCCCGGCTGCCTTGAAGGAACCGCTGCAATAGCGCAGTGGCTCGCTGGCGGCGGATGGTGGCGGCCAGGAGACACGACGCATGGATCTGGACTATTCCGCTGCTGATAACGCGTTCCGCGCAGACATCCGCGCCTGGCTCGAAGCGAATCTGCCTCGTGAGCTGAGCGACAAGGTACTCAATCACAAGCGTCTTGCCCGCGAAGACTTCGCAGGCTGGCATAAGCTGCTCGGCACGCGCGGCTGGTCGGCGATCGCGTGGCCGAAAGAGTATGGCGGCCCGGGCTGGGACGCGACCCAGCGGCATATCTGGGACGAAGAGTGCGCGCGCATCGGCGCGCCGTCAGTGCTACCTTTCGGCGTCTCCATGGTGGCGCCGGTTCTGATGAAGTACGGCAACGAGGCGCAGAAGCGTCACTATTTGCCGCGCATTCTCGACGGTACGGACTGGTGGTGTCAGGGTTATTCCGAGCCGGGCTCGGGTTCGGATCTGGCCTCGCTGCGCACACGCGCCGAGCGCGTCGGCGACCATTACGTGGTTAACGGTCAGAAAACGTGGACCACGCTCGGCCAGTACGCCGACATGATGTTCTGCCTGGTGCGCACGGACAGCGGCGCCAAAAAGCAGGAGGGCATCTCGTTCCTGCTGATCGACATGAAAACGCCTGGCATCACCGTCCGGCCGATCATTACGCTCGACGAGGACCACGAAGTCAACGAGGTCTTTTTCGAAGACGTGAAGGTGCCGGTCGAGAATCTGGTTGGTGAAGAGAATCGCGGCTGGACTTACGCGAAATATCTGCTCGGCCACGAGCGCACCGGCATTGCGCGGGTCGGCCAATCGAAGCGCGAACTCGTTTTTCTGAAACGCCTAGCGCTGAATCAGAGAAAGAACGGCAAGCCGCTTCTGCAAGACCCGGTGTTCGCCGCGAAAGTCGCGAGCCTCGAGATCGAGTTGATGGCGCTCGAAGTCACCGTGCAACGCGTCGTCGCTAATGAAACGGGCGGACGCGGACCGGGACCGGAAGCGTCGATGCTGAAGATCAAGGGCACGGAAGTGCAGCAAGCACTGACCGAACTGATGTTCGAAGCAGTCGGGCCGCTCGCCGCACCATTCGACGTTCCGTTCCTCGAAGGCGAACGCGAACACAGCCTGGCCGGCGATGACGATGCCGCGCCTCTCGCCGCGTACTACTTCAACTTCCGCAAGACGTCGATTTACGGCGGCTCGAACGAAATTCAAAAGAACATCATCGCGCAGATGATTCTCGGACTCTGAGGAGCGGCGCATGGACTTCACTTTCAACGACGAACAGCAGCAATTCGCCGACGCGCTGCGCCGCTATTTGGACAAGAACTACGGGTTCGAAGCGCGCCAGGCGATCGTGCGATCGGAAACCGGCGTGTCGGACGCGCATTGGGCCGCGTTTGCGGAGCTGGGTCTCACAGCGTTGCCGGCGCCGGAAGCGCAAGGCGGCTTTAACGGCGGACCGATCGACATGCTGGTCGTGATGCAGGAACTCGGCCGTGCGCTGGTCGTCGAGCCTTATTGGGCGACTGCGGTCGGTATCGAGGCGTTGCGCCTTGCAGGTAGCGACCAGGGCGAAGACGCGTCGCTGCTCGAACGTGCTGCTCAAGGCGAGATCAAGCTGGCCATGGCATTTCACGAACCGCATGCGCGTTACGACCTGTTCGCGGTCGAGACAAGCGTAAGCGGGCAGGGCGAGCAGCAGACATTGAGCGGCACGAAGTCTGTGGTGCAACACGGCGGCCAGGCGGATCACTGGATCGTCCCGGCCAGGCTGAATGGCGAGATCGCGCTCTTCGTCGTGGCGCGCAATGCGGCCGGCGTCAGGATTACGGACTATCGCACGATCGACGGCCAACGCGCCGCCACACTCGAGTTCAACAACACGCCCGCGCGCCGGCTTGCCGGCAAGCACGCCGGCGCCGCTGCGCTCGAACATATTGCGGACTATGGCACGGTGCTGTTGTGCGCCGAGGCGATCGGCGCGCTCGACGCCCTGAATCTCGCCACCGTCGACTACACCAAGACACGTCAGCAGTTCGGCCAGCCGATCGCGCGGTTTCAAGCCTTGCAGCATCGCATGGTCGAGATGCTGATTCACGCCGAGCAGGCGCGCTCGGTCACGTATCTGGCCGCGATGCGCTACACGAGCACGGATGCGGACGAACGTCGCCGCGCGGTTTCCGCCGCGAAGGCGAGAGTCGGTCAAGCCGCGCGTTTCGTCGGCCAGCAGGCGGTTCAGTTGCATGGCGGCATGGGCGTCACGAATGAGGTGGCCGCGGCGCATCTGTTCAAGCGGCTTGCTATCATCGAAACCACACTGGGCGATGTCGATCACCATCTCGCGCGGTTCGCCGCGCTACCTGGCTTCGTGACTGCCGAAGCCTGATCGGACGTTCGAATCGGATACATGGAGGTGCGAGGATGGGCTTGAGTTACGAAGACTTCATAGTCGGCACGAGCATCGAAATCGGCAAGCACACGTTCACGCGCGAAGAGATCGTCGAGTTTGCACAGAAGTTCGATCCGCAACCGTTTCATCTGGATGAGGCCGCAGCCGCCGAGTCGCCATTTCGCGGCTTGGTCGCGAGTGGCTGGCATACCTGCTCGGTCATGATGGGCATGCTGGTGCGCAACGCGTTCGCGGGTTCCACGTCGATGGGCTCGCCCGGTATCGACGATATCCGCTGGTTGAAGCCGGTGCGTGTCGGTGACACGATCACCATGATGAACGCCGTGCTCGACAAGCGCGTCTCGGCGAGCAAGCCGGATCGCGGCATCGTGTCGACGCAGTGGGAAGGCATCAATCAGCATGGCGAAACGGTGATCACGGTGCGCTCGAAGGGGCTATTCGGCCTGCGTAATCCAGGCGCCGCGTCATGACGGGCAGCGCGGCGCCCGCCGCAACCTGCGGCAGCGCGGCGGCATTGCGCGCGTTGGTGGGCGGCGAGCCGCTCGTGAGCGAATGGCTGACGGTGGATCAGGCGAGCGTCGATCGTTTCGCCGAAGCGACCGGTGACCATCAATGGATTCACGTCGACCCGGAGCGGGCGCGGCGCGAGTCGCCGTTCGGCGGTCCCGTGGCGCACGGTTTCCTGACGCTATCGTTGATTCCGGCGCTGCTCGGTAAGACGGTGGCGCTTGAGCAGCGCATGGGCGTCAATTACGGATTGAATCGCGTGAGGTTTACGTCGCCGGTGCCTGTCGGCTCACAGTTGCGCGCTAAATTCGCGGTCGAATCCGTTACGGAAGTCGATAACAACGGTGTGCAAGTGGTGTGGAACGTGAAGCTGGAGCGGCAGGGCAGTGAGCGGCCGGTGTGTATCGCGGAGTTCATTACGCGGCATTATTTCTAGCGTTTCGGCTTCGCATGCGAGTTAAAAAGCGCGAGCCGGCATGAATGCGGTTCGCGCTTTTTCACAGAGGCAAACGCAGATTCAGACGTGGCTGCACATTCAATGTTTCGCGTATTGCGTCGCACCGAACAGTATTTCCTTCGCCTTGTCGTCCATGAGCGGTTGACGCGCGGACGCCAGCACTTCAACCCCGCGCACGACCGCTGGACGTGCAGCGATCTCTTCATGCCAGCGCTTCACATTCGGAAACGCATCGAGTTCCAAACCCTGGTTTTGCCACGAGCGCGTCCACGGGAACGCGGCGATATCCGCGATCGTATAGTCGTTGCCCGCGAGATACTTCGTCTTGCCGAGTTGCGTGTCCATTACGTCATAAAGGCGCTTCGTTTCGTTCGTGTAACGGTTGACCGCGTATTCAATCTGCTCCGGCGCGTAGTTGCGGAAGTGGTGAGTTTGCCCGAGCATCGGACCCAGACCGCCCATCTGAAACATCAGCCACTGCAGCGTGGAATAACGCGCGGCCGGATCAGTCGGCAGAAACTTGCCGGTTTTCTCGGCGAGGTAAATCAGGATCGCGCCCGATTCGAACAAGGCGAACGGCTGGCCGTCGGCCCCCTTGGGGCCCTCGGAATCGACGATTGCCGGGATCTTGTTGTTCGGGCTGATGGCGAGAAACTCGGGTTTGAACTGGTCTCCCGTGCCGATATTCACGCCGTGAACGTTGTACGCGAGGCCCGTCTCTTCGAGCATGATGTGAATCTTGTGGCCGTTCGGGGTTGCCCAGCTATAAACGTCGATCATCGTAGTTCCTTTGTCTCGTGAAAGCGGCGCCTCGAAGGGCGCCGCTATTGACGAAAATTAGAGCATAGATCGCGCGATGCTGCTGGCGGCGCTGCAAGTCAGTCGCGGCTTCGCGGCGCCGCGCTGAACTTCCGGGCTGGGCTCAGCCCAGCATCAAACCCGCGTGATCGGCGTCTCCACACGAGCCGCCGCGCCCGCGTCCATATAACGCGCGAGCTCGAGCTTGGCGATCGCATTGCGGTGCACCTCGTCGGGGCCGTCAGCGAAACGCAGGGTTCGTGCCGACGCGTACGCATACGCGAGCGGAAAATCGTCGCTGACGCCGCCGCCGCCGTGTGCCTGAATCGCCCAGTCGATCACCTGACACGCCATGTTCGGCGCAACGACCTTGATCATCGCGATCTCGCCGCGCGCGCCTTTGTTGCCGACAGTGTCCATCATGTAGGCCGTTTTCAGCGTGAGAAGACGCGCCTGCTCGATCATGCAGCGCGCTTCGGCGATACGTTCCTGCGTGACGCCTTGCGCGGCGACCGGTTTGCCGAACGCGACACGGTGCAGCGAACGTTTCGACATGAGTTCGAGCGCGCGTTCGGCAAGACCGATCAGACGCATGCAGTGATGGATGCGTCCCGGCCCGAGTCGGCCCTGCGCGATCTCGAAGCCGCGGCCTTCGCCGAGCAGCATGTTGCCGACCGGTACGCGCACATTCTCGAGCGTGATTTCCATGTGCCCGTGCGGCGCGTCGTCGTAACCGAACACGGTGAGCGGACGATGCACGGTGATGCCGGTGGCGTCGGCGGGAATCAGGATCATCGACTGCTGCTGGTGACGCGGAGCTTCCGGATCGGTCTTACCCATGACGATATAGATCTTGCAGCGCGGATCGCCTGCGCCGGACGACCACCACTTGTGGCCGTTGACCACGTAGTAATCGCCGTCGCGCACGATGCTGGTCTGGATATTGGTCGCATCCGACGACGCCACTTCAGGCTCCGTCATCAGAAACGCCGAACGGATCTGACCTTGTAGCAGCGGTTCGAGCCACGCGCGCTTGTTGTCGTCACTGCCGTAGCGCTCGATCGTTTCCATATTGCCGGTGTCGGGCGCGTTGCAGTTGAATACTTCAGGCGCCCAGGGCACGCGGCCCATGATCTCGCACAGCGGCGCGTATTCGAGATTCGTCAAACCGGCGCCGCGCACGGAGTCGGGCAGGAACAGATTCCATAAGCCGGCGTCGCGCGCTTTCTGCTTGAGTTGTTCGATCAGTTCGGTTGGCAGCCATGCGTTACCGCTTTGGCGATTGCCTGCAATCTCTGCATAGAATGCCTGCTCGTTCGGATAGATGTGCTCGTCGAAGAATGCGAGCAGCTTTTCGCGCAACGCCTGAACCTTCGGGGGGTAATCGAAATTCATGTAAGACCTCGCGAATGACGGGTAACGGACGACGTTTGTTCGGAGCGCAGCAGAACGCACAACCCGATGTGCGATTCAGCACGCGATGCCAGTCAGCGCACTTTCTGCGCGTAGCGCCAGGCGAGTTCGGCCATCGGCTTCGCGCGGCGGCCGGCATCGAGCGCCTGAGCGCTGGCTGCCGTACCGTCGACGACGCGTTTCATGATCCCTTGCAGGATCGCGGCAATGCGAAACATGTTGTACGCCAGATAGAAATTCCAGTCGCCGTGAATCTCGAGGCCTGTGCGTTGGCAATAGCGCTCGACGTATTGGCGCTCGTCTGGAATGCCGAGGGCCGTCCAATCGAGGCCCGCGATGCCGCGGAATTGCGCCGGGTCCACGTGCCACGCCATGCAGTGATACGCGAAATCGGCGAGCGGATCGCCGAGCGTCGACAACTCCCAGTCGAGCACGGCGAGCACGCGTGGCTCCTCGGGATGAAAGATCAGATTGTCGAGCCGGTAGTCGCCATGCACGACCGATGCGCGCTCGCCCGTTTCGGCCGGCATATGCTGCGGCAGCCATTCGATCAGGCGCTGCATAGCGTCGATAGTTTCGGTCTCGGATGCGATGTACTGCTTGCTCCAGCGGCCGATCTGGCGCGCGAAGTAATTGCCTGGCTTGCCGTAGTCGGCGAGACCCACGGCCGCGACGTCGACGCTGTGCAGCGCCGCGATCACGCGGTTCATTTCGTCGTAGATGGCGGCGCGTTCGGCGGGCGTCATGCCCGGCAACGATTGATCCCACAGCACGCGGCCCTCGACGAACTCCATGACATAAAACGCGCGGCCGATCACGCTTTCGTCCTCGCACAAGGCGAGCATCTTCGCGACCGGCACGTCGCTGTCGGCGAGTGCGTGCATCACGCGGTATTCACGTTCGACAGCATGCGCCGACGGCAGTAACTTCGCCGCCGGCCCCGGTTTGGCGCGCATCACATACGAGCGGGACGGCGTGAGCAGCTTGAACGTCGGATTGGATTGACCTCCGGCGAATTGCTCCAGTGTGAGGGGGCCGGAAAATCCGTCGACATGTTGGGTCAGCCAGGCGGCGAGCGCGCCGGTGTCAAAGCGTTGCCGCTCGCTGACGGGGCGCGTCCCTTCGAAATCCGAATAATCCGGTTGGTGTTCTGGTTCGCCGGTCTGTGTGGCTTGCACCATCTGTCTCCTCCAGTTCGGGGTTCAGCTACGCTTGTATTGAATGAACTGTGCGTAGAGCATTTCCATCGTGGTGTTGCGGACGTCGCGATGCAACGGCGACGGCGGTGAATAGTTGATCGTGCGCAGCACCCAGTCACGCGGCTCGGCGCCCACGTCGAGCGCGTTGATGCAGCCGGTGGCTTGCGCCAGATGGCCGAAGAACGTGCGGCCGCCGGCCGTAAGAGCATGCGACAGGATTGCCCGGTTCACGCCGCCATGCAGAACCAGCAGCACGGTGTCCCACGACCTGTCTTCGCGCAGCGCCGCGACCGCCGGCAAGACGCGATCGAACAGCGCGCCGATGGTCTCGCCGTCGAGAAACCGCGTGCTTTCCGGCACGATACCGTCGAACACGCCAAGAAACGCCGCTTCTATGTCCTGCAGCGGAATATTGCTGAGCCTGCCGCCGCGAATCTCTTCCCAGGCGGGTTCGATTTCGAGTTCGATCTGCTGGCCGGTCTCGGCCAACACGCGCCGCGCGGTTTCGATGGTGCGCGGCAAACCGCTGACGATCACCCGGTCGAAACGGACCTGCTGTTGCGCGAACACGCGGCCCGCCGCGCTGGCCTGCTCGCGGCCGTTAGCGTTCAGCGGCACGGTTTCGGGATCGATCGCGCGGCCGGAGTCGTCGAAGTACGTGACGTCGCCGTGACGCATCAAAAAGATGCGGCGGCGCTTGGGCAGTTGATAGTCGGGCATCGTTCCTTCGTTCACTTATAGACCGGCGCGCGTTTCTCGAGGAACGCGGAAATCCCTTCAAGCCCGTCACGGTGATGCAGCGAGGCGACAAAACTGTCGCGCTCCGCCACGAGATGATCGGCGAGCGGCTGCGTGCCGGCTGCGCCGATCAACCCCTTGATGCGCGCGACCGAGTTGGGCGAAATCTTGCCGAGCTCGTCGGCCCAGGCGACCGCGGCGTCGCGCACGGTGCCGGTCTTGACCAGCTTGTTGACGACACCGAGTTCATGCAGGCGTGTCGCCCCGACCGGTTTGCCTTCGATCAACACTTCCGTGGCCAGTTGACGCGGCAGGGCTTGAGCGAGAAACCACGACCCGCCGCCGTCGGGCGTCAGGCCGACGCGTGCATACGACATGACGAATTTGGCTTCGTCCGCGGCCGCGATCAGGTCGCAGGCCAGCGCGAGCGAGAATCCCGCGCCGGCCGCGGCGCCATCGACGGCGGCGATCACCGGCTTCGACGAAAGACGCACCGCCGAGATCCATTCGCCGAGCAGATCGATGCTCTCCGCTTGCACGGACGGATCTTTCGCGCGGTTCTCCAGCAAGCGGTTCAGATTGCCGCCCGCGCAGAAGAAGTTGTCGGCGCCGGTGATCACGACGGCGCGAATCGACGGATCGCGTTCCACCGAGTCGAGCGCCTCGATGCCGGCGGCGTACATGTCCGGGTGCAGCGCGTTGCGTGCGCCTGGGTTCGAGAGCGTGAGGACTAGTGTCGATTCGCTTTCGGTGGGGCGCGAGGTCAGCAGTTCGGCGCTCATTGTTGTGTCTCCTGAGTCTTCGTTTCGATGTCGGCCGCGTCGCGCTGGGTCAACGACATGCCAAGTTGCGCTCGCCGCGCGAGCCATGGAGACGGACGATAGCGCGGATCGCCGAGCACACTGAACATGTTGCGCAGGATGGCCAGGATCGTGGTCGAACCGAGCGCGTCGCCGAGGGCTAGCGGGCCGCGCGGGTAGCCGAGGCCGAGTGTCACGGCGAGGTCGATGTCTTCCGGCGTGGCGATCTGTTTTTGTGCGATATCGCAGCCGATGTTGACGATGGTCGCCACCACGCGTTGCGCGACGAAGCCGGTGGAATCGCGGATTACGGTGACGGGCACGCCGTCGGCGGCAAAGAGCGCGTGCGCCGTGTCACGCGCGCTGCGCGCGGTGGCGGGCGTTGTCATCAGCGTGCGGCGTTGCGCGCCGACCAGCGGGAAGAGCGCATCGATCGCGACGACGCGGGTTGCGTCCAGCGCTTCATCGACCGCGGCCGTGGTCACATCGTGACCGAACGGTGTGACGACGATCAGCGAATTCGCTGCGGGCGTGGCGCCGTCGTCGAGCTTCACACCGGCTTTCTCGATGAGTTGCACGACCGCGTCGCGGGCTTGCGGATAACGCTTGCTGACCCAGACGCTTGCCGGCAGTCCGGTCGGTATGGGCGCTTCGGCGGCCACTTGCTGCTTGCCGTCTTCGTAGCGATAAAAGCCTTCGCCCGTCTTCCGGCCGAGCAGTCCGCCGGCGAGCCGCGTGCCGGTAATCGGCGACGGCGTGAAGCGCGGCTCTTCATAGAACTGATGGTAGATCGACTCCATCACCGGATGCGAGACGTCCAGCGCCGTCAAATCGAGCAACTCGAATGGGCCGAGGCGAAAGCCGGCCTGCTCGCGCATGATGCGATCGATGTCGGCGAAACTCGCCACACCTTCACCGGCCACGCGCAAGCCTTCGGTATTCATGCCGCGGCCCGCGTGATTCACGATGAAGCCGGGCATATCTTTCGCGCGCACCGGCGTGTGACCCATGCGGCGCGCGAGATCCATCAGCGCGTCGCCTGCCGCGGGGTCGCTGCGCAGACCGTCGATCACCTCGACGACCTTCATCAACGGCACGGGATTGAAGAAGTGATAGCCGACCACGCGCGACGGGTCACTGCAGCCGGCGGCAATTGCCGTAATGGACAACGAAGACGTGTTGGACGCCAACACGCAGCGGCCGCTCACGACGGTCTCGAGTTCGCGGAATAGCGCCTGCTTCACGTCGAGTTTCTCGACGATCGCCTCGACGACCAGATCGCAGCCGGCCAGTTCGCCGATGCTCTGCGCGCCGCTCACGTTCGCGAGCGCCGCAAGCGAGCGGGCCTGATCGAGCTTGCCTTTAGCCGTCAATTTGGCGAAAGTCTCGGCGAGGTAGTCGCGCGCGGCGCCGATCGCAGCAGGGTTAGTGTCGTACAGACGCACACTGAGACCGGCCAGTGCGGCGATCTGGGCGATACCGCGGCCCATTGCTCCGGTTCCGACAATGCCGATAGTCTCGATGCTGAAATTGCGAGAGGTCATTGGAAACTCGACTCCATGGTTATTTTAGAATAGCACGATCGTGCAATTTACTGGATGATTGATCGAAGGCCGCTGTTGTGACGTCGATGAGCGGTCGCAGACAACTTAAGGGAAGGAGACACCCAATGATCAAGCTGTGCGGTTTCGCGCTCTCTAACTACTACAACAAAGTGAAGTTCGTGCTGCTCGAACACGACATTCCGTTCGAAGAAGTGTCCGTGAAGCCGAGCCAGGACGAGGCCATGCTCGAGCATTCGCCGCTCGGCAAAGTGCCTTATCTGCAGACTGAAGACGGCGATCTGAGTGAATCGCAATGCATTGTCGAGTATCTGGCCGCGCGCTTTCCCGACAAGGCGATTTTCTCCGCCGACCCATGGGAAGCGGCCAAAGAGCGCGAACTGATCATGTTCGTCGACGTGCATCTCGAACTGACGGTGCGCAATCTCTACAAGGAAGCATTCTTTGGCGGCACCGTGACCGAGGCGACCAAAGGGCGTGTCGAGAAACTGCTCCGGCATCACATTGCCGGCTTCAAACGGATCGCGAAGTTCGGGCCGTATCTGAGGGGCGAGCGTTTCAGCGTCGCGGATACGGCCGGCTATGTGAGTTTGCCGCTGGTGGGCATGGCGACGCAGACCATCTACGGCAGCGATTTTCTGCTCGACGCAGGGATCGACTGGAAGAGCTATATGAAAGCCATCAACGTGAGACCTGCCGCGCAGCGTGTGACCGAGGACCGCAAGGCGTATGTCGCGGCGTCGCGCCCGGTTTGATGGGCGCGGCCCGGAACCAGGTGAACCGGGGCGTGCCGCGCACGCCCGGGCCGCTACGCGCGATGGCGAGGAACGTTGGTTCGTTCTCAGCATCGCGCAGGACATGCTAGAGGCGCGCCAGCCGCTCGAGCGCGGTGGCCAGCGTGCTTTCCTGCTTGGCAAAGCAGAAGCGCACCACGCCCGATTCATGGGCCTCGTGATAGAAGGCCGAGACCGGAATGGCCGCTACGCCGATCTCGCCGGTCAGCCATTGCGCGAATTCGGCTTCGGGCAAGTCGCTGATCGCAGAATAATCGACGCACTGGAAGTATGTGCCCGTGCACGGCAACAGTTTGAAGCGTGAGTTCGCGAGGCCGGCGCGGAAGAAGTCGCGCTTCTTCTGATAAAACGCGGGCAGGCCGAGATATGGAGCGGGGTCGTTCATGTAATCGGCGAGGCCGATCTGCATTGGCGTGTTGACCGTGAACACGTTGAACTGGTGCACCTTGCGGAACTCGGCGGTGAGCGCGGCGGGCGCGGCCACGTAGCCGACCTTCCAGCCCGTTACGTGATACGTCTTGCCGAAGCTCGACACCACGAAACTGCGATGCGCAAGTTCGGGATAGCGCGCCACGCTCTCGTGCGGCGCGCCGTCGTAGACCATGTGCTCATACACTTCGTCGGACAGGATCAGCACGTTGGTGCCGCGCACGATCTCTTCGAGCTTGCGCATGTCTTCCGCGCGCCACACCGTGCCGGTCGGATTGTGCGGCGTGTTGATCAGCAGCAGCCGCGTTTTCGGCGTGATCGCGGCGGCGAGCTTGTCGAACGGGATTGCGTAGTCGGGGGCGTCGAGCGTGACGAACACCGGCTTGCCGCCGGCCAGTTCGATGGATGGCAGGTAGCTGTCGTAGGTCGGCTCGACCACGATCACCTCGTCGCCCGGGTGGACCGTGCAGAGAATCGCGGTCAGCAACGCCTGCGTCGCGCCCGCTGTCACGGTGATCTCAGTGGTGGCGTTGTAGCGGCGGCCGTACAGCTTTTCGATCTTGTCCGAGATCGCCTGACGCAGCGGCGCGACGCCGGCCATGGGCGGGTACTGGTTGTGGCCGTCGCGCATGGCGTTCGCGACCGCATCGACGATGCGCGGATCGCAGTTGAAATCGGGAAAGCCCTGACCCAGATTGACCGCGCCTTTTTCGGCGGCGAGCGCGCTCATCACGGTGAAAATCGTCGTGCCGACGTCCGGCAGGCGAGACGGAAACGTGGGACTCGAAGGCGTGTCGTGCGGTGCATTCATGGCGCTGTCCGGAGCGTGGGCAAATGGGTTAGACAAAGGCGTCGGGTGAAACGGGCGAA
This sequence comes from Paraburkholderia sp. BL6665CI2N2, assembly GCF_004366535.1. Taxonomy (NCBI): domain Bacteria; kingdom Pseudomonadati; phylum Pseudomonadota; class Betaproteobacteria; order Burkholderiales; family Burkholderiaceae; genus Paraburkholderia; species Paraburkholderia sp. BL6665CI2N2. The sequence continues at coordinate 6,986,308 of NZ_SORC01000001.1, forward strand.
GCCTGATTGTAGGGAATCGCGGCGCGCTGTGCGCACCATGGAACTCACGTTAGCCGTCTGGCCAGGGCCATGCGGCTGGCGGGTCATGCGGTTAAAGGCTCGCCGGCCGCGTTCAGCGACATGCCGATGGCGGCGACGAACGGCGCCGGTTGTGCGATCTGAAACCCGAAGTCGCGTGCAATCCGCTTGGCCAGCTTCAACACGGCGCGATCCTTCGAGACCAGCCAGTCGGCCTGCGCGGCGTGCGCAAGCTCGAGAAACTTCTGGTCGTCGCGGTCTTTGCATTTGGGCAAGGGCCTGGCATCTTCCGCTTGCGCTTCGGGTTCGACCAACTGCGCGAGCCGTGAAACGACCGCTAGCGCCGCGGCCTTGTCCACATTCCGATGCACGAATTGCGGATAGTCGAGCACATAGGTAAGTTCGGCGAGGCAGCGTGCGTCAATCAGCGCGGTCAGCGCGCCGCTTTCGAGCGCGGCCGCGATCGGCCGCGTGTGCGGGTCGTCGAACACGAGAATGTCGATCCACACATTGGAATCGAGGACGACACGCAAAGCGTCGGGTGAGGCATGGGAACCGGGCATTCGTTACAATCTGGCTTTCGTCTTTGACCGCCAGGCACGGCGTGCCTGCAAGCCTCTATGATAATCGTTCTGTCGCCGGCGAAATCGCTCGACTACGAAACCCCGCCTCACGTCAAAAAGCACACGATCCCCGATTTTGTCGACGACGCGGCCGAATTGATTGGCGGATTGCGTCGTTTGTCGCCGCAGCAGATCGCCTCCCTGATGGACATTTCGGATCAACTCGCGCACCTCAATTTCCAGCGTTACGCGGAGTGGTCGCCCAAGTTCGGCACGCACAACGCCAAGCAGGCGGTACTGGCGTTCAACGGCGACGTGTACGAAGGCTTCAATGCGAAGACGCTCTCGTCGGCGGATCTGGACTATGCGCAGAATCACGTGCGCGTGCTGTCCGGCCTGTACGGTTTGCTGCGGCCGCTCGATCTGCTGCAGCCGTACCGGCTCGAAATGGGTACGCGTTTCGCTAATCCGCGCGGCAAGGATCTGTACGCGTTCTGGGGCGAACGGATCACGCAGGCACTGAACGCGCAACTGAAGAAGAACGCCGTGGCGTCGCGCATGCTGGTGAACTGCGCATCGGGCGAATATTTCAAGTCGGTCAAGCCGAAGCTGCTCGAAGCGCCGATCATCACGCCCGTTTTCGAAGACTGGAAGGGCGGCCGCTACAAGATCATCAGCTTCCATGCAAAGCGCGCGCGCGGTCTGATGGCGCGCTATGCCGTGGAGAATCGCCTCGACAGGCCTGAGCAACTGAAGGACTTCGACGCCGACGGCTATGCGTTCGACACCGAAGCCTCGAACGATTCCACTTACGTATTCCGCCGCCGCGTCGCTGACTAAGCGTCGCCACGCGGACAAGCAGGGAAGAACATCATGACGTTATCGATTACAAGCAACTTCGACGCGGGTGCGATCGAAGTGCTCTCCTGCGAAGAAGCAGGCAACATCCGCTTGCGCGTGCGGCCGGACAGCCATGCCGAGTTCGCGCAATGGTTTTATTTCCGCTTGTCGGGCGCGGCGGGCGAACGCTGCGTGATGACTTTCGAGAATGCGGCCGCGTGTGCCTTTGCCGAAGGCTGGCGCGACTATCAGGCGGTGGCGAGCTATGACCGCGTGAACTGGTTTCGCGTGCCTACGTCGTACGACGGCCGCGTGATGACGATCGATCACACGCCGGATTTCGACCGTATTTACTACGCGTACTTCGAGCCGTACAGCGAGGAACGCCATTCGGAGTTTCTCGGCGCGGTGCAGCAGATGCCGCAGACCACGCTCACCGAATTGGGCGCGACCGTCGAAGGGCGGCCCATGTCGCTACTTACGCTCGGTACGCCGCAAACCGGCGACACGCCCAAGAAGAAGATCTGGCTGATCGCGCGCCAGCATCCAGGCGAGACGATGGCCGAATGGTTTATCGAGGGTCTCGTGAAGCGGCTCGCGGGTTGGGGCGATTGGGCGGGCGACCCGGTCGCGCGCAAGCTTTACGATCACGCGGTCTTTTACATTGTGCCGAACATGAATCCGGACGGCAGCGTGCACGGCAATCTACGCACGAATGCGGCCGGCGCGAATCTGAATCGCGAGTGGATGGCGCCGGATGCCGCGCGCAGCCCCGAGGTGCTGGTGGTGCGCGACGCGATTCACGCCACTGGTTGCGATCTGTTCTTCGATATCCACGGCGACGAGGCGCTGCCTTACGTTTTCGTGGCCGGCTCCGAAATGCTGCCGGGTTTCACGGAGCGGCAAGGGCAGGAGCAGAAGGCGTTCATCGAAGCGTTCAAGCAGGCGAGCCCTGATTTTCAGGACAAGTATGGCTATGCCGCGAGCAAGTATCGCGAGGACGCACTGAAGCTGGCGTCGAAGTATATCGGCAACGAATTCGGCTGCCTGTCGCTGACTTTGGAGATGCCGTTCAAGGACAACGCCAATCTGCCCGACGAACGAGTGGGCTGGAACGGCGAGCGCAGCGCCGCGCTCGGCGCTGCAATGCTGCAGGCGATCTTGCGGCACGTGGAAACATTTGCCTGAACGTCGCCGCACATAAAACGAGGCACACACTTCACAGTGTGTGCCTCGTTTTTCATTAGGGCGCGTGGTTCACTTGGCGCACTGGCAGGCGGACGCCGCCAGCGTGACCCGCTAATAAGTTTTCTTCTTCGCCACGGCCTTCTTCGAAGCTGCTTTGTTCGAGCTCGGTTTCGATGATTTGCCCGAGCTTGGCTTGGACGACTTGGTGGTGGCTTTCTTCGTTGTCTTGCCGCTCGCCGAGTGCTTGCCTTTGGCGCTCTTGTGCTTGCCCGACGATGCACGCGACCCCGACGGTTCCGAACTGCGCGCGCGGGCCGGCGGCACCGGATCGTTCCAGCTGAACGCGAGCATCTGCGCGCCGACGTAGCCGCAGCGGAACTTGAGATCCGCGGGATCGCCGCTGCCGCTCTGGCGGATGCCGAGCCCTTCGACGGTGACGATATTGTCTACCTTGACGCGCTGCTTGCCCTCGTCGAACGAATCGTTCCACGGCGTGACCGACGCATGCGCGCTGTCGAACGAACTAGGTGGAAATTCGACGTGGTCGAAGGCGGTTGACGTGCTGGCGACAAAGTTGCCATGGGCGGCGCAGTCCGCAACGAGCGGGTCCGCGTGCAGGTCATTGACAAATTTGTTGACGAGATCGTTGTGCTGTTCGAGTTGATCGGCGAATGCGGGAGCAGAGCATATGAGCGAGAGACTCGCCGCACATGTTGTCAACCGGCCGACCAGCCGCAGCAATCGGCGCGGTACGTTGGTGCGATCCATCTAGTTAGTTAGACGCTAATGAGACATGAGGCACGTAAGATGCCCGGCAAGAGGGTGGAGTTCAATCCTGACACAAATATTTTCCTGTTGGGAGTGTGTGGGCCCGGGCGGCTCGACGAAGCCGAGTCGCTGTTCGCCGTCAATACGCGTTCGGTGCCCGCGCGAGTGTCAGGTGCGTGGTCCGCCCAGCCGGTATCTCCGGACATCATAGGTGGTGACCCACGCCGGACGGTAGACCGAAATCAACGCCGTGGACATGCCGGTGAACCACGATTCCCCGGTGGCAAGCAGGAACACGCTGAATGCGTAGCCCGCGGGCACCACGGTCATCGAACCGTCGGCGAGCGCGATATGAATGCCGAGGGCGGCGGCCGCCGTGAGCGACACGGCGACGGCCGGCGAAACAAAGCCCTGGCCGAGAATGAACATGAAGAGATTGCGTGGCAGCCACGCGATGCTGATGCGCTGAAGCAAAGTGGAAATGCCGACCGGCAGTGCACCGTACACGAGGAACGTAAGTGCGATGCCCTGCCATGGCGCATCGAAGACGACGGCGGCAAGACCCGTGACCACCGCCATGGCGATCAGCGCCAACGCCCAGTCGAACAACGTGACGACTAGCGTGGCGCCGAGCAGATGCATGACCGTGCCGTCGTCGAGCCACGCATTACTTGCCCACAGCACCGACACTGCGACGATGATCGCAAGCCAGACATGCTGCAGTGTGCCGTCCTGAAGTCGTTTGAAAGGATTTTTCCACAGCGCGAGCGCGACCACTATCGCAGTGGCGATCCAGCCACCGACAGCGACCCAGAACGGAAGCGGTGTGTAGAGGAAACCCATGAGTCTCATATTACTCGTTGGACGAGAAAAGGTGTGAGCGGATTCCATGCCAGCAGGCGCAAACGCTGCCGGAAAGTGCTCACCCGGATTCCGTTGCGCGCGCCGGCGGCGTTCATCCAGGGCCTGGTGCGAGCGGGTCCGGTGCGGGTCCAATGGACGGCGCGTCTCCATACGGTGCGCCTGGTTCTGCCGCCATGGGCAACAATGCAGCGGTGTCGTTAGCCGGCAACGGATACTGGAAGCGCCGCCGCGCGCGACGCCGTAGCGGTACCACGCCGGGCTGGCCCATGATCGGGCGCACCGGGCCGTCGCCGCCGTTGCGCAGCACCTGCAAATGGTTCGACAGCCAGCCGTTATAGAGCGCGACCGCGGCCGCGCGATTGGGCGCGCCGAGCTGCTGGAATATGCTGGTCAGATGGATCTTGACCGTGCCTTCGCTGATGCCGAGCGTGCGCGCGATCATCTTGTTGGTGCTCCCCATGTGGACGCAGCGCATGATCTGCTGCTGACGGGGCGACAGTACGTTGGCCAGTCTGGCGCGACGCGGCGGTGGGCTCTTTTCGTCGAACGGCCGGATAGTGATGTCCGGTGGCAGCGGAGGATCGAGCGCCAGCGCGCCAGGCGGCACGTAGTGACCGCCCAGCAGCACCATTTCGAACGCGCGCACGATCAAGCAGGGATCGGTGTCGCGCGGCACGACGCCGAGCACGCCTTCGTCCATGAGATCTCGCACGGCGGTCGGCGAGATCTGGTCGGACAGCACGGCAATGCGCAGATCGGGGTAATGGCTGAGCAGATGGCGAATATCGGCGATCGACATCCAGTCCTGCCAATCGACCAGCAGCAGGTCGGGCCGCTGACGCTTGAGCGTGCGTTCGACCTGACGCCAGTCTTGAGCTTCGTTGAAACGCGCCAGGCGGTCGATTTGCCGCAGCAGTGCTTTGAGCCCGTCACGTCGTTCCGCGTCTGAGTTGAGTATCGAGAATCGCATGCATGTCTCCAGATGAGTCGGGCGAAGTGGCGCGATGCGTGCGCACGGCGCGTGAGAGCCGGATGCGTTCGCGATGCGTCGCCATACCTATGATGACAAATTCCCTTCTGTTTGACGGCCTGTCCAAAAGGCATAAGAGGAATGACGTAAAACCGGGCGAGCACAAAAAAAGCCCCGCGCGCGGCGGGGCTTTTCAACGTCGACTCCGACGCGCAAAAATGCGCCGGCGAAGAGGGTCAATGGAAGTGCGGCTGCGCGGGTTCCGCGTCCTCCGGCATTTCGGCGTGGACGATTTCGCCGAGCGGATCGGCATACAGCGGTACGCCGCAGTCGTCGCAATATTCCGGCTCGAAGCGGCCGGCGTGGCGGCGCACTTCGGTCACCCCGGTTTCCTTGAGCAACGCGACGATTTCTTCGAGCGGGTCGTCCGAAGCGGCGGTTTCCTGCGGTTCTTCGTCGATGCCGGGTTCGCCGTTCTCACGGCCGTACAGCGGCCACACGACGCCGTAGATCACGTCATTGCTGCCGCGGCGCGTGAAGCCGACGCGGTATTCGTCGATACGGCGCTCGCCGAAGCCTGCGACGACGGCGCGCAACTCCTGCGGCGCGGCGCCGATCGTGTCGAACAGATAGCGCACGGCAGTGCGCACTGTATGAGGACGCACGCGTTCGTCGGCGTCGCGGCAGGCCGAGTAATAGGCGTCCGGCAGCAGGCACTCGAATTCGCAGCCCGGCAACACCAGCGACAGATTGGCGCCGCCTTGCGTAGCCCATTGTTCAAGGCACTGCCCGCGTTCGATCCGGTTGCCGTGTTCTTCTTCCTGCCAGCGGAATGTCGGTTCGCCGACCGGCGCCGCGACCACGGCCAGCAGGAAGCGTGGGTCGGCCAGTATCGGCGAGGTTTCTGGCAACTCGCCGAAATTCAGTTTGACGTTGCCGCCAGCCATGGCTGCCTGCGCGAGTTGCTGGGCAATGCGCCAGGTTTCGACATGATGACGCGGCAATTGATCGATGCTGTACAGGAACGGCGCCAGGGCGACCCGCGTGTTGGTCGCGAGCACGTGCGCTTGCAGATGTGCGCGCAGGGCGTCGGCGGCATCGGCCTTGAGCGGGCCGGACGGGATCATGTAGCGCGTCCACGCGAGCACCGGCGCGGCGATCAGCAGCGCCTCGTAAGGCACGCCTTCATGTTCGACGATGAACGACTCGCTATGGGTTTCCGCCATATCGGCGAGCGCCCCGTAGGCATCGGGATGATTTTGCTGCAGATGGTCGAGCGCGGCATCCAGCGTGGTCTGGTTGGCGTTGCGAACGATTTTGGCCAGCAGCGCATCGAGCTTCGCTTCCCAGAAGCGGTCCTCGGTGCGGCTGCCCGACGCGAAAAGCGCGAGCGAGAGACCGACAAGCTTGTCGGCATCGGGGGGGAGACGTTTGGCGATTCGCGAGCGCATAAATCCGGAAATTGGGGTGCACAGAACCTTATATTCTAGTCTTTTCTATGCCGCCATATTGTTTGGCCGGCAATGCCGGATGAATTAAGACGTTTTTACACTAAAAATCAGAGCTGCCGAGCGGACCTATTTGGGCCTTTGCATGGCGACCTGACCTGATGATATAAGACGCCCCGGGCGCATGACTCGCTCCTATACTGACCCTTTCAGGGCGCTTCGACAAACCTACGTCCGCTCGTCACTGGAGCTTGGCGTAACAGGAGATTCATCGTGAAATCGGACCAACTGATCGAACGTCTTGCCGCGGTTTTCGCGCTGATTATTCTGGTGGGCGGCTCGCTGCTGGTGCTGGCGCCCTTTACGACCGCGCTGCTGTGGGGCGCGATTCTCAGCTATAGCTCGTGGGGCTTGTACCGGCGGCTGACCGCGGCCCTGGGCGGCCGTCGCAAAGGGGCCGCCACCTTGATCGTGTTGATCATTCTGATTGTGGTGCTTGGCCCGTTTGTGTACGCGGGCTTTGCCTTTGGGGCGCACGTGCATGAGATCGTCGCGCTGGTGCAGCGGCTCTTCGAGGCCGGCTTGCCGGATTTGCCACCGTGGGTTGCCCGGATTCCGCTGGTGGGTTCTAACGTCGAGGCATTCTGGGAGCGGCTCACAAGTAGCAATTCGGAACTGATCGCGCAATTGCGTACGCTTGCGGCGCCCGCCGGCAAGTGGATTCTGGCGGCCGCGATTGCTATTACGCACGGTCTCGGACTGCTGGCGTTGAGCATCGTGCTGGCTTTCTTTTTCTACACAGGGGGGGAGGGCGCGGCCGCCTGGCTGACTGCGGGCATGCGGCGTATTGCCGGCGAGCGCGCCGATTATCTGTTGGCACTCGCCGGCAGCACGGTGAAAGGCGTTGTCTACGGAATTCTCGGCACGGCGCTCGTGCAAGGTATTCTGGCTGGTTTTGGATGCTGGATCGCCGGTGTGCCGGCGCCGGCGTTGCTCGGGTTGGCGACATTCTTCCTGTCGGTGATACCGGGCGGCCCTGTTGTCGTCTGGTTGCCCGCGGCAATTTGGCTGTACCACGGCGGTGCGACGGGGTGGGCGATCTTCCTGGTGGTGTGGGGCGTACTGGCCGTCGGCATGTCCGACAATGTCATCAAGCCGATCCTGATCGGCAAGAATAGCGACATGCCTCTGATTCTGGTGATGCTAGGTATCTTGGGCGGTGCATTTGCTTTTGGATTCCTTGGGGTTTTCATCGGACCGACTTTGCTGGCGGTCGCGTATACCGTGCTTCACGACTGGACGATCGGCGCGCCCGCTGCGCGCGCCTCGACGCCCGACGTAAAGGCGCTCGTTGTCGATGAGCCGGGCGCCGTAAAAGAGGTGCCCTGAATAAATTCCAGATAACGCTTGCAAGGCGGGTTCGGGCTCGCTAGAATCTCGCTCTTTCGTGCTTCGGACAACGGGCACGGGAGGCGGGAGAGCCAGCAGTGGCAAGGCTTTCAGCGAAGCGGGCAGGTTCAGGAAGTTAGAAAAACCTGTTGACGGCGTAGCGGAAGTTCTTCATAATCTCGTTTCTCTGCTGCTGATGCAGCGACGCAGAACGAAGCGGTGCCGGGTGGTTGTGATGTTGACGACTGGCGGTACGGGTTCGGTGGTGAATGCGTACTCGATCTTTAAAAATTAACAGCCGATAAGTGTGGGCGCTTGATGCGCGACACGCCGGCGGGCCCTTCGGGATCTGCCGGATGAAGCGAAAGTATCAAGTCTCACACAGTAATGAAAGGAAGGTTTTTCCATTGAAAGATGGAAGGATCATTCGTCAGTACGTTGAGTGAGCGACCGGTTGGTAAAACAACCGAAAAACAGTAACAGGTTTGAACTGAAGAGTTTGATCCTGGCTCAGATTGAACGCTGGCGGCATGCCTTACACATGCAAGTCGAACGGCAGCACGGGAGCAATCCTGGTGGCGAGTGGCGAACGGGTGAGTAATACATCGGAACGTGTCCTGTAGTGGGGGATAGCCCGGCGAAAGCCGGATTAATACCGCATACGATCTGCGGATGAAAGCGGGGGATCTTAGGACCTCGCGCTACAGGGGCGGCCGATGGCAGATTAGCTAGTTGGTGGGGTAAAGGCCTACCAAGGCGACGATCTGTAGCTGGTCTGAGAGGACGACCAGCCACACTGGGACTGAGACACGGCCCAGACTCCTACGGGAGGCAGCAGTGGGGAATTTTGGACAATGGGCGCAAGCCTGATCCAGCAATGCCGCGTGTGTGAAGAAGGCCTTCGGGTTGTAAAGCACTTTTGTCCGGAAAGAAAACCTCTTGGTTAATACCTGAGGGGGATGACGGTACCGGAAGAATAAGCACCGGCTAACTACGTGCCAGCAGCCGCGGTAATACGTAGGGTGCAAGCGTTAATCGGAATTACTGGGCGTAAAGCGTGCGCAGGCGGTCCGCTAAGACAGATGTGAAATCCCCGGGCTTAACCTGGGAACTGCATTTGTGACTGGCGGGCTAGAGTATGGCAGAGGGGGGTAGAATTCCACGTGTAGCAGTGAAATGCGTAGAGATGTGGAGGAATACCGATGGCGAAGGCAGCCCCCTGGGCCAATACTGACGCTCATGCACGAAAGCGTGGGGAGCAAACAGGATTAGATACCCTGGTAGTCCACGCCCTAAACGATGTCAACTAGTTGTCGGGTCTTCATTGACTTGGTAACGTAGCTAACGCGTGAAGTTGACCGCCTGGGGAGTACGGTCGCAAGATTAAAACTCAAAGGAATTGACGGGGACCCGCACAAGCGGTGGATGATGTGGATTAATTCGATGCAACGCGAAAAACCTTACCTACCCTTGACATGTATGGAATCCTGCTGAGAGGTGGGAGTGCCCGAAAGGGAGCCATAACACAGGTGCTGCATGGCTGTCGTCAGCTCGTGTCGTGAGATGTTGGGTTAAGTCCCGCAACGAGCGCAACCCTTGTCCCTAGTTGCTACGCAAGAGCACTCTAGGGAGACTGCCGGTGACAAACCGGAGGAAGGTGGGGATGACGTCAAGTCCTCATGGCCCTTATGGGTAGGGCTTCACACGTCATACAATGGTCGGAACAGAGGGTCGCCAACCCGCGAGGGGGAGCCAATCCCAGAAAACCGATCGTAGTCCGGATCGCACTCTGCAACTCGAGTGCGTGAAGCTGGAATCGCTAGTAATCGCGGATCAGCATGCCGCGGTGAATACGTTCCCGGGTCTTGTACACACCGCCCGTCACACCATGGGAGTGGGTTTTACCAGAAGTGGCTAGTCTAACCGCAAGGAGGACGGTCACCACGGTAGGATTCATGACTGGGGTGAAGTCGTAACAAGGTAGCCGTATCGGAAGGTGCGGCTGGATCACCTCCTTTCTCGAGCGAACGTGTCAGTTGCGTAAAAGCAATGCGTTGAGCGCTCACGCTTATCGGCTGTGAAATCAGAACAGACTCAGGGGTCTGTAGCTCAGTCGGTTAGAGCACCGTCTTGATAAGGCGGGGGTCGATGGTTCGAATCCATCCAGACCCACCAAAGTCTTGTCTGGTGTGCTGATCGCCGAGTTTGGCGACTAAGACCCCTGGGTATCAATGCAGGTAGAGATTATCTGTTCATGACTGGGGGATTAGCTCAGCTGGGAGAGCACCTGCTTTGCAAGCAGGGGGTCGTCGGTTCGATCCCGTCATCCTCCACCAATCCTCAATGCGTAGCGTTCTGCGGGTAGTAAAAGCAGAGCACTGTGCATTGGCGATTGAGCCAGTCAGAGTGATATGAAGCAGAGCTTTATATCGGCTGTCGTTCTTTAACAATCAGGAAGAAGTAGTAAAGAGATTCACGAAAGATCACTTAGAGATGGGTGGTTGAGTAGGTGAATCAGGGTTGTGATTGTATCAATGTATGAAAAGAGAGATCGAAAGATCGCTTTTGGAATACGGCGCAACACGAATACTCAACCTGTAGCGGCATGTGAATCGGGAGAGACACACCCGTTATAGGGTCAAGCGAACAAGTGCATGTGGTGGATGCCTTGGCGATCACAGGCGATGAAGGACGCGGTAGCCTGCGAAAAGCGGTGGGGAGCTGGCAAACGAGCTTTGATCCACCGATATCCGAATGGGGAAACCCGGCCCGTATGGGTCATCCGTAGCTGAATACATAGGCTACGCGAAGCGAACGCGGTGAACTGAAACATCTAAGTAACCGCAGGAAAAGAAATCAACCGAGATTCCCAGAGTAGTGGCGAGCGAAATGGGACCAGCCTGCATTCTTTATCTGAACTGTTAGCCAAACGCTCTGGAAAGTGCGGCCATAGCGGGTGATAGCCCCGTAGGCGAAAACAGATTGGAAGAACTAGGTATGCGACAAGTAGGGCGGGACACGTGAAATCCTGTCTGAAGATGGGGGGACCATCCTCCAAGGCTAAATACTCGTGATCGACCGATAGTGAACCAGTACCGTGAGGGAAAGGCGAAAAGAACCCCGGGAGGGGAGTGAAACAGATCCTGAAACCGCATGCATACAAACAGTCGGAGCCTTTGAAAGAGGGTGACGGCGTACCTTTTGTATAATGGGTCAGCGACTTACATTCAGTGGCAAGCTTAACCGATTAGGGCAGGCGTAGCGAAAGCGAGTCCGAACAGGGCGATTCAGTCGCTGGGTGTAGACCCGAAACCAGGTGATCTATCCATGGCCAGGATGAAGGTGCGGTAACACGTACTGGAGGTCCGAACCCACTAACGTTGAAAAGTTAGGGGATGAGCTGTGGATAGGGGTGAAAGGCTAAACAAACCTGGAAATAGCTGGTTCTCTCCGAAAACTATTTAGGTAGTGCCTCGTGTATCACCTTCGGGGGTAGAGCACTGTCATGGTTGTGGGGTCCATTGCGGATTACTACGCCATAGCAAACTCCGAATACCGAAGAGTGCAATCACGGGAGACAGACATCGGGTGCTAACGTCCGGTGTCAAGAGGGAAACAACCCAGACCGCCAGCTAAGGTCCCCAAATATTGCTAAGTGGGAAACGAAGTGGGAAGGCTAAAACAGTCAGGAGGTTGGCTTAGAAGCAGCCATCCTTTAAAGAAAGCGTAATAGCTCACTGATCGAGTCGTCCTGCGCGGAAGATGTAACGGGGCTAAGCAATATACCGAAGCTGCGGATGCACATTTATGTGCATGGTAGGAGAGCGTTCCGTAAGCCTGCGAAGGTGCACTGGAAAGTGTGCTGGAGGTATCGGAAGTGCGAATGCTGACATGAGTAGCGATAAAGGGGGTGAAAAGCCCCCTCGCCGTAAGCCCAAGGTTTCCTACGCAACGTTCATCGGCGTAGGGTGAGTCGGCCCCTAAGGCGAGGCAGAAATGCGTAGCTGATGGGAAGCAGGTTAATATTCCTGCACCATTGTTAAATGCGATGGGGGGACGGATCGCGGAAGGTTGTCCGGGTGTTGGAAGTCCCGGTCCTTGCATTGGAGAAGGCGCTTTGGCAAATCCGGGCGCAGGATTCAAGGGTGCGAGGCCATTCACTTCGGTGAAGAAGCAATCGGAAGTGGTTCCAAGAAAAGCCTCTAAGCTTCAGTTTAACAAGACCGTACCGCAAACCGACACAGGTGGGCGAGATGAGTATTCTAAGGCGCTTGAGAGAACTCGGGAGAAGGAACTCGGCAAATTGGTACCGTAACTTCGGGATAAGGTACGCCCCTGTAGCTTGATGCCCCTGCGGGCAGAGGGTGAAGGGGTTGCAATAAACTGGTGGCTGCGACTGTTTAATAAAAACACAGCACTCTGCAAACACGAAAGTGGACGTATAGGGTGTGACGCCTGCCCGGTGCCGGAAGATTAAATGATGGGGTGCAAGCTCTTGATTGAAGTCCCGGTAAACGGCGGCCGTAACTATAACGGTCCTAAGGTAGCGAAATTCCTTGTCGGGTAAGTTCCGACCTGCACGAATGGCGTAACGATGGCCACACTGTCTCCTCCCGAGACTCAGCGAAGTTGAAGTGTTTGTGATGATGCAATCTCCCCGCGGCTAGACGGAAAGACCCCATGAACCTTTACTGTAGCTTTGCATTGGACTTTGAACCGGTCTGTGTAGGATAGGTGGGAGGCTTTGAAGCGTGGACGCCAGTCTGCGTGGAGCCGCCCTTGAAATACCACCCTGGTTTGTTTGAGGTTCTAACCTTGGTCCGTAATCCGGATCGGGGACAGTGCATGGTAGGCAGTTTGACTGGGGCGGTCTCCTCCCAAAGTGTAACGGAGGAGTACGAAGGTACGCTAGGTACGGTCGGAAATCGTGCTGATAGTGCAATGGCATAAGCGTGCTTAACTGCGAGACCGACAAGTCGAGCAGGTGCGAAAGCAGGTCATAGTGATCCGGTGGTTCTGTATGGAAGGGCCATCGCTCAACGGATAAAAGGTACTCTGGGGATAACAGGCTGATACCGCCCAAGAGTTCATATCGACGGCGGTGTTTGGCACCTCGATGTCGGCTCATCTCATCCTGGGGCTGTAGCCGGTCCCAAGGGTATGGCTGTTCGCCATTTAAAGAGGTACGTGAGCTGGGTTTAAAACGTCGTGAGACAGTTTGGTCCCTATCTGCCGTGGGCGCTGGATATTTGAAGGGGGCTGCTCCTAGTACGAGAGGACCGGAGTGGACGAACCTCTGGTGTACCGGTTGTCACGCCAGTGGCATCGCCGGGTAGCTATGTTCGGAAGAGATAACCGCTGAAAGCATCTAAGCGGGAAACTCGCCTTAAGATGAGATATCCCCGGGGCTTCGAGCCCCTTGAAGGGTCGTTCAAGACCAGGACGTTGATAGGTCAGGTGTGGAAGCGCAGTAATGCGTTAAGCTAACTGATACTAATTGCCCGTAAGGCTTGATCCTATAACAGGTGTGTTTTGCGATGATCGTTAGTGCTTCAGCACTGACGGGCATCCCACCCCCGAAGGGGGCAAGGACACTCAGGTTAAGTGATCGTGTTGTGCCAGAAACAACACAACCCCAACAGCTTTACCTCTGGTGAGCATCACCAGAAACTACTTCTTCCCGATTGGCTGCATTGCTCCACGAGCAGTGCAGCAACAAGTCATGCCTGATGACCATAGCGAGTCGGTCCCACCCCTTCCCATCCCGAACAGGACCGTGAAACGACTCCACGCCGATGATAGTGCGGATTACCCGTGTGAAAGTAGGTAATCGTCAGGCTCCCCAGCAGCAAACAGAAACCCCACCCCGAAAAGGTGGGGTTTCTGCGTTTACAACCCCCGCCGTATAACCCCCTTCACTCCCGCCCCATCCGCCGCGCATCCGCGTAGCCCGTCAGTTCCAGATACGCCCGTCCGGCATCCACACCTTCACGCCGCAGGATCCGTCGATTGCGAGGTAGGGGTCGGCAAACCCGTCTTGGCGGATGGAGCTAGCCAACGATCTCAGTCGGTTGCCAGTGCCCTCCCCGCGCCAACTTGTCAGCATCCCTCTGTCTTAACATTCATCCCAAAATACTGTATAAATATACAGTAAAAACTCGTCACCTCATGCTTGCTCGATGCCGGCAGGGCGGAGCATTCCCTAATTCAAGAGCGTGTCTATGACAGCAGCAATTCAGCTTGCGACGACCGCCCTGACGTCCCAATTACGGCGTCAGGTATGGCAGGGCAATGAACTTGCCGAGGCAGATTCGCGTGTGATTTCCAGCGGCTATGCCGCGCTGGATCGGGTGTTGCCGGGACAAGGTTGGGCAGCTGGCGGTCTGACGGAATTGTTGATCGAGCATGGTGGAGTTGGTGAAGTACGTCTGCTAGCCCATGCATTGTGTCATCTGACGAAACACGTCAAGCGGCATGTCATGCTCGTGGCGCCTCCGTATCAGCCGTGCGCCGCCGCATTGAGAGCTTGGGGTGTCGATGTCGAGCGAATCTTATGGGTCCGCTCGAGTGAAGACCAGGCCTTGTGGGCCGCCGCTCAGGCCTTGAAGCAGGACGGCATCGGCGCGGTCCTGGTTTGGCTGCCGAATGCTCGTGCCGACAAAGTCAGGCGTCTGCAAGTGGCGGCTCAAGAATCGGCATCGCTGGCATTTTTGATTCGGCCTGTCGAGGCCGCCACGCAATCTTCCCCGGCGCCATTGCGAATGATCTGCGAGCCGCTGCTGCCGGCCAATGCGCAGACGATCAATCGTCGTCAATGGCTGCAGGAGATTGGTTTGTCGATCGACATCTTCAAGCGTCGCGGGCCGCCGCTAGCCGAGCCTCTTCGTCTCGTTTTACCTTTACAAAGCGTCTTGTTGCCGGAAAACGGAGTCGGTGGCCATCAAGGGCCAGAGATCAAACATGCTGTGGATCGCAGTCACATTGCCACTCTTGTCGCTGGAAGCGGTGAAGCCTCTCGCGCCGCTCCCGGATGGTTCGCTCGCGAAGCCGAATCGGCGTGAATCGAGCGATGAGACAAGCCAACTTCACGATGCCGACAACATCGTCGAAGAGCGCTGTTACGCGCTAGCCGACCACGCGCACATCCTGATGCCGGATTTCGACGCACTGCGTGCCGGCGTGCACGCGGGGCATTCGCGTTCGTATGCCTTGGCGTTGGCGCCGGGGCTCGAACTGCTTGCTGCCGATGTCGCCCGCGAAACTCAGGCATTCGAAGCCATAGCGCTTGCCTTGCTGACGTACACACCCAAAGTGTCGCTTGCCGACGCGCACACCCTGCTGCTGGAAGTCGGCTCCGGGTTGAGGTTGTTTGGCGGCTTGCGCGCGTTGTTGTCGCGGGTGTCTGCCACTGTGGCGGAATTCGGCTATACGGCGCGCATCGCCTGTGCGCCGACTGCCTGGGGCGCGTGGCTATTGGCGCAGGCCCGCGCCGTTCGGCAGAAGAATCGTTGGCACGTGGTCAAGGAGACCTCACTCGCGCGTGTCCTCGATGGCTTATCCGTATCGCTGCTGCCGGTCACGCAAACGCATCGCGAGGCGTTTGCGCATGTCGGCTGCGCGACGCTGGCCGATTTGCGTCAATTGCCACGCTCCGGTGTCGTGCGACGTTTCGGCGGCGGCATTCTTGATTTGCTGGCACAGGCGTACGGCACGCGCCCGGATCCACGCGAATCGTTTCGTGCGCCGGCGTCGTTTCATGCGCAACTGGAGTTGCCCTCCCGGGTCGATAACGCGGATGCGTTGCTGTTCGCCGCGCGTCGACTGATCGTGCAGTTGGCCGGCTGGCTGAGCGCGCATCATGCGGCGCTCAGCGGCTATACGTTGCTGCTCGAGCATGAATTGGCGTCGCGTCATGCACCGAAGACATCAAGCCTGAAGGTCGCGTGGGCCATACCGTCACGCGATGCCGAGCATCTGATCTGGTTGCTGCGGGAAAAATTGAATCAGACCGTGCTGGCGGCACCGGTTATCGAGTTGAAGCTGATAGCGGATCAAATCGGCGAATATGCCGGCCAGTCGGACACCTTGTTTCCCATGCCCGAATCCGATGGCGATTCGATTGCGCGTCTGCTCGAACGCCTGAGCGCGCGATTGGGACCGGAGAATGTGCTGCAGATGTCGGTGCAGGACGATCATCGTCCCGAGCGGGCAATGCGCGTCGAAGCCTACGAGGCGCAAGCATTTTCGCGCAAGAAGCGTTCGCCGGCGAAAGCCCGGACAAAAATTAAAGCAGACAACGCCTGGCTGACCGATGCATTGCAGCACGCCGCATCGGCGGAGGAGGGGGGCGCGGACGGAGATGCGCTTGCGCGAGCGACACAAGCGACACAAGCGACACAAGCGACACAAGCGACACAAGCGGTCCAACAGCCCAACGAAACCGCCAACGCAAGAAAACATCACCAATCCGGCGCGCAACCGGCCAGTACCCAAACTTCGCTCGATCTACCCGACAGTGCGCTGCCGTCGCAGCCTCGCCCGTTCTGGATGCTCGACAAACCGCTGCGCCTGATGATGCGCGACCAGCGGCCGATCTATCGTCGGCCATTGAAAATGCTCACGCGCACCGAGCGGATCGAAGCGGGGTGGTGGGACGGCAACCGGGTGGAGCGCGATTACTATGTCGCGGCCGACGACCGGGGCCACATGTTCTGGGTATACCGCGAACGCCTTAGCGGCGAGTGGTATCTGCAGGGTTTGTTCGGCTGATTATCATGTCACTAACCCAGCCGTCGTTCCTCGCGCAACAGCCACTCGCCACTCAGTTGCCGGCGTATGCGGAATTGCATTGTCTGACTAACTTCTCGTTTCTGCGGGGCGCATCGCATCCCTATGAACTCGTCGAACAGGCGATGTCGCGCGGCTACAGCGCGCTTGCCATTACCGACGAATGCTCGTTGGCCGGCGTCGTGCGCGCTCACACGGCGTTGAAGGAAATCAAAGAGGAGCGGAACCGTCAGCAGAAAGAGCGCGAGGACAGGGCCAAAGCTGCGCAATCGGAAGCGCCTTCGGAAGACGCGACAAAAATCGAAGCGTCGCAGCAGGAAACCACGGAAGCTGCGGAAACTGAGGCACTAAAACCCCTCCCTCACCTGATCATCGGCAGCGAACTCAATCTGACCGACGAAACCGGCGAACCCTTCTGCACCCTGGTTGCGCTTGCAACCAACCGCAACGGTTACGGCAATCTTTCCGAACTGATCACGCTGGCTCGATCACGAGCGGACAAGGGCAGCTATCGCCTTAGCCCATCCGACTTCACCGATTCACTCCCCCATCTCGAGCATCTAAAAACCTTACCCGATTGCGTCCTGATGCTCGTGCCGCAGCGCGCGGCGACGCTCTCGCATACGCTGCGTTGCGCGCATTGGCTCGCCTCGTTCGCTGCACAACGGGCGTGGATCGCGCTCGAACTCTGGCAAACGGGCAGCGACGATCTCCAGATCGACGCCTTGCGCATGATTTCAAAAGCGAGCGGTTTGCCGCTGGTCGCGGCAGGCGGCGTTCTCATGCATGCCCGATCGCGCAAGCCGTTGCAGGACACGATGACCGCCATCGGCCTCGTCACGCCGCTATCGCAATGCGGCCATGCGCTCGAGGCGAACGCGGAGCGGCACATGCGTACACGTGTGCGGCTTGGCAAACTGTATCCGCGCGATACGCTGGAAGAAACGCTGCGTATCGCCGCGCTATGCCGTTTCTCGCTCGACGAACTCAAGTACGAGTATCCCGAGGAACTGGTGCCCGCCGGCGAGTCGCCATCGAGCTATCTGCGCAAGCTGGTCATGGCCGGCGCGATGGAGCGCTGGCCCAAGGGCATGGACCTGAAGCGAATCGGTCAGATCGAAAAAGAGTTGGGGCTGATCGCCGATCTGAAATACGAAAAGTATTTTCTGACGGTGCACGATATCGTGAGTTTCGCGCGCTCCAGAAACATTCTCTGCCAGGGGCGAGGTTCAGCGGCGAATTCGATCGTTTGTTATTGCCTGCACGTCACGGAAATCGATCCGGTGCAGATGAACATGCTGATCGAGCGTTTTATCTCGCGCGCACGCAACGAGCCACCTGATATCGACGTCGATTTCGAGCATCAGCGGCGCGAAGAGGTGATTCAATATATTTACACGAAGTACGGCCGTCATCGGGCGGCGCTGACTGCATCGCTGATTACGTATCACGCACGCAGTGCGCTGAAAGACGTTGGCAAGGCGCTGGGTCTCGAGGTGTCCTTGATCGAGCGGATCAGCAAGTCGCAACAATGGTGGGACGGCACGGATGCGGTTGCCAAATATCTCGCCGAAGCGGGCTTCGACGCCAACTCGCACATCACGCAGAATCTGATTCGCCTCACGAAGGAGTTGCGCGCATTTCCGCGTCATCTGTCGCAACATGTCGGCGGTTTTGTAATTGCGAAAGACAAGCTGTCGCGACTCGTGCCGATCGAGAACGCGACGATGAAAGACCGCAGCGTGATCGAGTGGGACAAGGACGATATCGACGCGCTCAAACTGCTGAAAGTCGACGTGCTGGCGCTCGGCATGTTGTCGGCGATCCGGCGCGCGCTGGAATTCGTCGCGTTGAGGCGCGGCTTTCCGAAGTTCAGGGTGCAGGATATTCCGCGCGAGGATCGAGCCGTCTACGAAATGTGCGGCCATGCCGATACGATCGGCGTATTCCAGATCGAATCGCGGGCGCAGCAAAGCATGTTGCCGCGTCTGAAGCCCAACAAGTACTACGATCTCGTAATCGAAGTGGCGATCGTGCGGCCCGGGCCGATTCAGGGCGGCATGGTGCATCCCTATCTGCGCCGTAAGCAGGGGCTCGAGGCGGTCGACTACGCGAAGGATGAATTGCGTCCCGTGCTCGAACGCACGCTCGGCGTGCCGATTTTCCAGGAACAGGTCATGCATCTGGCGATGGTTGCGGCGAAATATACCGGTGAGCAGGCCGATCAGTTGCGGCGCGCGATGGCCGCATGGCGGCGCAGCGGCAACCTGGCAAAGTATCAGAAGGATTTGAACGAGCGGATGCTCAAACGTGGTTATGAACAGGAGTTCATCGACCGTATCTGCAAACAGATCGAAGGCTTCGGCGAATATGGTTTTCCGGAGAGCCACGCGGCGAGCTTCGCGCTGCTCGTCTACCTCAGCGCGTGGTTGAAGCGCTATGAACCGGCTGCTTTTCTGGCGGGTTTGCTGAACAGTCAGCCGTTGGGGTTTTATTCGCCGTCGCAACTCGTTCAGGATGCAAAGCGTCACGGCGTCCAGGTATTGCCGCCCGACGTGACGCTGAGCGATTGGGAGTCGACATTCGAAAGACGTGGTCATGAAGGAGAGCGGATCTCAGCGGACGAAACCTGTTTGCATCGTCAGCAGGCCGTACTATCCGCGCAGCAATTGCGCGATCTTTCGCTGCGGCGTCTGACGGTGAGCAGGACGGTCCGGCGCGCGGCACAGCGATTGACTGCCCGCGTGTTTCAACCGTCGAACACGTATGGCGCGCGCGGCCCCGCTGTGCGCATCGGCATGCATCTGATCAAAGGCTTCTCGCAAGCGGCCGCTGAACGCATCATGGCCGCACGGAACGAGACACCGTTTACGGATGTCGACGATCTGGGCCGCCGCGCGGCCCTGACGCGGCGTGATCTCGAAGCGCTTGCCGCGGCGAATGCGCTGGTCAGTATCGCGGGACATCGGCGCGAGGCATGGTGGGCCGTGACGGCGCAGCACACGGTGCCCAAACTGCTGCGCGATGCGCCGATCGCCGAAGCGCCGCTGACATTGCCGCAGGCAGCCGAAAGCCGCGAAATCGTCGACGACTACGCGAGTATTGGCCTCACGCTCAATCGACATCCGCTTGCGCTATTGCGTGCACGCCTTGCAAAGCATCGTTTTCGCACGGCCGCGGAACTCGCCGCGTGTCAGCACGGCACGCTGGCGCGAGCGTGCGGCATTGTCACCGTGCGGCAGCGTCCGGGCACGGCAAACGGCACGGTGTTCGTTTCCATCGAAGACGAGACCGGTTCGATCAACGTGATCGTCTGGCCGTCGCTGGTGGAAAAGCAGCGCAAGGTTCTGCTGGGCGCATCGTTGCTGGCGGTCTACGGTGTTTTGCAGCGCGACGACGGCGTAGCGACCGGCGGGGACAATGCCGGCAACCGAGTGAGCGCGAATCAGGCTAAGGCGAAACGGAAAAACAAGGGCGAGGTGATCCATCTCGTCGCTCATCGCCTCGAAGATCACAGCGAATGGCTGGGTGAATTGGCCACGGCGAGCCGCGACTTTCATTGAGGGCGGTTCGCGGTAGCCAAGCGCGCCGGCTCGACGTAGGACCGTCGTGCCGACGCGCATCGACCGAATAACACATGGGCGACTTGCCGCGTTCAGATCTGGCTGTCAGACAAAACGTTCTACGCTTGTGCGGCGCCGCGCCACGGAAACGCCGCTAACACTTGGCGAATCGCCGTATCGAACGGTGTGCGCCGGCCTATGCCGAGCGCTTCGAGGCGGGTCGATGCCAGGTGGCAGTTATGAGGGCGAGGCGTCGAATCGGTCGGCACAGGTTGCGGCGTCAGATGCGCGTCGAGTTGCAGCGCTTCGGCGAGGCGCAAGGCGATCTCATACTTGTTCATCGGTTCGTCGCCGGACCATTGCACGATGCCGCGGATCGCATCGCCTTGCACGTGCCGTTCGAGCATCTGCCGGATCACGAACGCCACGTCCGGCGTGAAGGTGGGATAGCGGATCGCCCACGCATCCATGACAGCGGGTTTGCTCCCGGTCGCGGCCGACCCGGCGATCGCCGGCACGAGACTCGTCACCGCCGACTCCGCCCAACTGACAATGGGCCCGTACAGCAGCGGCAAACGCAGCACGCAGCCTAGGTCGGTCGATTCAGTCAGCGCTCGCTCGCCCTCAAGCTTGCTGTGCCCATAGGCGTTGAGCGGCGCGGCCACGGAATCGTGCTGGTAGGGCGGGTGCGTGCCGTCGAATACGTAATCGGTCGAGATCGATAGCGTCCATGCGCCGCGCCGGTTCGCCGACGTGGCAAGGGTGCGCACCGCATCCACATTCAGCGCGCGGGCCAGCGCGGGGTCATGCTCGCACACGTCCGGCCGACGCTCTGCCGCGGCGATCACGAGCGCATCCGGCGCTTCGCGCTCGACGAACTGCTCGACCGCCCGCGTGTCGCGGATATCCAGCGCGACCTTGCCCGGCGCCGGCCGGCTGAACGCTGTGGCGACGACTTGCCAACCGGTCTGCCGCGCCAGTTCGTCGACGAGCGCGCGGCCGAGCAGCCCGGATGCACCAATGACGGCAATTTTGAACATGACGTGAACTCGCTTAACGGGCCGCGCCGGACGAGCTGCTAGTCGTGCCGTTTGCGACGCTCGTTACGGTGTAGCCGGCTTCGTCGATGGCAGCCTTCAGCGTCTCGGCCGGTTGCGCCGATTCCACGGCGACGCGCCCGGACGCCAGATCCACGCGGACTTGCGCGGTGTCATCAAGTTCGCGGATTGCATTCGTGACCGCCGTCACACAATGCTGGCAACTTATGCCTTCAACCTGAAATTCGATCGTCATCGGGATTGCCTCGAAAAATTGGATAGTGCGACCGTTGAATTATGCCTGCCGATACGCAATTCCGTGGATGACCTTCCCACCATGGGAAGGTGTACGATCGACGCACACACTGGAGAAACGGCCATGAATATCGGTGAAGCGGCCCGCGCGTCGGGCCTCACGGCGAAAATGATCCGCTACTACGAGAGCGTCGGTTTGCTGGCGGCGAAATCGCGTACCAGCGCCAACTACCGCGTATACGGTCCGCAAGAGGTTCACTCGCTGCGCTTCATCCGCCAGGCGCGCCGGCTTGGCTTTCTGATCGAAGACATTCGACGGCTGCTGGCACTGTGGCACGATCGCTCGCGGGCCAGCGCCGAGGTGAAAGCCATCGCCTTGGAGCATGTCGCGGAACTTGATCGTCGCATCGCCGAACTGACCGACATGCGCGACACGTTAGCGCACCTCGCCGACCATTGTCACGGCGACGAGCGTCCTGATTGCCCGATCATCGAACGTCTTGCCGACACCGATCTGGTTTCGGGGCAGGGTTGTCATCCTGTTTGAGATTGTGTTTTGCGGAAGGTGCAACCTTTTGCTGTGATTTATCGCAACCGCGACCGTATTTGCACCGCAATCGTGCATAAAAATATGGGGCGGCATGAGCTAGAGCGACAAATTGAAGTCAATCCGAGTTAAATCAATCACTTGACCGCACCACGCGCGTGCACCATTCCAAAACGGAATGCACGTCATGCGGGCATTTCACTAGTCAGGTTGCACTATAGGGCTATAATCCGGGTTAACCCTTTTACGGGAAATCCCTGATGCCCAATCCACCGGGGATTCAATCTGATCCTTGGAGAACATCATGTTTGCATACGTACTGGAAAAGCTGAGCACCTGGTTTGAAACCGCTGAACGCACCCGTCGTGAAGCCTACCTCGCATCGTCGTCGGATATCGTCCAGCTCGAACAACGCATCCGTTCGCTCGAAACCAACGGCTACTCGCTGTAAGTTTCATCGGCATCGCGTTTGATCCGGCAGCGCTCATTGCGCAGCCACGGCAGTAAAAGCGTCAAGCCCCGTCTATACGGGGCTTTGTCACATCTGGACTACGAGAATTGCAGTCGGGCGGCGTTTGAATGCTACGCGTGGCGAATATCGACTAGCCTCGCGGCGACCGTCGCGGTAAGGTAAAGCGTTTTCCGCGAAATCCGGCTTTCCCAAACTCAACCGGTCCGCCCATGCCATCTGTCCGCCCGCTCAAATCCATTCTGGCCGTGACCATTGCAGCCTCGCTGACCTCGATCTTCGCCGGGTCGGCTGCTTATGCTGCGTCGACCAGCGCGCGTAAGCCGGTGATTCTCGACTCGCAGAACGGCATCAACGACGGACAGAGCGGAACCGTTTTGCAGACCGCGCCGCTTTCGCATCAGCCGATCGTCGAAGCGCAGCCCATTGCGACGCCGGCCGAACTGGCACCGAATTCGTCGATCCCTATCGTCGTTGCGCCTTATATCCAGTTGCCAGCAGGCGGAGGTACGCCGCCGCCGCGACTGCAACCGCCGCCCCGCCCGGCGCCTCGGCCGCAATAGGCGCTCGCTTTCCGTTTCAGATCCAGCCGGTGTATGCGGCGGACCGCCACCGCCGCCGTATCGTCCACTGCGTGGACCTTGGCAAAAGCTGGAGACGCGAGCGCTTCCGGCAGTGCTTTTCCATTTCAGTCAATGCCTGTCCGTGCATGGTCAGCTCGTCGACACACGGGCGCTCGCGCGAGCGCCTATCTGATTGACCCAATTCCCCTTTTCGATCAACGCTCACAGTGCGCTCCTGGGCGCGAGCGCAGACACGACTCATGCGCCGACGCGTCGCGTGCGCCATTGGGGTTTGGGCGCATGGCGCACGCGCAGCCGTCCGACGACAATCATCGCGCGCGGTCTCTCCCCAGCGACTCGGACGAGACATCGAGCCCGGCCCGACCGCATCGAATGAAAAACAGAACGAGGAGACATCGAATGCCGACTACTCAATGGATGCGGCAGGCCGCCTGCGCCTGCGTCACGCTGCTTGCACTGGCCGCGCTGCCTGGCGCCGCGCTTGCCAAAGACACACCGGAAAAACCCGCGCTGACCATGGCAGTCGGCGGTCTGCCGGGCCTCTACTATCTGCCGGTGCTGGCCGCGCAACAGTTGGGCTATTTCAAGGACGAAGGCCTCGACGTCACGCTAGAGGATTTCGCGGGCGGATCGAAAGCATTGGAAGCAGTCGTAGGCGGCAGCGCCGATGTGGGCGCCGGCGCATTCGAGCACACGCTGTTCATGCAGGAGAAAGGGCAGCATTACCGGGCGTTTGCGTTGATGGGGCGCGCGCCGCAAATCGTCGTTGCCGTGCTGAAATCGAAGGCCGATCAGTTCAAGACGCTCGCGGACTTCAAAGGCGCGAAAGTCGGCGTGAGCGCGCCGGGTTCGTCGACGGATCTCGTGCTCACCGTGGCTTTGCGCAAAGCCGGCGTGCAGCGCAACGAAATTTCGGCGATCGGCGTGGGCAGCGGCGCCTCCGTGCTCGCGGCGGTAAGCGGCGGCCAGATCGACGCGCTCTCCAACGTCGATCCGATGATAACCAAACTGGCGCGCAGCGGCGCGATCAAGGTGCTGGTCGATACGCGCACCGTGAAGGGCACGCAGGAGGTGTTCGGCGGAACGATGCCGGCGGCGACGCTGTATGCCTCGGACAATTTCATTCAGAAGTATCCGAAGACGACGCAGGCGCTCGCCAACGCAATCGTGCGCGCGGATCACTGGCTGCAGTCAGCGAGCGATGCCGATCTGCTGAAGATGGTGCCGCCGGCCTATCTGCTCAACGACTCTGCGCTTTATGTCGAGGCCTTTCACAACGTGCGCGACGCTTATTCGCCTGACGGCTTGATGCCCGCGGACGGCCCGGCGACCTCGTTGCGCGCATTGTCCTCGTTCGATAACCGGCTCGATCCGAAAAAGATCGACCTGAACGCGACATATACCAACGACTTCGCCCGCAAGGCCGCGGCCCAGCTGAAGTAATCGGCGGCTTGGGCTGACTGAGCACCCGGACCGGCCGCGCGCGTCGGGCGCGCGTGGCGGGCGAAAACAACGTTAGCCCGGCTCGGCGAACTGCGTGCGGCTCAGTGGCCGCGAAAGCGTGAAGGCTGCAAAAAGCTCGCGGCCAACAAAATCTCGTAGCTCAACACAAAACTCAGTCGCCGCGATACTCCACCTTAAACTGCGCAGCCTTATCTTCGCCAAGCGCCTTGACGAGCCAGGGCATCTGGTCCTTCAGCGTTTTTGCCAGCGTATACGGCGGGTTCAGAATGAACATGCCGCTGCCGAAGAGCCCAAAACCATCCTCTGGCGGATTGCTGACAGTCAGGCTCACGTGCAGCCAGTTCTTATCCTGCAGTTTCTTCAACTGCTCGGGGAAGCGCTGCGACTCCGGGCGCCTCACCTGTGGATACCACACGGCATACGTGCCGGTCGGAAAACGCTTCAGGCTTTCTTCGACGCAGCGCAGCGTGCGAATGTAGTCACGCTTGTCCTCATACGATGGATCGAGCAGCACCAACGCGCGACGCGGAGCCGGCGGCAGCAAGGCAAGAATGCCGTCGAAGCCGTCGCCCGCGTACAACATGGCGCGACGGCCCGCGTCGCGGAAATTGTGGCGCAATACGTCGATTTCGGTGGTGTGCAGTTCGAACAGGCGCATGCGGTCCTGTTCGCGCATCTGCCGCCACGCGATATACGGCGAGCCGGGATAGAAGCGCAACTGACCGTCCGGATTGAGCGCGCCCACTTCGTCGACATAGTCCGCGAACATCGGCGGCAGGTCGTCGCGTCCCCACAGTTTGCCGATGCCGGTCCGGAACTCGCCGGTCTTGGTCGAGTAACCTTCCTTCAGCGAGTAGACGCCGGCGCCCGCATGCGTGTCGATATACCAGTAGGACTTGTCCTTCTGGCCGAGGTAGCGCAGGAGCTGCAACACGACGGCGTGTTTCAGAACGTCGGCGTGATTGCCTGCATGAAAGGCGTGGCGATAGCTGAGCATGATGAGGAGACGCTGAAAGAGGGCACGCCGCTCCAGGGCGGATTCGGCGATGCGGATGCAATGCGGCTGCACAATGGGCATACGGCGCCGGTGTGCAGCGCGGTCGCGTATTGTACGCGACGCCGCGTTGCGCACCGTGCATGACAGCGGGTTGCACGCGTGACGCGACCATGGCCGCGAGGCTGCCACGGCCATGTTACGCGCTCACGCGAGTCCGGTCAGTCGTGCGCGTCGCCGATAATTTCCTCGATTCGCGTTTTGATCTCCGGCGTGATGCGCTCGGCCACCTCGGCGGACTTCATGTTCTCGCCGATCTGTTCGACCCGCGATGCCCCCGTGATCACCGTGCTGACATTCGGGTTCTTCAGAATCCAGCCGATCGCAAGCTGGCCGATCGTGCAGCCCAACTCGTCCGCCACTTTGCCGAGCTTGCCGACCACGTTGTTCTTGCCCGCGTCGGTGACCTGCGTGCGCAGCCAGTCGTAGCCCTGCAATTGCGCGCGGCTGTCGGCCGGCACGCCGTCACGGTATTTGCCGGTCAGCAAGCCGGATGCAAGCGGGCTCCAGGTGGTCAGGCCGAGGCCGATATCCTCGTAAAGCCGCTTGTATTCCTGCTCGACGCGGTTGCGATGGAACAGGTTGTACTGCGGTTGCTCCATGACCGGCTTATGCAGATGATGCCGCTCCGCGATGTCGTAAGCGGCGCGGATTTCATCGGCGTTCCATTCGGACGTGCCCCAGTACAGCGCCTTGCCGCGGGTAATCATGTCGCTCATGGCCCAGACGGTTTCCTCCACGGGCGTGTTCGGGTCCGGACGATGACAGAACACGAGATCGACATAGTCGAGTTGCAGCCGTTTGAGCGACGCGTCGATTGCGTTCAGCAGATATTTGCGGTTCAGCGTGTGGTACTGGTTCGGCGCTTCCGCGAGTCCCCAGAAGAATTTCGTCGACACCACGTACCTCACGCGCGGCCACGCCAGTTCCTTGAGCGCCTGGCCCATGATTTCTTCGGATTTGCCGCCGGCGTACACCTCGGCGTTGTCGAAGAAATTGACCCCCGCGTCGCGCGCGGCCGCGAGCGATTCGCGCGCCGCGTGGGTGTCCACCTGATTGCCGTACGTGACCCACGAGCCGATGGACAGCTCGCTGACCTGCAGGCCGGAACGGCCCAGACGTCGATAATTCATGCATGCCTCCTTGTTGGTGATGCCACCGGAATCCCGCCGAAAACGTCCAGTTTAAAGAGATACGTTTCGACGTGCTTTTAACCGGTGGAGTTCACACGGTTCATGCACAATAGCAGCGTTGGCCGCAGTGCAGCATTCAGCCGAACGGCCTATGCCGTTTGGCTGACTTCACGCCGCCCGCGGCCCGTGGTCTCATTGTCATCAACTGCATGGAGGTTCTGGATGTCGTCAACGAACACGAATCTGAGTGGCAAAGTCGCCGTGGTTACCGGCGCCGCAAGCGGCATCGGCAAGCAGATTGCGCTGACTCTTTCCGCAGCAGGCGCGGCTGTCGCGATCGCCGACCTGAATCAGGACGGCGCGAACGCCGTCGCTGAGGAAATCAAAAAGGGCGGCGGCAAGGCAATCGGCGTGGCGATGGACGTCACGAACGAAGACGCCGTCAATCAGGGCATCGACAAAGTGGCCGCGGAACTTGGCTCGGTCGATATTCTTATTTCCAACGCCGGCATTCAGATCGTCAATCCGATCGAAAACTACTCGTTTTCGGATTGGAAGAAGATGCAGGCAATCCACGTGGACGGCGCGTTCCTGACCACCAAGGCGGCGCTCAAACACATGTACAAGGACGATCGCGGCGGCATCGTGATCTACATGGGCTCGGTCCACTCGCACGAAGCGTCACCGCTCAAATCGGCTTATGTCACGGCCAAGCATGCACTGCTGGGACTCTCGCGCGTGCTCGCCAAAGAAGGCGCCAAGCACAACGTGCGCTCGCATGTGGTGTGTCCGGGTTTCGTGCGCACGCCGCTCGTCGACAAGCAGATTCCCGAACAGGCCAAAGAACTGGGCATTAGCGAGGAAGACGTGATCAAGCGCGTCATGCTGGGCGGTACGGTCGACGGTGTCTTCACCACGGTGGAAGACGTCGCGCAAACGGTGCTGTTCCTGTCTACCTTCCCGACGGCGGCGCTGACCGGCCAGTCCTTTATTGTGAGCCACGGCTGGTACATGCAATAAGGAGGTGCCTATGGCGCAACGCAATCTCAAGCGGGCGCGGGTCGGCGCGCCCGGCGACGGGGAAGGCGAGGGCGCCGGTCCGGCGCCCTCCGCGCATCCCGGCCGGCACCTCCATTTGCCCAAATACGAAACCGTCGCCTTGATGCTGCAAGGGGGCGGCGCATTGGGCGCCTATCAGGCCGGTGTCTTTCAGGGACTTTACGAAGCGGGGATCGAGCCGAACTGGCTGGCGGGCATTTCGATCGGCGCGTTGAATACGGCGGTCATCGCCGGCAATCCGCCCGAAAAGCGGGTTGAACGGCTGCTGCAATTCTGGGAAACGATTTGCCAGCCCGCCTTCGGGCCGCCGTTGCCTGCGTTTATCGAGCACGCGCTCTTCAATTCCAGCGACGCCATACGCAAGGCCTTTACGGCAACGCAGGCCGTGGGCGCCATCGTCGAG
Source organism: Paraburkholderia sp. BL6665CI2N2 (assembly GCF_004366535.1). Lineage (NCBI taxonomy): Bacteria > Pseudomonadati > Pseudomonadota > Betaproteobacteria > Burkholderiales > Burkholderiaceae > Paraburkholderia > Paraburkholderia sp. BL6665CI2N2. Next base: position 7,014,711 of record NZ_SORC01000001.1, read on the forward strand.
GGGCAGAAGGGCTTTTTCGTGCCGCGCTTTCCGCCGCCGTTGCCCACGGTGTCCGGGCCGCCGCAATTGGCCAGCTACTACGACACCACGCCGTTGAAGGCCACGCTCGAAGCGTTCTGCGATTTCGACCGGATCAATTCGAAGGAAATGCGCGTCTCGGTGGGGGCGGTCAATTGCGGCACGGGGAATTTTGCGTACTTCGATAACACCCATACAACGCTGAGGCCCGAGCATTTCATGGCGTCAGGCGCGTTGCCGCCCGGCTTCGCGGCGGTCGAGATCGACGGTCAGTACTACTGGGACGGCGGCTTGATGTCGAACACACCGCTTTATGAGGTGATCCAGTCCACGCCGCGTCGCGACACGCTCGCCTTTCAGGTCGATCTCTGGAGCGCGATCGGACCGGTGCCGGACAACATCACCGACGTCCAAGGGCGCATGAAAGACATTCAGTATTCGAGCCGCACGCGTCTCGTGACCGATATGCTGCAGCGGTCGCAGCGTTTCCGGCACGTGTTGCGTGAAGTGCTGGATCGCGTGCCGTCCGATCAGCGTGACGATCCGTGGTGCAAATTGGCCGAGGATCTGTCGTGTTCGAAGCGCTACAACGTGGTGCATCTGATCTACCGGCACAAGGAATACGAAGGGCACTACAAGGACTTTCAGTTCGGCCTGTCGACGATGCGCGAACATTGGCAAAGCGGTTTGGAAGACATCCGCCATTCGCTCGCGCAACCCGAGTGGCTCGACATGCCGGATAACGACGCGGGCTTTGTCACGCACGATATCCATCGGGATGCGCGCTGAAAGAGCGACGAGCCTGAGCGCCGCGTGACCGAAGCGGGTTGCTGCAATTGTGGCAGTCCTTGCGGTATCGAAAGCGGCTTTGTTCTAGCAACAAGCAGCAGGCACGTTGCAAACTGCAATCGGGCCACAAATAGAAACGGCGCCCTGAAAAGGGCGCCGTTTCCTCAATCATTCGCAGCAGAGCGCGCGCAATGAATGCCCGCGCCCGCCAACACCTTACTTCAGCACGTGAGCGACCGCACTGGCCACCACGTCGAGGTTGCGCGTATTGAGCGCAGCCACGCAGATGCGACCCGTGCTCACGGCGTAGATGCCGAACTCTTCGCGCAGACGGTCCACTTGCGGCGCCGTCAGACCCGAGTACGAGAACATGCCGCGTTGCGCGTTCACGAAGCTGAAATCGCGATCCACGCCGCTAGCCTTCAAGCGTTCGACCAGCCCGTTACGCATGGCGCGAATACGGTCACGCATTTCAGCCAGTTCAGTTTCCCACGTGGCGCGCAGTTCCGGCGAGGCCAGCACGGCCGCGACCACCGAGCCGCCATGCGTTGGCGGGTTCGAGTAGTTCGTGCGGATCACGCGCTTGAGTTGCGACAACACGCGAGCGGCTTCGTCCTTGCTTGCCGTGATGACCGACAGCGCGCCGACGCGCTCGCCGTACAGCGAGAACGACTTCGAGAACGACGACGACACGAACACGTTCAGTTCCGACGCAGCGAAGAGACGCACGGCTGCAGCGTCTGCTTCGATGTTGTCGCCGAAACCCTGGTAAGCGATGTCGAGGAACGGCACCAGATTGCGCGCCTTGACCACTTCGACAATCTGCTTCCATTGCTCGACGCTCAGGTCCACGCCGGTCGGGTTGTGGCAGCACGCGTGCAGCACGACGACGGTGCCCGCTGCGTAGCTGTTCAGCGCGCTCAACATGGCGTCGAAATTCACGCCGTGGGTGTGCGCGTCGTAGTACGGATACGACACGACTTCGAAGCCTGCGCTTTCGAACAGCGCACGGTGGTTTTCCCAGCTCGGATCGCTGATCGCGACCTTCGCGTTCGGGTTCAGGCGCTTCAGGAAATCCGCGCCGATCTTCAGCGCGCCCGTGCCGCCCAACGCCTGCGCCGTCACGACGCGGCCGGCTGCGATCAGCGGCGAGTCGTTGCCGAGCAGCAGTTTCTGCACGGCGGCATCGTAAGCGGCAATGCCTTCGATCGGCAGATACCCGCGCGGCAGCGCAGCTTCGACGCGAGCCTTTTCGGCGTCGCGCACGGCGCGCAGCAGCGGAATCTTGCCTTCTTCGTTGAAGTACACGCCGACGCCAAGGTTGACCTTGGTGGTGCGCGCATCGGCGTTGAAGGCTTCGTTCAGGCCCAGAATCGGGTCGCGGGGAGCAAGTTCGACGGCGGAGAACAGAGACATGATGGGTGGGCAGCAGTAGTGAGAAGAGGGCGGCCTCGATCGCGGACGGCCAAGCCAGCGGCGTCCGGCGCAAAACTCGGACACGCTGTGGGCGGTGGCGACCGGGCGCAGCTTCGCATTGTAACGAATTCGCGACCGTTTTTCGGACGGCAACGCCGCTCGTAGGGAATTTTTTGCTTGAAAAACAGGCACTCCGGCGCCACTTGGCAACAACGGGGCTCCCCGCCAAGCTGCCGGGAGAAAGCCGGAAAGCGGCCCGCAGCCGGCGAAATCAAGGCTCGTGGCGGCAGTGCCGTCGTCGTGCGCCAATGCCGTGCGACTGTGCCCAAAGGGCCACACCATTGCGTCCGCATCTGCCCGCGCGACTCCCCAAAACCCTACGCAGACGCGCTCGATCTTCGATTCACGCAACCCGTTAGAATAGTTCTTTGCCCCCAAGGCCCGGTACCGCCCCCCATGTCCGAACAACATCTGACTGAAGCCGACGAAACGCTGGACGAATCCAAATTTGTCCGGTTCGAAGGCTCGCCGTTCCAGCTCTACCAACCGTATCCGCCCGCCGGCGATCAGCCCACGGCGATCGACACGCTCGTCGAAGGCGTCGAAGATGGCCTCTCGTTCCAGACGCTGCTCGGTGTCACCGGTTCCGGCAAGACCTTCACGATGGCCAATACGATCGCGCGGCTCGGCCGCCCGGCCATCGTGTTCGCGCCGAACAAGACGCTCGCCGCGCAGCTTTATTCGGAGTTCCGCGAGTTCTTCCCGCGCAATGCGGTCGAGTACTTCGTCTCGTACTACGACTATTACCAGCCGGAAGCGTACGTGCCGCAGCGCGATCTGTTCATCGAGAAGGACTCGTCGATCAACGAGCACATCGAGCAGATGCGGCTGTCGGCCACCAAGAGTCTGATGGAGCGGCGCGACGTGGTGATCGTCGGCACGGTCTCGGCGATTTACGGTATCGGCAACCCGTCTGAATATCACAAGATGATTCTGACGCTGCGCACCGGCGACAAGCTCGGCCAGCGCGACATCATCGCGCGGCTGATCGCCATGCAGTACAACCGCAACGAGGCCGACTTCCAGCGCGGCTCGTTCCGCGTGCGCGGCGACACGATCGATATCTTCCCGGCCGAGCATGCCGAGATGGCGGTGCGCATCGAGTTGTTCGACGATGAAATCGAAACCCTGCAACTATTCGATCCGCTCACGGGCCGCGTGCGTCAGAAGATTTGGCGCTTCACGGTGTATCCGTCGTCGCACTATGTGACGCCGCGCGATACCGTGGTGCGCGCGGTCGAAACGATCAAGGCCGAACTGCGCGAGCGGCTCGAATTCTTCTATAGCGGCGGAAAACTGGTTGAAGCGCAGCGGCTCGAGCAGCGCACGCGCTTCGACCTGGAAATGCTGCAGGAACTCGGCTTCTGCAAGGGCATCGAGAACTACTCGCGGCACTTTTCCGGCGCGGCGCCGGGCGAGCCGCCGCCTACCCTGGTCGACTATCTGCCCTCGGACGCGCTCATGCTGCTCGATGAATCGCACGTGCTGATCGGCCAGCTGAACGGCATGTACAACGGCGACCGCGCGCGCAAGGAAAATCTGGTCGACTACGGTTTCCGCCTGCCGTCGGCGCTCGACAACCGCCCGCTCAAGTTCAACGAGTTCGAACGCAAGATGCGTCAGGTGGTGTTCGTGTCGGCCACGCCGGCGGACTACGAGCAGAAGACAGCAGGTCAGGTGGCCGAGCAACTGGTGCGTCCGACCGGCCTCGTCGATCCGGAAATCGAGGTGCGCCCGGCGCGCAGCCAGGTCGACGACGTGCTCGGCGAGATCAACGAGCGCGTCAAGGTGGGTGACCGCGTGCTGGTCACGGTGCTGACCAAGCGCATGGCCGAACAGTTGACCGAGTTTCTGGCCGACCACGGCGTCAAGGTGCGCTATCTGCACAGCGATATCGACACCGTGGAGCGGGTGGAAATCATCCGCGATCTGCGTCTGGGCACCTTCGACGTGCTGGTCGGGATCAACCTGTTGCGCGAAGGGCTGGATATTCCGGAAGTGTCGCTGGTCGCGATTCTCGACGCGGACAAGGAAGGCTTTCTGCGCGCCGAGCGCTCGCTGATCCAGACCATCGGCCGGGCGGCGCGCAACGTGAACGGCAAGGCGATTCTCTACGGAGACAAGATCACGGACTCGATGCGCCGCGCCATCGACGAAACCGAACGGCGGCGCAACAAGCAGATTGCCTTCAACCTCGAGAACGGCATTACGCCGCGCGGGGTGGTCAAGCGTATTCGCGACATTATCGACGGCGTGTACAACGTCGACGACGCCCGCGCCGAACTGAAGGAACAGCAGGCGCGCGCGAAATTCGAGGACATGTCCGAGAAGCAGCTTGCCAAGGAACTCAAGCGTCTCGAAAAGCAGATGATGGAGCACGCCAAGAACCTCGAATTCGAGAAGGCCGCGCAGACCCGCGACCAGCTCGCGTTGCTGCGCCAGCGCGTGTTCGGCGCGAACGTCGGCGATCACGTGTCGGGCGTCGATTAAGTCGTCCGCGCGCTTGGGGCGCGGCAATGCGCCGCGCCCGGTCGATCCATGCCGGGCACTCGCCCGCCATCGCCTCAGTTCCTCCCACCGCTTCCTTAAGTCTGCCTTAAGACCCTGCTGCCACAAGGCTTGCAGCGCGCTCTCATTTGTTCTCCCTCGCGATCAATGATAAACTCGACCAATATTGAGAATGGTTCGCATTAACGTTCGTAACGGCCAGCCCGCCGGCGAGCGATCGGGGCGCTCACGCGCCGCAGCCGCTGCATCGCAAGGCGTGCGCGACGCACTGTTCCAATGGGTTCGATTCCAGTCTGATAAAAACAAGGAGTTTCAATGCGGATTTCTTCATTTGTGCGTGGCGGCGCGGCAGCGGTGGCCGCGGTCGCGGCTTTCTCGGCAGCGGCGGCGGAATATCCCATCGGCAAGCAGCAGATTCACGGCGGCATGGAAATCAACGCGGTCTATCTGCAGCCGATCACGATGGAACCCGAAGGCATGATGCGCAAAGCCTCGGATTCGGACATCCACCTCGAAGCTGACATTCACGCGGTCAAGAACAATCCGACCGGTTTCGCGGAAGGCGACTGGATGCCGTATCTGCAAGTGCACTATGAACTGACGAAGGCCGGTTCGACTCAGACGCAAAAGGGCGACCTGATGGCGATGGTCGCCAACGACGGCCCGCACTACGGCGACAACGTCAAGCTGCAAGGCCCGGGCAAGTACCACCTGAAGATGATCGTCGAGGCGCCGATGCAAACGGGCCATATGGCCTTCGGCCGCCACGTCGACAAGGAAACCGGCGTGGGTCCGTGGTTCAAGCCGATCACCCTGGAATACGACTTCGCCTATGCCGGCATCGGCAAGAAGGGTGGCTACTGATCGCCGCGCATCATCACGCGCGAGCACGCTTTGCCGCGTGGCCGCGCGTGCGCTGGCGATCAACGAGTGATCAATGAGCGACCGAACGAGGCTGAACAAGCCAGTGCAGCAGACGGCGCGTCGGCGGTCGACCGCCAACGCGCTGCGTTTTCCGGAAGGGCTAATGAGAATCAACCGAAAGATCGCGACCTTCGCCGCCACGATTTTGCTGACAAGCGCGGCCCATGCAGCCGACCTGCCGACCTTCAAGCTGGAAATGAACGACGGCAAGCTGAACCCGGCACGCATCGAAGTGCCGGCCGGGCAGCGTATCAAGATCGAAGTGCGCAACACGGGCAAGGGCGCGGCCGAGTTCGAAAGCGTGCAGTTGCGTAAAGAAAAGGTGCTGGCGCCGGGCGCGGATTCGTTCGTCGTGATCGCGCCGCTCGAACCGGGCGAGTACAAGTTTTTCGACGATTTCCACCAGCAGGCGCAGGGCGTCATCGTCGCGAAGTAAGGGCTTGGGACGCGAGTGCAGGTCGTGAACGGCCCGTCGTTCGCACAAGCAGTAGAAGGGCAGAGGGAGAGCTTGATGGGACAGATTCTATTCATCGTGTGGCGGGAAAGTGTCGAGGCGCTGCTGGTCGTCGGCATCCTGTACGCGTGGCTGAAAAAATGGCGATGACGACGCGCGCCGCGGTTTGCCGTACCTGTGGGGCGGCGTGGCGGCCGGTTTGATTGCGGCGGTAGCGCTCGGCGCCGCGCTGGTCGGTTTCACCGAAGTGCTCTCCGGCGACGCGCAGGATTATTTCCAGACCGCGATGGTGCTGGTCGCCTGCGTGCTGATCGTGCAGATGGTGCTGTGGATGAAGCAGCACGGCCGCACGCTCAAGCGCGACATGGAACAGTCGCTGCAGAAAAGCCAGCGCGATTCGAACTGGTGGGGTGTCGCGTTGCTGGTGGCCCTGGCGATCGCGCGTGAAGGCAGCGAGACGGTGATCTTTCTGTACGGACTCGGCTTCGGCCAGTCGGGTCACGTGGACGCCAGCCAGATGCTCGCGGTCGTGATCGGCCTGGTGCTAGCGTTCCTGACCTTCTACGCCCTGCAACTGGGCGGCAAGATCTTCTCGTGGCGGCTCTTTTTCCGTATCACGGAAATCATGCTGCTGTTCCTCGGCGCGGGTCTGTTTCAGACCGGTGTGGACAAGCTGATCGATAAGGAAATCCTGCCGACCATCGTCGACCAGATGTGGAATTCGTCGGCGATCCTCGACGATTCGAGCACCTTCGGTTCGCTGGTCGCCACGCTCACCGGCTATCGCGCACACCCGGCGTTGATGAATCTGATCGCCTATGCGGTGTACTGGGGCGTGGTTTATCTGCTGCTACGCCGGGCGAATCGCAAGCCGGCACGGCAAACCGCCGGGCGCGCGGCATGAGCACGGTCATGACCCGTCCGGGCCGCCTCGCGGCGGCCGGGCAGTGGATGCAGCGTCACGGTGCCGCGATTCGCGGCATTCAGTGGGTCGTGGTGGCGGTGTATGCGTTTCTGATTCTGGTGCCGGCAGTCATGCCGCTGCCGGACGACACGGCGCACTTGTGGAACAACCTGACGCTTGCCGCGCAGTTCGTGTTCTGGGGGATCTGGTGGCCGTTCGTGTTGCTCTCGATGGTCATGCTCGGCCGCGTCTGGTGCGGCGTGCTGTGCCCCGAAGGCGCGCTCGCCGAATTCGCCAGCAAGTATGGGCGAGGCTGGGCGATTCCGCACTGGATGCGCTGGGGCGGCTGGCCGTTCGTCGCGTTCGGCATCACCACCATCTACGGACAGATGGTGAGCGTCTACCAGTATCCGAAGGCCGTGCTGCTGGTGTTAGGCGGCTCGACCTTCGCGGCGATGATCATCGGCTTGCTCTACGGGCGTGAGAAGCGCGTCTGGTGCAAGTATCTCTGCCCCGTCAACGGGGTTTTTTCGCTTCTGGCGCGGCTTGCGCCGTTCCACTACAAAGTTGATGAAGAGGCATGGCGCCGTTCGTACAAGAACGGCGAGCATGGGCATCGCGTGATTCCGATCAATTGCGCGCCGCTCGTGCCGTTGCGCAACATGAAGGGCGCGTCGGATTGCCATATGTGCGGCCGTTGCAGCGGCCACCGCGACGCGATTGCGTTGACGTGGCGCGCGCCGTCGTCGGAAGTGGTGCAGTTGGGCGACAAGCAGGCCAACCCGTGGGACACCGCGTTGATCCTGTACGGCCTGCTTGGTATCGCGATCGGCGCGTTCCACTGGACCGCGTCGCGCTGGTTCGTCGATCTGAAGATTTTCCTCGCGAACTGGCTGGTCGATCACGACATCACATGGCCGCTCGACACCAACGCGCCGTGGTTCCTGTTTACGCATTACCCCGAACAGAACGACGTCTTCTCGTGGCTCGACGGCACCATGCTGATCGGCTACATCCTCGCCACGGCGCTGGTGTACGGCACCGTGCTGCTAGTGCTGCTGATGGGCGCGACGCGCATGCTGGGGCGCTTCGATGGCGTGCGTCTGCATCATTTGACGCAAGGACTGATTCCGATTGCCGGCGCCGGCGTGTTTCTCGGCCTGTCCGCGACCACGCTGTCGCTGCTGCGCGCGGAGCATCTGTCGTTGTGGTGGGCGTCGGATATGCGTATCGCGATTCTGGCGATTGCCAACCTGTGGAGCGCATGGCTCGCCTGGCTCGTGACGCGCCGCTACAGCGAGCGTTTCGTTCAACGCGGCCTCGCGATGGTGTGGTTCGCCGCGGCACTCGCCGTGGTCGACAGCGCCTGGTGGCTGATGTTCTGGGGCTGGGCTTCCAAGTAACTCATTCGACGCATTGACGCGCTTGCAGTAGTCCGCGCCTGCCCAAACAAAAAGCCGTGGAGATGAAATTCATCCCACGGTTTTTTCATTTTCCGCATGATCGACGCACGTTCAAGCGTGTCGCCGTATCGAGTGAGAACCGAAAAAAGCGGCCTGGCTTGCTGCGACGGCTGGCTTGGTGTCTGCACGAAGGGGTCTAGTTCTCACGTGCAAGCCGTCGTGGCTGGCTACTGCCCAACACCTCTCTGGGAGGTGGTCCCCACAATACCCGGTACTAACTGCTATTCGTTCCTACTTCGTCAGGATCAGCTTGCCTAAGCGCGTTGCCCGCAGCTGGTAGGTCTCGCCGTTATGGACGATGCTGACGTGGCTATGTCCTTGCAGCAACGCGTCGCTGTGAACGACTCGCTGCGACGTCTCGCCCGAACCGTTGGTGCGATCCGCCGCGCCGGGCTTCTGGCCGGTCACCGTTGCCGTCGACGTTTTCGGACGGCTGGTCAGCGCGGCAGCCGGGCGGCGCAGGCTGAGTGTGGAAGGGCGCGTGAGATCGGTCATTCGTTTTAGCTGTTAGTCGATTCGATGGACTAATTCTAAATGATAACTATTCCTATTTACAAGAAAGAGAAATTGATCGGATTTTAGTTTCGATAGTGAGAGAGGCTTTAAGGCGGGACAGGGTCGGGACAACGACCGCCTGGTCGTTCGGCGGTCTTACGCTCTACGGCGGGCAGGGATGCCCGCGATGTTCAATGCAACGTGCCGGGCTCCTGCTTCGCCTGCACGTATTGACGAATCAGCCGAACGGTATCGATATCGTTCTCGCGATACGCCGACTTCACGATCTCCTGCGTCTGATGCGCGTCGGGATCGGTCGATTCGGGCAGCGTGGTCGCGTATTCGAAACGAAGGAACAACTGCAGCTCGTCCGGCTGCTCGATGGTCATGGTGAGCGAGCCGCCCACGTAGTCGGCCGTCGGCAGAATGTCGTAGCGCACGCTCTGGCTTTCCTCGAGCGTGACGCGGTCGCGCACCGTGGCCTGGCCGTAGTGCAATTCCCGTTCGAGTACATTGCCTTCGCGCGAAAGAATCGTGCAACTGTCGAGCCCCATCACGAACAACTGCGGCTGTTCGGCGCGCAGCACGAGACCTTCCCACAATTGCGCGCGGGTCATCGATTCGACAAACGGATTCAACGGGTCGTTGATCTGGATAAGGTGTTCGAAATTCAAAACGACAGCTTCCTATGAAAGCGTTTAAGCGACGGCGAGCCCCGAACGGATCGTGATCGAATGCGTGAGGATCCTGTGAACCGGGCACTGGTTGGCTATTTGCAAAAGCCGTTCCCGCTGCTCGTCGGACAGATCGCCTTCGAGCACGATCTTACGGTCGATGGTCGTGCCCGCGTCGCCGGTTTCGAGCGACAGCGTCACGCGCACGTCAGCGAGCGGCCAGTCCTTGCGCTGAGCGTACATCTTCAGCGTAATCGACGTGCACGCGCCGAGGCTCGACAGCAGCAGCGACACGGGCGTCGGCCCGCGATCACCGCCGCCGAGCGACTCGGGTTCGTCGGCCAGCCATGTGTGCTTGCCGTCGTCGAAAAGAACCTGGAAATTCGTCGAGCCGATGTGGGCGGTGACGGTGGACTCTGCCATGCGCGCTCCTGAACAGGGACGGAAACTGCCGCGCGCCACGGCCCGTTATCAGTGAACGGCGTGGCGCGCGGCCTGAATTGCTATTGTGAACGAATTTACCGGCCTTCGCGCCTTAGCTGCGACACGCCCGCTGGCGATTCAATGCGTGATCGCGCCCATGCGCCCAGCCTGATAGTCGACGACGGCCTGGCGGATCTCGTCTTCCGTGTTCATCACGAACGGTCCGTAGCGCACCACGGGCTCCTTCAGCGGCACGCCGCCTAGCAGCAGCACCTCGAGCGGCTCCGCGCCGGCGGTGAGCGTCACCGAGTCGCCATCGTTCTGAAACACGACCATTTTCTGCGCGTCGATTTCCTGACGCGCTTCGCCTTCGCCGTAAAAGCCCTTACCGGACAAGCTGTACGCAAACACGCGATAGTCGTCCGGCACGGGCTGCTGGATCGTCGCGCCCGGTTGCAGCGAGAAATGCTGGTACAGGATCGGCGTACGCGTTTCGATTGCTGCTTTAACGCCGAGCGCTTCGCCGGCGATCACCTTGACGCGCACCTTGCCGTCCGCGGATGTCGCCACGGGAATGCTCGCTGACGGCATTTCCTGGTAGCGCGGCGCGATCATCTTGTCGCGACGCGGCAGATTCACCCAGAGCTGCAGGCCGTGCACACGTCCGCCCGTGCGCACGAACGACGGATCCGGCATCTCGCTGTGCACGACGCCCGCGCCCGCGGTCATCCATTGCACGTCGCCGGCGTGCAGGGTGCCGGAGTGGCCGGCCGAATCCTTATGGCCGAACTGGCCCTCGAGCACGTAAGTGACCGTTTCGAAGCCGCGATGCGGATGGTCCGGTGCGCCTTTTGCCTCGCCCGGCGCGTAGTCGATCGGACCCATTTCGTCGAGCAGCAGGAACGGATCGAAGTCCATCAACAGGCGGGTCGGAAACGGGCGGTGGACGATAAAGCCGCCACCCTCAGTCGTGCGAACGGCCGGAAACGTACGTTCGATCGTGCGGGTCGTGCTCATCAAAGTCACCTCAAAAAATCGGGAATAGCGTTATTTTTGAAACATGGAGCTATTATAGGGACCGTTTTCGGGGGTGCCAGCCGTCCTCACGCAATGGATTGTTCTATTACTGGAACGATGAGATGAAGATCGATTCACACAATCTGAATGACCTGATGTATTTTTCGCAGGTCGTCGAACACGGCGGTTTTTCCGCCGCCGAACGCGTGCTGGGAATTTCCAAGTCGCGCCTGTCGCGCCGGCTGACCGAACTGGAGGCGTCGCTCGGCGTGCGGCTGCTGCAGCGATCCACCCGCAAGCTGGCGTTGACCGAAGCCGGTCAACTGTTCTACCAGCATTGTCAGGCGATGTTGAGCGAGGCGCAGGCGGCCGTCAACGTCGTCCAGCAACTGCGCTCGTCGCCGCGCGGCACGGTGCGCGTCAGCGTGCCGGTCACGGTTTCGCAGACCATCCTGTCGCAGATCCTGCCCGAATTCATGCATCGCTATCCGGAAGTGCGCGTGGTGATGCGCGTGACGAACCGCGTGGTCGATCTGTTCGAGGATTCGATCGACGTCGCGCTGCGCGTGCGCTCCGATCCGCCCGAAAATGCCAACATCGTCGTGCGGCCGCTGTGGCGCACGGAACAGATGCTGGTCGGCGCGCCGAGCCTGTTGCAACAGAATGCGCCGCCGTTGCTGCCGGCCGACCTGAACGGTTTCGAAACGCTCGACGTGCCGACCGGCGACGGGCGCCACGTCTACAACCTGATCGCGCCCGACGGCACGCGTCACGCGCACGAACACGAGCCGCGCCTCGTGACCGCCGATCTGATGACGATTCGTGAAGCGGTGCTCGCCGGCGTCGGTATCGCGGCGTTGCCGGAGATGATGTATGGCGCTGCGCTGCGAGCGGGGCAATTGTCGCCGGTGATGCCGGGCTGGACCTTTCCGACGCCGCAGTTGTACGCCGTATTCGTGTCACGCCAGGGAATGGTGCCGGCCGTGCGTGCCTTTGTCGATTATCTGGTCGAGATGCTCGATCCCGACGAGGGTAAGCACATCATGGGCGAGTGTCCGGCGCGCGAGGAAAAGGTCGTTCTTGCGCAGCCGGTGTTCGCGATCGCGTCATAGCAGTTCTCACGGGCCGTGGCATCGCTTTTAGCATTTAAGCGTGGCCTGTCATGAGTACTTTCAATGGCTGTTTGCTTGATTGCGCGGGCTCACGGGCATATAGTGAAATCCCTTCGCTAAGGAGTCTCTTATGCGGAAACTCATGGCCGCTATGATAGCCGGCCTGATAGGGCTGACCGCGCTGTCCGTGTCGATCACGGCTGTCGCATGCGGTGATTCGAGTAGCTATCAATCTTCGACCGATGGCAAATGATCCCGCCGCCCGAAGGCGCCGAGTGCGCACAAAAAAGGCCTTCATCTGACGATGAAGGCCTTTTACTTTTTGGCCCTTGTTTCAAGGGCTTTTCACCACATTACCTGCTTTTCGGCTGGGTCACGAAGCCGATCTTAGTGAGGCCGCCGGCCTGTGCGGCCGCCATCACTTGCGCCACTTTCTCGTACGGGACCTTGCGGTCCGCGTCCAGATGCAGCTCAGGCTGTGGGTTCGCTTGCGCGGCTTCGGCGATCTTCGCGCTCAGCGCGGCTTCGTCGACCTTCTTGTCGTCCCACGTGACGTTGCCGTCCGCGTCGACTGTGACCGTGACTTGCGCGGGCTTGGTGTCTTCCTTCTGACTGCTTGCGTGCGGCAGATCGATTTTCACCGCGTGACGGATCACCGGAATTGTCACCATGAAGACGATCAGGAGAACCAACATCACGTCGACGAGCGGCGTCATGTTGATTTCGTTCATCAGGCCGTCGTCATCGTCGCCGGCGAAGGGGCTCATTGCCATCGGAATGCCTCGTCGATCAGTTCGTGCGTGCGGCCAGGCGCAAGCCGTCGCCGCGCTTGGACGACGACAGGCGCGCGCCCGTCACGAAGAATGCATGCAGGCCATGCGCAAAGCGGCTCAGTTTGGCGACCACGGCCTTGTTGGCGCGCGTCAAGGCGTTGTAGCCGAGCACCGCCGGAATCGCGACGAACAGGCCGAACGCGGTCATGATCAACGCTTCGCCGACCGGACCCGCGACCTGATCGATCGACGACTGACCGCTCGCGCCGATGGCCAGCAGCGCGTGATAGATGCCCCACACCGTGCCGAACAGACCGACGAACGGCGCCGTGCTGCCGATCGACGCGAGAATCGCAAGACCGCTCTGCATGCGCGCGACGCTTTCGTCCATCGTGTCTTTCAGGCAGCGCGTGACCCAGTCCGACACGTCCATGCGGTCATGCAGATGGGGCTGCGTCTGATGATGATGATCGGCCGCTTCCTGGCCCGACAGCGCCAGCGCGAGGAACGGATTGTCCTGCGGCGTCGACGAACCTGCGCCGAGCTTCTTCACGCCGTCGGCGAGATCATCCGAATGCCAGAACGCCTGTTCGGCATTCTTCGTGAGGCGGTTCAGGCGCATCACATTCCAGCCTTTGATGACGATCACGCTCCACGACATCACCGACATGATCAACAGCGCGAGCGCGATGCCGCGCGTCACGAAATCCCCTTGCGCCCAGACGTGCGCCAGTCCGTAGTTTTGCATTGCAATTCCTTTTTTTAAAAGCTGCCTCAATCGTTCAGATTGAAGTCGTAACGCTGGGTGGTCGGGACCCGTACCGGCTGCCCGTTCTCAAGATAGGGTTGGCAGGCGCTCGCGCGCACCGCTTCGAGCGCGGCGTCGTCGAGGCGGCTGAAACCGCTGCTCTTTTTCAGAGCGACGTTTTCGAACTTGCCGGTCACGCCGACCACGAGACTCACGATCACCGCGCCAGTCTCGCCGCGGCGCCTGGACAGCGCCGGGTAATCAGGCTTGACGATATTGCACGTGAGGTGCGATATGTCTTTGGGCGCGCTGACCTCCATCGTCTGACGGCCGATCGCCGGCGCAGCAGGTGCGGGCGGCGCAGCCGGTGCGGCAGGCGCGGGCGGCGTCGGATCGGGTGCGGCGACGGGTGTGGGTGACGGCGCGGCGGCCATCGGCAGAGGCGTGGGCGTCGGTTTGGGCGTGGGAGTCGGTTTCGGCTGAACCTTCGGCTTGGTGCGAACCGGTGGCGTCGGCGTGGGTGGCGGCGGCGCGATCGACTGAATCGCGACCGGCGCGGCAACCGGCGCCGGCGGCAGCAACTGCGCGGTCATGACGCGCGACTCGAGCACGGGCTGCACGGGCTCATGACGCAGGGTCATGACCACGGCAAGCAGCGCGACGTGAATCGCTGCAACCACGGCGGTTGCGGTCAGGACGCGGGAGTTCAGTCGGGTAGACGAAGCCGGCACGGCGCCGGCTGAAACGATAGGCGAGGCCGGCATGTTAACGTGGTGGCGCGCTGTCGATGCAGCGCGTCAGACAGGACATCGTCATGTTCGAAAAATCAGCAGCGAAATGAACAAAGTAGTCACGAAACCAATCAGCAATTCCATCTCGAACTCCTGTGACGGGTGAGCGGGTAGCTGGCTGGTACGAATACTGGCTTGCTGACGGCAGTGGGATAACGCTGGAACAGCGAGAACGACATTGGGCGCGAGAGGTGCCCGAGGCGCGGAGTGAGCCGCGCCTTAAGGGCTGTATTAGGCCGCTTTGCGTTCGTAAAACGTCAGCGGTACAGCTTGCGGGTGATGCTCGAAACCACAGCGGCTCGCACAGACGCCGCTTTTCATCATGACGTCGCGCACGGAATCGGCGCACTTGCCGCAGCAGGATGCGACGCCGAGCTCAAACTGGAGCTCGTCGAACGAATCCATGCCTTCCTCGATCGAAGCACGGATCTTTCGGTCAGAAACAGACTTGCAGACACAGACAATCATGGCGGGCGTCATAGCTAACGTTAATGCGAATTATTATCATTTTGTTTGGGCCGTTTGGCAAGCGTCCTGCGTGATTTTTTGTAACAAAACCAGACTCTTAGAAGGGTTTCGTCTATGGAGCGATGGCGCGCGTAGTTGGCGGGCGGCGCGGGAAATGGCCTAAAAAGCCGCCGAAGAACCGCCCGGTGCCCTGAAAAAACGGGCTTGGGCGGCAGTTACGCGGCTTGGGAGTCCGGCGCTGCCGTGCGGCGCGAGGGAATGGACACCTGTTCGACCGTGGCGTCGATATGCAGCAGGGTAGCGGCCAATTGCTGCTGATGTGTGCCGTCGCCCGTGGAAAAAAAGCGGGGCAGAACGGTGGCCGCACTTTGCCGCGCCGCGCGCAAACCATGCTGGTCGAGCACGCGTTCGAGCTGCCGCGCAATGGCGACGCTCGTGTCGATCAGCATCAGTCGATCGCCGACGATATCGCGAATCGCCGCGTCGAGAAACGGGTAGTGCGTGCAGCCGAGCACCAGCGTATCCGCGCCCGCGTCGAGCATGGGCTGCAAGTAGCCGCGCAGCAGCTCACGTAACTCGGCGGAGCCAACGTCGCAGCGTTCCACGGCCTGCACGAGCCCATGGCCCGGCTGACAGAGAAAGCGGCAATCCGCGGCATAGCGTTCGAGCAGCGCCTGAAAGCGGGCGCTGCGCAGGGTCACCTGTGTGGCGAGCACGCCGGCCACACGGGTTCTGGATTGCAGCGCCGCGGGTTTGACGCCGGGTTCGACGCCGACCAAAGGAATAGGCAGCTTTTCGCGAACCATCGCGATGGACTGCGCGGTAGCCGTATTGCAGGCGACCACCAGCGCCTTCGCGCCTTGCTTGACGAGCCATTCGCCGATGGCGAGCGTGCGGTCGGCGATGAAGTCGTCGTCGCGCTCGCCGTAGGGCGCGTAGAGCGAATCGGCGACATACAGGATCGCTTCGTCAGGCAGTTGCGCCCGGACCGACCGCAACACCGACAAACCGCCCAGCCCCGAATCGAAAATGCCGACCGGTGCGCGCGATCCGGCGCCCGACGTGAACGTTCCTGTATTCGCGGAGGAGGATTCTGCGGGCATAGACGGAGAGGACGCGTGCGGCACAGCGCTCAAGGGAGACTCGGAAAAACGGCAAGGTGCGCAAGTATATCGCCCGCGCGGCGTGGGTCATCGCAAATAAGCTGAGCCATGAACGGCGCGCGGGTGGATGCGGCTTGGAACGATCAGGACTCGACCGAGCCCATTGCGGTTTGCTGGTAGTTCTGGATGCCGACCTTGTCGATCAGGTCGATTTGTGTTTCGAGCCAGTCGATGTGTTCTTCGGTGTCGTCGAGAATCTTCGTGAAGATTTCACGCGAGATGAAATCGCGCACCGATTCGCAATACGCGATCGCTTCTTTACAGGTGCTCTGCGAAATCTGTTCGAGCTTCAAATCGCATTCGAGGATTTCTTTCGTTTCCTCACCGATGAGCAATTTGTGCAGGTCTTGCAGATTCGGCAGACCGTCGAGCATGAAAATGCGTTCGATGAGCCAGTCGGCGTGCTTCATTTCGCCGATCGATTCGTCGTATTCGTGCTTGCCGAGTTTCTCGAGACCCCAGTGCTTATACATCCGCGCATGCAGGAAGTACTGATTGATGGCGGTCAGTTCGTTCTTCAACTGCGAGTTGAGATATTCGATGACCTTCTTGTCGCCTTGCATGGTGTGTCCTTATAGGGGCTTTGAATTTCCCAGAACAATAAACGGCGAAACGCAAAAAGCCAAGGCAAAAAATCAGATTTACGCCTGATTTCAGAGGGTTTTTCGCGTGATGCGTACCGTTCTCATTTCATCATAAAAAAGCCGGGGTTTGAGGCCCCGGCTTTGAATTATTCAGCGGATGTCAATAGTTCAAACCGTCGCGACTGGAATCTTGCCGATCTTTGCTTGCCATTCCTTCGGCCCGGTTTGATGAACGGAAGTGCCGTTCGAATCGACGGCCACCGTCACCGGCATGTCCTGCACGTCGAACTCATAGATCGCTTCCATGCCGAGGTCTTCGAACGCGAGAACCTTCGCGCTGCGAATCGCCTTCGACACGAGGTACGCCGCGCCACCCACCGCCATCAGATACGCGGCCTTGTGCTTCTTGATCGCCTCGATGGCGACAGGACCGCGTTCCGCCTTGCCGATCATCGAGATCAGGCCGGTTTGCGACAGCATCGTCTCGGTGAACTTGTCCATGCGCGTTGCCGTGGTCGGGCCTGCGGGACCGACGGCTTCGTCGCGCACCGGATCGACCGGGCCGACGTAGTAAATCACGCGGTTCGTGAAGTCGACCGGCAGCTTCTCGCCCTTCGCGAGCATGTCGGCGATGCGCTTGTGAGCGGCGTCGCGGCCCGTCAGCATCTTGCCCGACAGCAGCAGCGTCTGGCCCGGCGTCCACGCAGCGACTTCTTCCGGCGTCAGCGTGTTCAGATCGACGCGCTTGCTCTTCTCGGTGTCCGGTTCCCACTGCACCTTCGGCCATGCGTCGAGCGACGGCGCTTCGAGCTTGGCAACGCCCGAACCATCCAGCGTGAAGTGAGCATGACGCGTAGCCGCGCAGTTCGGGATGATCGCGACCGGCTTGGACGCGGCGTGCGTCGGCGCGGCCATGATCTTCACGTCGAGTACGGTGGCGAGACCGCCGAGACCTTGCGCGCCGATCCCGAGCGCGTTGACCTTCTCGTGCAGTTCAACACGCAACTCTTCGATCCAGTCCTTGGGACCGCGTGCGATCACGTCCTGAATGTCGATCGGATCCATCAGCGATTCTTTCGCCATCACCATCGCTTTCTCAGCGGTGCCGCCGATGCCGATGCCGAGCATGCCGGGCGGGCACCAGCCCGCGCCCATGGTCGGCACGGTCTTGAGGATCCAGTCGACGATCGAATCCGACGGATTCAGCATCGCGAACTTCGACTTGTTTTCCGAGCCGCCGCCCTTGGCCGCGACCTGCACGTCGACGGTATTGCCCGGCACGATCTCGTAGTGGATCACGGCCGGCGTGTTGTCTTTCGTGTTCTTGCGGCCACCTTCCGGCGGGCTCACGATCGACGCGCGCAGCACGTTGTCCGGGTTCAGGTAACCGCGGCGCACGCCTTCGTTGATCATGTCGGTGACGCCCATCGTCGCGCCGTCCCACCGCACGTCCATGCCGACCTTCACGAACACCGTGACGATGCCGGTGTCCTGGCAGATCGGGCGCTTGCCTTCGGCGCACATGCGGCTGTTGGTGAGAATTTGCGCGATGGCGTCTTTCGCGGCGGGGCTCTGTTCGAACTCGTAGGCGCGGCCGAGTGCCTGGATGTAGTCGAGCGGATGGTAATAGCTGATGTACTGAAGCGCATCAGCAATGCTCTGAATCAGATCTTCCTGTTTGATGACGGTCATGGCTAGCTCAGTGGGGACGGTGGCGCTTGTTGTCGGACTCGCCGGGCAGGGCGGGTCAGTCGCGCGCCTTCAGGGGAGTGGAACCTTTAGCGGAGCCCACGGCGTGCAAAACGGCGGGCTCTTCGAAATGCTTTGGATGCGTGTGCGTGGTGAGGCGGTCGACCAGCGCCATCACGAGCGCCGAAACAAGGAACGCGACGTGGATGATCACCTGCCACATGATCGTATGCGTCGAATTCTGGTCGGGGCTGATGAAGGTTTTCAGCAGATGGATGGACGAAATGCTGATCAGCGCCATCGACAATTTGACTTTGAGGACGCCGGCGTTCACGTGATCGAGCCATTCCGGTTCGTCCGGATGACCCTCGACGCCGAGGCGCGACACGAACGTTTCATATCCGCCGATGATCACCATGATCAGCAGGTTCGAGATCATGACCACGTCGATCAGGCCGAGCACGACCAGCATGATGTTGGTTTCGTCGAGCGTCATGGAAGCCGTGACGAGATGCCAGACTTCCTTGAGGAACAGCACGACGTAGACGGCCTGGGCCACGATCAGGCCCAGATAGAGCGGCAACTGCAGCCAGCGGCTCATGAAGATGATGGAAGGGATCGGGCGCATCGGGCGGCGCTGATGGGCGAAGTCGGATCGCGGAGCGGTCATGGGCAAGAGTCAGACGAAACGCAGGTGACGGAACATGGACTAAATGCGCGGACTATATGCAGCCTGTGCGCGGCAGACCAGGCGCGCAAACCCCGGAGTGGACGGCGCGACCCGCGGCCGGAGAAGACCGGAAAAGCTCGCATCAGGCGCGCTATTGTACAGCGCCGGGTGAATTTGCTGCGTTGCGGCGGGCAGGATGGCGGCGCTGCGACAGGCGGGGCGCTCGACCCAGTACCTTGCGAACGGCGGCTGGCGGCCCGCACTTAAACAGTCACGACGCCACGGGCGGCACCCGTTTAACCTTCAGGCTGGCCAGCCCGATCCCCGTGACCACGCAGGCGAGCGCGATGCCGTGCGCGAAGGTGGGCCGCTCGCCGAGAAACGCGATGCCGTAGATCGCGGCCGCCACGGGCAGCACGGCGCTGAACACGCCCGCGAGACTGCCCGGCACATGACGGATGCCCTTCATCCACAACCAGAACGAAAAGATGCTCGCCGACAGTCCGTACCACAGCACCAGCGTCCAGACGCTGAGCGGCACCGCGCGATAGTCGAAGTCGAGCAGCGCGCTCGCGCCGAGCGGCAGCATCAGCAGAAGGCCGAAGAGATGCGTGTACGCGCAGATGTCGATCGGTGCGAGCGTTTGCGTGAGACGCCGTGACAGGATGATGTAAAGCGATTCGCAGCACACCGCGCCGAGCACCATCAGGTTGCCCGCGAACGAAGTCTCGCCGCCCGAACTCTGATCCACGTGCGCGAGATTGATGACAACCACGCCGACGATCGCCAGTGCGATCGACGCAAGTGCCCGACCGTTCGGACGCTCTTTGAGGATGAGCCACGCGAGCAGCGCGACCACCGCGGGGATCGTGCTCATGATGACGCCGGCCGCGAGCGCGCTCGTGCGTTGCACGCCGCCGAGCATCAGCAGCGTAAACCCGAAGGTGCCGAACAGGGCCTGCAGGAAAAGGTTGAACCACTCGTCACGCTTCACGCGGCGCAGTCTGGACACGCGCAGAAGCGGCCACAGTACGACTATCGCGATTACGAAGCGCAGTAGCGCGAACAGCGGAACGGGGAGGAACTCGACGATCGATTTACCGATTCCGACATTGCTGCCGACCAGCAGCATCGAGGTGATGAGAAGCAGGGAGTAACGATTCAAGCTGGAATCCGGACGGCTAGTTCAGTTAGCATTGTAAGAGGCCGTGCGAGCCAGCGTAAAGGCGCGCCACGGGTATGCGAGGTTCGCACGGCGTCACGGCATGCGGCGTGTTCGGTCCGCGCTGGGTCTATGCGCGGGCTCGGATACATGATCGTCGTGGAACGCGTAGCATGCGTTGCTTCGCGCTGCATGCGTCGCTCGCTGCTGGAGTCACAGGAGCGGCGTTAGGGTTTTCGCTGGCTATCCGGCGCGTTGCGCGTAAGTGGCTGGTAAGTTGCAGCGCTTATGTTTGAGCGTGAGGGCGGAACGTCGTCTGACATGCATTCATGCTGCGGTGCCGCATGAGTCATCGGTGCAGACGGACGGCCCGTGGCGCAATGATCGGCGATCGGCGCGCGAGGGTTGGAGACAGCGCCGCTCGTTGCGGCGTCAACAAGACAGAGGGCGCGCAATCGGCGCGCCGGCACAGGTTTTACGTTTCATCTTCACCAAGGGGTTGTCGATGTCTGCGATTGAATCGGTTCTTCACGAACGCCGTGTTTTCCCTCCCTCCGCTGAAGCAGCGGCAGGTGCCGCGATCTCCGGCATGGACGCGTACCGCGCGTTGGCCGCCGAGGCGGAACGCGATTACGAAGGTTTCTGGGGACGCCTCGCTCGCGAGACGCTAAGCTGGAACACGCCCTTCACCAAAGTGCTCGACGAATCGAACGCGCCGTTCTACACGTGGTTCGAGGACGGCCAGATCAACGCGTCGTATAACAGCATCGACCGTCACGTCGAGGCCGGCAACGGCGAGCGCATCGCGATCATTTTCGAAGCCGACGACGGCACCGTTACCAACGTCACGTATCACGATCTGCTGCAGCGTGTATCGCGCTTCGCGAACGCGCTGAAGAAGCGCGGCGTGAAGAAGGGCGACCGCGTGGTGATCTATATGCCGATGTCGATCGAAGGCATTGTCGCGATGCAGGCATGCGCGCGGATCGGCGCGACGCATTCGGTGGTGTTCGGCGGCTTCTCGTCGAAGTCGCTCAACGAACGGCTGGTGGACGTGGGCGCGGTCGCGCTCGTCACCTCGGACGAACAGATGCGCGGCGGCAAAGCCTTGCCGCTGAAGAACATCGCCGACGAAGCGCTGGCAATGGGCGGTTGCGAAGCAGTCACGAGCGTGATCGTCTATCAGCGCACCGGCGGCAAGGTCGCATGGAACGAAGGCCGCGATCTGTGGATGCACGAACTCGCGCAGGCCGAATCGGATCAATGCGCGCCCGAGTGGGTCGGCGCCGAGCATCCGTTGTTCATCCTGTACACGTCCGGTTCGACGGGCAAGCCGAAGGGCGTGCAGCACAGCACCGGCGGTTATCTGCTGTGGGCCGCGCAGACGCTGAAGTGGACCTTCGACTGGAAGGCGTCCGACGTGTTCTGGTGTACCGCTGACATCGGCTGGATCACCGGCCATAGCTACATCACGTATGGTCCGTTGACGCTCGGCGGCACGCAGGTCGTGTTCGAAGGCGTGCCTACGTATCCGAACGCCGGCCGCTTCTGGGACATGATCGCGAGGCACAAGGTCTCGCTGTTCTATACGGCGCCGACCGCGATCCGCTCGCTGATCAAGGCTGCTGACGCCGACGAGAAAGTGCATCCGAAGAGCTACGACCTGTCCACGTTGCGCATCATCGGCACGGTTGGCGAGCCGATCAATCCCGAAGCGTGGATCTGGTATTACGAGAACGTCGGCGGCAGCCGTTGCCCGATCGTCGATACGTGGTGGCAAACCGAAACCGGCGGGCACATGATCACGCCGCTGCCGGGCGCGACACCCCTGGTGCCGGGTTCATGCACCTTGCCGCTGCCGGGCATCATGGCCGCGGTCGTCGACGAAACCGGCCAGGACGTGCCGAACGGGCAGGGCGGCATTCTGGTGGTGAAGCGTCCGTGGCCGTCCATGTTGCGTAACGTGTGGGGCGATCCGGACCGCTACAAGAAGAGCTACTTCCCCGACGAACTCGGCGGCAAGCTGTACCTTGCGGGCGACGGCGCGGTGCGTGACAAGGACACAGGCTACTTCACGATCATGGGCCGTATCGACGACGTGCTCAACGTGTCGGGCCACCGGCTCGGCACGATGGAGATCGAGTCAGCGCTCGTGTCGAACCCGCTCGTCGCGGAAGCCGCTGTGGTGGGGCGCCCGGATGCGACGACGGGGGAAGCCGTGTGCGCGTTCGTCGTGCTGAAGCGCGCGCGTCCGGAAGGCGAGGAAGCGGTGAAGCTCGCCAACGAACTGCGCAACTGGGTCGGCAAGGAGATCGGTCCGATCGCCAAGCCGAAGGACATCCGCTTCGGCGAGAACCTGCCGAAGACGCGTTCGGGCAAGATCATGCGCCGCCTGTTGCGTTCGCTCGCGAAGGGCGAGGAAATTACGCAAGACGTATCGACGCTGGAGAACCCGGCGATTCTCGATCAACTCGGCGAGTCGCTTTAAGCTTGCATGGGTCTGTGTAAAGGGCAAGGGTTTGTCGACGGCATACCCTTGGTCGCACGCAGATTGCTGGTCATGAAGCCACGTTGTTGAAGCCACTGGGCGGACAATCCCGATTGCCTGGCCGGTGGCTTTTTGATACATAGGCGCATGGCCGCGCCGCATCACTCCTCTCACGCCACGCTCAATCCCTTGCCCGAACCGCCCGCGGTCTCGGCAGCGATGGCGCGCGCGCATCAAAAGTATTGGCGCTTCAACCTCGCATTGATCGCGACGTTGATGACCTTGGGCTTCATCGTGTCGTTCGTCTTGCCGCTGATGGCGCCCGCTCTCGCGCAGGTGCGGGTCGGCGGCTTCAGGTTGCCGTTCTACTTCGGCGCGCAGGGTGCGATCCTGATCTATCTCGCGCTCATCGTCGTGTATATCGTGCTGATGCAGCGCGCCGACCGCCAGTTGAAACGCGCCTTTGACGCGGACGCAAGCGCCAGCGTCGGCGCCGACGCGTCCGTCGCGCGCGGAAACTGAGCCGATGAAGCTCACGAACCGGCTGATCTCCTCCTACGCCCTTTACACGCTCGGCTTCCTGCTTTTCATTTATGTGATGTGGCGCATCGAGCGCACCACCGGCCCCGGCGTATGGATCGGCTATGTGTTCCTGTTCGTGCCGATCGCGGTCTATGCGGTGATCGGCCTGCTGTCGCGCACGTCCGATCTGGTCGAATACTACGTGGCCGGGCGGCGCGTGCCGTCGGCCTTCAACGGCATGGCGACGGCGGCCGACTGGCTTTCAGCAGCCTCGTTCATCGGCCTTGCTGGGTCGATCTATGCGACCGGATATGACGGTCTCGCGTATCTGATGGGTTGGACCGGCGGCTATTGTCTCGTCGCGTTCCTGCTCGCGCCGTATGTGCGCAAGCTCGCGCGCTACACGATTCCCGATTTTCTCGGCACGCGTTTTTCGAGCAACGCCGTGCGCGGCCTTGCCGCGCTGGCGGCGATTCTGTGTTCGTTCGTTTATCTGGTCGCGCAGATCCAGGGTGTCGGCCTGATTGCGACGCGGTTTATCGGCGTGGATTTCGCCGTCGGCATCTTCTGCGGACTGGCGGGCATTCTGGTGTGTTCGTTTCTTGGCGGCATGCGCGCCGTGACGTGGACGCAGGTCGCGCAGTACATCATCCTGATCGCGGCGATCCTGATTCCGGTGTCGATGATCGCGCACAAGGACGGCCTTGGCTGGGTGCCGCAATTCAATTACGGCCGCTTGATGGAACGTGTCGAAGGCCTCGAAAAGCAGGTGCGCGACGCGCCGCTCGAGCAGACCGTGCGCGACGATTATCGCCGCCGTGCCGCGCTGATGCAGATGCGGCTCGACACCTTGCCGCAATCGTTCGTCGACGAGAAACTGCGTCTCACGCAGGAAGTCGCCGATCTACGCCGCCATAACGGCCCGCTGCGCGAGATCAAGGAGCGCGAGCGGTCGCTCGAACAGTTTCCACGCGATGCCGCCGCCGCGCAGATCGTGTGGACCCAGCGACGCGATGAAATGCTGATGCGCGCGGCCGCGCCCGTGCCGATGCATGAGCCGTTCCCCGCCGTGAGTGATGAAGACCGACGCATTCACGAACGCAATTTTCTTTCGCTGCTGCTGTGCCTGTCGCTCGGCACGGCGAGCTTGCCGCATATTCTGACGCGCTATAACACGACGACCTCGGTGGCCTCGGCGCGACGCTCCGTCGGATGGACGCTGTTCTTCGTCGCGCTGTTCTATCTGACGGTGCCGGTGTTGGCGGTGCTGATCAAGTACGAGATATTGACGAACCTGGTCGGCCATCACTTCTCCGACTTGCCGCAGTGGCTCATGCAATGGCGCAAGGTGGAGCCGAGCCTGATCAGTCTTGCCGATACGAACGGCGACGGCATCGTGCGCTGGAGCGAGATTCAGATGCAGCCTGACATGGTCGTGCTTGCCGCGCCGGAGATTGCGGGGCTGCCGTATGTGATGTCGGGGCTGATCGCGGCGGGCGCGCTGGCCGCGGCGCTTTCCACCGCGGACGGTTTGCTGCTCACCATTGCCAATGCCTTGTCGCACGACGTGTACTACCACATGGTGGATCCGAATGCGTCGAGTCAGCGGCGCGTGACGATCTCGAAGATTCTGCTGCTGGGGGTGGCGCTGTTCGCGTCGTATGTAGCGTCGCTGAATACGGGAAACATTCTGTTTCTGGTGGGCGCGGCGTTTTCGCTGGCGGCTTCGAGTCTGTTTCCGGTGCTGGTGCTGGGCGTGTTCTGGAAGCGCACCACGCGGCTCGGCGCGGTGGCGGGCATGGTGGCGGGGCTGGTGGTGTGCATCTATTACATTGTCTCCACGTACCCGTTCTTCACGCAGATGACGGGTTTCGCCGGCGCGCGGTGGTTCGGGATCGAGCCGATCAGCTCAGGCGTATTCGGCGTGCCGGCGGGGTTTCTGGTGGCGATCGGCGTGAGCCTGATCGACCGGAAACCGGACGCTTACACGCGGGCGCTGGTGGACTATATCCGGCATCCTTAGGCCGGTTCGCGCATGGGTATGGCGCGGCGCGCGAAGTTTGCTATAATTCGGCTCCCCGCCGGAGAGATGGATGAGCGGTTTAAGTCGCACGCCTGGAAAGCGTGTATAGGTTAATAACCTATCCGGGGTTCGAATCCCCGTCTCTCCGCCAGAAATGAATGATAAGCCGTTGAATCCAAAAGAGATTCAACGGCTTTTTGTTTTTTGACGTGCAAAACGACTATCAAACCAATCCGGCGAACTCTTTTTGCCGCGTAGCATATGAATCACATACACATTGGAATCACATACACATTGGAATCACATACACATTGGAATCACATACACATTGGAATCACATACACATTGGAATCACATACACATTGCTTGCGCAAATGGTTCGCGGTCGCTACGCTCCTCCGAATGCTTGCATAAAGCGATTGATCCGCGAACGTCGGACGCTCGCGTAACCTACGTGGAGGGATGCGCCCTGAGGGAGCAGCCTCACCGGGAGATCGACTCGGGGGATTCGGTCAAAGTGGGATAAAACAAATTGCTGCTGGCAAAAAACCGAAACCTAGCCCGCTGAGGCTCCAGATTTTGGTCGAACTTTCACAGAAATTGAGCCCTGAAACGGGCCGTTTCGACAGCGAAAAAAATAGTGCTCTTGCAGACATCTGAGATGACGAAATCCCATACCCAGACCCCGCAGCCCAAAAAAGGCGCACCCAGAGCTTTGATCTGGACGCTCATTGCCGGGGTCGGTTTCATTGCCGCGATCCTCATTGTTATTAGCGTTGAAACTCTCACGAGCAAAGAAAGCACTCTGCTGGGCACGCTCCTTACGCTACTTGCAGTAGGAATCGGCTGGGGCATCTCTCATTACTATGCTTCGATGGACAAAGCGGCGGCAGTGGCTGAAGTTCGCGAGTTCGAGCAGCGGAACCTTAGAACATACGCACTCAAGGCTGCGGAAAAGGTCACAAACTTATCGAAGGAGTTAAGCAGGCTTTCGACTTATTTGCAGGAAGAGTTGCAGTACACGGAATATCGGAACGCCGAAGAGGAGCTCTTTGCAAAGGAGGAAAGGATCGAAAGCGCCATCCATATTCTGGGTTCACTTCGGTCTATCAACGACACGAGCTTGAGCGATTGGCAAGGGGTAATCGGCGCGGAGTTGGACGAGCAAAGACAAACTGAAGAGGTGCGAGCCGAGGCCCTCGGCGAATTGACGGATCGGCTCGCAGCCCTCGAACGTGCCTCAACGGAAAATGTTCCTGTAACAGAGGACCTTGAAATAAAGGCGCTTAAACGCGAAGTTCGGGCTCTTGCCGCAGACATCAACGGAATCTCGTTCCGTCCTAAGAAGGCCCGGCCGCCCTACCAAGAAGTAGTCGCGCTTTGTCCAGTCTGCAACGTAGATGTGAGCTTTCGGCTTCGTGAGCGAGATGGGGAAATCAAAGCCGTTCAATGCAAGCACTGCGAGTCAAACCTGATCGCTGAGTACCGCGAAGATAAAGGCGTTATCGTACGCCAACGACAAGAACTTCCTGAACCCATCCACTGTCCAGAGTGCAACTTTGAATTTTCCGTTGACTTGGATGAGTGGCCGTCAGCCTCCTCGAATGCCACATGTCCTCAATGCCAAGAACCAGTTCGGGTATCACGAGCTGACGCTGGCAAGGACCTTCGTGTTGTGCCTCGGCAGCCCAAGGCACTCCAGCCAGTCACACCTGAGATCATCGATCGAGTACGGCAAGCGCTTCCGACACAGCCTTGGCCAAAGGGGGTACACCAGTCCGTGGCGGCGCAGTTGCAACTCAGGCCGCAAACAGTTCAAAAGGCAATGCAGCATCTCATCCGCACTGGCGAGTTCTCGGATCAGGTCGACGGCGTTTTGTGCACGACCGCAGAGAAGCTCGAGCTGATACGATCGGCTGGTCAGTATCTATGACGCGTGTCGATCATCTATACGGCACTCGAGCTACGAGCGATAAGCATTTCATCGAATAGCAATAGATCGACCACGCTCCAACTCCTACGGAGCGATGCGTGTCTTGTGTGCCTGCATCGCCGCCCACAAGCGGTCCAAGACGTCTGGGGCCGGCTTTGCCTTCGCGACAACGCCGACGCTGGTGAAGGCGTTTAGGCGCAATTTATCCAGCCGTTCCCGACTCAACAAGATTTCATCAAAGAATCCTTCCTGCTCGACCAGTTGGAACCATCCGCTATTCCGGCCCGCTTCGATAAAGAACGTCACACTTTGCCCGTGCTGCAACGTCGCGGGCAAGCGCGGATTCTGCGCGTACTGAGCCGGAGAATCCACGTTCTGATAACCGGCAACCTTTGCCCGGCGCGACGGCTTCCACGAAAAGCCTTCGACGGTCGCGGGCGTAATGCCCAGATTTACTATATTAATGCACAGGAATTCAGGCCACGGTGGCCCGGGCAATCCTCCGCCGAGTAGAATTCTCAGCCCGACTGTCAGCCGAAGTTCGGGTTTGGGCTTTCGATTGGCAAGCCAAAGGGAAACGATGACCGCACCGCATGTCCCGATGGCGGATGCAATTTGCGCGCAGTCGACGACGTACTTCCACCACATTGGTTGATCTAGCATGTTCGCTGGCTTCTCTGATCGTCGATTTTCTGTGGTTGAGTGCGACCAGTGTATAGGCAACGCCGACTCCACTTGTGGCGGTGCGGTCGAACGTCATCGTTACGCGAGCTACTTGTCCTTCGCACTCACCGCAGCCATTGCAATCGCAGTTGCCACCGTCACGCCTATTTTCAGCGCAGCTTTCCCAACCTCGGCCGCGACATTGCTGGCTGTTTCAGTGCATGCAGGGCACAGTTCATGGTCGTAGACCGATGTTCCCTTTGCATAGTCGTGGCAACTCGGGGAACGACACAAGTAAATCGTCTCTCGACATTCAGGGCAGCGACATTTGTCTCTGCGAACGGTGTTCTCCTCGATCACGTCGGGTTCAACTGCGTTCGAGCAGAATGGGCACTTACCTTTTTGTTTTTTTGTCATTTCCAGACCCCACGGCGAAAAGAACTCGCTGTCAATACCACGGAGAAGTACGGACCTGTAGTTTTTGGATGCTGCTGCGACTACCGCATTTAAATCGACGAGGCTAACCGTGACACAAGATGCACAGCTTGCGTCGATCCTTGGGGCGACGCCACAGCTTCAAATCGAGTTCTGCACGATGCAACCTCAACTGTCGCGCGAGCAAGCTCGCGCTCGCCTGAAACGCCGAATTCCTTTCCTGATCAAGGGCGCCTATCGTTGTCCAGTTCAACTTCGTCATCGCGCCATGCTTTCTGCATCGTTCGAAGGCCATCAAGCCTTCTGCGACATGGCGGTCCAAGGGAATCTCAAGCAGCTTGTCAAACCGATTCAAGCTGTATCGTTTCCGGATTTCGAAGTCTCTGGAACACAAATAGAGAAAAATGTTTAAGAATTTGCGCGCATGCCCCCAGCTCTTGCTTTGCAGTTTGCCGCTCAACGCAGCAGTCCACCGCTCCAATACTGTCTCGAAGTCTGCAGGACTAGCGAGTTCGCTTAGAGTCGCAAGGTCGATGCGAATGAGAAAGCCTTGCGCGGCGATGATCGTGCCTTCCGGCTGGCCGCGCGCAGATGAACTTGTTACCGTGATCCTGCTCAGTCGCTCTCGATATAGGGAGAGCCTGTGCTCATCGTTCTTCATAGGGTGATCGTCTGGCGGACTGATGAGGAAGGACTGACTGATATAACGGCACAACCTGCGCCATGCTTTAACCTTTCTTCGCGTAAATGTCGTTCAGCAGTGATTGGCTCCACTAGATCGGTGCACTAGCATTGGGTTTCTTGCGGCGACCACGTAACATGGTGGACGAGCGCGCGACCGGAAAGGGGATGGGGGATACCTTCGATCGATCTGAACTGCCATGGGCCGTAGTAGCAAGCACCCACTCGATCTCGGTGTGCTTGCTCAATGCATTGCACTGATTCAGTCATTAATTTCGGCACACGCCCGCTTTACCGTCGCCGCTGCAACGCCGAACTTCTCGGCGGTTTCCCGGATGCTTGCTCCGGTTTCCGCGCGCCACGCCTTGATGGCGGCGTAGTCGTGGGATCGGGCGCGCCCCTTGTATTTCCCTTCTGCCTTCGCGATCGCTACGCCGCGCCGCTGCATTTCGGCACGGTTCAGATAATCGGCTTCGCCCTGCGCGGACATGAACGCAAGAACCGCGTCGCGCATCGCTTTATCGATGGCGTCCTCGGCGTTACCGTCAAACACCATCCCGTTGAGCGTACATTCAACGCGCACGCCAAGGTCCATGAGCCGACGCATAGTTCGATACAGTTCGTCGTAGCGACGACTGATGCGGTCGAGCCAGCGCACGATGAGAATGCCGCCATGCCGTAGATCGTGCTCCGCTTTGCGCCACTGTTCCCGCTCGCCGGGCGCGACGTGATAGCCGCTCACGCCCTCGTCAATGAAAACGTCCTTGTCCTGCACGCCGTGGGCTTTGGCGTCATCGTACTGACTCACTGAAGACTGGCCGTCTGTGGTGGAAATCCTCCCGTAATAGAGTTTTCGCATGGTTTCGATTGGCTCTTTTGAATAGATGGCTCAATTTTACCATAGCTCAAATTGACGGTTGATCCTAATGAGCCGGTAGAACCCGGCGCAGCCCATGGCGCGACAGGGTGTACCGAAATGAGCCATCGTCGCGGGCTAGTGCGAGAGGGCGTTGACGGGTGCTTATCTGAGTTCGACTATCAATCGTTGTTTCGCTTGTCAATCGCGGCGCAAGGACATACGATCATCGCAAGTCGGTAGAACCGACCGAACAAAAATATTCTGAGAGGCGACCATGGCAACAGGCAAAAAAGCCGCGTCTGACGCGGCGAAGATTCTGCGCGATCCGAAGGCCTCGAAAAAAGAAAAAGAGGTGGCGGCTTCGGACCTGTCCGGGCGCAAAGGCGCGACAAAGGCGAAACCGAAAACTAAATCGCGTTGACGCGGTTCGGCACAGCGTGCCGAACACGGAACTCCTTGGGGGCAAGATGAGTAAGACGTCATTTGAGGACTGGCTGGCCGAGCGCCCGCGCTGGATGCAAACGGCAGCAGCGCGGTTGCTCGGATCGCAGCGCCCACCGGAAGACAAGGATATAAACATCCTTGCCGATCTCTGCCTCGCTGAGGCGTCAAAAAATCCCGCGGCTGTATTCGAGGCGGTGCCCGCAGGCGCATTTACCGCTGCGGTCGCATCGCTGCATGTCAGGTTGTCCAAGATCGAGAAGGTGAGTGGAGTTAACGCAATCCGGCAGGATGCAACGCTCGATCTCGACAATAAAGATTTCGCGATTGTCTATGGCCCGAACGGTGCCGGGAAGTCCGGCTTTGCGCGGCTGGTGAAAAACGCGTGCGGCGCGCGAACGCGCACAGACCTTCTTCCCAACGTCTTCTTAGCGAAGCCCATTCCGCCTTCAGCAGAATTCGTTGTGGTGCAGAATGGTGCGACCGAGCCCGTTGAATGGACGGCAGCAGCAGGGCCAGCCGCAAAGCTCCGGCATATCCACGTTTTCGATTCTGCCGTCGCCGCATCATACGTCAACGATAAAAATGTTGCGTCTTATGAGCCGCGCCGCATGCGGTTCATCTCGCGGTTAATCGAAATATCGGAACGGGTGGCCGCCGAGTTATCGCGGCGGAAGAACGCGTTGCCGACAAAGCTTCCGCTAATGCCGCCGGACCATACCGACACGAAAGCGGCGGTATTCTGGGCCGCGATTAAACCTGCGACAACGCAGGCTGCCGTTGATGCCGCGTGCGTTTGGACGGCAGCGGACGCGGACGAGCGCCTCAAGATCGAGACGAGCCTGAAGCAGCAAGACATTTCCGGTCGTCTGAAAGAACTGGAGCGCCAGAAGAAGCTCCTCTTGCAGCTTGCAAATGAAGTGAAGAGCCTTCGTGATGCGCTGTCCGACGACACGCTGCTTGCGGTTCTGAATGCCCGACGTGACGCGGCCGAAAAGCGGAAGGCGGCTACCGACGATGCCGAGCGCGTATTTGCTAATGCGCCGCTCGATGGTGTTGGTAAACAAAGCTGGCGCCTGATGTGGGATCAGGCACGGCAGTATTCGGAAGAGTTGGCTTACCCAGATAGGTCCTTCCCTGCTGTCGATGAAAGCGAGGATAAATGCGTCTTGTGTCAGCAGCCGCTTGATGATGTGGCGCGTGCCCGGCTGTCGAGCTTCGAGACGTACGTGAAAGGTGGACTTGAAACTGGGGCGAAGACTGCGGAAAAGTTGCGTGACTTCTTGATCAAGGCTTTGCCTGTATTGCCGTCCGTCGCCAAATGGCGCTTGGATGTTGGGCTCGTGAAGATCGAGGCAACCGACGCTGACAGCTTGCTCGAGGCTATTCAGGCTCGCCGCGCAGCGGCGGAGACAGCCGCTGTCGTTGCCGACATGCCGCCAGTCGGCTGGGTGCAGTTGGATGAGGGAATCGCCGCTCTCACGGCATCGCTGGTGAAAGAGGAGGCGATCCTTACTGAGTTGCAGAAAGATGGGAAGAAGGCCGAACATGAAAAGACGCTGAAGGAGCTTCGCGCGCGTGAATGGATGATGCAACAGAAGACTGCTCTGGAAGCAGAAATTGTGCGGAAAGGCATCATCAGTAACATTGACGAAGCGATCCGCTTGACGGGCACGAATGCTCTCACCCGCAAGAAAAACGATCTCACGGACGAGGAGCTTGCGAAGGGCTATCAGGAAAGATTTCTCGCCGAGATATCGTCGCTTGGCGGAAAGCGTCTACTCGTCAGTCCAGAGCCTTTGCAAGAGGGCAAGGGCCGAATTTCGTTTGCGCTTAAGCTACGCGACACGAAACAGAACGCCGCAGCCCATGCCGTTCTGAGTGAGGGAGAAAGCCGAATTGTTGCGCTGGCAGCCTTCCTCGCCGATATCACCGGCTCGGGGCAGTCGACGCCGTTCGTTTTTGATGATCCGATTTCATCTCTCGATCAGGAGTTTGAAGAGCGCGTCGCTGATCGGCTGGTTAAGCTGTCGCGCACACGGCAGGTGATCGTTTTCACACACAGACTTTCATTGCTGGCCCTTCTAGAAGATGCGTTGGATAAGGCCAGCAAGAATGCGGCGACCACGGGCGGTGATTCCCCTACACGAGCCTTCATATCACTGCGGCGGCTGGGCACGCTGGTGGGCGTCGTGGATACGCTTGATGTAAGGCGAGAACGGCCCGACAAGGGCTTCGCGAAGCTGCGCGACCATCGGTTACCCGCTTTACGCAAGCTTCTGGACGCGGGCGATGTAGGGTACGACAATGATATGAAGGCGGTTTGCGGCGACTTCCGAATACTCGTCGAGCGGTCTGTCGAGAAGGTTATGTTGAGTGGATTGATCGAGCGCTTCCGGCGCTCCGTCCAGACCCAGCAGATTCGATCGCTGGCGAAGATCACGCCGGACGACTGTGTGCTCGTCGATCAGATGATGACGAAATATTCACGCTTTGAACATTCGCAATCGGACGAAGTCGACGCGAACCTTCCAGGAGTTGACGAGCTTGCCGACGATCTCAAACTTATGATCGATTGGATTGGGGAATTTGATAAGCGCGCAGCGGCGTAGGTCAGAGATGGGCACAGTGATCGGCAAATGCGAATACTGACCTACAAGCGAACTCACACGGGTGATCCAGATCGTTCGGGGCGATTCGGTATCAACGACTGCATGGGGAGGATTCGTGATTTTCATTTTGATGCCGTGATCGGTGTGGGAGGCATCGGTGCCGAACCAATGAGTTTAGGAATCGCGCAGAAATTGACTTGGATCGGCGTCGGTCCTCGACGCAGTTCGGACAACAAAGGTCGCCGTGGCGACATCGTTACGTTTGACCGCTTCCTGTTGATGGACGCCGAAGGCCTGGAATTGAGAAGTGTTGCGCCAAACCTCGCAGGACGCATGTATCACGGACGAAGCCGATTCGTGCTTGACTCATATTCCGATGCGGAACGCGTCGAAGCTCTTGCCCTCCTGAAGTGGGCCAGCAATGTAACGGTGACTCTCCCAATGTCTCGGAAAACTCACGGTCGGTGTCGTCCCAACGTTTGCTCTTGCTGACGTCACTAAAGATAGGCGGTGCTTGACCAGTCTCCGCCCGATTTCTGGCGCTCGAAGACACTGCGACAGCTAAGGAAATGAAATGAGTCTTGATCGCGAATACCAGCATGAACTTCTGAAGCAACTCGCCGAAAGTTATCCGCTTCCATTCGATATTCGCCAAATTGCCCGTGCGTGGGACGACGCCGCCGAGTTTCGATATGCAGCAAATATGTGTTACCTCGAGGAACACGGACTCGTGGAAGCGAACGTTACATATGGGCTCGATCACCATCTGTCGTTCTCACTGCCCAAGATTACGGCCCGAGGTCTAGACTTTCTCGCGGACGATGGTGGATTGTCGGCAATACTCGGTGTAGTCACCGTCAAGATTCATGAGGAATCCCTTCGTGCCCTTTTGCTCGTCAAGGCCGAAGGGCTTCCCGACTCGACCCCTGAAGAACGATCCGCGGTGGCAGAGGCAGT
This sequence comes from Paraburkholderia sp. BL6665CI2N2, assembly GCF_004366535.1. Taxonomy (NCBI): domain Bacteria; kingdom Pseudomonadati; phylum Pseudomonadota; class Betaproteobacteria; order Burkholderiales; family Burkholderiaceae; genus Paraburkholderia; species Paraburkholderia sp. BL6665CI2N2. Next base: position 7,048,630 of record NZ_SORC01000001.1, read on the forward strand.
TCGAAATCTCCCAGCTCGATCAATCCAGACAGTCGCAGATAAATTGATCGCTTTGGGCGTCGAGCATCTACCAACGGGCGCGCACCAACTGCATATCTGGTTGGATCAAGCAATTTCGTCGCTGCGTGGTGCGGTCTAACGGATGGGCCTAGAGCGTCGACAAGGGAATTCCGTTCGACGTGTCGAAGCGGGGCACTTTATCTTCGACATCCTATCCAAGCGCTTCGAGCATCTTCGTCTCGATGCTGGGCGTCGAGACGAGTGTGCTCCCCGCAATCTTGGCTCTGCGTACACTTCGGACCGCCAGCGTGCCACATCCTGCCAACGATGATGATGGAACCACGAGTCAGGATGCTAAGATTGCTGGCCGCATATAGGCGACGATTGCTTGCAAAGGCGCGACTGTCGCGACCTGCTATTCACTAGAAGGACATACCGCGCTAAGCGCGTTGAGGATGACGTATGAGCAGCATGCCGACAATCCGGGTCTTTCAAGACCTTTCGGTCATTGCCGTAGACAAAGACGCTCCGGCACTGCGTGACAAACTGATTGCAACAGCGCGGAAGCCTTGGTTCCACGATCCCGAAGCAGAGTCGCGCATCGTTGGCGCAAAATTGCTTCCCGGCGAAGGGATGGTCGCGTTTAGGCGCGAACGCGACCTCGATGCCGAAGCTGCACTTGTGACCCTTTGGCCCAACGGCGCGGGTGGCTACAAAGTGACAAACATCGTTCCGCGCGAGGCAAACTCGCTGAGTGAGCAGCAGTACAACGTCATCCTGCGAGACTTTGCAGAGACAGTTGTAAAGGCTGCGGCTCCGGATAGCTCAATCGAATTGTCCCCGGACCACGAAGGTCCGCTCGACTGGACCAGCCAATCGGCTGCAAACGCGCTATGGGAATTTTGTGCCTCGGCAAATAAGGCAACCGGAGCCAGCCATCCGAGCGACCGACAAAGCTGGATGCATTTCCTTGTCATGCAGCACGAAACGGGACATGGAAGACTCACCCCTTCCCGTCTTGCGCAGTGGTTAGTGAAAGCGGACAAGTGGCCGGAAGACGTCGCGAATGATCTCGCGATTGAATACGAATCGGCCATCGAACTCCTCGACTATTACGATGGACACAAGTAATGGGGCTCGTCGCATCTGAAGTGCAACGATTGGTCGCGCTCGGTGCGCCCGTCCTTTGCGCTGATACCTGTTCCATCTTGGATATCATGCGTGATCCGACGCGCGAGGAAGCTCGATCGCATAATTTTCAGGCCGCACTAGACTTGGTCGCCAAAATGGCGAGCCATGGGAAATTGGTTAGCCTCTTAGCACCACAAGTACAACGAGAGTTAAATGCAAACACGGCGGAAGTTGAGGACGTAACAAAGTCCAAAATATCCAAATTTAAACAACAGGCCGATAGAGTTTTTGCAATTGCCCGGATTTTCGGCGTCACGGGAACGGTCGAACTTAGTGACCTTCCTAGGTTTGCGGTAGGGGCTCGCTCTGCGTTTGACCGCTGGATCGCGGCGTCAACGCCTACCGTACAGAGCGCAGGCGTTGCCGATCGCGCAATTGCTCGCATGGATATAGGCAGGACGCCGGGGAAACCTGGTGGTGGCCTGGTGAAGGATTGCATCGTCATTGAGACGTATCTCGAAGCCGTGACCGAATTGCGGGACGCGGGCTTGAAGTCTAAGATAGTCTTCCTCTCGTCCAATACGAGAGACTATGCGGGGAGGGATGACTCCGGTCTCAACCACGATCTCAAGGCCGAATTTGATCCCCTCGAAATTGTTTACGCAAGCAATGCCAGCCACGCAAAAGTTCTGCTCGGGGTCTAGTCAGTCGAACAACCGGACGACAACGGTTGCCAGAACCACAAGCCACTCCCACACCTCGTGATCACTCGGGGCCAGAAAGACGATGCTATGAACGGAATCAGACACTCCCCTGCAGTGCAGCCGTGTCACGAGCGAAACGGTGAGAGTGCGCAAGGGTGTGCCAAGCATTAAAACGGACGGTCGCATTGGTCGCGGCGGTCTGCTTTGCGTTGTGTAACCGGTGTTTGTTCATAGGGCGTGAACGTCGGATATCATTGCAACCGACCGACGGCAGGTGAAGAGTTTCATTTGATTTGACGAGGGGAAGACACGCAGTTAATGCGCCGTTAGCTGCTTTCGACCCGGACTTGAATGCAACCACAGTCAACATGACCGTGTCGAACAACCGAATATTGCAGGGGTGCCACTTATGTCTGGGTTTTCACTGGAAATCCGAATGCAGTTATATATGGCTGCGGGATGTGTTTGTATGCGTGAAGGCTGCAACAACAAGCTCGTCGCCCCAATAACTCCAGGAAAGCAATTGATCATCGGTGAAGGCGCTCACATTGTCTCGGGAGCAACCAATGGTCCACGTCATCGAGTGTTGGCTGCCTACGATACCTTTGAGAATGGCATTGCTCTTTGCGCTAACTGCCATCGCGAGGTTGATAATCGTCAGCTTGCAGGTACTTATACCGAGAACGTCTTGCGTGCCTGGAAAGCCCAAGCAGTTGTCGCTGCGAGCCAAGGTATCGGCAAGCCCGTCATCACTGGGGGCTTCAATCGTCGTGACGAGTGGGCGATTGTCGATAGCTTCCGGGAGAAGTTGGGCACGCTCCTGGCCGAACTTTGGCCTTTTACCGACGGCTGGGAGATTTCCGATGAGGGGTTAAATCAGATCAGTACAGGAAGTCGTGGATTTGATCCGTTCAGCCGCTGGGGACAACGCCATCCGCTTAGGTCGGTCGATCCAGGATATGCCCCGCGCCAAGACGCGATTATCGAATGCCTAGAAACGCTTCAGGCAATCGTTCGAAGGAAAAAGTGGGACTACTCTAGGACGAATACTCCTCGTATCAAACGCTTTCTTCCTGAACTGACTATTCGTAGCAACGAAGATCGGGAATACGCTGCCGAAATCGCAAACGGAATCGCAGTGTTCAAACGTCTTGCCCAAGAATTTATCAACGGCCATTGACAGGCACAACGACCAGTTTGCTGATCTCATTTCTAACCGGCGGGACCGCGACAAGCCGCTAGAGGCAGCTTTCCGATCAGAAATGTATCTTCTACCGTGGCTTACTCTGCGGCAGCGCCAAATGAACACACGAGGTATCTGCAAGCCCATGCGGGAAACGCTTTTCGCATGTTCTGGCGGCAAGTGTGTTTTCGCGTTGAGCGGTCGTTTTGAAACAAACCGTGAAATGAAATGGGTCCGTGCGAGGCGTCATGGCAGCCTGAAAACGGCCAAAACGAGGCAGTCAGGGCCGCATGATTCATTCACTGGATGAGCTGGCGCGCGATGCCGATGATCTTTTGACTAAAGCAGAGTCATGGACACCGTCGAACTCGGACAAAGAGCTGAAGACCGCAGGCGAGGAACCGGGGGAACGAATCCGGGACCGAGCCGTTAGCGTCATTCGATGTGAAACCGCGGAATCGTTGAGAATTGCTTAACCCTTAACGGCTCACTAAAAACCAAAACTATGAGTCAACCAATCCGAATCTCCGAAGTAGCCTATCAGTGCTTCCATGAGGCTGGCCACGCTGTTGCAACATATTTGTTCGGGGGCAGCGTCGCGTATATGGAACTACTCCACGACAATAAGCAACGCTCAGCAGTGACGCGCGCTATTCGACCGCCTGAATCGAAACAATTGATCGCACTGGCTGGCTTTGCAGCCGAGTATCTACTCTTTAAAGCGGGCCTGCTCGTTGCTCAGAATGGCACTACGCTCACTGAGGCGGCGTTCATCGACCAATCGATGAAGAACGCTCGCGACGACAGGATTTCATACTTCGGCAACGACTATTCGCTATCTGATGGCACTTGGCCTAAACATCTAGACGAACGGTTCATGAGAGTTGCGATGTATCGAGTTGCTCCGCAGCTCGAGCTAAAGCTTTCCCAGCTGGACGAATTGGCGAAGACCTTGGAAACGCAGGGGAAGGTGGAGCAAGACCAGATCGAACGAATATTGGAAATTGCTGTCGATGTTAGGCAGCGGGGATATGCTATAGCGAAGCGCGACGCCGCGCCGAGCAAGCTAGTCACCGGAAATATCCGGACCTGCATCGCGTTCTATGGTAAGGACGATAAAAACGGCGTGACATTCCTTAGCCATTTTGATAGACCGTGCAGCGTTTTTGGTCTTTCCGAACTGATAAAGGACCTGAAGCGGTCTGGCTGCGACTTGCGCCAATGTAAGCTATACACGGTTTCAGGAGTATGGCCTTACACGCAGATAATTCTGTTCCTGATCGCGGGGGTGATTGCCGCCGATCCGAATTTTTGCCCAAACTTGGCGCACTGGTGGCGATATATAGTGATTGGCACACTAAGGAAAGTCTGCAAAAGTCCTGGCGTTGAAGTCTGGTTGGCCTATCCTGGGAGAACGCGAGTTAAAGGAGTTCGTCGATGACACAGCTCGGTCTTGGTCTGGATCTTTCAACGAAACGTACGCGCAAGCGGGAATTTCTCGATGAGATGAGGCGCGTTGTGCCATGGTCAAGGTTGATTGCGTTGATCGAACCGCACTATCCGAGGGGCAAGACTGGAAGGCCACCATTTCCGGTTGCGACGATGCTGCAGATCCACTTCATGCAGCAGTGGTTTGGTCTGTCAGACCCTGCGATGGAAGAGGCGCTTTATGACGTGCCGCTGTATCGCGAGTTTGCGGGGCTGAACGAAGGTATGACGCGTTTGCCGGACGAGAGCACGATTCTGCGGTTCCGGCACCTTCTCGAAACGCACGGCCTGGCCGCGCAGATGCTCACGCTGGTCAATGAGATCCTGACCGAGAAAGGCTTGATGTTGAAGGCAGGGTCGGCGGTCGACGCGACCTTGATTTCCGCACCCAGTTCGACGAAGAACGGCTCCGGTACACGGGACCCGGAGATGCACCAGACGAAGAAGGGAAATCAATGGTACTTCGGGATGAAAGCCCACATCGGCGTGGACGCGGAGTCGGGTCTGGTCCACACCGTCATTGGTACGGCGGCCAACGTCCACGACATCATTGCGGCCGAAGCGCTGTTGCACGGCCAGGAAAAGGATGTGTACGCTGACGCCGGATATCAGGGTATTGAGAAGCGCTGTCAGGCGAACCCGGTACGCTGGCATGTAGCGATGCGACCAGGCAAGCGTCGACAACTGGACCTGAACAATCGTCTGGACGCGATATACAACCAGATTGAGCGTCTGAAGGCTGGCGTGCGCGCCAAGGTTGAACATCCGTTCCGCGTGCTCAAGCAGCAGTTTGGCTATACGAAGACGCGGTACCGGGGATTGTTGAAGAACACCGCGCAGATCACGACACTGTTTGCGCTGGGCAACCTCTGGATGGCACGCAAGGCATTACGCAAGGCGTGAAACGCTCGGAGGTAAAGGCCGTGAGTCTCGGCAAACGGAGGTCGTCATACCTGAAAAGCCAGACGAACAACCTGCCAGCAGACGCTTACGGCTGATACGCCCCAAGTGTCAAAAAATCAGCGCTCTGAAAACGAGTTGTGCAGACCTTCCCTAACTCTTAGTGCAGTGTACTTTGCAGGAACGTTGCCATTCCTATACTTGTACTGGTTCGTAAAAACCGGGAGCTTTCGAAATTGCCCAAAATTCCTCGGTTATAAGGCATGGCTACCGGCGTGGATAAGAACCCGCGTGCGCGTGGACGCGAAAGAAGGTGTTGAACCGAACGTCGAGACATATCGAGAAACGCAAAGTGGACGCTGGTTGCCTCTGCCTGGAGGCTGCAGAGAATTGACAAAGGCTAAGGGCTCAGTTTGATAACGTCGAGTTCTGGAGGGGGCATGCACGGGGAGAGTGCATCGCAAGGCGTGGCCATCAATTCAAAAAATGTATGACCACGCCTTCCGTAGACATTGTTGAATCTGTCACCGTTGTATCAGCCGAAGTGTCAACTCGCGACACGCCGCACATGAGATCAACGAATTCGTGACCAGCGCCCAGCGTCGCCGTGGTGACAGCCGCATCCGGGCTGTACCTCTTCCGGCCCCCCCGCGCGCGCATGGGTAGTACCGTCAAGCCACGCGATGCCGAGCATCAGCACGCATGGCGCAACCAGTTTCCACCGGACGGGCGGTCCCAGGCGCACCGGCCGTTCAACGAGCGCGGTTGTTAGCCACGCCAGCACGACGCTCACGACGACAATGCCGGTCCGCACGCCCACTGGCGGTTCGCAAACAGAGCGATAGCAGCTGCGATTTCCCGTTGTTCAGAATGTACTTTGCACCGGATAAGTCGACTTCCGCATACAGACACCTGAAGTTGGACCACGACTTGAACCCCGCGAGGCGGCGTATTCTAGGGCCACGCCCCCGCTGTTGCCGTGAGCCGCACACACCTCGACTGAGATTTATCTACCCAGCATAAAATCTGTTAATTCATGTCATGAAGTTGACTTGAAGTTGCAGCGCGGCTGATATGATCAGACTAGGCCCTTCCTTTTTCGTGTCCGGTCAGCTCGCCGGGAATGGTCCTCTATATTTCGTCAAACCTACACCATGGCTCGGGGTGTGCCGGTGCCATCGTGAACCTCGTATCGGGGAATCGAGATAGCCAGCAATCGATCGGCTGCCGGGTCATCAAAATCCTCGGTCGCTCACGACAAAAAACACGTTAAAAGTAACTGGGGTGGAAATGAATGCGCAGGATATTGTGAGAGCCATTCAGAGCGGACTGATCCAGCAGGACCGTTTGCTGAAACTGGATACACCGCTCGGGAACAGTGTGCTGTTACCGCAGCGGGCGGCGGGCTGGTCGCGAATCGGGCGACATTTCGAATTCACGCTCGACGTCCAGTCAACAAACGGCAATATCAAGCTTAAGAAACTGATCGGCCAGCCAGTAACCCTGTGGCTTCAGCAGGCAGATAAATCCTATCGCCCCTTTCACGGCTATGTGTTCGGCGTGCGGAGACTGGGATCAGATGGCGGATTAACCAGCTATTCGATCCGTTTTGCCTCGTGGATGAATTTCCTCAAATTCCGCCGCGACCAGCGTATCTGGCAGGATAAGTCCGCCGATGCCATCCTGACCGATGTGTTCAATACCCACCCCCAGGCGAAAGGGCAGTTTCAGTTCAAACTCTCGACACCGTTACCGCCGAGGTCTTATTGCACGCAATATGAAGACGACTGGAATTTTGCTCATCGGCTGATCGAAGAGGAGGGACTGTTCGGCTTCTGGACACAGAGCGAGGACGGCAAGTCGCATACGCTGACGATTACGGACCGGCTTGACACGTTTGAACCGCTCGCCCCGCAGACGGTGCAGTTTTCCCGTTACGGTACGAGCAGCGAACTGGACGCGTTGGTTCACTGGTCGAGCGAACGCACCCTGCACAGCGCGGTGCTGACAACCCGTACAGCCGACTACAAAAGCCCGTCGTCGCTCGCCAATCCGAAAGGCACCAGCATCCCCACGGTGTCGCACGAATTGCCGGACGAGCTGGAAGTCTACGAATACACAGGACCCTATAGTTACCTGAAGCAGGAACGCGGCGAGCACCTGTCGAAGATTCGCATGGAGCAATGGGAGTCGGAGGCGAAGCGGTTTTACGGTGTCGGCGGTGTGCGCGGCATCGATGCCGGTCGCTGGTTCGAACTCACCGGGCATCCCGAGCACGACCCCGACGCCGCCGACAGGCGGCAGTTCGCGATCATCGAGACGGTGTGGCTGATCGAGAACAACGTTCCGGCGTCGAGTCACCATGCGAACTTCCCGCACAGCTTGCAAAACCGGATAGCCCAAGCGCGTGAAAGCGCCCAGGACAGTCCGGCTTCCAGCGTGCCGCACGCAGATGGCTCGGGCGGTTTTTTCCGCGTCGAGATAGAGGTCCAGCGCAAGTCCGTGCCGTTCCGCAGTCCGTTTGAACATCGCAAGCCGGTCATGCAGTTACAGACGGTGACCGTGGTGGGACCGGGCGGACAGGAAGTTTATACGGACGAACTGGGCCGCGTGAAAGTGCAGTTTCATTGGGACCGTATCGGTCAGCGCGACGACCGGAGCTCGTGCTGGGTGCGTGTTGCGCAGCCGTGGGCGAGCGGCGGCTTTGGTGGTATCCAGCTGCCGAGAATTGGCGACGAGGCGGTCGTTTCGTTTCTCGACGGCGATCCGGACAGGCCTCTCATCACGGCGCGCGTGGGCAACGGCACGAACCGACCGCAGTGGAACCTGCCCGATCAGCACATGCTGTCGGGGTTCGTCAGCAAGGAAATCGGCGGCAGCCAGAACAACGTCTGGCTCAAGGACGACACCACCGGTCAGGTGCAAACGCAGATACGCAGCGATCACCTCGAATCGGGCCTGCACGCGGGCTATATCACGCGGGTAAGTGAGCCGTCCGGTCGTGCCGAAAAACGCGGTGAAGGCGTGGAGCTGCGCACCGATGGGAATGCGGCCGTGCGTGGTGCGCGCGGGCTGCTGCTGACGACTCATCCGCGCTCGGGCGCAACCGGAGACGCATTCAGCGTTGATGAGGTGAACCTCCAGTTGGCGAGCGCCCAGGATACGGCAGCGAGCCTCGCGCAGTCGGCTCAGACAGCGGGGGCACAGGATGGCGAACAGAAGGCGGTCGCCAGTACCCTGAAAGCGCAGGCGAAGGCCATCCAGGGTGGCGGTGCGCTGAAGCAGTTCGAGCAACCCCATCTCGTACTGGCAAGTCCCGCTGGTGTCGCCACCAGCACGCCGGAGCAGATTCACCTGAGCAGCGGCAAGACTACCTCGGTCACGACCGGCGCGCACGTATCGATCAGCACGGGCGGTGGCTTCTTCGCCAGCGCGCGAAAAGCATTTCGCCTGTTCGTCACCGAGGCGGGCATGCGGCTCATCGCGGCTGCAGGTGACATCGATGTGAAGGCGCTGAAGGACAGCATCAATCTCCTCGCGAAGCTCAATGTCACGGTGACCGCCACCAAGATCACGATCAGCGCGCAGCAGGAAGTCGAGATCAACGGGGGCGGCAGCTATACCCGATGGACGTCCGGGCAAATCAAGCATGGGACGTCCGGTGGCTTCGAGGTGCACTCGGCAAACCGGACGTTCACCGGGCCGGACAGCGTGAGCACGCCGACTATTCCGGCCTTGCCGCCTGAGAAGGAGCAGTTGCATTTCGCGCTCGGAGCGTTGCCGGGCGAAGCACATCAGTTCGCTAGTGAACCCTTTGACCTCTACAAGGGCGGCGCAAAGATCGGCGAAGGCGTCACCGACGAATTCGGGCGTGTCGTCGTGAAGGATCATCAGCCCGGTACGCCAGCGTACCAGGTCAAGCTCGCCAACGGCAGTCACTACGATCTGAACGTCAAAGATGCCCTTCAGGGCGATCCGGACCATGCCGACCAGCGGACCAATCGTGGCGAACGGCTGGCCTGATACGTTACACCCAGACACACTGATGACAAGGACCCGAAAGTGGCCGACAGCACCCTGAAGTCTCAGAATCCGACAACCGTCGCGATTGACGAACAGGCCCGTACCGCACAGGGATCGGTGCAATGGCTACTGGAAAAACGCCAGGACATTGCCCCGATTACCTACGAGAACACTCTCGATTTCATGATCTGTGGCGAAGATGGATTCAGATCGATCGCGAAGGACCTGAAAGACGCGAAATCAACCGTGGAGATCATCTGCTGGGGGTTCGACCCGGGTATGGAACTCGTGCGCGGCGGCGACACGTGGCCGCGTGGCCAGACCTACGGTGAATTGCTTGAAGAGATCACGACCCGCAAGGAGAACCCGGTTACGGTCAGGCTGATGGTCTGGTACGCCGAAACCGCCTCGGCCAAACAGAACAATGTACCCGGCTATTCCGACAACGGTCACAATCCATTCACGAATCCGGCCGCCTGGGCGGTCGGTACGTCATCGTCTCCGTACGAGAGCAAGAAGCGCCAGGAATACTGCATCCGGTGGTGGAAAGACAATCTGCCGAAAGGCAACGTCAGCGGGAAGAATCCGCGCCTTCAGGTTGCATTCCGCTCCATCGAGACCGCGGATGCCAAGCACGCGCTGGCCGACGAGGAAGACAAGCCGGTCTACGTGGCGGGGAATCCGACTGATGAAACCGGTCTGATGGAGAATTATCCAACGCACCATCAGAAACCGATTCTGATCGACTATGCCTACGAGGAAGGCCGTTACGCAGTGGGTTATGTCATGGGGCTGAACTCAGTGACCGACTACTGGGACACCACCGCCCATAAGATCGACGATCCGATACGGGAGGCGTTAGCCAAGGGCAAGCTCAAGGACGAGCAGGCGCATGAGGAGGCAACGCAGGGACAGCCCGCGACGAAGGGCTACGTGCATGGCAGACCTTACCAGGACTATGCGTGCCGTGTGGTGGGTCCCGCGCTCAAGCGGTTGCATCACAACTTTGTGAGCGACTGGAATATCTTCGCGCCAGACCATAAGGTCGATGAGCTGACCGACGTCCCGGCCAACATCCCGAAGGCGCCCAAAAATCCAGCTCACGGTGTGCAGATCGTTCGCACCCATCCGCGTGAGAACGACAAGACGATCAAGGAACTGTACTATCAGGCCAGCAGTTTCGCCCGTAACTACATCTATATCGAGAACCAGTATTTTTTCTATTCCGCATTCGCACGTCATCTGAAAGAGACGCGACAAACGTTCTGCGAGGCGTGGGCGGCAAAGTCTGGTAAACCCGTTTCACAGATGCCGATGCTACATCTGTTCATCGTCATCCCGCATCCAGAAGACGACGGAATGATTCCACGCACGTATGACATGCTTACCGAGCTTGGCGCGAGCGATGGAATGTCGGACCAGAGAAAGTACGTGGATGACGGCAATATCAGCCAGAATTATGCGGACGCAAAAACCATCACCGATACCGTCGACACGCCCGACGGTCCGATAAGCACCCAGCGCAAGGTACTGGATCGCCCCAGCGCGCAGCAGCTTGCGGCCACCTATGGACTGAAAGTGAGTGTCGCCCGGTTGCGCTCGAGCGGGCCGCACGGCAATGGCATGGCGTACCGCGAAATCTATATTCACTCCAAACTGATGATCATCGACGACGTGTTCCTCACGGTGGGTAGTGCGAACTTGAACCAGCGCAGCATGTCGTCAGACAGCGAAATAAATATCGGCGTGACCGGACTGGAATATGCCGGTTCGCTACGCCAGAACGTTTTCAAAATGCATTGGGGAGCCACTATTCCCGATAGCGATGGTCTTGCCCATATGCCTGACGTATTTGAAGCATGGAACAGGCGTATGGCCAAGAACCGCAATGTCTGGAAAGGGGGAACAGAGGCTCTCACGGGCTTTCTGCTGCCCTTTGAAGATCACCGCGCCACGAACACGATGCACGCGTCAGTGACCATGCCTTTTTCGGGAAACTCGGAATATGCCTGACGTGTATCAATTCCGCGCAGCATTTATTGCCCTCGTTCTGCGATTTCTGGTCGTCAGCCTCGGTATAGTGGCCGCCGACTCGCACGCCAGCCCCTTCACTGCCCTCACCAGCAAGCTGAGCACCGCCATGTCCGACCTGCCACGCTACGAAAAACTGCTGCCGTTCAATCCACACCGCAAAACCTTCACTTGCGTGTATCAGGACCAGCACCTGCCCTCGGTCGATCCACAGAGCGAACTGTGGTTCCAGCAGGCGCTGGCGCTCGATGACCCGAATATCTACGCCACAAAACGTGATTACCCGAAGATTTACCAGTTGTACACGCAAGCGGCCGAACGCAATCACTGGAAGGCTATGCTCAATCTCGCCTCGCTGATCCTGAGCGACAATCCGGGCGTTCCGGAACACGATCCGGAAGCAGCAATTCGCTGGGTGGAGAAAGCGATGAAACTAGGCGTGCCCGACGCGTACGACATGATGGGCACTTATCACCAGAACGGAATAGTCAGGGGAGGAAGTGCTACCAGCGCCTATGCTTTCTTCCAGCGTGCCGCTGATATGGGTAGCCCATCTGCGCAGGTCTTCCTTGGAACAAAGACGGATGCTGCATATGACGATCCGGGAGGTGAATTCTGGGGTAACGAACTCGTTGCAACGCAGATGCTGGAATGCGCTCTTGCTCAGGGATACGGAGATGCAGCCGATGAACTGGGTCTTCTATATGCTCGGTCGCATACTGCAGAAGGTAAGGCGCGCGCACTCAAGGTCCTGCACGACGGCGTGAAGCTCGGAAGTGCGAAATGCGCACATAGTCTAGCACCAGAGTTTCGTGGCCTCGATCTTGCCGACGGCACCAATCTCGTTGGACACATTGACAAGGCGCGTGCCGAACGGTACAGCAAGCTTGGCGACGCGCTGGAATTTTACGGTGGCCGTCTGAAGCTTCCTAATCTCGACAAGGTATTGCCCCTGCCTCCGGCCCCATTGCCCAAATGGGACGGCAATGTGCAGACATTGATCGACGGCGCAAAGGCCGTGACACCACCGCCCAAACCGCAACAAGGCGCAGCGCTGCAAGGACGTGAATTCATTCCACACGGATACGCTGTGTCGTCAGTGGAACAAAGCGCGATGGCGGTTGCGGGCAACCAGATCGTGCCGCGCGACGGCTACTGGCTCGCGCTGTACGGTCCAGCATCTGCTCCCAAGACCCAACTGATTCCCGCCCGTCGGAACACGCCGGAGCGCTACCAGGCGGGTGAGCGCTTCGAGGCATCGTCATCCGACTGGCTCGCCCCTGACCAGGTGCAATGGCATTACCTCGGTGAAGCCTATGTCCTACCCCCACAGCGGGACGATCTCCTGAAGCACATGATTGACGTAGGATTCCTGCGCGAGATTCCGCAACCGGCTTCGCAAGTCAGGTGCAGTGGACAGCAGCGCTGTCCGCGAACCGGCATATGGGAAGGCCGTGTTGCCAGTGATCATCCGATGGCCGTGCTGTACAACCGGTGGGATCAGCAGGCGTTTGTCGAGAAAGATCACGCATTTCCGCATCCCGGTGAGCGTTTCATCGATGCGGCGATCGTCGATGTGCAATGGACGTATCTCGGCAATCCGAACGCGGAAACTGGGATGCCCGGTGTACGTGAGATCGATTTGTGATTAAGTCGGACCGGCAGACCGTAGCACCGGCCAAAGTGGGAGAAAGTTGATGGTTCGTCAGGTCATTGTGGTTGGCGATACGCTGGCCCCGCACGGAGGCACCGTATCGACCGGTTCGAATGCCGACATCGTGGACGGCAAACCTGTTGCCCGCAAGGGCGATACAGTCGAATGCAAGCAGCACGGTACCCAGACGATCGCGGAAGGTGACGGGAACAGTATGTTCGGCGGTGCACCGGTTGCACTGCATGGACATCATGCGACGTGCGGCTGCACGCTGCTGAGTCGCTGTTCGACGGTTACCATGCTTTGACCTCGGGCGCGGTCGGTCATCGCAGCTTGAATGGGAATGCGCACGCGAACATCGATGGTGGGCGCGGCCAAGGCAGATCACGTCGGAGACTGGTGCGCGCAGCGCCATTTCCTCGCCCATGTCAAGCGCGAGACGACGCGTCGCAGACGCCGCTACGAACCCGCGAATACGCAGGAATCCTAGGTTTTTATTTTCGTGTCACAGCCAACTGGCACGAATGACTACTGTCCAGCCTTGCTTGGGTCGCATAGCACGCACGCCGAAGCGTCACAGCAAGGTCCAGCCTAAGTTTCGGGCTGCCAAACACCTAAAATCGCCTGAAATTGTTTGGTTTGCACAAAAAATGGGCAGCTCGCCCGTTTTTCCTGCCGAGAATGTGCCCGGAATGGGATGTTGCATTGCAATATTAATTACAAAGCTTTCATTGTCGCCGAGCCGAGGATATGAAGCCGCTGACGTTTCGACTCCATGCATTCCCCTTGGCGTGGAAGGGGTAGCCCGCTGGTGGGGCTGCAATCCGGTCGGAGAGCGACTTTTGCGTCTGAAGTCCCGAGGACAATCCCTCGCGACACCCGGATCGGCCAAAATAGCGGGCCGGGACGGCATTTGACGGTCCCTTTTTACTGATTCAGCCGTTTGTGTTACATTTTACCGAAAGATGGTCGATTTTTGGTGATTTTTAGTCACTTATGAACAAAAATGCCGGTTTTGAGGCGTTTGCCTAACTCCCGCAGGTCATTTGATCATCAACCTCGACTCCCGACATCTTCACGCTCGGTAACCGCCCTCAATAACGTCTCCGCTGAGCCGAAACGCACTGCTGCAGCCTCGCGTTTCAGCTTTTTCACCAACTTGAGCCTTTGATACCGGAACTCAGCCGGGGATGATGCTCGCATAAAACATTCAGGATGCCTGATCATTATGAAAAGCAACCGTAGATTTCTTTTTCCGCTAGGCCGCACCCTGATGACGCTCGGCGCGCGCGAACTGATGCACCGCACTGGAACTCAACCCTTCCAACTCCTGCTGCGACACCAGTGCGGCGACTGGGGCGTGCCGGACGCAGAGGATCGCGCCACCAATGATCGTGCCGTGATTGAGGGCGCGCGTGTTCTCAGCGTGTACGAACTGGGGGACAGCAGGGAAAAAATCTGGATCATCACTGAAGCCGACCGGGGCGCAACTACTGCACTTCTACCGAGCGAGTATTGACCGTGGGCTTCGTCGTCCAGCGGTTTCATCCGTTCATTCGTCCCGGTCTATGTCTCGGCACAGTCCGATCGAGGATTGCTGTCCATAGCCAGCAAAGTCGCCTCGATGCGGCGTGTGTGATGCACTGCCTTGTAATGGTGTTGCAGATTGCTGGCATCATCGACGACCCGTCGCGGATTGCCACGAGGCGGCGACGGCTCGAAGCCATGATTTGGCGCAAGACGGCAGAGGTCTTCCTGAACGGCATGACGCTCTCCGAACTCGCAGAGTTGATCACCAAGCTCGACTGCGGCCTGCGCACGAAGGCGCTTGAACACGGCTCACACCGCGAAGTCGTCGCCTTCGTCGAACGCGAACTCACGCGGGGGCTCCTGGTTATCTGCTGCGTGCGCGCGGTCGGCGACGCGCAGACTCATGCGGTTCTTGTGATCGGCGTTGAGGGGTGTCAGACATCGCGGCAGTTCGACGGCCGCACGCTGCTGATCCTCGATCCGGCGGAAGGGCCACCTACAGCGATGGCAACGTGCAATGCACGGCTTCACTACGCGGGCAGGCACTCCGGCGAGTTGCCACGCTACGCGAAGTACGCCACAGCCAGCGCGACGTATTCGGTGGTGCTGAACGGAGCGGTTTCGGTTGACTTTGACGGACCGACGAAGCCCCCGTAGTGGCACCAATCTACCGCGGCGCTCTACGCCAACGCTGAGGTGCAGTACGGCAGTGACACCTTCTGGGCTGCTTTAGGCAAGACGCTTCTGGACCGTGCAGGTACGAGAGAGTTTCGGCGCCCACCCGGCAACGGACAACGATCACGTTCCTTTTTTGCCCGATTTCATAGCTACTCGCTGAGCACGCCGTCCGTGTGTAGTTTCCAGAAGGGCAAGAGCGTCGTCGACCAACCGCTCAACGATTTCCTGTTGTGCAGGAGTTAGGGACGAAAGCTTTTCATGGACTCTCGATGCACGGTCATGCGAGCTGACACCGGCCGTACTGAACAGGTCCGCGAGCCGACACTGAAGACTGTCCGCGATACCCGCGAGACGCTCAAGGCTAGGAATCAGGGTTCCGCGTTCCATCCGCGAAAGCGACGACTGTTCGATCCGGATCAACTCGGACAACCTTTCTTGAGTCATGTCGAGCGCCTTCCTGCGCGCCGCGATGGCCGCCCCGACCGACCGCGCAAGCTCATCTATGTTGCTCAAGCCTGAAGTCCTCCTCGTTTGACGGGGGAAGTGTCAGTCGCCACCGCACTACGAGAGAAGGACGTAATAAGGAATATTATTCCTCATATAGAATATTCATGCGAAGTAGACGGACTTTTGATCACAACCGGGGAATTACCATGATGAAGCTCACACGCATTTTTATTGTTGCTGGCGCCTTTGCTGCACCGGCTGCGCATGCCCAGATCAGCCAGATTTTCGGGACGATCCATACGGGCCAGTACGCCGTGACCCAGGCGAAGCAGTCGCTGCCGCAGCAAGGAGCGGCACAGCAGCCAGTGCCGCAATCCCAACCGGCCGGCAACGGTTCTGACAGTCCGACACAGGCAGTTACGCAGCACCTTGGAGGTTCAACGCCGAGCGCGTCCACCAACGGCAACCCTCCCTTCGGCATGTTGTTTGGTTGCGCTCAACCCGCCCGGACTCCGCTACTATCCGCGTTTGCTCTCCATGACATCAAACTCGGCGACGTTTGCGCACAACCCGAACTAACGACGGGCGAGCCCCAAGGCATGGTTAGCGGGGTGGAAAACGACATGAGACGGCTCGCGCCAACCGACAATATTGCGGTCACACGATTGACCGGTAGCAACACTACTGTGTCGCTGGCGACGTTGCGCGCAAGTGCCCGCCCGCCGGAACTCGCAAAGTCGGTCGTTATCGCAGTCGAAGAACATGTGAAGGCGGCCGACGTGACGAACTCGCTGCAACCCGGCAATTCTTTTCGCGTGGCGCTTGAGCAGCGGTACGGCAAACCTTCCACAGTGATTGGCGCACGCGAGAAGCTCGCTGCGGATCACAAGACGGCTGCGAAGGGCATCGAGAGTCGGGCAAAAGCACTCGGAATCGAGAGCCGTGAGGCAATCACCAAGAGCGTTGTGGTTGAAGACCGGATCACGCAGCAATGGGTCGCATGTCATCCTGCGGATACAGTCTACGCATTGCGCTGGGCTAACCCGGACGGCACGGTTCTCGTAGCAAGCCTCGCAGACGGTGAGTGCGGCGCGCGCCCGTCCTTTGATCTTTCGCTGATGCCCAATCTTGAGCTGCCGAAGGAATCGCAGTTCCTCATTGCGCAGTGGACCGAGCCCGCTCTCGCATACAGCAAGGCGCAGACCCAAGCTCGGTCAGTCAGCGCATCGACACCGAAATTCTGATCAGAATCGGACAACGGGGCAGCGGAGCGCAGTGCGTTTCACTGCCCCTCGAAAGAGTGGCCTATCCAATTGGATATACAGATGAATCACCAACGAAAACGTACTCGCCTCGCAGCATCTTCGTACACCTTCGCCGCGCTGCTACTGGTCCTTGCAGGATGCTCGAAAACTTCCCCGACTGCAGAGGCCGCTCCGGCATCGTCGCCGGCCGTGTCCGCATCAAGTCCGGCACCGTCAGCTTCGTCGCCTGCGACACCCGAGACACCGAACGCGCAGGCCGCAAATGAAGACGCAGGCGAGAACGAGGCCGACGAGAGCGGCGCGGGGGTCGGCTCGGTCGTGGTCAGCGAACCGGGAGGCGATCAAGCGTGCAGACACGCCTTTCGGCAAGCTCAGCGCCAACGATAACAACGTACTCTTGCTTGACGGCAAACCCGTCAGTCCGCGGATTCAGGCCAATAACTCGCTGAGTTTCGCGGCTCAGGTGGCCCTCAAAAACCACCGCGCCGTACTGATTCAGAACAATGGCGGGACCGCTTGCCCCGCCTTGTATCACTGGATCATTCTGTCTGAAGGCAGCTACGTCGTCAGCCCGGAGTTCGGTTCGTGTTCCGATCTGCCGAAGGTCTCGACCGTATCCGGCAGGCTGATTGTGACGATGCCCGATTTTGTCGGAGATGCTGCCTCGGAGGCGGAGCGGAAGCGCGTTGCAAAGAGGACGAAAAAATACGTGTACGACGGCAGGGTCGTGACCGAGAACGGCAAACCGGTCCGTGGCGGCTGACGGATCGGGGACGACTGCCGAGCGTCAAGGTGCTTCCATCATCTGATTTCCGATTGCTGCGTGGACATATGCAAGCTCGCTGAAGCTGGCGACGCGCTTCGGCAGGGCATCTGTACGACAATCTTTCCTTGTCGCGATGGCACAAAGAGGCCCGATAGCGGGCAAAGTCATGAACAATCCGAAGATGCCGCCGAACGAGGCCGCACTCGATGTAACGTTGTGGGAAACGGGGCGGGCTGTCCTGAATCCGGGTGCTGACAATGACATGCCGTTAATTGTCGTCTCCACGAGTGCGCGCGTAGGTCTGAACAGTGCGTTGACCGCAAATCGTATAGAAGGAGACATTCGCTACTTGTACGCATTGCCGACGACTGCCGGAAGGTCACCTCCAATTCCACCATTCGACAGCGCTATCGCTATTTCACTAGCTACGTTCGTAGAGGTGGGACTGGTGTTCATCGCCGTCGACCCGCAAGTCGAAGGCGACCTTTCCGTCGCGTCCTCGGTCTCGCGTGTCGCGCGCGAAGCCGGCCTGTTCGTGGTGGCGCTCATTGCTCAAACAGCAGAACCTTCGTCCGACGGCCGGATGCACGAACGCGATCTTCTTCGAGCATTTGACTCGGTGATCGCTCTACGGGCCTCATGGCCAGAGGCAAAACCGCTTGCGTGCAACATCATCAGGCATATTGCGGGTGGACTGAAAGTCGCTCCGCCTGTTTGCACCGATCTCGCTGACGTGCAAGGAATACTCAGGGGAGCCATCGTATCGGTCGGCGTGGGGGAGGCTGAGGGATCAGCCAGCGCTGGTGACGCGGACCGTGCATCGGGCGCAGCAACTCGTGCGATTGTGGATGTCGGGCGTTCTCGCATAGCAGCCGCGACGGGTCTCATCGTAGCCATCGCAGGCAACCATTCGGTGCGTCTCTCCGAGATATCGCGCGTGACGCATCTGGTCGGCGATCTGGTCGAGTCCGCTGACGCGCTCGTGATTCCAACGGTACACGTGGATGCAAGAGCACCTGACGGATTCCGTGTGTTGGTGTTTGTGGCGTACCGTTCCCACAGCCTCATGTAAGGAACGACCGGCAAGGATCGACCCGTTTCGGCCCTTCGGGCCGCCGCCCCGTCAAGGGCGGCTTCCAAAGGTACAACGGTCGTTCCTGCGGCCGTGTCTGCCGTCTAGCAATCGGCGGTTGCGCCCCTATCGAGTCAGCGAAGATGGGCAGATACCTATCTCGTTTGATAGGTAGGGCCAAACAAGATGATGACGTCGCCGCGCGATGCGACGATGAACCGTTACTTCTCAAAGCATGAGGCAAGCAAGTTTGAATTCGGGTTCTTGGGTGTGCTCATCGTTGGCAGCCATTTTTCCGTAGATTCATTCCGCTGCTGCCGGAATTCTGGGAGATTGTTTGCCCACGTCTGTGAGTCGAGGGACCACTGCGCCTGAGTAAGGGAATACGTAGACTCAAATCGAATCACGCCTTTATTGTTCTCTGCCTTAATCCTTAGCGCCGAGGTGTACAAGCCTATATATACGCTGTTCGGATCATCGCTAAGAATTACCTGCGTAAAAATTGAAAATGATTCTTCCGAACTGGCGTAAGAGAGCGCTGCAGTCACAAGATTTTCTACACCATTCTTGATCGTATCGATATCTTGGTCGGCCACGCCCTCAAAGCGGTTCACAAAGGCAGCGATCAAGTCGTTCGCGTTCGTGCTTGAGCAATCGATAGGATCTGTCCTCTGAGACACCAAGGTTAAAAATGGTGCAGTGTTCAACTCGTCAACGAAAGCGCTGAAATGCGCGTTATCTCCGGCATAGGCTCCGCCACCCTGGGGTGGCTGCGCAAGCGGATCATATCCTGCCTGTACTCTAGCCGACGTTAACGTGGCCTGAATGCCCTCGTAGATCGTCGTGGGTGGTCGAGATTCCGGATTATCGACGCCCGCGGCTGCATTGGCCGCCGCTGCGCTACTATCGGCATTCTGTCTATAACTGTCCGTTAGTTGTGCCCCCTGTGGATTCTTGATCTGTCCCGGGTTTCCGTCCAAGCGAAGGCCGGAGGAAAACGGGTTAATGTGCGCTCCAACAACGCTGGTCATGTCATGCTCCACATTTAACGCTTTCACGTAAGCAGTCCGCAGGAAATGCGCCGCAGTCGACTCGCCAATGTTCAGAGTTTGTAATGGAGGTTGGCGTGGGAACTGCGGGTTTGTGCGGTCCCGTGACCACGACGGCCCTTCCGCAAACGCGAGGTGGGTCAGCAATGATCATACGAATAATGGCGGAGCCAGTACATCGGAACAACCTGTCGATGTTGCTAGGTAGGCAAATCCTCGGCCCTGCGGCCTCGCGGAATGACAATCCCGGCAGTCTCATCAATTCTGTCTTTCCGGTCTCCCTCGACTCGCCTTCAGGCTCAAGAATTCCCGGCATCTTCATCCAAAGCCAAGCGAAGCGGTCGCCCGAACGTCCAGTCGCTGGCAGAGGCAAACGTCGCTTGATGGCCGGCTGCCGTCTCACGCGGGAGTCCGACCAATCCGCACGTGGTCAGAGCGGAGGTCGGTCCAGCAAAACCCACTGCTGCACTGACGCCCGTTCCCATTGACGCGTCGCATACGACGCTAGCTTGGCGGGAACTTCATCGCCATTCATGACAAGGCGATTCAACATCAACGCCAAATCTGCGTCGGCGATACACCAATCACCGAAGAGGTTAGATGCATCCTGCAGGAGAAGCCGGTCGGCTGCAAAGTACAACTTCCGCACTGCCAACTCCGCGGCGGTAGTAAGAGTCGGAGCCTCTTTTTTATAGAACACAACCTCCGTCGAGCGCTCCTGACGGATGGGCAACAGGTCGCTTCTGAGCCACGCCTGGAGTTGGCGCGCCCTCGCGCGGAGATGTCGGTCCCGCGGATAAACGAGCGTTTCAGGGAAAGTTTCGTCCAGGTACTCAGTAATCGCCGATGACTCGGATAGCGCGAACTCGCCATACGCTAATGTGGGTACGCGCTGAGTCAACGATTCGAAGGCGTAGCTCTCTTCACGATTGGCGCCACTCCCAAGGTCAACCGTGATCAGCTCGAATGGCAGTTGTTTTTCTCGGAGGGCCACGAACACACACATCGCATACGGGCTTGCGAACTGTGCATCGGCATATAAACGAAGCTGGGCCTCAGGCATGGCGCTATCCCTGCTGGTTAGTTAACGTTGAGGCTCGACGATAGCGAGCCAGAGGGGGAACTGGGCAATTGTCAGCGATCTCGGACCTGATGTCGAACGGCCGCTTCTGGCCGAAGCCCGTCCCCCACTCAACGAGCGAGGACCGGATCGATCTCATTGCGTGTCAGCCCGAATTTCGCCATGCGAGCGCGATGGTCTGGCGAGCCCAAATATGAACGAAGCTGCGAGTTCACCGCATTGCGCAGATCGTTGTTTCGTTTGCCAAACGAGAACGCCCCGAATGGAACCTCTTGTCGCTTGCCGTTCGTTTCCGGTTTGTGCTCCACAGCCTCAAAGATCGAACCTTTGATACGATCCGCCATTATGCGGTTTCCCAAGGCTGTGCTCGCATACGCGTCGATCGCCCCCGAGCGAACGGCATCGATCGCCTCGGCCTGATGCTCGAAGATTGCTATCTGATTCTCACGGACACCTGATGCTCTCGCCGAGTCGTGTTGCACCTGTCCGGCAATGATGCCAAGGCGCGCATCGTCGCGTTTGGCGAGTGACGCATAACTGTCGAGCGCCTTCGGATTCCCAGCCCGAACCAGGAACCCGTCCCCTATCGCCCACACTGGCACGCTGAACGCGACCAGATTGGCACGGTCTGGCGTAACAAACAGCGGAACATTCATATCCCAGCGGCCGGTTTCAACGCCGGGCAACAGTTCACTGAACGTCGTTGGATGATGCTCGATCCAGGTAACTCCTATCGCTCGAAGAACTACTTCTGCGAGGTCAATATCCGCGCCAATTGCGGTGCGGTCTTCCGTCCAGCCGAACGGAGGTTCGTCGATGTACGCAATCGTTACCTTCATCGCTGTTCCTCGCGAAATGTGAACGGCCATCAACTTTGGAGCCGATTGTTGACGAATCTACTTGCGTGCGCGGACGTCGCTTTTTGGCCGCCCAGAGACAGATCGCGTGCGGATCGGATCGATCGCTAGACGGACGATCAACGTGCAGCGGGCGCGGGCGGTGCTTCGTCGCGTTTTGATTACGTGAGATTCAAACCGCCGTCCGAGAGCAAAATTTCGCCCGTCAGATAATCCGAAGCGATCAACAAGGCAACCGCCTGAGCAACATCATCGGGGCTTGCGGCTCGCCGCATCGGTGAACGCTCCTTCCAGAGTTGCTGAGCTGGCGTCCACTCTGCCGTGAGAGGTGTATCGACCAAGCCTGGCGCGACAGCGTTTACGCGGATGTCAGGGGCAAGTGAAAGCGCAAGCAAGCGCGTCACATGGTTTAACGCTGCCTTGGTTGCTGCGTAAGGGATCGATGCACCTTTAGGTCGCACTCCGGCATGCGAACTCACGTTCACGACGCACCCCGCCTTTCCTCGCGCGGCAGCTTCACGCAGCGCCGATTGCGCTTCGGCTACAAGACGAAACGGCGCGACAACATTGACTTCGTGCAACTCCTGCCAAACGTTCGGCGTGACAGCCGCCAGATCGTTATGGGGGATCACTCGACTGATACCGGCGTTATTGACCAGAACGTCGAGTCGGCCCCAAACGCCGATTGCCTCGCGGATGAGATTCACTCTCTCTGCATCGTTGGCTAGATCGGCTTGCACGTACGCGGCGGAGCCGAGCTCGCGGGCCAACACGAGCCCCGCATCGCCGGAACTGCGCGAATGGAGAACAACAGAGAATCCATCCTTTGAAAGCCGTCGCGCGATTGCAGCGCCAATCCCGGAGGTCGAACCGGTTACAAGAGCGACTGGGGCATAGGTCTTCGCAGTGGCCATGCGATCCTCGAAAGGCCATTCGTTGATTGGCGATTGTCGGCGATTCAGGGTCCTGTGTCGAATGTTTCAAAGTGGCCGAACTGAGGCGAACGGTAACCGGCTCAGGTCGACCCACTGCCGCCGGTCGCGGCGTCAGTGGGTCAACGGCTGGTAACAGAGTGGTCCGGTCATCAGAGCCGGCCTCTCGGGGACAGCAGATCGGCCTCATAGATAGCTTCGTGCGGAAGGGCACACTGGGGCTCGGGGAAACGGGTAAGATCGCGCGTAGAACCTCAATGGAAACGGCTACGCCGGCGCAAAAACGTTACGAGACCCATGAAAAGACTGCTCGCTTTCATCACCCTCGCCGCATTGTGCGCGACCGCACAGGCCAGCTTCTTTCTCGACGGCAACGCCTATCGCCAACTCAGTGGTCCGCAGAAGCTCGGTTACATCGCAGGCAGCATTGACGGACTACTGTCCGCGGGCGCGATGGCGCGTGTGAAGCTAGAGGGTGTTAGGCACTTTTTGTCGGACCTGGTATCCTGGTGGGATGAAAAAACGCAGGCCTTACCCAACGGATGTATCGGATGAAGAGTGGTACTTCGCCGCTCCGTACCTGACCTTGATGAACAAGGACGCACCGCAGCGCCGCTACGAACTGCGTGAGATGTTCAACGCGCTTCGCTGGATCGTACGCGCGGGTGCACCGTGGCGTTTGTTGCCCAATGACTTTCCACCGTGGGAACTGGTCTACCAGCAGACGCAACGCTGGATTCAGGCCGGCTGTTTCGAGGCCATGGTGAATGACCTGCGTTCGATCATCCGGATCGCCCAGGAGCGTCGTGGTCAACCCAGCGCGGTCATTCTCGATGGGCGGACCCTGCAGTCGACCTGCGAGAGTGGACCTCGCGCCGGTTACGACGGCTACAAACGCAAACGTGGCAGCAAGGTCCACATGGCGGTTGATACGTTGGGGCAATTGCTTGCTGTGCATGTTACGCCGGCCAACGAACAGGAACGTGCGCAGGTCGGAGAACTGGCGCGTCAGGTTCAGCAGGCCACGGGCCAGACGGTCAAGGTGGCGTTCGCCGATCAGGGATATACCGGCGAAGAGCCTGCGCAGGCAGCACTCGACGAAGGAATCGAGCTTCAGGTAATCAAGCTGTCGGAGGCGAAAAAGGGCTTCGTGCTGTTGCCGCGCCGCTGGGTGGTCGAGCGCAGCTTCGGCTGGCTCAACCGCTTCCGCCGGCTGGCCAGAGACTACGAGCGATTGCCCGAAACCTTGGCTGGTTTGCACTTCGTCGTATTCTCCGTGCTTATGCTTGTCCACTTTGCAGCCCTTAACAAAAGTGCCTAACACCCTCTAGGGCGCGTTGACCAGCTCGATCAATGCCTTGCGACTATGCGCGCCAATTCGATACAAGTCAGAGCCATTATTGATCGTTATGTCGAAGCGAACCCCGAATACTGGGGCGATGGCATGACCAATACCGTGTGGCTGGCGATGCGTGATGCCTGTCAGAAAGCGGGCTCGCCACTCGATTGAACCTCTGGCCGTTCCTCTCTGCGTTGTGCTGACGCGCACCTAAGAAACGTCGATCTTTTTCGAATCGACGCTACGTCCGCCTCAGCCACTTACATTTGAAATCGGTGCAACTGGAAGGGTGAGGAAAGGCTTCAATGCTTGAATAGAGCCCTCTTTCGCGCGCAGGCCGCTTTCTCGAATACAGAGCCTGATTTGGCGCCCGCAACCACCAACGTAGTCGGTGACGGGGACTCGGGCGTCACTCGTAGCCTGTCTACATATCAGTAGCAGTTGGTGTAGACCTGATTGCCGTAGCGCTGCGATGTGCAATTGCGCGTCGACGTGTGGCCTTGGGCGTCGTTGTAAGTCTGATTGGTATAGGCCGTGTTGCCGTATTGCTGCGACGTGGAATTCATCGACTGGCCATTCGGACCGGAGTAGTTACCGTAGGTCGTGTTGCCGTATTGTTGCTGCGAGCCTTGCCACTGTGCTTGGGCCGCCATCGCCGGCAGAATGGCAGCAAGTAGAATTAACTTCTTCATTTGGTTCCTCGTCTTAATAGTAGTTGTCATCGAAATCTGTTTGATTTTATTGCGCGCTGAAAATAGCAGCAAGGCGTCGTATGTGCGGTAGGCAGCAGCTGATCGCGAATCCACCGACGCTCGCAGCATGAAAGTCCGCTGCTTGATGCGTAGCGGCCGCTCGAGTGACCACATGACTGAGATGGCGAGTGCCGGCTAGTGGCCGAAGCTTGCCGGTCGTAGTAGAGAACAAGCCCTCGCTAAGCGGCGGGCGGCGATCGCCCGCGCCAGCATGTCTCCCGCAGGTCGATTCAGACCTGCCCGCGAAGTTGCTTTGTTCGACGGCTGACTGCTTGCGCATCGTTCGGCTACCCGCTTACGGAATGAGGCACGGCAAGTATAGTACGTCGATCGCTCGGCGCGAGCCGCGAGCCGCGAGCCGCGATCGAGCACCTGCAACGAGAGATCGATGTTGTGAGAATGGTTCCCCCGCCTGAAACTCCACGAATGCTTCCGTCGGAAACAACCCGGTCCGACGCAGCGCCGCGCATGCGTCCTTTCACATCGGTTCCGGCTGCCACCAGCTGATGAGTTCAAGAAGTGCTTCGCTCGCGCTGCTTGAGTGAAACATTACGCGGCAGCCATGTTGTTTCGGAAATGTGCGGTCCATTGATGCGCTTGCCTTGCCCTACCGAACAGCGGGCCGGGGGCGTTCGAGCCCCGGCCCGCAGGTGATTAATCGTCCCAACGCGATGCTCTTACCCGCAAAGATTCTGCACGGCGGGCGCTTCGACCGCCGTGCGATGCGGCAGGTGAGCGGAATGCAGTGGTCGCAGCGTCCGCGGCCAGACCGTCGGCTACGTCTCCACGGTGACGGCGGGCTTCGTTATTTTGCGGTTGATCCATGGCTGAATTCGGCGAGGCAAACCCAGCAGTGGGATAGTCGCGGACCCAGGCAGGAAATGCACCGAGACAATTGTCCCGCGCAAAAATCTCAGAAAGAGGCAGTGGCTCGATAGTCGGGCGATTAAGAAGAATATCGATACCGGTTTCAGCCTTGATCTTGGCGCGGTGCGTTGCCAACGTGCTTTCTGCGAACAGTTCGTTGAGTGGTGAACCTGCGCGCCAGAGTTCGAGCGTGTGTCTCAAGGTACGATTGCTAACACCGGAAATGGCGTCACGCAGCACGTCGATCGATCTGTGCGACTGGAAGCACAGGCGATCCAGCTCCTTGAAATAGACGTCCTGAACGCATTGCAGATTCCAGGCGGAACCGCGGTTAAGGCCATTGTTCACGAGGTACGCCCCACGCAACTTCAGTTCCGCACGAATACTCTTGCTGGCCATGTCCGACAGCAGAGGCCAGATTTCATCAGCCGCGTCCCCAGCAACGGCTCGCAAGTGTTTTTCGGCTTGCTTGCGCTTGTCGCCCAACTCCTGATGCTTGTCGTAGAAGGTCCAGATTGCATTGCTGCGAGGCGCTTCCATGCGGCTCCCGATGCCCGATTTGAACCAAGCCGTGCGAAAGGCCGTGTCCATGTTCCGGTGCAGGTAGGTGCAGAGCATCTGGCTGCTAACGTTCTCGGGGAGCGGGAAGCGATGGGTAAGGTCGATCATCGTGATGTCGTATTCACCCGCTTTCCACATCGCTTCCTGTTCGGGATCATAGGGCAGTTTCATCTTGCGCAGCACACCGCAAATCAGCGCGAAGCACAGTAGGCGCACACTGTTCGATCCGAACACGTTATGCCCTTGAAGCGGTTTCAGCGGGCAGCAGTGGATCGCGATTTTCGTTCCCTTTCGCAAAGACATGACGTCGATGAGGCTGCCGCCGTCCGAAAGGCGAATCTGCTTAGAAAATTGCATCGAAGACTCGCTGCCCGACCCTTCGATGCGCTTGATGCGCTCGTTGCCAAAAGGTTTGTGGTCGAACGGAAATTCGATGTGGATGAGATCGATCATGGATACGGTACCGGCTGAAGGAAGTGGTTAGCTGCGAGTTGCAGCAGGAGACTTGCTTCAGCCTTTACAGTATTCGGTAGGGTAGTAATCTGGGGTATATAGACTAGTATCGTGTGCGGCAGTAGGGGATGGAGCGAGGCAACTCACCGCGCACTCAGCGACAGATTGGTGACGCCCCTGCAGTCTTGCATCGCTTGCATCCTCATCACTGATCGGGCCAAATCGATGCAAGCGATGCAAGCGATGCAAGCGATGCAAGCGATGCAAGCGATGCAAGCGATGCAAGCGATGCAAACGCGTTGATTTCCGTCAGAAACTCGCCCGGTTTTGGACGAGCATCAAAAGCAAGCGGCTCTGGCTGCGGGGGACCTGGTGGGACAGTCAAACCGATGCTCGGTTCATGCTTGAACAGGTGCTCGAAAAAAAAAGGGTTGCGCGGGGCAACCCTTAAGATGATTCATGGCAGCGGGATTCGTTTTTTCGTGCAGGTCATCGGTATCCGCTAGTCCGGCAACGGCACGCCGTTCTTCATCTCCCGCAACTTCTTGATCGTACGCGACACAGTAGCAGTGCTGACGCCCAGTTTGTCCGCGATGGCTTGCAAGCTCTTGCAGCTCTTCGCAAGTTCACCCACAGCCCGGTCGCGAGCTGACGACGAAGTGAAGGGTGTTTCCGTGGCCGTCCACCGTCCGTCGCTAAGATAGATGTCGTACATAGACTTGTCGATGCCTAGCGCACGACCGTCGGCCAGCGCGGGGACTTCAACAGAGAAAGTTACGACGCTGTCACTGTCAGGATCAGGCTCGCACGCGTCGACCTCAATGTATTCGTCCGCGAATTCGTGCAGCTTCGAGTTTGCATGGCCCATCGTGCACACCACAAAGACGATGACGAGAACACCGCTACGTTCGCCTGCAGCCGCATAACGCTCAAACGCCTGAGCCATGTCGGTCGTAACCGGCAGTCGGCACGGTTGTGCCATCGTGATGCACGAGTACTGTCCCGAGTCGATCATTGGAATGGCCACAGCCTGCCCTTCATCGCTGCACCAGTCGAAGTTGTCCTTTCTTCCGACCACGTCGACGCTAAATTGGGCGGCGGAATCCGGCGCATTCTCCCAGCGCGTGAGCCCCGTAACGGCAGACAGCTTGCGTTTACTTCCCGAGTGAAGGGCGTGCACGTTGGCGAGCGAAGGCATCGGCAGATGACCGACGCTACCTTCGGTTCGGGCTTCAAATTCGATAAGGGGTCGAACGTACGGTAAGAGATGCGGACGAAGCACCGCAACCAGCAGCAGGCCGCTACCAATTGGCTCCTGAGCGACCGCGCCGGTAGGGCTGACGGCGGAACGGCGACCGGCAGACATGGGATCGCTCTGACGGCGTTGAGCGCGGTTAGGACGTGTAGCCCAGGACTTGGTCGGTGTTTTCGGGCTAATCGACCTCGGCGGTCGCAGCGGTTCTGCTTCAGCAGTAAGTCGATTGTGCGGACGCAACTTCTCGCGGTCGGCAGCTCCTAGGGCGTCGGGTCGGCCCTTCTTGGGGAATTCACGACGCATCCCGACTCTCCTTTTCGCGCGCCTCGATGTAGGCGAGAACAGCGCAGATTCGCCACCCGCGAACGCGAGGCGAAAGATGCAGCGGAGCCGGAAAGCGGCCTTCGCGTACCATTTTCAGCAGCGTTGTTCTGCCGAGACCCGTTATCAGGAGAACCTCGGGTAAGCGAGCAATACGGTCAATAGGAGCTGCTTCGGCGACAGGCGCGGACATGCGACCGTACTCGTCGTTATGTTTGCGGGCCATCACGCTGCTGTTCGGTTCAGACTTCGCCGTTTGCGGTGCCGCGACGAACGGCGGCAGCGCACGAGAAATGCGCAGGTGCTTCAAAGCCATATTTTATTTACCTGAAAAACGCCAACTCGCATCTGAAGATGCGATGGCAGACGTAAAAACGGATAGGTAGATCAGGGTGCGTCGAAAGACGCTAGTCGTGTAAGCGACGGCTCAAATGGCCAGCCGCATTTCTCGTCGTTTAACACAGCGTCTAGGTACCGCTGCGTTTCGCGCCGCTTAAGGGCGCTGCACGGCAACCCCGGGGGCTGTCGGCATACGGCTCCAATCCAGTAGATTCGAGGAGTCGCAGAACCGTCTTTGTACAGGCGAATTGACCGGGCGTCAATCCTCCAACTTTCGCTGAAATCTAAGCTGCTGTTTTGCTATGGGTGCGCGTCGGGCCGTGCGTAAGTCGCCCAGTCCTGCATCAAGGCCGCGCGCTTTGTGAATAGGTCTCCTCGCGCATATGCTGCTTCCGCCTTGTCCTTGATGCCGTGCGCGAGCGCCGCCTCGCAGACTTCGCGTGGGTAATGAGTTGTCTCGCCCGCCCAGTCGCGGAACGTCGATCGAAAGCCGTGAACGGTAATGTCAGTGCGTCCCATGCGCCTAAGCAATTCGAGCATGGCCATGTTCGACAACGGCTTGCCGTACCGGGCGCCTGGGAAGACATAGTCATTCTGTCGGATCGCTTCCTGCGCCTTGATTATCTCAATCGCACGAGCTGACAACGGCACTCGATGCTCTTTGCCCATCTTCATCCGTTCGGCTGGAATCGTCCAGACGCCTGTATTCAGATCGAACTCCTGCCAAGTCGACGCGATTACCTCGTTTGTTCGGGATGCGGTCAGAATGACTAGCTCGAGCGCACGAGCAGCTGCGCCGTCCTGCGCGCGAACCAGTCCTACGAACTTTCCCACCTCGCCGTAGGGAAGAGCGGGGTGATGCGCCACCTTTTGAACCTTAGACCGCTTCGGCAACAGATTGTCAAGGTGACCTTTCAGTCTGGCCGGATTTTCACCAGATCGATACCCGCTCACAGTGGCCCAGTCAAGAACAGATTCAATGCGGCCGCGAACCCGCGTCGCTGTTTCGGTTTTGGTCGTCCAGATCGGTTCGAGCACCTTCATGACAAGTGCCGTATCAATCGCTGATACCGGCAACGAATTGAAGACGGGGTAGGCGTACGTCGTGAGCGTGTTGATCCACTGATCAGCGTGCTTTGCATTTTTCCACCCAGAGCGGTGCGCAGCTATGTATTTTTCCGCGCACTTTTCGAAAGTCATCTCGCCAGTTGCCGCGAGCTGAGCTTGGCGTTCGTCTTTGCGAGTATCGATGGGGTCTTTGCCGTCAAGAAGTAGCCGGCGACAGTCCAAAGCCTTGGCACGGGCTTCGGCGAGCCCAATGGTGTGGAGCGGGCCAAGTCCCATGCCGCGTGCTTTTCCCGCGCGCATGTATCGGAAGAGCCAAGACTTCGCGCCGGTGGAAGTGATTTGTAAGTAAAGGCCGCCCCCATCCGCGTACAGGCCCGTCTTCGTAGTCTTGTTGATCTTCAACTGGTTCAGTTTGTTAATGGCTCTTGGCATCTCGAACTATCAAATTGACTATCAAATGGATGCCGGATTATACCGTCTCGAAACGAACGTGGGTGAACTTGATTTTTGTGGAAGACCAATGCGGGAGCGGGGTTGACGGCTGGCTGCGAATTTCGCCGATCGCTAATCAAACGGACCGTCTCTCCGCCAGGACCGAATGATAAGCCGTTGAATCCCCAAGGATTCAACGGCTTTTTGTTTTCTCGCCAGCCTTGCTGGCATCTCGCCGACGCAAACATTCTGTAATCTGTAGAATGCGCGGATGGAGACACATAGCATCCGAGACGCAAGCTCTTTGCGCTACGTGACCGGCCTCGATGGACTCCGAGCCATCTCGATGATGCTGGTCGTTCTATTCCACTACACGAGCTATTTTTCCAGCGGCCTCTCAGAGTTGGGCGGCGCATGGTCCGGCATCGTGCGTATCGCGTCGACCGGCTGGATAGGCGTGGACGTGTTTTTCGTGATCTCGGGCTTTCTCATCACCACGACGCTATTAAAGCGGCCCGTCAATTCAGTCGCGTCCTACGCAAAATTCATCCAGCGCCGGGCCGTCCGGTTGCTGCCGGCCTACGTCGCGAGCCTGCTGATATTCACGCTTGTCGCGCTGCTGATCGACCCGCATAGCAAGGTGTTGAAAAACGAGTACCTGCTATGGACATTCACGGCCAGTCTGCAGTCGCTGTTCGGCGATCGAGTCGCGCTGGCCGATCAACATTTCACCATGGCGCATTTCTGGACGCTGGCCGTGGAATGGCATTTCTATATTGTCTTCCCGATTCTCGTCGCCCGTTTCCATTCGTACTTTCGCCCGGCCTTGGCGCTCCTGCTGGTGGCGATATCGTTCAGAGTGGCGTGCCATTTTGCCGGAATTTCCGATAACGGCATCTATACTTTCACGCTTTGCCGGATCGACTCGATTGCAGTAGGCTGCCTGCTGGCGCTCGTGCCTTCCCACCTTCGTTTCAGGCAGTCCGCAGCGGCAGGCGTACTCGGTGCGGCGATGTTCATGGCGATCTGGATTGCGTTGGCATGTTCAAATGTCCCGTTCAAAACCCTGGCGTGGCTTCAGACGTTCGGATATACGCTGCTAGCCGTGTCAGTCGCATTGATGATTTACCGGGTCATCCATTCCTCTCCGCGTTCGCCGATCGTGCGTGCGCTGGAATTCAAGCCGCTTGCCTCAATAGGGCGCGCGAGCTATAGCCTGTACATCTGGCACGTGCCTTTTTATCCCGCCATTGCGCTGCTGGCGCAACGCAATTTCGCGGACATCCGGCTTGCGTATCTGGTCGCGGTAGCGGCCGGCGTCGTGGTGACGGCGGCGCTCGGCGGCCTCTCGTATCTGCTCGTCGAATCCCGATTCACCCGGGCGCGTCCGCCGGTTCTCGCCTGAAGGCACCGAGCCGTTTTGTCGCTGCCGGCGCCGCGCGAGGCCGTAAACCAAAACAAATCATCTTGCTCTAAACTGGCGGCCGTCCAAGCCCGCCCAGTCAACAGCACGAACACCATGCCTCCAGCGCCCGCCGAACCGCCCGGCTCTTCATCCGTTAGTTTGCCGAAACACCCCGCCTTTCAACGTTTCTGGTGCGCTCGCATCCTCTCGTCGCTGTCGTTCCAGATGCTTGCGGTGGCAATGGGTTGGCACATTTACGCGCTCACGCATAGCGCCTTCGCACTCGGCCTCGTCGGCCTCGCGCAATTTCTGCCGATGTTCGTGCTGACGCTCGTCGTCGGCCAGGTCGCCGACCGTTACGACCGCCGCCGTATCGCGGCCATCTGCCAAAGCCTCGAAAGCGTCGCTGCGTTGTTATTCGCTGTCGGCACCTTCGGCGGCTGGATCAGCGCACCCATGATTTATGTGCTGGCCGCATGCGTCGGCGCGGCGCGCGCCTTCGAATCGCCCGCGGTCGCTTCGCTATTGCCGGGCGTCGTGCCGCGCGGGCAGTTGCCCAAAGCGACGGCATGGGCCACTTCGGCGAATCAGACTGCGCAGATCGCGGGCCCGGCGTTGGGTGGTCTGCTCTACGGCATCGGCCCCGGCGCGGCCTATCTCGCCTGCACGCTGTCATTCGCGGCTGCGGTCGCAGCCGTGTCGGGCATCTCGCTACAGGCGAAGCCGGCAAACCGCGCACCCGTCACGCTTGAATCGGTGTTCTCGGGCATTGCCTTCATTCGCCGCGAACCGGTGATTCTCGGCGCGTTGTCGCTCGATCTGTTCGCCGTGCTGTTCGGCGGTGCGACCGCGCTGTTGCCGATCTTCGCGCGCGATATCCTGCACACGGGGCCGCTCGGACTCGGCCTGCTGCGTTCGGGCACCGCCATCGGCGCACTCGCGGGCACTATCTGGCTCGCGCATTTCCCGCTGCGCAACCGGCCGGGCGCGGCGATGTTCGGCGGCGTGATCGCGTTCGGCGCGGCCACGGTCGTATTCGGTCTATCGCATCAATTTCTCGCGTCGCTCGTCGCGCTGATGGTGCTCGGCGCCTCCGACACCATCAGCGTGGTCGTGCGTCTGTCGCTCGTGCAACTGCGCACACCGGAAGAAATGCTGGGACGCGTCAGCGCGGTCAACTCGCTTTTCATCGGGACGTCGAATCAATTGGGCGAATTTGAATCCGGCGTGACGGCGGGGTGGTGGGGCGCGCAACCGGCCGTGCTGGTGGGCGGCGTGGCGACCATCGCGGTCGCTTTGCTCTGGATGCGCTTCTTCCCGGAACTCAGACGCACGCGCTCGCTGGAGCGCGAAGCGGACCTGGCGCCGAGCCGTTGATCGACGCAACACCCTGCTTCAGGCCTGCGCGGCGCTCACGCGCAGCGCGGTCCATCGCACCGTCGCCAGAATCGATGCCGCAACGATCAATGCCCCGCCGACCCACGCGGTCACGGAAATCCGCTCGCCCAACCAGATGCAGGCAAACAATGCCCCAAACGCCGGTTCGCTGCCCATCAGCAACGAGACGCGCGTCGGGCTGCTGCGCTTGATCGCGAAGTTCTGCGCGAAGAACGCGAACAGCGTGCACGCGATCACCAGATAACCGACATAGCCCCAGAACGCCGCATGATCCGCAATCGAGGGCACACGCTGCCACTGCTGCGGCGCGAACAGCCAGGCGGCCGAGGCGCTGCCGAACGCCACCACGCCAGACTGAACCGCTGTCACCGACAGCGGCGGCAGCGCCGAATCGCGCATCACGCGTTTGGTCACACACACCGTCAACGCTCGCAACAGCGCGGCAAGCAGAATCAGCGCGTCGCCGGGATTGAGGCTCAGTTCACCGTCGCCGGCGAGCAGCCATGCGCCCAGCAGCGAAAGCGCCACCGTCAGCCATTCGATGCGGCTCGGCTTGCGCTTGAGCAGCAACCATTCGACGAGCGGCGTCAACACCACGCACAAGCTGATCAGAAACGCGGCGTTGGCCGCACGCGTCATCAGGATGCCGAAGGTTTCGCACAGAAAGATGCCGAGCAGCAGCACGCCGGCGACCAGCACGCCGCGCAGCGTGCGGGCGTCGGCCGCGCGCAGGTGGCGCAGGGCAGGTGACAGGATCACGAAAGTGATGCCGAAGCGCAGCGCAAGCAAACCGAGCACCGGATAAAACACCAGCGCGCTTTTGACGACCCCGTAACTGGTGCCCCACACGACGGCGACGGCGAGCAGCATCAGATCGGACAACATGAGCAGGCGTTCTTGTTTCGACATGGACGGGCCTCCAGCTAATAAGGCCGTATTGTCGAACTTTGCGCCAAGCGTGATAATCGGGTCTCGACGCACAGCATTTGTGTCGAAAACGCATCAATGCATAACCACACTCACGGACCCGGAACGATGACCCCAAGCGAGCTTTTCGCCTTGCTGCCGGACATGGCGGTTTTTGCGCGCGTCGTCGACGCCGGCAACTTCTCGGTGGCGGCGCGGCAACTCGGCAGCACGCCGTCGACGGTCAGCCGTCAGATCAAGCGGCTCGAAGACGCGCTGTCGAGCCGGTTGCTGGAGCGTTCCACGCGCACGGTGCGGGTGACGGAATCGGGCGCTCAGGTGGTGCGATTCTGTCGCGACATGGTGAGCGCCGCGTCGGGCGCGGTCGACGCCGCCGGGCAATTGGCGGGCAGGCCGCAAGGCAAGGTGAGCGTGAGCGCGCCGACCCAGTTCGCGAGGTCGGTGATCCACCCGCTGATTGCCGGCTTCTTGCGCGCTTACGACGAAGTGGACCTGCAACTCCTGTTCACCGATCACGACGTCGACCCGCTCGCCGACGATGTCGATCTGGTGATCCGCCTGACCGAGCATCCGCCACAGGGACTCGCGGGGCGCCGGTTGGGCGCGGTGCGCTGGCTGCTGGTGGCGACGCCGGCGTATTTGCGTGAGCGCGGCACACCGGCGCAGCCACGCGATCTGCAGAAGCACGCCTGCATTCACCTGGGCGAGACCGCCGACGACAACCGTTGGCGCTTTCGCCGCGGCACGGAGACACAGAGCGTCGACGTGAAGGGTCGCTACATTGCCAATCATGCCGGCGCGCGACTCGAAGCCGCGCTGCAGGACTTCGGCATAGCGTGTGTACCGGAATTTGCAGCCGTTGAATCGCTGCAGAGCGGCGAACTCGTGCAGGTGCTGCCCGACTGGAATCTCGAAGCGCGCGCCTACGTCGGTTCGGTGTGGCTGCTGTATCCACCGAATCGTTTTCTGCCGCCGAAGGTGAGGGCATTGATCGACTACCTCGTCGAGCATCTTCACGACACGCTCGATACCGCATGAGAACCACCGCGCGCGCGACGAAAGTGGAATCGCCCGCGTAATTCATGATTCAATGCAGTCCCAGTGATTCGATCGATGACGAGGAGAACCAGCATGAGCACGCGCGAAACCGGGCCGATTGCGGCGACTGTCTACCGTGGCGCTTCGGTTGAGAACACACATGTGGCGCACGTCGCGGTGGTCGATGCGAGCGGCCGCGTATTGGCGTCATTCGGCGATCCGTCACGCGTGACGCTGGCGCGTTCCGCGGCGAAGCCTGCGCAAGCGTTGGCGGTGTTAGAGACCGGCGCACTGGAGCGTTTCGGTTTTGACGAAGCCGACCTTGCGCTGATGTGCGCCTCGCACAGTAGCGAAGCGCGCCACATCGAACGCACGCGGCAGATGCTGGCCAAGGCGCAGGCGAGCGAAGCCGATTTGCGCTGCGGCGGCCATCCGCCGTTATCCGACGCCGTCTACGTCGACTGGCTCAAACGCGACTTCAAGCCGGACGGCGTATGCAGCAACTGCTCCGGCAAACACGCGGGCATGCTGGCCGGCGCGCAATCGATCGGCGCATCGATGGAGGGTTATGAGCGGCCCGATCACCCGATGCAGGTGCGCGTAAAACACACGGTCGCGGACGTCTGCGATTTACCCGACGAAGCGGTGCAATGGGCGACAGACGGCTGCAATCTACCAACACCGGCTTTTCCGCTCGATCGCCTCGCACGCCTGTTCGGAAAACTGGCCGCCGCACAAGACGACGTATCGTCGAACGCACGGTCCGTCACAGCGCGCACGACGGCGCTCGCCCGAATCTACCGCGCGATGACAACGTATCCCGAATGGGTAGCGGGCGAGGGCCGTTTCTGCACGCAGCTGATGCGAGCTTTCGACGGCGCGCTGGTCGGCAAGGTCGGCGCGGACGGCAGCTACGCGATAGGCGTCCGTGCATCGGAGCAGACAAAGAAGGCGGGCGCGCAAGGCGCGCTGGGCCTGGCGATAAAAGTCGAGGATGGTAACGCCGGCATACTGTACGCGCTAGCCGCGGAAGTACTCGCGTTACTAGACATCGGAACGCAGGAGCAACGAGCGAAACTCGCGGCGTTCCACGCCCCGAAGATGTTGAACACAATGGGCATCCAAACGAGCCGAATAACATACTCGATCGCACTCACCCGCGCACCGAACGCCGCCGCTCGCTGAACGACCGCAACGGCGCGCGCAGCGCCGCCGGAAGAATGACGCCCTTGTCACCGAGGCGGAATGTGCGAGAGCACAGATTCCAGATGCACCACTACCGCGGCTGCGCGGGGGACCCGCTTATGGGCTGGCGGTGTAAAGCCGCTTTCTTTGCCTACTTTCTTTGCGGCAGGCAAAGAAAGTAGGTGCCGCCCCGCACAGCAATGCTCTCAACTTAAGCCTCGAAGGGCTTGTAAACGAGGCATGGCTCCGGTAAACTCGATCGCATAACTCACTGATAAATCAACGATATGAACTCAAATACGAGCGTCCTCAAGGCTTCTGGCTGAGTTCTCCGAATTCCTGTTCGATCCGGCGCTCGCCGATCGCGTGCGTCGTTCTCCCACCGCCTTTACCCGCAATCGCACACTGACCTTGCCGCGCATGGCCGCGCTGATGATGTCGGGCATGTGCGCCAGTGTGCAGGCCGAACTTGACGCGCTATTCGGCGCACTGGGAAGCCGCGGCGGGCGCACCCGCGCTGTGAGCGCACAGGCCTTCAGCAAGGCGCGACGGGGCGTGTCTGCCGAACTGTTCGAGCTGGCCCGCGCCCGCCTGATCTCGCTGGCCCAACCCCATATCGATTCGATGCGCTGGCACGGCCTGAGGCTGGTCGCCGCTGATGGCAGCCGCCTGCGTGTGGGCACGCGTCGCGGCCATGAACTGCGCGCCGATCACTACGCGTTTGCGCTATTCCTGCCGGGTTCCGAACTGACCCTGCACGCTGCACTTCATCCCGCCGACGGCGGCGAGCGGCAGATGCTGTTCGAAGCCCTCGATGTGCTGCAACCGCATACCGACCTGCTGCTGCTCGATCGCGGCTATATCGGCAACGCGATGGTGGCGGCGCTCGCACAGCGCGAAATCCCGTTCTGCATGCGCGTCGATGCGCGTAACTGGAAATGCGTCAGCGCCTTTGCCCGCAGCGGTAAAGCCGAGCGTGTGGTGACACTGGACGCGCCCAGCGAACTGGATGCCCGCGACTATGAACTGGCGCGTACGCCCACCACTGTTCGCCTGATCCGCGACGTCACGCCGGGCGGTCGCGTGCGGGTGCTGATGACCTCGCTGCTCGATGGCGGGCGTTATCCGGCGGCATCGTTCGGCGCGCTCTATCACCAGCGCTGGCGGGTCGAGGAAGCGTTCAAACGACTCAAGCACCGGCTGCGGCTGGAAGCCGTCACAGGCCTCGATTACCTGGCGTTACAGCAGGACTTCGGCGCAAAAATCCTCGCCGACAACCTGTTCACCCTGCTCAGCGATCTCGATGCGCCGCACGACGACAGACATGCCAGCCGTCCTAACCGGGTGTATGCACTGGGCGCACTCAAGCCCATCCTCGGCGCGTGTCTTCTGCGCATCCAGCGCTGCCTGGACGGCCTCGCCGGTGTGCTGGAAATGATCCAACAGACCCGATGCCGGATACAGCCCTCACGCTCCTATACAAGACCACCCAGAAAAGCCAAGCCCCACTTCCATCTCGCGTACAAACTCGCATGATCCAGCGGAGCTTAAGTTGAGAGCATTGCCCCGCACAGGGGCAACGCCAATAGACCACAAAGAACTCAAGGAAAGGCCAACAAAACTTAGGAAAACAGACAAAAAACCCCACTCAAGCAGCAACCCCACACCCCACAACCCCAACCGCATTCCGAATAGCATCCGCCAACTCCGCCGCAGCAAACTTCGCCACATACCCATTAGCCCCAGCATTCTTCACATGCGCCTCATTAGCAGCACCAGTAAGAGAAGAATGAATAATGACTGGAATATCCCTCATCCGCTCATCAGCCTTGATCTGCCGCGTGAGCATAAACCCATCCATCTCAGGCATCTCAAGATCCGTCAAAACAAGCGCAATGCTATCCTTGACACGAGTCCCATTAGCCTGCGCCTCACGCGCAACCTGCTGCAAAGTATTCCAAGCCTCTTCTCCAGTCTTGGTCATCACATAATCCGCGCCGATAGCACTCAAAGCCTGCTCAATAAGCTTCCGGGCAAACCCGGAATCATCCGCAGCAAGAATCTTCGCCCCGCGCGGAATCCCCAACGCATCACCAACCGAAGTCGGATCCACACTAGGATGCTGTGACGGAAACACATCCCGCAAAACCTGCTCGACATCGATCACTTGCGCCAAGCGTGAATCCCCGGTATTCCCATCGATCCGCGCAATGCTGGTAACCAGATTGCCCCCCGCCGCACCTTCGGCTGACAACACCTGATTCCACTCCAGCCGCACAATATCGTCGACCTCTTCAACCGCAAACGCCTGGGTCGATCGCGCAAACTCCGTCACCAGCAAAATATTCAGCCCGCGCGTGGGCTCACACCCCATCAGCCGCGGCAAGTCGATTACGGGAATGATCTGGCCGCGAATATCCACCGCGCCCATCACGAACGGCGACGAACCGGCGATCGGCGTAACCGTCGGCATCGTCGAGATTTCCCGCACCTTGAAGACGTTGATGCCATAAAGTTCGTGCGCGTCGCTACCGGGCACCGAGCCCAGGCGGTACAGCAACAACTCGAACTTGTTGGAACTCGTCAGATTGCTGCGTTCATCGTTCGCGCGGTTTTCTACTGCCATCGAATCTCTCCAGGATTGCGGTGCGTGTGATGCGCCATCCAACCGTGTCCTTCGATCCTGGCGCGCGCCCTACCTTTCTGTTATCGGCGCGGCGGACGGAAAGTTCAGCGATTCCGCACGGTTTTCCTTACATCCTCTGGTTAACACGCAACCGATATCGAGGACGCGAGGCGACACGAACACGTTGGCCGCAATACAGGCCTGTCAAGGCATTGATATGAAGGTTACCTGCCGTTACAGAAGCGACAGCGTCGTATCACATGCCGCGCGGCGTGCCTCATAGAATTCACAGCGATTAAAGCGTGGCGCCGTCAGCGGCCCGCAAGCTGACTGCAAGGAAATCGCGTAGTCGGCCCGACGCCTGGGACGCACACGCATCGTCGTCGTTTCGCTTCCACCCCAAGGAGAACGTATGATCCGCTTGCCTCTCGCCACTATCACCAGCGCCTGCATGGCTGGACTGCTCGTCGTCGCCGGCGCGGCCAACGCTCAAACAACGCCGGCGGCACCGGCAACGGCCGCGGCAGACGCCGGCCGTCTGCATGCCGCCGACCAGACGTTCATCGCGGACGGCACCAAGGCCGTCGCGACGCAACGCGACGCCGCGCGCATCGCGACCTCGCGCTCTACCGACCGCGACGTCAAGGCCTTCGCGGAGCGCGTCTCCACTGACAACGCGAAAATCTCCGACGCACTGCGTGCGGCGAGCCCACGCGGCGTCGACGTGCCGAAGAACGATCCCGACGCAGCCGTGCTCGCGAGCATCAACAATCTGCGTGGCGCCGATTTCGACAAGGCGTATATCGAACAGGTCGCGCTCGCCGGCGAACAGAAAGCGCTGTCGGCATTCCAGGCGGAAATCGCGTCGGGCCGCGACGAGCAGTTGAAGGATGCGGCGAAGAAGGCATTGCCGACGATCCAGGAACACTACGCCATGGCACAGGATCTCGCCAAGCGTAAGCACCTGCCGACCGCCCAGTAAGCGGTTGAACGCGCGTCACGTTGCGGCGTGACGCGCGGCCGTCCGGATGCATGGTTTTCGGCGATAATCGGCTTTGCTCTTTCGAGTCCGCTGCGCGCCTGGTCTTGCACGGTGCCCGCAACCCGAAAGCTCTCACGATTTTCACGCGCATTCGATCGAAGCTCTCCGCATGAGCAAGCCCGCCAATTTGCCGCAACAGTTGGACCATATGCTTCGGCAAGCCGTCGCGCTTCAACAGAACGGCGCATTCGCCGAGGCCGAAGAACTCTATCGCGAGATTCTCGAACTCAAGCCCCGTCATTTCGACGCGCTGCAATTGCTCGGCGCGTTGGCGCTGCAAGCGGGCCGCCTGCAAGAGGGCGTCGAGTTGCTCAGAAAAGCGCTTGCCATCAACGCGAAACAGGCGCCGCTTCATTCGAATCTCGCCTATGCGTTGAACGCCTTGCAGCGTTTCGACGAAGCCCTCGCGAGCGCCGATCGCGCACTGGCTTTACAGCCGCAATTCCCCGACGCCCTGAATAACCGCGGCAACGCGCAAGCCGGTCTGAATCGTCCGCTCGATGCGCTCGGCAGTTTCGATCGTGCGATTGCACTGACGCCGGATTTCGCGCCGGCCTGGAACAATCGCGCGTGCGTGCTGCGCGATCTAGGGCGTCCCGCCGATGCGCTCGCAAGCTGCGATCACGCGCTCGCGCTGCAACCGAATTATCCCGACGCGTGGAGCAATCGCGGCAATGCGTTCAGCGACCTGAATCAGCCGGAGGAAGCGGAACACTGCTACCGTCGCGCGCTCGAGTTGGCACCGGTATTCGCCGATGCCTGGAACAACCTCGGCCTCACGCAGATCGATCTCAACCAGCACGCGCTCGCGCTCGTGAGTTACGAACGCGCACTAGCCGTGAATCCTGATGCTGCGGAAACGCATTGGAACGAAGCACTGTGCCTGCTGCAAATGGGACAGTTCGAAGCCGGCTGGCAGAAATATGAATGGCGCTGGGAGCGCAGCCGCATCAAGGCGAGCCGGCGCAGTTTTGCGCAGCCGCTGTGGCTGGGCGATTTTTCGATCGATGGCAAGACGATTCTGTTGCACGCGGAGCAAGGTCTCGGCGACACGCTGCAGTTCTGCCGCTATGCCGCGCAAGTGTCGAAACTCGGCGCGAAGGTCGTGCTCGAAGTGCCGCGCGAGTTGATGCGTCTCATGGCCACGCTCGACGGTGTGGACCAATTAATCGAAGCCGGCCAAACACTGCCGTCGTTCGATTGTCACTGTCCGCTGCTGAGTCTGCCGCTCGCATTCAGGACCGGCCTCGACAGCATTCCATCGGCAACGCCCTATCTTTTCGCGGACGTCGAAACGGTTCGCCAATGGCGCGACCGCCTTCACGCCCAAGCAGACGCGCGCCTCAAAGTCGGACTCGTGTGGGCGGGCGGAAACCGTCCGCATGTCGCGGAACTGCGCAAGAACGACGCGCGCCGTTCGATCGCTTTCGCGCAACTCACGCCGCTTCTCGACGTGCCGAACGTGCAGTTCTTCAGCCTGCAAAAAGGGCCGGCGGCGCGGCAACTCGACAGCGCCGCGCGGGGCGAACATGTGATCGACTACACGGAAGAACTCGACGACTTCGCGGACACCGCGGCATTGGTGGCGAACCTCGATCTGGTGATTTCCGTGGACACGTCCACCGCGCATCTGGCTGGCGCACTCGACAAACCGGTCTGGATTCTGAACCGCTTCGACACCTGCTGGCGGTGGATGCTGGAGCGCACGGATACGCCCTGGTATCCGCGCGCCCGGTTGTTCCGGCAACCGGCGCTCGGCGATTGGGACAGCGTGATGCAAGCCGCGCGTGATGCGCTGAACGCATGGGCAGTGGGCGCGGCGCATTCACGATAAAGACCCCGTTCGCACCCGCCACGATCCCTGCTCGCTGGCCGACGCGATTGCTCTGACGCGCGTAGACTGAACGTCCGTTTATCGACGGCTAAGCCATGGGGAGTTATCAATGGAATACAGACATCTGGGTGCGTCCGGTTTCAAGGTGCCGGTGCTGAGTTTCGGCACGGGCACGTTCGGCGGCAAGGGCGAGTTCTTCCAGGCGTGGGGCGCGACTGACGTCGCCGAAGCGCGGCGTCTGCTCGACATCTGCTTCGATGCCGGCGTCACCATGTTCGACACCGCGGACATCTATTCGA
The DNA here is from genome assembly GCF_004366535.1 of Paraburkholderia sp. BL6665CI2N2. NCBI lineage: Bacteria > Pseudomonadati > Pseudomonadota > Betaproteobacteria > Burkholderiales > Burkholderiaceae > Paraburkholderia > Paraburkholderia sp. BL6665CI2N2. The sequence goes on from NZ_SORC01000001.1 coordinate 7,090,562, forward strand.
CCGGCGCGTCCGAGTCGGTGCTCGGCGAGGCGCTCAAGGGCAAGCGCGACAAGGCGATCATCTCGACCAAGGCGACCTTCCGTTTCGACGACGGCCCGAACAGCGTCGGCTCGTCGCGTTTCCATCTGATCCGGGCCGTGGACTCGGCGCTCAAGCGTCTGCAGACTGATTACATCGATCTGTTCCAGTTGCACGGCTTCGACGCCAGAACGCCGATCGCCGAAGTCATGTCCACATTCGACGATCTGGTGCGCGCGGGCAAGATCCGCTACACCGGCGTGTCGAATTTTTCCGGCTGGCATCTGATGAAATCGCAGGACGTGGCGGATCGCTACGGCTATCCGCGCTATGTCGCGAATCAGACCTACTATTCGCTGGTCGGCCGCGATTACGAGTGGGAGTTGATGCCGCTCGGCGTCGATCAAGGCGTGGGCGCGGTGGTGTGGAGTCCGCTCGGCTGGGGGCGCCTCACCGGCAAGATCAAGCGTGGCCAGCCGCTGCCCGATTCGAGCCGCCTGCATAAAACCGCCGGCATGGGACCGCCGGTGCCGGACGAATATCTGTTCCGCGTGCTCGATGCGATCGATGAGATCGCGGCGGAAACCGGCAAGACCGTGCCGCAGATCGCGCTGAACTGGCTGCTGCAGCGGCCGACAGTGTCGACCGTGCTGATCGGCGCGCGCAATGAGGAACAGTTGCGGCAGAACCTCGGCGCGGTGGGTTGGAATCTGACGCCCGAGCAGATGGCGAAGCTCGACGAGGCGAGCGCCGTGCGTCCCGCTTATCCGTACTGGCATCAGGAAGGATTCGTGGAGCGCAATCCGAAGGCGGTGTAAGCGGGCCTTCGCCCGAAGGCAGGCTGGCTGAACATGCCGAGTTCGAGCGGATGCAACTGGATGCCCTGCGCTTTCGCGAACTCGCGCATCGTCGCGTAGACGATATGTCCGGCTTCGGCGAGAGACTATGCGCCGAGTTTGCCGATACCCGTAGCGGCGCCCGTCACGAAGGTGATCTGCTTCTGCATTTTTTTTCTCCGATCGATGAGAGTGGGGCGGCTCGCCGGAGCCCGCCCCCAGACAAAAAACGTATCGAGCGCGTCAGGCAATGCCGCCGTTGGCGCGCAGAATCTGGCCGTTGACCCAGCCCGCGTCCGAACCCGCGAGGAACGCCACCACCGATGCGATGTCGCCCGGCTGGCCGAGGCGTTGCAGCGGCGGCATCTTCGCGAAGGTCTGAATCTGTTCTTCGGTCTTGCCGTCGAGAAACAGCGACGTCGCGATCGGACCCGGCGCCACGGCATTGACGGTGATGCCGCGGCCGCGCAGTTCCTTGGCGAACACATGCGTGAACGCCTCGACGGCTGCCTTCGTCGCGTTGTAGATCGCATAGCCCGGCATGTTGAGCGCCAGCGTGGTGCTCGAAAAATTGACGATGCGGCCGCCGTTGTTCAGGCGCGCCGCAGCTTCGCGCAAGGTGTTGAAGGTGCCGCGTACGTTGATGTCGAAGGTCTGGTCGAAGAGCGCGTCGCTGGTGTCGGCGAGCGGCACGGTCTTGAGCACGCCCGCGTTGTTGACCAGCACGTCCACCTTGCCGAGCCGCTGTTCAGTGAGTTCGAACAGCCGGCGCACCTCGTCGGCGTTCGATACGTCGGCTTTCACCGCGATGGCTTTGGCGCCGGCCGCCGTAAGTTCGGCGACGAGCTGCTCGGCTTCGGCCGAGCTGGATGCGTAATTGACCGCGACGGCGAAACCGTCCTTGGCCAGACGTTGAGCAACCGCTGCGCCGATGCCGCGCGATGCGCCGGTGACGATTGCGACCCGAGCGTTGTTGAGCATGTTCACGATTCGCTTCCTTGAGTCCGATGAGTGGGTGAGATGAATCATGGACGTTTTCGACACCTGGATAATCGGGTTAGACTGGGTATCACCATTCCATTTTCTTTAACAATAGGCCGCGCCGACCTCCCGACTGACGTCACACGCAGGCAACAACAGGCACCGACCATGGATCGTTTCGAGGAAATGCGGGTTTTCATCCGGATCGCCGAGCGGCAAAGCTTCACGCGCGCTTCGGATGATCTGCAGATCCCGCGCGCCACCGTCACCAACCTGATGAAGCGCATGGAGCAGCGGCTCGGCGCGCGGCTGCTCGAACGCACCACGCGCACGGTGCGTCTCACGCACGACGGCGAGGCGTACTACCGCCGCTGCGTGCGTCTCATTGCCGACATGGAGGAGGCCGAGGGCTCGTTTTCGAACCTCGCGCCGAAGGGTTTGTTGCGGGTGAATTTGCAGGGCACGCTGGCGCGGCATTTCGTGGTGCCCGCGCTGCCGGCGTTTCTCGCGCGCTTTCCGGGCATCGAACTGACCATCGGCGAAGACGACCGGCTCGTCGATCTGGTGCGGGAAGGCGTGGACTGCGTGTTGCGCGCGGGCAATCTGCAGGATTCGTCGATGGTGGGGCGCCGCGTCGCGCAACTGGCGCAAGTGACGGTCGCGAGTCCGGCGTATCTCGCCGCGTTTGGCGAGCCGGCCGAGCCCTCGGCGCTGTCCACGCATCGGGCGGTCAACTACGTGTCGAGTGCGACCGGCAAGGCCGTGCCGCTCGAATTCAGCGTGGCGGGCCGCGAGGTGGCGATGGTCCTGCCGTCGGCGGTATCGGTGAGCGGCACCGAGCTCTATACCGGCTCGGCGCTCGCCGGGCTCGGCATCGTGCAGGTGCCGCAATACCGGGTGGCGGCCGAACTGGCGACGGGGCGGCTAAAAATCATCCTTGCGGACTTTCCGCCGCCGCCCATGCCGGTGTCCGTGCTGTATCCGCAGAACCGTCAGTTGTCGTCGCGGGTGAGGGTGTTCGCGCAGTGGCTGCGTGATATTTTCGAAGCGGCTGCGGCGACGTCGGGCGGCGCGCTGTGAACGCGCTCGCTTAGGCCGCCGTGCGGCGCGGAGAAATCCTGAACCGGGCCGAGCGGCACGATGCCGGTCGGGTTGATGCCGCGATGGCTCTCGTAATAATGCTGTTTGATATGCGCGAAATCGACGGTCTGCGCAATGCCGGGCAACTGGTAGATGTCGCGCGTGTAGGCGGACAGATTCGGGTAATCGGCGATGCGGCGCAGATTGCACTTGAAGTGGCCGACATACACGGCGTCGAAGCGGATCAGTGTCGTGAACAGCCGGATATCGGCTTCCGTGAGCTGCGCGCCAGTCAGATAGCGCTGTGTGGCGAGTTGCGCTTCGAGCCAGTCGAGCGTTTCGAACAGCGGCGTAACGGCTTCTTCGTAGGCTTGCTGCGTGGTGGAAAAGCCGGCCTTGTAGACGCCATTGTTCAGCGTGTCGTAAACGCGCGCATTGATCGCGTCGATTTGCGGACGCAACGGCGCCGGATAAAAATCGCCGGGCTTCGTGCCGATGCCGTCGAACGCCGAATTCAGCATGCGAATGATTTCCGACGATTCGTTGCTGACGATCGTGGCCCGTTGTTTGTCCCACAGGATCGGCACCGTGACGCGGCCGCTGTAGTGAGGATCGGCAGCGGTATAGACCTGGTGGAGCAGCTTTGCGTGATTGACGCTGTCGGGCACGACGCCGGGGCCGTCCGCGAAGGTCCAGCCGTTCTCCAGCATCAGCCAGTGCACGACCGAGACGTCGATCATTGCTTCGAGGCCCTTGAGCGCCCGCATGATCAAGGTGCGATGCGCCCACGGGCAGGCGAGGCTCACGTACAGGTGGTAGCGTCCCGCTTGCGCTTCGAAGCCGCCGCTGCCGCTCGGACCCGGCGAGCCGTCGGCGGTGACCCAGTTGCGGAACGCCGCGTCCTTGCGCACGAAACGGCCTCCGGTCGAGTGGGTGTCGTACCAGCGGTCCTGCCATTTCCCGTCCACTAAAAGTCCCATGTCGCTGCTCCTTGTGCGTGCGCGTCGGCATGCTACGGCCGTGCGCAATGAATGTTCCAGACGCGGCGCCGGCGGCGTTTGCGGTGACGCGTCGGCGGCTCGTGCGGCTTTTCCGAAAGCTTACGCGAACTGTGCTCGCCGCCGACGTTGCCGTCATATCACCATAGTGGACTGGCGTCGACGCTTTGCCGTACCATCGTTTCGTCGAACTCGTTCGAAGGAATGGAACATGTTGTCGGAAGACGAACTGGCTTTGCTCGACGCGATTCGCGAGACCGGCAGCCTGTCGCGCGCGGCGGCGCGTCTCGGCAAGGCGCCGTCCACGGTCTCGCACGCCGCCCGGCAACTGGAGACGCGCTTCGACGCGCTGCTGTTCGACCGGCGTCGCTACCGCTTGCAACTCACGCCCGCCGGCCAGCTTCTCGCGGATGAAGCCGCGCGTCTGATGCTCGACATGTCGCGCATGACGCAGCGCGTGAAGCAGATTGCGAGCGGCTGGGAAGACCGTCTCTGGATCGTCACGGACGAGATCATCGAATTCGAACTGCTGATGCCGGTGGTGCGCACATTCGATGCGCTGAACTCCGGCGTCAAGCTGCGCTTTACGCACGAAGTATTGAGCGGCACCTGGGAGGCGCTGCGCGACGGCCGCGCGGATCTGATCGTGGGCGCGACCAACGAGCCGCCGGCGATTCCCGGCCTGCGCTGGTTCGAACTCGGCGTGATGGAATGGGTGTTCGCGGTGTCGCCGCGCCATCCGTTAACGGCCGTCGAGGGACCGCTCGGCCGCGAACGAATCCTCGAACATCGCGCGGTGGTGGTGGCAGATTCATCGCGTGCGACGGCGGGGCGTGCTTACGGTTTGATCGGCGGACAGGCGTCGCTGGCCGTGCCGTCAATGCGCGCAAAAATCCTGGCGCAGCGCGACGGCCTGGGCGTGGGCTGGTTACCGCGTCAGCGCGTCGCATCGCTATTGAAGCAGGGCGAACTGATCGAAAAGGCCACGGCCGATCCGCGCGAACCGAACGTGCTGTACGTTGCGTGGCGCGGCGATCATGAAGGGCGCGCATTGCAGTGGTGGCTCGAACAGTTGCGCCAGCCGCGGCTGGCGAAGCGCCTTGTGCGCGGCGTCGATATGACGATCGGCGCGTGACGCCCACGCCGTTGGTTCGCGCCTGAGCGGCGTTTTTATGCAGCCACAGCCGCTTCTCGTGGGATCATACGCGCCGTGCTGGGCGATTCTGCTTTCCGCACGGTACGCAACAAGAGGAGCAGGGCGATGATCGATGGACTGGTGGGCGGGCGGTTGTACGGCGAGGCGCAGATTCGCACGGGGCAGAACGGCAGGCGTTTCGTGACCTGCAAGGTGCGCGCGGCCACCAACGACGGCGACACGATTTTCGTCAACGTAATCGCCTTCGACGACGACGTGCAAACCGCGCTGCTCGCATTGAGCGACGCGGACAGCGTCGCGCTGAGCGGCACCTTGACGCCGAAAGTCTGGACCGACAAGAACGGGCTCGTCAAACCGGCCGTGGACATGGTCGCCCACAAGCTGCTGACGGCTTACGAAGGCCGCCGCGAAGCGGACGAATGAGCGCTGCCCGGCGGCTTGCCGCCGGCGTCCCTCAGATACTCGACGAAGCGGTCCGCCACAGGTTCCGCGTCGCCGCTCCGGCGCACTGCGCGATGATCAGATCGGGAACACGAGGTAATTCGTCGGTCGTGGTTAACCCCATGTCATAGTCCGCCCACATAATGTCATCCTCAACCGCGCAAAAGCCGCCTACCATCAAGGCGGGCGGCAAAAAAAAACGTCGGGGGAATTCATCATGAATCGCTATCGTTCGCTTGGCGTAGTGACGGGCGCGGCGCAGCTCGCCAGCGCCGATGTTCTGTGCCGCTTGACCGCTGCCTGGGACCGGCCAGGCGCGGCGCGGCCCTACGATCTGATTCTCGAGCAGCGGTCCTGGCAAGGGCCGGCCTCGCAGAGCGAGGCGAACGTCCAGTTCAAGATTCACGTGTTCGACACCATGCGCGCGTTTGAAAAGCGCGGCGTCGAGGCAATCGTGCTGCCGTGTTTCCTGAGCCATACCTTCATCGATGAACTCTCGGCGAACGTCGTCGTGCCGGTCGCCAACATCATGACGGCGCTGTCGGCGCACGTGCTCCGCGCGTTTCCGTCGGTGCGGCGGATCGGCGTGCTGACTTCGGACGTCATCCGCGATAACGGTCTTTTCGAGCGTTATTTCGACGCCACGCGGTTCGACGTGCTGCATCCACGCAACGAGGCGGGCGTCGATTGCGTGACGAGCGCCGTCTATGGCGATGAAGGCATCCGCAACGGCCGTCTCCATGGAGGCCCGGTCGAGTTGCTGCGCGCGGCGTGCGCGGACCTCATCGCACAGGGCGCGGAAATCATTCTGCCGGGCCTCGCTGAAATCGCGCTGGTCGCGCGCGCGCTCGGCCGACTCGACGTGCCGCTCGTCGACGCCAATCTGGTCTACGCGCGCTATGTCGCGGCAGCTCAGTTTTCGCAGCACGAGCGGCGCTTCAAGGTGGGCGTGTTGGGCGGCGTCGGGCCGGCGGCAACGGTCGACTTTCTGGGCAAGCTGGTGCGCAATACGCCCGCCGCGTGCGATCAGGACCACATCAAGATCATGGTCGAGCAGAATCCGCAGATTCCGGATCGCACGGCCGCGCTGCTCGGTAACGGGGACGACCCGACGCTCGCACTGTATGCCGCCTGCAAGACGCTCGAGGACGGCGGCGCGGATCTCATCGCGATTCCGTGCAATACGGCGCATGCGTTCGTCGAGCGGATCCAGCCGTCGCTCAGCATTCCGATTGTGAATATGCTGACCTGTACCGTGGATTATCTGCACGAGAACTTTCCGGGGCTGCGTGAAATCGGCGTGCTCGCCACTTCAGGGACACTAGCGAGCGGCGTCTATGAAAGGTCGCTTGAAGCGCGGGGGCTCGTGCAGGTTGCGCCCGGCGAGGCGGCGCAGGCGCGGCTGATGAATGCCGTCTATGGGCCGAAAGGCGCGAAGGCGGGCTTCACGTCGGGCGAGTGTTGCGACGATCTCGCCGCTGCCGTCGACGATCTGGTTGCGCAAGGCGTGCAGGTGATCGTGCTGGGCTGTACCGAGTTGCCGCTGTTGCTGCGCGATGCGACGCTGGCGCGCGCGGGTGGCCTGGTCGTCAGGCTGGTCGATCCGACCGAGGTGCTCGCCAGACGGTGCGTGGCGTATGCGCTGGGGGAAAGCGGTGCGCTGGATGCGACGCCGGCAGCTACGATGCTGTCAGTGGGCCGATCAGCGCGGAAAGCGTTTGGCGTCAACCGCGACGCGCTCGGGCCGACCTCTCGCCGGCTTGCAAAAGCCTAGCGCGACAGAGGCACCCACTCCCGCACCGCTTCAAGCGGCTCTAAACCCTTCTCGTCCCGATCGGCACAACGCTTGCTGCCGTGCTCAGCGGCGCGCGTTTTTCGCCGCCGGCCACCGCCTGACGCGCCTCCCAGGCACCGCCCTGCCGCGTCGTGGAAAACTGTATAAATATACAGTATAGTATCCCGTTGCGAGCAGGGCTCCGGCGTGCGTCTCCGCCGGCCGGCCGCACCGAACTTGCGCGGTCGCGAGGCGTCCGTGAGAGGTGGTCCACTCATTCAGACGGTCGGAAAAATTGGCATCTAACGGCAAACACGGCACAAACGGCACTATCAGGATTCGCGGCGCACGCCAGCACAACCTCAAGAACGTCAACCTCGACGTACGAACCGGCGAAATGACGGTCGTCACCGGCCCGTCCGGTTCCGGCAAGTCGAGCCTCGTGTTCGACACGCTGTATGCGGAAGGGCAACGGCGCTACGTCGAAACATTCAGCGCTTACGCCCGGCAGTTTCTCGACCGTATGGACCGGCCGCAAGTCGACCGTGTCGACGGCGTGCCGCCGGCCATCGCGATCGACCAGACCAATCCGGTGCGCAGTTCGCGTTCCACCGTCGGCACCATGACGGAGCTCAACGATCACCTGAAGCTGCTCTACGCGCGTGCCGCCGAACTGTTCGACCGCAAGACGGCTCATCAGGTGCGTCACGACACGCCGGAAACGATCTACGCGGAGTTGCTCGAACGCACGGCGGAGAACGAACCGAAACTCGTCGTCACGTTCCCGGTCGAGTTGCCGGAATCCGCGTCGGAGCAGGAAGTCGAGCAATGGCTATCGGCCAGCGGCTACACGCGCGTGCAGGCGCAGCGCGAAGTCGATTCGCCTACCGGCAAGCGCAAGCTGCTCGACGTGGTGGCCGACCGCTTCCGGCTTCGTTCGGTGGACAAGCAGCGGGTGGTCGAGGCAATCGAGGCCTCGCTCAAGCGCGGCGGCGGGCGCGTCAATATTTATGTGCTGCCGGCTTCGTCGGAAGGGCCGGAAAGTCAGGAAGCCGAACCGAAAATCTGGCGTTTCTCCACCGGCTTGCACAGTCCGGAAAGCGATCTGCGCTACGCCGACCCGCAGCCCGCGCTGTTTTCGTTCAACTCGGCGTACGGCGCGTGTGAAGTCTGCCGCGGCTTCGGGCGCGTGATCGGCGTCGACCTCGGGCTGGTGATTCCGGACGCGCGCAAGACGCTGCGCGACGGCGCGATCAAGCCCATGCAAACACCCGCATGGAAGGAGTGCCAGGACGATCTGATGCGCTACGCGGCGAAAGCCGATATCCGTCGCGGCACGCCGTGGGGCGAGTTGACGGACGCCGAGCGCGACTGGGTCATCAACGGCTCGCCGGACTGGAACGGCAAATGGCAAAGCCACTGGTACGGGGTCAAACGCTTTTTCGAGTATCTCGAATCGAAAGCGTACAAGATGCATATTCGCGTGCTGCTGTCCAAGTACCGCAGCTATACGCCGTGCGAAACCTGCGGCGGCGCGCGCCTGAAAACGGAATCGCTGTTGTGGCGCCTCGGCAGCAAGGCGAACGCGGACGAGGTGCTGCCGCCCGGCAAGCGTTTCCTGCCGCGCGGCGTCGACTGGACGCGCGGGCAACTCGAAGCGTTGCCGGGTCTGACCGTGCACGATCTGATGCTGATGCCGATCGAGCGCATCCGGCGCTTCTTCGACGAAATCAGCTTGCCGAGCGCCTTGCTCGACGACGCACTCAAACTGCTGCTCGCCGAAGTGCGCACGCGCCTCAAATATCTGTGCGACGTGGGCCTCGGTTATCTGACGCTCGACCGGCAAAGCCGCACCTTGTCGGGCGGCGAGGTGCAGCGGATCAACCTGACCACGGCGCTCGGCACCTCGCTCACCAAGACGCTCTTCGTGCTCGACGAACCGAGTATCGGTCTGCATCCGCGCGATCTGAACCGCATCGTCGAGGCCATGCACCGGTTGCGCGATGCGGGCAATACGCTGGTGGTGGTCGAGCACGATCCCTCGGTGATGCTCGCGGCGGATCGTCTGATCGACATGGGTCCGGGGCCGGGCGAGCGCGGCGGCTCGATCATTTACGACGGCGTGCCCGAGGCGATCCGTTCGTCAGGCACGCTCACTGGCGAGTACCTCGGCGGCCGGCGGCATGTGGCCGACGCGGCGCATTGGTCGCAGCGGCCGGTGGATGCCACCACGCCGCGCATCGTGCTCGAAGGCGCGACCGAACACAATCTGAGCGATGTGACGGTGGAGATTCCATTGGAGCGGCTCGTCTGCGTGACGGGCGTGTCGGGTTCCGGTAAATCCACGCTGCTGCAAGACGTGCTGTATCCGGCCATGGCGCGGCACTTCGGGCTCGCCACGGAATCGCCCGGCGCGTTCAGAAGCCTGAGCGGCGCCGATCAGGTCACCGACGTCGTGTTCGTCGACCAGTCGCCGATCGGCAAGACGGCGCGCTCGAATCCCGCGAGTTACGTCGGCGCGTTCGACGAAATCCGCAAACTGTTCGCCAAGGCGCCGCTCGCACAGCAGCGCGGCTACGGCCCGGGCATGTTCAGTTTCAATTCGGGCGAAGGCCGTTGCCCGACCTGCGGCGGCTCGGGTTTCGAACATATCGAAATGCAGTTTTTGAGCGACGTGTACCTGCGTTGCCCCGATTGCGACGGGCGCCGTTATCGCGCTGAACTGCTCGAAGTGAAGATCGAACGTGACGAACCGGCGCGCGCGCTGAGCATTGCCGACGTGCTGGAGTTGACGGTGAGCGAAGCCACCTCGTACTTCGCTAAAGACGCCGAAGTATTGCGCGTGCTGCAGCCGATCGTCGACGTGGGCCTCGAATATGTGAAGCTCGGCCAGCCGGTGCCCACGCTGTCGGGCGGCGAAGCACAGCGGCTCAAGCTCGCCGGTTTTCTCGCGGAATCGGCGCAGGCGCGGACCGCGCGCAGCGCGAAGCAAGCGGTCGCGAAACGTTTGTTCATGTTCGACGAACCGACCACCGGCCTGCATTTCGACGACATCGCCAAGCTGATGCAGGCGTTCGGCAAGCTGCTCGCAAGCGGTCATTCGCTGATCGTGATCGAACACAATCTCGACGTGATCCGCGCGGCCGACTGGTTGATCGACCTCGGTCCCGAAGGCGGCGACGGCGGCGGGCGCGTGCTGTGCGCCGGCACGCCGGAAGACGTCAAAACATGTCCGGAGTCGCATACCGGCGAAGCGCTGCTGCAATACGACCGCGCCATGGGCGCGGCGGCCGAACCGGCGTCGCAAGGCATTCCGCTGCAAAAGGCGCTGAGCGCCGCGCGCGCGCGCCGGGCGATCGAAGGCGAGGACGTGGTGCGCATCGTCAACGCGCGCGAGCACAATCTGAAATCGCTGGACGTGGACATTCCGCACGGCAAATTCAACGTGATTACCGGCGTGTCCGGCTCGGGCAAGTCCACGCTCGCCTTCGACATTCTGTTCCACGAAGGGCAGCGCCGTTACCTCGAATCGCTGAACGCCTACGCGCGCTCCATCGTGCAGCCGGCGGGACGTCCCGAGGTCGACGCCGTGTACGGCATTCCGCCGACCGTCGCGATCGAACAGCGGCTCTCGCGTGGCGGCCGCAAGAGTACCGTGGCGACCACGTCCGAGGTGTGGCACTTCCTGCGTCTGCTGTACGTGAAGCTTGGTCTGCAGCATTGCATTCACGACGGCACGCCGGTCACGTCGCAGAGCGTCGAATCGATCGCGGCGCAGTTGCTGCGCGACCACAAGGGGCAGCATGTCGGTTTCCTTGCGCCGCTGGTCGTGAATCGCAAGGGCGTCTACACGGATCTGGCGAAGTGGGCAAAAGCGCGCGGCAATACTCATCTGCGTGTGGATGGCGAATTCGTGCCGGTGGACCCGTGGCCGAAGCTCGACCGTTTCCGCGAACATACGATCGAGTTGCCGGTGGCCGATCTCGTCGTGTCGCCGGACAATGAAACCGAACTGCGTCGGGCGCTCGATCAGACGTTGGAAGTCGGCAAGGGCGTGATGCATCTGCTGGCGCCGTTGGACGGGTTGCACGACGCGATCAGCGGTGGCCGCGCCACGGCGAAACTCGGCGCGGTGAAGGTGCTGTCCACCAAGCGCGCGTGTCCGACGTGCGGCACGAGTTATCCGGAACTCGATCCGCGCATGTTCTCGTACAACAGCAAGCATGGCTGGTGTACGACCTGCGTCGGCACGGGCCTCGCGCTCACGCGCGAACAACGCGCGGTGTACGACGATACGATCGTCGTCGACGACAATCGTGGCCGCGAACAAAGCCTGCCGTCGGAAGAGCAGGAGCCCGAAGGGCTTGTCGACGAACCGTGTCCGGATTGCGCCGGCACGCGTTTGAACCCCACCGCGCGCGCGGTCACGTTCGGCGCGCAGGCGATTGTCGATGTCGCGCAATGGACCGTGTCCGACACGCGCGCCTGGGTCGACACGCTGGAAATGACCGGTCGCGATGCGGAAATCGCGCGTGACGTGGTGAGCGAAATCGGCAGCCGTCTGCAGTTTCTCGAAGAAGTGGGGCTCGGCTATCTGAGTCTCGATCGTGCGGCGCCGAGCCTGTCGGGCGGCGAAGCGCAGCGCATCCGGCTTGCCGCGCAGCTCGGCAGCAACCTGCAAGGCGTCTGCTATGTGCTCGACGAACCGACCATTGGTCTGCATCCGCGTGACAACCAGATTCTGCTGAACGCGTTGCGCAAGCTCGGTGACAAGGGCAATACGCTGGTGGTCGTCGAGCACGACGAGGACACGATCCGCCGTGCCGATCACATCATCGACATTGGGCCGGGCGCGGGCAAACGCGGCGGCACGCTGGTCGCGCAGGGCAGTGTGGCGGATCTGTCGGCGCAGCCCGATTCGCTGACCGGACAGTTTCTTGCACAACCGATCGTGCATCCGCTGCAGCCGCGTCGCGAAGTGGTCGCGCCGGGCAAGCGCGCGGCCGCGGTGCCGGAGAACTGGCTGACCGTGCATGGTGGCAAGCTGCATAACCTGCGCAACGTTACGGTCGGCATTCCTTTGTCGCGACTCGTCGCGGTCACGGGCGTCAGCGGCTCCGGCAAGTCGACGCTTGCACGCGACGTGCTGATGACCAATCTGCTGGATGCCGTGGGGCGTTCGGTGTTGTCATCGCCGGCCACGCGGCGCGCGCGCGCCGCGGCCGAAGAAAAACCGGCAACGAACCGGCGCTCCAGCGTGCTGGCGCGCACGGCGCCGCGCGCGCCCTTGAACGTAACGCATGCATGGCAGGGCTGCGATTCGATCACGGGCTGGGAAACCATCGACCGGGTACTCGAGGTCGATCAAACGCCGATCGGCAAGACGCCGCGTTCGTGTCCGGCCACCTACATCGGCGTGTGGGACGCGATCCGCAAGCTGTTCGCCGGCACGCTCGAAGCGCGCGCGCGTGGCTACACGGCCTCGCGTTTCTCGTTCAATACCGGCGAAGGCCGTTGCCCGGCTTGCGAGGGGCAGGGCGTGCGCACCATCGGCATGAGCTTCCTGCCCGACGTGAAAGTGCCTTGCGATGTGTGTCACGGGCAGCGCTTCAATCCGGAGACGCTCGCGGTCACGTGGCGCGGCAAGAATATCGGCGACGTACTGACCATGGAGATCGACGAAGCCGTCGAATTCTTTGCGCCCATCACGAACATTGCTCATCCATTGCAGTTGATGAAAGACGTCGGGCTCGGCTATCTCACGCTGGGTCAACCGTCACCCACGTTGTCCGGCGGCGAGGCGCAACGGATCAAGCTCGTCACCGAATTGAGCAAGGTGCGCGACGACATCACGCGGCGCGGGCAGAAGCCGCCGCATACCTTGTATGTGCTGGACGAACCGACCGTGGGCCTGCATATGGCCGACGTCGCCAAGCTGATTAGCGTGCTGCATCGTCTCGCGGACGGCGGCCATAGCGTTGTCGTCATCGAGCACGATCTGGATGTGATCGCCGAGGCGGACTGGATCATCGACCTCGGTCCGGAAGGCGGCGTAGGCGGCGGGTCGATCGTCGCTGCTACGGATCCCGAAGGCTTGTCGCGCATTGCGGCGAGTCACACGGGCGCCGCGTTGCGGCCGGTTCTCGCGCGATCATCGCGCGACAACAACACTGTCGCGGCGGGAGAGGGCACGAACGGCTAATGCAGCAGAGCGGCGCGATCGAGGGCGCGCCGCTCCTGCCTGCTCGTTTATTTGTTTGTTGAACCCGCGGGAGTTCGCCGAGGCGTGATTCATGTCACTCTGGCGAGGCCATTCGGTCCGCGCGGAATTGCTCGGCTTGTCACGTTCACGTCGCGCCGACCTCGCTTGTCCCCGCCATCCTTCGCTTTGTCGGCTTAATGTAATTTATTGGAATTGTTTTGTAATTCAATTCAGCGTGTAATTGGGATGCGTATAAAGAGTGTCGTAAATACCGCTAAAAATATTTTTAAAGGTTTCTTCCCTTCTGCTATCGTCTCGCCGTCGGCGGCGGTCATACCCCCGCGCCGGATTACCACGACAACGTCCTGCCCACGATCCACGCAAGTCACGCTGCGAGGGCGTCTAAACGCCTGCCCACTGGGACCTCCGCATTCCGGTTTAGACGTTCGTCCGGTAGTTTTTCGTGCATCGATGCACGCCGGAAGTGCAGTAAATTCCCAATTGTCGGGCAGAAACATCCGAATGCTTATCTGCTCCACAAACGCTTATTCTTTTAAAGCGGCGCGAATTTGGCATGAGTTAGAGTTACCTCTCTAAACTAAGTATGCCGTCATCAAAAAAAGTTTGACCGTACATTTTTTGTCCTGCTATTGTTGCCTCCCATGAAACGCGTGTGACGTTTGCGCAAAAAGTTCCAGGCGCTACGAGTTATAGAGATCAGGTTCTCTCCAGCGTTCATGCAAGGCAGAAGCGAACGGCTCAAATTTAATCTATTAGTAGTTCTACTTAGATCGGTTATTCGGCTCGCATGACGCACGGCCACCGTCTTCCAGAGAGGCGTCCGTGTCGTCGGATCGGAGCCGGGCAGTGTCACGTCCGTTTTGGACTCCGAATCAAAGACCACTGGTTGCCAGATGGTTGAAGTGAATGCTGTTTGCGGCAGGTAAGCGCACTGCAGTTACAGAAATGGACGGTTCACGCCGGAGGAGTAAAGGTGGGTACGAAAGTCGAAGGGCATTTTCCGGCAGCAGCGGCCCGTATGGAGAGGCCAGGGCGCCCGCGCGAGTTTGGGCGCAAGCAGCAAAACCCAGTACGCCGCTTTGGCGGCATCGCAGTTGTTCTGCTTCTGCACATCGTGCTGATTTATGCGCTGATCAACGGCCTCGCCACCAAGGTCGTGCAGGTCATTCAGCATCCGATCGAAACGAAAATCATCGAACCGGTGAAGCCGCCGCCTCCGCCGCCATTGCCCACGGTGCAGTTGCCGCCGCCGAAGTTCGCGCCGCCGCCGCCATTCGTGCCGCCGCCGGAAGTGCAGGTGCAGACGCCGCCGCAGCAGCCGACTATTACGCATCAGGCCGCACCGGTCGTCTCGGCGCCCGCGGTGGCGCCACCCGCACCGCCGGCGCCGCCCGCGCCGACGAAGCCTGTGAGCACCGAAGTCGGAGTGGTGTGTCCGAACTCGGATCAGATCCGTTCGTCGATCCGCTACCCGAAGGAAGCGCAGGAAAACAACGTGACGGGTGATGTTGTTGTTGAATTCGTCGTCGACCCGCAGGGCCATATTACGAATGAACGCGTTGCCAAATCCTCGGACGACTCCTCACTGGATCGTGCCGCATTCAACGCAGTCAAGCAGTTCACGTGCGTTTCCCAAGGCCAGGCTGTCCGTGTGCAAGTTCCGTTCTCGTTTAACCTGAACTGAATTCACAGGCTGTTCGGTACCGGTAGCGATTTATCAGTCTTAGTTTAGAAGTTGTACTAATGAACTTGGAGCAGGCATGAAGAAGCGTACTCTCGCCGCACTGGCGGCAAGCATGTTGATCGCCGTGACCACGGTGGATTTCGTTGCACCGCAGATGGCCCACGCGCAGGCCAGCGACGCCGCGGCGTCGGCTGCCGCGGCACCGGCCACCGCCGCGCCGCAAACCGCCAGCGCGGCCGCCGACGAAGCAGTGCCGCCGCCGGCACCGGCTACGTCTGAAACGGTCAGCAACCCTTATGGGCTCAGCGCCCTCTGGAATAACGGCGACTTCGTCGCCCGCTTCGTGCTGATTCTGCTGGTGCTCATGTCGATGGGCAGCTGGTACATCATGATCACCAAGTTCGTCGAACAGTTCCGCGCGAACCGCCGCGCGAAGAGCGCGGACGAGCAGTTGTGGACCGCGCCGTCGCTGGTGGAAGGCGCAAAGCTGCTCGACGAAACATCGCCGTTCCGCTTCATCGCCGAAACGGCTATCGAAGCGGGCGAGCATCACGAAGAAGCACTGCTTGAGGCCGTGGACCGCAACACGTGGATCGATACCTCGGTCGAGCGTGCGATCACCAATGTGTCGAACCGGCTGCAAGACGGTTTGGCGTTTCTCGGCACGGTGGGTTCGACGGCGCCGTTCGTCGGCCTGTTCGGTACGGTGTGGGGGATCTATCACGCACTGACGGCCATCGGCATTGCCGGCCAGGCGTCGATCGACAAGGTCGCGGGTCCGGTGGGCGAGGCGCTGATCATGACGGCGATCGGTCTTGCGGTGGCAGTGCCCGCGGTGCTCGGCTACAACTTCCTGGTTCGTCGCAACAAGTCGGTGATGGAGCGTGTCCGTGCATTCGGCGCACAACTGCATACCGTGTTGCTGGCCGGCAGCCGTCGCCCGGCGCGTGCTACGGCTCGCGAAGCGTCGCTGGTTCAATAAGCGGAGTCCGTCATGGCAATGAGCGTTGGGCAGGACGACAACGACGAGGTCATCTCCAGTATCAACACCACGCCGCTCGTCGACGTGATGCTGGTTCTGCTGATCATCTTTCTGATCACGATTCCGGTCGTGACGCATACGGTGCCGGTGCAATTGCCGAAGGAGACGATTCAGCCGCTGCAGACCACGCCAAAGAGTATCGTCATCGCGGTGAATCGTGACGGCGACTTCTTCTGGAACGAGAAGCAGGTCGATGCCCCGACGCTGCTGGCGCGTTTGAAGACCGTGTCGGTCATGACACCGCAGCCGGAAGTGCACGTTCGCGGCGACCAGAGCGCGCGTTATGAGTTTATCGGCCGGGTCATCACCGAGTGCGAGCGCGCCGGTATCGCCAAGGTTTCGTTTATCACTGAGCCGCCCGCACGCGGTGGCTGATTTTGAGCCCGAAAGGAGCCAAAAATGGGAATGAACGTATCGTCGGGCGGCGGCAGCGAACCGGATGTGATGGTCGACATCAACACCACGCCGCTAATCGACGTGATGCTGGTGTTGCTGATCATGCTGATCATCACGATCCCGATTCAGACGCACGCCATCAAGATGAATCTGCCGGTCGGCAATCCACCGCCGCCGATTACGCAGCCTGAAGTGGTGCAGATCGATATCGACTTCGACGGCACCACGACCTGGAACGGCCAGCCCGTGCCGAATCGCGCGGCGCTCGAATCCAGACTCGCGCAAGTGGCCGCCGAACCGGTTCAAGCCGAGATCCATCTGCGGCCGAATAAGCTGGTGCCGTACAAAGATGTCGCGGAAGTCATGGCGTCCGCGCAACGGCTCGGCGCGACCAAGATCGGCCTGATCGGCAATGAGCAGTACATGCAATAGGGAAGGGCAATGCAAACGATTCACCACCGCTTCAAGCGCGCCGTCATCGCGGCCGCTCTCGCGCTGCCGCTCGCCGCTCATGCCGCTGACACCTTGCGGCCGGACGTGGCGAAGCCGCTGAATGCCGCGCAGGATCTGTATCGCGCGCACAAGTTCAAGGACGCGCTGACAAAGATCGATCAGGCGGCGGCCGTGCCCGGCAAGACGCCGTACGAAAGCACCATGATCGAGCAGATGCGTGGCGCGGCCGCGGCGGCGGCGGGTGAAACCGGCGTGGCTTCTCAGGCCTACGAAACGTTGCTGAGTTCCGGCAAGCTGAGCGGCGCGGACGAACAGCGCACGTCGGCGGCATTGGCGGGCATCTACTTCCAGCAGAAGAACTATGCGCAGGCGGCGAAAGTCGCGCAGCGCTATCTGAAGACCGGCGGCAGCGATCCGGACATGCGCACGCTGCTGGTTCAGTCCTACTACCTGTCGAACGATTGCGCGAGCGTGGTGAGCCTGCTCAAGCCCGGCATCGATGCACAGGTGCATGCGGGTCACGCGCCCGACGAATCGCAACTGCAATTGCTCGGCACGTGTGCGCAACGCGTGAAGGACGATGCCACGTACCGCAGCACGCTCGAGAAGCTGGTTGCCTATCATCCGAAGCAGTCTTACTGGGACGATCTGTTCTCGGCGATTCGCAACAAGCCGGGCTATTCGTCGAAGCTCGATATCGACACGTATCGCCTGCGCCGCGCTACCGGATCGCTCTCGACCGCCGACGACTATATGGAAATGACCCAGTTGGCGATCGTGGCGGGCACCACGGCGGAAGGCAAGCAGATTATCGATCAGGGCTTTGCGTCGGGCATTCTGGGACGTGACGCGCAAGCGGAGCGCGAAAAACGTCTGCAGGCGCTCGCGGCCAAACGCGCGCAAGCGCCCGCCGATCCGGCAAATCCCGTTGCCCCCGTCGACATGGGTTTCAACCAGGTTTTCGCGGGGCAGGCGAAGCAGGGTCTGGCGGCGATGGATGCCGCGATCGCCAAGGGTGGACTCGACCATCCGGACCAGGCGCAGCTGCATCTCGGCGAGGCGTACTACATCGCGGGCGACAAGGCTCGCGCGGTGCAAACCTTCCGTGCGGTGAAAGGCACCGATGGTTCAGCCGACCTCGCACGTTTGTGGGTTCTGGTGGCGTCGAAATAAGAGCATTCCGCTCCCTTCAGGTTCTCTCAGATGAGGCGCGTCCCCTCACGGCGGACGCGAGGGAGTGCGCGCGTTCCAATTAACGTGGGCTCGTCTTCGATGTCGATGTGTGGTTGCAGCCGCAACTATCAAAAGGATTGTTGGGAGCGGGCAAAGTCTTCTGGATAACAAATTGATGCGGTTATCCATGGCGGACCGTCAGCAGGGTTATCAGGGACGTTTTAGGGAGAACGTTGCGCTCGACGAAACATAATTTGCATATATCAAACTATTTTTGACTACGGGATTCTGTCTTGCTATGGTCTTGCCACTCAATAACAAGGCACATGTTGCAATCTCTATAGGAAGCAAAATCCGCGCGCTGCGCCAACGGCTCAGTCGCACGCTGGATGAAGTGGCAACGACCGCGGGTATTTCCAAGCCCTTTTTGTCGCAGGTGGAACGGGGTCATGCAACACCTTCGATTACCTCGCTAGTCGGTATTGCGCGAGCTTTGGGTGTCACGGTGCAGTACTTCGTCGACACGCCGACCGAAGACAAGTCGGTGCGCAGAGGAAGCGAGTTGAAGTACTTCGGATTTGACGGAACCGCCAATCTGTTTGGAAGGCTGACGAACCTGTCGGTCGGCGGCAAGCTGGAAGTGATCCTCGTCAGGATGCCGGTGGGACAGAACCCGTCGGAAGTCACAACGCATGCCGGTGAAGAATTCTTGTATGTGATGAGCGGTCAGATCTCGCTCACGCTGGAAGGCACAACGTTCGTATTGCAGGCAGGCGACACCGCGCATTACGAGTCTACGGTGCCGCACTCCTGGTCCAATACCGCGCGTGAAGAAGCGGTGGTCGTGTGGGTCGGGACGCCGAGATTGTTTTAGTGCCACAGGCCGCGCTTTAGAAAAAGCAGTCACTCGATATTTGTAAGCATTACTTAAGTGTGTGCCCGCGATTTGGGAAGCCGGACCGACGCATGGCGGAGCCCACTCGCGCGGCAGTAGATATGTAATCGATTGGAAAGCGCTGCGCATTCCGATTGCAATAAATTAGTAGTCCGACGCTGACTTATTTGAAGTTGCTTTAACGGAACGCGGCGCAAGATCGCCGTATATCGAGTAGAGCGGTTCACGAGACCACTCTTCACATACTGCTGTGGCCTTACTGACGAGCGAGAAGGGGAAAAATGAAACAAAGGGCATTGGCGCTGGCCATTAGAAGAATAGTCTGGGCTGAACTGGCGTTGTCGGCCGCAATCGCCGTACCGGCGTTTGCGCAAAGCCAGCCGGCGACCACCGGCACCGCGGCAGGCGCGACGACGACGGAAAGCACCCCGGCAACGGGCACGGCCGCCACACCGTCTGCGGACAACACCACCGCGACGCCGACGGGCAAAGGGGTCCAGCAACTCAAGAAATTCGAGGTGACCGGGTCGCTGATCCGCACGGCGGACAAGGTCGGCAACACGGAAGTTCAGACCATCACGACCAAGGAAATCCAGCAAAGCGGTTATACGACCGTGGCCGACTTCCTGCGCGGCACGTCCGCGAATTCGGGGAGCAGCTGGGGTCAAACGACAATGAATAGCTCCGCGCAAGGCGGCGGCGGTATTGCATTGCGCGGTCTGAGCGAGAAGTACACCCTGGTGCTAGTGGACGGGCAACGGGTAGCGAATTACGGCAAGGCGGTGAACTTCACCGACACGTTCTTCGACGTGAATTCGATCCCGCTCAACATGATCGACCACATCGACATCGTGAAGACCGGTGCGGTCTCGGTGTATGGTTCGGATGCCATTGCGGGCGTGGTCAACATCATCACCAAGAAAGACTTCCAGGGCTTGCAGATCGATGGCCAGCTCGGCAAGGCGCAGCATCCGGGCGACGCGCAGGGCAACTTCAGCGTGCTCGGCGGTATCGGTGACCTGAATGGCGACCGCTTCAACGTGACAGCCGCCGCGAGCTACTACCGCGACACCGGCTCGTCGCTCGGCGATCGCGACATGACCGCGGGTCAAGACTTCAGCCAGTTCCCGGGTGGTCTCGCGGGCCCGCTCGGTCCGAACCAGCAGTCGTACTGGACCACGGCCGACGGCACCAACATGGCGCTCAATCCCTGTCCTCCGGGCAGCGTGTCGGCGAACGGCGCATCTACGTGTAAATCGAATCCGGCCAGCACCACCTCGCTGGTGCCTGCGATCACGCGCCTGAACGCGAAAGTGCGCGGCACGTTCAAGATCAATGACGACATGCAGGCTTACGCCGATTTGTGGGTGAGCCGCAACGAAACCGTGCAGAACGAAGGTCCGGCCGTGCTGAGCAGCCAGACCAACGCGTTCAACCCGGCCACCGGTTCTGCGTTGCCGATCTCGCGCACGGTCTCGGGTACCAATCCGTACAACCCGTTCGGCGTGCCCACGCTGATCAACTATACGTTCCCGAATACCGTCTCGGCGGATACGGTGTCGACGTTCTGGCGCGCATCGACCGGCGTGAAGGGCTCGTTCACCACCCCGAAATTCGGCGATTGGGATTGGTCCGCGGATTACGGCCATTCGCAGAGCACGGTCGACACGACCTACGGCAACGCGATGAATGTTGCAGGCCTCGAGAACATTCTGCAGAACGGCGTATTCAACTTTTCGAACCCGTCGGCCACGCCGAACGGTTTGAACGGCGTCTTCCAGAACGACTATGAGCAGGCGATCTCGAAGCTCGACAGCGTCACGGCGAAGACCTCGACGACCAACCTGTTCACGCTGCCGGGCGGTCCGGTCGGTGTCGGTTTTGGTACGGAATTCCGTCACGAAAGCAACATCATCAACTCGCGTACGTATAGCGCGCTCGGCATTACGGCGCCGGCCAACGTGCAAACGGTCGACGGTGAGCGCAATGTGGCCGCCGTCTACTATCAGGTGGATATTCCGATCATCCACAACCTGACGTTCACGCAGGCGGGCCGTTACGACCACTACAGCGATTTCGGCGGTGCGTTCTCGCCGAGCTTCGCGTTGCGCTTCCAGCCGGTGCGGGCTCTCACGGCTTTCGCATCGTATAGCCGCGGCTTCCGCGCGCCGACGCTGGTCGAAAACTCGCAGGCAACCTATCTGGCTCACCAGAACCTGGTGGACCCGAACGACCCGAGCGGCACGCCGACCAAGCACTTCACGACGGAACAGGTCAACGGCAATCCGGCGCTGCAGCCTGAGCGCACCAAGAACTACAACATCGGCTTCCAGCTTTCGCCGGACTCGTCGACGGATATCGGTGCGGCGTTCTACAAGATCCACATTGACGGTGTGATCGGCACGGACGATCCGAACGCGGTGATGGATGCGAACAACCCGTCGAACGTGATCCGCAATCCGGACGGCACGGTGGCGTACATCAAGGAACAGTTCGTCAACCTCGGTTCGCTCGACACCGACGGCTTCGACATGAACTTCCGCAAGTCGGTGGGCACGAAGTACGGCACGTTCACGCTGGCGGGCGATTGGGCCTATGTGTGGCACTTCAAGCTGAATAGCCCGGGTGCGCCGACGCAGGACTTCGCCGGCAACAACCTCGCGCTGTTGCAACCGTTCGGTGCGTCCAATCCGCGCTGGAAGGGTAATACCAGCCTCTCCTGGGATTACCGCAAGCTGACCACCACGCTGACGTGGCAGTACACCGGCCCGTACACCAACGCGGTGGCGTCCGAGTTCGGCGACGGCGGCACGCTGTCGGTGGCGTCGTATAGCCAGTTCAACCTGATGGCCACGTATCGCGGCTTCAAGAACTGGACGATCTACGGCGGCATCAACAACATCTTCGATCGCAAGCCGCCGTTCGACGTCGAGTGGCAGGCCACCCCGGATATCACGGGCTACGACCAGTCGCTTTACACTAACATCGGCCGCTTCTTCCAGGTCGGCGCGTCGTACCGCTTCTGAAGTCCTCGATGTTTGTGATGCACCCGCTGTCTGTCCAGGCGGTTGGCCGCTCCGGCTTCCATTGTTGGTGCCGGAGCGGCGCAAATTTGTTAGCGATGTACCGAGGCATGCCGGCGTGCACAATGCTCGTTCAGAACCAAGGCGAGCGGCGGCGAGCGGCAACGAGTTAGCGCGCAGAGCAGCGCTAGCGGGAGAAAGCTACGAGAGCGAAGGCGTCATGCCGGCACTCTTGCCGATTCGATTTACCGCGCGCCGGCCTGAAGCCGGCGCGCGTTCTTACGCATTCCGAAGATGAGACTTGTGAAGTTTCACTGGTCGCGCGCCGTGCGAACTGCAGCGGCCGCGGTGCGCCTGCCTGGCAATGCCGCGCGAATCGCGCTGTGCACAGGGGCGTGTCTGGCATTGGGCGCGGTCTGCGCGCAGGCGCGGCCCTCGATTGCGCAGTACGACGAGCCCAAATATCCCGCCGGCTTCACGCACTTCGACTACGCGGATCCCACGGCGCCGAGCGACGGCAAGCTCAGCTTTCAAAACTTCGACGAACTGCAGAGCTACGATTCGCTGAATCCGTTTCTCGTGCGCGGCGCGCCCGCGCCGGACATTCAGCATCTGATGTTCGATACGCTGATGCAGCGCAGTTGGGACGAACTCGCTTCCGAGTACCCGCTGATCGCCGACGATGTCGAGGTCGCGCCGGACCTGGGTTCGGCCACCTTCCACATCAATCCCGCCGCGCGCTTTTCGAACGGCGATCCGATCACCGCGGCCGACGTCAAATACTCGTTCGACACATTGACGAGTCCAAAGGCCTCGCCGCTCTTCAATGCGCAGTTCTCGGTCATCAAAAGCGCGACCGTGATCGACAAAAACACGATCCGCTTCGAATTCAAGCACGCCGAACGCGACGCAGCGCTGATCGCCGGCGATTTACCGATCTTCTCGCCGAAGTGGGGCATGCGCGCGGACGGCACACGTCTACCGTTCGACCAGATCGCGAACGAACCGCCGATCGCGAGCGGCCCGTATCTGATCGAGTCGCGCAAGAACGACAAGCAGATTACTTATCGCCGCAACCCCGATTACTGGGCCGCGAATCTGCCGTCGCGGCGCGGCATGTTCCGCTTCGCGAGCATCACCTTCAAACTGTATCGCGATCATTACACGCAACTGGAAGCGTTCAAGGCCGGCGACACCGACGTGCTTGTCGAATACAGCGCAACGCAATGGGCGCGCAAATACGTCGGCAAGAACTTCGACAACGGACTACTAAAGAAAGGCGAATTCGCCGACGGCCCCGCGCAAATGCAGGGCTTGCTGATGAACCTGCGCAAGCCGATGTTTCAGGACCCGCGCGTGCGTCACGCGCTGACAATGGCATTCGACTACGACTGGATGAACCGCATGATGTTCTACGGTCAATACCGGCGCACCAGCAGCTATTTTGCGGCGAGTCCGTTCGGTGCGACCGGCATGCCCGGTCCGAAGGAACTGGCCTTGCTTGAGCCGTTGAGGGCCGACGTGCCGCCGGAAGTATTCGGCTCCATGTTCAAGCAACCCACGACGATCGCGCCAGATTCCTTGCGCGGCAACTTGCGCGTGGCGCGCGATCTGCTGGCGCAAGCGGGCTGGCACTATCGCGACGGCGCCTTGCGCGACGCCAACGGCACGCCGATGACGATCGAGATCATGGACGATCAGCCCGGTATGGATCGCCTGATCCTGCCGTATATGCAGGCGCTCGGCATGCTCGGCATTCAGGCGCATATGCGCGAGATCGACAGCGCGCTGTATCAGAAGAGGCTGGATAACTTCGACTACGACATGACCACGTTCATCTATCCGCCGGTGACGATTCCCGGCGCGGAATTGACGCGCCGTTTCGGCAGCGCGGCGGCGTCGGAAGTCGGCTCGGAAAACTATCCGGGTATCCGCTCCAAAGCGGTCGACTCGCTGATTCACTCGGCGCTCTCCGCCGACAATCTCGACGACCTCGAAGCGGCAACCCGTGCACTCGACCGCGTGCTGATCTATTCGTTCTACATCGTGCCGGAGTATTACGCGCCGGGCGCGCGGATCGGCTACAAGTCTACGCTCGGTCATCCGGACAAAGTGCCGACGACGTATGTATACGAAGACTGGGTGATCGACTACTGGTACAGGAAAACGCCGGTCGCCCAGACCGCATCTTCCACCGCGGCTAAGGCCGCCACGGCTCACTGAGGCACAGCATGCTTGCCTACATTCTCAGACGCTTGTTGTTGATGGTGCCGACCCTGCTCGGCGTGGTCACGCTGACCTTTGTCGTCACGCAGTTCGTGCCGGGTGGGCCGGTCGAACAGGTGATGACGCAACTCCGCCACGGCGCTGGCCGTGGCGGAGAGGCGGGGGCGGGCGGCGGCGGTTATCACGGCAGCCAGGGCGTCGATCCGCAGCAGTTGGAGCAGATCAAGAAACAGTTCGGCTTCGACAAGCCGCCGCTCGAACGCTATCTGCTGATGCTCAAGCACTATGCAACGTTCGATCTCGGCCAGTCCTACTATCAGCACGACAGCGTGTGGGACGTGATCAAATCGAAGCTGCCCGTGTCGATCACACTCGGCTTATGGACGGTGCTGCTCACCTATCTGATATCGGTGCCGTTGGGGATCGCGAAAGCGGTGCGCAACGGCTCGCGCTTCGATACCGTCACGAGCGTGCTGGTGCTCACCGGCTATGCGATTCCCGGTTTCGTGCTCGGCGTGCTGTTATTGATGTTATTCGGCGGCGGCACGTTCTGGCAGGTGTTTCCGATGCGCGGTCTCACCTCGGATAACTTCAACGATCTCAGCGCGTTCGGCAAACTGCTCGACTATCTGTGGCACATCGTGTTGCCGGTCACGGCTTCGGTCGTCGGCAACTTCGCGATCGTCACCATTCTGACCAAGAACACGTTTCTGGAGGAAATCGGCCGGCAATACGTGCTGACCGCGCGCGCCAAGGGCGCACCGGAGCGCGACGTGCTGTGGAAACACGTGCTGCGCAATGCGGCGATTCCGCTGCTCACCGGTTTGCCGGCGGCCTTCGTCGGTGCGTTTCTGAACGGCAATCTGCTGATCGAAACGCTGTTCTCGCTCGACGGCATGGGCCAACTGTCGTACGACTCCGTGATTCGCCGTGACTATCCGGTCGTGCTCGGTTCGCTGTTTCTGTTCACGCTGATTGCCCTCGTAACCAAACTCATTGCTGACGTCTGCTATGTCCTCGTCGACCCCCGCATCCAATTCAACCGCCTGGACCGCTGATGCGGCCGGCGCGGCGCACGCGGCGTCGCCGTCTCCGTGGCGGCGTACGTGGCTGCGCTTCAGGCGGCAGCGTCTCGGTTACTGGAGCCTCGTGATTTTCGTGTCGCTGTTCGCCATCAGCCTGCTCGGCGAGGTGTTGTCCAATGACCGTCCGTTGCTCGTCCGTTACGACGGGCACTACTACTTCCCGATCGTGAAGGACTATCCGGAGACGCTGTTTGGCGGCGACTTTCCGGCGCGTGCCAATTACCTCGATCCGTATATCCGCTCGCGGCTCGAATCGAATGGCAACTTTGCGATCTATCCGCCGAATCATTTCCACTACGACACGATCGACTATTTCGCCGCGCATCCGTATCCGGCGCCGCCCACCGCGAGCAACTGGCTCGGCACGGATCAGTTCGGGCGCGACGTGCTGGCGCGGCTGCTGTACGGCTTCCGCTTGTCGGTGCTGATGGCGCTGGCGCTCACGGTTTCCGGGGTGGTGGTCGGCGTGCTGACTGGCGCGGTGCAGGGTTTTTACGGCGGACGCACCGATCTGATCGGTCAGCGCCTGATCGAAATCTGGAGTTCGATGCCGGACCTGTACCTCCTGATCATCTTCGCGTCGATCTTCGAGCCCACGTTGTGGTTGCTCTTCATTTTGCTGTCGATGTTCGGTTGGCTCGTCCTGTCCGATTACGTGCGCGCTGAATTCCTGCGCAACCGTTCGCTCGATTACGTGAAGGCGGCACGTACCATGGGTCTCACCAACTGGCAGATCATGTGGCGTCATGTTCTGCCGAATAGTTTGACGCCGGTGATTACCTTCCTGCCGTTCCGCATGAGCGCCGCGATTCTCTCACTGACCAGCCTCGACTTTCTTGGCCTCGGCGTGCCGCCGCCGACACCTAGCCTCGGTGAACTGCTGCAGGAAGGCAAGAACAATCTTGACGCATGGTGGATCTCGATGTCGGCGTTTGCCGCGTTGGTGATCACGTTGCTGTTGCTGACCTTCATGGGCGACGCATTGCGCAATGCGCTCGACACGCGTTCGCGCGGTTCAGCTTTCGGCGGAGGTCCGCGATGACCGCCACTCAGGCGTCGATCGCTCGGCCGTTGCTGGAAATCGATCGTTTCTCCGTGCGTTTCGGCGACAAGGTCGCTGTGCATGAACTCAGCCTCTCAATCGCACGCGGTGAGCGCGTGGCGCTGGTCGGCGAATCGGGCTCGGGCAAGAGCGTCACCGCGCTGTCCATTCTGCGGCTCGTCGAGCATGCCGAATTGAGCGGCCGCATGTTGCTCGACGGCGAGGACCTGCTGCAAAAAACCGAGCAGCAGATGCGCGGTCTGCGCGGCGCCGACGTCGCAATGGTGTTTCAGGAACCGATGACGGCGCTCAATCCGCTCTTCACGATCGGCAAGCAGATCGCCGAGAGCCTGCGTCTGCATGAAGGTCTGAGGCCGAATGCGGCGCGCGAGCGCGGCATCGAGTTGCTCAGGCGCACGGGCATTCCCGAGCCGGAGCGGCGCATCGACAGCTTTCCGCATCAGTTGTCCGGCGGCCAGCGGCAGCGCGCGATGATCGCCATGGCGCTCGCCTGCCGTCCGCGTTTGCTGCTCGCCGACGAACCGACTACCGCGCTCGACGTCACCGTGCGCCAGCAGATTGTCGATTTGCTGATTTCGTTGCAGGAACAGGAAGTGGCCGAACGCGGCATGGCCGTGCTGTTGATTACGCATGACCTGAATCTGGTGAAACGTTTTGCGCAGCGCGTCGCGGTGATGGAAAAGGGCGTGCTGGTCGAAACCAATACGACCGAAGCGCTATTCGCGAGCCCGCAACATCCGTACACGCGGCGGCTGCTCGACAGCGATCCGCAACGCGCGGTCGAACCGGTCGAGGCGGGCGCGCGCCGGCTGCTCGAAGTGCAAGGACTGGCCGTCGATTACCGCACGTCGGCGAAAGGCTGGCGGTCCATGTTTGGGCGCTCCACGTTCCGTGCGGTGCACGATGTCGACCTGAGCGTGCGGCGCGGCGAAACGCTCGGCATTGTCGGTGAATCGGGTTCGGGGAAATCGACTTTGGCCGCGACCGTCCTCGGTCTGCAACAGCCGGCCGCCGGCCATATTCATATCGACGGTTTGCCGCTGTCCACGCTCAAGACGGCGAACTCGCGCCGCGCGCTGTATTCGCGCATGCAAGTCGTGTTTCAGGACCCGTTCGGCTCGTTGTCGCCGCGCATGACGGTGGAGCAGATCATCGGCGAGGGTTTGGCCGTGCATCGGCCGGAAGTGGATGCGAAGGCACGGCGCGCGCGCGTCGGCAGCCTGCTCGAAGAGGTCGGCATGCCGGCCGACGCGATGCTGCGCTATCCGCACGAATTCTCCGGCGGCCAGCGTCAACGTATTGCGATTGCGCGCGCACTGGCCGTCCAGCCGGAATTGATCGTCCTCGATGAGCCCACCAGCGCGCTCGACGTGTCGATCCAGAAACAGGTGCTGAATCTGCTGACAAATCTGCAGAAAAAGTACAAGCTAAGCTATCTGTTCATTACGCACGATCTGGCGGTGATGCGAGCCATGGCGCATCGCGTGATCGTAATGAAGTCGGGACGCATTGTGGAGGCGGGCGACACACTCGATGTGTTGCATGCGCCGTCGCATCCTTATACCCAGTCGCTGCTCGCCTCGTCGCTCAATGTGCCGGAGCCCGGCACGGCCGCGACTCATACGGGACCTGCCAATGATTGACGAACGTTGGGCGCGGGCCGCCCAAACGCTGAAAAGCCGCGCGGCGTTCTGGTCGCTGCGCATTGTGGACGAACAGGTCGACGACCACGAGATTCGCAACGACATCGCGCAGCCGCTGCGCACCGTGCGCGATCGCGGTGCGATGCTGATCGCGTGGGTGGGCGCGGGGGCGGGTTATGCCGCGACTGCGAATCTCTCGGCGGCCGGTTTGCAGGCCGCGCTCGATTTAGCCACCGCACGCGCTGAGGCGAGCGCGGCCTTGTCGCTGATCGACCATCGGGAAGTCGCGCGACCCGCGGCGAGCGGCCAGTACGTGTCGCCGAATGCGCAACGCGCATTGCCGAACCGTGCCGAATGGCTCGAGCTTCTCGGCGCGGAATGCGCGGGCGCGAACCTCGATGCAAAAATCGTCGAACGTGTGGCGGCAGTGCAGATCACGCACACCGATCAACTCTACATCACCGGCGACGGTGTACGTATCGACCAGCAGTTCCGTTTCGTGATGCCGCAATTGAGCGTCGCCGCGCACGCGAACGGCGATACGCAAGTGCGCACGCTGGGCGGCAACTACGGCACGCTCGGCCAGGGCGGTATGGAAGTGCTGACGCGTTTCGGCTTCGAAGGCTCGGGCGCGCGCGTCGCGAACGAAGCGCTGCAATTGCTGGCCGCGCCGAATTGCCCATCGGGCAAGCGCGATCTGTTGCTGATGCCCGACCAGATGATGCTGCAGATTCACGAATCGATCGGCCATCCGCTCGAACTGGATCGCATTCTCGGCGATGAACGCAACTTCGCGGGCTGGAGCTTCGTCAAGCAGGACATGTTCGGTTCGTATCGCTACGGCTCGGAACTGCTGAACGTCACCTTCGATCCGTCGCTGCACGAAGAAGCCGCAGCCTACGCATTCGACGACGACGGCACCGAAGCGCACAAGCAATATCTGATTCGCAACGGCGTGCTGGAACGTCCGCTCGGCGGCGCGTTGTCGCAACAGCGCGCACGCATGCCGGGCGTCGCGAACTCGCGTGCTTCGAACTGGAACCGGCCACCCATCGATCGCATGGCGAATCTGAATATCGAGCCGGGCGAGAGTTCGCTGGAGGCGATGATCGGCAATATCGAACATGGCATTCTGATGCGCACCAACACGTCCTGGTCGATCGACGACCATCGCAACAAATTCCAGTTCGGCTGCGAGTTTGGCCAGTTGATCGAAAACGGCAAGCTCACGCAGGTCGTCAAACAGCCGAATTACCGCGGTATTTCCGCGAATTTCTGGCGCAGCCTGAGTGCGGTGGGCAACGCGAGCACGCGCGAAGTGTATGGCACGTCAATGTGCGGCAAGGGCGAGCCGGCGCAGATCATTCGCGTCGGCCATGCGTCGCCGGCTTGCGTGTTCAGCAACATCGACGTGTTCGGAGGCGCATGATGAGCCAGTTCATCTCTTCGCGCGCCGCCACGTCGGTGGATTGGGAGCGGCATTTCACTTTGCTCGCCGATGCGATCGAGCGCCTGCAGCAAGGCGGCGAAACCACGCTCAGTTCATTTGCCGGCGAGCAGTCCGACTTCATCCGTTTCAATTCGGGCAAGGTGCGGCAGACCGGCAGCGTGTCACAAGGCAAGCTGACCTTGCGTCTGATCGACGGCGCGCGTCAGGCCTATTCCACGCTGACGGTATGCGGCGATCTGCAACAGGATCTCGATGAAGTGAGCGCCGCGCTCGCCACCTTGCGCGAAGGTCTGCGCGATGCGGCGGACGACCCGCATCTACTGTTCGACACGTCGAAATGGCAGCGCACCACGCAGCGCTCCGGCAAGCTGCCGAACCCCGACGGGCTCGCGCACATCGTTGCGGAATGCGCGCGAGGGCTCGACTTCGTGGGCTTCTATGCGGGCGGCACCATCGTGCGCGGTTTCGCATCGACGAACGGCAGCCGCGGCTGGTATGAAGTGGACAACTTCAATTTCAGCTGGTCGCTGTACGACCCGAGCGGCCGCGCGATCAAAACCACCTACGCCGGCGACGACTGGAGCGATGCCGTGTTCGCGGGCAAAGTGGAACAGGCCGCGACACGTCTTGCCGTTCTGGCGCGCACGCCGCGCACATTGGCGCCGGGACGTTACCGCTCCTATCTGGCGCCCGCCGCGCTCGCGGAACTGCTCGGCGTCACCGCATGGAGCGGCTTTTCCGCTCGCGCTCAGGCGAGCTCGCGCAGCGAGTTGTACAAGCTGCATGTGGGAGAAGTCGTAGTCGACCCGCGCGTGACGATCAGCGAAGATCTCAGTCTCGGCATCACGCCAGGATTCAATGACGACGGTTACCTGCGTGACAGCGTCCCGTTGATCGAGGCCGGCCGCAGCGCCGAACGCCTGACCAACGCACGCAGCGCACGCGAATACGGTTTGACGCCGAACGGCGCGTTGGCCAGCGAATCACCGGCCGCGCTCTCGATGCAAGCGGGCGACTTGCTGGAAGAAGAGGTGCTCGCAAAGATCGACACGGGTCTCTACATCGGCAACCTCTGGTACGTGAACTTCTCGGACCGCATGAATTGCCGCCTCACCGGCATGACGCGCTTCGCGACGTTCTGGGTCGAGAACGGAGAAATCGTCGCACCGCTGGAAGCCATGCGTTTCGACGACAGTCTGTACCGCTTGCTCGGCAGCGAACTCGAACAACTCGGCGCGCAAGCGGAACTGCTATTGAGCGATTCGACATGGGGCGAGCGCGCCACGGGCGGCATGCAATTGCCGGGCATTCTGGTGAGGTCATTCGAATTGACGTTATAAGCCTATGGATCAACACGAAAAAACAAAATCAAAACCTGAGAGCTTGCCCGAGGGCCTGACGCTGCGCGCGTTGCGTGTGGCCGACGCGGAACAGTTTCACGCCATGCTGCAATTGCCCGTGGCGATGAACGGCAATCCGCAGGTGCCGTTTCGGACCGTTGCCAGCACACGCGAGCACCTGGAAAAATTCGAGGCCCCTGGCATCGCGATCGCGGCGACGGTCGGCGACACGCTGGTCGGTCAGGCCAGCCTCAGTCCTTTCAAGGGACGCCGCGCGCATGCCGCCTCGCTCGGCATTGGCGTGCACGACGCGTGGCAGCGGCGCGGCATCGGTCATGCGCTGATGGCGGAGCTGCTCGATCTGGCGGACAACTGGCTCGGTCTGCGCCGCGTCGAGTTGCATGTCTACACCGATAACCGCACGGCACTCGCGCTATACCGCAAGTTCGGCTTCGAGATCGAAGCGCATCAGCGCGGTGCCATATTGCGTCGCGGCGTACTGATCGACTGTTACTTCATGGCGCGGCTGCGCGAACCGGCGCCGTGGATGTCGCCGCCATCTGTCGCCCGTCTCGCAGCGGAATAAAACCATGAACGAAACAAGGTTGCGGGACGACGCCGTACATTACAAATGTATTATGGTGCGCGCGTTCGAATCGTCGGACATGGATGCGTTCGCCGAGATCATGAGCTTGCCTGGCGTGCGGCGCGGCACGCTGTCGGTCGGCTATCGCAGTCCTGAACAACTCGCGGCGTGGCACGAGCGGAGCCTCAAAGGCGGCGTGAACGTGTGCGCGGTTATCGACGGACGCGTGGTCGGCCACGCGGGCCTGGAGGTCCACCGGTCGAGCCGCGCGCACTGCGCGCATTTAGGCGTCGCCGTGCACGACGCGTATCATGGCCGCGGTGTCGGCACCGCGCTTTTGCAAGGCTTGATCGACTGCGCGGATGCGTCGCTCGGCTTGCGCCGCATCGACCTCACGGTGTTTGCCGACAACGCGCCGGCCATCGCGCTGTATCGCAAGTTCGGCTTTGTCGAAGAAGGCCGCTCGCGCGGTTTCGCCATGCGTGACGGTGTGCTGGCGGACGCGCTGCATATGGCCCGCCTCGTCGACGCACCGCGCCTCCAGACAATCTGAACGGATTCATTGAGTGCCATTTTTCTTCATCGACCGCCCGGTCTTCGCATGGATCGTCGCGCTCGCCATTGTCGTGGCGGGCGCGCTGGCTATTCCGCAACTGCCGGTGGCGCAGTATCCGCGCCTTGCGCCGCCGCGCATTGTGATATCCGCCATGTATCCGGGGGCGTCGACTGAAGTTGTGGACGAGAGTGTCGGCAGCATCATCGAGGAGAGTCTCGATGGCGCCGACAATATGATGTACTACCAAACGACCAGCGACAACCTGGGCGAACTCGAAATCGACGCGACCTTCGCGCCCGGCACCAATCCGGATCTCGCGCTGGTCGACATCCAGAACCGGCTCAAGCAGGTCGAGCCGCGTTTGCCGCAACAGGTGGTGCAGCAGGGCATCAGCGTATTCAAGGCGGCCAACACGTTCCTGATGCTGGTCGCGCTGAGTTCCACCGACGGCACGCGCGACTCCGTGCAATTGAGCGACTATCTGAGCCGCTACGTGTTGCGCGAGTTGAAGCGCGCGCCCGGCGTGGGCTCAGCCCAACTCTGGGACGCCGACGAAGCGCTGCGCATCTGGCTCGACCCGATGAAGCTGCGCGAATACGGCCTCGGCGCCGCCGAAGTGAATGCCGCCATCGCCGCACAGAACGCAACCGTGACGGCGGGCACGCTCGGCGACGCGCCATTCGTGCCGGGCCAGCAATTGACCGCCTCGGTGAGCGTGAAAGGCCAGTTGATCTCGCCGGCGGAATTCGGCCAGATCGTGCTGAAGGCGCGGCCGGACGGCTCGGCTGTGCGCCTGCGCGATGTCGCGCGCGTCGAACTCGGGCGTGACAACTACTCGTACTATTCGCGCCTGAATGGCAAGGCTGCTGCAACGGTCGGGATTCAACTCGGGCCGCGCGGCAACGCGCTCGAAACGTCGAACGCGATTCGCGCGCGGCTTGCCGAACTGGCGAAAGGCTTGCCTTCGGGCGTCGCCATCGAAATCCCCTTCGACAACGCGCACTTCGTGAAGATCGCCATTCACGAGGTGCTCGTCACGCTCGCGGAAGCGGTCGTGCTGGTGTTCTTCGTGATGTGGCTGTTCCTGCGCGATCTGCGCTATACGTTGGTGCCGACCGTCGTGATTCCGGTCACGCTGATGGGCGCGTTTCTCGCCATGTATGCGTGCGGTCTGTCGATCAACGTGTTCACGATGTTCGGCCTCGTGCTCGCCATCGGCATTCTGGTCGACGACGCGATCGTGGTGGTGGAGAGCGTGCATCGCGTGATGGAAGAAGAGGGCTTGCCGCCACGCGAGGCCACGCGCAAAGCCATGTCGCAGATCGGCGGCGCGATTGTCGGCGTGACGGCGGTGTTGACGGCGGTGTTCGTGCCGATGGCGTTCTTTCCCGGCGGCGTCGGCGGAATCTACCGGCAATTCGCGGTGGCGATGATCGCGTCGATGCTGGTGTCGTCGTTCATGGCCTTGTCGTTGACGCCCGCGTTGTGCGCGAATCTGCTGAGGGCGCACACGCAATCGGTGCGTCAACGCGACGCGCGCCGCGGCATTCGCGGTTTCGCGGCGCGCGCGGCGAGCCGTTTCACGTCCGGCTTCGATCGCGCCGCGCGTGGTTATCGCGGGTTGACCGCGCGCACGTTGCGCCGTATCGGCCCCATGCTGGCCATCTACGCGGTGCTGGTCGGCGTGTGCGGCGTGCTCTACTGGCAGATGCCCGGCGGTTTCCTGCCAAGCGAAGACGAAGGCCAGTTGCAGGTCATGATTCAATTGCCCGCCGGCGCCACCCAGGCGCGCACGCTGGCCGTGGTGCAACGCGCGGAAACGATTCTCCATGCCGAGCCCGCAATCGCGAACGTCACGAGTGTGATCGGCTGGAGCTTTTCGGGCAGTGGTCAGAACGTGGCGATGGGATTCGTCGAACTCAAGGACTGGGGCAAGCGCGATATCGATGCGCTGGCCCTGCGCGACCGGCTCAACGCAAAGTTCGATCAGATTCTGGACGGTAGCGTCGAGGCTCAATTGCCGCCTTCGGTGCCGGGACTCGGGCATTCGGACGGGTTCGTGTTCCGCCTCGAGGATCGCGGCGGCGTGGGGCTCGACGCGCTGAAGGCCGCGCGCGAGCAACTGTTCACGCAGGCCAAGGCGAGCCCGGTGCTGGCCTCGGTGCACTCGGAAGATCTGCCTGACGCGCCGCGCGTCGAGCTTATCGTCGATCGCGCGAAGGCTTATGCGCTCGGAGTGTCGTTCGACCGCATCGCGGACGTGCTGGGCAGCACCTTCGGCTCGACCTATATCGACGATTTCCCGGCCGGCGGCCGCATGCGCCGCGTCATGATCGCCGCCGACGCCGCGGCGCGCATGACCGAAGAGGATTTGCTCGCGCTTTCCGTGCCCAACTCGACGGGCGGCATGGTGCCGCTCTCGGCTATCGCAACGCGTCAGTGGACGATCGGCCCGGTGATGCTGACGCGCTACAACGGCTATCCGTCGCTCGACGTGAGCGGTCACGCGGCGCCAGGCTACAGTTCCGGCGCGGCCATGGCGGAGCTGGAGCGACTTGCGGCTTCCCTGCCGGTCGGCGTGAGCTACGACTGGGTCGATGCCGCGCGCGAGGAAACCGCGGCCGCGAGACTCACGCCGCTGTTGATCGGCCTGTCGTTGCTGGCGGTGTTCATGGCGCTGGCCGCCCTGTACGAAAGCTGGACGATTCCGCTTGCCGTGCTGATGGTCGTGCCGCTCGGCGTGATCGGCGCGGTTGCGGCGGTGCTGTTGCGTGGCATGCCTAACGATGTGTACTTCAAGGTCGGCATGATCACGGTGATCGGCCTCGCGGCGAAGAACGCGATTCTGATCGTGCAATTCGCCCGCGATCTGTACCAGGGCGGCATGCCGTTGACGCGTGCGGTGACCGAGGCCGCGGGCGCCCGGTTCCGGCCGATCGTGATGACCTCGGCGGCGTTTCTGCTGGGCGTCGTGCCGCTCGTGGTGTCGAGCGGCGCGGGTGCCGAAAGCCGCCGCTCGATCGGCACAGGCGTCTTCGGCGGGGTGCTGGCTGCCACGCTGTTCGGGCTGGTGTTCGCGCCGGTCGCGTTCCATGCGGTCGCTTCGCTCACGCACGGACGGCGGCGGCTGGCGGCACTGCATCGCAGGCGCGCCGAGCGGCAGGGCCGCCGTGCCGCGACCGGGATCGAACGCGAGTCGCTCGACGAGTCGCCGACGGCCTGAGCGTTCGGATAGCTGCGTCGTGACCGGCGTGGTGCGCTGGGCGGCGCCGTCAGGCGCCGGCCAGCGCAACTTCAAACGCGCCCGATTCTTCGGGCGCGACAAGCCTTCAATCCTCCGATGTTTATAGTTATTGTGCACTGCAAGCACGAATTGTTCATACGTATAAAACCGCCAATGTTTCAATATAGAAACATTTTCGGACGTTCGAAAAACGCGTTTAGAAACGATTAATAGCGATCGATTCGTTAAATGCAGGCCGATTGCACCCGGTGGCCAATAAATTCTCGATTTGCGAATAAATCGGCTATTGAATGGTCATTATTTGCGAGGTTTGTATTTCAAGTTTGAAACACTTTTGGATGCCGCTTTGCCATACGCAGGTCATAATCCGGATGCGTTGCGGCGCCCCGGCACGCGCTCCGTCAGTGCCTGGAAAGCCTTGCTAGCAACGGTTTGGCGGCGAGCTGCCGGGAGCGCCGGGTGTGCGCGGCTGCGGCGCGGACTCATCCCGCCGTTGTCATATCAAACGCGAGATAACGGTTTTCTTCATACATTCTATTTCTCGACAGTAATTTGTTTTTCAAATTTACTATAGCGATCCATTCCGCTACCATCACGCTTAATCCGTTAAGCGGCCAGCTGCGATTTCCGCTGGCAATAATCATTCCGTCATAACGGCGGCTAACGGCGATCGGGGTCCACAATGTACGACAGTTTGGGGAAATATCATGCCGCACATGCACCTTGATACTGCGAGGATCACCTGGTTACATACGCCGACGCTGAACGTGCGTAGTGCGACGCGGCGCATCGGCGTGTTGCTGTTCGACGGCTTCTGGCTGCTCGGCCCAGGCACGGTGGTGGAGATGTTCCAGACGGCGAACGAACTCTCGGGTTCGCGCGCCGGTGAAGAGCAGCCCTACGAAGTGCAATTCCTTTCCATGGACGGCGGCAGCGTCGCCAGTTCTTCTTCCGCGCGAATCTGGACGGACCGTATCGACGCGCGCTTCGCCAGCGGTTTCGACGTGTTGTTCATCGCGGGCGGCTACGGCGCGCATGTGGCCGCGCGCGACGAGCGGGTGCTCGGCTGGCTGCGCGCGGTGCAATCGCGCACGCGTGCGATCGAAACGATCGGCGAAGGACGGCTCGTGCTGGAAGCGGCCGGCCCGACGGATGGCGACGGACCGCAGGTGAACCGCTATCTCAGCAGTGTCACGGGCGAGTCCGCGCTCAACGCGTCCAACGACCGTAACGACTGTGCCCGCAGCGCGCTCATGTTTATCAAACGCGATCTCGGTGCGGAGCTTGCCCGCAGCGTCGCCGACCGCGTGATGCCCGGCATGGCTGCCACCTGGGTGCCGCTACCGGCGGAGGGCGGCACGCTCAGCGTGGCCGAGAAGATCCGCGCGGCGGCGCGCTGGATGGAGGCCAATTGCGACCGTCCGGTTTCGGTGGCCGACGCCGCGCAGGTCGCGGCGATGAGCGAGCGCAATTTCCTGCGGCGTTTCAAGCATGAAATGCAGGTCACGCCGTCGGACTATCTGCTGCAGGTTCGCTTGCGCATTGCCTGCAACTTCCTCACCGAGACCGAATTGCCTGTCGACAAGATCGCGCGGCGCAGCGGTACGGGCAATGGCGATCGTCTCGCGAAGATTTTCCGCAAGCGCATGGCGCTGTCTCCAACCGAATATCGCGCGCGCAGCCGCGTGGCGAGCGAGGCGTAACATCATGCAGGCGCCCGAGCCGGCGGCGGGGCGCCTTACGACACGTGGACGCGTTCTCCGTCGTGGCGGCAGCGTTTTCGCCGGTCAGGCTTCTTACGAGCACAGCGGCAATGGGCAACAAGGTGATCGCAACGACATTGCCGGAGGTGAAACTCATCGAGCCCGAGGTGTTTTGCGACGAGTTCGGCTTCTGCTTCGAGAGCTTTAGCGCGGACGAGTTTGCCGACGACGTCTCGCAAGCTTTTCAATGGGTGCAGGACCGGCATTCGCGTGCGGTGCGTGGCGTGTTGCGGGGCTTGCACTACCAGGTGCAACGCCCTCAGGGCCGGCTCATGCGGGTCGTGGTGGGCGAAGTGTTCGCCGTCGCTGTCGACGTGCGGCTCAATTCGCCGAACTTCGGCAAGTGGTGCGGGGAGTATCTGAGCGCGTCCAATTACCGGCAAATCTGGGTGCCTCCCGGCTTCGCGCACGGTTTCGTGGTGCTGTCCAATACCGCCGAGTGTTTGTGGAAGACCACGGAATACTGGTTTCCCGAACTGGAGCGCTGCATTCTGTGGCGCGATCCCGACATCGGCATCGAGTGGCCGATCGATTTCGAGCCGACCCTTGGCGCGAAGGATGCCGCGGGCCGGCGTCTGTACGAAGCGGAAAACATCGCCTGAGCCAGGCGCACGGTCTTGCGCGCCGAGGTGTGCGCCGAGGTGCGCACACGACCGTGCCGCGGATTTTCAGCGCGCCACCATCACGGCGCCGA
This sequence comes from Paraburkholderia sp. BL6665CI2N2, assembly GCF_004366535.1. Taxonomy (NCBI): domain Bacteria; kingdom Pseudomonadati; phylum Pseudomonadota; class Betaproteobacteria; order Burkholderiales; family Burkholderiaceae; genus Paraburkholderia; species Paraburkholderia sp. BL6665CI2N2. Next base: position 7,128,385 of record NZ_SORC01000001.1, read on the forward strand.
CGCTTGCGGTCACCACCAGCAGCGTGCCCATGATCTGCAGAATCCCCATCGGCTGATGCAGTACGACGAAGCCGGCCAATGCGCCGATCGCCGGTTCGACGCTCATCAGGATGCCGAATGAAGCGGCCGGCATGTGCCGCAACGCCACCATTTCCAGCGCGTACGGCAGCAGCGGGACCAGCAGCGCGAGGCCCGCTGTCGCCATGACCTGGGCCGCCGCTACATGCAGACCGCTTTGCGCCAATCCGAATGGCGTAGCCACGAGTGCCGCCGCGATCAGCGACACGGACAGTCCTTCGAGTCCCGCGAACAGGGTGCCGGTCTTCTTCATCAACACGATATAACTGCCCCAGCCGAGCGCCGCGCCGCAAGCGAGCAGCACGCCGAGCGGTTCGCCGATCCAGCCGGCGCGATCGCGCGAGAGCAGGATCACGCCGACGATTGCCAGCGCGGGCCAGAGCAGTGCGCGCGCGCGACGCACGGCGAAGGTCGCGACGGCGAGCGGCCCAAGAAAGTCGATCGCGACCGCGAGTCCTAACGGAATGCGCTGAAGCGCCGCGAAAAAGCACAGCGTCATGCCCGCCATCGCCGCGCCGAGCACGCCGGCGGCGGTCCAGTGCGCGCGCGAGTAACTCATCAAGCGCGGACGCACCAGCAAGGCGAGCACCAATGCGGCCCAGCACAGACGCAGCCAGGTGGTGCTGAGTGAACCGTACGTGGCCATCGTCGGCGCGGAAAGTGCGGCGCCGAACTGCACGCACGACATCGACAGCACGCACAGCAGGGCCGCCCCGGCCGCGCTGCGAGCGGGTTTCACGCTGGTTTGCGCGGGATTCAACGCGGGTTGGAGAGTGGTGTCCTGCATGGTTGTCGGCGAGTTGGCGTTCGGTCGGGGTTCGTCATCGCTATCTTATCGGTGCTCGCGGTATTAAGATAAGTTGATATTTCTTATGCCGACTTCAAGAATCGTTATGACCCGAGATCTCGACAGCAGCCTGCTGCGCGCCTTTGTCACCGTGGCGGAGACGGGCGCGGTCGGCGTGGCGGCGACGCGCCTCGCGCGCACTCAGGCCGCGGTGAGCATGCAACTGCGCCGGCTCGAAGACGAACTCGGGCAGCGCTTGCTCGACCGCTCGCCGCGCGGCGTGCAACTCACCGAAGCGGGACATCTGCTGTTGCCCTATGCCCACACGATACTCGGCGCGGGCGCCGATGCGCGCCGCGCGTTGAGCGCGGGGCAGGTGTCCGGCACCGTGCGGCTCGGCATGCTGGAGGACATTGCCGTCGGCCGATTGCCGCGGGCGTTGCGGCGCTTTTCGATTGCTTATCCGCAAGTGGCGTTGGAGATCGTCGTCGACAGCAGTGCGGCGCTGTCGAACCGGCTCGCGGATGGCAGCCTTGATGTAGTGGTCGGCGATCCGGCGCTGGTCGACGCGGCGCCGCATCTCACGTGGAAGCAGCCGCTCTTCTGGGTCGGCGCGCGCGGTTTCAATCGCGACGCACAGGTGGCGTTGCCGGTGGTGGCGTTCGGCGACGCGTGCCTGTGGCAACAGCAGGTGTTGACGGCGTTGCGGCGCGCGGGGATCGCGTGGCGCATCGTGTGCACGAGCACGAGTCTGCCGGCCGTGCAATCCGCGGTTGAAGCGGGGCTCGGTGTGTCCGTGCTGCTCGACGGCAACATTCGCTCGGAGTCCATGCGCGTGCTCGGCCAGGCCGACGGTTTGCCCGACGCGCCCACCGCGGACTTCGGTCTCTTCATGCGCGAGGTTTCCGGCGCGCAGGCGGCCGCCGTGCAAACCTTGCAAACGTTCCTCTGCGAGGAATTGCATCTCGGTCTGCGCGAAGGCGAACCGCAGCTTGCGCCGGCCTTAAGCTAACGCGTCCGCAGCGGCTCTCATGTGAGTTTTTACGACATTTTTTCTTGAGACGCACCCACGCGAAATCTACACTTCGGGCATCTTGATACCGCGAGGTGCTCAACGTGAAGCGACGTGCAGCGAAGCAACAATCCGTTCGTATCGACTACGTGTATCACGGTGTGGGCCGCGCCGAATTGCGCCGCTTCGATCCGGCGCGCGATTCGTTCGTCGCATTGACGGCGCTGTTGCATCGGGCCTTCACACCGCTCGGCGCGATGGGCCTCAATTGCACGTGCGTGGATCAGACCGTCGAGACGACACGCCTGCGCGCAACGCGCGGCGATTGCTATGTGGCGGTGTGCGACGGGCGCATCGTCGGCACGATGACCCTCTACGCGACAGATCGTGGATCGGCATGCGAGCTATACCGGCGCGACGGTATCGCGAGCTTGCGCCAGTTCGCGGTCGAGCCCGCGTGGCAGGCGCGCGGTATCGGTACGTTGCTGATTGCCTTCGCCGATCATTGGGCCGCGACGCGCGGTTATGCGGAGCTTGCACTCGATACGCCGCAACCGGCCACGCATCTGATTGCGTTTTATCGCGGGCAGGGGTTTCGCATCGTCGATTTCGTACGCTTTGATGGCAAGAATTACGACAGTGCGATCCTGAGCAAGCCGTCGGTGGCGACGCGTACGCTCGCTAACTGGTCGCATCGGTTGACTGCGCGTACGCCGATTGCGCGCGCGGCGTGAAGACAAGGAAGGTCCAACGAAGCGATAAAGAAAACGAGGAAGTGGTGCAGTGCAATGCGTGGGTGAAAACGTCTGGATGCAGGCTAGCCTGAAGTGAGAACCCCGGCGCGGTCAGCAACAATTGCAATACGGTACGGCAAGTATTGCAACGGAGTGCCGGTTTGCGCGCCGGGGCAAGTGTGATTCAACCTAGACAGTCGACGCGTTCATCAGCGTCGCATCACGCCCATCAGCAAGGTAACGAGGAAGATCACCACGAAGATGAAGAACAGGACCTTGGCGATTTCAGTCGCGCCTGCGGCAATGCCGCCAAAGCCGAATACCGCGGCGATGATCGCGATGATGAAGAAGATTGCAGCGTATCGAAGCATGGGGCCTCCCACCGATGGATTGCTGGATTAAATGGAAAACGGCGACTCGTTGTGGGCACTGCGTGCTTTGACGGGTTATTTGCCGGCGAGCGGAATAGAGCAATAGGTGTGCCCAGACCGAACGCACCAGAGGGAGACCGTGCGCATGGTGGCGGCAGCTTCGCGTTTCTGCCCGGCCGCGTGATGCACGGCGTCAAGATCGATCTGCCGCTGCGGAGACAACCCGATCAGGTGAAAAGCGATCCGCTATACCGCGAGTACGTTCTGCGGTTGTCGAAAGGGAGGGTGTGTTCTGGTCACGATCGCGATCACGACGCGGCGGCTGCGTCGTTCACGAACTGCCGCGGCCGGCCACGCCGGCCGCGGCAAACGTCATGTCGATGTCGATATAAATCAGCTCATCAACGCGCGGCGGCGCCCGTGACTTCATCGTTCCAGTAGGGCGGTAATGCCTTATACGGATTGCCGCCGGAGAGCGACGTGACATACACGCCACCCGCGCCATGTGTCTTCGCGTATTGCACGACACCCGGCAACTGGGCAGCGGTCGCGCCGTACACCATGTGCACGAAGCGGCTCTTCGGATAGGCGGCCTGCCAGCTCATCGGCTGATATTTCGCGTAACTCTTCGCGGTACTTTCGAATACGACGAACTGGTCGGCCGTCGGCAAGCTCGCGTAAAGCTCGGGAATGTTGGTGCCCGGATTGGCCGTCACCGAGTAGGTGGCGTTCAATCCTTTGATGTAGTTGTAGATCGACTGATAGAACTGAATGTGCGACATCTGGCTGTCGGACGTCATCTCGTCGATGAAGAAGCCGTCCACCTTATACATCGCGACGTAGGCGTTGATGTCGGTCACGACCGCGGAAAGCGAGCGCTTGCCGTACGAGGTGGAGATATAGCCCAGCACCTTGCCGCCGGCGGCGCGAAGCTTGGCGGCGGCCGCCGCGTAGTTGGGATCTTCCTTGGCGCCAGGGCCGCTGTTGGGATTCAGGATGGCCGTGGTCGGCACCTTGCGCGCCGAGGTCACGAGACTGTTCCAGTTCGCAACGCTGCTGGTGGCATTGAAGTAGGAAGGTACGACGAGACTGGTGGTTGTCGTGATTGTCGTGGTGGCCGCGAAGGCGGTGCCGTTCAGGCAACCCACAACTAGCAGGCCCGCGATCAGTCCGGCCCGTTTCAGACTTCTACCTGTGCGGCCCAAAAGACGGATTGCTTCCGCCGATTCCGAAGCCACAAACGCAACTGCACCCATTCCCCGATTGTCCAGCATGTAGCCTCCTGACGCGGTGTGGTCACCGCTGTCGATTGGCCCGCCGTGGATACGGCGGGCAACTGGCAAACTCCCGCGAGGGAGTCCCTGTAGTTTTGCGTCGCCGGATCGCTCCGGGTTTGCCCAAACTGCGCTTACGGCATCCCCTGAATTTTCTTTAGGGGGCCGATTTATTTATTCGCAGCATTCGAATCGAATGCCCGAGAAGGATATCGGAAAATTAATTTCTGTCTACGAATTTCGGTACTTATTGCTGGGTGCGGTGTCGACCCGAGCCGGCAAGCAGTCATATGCGCGTGTTAGGCGGGCCTTAAAAAGATTTGGACGATTTGAAAAGTACCGCAGCGCACGTTTGTAATTTAATGATCGGAAGAATTGCCGCCGATGCGCCTGATCGAACACTCTGCGGCGATTTTCCAACACGTTGCCGATTCGCTTGACGAATTAATTTCAGGCCGCGCCGTCATTACTATCCGGCTCGCAGAGGCGCGCAATCGTTTGCCTTTGAATTCAAGCGGATGCATTTGCCTTTATTTAACTATTGGAATTCACGCAACGGCATAAGCGAGCTTGAGACACCCCATGTCATGTGATATCTTCCACCGCCTTACCAGTAAACAAACAAAAAGTCGGTATCGCATCCGCCGCAACGCTACTTTTGCGCGATGTAAATAATGCCGACGGGCCGGCTAGAAAATCCGCAAGCGGAAACTTTCTCCCCGTAGGGAGAACGCCGCTCGCGTTCAGACTGAACGGGGAAAAGATTTTGGCGATGAAGAAGCGGACCCGGGCATGCGCCGGCGGGGACTCTTGCGGGGTTGTCGAACGTGCGGGCGAGAGATTTCTTACGCGAACCTTGATTGCGGTAGTGCTTGGCGCGGCCGGCATTGCACCGCTTGCGGCACACGCGGTGACTCAAGCAGCGACGCAGGCTGAAGCTGCACCGTTGCAGTCCACTGCGGCGGCTCACTCCGCCGCGTCTCAACCCAACCTCGCTTTCTTCTATGCAGCCAATCCGCCTGTCGGCGAATTGCAAGCATTCGACGCCGTCGTGATCGACCCCGCCACGGGTTTCGAACCGGCGGCTCATCCGCTGGCGCACACCACGTGGATCGCGCGCACCAGCGGCGCCGAGTCCGCCGGTTCGGCCGAGGCGTTCCTCTCCAGTCAGATCGAGCCGTTGTGGCAGCGCGGCTACCGTGGCTTCCTGCTCGACACGCCCGTGGCTGTGGCCGCAGCCGGCCGCATTCATCAAGCTCATCCGGACGCGCGCCTCGTAGCGGGCGGCGCCGACGTCATGCGCAATGCGCTGCCGGTGGCGAAGTCGCTCTACGCGGTAGTCGGCGATTCGCTGGTGCGCGGTATCAACGACAGCGGCCAGCTTCTGGAAGTCTCCGAAGCGTTGCGCGCACAACGCATTGCGGATGCACGCGCGTTCACGCAACAAAGCGGTGTGCCGGTGGTGTCCGTGGAATATTGCGCGCGCAACGACCGGCAATGCGCCCGCGACACCGCCGCGCGCGTCGTGTCGGCCGGCATGCTGCCTTACGTGACGAGCACGGCACGCGACGTGGTCGGCATCGGCAAGATCGAGGTCCTGCCGCGCAAGATTCTCGTCGTGCAAGACCGCGATACCAAAGATCCACTCGATCTGAGCGCCGGCGTGCGCGATCTGGCCACGCCGCTCAACTATATGGGTTACGACGTCGAGTACGCCGACTTCTCGTCGCGTCTGCCCGACGCCATTACGCCGGACCGTTACGCCGGTGTCGTCGCGTGGATCCAGCGCGGCGCGGTGCCGGATCCCGAGGCGTGGCAGCGCTGGGTCGCGGCTCGCATGGCAGATCACGTGCCTGTCGCCTTCCTCGGCGCGTTCGGCTTCGACGCGGCCGGTTCGGCAGGCGCGGCGCTCGATCTGCAAGCCGTGGGCGGCACGCTGGCCGCGCCGGTCACCGTGGTCAAGAGCGACCCGATGGTCGGCTTCGAAATCAGCCCGAAACCCGAGCCGCGCGATCTGCAAGGCGTGCGCGTGGGCTCGCGCAGCCAGCCGTTGCTGCGTGTTTCGGCCAACGGCGTGCTGGTCGATCAGGTCGCGCTCACACCGTGGGGTGGCTACGCGCTCAGCCCGTACACGGTGGCTTCGCTCGACAGCATCGAGCAGGAACGCTGGGCGATCCAGCCTATGGCGTTCATGAAAGCGGCACTGCATTTGCAGGACATGCCGTCGCCGAGCGTCACGACTGAAAACGGCCGGCGTCTGCTCATGTCCCACGTGGACGGCGACGGTTTCGCCTCGCGTGCCGAATTCCCCGGACCCGACTATTCCGGCGAAGCGCTATACCAGCAGATCTTCACCCGCTATCAGGTGCCGATGACGCTCTCGGTGATCGAAGGCGAAGTGGGTCCCAAAGGGCTGCATCCGGATATCTCGCCGCGTCTCGAAGAGATCGCGCGCAAGATGTTCGCGCTGCCGAACGTCGAGATCGGCACGCACACGTACTCGCATCCGTTCCAGTGGGAGCAGGTGGACAGCAAAACCGGCGCACAGGTGGATCGCGGAGGCGGCGACGCGGCGTTCTCGCTGAACATTCCGGGGTATCACTTCAATATCGACCGCGAGATCACCGGTTCGATCGACTACATCAACACGCGCCTCGCGCCGCCCGGAAAGAAGACCGTGCTGCTGCAATGGTCGGGCGACTGCCGTCCGCCGGGTTTCGTCGTGCGCAAGGTGTACGAAGCCGGGGTCTACAACTTCAACGGCGGCGACACGGTCATCACCCGATCAGCCAATAGCTGGACCAATATCGCGCCGATCGGCGTGGACAAGGGGCCGGGCGCTTATCAGGTGTATGCGCCGAATCAGGACGAGAACGTTTATACGAACGACTGGCAAGGGCCGTTCTATGGCTTCACGCGCGTGCTCGAAACTTTTTCGATGACCGACAAGCCGCTGCGCTTCAAGCCGATCGACATCTACTACCACATGTATAGCGGCACGAAAGTGGCCTCGCTGCGCGCGCTCGACCAGATCTTTTCGACGGTGCTCAAGCAGCCGGTCATGCCGGTCTACGTGAGCGAGTACATCCGCAAGGTGCTCGACTGGCACACGTTCGCGGTGGCGAAAGAAGTGGGTCCGCAAGCCGGCGAGTGGCTCGTGCGCGGTAATGGCGAGGTGCGCGAATTGCACTGGCCGCAAGCAACCAAACCGGTGCTGGCCGACGCATCGGGCGTGACTGGTTTTGCAACGGGCCCCGACGGCACCTATGTCCATATCGACGGCGGCAGCGCCCGCTTTGCGATCGGCGCTGTCGCGAACGCGGCGCCGTATATCGGCGAAGCCAACGGTTTCGTACGCAATTTCCAGCGCACGGCACAGGGCATGCGTTTCGAGTTCGCCGGTCACTACCAGCCGTTCGTCAAGCTGGCCAACGCGCAGCAGTGCAAGGTCAGCGTCGACAGGCAGGCTGTCGACACGCGTCGTGAAGGCGAACTCCTGCGTTTCGATACGCGGGCTAACGTCGGATCCAAATTGAACTACCAGTCGATCGAGGTCGCTTGTGGTCGATAATCGCCCTCGCATCGCGCCCACCTGGCTCGTCCTGCTGCTCGCGGGCGTCGTGTTGATCACGCTCTATCTCGTGCATCCACGCGGCGGTCTGCGCAGCCGGATGACGTCGACCGACGCGCCGAGCGATCTCAGCATCGCGTATCTGGAAGCATGGCTGCGCGTGCAGCCTGGCAACCCGGAAATTCTCTCGGTGCTCGGCACGCAGTACGTGCGTCTGGGCCGCAATGAGGACGCGCGCCGTATCGCTGCCCGCATGGAGGCGATTCCGGACGATCACCTGCGCCGCGCGGCGCAGTTGCTTCGTCTGACCGTCGACACGCGCGAGACGTTCGCGCTGCCCGCCAACGATCCGGGCCGCGAGGCCGCGCTCGGCCGTTTGCGCACGCAGCTCACGAATGCGGCTGCGCTGACGTGGTCGAATGCCGATCTGCAGATGCTGGCTGAAGCAGCCGCTTCGGTGAATGCGCAACAGCTTGCCGGGCAGCTCTATGCTCGCCTCGCCGAACAGGATCCCGCGCAGCAAACGCGCTGGAACCGCGAAGTCGTGCGCTTCGCCATGTATGGCGGCGACTATCGCGGCGCGGCGAACGGCTGGTTCCGTTTGCAAGCCGGCGCGGCGACGTTCGATGCGAGACGTCAGTGCTTTATCGAAGGCATCAAGGCCTTGCAGTCGGGCAGTCTGCTCGATGACGCGCTTGCTGCCGCCGATCAACACGGTGCCGAATTCAGGCACGATCACGAAACGCTCGTGGTGCTGCTGAATCTGGCGCGCGCGGCGCATCGTCCGGATCTCGTGGACCGTTACGCGAAGGCGCTGGCCGGCTACGCGCAGGCTCAGCCTGAAGAGGACGGCGCGCTGCGGCTCGTCGACTTTATCCGCGAGCGTGCAAGTGAAGAGGGCACGCAGGGGCAGTACACCTATATGGATGGTCCGCAAGTTCGGGGCGGTTTTGCCATGCGCGCGAGTACCCATGGCTCGCGCGAGGTGCATGTCGTGCGCGTCGCGGCGTCCATCGCCGCGCCGGCGTCGGCGAAACCCGCTGCTGCGGCGCCCGGCGCAACGGCATCAGGCGCCGCGGCTGCGCCGGCTGCCGCGTCGAACTCCACTGCTTCCAACGACGTGCCGGGCCTCCTCTATCAGTCGTTCCTCGAATCGGGCGATCTGCCCAACGCTCAGCGCGTGGCGGCGGAGCAGGTCAGCAAGAACCCAGGTTCGCCGATCTGGACCAGGCGCCTCGCTCAGGTCGCCGAATGGAATCACGCGTCGCCGCTCGCCTTGCAGATGTGGCTCGCGTACGCTCAAGCCACGCACGACCCCGAAGGCTGGAAAAACGTGATGCGCCTCGCGCCGATGCTCAACGACGACAACGCCTATCTGGCCGCGTTGATCCAGGCATCGAATGCTTCGCCCGGCGACCTGAAGTTGGTCGACTCCGTAGTCGCAGCTTACGAACGCCTCGGCCGTCCTGACGACGCGCTGGCATTCCTGCGCGGCCGCCAACGCAATTCGCCGGCGCAAGCGATCGACGCGCGTCTGGGTCAGCTCGCCGAGCGCTCGGGTCACGACGACGAAGCGCTGGCCTACTACCGCAAGCTGAACCAGCTTTATCCGTCGAACACGCAATACGCGCTGCGCACGGCGAGCCTTCTGTATCGTCACGGCGACTACAAGGGCGCGCTCGACACGCTGCTCGCCGCGCGCCGCGGCGCAAGAGACGACGACGTGCTGTTCTGGCGCAACGCCGCGCAGCTCGCGCGCCTGCTGCAGCGTGACGACATCGCGAACGACGCCTACAAGCATTTGCTGGCAAGCGGCCAGGCGGCGCCTGAGGACCTGAGCGCGATGACGTACTTCTACGACGCCTATCCGGTCGACGCGGCGCGTACGTCCGAGCTGCAGTTCCATCGCGATCACTCGCAGCGCGCGCTGCAGAGCGCGATTCACTATTACACCGATGCCGGGCAATACGACCGCGTCGACGCCTTGCTAAAGAGCCTGACGCCCGAACAATTGGCGGCTGGCGAAGCCGACCCGGCATTCCTGCGCGTGCGGGCCGAATACTACCGCCAGATCGATCGTCCGTTCGACGCGCTGCACGATTTGCAACACGCTGTGTCGCTGCCCGGCGCGACGCTCGACTTGCGCGCCGCACTGCTCTGGACGCTGGTGGACTACGGCAGCGAAGCGCAATTGCGCGAGGCGGTCGCCGAATGGCGCGATGCGCCCGCGCAGGCGCCCGTTTTGTGGGGGCCGCTTGCCGCCGCGCAGATGCGTTTGAACCGGCCGGAAGCGGCGCTCAAGTATCTGCGCCTGCAGTCGGCCTCGATGTCGCGCGATCCGTTGTGGCAACTCGCCTACGCCGAAGCGCAGGAAATGGCGGGGCGCAGCGATCTCGCCTGGTCGATCCGCCGCAACGTCTGGCGCCAGATGCAGCGGGAAGAGGCCGAGGTTCGCGCCAACAGTGCGCAAGGTCAGATCGTGCTGCGCACGCGCGCCTCGCAGGGCGGCGAAGTGCGTGAGCAGATGCTCGGCCGCCGCGTCACGCTCGCGTCGATCTTCGAAAACGCGGACGTGTCGAAGGCTTTCCTGATCGATCTGCTCGTGAGCGACGCGGGCCGCAACGACAACACCGAAGCCCGCCGCACATTGCTCGGCGACGCGGCCGGCCTGCCGCCCGCGCAGCCCGTGAAGACGCAACCGGCGAAGTCGCCGGATCAGGCGCAATTGACTTCGTCGGTGGCGCGCGACGTGGCGCTCGCCTGGGCGATGTCGCATGAAGCGAGTCCGCTGGCGAAGCGCTGGCTGGCTCGCCAGTACGCCGACGTGCTGATGCAGCCTTCGGAACAGTTGATCGCGATCGCACTCGCTGAAAACGACAAGCCCGCGATGGAGCGTCTGCTCGACCAGCAAGGCGCACGCTTGCCGCTCTACAACCGTATCGATGCTTCGATCGCGGTGGATCGTCCGGGCGCGGCGGAAAACCTCGCGTTTCAGGGCCTGGAAGGCGCGCCCTACGATTCGGAGTTGCACAGCCGCCTGCAGCAAACCGCGCTGACCTGGCCACAATCGCTCGACGCGACCGTGACGAGCTTCGTCGAACATCCGCTCGACTATATCGAGCAGACGTTGGCGGGCAGCATCAAGGTCGCCGATCTCTACATGGTCGGCGTGAACGGTGTCCAGCGGTTTCAGCACTCGACGGATGAGTCGCAACTGACCAACGTGCCTTCGGTGGATCGTTCGGTGGAGTTTTACGCGCGCCGTCAAACGTACGACACCGCCTTCATGGTGACCGCCGGCCGCCGCGAAGCACTCGACAGTTTCTACAGCGTGTCGGTGGGCGCGGAGTGGGGCAGGAACTCGCCGCTGTCGATCGCGCTGAAAGCGGGCCGCAATCAGACGGCACGCGAATCGCAGGCACTGCTGGTCGGCGGCATGAAGGACAACGTGGTCGGCACGATCACGTATCGCGCGACGCAGCATCTGTATGCGACGGGCACGGTCGAAGCCGATCGTTTCTATAGCCAGGCGCGCAACTACCTCGGCAGCGGCGTGCTCTCGACGGGTGAGATCGGTTATCGGATCCGCACGAACTATCCGGACTTTACGGTACGTCTGATCGGTACGCATGGCGACTACGGTGCGAGCGGCTCCGCCGACGGTCTGATTTCGCGGCTGATTCCGGCGAGCGCCGGGCCGGTCGATGCATCGACCTTCGTCCCGCAGACGTACTCGCAATACGGGGCGTTCTTCGGTTTCGGCAACGATCTGATCGACCAGTACACGCGCGCATGGCGGCCGTTTCTCGACGTCGGCGTGCTGCACGACTCGTTCCAGGGTTGGGGACCGTCGATCAGTCTCGGCCTCGCGGGCACCGTGTTCGGCGGCGATCACGCGGCACTTTTTTTCTCGCATCAGCGCGTCTCGCGTCTCGGCACGCCGGTGACCCAGATCGGCGCGCGCTATAGCTGGTTTTATTGAACCGGATTTCGCATAGTTATCCCAAGGAGAATTCTTCATGTACGGCATTAAACGATTGGCTCGTACGAGCGCCTGGTGTGTCGCGGCAGCCGCGCTGGCCCTGATGGTGAGCGCCTGCGGCACGGTGCGCCAGACCTCGGGCCCCGCGCTCGCGCGCGGCGACAAGGTGGCGGTGGTGTCGATCGCCAACTACACTGAAACGCCGGATGCCGGTCACAGCGCCGAGTCGATCGCGGCCAACACGCTGCGCGCGGGCGGGATCGCCGATGTGCGCATCGCGCCGGCCGATTCGAACCGCAACTCGCTGTTCGATACGACGCAGCGCGCCGACAGCGACAAGGCCCTCGAATGGGCGCGTTCGCAGAACGCCCGCTATGTGCTGTCGGGTGCGGTCGAAGAATGGCGCTACAAAACGGGCGTGGACGGCGAGCCGGTGGTCGGCGTCACGTTCGAACTGATCGACGTGTCGAACGGCGCCGTGGTGTGGAGCGCGACGGGCACGCGTACGGGCTGGAGCCGTTCGGGTCTGTCGAGCGTGGCGACCTCGCTGATCGCCAAGGTTCTGTCGCCGTTGCAAGCGCGTCAGTAAAAGCATCGATAAGCATATCCCCAAGGTTGCCTGTTTGCGCCCGAAGTGCGGGCCGCCAGCCGCAACCCGACATGTGAAAAGGAAATGGCCGTGAATACCGCAGCCGTGGAAAACAACCCGGGCGCCTCGAAGCCGCGCCATGCGCATCCGTTCGGCAATCTCGGACGCGTGCGCCGCTTTCTGGCGCCCGCGGTGGCGCGGCCGTTCGCGATCGTGGAGACCGTCGTGCTCGTGCTGGCCGTATTGGCCGTGGCCCGCTGGCTTCATCCTGAAGACCCGCTGTTGCTGCACAATGGTTTTCCGTGGCTGTGGCTGGCGTCGCTGCTGGTGGCCTTGCGCTACGGCAGCCTGCTCGGCCTGCTGAGCGGAGCGTTGATGCTCGGCGCGTGGGCGCTCTTTTATCCGCACGGCGGCCCGTTCCCCACACTGTATTTCGCGGGCGGTTTGATCCAGACGATTCTCGCGGGGCACTTCGGCGATACGTGGGGCAGCCGCGCCGAGCGCGCGTCCTCGCTGAACGATTACCTGAACGACCGTCTCGTCGCGCTGACCAACAGTCACTATCTGATGCGGCTCTCGCACGAGCGGCTCGAAAAGGATTTGCTGTCGCGTCCGACCACGTTGCGCGATTCGATTACCGAGTTGCGCCGACTGTCGGTCGCCACGGATACGGCACTTGCCGTGCCGGCCGCGGGCAAGGAAAACGATCCGCCGGGCGGCGATCCGCTCAGCGGCGCGAGCGGTCTGCTCGAATTTGTCGCGCAAGCCTGCCAGATCGAAGTCGCAGCGTTGTATCCGGTGCATCACGGCAAGCTCGGCGCGCAGGCCATCGCGCGGATCGGCGATCCGTTCGAACTCGCCGTGCATGACGAACTCGTCACGCATGCGCTGAATACGCTGAGCGTCGCGCATCTGAAGAACGAAGACACGGTAGTGGCGGTCAGCCAGTACCTGGTGTGCGCGCCGCTCGTATCGGCGGACGGTGAACTGCGCGCGCTGCTCGTCGTCAAGCGCATGCCGTTCCTGTCGCTCAACTTCGACAACCTGCAATTGCTGCTGGTGCTGCTCGGCTATTACGCGGACGGCGTCGAGCATTCCGCATTCGTACAGCGCATTCTCGACCGCGTGCCGAACTGCCCGTACGAATTCGCGCTCGACCTTAGCCGCCTGACGCGTCTTCAACAGAAGGCGGGCGTGGCGTCGTCGCTCGTGGCGCTCGCGTTTCCGCGCGATGAAGAGGGCGACTCGCTGTTCGAGCACGTCATGCGCCGCCGCCGTTCACTCGACGTGATGTGGCCGGTGCAGACCGCGAAGCAGTCGGTGCTGGTGAATCTGATGCCGGCCACCGATACGACCGGCATCGAAGGTTATCTCGCGCGGATCGAAGCCAGCCTGACGGCCCAGTTCAACACCGACCTGGAACGCGCGCGCGTCGGCGTTCATACGCTCCACCTCGAGGGCGGCGAGCCGGGCGCGGCGCTGATGCGTCTTCTCAAACGAAGCGGCCTCGATGTCTAAGACCCTTTCTCTCATCGTCGGCGCGCTCTCGGCCGTGGTGGCCGTGATCGTGCAATATCTGGCGATCGCGAGCCTGCTGCAACCGGCCGTCGCGATCGATCCGCTGCTGCGCTTTTTCGCGTTGCAGGCGTTGGCGGGACTCGCGGAGGCGGTCGCGTTCCGCTCATGGCTGCCGTTGAATTATCGCGAGCCGCGCGGCGTTACGTTGCTGTTCCTGTGGCTTGCCTGCACCGTGGTGCCGCTGTTCGGCGGCCTCGTGGTGCTGATCAGTTGCGTGTGGGCGGCGCTCTTTCCGGGCAGCAAGGAGAGCGATCAACTCGCCGATGTGCCGCGCCCGGAATTCGTCACTTACCTGGTGTCGCGCGTGTCGCACGGCGGCGGCGCGCGTCTGCAGGCGCGCCTCGCCAACACTCAGGTGTCGCCTACCGACCGGCTGTCCGCGCTGGTGGCGATCCAGAACATGCCGACCCGCACCACGGGCACGTTGCTGCGCGAGTTGCTTGCCGATCCGCTCGAAGACATTCGCCTGATCGCTTACGGCACGCTGGATCACGCCGAAAACGAGATCATGCAGAAGATCTTCCGCACCAGCAAAGCGCTGGAGGCGGCCGATAACGACGCCGAGCGCCGCGCGCTCAACCGCCTGCTCGCCGAGTTGTACTTCGAACTCGTGTATCAGAACCTGGTGCAAGGCGCGGTTTACCGCCATACGTTGCAACAGGCCGACCGCTACGCCCAGGCAGCGCTCGAAACCGATCCAAGCGATGCCGCGCTGTGGCTGATTCGCGGCCGTCTTGCGCTGGCGAACGGCTTGCCCAATGCCGCGCATGAATACATTGGCCAGGCGCTCGCACTCGGTTTCCCGCGCGAACGGCTGGTGCCGTGGCTCGCGGAAGCCGACTTCCTGCGCGGCGACTACGCTCGCGTCAAGCAGCTTCTCGCATCGCTGGGCAATGCGGCCGCGTTGCCCACACTCAAACCGGTTGTGAAGTACTGGTCATGATGAAAGAACTCCCGATCCGCCGTGCCGCCGATGCCGATGTCTGCCTGCTGCTCGAAGGCACGTTCCCGTTCGTGCGTGGCGGCGTGTCGAGCTGGGTCAATGAAATGATCCGCTCCTACCCGGAGACCCGCTTCGCGATTGTGTTCATCGGCAGCCGGGAACAGGACTACAACGGCGCCGCGTATGCGCTGCCGGACAACGTGGTGCATATCGAAACGCACTTCCTGTACGAGCAGGTCGTGGCGGATTTTCAGCCGCGTGCCGTTGCCGGCGACACCGCGGCGTTCGCGCGCTCGCAGAGATTGCACGACGCCTTGCGCGATCCGCGCGGCGGGCTGGATGTCGGCGCTCTGATGGCGAGCATGATTCCGATGCTCGGGGCGAATGGCGCGCTGAACGAAGAGCAGTTCCTGTCGAGCCGCGCGGCCTGGGACACGATCGTCGATCAATATCAGAAGTACTGTACCGATCCGTCGTTCACCGATTACTTCTGGACCGTGCGCATCATGCACAAGCCGCTGTGGCAGCTCGCGCGCGTCGCGGAGAAGCTGTTGCCGGCGAAGGTCTATCACACGGTATCGACGGGATACGGCGGCTTTCTCGGCGCATTGATGCATTACCGCACGGGCCGTCCGCTGCTGATCTCCGAGCACGGCATTTATACGAAAGAACGCAAGATCGACCTGTTGCAGAGCCAGTGGATTCGCGACAACCGCGGCGTGTTCGAACGCGATATTTCTCGCGTCAGCTATTTCCGCGAACTGTGGGTGCGTTTCTTCGAAGCGATCGGCAAGCTCGCGTACGATGCCGCTGACGACATCGTCGCGCTGTACGAAGCGAACCGCCAGCGCCAGATCACGGACGGCGCGCGCGCCGAGCGCACGCAATGCATTCCGAACGGCATCGACGTCGACGCGCTCGCGCCGCTGATAGCCGAACGCAAGCCGCGCTCGCACCGCGTGGTCGCGTTGATCGGCCGCGTGGTGCCGATCAAGGACATCAAGACCTTCATTCGCGCGATCTTCATTGCGTCGCGCACCATGCCGGATCTCGAAGGCTGGATCATCGGGCCGGAAGAGGAAGATCCCGCTTACGCGCTCGAATGCCGCGCGCTCGTGGAGAGTCTCGGCTTGAGCCGCAATGTGAAATTCCTCGGCTTCCAGCGCATCGACGACATGATGCCGCAGATCGACGTGATCGCACTGACCTCGATCAGCGAGGCGCTGCCGCTGGTGGTGCTGGAAGGTTTCGCGGCCGGCGTGCCGGCCATCACGACGGACGTTGGCTCGTGCCGTCAACTGATCGAAGGCGCGGACGAGGAAGATCGCGCGCTCGGCTCGGCGGGCATGGTGGTTCAACTCGCCGATCCGGCGGCCTTCGCGCAAGCCGTGCTGGCGCTGCTCGCCGATGAAACCCGCTGGAAGGACGCTCAGCAGGCCGGCCTCGCACGCGTGCGCCGCTATTACACCAGGAAGCAGATGATCGACAGCTATCGCACGCTGTATGAGCGTCTCGCCGCCATGCCGGATCGCGAGCGCAACTATACGGCCGCCGATGCGGCGCGCTGCCCGATGCACCACGGCACCCAATCAAAGGCGGAGCCGCACGCGGGTTCGGCGCAGCCCGTTCAATCGCAGGAGACACGCTGATGGCGGGTATCGGCTTCGAATTACGCAAGATCATGCGCCGCGACACGCTGGTGGGCGTGGCGCGCGCTTACGCCTACGCGGGCCTGATCAGTTCGGGACCGTTGATCCTGTCGATCTTCGGCATCCTGATCATCGGGCTGATCAGTCTGACCTCGGTGATTCCGAGTTTCGCGATCGTGCAGTTTCAGGTGTCGGTCACGTATCTGATCGCGCTCAGCCTGATTCTGACCGGGCCGCTGCAACTGTCGTTCACGCGCTTCATCTCCGACCGGCTGTTCGAAAAGCGCGACGACCTCGTGCTGTCGAACTATAACGGCGTGGTGCTGGTGTCGTCGGTGCTGGCGAGCGTGGTCGCGCTGGTCGCGATGCTGGTGAGCTTTCGCGAGGAGCCGCTGATCTACCGTTTGCTGATGATTACGGGCTTCGTGGTGGTCAGCAATATCTGGATCGCTGTGATCTTTCTGTCGAGCGTGAAGCAGTACCGGCAGATACTGATGGTGTTCGCAGTCGGCTATGCATGCGTGGTGTGCCTCGCGCTCGCGTTGAACGGCTATGGACTGGTCGGCCTGCTCGGCGGCTTCGTGGCGGGGCACATCGTGCTGCTCGCCGGTCTGTCGGGTCTGATTTACCGCAACTACCGCAGCGAGCGTTTCGTTTCGTTCGAAATGTTCGAGCGGCGCTTCGCTTATCCGAGCCTCGCGCTGGTCGGTCTGCTATTCAATATCGGCGTGTGGCTCGACAAGTTCATGTTCTGGTACGCGCCGGGCACGGGCACGCACGTGATCGGACCGCTGAACGCGTCGGTGATTTACGACATTCCGATTTTTATCGCCTACGTGTGCGTGATGCCCGGCATGGCGACGTTCCTCGTGCGCATCGAGGCGGATTTCGTCGAGTACTACGATGCCTTCTACGACGCCGTGCGCAGCGGCGCGACGCTGCGCCATATCAACGAAATGCGCGACATGATGGTGGGCAGCGTGCGGGCCGGCCTGTATGAAATCATCAAGGTGCAGGCGGTCGTGCTGCTGCTGATCATCGCCTTCGGTGAGCGCGTGCTCGGCTCGCTCGGCATTTCGCCGCTGTATATGCCGCTGCTTGTTGTCGACGTGGTGTCGGCGAGTCTGCAGGTGTTGCTGCTCGGTCTTCTCAACGTGTTCTTCTATCTCGACGGACGGCGTATGGTGCTGCGGCTCACGGGCGCATTCGTCGTGCTGAATGGACTCTTCACCGGTATCACGCTCAGGCTCGGGCCGGATTTCTACGGCTATGGATTTGCGCTGGCACTGCTGGTCGTGGTGGTGGCAGCCGTGAAGGTGCTGGACCGCAAATTCATGTCATTGGAATACGAAACGTATATGTTGCGGGGTTGAAGGGCGATATATCGTTTCCGTGGCCGATCGACGGCATGATCGCGGAACAGGTCTTCTTGCCGTCGACGGCGTTGCCTGAATAACATGACAGGGGAGCCGGATTTGTCCGAGCACGATCACGACCGACGTTTCAGCCTGCGTGCGCTGCTGCGTCATGTCAGCCGGTTCGCGCGCATGGCCGTGCTCGGCGCGCTGGCTTCGGTGCCGCACGCGCAGAGCGCGGCGCACGCGCCAGCGGGTCCGTCGGTAGCGCTGTACTACGGCACGAATCCGCCCGTCGAGGAACTGGCCGCATTCGATATCGTGGTGGTCGACCCCGACGCGCACTTCGATCCGCGCGCTCACGCGAGCGCGCATCCGGCGTGGTTCGCATATGTGAGCGTCGGCGAGGTGAACCCGCATCGCGCGTATTACCGCGCCATGCCGCGGCAGTGGCTGCCAGGCGTCAACGAGGCATGGGCCTCCCATGTGATCGATCAGACGGCCGCGCAATGGCCGGCGTTTTTCGTCGACAAGGTGATCGCGCCGTTATGGAAAAAGGGCTATCGCGGCTTCTTCCTCGACACGCTCGACTCCTACCACCTGATCGCCAAAACCGATGCCACGCGCGCCGCGCAGGAAGCGGGGCTGGTGCGGGTCGTCCGCGCGATCAAGAAGCGTTATCCCGACGCGAAGCTGATTTTCAACCGCGGCTTCGAAATCTTGCCGCAGGTCCATGATCTCGCCTGCATGGTGGCGTTCGAATCGCTGTATCGCGGTTGGGATGCCGGCAAGCAGCGTTACACGGAAGTGTCGCAAGCCGATCGCGACTGGCTACTGATGCAGGCGGCAACGATCCGCGATCAATACAGGCTGCCGGTGCTGTCCATCGACTATTGCCCGCCCGCCGACGGCGCATGCGCAGCCGCCACCGCGGCACGGATTACGGAGGCCGGCTTCGTGCCCTACGTCACCGATAGCGGACTTGCGACAATCGGCGTGGGTGCGGCCGGAACCGGCAACGCACGGCCGTGACAAGCGGATTGAATCAAGACGGCTTCTCTGCCTGCCAAAGCCCACTCACAGTTTGCTAGTCGCTCGCCATCCAGGCGGCGGCTAGGTTCTCATCCTCAGTACGCATGGGCGTCATGCCCGGAGCGCAAACTGCTCTGCGACGATCATTGGATTGCGCAAAAACCTGTATGAATGTACAGTACCCTGCATGAAATCTCGTCGCGCTGCTGCAACGGCGGCGGCGCGTGCGGCGGAGCATAGGGAGAGAACATGTTTCGATTTTTGGGCTTGGGCATCATGCTGTGCGCGGCGGCTTCAACGGCAATGGCCGGCGAGCACTATGTCGAGGTCTGGAACCCACCGGAAGCGCGAGTTGGCAAGCCGCATTGCGCAGTCGTTGCCCGTCGGCCTGTCGCGAGTCGGCACATCGTTCCCCACGCAATGAAAGCTCGCACGCGCACCGCGCCGGCGCCGGTTGGGAGACTCGTCGCGAAATCGGATCGGCGCGAAAGCGTGCCCGCACATGCACCGGACATGTCCGAGATTCCGCGGCAGATCACGCCCGAGGGCAATGTGCTGCGAGTCAGCTCGGGAGGTGTCACGCCTGGGGTGACACGTTAATGGAGTCCCAGACTTATCACGGCTACACCGTCTGGGGTCACGCCATCTTGCAGCAGGAGGACATTTTGCAGCCCGAGCGGTACGGCGCTAGCGGAACCATCACGCTCGCCGGCAAGCTGGTCGAAGCGTCGGGCATTCTCGCCTACTTCGATACCGAAGACGAAGCGCAACGCGCGGGTCTCGAATGGGCGCGTGCGTGGATCGACGGTCACGGGTGAGCAGCGCGAATCCGATGCGCGGACTTCTGACTCGTCGAGCGCGACCACCGGCCGCGGTAAGGCGTTCATCGCACGCATGTGGAAAGCGTTTTTCGTAAGCTCGAATGTTCTACGCGCGCCGCGCCTACATTGAAGGCGTCCGCGCTCGGGTGCATCCAGGCGGGAACGCTATATACGGCTCGCCGTGGCGCAGGGCGCTTCGTACTGTCGGGCGTGCTGTGTGCTCACCGACATCGTGCAACGACGACCGCGCCCACGCCACTTACCGCAACTGCGTCACCGCGAGCAGGAGCACCATGCTGCCGATCGCGCCATCCAGCACGCGCCATGCCGTCGCCCGCTTGAAGAGCGGCGCGAGAGCGCGCGCACCGTAACCCAGACCGATAAACCAGATTCCGCTGACGGCCATCGCACCCAGCGCAAAGGCGACCCGCGCGCCTTCGGGTTCGCGTGCGCCGGCCGTGCCGATCAGCAGGAATGTGTCGAGGTACACGTGCGGATTGAGCCATGTGAACGCGAGCGTCATCAGAATGATCGGCACGGCGCGCTGCACGGGCGCCGCGCTGACGTTCTCGCCATCCAGCACCGCATGCTCCGGCCGCACCGCGCGTCGCAATGCGTTGATGCCGAACCACGCCAGATAGGCGAGCCCGACATACAGCATCGCGTGGACGAACAGGGGATAGCGCTCGACCAGCAGCGATGCGCCGCCCACGCCCGCGCCGATCAGAATGAAATCCGACAACGCGCACAGCACGACGATCTTGCCGACATGCGAGCGCATGATGCCCTGACGCAGCACGAAGGCGTTCTGCGCGCCGATGGTCACGATCAGGGATGCGCACAAGGCGGCGCCGTGGGAAAAAGACAGCCAATTCATAATCGATCCAGTAGACGGGAGCCGCGAACGAAGCTAGTCTGCGGGTTTGCCGATCATAAGAGAAGCTAATTCACTTAATGCCGATTAAGGAACGCTAATGCTCGACTATGCGTTGCTCGACGCGCTGGCCGCCGTGGTGCGCCACGGCTCGTTCGACCGTGCCGCCGGCGAACTGAATGTGACGCCGTCCGCGGTATCGCAGCGGGTCAAACTGTTGGAGGAGCGCGTGGGCAGCGTGCTGGTGAAGCGCGGCCAGCCGTGCGTCGCGACCACCTCGGGCGCGCTGCTGTGCCGCCACACCGAACGCGTGCAATTGCTCGAAGCGGAACTGACCGGCCGGCTGCCGGCGCTGCCCGGCGCGCTGGTCGAACCATGGCCGGCGCTGCGCATCGCCGTCAACGACGACAGCGTGGGCACCTGGTTCATCGACGCGGTCGCACCATTTTGCGTCGAGCGGGAGATGTTGCTCGATCTGGTGATCGACGATCAGGACCACACCGCGCAGCGGATTCGCGACGGCAGCGTGCAGGGCGCGGTCACCACGCAAGCCGAGCCGGTGCAGGGTTGCCGCTCCACGCGTCTCGGCCGGATGCGTTATCTGGCGGTCTGTTCACCGGACTTTCTCGCGCGTCACTTTGCCGACGGCGTGACGCGCGAGAGCTTGCGGCGCACGCCCTGTGTCGATTTCAATCCGAAGGACCAGTTGCAAAAGCGCTTCATGCGCCGCATCACGCGCGCGGAAGTCGATCCGCCGTTGCACTGGATTCCGCACGTCGCCGGTTTCTTGCGCGCCTGCGTCACGGGTCTCGGCTGGGGCATGTGCCCGGAGCGCATGATCGCCTCGCATCTGACTAGCGGCGAACTGGTGGAGATCGCGCCGGGCAAGCATATCGACGTCGATCTCTACTGGCAGAGCTGGCGTTTGTCGATCGGCTGGCTCGACGACTTCGGCGCGATGCTGCGCAAGCGGGCGACCGAGTTTCTGGACTGACCTGCAGGGACGCCGACCGGTTGGCGCAGAGGCAATCAGCCCGCTACGGCCTCGGCATTGGTGTCGTAGTTCGCGGGCCAGGGCGTGTCCGTCAATGTCTTCAAACGTCCTTCGTGCATGGAGAAGATCCAGCCGTGAATCCGCACCGGGCGCGGTGCGCGCTGAATCAGCGACATGGCTTGCAGCGCCTGCACTTGCGCCAGCACGTTGAGCTCGGCGAGTCGATCCGCGCGCGCCTCGAAGCTCGGCAGCTCGCGCAATTCGGCGGTGTGCAGCGCGCACAACCGGCGAATTCCTCCTATGCGGCGATTGACGTTCGGCAACTCGGGCGCGGGCGGTCGCAATGCCGCCTGCACGCCGCCACAGCAGTGATGCCCGCAGACAATCACATGTTCCACCTGCAGCACGGTGACCGCGTATTCGAGCACGCTCGACAGGCTCTCGTCGTTATCGGCGACGAGATTCGCGATGTTGCGATGTACGAAAATCTCGCCGGGCTTCGCCCGCGTAATGGCTTCCGGCACGCGGCTGTCGGAGCAGCCGATCCACAGCACATTCGGTTGCTGATTGCCGGCGAGGCGCCGGAAATAAGCGGGATCGCGGGTGATGATTTCGTCGGACCAGGCGAGGTTTTCGACGAGCATGTGTTTCGGAGATGTCATGAACGGGCTTCTGTTGATGCAATATTCGCGTTGGGGAGTGCGCTTGTGCAATGTTTCATCGACCCCTCTGCGGGTTGATTGGGATGACTGAGCAATATCGAACAGGCACGGACATTGTGCGGGACGCGGGATGAGACCGTAGTGATCACCGCATGATAGTTTTGTCATCGTGCGGGCGCGTGCTTCGCCTAGCTGATAGGCGGATGCTTCGGAAAGCGCAGGCTGAAGGTGGTGCGCAAGTGCGGTACGCTTTCCACGCTGCATTCGCCGTCATGTTCGTCCATGATCGACTTGACGATGGCGAGTCCGAGGCCGGTGCCGCTCGCCGAGTTATGCCGCGATGGATCGACCCGGTAGAAACGGTCGAAGATGCGCTCCAGATGCGGCGTCGCAATGCCGGCGCCGGTGTCCGACACCGATATGTGCGCATGGCGCCGGCGTTCCGCGCATCGCACGTCGACAATGCTGCCGCGCGGCGCGTGGGTCAACGCGTTTGAAATCAGGTTGCTGAGCGCCCGCTGCACCATCAGCACGTCGCCTTCGAAACGCGCGTTGCCCGAGACGACGATCTCGACGCCTGCGTCGGCGGCCATGACTTCGTAATAGCCGGCAATGCGCAGCGCTTCGGCGCCGGCATCGACACACTGCAGCGTCAAGCGGTGGCGAACGCTGTCCGCGCGCGCGAGAAACAGCATGCTGTCGATCAGGCGCGCGAGGCGCTGGCATTCGTCCACGCTCGATTCGATCACGCTGCGATATTCGTCGGCGGAGCGGGGTTGAGAGAGTGCTACTTGCGCTTCAGCCAGTAGATTGGTGAGCGGAGTGCGCATGTCGTGCGCAAGGTCGGACGAAAATTGCGTGAGACGCGTGAACGACTCATGCAGGCGCGCGAGCATCCGGTTGAACGCCCGGCTCAGTTCCTTCAGTTCACCGGGCATCTCGTGTTCGGGCAAGGGCTCCGCAAGATGGCGGCTGGAAATCTGCTCGGCGCGCGCCGTCAAACGGGCCAGCGGCCGCAGTCCGAAGCGCGCGATCGACCATGCAAGCAGCGCATTCACCAGCGTGCCCGTCACGATCACGACCAGAACGTTGAGCGCGTAAGCGCGCAACAGCGCGCGTTCGCCGCTCGCGTCGTATTGGACGACCACTCGCACCTGCGTGCCGGCGCCATCGCCGAGCGGCGCCATCGCCACCAGAAAGCGCAGCGGCAGATTTGCGATCGACACGCGCACCGGCGCGAGGTCGGTGCTGACGGTCATCGTTTGCGCATTCGGCCAGTAGCCGTTGGTGCGGATGAGCGGTGCGCTGTGCGCGTCGAATAGCGCGATATCGAGGTTCTGATGACCATATAACTGGTTGTGCCATGTCTCGCGATCCGCGCTGACCGCCTGGATACTGGGCATGGTGTGGAGACGCAATTGCAGCGCGGCGAGGGTCGTGGTCATCTCGCGAGCCGACGCCGCTTCGATACGCGTTTTCAGGCCGTGATACAGCAATACGCCATTGAATATGAGTAGCACTGAGGTCGAAAGTGCGAACAGGATCGACAGCCTCGCGCGTAAAGTCCGCGGCACGAGCAGCGCCGCGAGTAGACGTCGAATCATGGCTGCGCCGGGCCGCGCTCTTCCAATACGTAGCCCATGCCTCGCACGGTGTGGATCAGCTTGGGTTCATAGTTGTCGTCGACCTTTGCGCGCAGACGGCGGATCGCGGCGTCGACGACATTGGTGTCGCTGTCGAAGTTCATGTCCCACACCTGGGAAGCGATCGTCGAACGCGGCAGGATTTCGCCCTGACGGCGCATCAGCAGCCATAGCAATGCGAATTCCTTGGCCGTGAGCAGAATCATGTCGCCGTGGCGCGTGGCCTTGCGGCGCGTCAGGTCGAGCACCAGATTCGATACTTGCAGCGAGGCGGCGTCGCGGGTTTGGCCGCGTCGCAGAATGGAGCGCACACGGGCCAGCAGTTCGGCGAAGTCGAACGGCTTGACGAGATAGTCGTCGCCGCCCATGTTGAGGCCGCGCACCTTGTCGTCCACCTCGTCGCGCGCGGTGAGCAGCAGGACCGAAGTCGAATGAGTGCGGCGCAGGTTTTTCAGCAACGTCCAGCCGTCCTGGCCGGGCAGCATGACGTCGAGCACGATCAGATCGTAGTCCTCCGTCAACGCCCGGTGCTGGCCGGTCACGCCGTCTTCCACCCAATCGACGATAAAGCCCGCTTCGGTCAGGCCTTTCCGAAGATACGTGCCGGTTTTGATTTCGTCCTCGACGATCAGGATGCGCATGATGTTCTTTCAGTGCTGCCGGTCAGCGGCCGACGCGGGTGGGCGCGCATGACGCGGACGCATTGGGTGCATCGAGTTCGTGATGCGCTGCGGCGGGTGGACCGGAGGGCCGCGGCATGGTGCGCGTCATCGTGGAAAATACCTCGAGCGAGAGCAGGCCTCGCTCGATGAACGGCTCCTGCGTACCCGCCGGCGGTCCATATGCCGAAGGACAGGCGGGGTCGCCGCCGTCGAACAGCCCGTCAGGTTGATTCCACCAGAACGCCAGCGAACTGAGCGCAATGACGAGCAGCGCGGCCCCGAGCGAGACCGGATGATCGATACGCAGTCGCTCCCAGCGCTCCGGGACGTTCGCGCCGAAATGCGTGATGCGCGTCGTCAGGCTTCGCATTCGTTGAAAGTGGCGCATACGGTTCACTTTGAGGACGGGACGCACCTATCGTACGGATACCTGATCGCTGCCAGCATGAGATAAACATGACAATTCCGTCATATATGTCGTGTGCATCTTTTGTTGCGGTGCGTGACACGCGTGACAGGATCGTCATGGCGCGATCGCGTTCAGCGAGTGGCTCCGACCTGGCATGAGGACTGGATCGAACGGAAACGGAGGTTGGATTGTGCGGAATGCGAGGGGGGTGACAGGCGTCGCCGATACGGCGCCGAAGACGTGAAGCGCGAGCGGGCCGTGGCGCGCGCGTTCCGCTGCGGACGCGTTTCAGATGCGGTGGATTGAAGCAGGGAACAGGCCGCTCACTTGCCGAACCGATCGCATCGGCCGGCGCGTGAGCAGCGAAGTGTTATTTAGTGCAGACGGATCACCGGGTGCACGCGTCTGCGCAGCCAGTGGCTCGCCGAATCGAGCGCCATGCGCGCGAAGCCGGTCAGCGTCATCACGTGCCGCCGATAGATGAGCTTGTAGACCGCGGTGGCCAGCCATCCGTCGACGAACACCGGCTGCGTCAGCAAGCTGCTGCTGAGGCTGCCTATAGTGCCTTCTCGCCCGAAACCGACCAGCGTGCCGGCGTCGCGGTACACGAACTCGGGCAGCGCTTCGCCCGCAATCCGGCACTTCAACGCACGCGCAAGAAACAGCGCCTGCTGATGCGCGACCTGCGCGCGCGGCGCGAGGAACGCGCCGGCGTCGTCGGCGGGACAGGCCGCGCAGTCGCCGAGGCCGAATACGTTTGTGTCGTTCGTGCACTGCAAGGTGCGATTCACCTGAATCTGCGCGTTGCGATTCACCGCGATGCAGTCCAGCGTGCGCAACACAGGCGGTCCCGAGATGCCCGCCGTCCAGATCGCGATGTCGCTGGCGAGCGGAGCCCCGCCGTCGGTCAGCACGGCGTCGGCGCGCACTTCGGTGACGCGTGTTGCGCTCAGCACGTCCACACCGAGACTGGCGAGCATGCGCTGCGCGCGCGCTGAAATCGTTTCGGACAAAGCGGGCAGCACGCGCCCGCTGCTTTCGATCAAACGGATGCGGAAGTCGCGTGCCGGATCGAGCGAGAAGGGCGTGTAGCGATTCAGCAGACGTACCGTGTCGCGCACCGCGGCGGCGAGTTCGACACCGGTCGCGCCCGCACCGATGATGTTGATCGACACCGGCGTGTCCGCCTGCGCGGTCCGCGCCCGGCGTGCGTGATTCGCACGCAGACAGGCATCGAGCAGCTTGCGGCGGAAAGCTTCCGCATGCGCGACCGATTCGAGCGGCAACGCATGTTCAGCGGCACCGGGCACGCCGAAATATTGCGTCACGCTGCCCATGGACAGCACCAGCGTGTCGAAAGCGATCTGACGCGACGGCAGAATTTCGCGACCGTCGGCGTCATGCAATGCACTCAGCGTGATATGCCGCTCCGCGCGATCGAGCGCGGTGAGTTCGCCCTGTTCGAATTCGAAGCCATGGCGTTGCGCCTGCACTGCGTATTGCAGTTGATGGGTCGCGGGATCGAGCTGGCCCGAAGCGGCTTCGTGCAGCAGGGGCTTCCAGAAATGCGTGGGCCAGCGGTCGACCAGCACGATCTGCGCGAGACCCGCACGCCCGAGCGATTCGGACAGACGCGTGGCCAGCCCGAGCCCACCCACGCCACCGCCGACGATCACGACCCGATGCGCCGCCGTCTTGTCCGTGCGTTGCGCGGACTGCGCGTGGTGCGCCCGTTGCGCCTGTTGCGTTGTCGTGCCTGCCGGCTGATCGATTGCGGCCATGATCGCTATCCTCCTGAGGTTGTTCGTGCCGGGCCGGTGCTGGCGCCGCGTTGCGCGCGATTCCATACATTTCCCGGCTCATCTGTCAGGCCAGTATAGAATCGGCGGAAACCGCAGCACAATTTAATGTTTATACGAAACATATAGGTTTTCACTTATGTTAAAAGCCGCGACGTTTCGTCAGTTGAAGACCTTGCATACGATTGCGAAGCTCGGCAGCGTGTCGCGCGCGGCCGAGGAATTGCGGCTCACGCAACCGGCTGTTTCGCTACAGGTGCGGCTGCTGGAAGAGGCGGCGGGCGCACCGCTCCTGCAGCGTGTGGGCCGTGGCGTGCAGTTGACCGCGGCCGGTGAGATCCTCGCCCGCTATGCGCTGGAGATTCTCGACCTGTGGAACGGCGCGGCCGACGATCTGGCCGCGTTGCACGGTGAGCAGGGCGGCACGCTGCGCATCGGCGCGATTACCACCGCCGAGTATCTGATCCCGCCGTTTCTGGTGCGATTCACCGAATCGCGTCCGCAAGTGAAAGTGCAGTTCAAGGTCGGCAATCGCGCCGACATCATCCGTATGCTGGCGACGCATGAAATCGATCTCGCGGTGATGGGTAGCGCGCCGCGCGAATTGCGCACGGCGGCGACCGCGTTCGCCAAACATCCAATGGCATTCGTCGCCTCGCCCGCGCATGCGCTGATGAAGAAAAAACGGTTGTCGCTCGACGATCTGCAAAGCGCGAATCTGTTCGTGCGGGAACGCGGTTCGGGCACGCGTTCGACCGTCGAGAATCTGTTTCGCCTTGCGGGCCTCAAGCTTCATATCGGCTCTGAACTATCGAGCAACGAGGCGATCAAGCAGCTGGTCGAAGCGGGACTCGGTATCGCTTTCTTGTCGCTGCACGCCTGTTCGCTGGAGTTTCAGGCGGGCTTGCTCGCGTTGTTGCCTATGTCCGCCAATCCGATCGAACGCGACTGGTATGTGATGCACGTTTCGGACAAACGCCTGCCGCATGTGGCTGGGCTGTTCCGCGATTTTCTGATCGAGCACGGCATGTCGGGCGCGGTGCGGGTGCCGCTGCCTGCTGTGGCCGCCGCCAAAAAACGCCGCCAGGCGCGCCAAGCGGGCGGCGCGGACGCGGCGTAGAGCCGGCAAAACGGCGTGGGGATTCCCGCTACTCGCTTCGACGTTTGCGCTTCGCCAGTGCTGCGGGAAGTCCCTATACGGCCTTTCCGTTGCCAACGGAGCCTTACCGAACAGGGCTTTCGACTTACATCGCCGGAGATCGAAGTAAAGGTTGGGCAGACGATATTTTTGCCCGCGCCGATTGTCTTTACAGTGGCGTCCAGACATCTGAGAAAAGTGGACGCCGCATCCCCGTGGCGAGCCATTGTGATTGACCTGGCCGTTACAGGAGTCGGAGACAATGAGCAGCAACAGCATCACTCAAGTCGAAACGTTCGGTTTCGAACGCATTCCGGATCGCTCGCGCGATGCGCGGCCGATCGATCTGTTCCGCTTGCTGTTCGGCGGGTGCAACACCTTTTCCACCTCCGTGCTCGGCAGCTTTCCGGTGCTGCTCGGTTTGTCGTTCAAGGCGGGGGTCTGGTCGATTGTGCTCGGCGTGCTGATCGGCTCGTGCATTCTCGCGCCGATGAGCCTGTTCGGTCCGCGCAACGGCACCAGCGACCCGGTTTCGTCGGGCGCGCATTTCGGCATTCACGGGCGGATCGTCGGCTCGTTTCTGGCGGTACTGACAGCAGTGGCGTTTTTCTCGCTGGCGGTGTGGAGTTCGGGCGATGCGCTCGTGGGCGGCGCGAATCATCTGCTCGGCTTGCCGGTCAACTGGATGACGCTGAGCTTCGCGTACGGCCTGTTCGCGGTGCTGGTGCTGACCGTATGCGTGTATGGCTTTCGCTTCATGCTGTGGGTCAACAAGATTGCCGTGTGGGCGGCGAGCATTCTCTTCGTGGTCGGTCTGTTCGCCTTCACCAAGTCGTTCGATGGCGCATACGCCGGCAAGGTCGCGCTCGGCTCGGTGGGTTTCTGGCCCGCCTTCGTGAGCGCCGTGCTGGTCGCGATGAGCAATCCCGTATCGTTCGCCTGCACGCTCGGCGATTGGGCCCGCTATATTCCGGAGAACACGCCGAGAAAGCGCACGATCCTCGCGGTGATGCTGGCGCAACTGGCCACGTTCGTGCCGTTCTTCTTCGGTCTTGCCACGGCGACGATCATCGCCAGCAAGGCGCCGGATTTCATCGCGTCGAATAATTACGTGTGCGGTTTGCTGGCCATCTCGCCGAACTGGTTCTTCCTGCCGGTGTGCCTGATCGCAATCATCGGCGGCATGTCGACGGGCACGACCGCGCTGTATGGCACCGGCCTCGATATGTCGAGCATGTTTCCGAAATTCCTGAACCGCGTGCGCGCCACGTTGCTGATTGGCAGCCTCGCGATCGGCTTCATTTTCGTCGGCCGCTTCGCCTTCAATCTGGTCGAAAGCGTGTCGACGTTCTCGGTGCTGATCAATGTGTGCAGCTGCCCGTGGATGGTGATCATGATCATCGGCTTCGTCACGCGGCGCGGTTTCTATCTGTCCGACGACTTGCAGGTGTTCAATCGCGGCGGCCGCGGCGGTCACTACTGGTTCACGCACGGCTGGAACTGGCGCGCGATGGGCGCGTGGATTCCGAGCGCGGCGATCAGCCTGTGCTTCGTCAATCTGCCGGACCAATTCGTCGGTCCGTTGGGCCAGCTCGCTGGCGGTCTCGACATCAGCATGCCGGTTTCGCTGACGCTCGCGGCCGCACTGTATATCGCTTTGTTGCAGTGCTTTCCGGAACCGGACGGCGTGTATGGACCGCAAGGCCGACGTTGGCTGCGTGGTGGTTCGCAGCACAATGTGACCGTGCATCCCGTGGTGCCGGCGACTAAGCTTAAGGTAGTCGCGCAGTCGCGGGCGCGTGCGGAGCGCGAGCGTGAGGCAGAACTGGATACGCAGGACGCGGGTTGAAACACACGCTAACGTGTGCGGCTTCGCGCAGTACGAGCAATGGTATTTAATTTGAGTAGGCAAACAGCATGAGCGAGTCAGTAAAGCGCGCGTTTGAAGGGGTAAAACTGTTTCCGTTCTGGCTGGACAATCCGCGCGCGCCGGCTGTCGAACGGGAATTGATCGGTCCGACCACCGCCGATCTGGTCGTGGTGGGCGGTGGCTTCACCGGCCTCTGGGCCGCGATTCAGGCGAAAGAAGCCGACCCGTCGCTCGACGTCGTGCTGGTCGAGGCGGGTAAGGTGGCCTATGGCGCCTCGGGACGTCCGGGCGGCATCATCTCGACTTCGGTGATGCACGGCCTGCCGAATGCGACGCGCGTCTTTCCGCAAGACCTGGATGTACTCGAAAAGCTCGGGCAGGAGAATCTCGACGGCTTCAAGGAATCGTTGACGCGCTACGGTATCGAGGCGGACGTCGAATGGAACGGCGAGATGACGGTCGCGGTCGATCCGGGCCACCTTGGTCATCTGAAGGGCGATTACGAGCTGCACGTCGCCCATGGACACGACGTGGTTTTACTCGACAGCAAAGGCGCACGAGAGCAACTCGATTCGCCGCTTTTTGCCGGGGCGATGTGGTCGCGTAATCGCAGCGGCACGATTCATCCGGCGAAGCTCGCATGGGGTTTGAAGGCCGCCGCGCTGAAGCTCGGCGTGCGTCTGCATGAACATTCGCCGATCACGCGTCTCGAAGATTGCGGCGCGACGATGATCGTGCACACGCAGGCGGGCCGCATCGAAACGCCGCGCGTGCTGCTCGGCACGGGCACCGCGGACGTCGGCGTGACCGACATCAAGCGCCGCGTGATGCAGGTGCGCGATCACATCATCGCGACGGCGCCGTTGAGCGAAGAACAGATGGCGCGCATTGGCTGGAAGAACCGTCAGGGCATTTACGACACACGTACGCAGCTCAATTACTTCCGGCTCACCAAGGACAATCGCATCATCTTCGGCGGACGGGTGAGTTATCACTTCGGCGGCAATCCGAACCCCGCGGAAGATCGCGACGAAAGCACCTATTACAAGCTAGCCGAAGCGTTCTATCGCACGTTCCCGCAACTCGACGACGTGCGCTTCACGCATGCGTGGGGCGGCCCGATCGATTACTGCTCGCGCGGCGCGGTGTTCGCGCGTCGGTATCACGGCGGCAAGAGCGTGTTCGTCGCCGGTTATACGGGCTTTGGCGTGGCGGGCAGCCGCTTCGGTGCGAAGATGGGCCTCGATATGCTGTGGAATCGCGAGACGGTGATCACGTCGCTCGATATCTCGCGCAAAGGGCCGTCGTACATTCCGCCGGAACCCGTGCGCTGGATCGCCGCGAAAATTACCTTCAACGCCTTCGACGGCGCGGATGATCGCGGTGGTTGGCGTCGTCTGTGGATCAATTCGATCAAGGCGCTGGGTTTTCCGATGTAATGCGAAGGCGTCCGCGCAATGTGCGTGGACGCAGTTCTTTTCTCGGGCATAAAAAAACCGCACCTTGAAAGATGCGGTTTTCGATGAAGCAGCAGTGCAATGCAGTACTCGAATCAACCGCAGTACACGATGCTGTACTTCTTGGTCGCCACCGGCATATGCCACGTGCCCGAGAAGCCTTTGTGCAGGATGAAGGCGTCGCCGGCGGCATAGCGTTCGCTGCGGCCGTCGTCGCTGGTGATCACGACTTCGCCTTCGATCAGCACGCACACTTCGTGAATGGGCAGGTCGGCCAGCTTCAGCGTGCCCGCATCGCATTGCCATACGCCGGCGGACAGCATGTTGGTGGCGTCGGAGTAAGCGTTGAGGGCGTGCGGTGCCTTGGCGCCGTCGAGAATGACGTCGGCCGGATCGTGCAGCGCCGGGTTCAGACCGGAAGCGCCAGGGCCTTTAGCGTCGATGCGGGTGAAAGTAATGTTGCTCATGTGTCTCTCCTGGTTGATCGGATCGAAGTCGCACTCGTTGAGACGAGGCGAAAATTGGATTCGAAGCCGGAGTCTGAGCCAAAGCTGCGTAGCGATGAATTTCGATTTGAAGACATTCAGATTGAGCGGCGTCGATGTATAGCAGGCGATGCCGCCGCGGGTGCGATTTGCTCCGCGTCTGACCTGAAACTTTCATATAGAGGACAAGCCCCATGCAACACGCCAAACAGTTTTATATCGACGGTCAGTGGGTCGATCCCATTGAGCAGACCAAAGCCGGCACGCTGGACGTGATCGATCCGTCCACCGCTGCCGCGTTTGCGCAGATTTCGCTCGGCAGCGCGGCGGATGTCGATCGCGCCGTCGCCGCCGCGAAGCGCGCGTTTCCCGCCTACAGCGAAACGACGATCGCGCAACGCATCGACTTGCTGCAAGCGATCCTCGACGTCTATCGCAAGCGCTATGACGACATGGTGCATACGATCAGCCGCGAGATGGGCGCACCGCTGCAGTACGCGAACGATGCGCAAGCCTGGACCGGCGTCGCGCATCTGGAGACGATGATTCGCACGCTCGACACGTTCGAGTTCGAGTATGTGAAGAGCGGCATTCTGATCCGCAAGGAAGCGGTCGGCGTGTGCGGGCTGATTACGCCGTGGAACTGGCCGGCCCTGCAGATCACCACCAAGGTCGCGCCCGCGCTCGCGGCTGGCTGCACGATGGTGCTCAAGCCTTCGGAACTGGCGCCGCTGTCCGCCATCATCTTCGCCGAGATTCTCGACGAAGCGGGCGTGCCGGCCGGCGTGTTCAATCTCGTGAACGGCGAAGGCCGCACGGTGGGCGAAGCGATGTCGTCCCATCCGGATATCGACATGGTGTCGTTCACCGGTTCCACGCGCGCGGGCGTGCAGGTCGCGAAGGCCGCGGCGGATACAGTCAAGCGCGTGCATCAGGAACTGGGCGGCAAATCGGCCAACCTGATTCTCGAAGACGCCGATCTGAAAGAAGCCGTGATGCGCGGCGCGCGCGCGTGTTTCGACAACAGCGGCCAGTCGTGCGATGCGCCCACGCGGATGTTCGTGCCGCGTGCGCGCGAAGCCGAAGCGCTGGCGTATGCGAAAGAAGCCGCGCAAGCATTGAACGTCGGTCCCGCGGATGCGAAGGGCACGGACCTCGGCCCCGTGATCAGCGAACAGCAGTTCGACAAGATCCAGCGGCTGATCGGCGTGGGCATCGAAGAGGGCGCGACGCTGGTGGCCGGCGGCGCGGGCCGCCCCGAAGGATTGAAGGACGGCTACTTCGTGCGTCCGACGGTATTCGGCAAGGTCACGCCCGACATGACGATCGCGCGCGAGGAAATCTTCGGGCCGGTGCTGTCGATCCTCGCCTACGACTCCGAAGACGAAGCGATCGCCATGGCCAACGACAGCCTTTACGGTCTCGCAGGCTACATTCAATCCGGCTCGATCGAGCACGCACGTGCGGTGGCGAAGCGCCTGCGCACCGGCACGATCTATCTGAACTACGCGGACTACAACCCCGAGGCGCCGTTCGGCGGCTTCAAGCAATCTGGCAATGGCCGCGAGTACGGTGAGTTCGGTCTGGAGGACTTTCTGGAGATCAAGGGCGTGGTCGGTTACGAGGCTTGAATCTCTACCGCGCGGCGAAATCACTAAAGCAGCAACTCGATCGAATGAAACAGCCGGCGCTGCTCGGGCTCTTGCGAGCGCGCCCCTTCGTCGATCACTTCACGCAGGCATTCGAGAAAGCACGCGGCCGCCGGACTCGTCGGCGCGCCGCGGCGTGAGGTGATGCTGACGATGGTTTCATCGACCGTCTCGCGCAGCGGCAGCGCCCACAACTGCTCCTTCGCGAGCGTCACTTCGACGAGCGGCCACGGAAAAATGCTGAGCATGTCCGTGTGCGCAAGCAAACCGAGTACGACCGCCAGCGAATGCGCGAGCAGAATGGTATGCGGCACCTGCATGCCACGCTTGCGGAACACATTGTCCGAGATCGACTCGCGACTCGCCGGATCCCAGTTCAATATCCACTCCGCGTCTTCCAGTTCGAGCAGCGTGCGGCAACCGGCCTTGGGATGATCGCGCCGCGCGACCACGGCCGAATGCGTGGAAAACAGCGGTACGTTGTGAAACTCCGATTGCGGCGACGCCGGTGGCGGGCGGCCGATTGAAAAGTCCAGGCTGCCGTCGCGCAAACGCGGCTGAACGACCGCGAGCAAACCCTCGAAGAACTCCAGTTGCACTTCCGGCATGCGCTGCCGGAAGCGCTGCACTGCGGGCGGCAGAAACGTCAACGCGACCCATGGCGTGACGCCGATCGACAGCTTGCCGGCCGCTGCGCCGCGAAGTGCTTCGATCTCCGCTTGCGCCCGCTGGAGTTGTCCCAACACCAGACGCGCATGCACGACCAGCGCGCGACCGAACTCGGTAAACGCGACGCCGCTCGCGCTGCGTACCACCAGCGGCGCTTGCAGATCGGCTTCCAGTTCGCGCATCGCCTTGGTCACGGCGGCCGGCGACAGGTCGAGCGAACGGGCCGCGGCCCGGATACTTCCAGTATCGGCAACGGCCGCTAAGGTGCTGAGTTGATGCAGTTTCATCTGACGAGGCGGTCGGTAAGGTGGCAACCACGAGTTGCTGCCGCAACGATTCTACGCCTGCCACTGGAATTTCGGCATCGTTATGCTGGGTTCACGCTTTCAATGACGGAGACATGACGTGAACACCATGGCCATTCCGGCGGGCATCGCCGAACTCGAAGACGAAATGATCGCGCTGCGCCGCCAGATCCACGCGCATCCCGAACTGGCTTACGAAGAGTTCGCCACCGGCGACCTGGTCGCCGAACGTCTGCAGGAGTGGGGCTACACCGTGCATCGCGGGCTGGGTCAGACAGGTGTTGTCGGTCAATTGAAAGTAGGCAATGGCACGCGCAAGCTTGGGCTGCGCGCCGACATGGACGCGTTGCCGATTCACGAAACCACCGGCCTGCCGTACGCGAGCAAGCTGCCTGGCAAGATGCACGCATGCGGACACGACGGCCACACGGCCATGCTGCTTGCCGCCGCCAAACACCTGGCGCAGGAAAAGTGCTTCGACGGTACGTTGAACCTGATTTTTCAGCCTGCCGAAGAGGGCCTGGCCGGCGCGAAGAAAATGCTCGAGGACGGCCTGTTCGACAAGTTTCCGTGCGACGCGGTGTTCGCGATGCACAACATGCCGGGCTATCCGACCGGCAAGTTCGGTTTCCTGCCGGGCTCGTTCATGGCTTCGTCGGATACGGTGATCATCAAGGTGACCGGACGTGGCGGTCATGGCGCGGTGCCGCATAAGGCCGTCGATCCAGTGGTGGTGTGCGCGCAGATCGTGCTGGCGTTGCAGTCCATCGTGTCGCGCAATATCGCGCCGCTCGATATGGCGATCATCACCGTCGGCGCGATTCACGCGGGCGAAGCGCCGAACGTGATTCCTGAAACCGCCGAGATGCGCCTTTCCGTGCGCGCATTGAAACCCGAGGTCCGCGATTATCTGCAGGAACGCATCACGGCGGTGGCTTGCGCTCAGGCGGCCGTGTTCGGCGCGCAGGCGCACGTGGACTATCAGCGTCGCTATCCGGTGCTCGTCAACGATGCGGCCATGACCGGGCTCGCGCGGCAAGTCGCGCTCGACTGGCTCGGCGACGATGGCCTGATTGCCGATATGCAACCGCTCACCGGCAGCGAAGACTTTGCGTTCCTGCTCGAGCGTTGCCCCGGCAGCTACCTGATCATCGGCAATGGCGATGGCGAGGGCGGTTGCATGGTCCACAACCCTGGCTACGATTTCAACGACGCTTGCCTCGCCACCGGCGCCGCCTACTGGGTGAGGCTCGCGCAGACGTTTCTGGCCTGAGGCCGCAGCGTTTGCATAAGCGGGCAAAACCGCCGCGCATCAGCAGGAAGACATCAAGGAGACACAGATGGACTATTCCGCCGCACCGCAACCCGCCGGCACCGACGCGTTGAGCATGCAGAGCACGACGGCCGCGCAGCCTGTCGAACGTACGAGCCACGCCAAGGCGATTGCCGCGATCACGCTCGGCAACGGCCTCGAGTTTTTCGACTTCACGATTTACAGCTTCTTCGCGACGATCATCGGCAAGCTGTATTTCCCGGTGGAAGGGCAACTCGCGCAACTGATGCTGGCGGTCGGCACGTTCGGCGTCGGTTTCATCATGCGGCCCGTGGGCGGTATCGTGCTTGGCGCGTATGCGGACCGCGCGGGCCGCAAGGCCGCGATGAGTCTCACGCTGTGGCTGATGACGCTGGGCTCCGCGATCATCGCATTTGCGCCGACGTATGCGGCGATCGGGGTTGCCGCGCCGTTGCTCGTGATTCTCGCGCGGTTGATTCAGGGGTTTGCTTTGGGGGGTGAGGTCGGTGCGTCGACGTCGTTGCTGCTGGAGTATGGAAGCAATAAGACGCGCGGGTTCTACGGCAGTTGGCAGTTCGTGAGCCAAGGGTTGAATACGGTGTGCGGGTCGTTGTTGGGCGTCGCGTTGGCGGCGGCGCTCTCGACCGCGGCGCTGGAGAGTTGGGGGTGGCGCGTGCCGTTCGTGATCGGCATGGCGATGGGGCCGATTGGGATCTATATCCGGCGGCATTTGAATGAGACGCTGCCTGGTGTGGAAGATGGCGCCGCGGGTTCGCAGCCAAGTTCACAGCCTGCCTCGCAGCCGGTGCGCAAGTTGTTTCGCGACCATTCGCGAGTGATCACGACGGGTGTGTTGACGACGATCGGTGGGACCGCGGCTAACTACATCGTGCTGTTTTATCTGTCGACCTACGCGATCAGGATTTTGCATTTGCCGATGTCGTCGGCGTTGTGGGCCGCCTGGACCGCTGCCGTGGTGACGGTGATCTGTTCGCCATTCGCCGGCGCGTTGTCCGATCGCGTTGGACGCAAGCGTGTCTTGTGGATTTCGCGCGTGTTGCTGATTGTGGCGGTGTATCCGGCATTCATGATGATCAATGCTTCGCCTACGGTGCCGGTTCTGTTATCCGTGGTCGCCGGATTGGCCGTGCTTGTTGCTTTTACCGCTGTGCCTAATATCGTTATGTTGCCGGAGATGTTTCCTCGCGAGATTCGCGCCACTGGGATGTCGATTGTCTATTGTCTCGGGGTTTCTATCTTTGGTGGGTTTGCGCAGTTTTTCGCTACTTGGTTGATTCAGGTTTCTGGCAGCAACCTCGCGCCGGCTTGGTATCTGATTGGGTGTGGGGTGGTTTCTTTGTTGCCGTTGCCGTTTATGCGGGAGACCGCGGGGCAGGATATTGGTTAGGTTTTTTGCCGGCGTGGCGGGTTGGGGTGTGTTCTCGCTGGTGTTGGCCTTTCCGTGCTTTGTTAGCGGTCTATTAGCGTTGCCCCTGTGCGGGGCGGCACTTACTTCTCTTTGCCGGCCGTGTATGGACCGGAGACATGGGTAACAGGTGTGCGGAGACATGGGTAACACATGATCCGCTCATTCCTGCTGGTTCAGGTTGATGGTTCCGAAACGGTGATGCGCAAAAAACAGGTCGTAGCAGCTCTCTTCATCGACGCGCTCGCGGATGGCTACGGGCAGGTTCTGCAATGCGTTCGATACCTTGAATCGCCGGTTCCTGAAGCGTAGTTCACCGTTCCACTTCACGCACTGCACGTGGTCGTTTGCGCCGTACTCGATCGGCGGCAGGATTTCGGGGTAGGCGCGTGGACTCGGTCGATAGCGCGTGCCCGGGGTCGCCATGTCCAGCGCCTGATGCGGGCGTTGATGGTTGTAGACCGGGCGCCACTCATCGAACGCCTGCTGGGCGCTGGGCAGGTCCCTGAAATGGCGCCCGGCGATCACCTCGGCCTTCAGCGTGCGGTGAAACCGCTCCTCCTTGCCGTTGGTCTGCGGATGCGCCACGCGGCTGTGCGACAGTCGCACGCCCAGCCGGATGAGCCAGATAGCCAGTTCGGTCAACTGGCCCGGCTGGCTGGGGCTGCCCCACGGCGAACCGTTGTCCGCGTTGATGCGCAGCGGCAGCCCGTAGCGGCGGAACGTGCGCTCCAGATGATGCTGGACGATCCGGGTGTCGGTGCAGATGCAGGCATCGAGTGTCACGTTGTAGCGCGAATGATCGTCCAGCATGGTCAGTG
The DNA here is from genome assembly GCF_004366535.1 of Paraburkholderia sp. BL6665CI2N2. Classification (NCBI taxonomy): domain Bacteria; kingdom Pseudomonadati; phylum Pseudomonadota; class Betaproteobacteria; order Burkholderiales; family Burkholderiaceae; genus Paraburkholderia; species Paraburkholderia sp. BL6665CI2N2. The sequence continues at coordinate 7,166,318 of NZ_SORC01000001.1, forward strand.
GTGAACAGTGCCGTCCGTCCTGCAGGTCGAACCAGCCCTTGAAATCCATCTGCCAGAGATCGTTGGGCTGCGCATGCTCGAAGCGCTGCCAGGCCGTGGCGGCATCGGAAGCGGCCGGGTCGATCAACCCGTGGCGATGCAGGATATCGGTCACAGTGCTGGGAGCGGGCACGTCCGTGTGACCCAGATCGCACAGACGTCGGCTGATCTTGCGTCCACCCCAGGCCGGATGCGCCCGCCGCAGTTCGACCACGCGCTGCTCGACCGACGCTGTCGTGCGTGCCGGACTCTGCCGGGGCCGTCGCGAATGATCCGTCAGCGCGGTGGCTCCGCCCTGCGCGTGGCGATCGAGCCACTTGTAGCCGGTCTTCGGGCTGATGCCAAAGCGCCGGCACAGTTCACGACGGTTGGCGCCTTCCTGCGAGGCCAGCTGAACGAATTCCAGACGCAGATTCATGGTGTCTCTCGGGTTCCAGGGCATAACCGGCTCCAGGCGATTCGCTCGCCCAGAGTGTTACCCATGTCTCCGCACACCTGTTACCCATGTCTCCGGTCCATACACCGGCCGCAAAGAGAAGTAAGCAAGAGAAAGCGGCTCACACCGCTAATTCTTAAGCGGGTCCCCCGCACAGATGCGGTAGTGGCACATCTGGAATCTGTGTTCTCGCACATTCCGCTTTCGTGACAAAGCGCTCATTCTTCCGGCGGCGCTGCGCGCGCCGTCGCGGTCGTTCAGTACCGTTGACGGCTTTGCGGTTGAGCGTCTCGTCGAGACGTTGGCAGTTTTCTCGCGGGCAACTCTTAGGGCGCGCGGTCGGAATGTCTATTTGTGCGTGACCCTTCAAACTGCCATTTTTTGCTGCCTCGTCTACTCTTTCAACGTGGTACCGGCCGCCCCCGCGCGGATAATGCAGGAATCCATACAAACCGATCACGCGTCATCCGATGCAAACACCGCGCCGATCGAAAAACAGTGGACCAACCTCGAGCGGCTCGCAGCTGAAGCACCGCGACGGCGCGCGTAGCGCCGCCGGAAGAATGAGCGCCTTGTCACTGACGCGGAGTGCGCGAGAACACGGATTCCAGATGCTCCACTACCGCGACTGTGCGGAGGACCCGCTTAAGAATTAGCGGTGTGAGCCGCTTTCTCTTGCTTACTTCTCTTTGCGGCCGGCAAAGAGAAGTAAGTGCCGCCCCGCACAGGGGCAACGCTAATAGACCACTAACAAAGCAAGGAAAGGCCAACACCCGCGAGAACACAACCAACCCGCCACGCCGGCAAAAAACCTAGCCCCAATCACCGCACCGCCGACTCCCCTCCATCCGCCACCGGCGCCTCATCCTCAGCCGCCGCATCGCGGGTTTCGGGCATCGCCGCCCACACCAGCAAAACAGCCAACGCGCCAGCCGCAGCCAACCCGAAAAAGCTGACAGCATTGCCGAAACGATCGGCGATGAAACCCGCAGCGGTAGTACTCAACGTAGCCCCAATCCCGGCCGCCAGCCCAAATAACCCGATACAGAGGTTATAACGCCCCTTACCGCCAGCCACATCGGCGGCAATCAACGGCAGCATCACGCCGAACACCGCGGCACTCAACCCGTCGAGCATCTGCACCGGCACCAGCAAATAAGGGCTGCTAATCCCGGCAAACAACAACGCCCGTATCGGCAACGCCGAAAACCCGAGCAGCAGAATCGGCCGACGCCCCCATCGCTCGGCCGAACGTCCGACCCACGGCGACATCATCGCCACGATCGCCTGCGGCACGATGATGCACGCCGCGATCACGAGCTGCACGTTGTCGCCCATGCCGGCCGTCACTTCGCCGGCCGCGAGATTCAGCATCGCCGCATTCGACAAATGAAACAGCACGATGCACGCCGCGAACAACAGCATCCGCTTGTCGCGCAGCAACTCGCGCAGACTCTCGCGCCGCTCGATCTGCTGCGGCGTCGGTCCGGCCTTGGGAAGCTCGACGGTGTCGGTGCGTTGAATCATCGTCAGCGCGAACAGCGCGGGCACGGCGAGCGCGGCGGTCAGCCAGAACACCGCGCGCGGCGAATAGTATTCGCCGAACACGCCCATCAGCCCGGCCGCGACCGCGCTGCCGATCGACGCCCAGCGCGCGTTGCGCCCCAGCCGGTCGCCGAGATTCGCGCGTCCGACCAGCGCGAACGAGATCGCGGCGAGCGCCGGCGTCAGCATGCAACTCGCGAAGCCGTGAAAGACTTCGGCGGCGATCACCGGCAGCACCGTCGGACTGACGGCGAGCAGCACCGCGCTCAGGATGATCGCGAAGATCGCCCAGGCCGCGGCGCCTTTCTTGTTGCGTAAGGCATCGACAGCGGCGCCGCCGGGCACCTGGCTCACCATCGCGCTGATGGTACCTACGGAGAGCGCCATGCCGATCTCGCCCTGCGTCCATTTATGCGAGGCGAGATAGGAGGCGATGAACGGTCCAAATCCCGTTTGCACGTTGGCGACGAAAAAATTCAGCCAATCGAGCGCGCGCAAGCTGCGCGCCGTTACCAGAGTGCGGCCTGTCATCGGGCCGCCCGTGCGTTGGACACCGCCGTGGACGTAGCCGCGGCGGCCGGCGCCGCAACAGCGGCGGGCACGGAAGCAGGAGCGGGCGACGGTGGTGGCGCCGGCGACACCGCGCGTATCGGTTTGTCGCTCGCGTAGGGCGGTGTCGCGTTGATCTGCGCATCGCTCAGATCGATGAGCGGATGCAATTCCTTGTCCTTCGTGACGAAACGCAGCGCCGACCAGTTGGCGGCAATCGTGCGCCGTTCGGTGCTGACCATGCCGTTGACGTCGAGCACGACCGCCTGCGGTTGCGCGTTGGCATCGATCAGCACGTCGATCACGCGGCCTACCTTGGCGCCGTTCGAGCGCTCGACAGTGGCGTCGATCAGCGGCAATTGCACGGCAACCGCGGCCGCCTTGGCCGCGTTCGCCGGAACCGCGGCGGCATTGAGCGTAATGGGAGCGGTTTTCGCCGTTGGCGTGAAGCGGAACGCGTTCCACGGGAAGGTCACCTTGCGGTCGCCGACACCCAGGAAGCCTTGCAGGTTCACGACCATCTCGCGCGGCTTGCCGCCGGCGTCCGCGATCAGATCGACCGCGCGCCCGACCACCTTGCCATCTGGCTTTCGCACTTCGCTATCGAGCAGCGCGTGCGCCTCATTGCGCTCGATGGTGCGCAGCACGATCAGCGGCGGAGGCGGCGGCGGAGGCGGCGGAGGCGTCGTGACAACAGGCGGCGGGGGCTCGACTTTGTGCGGCTTGACGACCGGCTTCTTCGGCCTTTTCGATTGCTCGGGTTCGGCCGCTTCGGTCTCGACAGGTTCGGGCGCGGAGGCGGCCACGGGCGCGCTGGCGGGCTCGACGGGCATCACCGTGGCTTCGACGATCGGCGCCTGCTGCGGGCCCCACAGCAGGCTGCAACCGGACAGCGCGAACAGCGCGAACACAGCGAGAAGCAAGAGACGCCAGGCAGGACGCGAAAAACCGCCGCTCATCAAGAAAGACTCCATGGGCCGGTGCGGGCGGGCGCAGTGGGCCGCCGCAGTTAGACAGGTACGGGCCAGAGTGTAACCCGCGGCGTCGGGCGGCCCCGGTTTGCAGGCGATCTGACAGGTTGCCCCAAGCACGGTTTGTGCCGCGGCTGGCCGATTGACCGGCTCGTCGAATTCCGTTTTCAGGCGTGAAAGCCCTCAAAAGCCTTTGAGATCTATGTGACCCACCGTAGGTGTAAACGCGCGGGCCGCAAAGCTGCTTTGGCGTCCGCTAAAGGATATAAGCATCGCGACATGTCAGGCATGCCATCCATGCGATGGGAGATATATTTGTGTTGCCCTACATTTCGAGACAGCAGAAAGACTCACTCACATTAAACCAACGCAACGAGACGACCCTGATGGCGGCCGCACCGCGACCGCTTCAGCGCGCTGATAAAGGAGGCACTCATCATGATGGAACCCCACGCCCAACCGATTTCTGACGTCGGCGCCGAATCATTCGACGGAAAGGGCTTTCTCGACCGCTACTTCGAAATCTCGTCACGCGGCAGTTCGCAGCGCCAGGAAATCGTCGCGGGTATCACGACCTTCCTCGCGATGGTCTATTCCGTGTTCGTCGTGCCGGGCATGTTCGGCAAAGCGGGCTTCGACACCAGCGCGGTGTTCGTTGCCGTCTGTCTGACCACGGCGTTCGGCTCGCTGCTGATGGGCGTGTGGGCGCGCCTGCCGATCGCGATCGGCTGCGCGATTTCGTTGACCGCGTTCACCGCGTTCGGCCTCGTGCTCGGCAAGGGTCTGCATCCGAACGTCGCGCTCGGCGCGGTGTTTCTGATGGGCGTGGTCTTCACCGCGATTTCGGTGACGGGTGTGCGTTCGTGGATTCTGCGCAATCTGCCGACGGGCATCGCGCACGGCACGGGGATCGGCATTGGCCTGTTCCTGTTGCTGATTGCCGCCAACGACGTGGGCCTCGTGGTGAAGAATCCGGGCGCGGGTTTGCCGGTTGCGCTCGGCAATATCACGGCGCTGCCGGCCATCATGTCGGTAGCGGGTCTCGCGGCCATCTTCGGTCTGGTACGGCGCCGCGTGCCGGGCTCGATCCTGATCGTGATCGTGGCGATTTCGGCGATCGCGTTCGTGATCGATCCGGCCATGTCGTTTCACGGCGTGTTCGCGGTGCCGTCGCTGAGCGCGCCGGGTCACGCTTCGCTGATCGGTGCGATGGACATCAAGGGCGCATTGTCCATGGCCGTGCTGCCTAGCGTGCTGGCCCTCGTGATGACCGCGGTGTTCGACGCTACGGGCACGATCCGCGCCGTTGCGGGACAAGCGGGGCAACTCGATGAAAACGGCCGCATCATCAACGGTGGCCGCGCCTTGACGGCCGACTCGCTGAGCTCGATTTTCTCCGGCCTGCTCGGCGGCGCGCCGGCTGCGGCGTATATCGAATCGACGGTCGGCGTGGCGGCAGGCGCGAAGACCGGCATGGCCGCAGCGGTGGTCGGTCTGCTGTTCCTCGTGGTGATGTTCTTCTCGCCGCTCGCCGCCCTCGTGCCTTCGTATGCAACGGCGCCCGCGCTGATGTACGTGGGTCTGCTGATGCTTTCGAACGTCAGCAAGCTGCATATGGACGACATGGTCGACGCCATGTCGGGCCTGATGTGCGCGGTGTTCATCGTGCTGACCGCCAACATCGTGACGGGCATCATGCTCGGCTTCGCGACGCTGGTGATCGGCCGCGTGGTCAGCGGCGAATATCGCAAGCTGAACGTGGGCACGGTTGTCATCGCGATCGTGCTGGTCGGTTTCTATCTCGGCGGCTGGGCGATCTGATCGTTATGTCGTGAACTGGGGCGCTGCCTGGGTCTCGCCGGGTCGCCGTATCGGACTGTTGAATTTGTGCTGGAAAGCGAGAGCAGGGCGGTGCGTTTCTGGCTGCTTTGCTTGAGCCTGTAGTCGTTTGTTCTCCACCTTTGACGCGGCGCGTTGCAGGCTTGATCTGCGGCACGCCGCGTATCTTTTTGCCGTGCTCCCCACGTTACGTTTCGCGTGCTTTACGAAAACGCGCACCTGTCCTTGACTTTAGTTGCTTCGTTTCTATACTTAACCTCATGGTTAAGTTTAACGAAGCGCTCCTGGATCGCACCTTTGCCGCGCTGTCCGATCCGACACGGCGTGCGTTGCTCGCGCGTCTGTCGTCGAAGGATCTGTCGGTCAGCGAACTCGCCGAGCCGTTTGCGATGTCCTTGCCCGCTGTGATGAAACACCTCGACGTGTTGAGCGAGGCGGGTCTGATCACGCGCAGCAAAACCGGCCGCACAGTGGCGTGCCGCCTGTCCGCCGGGCCCATGGAAGAAGCCATGGAGTGGCTTGGCCGCTATCAACGCTTCTGGTCCGAATCACTCGATCGTCTTGCCGCTTTCGTCGAAGAGGAACAAGCTCCATGTCCACCCAGCCCAGCCTCACCCTCCAGCGGCGGCTCAACGCCGCGCCCGCCAAAGTCTTCCGCGCCTGGACGGAACCGGCGCAATTCATGACGTGGATGCATCCGGGCGGAGCGGACGTGGTGCGCGTGGAAATGGATGTGCGCGTCGACGGACGTTATGTGATCGTCTATCGCAAGCCGGACGGTAACGAGGTCGAGGTCGGCGGTGTGTATCTGGAGGTGGTGCCCGACCGCAAACTCGTTTTCACATGGGTGTGGCGCTACAACCCGGAGCATGAATCGCGGGTCACGCTGCTGCTGGAACCGGACGGCGACGCCACATGGCTCACGCTCACACACGAACGTCTCGCCGACGACGCGCAGTGCGACGATCATCGCCGCGGCTGGGCCGATGGGATCGATTCGCTGGAACGCTACATGGCGTGAGTTCGTTTGTTGTCGTTAGTCTGCTCGATGCAGGAAAGGAGACGCATATGGAACCGCAACACCGTACGGGATCGAGAGAGGAATGGCTGGCCGCCAGCAAGGCATTGTTAGCCGAAGAGAAAGCGCACATGCGCGCGGGCGACGAACTCGCGCGCAAACGCCGCGCGCTGCCGTGGGTCAAGGTCGACAAGACGTATATGTTCGACACGCCGCAGGGTCGCAAGACGCTGGCCGATCTGTTCGATGGACGCAGCCAGTTGATCGTTTATCACTTCATGTTTGGCGCGGATTGGGAAGAGGGCTGCGTCGGCTGCTCGTTTCTGTCGGATCATATGACGGGGATCGTCACGCATCTGGAGCATCACGATGTATCGTACGTGACGGTGTCGCACGCGCCGCTCGCGAAGATCGAGGGTTTCAAAAAGCGCATGGGCTGGACCTTCCCGTGGGTGTCATCGGCCGGCAGCGATTTCAATTTCGACTATCACGTGTCGTTCACGCCCGAACAGTTGGAGAGCAAGAACGCGTTCTACAACTTCACCGAGCAGGACGTCGGCATCGACGAGCAACACGGCCATAGCGTGTTCTACAAAGACGGGAAGGGCGACGTATATCACACGTATTCCGTCTATGGCCGCGGTGACGAACGCTTCATCAACACCTACGCGCATCTGGACGTCACGCCGAAGGGCCGCAATGAAGATCACAGTCTGACCGATTGGGTCAGACATCACGACCGGTATGAAGAGAAGATGCAAGGCGGCTGCGCCGCATGTGGTTCTTGATGGGGTGCAACGCCAGCCTCGATCTGCGCGGTTAGAGGGGGACGTCATGCACCTTGACGTCCCGCTTCGTAAAACAGCGCGAACATGTGTCGCGGCTCGATGGAACGGCTAGCACCCAGTTTCAAAGCGACATGTCGAAGGCGGGCCGGAGAAACAGTTCGATCGCCATCACGACGAGTCCCATCGCGGCCGCTGACAGCGTCAGCGTGCCGTATTCGTCGTAGCGTGCATCGTAGAGACACGCCACGACGAAGAGAATCGCCAGCAGATTAGTTAGCCAATCGAAATTCAGCGCCAAAGTCATCGATCAAATCCGGGCTCATGTGCGGCTCGGATTGTCGAATCGCACCATCAGGTGAGCGCGATTCTATCGAGTCGAGCTTACGGATTCGCAACGACAACGCTTACACTAATTACGCCCTGGACATCATGTCGTGTTCGATCCAATCGATCACCGACGTGCGCTTCGGTTCCCATCCAAGCAGCTTGCGGGCGCGTTCGCCGCGCACGCGGCTATTCGAGCCGAGGCCGTACGAGGCCATTTCGTAACCCCATTCTTTTTGCGCGTCTTCGAGCGGCCAGTCTTGCGGCTCGCCGAGCTTCATCGCGCGTGCAATCGCAGCGCTCATGTCGCGGAACGACGCCTCGCCGCTTTCGACGAAGTAGAAGGTGCCGGCCGGCGTTTTATCCAACGCGAGGCGATACAGTTCGGCGACATCGTCGATAAACACGTTCGACCAGATATTGCCGCCGCTGCCCACATGACGCACCACGCCGCTCTTCTGCGCCTGACGCACGAGACGCGGCAGTTGCACGCTCGCGCTGCCCGGCACCACGCCATGGCCGTAGATCAGCGTGTTGCACAACACGGCCGAGCGGATATTCAGCTTGGCCGAATTGAGCACCAGCAGGTCGATCGCGACGCGCGCCACTTTGTCGGGAGTCGGCTCGGGCAGCGCGTCTTCGTGATAGATGCGCGCCTGACCCGCTTCGCCGCCCGATGCATCGCCGACGATGCTCGAACCGCTCGTATGCAGAAACGTTTTGCCGGAGCCGGCGAGTCCGTCGATCAGCGCCTTCACCGCGCCTTCATGATCGCTGCTCGCGGCGTTGATGACGGCGTCGGCGGCTTGCGCTTCGGCGATCAGCAACGCGCGGTCGTCGAGCGTGCCGATCACGGGTTCGATGCCGAGGCGTTGCAGCTCGGCGCTATGTTCGGGGTTGCGGATCAAACCGCGCACGGAGTGGCCGGCGCGCGCCAGATGCGCTGCAATCGAACCACCGATAAAACCGCTTGCACCTGTGACGAAAATCTTCAAGACGTTCTCCTTGATGAGAAACACGATGACATGCACGCAGTATCCGCCGACTTGATTCTCGCAAAAACCGTGTTAGTCTCAAATCAATCTTGATTTCAAATCAACAATGAAAACTTCGACGGACGAGTTGCTGGTGTTCGTCACGGTGATCGACAGCGGCTCGATCACCGCGGCAGCGGAGAAATTGAATCAAACGGTCTCCGGCGTGAGCCGCGCGCTCACGCGCCTCGAAAAGAAACTCGACACCGCGCTGGTGCGGCGCACGACGCGCCGTCTGCAACTGACCGAGGAGGGCGAGACCTTCCTGCAGCGCGCGCGAGCAATTCTGGACGCGATGGAAGAGGCCGAGGAGTCCGTCACGCGCGGACGCGCGCGGCCCTCGGGGCGCCTGCGTGTCGATGCCGCGTCGCCCTTCATGCTGCATTGCGTGGCGCCGCATATGACGGCGTTTTCGGCGCTGTATCCGGAGATCAAACTGGAATTGACCAGTAATGAACGGATCGTGGACTTGCTGGAGCAGAAGGTGGACATCGCGATCCGCATCGGCGAATTGCAGGATTCGACCTTGCATGCGCGCGCCCTCGGCACCAGCAAGCTGCGCGTGCTCGCGAGTCCGGCGTATCTGGCCGAATACGGCGAGCCGAAATCGGTGGAAGCGCTGCGCGAACATCGGCTGATCGGTTTTACGGCGCCAGAGCATCTGAATCGCTGGCCGTTGCGGGAGGGGCGCAAGGGCGGCGCGGAATCGCTGAAGATCGAGCCGGCGATCACCGCCTCGAGCGGCGAGACATTGCGGCAACTGGCGCTATCGGGCTGGGGCATCGCCTGTCTCGCCGATTTCATGAGCGCGGCCGACGTGCGCGAAAAACGTCTCGTGCCGATTCTCGGCAACGTGCTGGCGGACGAGCGGCAACGGGTGAGCGCGGTGTATTACCAGAGCGCGTCGTTGGCGGGGCGCGTGCAGTGCTTTCTGGATTTCATCGCGGCGCGTGTGAAGCTTTAGCGATGCTGTTTCATCACTAGTCCGATCAGCAAAAGCCTGCGGCTCGCCTGGGCGCGCCGGCTTTTTGCGTCGTATCGAGTTGCCTCTTCTATAACGCTTTTATTGGCGCCAAACGCGCCGTTTCTGGGCGGAGATGTTTTTGTCCGTCTCGCGCCTGCCATTTTGAACGTGTATATACAAGCAGAGACACGCGGGCGGTGGGAACACCATCCGCAATGCGCAGCCGCACGAAATTGCGGCAGTGGCAAGATCCACGCCAAGCTTGCGTTTCGCCCTAATGGAAACCCCTAGGCCAAATCCTCAAAAAACAAGTTGTATATACAAGCCGACGCCGCTAGACTTCTCTCAAATTGTATAGACAGGACGACAACCATGATGACTCTGAAGCCCGGCTACCTGACCCTCGCGCAACTGCGCCAGATCGCTCGCGAACACGTCGCGTTGCAGCTCGATCCCGCCAGCCACGCCGCGATCGACGCGTGCGCGAAAGCCGTGGCCGACATCGCCGCGAAGGGCGAGCCGGCCTACGGCATCAACACGGGCTTCGGGCGCCTCGCCAGCACGCACATCCCACACGACCAGCTCGAACTGCTGCAGCGCAATCTGGTGCTCTCGCATGCGGTCGGCGTGGGCGAGCCGATGTCGCGTCCGGTTGTGCGTCTGCTGATCGCGCTGAAGCTATCGAGCCTCGGCCGCGGTCACTCCGGCATCCGCCGGGAAGTGATGGAAGCCCTGATCACGCTGTACAACGCCGACGTGCTGCCGGTCATCCCGGTGAAGGGTTCGGTCGGCGCATCGGGCGACCTCGCGCCGCTCGCGCATATGTCGGCCACGCTGCTCGGAGTCGGCGAAGTGTTCGCGAAGGGCGAGCGCATGCCGGCCACCGAAGGCCTCGCGCTCGTCGGCCTCAAGCCGCTCACGCTGCAAGCCAAGGAAGGTCTGGCGCTGCTGAACGGCACGCAAGCTTCGACCGCGCTCGCGCTTTACAACATGTTCGCGATCGAAGACCTGTACCGCACCGCGCTGGTGTCGGGCGCGTTGTCGGTGGACGCGGCCATGGGTTCGGTCAAGCCGTTCGACGCACGCATTCACGAACTGCGCGGCCACCAAGGTCAGATCGATGCGGCTGGAGCGTACCGCTCGCTGCTGCAAGGCTCGGGCATCAACGTTTCGCACGCCGATTGCGACAAGGTGCAGGATCCGTACAGCCTGCGCTGCCAGCCGCAAGTGATGGGCGCGTGTCTGGATCAGATGCGCCACGCCGCCAACGTGCTGCTGCTCGAAGCGAACGCCGTCTCCGACAATCCGCTGATTTTCCCGGACACTGGCGAAGTGCTGTCGGGCGGTAACTTCCACGCAGAGCCGGTCGCGTTCGCCGCCGACAACCTCGCGCTCGCCGCCGCCGAAATCGGCGCGCTGGCCGAACGCCGCATCGCGCTGCTGATCGACGCGACGCTGTCAGGTCTGCCGCCGTTCCTCGTACGCGACGGCGGTGTGAATTCGGGCTTCATGATCGCTCACGTCACGGCCGCCGCGCTCGCTTCGGAGAACAAGACGCTCGCGCATCCGGCATCGGTCGACTCGCTGCCCACGTCGGCGAACCAGGAAGACCACGTGTCGATGGCCACGTTCGCTGCGCGCAAGCTCGGCGACATTGCTGAAAACACCGCGAACATTCTGTCGATCGAACTGCTCGCCGCCGCGCAAGGTGTCGATCTGCGCGCGCCGCACAAGACCAGCCCGAGCCTGCAGAAAGTGATGGACGCAGTGCGCAAGGACGTCGCGCATTACGAACTCGATCACTACTTCGCACCGGACATCGCCGCGGTCACGCGTCTCGTGCAGGACGGCACGATCGCGAAGCTGAGCCCGCTCTCCTTCGCGTCCGAACAGTAAGCAGTCAGCGAGGCACAGCAAGCCAATGAACGCACCGGCCTATCAGGGCATCAAGGACTTCATCCTCGCGCGCATTCATGCGGGTGAATGGGGTGAAGGCGACCAGGTGCCCTCCGAGAACGAGCTCGCGCGCGAATTCAATGTGGCGCGCATGACGGTCAACCGCGCGTTGCGCGAGCTGACTTCGGAGCAGGTGCTTACGCGTGTGCAAGGTTCGGGCACCTTCGTGGCCCGTCCCAAGTACGAATCGACGCTGGTGGCGATCCGCAGCATCTCCGACGAAATCGTGGCGCGCGGTCATCGTTATCAGGCTAACGTGCTGCACATCGGCGCGAGCATCGCCGACGAAGCGCTCGCCGAGGAAATGCAGGTGAGCGCGGGCAGTCCGGTGTTTCATTCGCGCGTGTTGCATTTTGAAAACGACGAGCCGGTGCAACTCGAAGAGCGCTGGGTCAATCCGGCGGTTGCTCCCGAGTACGCTTTGCAGGACTTCACGAACACCACGCCGAATCAGTATCTCGTGCGCGTCGCGCCGTTGCAGCGGGTCGAGTACCGCATCGAGGCATTGGCCGCCGATGGCGACACGCGCGAGTTGCTGACCATGGACGAACTCGAACCGTGCCTCGTGCTGCATCGGCGCACGTGGTCGCAAAGCCAGGTCGCTTCGATCGCGAATCTCTGGCACCCCGGCAGCCGTTATCGCTTCACCGGACATTTCTGACATCGCCGTTTTTGCCGTACCCGAATCTTTTTCGACCATCTTCAAGCATTCCGAGGGCCATCATGAACAACCCGAAACACATCGACCCGCGTCTCGATCCCACCCGCACGATCCGCGCACCGCGCGGCGCGGAGAAGACCTGCAAGACCTGGATTGCGGAAGCCGCGTACCGGATGATCCAGAACAATCTGGATCCGGAAGTCGCCGAGCATCCGCATGCGCTGGTCGTGTACGGCGGTATTGGCCGTGCCGCGCGCAACTGGGATTGCTTCGATCAGATTCTCAAGTCGCTGAAGGATCTCGAAGAAAACGAAACGCTGCTGATTCAATCGGGCAAGCCGGTCGGCGTGTTCCGCACGCATGCCGACGCGCCGCGCGTGCTGCTGGCGAATTCGAACCTGGTGCCGCATTGGGCAACGTGGGAACACTTCCACGAACTCGATCGCAAGGGCCTGATGATGTACGGCCAGATGACGGCGGGCAGCTGGATCTACATCGGCAGCCAGGGGATCGTGCAGGGCACCTACGAGACGTTCTTCTCGGTGGCGAACCAGCATTTCAACGGCGATCCGTCGGGCCGCTGGATTCTGACGGGCGGCCTGGGCGGCATGGGCGGCGCGCAACCGCTGGCGGCGACCATGGCCGGCTTCTCGATGATCGCGGTGGAATGCGACGAGACGCGCATCGACTTCCGTCTGAAGACGCGTTACGTGGACAAGAAAGCAGCCACCCTCGACGAGGCGCTCGCCATGCTCGAGGAAGCGAAGAAAGCAGGCAAGCCGGTGTCGATCGGCCTGCTCGGCAACGCAGCCGATGTGTTCGCTGAATGCGTGACCCGTGGCATCACGCCGGATTGCGTGACCGACCAGACCAGCGCACACGATCCGATTCACGGTTATCTGCCGCAAGGCTGGAATGTCGAAGACTGGCGCGAGCGTCAGAAAACCGTGCCGGACAGCATCGTATTGCCGGCCAAGCAGTCGATGGCCAAGCAGGTCCAGGCCATGCTGACGCTGCAGGAACGCGGCGCCGCCACGCTCGACTACGGCAACAACATCCGTCAGATGGCGCTGGAAATGGGCGTGGAAAACGCTTTCGATTTCCCGGGCTTCGTGCCGGCATATATCCGGCCGCTCTTCTGCGAAGGCAAGGGCCCGTTCCGCTGGGTCGCGCTGTCGGGCGATCCGGAAGACATCTACAAGACCGATGCGAAGGTCAAGGAACTGATCCCCGACGATCCGCATCTGCACAACTGGCTCGACATGGCGCGCGAACGCATCGCGTTCCAAGGCTTGCCGGCGCGGATCTGCTGGGTCGGCGTGAAGGACCGCTATCGTCTGGGCCAGGCGTTCAACGAAATGGTGAAGAACGGCGAGCTGAAGGCGCCGATCGTGATCGGCCGCGATCACCTCGACACCGGTTCGGTGGCGAGCCCGAATCGCGAAACCGAATCGATGAAGGACGGCTCGGACGCGGTGAGCGACTGGCCGTTGCTCAACGCACTGCTGAATACGGCAGGCGGCGCTTCGTGGGTGTCGCTGCATCACGGCGGCGGTGTGGGCATGGGCTTCAGTCAGCACTCGGGCGTCGTGATCGTCGCTGACGGCACGGATGCAGCGAAGGAGCGTCTTGGCCGCGTGCTGTTCAACGATCCGGCGACGGGCGTGATGCGTCACGCGGATGCGGGCTATGAGCTCGCGCAGGAAACGGCGCGCGAGGCAGGGCTGAATCTGCCGATGCTGGGCCGTTGAGCGTGGTGTTTCAAAGCATGCCTGTCGGCAACGGCACAAGCCTCACGCTGATTCGCGGCGCCGACCTCGTGGCGGCGCCGTGGAAGAACGGCGGCGGTGTCACGCGCGAAGTGGCGGCGTTTCCCGAAAGCGCGGGGCTCGATGCCTTCGTGTGGCGGGTGAGCGTGGCCGATGTGGCGCAAGCCGGGCCGTTCTCGCGCTTTGCCGGCATCGATCGCACGCTTGTGCTGTTGTCCGGCGCGGGCATGTTGCTCGACGAAGCGGGCGGCGCGCAGGGCATGCTAGGTGTGAAAACGCACGCGTTGACGCAAACGCTCGTCATGGCTCGCTTCGCCGGCGAGGCGCAAATCGACGCGCGTCTGGTCGATGGCGCGACTCGCGACTTCAACCTGATGGTGCGGCGTGACGCGGCGCAGGGTGAGGTAGAAGTGTGGCGCGGCGCGACGCAACACACGCTTTCCGCCGACGCGGTCCTGCTGTATTGCGCGGAAGGTTCAGTGTCGGTCACAGCAGGCGACGCTCAACCGCTGCCGCTCGTAACTGGCGACACGCTGCGCATCGACACGCCGGGCGCACTCTCATGCGCGGTTGAAGGCAAGGGCGCGTTGCTCGCAATCAGCATCCGCTACACGCAACGATGACGACGATTCGCGTGCGTGCTCGCCGCCGCTTATGTCATGGCAGCCGCGGCTCGCGCACGCGAACCACCACAGACACGCAACAAGCTGCAAAGAGCACGCGATGAAGCAAACCGTCTGGCATCACCTGAAACTTTGCCCGCAGGGCGATCCCCAACACACGCTGCCCGACGCCGCGATCGCCGTTGAAAACGGCACGATCGTCTGGCTCGGCGCGGCTTCCGCATTGCCCGCCGACTACGCCGCGTGGCCGCACGAAGATCTGCACGGCGCGTGGGTGACGCCGGGGCTCGTCGATTGTCATACGCATCTCGTGTACGGCGGGCAGCGCGCGGACGAATTCGCGCAACGCCTCGCGGGCGTCAGCTACGAAGAGATCGCGCGGCAGGGCGGCGGCATCGTCTCCACGGTGCACGCCACGCGTGCCGCGGACGAAGCCTCGCTTTTCCGCCAGTCGGCCGCGCGCCTCGAACCGTTGCTCGCGGAAGGCGTGACCACGGTCGAGATCAAATCCGGCTACGGCCTCGACCTCGCCAGCGAGCGCAAGATGTTGCGCGTCGCGCGGCAATTGGGCGAACGTTATCCCGTGACGGTCTACACGACGTTTCTCGGCGCCCACGCGTTGCCGCCCGAGTTCGCCGGCCGCGCCGACGCGTACATCGATGAAGTCTGCAACACCATGCTGCCCGCGCTCGCCCACGAAGGCCTCGTCGACGCCGTCGACGTGTTCTGCGAGCGCATCGGTTTTTCGCTGGAACAAAGCGAGCGCGTCTTCGTGGCAGCGGAACGTTACAGGCTGCCGGTGAAAATGCATGCCGAGCAATTGTCGAACGGCGGCGGCACGGCACTCGCGGCGCGCCATCATGCGCTGTCCGCCGATCACCTCGAGTTTCTCGACGAAGCCGGCGTCGCCGCGATGAAGGAAGCGGGCACGGTGGCCGTGCTGCTGCCGGGCGCGTACTACTTCATCCGTGAGACGCAGTTGCCGCCTTTGGAATTGCTGCGGCGCTATCAGGTGCCGATCGCGATTTCGACCGACAGCAACCCCGGCACATCGCCCACCACTTCGCTGCTACTGATGATGAATATGGCCACCACGTTGTTCCGCATGACCGTGCCGGAAGTGCTGCAAGGCGTGACGTCGCATGCAGCGCGCGCGCTCGGCAAGGCGGATCGCCACGGCTTGCTGGAAGCGGGACGCGCGGCCGATTTCGCGGTGTGGTCGGTCGACTCGCTGGCCGAGCTGGCTTACTGGATTGGACGTCCGCTATGCGCGCGAGTCGTGCGCGCGGGCGAGACCGTTTATACGCGGCGTGAATTGAGCCAGGGCCTGAAATGACTGAATCGCACAAGCAATCGAATCGATCGCTGTTCGCCGAGTACGCATACCTGCCGGATGGCTGGCGCCGCAACGTGCTGCTGGAGTGGGACGCAACCGGCACGCTCACCGCCGTCACGCCCGATACGCCGACGCCGCCCGCCGGCGCGCAGAAGGCCGTGGGTCCGGTACTGCCTGGCATGCCGAATCTTCATTCGCACGCGTTTCAGCGCGCGATGGCCGGCCTCACCGAATATCGCGCATCCGGCGCGGGCGCTACGGATAACTTCTGGAGCTGGCGCGATCTGATGTATCGGTTCGCCGCGCGCATCACACCGGAAGGCCTGGCGAGCGTCGCGCAATGGCTGTACATCGAAATGCTGAAAGCGGGCTATACGTCGGTGTGCGAATTCCATTACGTGCATCACACGCCGCAAGGCAGCCGCTATGCGAATCAGGCGGAACTCGCGCAACGCGTAGTGGATGCGGCGTCGGCGAGTGGCATCGGCATGACCATGCTGCCGGTGCTGTATCAGTACAGCGGCTTTGGTTCGCGTGCGCCGCGTGAAGATCAGCAGCGCTTCATCAATACGCCGGAGCGTCTGCTCGATCTGCTCAGCACGTTGCGCGCGGCGCGCCCCGAGACTGGCGCGTTGCGTTATGGCGTGGCGCCGCATTCGCTGCGCGCCGTCTCCGCGGAGTCGTTGCATACGCTGCTCGGCGGTATCGAGGGCACGGCGCCCGTTCATATCCATATCGCCGAGCAGACCGCCGAAGTCGATGCCTGCGTCGAAACCGAAGGCGCGCGTCCGGTGCAATGGCTGCTCGATCGTTTCGATGTCGACAGCCGCTGGTGCCTCGTGCACGCCACGCATGTCGATGCGAACGAAACCCTGGCGCTCGCGAAGAGCGGCGCGGTGGCCGGTTTGTGCCTGACCACCGAAGCCAATCTCGGCGACGGCATTTTTCCGGCGCAGGAATATCTCGACGCGCAAGGGCGCATCGGCGTGGGCTCGGATAGTCATATCGGCGTCGATTGGCGCGCGGAACTGCGTTTGCTCGAATATGGCCAGCGTCTCACGCGCCGGCAACGCAACGTGCTGGCGTCGGCGCAGGCCACGCATGTCGCCGATCGTCTGTTCGACGCCTCGCTCGAAGGCGGCGCCCACGCAACGGGTCGCGCGGTCGGCGCGCTGCAGGCGGGCCGCCGCGCCGATTGGCTCGTGCTCGACGCGGATCATCCAAGCATCGCTGAGCATGCGCCGAACGCCTGGCTCTCGGGCGTTGTATTCTGCGAGCATGGTGAAACGCCGATTCGCGACGTCTACGCGGGCGGCGACAAGGTCGTCGACAATCGCAGGCATCGCGATGAAGAGGGCGCTTACGCGCGCTATCGCGTGGCGCTGGCGGACCTGCTCAAATGAATGGCGTGCCAACGTTCCGCGCATTGACTCGCTGAACCGGCCCTTCGACTCTATCGATTCCGGACTGACATGACTGCTTCGAACACTCCGCCGGTCTTCTCGCTGCATCAGGGAAGCCTGCCACTGCTCATTTCGATTCCGCATCTGGGTACGCAAATTCCGGCCGACATCGCCGCGACGATGACGCCCGCCGCGCAGCGCACCGACGATTGCGACTGGCATCTGGACCGTCTCTATGCGTTCGCAAAACGCATGGGCGCGTCGATTCTCGCGCCCAGCTACGCGCGCTATGTGATCGACCTGAACCGTCCGCCCGACGGCGCGAATCTGTACCCGGGCCAGGACACCACCGGTCTGCTACCCGTCGATACGTTCGACAAGGAACCGTTGTATCTGGACGGCCATCTGCCGGACGAGGCCGAAGTCGCGCGCCGTCGCGAGGCTTACTGGAAGCCTTACCATGAGGCGCTGCAAGGCGAGCTCGCAGCGCTGAAAGCAAAACACGGCAAGGTGCTGCTGTGGGAAGCGCATTCGATCCGCTCGCACGTGCCGCGTTTTTTCGAGGGACGTCTGCCCGATTTCAATTTCGGCACCTCGAACGGCGCGAGCGCGGTGACGGGACTGGCCGAGGAGATGGCCGCTACTGTCGAGCGATACGACGGCGGCTATACGGCTGTCGCCAACGGGCGCTTCAAGGGCGGGTATATCACGCGCGAGTATGGCCGGCCGTCGCAAGGCGCGCATGCACTGCAACTCGAACTTTCGCAGATCACGTATATGGAAGAGCACTTGCCGTATGCGTATGACGAATCGCTGGCCGCGAAAGTGGAACCTCTGCTGGAAGCGCTCGTCGTGAAAGCATTGGAACGCGTCAGGACGGCGTGACACGCCGCTCGTTTTCTCTTCTTTTCCACGCGCTTCAGGATCGCCACGCAAGCTGCGCGGCACGGTGAAGCGCGTCGGCTGACACCGCAAAGGTGTAACAGCATGTGTCCGTGATTGCATGCTGCCGTTTTCGCGCAGAACGTATAGAGCGCGTTGAAGCAATCTGCCTGCTCCGCATCGACTCGATTGCGAAAAAAAGCCCCGCATTTAGCGGGGCTTTACGATGTGCCGTGCCGGTCAGAGCGTGGCACCGCCATTAATGGCAGCGTTTTTCCCAGTGATGATGAACGCGCACCTTGTGGCACTCAGGATGATGATGATGCTCATAAGCTTGTGCGGGAGCGATGGCGCTCAGGGCTGCGACGGCTGCGGCGATGGCGAGGACGATCTTCTTCATTACAGAATCCTTAAATCGGTGTTGGGGTACAAACGGTTCAGCACGGGGCGTGCCGCGACCGCCCGCAAGCATGCCACATCGCACGCGTGGAGCGGAGGAACGCCGAGCAGATGCAGGTGTCAATTCAGCACGACGATCGTTGCGAGCCGCCACCGGCAATGGATGGCGAGCAACGCCGCGCAATCGCGCAGTGGCGTGTATTTACGACAGATCGGCGCTCACGCAACGGCATTCCGGGATTGCGCGCCATGCGGTGAAGCGTCTACCCTTTCAAAACGATAACGCGCGCAAGCGTGTGATCTCTACAGCGGGCAAAAAGATGGAAGACCCAGCGATGGAAGATTCCGACGAATTGCTGCTCCCGGTCTGGCGAGCAAACCTGGTGCTGTTGACTCGCGAGGTCGGCGCGGCGACGCGACTCGCGCGCATGATGACCTTCTCCGCGAGCTATCTGAAACTGATGTTGTCGGGCCAGCGCGAATTCAGCGAGGAATTCGTGCGCGGCATCGAAGCGGTCACGGGACTGCCGGGCGGCTGGATGAACGTGCCGCATACCGAGCAGGACGTCCCGCTCAAGGCGCGTGAAGCGATCGACAATGAACAACCGCTCGCGCGGTTTCGGGGCACGGCGCATCCGGTGCGAAAGAAGTCGGTGCTGCGGCCGCCCGAACCGATCTTCGGCCAGCCGGGGCCGGCGAGGCGCGTCGAGGAAGAAATCCTCGACGCGGAAGCGCATCGGCGTCAGGCGTACTTTCGCAAGGTCCGCGATCTGGCGATCCAGGACGTGCGGCGTTTCGAGCGGCATCTGACGCACGCGCCGGTCGAACTGGCAACAATGCGCGCCAAGGTGGAGGACGTGATGGCCGCCGCCGATCTCGACGACCCGATCCAGGCCGACCTCGCGGGACGGCTGGAGCAGATCGAAAAGCATCGGCATCTGCTGCTCAGGCACGTCGAGCGATTGCAGGCTTTGCTTGGGCAACTCGGCGAGACGGAATGAGGCGGCGCGCCGCGAGCTAGTACTCGCTTACGCCGGCTGATAGGCACTCCTGCGGCGGACGTGAAACTCGGCCTTGAGTGTCCACATCACGCCGTCCTGCGCGAGCGCCTCGCCGGTCCAACGGAACGAATCCCGGGTGATGCCGATAGAGGTTCATCGAATCGGCGTGCCGTCGCATCGATCGGCGTCGGCGCAGCGAGCCGGAACGCGCGGCCATCATGTGCTAAAACCACGATACGGACTCAGCCGAGGTGCATCTTGGGGAAAATTGCCGTCACGCTGCAGCGGGCGCTTGCCCGCAGTCGACAGGATGGCGCGCGGGGCAGGGCGCGGCGCACATGACGCGGTGCATGGCGTTTGTTCTCAGGCTGGCCGGTGGGTCGGCGCTGGGCGCGTGCGTCGCGTTGAGCGCGTTCGCCGACGACGGCGCGGCTACCGCATCCGGCGACGATCGCGCGCCTTCCACGATCGAGCGCGACGTCCATCTCTTCACGATCCAGAAAGACGGCTCCGTCGAGGAGCATGACGACACCGTCTTGCGCGCCAACACGACGAGCGGCGTCGACGATATCGCGCAACGCTACGTGTGGTTCAACAAGGACATCGAGCAGGTGCAGTTGCTGGCCGCCGAAACGATCGACCTGAACGGCGTGGCGCATCCGGTCGGTCCCGAGGCGATCCGCGACGTGCAGGAGCCGCGCTCGGCAGGCGCGCCGAGTTTCGAGGACGGCGTGTTGCGCACGGTGATCTTCCCGGGCGTCGAGCCGGGCTCGCGCGTGCATCTGGCGTTCCGCAAAACGCGCACGAAGCCCTTGCAGGCGGGCACCTTCGCCTACCTCGTCGAGCCGACCCGCGACCCGGTCGAACTGCAGCGCCTGATTTTCGATCTGCCTGCCGACGTGCCGCTTTACGCCGACGCGCGCGGCTACGTCGCCGTGCCGCCGGTCACGGCAAACGGCCGTACCCGCTACGAGTTCGACTACCGGCACGGACCGTATGCGCCGCTCGAAGCGGGCGCGGTTGGCTACGCGAACTGGGGCGATCGCCTGATGGTATCGACAGTGCCGGACTTCGCGAATTTTGCCGCGCGCTATCGCGGCCCCGCCACCGACGCGACGACTGGCGATCCGGCGATTGTCCGCCTCGCGCAAGCGCTGAGCGCCGGCACTGACGATCCGCGCGTGAAGGCGCAACGGCTCTACGACTGGATGCGTCTGAATATCCGCTACGTCGCGTTGTTTCTCGGCGAAACGGCGGCGATCCCGCACAAGGCGACCGACATCCTGCGCAACCGCTATGGCGACTGCAAGGACCACGTCGCGCTCTACGGTGCGTTGCTGGCCGCGGTCGGCATCCATAGCGAGGCGGTGCTGCTCAACCTCGGGCCGTACTACAGTTTGCCGGACGTGCCCGGCTACGGATCGAGCGCGATCAACCATGCGATTGTCTGGATTCCTGAGTTGTCGTTGTATGCGGATACGACGGCGGGCGGCACGGCATTCGGCTATCTGCCTCCGAGCGTGATGGACCGGCCGGTATTGCTGGTCGGCGAGGGCGTGCTGTCGCGCACGCCGGCCACGCAGTTGCGCGAACGCAGCGCGCGCGTGCAGATCGACATCGATGAAAACGGCGCGGCGAATTACGCTTACCGGGTCGAGGACGCGGGTTTTACCGCCGAGATCGAGCGCAATACCTTTCGGCGCTCGACGCGGCAACGCACGCAGCAGATCGCCGCGAACCGTCTGTTGCAGACGGGTTTGCACGGCACGACGCAATTGCGCACGGCGGATCTCGGCGCCACGACCGGACCATTCGCCACGTCGATGCAAGGGAAGGTGGAGCACTTCGTCTGGACCGATGGCACCACGGCCGTACCCGCGTTGACGAGTTTCTCAGGCGGGATGGGCTCGCAGGTGCAGGCGTGGCTCGCGGAGCCTGCGAGGACTCAGCCCTGGACGTGCATCGGCGGAGAGTTCGACGAGACCCTGGAAATGACGCTGCCGCGCTTCGTACGAGTGACGGATTTGCCGTCCGACACGGCGGTGCAAGACCGCTTTCTGACCTTTTCATCCAGCTACGTCTACGATCCGGCCGCGCGGGTCTTGCAGGTCAGGCGGCACCTGCGCGCCGCCTTTGATCATCAGATGTGTTCAGCGAGTGAATTCGCCGGGATGCACGACGATCTCGTGCGAATCCAGAGAGACCTCGATGCCGAACTGGTGGTCAAGGTCGCAAATTCGAAGAAGCCACAGTGATTCCACCGGCACGGGCGCAAACGGGCAAGCCCGTGCCGGAATCGGAACCTGGCTTAACTTCCGCTCTTGGTCACGATGGGCACCCACGCTCCATTCTTGACCTGATAAAGCGTTGACGCGCCGCTCTTCAACGCGCCGGTGTTGTCGAAGGAAATCCTGCCGGTTACGCCTTCGAAATCGATGGCCTTGAGCGCGGGCCTGTAGTCGTTCGGCGAGCTGGACTTGGCCTTCTGCATCGCCTTGATCGCGGCCCACGCGCCGTCATAGCCGAACGGCGCATAGGACAGGATATCCACGCCGAAACGCTTCTTGAACTTCACGGAGAAATCCTTGCCGCCCGGCAATTGTGCGAGGGGCCGTCCATATTCCCAGGCCATCACGCCTTCAGCGGAATCGCCCGCAAGCTTGATGAAGTCCTGATCCATCACGCCGCCGCCGCCCACCAGTTGCGCGTTCATGCCCAGTTGCTTCATGCGCTTGGCGAAGCCCGCGGCCTGCGTGTCCAGGCCGCCGAAAAAGATCAGATCGGCATTGGTCGATTTGATCTTGGTGATCTGCGTGCTGAAGTCGACCGCTTTATTGTCGGTGTACTCACGCGCCACGAGATTGCCGCCGTGCGCTTTGACGGCTTTCTCGAACTCGTCCGCCTCGCCCTGGCCGAATGCGGTGCGGTCGTCGATGATCGCGATGCGCTTGGCCTTGGTCACTTCCACGGCATAGACGCCTGCGTTGCCGGCGTTCTGCGCGTCGGTGGAAATCACCATGAAGGTGTTCGCGAAGCCGCGTCCGGTGATGATCGGATTGGTGGCGGCCGGGTCGATCACTGGAATGCCGGCCTGCTCGTAGACCTGCGAAGCGGGAATCGTCGTGCCCGAGTTGAAGTGGCCCACCACGGCCGACACGCCCGCGTCGACCAGTTTCTGCGCGGCTTGCACGCCGATGCGCGGGTCGGCCTGGTCGTCTTCGGAGACGATCTGGAATTGCGCCACCTTGTCGCCGATCTTGATCTTTTGCGCGTTGGCTTCCTCGATTGCGAGCCGGACGCCGTTTTCGAGGTCCTTGCCGTAGCCGGCGTTGGCGCCGGTCAGCGGGGCGGCGAAGCCGATCTTCACCGGCAGGTCGTCGGCGAAGCTGGCCGGCGGCGCGATGGCGAAGATAGCGCCAACGAACAGGGCAAGCGGTTTCAGCGTGTAGCGAAGACTCATGGTCTCTCCTTCCATCGACAGTTTCAGGTAGTGAAAGCGGCAAGGCGGTAACGCTGGATCGACGCGCGCGCATGGACTTCGCATGGCGCGCATCGAGAGACTACGAATGATCGGTCGCTTTGAACAATGCGGGAATGCGCGCACTTGCGCGCATTCGCGTTCAAGCGGCGATCAATCTGGCGCGAATATAGAAAGCCAAATTGGCACCGTCTTGGCAGTTCGAGGCGCTTTGAATGAGCATTTCGGCATAACCCGCGCAGCGCGTTGGCTGGCGGCGTCCCGGCGCGGGCGCGCGGGTGCGGATTGCTGCATATGAACAATGCGCGGGCAGCGTGGCCGCCGCGCTGTGGCGGAGCAAGGTCGCTGCCGCCTGTCGGAGTGGAAACTCGTAACGGCTTCGAAACCAGCCGTTCAACGCTCGCCTTGCTGGCGCAACAACTCCTCGCGCAGACGCAGAAGCGGCGCCTTGGTGTCTTCGTCGGCCC
The DNA here is from genome assembly GCF_004366535.1 of Paraburkholderia sp. BL6665CI2N2. Taxonomy (NCBI): domain Bacteria; kingdom Pseudomonadati; phylum Pseudomonadota; class Betaproteobacteria; order Burkholderiales; family Burkholderiaceae; genus Paraburkholderia; species Paraburkholderia sp. BL6665CI2N2. The sequence continues at coordinate 7,189,800 of NZ_SORC01000001.1, forward strand.
ATGTGTCGAGATCGTCGAGGGCGCGCTGGCAGCCGTCGAGTACAAGGTCGATATCCACCGGCACGCCGTTGTTCAGCGCGAATTCGATGGTCTCGGCGAACTGCTGGCATTCGTCTTCGCCGTACGAGATGTCGAGGTTGTCCGCGATCACTTCGGCGATATTGCTGCGCGCCTTGTCGTCCGGCGTCACCATGTCGACGATGCCGCGCGCCACCGCCGGCGAATAGTACAAAGCGATGTCGAGCCACTGCGCGGGATCGAAGTCGGCCTGGTCGAACTGGCTCTCGAAGAACTCGATCGCTTCCTGTTCGTGCGCCTCGTCGGCGTCGACGCTGATGCACAACTGCTCAAAAAATTCTTCCCGCTCGCTGCGGATATAACCGTCCATCGATGCCTCGTCTGCTGAAAACTGAATGCCGGATACCTGAAAAAAAATGCGGTGCGGGCGGGCAGGTGCCTGTCCACGCGGCACGCATTATAGGACGGCCGGCTGACAGTCGAGAGACGCGGCGCGAATCGATTGCCGCGACGCGCACAGGAGACGGTTTGCGTGGGCTGCTCGAATCTGCGCTTTTCTAGCGCTGAGGATTGCCTGAAACCTCTTGCGCGCCCGCCACCTACGCCGTATCCGCCACCCACGCATCGAACCACTCGCGCGGCTGCGCGATTTCGTTCTGTGCGGCCACCAGTTCGAGCTCATAACGCCCGGCCTGCCAGGTCGTCTTGACCACCGCGTTCACGGCGGCGAGCGTGTGCTCGAAGGCCGCGCGAATCGAATCGCCGAGCAGCGTACGCGCGACGAACACCGCGCTCGTCAGATCGCCCACGCCCACCGGTTGCCGCGCGAACGGATAGAGCGGGCGTTGCGCCATCCACGATTCGCGCTCGGTGACGACCAGCATGTTGAAGCGGTCGGCGGGACTGTTTCGATCGAGCAGATGCTTGACCAGCACCAGCTTCGGCCCGCGCGCGATGAGCTCGCGGCATGCCGTCACGGCTTCTTCCAGCGTTTCGATCTCGCGTCCCACGAGGCGCTGCAATTCGGTGTGGTTCGGCGCCATGGCGTCGGCCATCTCGGGCATGGTGCGCACGAGAAACTCCTGGATGCCCGGTTCCACCTTGCAGCCGCTCGCCGCGCCCATCACCGGGTCGCAGAAGTACCAGGCGCGCGGATTGACGGCCTTCACGGCCTTGACGATTTCGAGCACCGACTGCGCCTGTTCGGGCGTGCCCAGATAGCCGGATAGCACGGCGTCGCAACGCGGCAGCATGCCGATCGCGCCGATGCCGTCGACCAGATCTTCCATTTGCGAGCCGTCGATCGCGCTGCCGGTCCAATGGCCGTATTGCGTGTGGTTCGAGAACTGCACGGTATTGAGCGGCCAGACGTTGACGCCGAGCCGACGCATCGGAAACACCGCCGCGCTGTTGCCGGCGTGACCGAAGACGACATGTGACTGGATGCTCAGAACGCTTTTGGTCATGGTATGGCCCGCGCAACGGGTCTGCGCGATCAATGAAAACGGGAAGGGTGCACCGCGGCGGCGATCCGGCAAGCACCGGACGCCTCATGTGGCAGGAATGCTTCAGATGGTGCAGGAAACCCGCACGCGCTGCATTGTCAGGAAACAATACATGACTTTGCCGCGCGCGAGTCGATCCGTCCCCGAGTTGTTGCGCCGAACCATCACACGCGCACGCGGCGGAGGACGGCTGCGAAGCCAGCCCCGGCTCGCGAAATGCTGCGGGCCTGCTTGCTCAACGGCTTTTTCGAACTCATGCGAGCTCGCGGTACAACGCCAGATAACGCTCCGCCGAGGCGCCCCAGCCGAAGTCCTGGCGCATCGCGCGCCGCTGGGCCGCCTTCCATTCGGTACGGCGCCCATAGAGGGCGAAGGCGCGGCGGATGGCTGCGCCGATTCCCTTCGGTTCGAATCGTTCGAACACGAAACCGGTGGCGAGGTCGTCGGCGAGATTTTCGAGCGACGCGTCCACCACCGTGTCCGCGAGACCGCCCACGCAATGCACGAGCGGCAGCGATCCATACGCCAGCGCATACAGTTGCGTGAGGCCGCACGGCTCGAAACGCGAGGGCACCGCTATCACGTCGCTGCCCGCGACGATCGTATGCGCGAGCGTTTCATCGAATCCCAGCTCCACCGCCACGGACTCGGGGTGCGTGTGCGCCACGCGTTTCAAACCGTTCTCCAGCGCCGGGTCGCCGGTGCCGAACACGACCAGCTGTCCGCCGTGTTTGATGATTTCCGGCACGGCTTCGAGCAGCAGGTCGAGGCCTTTCTGCTCGGTCAGCCGGCTCACCACGCCGAACAGCAGCGCGTCGCTTTTCTGCGCGAGGCCGAAGCGTTTTTGCAGCGCGTCCTTGCACGCAAGCTTGCCGGCGAGCCGCGTCGCGGTGTAGTGGTTCTCGAGCAGCGTATCGGTGCCGGGACACCAGACCGTGTAGTCGACGCCGTTCAGAATGCCGCTCAGATCGTGCGCGCGATGGCGCAGCAAACCGTCGAGGCCGCCGCCCTGGGCGAGCGTCTGGATTTCGCGTGCATAGGTCGGGCTGACCGTGGTGATGCGGTCGCTGTAGTAGAGGCCCGCCTTGAGAAACGACATTTGCCCGTAGAACTCGACGCCATGCACGCTGAAAAAATCGTCCGGCAGGCCGAGCTGACCGAACTGGTGCGCGGGAAATACGCCTTGATACGCGAGGTTGTGCACCGTGAAGACGCTGCGGGCGAAGGACCTGCCATGCTGGCGTTCGGCCGCCTTCAGATAGGCCGGCGCGAGCCCCGCGTGCCAGTCGTGCGCGTGAACGATCTGCGGCGACCACGCCGGGTCCAGTTGCTGCGCAAGTTGCGCGGCGACCCAGCCGAGCAGCGCAAAGCGCTGCGCGTTGTCGCCGTAGGGCACGTGCTCGTCATTCAAATACGGATTGCCGCGCCGGTCGTACAGCGTGGCCGCGCGGATGACGTAGACGACCAGGCCGTTCGACGCCAGCGTGCCCCGTTCGAGCGTGACGCCCGGCGCGTCGAAGCGGCGGCCCAGTTGCGCGACCGGCGTCAGGTCGGTCAATCCGGCAACGACCGCCGGAAAGCCTGGCAACAGGACCCGCACATCGGCGCCGCGCTCGATCAGCGCGGGCGGCAACGCGCCCGCGACGTCGGCGAGACCGCCCGTTTTGAGGAGGGGATATAGCTCGCTTGCGACGTGCAGGGCGCGAATCGTCATAGGCTCAGTCTCTGTCCTGTTGGTTCGGGTTGGGCGCGGCTGAGCCGGCGGCAGCCGGCCCTGACTAGATCTTCTGCCGCAGCGCCTCCGGCGTGACCAGCACGACGCCGTCCTCGGTACGGTAGAAGCGCTCGGCGTCGCTCACCGGATCTTCGCCGATCACCGTGCCCTCCGGTATCGCGCAGCCGCGGTCTATCACCACTTTCTGCAGCCGGCAGCTCGCGCCGACGGTGACCTGCGGCAACAAGACTGCCTCATTGATGTTACAGAATGAACTCACTTTGACATCCGACGAAAGCACCGAGCGCGAAATCTGCGAGCCCGAGATCACGCAGCCGCCGCACACGATCAGATTATTGCCCGAGCCTTGCAGCCCCTTCATGTCGCGCACGAACTTGGCGGGCGGCAACTGTTCCTGGTACGTCCAGATTGGCCAGTTGCGGTCGTAGAGATCGAGCGTCGGGATGGTGGAGGCGAGGTCGAGATTGGCGGCCCAGTAAGCGTCGATCGTGCCGACGTCGCGCCAGTACGGCTCCACGTTCGGATCCGACGACACGCACGACATGCTGAACGGATGCGCGATCGCCATGCCTTGCGTGACCACACGCGGCAGGATGTCCTTGCCGAAGTCGTGATCGGTGTCGATGGTGGAGATGTTCTCTTCGAGCAACGAATACAGGTAATCCGCGCTGAACACGTAGATGCCCATGCTGGCCAGCGCCGTATCCGGGCGGCCGGGAATGCAAGGCGGGTCGGCGGGCTTTTCCAGGAAGTCGGTCACGCGGCGGTTTTCATCCACGTGCATCACGCCGAAGGCCACCGCCTCCATGCGCGGCACCTCGATACAGCCGACCGTGCAATCCGCGCCGCTCTCCTCGTGGTCGGCGATCATGCGCGTGTAGTCCATCTTGTAGATATGGTCGCCCGCCAGCACCACCACGTATTTCGGCCGGATCGAGCGGATGATGTCGAGGTTCTGGAACACCGCGTCCGCGGTGCCGCGATACCAGTGCGCGCCTTCCACACGCTGCTGCGCGGGCCACAAGTCGATGAATTCGCCCATCTCGCCGCGCAGGAAACTCCAGCCGCGCTGCAAGTGGCGCAACAGCGAGTGCGCCTTGTATTGCGTGACGACCGCGATGCGGCGGATGCCGGAGTTCAGACAGTTGGAGAGCGCGAAATCGATGATCCGGTATTTGCCGCCGAAGTGCACCGCCGGCTTGACGCGTTTGTTGGTAAGCGGCCCGAGCCGCGTGCCCCGTCCGCCCGCAAGGACGATGGCGAGGGTGGTGCGTTGCAGATCGTTCAGCCGTGCCGGAGTGTGCATGTCTGTCTCCTGATTAGTATGCCCCGGATGCGTGGGTCGCTTGTTCTCCACTGATGAATCGTGCTGCGCGCCGGCTCCGTCTTCGCGGGCCCGTCTGCTAGTTCTAGCACTGATTTGCCGCGGACGAGTAGTCTGAATTGTGCCCATGCCGCGCGAGCGCCCATCTTGCGCACGATCACCTGTTGCACCGCGGCGATCCGTGCGCCACGACACATATAAAGCGTGCGGTGCCGAGCCGCAATATGCGTGCCACGAGCGCCGCGCCGCTGTCAGCCGGCGCCGGCGGCGGCAGAGTCAGGCGGCGCGTCGTAGAATCGTGCGCTCCCGGCCGGGGTTTCGGCGATGGTCGCGCCGTGCGTTTGCCCCGCATACCTCCTGTGCTTTTCCCTTCAGAAAAAACTCGATGAATTTTCGCCGCCTGTCCTTGTTCGCCATGTTGAGCGTTTGTGCGCTATTCGCCGCTTCCGCGCCCGCCGTTTTTGCGGCTTCCGCCGCCACGCCTGCGAGTGCCGCCGCGTCCGCGGGCGTCGACGCACGGAGTCCGGGCAGCCCCGCCGCTTCAGCCGCCACGAGCGTCGCGGGCGATACCGGCCCGGCGTATGGCCCCGAGTTACAGGGCTTCAACTACCCGGCACCGGTCAGCCAGTACGACTTCACCTCGCAAGGGGTGGCGCTGCATATGGCGTACATGGATATCAAGCCGGCCAAGGCGAACGGCCGCACAGCGGTGCTGCTGCACGGCAAGAACTTCTGCGCAGCGACGTGGGACGTGACCATTCATCGGCTGAGCGATGCCGGCTTTCGCGTGATCGCGCCGGACCAGATCGGCTTTTGCAAGTCGAGCAAGCCCGAGCACTATCAGTACAGTTTTCAACAGCTCGCGCGCAATACGCATGCGTTGCTGGAATCGCTCGGCGTGACCGACGCGACGGTGATCGGGCATTCCACCGGCGGCATGCTGGCGATCCGCTACGCGCTGATGTATCCGAGCGAGACGCAGCAACTGGTGCTGGTCAATCCGATCGGCCTGGAAGACTGGAAGGCGAAGGGCGTGCCCTCGCTATCCGTCGACCAGTGGTACGAGCGCGAGTTGAAGACGACCGCCGAAAGCATTCGCCGCTACGAGCAGTCGACTTATTACGCGGGGCAGTGGCGCGCGAACTACGAACCGTGGGTGCAGATGCTGGCGGGCATGTATCGCGGTCCGGGCAAGCAGATCGTCGCGTGGAATTCCGCGTTGCTGTACGACATGATTTATACGCAGCCTGTTGTTTATGAACTCGGTCAGGTGAGCGTACCGACGCTGCTGCTGATCGGCCAGAAGGACACCACGGCGATCGGCAAGGACGCCGCGCCTCCCGACGTACGCGTGAAAATCGGCCATTACCCGGAACTCGGCAAAGCCGCCGCCAAGGCAATTCCGCACGCGACGCTCGTCGAATTCGCCGGACTGGGGCATGCGCCGCAGATGCAGGATCCGCAGGCGTTTCATAAAGCACTGCTGGACGGTCTCGCGGCGGTGCCGGCGAACCATTGAATTGATGACGCGGTCGAGTCGCGCCGATCGACAAACAAGGGCGGCCACCGGCTACCCTTTTTGCATTCGTCGACGAAGTTACCGGTCTTATTTGCCGCCCGCCAACTCCTCACGCACTTGCGCGCCGATCTCGAATGAGCGCAGCCGCGCCTTGTGATCGTAGATCTGCGCGGTGAGCATCAATTCATCCGCACCGGTTTGCTCGATGATCGACTTCAAGCCTTCGCGCACCGTATCGCGATCGCCCAGCGCCGTGCAGGCGAGCGAGTGCGCCACGCCGTTCAATTCCATCTCCGACGCCTCGAGCCGTTCGACCGGCGGTTGCAACTGACCCGGCGTGCCACGTCGCAGATTGATGAATTGCTGCTGCAGCGAGGTGAAGAGACGCTGCGCTTCTTCATTCGTATCCGCGGCGAACAGATTCACGCCGACCATCGCATACGGCTTGTCGAGCGTAGCCGACGGACGGAATTGCGAACGATAGACCTGCAACGCCGTGAGCATGTAATCCGGCGCGAAATGCGAGGCGAAGGCGAACGGCAGACCGAGCGCCGCCGCGAGTTGCGCGCTGAAGAGCGACGAACCGAGCAGCCACAGCGGCACGTTCAGGCCTGCACCCGGCACGGCGCGAATGCGCTGCCCTGGCACGGGGTCGGCGAAATAACGCTGCAATTCGACGACGTCGTCAGGGAACGAGTCCGCGCTGTTTTGCAAGTCGCGGCGCAACGCGCGCGCAGTGCTCTGATCGGTGCCGGGCGCGCGGCCGAGGCCCAGGTCGATACGGTCGGGATAAAGCGACGCGAGCGTGCCGAACTGTTCGGCGATGACAAGCGGCGCATGGTTCGGCAGCATGATGCCGCCCGAGCCGACGCGGATCGTTTTCGTACCGCCCGCGACATAGCCGATCACCACCGCAGTCGCGGCGCTGGCAATGCCCGTCATGTTGTGATGTTCCGCGAGCCAGAAGCGGCGATAGTTCCAGTTTTCCGCGTGCTGGGCGAGGTCGAGCGTATTCCTGAACGCGTCAGCCGGCGTGGCGCCCGCGGTGACCGGCGAAAGGTCGAGGACCGAGAAGGGGATCATTGTCTGTTCACTTGTTGTTTCCGGCGCTGTCGCGCGATGGGGCATTCTCGCAAAGCTTGCGCTTTTCTGCTGACGGGGTCGCGATGTCCACGTTCATGAAAGGGGGTTTGCTCGCGCGGGCGTGGCAAGGGCGAAAACGCCGAACTGGAACCGCTCAGGCGTTACATGCAAACCCGCATCGCAGCGCGAGCGAGCAGCGGGTGGCCGATATCTTCGCACGTGGCGCCGTGATCGAAGGGCGTGCCGATGTGTCGCACTGTTGTTGACCGACACCTTCAACGCCGCACTCGCTCGTGGTGCGTAAGCGCCGTCGATCAGCGCCATCCAAACCTGCCTTCTCAAGCTTAAGTATCGATGATCCGAGCCCTGAGGCCCGACCGCTTGCGCGCGTTCGCCGGCCGGATTACAGCGCTCGTCGCGATCACACCGTGCGGAGCCTGATGCGCGTGCCGCGTGGCGCGGAAATTGCGCAGCATCACCGTATTGCCGAAGGCGGCACGCTAAAAAAACAGCGCGGCCAGGCAGTTCGACGCCAGCGCGGCGGATGTGATGTCGCCGCGCATCGGCGATATTCATCCTGTGAGCGACGCTTTTAGTGACCGTACGTTGATCAGCATTCACGTGTACGGTGCAAATATCGGTGCGCTGACACGGTCCGTCTATCCGGGCGGTGCGCCCGCAAGCCGCCTATCTCCGGCTACGCGAACGACGTGTTGCCGAACATCTGGAATGTGGCAAAGGAGTCCTTCATCTCATGAGTTTCGTTCAGGCATTTCGTACCCGATCATTCGAAGACGTGCGCCGCACACTGCTCGATCGCGAGGAAATCGCGCTCGTGGACGTGCGCGAGGAAGATCCGCACGCGCGCAGTCATCCGCTGTTTGCCGCCAATTTGCCGCTGTCGCGGCTCGAACTCGACGCGCCCCTGCGCTTGCCGCGCCAGGCCGTGCCGATCGTCGTATTCGACTCCGGTGAAGGACTCGCCGAACGTGCCGCGCGTCGTCTGGGCGAGTTGGGCTATACCGACGTCGCCTTGCTCGAAGGCGGTTTGCAAGGCTGGCGCGAGGCTGGCGGCGAGCTGTTCCAGGACGTCAACGTGCCGAGCAAGGCGTTCGGCGAACTGGTGGAAAGCGTGCGGCATACGCCGTCGCTCACGGCGCCGCAGGTGCAGGCGCTGCTCGATCAGGAAGCGGACGTGGTGGTGCTCGACGCGCGCCCCTTCGACGAATATCAAACCATGAATATTCCCGGCAGCATCAGCGTGCCTGGCGCGGAGTTGGTGCTGCGCGCGCGTCAGCTTGCGCCGAATCCGGCGACGCGGATCATCGTCAATTGCGCGGGGCGCACGCGCAGCATCATCGGTGCGCAGTCGCTGATCAACGCGGGCCTGCCGAATCCGGTCGCAGCGCTGCGCAATGGCACGATCGGCTGGACGCTGGCCGGCCAGGCGCTGGCGCACGGCAGTTCGCGCCGCTTCGAGCCGATTGCCGACGATCAACTGCGTCTGGCTGCTGCCGATTCCGCACGCGCCGTGGCGGATCGAGCGAGAGTGGGCCGCACGTCACGCGACGAAGCACGCCGCTGGGCCGGCGAAGCGGTACGCACCGTATATCGCTTCGACGTGCGTACGCCGGAAGAATACGAAGCGGGCCACGTGCCCGGGTTTCGCAGCGCGCCGGGCGGCCAGCTCGTGCAGGAAACCGACATGTTCGCGCCGGTGCGCGGCGCGCGCGTGATCCTCGCGGACAATGACGGCGTGCGCGCGAACATGACCGCGTCGTGGCTCGCGCAGATGAACGTCGAGGTGTACGTCGTCGATGGTTTGATGGCGGCGGACTTCGGCGAGAAGGGTGCGGCGCCCGCGGTCCGCCATGCGCCCACGCCGCCCGACGCCGATGAGCTTACGCCGGCGGGCTTGGTGACGCTGCTGCAATCGCGCGGCACCGCCGTGCTCGACTTCACCAGCAGCGCGAACTATGTGAAGCGTCATATTCCCGGCGCGTGGTTCGTGATTCGCAGCGAACTCGAGAAGGCGCTGCACAAGCTGCCGGATGCGCAGCGGTATGTGGTCACTTGCGGCAGCAGCCAGCTCGCGCGCTTCGCCGCGCCCGACGTTGCGGCATTGACCGGCAAACCGGTGCAGGTGCTGAGCGGCGGCACGGCGGCGTGGATCGAAGCGGGCTTGCCGGTCGAGAGCGGCGAGACACGCATGGCGTCGGCGCGCATCGATGGTTACCGGCGGCCTTATGAGGGCACCGACAACGCGCGCGAAGCAATGAACGCGTATCTGGAATGGGAGTATGGTCTCGTCGCGCAACTCCGGCGCGATGGCACGCATGGGTTTCGCGTGATCTGAGCGCGTCAGGCCGCGCGCGGCGCGCGTGCTTGCCTGAACCGCCGCGCGTGAGCGCGTCGCGCCGCGCAAGAAAATCTCGCATATTTGCTTAGCAGAATAACGCGTTTGTCTTATACAAAGGCCTGCCTTATTGTCGATGGCAAATCCACTCGTTGCCGCGACGTGCGCGTTGCCCATGACCACCTCCCGTTTTTGTTTCGCAATCCGATCTGTTCTGGAGCGCGCGTTATTCGCAACGCCCGGCATTGCGGCGCTCGCAGCATCGGCCTTGCCGTGCGCGACGGATTCACACATCGCAGAATGACTCGGCGCTGCAGGCGGTGGGATGCGCTGCCTTTGCGTCGATTTCGCGCGCTTGAAACGCGCCGTCAAAAAGGTGCTGAGAACCTCGCGGCCCAGCGCAAATCATCTGCCGATTTGGTGTAAACGCGCTCTCGTCTAATCCCGCCAATGCGTTTAGATTAGTCACACTTGGAAGGCTTATCGAGGGACCAGGGCGGCCAATCAAGCAGCGGTTTGCCATTCCGGCGATGGCGCAAGGTGAGCAGCCAAGGTTGCTCACCGCTTCGTCCGGAACCAGACCGCTGCGCGTCGTCCGCGGTGCTTCGTTGTCAGGCGGCCGAAACGGCCGCTTCCACTTTCCGGTTGACCGTATCGACCGACCCGGCGACGCTTTGCACAGCGTCGCCTTTTTGCTTGTGGCGACGGTTTTTAACGTGCTTCGCCGCGTGAACACCCGCCATCGCCGCCTCTTGCCTCCGCCATCGTGTACGACGGCCCACACCGCCGTGCCGCGCCCGCTCGCGGTTTTCCTCGTGCGCGGTTATCCTGTAGCAGACACTACACAACGGGATGCGCGCCTTCGCGGCCTGCGTCCGTACAGGAAAAACTCGCTGTGAGCCTCAAACTGCTGACTGTCGCCATGCTGGCCGCGTGCGTTGCGTTGACCGGTTGCGACGACCAATCGAGCGACCGCGCCGTGCAAAAACTCAAGGAATTCTTCAACGCCGTCAAACCGGATGCGTTGCTGCTCAAGGACATGACGCCGGGCGTCACGACCGAAGCGCAGATCCGCGACCAGATGGGCAAGCCGGAAACCGAGCGCACGTTCACGGACGGTTCCAAACGCTTCGAATATCCGCGCGGCCCGCAAGGCCTGAATACGTATATGGTCGACATCGATCGCGACGGCAAATTGCAGGCGATCACCCAAGTGCTGACGGCGGCCAACTTCGCGAAAATCCGCATGGGTATGAGCGAGGACGAAGTGCGCCGGCTGCTCGGCAAGCCCGGTCAGGTGGCGGTGTTTCCGCTCAAACCGGAAACCGTGTGGAGCTGGAAGTGGCGCGAAGGCGGCGTGACCGAAGAAGGCATTTTCAACGTGCATTTCGACCAGTATCAGAAGGTGTACACGACATCGCGCTCGGACGTGATCCGGGGACGGTAGAAGTGAGAAGACACAAGCGGGGAAGAAGATGATTCGTCGACGTCGATACAGCCGGATCGGGCTGGTGTTAGGGGGCGGCGCCGCGCGCGGCTGGGCGCATATCGGCGCGATTCGAGCGTTGCACGATGCGGGCATCAAGCCCGATGTGATCTGCGGCACGTCGATCGGCGCGCTGGTGGGCGCGGTATACGCGAACGGCGACCTCGACTGGCTCGAGGAGTGGGTCTCGCGGCTCACGTGGCAGACGGTGGTGCGCCTGCTCGATCTGCGGCTCTCGGGCGGCCTGCTCGGCGGCCGCAAAGTGATCCAGCTCTTCGCCGATAAATTCAATGGCCGCTCGATCGCGCAACTGAACATGCCGTTCGCGGCCGTCGCCACCGAACTCGATTCGGGCCGCGAGAGCTGGTTGCAGGACGGCAGCGTGGTCGACGCGGTGCGCGCCTCGATTGCGATTCCCGGCATTTTCACGCCGGTGTGGCACAACGGCGTCTGGCTGGTGGACGGCGGCCTGAGCAACCCGGTGCCGGTTTCGGTGGCGCGGGGCATGCGCGCGGACTGCGTGATCGCCGTCGATCTGAACAACGACATTCTGAACGGCCGCGATTTCGGCGGCGCGGTGGTGGATACGCCCGCCATCGATCCGACGGCGCCGCCGCCGCTCGCGCTGCGCCGCAACGGCAAACCCTGGCCGAAGTGGCTCGCGCCCGCCGACGCACGCACCACCGACGACGTGCGCGTGCCGCCCGCGCCGAGCGCCCGCGTGCCGTCCATGCTGAGTTCGATCGCGCAGAGCATCGACATCATGCAGGTGCGGATTACGCGCAGCCGCCTCGCGGGCGAGCCGGCGGATATCCTGATCCAGCCGCGTCTGGGCGGCATGGGGATTTTCGACTTTCACCGCGCGGCGCCGGCCATCGAGGAAGGGCGCGCCGCGGTCGAATATATGCTGCCGGCGATCCGCGCGAGGCTGGGGATCGATTAGGGAGATGCGGCACCGCGGCCGAGTCTAACGGAGCAACGCCGCAAGCGTCGGCGGCGCATTTTCAAATACGAACGGATTGAGGAACTGGCGCCGCCACATCAGATTGCGATCCACTTCGCTCAATTGAGCCTCGGCGCAAACCGGGTTCCACCGATCGCAGATCACCTCGATCTGATGCTCGGCCAGCGCAGCGGCTTCGTCGGCGGAGAGCAGAAATAGCGGCGCCGCCTTCAGGCAGGTTTCAATCCTGCTGAAGCGATCATTGCCGACGATCAGCATGGCCTGGGTGGCTTCGTTGCCGGCTCGCGCCTGTGGACAGATGTCGTACGCCGGCGTGAGCGCCAACTCCTTTCCATTCCAGTAGGCTGCGTGGTTGCGCGCATGGTCGTCGGTATTGCCGCACAGCACGTTGAAGAGCATGCGCGCGAACAGTTCTTTGAGCGTAGCTTTCGGGGCACTGAAGCGATGGCGGATCAGCGTGGCGAAGTCCTCATAACTTGCATAGCGCGCCATCATTTCGTCGAGCCCGAATAGCGTCAGCGCCGATACCATCGCGCGGCGTTGCCAGCCGTCTGCTGCTCGCACGCGGTCGAACCGTTCCACGAGCAATACATCCTTGCCGCCGACATGCTTGAGCGTGACCGGCGCGGCGTGAATGCCGACTTCGGACGCAAGACGCATGGCAATGTATTCGGCTTTCACGACGCTGTAGACGTCGCTTTGGGAAGAAAACTTCGCGATGAATTTCCGGTTGTGCGTGGTGATCAGCGCTTTGGGACGCGCGCCGCCGATCGAACTTCCATGAAACAGCGCGCGCTCGAGATCGGGACTCAGCGGCACGCCTCGTTCGACACTTGCAACTGCGTTCAATAGATCGCTGAAGGATGCAGTGGCCGTTTCCCGAGGCACGTACTCGGTTGGCGACAACTGGAAGTCCAGGGCCCCGATTCGATCCGAGCCCGACTCGAGCAGATACGTCAACTCGTCGAGGTCGGCGGTGCCGATCTGGGAACCCCGCACGCCAAGCTTGCGACTGATGATGACCCGCCGGCCCCACGCGTCCGGGGCTCCGTCGCGGATGCTTCCCGGAATCGATAAACCGTCGGACAGAGGGATCGTCCCGCGTTGCAGCGGCAGCTCGGGCGCATAGAGCGGGATGGCGTCGTCGCGTCCGAGGTAACTTTGGCCGTAGTTGAAGAGAATCCGGTCGCCGACGACGGCCAGGCGCCCAGCGACCACGGGTTCGGCTGCGCCCGGGAGCCAGAACCAGACAAAGGCTTCCTTATACGAGGCTTCAGAAATCATCTTTTGTTTCGATGCGAGGTGCGCGCGCGGCGCGTGGCAGCAGCGTCAACATGTCTGCGTTGGCCTGAATCGCATTTGCCAGACTCGTGCGGTCGGCATCGAAAAGACGTACGCCGACCACGGCGGCTGCTTCGAACACCGCACCGATCGAGCAGGATGGATCGCCTTTCTCGATCCGCTGTATGAGGCTGCGGGACAATCCTGTGCGCTCGGCTAACTGGACCAGGGGGATTTTTCGTTCGAGGCGCGCGCGGCGAATCAATTGCCCGAGCAGCAAGGCAGCTTCCAGACTGTAGCGCGAGGCGGGACGTGTCACCGAGTTAGGCATAAGAGCGGTATGGTTCATATATGAGTCACAAAGGGCCTTCGTGACTCGTTTGTGAACCATTATGGGTCAGTTTAAAGCGAAAAACAACGAATGACTCGTATATGATCCACGAAGGCCCTTCGTGGATCATATACGAGTCGCCGAAGCCATTTCCGAGCGGCCTATCGCCTCGCGCCGACCGCCCGTGATCTATCGAAAAAGCGACCCGAAACTTGCTAATTCGCGGCGGCGCTCGCCCCGCGCGTCCCGCCTTGCCAACGCCAATTCCCTGCAAAACCAAGCCCTGCAAGCCGCACCGCGCGCCACAGCACGTCTTGCTGCATCGCAACAAAGCTTCCGCCCGCCTTTGAGAAATTAATTTTCGCTTGCGAGACTGCGCGCCATGCTGGACGAGTGGGGCAGATACAAGCCGACGCCGTCCGAGACATCCTCAAACAACCTGGATGGAGACACGCGTGTTCCTATATGGCTTTGGTCCGGTGTTGCTGGCCGGCACGATCCAGACGATCGAGCTGTCCGTCCTGTCGCTGGCGGCCGCCGTGCTGCTCGGCCTCGCGGGCGCGGCGGCGAAACTCTCGTTCAACCGCCCGCTGCGGGCAATCGCGACCGGCTACACGACACTGATCCGCTCGGTGCCCGACCTCGTGCTGATGCTGCTGCTGTTCTACAGCATCCAGATCGCGGTCAACAATCTCACCGACGCGCTGAATCTGCCGCAGTTCGATATCGATCCGTTCGTGGCCGGCGTGCTGACGCTCGGCTTCATCTACGGCGCGTACTTCACCGAGACCTTCCGCGGCGCCTTTCTGGCGGTGCCGCGCGGCCAGCTCGAAGCGGGCAGCGCCTACGGCATGAGCGGCGTGCGCGTGTTCACGCGCATCCTGTTCCCGCAGATGATGCGTTTCGCGCTGCCGGGCATCGGCAACAACTGGCAGGTGCTGGTGAAGGCGACGGCGCTGGTGTCGATCATCGGTCTCGCCGACGTGGTCAAAGCCGCGCAGGACGCCGGCAAAAGCACCTTCAACATGTTCTTCTTCATCCTGGTCGCCGCGTTGATCTATCTGGCGATCACCACCGCGTCCAATCTCGTGCTGATCTGGCTGGAAAGGCGCTATTCGATCGGCGTGCGGCACGCGGAGCTCTAAGACCATGATCGACATCCTCAATCAATTCTGGCGCGCGTTCCTGTACTGGGACGGCCAGCGCATGTCCGGGCTCGCCGTCACGCTGTGGCTGCTGGTGGCGTCGATCGGCATCGGCTTCGTGCTGGCGATTCCGCTGGCGGTGGCGCGCGTGTCGAAGAAGCGCTGGCTCTCCACGCCGGTGCGTCTCTACACCTACGTGTTTCGCGGCACGCCGCTGTACGTGCAACTGCTGCTGATCTACACCGGCATGTACAGCCTTGAATTCGTGCGCTCGCATCAGGTGCTGGACGCGTTTTTCCGCAGCGGTTTTCATTGCGCGATTCTTGCCTTCGCACTGAACACCTGCGCGTACACCACGGAGATTTTCGCCGGCGCGATCCGCTCGACCTCGCACGGCGAAGTGGAAGCGGCGCGCGCCTACGGCATGAGCTGGTTCACGATGTACCGGCGCATTGTGATACCGTCCGCGCTGCGCCGGGCCTTGCCGTTGTACAGTAACGAAGTGATCCTGATGCTGCACGCCACCACGGTCGCGTTTACGGCCACGGTGCCGGACATCCTCAAGGTGGCGCGCGACGCGAACTCGGCCACCTACCAGTCGTTCGATGCGTTCGGCCTCGCGGCGCTGATTTACCTCGTGGTGTCGTTCGCGCTGGTGGCTTTGTTCCGCCGCGCCGAGCGTCATTGGCTGGGTTACCTGGCGGTGCGCACGCATTGAAACGCGCCGTGTTTGCACAGGATGGCGCGCGCAATGTGTGCCGTCACGAAGATTGATCCGTATTTTCAAAGGGAGAGCATCTTGCTCCACACGACTCAAACCGAAGCTTGCAAGCTCGCCGTACAGGACATCCACAAGCGCTACGGCGATAACGAAGTGCTCAAGGGCGTGTCGCTCAATGCGAACAAGGGCGACGTGATCAGCATCATCGGCGCGAGCGGGTCGGGTAAGAGCACCTTCTTGCGCTGCATCAATTTCCTCGAGCGGCCGAACGCGGGGCAAATCGTCGTCGACGGCGAGATGGTGAAGACGAAAACCGATCGCGCCGGCAATCTCGAAGTCGCCGATCACAAGCAGTTGCAGCGCATCCGCACGAAGCTCGCCATGGTGTTCCAGCACTTCAACTTGTGGGCGCACATGAATGTGCTCGAGAACATCGTCGAAGCACCGATTCATGTGCTGGGTCTGAAGCGCAAGGAAGCCGAAGACCGTGCGCGCGAATATCTCGAGAAGGTCGGTCTCGCGCCGCGCCTCGAAAAGCAGTATCCGTCGCATCTGTCGGGCGGGCAGCAGCAGCGTGTGGCGATTGCCCGCGCGCTGGCTATGGACCCGGACGTGATGCTGTTCGACGAGCCGACTTCCGCGCTCGATCCCGAACTGGTCGGTGAAGTGCTGAAGGTCATGCAGAAGCTTGCCGAAGAAGGCCGCACGATGATCGTCGTCACGCACGAAATGGGTTTCGCGCGCAACGTGTCGAACCATGTGATGTTCCTGCATCAGGGACGTACCGAAGAAGAGGGCTTGCCCGCCGAAGTGCTCAGCGCGCCGCGCAGCGAGCGGCTCAAGCAGTTCCTGTCCGGCAGCCTGAAGTAACGCGCGGCTCGCGCGGACTCACTCGATGCCTCGCACGTCCAGCCCGGCTCGCACCACGCAGGTCGCCATCGTCGCCTTGCCGCCCGTGTCGATGTCGGGCGTCGGGCCGATTGTCGACGCGCTCAATCTCGCCAATGAAATCGACGGCCGCGCGCTGTACCGCGTGCAGGTGTGCTCGTGGGACGGCCGCGCGGTGCCGCTCGCGGGCGGCGCGCAGTGGCCCGCGGACGCCGCCTTCGGCGACGCGATTGCATGCGACTGGCTGATCATCGTCAGCGAGCGCTTTCAGCAATTCGCCGACTATCGCCTCTTTCTCGCCAGCCTTTCGCGCGTCGGCCAGCGCACGCCGCTCGTCACCGGCATTCATCACGGCGTCTGGTGGCTCGCCATGGCAGGGCAGTTGTCCGGCTATCGCGTGAGCGTCAACTGGGAAACCTATCAGCAGTTCTCGGAGCAGTTCGAGCGCTCCATCGTCACGCAGCAGATCTTCGAAATCGACCGCGATCGCGCCACTTGCGCGGGCGGCCAGGCGACCGTCGACTTCATGCTGGCGATGATCGGCCGCGAGCACGGCCCCGAACTCGCGGACCGGATTGCCGACACGCTCGGCGTCGGCGTATTGCGCGCGGGCGAGGAGCGTCAGCGCATCCCGTTCGTGACCGCGCCGGGCGAGCGTCATCCGCGCCTGAACGACGCGTTGCTGCTGATGGAAGCGAATATCGAAGACCCGCTCACCACCGACGAGATCGCCGGTCTGGTCGGCGTGTCGCGGCGGCAGTTGGAGCGCCTGTTTCGCCAGTATCTCGGCTCGATGCCGTCCAAATACTATCTGGGGCTGCGGCTTTCGAAAGCGCGCACGCAATTACAGCGCACCAGTAAGTCCGTCGTGCAGATCAGTCTCGCTTGCGGGTTTTCGTCGGCGGCGCACTTTTCGAATGCGTACCGCGAACGCTTGGGTGTCACACCGCGAGAGGATCGTCGTAACTGGATCGACAAGCAGACGGGCGCAAGCGGCGCGGCGGCCAGCGAGCCGCGGCCGGGTGCGCTGATCGAGCGGCCGGATCAGGCGGATTGAAGCGAACGAGCGGGTGGCCCGGGCTCAACCCCGGCCGATTCGCGTGGAACCTCATAGAAAGCGTCGCGTATGCGCAAGACGTATCGCGTGCGGTTTCCTACACTACCTGTATTACCTCTCACCTGTAACGAGGATTTGCCATGAACGACCTGACAGTGACACGCCAGACCTTCGACGAAGTCATGGTGCCGGTGTTTTCGCCCGCCGCCTTCGTGCCGGATCGCGGTCTCGGCTCACGCGTCTGGGATACGCAAGGCCGCGACTATATCGACTTCGCCGGCGGCATCGCCGTCACCGCTCTCGGTCATGCGCATCCCGAACTGCTGAACGTGTTGCACGAGCAGGGCGGCAAGCTGTGGCACATCGGCAATGGTTACACCAACGAGCCGGTGCTGCGCCTCGCCAGACGCCTCGAAGACCTGACATTCGCCGACCGCGCGTTCTTCGCCAACTCGGGCGCGGAAGCGAACGAGGCCGCGCTGAAGCTGGCACGCCGCGTCGCGTTCGACCGCCACGGCGCGGATAAATACGAAATCATCTCGTTCACGCAGTCGTTCCATGGCCGTACGTTCTTCACGGTCAGCGTCGGCGGCCAGCCGAAGTATTCGGAAGGCTTCGGCCCGGTGCCGGCCGGCATCACCCACTTGCCGTACAACGACATCGAAGCGGCAAAGAAAGCCATCGGCGCGCAAACTTGCGCGGTGATCGTCGAGCCGATTCAGGGCGAAGGCGGCGTGATTCCGGCGGATCCGGCGTTCCTGAAAGCACTGCGCGAAGCCTGCGATCAGCACGGCGCACTGCTAATTTTTGACGAGGTACAAACGGGTGTGGGCCGCAGCGGCTATTTCTACGCGTACGAGGAAACCGGCGTGACGCCGGACATCTTGACCACCGCGAAGGCGCTCGGCAATGGATTCCCGATCGGCGCGATGCTGACCACCAACGAACTGGCCGCGTATTTCAAGGTCGGCGTGCACGGCACGACGTACGGCGGCAATCCGTTGGGCGCGGCGATCGCTGAGAAGGTGGTCGAGTTGGTCAGTGACACGAAGCTGCTGGAAGGCGTGCGCTCGCGCAGTGAAGCGCTGAAAGGCCACTTGGCAAAGTTGAACGAACGCTTCGGTCTGTTCACGGAAGTGCGCGGCCGGGGTCTTCTGATCGGTGCGGAATTGACCGATGCATTCAAGGGCCGCGCGAAAGATTTCGTCACGGCGGCAGGCCAGCACGGCGTGATCATGCTGATGGCCGGTCCTGACGTGCTGCGTTTCGTGCCGTCGCTGATCATGCCGCTCGACGACATGAACGAAGGCTTCGAACGACTCGCCAAGGCCATCGAAAGCATTGTCGGCGCGAAGGCCGAAGCGGCGTCGAACTGATCCACGGCATTGATCATGCGTCACATTCAACAGGAACGATGATGCTCTTTGTACGCCCAGGCCGCCTCGCCGATCTCGACGCGCTCGAACATATGGCGCGCACCGCGCAACCGGTGCTGCATTCCCTGCCGCACGACCGGGGTGCGCTCGAAGCGCGCGTCGCGTTATCGGAAGACTCGTTTCGCGCGGAAGTCGATTTTCCGGGCGAAGAGTTCTATCTGTTCGTGCTCGAAGATGCGCAGAGCGGCAAGCTGATGGGCACGGCGAGCATTGTCGCCGCGGCCGGTTATTCGGACCCGTTCTACGCATTTCGCAACGACGCGCTGATTCATGCGTCGCGCGAACTGCACGTGAACCGCAAGATTCACGCGCTGACCATGTCGCATGAGTTGACCGGCAAGAGCCGCCTTGCGGGCTATTACATCGATCCGTCGCTGCGTGGCGACGCCGCCGCGCATCTCATGTCGCGTGCGCGAATGATGTACATCGCCGCCAATCGCAAGCGCTTCACGCCCGAGGTGTTTTCGCTGCTGCTCGGCGTGACCGACGAGAACGGCGTGTCGCCGTTCTGGGAAGCGGTGGGGCGCAAGTTCTTCGGTCGCAACTTCGCGGACATCGAGATCGAATCGGGTGGCCGCAGCCGCACATTCATCGCCGAAGTAATGCCCACGTATCCCATCTATGTGCCGTTGCTGCCCGAGGCGGCGCAGCGCGTGCTCGGCGAGCCGGATTCGAAGGCCTTGCTCGCGTATGACATTCACCTTGAAGAAGGCTTCGAGACGGATCGTTACATCGATATTTTCGACGCGGGTCCGGTGTTGACCGCGCAGGTGGATCGCAGCGCTTGCGTGACGCGCAACGAAACGCGTGTGGTGCACGAGAACGATGCGCCCGCCGACGGTTCGACGTATCTGATCGCGCATAACGGCGCCGATGGCGAATTCCGCTGTGTGCTCGGCGAATTGACGGCAGGTAAAGAAGCCGGCGCGTCGTTGCCGCACGCGGCGCGAGCGGCGCTCGGCGTCGAAGAAGGCGACACGGTGCGCTGCGTGCCGCTGCACCAGCCGCATCAGGATGAACAATCGGGAGAGGCACGATGATCGTCGTTCGCGTTGTGCAACGAGGCGATGTGGACGCGCTCATGCGGCTTGCGCAGGAAACCGGCCCGGGTCTCACCACCTTCAAGCCGGACCGCGACGCACTGGCGGCACGCGTGGAACGCGCGCGCCGCACGATGGAAGACAAGGCCGAGCCGCATGAAGCCGGCTACTTCTTCGTGATGGAAGACACCGACACGGGCGACATCGCCGGCGTGTGCGGCATCGAAACCGCAGTCGGCCTGCAACAGCCGTTCTACAACTACCGCGTGAGCACCGTGGTGCACGCGAGCCAGGACCTCGGCATCTGGACGCGCATGCGCGCGCTGAATATCTCGCACGACCTGACGGGTTATGCCGAAGTGTGCTCGCTGTTCCTCAGCCCGCGTTATCGCACGAGCGGCGTGGGCGGTTTGCTGTCGCGCTCGCGCTTCATGTTTCTCGCGCAGTTTCGCGAGCGTTTTCCGCAGCGTCTGTGCGCGGAATTGCGCGGCCACTTCGACGCCGAAGGCACCTCGCCGTTCTGGCGCGCGGTCGGCTCGCATTTCTACCAGATCGATTTCAATGCGGCGGACTATCTGAGTTCGCATGGCCGCAAGGCGTTCCTCGCCGAGTTGATGCCGCGCTATCCGGTGTATGTCGAGCTGTTGCCGGAAGAGGCGCAGGAGTGCGTCGGCCTTACGCATAACGACACGATTCCGGCGCGCCGCATGCTCGAATCGGAAGGGCTGCGCTACGAGAATCACGTCGATATCTTCGACGCGGGTCCGGTGCTCGAATGCCATATCGCCGACTTGCGCACGGTGCGCGAGAGCGTGGTGGTGCCGGTCGAGATCGCGGCGTCCAGCACCTCGGGCGCGCCGCAGGATGGACCGAAATCGATGGTGTCGAATACCTCGTTGGGCGATTTTCGCGTCGGCGTGGTGGCGGGCGTGCCGCAGGACGGCGTATTCCGTCTGAGCGCGATTGAAGCCGCGGCACTCGACGTCAAGGCAGGCGACCTCGTGCGCGTGCTGCCGCAGAAACACAAACAGGGATGATCATGAGCGAGCTTTTCATCGACGGCGAATGGGCCGCCGGCACAGGACCCGCATTCGCGTCGCGCAACCCGGGCACGGGCGCGACGGTGTGGGAAGGCAACAGCGCCTCGGCGGACGACGTCGACCATGCGGTGCGCAGCGCGCGCCGCGCCTTCGCCGCGTGGTCGGCGTTGAGCCTCGACGAGCGTTGCGGCGTGGTGCGCCGCTTCGCCGCGCTCGTGACCGAGCGCAAGGAAGCTCTGGCTGAAGCGATCGGCCGCGAAACCGGCAAGCCGTTGTGGGAAGCGCGCACGGAAGCGGCTTCGATGGCGGCCAAGGTCGAGATCTCGATTCAGGCCTATAACGAGCGCACCGGCGAAAAGCGTTCGGCGATGACGGACGGCACAGCCGTGCTGCGGCATCGTCCGCATGGCGTGGTGGCGGTGTTCGGGCCGTACAACTTTCCGGGGCATTTGCCGAACGGGCACATCGTGCCGGCGCTGATCGCGGGCAATGCGGTTGTCTTCAAGCCGTCGGAACTCGCGCCCGGCGTGGCCGCGCTCACCGTGCAGATCTGGCGCGACGCGGGCTTGCCCGCGGGCGTGCTGAATCTCGTGCAAGGCGAGAAGGACACCGGCATTGCGCTCGCGAATCATCGGCAGATCGACGGTCTGTTCTTCACGGGTAGTTCGGATACCGGAACATTGCTGCACAAGCAGTTCGGCGGCCGCCCGGAAATCGTGCTGGCGCTCGAAATGGGCGGCAACAATCCGCTCGTGATCGGCCCGGTGGCCGACGTGGATGCCGCCGTGCATCACACGATTCAATCGGCGTTTCTGTCGGCGGGTCAACGCTGCACGTGCGCACGCCGCATTTTTGTGCCGAACGATGCGGGCGGCGATCGCTTCATGGAACGCTTGACCGAAGTCACGTCGCGCATCACGGTTGGCGAATACAACGCCGATCCGCAACCGTTCATGGGCGCGGTGATCTCGGCCCGCGCGGCGTCGCGGCTCGTTGCCGCGCAGGAACGTTTGCTGGCTGACGGCGCAAGCGCTTTACTGAAGATGGAACAGCGCGACCCGAAGCTCGGCTTCGTCACGCCCGCGATTCTCGACGTCACGAGCGTGAAGAATCTGCCCGATGAAGAACACTTCGGTCCTTTGGCACAAATCATCCGCTACGGCAGCTTCAATGAAGCGCTGGAGCAGGCCAACGACACCGAGTTCGGTCTCTCCGCCGGCCTGCTCGCCGACGACGAAGCGCTCTGGACGCATTTCCAGCGCACCATCCGCGCGGGCATCGTCAACTGGAACCGGCCGACCAACGGTGCATCGTCGGGCGCGCCGTTCGGCGGGCCGGGCCGCTCGGGCAATCACCGGCCGAGCGCGTACTACGCAGCCGACTACTGCGCGTTCCCGATGGCATCCGTCGAAAGCGCGCAACTGCAAATGCCCGCGAGCGTCTCGCCGGGCCTTCAATTCTAAGGATCGACGATGCAAGCCACTGAAGCCAATTTCGACGGCCTGGTCGGCCCGACCCACAACTACGCGGGACTCTCGTTCGGCAACGTCGCGTCGCAGAACAACGAGAAGTCGGTTGCGAATCCGAAGGCGGCGGCGCGGCAGGGCCTGCGCAAGATGAAGCAATTGGCCGATCTCGGCTTTCATCAGGGCGTGTTGCCGCCGCAGGAGCGTCCGTCGATGCGTCTGTTGCGCGAACTCGGTTTCTCCGGCGACGACGCCACCGTAATCGCGCGCGTGGCGAGAGACGCGCCCGAACTGCTGGCCGCCGCGAGTTCGGCTTCGGCGATGTGGACCGCGAATGCGGCGACCGTGAGTCCGTCCGCCGACACTCACGACGGCCGCGTGCATTTCACGCCGGCCAATCTGTGCAGCAAGCTGCATCGCGCGATCGAACACGAGTCGACGCGCCGCACATTGCGCGCGATTTTCAACGACGCCGACCGTTTCGTGGTGCACGAGGCGTTGCCCGGCACGCCCGCGCTCGGCGACGAAGGCGCGGCGAATCACACGCGCTTCTGCGCGGACTATGCGGCACGAGGCGTCGAATTCTTCGTGTATGGCCGCAGCGAGTATCGGCGCGGGCCGGAGCCGAAGCGCTTCCCGGCGCGTCAAACCTTCGAGGCGAGCCGCGCGGTCGCGCATCGTCATGGCCTTGCGGAATCGGCTACGGTGTACGCGCAGCAGAACCCGGACGTGATCGACGCGGGCGTGTTCCATAACGACGTGATCGCAGTCGGCAATCGCAATACGCTGTTCTGTCATCAACTGGCATTCGTCGAACAGAACGCGGTATACGACGAACTGCGTTCGAAGCTCACCGGCCTGAAGGCGGACTTCAACGTGATCGAGGTGCCGGACGCGCAGGTGAGCGTGGCCGACGCCGTCACCTCGTATCTGTTCAACAGCCAGTTGCTGACGCGTCCGGACGGCAAGCAGGTGCTGGTGGTGCCGCAGGAATGCCGCGAAAACCCGCGCGTGGCGGCATATCTCGACGATCTGGCATCGCATGCGGGCCCGATCGACGACGTGCTGGTGTTCGATCTGCGCGAAAGCATGAAGAACGGCGGCGGCCCGGCGTGTCTGCGTCTGCGTGTCGTGCTCGACGACGCGGAACGCGCGGCCGTCACGCAAGGCGTGTGGATCAACGACACCTTGTTCGGCCGACTCGATACGTGGATCGAAAAACATTATCGTGACCGCCTCGCGCCCGCCGATCTGACCGATCCGCAATTGCTCGCCGAATCGCGCACCGCGCTCGACGAACTGACGCAGATTCTCGGTTTGGGCTCGCTGTATGACTTCCAGCGCTGAGCGCGATATGCCGGTTCCGATGCTCGACGATTTTCTGGCCTATACGCTGGCGGGCACGCGACCGGCCGCGAATGAAACACAGGGCACGTGTGCCGGCGGCGTGCGCTGGTCGTGGCTGGACGACGGCGTGCTGTTGATGGAGCCGGCGGCGCAGGAAGAGGGCGTGCGCAGCGTGCTCGTCTCCGCCGGTGTGCACGGCGACGAGACCGCGCCGATCGAGCTGCTGGGTTTTCTGGTGCGTGACATCGCGCAAGGCACGGCTGCGCTGACTTGCCGCCTGCTGGTGGTTCTCGGCAACGTCGACGCCATGCGCGACGCGTGCCGTTATCGCGACGACGATCTGAACCGGCTCTTCAGCGGGCGTCATCTGCAAGTGCCGCAGAGTTATGAAGCACCGCGTGCCGCCGCGCTCGAACAGGCGGCGACGCAGTTCTTCGCGGCGGCGTCGGGTGAGCCGGGCGCGCGCTGGCATATCGACATGCACACGGCGATCCGCGCGTCCGCCTTCGAACAATTCGCGTTGCTGCCGCATACCGGCAAGCCGTTTTCGCGCGCGATGTTCGACTGGCTCGGCGAGGCGCGTATCAGCGCGGTGCTGTTGCATACCACCAAGGGCAATACGTATTCGCATTTCACCGCGCAGGCGTGCGGCGCCGAAGCGTGCACGCTGGAACTCGGCAAGGTGCGTCCGTTCGGTCAGAACGATCTGACGCGTTTCGCCGGCGCCGATCACGCGGTGCGTCATCTGCTGGCGGGCATGCGCGGCGAGGTTCGTGCGGATCTGCCGCGCGCTTTCACGGTGATCGATCAGATCACCAAGCAAAGCGCCGCGTTCGAATTGCTGGTCGCCGCCGATGTCGCGAATTTCACGCCGTTCGCGAAAGGCACCGTTCTCGCGCGCGACGGCGAATACCGCTATGTCGTGCAGCACGACGAGGAACGGCTCGTGTTTCCGAACGCGACGGTCAAGCCCGGTTTGCGCGCCGGGTTGATGGTCGTCGAGACGACGCAGGACACGCTCTCGAAGCTCGTGTAGTTCACTACTGTGCAAGACCCTAACGTTGCGCGCCAGGGCGCGCAACGTTTCTCACGTTCGCGGCCGTTTAAGCCGCGTTCGCGCGGATCAAACCTTCCGCCACCATCGCCTGCCGCACCTTCGGCCGTGCCGCAACGCGCTCCAGATACGCCTCCAGCTTCGGATAGGCGCCAAGATCGATCGACAGCATGCGCGCCCAGCTCAGCACGGTGAACGCATACGCATCGGCGACGGAGAACCGTCCCGTCAGATAGTCGCGTGCCGCGAGCACCTTGTCGAGTTCGCTAAAACGCGTGGCGAGTTTCGCGCGGCATTCAGCCTTCGTCGACTCGGCCGTCTCCTGATGCCAGAGCCACGGGCTGAACGTCTTGTGCAATTCCGTGCTGATATACGTGAGCCAGCCGAGCGCTTCGAGCCGTTGCGGCGATCCCGCGGGCGGCAGCAGATCCGACTCGGGCGCAAGATCGGCGACGTATTGCAGCAGCGCGGCGCCTTCGGTGTGGCGCGAGCCATCGGCGAATTCGAGGAGCGGCACATAGCCGCGCGGCGAGATCGCGTAATAGTCGTCGCCGTTGGCGAGCTTGTGCGTTTGCAGATTGACCTTGATGCCTTCGAAGTCGAGATCCGCTTCGCGCAATGCAATGTGAACCGCCAACGAACAGGCGCCCGGCGAGTAATAGAGTTTCATGGTTTCACCGCTATAAATGAGGATAAAGTCCCGGCAGGTGCCGGTGGCAAAGCTGGTCGGCCGACAAGTCCATGTGGTAAAAGTAGCCCGGATCGCATTCCGGATAAACAGGCGGCTTGCCAAACCATGCGTGCAAAAACGCAATACGAACTGACTTCGGCGGATACGCAGACCATTCTCGCGCTGGTGCGCGCCGGCACGCTCGCGGAAGCCGCGCAGCGTTTGGGTATCGACGCCTCGACCATCTTCCGCTCGGTGCAGCGGATTGAACGCGGGCTAGGGCAGCGTTTGTTCGAGCGCTCACGCAGCGGCTATCACGCCACGCCGCTCGGCGCGCAACTGGCGCGTCACGCCGAGCGCATTGAAAGCGAACTCGCGGCGGCGCGCTCGACGGTGCAGACGAGTAGCGATCGCGTGTCCGGCAGCGTCCACGTGACGACCACCGATACCGTGCTATACGGCCTGCTGTTGCCCGCGCTGCATGATTTCGTGGCGCTGCATCCGGCGTTGTCGTTCGAGCTGACGGCGACCAACAGTCTCGCGAGTCTCACCAAACGCGACGCCGATATCGCCGTGCGCGCCACGCGCCGCGCGCCGGATCATCTGGTCGGCAAGCACGTGGGCCCGCTGCGTATCGCGGTGTTCGCCGCCAGGAGCCGCGGCATCCAGGCGAGTGATGTCGATGCGCTGGCGCGTTGCGACTGGGCGGCCCTGGACGCCTCGCTCGGCGACCATCCTTCCGTGCTCTGGCGCAAGCGTCATTGCCCGACAGTCGAGCCGCGCTACAAGACCAACAGCGTGATGGCGGTGTTCGAACTCGTGGTGCGCGGTTTTGGCGTCGGCATCTTGCCGACCTTTCTCGCGCGCGGCCGCGACGATCTCGTGCAATTGACACCGCCGCTCGACGAAGCCGAGTCGCAGGTGTGGGTGCTTGCGCATCCGGAATCGCGTCATTTGCCGCATGTGGCCGCCGTCTATACGCACCTGTCGCAACAACTCAGCGGCGACTTCGCAGCCGGCGACGGCGCGCTCTAACACGTTCGGCTTTGCCTGAACGCGACAGCTATTTACACCTTTGCGCGTGAGCCCAAGGCGCGTGCGTAGCGACGCGCCACGCGGCGCGCCCGCAGGCGCGGCAAACGCAGCCTGTACAATCGCGGCCTCGCGGCTGTTGCGCTGCACCACACCGGCCGCACGAGTTTGAAGCGCAATTTTGGCCGGGCAATCATGCTTGCCCGAAGTCGGCTACGTCTTATTCAATACCGTAGAGGAACACCCGTAATGAAGATGAATTGGCGAAACATGGCTGCGCTCGCGCTGTTCGCGGCGGCTTCGGTCACGGCCGGCACCGCAGCGGCGGCCGATATCAAGGAAGTGCATTTCGGCGTCGAGGCGTCGTATGCACCGTTCGAATCGAAGTCGCCGTCGGGCGAGCTGCAGGGTTTCGACATCGACGTCGGCAATGCCGTGTGCGCGAAGCTGAAGGCCAAATGCGTGTGGGTGGAGAACTCGTTCGACGGTCTGATCCCGGCCTTGCAGGCGCGCAAGTTCAACGCCATCAACTCGGACATGACGATCACGGATCAGCGCCGCCAGGCGATCGACTTCACGGATCCGATCTATACGATCCCGAATCAGATGATTGCAAAGAAGGGCAGCGGTCTGCTGCCGACGCCGGCATCGCTCAAGGGTAAGCATGTCGGCGTGCTGCAAGGCACGATTCAGGAAACCTACGCGAAGGCGCGTTGGGCGCCGGCCGGCGTCGAAGTCGTGCCGTATCAGACGCAGGATCAGATTTACGCCGACCTCGCGTCGGGCCGTCTCGACGCCGCGTTCCAGGACGCGGAAGCCGCGTCGAAAGGCTTCCTGAAAAAGCCGCAAGGCGCGGGCTTCGAGTTCGCCGGTCCGGCCGTCACCGATGAGAAGCTGCTCGGCCCGGGCGTCGGCTTCGGCGTCCGCAAGGGCGACAAGGCTCTGAAGGACGCGCTGAACCAGGCGCTCAAGGAACTGAAAGCTGACGGCACGATCGACCGTTTCGCAGCGAAGTACTTCGATGTGAAGGTGGTGTTGAAGTAACGCGCGTCTTAAGTGATTCGTTGTAGCTGATGCAAACGGCCGCTAATCGCGGCCGTCTGCATTTGAGGCGTTGCGAGAGCCGACCGCCAATCGATCAACGCACGTTTGCTTCCGGCTGATCGAGATAATCGAACACGACTTCGCCGAGACCGAGCGTGAGATCGGCAAGCAGATGGCGTGCTTCGACGATCTCCAGCACCGGCAATTCCGCGACCGGCGCGAGCGCGTGCGGCGCCAGTTCGAGTGCGGCCGGGCCGGTCCATGCGCCTTTCAGATCGATGTCCTGCAGGTAGTAGCGCACCAGTTCGCAGATACGCGGCGTGCCGTCCACATGCGGAATCACCTTGAGCAAAAAGTTCGGCGTTTCGAGGCGCTTTTTCTGCTGCGCCAGATCGAGTTGCCGATGCTTGTAGCCCATGGTGCCGGTGGCGATGCGCACCGGGCCGTAGTCGAGCGTGCCGACAAGCGTGTCGGTATGCACGGCGAGCACCGGGTTCGCGAGCTTCTTCGGAAAGCCCCACAGTTCGCGGCCGCCGGCAATGGGCGGATGGTCGTCCAGATACATGGCCAGCGTGTAGCCGCCCGCCACGCCCTTGTACGACACCGGGATCACCTGGCCGCTTTCCGTGTAATCGCCGAAGCCCGTCGAATCGGGCATGCGGATGAACTCGTAGTGCACCAGCGGCTCGCCGATCTCGAGCGGCTCGGGCACCACGGCGCGCAGTTTGTCCGGATCGGTGCGGTAGGTGATGATCAGAAATTCGCGGTTGATGAACCGGTACGGACCCATGGGGAATGCCGGGCTCGTGATCGGCATGGCGAAGGCATTTGACAGCACGCTTTTGACGTCCATGTTTTTCCTTGGTGGTTAAACGCGGGTGGAACGCTTCTGCACTGCACAAGAGTATCGGCGATTTTGCGTCGCCTCGCTTTCAGACTGATCTCCAATTATTTCCAGATATTGCCTCACGGACGTGTCCACGCATGGCGGCCTGCGCTAAAATTGCCGAGCCCATCGCGGGCGCTACAGCCTTCATGGCTTGAGACGCGCGCTGGCGGTGCGGCGAAAATCAAAATACAGCAGTCAGCGCCGGGGCGGCGCTTAGCGGGGGAGTGCAATGACCACCATCGCAGTCGAGAATCCGGGCCACACGGGTGCAACGGACAATGCGCAATTGAATGCCAGTTTCGCGCGGCAGCCTATTCTGAATCGGGACGGCATGCTGTGCGGCTACGAGATCAAGGTGCGGGCACCGGAATGGTCCGCGCAGACGGCGGACACCGCACATGCCGCGGGGCATGAGAGCAGCGATGCCGGCGCGTCATCGCACCGCGCGCCCGATCCGGCGCAACGCGTGGCGCAAGCCATCCTTCACGGCCTGCTTCAGGGCAATGTGCGTGGTGCGCTGACCGGGCATCCGGCTTATGTGGACGTCAGCCGCGAGATGCTTTTCGACGAGGCGATTCTGAGCTTGCCCGCCGAGCGCTTCATGCTCGAATTGGCGCCCACCATCGAGATCGACGACGCGCTGGTGGCGCGTATCGTCCAGTTGCACGGGCGGCGCTATCGCTTCGTGCTCGACGAGGTGACTCAGCCCAACGAAGGCTTCGCCAGACTGCTGCCTTATGCCGAAGTCGTCAAGATCGATTTCATGCACGCGCCACGCGCGCTGCTGCCGAAACTGGCGAGCGTGCTCAAGTCGGCGGGCAAGCTGCTGGTCGCCTCGGGCATCGACGCGCAGGCCGATTTCGAAACGGCGCATGGACTCGGCTTCGATCGCTTTCAGGGCTACTTCTTCGCGCGCGCGCAGAACTCGGCGACGCGCCGTGTCAGCGCGCCGCGCCATGCGTTGCTGAACCTGCTGCAACTGCTCTCGGGTGATCCGACCGTTGCGCAGCTCGAAGCCGAACTCAAGCTGAACCCGGTGCTGGTGATGCATCTGATGAAGCTCGCTAATTCGAGCGGGCTGGCCGTCGGCCACAAGGTCACGACGCTGCGCGAAGCGATCAACGCGACCGGCACCAACCGCATCGCGCGCTGGACCCAGCTGCTGCTCTACGCCGACGGCCGCAAGGTCGCGCTCGAGGACGATCCCCTGCTGCAACTCGCCGCGACCCGCGCGCGCTTCATGGAACTGGCGATCGAGCGTCTGCCCGAAGCCGGCCGCGACGAAGCCGACGCGGCGTTCCTGACCGGCGTATTTTCATTCGTCGACGCGGTGTTCGGCGGCTCGCTCGAAAGCACCTTGAACGTGCTGACGCTGTCGCGTCCTATCCAGGCGGGCATTCTGCATCGGCAGGGCGCGCTGGGGTTGCTGCTGAGCGCGGTCGAAGCGCTCGAATGCGGCGCGTGGGATGAGATCGACGCGCTGTGCGAACGCTTGCAGCCGTTGACGGTGGAAGAGGTGGCGGAACTGGGTCTGGTGGCCGGCGCGTGGGCCGGCGTCGCGGACCGCAGCGCGCAAGGTCTGGAAAGAATCGAGGATTGAGTTCAGCGATTCAGCCGGAGACCGCTGCATGTCAGGCGTGGCGGTCCCGGCGGGACTGGCTCAATTTCAACTTGGCGTCGGGCAAACACAGAACAGGTGAGAGTGAAGCGTCGTGATCAACGATCACGCCAGGTCTTCACATCATCTCCATTTCCCGCATCTGCCCCAGGCCGAAAAAACGGCCTAACTCCTTGGCCAGTTCATTCAACACGCTCATCTCTTTCTGTGAGATGCGCCGTGGCTCCTGACTATGCGACCAGTCGCCGTAGAGCAGCGCCACCGTCGTGTCGCTTTCATCGACGACTGGCAGCAGCACGAAGGCGCGGGCATCGTCGAAGGAGCGGCGGAACCATTCGGGCAGCCGCGCGACCATCTTCGGATCGCGTGCGTTCTCGATGAAGATGCCCACCGAGTTCGCGATCGCCAGATGAAACACGTCGGGTTCGAAGGCGGTACTGAACGTTAGTTTCGGCAACGCGGCGTCGATCTTCGGGCCGAGACCGAGGCGCGCCTTGAAGGTGCCGTTGCTGTGCTTGACGAACACCACGGTGCGCGCAAAGCCGAGGCCGGCTAGCAGCGTTTCCGCGGCCATCGCCAGCGCCGGCGCGAGCGGACTGCCGCCCGGCAGCCCGCGCAGATCTTCGACGCCCACCGCGATACGCGCCTCGGGATTGAGCGCCTCGCGCGCGATCGCATCCGCATTCGCGCGCAGTTCGACGATTTCGCGCATCACACCGTCGCCGCCTTCTTCGCGGGCGAGCGCCACGCTCATTTCGAGCAGCACTTCGGGATCCGTGTTCAGCGCGCCGCAATATTCCTGCGCCAGTTCGGCGATGCGTTCCTCGCGCTCCCAGTCCGGCATGTTCTGCTGGGTGAGCACGTCGGCGACCGCCGTCGAGTAATTGGTGATGGCGCGCAGCCACTGCACCTGGCGCGGCTGCGTGACGTCTTGCGGGTCGAACTCGCCCATGCCGGAGCGGATCATGTCGGGCAGCCGCCAGCGCACGGCGGCTTCGGCGCCGATTTCGTCGAACGTGACGCCGAGCACCAGCACGCAGGCATCGGCTTCGAGCGCGCCGTCGTCGATATGGCGGCGAATCTGGTCCCATTCGGCGTCGAGATAGAACACCACCAGCAGTTTGCCGATCTGCCGCATCAGCGTGCAGACCACGGCTTCTTCGCCGGCGCGCAGATCGCCGCGCTCGGTCAGCTTGCGCGCGACGCAGCCCGACAGCAGCGTGCGGTTCAGTTCGAGTTTCGCGTCGATGCGGCGCGGCGCGCTGTGATGAAAGTGATCGACGATCTTCAGGCCGACCACGAGATGGCCGACCGCGTCCATGCCGAGCACCATCAGCGCGCGCGACACGGTCGTGATGTTGCCGCCGAACGCCATGTACATGGCGGAGTTGGCGAGCCGCAGCACTTTTTGCGTGAGGGCGAAGTCCGACAACACCACCTGCACGAGTCCGGTGAAGTCGAGGTCGTCATTGTTCATCGCCGCCATGGTGGAGCGCAGCGACTGCGACAGCATGGGGAAATCGCCGCGCTCGCTCATTCGTGTCCAGAGCCGGTCGAGCACCGCCGCCTTTACCATGTGAGTCCCGCCAAAGCCATACATGTTCCAATGAGTGCCACGCCGGCCAGAGACCGGCTTGTTCCGCTGCATGATTCAAGACATGAGCGCTTCGCCTGCATGGCTAGGCGCTGTGCAAATGAAGCGTGCGTGCTTCGAAACGCTGCGCGAGTTCGTCGGAGGGCAGCGCCTTGCAGACGAGCCAACCCTGAATGTGGTCGCATCCCATCTCGGTGAGCAGGGTGCGCTGCGCTTCTGTTTCGACGCCCTCGGCCACCAGCTCGAGATCCAATGTCTGAGCGAGGCCCACGACGGCACTAACGATTGCCTGATCGTTCCGGGAGGTTAGCAGATTCTCGACAAAACTCCTGTCGATCTTGAGCTTGGCCAGCGGGAAGCGTTGCAGGTAAGCCAGGCTCGAATAGCCGGTGCCGAAGTCGTCGACCGCGAAGCGAATGCCCATGGCGGTCAGTTCTTCGAGCAGACCCTTGGCATGCGCGGGGTCGTGCATCAGCAGGCTTTCGGTGATCTCGAACACGAGCCGGCGCGGATCGATGCCGGTCAACTCGATCGCCTCGCGCACGGAGTCCTTGAAGCGCGGATCGCGGAACTGCTGCGGCGACACGTTCACGGCCACGTATTGCAGCGAGATGCCCTTCGCATCCCACTGGATCAATTGCATGCAGGCCACCTTCAACACCCAGTTGCCGAGGAAGTTGATCAGGCCGATCGACTCAGCAAGTGGGATGAACATGGACGGCGGCACCAGCCCATGCACCGGATGCAACCAGCGAATCAGCGCTTCCACGCCGACCACGCCGTGCGTGCGGCTGCTCGTGATCGGCTGGAAATGCAGCGAGAACTCGCCGTTGCGCACGCCGTCGTAAAGGTCGGCCTCCAGCTTCAGGCGTTCCGCGTCGGCGGGGTTGTCGTCGGGGACGTAGAAGGCGAGCGTGTTGCCGCCGGCCGCCTTGGCCTGCAGGAGGGCGTGGTCGGCCCAGCGCAGCAGATGGGTGTCGTGGGCGGCGGTGTCGTTGGCGTGGCGCACATCCGGATAGAGCGCGATGCCGATGCTCGCCGACAGATGCACCTGCTGGCCGTTGAACACATACGGCTGCTGGATCGCGGTCAACAGGCGCCGCGCCAGCGTTTCGGCGGCGGCCGCCGCGTCGGTGCGGCTGGCGGCGGGCTTCACGAGAATCGCGAACTCGTCGCTGGCCACGCGCGCCACGGTCTCGCTCGGGCTCGTCATGTTCAGGATGCGGCGCGAGGTGTCGCGCAGCATTTCGTCGCCGGCATCGTAGCCGAGCGCGCGGTTCACGCGCTGATAGTCGTCGAGGTCGAGCAGCAGCAGCGCCGCCGGCGTGCCGTGCGCGTCGGCTTGCTGCTGGGCGTCGAGGAGCGCCGGAATCAGCGCCGACTGGTTGGCCAGATTGGTCAGGCGGTCCAGATGCAGCGCCTGGGTCAGACGTTCTTCGGTGGCGCGCCAGGCGGACACGTCGAAGCCGGCGATCGCATAACCCGCGGTGCCGTCGTGACTGCTGCGCACCACGCGCAGCTCGACTGTGATCGGATAAGTCAGCGACTTGATGAGGCTGAGCGTGGCCTTCTCGACGTTGCCCGAGACGGCGGCGCGCGTCAGCAGGGTGTCGAGGCGCGGCACGTCGGCCGGCGCCACGAGGTCGTGCAGCGTGATGGTCTCGAGATACTCGCGGTGATAACCGATGAAGCGCAGGCTGGCTTCGGACACATAGATAAAGCGCAACTCGTCGTCGACGTGCGCCAGCAGGTCGACGGCGCCGACCACCTGTTCCAGTTGCGCAGCGCGGCTTGCGGCCGTCTGCGGCTTGCCGTCCACGCGCCGGCCGAACGCACGAAGCCGGTCCATGACCGTGCGCAAGGAGCCCCGGCGGGGCGCGGTGATCCTGTTCGCTTCCATGTTTATCGCTGGCAACCTGTATTCGTCTGCAGGCGGGCGGCTCACCTGCCCGCCAATCAGGGCGGTCGGGAGGTATCACGCCGCCCCATCAGAACGAGATAACGACCTTTGCGGCGAAATCTTTAGCGCCCGGCGCAAAAAACATCCGGTAAGGAAACGCTTGCACGGCCTGGCGGCGGCGCGGGAACGATTCAGTTAAAGTGCGGCTGTGCGACGTCCGTTAATAGGACAAACCTGTTGTGCAGTACCGGCTGAGACGTCGCTGCTGCGTAGCTTACCGAAGACTTCCCCCGATGCTCCATGTCTCAACGCCATCAAGCCAAGGCCACTGCCCGGCATAACGAGGTGCTCGACGCAGCTGCCGACGGCGCCGAACCGTGGCCCGCCACGCAATTCGTGTATCTGGGCCGTCAGCCGATCCTCGATCGCGACGGCGCGCTGAATGCTTATGAATTGTTGTTTCGAGCCGGCGCGCATAACTACGCCGAAGTCACCGACGACGCCCAGGCGACCGCGCAGGTGGTGGCGCGGGCGATCGGCGGGATCGGCGTGCCGACGGTGTTGGGCCCGCATCGCGGTTTCGTCAATATCGACCGTGCGCTGCTGTTCAACGACATCGTCCATCTGATGCCGCCCGAGCGCTTCGTGCTCGAAATCCTGGAGACCGTGAAATTCGACGCGCAACTGGTCCGCCGTCTGGGCGAGTTGCGCCGCGCCGGCTTTCAGGTGGCGCTCGACGACGTGAGCGAACTGTCCGACGAGCTGAGCGGCGCGCTGCCGCATGCCGACATCGTCAAGATCGACTTTCTGCAGACCGACCGCGCCGTGCTGCCGAAGCTGGCGTCGCTGGTGCGTGGGCAGGGCAAGACGCTGATCGCGGAGAAGGTCGAGACGCGCGAGGATTTCGCGCTCGCGCGGGATCTCGGCTTCGATCTGTTTCAGGGCTACTTCTTTGCGCGGCCGCAGGTGCTGGCCGCGCCGCGCAACCGTTCGCTGCGGCCGGGCCTGATGCGCCTGCTGGCGTTGCTCGCGCGCGATGCCGGCATTGTCGAACTCGAAGCGGAACTCAAGCTGAACCCGAGCGTGGTCGTGCAACTGCTGCGCCTCGTCAATTCGGGTGCATTCGGGCTGGGACGCAATATCGCGTCGTTGCGCGAGGCGATCATCGCCACCGGCACACGGCAGATCGCGCGCTGGGCGCAGCTGCTGTTGTACGCCGACAGCGGCGAGCTGCCGTGGCGCGCCGATCCGCTGGTGCAACTGGCGGGCACGCGCTCGCGTTTCATGGAGCTGGCCGCGGCTTGGCTGCGTCCCGCCGACGACGAATTCGCCGATGCCGCCTTCATGACCGGAATTTTTTCGCTGATCCACGTGGTGCTGGGCAGCACGCCCGGTGCGGCGCTGGAGAAACTCAGCCTCGCGCCGCAGATTCGCGAGGCGATCGTGTCGAGGCGCGGCGAGCTCGGCACCTTGCTGCGGCTCGCCGAGGCGGCGGGCGAGGGCGTGGACGCGGCATCGATCGCACTGGGCCCCGACGCGCCCGCCGGCTTCGTGGCCTTTACGCCCGACGTGCTGGCCGAGCTGAACCTGTCGGCCGCTGCCTGGTTCGGCGCGCATATCGAGGAAGCGGTCGCCTGACGGGCGGGGCGGCGGCGTCGCGGGCTTGCAGTTGCTTGCCGTGGCGCGTTCATGTCAGCGACTCTGCATCCTTCAGGCCGGTTCTTACGTACCTTGTGAGTACGTGGTCCAATAGCGGAGTTGGCCGGCATTCTCATGAACGCGGCGGCCCTGGGTTCTTTGGACGAACCGCGTGCATCCACGCCTGGAGAAAAGCAGATGAAGAAGAAATTCATATCGGCGGCACTGGCCGCAGCCGTGTCGGTGGGATTCGCCATGCATTCGCTTACCGCCTCGGCGACTCTCAAGCCGGGCGACGTGGCGCCGTCGTTCACCACTCAGGCTTCGTTGGGCGGCAAGACCTACACCTATTCGCTTGCCGACGAACTGAAGAAGGGGCCGGTGGTGGTGTATTTCTATCCGGCGGCCTTTACCACGGGCTGCACGATCGAAGCCCACGAGTTCGCCGAAGCGGTCGACGAGTACAAAAAATACGGCGCGACGGTGATCGGCGTGTCGCACGACAACATCGACACACTGACGAAGTTTTCGGTGAGCGAGTGCCGCAGCAAATTCCCGGTGGCGGCCGATGCCGATTCGAAGGTGATCGGCCAATACGACGCTGGCATGCCGATGCATGCTTCGATGGCGAATCGCGTGTCGTATGTGATCGCGCCGGATGGCAAGATCATTTACGAGTACACGAGCCTGTCGCCGGAGAAGCATGTCGAGAATACGCTGAAGGCCGTGAAGGATTGGGCGGCGGCGCATAAGCAGCCTTGAGGTTAAGCGGAGCGTCTGCGCAATTTTCGCAATGGTTTTTTGCGGTGTTCCTGCGGCGAGCGGTGAGCATCGCTCGTGCTAGGCTGCGTTTTTTCTTGTGAGCTTGCGATGCCGATTGTCGTTGCGTTGATTGCGCTGATCGCGCTGGGGTATGGGGCGGTGCGGGCGTTTGATGCCTTGCAGGCGGATTTTGGGTTGGGGGTTGCTGTTGGCGTTGCTGTGCTGGTGGGTTTGTTGCTGATTGCCGCGTTGGGTTATTGGTGGTGGCGTCGCAAGGAAGTGGCTTCCAACGTCCGTGACGGAGATTGGACTCATGAACTCAAGGGGAGTTGGGGGGGGGCCGTGCGGCTCGCTGCCGATAAGCGGCTTTGTGAGATTCGGTTGGGCCAGGAGCAGGGGGCCTATATTTTTGCCGACCTGCTAGGGGCGGAAGTGCAGCGGCCTGGCGCGCAGTGGCAGGTTGTTTTGAAAGTCAAGGATCCTAAGCATCGGGTTTGGGTTTTGCCCATGCGGGATGAGAGGCAGGCTCGGCAATGGGCGAGGGTTTTTGAGCTTGCTGTGGGGCAGAGGCTTTAGGTTTTTGGTTTTTTGGTCTCTGGAGTTGGCCTTTTCTTGATTTGTTTGTGGTCTATTAGTGTTGCCCCTGTGCGGGGCGGCACTTACTTCTCTTTGCCGGCCGCAAAGAGAAGTAAGCAAGAGAAAGCGGCTCACACCGCTAGTTCTTAAGCGGGTCCCTCGCGCAGCCACGGTAGTGGTGCATCTGGAGTCAGTGCTCGAACCTGTCCGCATTTTTGTGTGCGAGGCGGTTAGCGGAGTTACCCGCGTGCGTTGGTAAAACGCTCGCCAAACAGAATAGCGAACTGGTTCATGGCGGAGGACCAGTCGAATGCCGCCCGTACAGACTTCGTCAGCACGTTGCGCAATGCCAGCCACAGTAGCTTGATGGCGGCCTCGTCGTTGGGGAAGTGGCCGCGGGTCTTGATGATCTTGCGTAGTTGCATGTTCAGACTCTCAATGGCATTCGTGGTGTAGACGACACGGCGTATGTCGGGCGGAAACACGAAGAACGGTGTGACGTTCTCCCACGCCCGTCGCCACGACTGCACGATGGTCGGATACTTCGCACCCCATGGCCCTTCGGCAAAGGCCTCCAGGGCCTGCTGCGCGGCCTGTTCGTTCGCGGCGGCATAGACCGGGCGCAGCGCTGCGGCGACGCTTTTGCGGTCCTTGTAGCTGGCGTATTCCAGGCTGTTGCGGATCAGGTGCACGATGCAGGTCTGCACGGCCGTGCGCGGGTACGCCGTGCCGATCGCCTCGGCCAGCCCCTTCAGGCCGTCGACCACCGCGATCAGGATGTCCTGGCAGCCCCGGGTTTTCAGTTCATTGAACACCTTCAGCCAGAACTTCGCACCTTCGGTCTGCTCGATCCACAGGCCGAGCACGTCGCGCTGGCCGTCGGCCTGAATGCCCAGCGCCAGATACACCGCCTTGTTGCTCACCACACCGTCGCCACGGATCTTCACGCGCAGCGCGTCGAAGAACACCACCGGGTACATCGGCTCAAGCGGACGGCTTTGCCAGGCAAGCGTTTCGGCCATCACCTCATCGGTGACCGAGCTGATGAAGTCGGGTGAGACCTCGGTGCCATAGCTCTCGGCCAGAAACGCCTGGATCTCGCGCACGCTCATGCCGCGCGCGTACATGGCAATGATGCGTTCGTCAAAGCCCGTGAAACGGCGCTCGTGTTTGGGAATCAGGATCGGCTCGAAGCTGCCTTCACGGTCGCGCGGCAGATCGACCCGCACCGGGCCACGCTCGGTGATGAGTGTCTTGCCGCTGGCGCCGTTGCGTTCATTGGTCTGCTCCGCAGGCTTGGGCTGGCCGGGCCGGTAGCCCAGATGCATGTTCATTTCGGCGCCCATCGCGCGTTCGATGAGCGCCTTGTTGAACGCCAGCATCAGGTCCTGAACCTCGGCGGGCGTCATCGGACCCTTCACCAGTTCATCCAGCAGCGCTTCAGGCAGTTCAGGCAGCGGCCCGCGGGCCGCTGCCTGAGACGCGACGGTGCGTTTCTTTTTCATCGGCATATCCATGACCTTGATCCCTCATGATATGCCCCGCCCACGAAATTAAGGATAGGTCCCAGTGCTCTCGCACATTCGGCGTGAGTGACACAGCAGTCATTCTTCCGGCGGCGCTCCGCGCGCCGAAGCGCCGTTCATAACGCCCCCCGTACATTCAAATTGA
The DNA here is from genome assembly GCF_004366535.1 of Paraburkholderia sp. BL6665CI2N2. NCBI lineage: Bacteria > Pseudomonadati > Pseudomonadota > Betaproteobacteria > Burkholderiales > Burkholderiaceae > Paraburkholderia > Paraburkholderia sp. BL6665CI2N2. The sequence continues at coordinate 7,227,990 of NZ_SORC01000001.1, forward strand.
CAGTGCCCACGACGCTTTTGCTGCCGCTGTTTGACGTGCTGCGCTCACCAAAACCTTAGGTTTCCCAGGCATACCCGTCCGCGACGCACGCAGTGCGGAGCGGGAGCTGATGAGCCCTTGGTCACTGGCGCGGAGTGCGCGAAAACACTGATTCCAGATGCACCACTACCGTGGCTGTGCGGGGGACCCGCTTAAGAATTAGCGGTGTGAGCCGCTTTCTCTTGCTTACTTCTCTTTGCGGCCGGCAAAGCAATTATCTCCGTACAACCCTTATGGATAGGCGCTTTCAGCGATTAATGCAATTCGCTACCCTCAATCCTACCCCCAATACAATTTTTGACGCATTGACGCAAAGTTACGAGCTGTCCGGCGCTTTCGCCTAGAACTGCGCGGTCATTTGAAAGCCGACCGTTGCGCGTGCGGTCGGAAAGCCTGACGGCTTGTAGATCGGTGTTCCGGCGAACAGGTCGTAGGACAGGCCTGCAATCTTTGCGGGCACACCACCGCGAATGCCGATCACCGCGCCCGCCAGTTGCGTCCCCGCCAGAAATGCCGTGTTCGGCCCGAACACGCGCCCGTAGTCGATCCCCGCATACAACGTCTGACCCGTCTGGAAGACCGGCCACTGCAGTTCGTTGCGCCAGTAGAAGCCTTTCTCTGCTGCGAGCATCGTTTCGCCGTCGAAGCCTCGCACCGTGTAGCGACTGCCGATGGTCAGGTCGTCCAGATAGAACAGCGTGTCGTTGGTGAACTGGCCGTGAACCGTCGTCACGTAGCGGAAATTCTGTGTTGCGACGGCGAACGGCACCGACAGGTTCGCGTCGAGCACGGCCATGTGAAAGCGGTACGTCGGGCCGTCCGGGTACGGGTTGGGCGTCGCGCCGAGTCCGCCGATGCCCTGACGGTATGCAAGCGTGCCGTCGAACTGCGCCGCGCCGAAGTAATGCCGGTCGGTCGCGCCGAGTTCCAGAAACGTGTTGTTGCGCGCCTGTGTCCGAATGCTCGCATCGTCCATGAAGCTGTCGCCGAAACGCTTCGATAGCTGCGCATATCCGCCCAGCACGTCGTTCTGGCCACGCGAGAGAACGCGTGCGATGCGCAGCGCGGCCGTCTGTGAATTGCCGCTCGATACGACAGTATCGTTCACGACGGCGATGTTCTGATAGTACGTGTTGGTGTTGCCTGACAGGGTCGCCGTCCAGTAGCCGAACGGAATGGAATACGAACCATTGAATCCGTGCGAGCCGAGTGCCTTGTTGCCGAACGACAGATCCTGATTCGCGCCGACCGTGAACACGTCATTGAGCCCAAGCGGGTTATCAATGCCAAGGCTGACATTGCCTTGCCACTTGCCCGCCGACGACGTGCCCGAGTTATCGACCGAAGCGACGAACGTCCAGGGCTTCGCGCGCCTCACTGTCACGACGACATCGCTTTCGCCGGGGATGTCGGTCGGTTCGATCTTCATGTCCACGTCCTGACTTGCAACGCGCTTCATCTGCTCCAGACCTTGCTCCAGATCGCGCATGTTCAGCAGGTCACCGCCGCTGACCGGAAACGCGTTTTTCCACGTTCCCCACATGGAAGGATCGGCCAACCGGACCTGCCGAACCAGACCCGGCACGAGCGCAAACGACAACGTGCCCGCCGTCAAGTCCTGCTGCGGCACGAGTACACGCGTGGTTACATAACCACGGCCAAGAACCGCTTGCTGCAATCCCTTTGTGAGCGCGTCGATACCTGCCTTGCCTATACACTGCCCTTTGTAGTGGTCAAGCCACTCGCGTGCAAATGCGAACGGATCGAGCGGCAGTGCGGACGCGCCTTTCGTGTGCGCCGCGGCTGACAGTGTGCCGGGCACGTCGAGCGCGAACCGGTCGATGCGAAAGCACGGCGTTTCAGCCGGAAGCGCCGGAAAGGCTTCGACCTTCTGCAAGGTCGAGCGCACGGCCGGCGCCTGTACTGCCGCTTCGCGCTGCTGTGCGTCGCGCCGCTGCTGCTGGTTCTGTTCGGTTTCGATACCGCCGAGGCTTTGCCCCTGCACATTAAACGCGAGCGCGACCATAGCCGTGAGCGGCAGCGCCGCCAGGCTCTTTATGATTTTCATACTGTGATCGTTGTGGCAGGGCGCAAAAAAAGGATCGCACCCAGAAATTTTTTAACTTTGTAGTGTGCGGAGTTGGCGGGCGGCACATGGCCGCCCGCACTACGTCTACCGAAACTCAGGCCTTGCCATCTGCCGATGCCTCGCAAAAGCTTCCAATAGTGACGAATACTTCACCTGAATCTTCCTCAAAAAAGGCACTCGCCTTGGCCGCAGAGTTGGGAAAATTCTGGCTAAGTTTTCCGTTCCATAGTTCCGTGATGATTGCAGCGAACTGCTGAGCCTGACCGAATGAAATTCCCTGAAAAATGTCGGTCAGTTCAACCATATTTACCCACGCTTGCGCTTGTTCCGGTTTCATTCCACTTCTTCGATACTTCCGATATCTCGCTTCGTCAAACCATTCAGCAACGACTATTACGTTGTCGAACATAGTCATTGTCGGAGCAAACAAACGCGCCATACAGAGTGCAAAGTCCGGTGGCAGAGCGACCTTTGCGGTGACAGCATGTATGAAATCCAGAGCGGAGAACTGCCCGTTATTTGCTTTGACGAAATCGTCGTACTTCCAGTTTTCGATAGTCATCTTATCGTTTGCACGCCAGTGCAGCGATGACACGCGCAAACGCAACTCGGTCGTTCTCGGAAAGAACCATCGCCTTCTCTGCGAGGTCCGGCGCTTCAATATCAAGCCTGCTAGATGTGTTCATTCCGTATTTTCGACGGAAGAGGCAGTGATGATGAAGGTGTCGTGCTCCGGCTGTTCGGAGATGATGAATTCAATGGCAGCAAGATTGTTTTCGTGAGCGGCTTGCATGTTAGTCGATATCGTCGAACTGTCCCAGATGCAATCAACCCGCGCTTCAAAGCCGGGGTGGTGCCATATCCCACCTTCGATACGTGAAATAGCAAGTCCTCTTTTGGCAGCTTCTCTACATACCGCAATAGCGGCATCAGTGCTTAGTCGCATTACTACGCTGCCACAGAGCTCAAAAAAATCTTTTGCTGCTTCATACCGCTTTTGACGATTGATTTCCATAATGTTTACTTCCATTTAATACGACTATCCGGAATCCAGTCTGGATCGTTTTTCCCGCTAACCTGTACTACCTCGCCAGTCCTGTCGTTTACAACGACATAGCCAGTCGGCGATCCGTAAACGGATGCTGTATCGCTCCGAGGCAGTCCGTCAGGAGTTTTCGCCGCAGACCGATTGTCAGTGGTTGTCCCTACAGGACCGGCATCGACCACCGCTTTGATATCGTTAGCTGTCCAACCGCGACCAGGCAGTTGGCTTCCAATCTTGCTGTCGACTATGACCTTACCATTTATCGCCGACGCTCCTGCGATGAGTCCATTAGCAGGCACGGTTGCCGACTGCGCTTCAGCGCCCTGTGGCACTTTCGCACCGGTTTGACCAAGCATCGCTTTCTCGCGGTCAAACTGCGCGCGAATCTCGGCGGCTTGCCAGTGCTGCCACCGAAGCCCACGCCCGCGCTGACGCCGTTGCTGTTAGCGCTGTAGTGCGACTGGTTCTGGATATCGCTATACGTGAGCGTGCCGGTCGTCAGGCTGTTCTTCGAAGCATCCGCCGCGCTAGATATCACGCCGCCCGTCAGGCCCGTATTGCCCTTGACGTTGACGTTGAATCCGCCATCGCCCGCATTGATACCGGCCTGTTCGTTCACGCCCGCATAGTGCGAATCGGCATGGCCGTTCTGCGCGCTGAAACTCGCGCTGCCGCCGCCCTGGCTGATGGTGAAACCGCCGCTCACGCTGCTCTGGTGCGCGGCGCTGTTCGTCACGTCCTGAACGCTCGTGATGTTCAGGTTGCCGCCCACGTCGGCCGCGATCTGCTTGCCGTTGATCTGCGAGCCGATGATATTCGTATCGCCGACCGATATCACCCTGACGCTGTTCGCGCCGTTCACATGCGAAGCATTCTGGATTGACGCGTCGCTGTTCGCATCGCCATGCGCGTTCGCCATCGCAGCAGAGACGCCGAAGCCGCCGCCCAATGTGTACTGCACGCCGACACTCGCGCTGCTGGAACTGTTCGAGCTACGCGTCGAATCGGTGTCGGTCGTGTTGATGACGTTCACCTTATTCTTCGCTGCGAGAATGACATCGTTCGCGTTCACGTTCGATCCGGCGATAGTCAGGTCGCCGTTCGTCGCCACGAGTCCGGCTGTGCCGCCTGCCTGCACATTGGAGCCGCGGTGCGTCGTCTGGTCTTCGGACGACTGGCTTTCGCTCCTGCTTGATCCAATGCTGACCTTGATGCCGATGTCGGGCTTACCGTCCGGTGTCATACCGGCTTTGGTTAAGCCCGCCAGACCGATATCGCCCGCTGCGGCGATACTGTGCAGCGCCGCCGCACGGTCGTTGCCCGTACTGGTCGAATTCTTCGCCGCCTGACTTTCCGAATACGCGTTATTGATCGCGTCGCCGACCGAACCCGCCAGGCCTATCGTGAGGCCGCTGCTGCTGGTCTTCTGCGTCTGCGCCTGGTGCGAGGTATCGGTTGCCGCGTCGATGATGACGTTCGCCGCCGTACCCGCGAGATTCCCGCCCGCGACGAGGTCGCTGCCTGTGACGTGCAGGGTGTTGCCCGCATTGATTGACAGGTCGCCGTTGATCGACCCGACCGTGCTCGCGTTGTTCTTGACGCTCGATGCCTCACTGGTCGTCGCGAGTTTGTTGGTGCCAATCGTCACGTTCAGGCCGCTCGTTCCCAGGCCCGTACGCGTTTCCTGATAGCTGCTGGACGACTGCATGGTGTCCTGCGTCGTCGTGATGCTCACGTCATGCGCAGCATTGAGCGTCACGTCGTTTGTCCCGACAATCGTGCTGCCTTTCACGTTGATGTCGTTGCCGCTCGCGATTGTCACCGCGTCTGCGGAAACCATGCTGCCTTGTGAGAGCGTGGCGCTGGTGTTGCTCGAACTCGCCACTTCCTTGCCGCTCACGACATTACTGTGCTTGTGCTGCTCCTGCGTATTCTCGACGTGCGTTTCCGTTGCCGCGCCGATGTTGACGTTGCCCGCCGCTGCAAGGGTCGCGGTTCCCTTGTCGAGCGTGACCGCGCTGCCTGTGACGTTGATATCCTTGCCCGATGCCACGGTCAGCGAATTGCCCGCGTTGAGCGTGGTTGCGGTAAGCGTGTCGTCCGAGCGGTGCAGCGATTCCGAATAGCTGCCGTGGCTGTCGCTGCCTGAACTGTTGCTATCCGTCGTTGAGGTCGCCTTGGCGGCCTGCAAGGTCACGTTGCCGTTCGCCGCAACGACGCCACCGCCGCCAAGATTGATATTCGCGCCGGTCGCCGTCAGGTCGCCGCCGACGCCAATCTGCGAAATGCCACCGACCTTGATGGAACTGCCGGTCGTCTGGTTGATGTCGGTGTTCGACACGCCGTTCGCACGCTCGACGATCTTGTGTTCGCCGGTCTGTACCGAGCCGATATCGTAGTTGCCGCCCACGGCCATACCGAGATTGCCGCCGACGTTCAGATTGCCCGCGTTCTGGTCAACGTTGCCGCCCGTCACAATGACCGCATTGCCCGCCACGTTCAGGTTCGCAATGGGGCCAAGCGTGGTCGTGGTGCGCGTCGCACCGGTCGCGCTGACCTGGTCGACAGTTTTGACCGCCGTATTCAGCAGCAGGTCGCCGCCTGCGTTCAGCGCGAGACTGCCGGCGTTCACGGTGGCCGAAGTCAGGTCGACGTTACCCTTGGTCGTCAGCGACATAAGCCCGCCGCTTTGCAGCGTGCCGAATGCGTTACTGATCTGGTTGCCCTGGATCGACAGCGCATTGCCTGCCTGTATCGTGCCGCTATTCGTGAACGTCTGCGCGTTCCGGATGTCGATGTCGGTCGCCGCAATCAGCGGCCCGTTCATGTTCTGCTGGCTGGCCTTCGCGAGATAGACGACCGGCACCAGCACGGACTGACCATCCACGACTTCCGTCTGCATGATGATGACGTTGCCCGTAAGTGCCGCCACCTGTTCAGCCGACAGACTCATGCCGAGCGGCAGATCGAGCGACTTCGACAGCGACGCGCCCGCCTCCAGCAGCGACTGATACATTCCCTGAAGATCGGTATAGGGACCGAGTACCGCCTTGCCGGTCAGCGACGTAATCTGGTTGCGTACAAGCTGCTGCTCGTAGAAGCCATCGCCCAGGCGCTTTTCGGTCGTCTGCGGATTCAGGCCAAGCTGTTGCAGGTAGTAGTCGCTCGAAATGAACGTCTTCTGGTTCGTGAATGCCGGGTTCGTTTCGATCAGGTAAGTGACGCCCGGTGCGGTCGCGGGGCTGAACAGTCCGCCTTGCGGAATCGAGAGGTTTTGCAGTACGTTCTGCGCCGTGGCGCTCGCAATCGCCGGATTGACCATGCTGCTGCCGCCATTCACCGACGCCGCGCCAGATTTCCCGCCGCTCGCGTTACCGCTCACTCCGTTGATATTGACGCCAGACATGGCCTGACCCGGTGCGAGACCGAGCGAAGGAATGCCGGCGTTGCCCGCCGTGTTGTCGATGCTGATGCCGTTGCCCGAGAGCGTGCCGCCCGCGACAAAGCTCGACTCATGGGACGGCAGCGCGTAGTTGCGGATATCGGCGGGTGCTGCCTGCGTGTAGCCGCCCGGAGTGGAGCCCGTGAACGGCGCATCGCCAAACGGCAATGTCCAGTCCGCAATGCTGTGGTCGTAGTTCGTGTAGTGGTAGTAGCCTGAATACGTGACCTGCACACCAGGCGCCGTCTGACCCTGCCAGCTATTCTGGTCGAGCGAGACGGGCGCTGCGATGCTGCCGACCGCCGCGACCGCGCTCCAGTAATTCTGGAACAGACCGACCGACGAGGCATCGAGATTGCCTCCGGCGATGATCTGTCCTTGCGGGCTGATGCCTGCAATCAGGTTCGCGACCGCTACACCGGTATAGGTCGTGTACTGGTAGCCGCTGTTCCACTGAGCGTGTTGTAATCGACGCTGTTTGCGCCGGTCACCACGTTCAGACTGGTCTTCGCGTAGACCGCCGCATTGGCCTGCACGGCGCGAGACAGCAAATCAACCTGATCGACGTTCGACGCGTTCAGACCGGCGCCGCTGATCGCGATGTTGCCGCCCGTGACATTAAAGCCAGACACGGAGCCGTCCGCTGCATAATTCGGAATGCCGGTTGTCAGCGTCGCGCGGCTCGTGTTGATGAATGTCCCACCGTTGACGGAAATCCCTGACGGATTTGCCAGAATCACGTTTGCGCGTTGGCCCGCGACTTCGAGCGCGCCGTTGAACTGTGACGCGCTCGCGCTATTGACCTGGTTGACGATGATCTTCGCGGCCTGTCCCGGCGCGAAATTCGGATTGCCGTTAATCATGCCGCCGAGTTGCGACTGAACCATCGTCGGCGAGTTGTTCAGGATGGCGCCGCGCTGCTGTACGTCGAACTGGTTGTAGGTGTTGACCGACACGCCCGCACCAGACGGACGGTTGATATTCACCTGACCCACGCCGTTCGGCGCCTGGATGACGGACGGGGCGTGCGCGCCGCCCGGTACGATCTGCGCGGCCGTCCACGACGGCAGCGCACCGAGTAGCGCGAGGGCGGCAAACGCAATCTGCCGCAAGGTGAATAGCGCGGTATGACCCGCTGGATTGCCGTGGCTGAAAACCTTGGTCTGCCCGTTTTCTTTTGCTGTCGCCGTGGCGGTTTCCTCGACGGCGACAAGCATGTTTCTCAGCCGGCTGAATACGAGCCGGTAATTATTCCTGTTCATCTGGCCTGTTCGTTATGCTAATTTGTATCGCCGGGTAAACTAGCGCCAGATGAAACGGAAAGCTCGAACTGACGGTCAGTCTTGCGCTGGAAGCAACGCTTCATGTCAAATCGGATTTGTCCTATCGAACATTGGCCGGATATGGAATAGCCAGAACAGGCAAGAAAAAAAGCCCGCGCAAGGCGGGCATAAAAAGGCTATCGACGCAAGGTACGAAAAGCGGTCAGCAATGTGGCGCGCAGAAGTGTCTGTGCCGGTCGCCTGTGAATGTTGCGGTTTATCTAGCGTGTCACGTCATCGGCTGAGCCGTTGTGCGCTGCTTGCGCAGCGGGCCATACGAACATCGGACAAGGCACTCTCGAACAGACCGAAAATCGACACCTGCCCAACTGTGTCGAGTCCAGTGAACTGCTCGGCGACTTCTTCAAGGCTCAAGAGTCCCGCCAGAGCCTGCAACTGGTCAACGCGAATGACGGCGGCATCGAATGCGGCATCGTTTTGCTGCCGGTCTGCGTGCAGAAATTCAGCCATGACGCACCTCAGTTGCGCTGTTACAAGGCTCAATTAAGGCGCGTGCTGAGACGCGGCGCGCATTGATGGACTCAAGAAAGGCGAATTGCGTCAGCCTGGAATGCGCGGGGATTGCATGCATGATGCGGCTTCCTTTTGCGGGTTGCATGACCCGGCTCCGACGCCAATCGGGTGGCCGGGCACAAGGCAGGGTTGGCGTACCGGCGCAAAAGGAAACCGGCGAGCGCGAGCGCTCCCCCACCAAGGCCCGACCATAAGAGGCGCAAGGTGTGCGGACGCAAAAAAACCGCCAGTCGGCGGTTGTCCGCCTTTTGCTTTCCGGGACGCCAATCCCGCATCGCTGCTGTTTCAGCGACGCTCAAGTATAGCGCTCCGCCGGCACGGTGCAAGAGCAAACGCAAATCCGAAGTTCGCGCACGAGGTCTACAAGGTCGGGACAGGCCGCTTCACCGACGGGAAAGCGTGCTTCATAGATACCTATCGAGTCGTTGATGACGAGCGACACGTACTGTTTGTAGCTGTCTATCGCCGTGTGTGCATTCGAGATGCGAACCCTGCCAAGCCAAACCCTTCCGATTTGGATCGGTATTCACGACCATCTTTGTGACTGGTTTGCGACGCTAGCTTCGTGCGAACGGCATCACCTTCTGTCTTTTAATAAGGTCGCTCTGCTTGAGACCCGCGCGTCCGCGATGAATGCGTCCTGTCCCTCACAGCTAGCGCCACGCCGGATGGTTTGCAAAGGCCGCTGCAAAGTGCAAAGGCTTTTGCAAATCCATAACTAGAGGAAAGACGTGGTGCGCAATTGCCCGCGATTTAAAAAGGCTTGGAAAGTACCTTTGGAATGCCATAGAGTTCAACCTCTGACGCTTAACCTTCACCCTTAAAGGTTCCATGGCTATCGCACGTCCTTACAAGCGCACATGCCGTCAGCTTGCCGATGGGAGTTATGCCGGCAACGGCAACGGCCGTTACGTGGTGCATGAGGCATACGCGCAGGCGCCCGAGCACTACATTCGGGCATTCCAGATCATTCAGAAAGACTTGCAGGCGCTATTCGATTACGTCGAGCCGTCAGACGGAAATCTCGGATGCCATTCCTACCGCATTCCTGAACTTCTTCTTCGTTCATGCATTGAGGTAGAGGCAAACTGCAAGGCGATTCTCACCGAGAACGGCTTCGTACTGCCTCGATCTCCAAACATGGGCGTCTACTCAAAAGTAGAGGTTTCCCACATGCTGTCGGGCTATGAGGTTGCGGTACCTACGTGGCACGGCAATGACGCGCGTAGAAAGCCGTTTCGCAACTGGGCAAACGCGGATGCAACGGATCGGTTTCTACCCTGGTATCAAGCCTATAACGCGACCAAACACAATCGGGCGACGGCCTTCGAACAAGCGACGTTCGAACACATGCTCGATGCTGTCTGTGCAGTTGTCATTTTGCTATCCGCACAGTTTCATACCGAAGACTTTTCGAACGACAATACTCTCTCTGCTGTCGGCCAAAGTCGGGACGGATTGGAGACTGCAATCGGTGGGTATTTTCGCATCGGCTTTCCAACGTGGCCCGACGAGCAGAGGTATGAGTTCGACTGGCACCAACTCCAAAATAACGGCGAGCCGTTCGCCAGCTTTCCGTACGCGTGACTCGACAGCGGGTTGTCACCGGGCCGTCGTCATAGCCTTCGCCAGTTCCGCACCAAAGACGCGATTGAAGTTAGCCGACACGACAGCCTGCGCTCGATCACCGTAGTGCAGGATGCTCTCCGGAAATTTCTAATCGCCGCTCGCGAACGTTTTTAGCGCGCGAAGATAGTCATACCGCCCGCACACGCGGCGTCGATATGCCGCTCGGATGCGCCAATACGTTGGGGCGTCAAGTAGCCGCCGTGGACGCAGAGCGGCGCGCATTGTTACCACAGCGCTGCCTTCAGTTCTGCGCAATACGCAAGCTGTCCCCACGACCGCCTGCGTTCGGACGGTGGGCGCGCGGGTGCGACGTTGCGCACTGTTCCCAGTGACGGCTTTCCCAGTTCCTGTCGCAAAGCCAGAAGCGCTTCATCCGGCGGCATCACGGCGTCCGCCAGTCCGGCACGGACGCTGGCCGCGCCAAGGTACGTCCCGCCATCCATGTTACGTACCTGCGCGTTAGACAGGCCGCGATTGCGCGCCACCGTCGCCGTAAGCATCTTGCCCACGGCGTCGATATCCGCTTTGATGCGCCGGTACGCCTCACGTGCGAGCGGCCGGTACTCGCTACCGTCAGCCTTGCGCTCGCCGGAAGTAATCAGCGTGACCGCGATACCTGCATCGGTGAGCGCCTTCGAGAAGTCCACATGCGCGACGAGCACGCCGACGCCACCAGTGCCGCCCGTGCGCGGTACCGTGACCTGTTCACATGCGGAGGCGATGCAATATGCAGCGCTAAAGGCGCACTCGTTACAGACCGCGAGTAGCGGCTTGCGCCGACGCGCCGCGCAGATCGCATCGGCGAGGTCCAGCAGGCCCGCTATCTCACCGCCGGGACTGTCGATATCGAGCACAATGGCCCGCACGGCAGAATCGGCGAGTGCGAGACTCAGGCTCGCGCGGATACCGTCGTAGCCCGTCACAATGTCGGCGCCGGCCATCAGGCACGGCGCCGCTGTGCCGGTCTTGCTTAACAGCATCCCCCGCACCTGAATGACCGCAATGCCCGTGACCATCGCATACGGCGGTCGAGGTCCGACTTGCGCAACGTCCGCGTCGACCCTGCCACCAATAACCGCGACGCGGGGTGTCGCACAGGCGGTCGCCGCGATGGCTGCGAACCTGCCTGGCTCGATCGCGAGCGGCGTGTTGAGCAGGCGCATTGCGAGGTGCTGATAGCCAGGCGTCACAGATGCCTCAGCGAATGACGGTTTCGCCAGTGGGCCGGCTGCGTGGACCGCTTTCGGTGATCACCTCGGACTTGACCCGATAAGGCTGCGGGCGCTTGTCCAGACGAACATAGCGTACATGCGAGCGTGTAGCCCGCAGCGCTTTCGCGACGGGTTCCATCGCCGCATGCACCGCAGCCTTCGCCGCCTCGGTCTGTACGGTTGTCACCAGCAGCAGGTTTGGCGCGTCGTCGCTACCGCCGCAGTGCGGAAAATAACGCATCAAGCTTCGGCGCGGATCCGACAGGTGGGCGCTTATCATGAAATCCTGCACGGAGCGGATCGGCACAATACCCGTTAGCGCAACAATTTTCGCGTAGACGGCTCGCACTGGCACGAGGCTTACATCGAGTTCAGCTGCGAGCGCATCCAGCACTCTCCCAGCGATATCGGCGGCATCGGTGCTCACAATTCGGATTTCGACGGAGATCTCTTCATCGATCACCGCCGCCTGTTCTTCCAGAGCGTCGAGCCGCGCCCGCAACCGGCGTTCAAGCAGTTCCGCTTCAACTTCCTGTTTCGCGAGCGCAGCCAACGCTGCTTCATGCCTTTCGAAGTCAATGGGCGCCGGTTCCGCCTCGGCGCCGACCAGTTCAATCTCTGCGCCCGTCGCCTCGGCCTGGAGGGCGGCCACCGTATCGTGCGCGTGCGTGATCTCGGCCGGCAGCGACTCGATCCGCGCGACCAGTCGCCGCTTTTTTTCAAGTAGGGCGTCAAGTCGCTGGAATGACTCGCAAGGAACGACTATTTTCGCGAGGGCGTTCGTGTCCGCACTCGTATTCGGGGTGTCAGTCATGACGATTGCTCCTTTTTTAGCACTTCAAGTTGTCGGCGATCGGCGCAGGCAGTGCCATGGTTTGCCAGTCGCCTGCCGGCTATAGTTCTCCTGATGTAGCGGGAAAAACGTCCTCACACAGGTTCTATTCAAAGACCGGATGGAAAATAGAATGTCAAGGCGACGATGGCCTGCCTAGCGCCCGTTTCCAGTCACCCATGATTCGCTGCATCGACTCCGACTCGACGCGCTCGATTTCGACCATGTGATTCCACGCGTCGATATCAAGATGCTGGACAATCGAGTTCCGGACGCGCCTGCGCAGATCGTTCGAATTCATCGCGTCAACTTCCCAGCACTTCTCACCGTACTTGCGGATAAACCATCGATAGCGCGCATCGCTTTTTTTGGTCTCAGCCAGAAAGTACGGCAGCGCGTCCGAAGAGACGTCGACATGCGTGAGCGCGATACGGCATAACTGGAACCTGCCTGGATCGGCGCCGTAGCGCTCCAGCCGGTCTGGCAGGTCTTCCTCGCTCATGAACATTCCACTCGGGTCCCAGTCGCCGACATAGAGCAGCACGGTCGGCTTCTCACGGTGGTTGATGGATCCGGCCATGTCGTTCGTCGCGGTTGCGCTGGCAAAGCCATGCATCACCCGGAACGGCACACCAAATTCTTCAAGTACCGCCGCCAGTACGCCGCGTACCGTACCCTTCTCACTGACCAGTTCGACGTTATATGGCTGGTCCTGCCAGTAGTCCTTGCGATACTGACCGACCAGCGATTGAATGAAGTGCGCGCCGTCGCTCCATTGCGCGACCTGTTCGACCTCACGCGTTTCGTCAACAATCCAGCTCCATTCAATCTGGCCGTGCTCGCGCGCCCACGTGAGCAGGCGCGACACGTTGCCGGTTTCATTCCTGCCCATGTTTTCGATAAGCCCGCGTGTGAAAAGTTGGTAACAGACGCTGCGCACCGTCGTTGGCTTGATTTCTTCGAGCACGCGGACCGCCGCGTCGACAAGTTTGACTGACTGGATGTGCAGGCCGCGTCCCATGATTTCGCCTCCTTGTGTCCAGTTGGTTGACGAAGTTAATAAGGTAAATAGGTTAAGTAGCTCAACAACTCATACGGTCTGGTAAGCATTGCTAACCTGTTTAACCGAAGTAACCTACTTAAAAAAATAAACACTATTGATCTACTTAACCTTCTTTCTACTGCTGCTACGCCACTACCGCTAGGCAGCGGTATCGACGATCTGCCGCCCCATTACCGTAAGCGTCAGCATGCCTCCCGGTCTGCGAACCAGGCCAGCCTCCAGCAGACGTGGCACCATCTTCGACACAGCCGCGTAGCTAACTCCGAGCGCCTGCGCTACCTGGTTCTGCAATCCGGCGCCGTTCGCGATCGCCCGCAGATAAGCCAGTTGCTCGTCCGTGACCATCGCGTCGGCATCACATATGAAGCGGAATTGCAGATCTTCGCCGAGACGCAGCATGAACCGGCTGTCCGCTATGTCGCGACCGGTCGTGTGAAGCACGCGCCGGTCGTCCGCTTCCTTGCGAAGTACGAACAGCGCATCGGCACCGCCGGCTACCGCAGTGCTGCCGCCGATCTGCGAATACACGTCGCCGAGATCGCTCTTGGTGGTGTGACCGACGCAGACAATCGACATTGCCCGCTCGTTCGCTTCGTGGGCGAGCCACGCCAGTTCTTCGCCCTCCTGTTCGTACTGGTCCTGCCTCTTGTCGAGCGGCGGGCGGAATTTAGGCCAGGTATCAGTGACGAGCATTTTCACCGGCATCCGGTCGAGAGCAGCCGTCAGCGCGTTGCGGTTGCCGCGTCGCCACTCGAAAGTCCACGCGAGATTCGGCACGTGCGCTGTGTCAATGCCTGCCTGCTGAAGCCGGTCATGCACACGCCAGCGCGCGTTTTCCACATCGATATACCAGCACCGGCCCGCATCCACATCCCGGCCCCACAACGGCTGACCACTCGCCACCGCGACGGTCATTTGCAACGCGAGCAGTGATTTGCCTTGTTTTGGCCGTCCAGCGAGATAGGTAAGCCCAGTGGGCAGCAGGCCATCGATCACGAATTTCGGCCGCGTGGGCGGCGCCGCAAGCAGTGTGTCTGTCATCACGATTTCCGGCTCCCATATCTCGATGGTCTTGCCGCTGGCATCTGGCATCTGCCCGTTCGCTTTCGCGATTGCCTTCGCTGCACGCCGCTGGGCAACCTCACGCTGTTCGCGCCGGTTGCCGTTACACTCGATCTGGGTCGCGTACCACGCTGCATCAACCGAACCCGGTACGTCGCGTTCAGCATTCATAGTTCACCCCGCGCAGCACGACGCTCGACGGCCTCTCGCAAACAGACGCGGGCATGTTCCTCAATCCAGTCGCGATGCTCGATCCAGTTGGCTTCGCTCATACAGGCGCGGCAGCTTTGGAGTTCACGTCCAATCAACTCTTCGAAGTACTTCCGCAGCGATTGCGTCGTCCAGATGCGCGGCTTGTCCGGACCATGCGTGACCCCTGTTGTGTTCGACCTCCCGTCCGACGTTACTTGAGAGCCCGCTACCTGGCGGACGCTTCCGTCCCTGGCGTTCATGCCGCGCCGCCGGCGGACGGACGGGTCGCTTTCATGGTGTGCTCCCGCCTGAGCCGGTCGCCAGGACCTGCCGGATCTCGCCGACTTTCCATCGCGTCGAGCTTCCAAACTTGTGGGGCTGCGGCAACAGGCCGAGTTCGACGCGCCGCCAGACGGTTGAGACTGATACACCAAACAACGCGGCGACCACCCTGACACCGACAAGGCCGGCGCCAGGCATCTCGTCAAAGCAGGTGAGAGCAGGCGGGAGAGTTTGTGGCTTCATGATGTACGCGCTCCGTATGGTCTGGCGCGATACAGGAAACCCTAGGTCCAGTCGCACCGCGCTAACGTGAAATAGCACAAGGCGATATGAATATAGACTCGCAAAGATGGCCGTTTTGCCAGTTGGCAAAAGTTGTTGCCAACTGGCATGTCACTCAACGTTCAAGCAGCGATAGGCCCGCGCTTATGCTGTTACGAACGCTCGTCGAACTCATTCCGCGTGTGTTCGCATCGGGAAGTGCTTCCATGATTTTTGCAACGGCGTCACCGATCTGCTTTGCGTTCGGTTTCCCGCCACGCCTGTAAATACCGGCCTTTTCCGAAAGCAATAGCGCCAGCACACCAATCTGCTTGAGCAGCGTCTCACGCTCCCGAGCCCCGATCGTCACTGACGTGGCCGGCATTGGCGGCGATGCCACTAGCGCAAACAGATCCGCAGATGCAATCTGCAAATCAGCGCTCGGTGCGGGTAACTCAATGTCCGCGATGAAGTTGCTTACATCGAATGACGCTGGGTCGCTGTTAGGGAGGCGCCGCACCAGCTTGAGGATCGTCTCTCCGTCGTCATCGTAGACGAGATGGCCATAGAGCAAATGGATCGAGCTGTGCTGGGTATCGGCACCGGGCCCGGACACCAGATCGCTCCGATCAACGTTAGCGAATCGGTGCCGCCCGGTCAGCACACTCACGGTTTCGTCGCCATCGAACCAGACTTCGCTGCCGCGTTTGAGCAACGCAAGCTGGTCCGGCGAAGGTTTTTCGATTAACGGGAAGAATGGATTTTGCGATGGATCGGTGAAATAGATGCATCCCGGATTTATCCGCACGGCATAGCGACCGCGTGCGTCAATCCACGCAGTCAGCTCGCCCGCGTTGATACGGTCAAGCACGTCGCGCTCGGTAATGGGCTCCTCGCACATGCGCTGAAGGAGTGCTGCGGCTTCCGCCACCGTATACCACTTCTTGAAGGAACTCATCGTCTGGCCCGCGCAGCTGCCCTGTTAGGGGCGCCATCGAGGCGGACAGGGCAACTCCGCCACGGCGCTTAAGAACGACAGCGTAGCAGGTTGCCGCGAACCTGGGTGCCACCGCGCGCGACGGCTTGCGCCGCACAACGACAGCCGCTCAAGTCCCCATTCAGGCCGCCTGTTCCAGCGGCAGCACCGTTGCGGGCTGTGCGAAGGGTGCGTCCAGGAATTCGGCCCACTGCTGCATCAGTGGTATCCGCGCCTCAAAATGGCGCGTGCGTTCGTAAGCCTTCTGCACGTCACCGCGCGAGTCGTGAGCCAACACGGATTCAGCCACCCGCTCTGACGCGCCCGCACTTTCGGTCAGCCAGGTCCGTAACGAGCTTCTCGCACCATGAACCGTCAGTTCCTCGCGCGCATATCCAAGGTCCCGCAGCAGGTCGCGCAACACGGTGCCTGTAATCTCCTTGCCCTTGACACTATCGAAGAGCCTGTCGTCGGGCCTGTGCGAACCCGGCAGCCGGCGCAGCAGGTCACAGGCGGCGTCGCTCAATGGCACCGAGTGGGCGCGCCCGGCCTTCATCCTGGTCTCAGGGATGTTCCACACCTTCGCGGCGAGATCGACCTCACGCCAGGTTGCGCCAGTCGCCTCGGCGCTGCGCGCGCCGGTCAGCACAATGAACGCCATCGCCTTTGCTACCGGGCCGCTATTCGAACGCAGTTTCTTCATGAAGGCGGGCATCGCCTGCCACGGCAGCGCAGCCCGGTGTCCCGCTTTTGCCAGCACTTTCGGCAGCAGGTTTTGCAGGTGATTATCCCAGCGAGCAGGGTTCTCCCCCGCGCGATGACCACCCGAGGTGGCCCACGCGAGGATCGCTTCGAGGCGGGTTCGCAACTGCACGGCTGTCGGATTTCTGGTGAGCCAGATCGGTTCAAGCACGCGAAGGATATCGCCTGTCTCGATCTCCGAAACATCGAGACGGCCTATCGGCTGATCGGCGTACAGCCGGATCGTACTGCGCCACTGCTCCGCGTTCGTCGGGCTCCAGCCGGCTTCGCGCAGTTCGATATATTTCGCCGCCGCCTCCCTGAAGGAAAGACGGCGCTCCTGCGCGCGCTGCGCCGTTTTGCGGGCGTGCTGCTTCTGGCCCAATGGATCGATACCTGCCGCCTTCAGACGGCGCGCCTCGGCCGCCTTTTCGCGAGCCTCGCTCAGCGAGACGGTTGGATACCCACCCAGGCCCATCTCGCAGGATCGCCCGCGCAACTGGTATCGATAAATCCATGACCGGCTGCCGCCACGCGCGACTTGCAGGTGCAAGCCGGCGCCGTCGGGGTGATAGCCCGGCTTGGTGATGGTCCTGACGGCGACGGCTGTGAGGCGGTGGATGCTGCGCATCTTGTTCGTTCCGGAATCAAAATCTGCGCAACTTTACCCCCAAATTTACCCCCATGCAAACGTGCGATGAGTTGAAACGACATGGGTCGGATTGATACGAAAATCTGGACATAAATCTTTTTAAATCAATACTTTATGTGTCTCATGTCGCCTCATTCGAGAGCGGGCCGTATCACGCTTGTATTTGCGGCGGCAAAGAGAAGTAAGTGCCGCCCCGCACAGGGGCAACGCTAATAGACCACAAACAAATCAAGGAAAGGCCAACAACAAAAAATCACGCACCACAACAAACATCAACTAGCAGCCGCCCCAGCCCGCCGACCCTTCCGGCCCTCCCACCTGACCCGAACCCGATCCATATAAAGATACACAACCGGCGTCGTATAAAGCGTGAGCATCTGACTAACAATCAACCCACCCACAATAGCAATCCCAAGCGGCGCCCGAAGCTCAGCCCCTTCCCCGCGCCCAAACGCCAACGGCAACGCCCCCAACAAAGCAGCAAACGTCGTCATCATGATCGGCCGGAACCGCAGCAAACAAGCCTGATGAATCGCATCCCGCGAGGACAAACCATGCCGCGAAGCTTCAATAGCAAAGTCCACCATCATGATCGCGTTCTTCTTCACGATGCCGATCAGCAGAATCACCCCGATCAACGCGATGATGCTGAACTCCGTCTTGAACAGCAGCAATGCCAGCAACGCGCCCACGCCCGCCGAAGGCAGCGTCGACAAAATCGTCAACGGATGGATATAGCTTTCATACAGCATCCCCAGCACGATATACACGGCGGCCAGCGCAGCCAGAATCAGAATCGGCTGATCGGACATCGACTGCTGGAACGCCTGCGCGGTCCCCTGGAAACTGCCGTGGATAGTCCCCGGCATGCCGATCTGCGCCATCGTGTCGTAAATCGCCTGAGTCGCCGTCGACAGCGAAACGCCCGGCGGTAAATTGAACGAAATCGTCGAGGCCACGAACTGGCTCTGGTGGTTCACGGAAAGCGGCGTGCTGCCCGGCCCGAAGCTCGCGATCGCCGACAGCGGCACCATCGTTTCCTTCGCCGTCGAGACCGCCGCGCCCGACGACGCGCTCGACTTGCCGCTCGCCGCAATCGAGTTGATCGCCTGATTGCGCGCGGAGTCGGCGGCAATGCTCGCCGCGCTCGAAGCGGTCGTGCCCGCCGTGCCGCCCGTCGTCGCGCTCGTGGACGTGGTTGTCGCGGCGCCGGTCTCCTTCGTCACCGTGCCTGCCGGAGCGTTGGTGGTCTGCGCGCCGCTCGCGCTGCCGCCCGACGTGCTGATGTAAATCTGCTTCAGCATGTCGGGACTCTGCCAGTACTTCGGCGCGACTTCCATCACAACGTGATACTGGTTCAACGGGTTATAGATCGTCGACACCTGGCGCTGGCCGAACGCGTCATACAAGGTGTTGTCGATCTGCGCCGGCTTGATGCCAAGGCGCGCCGCGGTGGCGCGGTCGATCGTCACCATCGCTTCGAGGCCGCCTTGCTGCTGGTCGGAATTCACGTCCGCGAGTTCGGGGCGCGCCTGCAGCGCCTCGGTGAGCTTCGGGCCCCACAGGTACAGGTCGGGCGTCGAATCGGCCAGCAGCGTGAACTGGTACTGCGCGTTCGATTGCCGTCCGCCGACGCGAATGTCCTGCACCGCCTGCAGGAAAGTCCGCGCGCCGGCCACGTCGCCGAGCGGCTCGCGCAGTTGCTGGATCACCTGATCGGCAGAGGCCTTGCGCTCGGACTTCGATTTCAGCGTCACGAACATGAAGCCGGAATTGGTCTGCCGTCCGCCGGTAAAGCCGGCCACGCTTTCCACCGCCGGATTCTTGCCGACGATCTCCATCATCTGCGCGAACTTGCCTTTCATGGACTGGAACGAGGTGGACTGATCGGCCTGAATGCCGCCGATCAGCCGGCCCGTGTCCTGCTGCGGAAAGAAACCCTTCGGCACGATGATATACAGCCACACGTTCAGGCCGATGGTCAGCAGCAGGATCGTCACGATCAGGCGCGGATGCAGCAACGCCCAGCCGAGCGTGCGCTCGTAACCACGCTGCATCGACGCGAAGCCGCGTTCCAGCCAGCGGCCGAAACGTCCTTCTTCTTTCTGCTCGTGCGGCTCGCGCAGAAGGCGCGAGCACATCATCGGCGTGAGCGTGAGGGAGACGATCAGCGATACGCCTATCGCGAGCGAGAGCGTAAGCGCGAATTCGCGGAACAGGCGGCCGACAATCCCGCCCATCAGCAGAATCGGCAGGAACACGGCGACCAGCGAAATGCTGATCGACAGCACGGTGAAGCCGACTTCACGTGCACCGAGGAAAGCCGCTTTCATGCGCGGTACGCCATTCTCGATATGCCGCGAGATGTTCTCCAGCACCACGATCGCGTCGTCGACCACGAAGCCGGTCGCGATGGTCAGGGCCATCAGCGAGAGGTTGTCGATCGAGAAACCGAGCATGTACATCGCGCCGAACGTGCCGATGATGGAGATCGGCACGGCCACGCTGGGGATCAGCGTGGCGCGCCAGTTGCGCAGGAACAGGAACACCACCATCACCACCAGCGCGACCGCGACCACCAGCGTGAACTCGGTGTCTTTCAGCGAGGCGCGGATCGTGGTGGAGCGGTCGGCGGCCGGCGCGATGTCGACGTCCGCAGGCAGCGACGCGTGCAGTTGCGGCAGCATCGCCGTGACACGGTCGATAGTGTCGATGATATTCGCGCCCGGCTGGCGGTACAGGATCACCAGCACCGAACGCTTGCCGTTGAAGAGGCCGAGGTTGCGCAGATCTTCGACCGAATCGACCACCTCGGCCACGTCGGAGAGCTTCACCGCCGCGCCGTTGCGATAGGCGATGACCAGATCCCTGTATTGCGACGCCTTGCTGGCCTGGTCGTTGGTATAGATCTGCACGCGGTTCGGGCCGAATTCGATCGAGCCTTTCGGGCTGTTCGCGTTGGCCGCGGCGAGCGCCGCCCGCACGTCTTCGAGACCGATGCCGTAGTGCGAGAGCGCATTCGGCTCCAGCTCGACGCGCA
The DNA here is from genome assembly GCF_004366535.1 of Paraburkholderia sp. BL6665CI2N2. Taxonomy (NCBI): domain Bacteria; kingdom Pseudomonadati; phylum Pseudomonadota; class Betaproteobacteria; order Burkholderiales; family Burkholderiaceae; genus Paraburkholderia; species Paraburkholderia sp. BL6665CI2N2. Next base: position 7,248,402 of record NZ_SORC01000001.1, read on the forward strand.
CGGCCGGGTTGGCCGAGCCGCTCACGTCCACTTCGCCGACGCCGTCCACCTGCGACAGCGACTGTTGCAGCACGGTGGCCGCGGAGTCGTACAACTGGCCGGCCGTGAGCGTTTTCGACGTGAGCGCGAGAATCAGAATCGGCGCGTCGGCCGGATTGACCTTGTGGTACGTCGGATTGCTGCGCAAGCTCGCCGGCAAGTCGGCGCGCGCCGCGTTGATGGCGGCCTGCACGTCGCGCGCGGCGCCGTCGATATCGCGATTCAGGCCGAACTGCATGGTGATGCGCGTCGAGCCGACCGAACTCGACGAGGTCATTTCGGTGACGTCGGCAATCGAACCGAGATGCCGTTCGAGCGGACTGGCGACACTGGTCGCCACGGTATCCGGACTCGCGCCAGGCAGAGAGGCCTGCACCGAAATGGTCGGGAAATCGACCTGCGGCAGCGGCGCGACCGGCAGCTTGGTGAACGCGAAAATGCCGGCCAGCGCGATGCCGATCGCCAGCAGCGTGGTGGCGACCGGGCGGGAGATAAACGGACGCGACAGATTCATCGCTCAGTTCCCTGCATCGCTGACGGGCGGCGTGGCGCCTTTGGACGGCCCGCCGCGATTGAAGCGCTCACGCGCGCGGCGGCCGAGCGAGTCGAACGCGAGGTAGATCACCGGCGTGGTGAACAGCGTCAGCAACTGGCTGACGATCAGGCCACCGGCAATCGCGATACCGAGCGGACGGCGCAGTTCCGAGCCTGCGCCGGTGCCGAGCATCAGCGGCAGCGCGCCGAGCAGGGCGGCGAGCGTGGTCATCAGAATTGGCCGGAAGCGCAGCAGGCACGCCTGGTAGATCGCTTCGCGCGGCGGCTTGCCTTCCTCGCGCTCGGCGTAGAGCGCGAAGTCGATCATCATGATCGCGTTCTTCTTCACGATACCGATCAGCAGCACGATCCCGATGATGCCGATGATGTCGAGATCATGCCCGGTGATCAGCAGCGCCAGCAGAGCGCCGACGCCGGCCGAAGGCAGCGTCGAGAGAATCGTGATCGGATGGATGAAGCTCTCATACAGTACGCCCAGCACGATATACATCGTGACGATCGCCGCGAGAATCAGGAACAGCTCGTTCGACAACGACGCCTGGAACGCCAGCGCCGCGCCCTGGTAGCGCGTCTGGAACGACGCGGGCAAGCCGATGTCCTTCTCCGCCTGATCGATCGCCTTGACCGCCGCGCCGAGCGACGAACCCGGCGCGAGGTTGAACGACACGGTGGTGGCCGGGAACTGGCTCAGATGCGTGACGAGGAGCGGCGCGGGCTTTTCGATGAAACGCGCGATCGACGACAGCGGCACCTGGCCGCCCGTGGAGGTGGAAGAGGGCAGATAGATCGACTTCAGCGATTCGGTGTAATGCTGCATCGCCGGTTGCGCTTCCAGAATCACGCGGTACTGGTTCGACTGCGTGAAGATGGTGGAGATGATGCGTTGGCCGAACGCGTCGTACAGCGCACTATCCACAGTGGCCGGCGTGATGCCGTAACGCGATGCGGTGGCGCGGTCGATTTCGATGTAGACCGACTGGCCGTTGTCCTGCAAGTCGGTGGCGACGTCGGCGAGTTCGGGCGACTGCTTCAGCCGTTCGACCAGCTTGGGAACCCACGTAGTGAATTCGCCGATGTTCGCATCGGTCAGCATGAACTGGTACTGCGTCGGGCTGACGGTCGAGTCGATCGTCAGATCCTGCACCGGTTGCATGTACAGCGACGCGCCGGCGATATGCGCCACGTCCTGCTGCAACTGGCGGATCACTTCGCTCGCGGTGTTGCTACGGTCGTCGCGCGGCTTCAGATTGATCAGCATGCGGCCGCTGTTCAGCGTGATATTGCTGCCATCCACGCCGATGAACGAGGTCAGGCTCTCCACGTCCGGATTCTTCAGGATCTGCGCGGCAAGTTCCTGCTGACGCTCGGCCATCGACGCATACGACACCGACTGCGGCGCCTGCGTGATCGCCTGAATCACGCCGGTGTCCTGCACCGGAAAGAAGCCCTTCGGAATGAACACGTACAGCACGCCGGTCAGCACCAGCGTGAGCACCGCAACGACCAGCGTGGAGCGTTGCCGGTTCAGCACCAACGTGAGCGCGACCGCGTAACGCGCGATCACCCAGTCGATCGCGCGGTGCGCCTTGGCTTCGAAACGATGGCTCTCATGCGGCGGCGCGTGACGCAGCAGTTTGGCGCACATCATCGGCACGAGCGTGAGCGACACGACCGCCGAAATCACGATCGTCACGGCAAGCGTAATGGCGAATTCGTGGAACAGGCGGCCGACCACGTCGCCCATGAAGAGCAGCGGAATCAGCACGGCGATCAGCGAGACCGTCAGCGAAATGATCGTGAAGCCGATCTGTTTCGAGCCCTTCAACGCGGCTTCGAGCGGGGCTTCGCCTTCTTCCACGTAACGCGCGATGTTCTCGATCATCACGATCGCGTCGTCCACCACGAAGCCGGTCGCGATGGTCAGCGCCATCAACGATAAGTTGTCGAGCGAGAAGCCGCACAGGTACATCACGGCGAGCGTGCCGATCAGCGAGAGCGGCACCGAGAGGCTCGGAATGATGGTCGCGTAGACGTTGGCGAGGAACAGATACATGACCAGCACGACCAGCACGACCGACATGGCCAGTTCGAACTGCACGTCGCGCACGGACGCGCGGATCGTGGTGGTGCGGTCGGTGACGACTTCCACGTCGAGCGCGGCGGGCAGTGCCTGTTGCAACTGCGGCAGCAGCTTCTTGATACTGTCCACCACCTGGATCACGTTCGCGCCCGGCTGGCGCTGCACGTTCAGAATGATGGCGGGCGTGCCGTCGACCCACGCGCCGAGCTTGGTGTTCTCCGCACCCTGCACGATGTTGGCGACGTCGGTCAGCATCACCGCGCGGCCGTTCTTGTACGCCACCACGGCGCTCTTGTAGGCGTCGGCGTCGGTCAACTGGTCGTTCGCATTGATCGTGTAATTGCGCGTGGGACCGTCGAAGTTACCCTTCGGCGTGTTGACGTTCAGGTTCGAAATCGTGGTGCGGAGGTCGTCCAGGTTCAGACCGTACGCAGCGAGCGCGCGCGGGTTCGCCTGAATCCGCACGGCCGGGCGCTGGCCGCCCGACAGGCTCACCAGACCCACGCCCGCCACCTGCGAGATTTTCTGCGCGAGCCGCGTGTCGGCCAGATCCTGCACCTGCGTGAGCGGCAGCGTCTTCGAGGTGATCGCGAGCGTGATGATCGGCGCGTCGGCCGGATTGACCTTGGCGTAGATCGGCGGGGCGGGCAGGTCCGACGGCAGCAGGTTGCCGGCCGCATTGATGGCGGCCTGGACTTCCTGCTCGGCGATATCGAGCGGCAGGTCGAGGCTGAACTGCAGCGTGATGATCGACGAGCCGGCCGAGCTTTGGGACGACATCTGATTGAGCGACGGCATCTGCCCGAACTGACGCTCGAGCGGCGCGGTGACCGATGACGTCATCACGTCCGGGCTCGCGCCCGGATAGAAGGTCTGCACCTGGATGGTCGGATAGTCGACCTGGGGCAGCGCCGAGAGCGGCAAGAAGCGCAGCGCGACGAGACCGACCAGCATGATCGCCGCCATCAGCAGCGCGGTGCCGACGGGACGCAGGATAAAGGCGCGAGATGGATTCATGCGGTAAGTGCCGTGCCTTTATTGCGAGGCTTGCGCCGCGTGTTTGCCATGATGCGCGTGGGCGCCGGATGCGCCCGACGCAGCGGCCGCGCCACGGGCGCCCGAGGCGCCTGAGGCACCACGAGGCTTGTCGGCCGGAATCGTGATTTTCGCGCCTTCCTTCAGACGGTCCGAACCGTCGATCACGACGCGCTCGCCGACGGCCAGGCCGGACTTGATGCTGGTGCGCTCGCCATCCACGGGGCCGAGCTTGACCGGGCGCACCGTCACGGTGTTATCCGCCTTCACGACGTACACGAACGGGCCCATCGAACCGTTGAGCACCGCCGGCGTCGGCACGATCACCGCGTCCTTGATCGTATCGACCAGCAGGCGCGCATTCACGAACTGATTCGGGAACAGCAGGTTCTTGCTGTTCTGGAAGATCGCGCGCAGCTTGACCGTGCCGGTGGTGGTGTCGATCTGGTTGTCCAGCGTTTCGAGCATGCCGCCTTCGAGCGACGTGGTGTTGCTGCGGTCATACGCGGTGACCGAGAGCTTCGCGCCCGACTGGGTCTGCTGGATGATCTGCTGAAGGTTGTCTTCAGAGGTCGTGAAGATCACGCTGATCGGCTGCAGTTGCGTAATTACGACGATGCCGTTGGTCAGGCTCGGCGTGACGTAATTGCCCGGATCGACCTGGCGCAGACCGACGCGTCCCGACACCGGCGCGGTGATGCGCGCGTAGACGAGGTCGAGCTTGTAGGTGTCGATATTGGCTTTGTCGGACTTCACCGTGCCTTCGTATTGACGCACCAGCGAGGCCTGCGTGTCCACCTGCTGGCTCGCGATGGAGTCTTGCGAGAGCAGCGTCTGATAACGCTTCAGGTCGAGGCGGGCGGTTTGCAGCAGAGCCTCGTCGCGGGCGAGCGTGCCTTGCGCGTTATCCAGCGAGATCTGGTAGGGGCGGGGGTCGATCTGGGCCAGCACGTCGCCCTTCCTGACCATCTGGCCTTCCTTGAAATACACGTCCTGCAACACGCCGCTCAATTGCGGCAGCACGGTGACGTTGGCCAGCGGCGTGACCGTGCCGAGTGCGGTCAGCACCACAGGCATTTCGCCCTGGGTCGCGGCCGCCACGTGAACGGGCTGCGGCATATTGCCCATCGCTGCACCGCGTCCAGCGCGCCCGGCGCGGGCGCCGCTCGCATCGCCCGCGCTCGCTGCGCCGCCGGGACTGCCCCACGGATGCCAGCGCCACAGCACGACCCCGAGGATGACCAGTGCGGCGATGATCAGCGCGATATTGCGGCCGCGATGCCGCTTCACCATGCCTGGCGGCGGGTTCGGTGTGCCGGTGGGGCCGCTGCGGGAGGACGGTTGGGAAGCCGGAGGAACAGGGCGTGTGGTTTCCGAATGCTGTTGTTGTTCGTCCATCGGTTCGGTCAGGTGACTGGCTTGGATGTGAGCCGCGTGCGCGTTCGCGCCGTTTCGACAGTTCGGCGGAGCGGCACGCGAATGGCATGACAGGCGGTTTCGACAACGGGTGCACCGCGCTCGTTCCGCGCGATCCTACCCAAGGCGCGGGACAGCGATGTTAGCGCAATGCGGCGTCGAAACAGGCGGCCGGAACGTTATCGAAGGAGAAAACCGCAAGCCGGGCGCGCGTCTCGCGACAGGAAGGCATGATCCTACGTCGCGGACTCTGTAACAGTCCACCCGCGTATTTTTCTGTTGATTACGAAGGTTACAGGATTGCTTGCAAAAGCCTCCGCCGCTCGCCGGCGAGCCCTGCGGCCGCTTCAGGTATCCAGGCGGCGCCCCGGCGTGCCGCCGATCTCCAGCACGATTCTCGCGACGCACTCGAGCAGCGCCGGGGCGGCTCGCGAGATCAACCAGTCGCGTGGGCATTGGTCGGCTGAACCGCCGCAATTGACCGCATAGCGTTCGCCCGACGGTCCTGTGAAACCGAGTGCGATCGCGTTGAGTCCGTCGTGCCATTCGCCCGTTGCAATCGCGAAGCCGCGCTCGACGGTTTCCTGCAATGCGCTGTCGAGCCGGCTGCTGAGGTGGCCCCAGTCGTCGCCTTCAGCTGCCTGCAAGCCGATCAGCAATTTTTCCCGCTCCGGTGCTTCGAGCGCGGCCAGATAGGCGCGGCCGACGGCGGTGCGGCTCAGATTCATGCGCGAGCCAATCTCAAGGCGTGACACCAGCACTGCCGAACGCGGCCGGATCGCGTCGATCACCACCATGTCGAGGCGGTCGCGCACGGCCAGATGAACGGACAACGCCGTGCGTTCGGCCAGCTCGATCAGGAACGGCCGCGCGCGAGCGCGGATATCGAAGTTGCGCAGGAAGCCGTTGCTCAGCTCGAGCACCGACGAGGTCAGCACGAAACGCTCGCTGTCGGGCAGCCGGAACAGAAAGCCCGCGCTGACCAGCGTCGCGGTGATGCGCGAGACGGTGGGCTTGGGAATGCCGGTCAGTTCGGTCAGTTCGCGGTTGCTGAGCGGCGCGTCCGCGGCGGCGACCGAGCGCAGCACGGTCAGGCCGCGCGCGAGGGCGGTGACTTCGTCGCCGGAGCCGTCTTTGTCTCTGGTCGGGTCCGCGGCAGCTTGGGAGCGCGTGGGTCGGTTCATGTGTTTTTTTGGAACTTTATTTCAATTTCTTTCTTCGTAGGCCAAGCTGGAGCCCTCTCTCAAAGCGCCGGCGGCGGCCCCAACATGGGGCATCGAAGTGATTTTTCATCGGAAGATTCATTGTATCGGAATATTTTTCCGCCACGAACGAAGCCTCTTTAGATTTTGCTTGACTTAGTCAGCATAACCATAAAAAATGGAATCTCATTTCGAAAGACGGTTTCAGGTTCCGCATTTTGAAGTTCCGAACCTGCCGTGGCCCGCACAATGTCTGTGCCGAGTGTCTTCTCATAGTCCACCGTAACGGTCTGCGCGCTCTGTACAGGCGCCGCATCGCAGGCCCAACTTTCGAATACCGTCTCTCAGGTTCTAGCACGGCCCTCGGAATGGCTAGAACTTTTTAAGGCGTCACGGCAACGTGACGCCTTTTTTTTTCGTATGAGCGCACACAAAGTTTGCTTCCGGAAGCTCTTCCAATTCTCTACCACGCATCCTTCCAGTGGGCGCTGGTGAACTTCAACTACACAACGCAGCCGCCGGTCCAGCTCGGTGAGCGTGTTCATGTCTCGCGCGACTCCCTGAGCGTGTCGTAATCAGCCTCTAAAACCGGCGAGATTTTCCGATTACCGCCTGTTACAGAATTGACAATCCGGCTGCACCTGCTACGGCTTGGCCCCCCTACAATCCGCCTCGTTCGTCGTTGTCTGGCATCCGCCAGAACCGGGCAGGACTGGAGAACTTCATGAAGCGCGCTACCCTTTTTCTCGCGGTGGGAATTCCCGCTGCCTGTGCGTCCAGCGCGGCTTTCGCTCACGCGGACATCGGCGTTTATCTGGGCGTTCCTGGTCCCATGTATGTCGCGCCACCCCCGGTCGTGTACGAGGCGCCGCCGCCAGTGGTCTACGCGCCGGCCCCGGTCTATGGCTACGGATACCGCTATGAAGGCGACTACGGCGACGAGCGCCGATGGCATGACCACGGTCGGCACCGTGGATGGGAACACCATCGCCATGAAGACGACGACTGATTTGTCACTCGCGGCTCGTCAAGTAGCCGCCAGGTCATGTCCTGCTGTCGCGTGTCAATGGCCGGGTCGCCAGCGCGAACAGCGTTGCGATACAGAATCCCGCCCCGGCATAGAACGTCGTACTCGCTCCGAAGCGGTCCCAGAGTTGACCGGCAACGACACTGGCGACAAGCATCGCTAGTCCGCTCATCAGGTTGAAGAAGCCGAATGCAGTGCCCTTCAGCTCGGGCGGTGCCGATTGCGCGACCATGGTCGCCAGCAGACCTTGAGTCAACCCCATATGCAGCCCCCAGAGGGCTACCCCGAATATCACAACCGGCCATGAGTTGCCATGAGCCAGCACGATGTCAGATGCGACGAGCACCAGAATGCCGGCGGCCAACAGCCTGGTGTGACTCATCGAGTCAGCCAGTTTTCCGAATGGGTACGCCGACAGCGAGTACACGACATTCATTGCCACCATGACGAGAGGCACGAGGGCTATCGGGATACCACCCTGCATCGCACGCAACACCAGGAAGGCTTCGCTGAAGCGTGCGAGCGTGAAGACTGCACCGACACCGACGACCCACCAATAAGGCCCGCTGAGTTTCTTCAGGCTGTCGAGCTTAATCGGGTTGACGCGCTTTGCTCCCGGCTGCCGTGCAGGTTCCCTGATACCGAAAGCGAGTAACGCTACGGCAACAAGTCCCGGCGCCACCGCGACCCAGAATACCCGACGGAAGTTGTCCGCCCACAACAGCATCAGGGCGACCGCGAGCAACGGTCCAACAAAGGCGCCGATTGTGTCGAGCGATTGCCGCAGGCCATAGGCCACGCCACGCAGATGGGCGGGAGTGATGTCAGCCACGAGCGCGTCGCGCGGCGCACCCCGAATGCCTTTTCCCACCCGGTCGACCACACGTGCCGTCAATACGATGCCCGCGGTGGGCGCCAGCGCAAACAGTGGCTTGCTTAACTCTCCCATGCCGTATCCGATGACCGCGAGCCACTTCCGGTTACCAAGGTAGTCGCTCAGCGCCCCTGAAAACACCTTGACGATGGGCGAAGCCGCCTCTGCCGCGCCTTCAATCAGGCCGACCATCGTGGCGCTCGCACCGAGACTTGTCACGAGGAACATCGGCAGAAGGCTATGGATGATTTCGGACGAGATGTCCATGAACATGCTGACGAAGCCCAGCATCCAGATGCCGCGTGGGATCTGGCTGAGCGTACTGGCACGCGGGGGGGAATCTGTCTGCACGTGTCCTCGGATGAGTAATGGACTGTGTCGATCCCAGTATTGTCACACCGCCGGGCAATGGTGATAAACGCAATCAGCCCGAGAGACACACGGCACAGTCAGGGCGGGAGTTCTCGGACTCTGACCCGCCCGCTGTGTCATGATGGCAAGTGTGACAATGCAAACGCGTGGTCACCTGACCCGGAGCACGCACCGGAATTACTGAGAACACTCGCCGAATATCTGGAGCGGTCGCTCGATAAAGCCACGAGCGTAGCGATGATGCGACACACGGCCAGTGCCAGGGCCGATTATCCAGGCGACCCTGCAGGTCCGAGCGAAGCCCTGAAAACAGATTGGCACGATTGCAACTTCGCTCGCAAACGACATGCTCGAATGGACCTCTTCGGATGCGAATCATCTGCATATCGGCGGCAGGGGTCTTTTCCGCAGATTAGCCGCAAGTCATCACTCGCAAGTTGAACCTGCAGCGGTTGTGAGTCGTAGACGAAGAGATATCCTCCCAAGGTCGCCTGCTGAGGAACGTCTGTGAAATATCCACTGATTCTGGGATTCGGTATCGTCGCTCTCGACATCATCGTGTGGCGTTTCCGACTCCCTGCGCATGAGTTGGCTCGGCTCCTGATACGGCTTACGCTTTTTTCGGTGTTGAGCTGGGTACTTTTCGCGTCCGGCCTGAGCCCATTCACCCAGGCGCCCTACGCGGACGCCGTCGAATTGCACTGGGTCGGGCAGGTGCTTGAAATAATCTGGTGGCTGATGGCAGCGCGTCTGCTTACGCTTTCGCTCGATACGCTGCTACTACCAAGCGCCTGGCGACGGCAGCGGCTATTCTCGGACGTATTCGGCGCGGTGGTATTCCTCGCTGCGGTCGTGGCCGCCCTTGGGTTTGTCCTCGAGCTGCCGGTGCGCGGCCTCGTTGCTACGTCGGGTGCCCTCGCCATTGTGCTTGGCCTCGCAATCCAGAGCACACTCAGCGACGTCTTTGCGGGAATCGTACTCAATACCACGGAGCCGTATTCTGTTGGCGACTGGGTGGAGATTGACGATGTTGAAGGCAAGGTCGTCGAGATGAACTGGCGCGCCACGCATCTGCTGACCGGTCAGGGCAACACCCTTATTGTTCCCAATGCCGTCGCCGCAAAGGCAAAAATATCCAACAACAGCAGGCCGACGAATGTTCACGGCCTCTCGCTGGTCCTGGAGATTGAGCCGGAGGCACGGCCGAAGACCGTGCTCGACGCCTTGAGCCGCGCCCTGACCGGGTGCAACGCCATCCTTGACGTTCCCGCTCCCTCCGCTCGCATGAAACGCACCACGTTGAACTCGGTGCAATACGAGGTGGTTGGCTTTGTCGACGATATGTCCAAAAAACTATCTGCATCTAACGAGCTTTTCGATCTCTGTTATCGGCATCTCGCGGCATCAGGTGTGGCACTGCGTGCACTGGGGATGCCCGCGCCAACCGCTACCGCACATGACGCCAAGGAAGCACTTCTAAAACGAGTGAATCTATTCGAAAGCCTGACAAGCGATGAAGTCACACGGCTTGCAGCGCGACTTTCCAGACACGAATACCAGGCTAATCAACAGGTCCTGGCGTCTGAAACGGTCCCGGATAGTCTGTCCATTGTCCACTCCGGCGTACTGGCCGTTACCTATACTGAGTCGTCTGGCGCGCGTGAAATTGCCCGTATCGGGCCGGATGAAACATTTGGCGAAACGGGGCTGCTCGCCGGACTTCCTATGCACGTTTCCATTGCGACACTTACCCCTTGCCTGCTATATCAGGTAAGCAAGGAGGATATGACTTCGTTCCTGAAGGAGCATCCGCAAGTGGCGAAGCAGATGTGTGAACTGCTGGCCTATCGTCAGAATGCAATCAGCAAGCTGATGACACCGATTCCTGCGGAGCAGGAGACAGACCATTCAGTTTTCCAGTGGCTTTTCGACAAGGTTCGGCAACTGCACTCTCTGCGTAACGATTCGTGAGTCCCTTCGTCGCACACGGAAAATAGGTTTCCACTTCAGGAAGCTGCGCTATAGGCAAGACGTTTTCCCGGTCGAGCACTCCGGTAATCTTCTAATCTGTGTAACCGTATGCGTGAGATTTTGTTGTGCGGCTCTGAATATCTCGAGGGTAGTCGACCAACCGCCGCAGGCATTTCGTCGCAACGCGCGCATATTGGAGTAAAGGGGTTGCTGAAGTATCGCGTGCCCAATAACGGGCTGTCGGACACCGTCGACGTCTGCTCCCAAACCCCGGTGCATGGCGGATATCACCGCCCCGAATCGTTACGGGGTGCAAAGCTTATCTTTTCCTCCTCGTACAGCCGATAGATGAGTTCAAGCATTTCCCGAATGTCGCGCGACTCGTCGAGCGCACGCATGCTCATGATGATTGGCGATACCAGAGTAGGGTCGTCCAGTTCCTTGTAGCTCACATCGTCGCGCTTCAGGCCGTACACGCTACTTGGAACGACAGAAATGCCTTCCCCCGCTGCTACGAGGCCTAGCGCAATCTGCAACTCCCGCACTTCATAGATCCGGCGCGGCTTGAGACCGCGGTCTTCGAATGCCGACAGCACCTGGTCTGCATAACTGGGGCGCGGCGCCTTAGGGAAAATAATCAGCGTTTCGTTGACCAGGTCGCTGAGAGCGAGGACGGGTTTGGCTAGTGAGAGTGGATGGCCCTCCGGGAATGCAACGATCATCTTCTCCTCGCGAAGAATCACCCGGCGGATGTTGGCGTCCTCGTGCCGAATACGACCGAACCCGACATCGATCTGACCGTCTTTTAGCGCTCGGATCTGGTCCATTGTCGACATCTCGTGAAGGCTGAGTTCGACGGTAGTGTTCTCGTCGCGGAAGCGCCGGATGATTTTGGGCAGCATTCCATACAACGTCGAACCCACGAAACCGACAGAGAGGCTGCGCTCGATGTTACCCACGCGCCGCGTCATGGATTCGAGTTCGGACGTCTGGGCCAGTAACTGCACGGCGTGCGCATAGAAGAACTTACCCGTCTCGGTGAGCTTCAACGGACGCGAATCACGCTGAAATAGCTGCACCTCGAGTAGCTCTTCGAGCTGCTGGATCTGCCGGCTCAAAGGCGGTTGCGCCATGTTGAGCCGCTGTGCCGCGCGCGTGAAATTGCGTTCCTCGGCTACGGCGACGAAATAGCGAAGATGCCGCAGTTCCATGTCAATACCTCACAGATATAGACCGATACCAAATCAGTGTTGGACGGCGCCTTCCCGGGTCAATTATTCTGCATTCACACTCTGTTTCAGCACTCATTATACCTCTCAGGCATATTCTGGAGGGCGCTAAACCGAGGGTTTACCCGATCAGAAAATAGAGATTCAGGAGAAGACATGAGCGTCAAAGTGTTCGATACGAAGGAGGTGCAAGACCTGCTGAAGGCCGCTACCAACGTGGGTAGCCAGGACGGCGGTGCTCGCGCAAAGCAGATAGTCAATCGACTGCTCGGCGACCTGTTCAAGGCCATCGACGACCTCGACATGACGCCCGACGAAATCTGGGCCGGCGTCCACTACTTCAACAAGCTCGGCCAGGACGGCGAAGCCGCGCTGCTGGCTGCCGGCCTCGGTCTGGAGAAATACCTCGACATCCGCATGGACGCGGAGGATAAGGCGGCTGAAATTACTGGCGGCACGCCGCGTACCATCGAAGGTCCGCTGTATGTCGCCGGTGCGCCGGTGCGCGATGGCGTGGCGAAAATCGATATCGATCCGGACGATGACGCCGGCCCACTGGTTATCCGCGGCACGGTAACCGGCCCGGATGGCGAGCCCGTAGCGGGCGCGTTGGTCGAATGCTGGCACGCGAACTCGAAAGGCTTCTATTCGCACTTCGACCCGACCGGCGCGCAGAGCGACTTCAATCTTCGCGGCGCCGTCGGCACCGGCTCCGACGGCAAGTACGAGTTCCGTACGCTCATGCCAGTCGGCTATGGCTGTCCGCCGCATGGCGCGACCCAGCAACTGCTGGACGTGCTCGGCCGCCATGGCAACCGCCCCGCGCATGTGCATTTCTTCGTCACCTCGGACAAGTCCCGCAAGCTGACGACGCAAATCAACATCGAGGGTGATCCGTTGATCTGGGACGACTTCGCTTACGCCACTCGCGAAGATCTGATTCCCCACGTGGTTGAAAAGACCGGCGGCATTGCGCTGGGAATGAAGACCGATGCGTATAAGGAAATCCAGTTCGACATCGAGTTGACTCCGCTGATTCAGGGCAAGGATAACCAGCTCGTGCATCGTCTGCGGGCGTCTGCCAACGCCTGAGCGCTGAACGCGGCCGCTGCGTCGTACCACTGCTGCCGCCCAATCCTTCGCAAGAATCTTTCGACACCGATGCGCGTGCTCCATGAGCTGAAGCACGCGTAGGAGAGCACTCATGTCCGCAACTTTCGACAAAACTTCGCAACTCGATGAACTGCTGCACACCGCGGTTCAGGACGACAAACAAAACGGCGTATTCCGTTGCCGCCGCGACATCTTCACGAACGCTGAATTGTTCGAGCTCGAAATGAAGCACATTTTCGAGAGCAACTGGGTCTATCTCGCGCATGAAAGCCAGATTCCCAATAACAACGACTACTACACCGCCTGGATTGGCCGTCAGCCTGTCGTGGTCACTCGTGACAAAAGCGGCGAACTGCACGCGGTCATCAATGCCTGCGCGCACAAGGGCGCGATGCTGTGCCGTAAAAAGCACGGCAACAAAGGCACTTTCACGTGTCCTTTCCACGGCTGGAGCTTCGCCAACACCGGCAAGCTGCTGAAAGTGAAAGACGTGAAGACCACCGAATATCCGGTGCAATTCAATACCAACGGTTCGCATGATCTGAAAAAAGTCGCACGTTTCCAGAGCTATCGCGGCTTCCTGTTCGGCACGCTCAACGCGGACGCGATTCCGCTCGAGGACTACCTGGGCGAGACCCGGGTCATCATCGATCAGATCGTCGACCAGGCTCCGGACGGGCTGGAAGTGTTGCGCGGCAATTCCTCGTATATCTACGACGGCAACTGGAAGATGCAGATGGAGAACGGCTGCGACGGCTACCACGTCAGCACCGTGCACTGGAATTACGCCGCCACGATGGACCGGCGCAAGGTCGAGGGCACCAAGGCCGTGGATGCAAATAGTTGGAGCAAGTCGGTCGCCGGCGTGTACGGGTTCGAGCACGGCCACATTCTGCTGTGGACCAGGACGATGAACCCGGAAGTGCGACCCGTCTATCAATACCGCGACGAAATCAAGGCACGCGTGGGCGAGGTGAAGGCGGACTTCATCGTCAACCAGACGCGCAATCTTTGTCTGTATCCGAACGTGTTTTTGATGGACCAGTTCAGCACGCAGATTCGCGTCGTACGTCCGATCAGCGTGGATAAGACCGAAGTCAGCATCTTCTGTTTCGCGCCGAAGGGCGAGAGCGCATCCGACCGGGCTACGCGCATTCGCCAGTACGAAGACTTCTTCAACGTCTCGGGCATGGGCACCGCGGATGACCTCGAAGAATTCCGTGCCTGCCAGGCGGGTTATGCCGGCACCACTGCAATGTGGAACGACCTGTCGCGCGGCGCGCCGCTGTGGGTCGAAGGGGCCGACACGAACGCAAAAAATATGGGTCTGAAACCGCGCATTTCAGGCGAGCGAAGCGAAGACGAAGGCCTGTTTGTGTGTCAGCACGAGTACTGGGTCCATGTGATGCGCGACGCACTCAGGAAGGAACGAGGGGAGGCTTTGGCATGAGCTTCGATCACCAGAAAATTTGCGCCGCGCTGTTCCGCGAAGCGCGCCTGCTCGACGACCGTCAATGGGACGACTGGCTTGCCTGCTATACCGAGGACGTGACGTACTGGATGCCGGCGTGGGATGACGATGACCAACTCACCGACGACCACGAGAGTCAGATTTCGCTGATGTTTTACCCGGACCGTGGCGGCCTGGAAGATCGTGTGTTCCGTATCAAGACCGAGCGCAGCAGTGCCTCGATGCCGGAACCGCGAACCAGTCACAACGTGACCAATGTGGAAGTGCTGGCCGAGCGCGAGAACGAAGTGGACGTGCGCTACAACTTCAACACGCTCAGCCACCGTTATAAAACCACCGACCAGTTTTTCGGCACGATGTTCGTCACTCTGCGCAAGGTCAACAATGAACTGTTGATCTGCTACAAGCGCATCGTATTGAAGGACGACTACATCCGTCAGGTACTCGACGTCTATCACGTTTGAGCGCAAACACCGCGGAAATGAGAAGTACAGGAGGCAAGATGTCCAGCTACAACATTGCACTGAATTTTGAAGACGGCGTGACCCGCTTCGTGACATGCAAGGCGGGGGAGAAGGTGCTCGACGCCGCCTTCCGCGCAAAAATCAATCTGCCGATGGATTGCTCCGACGGCGTGTGCGGCACCTGCAAGTGCCGCGCGGAGAGTGGAAGCTACGACCTGGGCGACGACTACATTGAAGACGCGCTGAGCGACGATGAAAAGGAAGGTGGTCTCGTGCTCACCTGCCAGATGGTGCCGCAAAGCGATTGCGTCATTGCGGTGCCGGCATCTTCCACTGCATGCAAGACCGAGCAGAGCAAGTTCGCCGCGACCGTATCGAAGGTCGAAGCGCACAACGATGCGGCCATCGTGCTTGAACTGGATGTGGATGCCACCGCGCCGGTATTTCTGCCGGGCCAGTATGTCAACATCGACGTGCCTGGCAGCGGTCAGCACCGTTCGTATTCTTTTTCGTCGGCGCCGGGCGAATCGAAAATCAGTTTTCTGATCAAGAAAATTTCCGGCGGTGTGATGAGCACGTGGCTCGAATCCGCGCAGGCAGGCAACAAGGTGGAACTGACGGGACCGCTGGGCAGCTTCTATCTGCGCGCGGTTGAGAGACCCTTGCTGTTCCTCGCCGGCGGCACGGGCCTGGCACCGTTCCTTTCGATGCTTGAAGTGCTGGCTCGCACGAATTCGCAGCAGAAAGTCCATCTGATTTACGGCGTAACGCGAGACCTCGACCTCGTGCAGGTCGATGCAATCGAAACCTACCTGGCGAAGTTGCCGAACTTCACTTACAGCACGGTCGTCGCTGACACGGAGTCGACCCATCCTCGCAAAGGTTGGGTGACGCAGCATATGCCGGCGGAGGCCGTCAATGACGGCGACGTGGACGTGTACCTGTGCGGACCCCCGCCGATGGTCGACGCAGTGCGTAAGCATTTCGACGACAACGGTGTGAAGCCCAACAGCTTCCACTACGAGAAGTTCACGCCTAACGCCGCCCCGAGGACCGCATGAGCACGCAACGATTCGCCGGCAAGGTCATGGTGGTCACCGGCGCCGCGCAGGGCATCGGTCGCGCGGTGGCGCTTCGCGCAGCCGCCGAAGGCGGCAAGGTGCTGTTCGTGGATCGCGCGGAGTTCGTGGCGGAGGTCGCCGCCGAAGCGCGTGGCGCAGAAACAGCCGGGTTTGTCGCCGATCTCGAGGCGTACGAAGGCGCCGCGTCGGCGATGGCCTTCGCCGCGCGCACGTTCGGCGGCATCGACATTCTGATTAACGGCGTGGGGGGCGCGATTCGCATGCGTCCCTTCGCCGAGTTCGAGCCTGCGCAGATCGATGCGGAAATCCGCCGCTCGCTTATGCCGACGTTGTACGCATGCCATGCAGTCTTGCCGTACCTGCTCGAGCGCGGAGGCGGGACCATCGTGAACGTGTCCTCGAATGCGACTCGCGGGATCCGCCGCGTGCCGTATTCGGCGGCCAAGGGCGGTGTCAATGCGATCACGCAGTCGCTGGCGATGGAATACGCGGAGCACAACATCCGCGTAGTCGCCACTGCGCCGGGTGGGACCGATGCGCCGCCGCGACGTGTGCCGCGCAATGCTGTCGGCGACAGCGAGCAGGAAAAAATCTGGATGGGCGAAGCGGTGAAGCAGGTCACTGAATCGACCTTCCTGAAGCGCTACGGCAGCATCGACGAACAGGCCGCGCCGATCCTGTTCCTCGCCTCGGACGAGGCGGGTTATATCACCGGCACGGTGTTGCCAGTAGCCGGCGGCGACACGGGTTGATTCGTCACGCTTACCGGTCAACGGGCTCGCGCAATCAGCAGGGCAGGCGGCAACGCGCAGCTCGCGTTGTTCGCGGGAGCATCGGCTGGCGTGCCTCGTGAGACGAAGCCTCCTCGAGGCTCTCGTAAATATACATAGCGACACTGCGCCGCTGCAGCGCGTCCCTCAGTTTCATGCGAAGGAAACTGCTGGTCGTGTAACGCGTCACGTCCGAGCAATATCGGCCGACCAGGCCGTTCACCATTTCAGAATAGGCATCGATGACTTCGGGCGCGATCGTCGGCGGCGGCCGAGTCGAGGCACAGCTATTCCAGTGCCACGGCGATTTCGCTCCGTCGTAAGAGTACGCCTCTCGCGCGGTCTCTTTTCGAACCTTGTGGGAGTCGGCCGCGGGTTGCGCGAGCACATCGCGTTGCCTTTGCGCGGCGCGCTGCTCAGCACAGAACAGGTGCTTCACAGCTCACTTCCGTGCATCCGACAAACACAATCGCCCCCCAACCAGGCGGCCCGCAAATGCGCGCCGGGCAAAAGCTCGACTATCGGGCGTTTGCTCTGTCCGGCATGCAACTTGCGTATCAAATGCGCAGCATCATCAGCAAAACCTCGTCTTCGTCGCTGACTCGGCGGGTGGATGCAAACGTCCCGGCTATATTCGTTTTATTCGGGAGAGCCAGTTCACGAGCATTCGCTTTTGCAGCCAGAAATCGCAGGAGGGCTTCATGCTTCGGTCCACGCCAGTCGTCGCCAGCAAAACCGTCGGCGATGAGGAGATTCACGCTGAGTTCCTCAGCGATACGGGACGACTGCGAATCATCGGCGGCGCGACAGTGCGAGCAGAATGGTTTCCGCCGCATTCCTGGTTCGCCATTGCGTCGGTTGCGGGATACAGCCGATGGGGTACGCGGCCGGATGAGACGGACTTGCTGCGGCTCATCGAAAACTTCATGCGCTTGCCAGTGCAATTGGCGAAATGAAGAGGCGACGAGCGTAATCGGCTATTACGCCTTCCGGCTGGCCCGAGTAACGTTTTTCTGGCCCGGCAGCGGCGCGAATTGTCGGTATGTGAAGCCGGGCGCGGGCAGCGGCATTCCCACCTGAGGTAGCGCGCCATTCAAACATGTTGCCGGGCGCGCAGACGATGAACCGCCTCGCGCCGGCAAACTTTCAGGCATTCATTGCACTGTTTTATCCGGCACAGTGTTGTAGTTGGGAGTCATGCCGGGCATATCCTGATGCGCCGTGTCCGCGCTCTTGCTCATGTCGCCAGGAACCCGGTTCCAGGGACTCGAGACGGGCTCGCTGTGGTACGTCATGCCTGCGGTCGCGGCACCGTGAGCACCGCCGCCGCCAGACCCGCCATTGCCATTCCCGCCAGCCTGCGCAAGCGTCGCGGCGCACGCGCAAAGCGACACGATAGCGACACGCGCAAACAGAAGTTTCGTCGCCGACTTTTCCATGGTGATTCTCCTTTGATGCAGACGCGTGCGTCAGCCGCGCCGAAGTCTCGTATGCCGCTAAAAGCTGACCGGTTGCGCAGCGGCGATTCGCAAGCAGCTACTCCAGCGCAATCAGGGCGGACATTGGCTGCGTCCCGATGCGAGGCATGCAGATGAGTCGTGGCCCGGCACCGAAAATGACAGCGTTACGCCGAATTCGAGCGCCTGAGGTCGATTGCGTGTCCTGTTACTTCGGCATCGGCAGACGGCGCGACAGCGACGAACATAGACCCGTATTTCAAGATGTATTCCTCCAGAGTTGCCACGCGTAATCGCGCGGATCTGACTGCATATACGAGGAATACTCGCGACTGGATTCGAAAAGGGTGTGCGCCTGTTCACGCCGCGTTGCTGCGCGCCAATTCTCCTGGACGGTTACCGCGCCGCAGCGCGACCGTCATGCTCGCGCGAGGCGAGTCGAATCGTTGGCGGGACAACGCGATGTATTGTCATATTCAGTTGCTATACAGGATGGGCAATCCACGAAGGAGGTTGATTTGGACGTTCGAAAGTCAGCGTTACACGTCGAGAGCATAACGAAGCATCCATTTGAGAGCTGCTTCGTCGACCTGGGTGGGCACTCCGCAGAACGAGCCCTCACCGTGCTTACCGCGGCGGTGCATGCCGCTCAACGTGAAATGAATGCCTTTGATTGGATTACTCACGCACTGCCCGGTGCCACTCTCAAACCGGCCCTGGCATTCGGCACGGTTGGCGAGTTGTACCGCTCATACACGAGGCCCGCTGAACTGGGGCGCTTGAAAGGCGTACTGCGCTCCTGACAGCGAATTGGATCGGCGTCGCGGTAGCTCGCACGTAAACGAGCAGCGCAAGGCTGCGGCGTTCGCGCCTGCTTTACGGCTGGCGGTTCAATACGCACTTGCGACACGCTTCACATAAGCGTCGACTTGCATGTCGATTAACGGCGTCGCCGTCACTGCGACGGCCACGTCATCCGACTCGGGCAGCAACCCGACAAATGCTGCGATGCCGGCGCCGCAGACCACCACGACAGAGATGGCAGCGGCGGCGACAAGTGAAGACGCACGCAGCGGAATGGCATTAACGAAACCCTGCAAGACGCACATGATGGCAACCTCCGTTGAGGCAGCCATATTTGCAACGATCGTGCCGACGGAGAGGTCGTTTCCGCAGAGCCATTCGAGTCGGGGCTGCAAGCCTTGTTGATGCCGATTTGGCCGGGCGAAGGCATGATCCGATGTTGGGTTCAGGCGAACATTTCAGTTTGTCTGCTGCCGTCGGGGCCAACACTTGCGCGAACCGCATGCATGGATAGGGCGGCAATCGTCGGTTCAGAGGTGATGTACGTTAGAACTCAGTCGCGTCGTCGAGCCACCGACGTCGGCAGCGTTGGAAAGTCTTGCGCTAAACTCTTCGAACAATCGACCACGGTGACTAATCGACCACGGTGACTCATGGGGCAAGTTTCATGGACCGTACTGAATTCCTCCAGGCCACTCGACAGCTAGCAGCAGCCGCCGAGATTCTAGCCAGGGCGGGTCCTAAGGATTCGCGATTGGATGCGTCGCAAATGCTCGAATTCTTTCGCCGGTACGACCGTCCCGGTCCCGAGGCGAGTGCCGTCGTAACATCTGACGACGATCTGTTCGTTCGCACAGGCAAAGCGGCGCTGACGATGGCAGGGCGCAATGAGTTCGCCGCGTCGCAAGCTCTCCTCGAGCAGGCGAGGTCTCTTTTAACCCTGACATGAAATCAGCGACTGCGAGCCAGATTCGGTAAGCTGCTTCGAGTGCCACCTCATGCGGCGGCACTTTGAACGGTCTCGTGACCCTGCCGCAGGCATAGGGAATTTCGCTCGCGAGCTACCGCACTTTTAACAAGGCAACGACATTCAAGGAGGGCCGGTGCATTTAAAGCGATTTCTGCCAATGCTGCTGTCAATGGCGGCTTTGGGTCCAACCGGAGCATGGGCAAGCGATATTCAATGTGCAACCACGCGACAACCGGCTGAACGCGTCATATGCGACCACGCCATCCTGAACAACGAATACGACGATATCTCCGCGCAACAACAGGCTCTGTTGAGCAGCGGCAAGCTTTCGCGCGAACAGGTCGCTCAGTGGCGGCAATTGCGCAACGCATGCAGCGACGTTCACTGCATTGATACGGTATTCGCCAAGTGGAAGGCGTTGGCCAGATCGGCCGAAGCGAGTTCTAACGCCGCACAGGCTCCGGCCATGGCTTCATCCACTGACAGTGCTCCTGTTGGTCCGATTGGGGATGCCGTTCCCGCGGTCGCATCTCAGGCGTCCCCGACGTCGGAGGCCTCTCTCGTGCGCCAGGGGAGTGCCGCCGGTGTGGCGCTCCCGAAGCCGGTTGAAACGCCGAGCTCTTCGCCTGCTGCCGCTTCCGCTGCTTCCAGTCCGGATGAAAGGCGCGGCACGATGGGCATGAGCGCCGGTCTGATAGTGGCCTTGCTTGTCGCGCTTGGATTCGCTGTGCTCTTCAGGCGCCGGGCGAAGAGTGGTGGAAAACCGAGGGATCGCTAAATAGCTCAAGGCGCAAGCTCCATGCGTCTCAACCGTAGCCAAGGAGCGCTTCAGCTCAAAATTTGATGGACCGGAACCGGCGTCGCTATGAGCGTCGATTTTGTCGCCAGCCCACTCGCAATACGGTGCCGATAGCGGCCGGGTCTTCGGATTCGGCCGTACGCGCGCCGCTGACCAGTTGAACATCGCGCAACCCGCGCTGAGTCAGGCGCTCACGCTCACCAAAAAGGAACCGGGCGTCAAGCTGTTCAACCCGACGCGGCGTGGCGCGGACCTGACCGCCGCCGGACTGGCGATCGTCGAAGACGTGCGGGTGAGCGAATCGAGACGGGTGCGCCTTCAGCGCGACAGCAGCGACACCGTCGCAATACCGAGCATGGTCATCAGAAGCGACGCGGCCACGTGAATCACGATCTCGCCCGCCGCCCAGCCGAGCCGGCCGTCCTGGAGGCGCTGCACCACTTCCGCTGAAAAGGTCGAGAAAGTCGACAGGCCGCCCATCAAGCCGGTGATGACGAAGAGCCGCCATTCGGGCGCGATCTGCGGCGCCCGCGCAAAGCCTGCGACCGCGACGCCGATCACATATCCGGCAATGACGTTGGCGGCGAAAGTGCCGAGCGGCAAGCCGCTGAAGACGCCGTTCAGGCGAATGCCCAGAAACCAGCGGAATAACGAACCGAGCGCGCCGCCGATGCCGACAGCGAGTATGGACCAATACATGAGAGGAGGCCTGGCAAAACCGGAGGGTCGACAAACCGGGCAGAGCGAGGAGCACGACGCCGACTCCGCGTTCATCCGGACGAAGCAGGCATCATCAGCCACGAGGGCGGTTAAGGGAGAATGCCATCTCCAGCGCGGAAGTCTAACAGCGGCGCGCGCATGCGGGGACAGGTCGGGGCGTTCGCAAACGGGTTGCTGCGGAGTCCGGCCCGATGGAATGCCGCAGGTTGGGCGCCGGCGCGATCCGTGCGCCGGAGCTGAAAAGCCACCGGCGCGACGCGTACGCGAGACGAAAGCGCCGACCGGCGCTCGCGGTCGGATTTCACTCCGAGGTCGCCGAAATCTTATGGATCGACAGATCGGCGCCGTTGTATTCGTCTTCCTGATCGAGCCTTAGCCCCACCGTCAACCGGATCGCACCGTACACAAGCGTGCCGCCGAGCGTCGCGACCACGATTCCTCCCAGCGTGCCCACCAGTTGCGCGCCGAACGAAACGCCGCCCAGACCGCCAAGCGCGCGCAGGCCAAAAATGCCTGCGGCGATGCCGCCCCACGCGCCGCACAAGCCGTGCAACGGCCACACCCCGAGCACGTCGTCGATGCGCCAGCGGTTCTGCACGCAGGTGAACATATAAACGAACAGCACCCCGGCGATGCCGCCTGTCACCAGCGCGCCGAGCGGATGCATCACGTCGGAGCCCGCGCAGACCGCCACCAGTCCGGCGAGCGGCCCGTTGTAAGTGAAGCCGGGGTCGTTGCGGCCCGCGAGCCACGCGGTCAGCGTGCCGCCGACCATCGCCATCAGCGAATTGACGGCGACGAGGCCGCTGATCTTGTCGATGGTCTGCGCGCTCATCACGTTAAAGCCGAACCAGCCGACCGCCAGCACCCAGGCGCCGAGTGCGAGGAACGGAATATTCGAAGGCGGATGCGCGGCGATCCCTCCGTCGCGATGATAGCGGCCGTGACGGGCGCCGAGCAGCAACACGGCCGGCAACGCGACCCAGCCGCCGAACGCATGCACGACCACCGAGCCGGCGAAGTCGTGGAACGGCACACCGAACACGTGGGCAAGCCAGTCCTGGACGCCGAAGCGGTTGTTCCACGCTATTCCTTCGAAGAACGGATAGATGAAGCCGACCAGCACGAACGTCGCGAAGAGTTGCGGGTTGAACTTCGAACGTTCGGCGATGCCGCCGGATACGATCGCCGGAATCGCGGCGGCGAATGTCAGCAGGAAGAAGAAGCGCACCAGTGCATAGCCGTTGTGCGCCGCCAGCGACTCGGCGCTGCCGAAGAACTGCACGCCGTACGCGATGGTGTAGCCGATAAAGAAATACGCGATCGTCGAGACCGAAAAGTCCACCAGAATCTTGACCAACGCGTTGACCTGATTCTTTTTGCGCACTGTCCCAAGTTCGAGAAACGCGAACCCTGCGTGCATGGCGAGCACCATCGCGGCACCGAGCAAAAGAAAGAGGGTGTCGGTGCCAGTTTTCAGACTTTCCATCGATATGTCCCGCGTATGCCAAAAAAGCGGGCATTGAACGCAAGAAGCGGGCCAAATTTGTGCGCGAGCCGCGTCGGAAAGGTGCAAATCGGCACCGGTGAAGGGATTGCTCGTGCATTTCGAGCAACACGGACGTCGTCGCGGCCGCACCTGAGTTCGCACAAAACGCACAATTAATGTGCATATGATCTCCGTGACGAAAACTACGAACCAAATCGGGGCGAATTATTCGATTTGATTTACGTTTAGGTCAGAACACTGACGTTTTGCGTACGACTGCGGTGCACGCTGGCGGCGCAAACCTGGCCGATGGCGGGCGCGCTTTGTTTTCCTGCACAACGCCGACATAATGTCCCGTCCCCGAGCATGATCTGTCGGGCCACCGACCCCCAATGCGCACGCATGAGACTGACCACTAAAGGCCTGTTGCTGATCGCGATTCCGGCCCTCTTCGAGTTGTCGCTATTGTCCGGACTGGTCAAGGCGCAAGCGGATGCGACACAGGCGGAGCGCTGGGCTGTCCATAGCCAGGACGTGCTGCGCCAGACCACCGCGATTCTCGAACCGGTGCTGGGCGAGTCGGTTGCGCTGCGCGGCGCGGTGCTTGCCAACGACGCCCGCTTTTCCACGCCCGTGTCGGTGTGGATGGACGTCGACCGGCGTATCGATCAATTGGCCGAACTGGTCGCCGACAATCCGGCGCAAGTCGAGCGCGTAGTTCAGGTGCGCCAGTCGGTGCAGGCTTACCGGCAATGGTCGGATCGCATCCAGGACCTGCTGCATTCGGGCCGACGGCGCGACGTGCTTGCGCGCTTCCGCGACCTTGCGCCGTCCGATGTGCTCGACCGCTTTCGTCAGCAAATCGCGGCGTTCCAGACGGAAGAGCGGCGTCTCGACACATTGCGTTCGAATGCGGCCGACGCCGCCCGCGAGCGGCAGCAGACCCTGGTGGTCGCGGCCGTGCTGGGCTCCCTGCTGTTCGTCGCGCTGGCTGTCTGGTTGTTCACGCGCGGCGTGCGCGGCCGGCTTGCGCTCCTCGCCGACAACGCCGGGCGCCTCGCGGGCAATGAACCGCTGGCGCCCATCGGCCCTGGCCGCGACGAGATCGCGCGTCTCGATCTGACCTTGCACGAGACCAGCCGGCGCCTGCTCGAAGCCGAGCGCATAGAGGCGCGCTTCCGGGCCGATCTTGCGCGCCGCACTGGCGAACTGGCGCGGATCAACGAGACCTTGCGTCAGCAGACCCAGGAAAACGAAATGTTCATCTACAGCGTGTCGCACGATCTGCGTGCGCCGCTGGTGAATCTGCAAGGCTTCTCGAAGGAGCTGATTCGTTCGTGCGACGAACTTCGCGCCGCCGTGCGCGAGTCGTCGCTCGCGGCCGAGACGCGGCAGCGCATCGAACGGGTGGTCGACGAGGACATCGGCGAAGCGTTGCATTATCTGCAGACGGCGGTGCTGCGCGCTTCGCACATCATCGACGCGTTGTTGCGGCTGTCGCGCGTCGGCCGGGTCGAGTATCGGCAGCAGAAGGTCGAGGTGCGCGATATCGTGCCGCGCGTCATCGACGCGATGCAAGCCTCGATCCGCGCGCGCCGCGCTCCGGTCAGCGTGGGCGAATTGCCCGCCGTGTGGGGCGATCCCACTGCGCTGGAACAGGTGTTCGCGAACCTGATCGGCAACGCGGTGAATTATCTCGACCCTTCGCGGGAAGGCCGGATCGAGATCGGTACGACGCCCGCGCCGCCGGGTGTGCACTCGCTGCGGATCTTTTACGTGCGGGACAACGGCCTGGGGATTCCGGCGGTCGCCTTGCCGCGGCTATTCAACGCGTTTCAGCGCTTGCATGGCAATGTGGCGGCGGGTGAGGGCATCGGCCTCGCGCTCGTGCGCCGCGTGGTGGAGCGGCACGGCGGGCGTGTGTGGGCGGAGTCTAAAGAAGGCGTGGGCACGACGTTCTATCTGTCGCTGCCTGAGGCCGAGGCGCGGATCGCGCAGCAGGCGGTGGGCACGTCGGCGCCACCAGTGGTGACGAGTGCTCAAGTCATTCGCGAGGCCCGCCCGGGCGTGGAAGATCGCGATCGCAGGAGTGGGAGTGATGGCGGCGCCGCACATGTGGCGGACGCGCGGCCCGGCATCAGTACGCCGTAGCCGTTACGCGGTAAAGAGACGGCGTGGCTTGAGCATTTTTCTACCGCGAATCGACCAGTAGCAGCCGCACGCTATCAGGATCGTAACGCCCGTCAGGGCTTCCAGCGGCGCCGGATGCAGACCCGGCAACCCGTCCAGGGCGAAGAGGCCGCGCGCGGCGAGCAACAGCGCAGCCCATACCGAACACGCGGCCTGAACCAGCATGCGCGTGCCCGCCAGACGGCGCGCGCGGTTTTCGCGCGACCAGTTGGCCGGCGTGCGTCCGCAGAAAAAGGCAATTGCCATCAACACGACGGCGAGAATGACGATCCAGTCGGTCAGTTCCATTGAAAAAGCTCTCCCAAGTCAGCCGGCGACTATAGAAAAGCCTTGCGCTACGAACTATCGGACGAGTCTCAATTACGGGAAGTTTTGGCGAGCGCGCGTTGCCGCAAGGACAAGGCGCTCGCCGATGGATCAGGCAGACAGATCAGAGTTCGATGCGCGTGCCGAGCAGCACGAGGAATTGGCGCAGCCATTCGGGATGCGCGGGCCACGCCGGTGCGGTGACGAAATTGGCGTCGGTGATCGCGGCGTCGACGGGAATGTCGGCGTATTCACCGCCCGCCAGCTTTACTTCGGGCGCGCAGGCCGGGTAGGCGGAAATGCGTTTGCCGCGGATCACGTCGGCGGCGGCCAGCAGTTGCGCGGCGTGGCAAACGGCCGCGATCGGCTTGCCGGCTTCGGCGAATTGCCGCACGAGTTCGATCACCTTGTGATTGAGCCGCAGATACTCCGGCGCGCGGCCGCCGGCGATCGCGAGCGCGTCGTATTGGCGCGGGTCGGCGTCGTCGAAGGTGGCGTTGAGTGTGAATTGATGGCCGGGCTTTTCAGTGTAGGTCTGATCGCCTTCGAAATCGTGAATCGCGGTCTTGATCCGGTCGCCCGCCTTCTTGTTCGGGCAGACCGCGTCGACTACATGGCCGACCGCCTGCAGCGCCTGGAACGGCACCATCGTTTCGTAATCCTCGGCGAAGTCGCCGGTCAGAAACAGAATCTTCTTTGCCGCCATCGTATGCCTCCAATTGATCAACGGAACACAGCGAATGAGCTGCGACGCTCACTCGTTGACGCACATCAGCTCAGGGAGTCTACTCCACTACGTTTGACAGAACCGCGACGGATCATGCGGTGGACACGACCGGACGCGCGCGTCCGGGCCGTGGAACTCAGCGCCGGCGTAAGGCTCGGCGCGCGGCGCTGCTTAGAGCGAACCGCCTTCCAGGCGCTCGTTAAGGCGCGTGCAGCGCAACGGCGTATCATTGGCGCGTTTTCGCATTCGGAAGCCGCTCGACGCGGCTCACACACAATCATGATTTTATCCATCCGTTCATCCTTGCTGCGCCGTGCCGCGTTCGTTGCCGTCGTGTTCGGCGGCCTCGCCGCCTGTCAGAAGAACGACGCGTCCGCCGGCCAGGTTGCCGGCAAGCTCAACGACGCGGCCCAGGTCGCCGGCCAGAAGCTCGATCAGGCGGCCAGCTACGTCGGCCAGCAGGTCGACGCGACCAAGTCCGCCGCGCAGCAGAACCTCGACTCGGCCTCGGCGCCCACGATCAAGATCGACCCCAACGCGTTGGCTTCGACGGCGCAAGCGAACCTGCAAAGCGCGGCGAGCGCCACCAATGCGCAACTCGGCAAGGCCGCGTCGCTGACCGGGCAGGGGCTCGAATCGGCGGGGCGCAAGCTCCAGGAATGGTCGGCGCAAAGCTCGGCGTCGTCGACGAGTGCGGCGGCTTCGTCGTCATCGGACGATTCGGGCGATGCGCAAAAGCAGATGGACAAGTGACATGCCGGCTGGCTCGCCATATCGTTTGACAGTCGGATTAAATGTAATTACTATGGTTACACATTGTCGTCGCCGGGCGGGTTTGTTGTGAACACGAGCAGCCGGTTTGCATTCGCGGTGCATGTGCTCGCGCTGCTGTCGTTGCAGGAGGGCGCGCCGTTGTCGTCGGACATGATCGCGGGGAGCGTGAATACGAATCCCGCGCTGATCCGGCGGCTTCTGAGCATGCTGGCGGAAGCGGGCCTCACCACGTCGCAGCTCGGCGCGGGCGGCGGCGCGCTGCTGGCCCGGGCGCCGGAGCAGATCACGCTGCTCGAGGTGTATCGTGCGGTAGACGACGCGCAACTGTTCGCGTTGCATCGCGAGGAGCCGAATCCGGCGTGCATGGTCGGGCGCAATATCCAGGGCGTACTGCGCGGCATCATCGACGAAGCGCAGCAAGCCATGGAAGCCTCGCTCGGCGCGCGCACGCTGGCCGACGCCACAGCCGACGTGGTGCGTGCCGAGAAGCAGCGCGAACGCAAGAAGCGCTCGCACGGGTGACGTAGCAGAAAAGCAGTACGGAAGGGCGCGTGGCGGTCAATCGCAACATGCGCCTCTCAACGAACGGGGGGCTCAAGCCCCTCTTTTTTCCGCGTTATATGTAATCGGTGTAGTTACATATATGCTAACGACAGGAGCAGTGAAAATGAGCAAACAGTTGAAGATCGCATTGTTCGGCGCCACCGGCATGATTGGTTCGCGGATCGCCGCCGAAGCAGCCCGCCGCGGGCATCAGGTGACGGCGCTGGCGCGCAATCCGGCGCGCGTGCCGACCGACGTGGCGAATCTGAAAGCGGCGCAAGCGGATCTGCTCGATGCCGCGAGCGTCGGCGCGGCGGTGCGCGGCCACGACGTGGTGGCGAGCGCCTATGCGCCGCCGCAAGACGATCTCGCGGCGCTCGGCAAAGCGACTCGCGCGCTTATCGAAGGCGTGCGCGCGGCGGGCCTGAAGCGCCTCGTCGTGGTGGGCGGCGCGGGTTCGCTCGAAGTGGCGCCGGGCAAGCAACTGGTCGATTCGGAAGGTTTTCCTGACGCCTACAAGGCCATCGCGCTCGAGCATCGGAAAGTACTCGACGACTACCGCAGCGCGACCGACCTCGACTGGACCTTCTTCGCGCCGGCCGCGATCATCGCGCCGGGCGAGCGCACGGGCAAATTCCGCACGGGCGCGAACGCGTTGCTGGCCGACGCCGAGGGCAATAGCCGCATTTCCGCGGAAGACTACGCCGTTGCTTTCGTCGATGAACTGGAGCAGGGCCGTTTCATCCGTCAGGTCGCAACGGTCGCTTATTGAGCCGGAAACGAGGCTGAACGGGCCGTGCGCGGGAACTGCCAACGCCAACGCCAACACGACGTCAGGATTCGCGCGCGGTCCTCACAACGCTTGAGCCCGCGCAAGCGTCCTAACATTCGGTTACGCAAGTTCGGTCGCTCCCGATAAAAGTGCGGATACACTGGCGTCTCCCGTTTTCTTACGGATTGCCATGCAGTCATGCCCGTCGCGGCGTGAGTCCGAGGCTGCGCCGTCCAACGGCGGGCAGCTGGCGACCCACGCCGCCTTTCATTTTTCTTCTGACCGTAGCGCATGCGACACCCGCCGTGGCGCGCGCCCGCCACTCGCCGCACGGTTCGGCGCATGGGCGGCCGCAGTTTTTGTCGCGCTGATCCTGAGTGTCGTCGGCTGGTTGCCCGCGAACGCGTTTGCCGCGGGCGCCGCCACCGGCACGCCCGTCATCCCGGCCTTGCAGAGCCTGATCAACAGCGCGACGGTCTCGGCGACCCCCGCGTCCTCCGCTTCAGGCGCATCGGCCGCGGAGGAGGCGTCCGCGCCGTCGCCGGCCAGCCAGGCGGAATTGGCGCGCTCGCTCGATAGCGTGATCTCCACGCTCGACAACGACCGCCAGCGCACCGCGCTCGTCGCCCAGCTCAAAAAATTGCGCGACGTCTCGCAAAACGTCGCGCCGCCCGCGCCTGCGCAGCCGAGCGCCGGCCTGCTCGGCGCGATCGCGTCGGGCATTGCGTCGTTCGAATCGGACGTGCATCAAGGCCGTACGCCGGTCCGCTATTGGGGCGGCCGCTTCAACGCGGCCGGCAATGAGCTCTACACGATCGTCTCCGGGCAGGGGCACGAGAGCTTCGGCCGGATTCTGTTTTCGATGGCGGCAATGCTGGCCGGCTGGGGTGCCTGCGCCGGCGCGCTGATCTATGTGCAGCATCGCCTGTACCGGCGCTTCGGCATTGTCATGGGATTGCAGCCGAATCCCACCACGCGCGAACTGCTGATCTTCGCGCTGCGTCGCGTCGGCCCCTGGATCATCGCCTTCGTGGCCGCGCTGCTGTTCGTGCGCGCCATGCCCGACGCGCTCGGCCGTACGCTCGGCATGGTGGTCGCGTATGCAATCGTCGCGGGCGCGGCGTTTTTGGCGATCTGTCTGATCATGTTTTCACTGTTCGGCTCGGGGCACCGGCGGATCGCCGTGCGCCTGCTGATCGATCATGCGCGGCGCGTGCTGTTCGTGGTCGGCGTGTGCGGCGCGCTCGGCGACGCCGCCGTCAATTACGACGTCGCCCATCAACTCGGCTCGAACCTCGCCGCCTTGATTTCGACGGCGGCCAACATGACGGCCGCTGTGCTGACCGGCTATTTCGCGCTCGCGTTTCGCCGGCCGGTCGCGCATCTGATCCGGAACCGGCCTTATGAGCAGCGCACCAATCACAAGGCCGCGACCGACGCCTTCGAGGTGCTCGCCGCGCTGTGGCACGTGCCCGTGCTGGTGCTGGCCACCGCTTCGGTGGTCGCGACGCTCGGCGGGTCGGGCTCCAGCGAGAACGTGCTGCAGATTTCGGTGGTAACCGCGGCCCTGCTGGTGCTGGCGTTTTTCCTGTCGGCCATCGTGCTGCGTCTGACGCGTCCGCGCAGTGCGCGCGCGCGTCGCCGCTCGCCCTATCTGACACGCTTGCTGCGCTTTTTCGGCACGCTGCTGACGCTCTTCATTTGGCTGTTCTTCTTCGAGCTCGCCGCGCGTTTGTGGGGCGTGTCGCTCGCCGCGGTGGTCGAGGAAAACGTGGCCGCGCGCGGGATCGCGCATGCGGTGACGGCGATCGTCGCCACCGTGTTCATCGCCTGGCTGTTGTGGATTCTGGTCGACACGGCGATCACCGAGGCGCTCAATCCCGCCGGGCCGCGCAACAAGGCGCGTGCGCCGAGCATGCGCGCCCGCACGATGCTGCCGCTGGTGCGCAACGTGCTGCTGGTCTCGATCATGACGATCGCCGGCATCGTGACGGCGGCGAATCTCGGCATCAATGTCACGCCGCTGCTGGCGGGCGCCGGCGTGATCGGCCTCGCGATCGGCTTCGGCGCGCAGTCGCTCGTGACCGACCTGATCACGGGGCTGTTCATCATCATCGAGGATACGATTTCGGTGGGCGACTGGATCGACGTGGACGGCGGCCATGCGGGCACGGTCGAGCATCTGTCGATCCGTACCGTGCGGCTGCGCGACGGTCAGGGCGCCATTCACGCGATCCCGTTCTCACAGATCAAGATCGTCAAGAACCTCTCGCGCGACTTCGCGTATGCCGTGTTCGAAGTGCGCATGTCGTTCACCACCGACGTCGATCAGATCACGCAACTGATTCGCGAAGTCGGCGCGGATCTGATGGCCGACTTCCGCTACCGGCGCGAGATGCTGGGGCCGATCGAGGTGTGGGGGCTGGACCGTTTCGATCCGAACTGGATGGTCGTGAAAGGGCAGATCAAAACGCGGCCGTTGCAGCAGTGGAGCGTGGCGCGCGCCTTCAATCTGCGTCTGAAGCTCAAGATGGACGAAGCGGGCATCGAGATTCCGGTGCCGCAGATGCGTGTGTACACGTCGTCGAAAGATAGCGAAGGGCAGCCTTTGCAGGACGATGAAGTGTCGGGATTCGCGCATCCGCATGAGCATGAGCATGCGCAGGCTGGCGCGGCGTCGGCGGCGCGGGCGGTGCATGCGCCGCTCGCCGTGGCACGCGATGTATCGCACGAACCGCGGCCGGCGCCGCCGCCGACCGGGCAAACCGCGCCGATTCCGCCGCAGATTCCGACGGCAGGCGAGGCGGGCGGGAAGAGTTGATAGCTGCCGGGAGCGGGAAGTTGGTCTTTCGTGCCCGCGTCGTGTCCATGCGAGCGTACCGAGGTCACACGCTACTTCTGGATGTCCTGCTTGCGACGAGGCCGCGCGGTTCACGCTGGACGTGAGTTTCAGCGGGCATGCCAGGCGTGCCCGTTTTGCGTATCACAAGGTTCGGGGCGCCCGTGCCGCGTGTCGTTTCAGGCCAGCGCCGGCACATCCGCCGTACGCACGATGTCATTGACGTGTGTCGCGATCTGCGCGCCCGCGACGCCGTAAATATGCAGCGAAACGGCCGGCGCTTCGCTGCGATTACCCAGCTGATGAATCCCGCCACGCCCGCCTCGCACGAACGACACCGCGCCCGCTTTGCGCGCTTGTGTGCGCGTGGCGCTCGCGCAATGCTGCGCGCCGTTCCATTCGAATACTGTTTCGCTCAGCGTGCCGTCCACCACGGCGTAGCCGCACCACGTGTGGTGCGCATGCACGGGGCTCGCCTGTTGCGGCAACCACACCAGCGCGGCGATCGCGTAACGGCCGTGCGGATCGGCAGCCAGCAGATGACGCCGGTATTTCTCGACCGCGCCTTCGCGTTGTGCCGCCGTGAGCAATTCCGGGTTTGCCGCCGCCTCGGCGAGCGCCACGCGCATGCTGCGCGCGAAAAAGGTCGAATCTGAAGGTTCGGGGAAATGGGCGCAGGCGTCGAAAATCGCGTCCAGGGTGTCGCAGAGGCGCGCGAGCGGCGCGTTGCGCACGGCGCGCGACAACATGTCCACCTGCTCGCACGAGGCCGCCTGAGCCGCGTCGACGGGTAGCAAGCGTTGGGCTGGGAGGCATTCGAGGGATGCGGAGCGAAGGTCTTGACTCATGATGATCAGGCAGCGGTTGGGCTGCTCATCGGTTGTTTTCGGATAGGGATATTTATACCGGTTTGCCTGGAGAAAGAGTTTCCATATAATTCCCTCTGGAATCTGAAAAGTAGAATAATTTCCTATGGGGATGTCATGACGGGAATGGATATCATCGACCGGAAGCTGCTGGAGTTGCTGCAAGCGGACGCGACCATGCCGATCGCCGAACTGGCGCAACGCGTGAATCTGTCGCAAACGCCGTGCTGGAAGCGGCTGCAGCGTCTGAAAGAGGCGGGCGTGATCCGCGCGCAGGTCGCGCTGTGCGACGCGCGCAAACTTGGCGTGGGCACGACGGTGTTCGTCGCGGTGCGCACCAATCAGCACACCGAGGAGTGGGCGCGAACCTTCACGCATGCGGTGCAGGAGATTCCGGAAGTGGTGGAGGTGTACCGGATGAGCGGCGAAACCGATTACCTGCTGCGCGTGGTGGTGTCCGATATCGACGACTATGACCGTGTGTACAAGCAACTGATCGCCGCAGTGCCGCTGTACGACGTGAGTTCGAGTTTTGCGATGGAGCAGATCAAGTATTCGACGGCGTTGCCGGTGAGACCGGCCATGGTGAGGTAGGCGGGGCAGCGGGTGCGCCGTTTGCTGCTTCTCAGACAGCGAATCGTACGACGCAGCCGGCGGCAGTCGAGGCTCTTCCGCAAGCTCACATACCCATGCCATTGAGCCCGCCCGCTGCAAGCTGTGTGCAAGCTCAGTGGGCGTAGAATGCCGCCTTCCCAGACACCATCCGCGACTGCTTCGCGAACCGAGCCCGCCTCATGAACAAACCGCCGCGCAAGAAGAACCCGACCTTTGGCATTGCTGCGTTCATCGTGGTCGCGGTGTTGCTGGTGATCGCCACACTCTTCTATAACGCCATCAAGGAAAAGCACGACTTCGACCGCCAGAATGCAGAGGCGCCGTCGATTTCGTCGGGTGCGGCCGCAGCGGCGACTGCCGCCAAACCGGCAAGCGGCGTTGCTCAATAGGGCGACGCGCACGTCGACGCCATTTTTCACTCGTCCGGCAGGCGAATCACGCTCGCATCCTTGCGAATCTGCGCCGCCGCTGACAGCATCTGCTTGCACTGATGCGCAAGCAATTTCATGTCATGCACGGCATCCGCCGAATAGTCCGGCGATTTCTCCGTTTCGACCACCATTGCATCGAGTTCGCGGCCCAGCAGTTTGATCTGCTCGCTTTGATCGGCGGCCGGCGCGGTGCCGGTTTCAGCCTCGGTGAGATTGTCGCGCACGACGCTCAGCGCGCGCTGCAGCGGTTGCAGCGAGACGCCGTCGACCTGCTGTTGCGCCGAAGTACGCAGCAGCGGCGCGGCCGCGGTGATCTGCGAGGCGAGCACGTGGCTGCGCACCAGCAGGCCGTTCAACTCCGGCACGAACTTCTGCGCGGACTTCGGTTCGAGCATCATGCGCTGAAATGCCTGGCCCAGATTGGCGAACGCCACGTGAACGTTCTTGCGGGCGAGCCGGTAGCGGTAGTCGCGATCGAGCGCAGTCGCCGCCGCGGCAGCGGCAGCGGAGGCGCCGGAGACGGGCTTCGCGGTCGGGTTGCTGACCGTGGTCGTGCCCGCACTGGCGCCGGAGTCGGGAATTGGTTTCGCCGTTGCGCCAATGGACGCTGTCGCCGCCGCATTAGCGACACCGTTAGCGCCAGCGTTCGCGCTGCCGCCCGCACCAGCGCTGGCGTGACCGTTTGCAACGCTGCTGCCGCCGCGTGCCCCGCCACCGGCCGCCGCCAACACAGGCTTGCCGAAGTCGATCGCCGGATCGGCCATCGCCGCCGCCGGCGCACGCGCCCCGGCTTCGGTCACGGTAGCGACCACCGCGGCGGCCGGCTTGCCGCTCCACCACCAGCTCGCTTCCAGATACTGCCGCGTCGCGTTGATCATGTTGTTGACCAGCTTGCCCATCAAGCGATATTCCCAGTACGGGAACAGATGGCTCGCCGCGATCGCGATCGCGCAGCCCACCACGGTGTCGATCGCGCGCTCGCCGATTATGCGCATGCTGCCCGGCGCGAGCAGATGGAACATCAGCAGCACATATGACGAGGTGAACACCACGCTCGCCGTGTAATTGAACAGCAGCAGGCTATAGCTCATCACCATCGACGCGAACATCACCACCAGCAGGATGTGGGGCTCCTTGACGAAGATCATTAGCGCGATACTCGCCGCGCAGCCGATCAGCGTACCGACAATCCGCTGTCCGTTGCGCTGTTTGGTCAGCGAATAGCCGGGCTTCAGAATGATGACAGTAGTCATCACGATCCAGTAGGCGTTGGTGAGCGGCAGCAGCCGCCCGAGCCAGAAGCCGACGGCGACGGCAATCGTTACGCGCAACGCGTGGCGGAAGCTCGGCGAGGCCATGGTCAGATTCGAGAAGATCTGCCCGAACGGCACGCGCCGGCTCGATACGAAACGCGTGAGCGCCTGATCGAGCCGCAGTTCGGTCTCGCTCGTGCTGGGCTCGCTGGAGAGACTCTTGCGCATCTTGTCGATCAGACGCGTGGCGCTCCAGACGCGCCGGAAAGTCGACGAGATCGCCGAATAAGCCTCGTGGTTTTTTGCCGGCAGATCCTGCTTGCGCATCAGCTCGATTTCGAACTCGATGGCGCGCAATTCCGCCTTCACGTTCACGCGCCCACGCGGCGCCTGGTTCTGCAGTACCGCGAGGCCGATCTCTTCCAGATCGGCAGCCGCCTTGCGAATCAGATCGCGGTAGAACACCAGCAGATCCGAGCCGCCGAAGGTGGTGCGCACCAGCGGGTAATCGGTATGGGCGCCAACGAACAGCTCGTGAAGATCGACCGTGTTGATGAAAAGATTGAACAGCATGGCGCGGCGTGGTTCGAGCTTGCCGCTCTTGAATCTGGGCAGATTGCGCAGCACGATGTCGCGCGCGGCGTCCTGGCGCTCCACCGCGGTGATCTGCTTGTCGACCAGGTTGCGATAGCACTCGTCGAGATCGTTATCGAGGTCGTAGAACTCGGCGCGCGCCAGCAGATAGTCGGCGCACGCGAACACGCTTTCGGCCAGCGCCTGCTGTTCGATGCGATGCATCATCCAGCGGCTCACGAAGGTCGACCAGTAGGTGTACCAGAGGCCGCCCACCAGAATCCACGAAGCGTTGACGAGCGCCTGCATGGGCGTGAAGTGCTCTTCCAGCGTCATGATCATCATGAACAGCGTGGCAAAGCTGATCTGAGGCCAGCGGTTGCCGTACACGACGATCAATGACAGCAGGAAGGTGAGCGGTACGACCGTGCACCACAGCGCTACCGCGTTCACGGTGGCGAGCCCGGTGGCAAGCGCGGACAGGAAGCCGATCACCGTGCACGCCAGCATCTCGTTGTGCTTGTACTTGAGCGGCCCCGGCATATCCACCACGCACGCGCCGAGCGCGCCGGTCGCGATCGTGAAGCCAAGCTCTCGATTGTGAAACACGATCAGACACAGAACCGCCGGTAACGACACGCCGACTGCGATGCGCAGGCCGCCATAAAAGTACTGGCTGTAGAGGAATTTTTTTATTTCAACCGAATAACGCATCGACTGCCTGGATTCCATTCACTGAGAAAACCGCGGTTGATGGGGCGGACCCGGGCAAACCCGGGGAGCCCCGGGGCAGCCCCGAACTGCCGTCGAGTCTAACTGATTTTATGGCTGATCTGACCTCGTCCGTTCGGCCAGGTTCTGCCCTGGGGATGCGTTTGTTATGCTGTCGCTTCAATGTCTGTCGCGGCTTGGGGCGTTCCGCCCGTGCCGCTCGCAAGCCCCAGGATCCATGCTCCAGCTCTTCTACTCGAATCGCTACGAAACCCTTGTCGGTGCGCTGCTCGACGACCTGGCACAGGCGCCGTCCGATCCGTGGACCGCGCAGCCGGTGATCGTCCCGAGCGCGGCGGTGCGGCGCCGGCTCGAACTGGATATCGCCGCGCGCCAGGGCATCTGCGCGAATGTCAACTTTGGTTATCTCGCGCAATGGCTATGGGCGCAGATCGGCGGCGTAATCGAGGTGCCGAAGCATTCGCCGTTCGCGCCGGACCGGCTCGTGTGGCGTTGCTACCGGCTGTTGGGCGAGGCTGACGAAGCGCTACCATGGAATGAGTCGCCGCGTCTACGCACGTATCTGGATGCAGCGGACGCGTCGATGCGCTATGAACTCGCGCGCCGGGTGGCGACCGTGCTCGACCACTATCTGACCTATCGCCCGGAATGGCTGCTGCAATGGCAGAAGGGCGGCTCGATCTTCGCGAGCGGCGCGGCTGACGACACCGGTCCGCGCCTTGTCGGCGCGAGTGAAGCGGCGCGCGAGGACGAGCGTTGGCAAGCGGCATTGTGGCGGGCTGTGCTGACGGAACTCTCAGGCGACGCGCAAACGCCCGCGGCTGCGTTGCCGCCGGCTTATCGTTTTCTCGACGAAATCGGCACGCTCGACCTCGAGGCGATTTCGAATGCGCAGTGGCCCGAGGCGGTCAGCGTGTTCGCGCTGCCGACCATGCCGCCGTTGCATGTGGCGTTGCTGCGCGCGCTCTCGCGTTGGATCGACGTGCGGCTGTACGTGATGAATCCGTGCCGCGAGTTCTGGTTCGACGTCGTCAGCGCGGGGCGCGTCGAAGCGCTCGACGCCGCCGGCCAGCTCGACTATCAGGAAGTCGGCCATCCACTGCTTGCCGAGTGGGGCCGCCAGACCCAGGCGCAGTTGCACATGCTGCACGAGTTGACCGAGAGCGCTGCTTCAGGCGAGGCCGGCGATTTCACTGAGAACCCGGAGCCGAGTTGGCTCGCCGCCGTGCAGAACGGCATTCTCAATCTGCAGGACGAGACTGAGGCTGACGAATTGCCGATCGAGAGCGGCATCGAAGTTCACGTCTGCCACAGCCTGTCGCGCCAACTCGAAGTGCTGCACGATCGTCTGCTCGGCTGGTTCGACGAGCTCGACGACCTCCAGCCGTCCGACGTGCTGGTCGCCGTGTCCGACCTCGCGGCGGCCGGTCCTCTGATCGACGCCGTGTTCGGCACGACGCCGCCCGGCGACACGCGCCGCATTCCGTATCGGATTACCGGCTTGCCACCGTCGCAGGCCAATCCGGTTGCACGTTTGCTGCTCGATTGGCTGGCCTTGCCCGAGCGCACCGTGGGTGCGCCGGATCTGATCGAATGGCTGCGCGTCGACGCGATTGCGGTGCGTTACGGCATTGACGCCAGCTCGCTCGAAGCCGCGCAGGAATGGCTGGCGGCGGCGGGGGCGCGTCGCGGGCTCGCGCCGGTCGAGCCGTCCGGCGAGCATGTGCCGATTGCCCGTCACACGTTCGCGGATGCGCTCACGCGTCTCTATCTCGGCTACGCGATTCCGGACGGCGGCGAACCGGTCGATGCCTGGCTGCCGGTCGAAGGCGCGGACGGTTCGGAAGCGGAATTGCTCGGCCGCCTGTCGCGTTTCGTGGACGACATCGAGAGCTTCGCGGCGAATTGCGCGATCGAGCGCACGCCCTCCGAATGGACGCAACTGCTGCTCGAAACGCTGGCGCAATGTTTTGACGGCGGCGTCGAGTTCGCCGATTCGCTCGCCGCCGTGCGCGATGCGATCGACAAGATGGGCGACGCGATGCAGGCCGGCGCGCAGGAAGTCGCCATGGCCGCCGCGGTGGTGCGCGGCGCACTCACCGAGGCACTCGACGACCCCGCGCGCGGCGGCGTGCCTTGGGGCAGCGTGACGTTTTCATCGTTGACGAGTTTGCGCGGCTTGCCGTATCGCGTCGTCTGCCTGCTCGGCATGGACGACGGCGTGTTGCCGAGTCTTGCGCGCGCCGACGAGTTCGATCTGATGGCCGCGTTCGGCAAAGCCGGCGACCGTCAACGGCGTGACGATGAGCGCAATCTGTTCCTCGATCTTTTGCTCGCGGCGCGCGATCGTCTCTTCATCGCTTATACGGGCCGGAGCATTCGCGACAACGCGCCGTTGCCGCCGGCCGCGCTGGTCGACGAATTGCTCGACCATCTCGCGCAGGTGTCGGCGGGCGAGGGCGCGAGTCCCGCTGAAGTCGAGAGCGCGCGGCATGCGTTTATCGTCGATCATCCGTTGCAGGCGTTCGCGTCGGACTATTTCTTGTCGCAATCCGGGCTGTTCAGCTACGACGCGGATCGCGCCGAACTGGCCACGTTGCTGGCCGCGCCCACGCACGCCGCCGCGGCGCCGTTCTTCGATCGACCGTTGCCTCCCGAAGAACCCGCGCCGATTGCCTTCGACGAATTCGTGCGTTTCTGGCGGCATCCTGCGCGCGCGCTGTTGCGCGACCGCTTGGGCATCGTGCTGTCGGAAGCACAAGGCGAACTGCTCGACACCGAGCCATTCGACCTGGATTACGCGGGGCGCGATGCATTGGCGGACCGTCTGTTGCCCGTGCTGCTCGACATCGACACGGACGATGACGTCGTGTTCGAACGCGTGCGCCGCGTGGCGGCAGCGAGCCCGGAATTGCCGGGCGGCGCGACCGGCGCGGTGTGGAGAGCGCGCGAACTCGGCGCGTTGCGTCAACTTGCCGACAGCGTGCGCCGCGAGGTGGCTTCGGGTGTCGAGCGATTGCCATTCATGCTCGACATCGTGCCGCGTTGGCCCGACAGCGCCGGGATGGCCGGTGCGCTGTTCGGCCCGCATGACGCGCAGCTCCGTCAAGCCGCCGAAACGCCCCTGGAACTGCACGGCAGTCTGAACCTGCTCACCGAAACAGGACAAGTGATTTTCCGCTACGCCAAACCTACCGCCCGCGACTATCTCTCGGCATGGCTCGCGCATCTGGTCTATTGCGCCGCGCAGCCAAACGGTCCGCGCCGCACCGTATGGCATGGCAGCGGCGAGAGCTTCGAGCTCGCGCCGGTCTCCGCGCCGCTCGACGAACTGGCGCCGCTCGCCGCGTTGTTCAAGGCAGGCCGCATGCTGCCACTGCGCTTCTTCCCGAAGAGCGCATGGGCCAAGGTCAGCGAAAGCGATTCCGCGGCGCAGGGTGTGTGGATCAACGACCGCGTGCGCGGCGAGTCCGACGACCCCGCCCTGCGCATCGCATTGCGCGGCACGCCGCTCACGCTCGACGAGCCGTTCGGCAGCCTCGCCGCGATCGTGTTCAAGCCGCTCCTGCAACATCTGCGGAGCGCATCATGAGCGACGCCACGAAGCATCACGCGCTGGTCGCCGAAGAGCTCGACGTCTTCGCCTGTTCGCTCGACGGCGTGAATCAGATCGAGGCGTCGGCAGGCACCGGCAAGACCTGGAATATTTGCGCGCTGTACGTACGGCTGCTGCTCGAAAAGAACCTGAACGCGGATCAGATTCTCGTCGTCACGTTCACGAAGGCGGCGACCGCGGAATTGCACGAGCGCATACGCGGGCGCCTCGCGGAATTGGACCGCGCCATCGACCTGGACGACGACGGCGGCGACCCGTTCATCCGCCGTCTCTTTGAAACGACGCTGGCGCCGGAGCGGGGCATCGCGCGCGAGAACGCGTTGAAAGTGGTGCGGCGCGCGCTGCGCACCTTCGACCAGGCGGCGATCCACACCATCCACGCATTCTGTCAGCGCGCGTTGCAGGAAGCGCCGTTCGCCGCCGCCATGCCGTTCGCCTTCGAAATGGAAGCCGATGATGCGGCCTTGCGCTTCGAAATGGCGGCTGACTTCTGGCGTGAGCAGGTGGAACCGGTGGCGCACGCACATCCTGCGTTCGCCGCGTGGCTGGTGGCCAAACGCGCCGGCCCCGCGTCACTCGACGAACAACTCGCGCGTCGGTTGAAAAAGCCGTTGGCGCAATTGCGCTGGGGGAAGGTCGAGGCGAGCGGCGCAGGTGCCGATCCGCAAGCCGGCTTCGACGCTGCCTGCGAGCTCTGGCATGCGGAGCGCGACGCGATCGTCAGTTTGCTGACGCAGGCGCAAGACCGTCTGAGCAAGACATCGCACAAGCCCGATCATGTGAGCGCCGCGATCGCCGCATGGACCGAGTACTTCGCGCAGGGCGATTGTCATGCGCCGCCGCCGAAGGCCGCGTTGAAGCTGACGGCTTCGGCGTTGAAGAAGGCCACCAAGGTCAAGTTCGAGCCGCCCGAACATGCGTTCTTCGAGCATGCCGAAGCGTTGGCGGCGGCCGTGGTCGCGGCCGAAGCCGCGCAACGCGCGCGCTGGCTCTCGCTCGTGCAGACCTGGCTCGACTACGCACCCGCCGAACTGGTGGCGCGCAAACGCACGCGCCGCGTGGTGTCGTTCGACGATCTGCTGTCCAACCTGTATCGCGCGCTCGCCGCGCATCCATGGCTGGCCGATGCGTTGCGCACGCGTTATCCCGCCGCACTGATCGACGAGTTTCAAGACACCGATCCGCTGCAGTTCGCGATCTTCAGCCGGATCTTCGCACCGGCCGGTCCGCTGTTTCTGGTCGGCGATCCGAAGCAGGCGATCTACAGTTTTCGCGCGGCGGATCTGCATACTTATCTGGCGGCGCGCGAGGCGGCATCCGCGTGCTACACGCTGGCTGTGAATCAGCGCTCTACCGCGCCTATCGTCGAGGCGTGCAACCGGCTTTTCGAAGCCAACCACCAAGCGTTCGTGCTGGAAGGTCTCGACTATCAGCCGGTGCGCGCGGGCGAACGGCGCAGGCCGCCGTTCACCGATCCGGACGCGAGCGCCGGCGACTTCCGTATCTGGACCTTGCCGCAAGGCGACGCCGCGTTGACCAAGCGCGAGGCCCAGCGCGAAGCGAGCGAAGCGTGCGCCGCCGAAATCGTGCGCTTGTTGCGCGGCGCGCGCGAAGGCGCGGTGACGATCGGCGACGAGACGCTCGCGCCCGGCAACATCGCGGTGCTGGTGCAGACGCACAAGCAGGGCAGTCTGATCAAACGCGTGCTGGCCGCGTGGGGTGTCGGCAGCGTGGAATTGGCGCAGGCGTCGGTGTTCGCGACGCTCGACGCCGAGCAGATCGAGCGTGTGCTGGCCGCCGTCGATACGCCCGGCGATCTGCGCCGTCTGCGCGCCGCGCTGGCCACCGACTGGCTGGGTCTCGACGCCGCCGCGTTGTGGCGACTCGAGCAGGTCGCCGACGCGCCATCGGTCGCCGACGATCCCGCGCACGCCGCCGACGCGATGGGCTGGGTCGAGCGTTTCTTGCGCTATCGCACGCTGTGGCACGAGCGCGGTTTCGCGGTGATGTGGCGCACGCTGATGCGTGAGCTGCGCGTCGCGCAACGGCTGGTTGCCGCGGCGGATGGCGAACGTCGTCTGACGAACGTGAACCATCTGGCCGAACTGGTTCAGGCGCGCGCCGCAACGCAGCCCGGCATCGCGCCGACCTTGCGCTGGCTCGCCGCGCAGCGCACGCAGGGCGGCGGCGAAGACGCGCAGTTGCGTCTTGAGTCCGATCGCAACCTCGTGCAGATCGTCACGGTCCATAAATCCAAAGGGCTCGAATACGCGGTGGTGTTCTGCCCGTTCCTGAACGACGGCGGGCTGCGCGAGCCGCCGTCGTCCGGTTTGCCGGATGCGCGCGAGTATCACGACGACATGGGCGACGCGGTGCTGCACTACGGTTGCAACGACGAAGAAGCGGAGCACGCATCGCGCTACGCAGTGCGCGAACAGGCGGCGGAACGGGCGCGGCTCGTCTACGTGGCGTTGACGCGCGCGGTCTATCGCTGCTATCTGGTGGCCGGTACGTATCAGTCCTCGCGCTCCACCAAGGAGTCGCGCCGCAGCGTGTTGAACTGGCTCGTGGCCGGCGAGGGTCATGAGTTCGGCGACTGGCTCGCCGAGCCGCCCGACGAAGCCGCATTGTCGGCGCGCTGGCAGGCGCTGGCGGGCGGCCCGATCACGCTCGCTGCGCTGCCGAGGCCGGCGCGCCGCGTGCCGCTCGAAAGCCTTCAGGACCGCAGCGCGCGCATGCAGGCGCGAGCCAATCGCAGGCCGTTGCGCGATCAGTGGCGCATGGCGAGTTTTAGCGGGCTGATCGCCGCCGGCAGTAAGAGCGAAGAGACGCACGCGCCGGTGGAAGAGGTGCGTCCCGATCACGACGAGATTGCCGATGCGCTTGTCGTCGTGCCCGCGCCCACGCCTCAGGCTACGGCCTACGCCGAGGACGACATCCTCGCGTTCCCGCGCGGCGCCGCTGCGGGCGACTGTCTGCACCGCATGTTCGAACTCGCT
This sequence comes from Paraburkholderia sp. BL6665CI2N2, assembly GCF_004366535.1. NCBI lineage: Bacteria > Pseudomonadati > Pseudomonadota > Betaproteobacteria > Burkholderiales > Burkholderiaceae > Paraburkholderia > Paraburkholderia sp. BL6665CI2N2. The sequence goes on from NZ_SORC01000001.1 coordinate 7,290,577, forward strand.
GATTTCACCGAGCCGCATACATGGACCGACGCCATTCGCGGCGCGTTGCGCGAGCGTCCGGCGCCGGCTGTGCCCGAACTCGCCGCACGCCTGCCGGCGATGATGCACAACCTGCTCAGGGACGTGGTCACCACCGAACTGCAGCCCGGCATGACGCTCGCCAAGCTGAACCCGCGCCGGCGCCTGAACGAGCTCGAGTTTCTGTTCGCCGCGCCGTCGCTGGATTTCCCTGCGTTGCGCGAACTGCTGATCGAACATGGCTATCCCGACGTCGCGCTGGAACCCGGCGTGTTGCGTGGGTTTGTCAAAGGATTTATCGACATGATCGTCGAGTACGACGGGCGTTTCTGGATCGTCGACTGGAAGTCGAACCATCTGGGTGACACCGCCGCCGACTACGCCGCGGCTCCGCTCGAAGCGGCCATGGCGAGCCACGCGTATCATCTGCAGGCACTGCTTTATACGGTTGCGCTGCATCGTTATCTGAGAACGCGGGTGCGCGATTATTCGTACGACACGCATATCGGCGGCTATCTATATCTGTTCGTGCGCGGCGTGCGCCCGCATTGGCGCGATGCCGATGGTCCAGCAGGCGTGCATATGCGGCGTCCCGCATTCGAGCTGGTCGCGCTGCTCGATGCGGCCATGATCGGAGGTGCTCAATGAGCACGTTCGAACAGAGCGCATCGGCGCCGCCTTTGCTCGACGACATCGGCGTGAGTCTGCCCGCGCCGGCGGATTTCAGTATTGCGCTCGCCGAAGGTTTCGCGCGCCGCATCGGTGCGCTGGCGCGGCGTGGCGGCGCGTCGGCCGAGGCGGTCAAGTGGGCGGCGCGGAGCGCGTTTGCCGCGAGCCGCGCGACGGCCGAAGGGCACGTATGCGTGCCGCTTGCGGTGCTGGCGCGACGCTTCGAGGCGTCGAGCGCTGAAGTGCGCGCCGCGCTGTTCGCCAGCGGTATGGCGAGCGATGGTTCGCAAAGCTCGGCGGCGTTGCGGCCGCTGGTGGTCGATGGGCAAGGGCGGCTGTATCTGGCTCGCTACTACGACTACGAGCGGCGGCTTGCGCGCGCGTTGGTGGCGCATGCGCGGGCGGGAGAGGGTGTCGGGCGATTGGCCGATGCCGGGACACTCCACCAGCGTCTCCTGCGCTACTTCGGTCCGCCGAAGGACGACCAGGTCGACTGGCAACGCGTCGCGGCGGTCATGGCGCTGTCCGGGCAACTCACCATTGTCAGCGGTGGACCGGGCACCGGCAAGACCACGACCGTGGTCGGCGTGCTTGCCTGCCTGCTCGATGCCCGCGCGGATCTGCGCGTCGCACTCGCGGCCCCCACGGGCAAAGCCGCGCAGCGCATGCAGGAGGCCTTGCTCGCGCGCGCCGGCGATTTGCCGCTCGAACTGGCCGCGCGTTTGCCGCAGACGTCGTACACGTTGCACCGTCTGCTCGGCTCCGGGCCCGGAGGACGCTTCCGGCATCATCGGGACAATCCGCTGCCTTACGACGTCGTCGTGATCGACGAGGCGTCGATGATCGACGTCGCCATGGCCGCGCATCTGCTCGACGCCATCGCCCCGCAGACTCGTCTCGTGATGCTCGGCGACAAGGACCAGCTCGCCGCCGTCGAAGCCGGCGCGGTGTTCGCCGAACTCAGCGCGCGCCCGGCTTTCACGCAAGGTGGTTTGCGGCGCATCGCCGATGCGCTCGGCATCGACGAAACGCAACTCACGCAGGCATTGCCCGGCGCATCGCGAGGCTTCGGCGGAGAGCCCGCGGATTTTTTCGCGCAGCCTGATGCACCCGACGGCGATCTGTTTGCGCACACGGACTCGCCTGGTGCTTTCGACGAACTGCCCGTTGGCGACCTTTTCGAAAGCGTCGCGCCACCACCTTCGCACGTGGCCGCCGCGTCGCCCATGCAGAACCCGCTCGCCGATTGTGTTGTCTGGCTCGAGCGCAACTATCGGTTCGGCCTGGAATCGCCCATTGGCCGTCTGTCGCTCGCGATTCGCCATGGCTCGGCGAGTGCCGCGCTCGAAGTTCTGCGCACAGATCCGACAGAACCGTGCGCTGCGGCGCTTCACGAAGATACGCACGCGACGCTTGCCGAGCGCACCGTCGCACGGCTCGCCACAGGTTTCGCGCCGTACGCCGACGCGCTTGCCACAGCGCTGGCAGCCGAAACGCCCGACCCATTGCCACTGTTCGACGCGTTGAACCGTTTTCGCATTTTGTGCGCGACCCGTTCCGGACCGCGTGGCGTCGATCAGGTGAATGCGGCGATGGCGGCGCAGGTGCGGCGCGCGGCGGGCGTGACGCTGGCGGTGGGCGTGCAGTGGTTCGCCGGCCGTCCCGTCATGGTGACGCGCAACGATTACGCGCTCGGTCTCTTCAACGGCGACATCGGTATTGCGCTGCCGGGCGCGAACGGCGCGTTGCGCGTGTATTTCCGGACCGGCGACGGCGGCTTGCGAGCGGTATCGCCGGCCGCGCTGCCGCCGCACGACACAGCGTTCGCGCTCACGGTTCACAAATCGCAGGGCTCCGAGTTCGAGCACGCGGTGCTGATGCTGCCTTCCGTATTTAGCCGGGTGTTGTCGCGCGAACTGGTGTACACGGCGATCACGCGCGCGCGTGAACGGGTCGAAGTGATCGGCGCGCGCGCCGTGCTGGCGCAGGCGATTGCGACGCCGACACAGCGCGACTCGGGGTTGGCGGCGCGGATAGCGGAGATGCGGCGTGGGGCTGAATAGCGGATTCGGACGGCGGGAGGCTGCTTCGCGAGCTGGTCGCGCGGGTTAGGCTGCAGGACGGCAGGACGGCAGGACGGTTGGAAGGCGGAAGGTAGATTGGCGCCACGGCCCAAGCGCCCACTTCGCGCCGAACCCCTCAACCAGCCGCGCCACCCGACTGCACACGCGCCTCGACCCGGCCAGGCATGGTCTTCCGATACCAGAACGTCCACAACGCGAGGCCGCCATAAATGCCGTAGCCGATAAACGGCGATACCACGAGGAAGCGCTCGATCGGCCACGTGAGCGCCATCCACGCACGCAACGCCGTCTCGCCGGTCAGGCCGACGCCCCACACCAGCGTCATCAAGCGCATCGCGCTGACGAGAGCCGGCCGCTCCTGCCACAGGGCCTCGAAGCGCGCCGCGCCCCCTTCCATTTCGCGCGCGACGGTGGCGCGCGCGAGATAAAAGATCAGCGGGCGGCGCATCGGCAACGAGAGCAGAAACACCACGCCGATCGCGCCGGATACCAGCGACTCGCGCAACAGCAGCATGCGCGGACTGCCCCCGAGCGCCATGGCTGCGACCGAGAGTACGATGCCGGCCAACACCATCACGCTGAGCGCGTCCACGCGCCGAAACCGCACGAGTTCGATCAGGCTCCACACGATCGGCGGCACGGCTGACGCGATCAACGCGCCGGTCTCGCCCAGATACGGCAGCGCAAGCCGGTAGGCGAGCCACGGCAACAGAAAGTTGACAGCCAGTTCCAGCACAAACCCTGGGCGGAGCTTCATGTGAATTTACGCTGTAAGCGAAAAACGCAGTATCGATGAACTACCCGCCTCGACGCAAATAGTTTTTCGCATTGGCAGTCGCGCTCGATAGTCCGTAGTCGGTGATCGGTCACGCGCTGTGTACACTCATGTTTTCCGATTCAAGCTCGTGTCATGACATCCCGCTATCCGATCCCGCCGAACGAAATCGAACTGACCGCGGTGCGCGCGCAAGGAGCGGGTGGCCAGAACGTCAACAAGGTGTCGAGCGCCATTCACCTGCGCTTCGATGTGCAGGCATCGTCGTTGCCGGAAGTGTTGAAAATGCGCCTGCTCGCGCTGTCCGATCACCGGCTCACGCGCGACGGCGTGGTGATCATCAAGGCGCAGGAGCACAGGACGCAGGAGATGAACCGGGCGGCAGCGCTGGCGCGGCTCGATGAACTGATCGAAAGTGTCAGCGTCACGCGCAAGCCGCGCGTCGCAACCCGGCCGACGCGCGCGTCGAACCTGCGGCGTCTCGACGGGAAAGCCAAACGCAGTGAGATCAAATCCGGCCGCGGCCGCGTCGACGACTAGCGCTTGCTGCCGCGTCCCGAAGGACCGGGTCCAGAAGGGCGCGCCACGGCGGTCGTGGCGGTCGGCACGAAATCGACGCACAACACATGCGGGCCGTCGTGCTCGAAGGCGAGGGCCGCGGTGTAGCAGTCCTGACCGTCGGCGAGCGAATAGTGCGGGCCCATCATGGCGACGCGTCCCGGCGCGGCGAGCGCGTGCTTGAAGTAGGCGCGCCGCGACCAGTTGCTGCGCGTATCGGTGTAGAGCGGCGCGAGCCGTAGCGGAGGCGGCGGCACCGAGGCGGCCGTCACGGAAGGCAGAGTTTGCTCACCCAGCCCGTTGGTGACGAATACGCGGCGTGCCTCGCGCAGATGCCAGACCTTTTGCGCCGCCTGGCGCAGATCGCCGGTGGCCTTGTAGGTCTCGGCGGCACTCAGCACGGCTTCTGCGAACCCTTCAAAACCGAGCCGCTGGTGGCCGGCATGCTCGCGTTCGTACTCCGCGAACTTGCTCCACATCGATTCGATCACCGCCGGCACCTTGGCGCAGGCCGCCTTCACGGAACTCTTCGGCTGGCCGAGCCAGAAACCCTGCACGAAATCGACATCGGCCTCCATCAGGATCATCAGCTCTTCATCGGTTTCGACGCCTTCGGCCAGCACCAGCGTGCCGGACTGATGCAGCATCGAGACCAGATGGCCGATCATCGAGTCGTCGCCTTCGCGCCTGCCGGCGCGCGCGACCAGTGAACGGTCGAGTTTGACGATGTCCGGGCGGAAGCGCCACACGCGGTCGAAATTCGAGAAGCCAGTGCCGAAGTCGTCGATCGCGATCAGGAAATCGCGCGGCTGCGACGCGGCGAGCATGCTGGCGACTGCGGATTCGTCGTCGGCGGGCTGCTCGAGCACTTCGATCACAATGCGTTCCTGCGGCAGACCGAAATGCGACGACAGTTCGTCGATGAACGCGCGTTGCGGCCAGCCGGTTTCGAACACCTGCGGGCGCGTGTTCAAAAACAGCCAGCCGGTGCTGATGCCTTGCTCCATGAAATTCGCCACATGCAGGCAGCGCGCGATGCGGTCGAGTTCGCGGGCGTCCGCGGCCGAGCGGGTGCCGGAAAACAGCACGTCGGGCGAGACCGGCAAACCGACCGGATCGAAGGCACGCAGTAAGCCCTCATAGCCGACCACGCGCTGGTGCGTCACCGACAGCACCGGCTGGAACACGCTATGCAAAGTCAGCGCGCGCCACGTCGCGGTCCAGCCGGACTCGTCCCGGACCAGATGCGGGAGCAGGCCGCTCAGGGTCAATTCGCTGACGGATGGCATAAAGGCGGGTAAGAGAGCGGACATGGCGACATCGCGGCAAACGGGTGACGGGACGCGCCAGGCAATGCGACGCGCAACGGATGCACGGCCCACGCGTGCGCAGGGCAGCTCGGATACAGCCCGGGAACGCGGAGAGCGATGCCAGCCATGCTGGACTCCGGCGAATTAGTCAAAACCAGTCTATCAGTTTGCAATTCGCGTGAATGTGCGGGTAATCACAGACGCAGGGTCATATCGGCGGTGATGCCGATCTCCACGCCGACCGGCCGTCCGGCGTGAGTTTTGCGCGCGTTTGCCGCGCAAACCCGGTTGCGCCTCGCGCAATCAATCGCCTGTATGAAACCGAGCGTAACAGGGCGGCGAGCGGACACCCGCCAAACTCCAGGCAAGGACGGTACTCAGACGGAAGGATGCTGAACCGGTTATGAGTCGGTGCAGGCGATGCCTGAACGCGCGCGCCGCTCATTTGCGCGCAGGCCGCCTGCAGCTTTGACGAGCGCCCGGTATGCTGCTGCTTTTCGTGAAAAGGAGGTCAGGCATGTCGGAAATCGCGGTGGTCGCAATCTCGGTGGCGAAGCCGGGCTATGAAGAGCAACTGCGGCAGGCGCTCGAAGGGCTGGTCGGGCCGACGCGCAACGAGCGGGGAGCGCTTCAGTACGATCTGCACCGCGACCTGCAGGAGCCGCGCCGGTTCGTGTTTGTCGAGCGTTGGGAAAACCAGGAAGCGCTCGCGATGCATGCAAAATCGGCACACATCGAGGCGTACAGGAAAGCGGTGGCAGACTGGGTGGAACACGCGGAGATTCGCGGCGTGTCGAAAATCGCCTGAACCTTCAGGCGAATTGCACAACGAAGAGCGCGCTGCCGGGCACGAGCGGCCCGGCGCGACGTTCGCCGTTTGTGCTGTTTGTGCCGTTAATGCGTGGCTTGCGGAACGTCGAGAATCAGGATGATGGTCCAGTCGGCGTCGCCGTCATGGTGATACTGGCGTTCCGCGACGATGAACGGCTGTTGCTTGCCGTCCGGGCCGAGAAACAGCACATCGCCTTCCATCGGCAGGCATTCGACGGGCGGCAGCGCCAGAAACGCTTCCTGACCGCCGCGCGGCATCAGTTTTTCGATTTTGCGAGATGCTGCTTCAGTCCATTCGATATCAAGCTGAATGTTGCTCATGCTGTCCTCCGCACCAAGGTGCGCACGGGTTAGGGGATTCCGGCCAGGCGCCGGTCGGTGCGCGACTTTAGCACACCGCCCGCCGGGCGCCGCAAGGCTCGAGCCGCCGGCGCGGGCCGGCTCGGCGCGCCGCGCTGCTCCGCGTCTGGCGAGTCTTTCGCCAACCCATTAAACAACAAAAAGCCGAAGCCGGCGGCGCCGGCTTCGGCTTTTGCTCGCTCGCGGCGGGGCCGCGGGTGAGTTGGGTGGCTATGCTTACGAGCCGGCGTCGGCCTTGGGCGCTTTCTTGTGATGCATGCTTCCCTTGTGGTGCTTCATCGGCATGGCCGGTGCGCTGTCCATTGCTTGCTGACGGTTTTGCAAATCTTGCGCACGCTGCTCGACGTCGGCGGCCTTGGCCGGATCGGTGCTCATCATGACGCCGTTGTCCTGCGCATAGGCCGCGCCCGTTACGGCACTGAGGGAAACCAGGATCGCCAGGGACACTTTCTTCATTGCTACCTCCGCAGAGTGGTTGTGGACCTGAGTACTTGCCTGTCCAAACGGAAAGACAATGCATTCTAGCCAGCAATATCCGCTCCAACAGAGGGTTTTGTGACTCCAATGACAATTCGTTACATTTGGTTACGTTCGGGGTGCCGATTGCGATGCGTGTTGACTGGCGCGGGAGGTCGTCACGACGTATCACCACTCAGGCACATGGTTGGCATCTCTAAATAATCGTTTTGTCATGCGACTCGAATTTCAGAACCAGCCAATCGCGCGATAGACGTGAAATTGCGCGATGCCAATCAATTCGTGCAACGCGATCTCCGCGCTCGCCAGATTGTCATATCGCGGGAGTACACCAAGACGTGCGCCGATCGCGTTCGAGATCATCGGCTGCGGCGCGAGGCCGAAGCGGTGGAAGTCGAGCAGAGCGCGCGGCATCTGATAGGCCGAGGTGATAAGGATCAGCGAATCGTAACGCGAGCCCTGCAGAATGCTGGAGACGTTGCGTGCATTCTCGTAGGTCGTGCGGCTGCTGTTTTCCAGCACGATGTCGGCGCGCGGCACTTGCCGACGCAGCAGGTAAGGCAGATACGTGTCGGCTTCGGTCGCGCGATGCCGCTGCGGATTGCCGCCGCTCACGATCACATGGCACGTATGGGCCGCGCGTTTGCAGGCGGCGTAGTACTCGGCGCTCGCCGCAATGCGCGCCAGCACGTCGCGTGGAGGCATGAGGACGTGGTCGTCGCCGTAGATTGTGCCGCCGCCCAGCATGATGATCGCGGTGCGCGGCGCGAACGTGGCCGGCGTCTCCGTCCGCCAGTGCGGCTGCGCCAACCGTAGCAAGGGTGCGGTGAGCCAGCCTGAGGCGAGCAGCCAGAAGAAGGCGACCATGCAGATGGCGAGAGGGCGGCGGGCGCCCTTCCATAGCACGATTGCTGCAAAAAAAAGCGCTAATAAAGTGAATAGAATCAATTTAAATGGGGTAACGTATGTCTTTCGGGACAAATCCATGGGCTTGCTATCGCGCCGCAGCGGTTGCATCGTCGGCTCGTGGACAGAACGCTAACATGCCGTTCAGACGGGGGTTCCGAAACGAGACCAGGCAGCACCTGGCGGAATTCGACTGCACACGTTGCAGTCAGCTTCCAGCCAAGGGCGGGTGCTACGCGCGTCACTGGTGGCGCGGTGACGTGTTGGGCATAAATGTGTCATAGCTGCACTTTAAGAAAGAAGTGAGATGACCACGTATTCCAACGAAGCGGTACTTGAAGCGCTGCGGCGGGCGCAATATCGCCAGGTCCCATGGGCTAGAAGGCCGGGTGTTTTCCAATATCTTCGCGCACTAGGCTTGATGGACACCGTTCGGCAGCGCACTGTCGCGCCGGCTCCGGGCTTTCACGCACCTGTCGATATCGCCGTGCTCACGGAGCGCGGCAGAGCCGAGTTTGCACGACTCGCCCATGACGAACGTCTGCTCAGCTGGACAGCGCAGCGCATGAACGACTACGTCGTCGCCACCGCCGACACGCGGCCTACCGCCGCGCTCGAAGTCCGGCCTTAGGTCAGGCGGGCTGGCAGGCGTTGTTACCGGCCGCCTCGAGCGGCTGGCGGCGTCCCCATTGCTCGGTCTTCGGTTCATTGCGCTGCGTTGCGCCGTGTGTCGTGCGTGCCCGCGGGCGGTGCGATTTGCGTAAGGACAGCGCAAAAAAAAGCCCGTATCGCGAGGATACGGGCGTACCGGAATTACTACTGCCACGCTGTGCTAATGGCGTTAAATCAGACTGGTACGACGCGCGGTGGTTCCCCCAATTACTCAATATGCGCTGCGGAACTTCGCCGGCACTGCGCACGGCCGCTGCGCACGTCCGGCTCCGCCTAACGCCGGCGTGTCGGATCCGGGCGAGGCGGCTCCGGCCGCGTACGCACATTGCTGGCGATATCGCCACGCAAATCCCCACGTGGCGCCGGCGGTGTGAAGTCGCGGGCGCGGGTATCGCTTTGCTGCCAGGCTTCGATGGTAGCCGGACGATCCGGCCTCCAGTTCCAGGCCTGTTGGCGCTCTTGAGCGAGCGCCGGTGCGGCCATTGATGAAACGACAATGCCGCACAGAAGCAGTGACATTGGTTTCATGCTGAGCTCCCGTCAAGCCGATCAACAAGGCCTGTTTGCATACATATAAGGTATGCCCAGTCACGAAAGCACGCTGTAAGTAATAGTAAATGGATGTTTCACCCGCAACGATGGCGCCGCTTCAGACGTCTGAAGCAGCGCGCAAGCTGGGTGCGGCGGGAAGGGACGACTGTGTTGGGCGCGCCGGGAGCGGTGCCCATATCAGGCAGGCGTGCACGAAGACGCGCGACCTGGGTTTGATACATGCCGGGCGCCCGCAGGCGCCCGGAGGAAAAGCAGTATGCGTCAGGCCATCTTGACCGGCGCGCGCCACGATTCCGGATTGGTCCAGAATGCGCCACGCAGGCGGTCACGGCTCGGCGGTGCCGGCGGTTTCGCGGCGGTCGCGCCAATCCGGCCGCGCAGCGAAATTTCACGGCCGCTCGTGCCGAGTCGCTTAACTATTTCGGCGAGCGTACCATCGGCTTGCCACTCGTCGAAACGGCGGCGGCAAGTCGGCGGCGACGGATAGCGGCCCGGCAGTTTGGACCAGCCTTCGCCCGTCGACAGCACCCACAGCACGGCGTTGACAACCGCGCGCGCTTCCACGCGTGGCCGACCGCGCCGTTCGCTCCGTGCGGGCTCCGCACAGAACAACGCCTCGACCAGCGCCCACTCGTTGTCTCTCAAATCGTCGAACAGCATCATGTTTCACCTCAGCGAAGCTAACTCCGGTGCGCTGCCCCGCGCCGCGCACTCTCCATGCACTCGATAGGCGAGTGCCAAGGAGGGTCGGGCTTGCCACGGTCTGCTATGCAGTCAGAATCATGGCGCCGACCCTTGTGTGCATGTAAATGCAGGAAGTGTGCCAAGTTGAGTCCAACCGCCTGAAAGCCCTGTGACAGCGGGCCAGCGCGGGCGCTAGCTAGGGGCGTATAAGAATCCAAAAAACCCATCTCGCAAATCGGGACAATCACCAATCTTGTGCAATCAGGCCCGACCAGCGTGCGTTTGCGCCTTATTGCTGCATTGCAGCGAACCTGCGAAAAGGAGGTGGGTACTGTCTTTAGCCTTACAATGCGCATCAAATGATGCAATTGATGAGGTCGGTAAATGAATGTCACGCTGCGCCAGCTAAGGGTTTTCATCGAGGTCGCCCGTCTGCAGAGCTTCAGCCGCGCCGGCGATGAAATCGGCCTGACGCAGTCAGCAGTCAGCCGCTGCGTGCGGGAACTGGAGAGCGAGATCGGCCTGAAGCTGATCGACCGCACCACCCGGGAAGTGCAACTCACGGATGTCGGCGCCAACCTGGTGTCGAGCGTGTCGCGTCTGCTGACCGACCTTGACGACGCGCTGCGCGAAATCCGCGAAATCGGTGAACAGCGCCGCGGGCGCGTGGTGGTGGCCGCCAGCCCGACGGTGGCATGCCGGCTCATGCCGCGCGTGGTGGCCTCGTGCGGGCAGCAATTCCCCTACATCGCGCTCGGCTTGCGCGACGACGTGCAGAGCGACGTAGTGCGCAAGGTCAAGTCGGGCGAGGTGGACTTCGGCGTGGTCATCGGCCCGTTTTCCGCGGACGACCTGCTAAGCGAATCGCTGATGACGGATTCGTTCTGCATCGTTTCGCGCGACGATCATCCATTAGCGGCGCAGGAGCAGGTGGCGTGGACTGACCTGGACGGCCAGCAGCTCGTAATGCTCGATTACGCATCGGGCAGCCGGCCGATCATCGACGCGGCGATGCAGGAATACGGCGTGAGCGCCACGGTGGTGCAGGAGCTGGGGCATTCCGCGACCGTTTTTGGGCTGGTCGAGGCGGGTGTCGGCGTGAGCGTGCTGCCCTGGCTGGCCTTGCCGCTACCTGCGGGCGCGGCGCTGGTAGCCCGGCCGCTCGAGCCGCGCGCGGAGCGTACGGTCGAGCTGGTGCGGCGGCGCGACCGCTCGCTGTCGCCGGCGGCGGAGGCGGTATGGGGACTGATTCGCCAGTTGCCGGGGAGGGCGGAGGATTTGAACTAGTTCGTGGTTGTCGAAGGTGCGCGATGTTCCAGGGAGTGGCGAATGCGCGGCCGCGTAGGGAGTGCGATGTTCCCGTGGGTAGAACGCGCGGCGGCGCGACGAGTGCGATACCCTGGGCTCGGGCGGTGCGACGGGGCGACCGGCGCGGCTCTCGAAGCATGGCGCCTGGCCGCGCCCCATCTGCGACCAATCGTCCGCCACGCATTCTCATCCGGCGGTTTCGCGTTCCCGAAAAGACGCACCAAGCTAAACTATCGCCTCTGCTGAAGTTCAACCCATGCCCTTCACCCGTCTGGAAGACTCGATGAGCGAATCGGACCTGCCTGTGCCATCCATCCCGAACGCGCGCGATGCCGTGCGCGCACTGCGTCCTTCGCAGATCCGCGAAGTCGCCAACGCCGGTTTCGGCGTCGCCGACGTGCTGCCGTTCTGGTTCGGCGAATCCGACCGCGTCACGCCCGCCTTCATCCGCGACGCCGCTAGCGCGTCGCTCGCGGCCGGCGCGACGTTCTACACGCACAACCTCGGCATCGCTCCGCTGCGCGCCGCGCTGGCGGGCTATGTCAGCGACCTGCACGGCGCGACGTCGGCGCAGCACATCGCGGTGACGAGCGCGGGCGTGAATGCGCTGATGCTCGCGGCGCAACTCGTAGTGGGCGCGGGCGACCGCGTCGTCGCGGTCACGCCGCTCTGGCCGAATCTGGTCGAGATTCCGAAGATTCTCGGCGCGCATGTCGAAACGGTCGCGCTCGGTTACGGCGAGCGCGGCTGGCAACTCGACCTCGGGCAACTGCTGGCAGCGTTGACGCCCGACACGAAAATGCTCCTGATCAACTCGCCGAACAATCCGACGGGCTGGGTGATGAGCCGCGACGAGCAGCGTGCCGTGCTGGCGCATTGCCGGCGCCACGGCATCTGGATCGTCGCGGACGAGGTCTACGAACGCCTTTACTATGCGGACGCCGAGCCCGGCGCGGCCGGGGCGCCCTCGCGCACGGCGCCGTCATTCCTCGATCTGGCCACCCGAGACGAACGCGTGATCTGCGTCAATTCATTTTCGAAGGCCTGGTTGATGACAGGCTGGCGGCTCGGCTGGATCGTCGCGCCGGCCGCGTTGATGGACGATCTGGGCAAGCTCGTCGAGTACAACACTTCGTGCGCGCCGGCCTTCGTGCAGCAGGCGGGCATTGCGGCCATCGAGCAGGGCGAGCGCTTCACGCAGGAACTGGTGCGCGATCTGAAGGCGTCGCGCGACCATCTGGTGAGCGCGCTCGCCCCGATGCCCGGTGTCGACGTCAAGGCGCCGCCCGGCGCGATGTATCTGTTTTTCTCGATGCCGGGCGCCTCGCGCAGTCTGGAGCTTTGCAAGGCGATGGTGCGTGATGTCGGGCTCGGCGTGGCGCCGGGCAGCGCGTTCGGTCCGCAAGGCGAGGGCTTCGTGCGCTGGTGCTACGCCTGCGACACGGCGCGGCTGGACGCCGGCGTCGAGCGCCTGAAACGGTTCTTGAGGGAACATGCAACGGCACAATGAACACGTGGCGGAAAAGGTGGCCGCCTGAAGCTATTGAGCCAACCAGGCGAAGATCGGCGAAAAAAAGGGTTTTTACCAAATTAAGCCCGCTTTTTCACTAAAGCACGTCCGCGAGGCCGTGGTTGGAAAATGCGCGGGGGATTTCGTCTTTACGCACTGATTGTTTTTGCGTAATATGGCGCTCAGTCACGCGGTTCCCTTCAGGAATATCGCTGCTCCGTCCGGCTGGGTTTGGTTCGATTGTCTGTTTCGCCTCCCCCCGGTGCGTGCTCCCATCAATATGACCGATCAGAATCGGGCGAGCGCGTCTTCAGTTCCACATCGTCTGTTTGATCCGGTTCTTTGACCACAGGGTCTGACCTAGCTGCATGAATACCCAAGAGGCGAAGATCGTCCTCGAGACTGCCTTGATCTGCGCGCAGGAGCCGTTAAAGCTCGGCGAGTTGCGCAAGCTCTTTGCCGACGGCGTGTCGGCAGACACCGTTCGGACGTTGCTCGAAGACCTCAAGCAGGACTGGTCTGGGCGCGGTGTGGAGTTGGTCGGGCTGGCGTCGGGCTGGCGATTTCAAAGCAAGCCCGCGATGCGCTCGTATCTGGATCGTTTGCATCCTGAGAAACCGCCGAAATATTCGCGCGCGGTACTCGAAACGCTCGCGATCATTGCATACCGGCAACCGGTGACGCGTGGCGACATTGAAGAGATTCGCGGCGTCACGGTGAATACGCAGGTCGTCAAGCAGCTCGAAGATCGCGGCTGGATCGAAGTGATCGGTCATCGTGACGTGCCGGGTCGCCCGGCACTGTACGCGACCACGCGGCAATTCCTCGACGACCTCGGGCTGACGGCGTTGGACGAATTGCCGCCGCTCTCCGATCCGTCGGCGCAGTTGAACGCGGATCTGCTCGGCCAGCACGCGATCGAGTTCGCCGACGCCGATGTCGCGCAGGTTTCGGCTCCGGAAGAAGAGCAGGTGGATTCCGGTGTGATAGTTGAAGCAGGCGCTGTTGCAGATGAGCTTGTGAGCGCAACTGCCGATGGCGAGCCGGAGAATATTCCGCAAGCCACGAGCGAAGCGCCGCAATCCGACTCCGCCGACGCAGTTGGCCATGCCGCTGACAGCCCGCTTGGAGCACTGAACAAGGCGTCAGGAACAGAAATCGCTGACAAGCTTGCTGAAGCGCACGAGACGCAGCACGCTGAGCCGGTGGAATCGGCACAGGCGACCGACAGCGCAGTGGAAGTCGCCGCGCAAAACGCATCGGCATCATCCGGAGCGCATACGGACGCCGCTGCCACGCCGGCCGCGCGGGAACAGACTGAGGCTGCGCACCCGGCGAACGTTGTACCGCAGACCGGCGTCGCCGAGTCCGCAGAGAATCACGATCCGGTCTCCCAGGCCGATCCGGCAATACCCGCGCACGACTCGGGCGTACTCCGCAATACGGAGCACGCCGCCGAGCCGAACCCGACCAAGGCGGCGCACGGCGATCCTCTGGATCGTCGCGATGCGGCGCAGGACGCAGGCATTCTGACCGACGACGAACCCGAGTCGCGCAGCGCCTGACGTAACCGAACTTTTTTTGCCACGCCCGCAATGGGCGTGCGCGACCTGACATTTTGAGGTTGTTTTGACACATACCCACGACACCGATTCGTCCGAATCCGAGCGCGCCGTGCCGTCGGCGCGCGCTGACGAAACGCGCACCAAGCAAGCGTCGGCAGGCGAGGGCGAACGCCCGGCGCAGACCACGGAAGCAGACGGCGAAGACCGTCCGCGCCGCGGCCTGCGTCGCGGCCCGCGCAGCCTGATCGCCCGGCGTCGCGCCGGCGCGAAGACGAAGGGCGCCGAAGGCGCGCCCGCGCAAGGGGCGCCGGTCGTCACCGAGGCGCCGCCGGACGGCGAAGTCGTCGCGCAAGTGCGTATGCCGCGCAAGGACGCGGGCGCCAAGGGTCAAGGGCCGCGCCGCAATGCGGGCGGCGCGAAGCGCGAGGGCGCACCGCGTGACGGTGCGCCGCGCGAAGGTCAGCGTGAAGGTCAACGCGAGCGTCAGCCGCGTGAAGGCGGCCAGCGTCAGAACAGCCGCCGCGGCGGTGAAGCGCCGGCGGCCGCGGCAGTCGCGGGTCAGGACGATCTGTTCTCGTACGTCACATCGCCCGCGTTCGACGCGGACAACAGCACCACCGGCGGCGTGCGCGCGCCGATGCTGCGCCGTGGCAAGCCGGCCGCGCCCAAGCGCGTGCTCGCCGCTGACGACGACGCGCCGAAGCTGCACAAGGTGCTGGCCGAAGCCGGCATGGGTTCGCGCCGCGACATGGAAGAACTGATCGTCGCCGGCCGCGTGTCGGTGAACGGCGAGCCGGCTCACATCGGCCAGCGCATCATGCCGACCGACCAGGTTCGCATCAACGGCAAGCCGGTCAAGCGCAAGCTGGCCAACAAGCCGCCGCGCGTGCTGCTGTATCACAAGCCGACCGGCGAAATCGTCAGCCACGCGGATCCGGAAGGTCGTGCGTCGGTGTTCGACAATCTGCCGCCGATGAAAACCGCCAAGTGGCTCGCGGTCGGCCGTCTCGACTTCAACACCGAAGGTCTGCTGATGCTGACCACGTCGGGCGATCTGGCGAACCGTTTCATGCACCCGCGTTATAGCGTCGAGCGTGAATATGCGGTGCGCGTGGTCGGCGAACTGGCCGAAGGCATGCGTCAGAAGCTGCTGAACGGCGTCGAGCTGGAAGACGGCCCCGCGAACTTCCTGCGTATCCGCGACGGCGGCGGCGAAGGCACGAATCACTGGTATCACGTCGCGCTCGCCGAAGGGCGCAACCGCGAAGTGCGTCGTATGTTTGAAGCGGCCGGCCTGATGGTCAGCCGCCTGATTCGTACCCGTCACGGCCCGATCTCGCTGCCCAAGGGTCTCAAGCGCGGCCGCTGGGAAGAGCTCGAGGACAACCAGGTGCGCGCGCTGATGGCGTCGGTCGGCCTGAAGGCTCCGGCGGAAGAAAAGGGCGGTCGCCGGGAAGCGCCGGAGCGCAAGCAGCCGGATCCGATGCAGACGTCGATGGGCTTCATCGGCCGCGAACCCGTGCTGATGTCGCATGGCCGTTTCGACCAGCAACAGCCGCGTGGCCAGGGCCAGGGACGGCGAGGTGCGGCGGGCGGTGGCTTCGGTGGTGGTGCGGGCTCAGGTTTCGGCGGTGGCTACGGCAATCGCGGCGGCGCGCGCGGCGCCGGTGGGTTCAGTGGCCCGATGGGCGGCGGCGCGGGCGGCCCGCGTGGCGGCCGTGAAGTCGATGGCAATCGCGCACCGTCCGGCAGTGGCAACCGTGCGGCTGGCGGCGGCAAGCGCGCCGGCGGCAGCGGCGGTCCCAATCCGGGTAGCGGCGGTGGCAATCGCGGGCCGGGCGGGAATCGCGGCGGTGCCGGCAACCGTGCGGGCGGCGGCAACGCCGGCGGCGCCAATCGTAGCGGCGGCGCCCCTCGCGGCCGTTCGCGCGGTCGTTAAGCACCACGCCGGTCATGCGTGGCGGTCAGCCGCGGATCTTTTTCAAGGATCTTTCGCCAGCGACCGGCAGAGTCGATCGACGAAAGGCATTAGCCCGGCGCCGCTCACATTTCATGTGACGCATAAAACCGCGGTGTAAAGAGAAGTGGGGGCGGATTTCATCTGCCCCGCTTGTCCGGTGCGGGTTCAGGGCGGCGTCAGCCGCCTTGCAAAAGCCCCGAAGCGCCGTCATATCGTTGAAAGATTCCCATGAAATCAAGCGGAAAAGCGCGTTGGGCGGCGTTCTGCGGTTTGCGTTTGTCCCGAAAAATGGCTACAATCGCGGAGTCGCTGGGCGTGCGGCTTTTTATGTGCGGCTCAGGTGCGACCACCGGCAATAAGATGATGGGCGTTTAGCCCATTTTTTTTTGCCGCGCAGTTCTCAGTGGTTCGGCATCTCGGGTAGCACGAACGTGCGCCGGCTTGGCGCGCGGCCCGCATTGGTTGTTTGCAAAACAAGCGGCAGGCTCGCTGCGCGAACATCTAAGAGGGCACTGTGCAACTGACGGAACTGATTGAAACCACGGTCGTGGGACTCGGCTACGAGCTCGTCGATCTCGAGCGCACCGGGCGCGGCATGTTGTGTATCTATATCGACCAGCCGGCCGGCATCGCGATCGAAGACTGCGAGAAAGTCACGCGTCAGCTCCAGCACGTTTTGACGGTCGAAAATATCGATTACGAGCGGCTTGAAGTATCGTCGCCGGGGCTCGACCGCCCGCTGAAAAAACTGGCGGATTTTGAACGCTTCGCAGGCAGCGAAGTGGTAATCACATTGAAAAAGCCATTGGACGGACGGAAATCGTACCGGGGCATCCTGCATGCTCCGCAAGACGAGACGATCGGTCTGGAATTTGAAGGGAAGGAAGGCGCCGCGATGCTCGATTTCACGCTCGCGGATATCGATAAGGCACGCCTCGTTCCGAAGTTTGACTTTAGGAGCCGCAAACAATGAGTCGCGAAGTGTTGATGCTGGTGGATGCGCTGGCACGCGAGAAGAACGTCGACAAAGACGTGGTATTTGCCGCGCTCGAGGCGGCCCTCGCTTCGGCCTCCAAGAAACTCTTCGAAGAAGACGCGGATATTCGCGTCCAGATCGATCGTGAAAGCGGCGAACACGAAACGTTTCGACGCTGGAAAGTGGTGCCGGACGAAGCCGGTTTGCAGGAGCCGGATCAGGAAATCCTGCTGTTCGAAGCACGCGAACAGAAGCCCGAGATTCAACTCGACGAGTTCATCGAGGAACCGGTGCCGTCGATCGAGTTCGGCCGTATCGGCGCGCAGGCCGCCAAGCAGGTGATCCTGCAGAAGGTGCGCGACGCTGAACGTGAACAGATTCTGAACGACTTCCTCGAGCGCGGCGAGCACATCATGACCGGCTCGGTGAAGCGTCTCGACAAGGGCAACTTCATTGTCGAAACCGGCCGTGTCGAAGCGCTGCTGCGCCGCGACCAGCTGATTCCGAAGGAAAACCTGCGCGTGGGCGACCGCGTGCGCGCCTACATCGCGAAGGTCGATCGCACCGCGCGCGGTCCGCAGATCGAACTGTCGCGTACGGCGCCCGAGTTCCTGATGAAGCTGTTCGAGATGGAAGTGCCGGAAATCGAACAAGGCCTGCTGGAAATCAAGGCGGCCGCGCGCGATCCGGGCGTGCGCGCCAAGATCGGTGTGGTCGCGTACGACAAGCGTATCGATCCGATCGGCACCTGCGTCGGCATTCGCGGTTCGCGCGTGCAGGCGGTGCGTAACGAGCTCGGTGGCGAAAACGTCGACATCGTGCTATGGTCGGAGGATCCCGCACAGTTTGTGATCGGCGCGCTCGCGCCGGCAGCCGTCCAGTCGATCGTCGTCGATGAAGAAAAACATTCGATGGACGTCGTCGTAGACGAAAACGAACTGGCGGTCGCGATCGGCCGCAGCGGCCAGAACGTGCGTCTTGCCAGCGAACTCACCGGCTGGCAGATCAACATCATGACGCCGGACGAATCTGCGCAAAAGCAGAATCAGGAACGTGGCGTTTTGCGTGACCTGTTCATGGCGCGTCTCGATGTCGACGAAGAAGTCGCTGACATCCTGATCGACGAAGGCTTTACGAGCCTCGAAGAGATTGCCTATGTGCCGCTCAACGAAATGCTCGAAATCGAAGCGTTCGACGAAGACACCGTCCACGAACTGCGTAATCGCTCGCGCGACGCGCTGTTGACGCAGGCAATCGCGAATGAAGAAAAGGTCGAAAATGTAGCGCTCGACCTGAAGAGCCTGGACGGCATGGACGCCGACCTGCTCGCCAAGCTGGCCGAACATCAGATCCAGACGCGCGACGAACTCGCCGAGCTGGCTGTGGATGAACTGGTCGAGATGACCGGAATGGAAGAGGATGCCGCTAAGGCGTTGATCATGAAAGCACGTGAACACTGGTTCCAGTGAGAAATGACCATGGCGCACTAAATTGAAGCGGCCGTCAGGCCGCATGACCCGATGCTAACCGCAAGGAATCGGTCCTTGCACTAAGAGGAATGAATGGCGAGTAACAACGTAGCCCAATTTGCCGCGGAACTGAAAATGCCTGCAGGCGTGCTGCTTGAGCAGCTGCAGGCGGCGGGCGTCACAAAAGCGAGCGAAGACGATAGCTTGTCCGAAACGGACAAGGCGCGTCTGCTCGACCACTTGCGCAAGTCTCACGGCTCGACTGATGCTGACAAGCGCAAGATCACGCTGACGAAACGGCATACGTCGGAAATCAAGCAATCCGATGCGACGGGCAAAGCTCGCACCATTCAGGTCGAGGTGCGCAAGAAGCGCACTTTCGTCCGCCGCGACGAAACCTCCGCTGAAAACGGAGATGCATCGAATCATGTGGCTGAGGCCGACATCGACGATCTGGAACTCCAGCGTCGTGAAGAGGAAGCTCGTCACGAAGCCGAGCTGCTCGAAAAGCAGGCTCAGGAGCTGAAGGCGCGTCAGGAACAACTCGAGCGCGAAGAAGCGGAACGTCAGGCGCGCGAAGCGGCTGCTGAAGCCGAGCGTCGTCGCGCCGAAGAAGAAGCCGCGAAGAAGCGTGCTGCGGCCGAGGCGGCAGCTCGCGAGCAGGCGCAGGCTACCAAGCCGGCACAAGCTGCGCAGCCTGCGGCCGCGAAGGCTGAGCCGGTCGCCGCCAAGGCTGCGGAGCCGGCGGTCGCCAAGCAAAGCGAGCAGGATGACGAGCGCGCCGCAGCAGAGCGCGCCGCGCAACGCGAAGCCGCAAAGAAAGCAGAAGACGCAGCGCGTCAGGCTGCTGAAAAAGCGCGTGCCGAGCAGGAACAGATCGCCAAGCGCCGTGCCGCGGCTGAAGCCGAAGCGCGCGCGATTCGCGAAATGATGAACACGCCGCGCAAGGCGCAGGTCAAGGCGCCGGAACCGGCACCGAAGCCCGCTGAGCCGGCCAAGGCCGCGGAAGCGAAGGGCACGCTTCACAAGCCGGCGCGTCCGGCTGGTGAAGCACCGGCGCGTCCGGCAGCCAAGAAGCCGGCAGCTGCGGCTCCGGCAGCCACGACCACGCCTTCCGCCGGCGACAAGAAGAAGCCGGGCGGCGGCAAGGGCGGTTGGCAGGACGACGCCGCGAAGCGCCGCGGCATCAAGACGCGTGGCGATACGAGCGGCGGTGTCGATCGCGGCTGGCGCGGTGGCCCGAAGGGTCGCGGCAAGCATCAGGATCAGAACACCACGTTCCAGGCGCCGACCGAACCGATCGTGCGTGAAGTGCACGTGCCGGAAACCATCACCGTCGCCGATCTGGCGCACAAGATGGCCGTGAAGGCGTCGGAAGTCATCAAGTCGATGATGAAGCTCGGCCAGATGGTCACGATCAACCAGATGCTGGACCAGGAAACGGCGATGATCATCGTCGAGGAACTGGGTCACCACGCGGTTGCGGCCAAGCTGGACGATCCGGAAGCCATGCTGGTCGAAGGCGAGATTTCCGATGCGGAATCGTTGCCGCGTCCGCCGGTCGTCACGGTCATGGGTCACGTCGACCACGGCAAGACGTCGCTGCTCGACTACATCCGCCGCGCCAAGGTTGCAGCGGGCGAAGCGGGCGGGATTACGCAGCACATCGGCGCTTACCACGTCGAAACGCCGCGCGGCGTCATCACGTTCCTCGACACGCCGGGTCACGAAGCCTTTACGGCCATGCGTGCCCGCGGTGCGAAGGCAACGGACATCGTGATTCTGGTGGTTGCAGCCGACGACGGCGTGATGCCGCAGACGAAGGAAGCAATCGCCCACGCGAAGGCAGGCGGCGTGCCGCTCGTCGTCGCGATCAACAAGATCGACAAGCCGGATGCCAATCTGGAACGCGTGAAGCAGGAACTCGTCGCGGAAGGCGTCGTGCCGGAAGAATACGGCGGCGAATCGCCGTTCGTGCCGGTGTCGGCCAAGACCGGCGCGGGCATCGACGATCTGCTCGAAAACGTGCTGCTGCAAGCCGAAGTGCTGGAATTGAAGGCACCGGTCGAAGCGCCGGCCAAGGGTCTCGTTATCGAAGCCAAGCTCGACAAGGGTAAGGGTCCGGTTGCAACGATCCTGGTCCAGTCGGGTACGCTGAACCGCGGCGACGTGGTGCTGGCAGGTAGCGCCTACGGTCGCGTGCGAGCCATGCTCGACGAAACCGGCAAGCCGACCAAGTCGGCGGGCCCGTCGATCCCGGTCGAAATTCAGGGTCTGTCGGAAGTCCCGCAGGCAGGCGAAGAAGTCATCGTCATGCCGGACGACCGCAAGGCGCGTGAAGTCGCACTGTTCCGTCAAGGCAAGTTCCGCGACGTCAAGCTGGCCAAGCAACAGGCCGCGAAGCTCGAGAACATGCTGGAGCAGATGGGCGAAGGCGAAGTGGCGTACATGCCGCTCATCGTCAAGGCCGACGTGCAAGGTTCGCAGGAAGCGCTGGTGCAGTCGCTGCTCAAGCTTTCCACCGACGAAGTACGCGTGCAGATCGTGCACGGCGCCGTGGGTGGCATCAGCGAGTCCGACGTCAACCTGGCAACGGCCTCGAAGGCGGTCATCATCGGCTTCAACACCCGTGCGGACGCGCAGGCGCGCAAGCTGGCGGAAGCCAACGGCGTCGATATTCGCTACTACAACATCATCTATGACGCAGTGGATGAGGTGAAGGCCGCGATGTCGGGCATGCTGGCACCGGAGAAGCGCGAAATCGTCACGGGTACGGTCGAAGTGCGTCAGGTCTTCAAGGTACCGAAGATCGGCGCGGTGGCCGGCTGTATGGTCACGGACGGTTTCGTCAAGCGCTCGTCGTCGGTGCGCGTGCTGCGCAACAACGTCGTCATCTTCACGGGCGAGCTCGATTCGCTCAAGCGCTTCAAGGACGACGTGAAGGAAGTCCGTCAGGGCTTCGAGTGCGGTATGTCGATCAAGAACTTCAACGACATCGTCGAAGGCGATCAGTTCGAAGTCTTCGAGATCACCGAAGTCGCGCGTACGCTGTAATTCACGCGGCACGGCTCTAGGGGCGGAGCGGGCTTTAACGCCCGCTCCGCCCGTTGTTTTTGGGGCCACACGTTTTGTTCGTGTCCGTCGCGCAGAGCGCCTGCGTGCGAGTTTCTTCAGGTCATCCCGGACCGTTTGAATGCCGCGAGGACAAAGCCCGAAACGCAGCGGCGCGAACCACTTTTTTGCATCCGTCACAACGGGTCACATCACACCATGCCTAAAAAACGTTCTTCACCCAATCGCAACGTGCAGATCGCCGATCAGATCCAGCGCGATCTGTCCGAGCTGCTTCGCGAGGTCAAAGATCCGCGCATCGGCATCGTCACGATTCAAAGCGTCGAATTGACGCCGGACTACGCGCACGCCAAGATCTATTTCACGACGCTCACTGGCGATCCGCAGCAGACGCTCGAGGCGCTCACGCACGCGGCCGGCCATCTGCACAATCAGCTGTTCAAGCGCCTGCATATCCACACCGTGCCGACGCTGCATTTCCATTACGACAAAACGATCGAGCGCGCCGTCGAGATGTCGCGTTTGATCGACGAAGCCAACGCCAATCGCGCGAAAGAAGACTGAACGCGCTGTTTGCCGCGGCGCTCGCTGCCATGCCTGAGCCGCCATGCGCTCAGTGCTGTTTTCCGCACCCTTCGAAGACTTTCGTCTTTCTGACATGACCGCACCTCAACGCCCCCGCGTGCCGCGTCGCGCGCTCGACGGCGTGCTGCTGCTCGACAAGCCGCTCGGCCTGTCGAGCAACGACGCGCTGATTCGCGCGAAGCGTCTCTATCTGGCGAAAAAGGCGGGCCACACCGGCACGCTCGATCCCTTGGCCACAGGCTTGCTGCCGCTCTGTTTCGGCGAAGCCACCAAGTTTTCGCAAGACCTGCTCGAAGCCGACAAGACTTATGAGGCGACCATGCGCCTCGGTATCCGCACGACCACCGGCGACGCCGAAGGCGAAGCGATCGACACGCGTGAAGTCACGTGCGACGAAGCGGCGGTTCAGGCGGTTCTACCGAAGTTCCTCGGCGAAATCACGCAAGTCCCGCCAATGTATTCGGCGCTCAAACGCGACGGCAAGCCGTTATACGAATACGCGCGCGCGGGCCAGACGGTCGAGCGGGAAGGGCGTCAGGTGACGATCCTCGCGCTCGAGATGCTCGCCTGCGCGCTGCCGGACGTAACGTTTCGCGTGACGTGCAGCAAGGGCACGTATGTGCGCACATTGGCCGAGGATATCGGCGAAGCGTTGGGCTGCGGCGCGCATCTGGTGGCGCTGCGGCGCACCGGCGTCGGCGCACTGACGCTCGACAATTCGGTGACGCTCGACGCATTGTCCGACGCAGCCGAAAGCGAACGCGATGCATGGCTGCAACCGGTCGATGCGTTGCTGTCGACATTCCCGCTGGTGCGGTTGAACGAAGACGAGACCCGCCGCTTCCTGCACGGCCAGCGGTTGAAACTGTCCGAACTGACCATCACGGGCGATGCGGTGAATGCGCCGCGCGTCCGGGTGTACGCGGCGCAAGGGCGTCTGCTTGGCGTCGCCAGACAAGGCGAGGGTGTGCTGGCTCCCGAACGGCTGGTCGTCACGACGGCGAGCTGAAAACCATGCAGGTGGCAAGCGCGCGACAAACGCGCTGCAAAGAAAAAGGCGGGACCGCTCAGAAGAAGCGGTCCCGCCTTTTTTATATCGTTCTGCCGGATACGGACTTGCGCCGAAAACTCAGTGCGCCGCCGCGGCCGCCGCGCCCGCGTCGCCGCCAGCACGTTCTGGCTTCGTGATCCAGATCAACGCGATCAGCGCGATAAAGATGCCGGCGGACACGAAGAACAGGTCGTTCACACCGAGTTGCGCGGCCTGCTGCGTCGCCATCGTGTTGAACAGTCCGTATGCCTGCGGTTGACTGAAGCCCGCCGCGCCCATCTGCCGGATCGACTGGTCGAACACCGGGCTGTATGCGTTGGCCTGTTCGGCCAGTTGCGCGTGATGCATGATCGTGCGGTGGTCCCACGCCGTCTGGAAAATCGATGTGCCAATGCCGCCGCACATGATCCGCACGAAATTCGACAGGCCCGACGCCGCCGGAATCCGGTTGCCCGGCAGTCCCGACAGGGTGATCGACACCAGCGGGATGAAGAACCCGGCCATGCCGATCCCTTGAATCAAGGTAGGCACCAGCAGCGAAAACGTATCGACGCCGGTCGTGTAACGCGAACGCATCCAGAAACATAGTGCGAACACGAGGAACGACAGGGTCGCGATATAGCGCGGATCGGTGCGCGGCAAAATCTTGCCGGTGATCGGCGACAGCAGCACGGCGAACAGGCCGACCGGCGCCATCACCAAGCCGGCTTCGGTCGCGGTGTAGCCGATGTCGGTTTGCAGCCACAACGGCAGCAGCACCAGATTGCCGAAGTAAAGTCCGTAGCCGATCGACAGCGCGACGGTGCCGCCGGTGAAATTGCGCCGGCTGAACAGCGACAGGTCCACCACCGGGTGCTCGGCCGTCAATTCCCACACGATAAAGAACGCGAGCGCGATCACCGCCACCAGCGCCAGGACGACGACGGTCGTCGACGAAAACCAGTCCAGATCCTTGCCCTTGTCGAGCATGACCTGCAGAGAGCCAACCCAGACGATCAGGAGGCCTAGACCGACACCGTCGATCGGCGCTTTTCTGATGACCGAATCGCGATTGCGGAAGATCGTCCACGTGGCGACGGCGGCAATCGCGCCGACCGGAATGTTGACGTAGAAAATCCACGGCCACGAAATGTTATCCGAGATCCACCCGCCGAGAATCGGGCCGGCCACCGGCGCGATCAGCGTGGTCATCGCCCACATGGATAACGCCATGGGCGCCTTGGCGCGTGGATAGCTTGCGAGCAGCAGCGTTTGCGACAGCGGAATCATCGGACCGGCCACCGCCCCTTGCAACACGCGCGAGGCGAGCAGAAAGGGCAGGGTCGGCGCAAGGCCGCACATCCACGACGAGATCACGAACAGGATGATCGACGCCATGAACAGCCGCACCTGGCCGACGCGTTCGGTCAGCCAGCCGGTGAGCGGCACCGAGATCGCGTTGGCGACCGCGAACGAGGTGATCACCCACGTGCCCTGATCCGACGACACGCCGAGGTCGCCCGAAATCGAGGGAATCGACACATTGGCGATCGACGTGTCGAGCACGTTCATGAAAACGGCGAGCGACACCGCGATGGTGCCGATCACCAGTTGCGCGCCCTGGAGCGGCGGATGAGGGACTTGCGCCTGAGCCTGAGCCATTAAAGAAGCCTTGTCTGAATCGTCGCGTGCCTTACATCACCTTCGCTGCGACAGGCTTCGCGCCGTCGGCCTGGGGCGACTTTTGCGAGCCGCCGTTCGGACCTGCGTTTTGCGAAATGATGCGGGCGATTTCCTCGTCAGCCTGGTCGCCGTACTTCTCGAACACGTTGGTCTGGTAGACCGTGTTCGGCGCCTGGCCGAGCTGGCCGCCGTTGTCGTCCTTGATGCTGACGTCGGCTTGCATGGACAGGCCGATGCGCAGCGGATGCTGCTCCAGTTCCTTCGGATCGAGCGCGATCCGCACCGGCAGACGCTGCACCACCTTGATCCAGTTGCCGGTCGCGTTCTGCGCGGGCAAAAGCGAGAACGCCGAACCCGTGCCCGCTGAGAAGCCGACCACCTTGCCGTGATACACGACCGACGAACCGTACACGTCGGCCGTCAGTTCGACCGGCTGGCCGATGCGCATGTGCTTGAGTTGCACTTCCTTGAAATTCGCGTCGACCCACACGCCGCCGAGCGGCACGATCGCCATCAACGGGGTGCCCGGTGAGACGCGCTGGCCGACCTGCACCGAGCGCTTCGCCACGTAGCCCGTGACCGGCGCCGGCAGGTTGTTACGCGCGTTGTTCAGGTACGCGTCGCGGACCTTCGCGGCGGCCGCCTGCACGTTCGGGTGATTCGCGATCGTGGTGTTGGCGGTCAGCGCGCGGTTCGAGTTCAACTGCTGCTGGGCGGCATCGACGGCGGCTTGCGCACTCTTCACGGCGTCGCGGGCATGCGAGATTTCTTCCTGCGACACGGCACCGGTTTGCGCGACCGTCATACGGCGCTTCAGGTCGTCCTGGGCGCGCGACAGGTCGGCCTGGCGCTCGGCTACTTGTGCCTGGTATTGATTGTCGTCGGCGAACAGGCCGCGCACCTGGCGCACCGTCTGCGCGAGGTTCGCTTCGGCCTGATCGAGCGCGACGCGGGCGTCGGCCGGATCGAGCACGACGAGCGGGTCGCCCGCCTTCACCGTTTGCGTGTCGTCCGCGTTCACGGCGACGACCGTGCCGGTAACTTGCGGCGTGATCTGCACGACGTTGCCGTTCACGTACGCGTCGTCGGTGTCTTCATGGAAGCGCGCGACGAGGAAGTAGTAAAAGCCGTAGGCGATCGCGGCGATCAGGATCACGATGACGAGCAGCGTCATCATGAGTTTGCGTTTGCCGTTGTTCGCCGAGGGTTGTGCCGGCGGCTGCGGGGCCGACTGGGTCGGCTGGGTCGGCTGAGTCGGCTGAGTCGTAGCCGCGGGCTGTTGGGTGGTGCTCATTAATGTGCTCCGGGTTCTTTCAGACGTCGTCGTTTATTCGGATGTTCGTGCGTGTGTTCGATCTGGCCGTGGTTCGCGCGCTCAGTTCGCCGCGGTGGTCGCGGCGGAGGCCGATGCCGGAGCGTCGGTCGGCACCACGAGGCCGGTCTGCGTTGCGTCGAAGCCGCCGCCGAGCGCCTTGATGAGGCCGATCTGCATGTCGCGGCGGCGCATCTTGAGGCCGGTTACCGTCTGGTCGGCGGCAAGGCGGTTCTGGTCGGCGGTCAGCACCTGCAACTGCGGCGACAAACCGGCCTTGTAGCGGATCACAGCCAGCTCATATGCCTTGGTCGATGCGTCGAGCGCGCGTTGTGCGTCGCCTTGCTGCTGGTCGATCGAACGGATCGAGGACACTTGCGTCGCGACGTCCGAGAGGGCGCTGATCAGCGTCTGGTTGTAGTTCGCCACGTCCAGGTCGAAGTCGGCGAAGCGGCCCTTCAGCTGCGAGCGCAGCGCGCCGGCGTCGAAGATCGGCAGGTGAATGGCCGGGCCGAATTGCATCTGGCGACTGCTGGATTTAAGGAAGCGGCCCCAGCCGAACGCGTCGAAGCCGAAGCCGGCCGCGAGGTTCACGTCGGGGAAGAATTCGGCTTTGGCTTCCTTCACGTCGTGCATCGCGGCTTCGACTTGCCAGCGCGCGGCGACGATATCCGCGCGGCGCGCGACGAGATCAGCAGGCAGGTTGTTCGGCAGCGCCACGACGTTGCCGTTGGTCAGCGCGGGCTGCGCGATCTGCAGGCCGCGATCCGGACCCTTGCCGAGCAGTGCGCCCAGTTGATAGCGCACGACCGTGATCTGACCGTCGAGGTCGGTCAAATTGGACTGGCTGGTCGCAATGTTGCCGTTCGCGGTTTGCCGTTCGACATTGGTGTCGAGGCCGGCCGTCACGCGGCCGTTGGTGATGCGGCCGATATCCTGGCGGTTGGCGATTTCGCGCGCGGCGATGTCGCGGAACGCGTACAACTGCGCGAGCTGGTTATACGTGCTCGCCACCGACGCCGCGAGCGTCACGCGCGCCTGCTGCATATCGGCCTCGGCGGCCTTTTCCTGCGACACGGCCTGACCCAGCCGCTCACGATTCTTGCCCCACAGATCCAGATCCCACGACGCACTGGCCAGCACGTTGTTCTCGCTATACCAGGTGCCGCCGTACGGAGGCGGGTAGAGCGCGTTGGCCGAGAACAGTTCGCGGGTCCACGAATAGCTGCCGTTCACCTTCGGGTACAGCGCCGCGCGCGAGCTCTCGATATACGACGAGGCCTTGGCAAGACGCGCTTGCGCCTGCGCGATCGACGGGCTGCCTTCCAGCGCTTCGGCGATCAGCTTGGGCAGTTGCGGGTCGCCGAACTGGTTGGCCCAATCGAGCGACGGCCACTGGCCGCCCTGACCGGCGAGGCTCTGGGCGGACTCGTACTGAGCGGGCGACGAGATCTGCTTGTCGCTTTTCATACCGAAGTAGTTCGCGCACCCCGTGAGGACGAGCGCCGTCACCACGGCGGCGACGGCGGCCCGGCTCGAAAGCGCGGGCGCGGACAGGGAAAGGGATTTCATCGCTCGACTCTTTGAGTGGAATGTAATGATGGACACTGCAAGCAATTTCTTACGATTTGCTGTCAAAATTGCTTGCTGCATCACGGGTTAGTCCCGTTTGATCGCCGGAGTTGACGAGCACGCGACGCAGCATGCTCTTCAGAAAACCCACTTCTTCCGGGGTGAAGCCGCCTAGCAGACTGTCCAGCACGCCGGTGAAAATAGCCGGCATTTTGGCGGCGATGGCGTGACCTTCCGGCGTCAGCGCGAGGCGCACGACTCGTCGGTCTTCATTGCTGCGAACCCGCGTCAGCAGACCGCGTTTCTCCAAGCGGTCGATCAACCGCGTGACGGCGCTCGCGTCGATGCCGTATTCGCGGGCCAGTTCCGCCGCCAGCAGGCATTTGCCGCTGGCCACCATAAACAGGATGCTGCCCTGCTGGCTGGTGATGCCGAGTTCGGCCATGCTGCGCTGGGTGACCAGGTTCGACAGGGTCGATTTCACTCGCGAGATCAGATAGCCGACGCTTTCGCCTAGCTGGTATTCGCTGATCTCCGGTGGGGGTGTAGCGGACGGCTCCGTCATGATTCTCGTGCGAATGCAATGGTTGACTAGGCAGGATTATAGAGGTCGGTTGGTTGACGCGGCAAGTGTTATTACAGCTTAGGCAAGGAACTTTCTCCGCTCAAGTCATAATCCGCGTGATTTTGCGTAGGATTTCGCCCGCCTGCTTACGTTTCATTTCTGACGGCCGCCGCGCCGCCGACCCCGGCCCTATCAGGGAATACCAGAAAGCTTCATTTGCACGTGCTACAATATTGGGTTCCCAAAAGTGCGCTTTGGGCTTTGTTGGTTTCGTTCACACAATGCTGCTGCTGGCGCACTCAACTGTCTCCAGGTTCCTATGACTCGCGCCCTACGCAACATCGCCATCATTGCTCACGTCGACCACGGCAAGACCACGCTCGTCGACCAGCTCCTCCGCCAGACCGCCACGTTCCGTGACAACCAGCAGATCGCTGAGCGCGTGATGGACTCGAACGACATCGAAAAAGAACGTGGCATCACGATCCTTTCGAAGAACTGCGCGGTCGAGTACGAAGGCACGCACATCAACATCGTCGACACGCCGGGCCACGCCGACTTCGGCGGCGAAGTGGAGCGCGTGCTGTCGATGGTCGACTCGGTGCTGCTGCTGGTCGACGCCGTCGAAGGTCCGATGCCGCAAACGCGCTTCGTGACCAAGAAGGCGCTGGCGCTCGGCCTGAAGCCGATCGTCGTGATCAACAAGGTGGACCGTCCGGGCGCGCGTATCGACTGGGTGATCAACCAGACGTTCGACCTGTTCGACAAACTCGGCGCCACCGACGAACAACTCGACTTCCCGATCGTCTACGCATCGGGCTTGAATGGCTACGCAGGCTTGACCCCGGACGTGCGTGAAGGCGACATGCGCCCGCTGTTCGAAGCCGTGCTGCAACACGTGCCGGTTCGCCCGGCCGATCCGTCGGCTCCGCTGCAACTGCAGATCACGTCGCTGGACTACTCGTCGTATGTCGGCCGTATCGGCGTGGGCCGCATCACGCGCGGCACGATCAAGCCGGGCATGTCGGTCGCCGTGCGTTCGGGTCCTGACGGCGCGATCCTGAATCGCAAGATCAACCAGGTGCTGTCGTTCAAGGGTCTCGAGCGCGTGCAGGTCGACTCGGCTGAAGCCGGCGACATCGTGCTGATCAACGGTATCGAAGAAATCGGCATCGGCGTGACCATCTGCGCACCGGAACAGCCGGAAGCGCTGCCCATGATCACCGTCGACGAACCGACGCTGACCATGAACTTCCTCGTCAATTCGTCGCCGCTGGCCGGCCGCGAAGGCAAGTTCGTCACGAGCCGTCAGATCCGTGACCGCCTGATGAAGGAACTGAACCACAACGTCGCGCTGCGCGTGAAGGAAACCGGCGACGAAACCACGTTCGAAGTGGCAGGCCGCGGTGAACTGCACTTGACCATTCTGGTGGAAAACATGCGCCGCGAAGGCTACGAGCTGGCCGTGTCGCGTCCGCGCGTGGTGATGACGGAAGTCGACGGCGTGAAGCACGAGCCGTACGAAAACCTGACGGTCGACATGGAAGACGGCCACCAGGGCGGCGTGATGGAAGAACTGGGCCGCCGCAAGGGCGAAATGCTCGACATGGCGTCGGACGGTCGTGGCCGTACGCGTCTCGAGTACCGTATTTCGGCGCGTGGCCTGATCGGCTTCCAGTCGGAATTCCTCACGCTCACGCGCGGCACGGGCCTGATGAGCCACACGTTCGACTCGTATCAGCCGGTCAAGGAAGGCGCGGTCGGCGAGCGTCGCAACGGCGTGCTGATTTCGCAGGACGACGGCGCGGCAGTTGCGTACGCACTGTGGAAGCTGCAGGATCGCGGCCGTATGTTCGTGTCGCCGGGCGAGCCGCTGTACGAAGGCATGATCATCGGCATTCACAGCCGTGACAACGACCTGGTCGTGAACCCGATCAAGGGCAAGCAGCTGACCAACGTGCGTTCGTCGGGTACGGACGAAGCGGTGCGCCTCGTACCGCCGATCCAGATGTCGCTGGAATACGCAGTCGAGTTCATCGACGACGACGAACTGGTCGAAGTTACGCCGCAGTCCATCCGTCTGCGCAAGCGCTACCTCAAGGAACACGAGCGTCGCAGCGCGAGCCGCAAGGGCGCGGTGGACTAAGCAGGCGGACATCGGCTTTGGCCGGTGCAGCGCACGCTAGCAGTCAGGCAAAAGCCACCTTCGGGTGGCTTTTGTCGTTTCCGGCCTTCCAGTCGTCGCCGATATGCCGCGCCTGGCGCCGCTTTGACCGTTTGTCCCCGATTTCCGCAGAAGACTGTTGCGACTCCCGAAAGTGGCCCGAAAGCCCGTCGCGACGGGCTTCAGCGGCAATCCGTCTGCTATCTGCACTATCCGTTCTGTGATATGCTCCCCGGGTGCAAAGTTTTAGGTCCTTCCAAGCAAGACTTGATTCGCGCAATCCGCTAAACGGTCAGGCCGTGTCGCGGAAGGTTCTGTAACCCGCTATTTCTCGAGAAACTCGAAGAAAGGTGAGCGTAAAAATGATGAAGCAATTCCAGTCGAACTCTTATCTGTTCGGCGGCAATGCTCCGTACGTAGAAGAAATGTACGAAGCGTATCTCGATAATCCGGCGTCAGTGCCCGAGAACTGGCGCAGCTATTTCGACGCGTTGCAGAACGTCCCTGCATCGGATGGCAGCAATGCCAACGACGTGGCCCACGGCCCGATCGTCGAATCGTTTGCACAACGGGCCAAGGCTAATGCCTTCATCCCGCGCACGGCAGCCGGCGGCGAAGATCTCGCTACCGCTCGCAAGCAGGTCTATGTGCAGTCCCTCATCGGCGCATATCGCTTCCTCGGCTCGCAATGGGCCAATCTCGATCCCCTGAAGCGCCGCGAACGTCCCGCTATTCCCGAACTCGAACCCGCGTTCTACGACTTCACCGAAGCCGACATGGACCAGGAGTTCAGCGCCACGAATCTGTATTTCGGATTCGAGCGCGCGTCGCTGCGTGAGATCGTCAAGGCACTGCGCGACACGTACTGCGGCACGATCGGCGCCGAGTACATGTACATCAGCGATCCGGAACAGAAGCGCTGGTGGAAAGAGCGGCTCGAGTCGATCCGCTCCACGCCGAACTTTTCGAACGAAAAGAAAAAGCACATCCTGAATCGCCTGACGGCCGCTGAAGGCCTCGAGCGCTTCCTGCACACCAAGTACGTCGGCCAGAAACGCTTCTCGCTCGAAGGCGGCGAAAGCTTCATCGCGTCGATGGACGAAGTGGTGCGTCATGGCGGCGCCAACGGCGTTCAGGAAATCGTCATCGGCATGGCTCACCGTGGCCGTCTGAACGTGCTGGTCAATACGCTCGGCAAGATGCCGGCTGACCTGTTCGCCGAATTCGAAGGCAAGCACCACGACGACCTGCCGGCCGGCGACGTGAAGTACCACAAGGGTTTCTCGTCGGACGTCTCGACCGAAGGCGGCCCGGTTCACCTGTCGCTCGCGTTCAACCCGTCGCACCTCGAAATCGTCAACCCGGTGGTCGAAGGTTCGGCCAAGGCCCGTATGGACCGTCGCGGCGACGACAGCGGCCTGCAAGTGCTGCCGGTGCAGATCCACGGCGACGCGGCTTTCGCGGGCCAGGGCGTCGTGATGGAAACGCTGAACCTCGCGCAAACGCGCGGTTACGGCACGCACGGCACGCTGCATATCGTCATCAACAACCAGATCGGCTTCACGACGTCGGACCCGCGCGACTCGCGCTCCACGTTGTATTGCTCGGACGTCGTCAAGATGATCGAAGCGCCGGTGCTGCACGTGAACGGCGACGATCCCGAAGCGGTCGTGCTGGCTACGCAACTGGCTATCGACTTCCGGATGCAGTTCCACAAGGACGTCGTTGTCGACATCGTCTGTTTCCGCAAGCTGGGCCACAACGAGCAGGACACGCCGGCAGTCACGCAGCCGCTGATGTACAAGACGATCGCCAAGCACCCGGGCACGCGCGCACTCTATGCTGAAAAGCTGGTGCAGCAAGGCGTGATCACCGCGGAAGAAGGCGAGGAGTTCGTCAAGGCCTACCGCAAGGCCATGGACGAAGGCCACCACACGGTCGATCCGGTGCTCTCGAACTACAAGAGCAAGTACGCGGTGGACTGGGTGCCGTTCCTGAACCGCAAGTGGACCGACGCTGCGGACACCGCAGTGCCGCTCGCTGAACTGAAGCGTCTGGCCGAGCGCGTCACCACGGTGCCGGAAAACTTCAAGGTTCACCCGCTGGTCGAGCGCGTTCTCAACGACCGCCGCGCGATGGGCCGTGGTGAAGCGAAGCTCGACTGGGGCATGGGCGAACACCTGGCTTTCGCGTCGCTGGTTGCGTCGGGTTATGCAGTGCGCCTGACCGGTCAGGATTCGGGCCGCGGCACGTTCACGCACCGTCACGCGGTGCTGCACGATCAGAACCGCGAACGCTGGAACGACGGCACGTATGTGCCGCTGCAGAACATCGCCGAAGGTCAGGCGAAGTTCACGGTGATCGACTCGGTGCTGTCGGAAGAAGCGGTGCTGGGCTTTGAATACGGTTACTCGACCGCTGAACCGAATACGTTCGTCGCGTGGGAAGCGCAGTTCGGCGACTTCGTGAACGGCGCGCAAGTTGTGATCGACCAGTTCATCTCGTCGGGCGAAGTGAAGTGGGGCCGTGTTTCGGGTCTCACCATGCTGCTGCCCCACGGCTATGAAGGTCAAGGTCCGGAGCACTCGTCGGCACGTATCGAACGTTTCCTGCAATTGTGCGCAGACCACAACATGCAGGTCGTTCAGCCGACCACGCCGGCGCAGATTTTCCACCTGTTGCGCCGTCAGATGATCCGCCTGTTCAGGAAGCCGCTGATCGTCGCCACGCCGAAGTCGCTGCTGCGCCACAAGGAAGCCGTGTCCGATCTGTCGGAACTGGCAAAGGGCGCGTTCCAGCCGATCCTCGGCGAAGTCGACGAAGCCATCGACGCGAAGAAGGTCAAGCGCGTGATCGCCTGCTCGGGCCGCGTGTATTACGACCTGCTGGCGCATCGCCGCGAATCGAAGTCGAACGACGTCGCGATCATCCGTATCGAACAGCTCTATCCGTTCGCGCACAAGCAGTTCGAAGCGGAAATGAAGAAGTACGACAACGCGACCGAAGTGGTCTGGGTGCAGGACGAGCCGCAGAATCAGGGCCCGTGGTTCTACATCGAGCACCACCTGAAGGACGGCATGAAGGAAGGGCAGAAGCTGGCATATAGCGGACGTCCGGCTTCGGCCTCGCCGGCAGTCGGCTACTACGCGAAGCACTACGAGCAGCAGAAGGCGCTGGTCGAAGGCGCTTTCGGCCGCCTCAAGAGCGCGTCGATCGCTAAATAATCACAAGAGCTGAACCGGGAAAGCGCAGGGCGCTTTCCCGTGCCGCATCTGAAAGATCAGCGCGGCAGTCAAGGTTCGCAGGCGGTGACGGGTCCATGGATCGCGCGCCGTCACCCGATACGTATTCAGGATATTCATAATGGCTATTGTTGAAGTCAAGGTTCCCCAGCTTTCCGAGTCGGTCTCGGAAGCCACGATGCTCCAGTGGAAGAAGAAGCCGGGCGAAGCGGTTGCTCAAGACGAAATTCTCATCGAAATCGAGACCGACAAGGTCGTGCTCGAAGTGCCGGCACCCTCGGCCGGCGTGCTCGCGCAAGTCATCGCGAACGACGGCGACACCGTCACGGCGGATCAGGTCATCGCCAAGATCGACACCGAAGGCAAGGCAGGCGCCGCCGCTGTCGAAGCTGAAGTGAAGCCCGCTCCGGAAGCCGCACCGGCACCTGCCGCTGCACCGGCTCCGGCGGCTCAAGCTGCATCCGCAACGGGTGCGAACACCGCTGCTTCGCCGGCTGCCGGCAAGCTGATGGCCGAAAAGGGCCTGGGCGCGGGTGATGTGTCCGGCACGGGCCGCGACGGCCGCATCACCAAGGGTGACGTGCTGACCGCGGGAGCCCCGGCTGCCAAGGCCGCACCGGCACCGGCTCCGGCCGCCGCACCGAAGGCCGCGAAGCCGTCGCTGCCGGACGTCAAGGCACCGGCTTCGGCTGACCAATGGCTGAAGGACCGTCCGGAACAACGCGTGCCGATGTCGCGTCTGCGCGCGCGTATCGCCGAGCGTCTGCTCGAGTCGCAGCAAACCAACGCCATCCTGACCACGTTCAACGAAGTGAACATGGCGCCGGTGATGGACCTGCGCAACAAGTACAAAGACCGCTTCGAAAAGGAACACGGCGTGAAGCTCGGCTTCATGTCGTTCTTCGTGAAAGCCGCGGTTCACGCGCTGAAGAAATTCCCGCTGGTGAACGCGTCGATCGACGGTAACGACATCGTCTATCACGGCTACTTCGACATCGGTATCGCAGTCGGTTCGCCTCGCGGTCTGGTGGTGCCGATCCTGCGCAATGCGGACCAGTTGAGCCTCGCCGAAATCGAGAAGAAGATTGCTGAATTCGGCCAGAAGGCCAAAGACGGCAAGCTGTCGATCGAAGAAATGACCGGCGGTACGTTCTCCATCTCGAACGGCGGTGTGTTCGGTTCGATGCTGTCGACCCCGATCATCAACCCGCCGCAATCCGCGATTCTGGGCGTGCACGCCACCAAGGAACGCGCTGTGGTCGAGAACGGCCAGATCGTGATCCGCCCGATGAACTACCTGGCGCTGTCGTACGACCACCGCATCATCGACGGTCGCGAAGCGGTGCTGTCGCTGGTCGCCATGAAGGATGCGCTGGAAGACCCGGCGCGCCTGCTGCTCGACCTGTAAGCGCGGCTCGGCTGGCGTCGGCTTGCCTTAGCGCAAACCGACGCCATATAAGCATCACGTCTTTCGCATTCCGCAGTACAGGAACGCCGTGCGCCACGAAGCGTGGCCGCGCGCCGTTCCGCCATCAAAAGGATTGTCATGTCCAAAGAATTTGACGTCGTCGTGATCGGCGCAGGCCCTGGCGGTTACATCGCCGCCATCCGCGCAGCGCAGCTCGGCAAGACCGTCGCATGTATCGAAAAATGGAAGAACCCGGCCGGCACGCTGAAGCTCGGCGGCACGTGCCTGAACGTGGGTTGCATTCCGTCGAAGGCGCTGCTCGCGTCGTCGGAAGAATTTGAAAACGCGTCGCATCACCTCTCTGACCACGGTATCTCCGTGGAGAACGTGCAGGTCGATATCTCGAAGATGATGGCCCGTAAAGAAGGCATCGTCGAGAAAATGACGAAGGGTATCGAATTCCTGTTCCGCAAGAACAAGATCACGTGGCTCAAGGGTCACGGCAAGTTCACCGGCAAGACGGACGCCGGCGTGCAGATCGAAGTGAGCGGCGAAGGCGAAACTGAAGTGGTCACGGCTAAGAACGTGATCATCGCCACGGGTTCGAAGGCACGCCATCTGCCGAACATTCCGGTCGACAACAAGATCGTCGCCGACAACGAAGGCGCGCTGAGCTTCGACTCCACGCCGAAGAAACTCGCCGTGATTGGCGCGGGCGTGATCGGTCTGGAACTGGGCTCGGTGTGGCGCCGTTTGGGCGCGGACGTGACCGTGCTCGAAGCGCTGCCGGAATTCCTCGGCGCGGCTGACCAGGCGCTCGCGAAAGAAGCGGCGAAGCAGTTCAAGAAGCAGGGTCTGGACATCCATGTCGGCGTGAAGGTCGGAGAAGTGACCACGACCGATAACAGCGTGACGATCAACTACACGGACAAGGACGGCAACGCGCAGAAGCTCGAAGCCGACCGCCTGATCGTGTCGATCGGCCGCGTGCCGAACACGGACAACCTCGGTCTCGAAGCGATCGGCCTGAAGGCCAACGAGCGCGGCTTCATCAACGTGGACGACCACTGCGCGACCTCGGTGCCCAACGTGTACGCGATCGGCGACGTGGTGCGCGGCCCGATGCTCGCCCACAAGGCGGAAGACGAAGGCGTGCTGGTCGCTGAAATCATCGACGGTCAGAAGCCGCATATCGACTACAACTGCATTCCGTGGGTGATCTACACCGAACCGGAAATCGCGTGGGTCGGCAAGACGGAACAGCAGCTCAAGGCCGAAGGCCGCGAGATCAAGACGGGCCAGTTCCCGATGATGGCGAACGGCCGCGCACTCGGCATCAACAAGGCGGAAGGCTTCGTCAAGATGATCGCCGACGCGAAGACCGACGAAATTCTCGGCGTGCACATCATCGCCGCGGATGCATCGGACCTGATCGCGGAAGCCGTGGTGGCGATGGAATTCAAGGCGGCGTCGGAAGACATCGGCCGTATTTGCCATCCGCACCCGTCGCTGTCGGAAGTCATGCGCGAAGCAGCACTCGCCGTGGACAAGCGCGCGCTGAACATGTAATTCCGCGCACGCCTGACTGACAGTACTCCGGCATTACCACGAAGGCGGGCGGGTTCACTCCCTCCCGCCTTTCTATTTGCAGCAACACGATGAACGTCACCGAATACTACGAAAAAGAACTGCAGACGCGCGGCTACCAATCGGATCCGGCGCAGCGCGCGGCGGTCGACCGTCTGCAGCGGTGCTATGAAGAGTGGGTCGAATACAAGTCGCGCCGCTCGAACGCGTTCAAGAAGCTGATCATCCACCCGGACCTGCCGCGCGGCGTGTACATGTGGGGCGGCGTAGGGCGCGGCAAGAGCTTTCTGATGGACAGCTTCTACATGATCGTGCCGGTGCAGCGCAAAACGCGTCTGCATTTCCACGAATTCATGCGCGAGGTGCATCGCGAACTGGAAGATCTGAAAGGCCAGGCCGATCCGCTCGACGAACTCGCGCGCCGCATTGCCAAACGCTACCGGCTGATCTGTTTCGACGAATTCCACGTGTCGGATATTGCCGACGCGATGATCCTGTACCGCCTGCTCGACAAGCTGTTCGAAAACGGCGTGCAGTTCGTGATGACCTCGAACTACGATCCGGACACGCTGTATCCGGACGGCCTGCATCGCGACCGCATGTTGCCGGCGATCGAACTCATCAAGCAGAAGCTCGACGTGATCAACGTCGATGCGGGCATCGACTACCGGCAACGCACGCTGGCGCAGGTCGAGGTGTATCACACGCCGCTCGGCGCCGCCGCCGACAAAGCCTTGCGCGACGCGTTCGCGCGTCTTGCCGCGGTGCCCGACGAAAGCCCGATCCTGCACATCGAAAAGCGCGAGTTGAAGGCGCTGCGCCGCGCTGACGGCGTGGTGTGGTTCGACTTCGCGACCTTGTGCGGCGGACCGCGCTCGCAGAACGACTATCTGGAACTGGCGAGCCGCTTTCACGCGGTGGTCCTCTCCGGCGTGCCGCAGATGTCCGCGCGCATGGCCTCGGAAGCACGCCGCTTCACGTGGCTGATCGACGTGTTCTACGATCACAAGGTGAAGCTGCTGATGTCCGCTGCGGTGCCGCCCGATCAACTGTATACGGATGGTCCGATGGCTAACGAGTTCGCGCGCACGGTGTCGCGCATCGTCGAAATGCAATCGAAGGAATATCTCGACACGCCACGGCGGATCGTCGATACGTCGCTGACCTGAGGCGCCGCATGCCGTGGCCGGCGGCGCTTTTGCGATAGATCACGCGCCGTTCACCGACAGCGCGGCGTCGTCCGGCGTAATTTCAAGATTCGGATTGGTCTTATATTCCGTGCGCGGACGACTGGATATCTTTTGTCAAGGTTTTGACAAAGGAGAAACCATGAATCCTTACCGTGATATCAACGACGAAGAATGGCAACGTGTCGCACCGTTGCTTCCCGAATTACGTCCGCGCTCCGAACTGCGTGGCCGGCCGCTCGCCAATACGCGCTCGGTGCTCAATGGCGTCCTGTGGGTCATGTACAGCGGCGCCACCTGGTCCGCCATGCCGCGCAAGTACCCGTCCTACCAGACCTGCCATCGCCGCTTCAAGGCGTGGTACGAATCCGGTGTGCTCGACCGCGTCATGGAGCAACTGTTCGGCGCGGCGAGCGAAGAGCTTTGCGGCCTGATGGAAGCGCGCATGCGTACGCACGTGAACGAGAAGCCGAAGAGCGGTGAAGCCGAAAAGGCTCCGGTTGTCGCACCAGCGGTGTACAGCCCGCCCACCAGCCAGCCACTGCCGTCCTCGCCGTTCCCGTTCCATTCGCCCTTCAAACACGCTGCATGACCCACACAGCGCAGCGTCTTCCAATAAAAGAAACGGCCGAACGATTGCGATCGTCGGCCGTTTTTTATCGTCCCATGCGGGCTCTGTAACGAGCCCCGAGCTACCCGTGCATCATTGCTGACGAATCCACGTCTGCGAGCGGCCCAGCAGCGACACGCCGATATACCCTCGCACGACCAGTTTGTTCCCACCGTCTTCCAGGTGCATCTTGCACTTGTAGAGCTTGCCATTTTCCGGGTCGAGAATCTGCCCGTGATCCCAGGCGTCGCCGTCCTTCTTCAGATCGCTAAGGATCGTCATGCCGAGAATCGGCTGATCCTTGCGCGCATCGGTACAGGCCGTGCAGCGGCGATCCGGCTGGTCGTTTGCGCCGAGACCCTTGATGACCTTGCCGCTGAGCGCGCCGCTGCCGTCCTGCGAGATCTGCACGAGCGCTTTGGGCTGGCCCGTATGATCGTCGATGGTTTGCCAGGTGCCGACCGGACTGTCGGCCTGCGCCATGGCCGTCACGGCACTGGCGAGCAGGACGCCGGCGAGCGCCGCATGTCGGGCTGTGCGAAGCGCGACTGCGCGCGCGCGGTGGGTGAATTGCATCATTGTCTTCCTCCTTGATTAAAGACGGCGCGATCATGGTCGCGCGGCGTTATTGGCATCTCGGGCGGTCCTCAGATCACGGCCGCCGTGATGCCTTGCATGGCCCCTCAGGTTCGACTTCTGCTGCCCTCGTGTGCCGCCCGCGGCTTGTGGATTGCTGCTTGCCCGCCGCCGGCGACACATCGTCAGCGCAGAATACGTGAAAGTGCGCGCGTCGTTTGATAGTGGATACTCTAATCAGGACGCGGCACTTCCACCGATCAATTCAGCTGATACGAAAACGTCGCGTTGATGCGCGGACTACGCGACGCGCTTTCCACCGGCGCGTCGCCGATCGCTTTGGCCACCGAGAGATCCAGGCTGTAGTACTTCGCGTCCGAGATGCGGAAGCCGAACGCGATCGACGAAAGCTTCGAAGGCGAGGGCGTGCCCGCATGCAGATAGACGCGCGCCATATCGAACGAAACGTAAGGCGTGAGCGTGCGCAGATAGGTGAAGCCCGGCGTGAACGCACGGTTGACTTCCAGTATCGCGCCCCAGCCCGAATCGCCTGATGCCTCGCCCGGCTGATAGCCCTGCGCGAAACGCTGCGCGCCGAACGAAATCTGCTCGGAGGTCGGCAGCGATACGCCGCTGTATTGGCCTGTCAGCGAGACCGCCGTGCCGATCTTCAACGGCCACTCGTTGGTTTGCGAGAAGCTCGCGCCGGTGCGCACGAAGTTGATCGACGCCGGATTGGTGACGGGCGAGCCCGGCACATTCGAGTCGCCCGACTTGGACGCGCCCAGAATGTCGAACGCTTTCGCCACGTTGACGCTCGCGCGGCGGACCTGGCTCGTCTGCACGCTGGTGTAATCGGCCTGCAACTGCATGACTCGCACTTGCGAGCGGAAGCCGATCTGGGCGCCGGTGTCGTGGTTGTGGTAGCGATCCTCGTCGTGCGACGCATAGACCGACGCCGTGCCGATCACGCTTTGCGTGTTGCTCAACAGGATCGGATACGCCAGCGAACCGCCGATCTTGTCATTGATGACCGTGCGTTCGATGGAAGAGGGCAGGCCGGGATTGTCGGTCGGATTGCCGCGATAGTGCGAGGCGTCGATCTTCGCGATCAGCCCGTTGCTGCCGATCGGCACCGCGCCATGCGCGGCGAGATAGGTGACGTTGTCGCGCCCCTTCGGCAGCAAGGCCGACACGCTCAACTGTTCGCCGAACGAGGTCAACCCGTTTTCAGTGGCGGTCAGAAGCCCCTGCACGCCGGGGTGATTGAAGTCGATGCCGGTGCTGACGTCGAACGGTTTGCGCTCCACGTTCAGTTCGAGCGTGGTGGCGCCGTCGGTGTTCTGCGGCGGCGGCACGTTGGCCGCAACCTTCACACCCGGCAGCAGGCCGAGCACGTTGATGTAGCGCTCGAACGTAGCGCGCCGCAACGGTCGGTCGGCGGTGATGTGATCGGCAATCGCGCGGATCTTGTCTTCCACGGCGCCGGCCTTGCCCGTCACCTTGACCGCGGACACGTAGCCTTCCACCACCGTCACGCGCACCACACCGTCTGCGAATGTCTGCGCCGGAATGAAGGCGAACGAGAGCGCGAAACCGCGGTCCTGATAGAGCTTCGTGACACCGTTGGCGACCTGGATCAGATCGCCGATCGTCGTGTCCTTGCCGACGAGCGGCGTGAAGCGCTGCGCGACATCGTCGAAGGGAATGGACTTCACGCCCTCCACCTGCACGCGCGAAGGCGTGATATGGCGCGCAAGCAATTCTTCGAGTTGAGGGGCTTGCGGCGCGACCTGCACGGTCACGTTCGGGCCTTTGTCGGGCGCCTTGATCTGCGGCAGCGAGTCCAGCGGATTGCCGCCGACCGCCGAGCCGCCAGGGCGGGACTGCGCATGCGCTTGCATTGGCAGAGTGCCCGCCGCAAACGCTGCGAGTACCACGGTCCCTAGGCTGCTGTACCCGAGTTTCATCGGATGTTCCTCGTATATCGTTCTTGTGTGTCGCGGACGCACCGCCTGGCCGGGCGGGTCGCGAGCGCTTATATGCGGCTCGACGTGTAGTGCGATGCTTATGTGTATTACGTCACGTACCAAGTGGGGCTTGAGCGCTCTGGGCAACCGCGCGAAGCACGTGACGAGTCGGACTGTTAGTGCGCATTGCGTCACTCGCTGCGGCTTGCATCATTCAATGAACAGCCGCGCGGCAGTTCTCACCGGGTGGCTGATGCACGCCGCAGCGATTGAATAGTTAGGCTAACTACTTATGGTTCACCGGCGCCAGGCCACCTAGCAGGGTCGTCAGGCCGCTCGTCGCCGTGCCCGAGCCGCTCGTCGAACCTGCGGCCGAGCTGAGCGTGCCGGTCAACTGGCCGACCAGCGCGGTCACTGGCGCGAGCGCCTGGCCGCTGCCGCCCGAACCCGAGCCGCCGTTCGTGACGCCGGAGAGCGCGCCCGGCAACGTCGACAACGGATTCGATGCGTTCCCCATGCCACCGAATGCCGAAGTCAACGAGCTCAGTGGCGAACCGCTCAAACCCGAGGAAGTCAGCGAACCCAGCGGCGTGCCGCCGAGCGCCGAGGTCAGCCCGGCCAGCGGTGTGCCGCCGAGCAGCGTCGACAGTGAGCCGAGCGGATCGCTGCCGAGCCCAAGACTCGCCAGCGAACTT
This sequence comes from Paraburkholderia sp. BL6665CI2N2, assembly GCF_004366535.1. NCBI lineage: Bacteria > Pseudomonadati > Pseudomonadota > Betaproteobacteria > Burkholderiales > Burkholderiaceae > Paraburkholderia > Paraburkholderia sp. BL6665CI2N2. The sequence goes on from NZ_SORC01000001.1 coordinate 7,332,519, forward strand.
TGCAGCGGGCCGAACGGATTGCTGCTGGCGGGCGGCCCATTGGCGACGCTAACGCTCGTGGCGCCGACGAGGCTCGTCAGCAGTCCGGGAATCGGTAGCGCGCCATTCGGGCCATTCGGATTGACCAGGCCGCCTGCGTTGGTGACGGTGTTGCCGAGCGAGCCGGCCAGCGTGCCGAGATCGCCGCCGACCGGATTCTTCGTGGCGCCGCCCACTTGCGAGCCGGCGGAACTCAATGCGCCGCCCACTTTCGCGAGCACGCCGCCGAGGGGCGCGCCGAGGCCGGTCTGCGTACCGACCGCTTGCGTGACGAGTCCTGCCGTCGTCACGATCGGCGTGATGGCGGTGCTGATCGGTTGAGTGATCTGCTGCACGGGCACCGAGCCGAGCGCGTTGCCGAGCGTCGCGCCACCGGCGTTGAGTGCGCCCGCAGCGGTGGAGAGCGTGCTGGCCAATGGTGTCGTGAGCGGCGCCAGCGGCGCGAGCTTGCCGCTGCCGAGGCCGCCGACGGCAGTGCTCAACCCTTGCACGACGCCGCTCGTCGAACCGACCACCGAGCCGAGTCCGGCGACCGTGGTGCCGACCGGATTGGCCGTCGTGCCGGTCTGGCCGACGCCGTTGCTGACGGCGTCGGCCAGCGAGTTCAGCGTGCCGCTCGTACTCGACACTGCGTTGCCGAGTCCTTGCGTGACTTGCGGGCTGAGGCCCGGAATGGTCTGCGAGGCGATCGCCGTGCCCAGGTCGCTGGTGGTCTGCGCGGCCGCGGTGGCGACGCCGGTCGTGCCCGTCTTCGCGGTGGTGCCGCTGCCGGTATCGGTCGAACCCGAGCCGCTGCCGGTGCTTGAGGTGGTGGGCGGCGCGCTGACGGTGCTGCCGCCGCACGCCGCGAGCAAGCCGGCGACCGCCACGGCAATCAATGGCGCGCGCAACGACAACACCGTCGCGCACGTCGCAGGGAGAGAGAAAAAACGTTGAATGGACATGTGTGCTCCTCTGTGTCTTCTGGATGTCGTGTGCGTTGATATCAGTGCGCCGTTGCAACAGATGTCTGAGCGGCGCGGCCCAGTTCAGCCAGGTTTCGGGAAGCGCCGGGGCGCGGCTGGCGGGCCGCGTTCCGGCTGGGTCTCGCTCAACGTTTTTCGCTGTTCCCGAGAGGGCTGCTTACTTCTTGCCCAACCCGCCGAGCAGGCCGCCGACGAGCGACGTCACTGGTGCGAGCGGATTGTTCGACGTGCCTTTGCCCGTGCTGGTCGACAGCGACAGGCCCGCGCCTGAGTTGGTGGGCGCGGCGGCGGTCGTGGTGGTCGGCGCGGCGCTCGCCGTGCTGGTGACGCCGCCGAGTGCGCCGGTGACACCGGACAGCAAGCCGGTGACCGGTGCGAGCGGGCCGCTGCTGCCGCCGGCCGCGCCGGAGAGGCTGCCTGTCACGGTAGAGAGCAAGCCGGTGACGGGAGCGAGCGGGCTGCCGCCGCTCGATGCGCCACCGACGGCGCCAGTCAAGCCACCGAGCGCGCTGGTGAGCGGCGCGAGCGGGCCGCTGCCGGCGCCACCGGTCAAGCCACCGAGCGCGCTGGTGAGCGGCGCTAGCGGGCCGCTGCCGGCGCCACCGGTCAAGCCACCAAGCGCGCTGGTGAGTGGCGCAAGCGGATTGCCGCCGCTGCCGCCCGTGAGCAACCCGCCGACCGAAGCGACCGTCGTGCCGGTGTCGGTGACCGTATGGCCGAGTGCGGCCGTGACCGGGTTGCCGCCGGTCGCGGTCAACAGGGCGCCGGCCTTGCCGAGTCCGCCGCCGACCGTCGAGAGCAGGCCGTTGAGCGGCGCGCCGAGACCCGTAGTATTGCCGACCGTTTGCGTGGTCGCGGCGACCATCGACGTGATCGGCGTGATGGCGGTGCTGAGCGTTTGCGTGACTTGCTGGACCGGGCCCGTCGAGAGGGCGGTGGTGAGCGTGCTGCCGCCGTTGGCGACCGCGCCGCCGAGCGTGTTGACGACGCCGCCGAGCGGCGTGGTGATCGCCGACAGCGGAGCGAGCGGACCGCTGCCGAGACTCGTCACGAGGTTGCCCGTGTCGGTCACTGCGCCGCCGACATGATTCAGCACACCGCCCACGCTAGAGACTGTCGTGCCGACCGCGTTGCCGCCGGTGCCGAGTTGGCCGGGCCCTTGCGACACGCCGTTGCCGAGTGTCGAAACGGCCGAGCCGACTTGTTGCACGATGCCGCCGGCGGACTGGGTGGTTTGCGAGCTGACGCCGGGCAACGTCTGCGAACCGATCACGGTACCGATGCCGGTGACCGCCGAGCCGGCGTCGCTAACTACACCGCCCGTGTTGCCGACTACCGTGCCGAGCGCGTTGGCGACGGGCGTCGTGCCTGTACCCGTTCCCGTGCCTGTTCCCGAACCGTTGCTGCCCGTGGTCGTGTTCGCACCTGCGCCCGCACCCGAGCCCGAGCCCGAGCCGCCCGCACCCGTCGAGCCGCTGCCGGTCGTGGAAAGTGTGCCGCCGGCGGAGCCGCTGCCGCTGCTGCCGGTGCCGGAACTCAGGCTCCCGGAGCCTCCGCAAGCACCAAGAGAAAGCATCGCAGCCACGCCGGCTGCAATCAGGGTTGCCCGTACTGTCGTGTTGGTCGTTTGAATGTTCATGTCGCCCTCGCATCGCATGTGTTATTGGATGTTGCTGCGTGCCTATCTCTGCACGAGCCGTGCCATTTCGGCTGAACAATGCGAGGACTTTTTCGGAGCGAGCCGCGGCGCTATATGCGATAAGGCTTTGCGAGGAACTGACGGAGCGTGCGCTAAACCAGATTGCGCTCACATAAGGCACTGCGCGGCGCATTCGCGCGACCGGCGTAACGTAACGAGCCCCGCGCGCCGTTACGATGTACGGCGTAACGCGGGCGGGCGAAACTGGTGGGCGCGCTTGAAACGTTCTGTTCAAACGAATAATTAGTGGAGCGAATCTAACTCATGGTTATTCCTATGTGCTGCAACGCACGAACTGCCGTTAACTAGAGTGAATGGTAAAAATGCATACGGGATGAGATTCGGCGCAGCGGACAATTGCTTAAAAATGATTGTTCGGCTATAAAACCAGAAAGCATTGGAGATTGATCACGGAGGTGGGTTATCGAACAGACAACTCATGCGTGGGTGTTTTATTGAAGGGCGGCTGCAGGGCATGGCACTGCGATGCAATAAACGAGACTGGGAATGAGAGCTCAACGGTCCGCGCATCCAAGGCACATGGTCGAGAATTGCAGAACGTATACGAACGAAATAAATGAAGTTCGAGGGTTCAAATGAAAAAATTCGCACAACGCTTTCTGGCCGATAACAAAGGCGTAACGGCTATCGAATATGGCCTTATCGCAGGCCTCGTCGTGCTCGTGATCGCTACCGCGGTGACGAATGTCGGCACGAACGTCTCCAATGTTTTGCAGCAAGTCGCGGATAAAATCTCGCCGTCCACCACGAAGACCGGATCGTAAAGGCAAACCGTAAGCGCTGCGCGAAGCAGCCGGCGTTTCGACGTCCGCCCGCTTCGTGGGCGTAATAACGCATCGCTGAATCGTTAATGTGGATTGCATTGCAATCCACATGGCGCAGCTTCGCCTGTCGAGTTCGAGATGAATGTTTCCGTGGGCATGTTGTTATTTATCGCGTGGGCAGTGGCTGTCGCAATTAGCGATTGCCGTTGGCGGCGTATATCCAATTCAGTAGTTGTCGCCGGCCTGGCGGCGGCATTTTGCTGCGCGTTTTTTCAATGCGGGCCTTTCGGCATTTCGCTGACTCAGGCAGGCATTGGTGCAGTAATCGGTCTTGCTGTATTGCTGCCGTTTTTCGCGCTCGGCGTGATGGGCGCCGCGGATGTCAAAGTCTTCGCCGTTCTCGGCGCATGGTGCGGCATGCACGCGCTGCCCGGTCTATGGATGGCCGCGAGTCTCGCGGCCGGTCTGCACGCAGCGTGGCTTCTGATTACCACCCGCACGCGGCTCGCCGGCCTGGTCCGTCGATCTGGCGCCACGTTCGAACTTGCCGGCAAAGCAGCCACGCCTTACGCTGCGTGTCTCACCGTGGCCGCGAGCGGCTGGCTCGTTCTGCACGGCATGGCGGGAAGCGTTCGATGAAAACCGTCATGACACCACGCGCGCGCTCGCCGCATCGGCGCATCAACGTGCGCCGCGCGCGCGCGCGCAACGCGGCGCCACGGCCGTCGAATTCGCGCTGGTGTTCCCGCTGTTCTTCACGATCCTGTACGCGATCGTCACCTTCAGTCTGATTCTCGTCGCGCAGCAGAATCTGACAATGGCCGCGGAAGAGGGCGCACGCGCCGCGTTGAACTGGCAGAGCAACACCTCGATGCAAAGCGCGTTGACCAATCGCGGCAACGCGGCCTGCGCGGCGGCGAAACTGGTAGCCGCGACGCTCGTGCAGTCGATGCAATGCACGCCGTCTTCCAAGGCATGCGGGCCGAACAGCGCGATGCAATGCGTGAATGTCCTGGTGAGCTACGACTACCAAACCAATCCGCTGATACCGAGCTTGCCATTGCTGGGGTTCGCGCTGCCGAACACGCTCACGAGCAGCGCCACGGTCCAGCTCAATCCGGAGAACATACAGTGACGCACGCGCCGGCACCCGGCTCCCTCGACCTCCTGGTCCGTCCACGTGTGATCGAACGCGCGCACGGCATGGCATTGTTTAACCGAAGCAGTCAACCTTCATGCCGAATCTGACCAAAATTCTGGCCGGCGTCCTGATCGCGGTCGCGCTCGTGCTCGGCCTGTTCGCGTGGTCGCTGTCGCACCGCCCGGCGCCGGTAGCCGTCACGCCCGCCACGCAAGCAAGCTTCCCAGTCGTGGTGGCGACTCACACGCTGCCGGCGGGCAAAGCCATCACCGTGAACGATGTGCGTGTGCAGTCGCTGCCGATCAATCCGAACGGCGCCTTCACGGACCCGGCGCAACTGGCCGGCCGCGTGCCGAACGCAGAGATCGGCGCGGAATCGCCGGTGCTGGAAAGCCAGTTGTCCTCCGGGCTCGCCGAGCGCGTCGAACCGGGCGAGCGCGCGCTTGCTGTCCGGGTAGACGAAGGCAACGCGGTCGGCAACCGCTTGCGGCCGGGCAATTTCGTCGACGTGTTTTTCACGCTCAAGCGCGACGGCAGCCTGGGTAACGGCGGTGAAATCGATCGGACCCAGGCGCGTTTGCTGATGTCGAAGGTGCGCGTGCTCGCGTTCGGTAATGCGACCGCGAGCGGCGACAGCGCCGGCGATCCGAACGGCATGGTCCGCACTGCGGTGCTGGCGGTGCCGGTCGCCGATATCGACCGGTTGACGCTCGCCGAGAGCGCCGGCCGCCTGATCTTCGCATTGCGCAATCCCAAGGATCCCGAAGTAATCGACCAAACCGTGCTGCCGGCCTATCCAGGCGTGCTGAAGACGGCGGCGCATGCGGGCGCGGCCGAGCCGCTGCGGGACTCGACGCGCGCCGCAGCCGGCGTCGCGCTCGACACGTTGTCGGGCACCGCCAATGCGAGTGTCGCGGGCGCCGCCGCGAGGCCGTCATTGCCGCATATACCGCTGCCGCCCACGCGCGTGGCGGGCAATACAAACAGTACAAAAAGCGGTATCGAAGTGATACGGGGTGGGCGCGCCGAAACGGTCGCCTGGTAAGCAGTGGTTCCAGGAGCGGACGGCCAGTCGCGTCCAATAACTACATGACAGAACGGATTTTTGTTTTCAGGAAGGCGGCGTGCGTGGGCCTGGCTTTGCTGGCCGTATCGGCGGCGACCGACGCAGCCGGTCCGGCGCAGCGGGGCCAAGCCGCGCCAGCGGCGCAGCCGGCTCAGGCCGCGTTTGCCGCGCCGGCGCAAAGCATCGACCTGACGGTGGGCGCGCAGCGGCAACTCGCGGTCGGCCACACGTTGCAGCGGATTGCGATCGGCGATCCGTCGGTGGCCGACGTGCTGATCATCAAGGGCGACAAGCGCGGCGGCGTGCTGCTGGTCGGCAAGGCCGCGGGCACCACCAACCTCATGCTGTGGGCGCGCGATCGTGACGCGCCGCTGCAATACACCGTCAACGTCACCACGCCGGCGGCTGCGTCGCTGCTCGGCGCTGATACGCCGGCCGTCAAGGTGCTCGGCGGCACGGCGATCGTGTCCGGCACGTCGGCGACGATGGAGGCGCACCAGCGCGCCGTGGTCGCGGCGGAGGGCTCGCTCGGCAAGGACGGTGCGGTATTCGATACGTCGACGGTCGCAAGCCGCGCGGTCGTGCAGGTGGATGTGCGGGTCGTCGAGTTCAGCCGTTCGGTGCTCAAGGAAGTGGGCTTCAACTTCTTCAAGCAGAACAACGGCTTTACGTTCGGCTCGTTCGCGCCGTCGGCGTTGAGCTCGGTATCGGCGACGGCGGGACAGGCGCCGAGTATGACGGCTGTGACGCCGATCTCGTCGGCGTTCAACCTGATCTTCAACTCCGCTACGCACGGCCTGTTCGCCAATCTGAGCCTGCTGGAAAGCAACAACCTCGCGCGGGTGCTGGCCGAGCCGACGCTCGTGGCCTTGTCCGGCCAGAGCGCGAGCTTCCTCGCCGGCGGCGAGGTGCCGATTCCGGTGCCGCAGGCGCTCGGGTCGACGTCGATTGAATTCAAACCTTATGGGGTGGGACTCACGCTCACGCCGACCGTGCTGAGCCCGCAGCGCATCGCGCTCAAAGTCGCGCCGGAGGCGAGCCAGCTGGACTTCGCCAACGCCGTGACGATCAGCGGCGTGTCGGTGCCCGCGTTCACCACGCGGCGTGCCGACACCACCGTCGAACTCGGCGATGGCGAGAGCTTCGTGATCGGTGGGCTGATCGATCGCGAGACGGCGTCGAATGTCTCGAAGGTGCCGTTGCTCGGCGATCTGCCGGTGATCGGCACGTTCTTCAAGCAACTGAACTATCAGCAGAACGAGAAGGAACTGGTGATCATCGTGACGCCGCATCTGGTCTCGCCGCTCGCCAGGGGCGCGACCTTGCCGTCGACGCCGGGCGAGCAGTCCGAGCAGCGCAACGGGCCGGTGTGGCGTTCGCTGATCGGCGGCGTGGTGGCGCGCGATTCGTCGCCGGGATTTTCCAGGTGAAGCCGGCAGGTGCCATCGCGGCGCGGCGGCTGACTACAGGTGTGAGCCGGCGCGCGCGCGAACTGCGTGCACCCACCGGCAAGCAGTACGACGTGGGGGCTTTGCCGCCTATGCGGCATAAGGACGTGCAACATGAACGCGAGAACGCATTCATTGACTGAAAGGGCGGTCACCGATTATTTCGTGTTCGCGTCGCTGGCCGACGAACACGTGCATTGGCTCGCCGATACGCTGGCAGGCGCCGGCGTGGTCGAAGCGGCCACGCTCGATCCGTCGATGCTGATGCAGCGCATCGCGACGCTCAATCCGTCGCTGGTATTCGTCGATTTTTCAGGCGGCCGTGCCGCGGCGGCGAGTGCTGCCGCGAGCGCGGTACGCACTGCTTATCCGGGCATGCAGATCGTCGCACTGGGCTCGCTCGCCGAACCCGAAAGCGCGTTGGCGGCGTTGCGCGCCGGCGTGCGCGATTTCATCGATCTGTCGGCGCCGGCCGGAGACGCGTTGCGCATCACACGCCAGGTGCTCGACAATCTCGTCGAGCCGGTCAGCCGCCATGGCCATGTCACCGCGCTGCTGGGCGCACGCATCGGCATGGGCGTGAGCACGCTGGCCGCGAATCTCGCGGTGCTGCTGCAGCGGCGCGACATCGCGCAGGGCCGGCAAGCCGCCTTGCTCGATCTCGGCCTGCCGGCCGCCGACGGCTCGCTGCTGCTGAACACGCGCAGCGAATTCAACTTCGTCGAAGCCGTGCGCAATCTGCGCCGCTTCGATCAGACCTTCGTCCATACCGCGCTGTCGCATCACTCGAGCGGCCTCGCGCTCACCACGTTGCCGCCGAATCTCGCCGACATGCGCGAGGTCTCGTATTCGTCGTCGATCGGTTTGCTGAACCGTCTACGCGCGTTCTTCGACCAGCAGATCGTCGACCTCGGCGGCTTCACCAATAGCGAGTTCATCGCCCATGTCGTGCAGGCCGCCGATGAAACCTGGCTGCTGTGCGACCAGGGCGTAGCTTCGATCGTGTCGGCCGTCGGCGTGCTCGACGCGCTGCGCGAAGAGGGCGTGGATACCGCGAACGTGCGTCTGATCGTCAACAAGTTCGACGCCGATCTCGGCCTTGCCGCCGCGCAGATCGCGCAGCGTCTGGATATTGCGCTGCTCACCGCCTTGCCGGAGCGGCGCATCGCGCTCGGGCAGGCGGTCAATCAGGGACATCTGCTGGTCGATACCGCCGCGCGCGATCCGTATGTGCGCGCACTCGAGCCGTTGATCGAGCGGCTCGGCGGCGGCGAGCGCGCGGTGGCGAAGGCACGTGGCAAATCGGCACTCGGCGCGCTCAGGCGCTTCATTCCAACTACTCAAAAGCGGTCATAGACGATGGCAAAAGAGATCGAATTTGCCGACGACGCGGCTTCGTTCGCGCACAGCCAGCAGTTCCAGGACATCAAGAACGCGGCGCACGAACATCTGCTCACGCGCATCGAAGAGCTCGGCTCCGAGTTCGGCCGCTGGTCGCGTAACGCGATCAACCAGTTCGTCGATCTGGAGATGGACAGCTTCGTCAGGCTGCGCCGGATACCGATCAACGAGAGCGAGGTTCGCCTGATTGCCGAGGCGCTGACCAAAGAGCTCGCGGGCTTCGGTCCGATCGAGGATCTGCTCGCCGATCCGGCCGTCGAAGACATTCTGATCAACGGCTACAACGACGTGTACGTGTCGCGCCACGGCATTCTCACGCGCATCCAGGTGCGCTTTGCGGACAACGCGCATCTGCTGCGGATCGTGCGGCGCATTCTCGCGCCGATCGGCCGGCGTCTGGACGAATCGAATCCGATGGTCGATGCGCGTCTGCCGAACGGCGGCCGCGTGAACGTGGTGATCGAACCGCTGTCGATCGACGGCCCGATCGTCTCGATCCGCAAGTTCCGCAAGGATCCGATGCGGCCCGACGATCTGCTCGGCAACGGCACCTATAGCCCGGAAATCGGCGCGCTGCTCGAAGCGGCGGTGGCGGCGCGCTGCAACGTGCTGGTGTCGGGCGGCACGAGTTCGGGCAAGACCTCGCTGCTCAATGCGCTGGCCTTTCACATTCCCGAGCCGGAACGGGTCGTGACTATCGAGGACACCGCGGAACTGTCGCTGAACCATCCGCATGTGGTGCGGCTCGAAAGCCGGCCGGGCGGTTTCGACGGCTCGGGAATCGTGACGATTCGCGACCTGCTGCGCAATACGTTGCGGATGCGGCCGGACCGCATCATCGTCGGTGAAGTGCGCGGCGGCGAAGTGCTCGAAATGCTGCAGGCGATGAACACCGGCCACGACGGCTCGATGGGCACCGTGCACGCCAGCTCGCCGCGCGAATGTCTGTACCGGCTCGAAATGCTCGCCGGTTTCGCGGGCTTCCAGGGCACCGAGTCAAGTCTGCGCCGCCAGATTGCCAACGCGATCGACTTCATCGTGCAGATCGGCCGGCTTTCCAACGGGCGTCGGCGGATTCTTTCGATCACGGAAGTGACGGGGCTGTCCGACAACATCATCGCGACTCAGGAGCTGTATCGCTATGAGCCGATCCTGACGGCCGAAGGCGATGAACTCGACAACTGGGTGTCGCTCGGCATTCACCCGCACTCGCCGAAGCTGGCGCGTTTCCGTCAGGCGCTGGGCGGCGGCGAGGCAAGTCATGCGTTCGGCAATGCGGGCTTCGGCGGCTCGGGGGGCGGGTTTGGCGGCGGCGGTGGCTTCGGTGGCGGTGGGTTCGGCGGAGGCTTCAATGTCTAGCGCGGTTCTGGTCTTCGCGGCGCTTGCGCTGCTCTGCGCGGCGCTTGCCTTGCTGCTCTGGCAGCGCGGCGCGCAACGCAAAGGCCAGGCGAGCGCGGAACGTTATATCGACAGCCGCATGGCGATGCCGGCCGGCGCTGCCGTGGGCGGCATGGGCGGCGGCGCGGCAAGCACTGCGCGCGTCGCCCCCGCGCGCGTCGCGGCGCAGCACGCCGTGATCGCGCCGCAGGCACCGCCGGCCGATGCAGGCTTGCTCGCGCGTTGGCGCTACGGCCAGGCACGCGTGCGCTTCATGGTGCAGCACGCGATGGCGCGCGCCGGTATTGTCAATGCCAAAGGGCCTGCCGCGATCGCCGGCACGATCGTGGTGCTGCTGTGCGGCTGGGCCGCCATGATGGGTGGCGCGCTCGCGGCCTGCGTCGCGTTGCTCGCCTGCGTGATGTTCTTCTATTTTCTGCTGACGATGCGAGTGAACAAACGCCGTCAGCAGATCGTGCGGCAGTTGCCGCTTTTTCTCGACGGCATCGTGCGGCTGATCACGCTCGGCAACAGTGTGCCGGCGGCTTTCCAGGCCGCGCTGCAAACCACCGAGGCGCCGCTGCGCGAATGCCTCGACTACGTGTCGCGGATGCTGCGCACCGGCGTCGAAATCGATCGCGCGCTCTCGCAGGTGGCCATGATCTACGGCGTGCGCGAACTCGAACTGGTCGGCGCCGTGCTGCGTCTGTCGGTCAAATACGGCGGCCGCGCCGACGTGATGCTCGAGCGGATGGCTTCGTTCATGCGCGATCTCGAACACGCCGAGCGCGAGCTGGTGGCGATGTCGTCGGAAACCCGGCTGTCGTCGTGGGTGCTGGCCATGTTGCCGATCGGCATCGGCGGTTTTCTGATTCTCTCCAATCCTAAGTATTTCGCTTCGATGTGGTTCGACCCGATGGGGCGACAGCTCGTCTATCTGGCGTTCGTGCTGCAGGTGGTCGGGGCGTATCTGCTGTACCGCCTCGCGAATCTGAGGAATTGACGATGCAGACCCAACAACTCGCCGCGCTTGCACTGGCTCTGACCGCGCTCGCTTTGCTGCTGATCGCCGGCCTGGTGCTGGCGCGCGTGGCGGCAGCGCGGCGCAGCGAACGCACGCTGCGCAACGCACTCGACGAGCGCGCGTTGCAAAGCGCGGCGCTCGCGGCCGCCGCGGCGCGTGGGGCAGAGGGCGCGCAGGGTGGTGCGAAGGCTGGCGCAAACGCTGCCGTGCGCAGCGCGCCGCCGGCGGGTTTCAAGGGCCTGCTCGAACGCTTCGCGCATACCGGGATTCGCTGGCTCGACACGCCGTTCGGCCGCCAGGTCGTCGCTGAAGAAGACCGCCGGCTGCTGGAGCAATGCGGCTTCGTGGATACGCGCACGCGCGGCCTGTTTCTGCTGGCGCGGCTGCTCGGCGCTCTGGTGCTGCCGGTGCTCGCCGGCACGCTGGCGAGCGCCCATCTGGACGGAGCCCGTTATGTGGCGCTGGTGATCATCGCCGTGATGGCGGGCTTCATGTTGCCGAAGTTCGTGTTGCAGCGGCGTGCCGGCAAGCGCCGTCGCGCGGTGGTCGACGAATTGCCTTTGCTGGTCGATTTGCTGCGTCTTCTGCAAGGCGTGGGGCTGTCGCTCGATCAGAGCTTGCAGGTGGTGGTCAACGATTTTCGCGGCATGCTGCCAGTGCTCGCCGGCGAACTGGAAATCGCGCAGCGTCAGTTCGCTGCCGGCCGCACGCGTGAGCAGTCGCTGAACCGGCTCGCGTCGAGTTACGACAACGAAGATCTGCGCGCCGTGGTGCGTTTGCTGGTGCAGGTCGACCGGCACGGCGGCGCCGTGCAGGAACCGCTCAAGCAGTTCGGCGACCGCCTGCGCGAGGCGCGCCGCGCGATTCTGCGCGAACGCATCGGCCGGCTCGCCGTGAAGATGACGGGCGTGATGATCGTCACGCTGTTGCCCGCGCTGATGATCGTCACGGCCGGACCCGGCGTGCTGGCTGTCCAGCATTCGCTGGGCAAGGTGAAGCACTAAGGATTTGCCATGACTCACAGTCTCTCATTCGATTCCGTTAAACCGGGCGCGCGCTGCGCGGCGGCGCTGGCCGCGTTGTCGCTGCTCGGCGCGTGCGCGTCCAAAGACGTCATGGGCTATGGCGTCGGGCCGCAGGCGGAACGCGCCGTGATGGCGCAGCAGGCCAGCAAGGATCCCGCGCCGGACACGCCGGGCATGTACCTCGGCCTGATCGATCAGATGCAATCGCAAGGGCTGTACTTCGCGTCGCTCGCGCATATCGACGCGTACGACAAGCAGTACGGCGCAAGCCCCGACTCGATTCTGCTGCGCGCCGACGCGCTGCGCATGACCGATCAGCCGGCCGCCGCCGCGAACGCATACGGACAACTGCTGAAGACGCCGCTCGCCACGCGCGGCTACCGCGGTCTCGGCCTGATCGCGGGCGCGGCCGGCGACTTCGGGCGCGCCGCGCAGGAATTGCAGCAGGCCGTCCAGCTCGCGCCGACCGATGCCACGACGCTCTCGGACCTCGGCTATGCGCGATTGCGCGACGGCGATGTGGACGGCGCGCGCGTCCCGCTCATGAAGGCGGCGGAACTCGACCAGACCAATCCGAAGATTGTCAGCAACGTCGCGCTTTATCTGCTTGCCAATGGCAACCAGGCGCAGGCGCTGGCGGTCATGAACCAGCAGAAGCTCGCACCGGACGTGCGCGCCGCGATCCGCAGCGATGCGGCGAAGGTGGCCGCGGCGGCGCGCGTACAAATACGCGGAGCGCCGCTGCAACAAGACTCGGGCGCGCTCGGCGCGGGCGCGCGCACGGTCGCGAGCGCGCAGGGCATCGAGCCCGCGCCGCGTCTGTTGCAGCGGTTCGCGCAATGAGCGCGCGACGACCTCGTGGCGATGCATCAGGGAATCAAGGAATCAGGGAACAGCAATGAGAAACACAACAACGAAGCGGGGCTGGAGCGCGTCGATGCCGTGCCGGTGGTTGGCAACGGCTGCGGCGGCCGGTGCGCTGCTGGGCGCGTCCGTCTCGGCCATGGCGCAGACGGGCGAAATGACCCCGGCCGATCAGAGCGCGCCGCCGGCAGTGCAAGCCAGCGAAGTGGGTCACGCGACCCGCGCATGGCGCGACCTGCAGAGCAGCAACACGGAAGCCGCGCCGGCGCTGCCGATGCTCGGCGCCGAAGCCGGGCTGGCCTACCGCCGCTACATGGAATCGTTCAAGAGCAAGATTCCCGATCTGTACGGCTCCGCGTTGAACGCGGGCAGCGGCGGCAATGGTGCGATGGCTGTCAACAGCGGTCTCGGCGGAAGCGGCGGCGGATCGAACTGACATGCGCCAATTGCCTTGCGCCATGACCCGTGCCGCGCGCTACGCGCATCCTCTGTGGATGCGGCGCGCGGGCGCGCGCCGTCAGCATGGCTCGGTCGCGGTGGTCGCGGTGATCTGGCTGAGCGTGGCGATCGCGGCGCTCGGCGCGCTCGACGTCGGCAACGTGTTTTTCGCGCGCCGGCAGTTGCAGCGCACGGCCGATCTGGCGGCGCTGGCGGCGGTCCAGATGATCGGCTCCACGGGCGGCTGCGCGACCGCTACCACGGCTGCGCAGCAGAACGCGGCGGCCAACGGTTTCACGGCCGGCGGCACGACGACCATCAATACGACATGCGGCCGCTGGGATACCAGCAAGAGCACCTATTTCGGCACTAGCGGCAATCCGCTGAATGCGGTGCAGGTGACGACGACCCAGGTCGTGCCGTATTTCTTCGTCGGACCAAGTCGTAATGTCTCGGCGACGGCCACCGCGTTCGCTTCCAACATCGACGCGTTCTCGCTGGGGACCGGCATTGCGTCGATCAATACGCAGCAGTCGGCGCTGTTGGATGCGATTCTTGGCGGCTTGCTGAAAACCAGCGTGTCGCTGAGCGTAGGCGATGCTCAAAGCCTCGCCACGGCGCACATCAAGCTGCAGGATCTGATGGTTGCGCTCGGCGCGTCGACCATGCAGGGTTTGCTCGGCACGACAGTGAGCTTTCAGCAACTGATGGTCGCCATGGTCACCGCGTTGCAGACGGGCGGCGACACCATCCATGCGTCGATTCTGCAGAAGGTGGCGGTGGCTATTCCCGGCGGGCAGAACATCACGATCGGCGACGGCGGCGCGTCTTCGCCCGGGCTGCTCGCGCTCGGTCTCGCCAATCCTGATGCCGCGGCGACCGCGACGGTCAACGCGTTCGATGCTCTGCTGGTGGCGGCGCAGATTGCGCAACGCAGTCCGGACGGGACCAAGGGCAACGCGCCGGTGATCAATGTGGCGACGGGTCTCGCGGGAGTGGCGGGGATTTCGCTGCAGGTCATCAAGCCACCGGTGCTGGCGGTCGGCGAGGGCGGCATGTTGCCCAATGGGACGTATCGCACGATGGCGCGCACGGCGGTGGTGAACGCGAGCGTGAATCTGCTGCCGCTGACGTTCGCGCCAATCAGCCTGAATCTTGGCATCGGCTCGATCAGCATTTCCGCCTTGAGTACACCGATCATGCTTTCGCTGACGAGCGCGCAGGGCACAGCCGCGCTCAGTTCGGTCGACTGCGAGTCGACCAGGGCAGCGACCAATGCCACGATTCTGGTGCAACCGAGCGTCGCGACGGTCTGCGTGGGGGCGAATCCGGCTTGCGGCGGAACGATCAATGTCGCCGACGTTACGGTATGGACCCTGCCAACCGGCACGAACGAACTCACGAAAATTGCGATCAACGGAACGGAGCAATTGCCCTTGGCGCCGCCTTCGTCCCAGCCCGTTACGTTCAACGGCGCATTCGGCAGTTTCGATTCGTCGGTCACCATCAATTCCAATGCCGTTGGCAGCGATGCGTCGACGCTGACCGCGCAGCTACTCAAGGTGTTGCCCAACACACTACAGGTGACCGCCTTGGGACTCAATCTGACCGCGGTGATCCAGCCTTTGCTCTCCGCCCTTGCGCCGGTGCTGTCGGCTGCTCTACAACCTGTCTTCGCGCTGCTCGACGCGGTGCTCGTGCCCACGCTAGCGCTGCTCGGCGTTCAGGTCGGCACCGCCACCGTCCACAACATGTCGCTGACGTGCGGCGTTTCGCAACTGGTCAACTAGCCAATCCAAGATGAGAACCACCACCAAAATCGAGGAACTCGATATCTACGTCTGGGAGGGCAAGGCCGACATCGTCGACCGGGTCGCGCGCTGCATGGCGAGCTTCGATGTCGAAGTGATCCGTGCGGACGACATCGCGATCTCGCCCGAGCGGACCGCGCTGCGGCCGTCGCTTGCGATCATCAGCGTGTCGGTGATCGACAGCGGCGCGCTGATCCTGCGCGACTGGCAGGCCGCGCACGGCATTCCGGTGGTCTGGGTCGGCGCCGCGCCGCGCGAGCACGATCCGGCCGCCTATCCGTCCGAGTACTCGCATATTCTGCCGCTCGACTTCACCTGCGCCGAACTGCGCGGCATGGTCATGAAGCTCGTGCTGCAAATGCGCGCGCACAGCGCCAAGACGCACGAGTCCGATGCGATGATCGCCAACTCGGAGTGCATGCAGGCGCTGCTGCACGAAGTCGACACCTTCGCCGATTGCGACACAAGTGTGCTGGTGCACGGCGAAACCGGCGTCGGCAAGGAGCGCATCGCGCAACTGTTGCACGAAAAACATAGCCGCTACGGACAAGGCCCGTTCGTCGCGGTGAACTGCGGCGCGATTCCCGACGGCCTGTTCGAATCGCTGTTCTTCGGTCACTCGAAAGGCTCGTTCACCGGCGCGGTGGTTGCGCACAAAGGCTACTTCGAGCAGGCCGACGGCGGTACGCTGTTTCTCGACGAAATCGGCGATCTGCCGCTCTATCAGCAGGTCAAGCTGTTGCGCGTGCTCGAAGACAGCGCGGTCACGCGCATCGGTTCGGCGACGCCGGTCAAGCTCGATTTCCGGCTGGTGGCGGCGACCAACAAACTGCTGCCGCAACTGGTGAAGGACGGCACGTTTCGCGCCGACCTTTACTACCGGCTCGCCGTGATCGAATTGAAGATTCCGTCGCTGGAAGAGCGGGGCGCCGTCGACAAGATTGCGATCTTCAAGGCGTTCATCGCGCAGATCGTCGGCGCGGAGCGTCTCGCGGCGTTGCCCGATCTGCCGTACTGGCTTGCCGACGCTGTCGCCGACACGTATTTCCCCGGCAATGTGCGCGAGCTGCGCAATCTGGCCGAACGCATCGGCGTGACCGTGCGGCAAATCGGCGCGTGGGATGCGGCGCGCCTGCAACGGCTTCTCGCGCTCGCGCGCACCACTCAGCCGGTGCCGGCGGAGAGCGTAGCCGAGGTGCTGGTGGACCGCAGCAAATGGGACATGGCCGAGCGGAATCGCGTGCTCGCCGCGCTCGACGCAAACGGTTGGCGCCGCCAGGATACGGCGCTCTATCTCGGCATTAGCCGCAAGGTGTTATGGGAGAAAATGCGCAAGTATCAAATTTTCGACGAGGAGCCCGAAACGCGGGAAAGTGAGTAATAATGGGATGGTTGTACTAAAACAAAAAACTGTTCGAGCATAAATTACATGGACCGAAAGTCGAAACTGCGACAGATTGCGCTCGCCGCATTGATCGCGATGGGCACGGCGCAAGGCGTCAACGCGCAAGCTCTGCAGAACAGCGGCGCAAGCGGCGGCGCCATCGGCGGTGTCGTTTCCCAGCCAGGCACGACAGCCGCGTTGCCGGCTACCTCGCCGGCGGGACAGGCGCAGACTTCCGCCCTCACGTCGGACGAAGCGAAGCAGTCCGCGGCAGGCAACGTGGCGGAATTGCAGCAGATGATCCACGGGTCGGATCTAAGCGAACTGCGCACCACGTATAACGGCAGTTACGGCGCGAGCTTGCTGTTTTACGGCAAGGAAATGACGTACTACGTGGCGCTGTTCCAGCAGAAAAATTTCTGGCGTGTCATCAAGACGCAGGACGCGACACGTGCGGACATGATCTACAAGGATTTCGTGCGTCAGACGGTGCAACTGTCGGACGTCGAGATTCGCCGCACGCAACTCGAAGCGCAAAAAGCGTTCACGGAGCGGATGATCGCGTTGCAGCAGGACAATGCGAACCGCTTGCAGGCGGACCTCGATGTCGCGCGTCAGCAGCAGAGCATCGTGGCGACCCAGCAGCAGCAAACTCGCGCCGAAGCGACTTCGCTGGCTCAGCAGAAGGCTTCCGCGCAAGATCAGCTGCGTGCCGCGCAGCGCCAGGTGCGCGATCTGCAACGCCAGTTGGAAAGCGGGTTGCCCTCGCGCTGAGCGTTACGGGCTGAAGAGCATCCGGTGGGCAGGGCGGCGCGGTGTTGACCGTTTCGCTCGGCTTCACCGCAACGATGGCTCGTTGTTCAACTGCATTCGTGCAACGCGCATAGTTCGCGAGGCCCACGCGAACGCCATTGCTCGTTCACGCACTCGCCGGATTTTCCATTCCTGCAGCAGTAATAGCCACCCACGTTTATCAGGCGCGTTCGCGCGAAGTCTCACGCGCGGCAGGCGAGCGGCTCGGCGCAAATCTTCCCAATTGTTTTGCACGCGCACTAGCGGTCGCGCTTAACGCACCGCCTCCACCCGCCCGATGGCGATAGCGGCGGCCACGCTTTGGCTGCTGCTTCGTTTTCCCTGTGCTCCGCCAGCCGATAACGCGGCCAGCTCTAATGCCGCTTCTTTCCCTCCGAAGCCCCCTCCTTGTCCGACGCGTGATGCGGGTCTCCCACGTCGACGGCGATCGGATCGCTGGCGGGGAAGCTTTCCTCGAGCGCCTCATCAAGACGGTTGTCGTCGGATTCGGCGGGCGCTTGCGTTGCCGCGGGAGGGGATTCGTGTTGCTTCTTGCTGGTCATGACGTGCTCCGTGAGAAGAGAGTCTGCAAACCAGCATAGCGCAAAGCAGGCTTCGGCGAACATCGGCTGAACGGTCCAAGACCGTGCGCCGTAAGCGCCCGCTGCAAACCCGTGAGCCGAACGATGCGCGAACCGGTGCGGGTTTATCAGCCGAAACTTAAAAACCATTGCGCATCAACTCGTTTTCCGTGTGTCGACACAGTGCGGCGCGCGAAAGAAAAGCAGGCACCGGCTGCGTGGGCCGGTAGACCGCAACGCATGCCGCGAACCGGCAATGTCGCGCTCGGGAGGGGCGCAACCAGAACCCGTGAACAACAAGGCAGCGAATAACATGAACCGGAAAAAAACCGCGTGCGCGTCGCAGCGCCTCAACGCGTCGCACGTCGTGGAAGCTGAGCTGGAACACCTGGATTGGGCAACGAAGCAACCGGCGCAGCGCTGGCTGGACGCCGTGTATTGGCGCCGCCGCGTGCTGGCGGTCAAATGCGGATTTGAACTGACAGACCTGCAGGTGATGCGTCTGGAGAAGATATTGCAGCGGCTCGGCCATTCGCCGGAGTAGCCGAGCGCCGCCGCGGCGGCTTACTCGCTGCCGCCATTACCGCCATGATTGCCGCCACCGTGGTTACCGCCGCCGTGGTTGCCACCGTCGCCGCCCGTGCCGAACAGACGCCGGCGGCGCGTAACGACCACGGGGCCGTCCGACGTGCCGCTGCTTCGATCCGACGCAGGCCGGTCCGAAGACGGCGCGCCATACGACTCGCGCGGTTCACGCGGTTCGCGCGGCTCACGATGATCGCGCGGTTCACGCGAGCCGTGCGGGCCACGCGTGGTGTGCTCGCCGTGCGCGGGACGCCCCGCGCGCGGAGCCGGACGCGTGCCGGTGTCGAGCTGGATCGTCGAGATCGCGCGCTTGTAGATGCCTTGCAGGCCGACAGGCGTGCGCAGCATCACCAGATACTGATCGAACGACTCGATGCACCCGGTCAGGCGGATGCCGTTGACAAGGTAAATCTCGACGCGCTTTCGTTCTTTGCGCGCAGCGTTCATGAAGTCGTTTTGCGGATGCGATTCTGCGGAAGCCATGGACAATTCAGGTTAGAAAGACGGTTGTTCGCCGCGATTCTACCCTGTGTGGGGGCGGAACGCGTCGGCGGGCGAACTGCGTCCACTATAACGGCTTGTGGGCGCATAAGCATCTGATAACTATTGACTGTAACGTTGAGTTACGAATCTGCGGATGAATGCCGCGTTCTTCCGCCACGCGCGGCCCTGCGCGGCGCGGATGGCGGAAAAAGATGGCGGGCGCGGTGTATCGGATGGAATAAAGCGCCGCCCGACCGCGTTATATCAGGCATGGCGACACTGCATCGTGCGCGTCGCCGATCGGCTTGTGCCGGCCGCACCGGATGTTCGGGCGCTCATCCGCAAGCTTCTCGCATGAGAGCCGAGTCAGGCGCGAAAGCGCCAGCTCTGACCGACAGGAGACTCACCATGAAAGTATCGCGCATCCTTTCCGCTGTTTTCGTTCTGCTGGCGCTGGCGGGGGGAACCCTCGCGACGAGCGCGTGCACGTCCGCGACCGATAGCGGCGCCTCGAGTTCGAGCGGCGGCGGCAGCGGCGGCTACTGAGCGCCGCTCGCCGGGTGAATTTCGAAGCCGAAGTGATTTCGTGGCTCCCGCAGCTGCGCCGCTACGCGCGCGCACTGACGGGCGACCGCGCATGGGCCGACGACCTCGTACAGGATACGGCGGAGCGCGCGCTCGCCCGTTGGGCGGCGTTCCGGCCGGACAGCAATTTGCGCGCATGGCTCCTGACGATCCTGCGGCATCTCTACATCGATCAATTGCGCGGCCGCCGCGAGATTGCCGTCGATGAAGAGAGCGCGCCCTGGCGCAATCTCGAAGCGCCGCAGGGCGAGGTCGACGGCCTCGTGCTGCGCGATCTGCAACGCGCGTTGTACTGTCTGCCCGTCGAACAGCGTGAAGTGCTGTTGCTGGTCTGCGTGGAGGAGCTGTCTTACCAGGAAGCGTCGCGCGCGCTCGGCGTGCCGATCGGCACGGTGATGTCGCGGCTCTCCCGCGCGCGCGAACACATGCGCGCGTTGCTGACGGAGGGACCGGCGCAGGGGCCGGCGCGTAAAAGTCCACCGTTGAAAGTAGTGAGAAACCCGTGATGAACAGCGACGACTACGATTCCAGCTTGCCCGAAGGGCTCGATCTGCGAGCGCTGTCGGCGTATGTCGACGGTGAATTGCCAGGCGCGGAGCGTGCCGCGATCGAGGCCCAGCTGGCGCAGCATCCGCAGGCCGCCGCGCGCGTGGCCGCTTGGCGCGCGCAGAAAGCCGCGTTGCGCGTGCTGTGCGGCGCGCCGCAGCGCAGCGAGCGCGATGAGCGCAACGAGCGTCATGAACGCGAGGCGGCCGATGAACCGGCCTTCATCGTGTTGCGGCGCAGGACCGCCTGGTGGCAACGCGCGGGCGTCGCGGCCTGCTGGCTCGCGGCCGGCGCCGGGCTCGCGCTCGCCCTTGGGCCGCTCGCGCCGCGTCTGACCGGCGGCGCGTGGGGCGGTCTGGGCGGCAGCCCGCCGAGCTTCGCCGAGCGCGCCGACATCGCTTATGCGGTGTACACGCCGGAGCGGCGGCATCCGGTGGAAGTCGCCGCGAACGAAGAAGAGCATCTGATCAACTGGCTCTCCAAACGGCTGAACCGGTCGCTCTCGGTGCCGTCCTTGCAGGAATACGGCTACTCGCTGGTGGGCGGCCGGCTGTTGCCCGGCGAAGCGGGTCCGGCGGCGCAGTTCATGTACGAGAACACCAGCGGCGCGCGGCTCACGCTCTACGTCACCGGCATCTCGCGCGACGAAACCGCGTTCCGCCTGTTTCGCGACGGCAACCGCCGCACCTTCTACTGGGTCAGCGACGGCATGGGCTACGCGCTCTCCGGGCCGATCGCGGAAGGCAAGCTGCGCACGATCGCCATCGACGTGTGCAGCGCGCTCGGCGGCAAACCGGAGTCGTGGCAGTAGGGCGTGTGCGAGTTCGCGCCACGCGACTGTCGTGTCGGTAGGCAGAGGCCGTGCAACACCCGGTAACAGAACCGGCGTGCGCTTGCGCCGCGCGGACGGAATAGCGTCGCGCGGCGCTGCGTTTACTTGTTGCTGGATCGTGCCGTTCCCGCGTGCGTACATGGGTACGTGGCAAGGTCTTCAGCGAGGCAAACGACGGCGTCTTCACAGTGCCGACACGGTTCTTGCGGTCGCAACGCCGGTGCGCATCGGACAGCATAAAGGCAGCAAAATCATGCTCACATTTCATCAATTCGGCAGCGGGCTGTATGGCGGCTTAGCTTGTGTGTGCCTGTGCGCCGCGTGCGCGGCGCCGGTCGAGGCGCAAGCGGATGCGCCGGTGTGCCGGTTCGTGGCGGGGCAGGCGGAAATCGACGGCGTCATGCAGCAGATCACCGGCCGCGCATGCCTGCAACCGGACGGCACGTGGCAGATCGTCGAGGACGATGCCGCCGCGCAGGCCTTGGCGGATGGCCCGGTCTACTACTACGATCCATGGTATTGGGGGCCGCCGGTGGTGTTCGGGGTCGGCGTGTCGTTCGTGTTCGTCGACCGCTTTCATCATTTCCATCATATGGATCATGTGCGCTATGTGCATGGCGTGCACGGATCGTTCGGCGCGGGCGGACGCGGCGGTTGGCACGGCGCGGCGCCCATGCACCCATGGGGCGGCATGTCGCACGGCGGCGGAGGAATGCGCCGCTGACTCGTGTCGCTGATTCGTGCGAATGACTCGCCGCCAATGACACGTGCCGCTGACTCACTGCCGCGGATTCGCGCGGCGGCCAGGGAGACGCTTTGATTCGTAACTTGCCGCCAAAAGTGTCCGCCGCGCAGTTCGACCGCGCGCTCGCCGGTTGGCGTTCGATCGTCGGCGAGCCGCAGGTGGTGACCTCGGCGGACGGCCTCGCCGCGTATCTCGATCCGTTCGCGCCCGGCGAGCGCGAAGCGTTTTCGGCAAGTGCCGCCGTCTTGCCCGGCTCCGTCGATGAAATCCGCGCGGTGCTGCGCATTGCCAATCAATTTCGCATTCCGCTGTGGACCGTTTCGACCGGACGCAACTTCGCGTATGGCGGCGCCGCGCCGCGTCTTGCCGGCTCGGTCGTGCTCGATCTGCACAGGATGAACCGCATCATCGAAGTGAACGAGGCCATGGCGTACGCGCTGGTCGAGCCGGGCGTCAGCTACTTCGATCTGTACGCGCATCTGCGCGACAAGGGCTACAAGCTGTGGGTCGATCCGCCCGCGGCCGGTTGGGGCAGCGTGGTCGGCAATACGCTCGAACGCGGCTTCGGCTATACCGCGTACGGCGATCACGCGGCGTCGCAGTGCGGCATGGAAGTGGTGCTCGCCAACGGCGATGTGTTGCGCACGGGCATGGGCGGCATTGAAATCGGCACCGCGTGGCAGTTGTACCAGCCGGGCTATGGACCGTCGTTCGACGCGATGTTCATGCAGTCGAATTACGGCATCGTCACCAAGCTCGGCGTCTGGCTGATGCCCGCGCCGCCCGCGTATCTGCTCGGCGAAATCCAGTTTCAGCATGAAGCGGATCTCGAAGCGATCGTGGAGATCTTGCGGCCTTTGCGGCTCGATGAAACGATCCGCAATCACGCGGTGATCGAGGGTGGTTTGCGCCGCGCGGCTGGCTTGTCGGCGCGCGCGCAGTGGTACGACGGACCCGGCGCGATGCCCGGC
This sequence comes from Paraburkholderia sp. BL6665CI2N2, assembly GCF_004366535.1. Classification (NCBI taxonomy): domain Bacteria; kingdom Pseudomonadati; phylum Pseudomonadota; class Betaproteobacteria; order Burkholderiales; family Burkholderiaceae; genus Paraburkholderia; species Paraburkholderia sp. BL6665CI2N2. The sequence goes on from NZ_SORC01000001.1 coordinate 7,355,106, forward strand.
AGCGCGGTGGACGCGATGCTCGAGAAGCTGAATGTGGGCCGCTGGAATCTGCATTACGCGCTTTACGGTACGCCTGAATCGATCGACGCGCGCCATGCGATCGTGCAGCGCGCGTTTGCGCGCATACCGCGGGCGCGCTTTCTGGCGGCGCGCTACGCGGGCGATGCGCAGCCCACGGCCGGCGGCGACCGCAACCTCGCCGGCATTCCGGCGATGAGCGCGTTTCGCATGCTCGACTGGCGCGGCGGCGCGGGCGCGCACGTGGACTTCGCGCCGGTGTGTCCCGCGACCGGGCGCGACGCGTTGCGTCAATACACGATGGTCAAGGCCCGCGCCGCGGAATACGGCTTCGATTACTACGGCGGTTTTACGGCGGGCGTGCGCCATCTGCATCACATTTTCGCGGCGATCTTCGACCGCGACGACGCGAACCAGGTCGAGCAGGCCGGCGCGCTATTGCGTTCGCTGATGAGCGACGCGCGCGCGGCGGGCTACGGCGAATACCGCGCGCATCTCGCGTATATGGATTTTGCCGCGGCCCAGTACAGCTTCAACGACGGCGCGTTGCTGCGGTTCTCGGAAACGATCAAGGACGCGCTCGACCCGAACGGCATTCTCGCGCCGGGCAAGCAGGGCATCTGGCCGGCGGCGTGGCGCGACCGGCGCGGCTATACCTGAGGGCGCGGCCGCAAACGAGGCATGACGACAGGAGCGATGCATGGACCGGCGCACTTTCATGATGACCGGCGCTTGCCTCTCGACCGCGGCAGGCAGCGCGTGGCCGTGGCTCGCGCATGCGGCGGCGCGTAGCAATACGGTGGCGGTGGTCGACTCCACGCTGGCGTTCGGCGCCGCATTCGCCGGCTATGCAGCACACCGGCAGTTGCCGGTTTTCGAAACCGGCGACGATATCGGCGCGCTTTGGTACACGACACTCGCACCGCTGCTTTGCGCAACGCCGACACGTACACCCACACCCACGTTCCTGTCGGTTTCGCTAATCGGCCTCACGCGCGCGTCCGACTACTTCGTGCTGAACCAACTCGCTAGAAGCGCGGGACAGGTGATCGAAAACGAACACAGTCACGAGCAAAGCGCGGGCTCGGACAGACAGCATGGTCACGTCGCATTCGCCTTCGCCTTCGCGCCGCGCGTATTGCACGAGAGCTAGAAGCTGTACGCCTTGTTCTTCGGATCGAAGGTCGAGTCGTCGAATGTTTTCGGCGTGATGGTTTCGAACACGATCTTCTCGAAGATCTTGCCGTCGTTGTCATAAGACTCGACGGTGCGGAAATATGGATGCCGCAGATCGAGGCCGAGCGTTTCTTTCTTCGCGTAGAACTGCGGCTGGCCGGTCGGCGTTTCGAAGGTGAACGCCACCACGCGCACGCCGTCGACCGTTTTGACTTCCACCTGGGTCGAACGCGGCAAGCCGGCCTCGATGTATTTTTTGCCTTCGCTGAGGTACTGGTTCGCGATGTATTCCGTGCCGAGATCGCGCACCTGATGGTTCGATTGCGCGCGGGCGAGGGCGCCGGTCAGCGAGGTCCACACCGGCATCACATTCATGATGCCGCCCAGATGCCCGTACATCTCATCGGTCCGTTTGGATTCGTCGTAGATGATTTCCTGGCCGGCACGCGCACCGTCGGGCAGCCATTTCGCGTAGATGCGCAACGGGTCGTGCGCGACGCGCACCAGCATGTGATCGGGCTTGTCGGGCCATTGGCCGTGAATGCGTTCCGAGCGCGCCATGGTGAACTCGTACGACGGATAGCCGTTCGGCCCTTCCTTGATATAGCGCGGCAACGCGAGTGGATCGAGCGACTGGAACAACGCGACCAGTTGCGCGTCATTGAGCTTTTCCATCGCGCCGCTTTGTTGCGCGGCGCGCAGCCACTTGACCTGCTGATCCAGCGTCAGCTTGCCGACCTGCGTGGAGGGCGTGGACGGCGCCTTGACGCCGCTGGCGCTGTCAAGCGAGGGCGGCGTGTCGTCGTTTTGCGCGAACGCCACCGGCGTGGCCAGTGCGGCCGCTCCCGCCACCAGCGCCGCGATCAGGAGCTTGCGCGACGGCACGCTTTGCAACGACGCACGCAAGCATGCGAATAAGTCCGCACGCAAACCAGCGGTCCGCGGCGGCGAATGCGACGACAGCGACGAATGCGACGACAGCGACGAAGGCAACAAACCGGCGAGGCGCATGAAGACGGGCGTGCGGCGTGATCGTGCGGACAGGCGGTGCTTCATGAATCTCTCCGAAAGGTGACGCGAAGCGCCTTCCCTGTCAGGCAGGCTTTTGCTTCGCGAGTTCCTCGTCGCGCAGGGCGCGGCGCAGAATCTTGCCGACATTGGTTTGCGGCAGCTCGTCGCGGAACTCGACGAGCTTCGGCACCTTGTAGCCGGTCAGGTTCTTGCGGCAGTGGGCGATCACCTGTTCCGCCGTCAGGGAAGGATTGCGCTTGACGATGAATACCTTCACCCGTTCACCCTGCGCGGCGTCGGGCACGCCGATTGCGGCGACTTCGCGCACGTCCGGAAGCGCCGCGATCACGTCTTCCACCTCATTCGGATAGACATTGAAGCCCGACACCAGAATCATGTCCTTCTTCCGGTCGATCAGCCGGATAAAGCCGCGCGAATCCATGACGCCGATGTCGCCGGTGGCGAGCCAGCCGTCGTCGTCGATCACCTTGGCGGTTTCTTCCGGACGATTCCAGTAGCCTTTCATCACCTGGGGTCCCTTCACGCACAATTCGCCCGCCTCGCCGATGTTCGCCCAATGGCCGTCGTCCTTCCTGAAACGCACTTGCGTGGACGGGGCGGGCAAACCGATCGAGCCTTCGAAGTCACGCATATTGGAGAGGTCGACCGGATTCATCGACACGATCGGTGAGCATTCCGTGAGCCCATAGCCTTCGATGATCGGCTTGCCGGTCACCGCCTTGAAGCGCTCGGCCACCGACTTCTGCGTGGCCATGCCGCCCGCCATCGCCAGCTTGAGATCGGAGAAGTCGCGCTTGCAGAATTCCTCGTTGTCGAGGAACGCGTTATAGAGCGTGTTCACGGCGGTCATGCCCGTGAATTTTTCGTGACGGATGATCATCATCACGCGCTTCATGTCGCGCGGATTGGCGATCAGAATGTTGCGCCCGCCCAATCCCATGAAGATCAGCGCATTCACCGTCAACGAATAGATGTGATAGAGCGGCAGCGGCGTGAGCACTGTTTCGACCTCGCCGGTCAGTTGGCCTTCTGACCACGCCTTGGCCTGCAAGAGATTCGCAATGATGTTCCTGTGCGTGAGCATCGCGCCCTTGGCGACGCCGGTCGTGCCGCCTGTGTACTGCAGGAACGCGATGTCGTCGTGGGTGGGCCGCACGGGCGTCAATGGCCGCGAGTAGCCCGTTGAAAGCGCGTCGAGCAGCGGCACCGCCTTGGGCAGGTTGTACGCGGGCACCATCTTCTTCACGTGCCGCAGCATGAAATTGAGCAGACGTCCCTTCAGATTCAGGCCGTCGGCGAGCAGATCGCCGAGTCCCGTCACGATCACGTTCTGCACTTTGGTGCCGGGTAGCGCGTCTTCGACCGTCTTCGCGAAGTTCTCGAACACGATGATGGTTTGCGCGCCGCTGTCCTTCAACTGATGCGCGAGTTCGCGCACCGTATAGAGCGGATTCACGTTGACCACCACGCCGCCGGCCTTCAGTACGCCGAACAGCGAGACCGGATACTGGAACGTATTCGGCAACATGATTGCCACGCGTTCGCCCGGCTTCACGCCGATGCTCTGCAGATACGCCGCGAACGCGGTGGCCTTGCGGCCGAGTTCACCGTAGGTCATGCTCGCGCCTACGCTCACATACGCGACACGCTCGCGGAACTGCGCGATGCATTCGTCGAAGAACTGTACGACCGACTCGTATTTCGACACGTCGATTTCACGCGGCACATCCGCCGGATAGGACGCGTACCAGATGCCGTCGGTGTTGGGCGCGTGGTGCGGCGCGTGAGCCTGCGCCTGCGCGAAGGCCGGCGCCGGATCCGCTGCGTTCTGCGCCGCCGATTCGCCGCCGGGCGCAAGCGTGGTTTGAGTGGGCTGGGTCATGGTCGTCTCCTGAAGCTGTGGCTTCATCTCTTTGTGTGCCGGCCCGGTGGCCGGTCATCGAAGCAATCAACGCGAGTGTGGCAGCGTGTGAAGCAAAAGCATGCGGCGAAGCAAACACTGAAACGCATGTCAGGTTCAGCGTTCCAGAATCGCGACCACCCCCTGGCCGCCCGCCGCGCAGATCGAAATCAGCCCGCGCGCGGCGCTGGCCGGTTTGTCGAGTTGCGCAAGCATTTTCGCGAGGCCGGCGACGATGCGTCCACCCGTCGCCGCGAACGGATGGCCGGTGGCGAGTGAACTGCCGTTCACGTTCAATTTTGTCCGATCGATCGCGCCGAGCGGGCCCGGTAAGCCGAGCTGCGTGCGGCAATACTCGTCATCCTGCCATGCCGCGAGCGTGCACAACACCTGAGCGGCGAACGCTTCGTGGATTTCATACAGATCGAAGTCCTGCAACGTAAGCCCGGCGCGCGCCAGCATGCGCGGCACGGCGTAGGCGGGCGCCATTAGCAGGCCTTCTTTCTTGTCGAAGAAGTCGACGGCGGCGGTTTCGGACCAACTCAGGTACGCGAGCACCGGCAGTCCATGACGCGCGGCCCATTCTTCACTCGCGAGCAGCACGGCGGAAGCGCCGTCGGTGAGCGGCGTCGAATTGCCCGCGGTCAGCGTGCCGGCGTCGCGGTCAAATACCGGTTTCAGGCTCGCGAGTTTTTCGAGCGTGAGGTCGGAGCGCAGATTGTTGTCGCGCGCGAGACCGCGGTACGGCGTCATCAGATCGTTGACGAAACCGCGCGCATACGCCTCCGTGAGCTTGCGGTGGCTGTCGTAGGCGAGCACGTCCTGGGCCTCGCGGGAGATGTTCCAGCGCTTGGCCATCAGTTCGCAATGCTCGCCCATCGAAAGGCCCGTGCGCGGTTCGCCGTTGCGCGGCAGAAGCGGCTTGAAAAACATGCCGGGCCGCAGCTTGCTCAGCGCGCTGACGCGTTGCCCGGTGCTCCTGCCGCGATTGGCTTCGAGCAGGATCTTGCGCATCCGCTCGTTGACGCCGATCGGCGCATCGGAGGTCGTATCGACGCCGCCCGCGATGCCCGCTTCGATCTGCCCCAAGGCGATCTTGTTGGCGACGAGAATGGCCGCCTCGAGTCCGGTGCCGCAGGCCTGTTGCACATCGTAAGCGGGCGTTTCTTTGGCAAGCGTGGTGGACAGCACGGATTCGCGCGTCAGATTGAAGTCGCGCGAATGCTTGATGACGGCGCCCGCAGCGACTTCGCCCAGACGTTCGCCGTGCAGGTTATAGCGGTCGATCAGCCCTTGCAGCGTGAAGGTCAGCATGTCCTGATTCGACGCGGTCGCGTAGGCGGTGTTCGAGCGGGCAAACGGAATCCGGTTGCCCCCGACGATGGCGACTCGGCGTACGGCTGGCAGCGGGTGGGACATGCTCGGCTCCTTCGGGTCGTTCCCTGAGTATTGAATGGTGCGAATGGTCTAACAATGGTCTGACGGCCGGTCGCGACGGCCCTGATTCAACAACGATTCAGCCGCCCGCAATTCCACGATTCCACGACTCGGCGCACGACGCGCGCACCTCATTGCAACCTCCATTGCATGCGGCCGCGCAAGTGCGGTTTCTGCCCCGCGATATCGCGCACTTCGATGTCGCGTTCGATCAGCGAAGGCGACGCGCTCCACAGCGACGCCTCGCCGGGCAGCCGCATCGGCAGTTTGAATTCGGCGCTGAGGGTGGCTTCCGCAAGCGGCTTCGGCGGTTGCAACGCGGAGGCGGCGCGCGCCAGCGTCCACATGCCATGCGCGATCGCGCGCGGAAAGCCGAAGGCCTTCGCGGACAGCGCGCTCAGATGGATCGGGTTGTAGTCGCCGGACACGCTCGCGTAGTCGCGGCCCAACTGCGACGCGAGTTGCCAGCGCGCGACGCGTTGCAGCGCAACGGCTCCGGGTTCGAGCGGATCGAGCACGCTGCCGCTCGCCGGCACGCCGCGTTTCAGATAGACGCTGTCGCCGTCCCAGACCGCTTCGCCGCGCCGGTACATGCGCGTATGCAGCACGAACGCCTGGCCTTTGTCGTGGCGCAGCAGCGCGCCGAATTCCACCTCGACGCGCAGCATCTCCTTGTAGGCGAGCGGCCGGCGCAAACGCACATGGTTGGCCAGATGCACGAGCCCGAGCGCCGGCCATGGAAACGCCGGGTCGGTCAGCATCAGCAGATGCAAGGGAAAGGCGAGCAGATGCGGATACGTGAGCGGCACGCCGTGCTCGGGAATAAAGCCGCACACGCGCGCATAACGCCAGATCGGCCCGGGGTCGAGGGCGACGGCGGGGCGCACCAGCCGCAGCGGCGGCAGATGCGTCTCGCGCCCGCGTTTGACGAGGCCGGACAACGCGCGCGCATAGAGCTTGGCGGGCGCGGGCAAGGTCTCGATCACGACGGTCTTGGGCCGCACCGCATCCGGCCGCGCCGGGTTCGATAGAGGACTGCCGTCGAACGGATCACCGGGCTCAGCCATGGTCACGCTCCAATCAGGCTTTGTCCGCACACGCGCACGATCTGGCCGCTCACGCCGGCCGATCCCGGATGGGCGAGCCACGCGATGGTCTGCGCGACGTCGACCGGCTGGCCGCCCTGGCTCATCGAATTCATGCGGCGTCCGGCTTCGCGGATGGTCAGCGGAATCTTCGCGGTCATCTGCGTTTCGATGAAGCCGGGCGCGACCGCGTTGATCGTGATGCCGCGCGCACGCAGATGCGGCGCCATGCTCTGCACGCGGCCGATCACGCCGGCCTTCGACGCGGCGTAGTTGGTCTGGCCGAGATTGCCGGCAATGCCGCTGATCGACGACACGCCGATGATCCGGCCGCCGTCGCGCAGAATGCCAGCGGCGAGCAGGGCGTCGTCGATCCGCTCCTGCGCGGACAGGTTGATGTCGATCACGCTTTGCCACGCGGCCGCGGTCATCTTCGCGATGGTTTTGTCCTTCGTGATGCCGGCGTTATGCACGACGATATCCACGCCCTGTTCGTCGAGCGCGGCCGCGATCTGCGCGGGCGCTTCGGGTGCGGCGATATCGAAGGCGAGGGCGGTGCCGTTCAACTGGCGCATGGTTGCGTCGAGCGCGTCGCGGGCCGTCGGGATGTCGATGCCGATCACGTGCGCGCCTTCGGCGGCGAGCACGCTCGCAATCGAGGCGCCGATGCCGCGCGCCGCGCCGGTCACGACGGCGCGCCGGCCCGCGAGCGGTTGCTGCCAATCGAAGGCGGGGGCCGTCTCGCCGCCCGCGCCGGCAGCGACGCGCACGACCTGGCCCGACACATAGGCCGAGCGCGGCGACAGAAAGAACCGCAACGTCGCTTCCACCCGGTTTTCCGCGCCTCGCTCCACGTACACGAGATTCGCGGTGATGCCGCGCCGCGCTTCCTTGCCGAGCGAACGCGTGAAGCCTTCGAGCGCCCGTTGCGCGGTCCATTGACGCGGCGTCGCGCAGGTCTCCGGCGGCCGTCCCAGCACGATGATGCGGCCGCACTTGCCGAGCGAGCGCAGCGTGTCGTGAAAGAAGCCGTGCAAGGGTTCGAGCTGGGTGCTGTCTTCGATGCCGCTCGCGTCGAACAGCAGGGCCGCGAGTTTGCCTTGCGAACCGGAGTCGGCCGCTTCGAAGCGGCCCGTCATGAGGCCGTGGCGGTTGGCGAGCGGCACCCACAAGCCGGCGCTTTCATGCGCGACGCTCGTTACGCCGATGCTTGCCACGAGGTTCGCGAGCGCGTCGAGCAGATGCGGTTCGCGGCCCGCACCGAGCGCGACCAGTCCGCCGAACTCGGGCTGATCCGCGCGATAGCGGCGCAGCACCTCGGGCTTCGGCAGGCCGACCGAGCGCGCGAGGCGCGCGCCGAACGGCGAGTTGACGAAGTTCAGATAAGAGTCGTTCATATTATTAGTCGCTCCGCTGGCCACGCCCGAGGGAAGTGCCCTTGAGAGACGCCCCCGCAGGAAGTCTCTCTGAGGGACGTCGAACGTGTGTCAGTGTGCACCGAGTTCGACGCTCGCGGCGCGCCTTCCCCGCATGTTTTTTTAAGCCGGCGCCGAACTCAGGCCGCGAGCTCCAGCGCCTTTTCCAGCGCCTCCTTGCGCTTTTGCAGGTTGGCGAGCATGTCGAAGTCGGCGGGGAAATCGTCCACCTTCACGACTTGCGCGCCGTAACGCGCGTAGTCGTCGAGCACGCGCCGGTCGTCGGCGTCGAGCAGGCCTTTTTTCTGTGCGGTGTCGGTCCAGGCGGCTAGTTGCGGCAGGCTCTGCGGCATCGGTTCGAGCAGCCCTTGCTTGACCGCGTCGCGCAGCTTCTGCTCGATCTGCGTGAAGCGCGGATTCAGTTCGAACACCAGCTCGCCGTAGCCGAGCGCGTCGACATCCGGATGTGGCACGTACGAATCGGATACCAGACGTTCGCGCGCGGCGCCTGGCGTTTGCATCAATGCGGCGATCTCGCTGCCGAGCTGATCGGACGGCTCGCGGTGCGGCAGTCCGAACGGAAACGCGAGCACGCGCACGAGGCCCGCGGCGAGCCGGTTCGGATAGTTGGCGAGCACGCCGTCGAGCGCGTGTTGCGCCTTGTACAGCGAGTCCTCGACACCCCAGCGCACCAGCGGCAGGTCTTCTTCCTGACGGCCTTCGTCCTCGAAACGTTTGAGCGTGGCGGAGATCAGGTAGAGCTGCGACAGCACGTCGCCCAGACGCGCGGAGATGCGCTCGCGGCGTTTCAGATCGCCGCCGAGCACGAACATGGAGACATCGGCGAGCAGCGCGAACGCGGTGGAGAGCCGCGTGGCCGCGCGATAGTACGCATGCAATGGCGCATGCGCCGTGCGCGGTTTGGCGATGAACGCGCCGCCCGTCACGCCATAGACGAAACTGCGCACCACGTTGGAAAGCGTGAAGCTGACGTGGCCGAAGAACGCCTCATCGAAATCGCGCAGCGCCTTGGCGCGATCCGTTTCGCGCGTGGCGGCCATTTCCTTCAGCACATACGGATGACACCGAATCGCGCCTTGCCCGAAGATGATCAGGCAACGCGTGAGAATGTTCGCGCCTTCCACGGTGATCGCGATCGGCACCTGCTGATAGGCGCGCGCGAGAAAGTTCGACGGCCCCATGCAGATGCCCTTGCCGGCGGCGATATCCATGCCGTCGTTGATGACCATGCGGGCGCGCTCGGTAATGTGATATTTGGCGATCGCCGAGATCACCGAAGGCTTTTCGCCGAGGTCCACCGCGTGTGCCGACAGGCGGCGCGCGGCGTCCATCACGTACAGATTGCCGCCCATGCGGCCGAGCGCTTCCTGCACGCCTTCGAACTTGCCGACGGCGGTGCGGAACTGGCGGCGAACCGCGGCGTAGGCGCCGGTGCCGCGCACGGCGATCTTCGCCATCCCCACGTTCGACGAAGGCAGCGAAATCGCCCGGCCCGCCGCGAGACATTCCATCAGCATGCGCCAGCCGTTGCCGACCTGGGCGCGGCCGCCGATCACCCAGTCGAGCGGAATGAACACGTCCTTGCCCGAGTTCGGACCGTTCTGGAACACAGCGTTCAACGGCCAGTGACGGCGGCCGATGTTCACGCCTGGATGGTCGGTAGGAATCAGTGCGCAGGTGATACCCGGTTCGTCGTCATTGCCGAGCAGATGCTCGGGATCCAGCGCGCGAAACGCGAGGCCGAGCACGGTCGCAATCGGGCCGAGCGTGATATAGCGCTTGTCCCATGTGACGCGAAAGCCCAGCGTCTCGCGGCCTTCAAACCGACCCTTGCACACGATGCCGACGTCAGGAATCGCCGCCGCGTCGGAACCCGCATACGGGCTGGTCAATGCGAAGCACGGTATTTCCTCGCCGCGTGCGAGGCGCGGCAGGTAGTGGTTTTTCTGCTCGTCGGTGCCGTAGTGCATCAGCAGTTCGGCGGGGCCGAGCGAGTTCGGCACCATCACCGAAACGGCGGCGGCCGAGCAGCGCGTGGCGAGCTTCATGATGACCTGCGAATGCGCGTAGGCGGAGAACTGTTTGCCGCCGTACTGCTTCGGAATGATCATGCCGAGAAAGCCGTGCTCCTTGATGTACCGCCAGGTTTGCGGCGAGAGGTCCTGCCAGACCATGGTGGTTTCCCAGTCGTTCGCGAGGTCGCACAGCTTTTCGCATTCGACGTCGAGGAACGACTGTTCTTCCGCCGTCAGCGTGGCCGGGCCGTAGCCGAGCAGCTTGTCCCAGTGCGGACGTCCCGAGAACAGTTCGGCGTCCCACCAGACCGTGCCGGCTTCGATCGCATCGCGCTCGGTCGGCGACATCTCCGGCAGGATGTTGCGGAAAATGTCGAGCACGGGCTTGGCGAACCATGTGCGCCGCAGCGGTTTGAGCGCAAGCACGAGGGCGGGGAGGACGAAGACAATGGCAAGCAGCGTGGTGGCCACCGGCCCTGCCGCTCCGCTGACATGCGCGGCCGCCACCCAGACGATCATGAAGGCAAGCCACCATGCCGCGCGCGCCTGAACATAGACGAGCGCGAAGGCGGCAATCACTAACACCAGGATGAACCACGGCATGACGTTTCCTCCTCTTTCGATGGTGCGTGCGGACGCATCCACGCAGCGCGGATGGTTCGCGTTCTATTGATTTTCTGCTTCACGCTCGCGTTGCCTCGTCGCGCGTACCGCGTTTGCGCGGCGTGTGTGCAGTTGGACAGCGCGGCGTTGCTTAGGTGCGTAACTTAGACGTGCTGCTCAGGTATGCGGCGTTCATCATGTTCGGCTGCCTTCCTGCTGAGGGTTGACTGAGTACTTGTTGCCTGTTTCGCGCTGACCTGCGGCGTAGGGATTGCCGGTTGGCTACGGGTTCGATATTGCGGCATGCTAACCATCTTGTGACTTGCTCGCATGGCGAGGTACTGATTCGCTCGCCTGCTCGCGCAGGCACCGCATGCGGGCAACGGCTGATAACGGCGCGTTGCCCGCAGCGTTAGATCGTCAAGCCGCGCCGTGCAATGCGTGCTGGCGCGAACCTGCCTCCAGGGTGCCGCCGCGATGCTCGCCTTCCGATACGGCCGGCGATGTCGGCTCCGATCCACCCTCTGTGCGTGCCGCGCTCGCAGTTTCAGCACCGCCGATGCCGGCGCACTCCGAGCCGCCTTCGCTGGCGTCGCCAAGGACTGCGGCGAATGCGGCCAGTTGCGTGCCGTCAGGCAACGGTGCCTTGAGCGCGGCCACCATCAGCGAAGCGAGGCGGGCAATGAGTTGCAGGTCGTTCATCGACTTGCCTTGCGAGAACTCGGAAAGCAGGCTGTCCGTGTCGGTGCCGGCCAGCACGCCCGACAGCGCGCCGATCGCGAAGTGCAGACGCCAGCCCAGTTCCTCGCGCGGCAGATGCGGCAGCGCGCGCTGAAAGGCATCGAAAAAACGCACCGCCACAGAAGCGTAGTGTCCGTTGAGAAAATCACGAATGAACGACGACGGGTCGGTATAAGCGCGGCCGAGCAAACGCAGAAACGCCTTGCCGCCTACCCGCGGATCGCGCGACAGGCGCAGCGCCGGAATGAACATCGCGCCGAGCACATGCTCGCAGGTCAGGCGCTCGCCGAGCAGGTTATCGAAGCGGTCGAGCAGCTTGAGCCGCTCCTGGTTGAGATGGTCGAGGCGGCGCGACAGCATTGAGTGAATCAGCGATTCCTTGCTGCCGAAGTGATAGTTCACTGCCGCGAGATTCACTTCGGCGCGCGAAGTAATCTGGCGCAACGACATGGCCTCATAACCGCAGTCGATGAAGAGTGTTTCGGCGGCGTCGAGGATGCGGGACTTCGTATCGCCGGCATGCCGGCCTGTTGTGCGAACTGCCATGTTGCGTCTCCCAGTTGCCGGGCGTCCGGCCCGCAAACAAGCGATTCAAATATTGATTTGAAACGGCCGTTTTTTTCAGGATAAGAAGAAATGATGTGTGCGATCAAGGGGTCACAGTCGACTAACTCCTCTAGAAGACCTGACGAAGGTCCGTCTTTCCATGCGCGCGGCACGTCAAACCGCGCGGAAATAAAAAAGGCCGTTCCGATGGAAATCGGAACGGCCTCGTATTGCTTGCTGCCCTGTTTGGCCCTGCGTTTGCTGGCTGACGCGTACTGTGCGTCGCGGCGGTTCGAGCCGCCTTTGCTGTCTATTGTGCCCGATAATGCGCCGGCAAAATAGCTGTTTGGTTCGAACGCTTAAAGCTGCGCCGCGACCTGTTTCGCGGACTGCGTCATATCGATGCCGCGGCGCTCACGGCTGAACGGAATCAGCGCGGCGATCACCACGGCCACGATGCCGATCACGACGGCCATGATGAGCGCGTAGTTGTTGCCGTGCGCTTCGGCGGCGCTCGCCTGCAACGGACCGTTCACCGACGCGATCAGATTGCCGAGCTGATACACGAGGCCGGGGAAGGTCGCGCGAATTTCATCGGGTGAGATTTCGTTCAGGTGTACTGGAATCACACCCCACGCGCCCTGCACGGAGATCTGCATCAGGAAGGCGCCCACCGCGAGCAGCACCGGCGTGGTCGAGAAAGCCCACAGCGGCAGCACCGGCAACGCGATCAACGCCGCAATGAAGATCGCGCGCTTGCGGCCGATCTTCTCCGACAAGGCGCCGAAGAACAGCCCGCCGCAAATCGCGCCGATGTTCAGCGTGATCGTGATCCACGACACGGTGTGCGCGTCGAACTGATGCTGCACGCGCAGGAAGGTCGGATACAGATCCTGCGAGCCGTGCGAGAAGAAATTGAACGCGGTCATCAGAATGATCGCGTATAGCGACAGCTTGACATTCTGCCTGAGCGTGGCGACGAGACCCGGACGCGCTTTCTTTTCGAGTGTCTTGAAGGCGGGCGACTCCGGCACGTGCGCGCGCACGTACAGCACGAGCAAGGCAGGCAACACGCCGACGAAAAACATGCCGCGCCAGCCGATGTATTGATAGAACACGCCGAACACGACCGAAGCGAGCAGATAGCCGCTCGGATAGCCGGCTTGCAGCAGACCCGAGACAATGCCGCGCGATTTCGGCGGCACGGTTTCCATGGTCAGTGCGCCGCCGACGCCCCATTCGCCGCCCATCGCGATGCCGAACAGCGCGCGCAGCACGAGCAGAGTGGCAAGATTCGGCGAAAAGCCGGACAGCAATTCCAGCAATGAGAAGCACGCGATGTTGACCATCAGCGTGGGACGGCGGCCGTACTTGTCGGCGAGCCAGCCGAAAATCAGTGCGCCGAGCGGACGCATCACCAGGGTCAACATAATACCGAAGGCGACTTCGGGAATTTTTGTATTGAACTCCGCCGCAATATCTTTCAATACGAACACCATTAGAAAGAAATCGAATGCGTCGAGTGTCCAACCCAGATAGGCAGCGATCGTGACGTTTCTCTGTTCCCGTGTCCAACTCATTGATTGTTCTCCTGGTTCTCCATTCACCCATATTCAACGACCGGTGGCTCCGCAGCCCCGCACGCCCCCGGGCGTAAGCTCCGAGCGAGTGTACGCCGACTGTTAAACGCTTGCATGGATGAAGGCGCGTTTATCCGTATTAATCCCTGGGACGGAGTTCACGCAGAATAGCGGCGTGTGCATCGTGTCGGGTAAATGTAATTGGTGTATTAACCGCGCGTGCAATTTCGTTTGTTATTTGTAATCCATTTAGAGTTTGATTTCGCGCTAATCCGGTCACTTTTACGCGGACGTATATGTGAGCTGTCGGTCGAACGAGGCGACGCGGGTTGCAATGCAAGCTTTGACAGTGCCCGGAAAGGCTCTCTGTTCGATATATGCAGCATGCGCATCAGTCGAGCTGAAAAATCAATTGGATTCATGCTGCGGCGCGGAATAAGATGGTCGCCATCCTACTCATTCCGCTTTTGTCGACGCACCATGTCAGTCAAATCAATCACTTCCGAGCGTGTACGCCGCGAGCGGAGTCCATTTGCCGTGGTCGCCGCTGTCACGCTGCTTACAGGCCTCGGTGCCGGGCTCGGCGGCATGCTGCTCGCGCTGCTGCTGCACGGCATCCAGCATCTTGCCTACGGCTACAGTGTGACGCAGGTGATCAGCGCCGAGAGTTTTCTGCAGGGCGTCAGCGCTGCCGCGCCCGAACGCCGCCTGCTCGTGCTGACCATCTGCGGCCTCGTCGCGGGGATCGGCTGGTGGGCGCTGTATCGGTTCGGCCGGCCGCTCGTGAGCATTCGCCAGGCCGTCAAGTCCGACGATCCGCAAATGCCCGTCATGAGCACGACGATTCACGCGGTGCTGCAGATCGTCACCGTGGCGCTCGGCTCGCCGCTCGGCCGCGAAGTCGCGCCGCGCGAAATCGGCTCGGCGTTGGCCGGCTGGCTGTCGCGCCGGGCGGGTCTGTCGGTCGCGCAGAGCCGGATCATGGTGGCGTGCGGCGCAGGCGCCGGTTTGGCCGCTGTCTACAACGTACCGCTCGGCGGCGCGGTGTTCGTGCTCGAAGTGCTGCTGGGCACGTTCGGCTGGCCCGCTTTGGTGCCGGCCATCGTGACCTCGTCGGTGGCCGCGCTGGTTGCGCAACTGGGATTGGGCAACGAGCATCAATACCTCGTCCCGTCGATGACGTTGAGCCCCACGCTGGTGGTCTGGTCCGTGGTGTGCGGTCCGATTTTCGGCGTGGCGGCGTGGAGCTTCGCGGAACTGATGAAGCGCTCGCGCGCGGCGGCGCCGAAGAACTGGCGCTTGCCGGTGTTGTCGCTGCTGAACTTCGCGATGATCGGGGTCCTCGCGATGCATTTCCCGCAGTTGCTCGGCAATGGCAAGGGACCTGCGGGGCTGGCATTCGACGGCGGCCTGACCATCAGTCTCGCCGCGATGCTGCTGGTGTTGAAAGTGGTGATTTCGGCGAGCAGTTTGCGCGCGGGCGCCGAAGGCGGGCTGCTCACGCCGGGACTCGCTAATGGCGCGTTGCTGGCGATCGTGCTTGGCGGCTTGTGGAGCCTCGTGTGGCCGGGGGCGTCGCTGGGCGCATTCGCGGTGGTCGGCGCAACGGCGTTTCTCGCTGCCTCGATGCAGATGCCGATCACGGCCGTGGTGCTCATGTTCGAATTCACCCGCGTGAGCCAGGACTTTCTGATTCCCGTGTTGTTTGCCGTGGGCGGCGCGCTGCTGGGTTTTCGTGCGTGCGCGAAGTGGGCGCCCGCGTTGCAGTCAAGCTTCGGGTTTGGCTGGAGTGATGCAAGCAGGGCGCGATAAGGCATGGTCGGCTCATCGTGACGCGGACGGCGAAAAAACGAAAGGAGAGCGAAAGGAAAGCCGGCGTGCGCCCCGCATTGATATACGCCAACTAGAACGACCGCAGGAGCGGTACGTTCTCGAAGCTCGCGACTCGGCGTGCTTCGTCCCGAGCGACGAGCCCGCGCGCCGGCTAATCGCGAATGCACAGTTACAGCAGATTAATGCGCACCTTCTGATATGCTTTTTCCCGTGCTCCGGCGTGGGAATTCGGCGTCGGTACCGACGGCAGGCGGTATCCACTCAAGAGGGTTGCGATCATCATGACCAGTCAGTCGAATTCCCGGGGCGTCATCGGCGTCATCACCTTGCTCTTCACCGTGCTCACCGCGCTTTATTTGTTGATCGGTGGCGCGTGGCTTCTTGCGGTCGGCGGCTCCGCCTACTATCTCATCACGGGCATTGTGCTGCTGGGCGTGGCCTGGCTGCTGTGGCGGCGCAGTCCCGCCGCGCTGGTGCTGTATGCGCTGGTGCTGATCGGCACGGCGATCTGGGCATTGATGGAGTCGGGTCCCGACTTCTGGGCACTCGCGCCGCGCTCCGGCGTGCTCGTTATCTTCGGCGTGTGGTTGCTGCTGTTCGTGAGTTGGCGGCTCGTCGGCGAGCGCAAGCTGGGTGTGGTGTCACTCGTCGTCGCGCTTGTGGCATGGGCGGGCGTGCTGGTGTACGCGAACTTCAACGATCCGCAACTGGTCAACGGCACCTTGAGTGCTTCCGCGCCCGCGAGCGGCGCGGGCGCCGGCAGCGGGATCGACCCCGCCGACTGGCCCGCCTATGGGCGCACCCAGGAAGGCACGCGCTACTCGCCTTTGCAGCAGATTACACCTGAGAATGTGAAGGATCTCCAGGTGGCCTGGACCTTCCGCACGGGTGACATGAAGGGGCCCAACGATCCTGTCGAGATCACCGACGAAGTCACGCCGATCAAGATCGGCGATCTGCTTTACCTATGCTCGCCCCATCAGATTCTGTTCGCGCTCGACGCGAAGACGGGCACGCTCAAATGGAAGTTCGATCCGAGGCTGAAGTCCGATCCGTCGTTCCAGCACGTGACTTGCCGCGGCGTGTCGTATGTCGATTTGTCGGCCAGCACAGCGGCGGCCGCGCCCGCGGCGGCGCCGGCGAGTGATACCACCGCAGCAGCAGCGGCACCGCCGAGTGATGCCACCGCAGCCGCTGCCACGTCTGCGAGCGATGCCGCCTCAACCACTGCCGCGCCAGCGAGCGATACCACCGCAGCCTGCACACGCCGCATCTACCTGCCGGTCAACGACGGCCACCTCTACGCGCTCGACGCGCTCACAGGCCAACGTTGCGACGGCTTCGCCAACCACGGCGACCTCGACCTCCAACACGCCCAGCCGGTCACGACAGCGGGCATGTACGAGCCCACCTCGCCGTCTATCATCACCAGCAAGGTGATCATTGTGGCGGGCTCGGTCGAGGACAACTTCTCGAACCGCGAGCCGTCGGGTGTCATTCGCGGCTTCGACGTGCGCACGGGCGAATTGCTCTGGGCATTCGATCCGGGCGCGAAGGATCCGAATCATATTCCGGGCGCGGGCGAGCACTACACGTGGAACTCGCCCAACTCGTGGGCGCCCGCTGCCTACGACGCGAAACTCGACATCGTCTATCTGCCGATGGGTGTCACGACGCCGGACATCTGGGGCGGCACCCGCACGCCGGAGCAGGAGCGTTACGCCAGCGGCCTGCTCGCACTCAACGCTTCGACCGGCAAGCTCGCCTGGTTCTACCAGACCGCGCACCACGATCTGTGGGACATGGACCAGCCGTCGCAGCCCACGCTCGCCGACATCACGGGCAAGGATGGCCAGACCGTACCGGTCGTCTACGCGCCTGCTAAAACCGGCAACCTGTTCGTGCTCGACCGCCGCACCGGTGTGCCCGTCGTGCCGGCGCCCGAAACGCCCGTGCCGCAAGGCGCCGCCCCCGGCGACCACGTATCGCCGACGCAGCCGTTCTCGCAGCTCACCTATCGCCCGTCGAAGAAGCTGACCGACGCCGACATGTGGGGCGCAACGATGTACGACCAGCTCATCTGCCGTGTGATGTTCCACAAGCTGCGGTATGAGGGCACGTTCACGCCGCCGTCGCTGCAGGGCACGCTCGTGTTTCCGGGCAACCTCGGCATGTTCGAGTGGGGCGGCATTGCCGTCGACACCGATCGCCAGATCGCCATTGCGAACCCGATCGCGCTGCCGTTCGTCTCGCGTCTGATTCCGCGCGGCCCCGGCAACCCAATGGAGCCGGTGCCGGGCGCCAAGGGCAGCGGCACGGAGTCGGGCATTCAGCCGCAATATGGCGTGCCGTACGGCGTGGTGATCAACCCGTTCCTCTCGCCGCTCGACTTGCCGTGCAAGCAGCCGGCGTGGGGCTACATCTCCGCGATCGATCTGAAGACCAATGAGATCGTGTGGAAGAAGCGTATCGGCACGACGCGCGACAGTTCACCGATTCCGCTGCCGTTCAGGATGGGCATGCCGATGCTGGGCGGCCCGATAGTCACCGCCGGCGGCGTCGCGTTTATCGGCGCGACGGCGGACAACTACATCCGCGGGTTCGACGTCAACAACGGCAAGCAGGTCTGGGAGGCCCGCCTGCCCGCGGGCGGCCAGGCCACGCCGATGAGTTATTCGATCGACGGCCGTCAGTACGTGGTGATCGCGGCGGGCGGCCATGGCTCGTTCGGCACGAAGCTCGGCGACTATGTGATTGCCTACGCGTTGCCACAGCAGTAAGGGGTACGCGCCGCCGCGGTTGCTCCAGTGCGGCTCGCCGGAAGGCGCCTGCCTCATGCAACGGCATGCCGCGCGCGCGGGAAGCGCGCCGCGCATGCCGTTTTTCTTGCGGTCCTTCTTTGCTTCGCGCCGGCTGCTGTTCAATAACTGGGACGGCCGCGCACGCGATAGCCGGGAAGGCGCGAAGCGCGGACAATAATTTCTAAATGGAATTCGCAGCCTTACAGCAACCTCTTTACGTGGGATCGAAGTGAACGCTATGCGCCAAGCTCCGGTCGACCGCGTTCTGCGTGGGACCGGAGCCAGTGCCGAAGCGCTGGTTCCGCTCGACAGTGGAGTCCGCCGTGGATCTCACCGGATACGAGTTGGAGCCGCTGCACGACGACGGCGACTTCTCTCTCTATCGCGCCAGGAGACCCCGCCATGCCGTCTCGGTGCTTGCGCTGGTCGTCACGCGCCCGGCCGCGCAGAGCATCACCCGGCTCGAGCACGAATACGGATTAGCCCCGCTGCTCGATGCCAGCTGGGCAGCTCGGCCGCTCGCGCTGTACCGGCGCAGAGAGCCGCCCATGCTGGTTCTCGACGACGACGGCGGCGAGCCTCTCTATCGCTTGCTGGGCCGTCCGCTGGAGCTCACGCGCTGGTTGCGCATTGCCGTCAATCTGGCGCGGGTCATCGGCCACGTTCACCGATGCGGGCTCGTTCACAAAGACATCAAGCCGGCGAATGTGCTCGTCGACGGGAACGGCAACGTACGGCTCACCGGCTTCGGCATCGCCTCGCAATTGCCGCACGAACATCAGCCGCCCGCGCCGCCGGAGATCGTGGCCGGGACCTTCGCGTACATGGCGCCGGAACAGACCGGCCGTATGAACCGCTCGATCGACACGCGCAGCGATCTCTACTCGCTCGGCGTCACCCTGTACGAGATGCTCACCGGCGCGCTGCCGTTCACCGCATCGGACGCGATGGAGTGGATTCATTGCCACATCGCGCGCAGGCCGACACCGCCAGGCGAGCGCGTCGACGCTCTGCCGAAGCCGGTCGAAGGGATCGTGCTGAAGCTCCTCGCCAAGGCCGCCGAGGACCGTTACCAGACCGCGGCGGGTGTCGAAGCCGACCTGCGGTCGTGCCTCGTGGCATGGGAGGCGCACCATCGCATCGAAGCGTTCCCGCTCGGTGCGCACGACGCATCCGACCGCTTGCTGGTGCCCGAAAAATTGTACGGACGCGAGGCGCAGATCGAAGCGCTCGTGACCGCGTTCGATCGTGTCGTGGGCAGCGGGGCGGTCGAACTGGTGCTGATCTCGGGCTATCCGGGCATCGGCAAGTCGTCGGTCGTCAATGAGTTGCACAGGGTGCTGGTGCCGCCGCGCGGCCTGTTCGCGTCCGGCAAGTTCGACCAGTACAAACGCGACATCCCTTATGTGCCATTTGCTCAAGCCTTCCAGACGCTCGTACGCAACCTGCTGAGCCAGAGCGACGCGGAGGTCGAGCCGTGGCGGCACGCGCTGATGGAGGCGCTGGGGCCCAACGCTCAGTTGATGGTGAATCTGATTCCCGAACTTGCGCTGATCATCGGCGAGCAGCCGCCGGCGCCCGTGCTGCCGCCGCAGGATGCGCAAAACCGCTTCCAGATCGTATTTCGGCGTTTTCTCGGCGTCTTTGCGCGGCCTGAGCATCCGCTTGCGCTGTTTATCGACGACCTGCAATGGGTCGATACGGCGACGCTGGATCTGCTCGCGCATCTGGTCACGCATCCGGACGTGAAGCACGTTCTGCTGGTCGGCGCGTACCGGGACAACGAGGTGGACGCATCGCACCCGTTTGCGCGCACGCTCGAGTCGATCAGCCACGCCGAAGGGAAGGTGCAGCAGATAGAACTCGCGCCGCTCACAGCGGAGAACGTCACGCAACTCGTCGCTGATTCGCTTCATTGCGACAGCGCGACTGCCGGCCCGCTTGCGCAACTGGTGCACGAGAAGACGGGCGGCAATCCATTCTTCGCGATCCAGTTTCTGACCGCACTCGCCGATGAAGACCTGCTCACCTTCGATCAGCGCGCCGCGGCGTGGCGCTGGGATCTGCCGCGCATTCGTGCGAAGGGCTTTACCGAGAACGTCGCCGATCTGATGGCCACGAAGCTGAGCCGCTTGCCGGCGCCCACGCGCGACGCATTGGGGCAACTGGCGTGCCTCGGCAACATTGCCGAAGTGATCGCACTGACGTGGGTTCAGGGCGGTTCGGAAGAGACGATGCACGCGAACCTGTGGGAAGCCGTGCGGATGGGGCTCGTTTTTCGCCTGGCCAATGCCTATGCATTCGCACACGACCGCGTGCAGGAGGCCGCTTATGCGCTAATCCCCGCCGACGAGCGTGCCGCCGCCCATCTGCGGATCGGCCGGGCGCTGGTGTCGCGGACCCCGTCAGAAGCGCTGGAAGATGCCATCTTCGACATCGTCAACCATCTCAATCGCGGCGCCGCACTGATCGTGACGGAGCCGGAGCGCGAACAGGCCGTTGCGTTGAATCTCATCGCGGGGCGGCGCGCGATGAATTCGACGGCTTACGCGGCCGCGCGCAGCTATCTGGCGCAGGGCGTGGCGCTGCTGTCGCCCGATGCATGGACGCAGCGCTACGACAGCACGTTCGATCTCTATCTCGCGTTTTCGGAGTGCGAATATCTGGTCGGCGATTTTGCGAAAGCCGACGCGCTGGCCGACATGATGCTCGCGAGAGCGCGCTCCAATCTCGATCGTGCAAAGGTCTTCAGCCTGCGGATCGAGTTGTATCAGCTCGCCGGGAGATATGACGAGAGCTTCATGGTCGCGCTGGTTGCGCTGCGCGATTTCGGCATTCTCTTTCCTGAGACCGATCAGGACATCCAGGCAGCACTCGACCATGCATTGCGGGACGTTCACGTCAATCAGGCCGGGCGCGCCATCGGCGAACTGGTTGAAGTGCCGGTGGCGACGGATCCTTCGATCCGTGCGATCGTCAACCTTCTCCTTCAGGCGATGAACTGCGCTTTCGCCGCGCGGCCCGCGTTCTATCCGCTCATTACCCTCAAGGCGGTCAACCTTTCCTTGCAGCACGGCAATACCGAGAACTCCAGTTTTGCTTACGGCAATTACGCGTTGATGCTGGTGTCCCTGATCGGCGATATCCCCACCGCGGTGCAATTTTCAGAGATGTCGCTCAAGCTCAACGAGAAGTTCGGCAATCGGCGCCTGAAAGGCAAGCTGTTGCATCTGTACGGCGCCCATGTCAATTTCTGGCGCTGCCACATTGCAGCTAATCTGCCGGTTCTCGAACGGGCCACCGCTGCGTGCCTGGAAGCGGGCGACCTGGTTTTCGCAGGCAACGTCGCCTTCAACGCGGTTTGGCAGACGATCGAGAAAGGAGCTACCCTCGAAGACGTGCAGACGCTCGCGGAAAAGTACGCGGCGCTCGCGCGCGAAAGTCACAACGACGCGGTGTATGAGTTGATCCGGGTCGAGCGGCAATTCGTCATCAGTCTTCGCGGCAAGACGACCGAACCGTTGAACCTGAACGACGAGACGTTCGACGAAGCAGCCTGCTTCGAGGCCATCATCAAATCGAATTTCGGCTGCGCGATCGGCGTGTATCGCATCATCAAGGTCATGCTCGCTTTTCTCGATGGCCGGTACGCCGAGGCATTGGAGGCGGCCGGCCGGGCGGAGGCGGTCCTCAGTTCCGTCATGGCATTGGCGATCGAACCGACCTTTCACTTCTTTCATGCGCTCATCATGACGGCGCTTTTTCCGCAGGCATCCCCGGAGCAGCAGCAAGTCTATAAGCCCGTTCTTGCAGCGAAACTCAGGAAGCTCGAAAGATGGGCTGAGCACTGCCCGGAGAACTATCAGAATCGCTACGCGCTCGTTTGCGCGGAGCTCGCGCGCGTGGAGGGCCGCGATCTCGACGCCATGCGCCTTTATGAACAAGCTGTCCACTCCGCTCACGAGAATGGCTTTCCACACCACGAAGGCATCGCCAACGAACTCGCCGGTCGCTTTTATCTAGGCAGCGGTCTCAGGACGAATGCCGATGCGTATTTGCGCAACGCGCGTCATTGCTTTGCCTTTTGGGGCGCGGAAGGCAAAGTCGCGCAACTCGACGCGGAGTTTCCCCGCCTTGCCAATCAGGACGGGAGGACGGCGACGTCGACGCTCAGCTTCGATTGGCGGCAGTTCGACGCCGCGACGCTGCTCAAGGCGTCGCAAGCCCTTTCCAGCGAGATCGAACTGGATGGCCTGATCGAGCGCCTGATGACGATAGCGCTGCAGACCTCAGGCGCCGACCGAGGCCTGCTAGTCGTGCCGCAGCAGCCGGACGGCTACCGGATCGAGGCGGAGGCGCGCATCGATGGACGCGGGATCGCGTTGAACCGGCCGCCGCTTGCCCATTGCGCAGTTCCCGCCGCCATTCTGCGTTACGTGATGCACACGCAAAAGAGCGTCATCATCGACGATGCCTTGACACCCAATATGTTCTCGCAGGACAGCTACCTGGCAAGTGGCGCGACACGCTCCCTGTTTTGCTTGCCGCTGGTCAGGCAGGGCACACTCAGCGGCCTGCTGTATCTGGAGAACACGGCCACGTCGCACGTTTTTACGGCACGCCGCTCCTCGCTGCTCGATTTGCTGGCGTCACAGGCGGCCATTTCGCTCGAGAACACGCGTCTTTATGCCGATCTTCAGGAGCGCGAGGCAAAGGTTCGGCGGCTGGTGGATTCCAATATCATCGGGATCCACATCTGGGATTTCGAAGGCAATGTTGTCGAAGCCAACGACGCTTTTCTGCGCATCGTGGACTACAGCCGGGACGATCTTGTCTCAGCGCGTATCCGCTGGCCCGATCTGACTCCGCCTGAGTGGCGTGATCTCGACGAACGGGTGAGGGCGGAATTGACGACCACCGGAAGCGCCAAACCGTTCGAGAAAGAATACATCCGCAAGGATGGCAGCCGCGTGCCCGTGCTGGTCGGCGCGGCAGCGTTCGGCGACCGCGAGGGGCAGGGCGTCGCTTTCATACTCGACCTGACCGACCAGAAGCAGGCGCAACAGGACGTGCGCGACAGCGAACGACGATATGTCGGACTCCAGATGGAGCTCGCGCATTCCAATCGCGTGGCGACGATGGGCCAGCTATCGGCGTCGATTGCCCACGAGGTGAAGCAACCCGTTACCGCAACCATCGCCTACGCCAGCGCGGCCTTGCGCTGGCTGGCGGCGCGCCCGCCGAATCTGGACGAAGTGCGTGAGGCGCTCAAGCGGATCGTCGCGGATGGCGGCCGCGCCAATAACATCGTCGACCGCACGCGCGCTTTCTTTAAAAAGGAGCCGCAGCGAAAAGACGGCCTCGACATCAACGAAACCATTCTCGAGTTGATCGCCTTCATGCGCAGCGAAGCTCGCAAGCATGGTGTCGAGCTGACCGTGCAACTGGCCGATGGGTTGCCGCAGATTCAGGGCGACCGGGTGCAGTTGCAGCAAGTCATGCTGAATCTGATGATCAACGCCCTTGAAGCGATGAGCGCCACGGATATCCGCGAGCGAGTGCTTCTGATCCGATCCGGCAGGTCCGGCGTCGACGAACTCTGCATCAGCGTGGAGGATTCTGGGCCGGGTCTCGACGCAGAGCATCTGGAAGGCGTTTTCGAAGCGTTCTTTACGACCAAACCCAACGGGCTGGGGATGGGACTGCCGATCTGCCGCTCGATCGTGGAAAGTCACGGTGGACGGCTATGGGTAACATCGAACGCAGCGGGAGGCGCCACGTTCCAATTCACGTTGCCCGCGCAAGGCAACCTGGCGCATCCGGGCAGCGCCTAGCGCGCGACGCGACCGCCACCGCGACGCGCACGCTGAAGAACCGACTGATTTTCAGCCGACTCACTTCTGCAATATCTCGCCGATCAGCGCGAGTAGCCGCGCATCATCCACTGGCTTCGAGAAGAAGCCGGAGGCTCCGCTAGCTTCGGCTCGTTCGAGAAGCGCTTGCGTCGCGTAGGCGGTAATGAAAATAACAGGAACAGGCCGCTTCCATAGCTTGATCGATTCAAGCAGCGCAAAACCGTCCATGCCGGGCATGTGAATATCCGCGACAACAAGTTTCAGTGCCGAGCGGCGCGTATCACCTAGAAGATGGCTGGCGGACTCGTAAACAATCACTTTCCAGTTTGCCGAACGAAGCAGACTGGATGTCGCCATCCGGACGAATTCGTCGTCGTCCACTACCCCAATAACTGCAGGAGAGCGCTTTGTTCTCATCTCGAGTCCGCAGGGCATCGAAAGGATTCAGAAAGGCTGAATCCTCTAGGCAAATTACAGGCCTACGGAACCGGCGACAATAAGACCTTAGAATGGTTTTAGTGACAGTTCGTATTAGACGCGGCTCGACCTGGCGCGGAAAGCGCGCGGTGAATCCGCATATTGCCGACGCCTCAGTGCAACGGCAGAACCTGTTGCAACTTCCTGACGACATCAGGCACTGAGCGCGCCTGCAGCTTATGCATCGCTTGCGCGCGATGGATCTTGACCGTCACTTCGCTCAGGCACAGGAGGTCGGCAATCTGCTTGTTCAACAGTCCGTCGGCGACCAACCTGATGACTTCCCGCTCGCGCGCTGTCAGCGAGTCATAGGTTTGACGGATGCCCGCCACGATCCTCTCCTGGCGTTTCAATTCGCCATCCCTTTTGAGCGCCGCGGCAATCGTGTCGATCAGATCCTGGTCCCTGAACGGCTTGGTCATGAAGTCGAAAGCGCCTGCTTTCATTGCCTTGACGGACATCTCGATGTCGCCATGCCCGGTCAGAAATATGACCGGAAATCGAATACTTTCCTTGAAGGGATCCTGCTGCAACGTCAGGCCGCTCGTGCCGCGCAGACGCACATCGAGAATGAGACAACTCGGCACGTCCGGCATGTCCGCGGCGAGAAAATCGTCGGCCGATTCGAATGCTCTCACGTGAATGCCAACCGACATGAGCAGGGAAGTTAGGGCGCCGCGAATGGACTCGTCATCGTCGACTACATAAACAAGCGAGTCCGGCAATGATTCTCTTCCCGCCCCAACATTGTCATGTTTCATCGCTCGATCTTCGAAAAGTTCGTCACGCTAAGCTGACGCCGATACTTTTCGTATAGTAAGCAATGCTCGCGCTTATCGCTACCTGTTGCGCATGGTCTTCGCTGGTTTCATTCCGTCGCTGTTATTTCGTTGCCGGGAAGCCTGGGCGGTCATCCGCAACGATGCTGTTTCTTCTGATGAATCGAGTGATGCTCGTGAAAGAAACACCCCGGATTGGCGGATTGAATCACTGCAGGCAGACGCGGCTCAGATCCACTGTCCGCCGGTACACGTTCTTGTTGAGCCATGGCACGAAGGTGTACTCGTCGTAGGCGTTGCTGCCGACATAAATCCAGTTGTGCAATACGCGAGACATATTCACCTCCTCAATCAAGTGCGTCGACGCGCAACCGCATTCCTGTCGAGGACGCTATCGCTCGCGTGAAAGTTTGTCTCGCGACGATGCGACGGCGAATGCCAATACGCACGCGGCCTTGCTGGAGCATTCGATCGAAGAAAAGATTGCTATCGCGAAGGAATGGTTGAATTCCATCGGTAGTGCGGGTGCGATGGCCAACACGCTCGCACCGCAGAGAAACGCAAACGTTCCGCGAGCGAAGCGTGCTTTGGCAACGGCAGCGAGACCGGTGCCGACCACGAGAAGCTTCGACAGGAGCAGGGCAAGCAGCCCGGCGTGAGCGTCGGTGCCGTTTAACTCCAGCGGCGCTTCAATGAGGGACCATCCACAGACGACAAGCACGAGTATTTTGAATACCCGCTCGGAGAGCGCATTCACGGTAGCGCTGTCGCTATGTATTTGGAGCGCTGTCGACTGGAGTGCATCGCCGTGCAAGCCGATCCCTGAATCTGCTGTTTCTCTTGCATTCACGACTCGCCCTCCAGGTGACGGCGCGCGAGACAGCCGTCTTGCCATGAAATTAAGGTACACGGCCTTGCAGATGAAAACCATTGTGCGAAAGGGTGGAGTTGCCTCTGAAAAAGCGTGGTGAACTCATACGGCCGTATATCCGATGGGACCGAAATCTGGTCTCGCGGATATCGACACGAGCAGACCGCGCGCCATCCGTGCGCAAAAACGAAGGCGGGGAAAGAATCGGGCCAATGCCGGAAACATTGCCGAGGAAAAAGAAAAAGCCCTTTTCCTGCGCGCGCATTCTGTTGAACCTTCAATGGCCGTATCATGGCTTCGGAGCAAACACGCAGACGCATGGATTGAGAGATGGACAAGCGGTAACCGTCCTTGGGCGTTTGAGTCACCGACCGTCTGTTCGGGTGCTTACCGTGTTGTTGCCGGCGGTGGCGTCCCATTCAACGAGAGTGAAACATTACGTTTCGATTCATAAGGAGCGCGGCCATGCTGGTTAGCCGAATCGACCCGTGGAGTCAAACGATACGACTGTTGTCGTCCGGATTTCGACGCGCCAATGTGGACGCTGGTGCGCAGTCCGTGCCGGAACGCGCGACATCCTGTGGTTTCGAGGCGACGCCAGATACGAGTCACTTACCTCATCTGAAGGTAAGTCTGATCGAGCGGACTACCTCGCTCACCGTGACCATTGCGTGGCGCGATTCCACGAGTTGCTTTTACGGCGCACAGGTCTGGCGGGTCGCGAACGCCAAGGTGTCAGGGACATGCGTGTTGAGCGGGCAACGGATCAGGCGCGGGGACCGCATATTCCATCCGCAGCGCTCGAAACCCTCGCCGGTCAATGCCCGCGCGATGATCCTCGAATCGGCCCTCAATGCGCTAGAGCCGTTGCAGATAAGCCCGATCTAGATTCTTTCATTTGCTAGTCGATTCGCTCCTGTATTTTCGCCCTCCCGAAGCACCACGACATCTCGCCACCACATGAAGCGTTGCGATCGCCGCGTCCTGAGACCGCGCAAAAGTTACCGGACGAGCATTCAGGCCGGATAGGTGCGCGCATCCGAACGTATTAGGCGGGCACGCGAGTGCACGATGCGTTACACCATATCGAACGATGGTGCCCCGCAGCGTTCGCGCTTACGCTTCATTCGTTCTCCGGCTGTTTGAATTGTCTCCCCGGTGACGATTCGAGGCATCTGGATTCTCTGCTCTACATCTCTACATTGACTAGTGAGGTGCGAGATGGACCAGCTTTACATGTTGCGTGCATTCGTTGCGGCCGCGCGGTATCAAAGCTTCAGCAAGGCTGCGGAGTCGCTGAACGTGACCACGGGGTCGGTCTCAAAGGCGATCGCCAAGCTCGAAGGGTGCATTCAGACGAGGGTCTTGCTCAGGACGACAAGGTCCGTTTCCTTGACTGAAGCGGCGCAACCCTACTATCAGAGTTGCTGCCGCTTGCTCGAAGAACTCGACGAAGCGAATCGTCGCATTACACGCTCGCGTGAAGTCGATAGCGGAAAGCTGCGGCTGATCGTGCATCCGATGCTGATGAGCGAAACGTTTTCGCGCCTGGTACGCGGCTATCACGCCATTGCCCCCAATGTGAATCTGATCGTCTCCGTTCAGGAGGGGGCCGCCAACCTGTACGACGGCCGGTTCGATATGGCGATTCTTCCGCCGCATCTTGTCGAGCAGTCTGCCGTGATTCGCCGTACGTTGTCGAAGTCGCTGCGCATCTTCGTCGCAGCGCCTGCCTATCTCGAGCAGTATGGAACTCCCGAAATGGCCGCCGAGTTGAGTCGCCACTTTCTCCTACTGGACATGGATTCACGGAAGAAGGGCGTGGACGTCGTGGAACTGCTCGAGAACGACACACGGGTGAGCGTGTCTCCCATGTCGTCGATGGACGGAAACGAAATCTTGCTCAGGGCAGCGGCCCTCATGGGGACAGGCATTGCCGCATTGCCTGAAACGATGGTGCGTGAGGATATCGAAGCCGGGCGGCTTACGCATATCTTGCCGCTGTGCACGACATTCGACAGCAAGGTTGAAATCTGTCTGTTCTACTCGCACAGGGAACTGCTTCCGGCGCGGCTCAGGACATTCGTTGATTATTGCACGCAGTTCTTCAGATCGTCGGCTCGATACGACGTCAAGGATGCAGCGACTGTTTTGCCGTTGAATGACTACCGCGAAGATTACAGCCGGCGGCCAGTTGAGGCTCGGCATGCGCGGCCATCGCCGTTCGAATCGGTAGGCCGGTGACCCAGGCAGCGTTGGAATGAAGGTTCTTCTGCGCTGACCGGATCGACGTAAGCAAGCAGCCGCCGAAATAAAACCAGGCGGCTGATGGCACGACAAGCTACGAGGCGCGTGGAATTATCTGTCTGGTTGATTGACCTGGCCGGTGTACCGGTCGAGATGAATCTCCACGTCAGGATTCTTCTGCAGTCCGAGTTCCATTAGCTTGCTGATATCCCGCTGTGCAGCAGGACGTTGTACGGAGGTAATGAACGCTTCCCACTGTGGCCCAACCTCGCTATCGGGAGGGAGAGTGGCAACGTTCACGAAGTGCTTGATCTCCCCGATGGTTTGCTTGTCGAAGGATGCGATGCGGCGAGCCAGCGCATCGACGAACTCATCCAGTTCGGCATCCGGAAAGGAGCGGTTGACATAGCCGTAGCGTTCGGCGAGTTCGCCGTTGATGTCGTTACCGCTCAGCAGTATTTCCAGTGCGCGGCCTCGCCCCATCAGACGGGAAAGGCGGGACATCGGTCCGCCGCCGGGAACGAATCCGGCGCCCACTTCGAATTGCGAGAGCACGGCTTTTTCACGGCTGGCGAAGCGCATGTCGGACGCAAGGGACAATTCACTGCCAACGCCCGTAGCCCGGCCCCGGATAGACACGATCGACACCACGGATGAGCGGCTCAGACGCGTGAGCATATCGGGTAGCGGGGGCATGCCTGTGGGACCGGGCGGCATGCGCGTCGTGACTTCGAGAGGCGGTACGAAGTCGTAGTGAGTCAGGAAGAAACCGGGTACTGCGCTATCGAACACCACGACTTTCAGTTCAGGATCGTTCTCTATCTGCGTGATCACGCTATTCAACTGCGGTATGGATTCCGGACCAAAGATATTGAAAGGAGGGTGGTCGATGGTGACGCGCCAGTATGCCGGCGTCACGCGCTTGATTGTGAACTCCGGCTTCGTGCCGGCTTCCGGTTGCGCATTTCGATTCGCGGCGGTGCTTGCCTGGTCGCTCTGCGCGATTGTCGATTGGGTCTGTTTCATGTTGCTTCCTTTTAAGGCTGAGGAAAGTCGCGGAAGAAGGAATGCACGGGGCATCCGGTCCACACGAATTAGTGTAGGCAGCCGTTCGGCAGATACCAATGAGCATGACTGCACAGTCAATCAAGAATCAGGGCGAGATATTGAGCGATGCGAAGGAATGCTGGATTTGTTCGCGGCCGACACAACTGTTGTTCTAACCTGACCGTTTACCCGGCGGGCGGGCTTCCACACAATCGGAACAACTACCGCGAACTACGGTTTGCGGTCGGTCGAAGCGATAACGATGCGAGGCCTGCCAACCGGCTGCCTCTACAGGCGGCTCAATTGGACAATCGTGAAGGTGCTTGCCCAAAATATTGCGTTGCTGCCGCACTCATCGCTTCGCCTCATTGGACTCTTTGCCAACAGGAGCTTGTATGGCAGACAATATTCTTCCCCAGACCCCGTCGCGCCGGCGGTTTATCGGCGTGGCCGCGGCGGCCGCCGTTGCGGGCTCGTTGAGTCGACTCGCTTTCGCGCAGACGAGTCAACCAATCACGGAAGTCACGAAGTCGAGTGGCGGTGACAAGGCTGCCATTCGTCCACTTCGTGTGCACGCGCCGGAATCGCAACTCATCGAATTGAAGCGGCGCATCAAGGCAACCAGGTGGCCCGACCGCGAGACGGTAACGGATGCGTCACAAGGCGTGCAGCTCGCGACCATGCAGAAGCTCGCGCGGTATTGGGCGACCGACTATGACTGGCGCAAAGTCGAAGCGAGGCTGAACACGCTGCCGCAGTTCGTCACCGAGATCGATGGGGTCGACATTCATTTCATCCACGTTCGTTCGAAGGATGCCAATGCGTTGCCGATTATCGTCACGCACGGGTGGCCCGGTTCGATCATCGAGCAGTTGAAGATCATCGGTCCGCTGACCAATCCGACCTCCCAAGGCGGAGCTGCGTCGGATGCATTCGATGTGGTGATTCCGTCGCTCCCCGGTTACGGGTTCTCAGGCAAACCGACAGCGACCGGTTGGGATCCCGTTCGGATCGCACGCGCCTGGGTCGTACTGATGAAACGGCTCGGCTACACGCGATATGTGGCGCAAGGCGGCGATTGGGGCAATGCTGTCACGGAGCAGATGGCTCTGCTGGCACCGCCGGAACTGCTCGGCATTCACACCAATATGCCGGCAACTGTGCCGGACAACGTCGCACAGGCACTCAAGCTCGGAGAGCCGGCGCCAGCAGGTCTCTCGCCCGATGAAAAGCACGCGTTCGATCAGCTCGACTATTTCTACAAACACGGCTTGGGCTACGCATTGGAGATGGCGAACCGCCCGCAGACGCTGTACGGCATCGAGGATTCGCCGGTCGGTCTCGCCGCGTGGATGCTCGACCACGATTCGGCCAGCCAGGCTTTGATCGCGCGCGTGTTCGACGGCCAGCCCGAAGGGCTCACGCGAGACGACGTGCTCGACAACGTGACGCTCTATTGGCTCACGAGCACGGCGATCTCGTCAGGCCGGTTGTATTGGGAAAACAAGCTCAACTTCTTCGCGCCCAAACACGTTGCCATCCCGGTTGCCGTCAGCGTCTTTCCGGATGAAATCTACGCTGCCCCGCAGAGCTGGACAGTGAGCGCGTATCCGAAGCTGATTCACTATAATCGCCTGCCCAAAGGCGGACATTTTGCGGCCTGGGAGCAGCCGCAAGTTTTCTCGGAAGAGGTTCGCGTGAGTTTCCGGTCGCTGCGTTGAAAACAGGAATATAGGTGATGCTGCAACGGTTGGCGGGGTCGTAAAGATGCATGCTCGCCGGCCTCCTGTTTGCGGGAGGCCGGCGACGGGAACATGGGGTTCATAGACACATCTTGTTGTACGCGGCAGGGCACGGTTTCAATGACGACTGTCCTGCCTGGCATACGTTGACTCCCATCCACCACCCAGCACCTTGCACAGCGTGATGAGGTTCGCGTCGGCTTCAGCCCTGCTTTGCTCAAGATTGCTCTGCGCTTCAAGCAACTGTCTCTGCACATTCAGCACGTCGAGGAAATCGACCGCACCCGCCTTGTACCGTTGCTGCGCAATCGACAGCGCGCGCTGGTTCAGACCGACAACCGTTTTCAACCGGTCGCGCCGCCGCTGTTCGGCGTCATAGACGACCAGCGCGTCGTCCACCTCGCGCCATGCCTGAAGCACGGTGTGCTGGTAGACAATCGCCGCCTCCTGCTGCTGTGCCTCGCGCAGATGAAGCGTGCCCTTGAGACGTCCGCCTTCGAAAATCGGCAGCGTGATCGACGGCCCCACGACAAACTGGCCGGACGCCCAGTCGGCGAGATTCGACAGTTGCAGGCTCTGGAACCCGGCGCTGCCGTTCAGCGAGATGCGCGGATAGAAGTCGGCCTTCGCCATGCCGACCGTCGCGGTGGCCGCATGCAGCTGGGCCTCGGCTTTGCGGATGTCGGGCCGGCGCTGCACCAGTTCGGACGGCACGCCGATCGGCACCTGATCGGGCAGTGCCGGCACATCGCGCGGCTCGGCGAGCACCGCTTGCAACGCGCCCGGTTCCTTCGCCAGCAGCACGCCTATCGCGTTGATCGTGGTCGTGCTGCGCGATTCGAGTGTCGGGATCAGGCTTTCGATCGACTCCGCCTGGGCCATCGCGTTGGCCACGTCCAGGTCCGTCGTGACGCCTTCATGCACGCGGTTCTGCGTGAGCTTCGTGGCGTCATGGGCGATGTCGAGGTTCTGTTTGGCGATCTGCAGCAGCGCCTGCGTGTCGCGCAACTGGATGTAGTCGCGCGCGAGTTCGGCGCGGGCGGACAGCAGGATCGCGTTACGGTCCTCGTACGAGGCATCGGAGAGCGCCGAGGCGGCCTCGACACCGCGTCGCACGCGGCCCCAGAAGTCGAGCTCCCATGACGCGTCGAAGCCGAACTGGTACAGGTCGTAAGCGGGCGAGCCCTTGGCGCCCGGCAACGGCGCGACACCGAGCGGCGCGCTGCCCGAGGCCGACTGCGTCTGACTTGCCGTCGGCGTGACGCCAAGCAGCGACAGGATGCCGTTCGGACTGCCGCGCTCGCGATTGTAGGAGGCGGCGCCAGTCAGCGTCGGATATTCATCGGCACCGGCAATGCGCTGTTGCGCCCGGCTTTGCCGCAGACGCGCCGAGGCCGCCGCGACATCCAGGTTTGCGTCGGTCAACTGCTGTTCCAGCGAGTCCAGTATCGGATCGTTGAACAGCGTCCACCATTGCGACGTGAACCCGGATTCGACGGCCCTGCTCGCGGCCTGCGCGCTCCGGGTGCGGTTGAACACATCGGGCGTGGCCGTCTGCGGAGCTTCGAAGTTCGGGCCCACCAGACAGCCCGTGAGCAGGGAGCACAGCAGCAATGCGAGCGCCGGCGTGCGCAGGGAGAAGTCGCTCGCGTTCATTTCGCGTCCGCTCCCGCGATCCGCGCGATCCGTGCATCGGCATGCTTGCCGACGGCGACCTCCGTTTCCACCGACAACCCGACGCTCAATGCAGACGCGGCCTGCTGTCCGTGATCGATGGTGATCCTGACCGGCACGCGCTGCACGATCTTGGTGAAGTTGCCCGTTGCGTTGTCGGGTGCGATAGGCGCGAAGCTCACACCCGTAGCGGGCGCAAGACTATCGACGTGTCCGCGGATCGTCACATCAGGCATGCTGTCGACCTTGATCCGCACGCTGTCGCCGGGGCGCATCCGGGCGAGCTGGTTCTCCTGGTAGTTGGCGACGATATAGGCGTCCGACAGCGGGACGATCGCAAGCAGCGGTGCGCCGGTCGTCACGAATGCACCGACACGTGCCGAGCGCCGTCCGACCTTGCCGTCGATGGGCGCATGAATCTCCGTGTACGACAGGTTGAGTTTCGCCTGTTCGAGCATGGCTTCGGCGTGGGCCAACGCACCCGCCGCCTTGTCGCGCTGTGTCTTCAGAACGTCGAGGTTCTGCCCGGTCGCCACGAGTGCGGCGCGGTTGCGCGCCTGCTGCGCGAGTTCCTCGGCCAGCGCGCTCGCGGCATGCTGCTGCTCCTGTGTCGTTCCCGCACCGGTCTCCGAAAGATTGCGGTAACGCGCGGCGTTGGCGCGCGCGAATTCGAGCGTCGCATCGTCTGCGCGCAGCGTGGCGCGCGCCTGATCGACGAGCGCGGGCTGCCGTGCGATTTCGGCTTCATAGTTCGCCACCGCTGCTTTGGCGGCCACCACGTCCGCCTCGGCACTCATCAACGCGGCGCGAAAGTCGCGATCGTCGATGCGAACCAGCAATTGACCGGCCTTGACCTGCTGGTTGTCTTCGACGAGCACCTCCGAAACCTGACCCGCGACACGCGGTGCAACCAGCGTGAAATCGGCCGTCACATACGCATCGTTCGTGGTCTCACTGGATGAACTGGAAAACAGCCCTATACAGGCCAGCACGGCAGCGCCGAGTATGACCGCGAACGCGGCAAGACGAATCGTTCCGGGAGAAAATCGGGTAGCGGATGACATGGATAGCGTCGCTTAACGGGAGGAGGGCTGCGTCGTGCTCCAGGGCGGATAGACCCGCACGGGCAACACCGGGATAACGAAAAGAAAGGCGACGGCGATGCCCGCCATCACGCGATAGAGATCCGCCGATGTGAGCACGACGGCCTGCTCGTGGATCCGGTGTGCGAGTTCACCGAGACCGTGAGCGGCATCGAGGCTCTGGCTCGTGACCAGCGCGTTGTTGCCCAGGTGGTCCACCAGCATGCCCGAATGAAAATGCTCGCGCGCCGTGCCGAGCCCTTCAATGAGACCGCTTGCCGCGGCGCCGGAAAATGTCTTGACTGTGTTGAACATGGCCGAGGCAAACGGGCCTTCCGTTGGCGGCAAACCGGTCGTGACGCCCATCAGGATTCCCATGATGACCATCGGTTGCGCGAGGATCTGTAACGACTGAAGCCAGTAGAAATTATTGCGAATCCAGTCGGAGGTGACGAAGCTCCCCAGAAAGCAGGAGATGGCCATCAGGCAAAGTCCGGCGGCCATGACCCAGCGGTGGTCGACCTGCTGGAGATTGAGCAGCGCGGCGGTCGCGGGCAGCGCAATCAGAAGGGGAATGGCCACCAGCAAAAACAGCGGCGTGGTTTGCAGCGGCCTGTAACCGTGAATCTGTGCGAGATACTGACTGGGTATGGCGGCCACGCCCACCAGCAGGATTACCGCGCCCACCAGGGTCAGCAGCCCATGCGCGAAGTTCCTGCGGGCAAGCAGCTGAAGCCTGAAAAACGGCACAGGATGAAACCACTCGTTGACC
Organism: Paraburkholderia sp. BL6665CI2N2; assembly: GCF_004366535.1. Classification (NCBI taxonomy): domain Bacteria; kingdom Pseudomonadati; phylum Pseudomonadota; class Betaproteobacteria; order Burkholderiales; family Burkholderiaceae; genus Paraburkholderia; species Paraburkholderia sp. BL6665CI2N2. The sequence continues at coordinate 7,389,855 of NZ_SORC01000001.1, forward strand.
AGAAACGCCGCGAGCAACAGCGTCCCGCCGCAAAACATCGTGGAGATAAAGGTGGAGTTCAGCCAGTCGAGGCGATCACCCTGCAGCAGGCCGATCACGAGCATGGCGATGGCGGGATACCCGAGCAGGAAGCCGGTCCAGTTGAATGAACGCAACCGTTCGAGTCTGGCGGGATCCGCCGGCAGTCCCTGATAGATTGCCACGCAGCTGACGAGTCCCAGCGGCACGATCTGCCAGAAGGCCATTTGCCAGCCGATATATTCCGTCCACAACGCGGCGAGAGGCGTGCCGAGCGCCGGTCCGAAGGTCGCGGTCAGCGCATAGCCCGCGAGCCCGTATAACTTGACCTTCGGCGGCAGATAACGCAGCGCGACGATGATCAGCATTGGCGGCAGACAGCCGCCGGCGACGCCCTGCAGCGCGCGCAATACATAGAGCGTCAGCAGGTTCGGTGCAAACGGGCAGAGCAATCCAAGGACCATCACGGCGAGCACGGCGCCGATCGTGAAGCGCCTGAGCGTGAACGTCACGCCGAACCATGGCGCGAATACCATGGTGGCGACGTTGGTCGCTTCGAACAGGGTGGTCAGCCAGGTTCCGTCGTCCCGTCCGATCGAGAACGCGCCGCGAATATCCGCGAGCGCGACTGCGGTGACCTGTTCGTTCAATATCGCCAGCAGAGAGGCCAGCAACATGCCGAGCAGGCCGATGGCGAGGCGTAGGGGCAATGTCGCTTGGGTCGGCGCTTGCTGTACCGGAGTCCCCGAGGCCGGCGTCGACGATGGCGCGAGCTTCGTTTCTCCTGTTCCAGTTATCGGTGGGTTGGCGATGTTCATAAGGGTCCGGCTACCAGTGTTCATTGCGGCATGTCGTTGGGAAATCTCCGTGTTGCGCCCGGCGCTCGCAAAGCATTGCTGCCGCGCATTGGGTTTATGAATTCTAGGAGGAGGCCCGGCTTTCTAACAGCCGATACAGGTCGCGTATCAGGCCATTTCATGCGCAAATCTGGCCAATGTCAGCCTCGCTGAAAAGACCAGGACAACACACTCACCCCGAGTTGATGAATCTGCTCTTTAGACGGAACAGATTTCATCAACCAGGGGCAGCGCGAGCAGTTGCATCGTGACGAGATGCCGGTATTGCCCTACGTCCGGCTCATGCCTTGGGCTGCACCTCTGCGAAGTATTGAGGCGCTTCGCGGCGATCGAACATTCCGTACTCCCGGACAACGCGAATGTGCCGCAAGCGCACGGACTTCGGCAGCGTCGTATTGCGCTCGAAGGCTTCAGCGGCCGCAAGGTCGTCCCACGTCGCTACCGCAATGACGTCGCCCGGCGTTATCAGCGCGTCGAATGCGTCCCAGGCGACGAGGCCGGGTGCCTTCGTATCGAGTCCGAGCGCCTGAGCAACCGCCTCCGCACCCGCCTGCTTGACCCAGTCCGGCGCGTGTTGCGCATCGAGTAGCGTAACCGCCTTGCCAAGTCCCGTTTCGGTTGCATCGAGGCGTTGCTCGACCAATGTCTGCCCGGCCGGCACGCACGTATCCGCGACGGTCTGGCCAATGCGCAGCCGATAGTCGGCAAACACGCGGTCGCGCGCCGCCTGCTGCACCTTGTGATGGTTCGTCGTCACTCGCCAGCGAACCAGCGACTTCTCATCGCGCCAGCTTGATAGCGAGAGCAGCCATCCCTGGCGTGTCAGGCTCGCGTAGCGGGTGTTGTCGACGAAACCATCGATCGCATCGAGCTCCGGGCGCAGCATCCTGGCCATGCCGAGATAGGCGTCGAATTGTTCGGATAACGGATTGACTTCGAGCATTGCAGAAAACATGGATTCCTTGGTCTGGTTGAGGACGCCTGGCCGTGTGGCAGGACATGGAGTCGCAGCGATGCAGTCGATTCATCACCATGTGACTGCCGCGCGATGGGTGAGCTGATTGTCGGAGAAGCAGAGGGTTTCTTGAAGCACCAGCAGGCCGCGTATTGGGCCATTCCATGCGCGAATTCTGCCAGGCTGTCGTGGATAACCAGGCGCCGCGCCGATCCGGAAACAGTCACTTTCCGTTTGCTCAACAAAGCCAATGCCAGCGGGAAGGAATATCGCAAAGGCCGTTTTCGTTTGCTGGTTTAAAGAGTTCGAAATTGGGCCATTTGTGGTCTTCTTCGTGCCAACCACATAAAGAGCGCGTCTCCATGCAAGGCATGGCGCTTAATATCGCGGCATCTCCCTGGCGTCCGATGACGCGACGTCCCTATAACGAGGGCGCAGGTCTAGCGGCAAGCTGCAAACACATTGAAGTTGGAATCAGGATGGACAGATTACGTGAGATGGAGGTGTTCGTAGCCATCGTCGACGGAGGCAGTTTTACCAGCGCGGCGGACAAACTTGGCATGTCCGCCCCCGCGGTGTCGCGGGCGCTCACGTCGCTCGAAGCCCGTTTGGGTGCGCAACTGCTTGCGCGAACAACCCGTTCAGTCAGGCCGACCGAGGCGGGTATGTCGTACCTCGATGCCTGCCGCAAGGTGTTGGATGCCGTCACGGACGCGGAAGCCGATGTCGCAGCGTGTCAGGACAATCCGGTGGGCACACTGACTATTTCCGCGCCGGTGCTGTTCGGCCAGCGCTTTATCGCCCCGTTAATCGATGCGTACGCCCAGCGTTATCCGGACGTCAGCATCAACGCGGTGTACGTCGATCGCACCACGCGACTTCTCGAGGAGGGCGTGGATGTCGCCATCCGCATCGGCCACCTGGGCGATTCGTCGATCTATGCTATTCCGCTGGGTTTTGTACGACGTCGAACCTACGCGGCTCCGGCTTATCTCGCAGCGCATGGCGAACCGGTTCATCCGAGGGAGCTTGCGGATCACCACTGCGTGTCCCTCACGGGCGTGACGAATCCGCAGGAATGGACGTTTTACGAGAATGGCTCGCGGCTATCGGTCCGGGTTCAGCCGCGAATGACCGTCAATCTGGCGCCCGCGGCCGTGATGGCCGCCGTCGATCGGGTGGGAATAACGCAACTGTTTTCCTACCAGGCGGCGCCCGAGGTACTCAATGGAACGCTGCTGCCGGTCTTGACGGCATTCGAACCCGAATCGACACCTGTCAACTTGCTGCATGTGGAGCGGCGCGGCGCGAGCGGTAAGATTCGCGCCTTCGTGGAGTTCGTGACCGAGACCTTGCGCAGAAACGTGCATCTTCAACAACATATGGAGACAGCGACGGCTCTGAATGAAACTTCTGGAATTTTGCGTTCTGTGTAATAGGGTGTCCGAATTCGCGAGTCTTTTTATGCGGGCTCGCCGATACTGCGAGTCGTTCAAGCCGACCTGACCGAGCCCGCCGGCGCGACGGCAAGACGAAGTTCGCGGTAGGCAGTCACCAGCGCATCGAGGCTGAATGTCCGGTTCAGGCCGCTGGGATTGGGCAGCACCCACGCGCGGGCCCCGCCGAATGCAGTGGGCTGCGGCCCCCACTCGATGTCGCGGCTGCCCGACATTGCGCTGAGCGCCATCTTGCCGAGGAAGGCCACGCATTGCGGCGCATAGCCTTCGATCTTCCGCTCGAACTCCGTCGCGGCCGCCTTGAATTCCCATGAGGACAGCTGGTCCGCTCGCGCCGTCGGACGCGAGACCACCGTGGTGAGACCACAACCGTGCTGCAGAAGCGTGTAGTCGTCGTCGGGCCCGATCTGTTCGGGAGTGAAACCCGCCAGATGAATGGTCCGCCAGAACCGATTGCCTCGGCCGGCAAAATGACGGCCGGTCGACGCCGCTTGCACGCCGGGATTGATACCGCAAAATACAACGGATAAACCCGGCTCAAGGAGATCAGGAAGAGATTGATGCAGATGGGCGCGAGTCACGGAGGGTGTAAGTCTGTTCATTACATAGAGTACATTCGAGGCGTCGGGCGGCAACAAACCTGCGTGGATCCGCGATCTAGTCGACCAGTTCCAGTTCCACTGTTTCGATCTGTTCTTCCACGTCGCTCGCTACCCGCTGCTGGCCGGCCACCGTACCACGGAATCGTTGGCGATACTGTCTGGGCGTGACGTTGAGGCGTCGGAAGAAAGTGGCTCGCATATGCGTGGCACTGTGAAAACCACAATTGAACGCCACGGTCTTCAGAGGGGCATCGGTCTCTTCGAGCAGTTTCCTCGCGGTGTCGACGCGAACCTGTTCGACAAACGCCGACGGCGTCACCTTCGCATACTTCGCGAACAGGCGCGAGAAGGTACGGCGGCTGACCGACACAGCGCTGGCAAGCTGTTCGATCGACAGCGCATCGGTTATGTGCTCGGTCACGTAGCGCAGCACCTTGCCGACTATCGGATCCTGGTCCTTGCGCACTCCCACGTAAGGACTGTACTGAGACTGTCCGCCTTCCCGCTGGATGTAGACCACCAGACGTTTCGCAACCCGCACCGCCAGTTCGTGCCCCCAGTCTTCGGCCACGAGCGCAAGACACAGGTCGATGCCCGCCGTCACGCCGGCTGAGGTGAACAGGCGTCCATCGCGGATGAAGATCCGGTCGGGCTGCACAGAGGCCTGCGGAAACTCGTCGGCGAGCCGGCTTGCATCGGCCCAGTGCGTGGTCACTTCCTTGCCGTCGAGCAGCCCGGCGCGCGCGAGCACGAATGCTCCGTTGCAAACGGAACCGAACCGGCTTGCGCCGCCTGCCTGGTCTTGCAGCCACTTCAGAAATTCGGGCCGTGGCTCGACATCCGGCAAGCGTGGTCCGCCTGCCACCAGCAGCAAATCGAACGGCGTGTCGAAGTCCGTATACGCGTGGGGAACCGTGAGTTGCATCCCGTTCGAGCAGGCCACGGTGCCGGCCTCGTTTGCTACGAGAACGACCTCGTATTGCTGGTGCTCGGGCAAAAATGTGTTTGCTTCCGCGAATACGTCCAGCGGGCCAGCGACATCCAGCGCCTGCACATCATCGAATATAACAATGGCGACTTTCATGGCGTGACCCTCGTTCCTCGTTGCTGGCGTTCATGCGCGCGTCCGGTGAGCGGTTTGCCCGCCGGTTCGCGACACAGGTGTCTCTTCGCTGCACCTACTATAAGAGCGAAGCGCCACGGGATAAATGCGCTGGGCCGAAATTCACTTGTTACACCAGGTGAGGGTATATAGACCACGCAATATTGCCAGGCAGCGCGCAGACACGTTCGTTCGCCGTCGCGCATGGCGCCACCGGCTACGTGGCCCAAACCTCATCTTTATTGGCCAGCGACGGCGCTAACCATGCACACAGTCGCTGCGCCGACTACCTATGCTTGTTCTCATCAATGCGGCTGGGAACGTGGAGCCCTGGCGCACCAGAGAATCTGTCGCCGGCGAAATGCACGTCCGTCCCTAGCCCCTGGTTGCGCGCCGGACTGGCCACGATGGGGCGACAGCCGCCTCACACATGCCACGGTCGAAGTTCGGACCTGACGCGAATGGAGGACAGATTCATCATGCTGACGGAAAAAATTCAAAGCTCTTTTCTGTTCGGGGGCAATGCGCCCTACGTCGAGGAGCAATATGAACTCTACCTGGCCGACCCGGCATCGGTCGCGCACGAATGGCGCGCGTATTTCGATGCGTTGCGCGAAACACCCGCCATCGACGGCAGCGATCGCGACGACGAGCCGCACGCGCCCGTGGTTTCCACCTTCGTCGATCTGGGCAAGCGCTCGCGCGCCACGGAGATCAGGCTCGACGACGGCCTGGCGATCGCCAGAAAACAGGTGGCCGTGCAGTCGCTGATTGCCGCGTTCCGCTTGGTCGGCACCCGCAAGGCGAAACTGGACCCGCTGCTGTGGACGCCGCCACGGGCTTCGGTCGAACTGACGCCGGCGTTCTACGGTTTGTCGGCAGCCGATATGTCCACGCGATTCAGCACCGCCGACACGTTTCTATTCGACGAAGACGCCACGTTGCAAGACATCGTCACGGCACTCGAACAGACCTATACGGGCGCACTCGGCGCCGAGTTCATGCATTTGACGGATGCGGGCGAACGCCGTTGGTGGCAGATGCAACTCGAGTCGACCCGCGCAAAACCTTCGTTTTCGGTAGCGGAGAAAAACCGCTTTCTCGAACGTCTGACGGCTGCTGAAGGACTGGAGAAGTACTTGCACACGCGCTATGTCGGGCAAAAGCGCTTCTCGCTGGAAGGCGGTGAATCGTTGATCGTGTTGCTGGATGAACTCGTCCGCTATGGCGCATCGAAGAAGGTCAACACGGTGGTGATGGGCATGGCGCATCGCGGGCGTTTGAACGTGCTGGTGAACATTGTCGGCAAGCCTTTGCGCGCGCTCTTCGACGAGTTCGAGGGCAGGAGCGGCGACCCTTTGCCGGCCGGCGACGTCAAGTATCACAAAGGCTACAGCAGTGTCACGCAGACGGACGACGGGCCGGTCGACGTCGTGCTTGCGTTCAATCCCTCGCACCTGGAAATCGTCAACCCGGTCGTGCAAGGCATGGCTCGCGCGAAGGCAGACGCTTCGGATGAAGGCGACAGCAGCGGCGTGCTGCCCGTAGAAATTCACGGCGACGCGGCAATGTCCGGGCAGGGCGTCGTGATGGAGACGTTAAGCCTGACTTACACACGCGGACACGGCACGGGCGGAACCGTCCACGTGGTCGTCAACAACCAGATCGGCTTTACGACCTCGGATCCGCGCGATACGCGCTCGTCGTTCTACACCACCGACATCGCGAAGATGATCGAGGCGCCGGTTCTGCACGTCAACGCGGACGACCCGGAAGCGGTGGCCATGGCGGTGCGCCTCGCGCTCGACTATCGCACGGCGTTCGGGCGCAGCGTGGTGATCGATCTCGTCTGCTTTCGCAAGTACGGACATCAGGAACAGGACACGCCCGCCATCACGCAGCCTCTCATGTACCGTGCAATCGCCAGCCATCCGGGCGTGAGGACCGTGTATGCCCAGCGGTTGATCAAGGAAGGCGTGGTGACGCCGGATCAGGTCAAGGACTACTTCGACGCGCAGCGCGAAAGTCTCGAACACGCGAGAGAGAGCAACGCGGTCGAGGCGGCCGTTCAGCCGGACGACATACCCGCATGGCCGACGTTTCTCGAAGATTATGCCGGCCCGGTGCAGTATGGCCCGCCGTTGCCTGAGCTGGTGCATGTGCTGGCGCAGCAGGTCTCGACCGTTCCGGACGGCTATGAGTTGCATCCGCTGGTCGGCAAGATGATCGCAGCACGCCGCGAAATGGCCGCCGGCAAAAAGCCGCTGGATTGGGGCATGGGCGAGCACCTGGCATTCGCCTCGTTGCTGGACGCCGGGATCGATGTCCGCCTGAGCGGGCAGGATAGCGCGCGAGGCACGTTCAATCATCGACATGCGGTTCTGCACAATCAGACGCGCACGAGCCGCTCGGCGGGCGTCTACATTCCGCTGGAGCATATCGGCGAGGGGCAAGGCCGGTTCACCGTGACGAACTCCATTCTGTCGGAGGCGGCCGTGCTGGCTTTCGAATATGGCTACTCGACGGTGAACCGCAATGCGCTCGTTATATGGGAAGCGCAGTTCGGGGACTTCGCGAATGGTGCGCAGGTCGTGATCGATCAGTTCATCGCGGCGGGCGCCGCAAAGTGGGGGCAACTCAGCGGGTTGACGCTGTTCCTGCCACACGGACAGGACGGGCAGGGACCGGAACACGCGTCGGCGAGGCTCGAGCGATATCTGCAACTTTGCGCGCAGGACAACATGCGGGTCGTCCAGCCGACCACGCCCGCGCAACTGTTCCACTTGCTGAGAATGCAAGCGGCTGTCTTCGATCGCCGGCCGCTCGTCGTGATAACGCCCAAGTCGCTCTTGCGTCATCCGGAAGCCGTCAGCACGCTCGACGATCTCGCCAGGGGTGGGTTCCGCGAGATCCTGGCGGATACGCAGGCCGAGGCGTCGCGGGCGTCGAGTGTGGAGCGCGTGATCGTGTCTTCAGGCAAGGTCTATTTCGATCTGCTGGAACATCGCCGCTCGTCGGATGCTGCCGATACGCCGCTCATCCGCGCCGAACAGTTGTATCCGTTTCCGTGCCGGCAACTCGCCGCGGAGTTCGCGCGTTATCCGAATCTGAAGACGGTGGTCTGGTGTCAGGAGGAGTCGCGCAACCAGGGCGCGTGGAGCTTCGTCGAACCGCAGTTGCGTGAGATCCTGCCTTCGTCCGCGCAACTGCGGTACGCGGGGCCGGCGGCTTCCGCATCGACCGCGCCCGGTTATCACGCGGTCCACGCAGCGAGGCAGGCAGCGCTGATTTCGAGTGCATTCGCGGGCTGACGGCGGATACGTATTGCGGTGATGCCGGCGCATCATCGCAATGGCTCAAATCCGGCCTATCCTGGCCCGGATACAAGCTCTTTTATGCGTGTGCGCAGCCTCGATCGTTGTCAGAATGAATAAAGCCGTTTCTCACGATACTTCCAGACGCACATCATAAAAGTGCTAGATGGGTTGCGCTTTGTACGGAGAACCCGTCGAAGCAATCGCCCATAGGCTGGTAAGGAACATACGCTGTTCTCGAGTTGGAAGGGAAATCGTCCTTAAATTGGCCGCTGATATTTTCAGCGCCCGTTTCCATGCGAGTCAGCCATGACCCAAAACCCAAACGTTGCTTTAGACGCTCTCATGAAACCGCCGGCTGCCGGCGAATTGATGTCGGGTGCCGACATCATCCTGCGCGTACTTAGCGAACAGGGCGTCGATACCGTATTCGGCTATAGCGGCGGCGCAATTTTGCCGACGTACGACGCCGTGTTTCGCTTCAACGAAATGCACGCGCAAACGCCCGAGCGCCAGATCAAACTCGTCGTGCCCGCCAATGAACAGGCCGCCGGCTTCATGGCCGCCGGTTACGCGCGGGCGAGTGGAAAGGTCGGCGTATTCATGGTGACGTCCGGCCCCGGCGCGACGAACGCGGTGACGCCGATCGCCGACTGCAACGGCGATTCGATCCCCGTCGTCCTCATATGCGGACAGGTGCCTCGTGCCATGATCGGCACGGATGCATTTCAGGAAGCGCCTGTCTTCAACATCATGTCGGCGTGCGCGAAACAGGTTTTTCTGGTGACCGACCCGGCGAAGCTCGAACAGACGCTGCGGACTGCGTTCGAAGTCGCGCGCACCGGCCGTCCAGGTCCGGTCGTCGTGGATGTGCCGAAGGACATCCAGAACTGGACGGGCACTTATCGCGGGCGAGGTACGCTGGAATTCAGAGGCTATTCCGACCGTCTTCGAATGGTGGCGAATGGCGCCCGCCTCGACGAGGACAAGCGCACCCGCTTCTTCGATCTGCTGGCGCAAAGCAGGCGGCCGCTGCTGTATGCCGGCGGCGGCATTATCACGGCCGGCGCGACGGCTGAACTGCGTCAGTTTGCCGAGCGTTTCGGCATCCCCGTGGTGACCACGTTGATGGGTCTTGGCGCCATCTCCGTGAAGCACGAACTGGGACTCGGCATGCTGGGCATGCACGGCGCAGCGTGTGCGAACTACGCGGTGGAAGATTGCGACTTCCTGATCGCGGTGGGCGCTCGCTTCGATGACCGGGTCGCCGGTGCCCGGCCTGATGCCTTTGCGCCCAGAGCGCGGTATGTCGCGCACATCGACATCGACGAGGCGGAAATCAACAAGGTGAAACGCGCGCACTGGACGCACGTCGGCGACGCTAAGGATACCTTGCTGTCATTGATGAAGCATGGACCAGCGGCGCCGCGGACGGTGGAATGGCTCGATCGTATCAAGGAATTGAAGCGGGTCTACGGGATGAACTACGACCGCAATAGTCCGGCAATTCAGCCGCAATTCGTCGTCGAAAAGCTCAGTGACCTGACGGGCGGTCGAGCGATCGTCACCACGGGCGTCGGCCAGCATCAAATGTGGGCGGCGCAGTTTTTCGACTTCGTGGAACCGCGCAGTTTCCTGACTTCGGGCAGCATGGGGACCATGGGTTTCGGACTGCCCGCGGCTATCGGCGCTCAATTCGCGCGGCCGGATGCGCTTGTCATCGATATCGACGGTGACGGCAGCATCCGCATGAATATCGGCGACCTGGAAACGGCCACCACTTACGGCGTGCCGGTCAAAGTCCTGTTGCTCAACAATCTCGGTGACGGGATGATCCGGCAATGGCAGCGTCTCTTTTACGACGGACGCCTGTGCGTGAGCGACAAGTCGCTGCATCGCAAGGATTTTGTCATGGCGGCACGGGCCGACGGATTTGAGTTTGCGCGTCGCGTTGCAACCATGAGCGAACTCGAGGAGCAGCTCAAGGCCTTTGTGGAATTCGACGGACCGGCCTTCCTCGAAGTGATGGTCGACGAGAACGCCGATGTGTTTCCGATGGTGGGGCCGGGGCAAAGCTACGCGAACATGGTCACCGGGCCGTTTATCCTGTCCCGGCCGGAGCCGGAAGCCAAAGGGAAGGGCGCGGGGCGTCGGGCGGCCACGGATATGTTCTAGCCATACGAGACGCACGCCGTCGCTGTCACGCGAGCCAGGCAGAGGAGGGCCGCGAGGAAGTCATGGCTTCTCTCCTGGTTTGCCGCGCACCAGCGACTCCGGATGGCGCTCCAGATAGTCCGCCAGCGCGTTCAGCGATTGGAGCGTGCGGGTCAACTCCTGCAGAGCCTGATGCACATCCGACTGCATTGGCGAGTCCTGCTGCAAAGTCGCCTCGGCCGAGCCGAAGGTTTGCCGCGCGGCGGCGAGCGTGTCGCGCGCCTGCGGCAGGACCTCGTTGTTCAGCCGGTTGAACAGCGCGTCGGCGTTTTTCAGCGACGTGTTCAGATTCGAGCCGATCTGATCGAATGGAATCCGATCGAGTTTCTTCGCAATGTCGGCCACCTGCGTCTGCAACGCGTCGAGCGTGTTCGGAATGGTCGGCAACTGGATCGGCTCGCTGTTGGTGTCGAACTTGACGGGCGCGGCGTTGGGGAAGATGTCGAGCGCGATATACAACTGGCCCGTCAGCAGGTTGCCGGTGCGCAATTGCCCACGCAGGCCGCGCTCGACGAGGCGCCGCAATAGTTCGTGGCTGGCCGCGCTACCCGCCTCGGGCATCGTCGCGCCACGGGAGCGCCGGCGCAGCCGGTCGGGGTACAGATCCAGCGTTACCGGCATGACGAAGCTGCGCGCGTCCGGATCGTATTCGACGCCGATGTCCGTCACCTGGCCCAGCACGATGCCCCGGAAGTCGACTGTCGCGCCCACTGACAGCCCACGCAGCGACTGATTGAAGATCATCACGGCGCGTACCGGCGCGCCGTCCGGCGCGCGCATGGCATCCACTTCGTCGGCGGCGAGCCGGAAGCCGGTTTTCTCCGCGGCGAGTGTACCCATCGGCTGGCCTGGTGGCGTCTGGAATGCGAGGCCGCCGACCAGAATCGTCGCGAGCGACTGCGTGTTGACGACGAAGCCGTCCGAATCGAGCCGCACATTGACGCCGCTCGCATGCCACCAGCGCGAATTGGTGCCGACGTACTGATCGTACGGCGCGGCGACGAACACCTGCATCGTCACTCCCGTGCCGTCCTTGTCGAGCGAAATACCGTAGACCTGGCCCACCTGCACGCGCCGGTAGAAAATCGGTGAGCCGATGTCGATCGAGCCGAGCGAATCGCCATGCAGCGTGAAGCGATGGCCTTTCTGGTTTGCGGTGATGGGCGGCGGCGCCTCCAGTCCGACGAACTCGGTTTGCGTTTGCGCGGAGCGGCCGACGTCCACGCCGATATACGCGCCCGAGAGCAGCGTGCCGATGCCCGATACGCCGGCGGCACCCACGCGCGGGCGAACCACCCAGAAGCGGGTGTCCTTGACCGCGAAGCGCTCCGCCTGCTTGGTGAGTTGCACGGCGATCTGCACGTGGGTCCGATCCGGCGACAGTGTGATCGACTTCACCGAACCGATTTCGACGTCCTTGTACTTGACCTGGGTCTTGCCGGGTTCGATGCCTTCGGCGTTGTCGAAGACGATCGTGATCGCCGGACCGCGCTCCGTGACCGCCTTGATGACGAGCGCGAGACCGATCAACGCCGCGATCAGCGGCACGACCCAGACGAGCGAGGGCAGCCAGCTGCGCCGTGGCGTGATGTCGGGATCGGGCAGCTCGGGCGGCAGGGCGGGTCCTTGTTGGCTACTCATGGCGAGGTTCCGAAGCATGGCTGCGGCTTGCCACGCGGGTCGGCGAGCGGGCGCGGGGCGGGCATGGATCGAACCGCCTCGTCATGCCTGGCCTAGTCCCGGGCGCCGTGCACCTGGTGCCGCCTGCGGGTGGCACCGATGGTGCCGATGCCGCGCTCAGGGCTGCACGGCCTCCCACGACGAGTCCGGATCAAACGATTTGAGCGCGGCAGCGGCGCGCGCCGACTGCGGGCCGAGGTTCTTCTGGTAGATCTGCCCATCCTGATTGACGATAAAACTCATCACGCCCGTCTTGCCATAGTCGGCGGGCCACGCGACGAGGCCATAGCCTTTCGTCAGCGTACCGTTCTCGACGTAGTCCTGACTACCGCCTTTGGCATGCGGTCCTTGCGCGGTCAGGATGCGGAAGTGATAGCCATGATAACCGTCTTTCGAGACGGACTCGGTGTGCGGCATCGTCGCGGCGAGCGGGCCGAGCGGACTCTCCGCTTCACCCGGCGCGCTCGGCCAGTACAAGCCGTCGCGCTTTCCCGGTGTGCTGAGAATGCGCTGCGCGTAATGCTGGGTCAAGCCTTGATAGGCGCGTTGCGCGTCGAGATAGGCGAGCGAGGTCTGCATCGCCGCGCGCTCGTTGCGGCCGATGCGGCGCGTCGCGATCTCGTCGCGGCCGGCTACGGGATCGAAGCGCCAGCCTTTGGAAGTCTGCACGAGCGGAATCGGCAGCGACCAGCCGCTGGTGCCGACCGTCAGATGCTTGCTCGCGTGACCGCCGACCGGCGCGGGATCGTCGACGATCTGGTGTCCTGCCGACCACGCGCCGAGAAAGTCGTAGATGTCCTCTTCGCCGACGTCTTTGGTCGGGATAAAGTGGGTGAAGTCGTTGCCGAGCACGTGCTGCATCGCGCCGTGATCGTTGCTGGCGAGCGCGTCGACAAACGCGTTGGCCGCGGCTTCGGGCGTGGGGTAGACAGCTTGCGCATGCGCCGCCGATGCGCCGAACACAAGCATGGCAAGCGCGAGCGCGGCAGCGACGAGACGCCGGTTGAGCGCGGGGGCGCCGGCATGAGGTGCGCCGGCGGTATGGAACATGCGGATGCGGATCATGAGCGGCTCCTGTGAGATCGGTTTCAACGTTGCCGGCCGAAGTGACGCTGACCGCCGCCTGCGCCCAGCCCACCGCCGGCGCGTTGTCCGCCGCCGCCCGCGCCGAAACCGCCGCCACGCTCGCCCGCGCCTCCCGCGCCCAGATTGCCACCACGTTGCTGAGCACCGCCATTCGCGCCGAGGCCGCCGCCGCGGTTGTTCGCCTGCGCCTGCCGGCTGGCTTGCCCGCGCTGCATGTCCCGCTGCGCGTCGCCGCCATTGCCCGCGCCGCGCAAGGCGTTGTCACGGTTCACGTGCTGCGCGCTGTCGCGCAGGCTGCCGGTCGAGTTGCCGCCCTGGTGGATGCCCTCCACGCGCTGGCTGGCAGTGCCGCCCAGATTCTGGCCAGTCCTGTTCTGCAAGGTCTGCTGCGCCTGCGCGCGCGACGTTGCCGCTGCCGACGTATCGCGCCCGCGATACGCATCGCGTTGCGCGCTGCCCACGTTGGCCGAGGTATTGCGGTTGAAGGTCGAATTCCGGTTCCAGTTGGTCGTGCTGCTATTCACGTCGAGCCGCCGGTTCACATTGATGTTGTTGTATTGATTCACGTTGATGTTGACGCTGTGATTGTTCCAGTTGACGTTGCTCCACAGCGAACTGGTGATGGCGACGCCGACGCCGAACGCGAGGCCCGCGGCGAGACCGCTGGCCACGGCATAGCCCGGTGGAGGCGGCACGTATACGGGCGGGTAGGCCGGATAGGGCCACGCGCCGTAGACGACCGTGGGGTTGTACGTCGGCACATAGACGACCTGCGGGTTGACCGGCACGATCTGGATCGTGCTCTGCTCGACCACCACTTTCTGCTGCGGGTTGGTCTCCAGGTTGCCGGCCTTCTGCGCCTGTTTGCGCAGCCGTTGCACGGAGTCCATCACGTCGTCCGGCTGCGCGAGGAAGGCGTTGCCGAGTTGCGTGACCCAGTCTGGTTTGGACGCCATGGTGGCCAGCACCTGCGGAAACGCCACCAGCGATTGCACGCTCGGGTCCCAGGGTTCCGACGCGACCGCCTTCACGGCGTCGTCGCCCTGGAGTTTCGGATTGGCTTTCGACCATGCCGCCGCCGCCGGCACGTCCTGCGGAAAGGTGGAGGCCATCAGCACTTGTGCGAGGAGGGCGTCGGGGTAGAGCGCGATCGGCGCGGTCAGCGAGTCCAATTGCTGATTCGAGATCTTCGCCGGCGTCTGCGCGGCAGTTTGTGCATGCGCGACCGGGACCGCGACCTCGAGCAAAAGCGGCGAGCCGGCCAGTGCGGTCAATGCGGCCAGAAGAATTCGCGATCCTCTCTGGTATGCCCTGGAGCGTTTCACGATCAGGTCTCCCCTGTTGGAAGTTGTTTGAGGCGCAGCGCTGCGCTGTGTGAGACGTCGACGCCGTGACCGTGCCGCGAAGCGGCCGGTCGCTTGAGACGGGGTCGATCACCCGTGCGGCAACCGGTGATGCAAGGCCCCTCGAAAAACGGACTTCAAATGGACTCCGAATTGTGTAGCGGGCAACGTGTGGCTGATCGTCCGGGCCATGCATTCGTGGCACGTTCATGACGACACACTAAACCGCGCCCCGCGCGCGCAGAGAGCGTGATGCGTGCGTGCGAGACACCGTGCATCTTACGCAATGGCGACTACTAATAAACCTTTTCCGCGAACATGTGCAAACTTTTGCTCAAATAAATTCTAGTTGAATTTCTTTTGCTCATGGATTAATGGGGCGATGCTTGCTGGGTTTTTTCGGCGTTTGGCGCTTCTGACAAGCTCCTTGCCTTGCGCGCAATATCCATTGGGATCGCTGCAGTCGCGGCGCATGGATCAAGTCTTGCACATAAGTTGCATAAGTTGCATAAGTTAGTTATGCATTGGGTCATAACGTTCTCAAAAAAAAGCGTGCGTGCGACCGGACAATGAAACGGGCTAGAGTCATTCGATCCAGTTGAAAAGGCGCTTCCGTTGACGCGTGATGCGGCGGCGTCTCGCTCAGCCCGGTTGATTGACGCCGCCGCCGGCTTCTCTGGACATCCGCATATCACCACCCGCGACGCGGCTCCGGCGCTACAGATCGTCGCCGACGAACCAGCGCAATAGGGGGCGGCTGCGCCTGCAAAGCATCGCGAATCTCGCGAGAGCACGCCTCACGTTTGCCGCGATACGCGTCGAGGCCAGCGGCATAGAAACTTTGCAGCGCGCCGCGTTGCGCATTCAGGCTCGCGCGGAAAGTCTCATCGGCATGCAGCAAGGGCGGCTCGCCGCGCAGCGCGAGCAGATGCGTCAACGTATCCGCAAAACTGTTCTGCCGCACTCACGCCGCATATTCGATGCGCGGCGCGATCCGCGGCCCACCCAGTTTGATCGGTTGCATCGAACCATGCGCCCGACCGGGTGCGGGTCGACAAGAAGAAGGGCCGTGGCACAACCGAGGTGATCGAAGCGGCGTCACAACCGGGCGAGGACGCATGGCTGCGTAACTTGAACACATCGGCCGCCGTGTTTCTGCAACAGCGTTTTGAACAGGAATCCTCAGGGAAGTCGGGAGGCGCGCCGTGAAGCGATTTTGTACGGCGTTGCAATGCTGGTTGCTTTATTCGCGGCTGCATCCACGCCGGCCGATCCCGCGCCGCGCATCATGGCGCGCGCATCTCGAACGTTCAGCGTGTCGAGCGTGCGCTAACTCGCGCGTGGCAACGCTGGTTGGCCAGCGATACGCTCACCTGGCGCAAGCTCGCGGCGGCCGCGCGCGAAGGAGAGTGGCGGCGGACCATTCCGGCCTTGGATGCGTGGATTGATAGAGCAGGCGACTTCGGCCGTCCCGCGCGGTACTCGCCGGAGTGCGGATCGGACGCGGACCAAGGGAAAGGAGGACAGCTTGGCGGGCCCGCTGAACCGATATTAGGCGGCCGTCGATTTCCACGCGCACTGTCGCGCGCTGCATCACTTTTCGAACGATATGAACCGTCCCTTAAAGGCTCAGGATTACCCACTGCTTGCAAGCGAGCGGTTTCCGCTGCCCATTCGTCGCGTTTGAAGTCGAGCCAGCGCTGGGCCATGCGATGAAAGGCAGCCTTCGACTGCGCAAAAATCGCCGATCCGTGGAACGCAAAGAATCTATAGAAAACAAAAAACCCCGTAAGACGTTGATCTTACGGGGTTTCTCGAACTGCTTCGGCTTACGCCGGAACTACTGATGGTGCCCAGGAGAGGACTCGAACCTCCACGGTGTTGCCACCGCTAGGACCTGAACCTAGTGCGTCTACCAATTCCGCCACCTGGGCACGTCTTCAAGCTAGACCGCTATTTTAGCGTGGTGATTTAGCGTGTCAATCCCCGCCTGCAAACTAACTCCGCTTCAATCAACCGCCCGGATATCGCTTGCAGTAAAGCGATTCTTCACCACTCGACAACCGTCCTGCCAACCGCTCAATCCACCCAATAATCCGCGCTGTTAAACAGCGGCGTATCACCAGGCTTCACACAAAAAGTAAAGCCGCTCGTAAGCGGCTTTACTTTTGAATCTGGTGCCCAAGAGAGGAAGCCGAAATCTATATGGGACAGGGCTCTGATGGTCTGTGCGTAAAAAAATGGGGAGAGAAATCACTCCGCCATCAAAAGCCGGTCAACCTGCTCAATCGGGATCAGGCCGCATCCGTTGAACGAAAGCTTGCCAGCTTTCATCAGATTTCGCACGGTGGGCCGGCTCAAACCGAGCATTTGTGCAGCTTGCGTAATCGTCACCTGGACGGGGCGCGGGTGACGCGCGGCATAAAGCTCGACGGCGCGTACTGCTGTTTTCAGTTCTTCAGTCATTTGATACCCCATGGTTCCCGTGTTGTACGAATAACCCGTTTCGCTGCCTCAATCACCGCGGCCTCGCCATCATGCAGAGCGCTGCGCGCCGCGCGATATCAGCTTCGTAGCCAGTGAGTTGGCCGGTCAGCACCGAGAACGTTCGCGGCGCCGCGATGGTGGCTGGGTCAATCTCGGCGGCGCGCTTCGCCTGCTCGATGCGGTGCGGGGCGGCATTCTCGGTCCCCGCCAGCAAGAATTGCGAGATCTTTTTGCCGGGGAATTTCACTTTGGTGATCACCCCCTGATCAGCCATGGACTGCAAGAGGGGTTTCACATCGGCGGCGAAGACACCGAACTTCGCAGCGATCGCGTACGCGGCGTACGCATAGCCGGGGCGCATCACGGCGAGGATTCGTTCGGGCGTGGGAATAGCGGTGGCGTAAGGCATTTACCCCTCCTGCATTGGCTGTTGAGATAGGGCGGCACCTGACTCCGGTTCGTCATAAACGCAGCTCAATTCCCAGTCGCCGACGATCGGCTGCATGCGCTCTCTCAGCTTGTCGTCTGTCGCCATGGACGCGAGAGCCCAGCCAGCGCACAGATCGGTCGGGATGCCTTTAGCATCGAACTGCTGGTGACAGTGGAACGGTGTGCCGTCGACGACACACTTGAGGGCGTCCATGACAGTTGGGAAGCAGCCATTCGGCATGGTGCCCGCGGTGAATGCGCAACTCTTGCAACGGCGTGCGTGATTCGGGAACTTGGCGCGCGCTTCCTGCTCGGCCTTGTCGGTGAGTCGTGCAAGCTGCTCGCCCAGCATGCGACCCTCAGGCGATGGGCGATTCGGAGTGAGTTTCTCGGTCACGACGCCTCCTTCTGTTGAAACAGAGCGGCCGGTGCTGCGGGCAGCGGCATCCAGTGCGAAGGGCCTCCCGGGCCATCAACGGCGCGATTGAGCATCCACGTAACGCCATCATTCGTGTCGATAAATTGCCACGGCCACGCCCAACCCGGCGTGAATTTCGCCTGCGACACCCCATCTAGGCCAAAACGGATCAGGATATTCGTCCCATCCTTCGGCGCCGTCTCAATCGGCTGCCACGCATCACTAGCAGTGGGGGCAGCGTAAAGCGGGCGCTTCTCATACTTCAGGCCGGACTGCTTGCCGTAGAAGTCGGCATCGGATTCGAGGCGCGTGTACGTCCATACATCGCTATCACCAATCCGCAGCATCCACGCCACCGCCCCCACAGTCGCCTGAGCGCTGGCAGCGGCTTCGAGTTCACGGATGCGCGCGGCTTCTTGCTGCTCGATCAGGTCGGCGGCCATCTTGAAATCGTGGCGTGCCCAAGGCGTGAGAGACATGCGCTCATTTCGGCGCAGTTGCTTAATCAGTTCCTCGCTTACCGATCCGGTGTCTTTTGTGGTCATTTCGGTTCCTTTGCGCGGGCGGCGTCCATCATTGCGCGCGTTTCATCGGCGGCATTTTTTCGCCAGTTTTCCGGGTCTCGCATGTAGTGGCGCAGCATCCAATCCAGCGTCGCTGCCTGCTCGGATTCAGCCTTATTTGGAATCGAGTGGCCGCCGGCACGCAACGCCTTCGCATACTCGATGCATTGGAAGCAAATCAATCCGAGAATCCATTTCAACTCGTCAGTGAACTCCGCCGGGTAACTCAACGTCACCGCCGCGTCTGCGACTGGCCGAGTGGCTTGCGGAGTGGCGCGATCCAAGCCTGCACGAACACCCGCGTCGAATGCTTCCTGCTCGGACGGCATACGCCCTACGATGTTGACGTGCGCCGCTGCGAATCCCGCGAACGTCTGAGGTGATTTCACCTCCCGCTCGTCTGTCGGCGCTACTGGAGCGGGAGCGGCGGCGTATGTACGCTTTGCCCATTCGCTGAATTTTTCTCCGGGCAAACGTTCTGGCACACCCCCACTCGCGCTCTGGTCTGCACTGGTGGCGAGAGCAGCTATCTGGTCTTTGTGGTCGAGGAAGTGGCGATACGCGCCTTCGGAAAATCCTTGCCTAATCATGGCGGCGATTCGCGTCGCGCGCTCGTCGGGGTCGGCGATGGCAGCGAAATGTTTTGCGATTTCATTCAAGCGCACTTCTGCCGCCCAAGTCGCGGCCATCGTGTCGAGCGCGGCCAAGCCCTTGTCGAGCGCGCGGCGCTGGTTCGGCGTCATCTGGTTGAGCATTTCATCGTCCGCTTCGGGTTGGTTGGTTTTCATGGCAGGGGTCCTTTAGGCGGTGGCGAAGAGGTCTTGCTGCATGCTGGCAAGACGCTCGACTTCTTCGGTGCGCGCCAGTTCGTGACTGATGCGCGCGCGGGCGATGTCGATGTATTCCGGCGTCATGTCGATACCGATAAACCGGAACCCTTCACGCATTGCGGCTTTGCCGGTGCTTCCCGAGCCCATGAACGGGTCCAGCACCAAGCCATTCGGCGGCGTTACCAAGCGGCAGAGGTAAGCCATCAAGTCAGTGGGCTTGACCGTAGGGTGGAAGTTGCCGTTGCGTTCCGGCCAATCGGCCGTTTCGCGATCCCGCATCGTCGCCTCGGTCTGCACAACCGGCGTCTCGCTGCCGCCGATGCCTTCGTTGCGATCGGCGCGCGATGCCTTAGCGCAGTAGAAAAAGCGGGCTGCGGTCCCGGCGTCGAGTCGCCGCGCGCCCGGT
Organism: Paraburkholderia sp. BL6665CI2N2; assembly: GCF_004366535.1. Taxonomy (NCBI): domain Bacteria; kingdom Pseudomonadati; phylum Pseudomonadota; class Betaproteobacteria; order Burkholderiales; family Burkholderiaceae; genus Paraburkholderia; species Paraburkholderia sp. BL6665CI2N2. The sequence goes on from NZ_SORC01000001.1 coordinate 7,409,616, forward strand.
TTCATCGCGAAGTTGGTACCGCCGTTGTCTGTATAGACGCGCTCGGCGCTTGGCTCATGGGCGCGGTTCATTGCACCGTAGACGTTCTGTGTCGTGCGTGCGCCGGCCTGGTAGCTGACGTCGGCCAACTGGCCTGGCGCGTCAGGGAACCGCTCGAGTACTTCGTCCGATCCGTCGTGAATCACGTTCGCTGGCCAGCGGCCGAGGCCTTCGCCGATACGACAGCCGTAGATGTTCAGCGCGCCGGTACCGTTAGCCAGCACGTTAGCCAGCAGAGTGCCGACCATCGGCTTGCGCGCCATGCAGATGGGTTCATGAGCGGGCTTGATAGCCGAGCCCCAGCCAGCGTGCTCGCCGTGCAGGTTGCGCGACTTTGGGAACCCGCTGCCGTAGATCCACATGATCTGGTCGCGCACCTCGAAGCCGGCGTCCTCGATCGCGCAGGTCATCCGGTGGTAGGTCCGGGAACCAGCGAATGCAAGCAGATGGCCGCCCGGCTTGAGTACTCTCAGGCATTCCTCCCAAAGCTCGACGCGCTGCGCGATGTCGCCGCCGTCCCAGACCTTGCCCATAAATCCCTTGTCGCCGATGCGATGTCGGCCATGCGGCATTTCCGGATTGTTCGTGCGGGCGTGGCCGCCGCGCGAGGCTTGCGTCAGATGGTAGGGCGGATCGGTGACGATCGAGTCAACCGACGCGTCGCCGAGCGTGCGCAGCACGTCCATGCAGTCGCCAAGGTGCAACTCAAATCGATTACCAACTTCGCTCATATCGTCTCTCTCAGCATGTCGCCGAAAAAAGACCGGCCCCTACTGGCGCCGGCCAAACACACACCGCGCGCCAGGGCATGCCGCACGGATTCGGGGGTTACTCGCCGCTAAACGGGTCGCCGAAGAAGAAAGGCGAGCCGGTTTTTTCCTTGATGGTGCTGATGACGGTCGTGGCTGCTGCTTCGAGCACCTTGTCGGCCCGGATCAGTTCGAACCAGAAGCTAAGCTTGCCGTCGCGTACGCGGTAACGCAGGCGCGCATCGATCTGGTACGCATCACCGTTCCAGAAGACCGGCACGCCGATCGAGAATCGTTCGAACACCTGCATCTTTTGCAGGGTCTGCGCGTCGTCGTCCTGGACGAACGACAGATTCACGCCACCGTTTTGCAGGCGGACCGAGCTTTTGAAGCGCATGTCCTGCACCGCTTCGAACGCGAGCGCCATTTCGAGCATCGCGGAGCCGCTCGGGAGATTCGAACCTTCCGGACTGGCAATGTCCTTCAGGTTTTCTTCGATGAACGCGCCAAACTCGACCTGCGTGAACGGCTTTTTGTTGACGGCATTCCAGCGGCGCCACTCCTCGCTAAACTCGGGAGTGAAGAATGCGCGGTGATCACGCCACGCTGCGGCGGCTGCATCTTCGCCGTGGTCATTGATGATGCCGGTGAAGGCGATCTTGCCCTGCACGTAGTCAGCGAGACACCAAACCGTCGAGTCAGTGAGCGAGCCATGGCGCTTCACGTAGTCGATGAAGCTCTCAGCATCGCGCACGCGAACGACTGCACGCTTGCGCAGCGGCGCGGCAAGCGTCTTCGACTCGTCTTTCTCGGCGAGCGTCCAGCCCGGCGGCAGTGCGATGCGCTTCATCGCAGTTGCGGTATTCGAACCGATGTCGATCGGCTGCTTGATCTCGCGCGCGAGGGTCTCGGCAAAGTTGTCGGATTCGTTGAGTTCCATAGTGATAGGTCGGTCCTTCGGGTGGTGGGAGGGTGGTTAGGCCGTCTTGAGTGCCGACGGCGGAGCGTCCGAAGCGCCTTCGACGCGCTTCAGATCAAGCTTTTGCTGGCGGGGATCGTCCGCGATCAGGTTGCCTTCCGGCGTCGCGAACAGCATTGCTTCCATCGGTTCGTCGGCCGGCTTCTTCAGCGTGACCTTGCCGGCGATGTGCATGGCGCCGCCGCGGGTGGCTTTCTTCACCGCGATGACGAGCGTCAGCGTTCCGGCTTTGCCGCTTGCGTCGACGGCGTTGACCAGCTCGGCCATCTTGTCGCTAGCGAGGTCGATGAACACGCCACCGCCGATGTGGCGAAACGTGTCCGTGATGGGTCTTGCGCTCATAAGTCCCCCATGGGGTTGTGGTTAGTCGAGATCGTTGGCGGCGAGCCGCTTGGCATCGACGCCTGCATTGCGCGGCTCGGGAAGCGGCCGGCGTGCTGCCGGAATTCGTTGCGCCGTGGCGGCGCGGGCGCGCGGGTTCGGATCGATCTGCGCGCGAACGGCGGCGAGCAGGGCGGCGCGTACTGCGGGGTGGACCTTGTCGGGCGTGCCAACGCATCCCTGCGCCTTGAACTCGCGGGCGAGCATGTCATCGGTGATGGGGATGGCGGCGCGCATGGTTAGCGACTCCGGCGACGGGCGGCGCGCAGCTGCGCACGCAACAGGCGGTAACCTGCCCAGCGGGAAAGCGAGCCGTTGGCGATGTCTTCGACGATTTGCCAGAGGGTTCGCATCAGGTACCCCGCGCCGTAGCCGCGCGCCCGTTGTGTGCCCCGACCTCGTCGCATTGCTGGACGGCAACGAGCACGACGAACACGCGGGCCCAAAGGATCAGCAGGGCCTTCATTACCAGGCACCCGCGAGTCGGCAGATCGCTTCGGTGATGAACGGCGCCAACAGAAGCACGGCGAAGCAGATCAGCGGGCGCTTGGTGGTGCGGCGGGCGTACTGGGCGAGCTCAGCGTCACTCATGCCACCGCGCGCGTAGTAGTCCAGCTCGTCGGTAGTGCGGGATTCGGCCGTAAAGCGGAAGGCGGTGCGGGTTGTCATGGCGCGCCTCACTTAACCGTTCAGGCCAAGTTGCTCGGCCTCGAGTTCGCGATAGACCGCGAGCGCTTCAGCGTTCACAGCTGCGCTGATGCGTCTGGCCTCGGCACGTGCGGCGACCATGCGCTTCTGCCAGCGAACGCCTTCGGCGGCGCGGATCGCGTCACGCACGAGCTTGCGACCCTTGCGCTCACGCTTGGCTGTTGCCTTCGCGATCATCTGGAAGTCGTGGGCGGTGCGCGGCCGGTTCGTCGCGACGGAGCGGGAATGGCGCGTCCTGCGCGGCAGATCGATTACTGGTACCGAATCGAGGGGGCGACCGAAGATGGAGCCGAACACGGCGGCGACTGCCGCACTGGTACTGATAGCAATACGACGATTGAGCATGGTCTCTCCGTATGTGATGACGGTGCGTCGAGACAATGCTACTACAAGTAGATCTTAAGTCAACTATTGGTAGTAGATTTGTGGGGCGAAGAAAAGCCCGCGGGCGGCGGGCTGTTTTTTATCGGCGGTTTGCGAGCCGGATCAGAATGTCACGGCCAAAGTGAATTACGATAAGTAGCGCGATGGCGAAAATGAACTTTCCGACATCGTTCCAGACAGTCTGTATGCGTTCCCCGATGGTGTCGCCGGCGCCAGAACTGCAAAGTCTGATCAGCACCCACACTGTGGCGCCGACCAGACACAGCGTCACCAGTGCCTTCTTCCTTCCATCCGGATCATTGAATGCCATCGATCTATCCACTTTTCCGCATCATCTGGAACGTTTCGGCTACTGCACGAAGGAGGGCTGAGGTGAGCCGGTACGCGTTCGAGTGCGTAACTCCATCCATTTGGTAACTAACCTTTCCACCGCGTCGCAGTTCGATGCGTATCGATGCGATTACATCACCCGTTGGGGGGAGTTCGATCACTTTCGCCGGCTTGTCCGCAGTTCCGCGATGGCGTGTCCGGATATTTGTGATGGTGGCCGTGTTGCTGGTCTCTACAGCTGTCGTTTGCATTTATATAGGCTCCAGATTTTGAGTATCTGGACGCACGCATCGGCTCTCATCCCGATAGTTTTTTTACGCGGTCCAGATCTTCATCTGAATCCGATCTATTTAGCGCCCGTTTCAATTTCAACGCAACGTCTAGGGTCATCTGCATCGCCTCGATCAGTCCATCCGGCAGGTCTCCATCGCGCTCAGCCTGGACCACTTCCAAAACGAAACGTCTCACAGAGTACCTGACATCCGTCAAATCCTCGGCGCGATTAGTGGCGTTTTTCCTCGCTTGATCAGGGAATCGCAGCTCGGCGGCACTCTTGCCCAACGCCGCAGCCAGCGCGTCCAATTTCGCTGCGTCTGGCAATTGGAAACCGTTCCGGTAGCGGCGCACCATTTCGCCCTTCACGCCCGCGCCGTTTATCTGCATCAGGTCAGCAACCTGATTGTTTGTGTAGCCGAGCTCAACGATCGCCGCGTCTACCGCAGCGCCGAACTCCGGATATTTGACCTCCATAACCTGATGTTTTCTTCCAGTTTCTACCGTAGGTAGCAATTTATCAGTGACGAAGACTTGGGTCATGGCAATTATTAGTAGCTTGTTAAAAGCTACTACCGGTAGTATTCTGCTGGCTATGGAACGCACAGCTACCTCTCTCGACACGGCGGCGCTGCCCGTCGGCGCTGGCGAAGTTGCTCGCGCGATCGATCATCTCGGCGGCGACAGTGCTGTCGCACGTCTACTCAATCTCACGGCTTGGGCTGTGTCGAAGTGGCGCCGCCGGTTACCCGAGCGGCGAGTGCTTTGGCTTGCGGAGCGGACAGCGTGGAAGTTCACACCGCATCAACTGTGCCCCGAGCTGTATCCGCATCCGGACGACGGATTGCCAATTGAATTGCGCGGGGTCGTACGTACTGACTGCAAGTCAGTAGCTGCAGCAGCGGCATGAGGTTAGCGACGTGCATGTGATCTCCTTTTATTGGACTAAGTGATGAAGCTATCGAGCCATCCAGCTGTGCGGTCCGTTGTCCGCGTCGTCTTCAGTGATCGCGCGGCCGGGCCGTTCCATCGCTTTGAACTTGCCGGTCAGGTATACGAAGCGGCACTCCGGGCAGACAAGGTTGAGCGCGCCATGCTCTTTCTGTCGCTGCAGCAATCCGCGTTTGCCGTTTTCTACGCACGTCGGGCAGCGGTGGTGCACAGGTTCGCCGTCGGCCTCGGCCGCTTTCAATCTGTATGCGAACACGTCCTCGGAGAGCGCCACCAGCTCGTATCGCGCAAGGTCCTGCTTCTTCAGTTGCAAATCGCGAATCTCATCTTGGGCGGCCTTGCCGGCCTCCTGCAGCGCGGAAATCTTTTCAACGAGCGCCACATTCTTCTCTTGAGCCTGAAGTACGGCGAAGTTGAGTTCCCGGAGGCGGTCGTCAAGGGCTTGGGCGGCTTCTTTGATTTTCGACTTGTCACCGATGTCTGCGGCGGTCTTCACGGCTCCAACCGCTGTACTGACAGCACTCATCAAGGGCGATACGTACGGCAGAAATTCATTAAGGCTCACGGGGATGCCTCCAATAAAGGATCGGTCGGTGTAGGAACCTCCGATTCTAAATTGGGTTGAGTGCATCCCCACCTCTTTGCAGTAACTATTGGTCGGCCCAAAAATTTTGGCAGCCGAGCAAGTGCAAATTCAAGAACAAAAGCGATTGTTTATCGCAATAGGGAATACCTCGCTATGGGAATTATCCGCCTGTTCCAGACCGTTACGCGGCCTCGACCTGTAGTGCCGAAACGTACGGATCTCGTCTTTGTGCCACCCGAGTTAATAGCGCAGTGCGCGACTTACCGCGATGCGTGCCGTCTTGCGTGGGAATGGCGAGAGGTCAAGAACCTGACGAAGCTGGGCGTTGCTGAGCGCTGTGATCTTCGCGCGTGTTTTGTGACGGACTACTTCAACGAAGAACCGAAAGACCGCAAAGGTCGCCGGCGGCGCGAGCTGCCCGCCGACAAGATCGATGCGGTGGAAGAGGAGTTAGGCAACAACGCGATCAGCCAGTACCTCAATCGGAAGAAGGGCTTCCGGATCTGGGAAGAGGTCAAGGCCTTCGCTGATCGCATGGTTGCCGCTTAACGATTGCGCTACACGACCGTATTGCACATGCGGCGGGTTCGCCTGACAGGCAGGCAACCCGGCACCCGAACCGGTCTTCACGACGGTAACCCCGCGCGACAGGGAAATGTGCTGAGTCGATGACTGCCGGGGAAAGACCGGCAAGAACAACAGGACCGGAAGGTGATCGCTATGAATGCTTCGGGGAATCCGGCGCCTAGGTGCCGGGACTGTCAACACGTACGTCCCGATAACGGGATCGTCTCGCTTTTCGGTCTCCTGCCGTCCAAATGGTTCCTCGCTGAGTGTGCGCGGCCGACCACTGCGCGCGGCATGCCTGTATTCGTCGAACGCGCTATTGAGCTTGATACGCACTGCGGCGCGGCGGCGCGCTTTCACCTTCCCAAGCCAACTGGAGCGACCCGTGGACGCTGACCTTCTCACGTTCGGCATGGTGGCGTTCGTCGCCCTGTCGATCATCTTCTGCCTGAGGAACCCCCGATGAGTTTGCATCACGAAAACTTTGTCTGGCCGATCGAGCTTCCAGGGCTGAAAAAGCTTGTGCTCGCGTTCATTGCGCGCGAAGCGAAGCTGCCCACCGCCGAAGGCTTCCTGACGCACCAAAACATCGCGAAGTCGTGCGGCATGAGCGAGTCGGCGGCGCGCAAGTTCGTTGGTGAGCTGGAGCAGGAGGGCTATTTCGTCCGCATGCGCGTGCCAGGCCGCGGCGTCTCGTATCGCCTGACACTTCCGCAGATGGTGGCGCCATGAATGCACTCAACCCGAATCACGAAGTCACCCAGCACGCGCAGAGCAACTGGCAAGCGCTGATGGCTACGCTGCTATGCCAGATCGGCGAGTCGGCCACGCTGACGATCGCCGACATCGAGCGCCTCAATATGCGTTTCCCGGGCGATCAGCCGGTGGTGATGGTGCATTACCACGCTGACACGATCGAGCTGCGCCTTGTATCGCGCACCGAAGGCGAGCGGCTCGCGCGCGAGCATGGTGGGTTGCCGCAATGAATTGCCTTCAAGAGGGATTCTGGTTTCGCGTGGGCAGTGAACTCGGCGCGTTTGCGGTCGGTGTGTCAGCTGTCCTGATCCTCGTCGCGGTCATCTGTGCGATTTCGTTCGTGGGGTCGCGGCGATGACCCCCATGCGAGTAAGTGACCTGTCGGGCGATCTGCTCGACTATTGGGTGGCACGTGCTGAAGGCATCGAACACGGCCCGGATCTGCGTGCAATGCGACCGGGCAGCGTGCTGGTCAGGGTGTGGTCCAAGGAGGGTTTCACCTTCTACACGGCCTATACGCCGTCGACGGACATTGCGCAGGCGTGGCCGATCATCGAGCGCGAGCAGATCTCGATCTGCTACTCCGGCATCGAATGGAACGAGGCCGTTGGAAAGCTTGTGAAAATCGCCCCGTGCCAGTGCGTTGCAATGTGCAAGGCTGTAATGGGCGTTTCGACGGTCGTGCTCGAGGCATGCATGCGCGCCTACGTTGCCAGCAAGTTCGGCGAGACGGTGCCCGAGGAGATGGTGGTATGAGGGCGGCGGACGTACTGCGTGAATTGGGCCGTCCAATCGCCTATTACCCCTTCCTCAGCCGCTACCTCGGCGGCGTCAATGCGTCGGTGTTCTTCTGTCAGATTTTCTACTGGCAGGACAAGGCAGCGAGCGAGCTGGGCGTTCATAAAACCGTCGAGCAGCTTGAGGAAGAAACAGGCCTCTCCTACGAGGAGCAGCGTACCGCGCGGCGCGCGCTTCGATCCAAGGGCGTTCTAATCGAGACCGCAAAGCGTATCGAGCACAAGACCTATTTCCGCATCGACGACGACGCGCTCGAGCGGCTTCTGTCGTCGACTCCGGCGACCGAAAAACAGCGTTCGAAAACCTCGGATACCAAGTCGGGAAAGTCCACTTCCCGAAATGGGGAAAGTCCATCTCGGGAGATAGGGAAAGTCCATCTCGCGAACGCGGGAAACCCTGACTCGCGGGATGGGCAAACCCTTGCTCGCGGGAGTGCAGATCCCCATTCCGTTAACAGTACAGAGACTACAACAGAGACTACAGCAGCAACGCGCGCGACCGACGCTGTGGATAAGTCTATTGCTGCTGCTGCTGAAAATGAGAAACCGAACCCAAACCCCGAGCGCGAACTCACCGACTTGCTGGTGTCGCTTGAGCGAGCCCGGGGGAAGGAACTGTCGATCGACCGGAGCCGCGACCGCGTCCATGTGCTGACGTGGTTAGGCAACGGCGTGACGCTCGAGCGATTGCGGGCCGCGCACGCTTTGGCAGTAGCGGCGCGTGGCCGCGACGGCGACGACCGGCCGACGTATGCGGGCTTCGTGACGACGTTTATCGACGCGGAAGCATCCGTAGCGACCACGCCCGCCGTCACGTTCGATCGCGCCGAGTGGTATCGCTCGCCGGAAGGCGTCAATGCGCGAGCCGCTGAGCTGCCCTTCCGTCCATGCAAGCCCGACGAGAACTGGCTGTACTACCGTGTGCTTGTGGCGAAGGCCTCCCGCGAGCAGCGGGCAATCGGTTTCGTGCTGGCCGACGCCGAGCGCTTCAACCAGGTCGATCTGTACCAGTTCGCGCGCAAGACGATCGGCGACGCGCTGATGCCTGTGGACGACTACGCGTCATGAGCGCGATTCGTCGCGTGAAAGGTGAGCACATTCGGGAGGGGTTCTGATGCAATCGAAGAACAAGCGCAAACCAACCGTGAGCGAGCAGGCCCACATCGTCGCCGTCAAGGAAATGGATTGCGGCGTATGCGATCTTTCCGGACCGTCCGAGGCCCATGAGATCGAGCAGGGTCAGTGGTTCACTTCGATTCCCTTGTGTCCGGACTGCCACCGTGGCGCTTTCAACGGCATCCACGGCCAGGCGCGGATCTGGAAGGTGAAGAAGCTCGACGAGCTCGCGGTGTTGAACCAGACCATTGCAAAGATGCTGTACGGCCGCGCGGCGTAAGTGCGCGACTGATTGATGACCAGACAAAAGGACCGTGATATGGGCATGCTGGGGGCGTGGATGCGTGACGGGGGGAGGGTGCAGATGGGCGCAGTGCATCCCGCGCGGCCCGATCTGGTGCCGGATGTGCTGCTTGACTGGTACGAAGTGCAGGACTCGTATCGTCCGAAGCTTGGCTTCGACCGCGCGACGCGCAATTCGAAAGACTTCCGAATTAGCCGGCAGTGGATGGAGGAAAACGATTTGGACGATGACATCGACGCGCAGCTGCGCGCGGGCCGTGCCGAGGTAGTCGAGAAGTGTGTCGCCTCGCTTGAACTGCAATTCCGCGTTGCGATCCAGACCGAGATGCGAAACCGGCTCGCGGGCGCATCAGTTTTCGCGAATGGGCGAAGCAGCGGCCAGCACGAAACAGACTTTCGCGCGGCCTGCGCGCTGCTCAAGCCGATGCTCGCGGCTCACGGTCTGTTGGACTGACCGCGAGGCGCTGCGGATGGGACCAAGCCTCTTTCAAGTAAAAAAAATCTGGCACTACCGGTTTCAAATCCACGGTGCCCGTGTTCAACGAACCACCGGTGAGGCGTCCAAGCGTAAGGCGGAGCTGATCGCGGCGCGCGCGTACGACGATGCCCAGCTGGCCACGCGTGGCATGGAGCCGATCCCGGTCCTGCGCGAACTGGTCCAGCAGTGGCTCAAGGTGCATGAGTCGACCGTAAGCGACTCGCACCTTCGCGGCATGGAGCAGTTTGGCCGGCTGCATCTTTATGACCTGGCTGATTTGCGGCTCGATCAGATCACGACCGCGCTCGTCGAAGCTGCCCGGGTCAGTCATCTGGACAGTCACGCTCCCTCGACCGCGAACCATTGGGCTCGCTTGCTGCGTCTGGTTTTCAAATGGGCGGTACGTCGCAAACTCATCGCCGAAGTCCCGTGGATTCTCAAACCCCTGAAGGTTCAGAAAAAGCCGCGCGCCATGCTCCCGGCCCGGCAGGCACTCGATTGGCTCGACGCGATAGATGCGCAGCAGCGCCCGGCGATCTCGCGAGCGATCCGTCTGATGCTGGGTCTCGGGCTGCGCGAGGTGGAAGCGCGGACCGCCCAATGGGAGTGGATCGATTGGGAGCGACGGACCTATACCCCGGGCCGCACGAAGGGGCGCGAAGCGGTTCCTGTTCCGATGCCCGACTGGCTGCTTCACTACCTTGCACCGCTTTGCGCATCATCCGGGCTGATCGTGGCGAACCGTCGTGGTCATGGATTCGCCGCAGGCTTCACGAGCAGATACATCAAGGCGGCCAATGCAATGACCGGTGTCGAGGGCCTGACGCCTCATCGTTTGCGCGGCACGTTCGCGACGATGCTCAGTGAGGCCGGCGTTCCGGTTCAAACCATCCAGCGGGTGCTTCGCCATAAGAGTGTGCTCACGACCATCGGCTACCTCGAGGTAGACATCGAGCAGGCCGTGCGCGGACAGGATCAGGTCGCTCGCAAGCTTGGCTTTCATCGCGACGATGGATCGGTCCGCAGTGGCGAAGACGGGTGAAAAAGTGGCGAGCGCAACCATCCAGCCCCTCGAATTTACTGAATCGGCAAATAACAAAGAGTTGTCACCAACTGGATATCCGCGCATGGTGCCAACCAGAAAATTGTTGACGGTTCGTGATCCATTGCCATATGCTCTTTTTGTGGGACGTTTCGCACGTCCATAGAAAACGCAAAGCCCGCTCTAACCCAGCGGGCTTTTTGCATTCCACCGTGTCTCCTTCAGGGATTTTTTAGCGAGGGTCCCTGAACTTGAAGCGCCCGTTCCGGCTTTTGCTGGCGCGGGCGTTTCCTTTTTCTGGACCTGAAAACGCGCCATGGCAAAGAAACTGACCGAACAGCAGCAGCGCTTCGCTGACGCGTTCCTCGTCAGTCTCAATGCGACCGCTGCGTACAAATCGGCTGGTTACAAAGCGAAAGGCAACGCTGCCGAATCGGCGGCGTCGCGGCTGTTAAGAAACGTTCAGGTAGTCGCATATCTCGCCGAGCGGCGCGCGGCGCGCATCGAGCGGACCGACATCACGCAAGACGACGTGCTGCGCGAGCTGCGCGCCATCATGACTGCGGACACGAACGAGATCGTTCAATACCGCCGCCTGTGCTGCCGTTTCTGCTATGGCACCGACTTCAAATATCAGTCGACGCCTGCCGAGCAGGAAAAGCGCAGGCGCGAGCACCTTGTGGAATCCGGGAAATTGCAGGCGCAGGGTTTGAAGCCCGAGCAGATCCCAGCGTTCGACGAGCTGGGCGGGATCGGCTTCGATAAGCGCCGAGATCCGCATCCGGATTGCCCCGAGTGCTTTGGCGAGGGCCACGGAAGCATTTTCGTCAAAGACACGCGCAAGTTGCCGCCCGCGCTCAAGTCGCTTTACGCGGGCGTGAAGCTAGGCAAAGACGGGCTCGAGGTGAAGCTGCATTCGAAGGACAACGCGACGCAGCTGGTCGCACGCCACCTGGGCATGTTGAAGGACAAGGTCGAGATCGAAATCAACGACAAGCTCGCTGAACGACTCGCGGCCGCACGACGTCGGCGTGCCAATGGCGACGAAAGCGGAGCTTGAAGAGCAGCTAATTGACGAGATCGGAGCCTTTGCGAACGACCCGCTTGGCTTCGTTCTTTTCGCGTTTCCGTGGGGCGAGGGTGAGCTAGCGAAGCATCCGGGCCCTGACGAGTGGCAAATCGATTTGTTGCGTTCGATCGGCGAAGGCCTGATCACCGCGACCGAGGCGATCCAGATAGCTATCTCTTCTGGGCACGGCATCGGCAAATCGGCGTTTGTGTCGTGGCTGATCTTGTGGGCGGTAGCAACGTTTGAAGACACGCGCGGCGTGGTGACGGCGAACACCGACACGCAGCTGCGCACGAAGACATGGCCGGAGCTGATGAAGTGGCACCGGCTCTGCATTTGCGAGCACTGGTTCACGGTCACCGCGACCGCGATCTTTTCGAAGCAGCCGGCACACGAAAAGACCTGGCGCGTGGACATGGTGCCCTGGTCGGAGACGAACACCGAAGCGTTCGCCGGCCTGCATAACCAGGGCAAGCGGATCCTAGTGATCTTCGACGAGGGCTCAGCGATCGCCGACAAGATCTGGGAAGTGACGGAGGGCGCGCTGACCGACGAGGATACACAGATCATCTGGTTCGTCGCAGGCAACCCGACGCGGAACACCGGCCGGTTCCGCGAGTGTTTTGGACGTATGAAACATCGCTGGCTGCGCCGACAGATCGATTCGCGAACTGTGCGAATGACCAACAAGCGGCAGCTGGCTAAGTGGGTAGAGGATCACGGCGAAGACAGCGACTTTGTCCGTGTGCGTATCAGGGGCGTGTTTCCAAGGGCGGGGACCATGCAGTTCATTTCGAGTGAGTTGGTCGAGCAGGCACAGAAGCGCGAGGCGGTGGCGGGTCTGCATGACCCTTTCATCATCGGCGTGGACGTCGCTCGCTTTGGCGATGACCGCTCAGTGATCGCATTCCGTAAAGGCCGCGACGCGCGTACGACGAAATGGATCGAGTGCCGCGGGCTCGACAACATGCAGCTGGCCGCACGTGTCGCCGTTGAGTTTGACCGGTACCGCGCTGATGGCGTGTTTGTCGACGAAGGCGGTAATGGCGGTGGCGTGGTCGATCGCTTGCGCCAGCTTGGCTATCCGGTCATCGGCGTGCAGTTCGGGTCGAAAGCCGACCGCTCGATGCCTGGCACCGAGCTGGTGACGTACTTCAACAAGCGCGCCGAGATGTGGGGCGAGATGAAGGAGTGGCTGAAGGGCGGTGCCATCCCTGATGACATCGAGCTAGAGCAGGACCTGATCGGCCCGGAGTACTCGTTCAAGTTGCTCGAAGGCAAAGACGCGATTCTGCTCGAGTCGAAGAAGGACATGAAGGATCGCGGGCTTGCATCGCCGGACGCTGGCGACGCGCTCGCACTGACATTTGCGTATCCGGTCATGCCGCGTGCCGATGCTGGCCGTGCTGGCTATCCCGGTGGCGTGCAGCGCGGCCACGCGGCAACGGACTATGACCCGTATGCCGAAGCACACACGAATCAGGTCCAGACGGACTACGACCCGTACAACTGATGGAGCAACACATGGGCTTTGGAAAACCTTCGATGCCGAGCACAGCCGCGCCGCTTCCGCCGCCGCCGGCACCGACTGCGCAATCCGCGACGGGTGCCGATGCAGCCAAGTCTGCGCAGCAGCGTGCGGCTCTTGCGGGTGGACCGTCCGGCACGATCATCACCGGCGCATCGGGCTTGACCAACACCGCCAGCACGACGACCAAGACCGCGCTGGGTAGCTGATATCCGGCCTGATGGCCTAACCGAGTTCCGCGCGGAGAGCGCCCCACGGGGATTAATCGCTGCGATACACCGACAGACGGCTTGTCGCGCGGAACACACCAGATGGAGTTGGACATGTCGACGTTGAAGGAAAAGCTGCAGAAGCTGAAAGACATCGTGGCGCGCGCCATCGATTATGCGAATCCGGTCGAGCTGATCGAGAAGGCGCTGCATGGCCTGGTAGAGCATGCGGTCGAGGAGATTGACGCGTTGAAGGATCGCGTCGCTGAGCTCGAGCAGAAGCTGCAGCAGCTGGTTGACCCGACAGCCAGCGTGGCAACGGAGGCTGGCGCGGCCGCGACGGGGGAGTCTGCACAGGGTGCATCGACGGGTGCTGCGACGGTGGACCAGACTGCATCGCAGAGCCAGACGAATCTTGGCGAAGCGACTGGTACAGCCTCTGACGTGAGAAACGTCGGTGCCGCTGGTGGTGAAGCGGGAAACGGTGCCCCTGCCGCCGTGGATTTGTCATCCGCACCGGTCCCGGCCGCTTCGACTGCATCGTCTGCGGCCGCGTTTGGCGCTGACGCGGGAAACGCTGCCAGCAGTGCCAGCGCCGCATCGGCGGACTTCTCCACTGGCGACGCCGCGGCTATCCAGTCGCCTGCCCTTGGTGCGGCAACGTCCACGCAGCCGGGGGAAAGCGATGCGAGCGGTGCAGCTGCCGCGTCGTCGACGGGCGATGCTGCTGTGGGTGAAGTGGCGCCCGCGCAGTCGACCGCATCGTAACCAGCTGCTGACCGGAGACCGCGCGCATGGGAGCCACGCCGAAGATTCTGTCCATGATGCTTTCGCAGACCGAGATTGTCCGGCTGCGTGCGCACGTGGACCAGCGCTTGGTTGGCTTGCGCGTGGAACGGTATTCGTGGTGGCAGCACTGGCGCGAGATCGCCGAGTACCTGCTGCCGCGTCGCTATAACTGGCTCGTCACACCAAACAAGGTCAATCGCGGCAGCCCCATCAATCAGCGCATCATCGACAGCTCGGCAACGAAGTCATGGCGCACGCTCGCGTCGGGGATGATGTCCGGCATGACGTCGCCGGGCCGCCCGTGGTTTCGCCAGACCCTCGAAGATCAGGATCTGGCCGAAGCGCCGGGCGTGAAGCTATGGCTGGATCAGGTCACGAAGCGGATGGAGCGCGTGTTCGCTTCGTCCAACTTCTACAACGGCATGGCGACGCTGCACGGCGATCTCGGGTCGTTCGGCACGGCGCCGATGATCATCTATGAGGACTTCGAGTCCGTCATCCGTTGCTACAACCCGTGCGCCGGCGAGTACTACCTCGCGATCGGCCCGCGCGGCGACGTCGACACCTTCTATCGCGAGTTCGTCTATACGACGTACCAGTGCGCGAAGGAGTTCGGCGTTCAGAACTGTTCGCCTACCGTGCAGCAGGCGATTCGCACCGGCGGCGCCGCGCTCACCCGCGAGATTGTCATTGGTCACGCAATCGAGCCGAACGAAGATTTCCTGCCTGGCGCAATGGGTTTTCGCGGTGCTGCGTACCGCGAGATCTTTTGGGAGCTTGGCTCCGCTGAGATCGAAGTGCTGCGCCTCCGCGGCTTCAGCGAGCGCCCCTTCATCGCGCCGCGCTGGGATGTGTCCGGCAACGACGCATACGGCCGCAGCCCGGCCATGGACGCGCTCGGCGACATCAAGCAGCTGCAGATCGAGCAGAAGCGCAAGGCGCAGGCGATCGACAAGCTGGTCAATCCGCCGATGGTCGGCGACGTGCAGCTGAAGAACCAGCCCGCGTCCCTGCTGCCTGGTGGCGTCACGTACGTGAACATGACCAACGGCAACGTTGGGTTCAGGCCTGCGTACGAAATCAACCCGCAGATCCAGCACCTACTCGCCGACATCGAAGACGTCCGCAAGCGCATCGGCGATACGTTCTTCGAAGATCTGTTCATGATGATCAGTCAGCTCGACACGGTTCGCACCGCGACCGAGATCGACGAGCGCAAGGAAGAAAAGCTGATCCAGCTGGGCCCGGTGATCGAGCGCTTCGACAACGAGGCGCTCGATCCGTCCATCAACCGGACGTTCAACATCATGCTGCGCAAGGGTCTGTTGCCTCCGATTCCGGACGCGCTGCGCGGCCAGCACATCCAGATTGAGTACATCTCCATGCTCAGCGAGGCGCAGAAAGCTGCTGCGACCGCGAGCGTGGAGCGCTTCGCCCAGTTCGTCGGCAACATCGCTGGCGCCGTGCCGGACGCCCTCGACAACGTTGACTGGGACGAGATGATTGACGAATACGCCGAGATGCTTGGCGTGTCGCCGAAGATCGTCGTGCCGCTGGCCAAGGTGTTGCAGATCCGTGCGCAGCGCGCGAAGCAGCAGGCCCAGCAGGCACAGGGCGCGAATGCGATGGCCGCCGTGCAGGGCGCGCAAGTGCTTTCGAACACGGACGTTGGCGGCGGCGTCAATGCGCTGCAGAAGCTGACCGGGAATGCTTGATCGATGCGGGTTCTTGCCGACCGCGAGATCGCGGCGCTCGAGCGGGTCGCGCAGGATCGAACGCTGTTCGTTGACGGGCATACAGCCGCGTCGCTTGTAGCGCGAGGGTATTTGAGGCGTCTGGACTGTTCGACGCAGGTCACATGGGAATTAACCGATGTCGGGCGTCAGACGCTCGACGACGCAAGCGGGGGAAGCAATGCCAGACATTCCAAGCGCAATACCGGCCGCCGTGATGCAGGCGGCAATGCAACAGGCTCAGCCAAACCTCGCCGACGCGGCCAAGCAGTCAGGTGGAAAAAAGAAAAAGCCGGCGGGTAAGACCGCCGCGCAAACCATGTATCCGTCGCTCCCGTCCGCTCAGGACGTGGGCGCAGTTAGCTGAAACCCACGAAGGAGGGCACGCAATGCCGGACCAAGCAACAGCCACCGACACCGCACAGAACGGGTGGCTGATCGAGATGAACGATGCAGGCGTGAAGTCGGCGCTGTCGCTAAGTGAGGGCCGCGTGATCGGTCGCGCGCTCGGCGCGTGGTCGCCCGACAGATCGCTCGCGCTGCGCTTCGCGCGCCAACAGGACGGCCAAGACTTCGTCAAAGCTTTCCTGCGCAACGAAGCACCGTTCATCAACGTCGTGCCTTATGCGGGAGCCTGACACATGCCGAAAATCGAACTTCCGTATGAAGGCTCGTTCGCCGAGAACCGTCCGAAAGGCGTCGCGATCTGCGTGCCGTCGAACGATATGGTGCATGCCGACTTCGCGATGTGCCTCGCCGCGCTGACCTATTCGACCCGCATGCCGATCGCGATCCTGAACACCAAGGGCTCGCTGGTCGTCACGAACCGCAATGCACTGGTCGACCAGGCTGCCGCGCTCAATTGCGAATGGCTGCTGTTCCTCGATTCCGATCTGCTGTTCCCGCGCGACACGATCCCGCGTCTGCTGGCCCACGACAAAGACATCGTCGGCGCGACCTATTGCAAGCGAGTCCCGCCGTATGAGGTCCTCGGCCGCACGCTCGACGGCGAGCGCCTCGAGGCAGCGAGCGGACTGGTCGAGGTCAGCGGCCTGCCGACTGGTTGCCTGCTCATTCGCCGCAGCGTGTTCGAACACCTTCAGCGTCCGTATTTCCGCACGCCAGCGCACGAAGACAACGAGGTCCCGGGTCTGCCGGCGCACATCGAGGGCGAAGACTACTACTTCTGCCGCGTCGCGCGCGATGCTGGTTTCAGCGTGTGGCTCGATGTGGATCTGACGATGCAGACCGGCCATATCGGCCAACAGGTTTTCCAGATTCCCAATCATGAGGAAGTGATCGCAGATGCCGAAGGACGAATCCAGCTCGCGCACTGACCTCGACGACGGCGCCGAAGCTGGCGCCACTGAGTTCAATGCCGGCGATGCAAACAAGGTAGGCGAACGGCGCTCGAAGGCGAAGCAGCTCGACGACCGCCGTCGCAACGGGCTGCGTCAGATCATGGCGACGCCGGATGGCCGCGCGTGGATGTGGGCGTTGCTCGGTGACTGCGGAATCTTCCGTTCGTGCTTCACCGGCAACTCGACCACGTTTTTCAACGAGGGCAAGCGCGAAATTGGTCTGCCGATCATGGCAGACCTGACCGAGCACTTCACCGAGCAGTACCTGTTGATGGCGAAGGAGGCCAAACAGAATGTTTAAGCGACTGATGCAACGCTTCGTGCTTCTCGAAGGCGAGGGCGCGAGTGACGCGCCCACTGGTGGTGCTCCTGCTGCAGCGCCGACGCCCGCACCATCGCCAGCACCGGCGCCCGCGCCAACTCCGTCGCCTGCGGCGGCACCTACGCCGCCGGGAAATCTGGTCGCTGATGCAGTTGCGCCGGCGGCCGATGCAACTGCCGCCGCTGCCGCAGCCAAAGCCGACGGCGCGGAAAAAGCTGGCGAGGCCGATGCGGCCGGTAAGGAAGGTGGCAAAGAGACCGGCGAAAAAACGCCCGTCGAATATACAGATTTCAAGTTGCCCGAGGGCGTTGAGGTCGACGAAGCGAAGCTGAACGATTTCAAGGCGAAGGCCAGCGAAGCTGGTTTGACCCAAGAACAGGCTCAGCAGCTCGTCGATCTGCACGCCAACACACTGAAGTCTGCGACCGATGCCAGCACGCAACTCTGGTACGACACGCAGAAGCAGTGGCAGGAAGCGGTGATGAAGGACCCGGAAATCGGCGGCAAGAACTTCGAGCCCATGAAGGCAGTCGTCGCGAATGCGATCGATGTCATCGGTGGAGAAGACGCCGCGAAAATCCGGCAGGCCTTCGAATACACCGGCGCCGGGAACAACCCGGAAGTGATTCGTTTCTTGTATCGCCTCGGGCAAACAATCGGCGAGGGCGGTTCAGTCGCGAGCGGCGCACCAGCTGCAAGCGGCCAACCGAAATCCGCAGCCGAAAAGCTGTACCCCTCGCAGTCTCAAACCAACCAGTAATCCTGTTCGTTCGCTGACTCGGGCACACACTTAACACTGCCTAAACCGCGACCAGACAGATCGATAAGGAGAGCGCTATGAAGATCTAGGAGCTTGAATGGCAACGATCGGAGCACTCGCCCTTACCTACGCGGATTGGGCAAAGCGTGTCGACCCGGACGGCAAGATCGCCGTGGTCGTCGAAATGCTGTCGCAGAGCAACGAGGTCATGGATGACATGCTTCTCGTTGAGGCAAACCAGGCATCCGGCCATAAGACAACTGTTCGCACGGGCCTGCCGAAGGCAACGTGGCGGATGCTGAATTACGGGGTGCCGAAGGGTAAGAGCACCACCGCGCAGATTATCGACAACATCGGCATGCTCGAGGTGTATAGCGAGATCGACAAGTCGCTGGCTGACCTGAACGGTAATAGCTCGGAGTTCCGTCTGTCGGAAGATCAGCCGTTCATGGAAGGCATGAATCAGCAGATGGCGTCGGCGCTTTTCTACAGCAACAGCGCCGGCACGCCTGAGCAGATTCTCGGCCTCGCGCCGCGGTTCAGCACGGTCAACACGGCGAACGCAGCGAGCGCGCAAAACGTGATCGATTGCGGCGGTACCGGCTCGACCAACACGTCGATCTGGCTGGTGTGCTGGGGCGCCAATACCGTTCACGGCATTTTCCCGAAGGGTCAGCCGACCGGTCTGCAGCATCGCGACCTGGGCGAGTGGACGCTGCAGGACGGCAACGGTGGCCAGTATCAGGGCTACCGCACCCACTACAAGTGGGACATGGGCATCTCGGTTCGCGATTGGCGTTATGTCGTCCGCATCTGCAACATCGATGTGGTCAACCTGATCAGCGGCACGGCGCCGAACCTGATCAACGCTTTGATCCGTGCGGTGCACCGTCTGCCGACGCAACCGCGCGCCGCTGGTCCGGTGCAGACGTCAGATGCAAAGAACGGCATGCCTCAGGTTCGTGCCGCTTTCTACTGCAACCGCACGATCAGCACGTATCTCGACATGCAGGCGGTCAACAAGCAGAACGTGCTGCTCAAGCAGGACGAGTGGGACGGCAAGCCCGTGCTGACGTTCCGTGGCATTCCCGTGCGTACCTGTGACGCGCTCGTATCGACCGAGGCTCGTGTCGTTTAAGCGCGCCCGATCGTAGCGAACTGTTGAACCAGCAGGCCTAGGACGGCCCGCCACCGGAGATAGACATGCTTCTCGATGGAAACCTTCTGTTCGATACGCAGAGTGCAGTCACGAACTCGCGCGCGTCGACGAACGTACTTGACCTGGGAGCCGCGCGCGACATGGGCGTTGGCGACGATCCGTCGCTCAAGCTGCTTGTGTTGTGCCCGACGGCTTTCACCACCACCAACGCTGCGACGCTGCGCGTGCAGTTTCAGGCCAGCACGGACAGCGTCACATGGAACACGATCGCGCAGTCTGATGATCTGCCGGTTGCGTCGCTCGGAGCCGGCGCCAAGATCGCCAAGATGGACGTGCCGAACAACGGCCTCACACGCTACCTGCGCCTGAACTACCTCGTCAGCACGGGTGTGTTCAGCGCTGGCGCCGTGACGGCCGCAATCGTGCTCAGCCGCGATGACAGCCCGCAATACCAGGCGAACTACAACGCCGCGAACTAATCGGCGTGCCGGGGCGGCGTTGCTGCCAACCGCCCCGGCTTTTCCCGGCAGCGCACCTAAGGAATCGACATGCCCGACCCACTCGACAAGACTCAGGCTGGCGACTCGCAATCGCGGGAATGCCCGCGTTACGAACTCACCGAGCAAGCCTATCTGCGGACCGAGAACGACAACTTCGAGCGGCTGCACGAAGAAGGCGCAACTATCGAATTTCGTGGCGTTCCGGGCTACCACATGGTGCCGTTGAACGACGCAGCGAAGGCGATGATCGCGAAGCACAAGCCGAAGCAGTTCGACTTCAACAAGCTCGCGCCACTGACGGCGTAAGCGCACCAACGTAAGCGGGAGCTGCCCACATGAAGCTCGTCAGCATGGAGCGTACCGAGGCTGAGAAAAAGGCCGCGGAAGATCGCTGGAAAGAGCAGGCCGACGAAGGTCCGGACTATCCGTACGGGCTGTGCATCAGCCTCGGCAGCGACGAGCTCGCGAAGCTCGGCATCAAGGATCTGCCGTCAATTGGTGCCGAGATGAGTCTCACGGCGACCGTGAAGGTGACGAGTGTGAGCAGCTCCGAATCGGAGCGCGGCGACGGCTATAAGTCGGTCAGCCTGCAGATCACGCAGATGGCTCTCGACGACGGTAAAGGTCCGTCGGCAGCCGAAAAACTGTACGGCGCGAAGGAGTAACGCGTGTCGACCAATCAAGTCCAGATCTGCAATCTTGCGCTCGCGGCGGTGGGCACACGCTCGACCATTGCGTCCCTCGACGAGGGCAGCGGCGAATCGAATCAGTGCTCGCTGCACTATGACGTCGCGCTAGAGGCGGCGCTGCGCGGTGTGCATTGGAACTTCGCGCGCAAGCAGGTGCAGCTCGCGCTGATCGCCGACGCTACGCAGGGCCAAGCGGTACCGCAGCCATGGACGTACGAGTACGCACTCCCGGCGAACTGCCTGCTAGCGCGTTTCGTGCTGCCGCAGATGGCAATCACCGGTGCACCGTTTCCGGTCGCACAGCAGCGTCCGGTGCCGTTCATCATCGGCTCGGATGAGGACAGCGACGGCAACGACATCACGGTGCTGCTGACGAACGAGCCGCTGGCGCAACTGGTGTACACAGCACGCATCACGAATCCGGCAATTTACGATCCGTCGTTCGTTGACGCGTTCGTGCCGGTGCTCGGCTCGAAGCTGGCCATCCCGCTCACCGGTGATAAAGGCACGCGGCAGACGCTGATTCAGCTCGCCCAGGCTTTGCTCAATGGCGCACAGGTCAGTAACGGTAACGAGGGGCTGACGGTCATCGATCACCAGCCGGACTGGATGCGCGTACGCGGTTTCGCCGCTGACTGGATTCCGGACGGATCGCAGTGGTTCAACGCGCCGATCGCGCTCACACCTTACGACTGATATGGGCCAACCAGTTATCCAGCCGTCATTTGCCGCCGGCGAGTTAAGCCCGGCGCTATGGTCGCGTGTCGATCTGGACAAATATCACGTCGGCGCGGCGCTCATGCGCAACTTCTTCGTCGACTTTCGCGGCGGCGCATCGAACCGCGCCGGCACCGCTTTCACCGGTCCGTGTGTCAGCGCAGCGACGGCGAACCGGCTGATCCCGTTCACGTTCTCGACGGTCCAGACGTATTCGCTGCTGTTCGGCAACCACACGATGCGCGTGGTGATGAATGGCGGCTTTGTGCTCGAGCCGATCGTCACGGTGCAGTCCGTGTCGAATAGCAATCCGTGCACCGTCGGAGCGACCGGGCACGGCTATAACAATAGCGACACAGTCGAGTTGTATGTAGGTGGCATGGCGTCGCTTTATGCACGGCTCTTCATCGTTCAGAACGTAACCGCCAACACCTTCACGCTGACCGATCTGTTTGGCAACCCGGTCGACTCGACGACGGCAGGTACGTTCACCAGCGGATACGTCGCGCGTGTGTTCACTGCCGTCAGCCCGTACGCAGCGGCCGACCTCGCCACACTGAAGTATGTGCAGAGTGCCGACGTCATGACGCTGACGCATATCGGCTATCCGGCATACCAGCTGACGCGCACGCAGCATTGGGTTTGGACCTTTACGCAGATCACGTTTCAGTCGAAGACGCCCGCACCGACTGGCATCACCGTCACGGCACCGATCGCACCGAGCTCATTCAACATCTCGAGCGTCGGGCAGGCCAATCCCGGCACATTTACCGTGCCCCGCAACGACTTTGCCAATGGGGACCAGGTGATCGCGACCATAGCGCCGGATGGGGCGGGCAGCACGTGGAACGCGTCTATGAACGGCAACGCGTACACGATCACGTCGGCGATGACAGACGGTTCGTTCGCGCTTCAGAAGGCGGATGGTACGCAGCTAGACACGACGACATTCGGAACATTTCCGGGCGGCAGCTTTACACACGCTGCGACCGAATATTCCTATGTCGTGACCGCGGTCGGCACAAATGGGACGACGGAGAGCCTGCCATCGACTGAAGCCCAGTGTTCCGGCGCCACGCTGTCTCGCGTGAGCGGCGCGCGCAATATACTCGCGATCCCAGCTCAAGCTGGACCGACCATGTTCAATATCTACCGGACAGCGGAAAACGCCGGAGGCGTTCCGCCCGCAGGTTCGCTATTCGGGTTCGTTGGTTCGCTTACCGCTCAGTCGACAGATATGACGTTCGTCGACAACAACATCACGCCGGACTTCTCGAACTGTCCGCCGCAGGGCAACAACCCGTTTGCGAGCGGTAACAATCCGGGCACGAGCACCTATTTTCAGCAGCGTCAGGTGTTCGCCGGTATGGCGAACCAGCCCGACGGCATCTCGCTGTCGAAGTCGGGCGACTTCCTGAACATGGACTACTCGAGCCCATCGAAGCAGGATGACGCGATTCAGGCGACGATCGCTTCGCAGCAGGTCAATGCCATCAAGCACCTGCTGCCGATGACCTCGCTGATTGCACTGACGGCGAGCGGCGCTTGGCGTATCGACGGCGGCACGCAGTCGAGCGTGATCACGCCATCGCAGTTCGATGCTGTGCCGCAGGCCTACAACGGCTGTTCGGACGTCCCGCCGATCGTCATTAACTACGACATCCTGTATGTGCAGGCGAAGGGCGCGACAGTGCGCGACCTGTCGTACAACTTTTACGTGAACATCTACACCGGCAGCGACATGACGGTGCTTTCGAAGCATCTGTTCGACGGTCACCAGATTGTCGAGTGGGCCTATTCGGAGGAGCCGTACAAGGTCATCTGGGCGGTGCGCGAGGACGGCATTCTGCTGTCGTTCACCTACATCAAGGAACAGGACGTTTATGCATGGTGCCGCCACGACACGGACGGCCTGTTCAAGTCGGTTTGCTCGATATCCGAGGGTAATGAGAACGCGGTTTATTTTGTCGTCCAACGGATGGTCAACGGCCAGCTGGTGCAGTACGTCGAGCGCATGGCAAGCCGCATCATGGGCGGCGATCCGTCGGTCGGCGTGCCGGCGGATCTGAGCAAGGCATGGTTCGTCGACTGCGGCCGCCAATATCCGCTGACCTACCCGGCAGCAACGCTTTGGCCGACAGCCCTGTCGGCGACGCCTGGTATCTACGGCGCGAACGTGGTCAATGGTGGCCAGAACTACACCAGCCCGACGGTGGTGGATGCGAGCGGCAGTGGCGCTACGTTCGCCGCGACGGTAGTCGCCGGAGTCATCACGGCCATCGCAGCGACCACGCCCGGTGCCGTCGCAACCCGGCCAAACCTTGTTATATCCGACTCAACCGGGTCGGGCGCGACCGGCACCGCCATCGTGCAATCTCGCGTCACGATGAACGCGGACACGGCGGTGTTCGGTGCGCAGCACGTTGGTGCCATCCTGCGTGCGGCTAACGGTATGGGCACTGTCGTTGCCGTGCCGTCCGCGAAGCAGATCATCGTCAATGTGACGACTGCGCTCAGCTCGTTGTGGCCGCTGTCGTCGGGCGAGTGGTCGCTAACGGTGCCCGTCAGCACTGTCAGCGGCATGGACCATCTCGAAGGGCAGACCGTCGCGCTGCTGGCCGACGGCAACGTGCTGCCGCAGCAGCAGGTCATCAAGGGTGCCGTGACGCTGCAGCGTGCCGCCACATCGGTCGTCGTCGGGCTCCCGTATCAGGCGCAGCTCAAGACTCTGTATCTGGATATTCAGGGTGGCCCGACGATCCAGAGCAAGCGGAAGAAGGTGAGTGCGGTCACGGTGCGCATGCTGAACAGCCGCGGCATGAAGGTCGGGCAGACGTTCAGCACCCTGCACGAGTTCAAGGAGCGCAACACCCAGCCGATGGGGCAGCCAATCCAGCTCATCACCGGCGACGAACGGATCACGCTCGATCCGCTCTATGACCTCACCGGGCAGATTTGCATTCAACAGGATGATCCGCTGCCGTGCACCGTGTTAGGCCTGATCCCCGAAATCACTGTGGGAGATAGCTGATGGAATCGCGCGTCGTCCCTGCAAGGTTTGAGCACGCGGTCGCAATGGCGCCGCGCATGCGTGCGGCCGACTGCGCCGAGTGTTGGGCCATCGCGAACGTTGAGCCGCTTGAGGCGCTCCGTATCTCGCTCGAGTGGTCGCTGTATGCCTGGACGTGGCTCGTCGATGAGCAGCCCGCGTGCATGTTCGGCATCGGGACGACCTCGCTGATTGGTAATGCTGGATCACCGTGGCTATTGTCGACGGACCTCGTGGCCGAGCACCGCGTCACGTTCCTGCGCGGTTGCAAGCCATACCTCGCGCACCTGCGCGGCAAGTTTCCGTATCTGCACAACGTTGTCGACGCGCGCTATGTCACGTGCGTGAAGTGGCTCAAGCGCCTTGGTTTCGTTGTGCACGACGCTGAGCCGATCGGCCCGGCAGGCGCGCTCTTTCACCGCTTTGAAATTGGGGAATGAAAAAGATGGAAGTCGTTGCTGGCGACATGATCGGTTACGTGAACCGGCTCGAGGCGGAAATCAACAAGCTGCCTCAGGCCGAGTGTCCGGTGTGGCATCACTTCGCGCCCGGTCTCTATGCGCGGCAGATGTTCATTCGGGCGGGCACGGTCTTGACCGGCGCCGTGCATAAGTCAGAGCACCTCTGCATCGTTTCTGGCGATATCGATGTGACGACCGACGAAGGCGTGCGCCGCATCACAGCGCTGCAACTCATCATCAAGTCGAAGCCGGGCGCCAAGCGCGCGGGCTGCACCTATCGCGACACGTTTTGGACCACGGTCCACGCGACCGACGAGACAGACCTCGAAAAGCTTGCGATGGAACTTTTCGAATCCACCAACCAGCAACTACTCGGCGGTAGCGAGAACGTGCAGCTTCTAAACAATCGGCTGGAGGGCTAGTCATGTCTGCGGGACTTTCAGCAGCAGCTATCGCGTCAATCAGTCTTGCCGTCTCCGCAGTAGGTGCGGGCGTTTCCGCGTACGGAGCAGTCCGACAGGGACAGGCGGCCAGCGCTGCAGCCAGCTATCAGGCAGAGGTCGCAAAGAACAACCAGATCGTCGCAAATGCGTACTCAAAGCAGGCAATGGACGATGGTGAGAATCAGGTCGCGGCGAAGCAGCAGCAAACCTCGCAGATGATTGGAGCCGAGCGCGCGGCGATGGCCGCGAACGGTGTTGATCTAGACAGTGGCAGTGCGCTGCGCATCCAGGGCGACACGGCGAAGTTGGGCGACGTCGACGCCATGACCATCCGTAACAACGCGGCTCGCCAGGCGTACGGCTATCAGCTGCAGGGCCTGAGCTATAGCCAGCAGGCGAGCCTCGACGAGGCCTCGAGCTCGAACGCGCAAACAGCGGGCTATGTCAACGGGTTCTCGTCGATTCTCAGCGGTGCGTCCAGTGTTGGCAGCAAGTGGGCACAGTACAAGACGAACGGTCTGTTCAGTAGCGGATACGACTCGTCGTTTGATAACCCAGCTGATTACGGTTGATTCAGGTCATGCCACAAGTTCCTCTCCAGACGACCCAGACGCAATTTGGCCAGGTGCACGCGGCCTACGACAACGCGAGCGCCTCTCCCGATGCGTTCGGCGCACAAATCGGCGTGGCGGCGCAGCGCATCGGAGCCGCGACCGATCAGGTGTCAAACACGATGGCGCAAGCGGCTGTCGCGTTTCAGGGCCTACAGAACGAAACGCTCGCGAAGAACGCTGATATTCAACTGGCGTCGAAGCTGACCGATCTGCAGTTCGACCCGCAGAATGGCTATGGCACGAAGCTCGGCAAAGACGCGGTGGATGGCTATCAGGACTATCAGCAGTCCGTTCAGCAGGCCTATCAGGACGCCCGCTCCGCTCTGCCGAACCCTGCCGCTCAACGCATGTTCGATAGTGCCGGCGTGAAGCGGGTCGAATACGCTCTGTCGAGCGGCGCCCAGCACGCGGCCCAGCAAAACAAGATCTGGCAGGTCGGCACCGCTGATGCGCGCGCTAACTTGGAGATGAATACTGCCGCGAACTATTACAACGACGATAACCGCTTCGGACAGGCGGTCGCGACCATCAAGGATGAAGCGCTGCAGATGGGTGAGTTGCAGGGCTGGTCGCCGGAGCAGGTCGCGGCGAAGCAGTCCGACTACGTCAGCAAGGCGTGGCAGCAGCGGATCATGCGCTATGCACAGAACGATCCGGTCGCTGCGCAAAACATGTACAGCGATAACCAGCAGCAGATCAGCGCTGCGGACCGACCGAACCTTGAGCACTATCTGAAAGCGAATGTGCGGCCGGTGCTCGCGCGCAACATCGTCTCGAACATCATGCAGGGTGGCGCGACGATCAATGGGTCCACGATCGACGCTCTGCACGCAGCAGTTCAAAACGCCGAATCCAGCGGTAACCCGTCTGCTGTCGGCCCTTATGTTGCTGGGCAAGGAACCGCAAAGGGCGACATGCAGGTTATGGATGCCACCAACTGGAGTCCCGGTTACGGCGTTCGTCCGGCCGCTGACAACAGCCCTGCGGAACGCTCGCGTGTTGGCAACGACTATCTGGACGCGATGGGGGCGCACTACGGCGGCGATCAGACGCTTGCGCTGGCGGCATACAACTGGGGCCCCGGCAACGTTGACAAGCTGGTTCAGGCATCCAAGGCGTCTGGGGTGCCGCTCAATGACGCTTCGTTGGTTGCGAAAATGCCGGCGGCGACGCAGGCTTATATCTCGAAGATCAACGCGGCCGTACCGCCTAAGGCCGGCACTCCGCCGACAAGTGATGACCCTCGCGCGCATCTCGCCGACTGGCAGGATCAGGCCAGCACGCTCGCTACAAGCCTTTACCCGAACGACCCCACATTCCGCGATGCAGTCGTCGGAAATTTGTTCAACGAGACGAACAAGATTGTGGCCGGTCAGCAGGGTCAGCAGATGGCAGCGCGTGACTCGCTTGTTTCGGCTGCGATCGGCTCGAGCGGCAGTGGCAAGCCGACAACTCTGAGCGACCTTCTGTCCACGCCGGATATGAAATCGGCTTGGGCGATGCTGCGCCCCGAGCAGCAGGTCGGCATCATGGACCTCGTCGACCATAACGCGAAGAACACGGATCCGCCCGTCAATCAGGCGTCGCTCGCGACTTTCTACAAACTGAAGGGCGAGGCAGCGAACGATCAGACGGCGTTTGCGAATGAGGATCTGACGAAGTATTTCGGCCAGCTGCCTCACAGCATGACCGAGCAGCTCATCAACCTGCAGGCCGCCGCGACCGGCCGCGCTGAGCGAGACCAGACGAAGGCCTTGAACCTCGAGCATGCGATGGCTGTCGCGCGCGCGCCCCTTCAGGCTGCTGGCGTGCATATCCCGACGGCGAAGGATTCGCCGGACAAGGCGCAGGACTACAACACGTTCACCGGTCGCCTGTCGCAATCGCTCGATGACTTCTATTCGGCCAACAAGCGCGCACCGAATGACGGCGAGCTGCGGGACATGGCCAATGGTCTGTTGCAGCAGGGCGTCGACAGCAGCAAATCGTCGGGCCATTTGTGGTGGTCGGGCCCTGCGCCAGCGCGTGCCTTCCAGACCGATCCGGGCAACTTCCAGATTCCCGCACCAGATACCGAGAGGGCGAAGATCGTCGGCGCCTTCCAGCAGGTGCATCCGGGCCAGACGCCGAGCGACACCGTCATCAACCAGATCTATACGCAGTCGCAGCTCACGGCGAAGAAGCCACGTGGCGGCCGTGCAGCATCAGCGCCGGTGACCTCGACCGTCGATAACCCCTTCGCGAACGACCGTTAATGCCAGATTACGCCGACATCATCCAGTCGATGGAAAGCGCGACGCCGCAGGGCACCACGCCTGCCGCGGCGCCTGCCGCTCCGCAACCTGCAGAGAGCGCTAATCCATACGCCGACATCGTGCGACAGATGGGAGATGCGACGCAGCGCACCGCCACCGACAATCTGCTCGCAGCTCAGACCTCGAAGCCAGACACGGCGGCACGCGCGATGCAGGTCGCGCCGCAGGTGGGCGTGCCTGCGCCGGCCGTCGAAGCCAATCTGCCGATGTACGAGCAGCAGGCGCAGCTGCAGCAGAACCGCCAGATCATGCAGACGAACCCTGTGCTCGCCCAGTGGGTCGCAGCGAACCCGCCGGCGGCACGGGTGGCGCAGGACGACTTCGATAACCTTGACATGGTATCGAAGGCGCTAGCTTCCCTGAAAAGCGGCGCGGTGTCCGCGATCGCGCAAAACCAGCTCGGCCGGCTATATAACACGAAGCAGGGCGCTGGCGTGGCAGGTATGGCGACGCCTGACACCGACCAACAGATCAAGCAAGCCGAAAACACACTCGCGCAACAGCCGCACGCCCAAGGCCTGTATGGAACGGCCCAGACCTTTAGCTCGTTCGCTGCGGGTCTAATCGACAACATCGTTTCCGGCGCACCCGAAGCTGCAGGCGGCGCGGCGATCGGTGCCGGCGCAGGCGGCATCGGCGCTATCCCGGGCGCGATCGCTGGCGGCATTGTCGGCATGAAGGCTGACATGGCGCGAGTTAGCGCCGGCCTTACCTACCGTGCACTTACAAACGTGCGCGATGACGGCGGCGGTGAGCTGTCCGAGCCATCCAAGCAGATCGGCGCATTGATCGCGGGCGCGCTTACCTATGGCGTAGCCGGCATTGGTGGCGGCGCGGCGGCAAAGGTCGGCAGCGAAGCGATTGCGCCTTTCGTCTCCGAAGCGGTCAGCCAAGCGATGACGCGTCCGACGGTTGCTGCGGCGCTCCGCACGGCTACGCTTGCGGCGGCCAAGGGTGGTGTGCAAGGCGCGGCATTGAATGCGGCCATGGACGGTGCGCAGATCCTGGGCGAAGAAGCCGCAAAGCAGATCAGCCCAGGCGATTTCCATACCGTTTTCAACGATGACGCGACGCGCCAGCAGGCGATCACGCGGCTAGCCGACGCCGCTGAGTCGGGCGCGTTGTTGTTCGGTGGCATGCACGGCGTCGGCGCGGGCGTGCACTTCGCCGGCGACATGCTGAAGGTGCGGCAGGCCCAAGCCGACATGCAGAATTTCCAGCAGCTGCAAGACGGCGCGGCCGACAGCGCGACGCGCGCACGTTCGCCAGACGCATTTGCCAGTTTCATGCAGTCGCAAACAAACGGCACGCCGGTCGAGAGCCTGTTCGTGCCCGCCGAGCGCATCGCTCAGCTGTATCAATCGAAGGGCGTCGATCCGACCACCGGCGCCGATCCACTGTTCGGCTGGATGCCGGACATGCGAAAGCAGATGGACGAAGCGCTGCCGCTCGGCGGTGACGTGGTTATTCCGACGGCGGATTACCTGACGCACATGGCCGGCACCGACGTGTCGCGCGAGCTGCTGCCCGACATCCGCGTGCGGCAGGACGGCATGTCGCTCAACGATGCGAAGACTTTTCAGCAGTCGGCGACCGACGGCCTCGCGCGCGACGCGCAGCAAATGGTCGGCGTCGATGATCCGGTTCGCCAGATCTATGACGACATCACGAAGCAGGCACAGGACGCCGGTTACACGCCGGATGCCGCGCAACAGTACGGGTCGCTATTTGCAGCCCGCTATACAGCCCGGGCGGAACGGCTCGGCGTTGACCCGATGCAGCTGTATCGCGAGGCCAGTGTCGAGATTCGACCCGGCGATGCGCCGGAGCATGCTTCGTTCGAACAATCTGGCAAGAGCCGCAGCGGCGCGGAAGCGCAGCGCGCGCGGCTCGAAGAGTCGGACCCGTTCCTCGGATTTCTGGGTAAGCACGGCGTCGCGCTCGATCACAAGAGCGATATCACTGGCGAGAAGGGTCGCGCCGGAAATCGCCTGATCCCAGGCTATGGGCCGATGTTCCGCAAGAACGGGGTGGCGCTTGATGACCTTGCGCAACGGGCCGTCCAGGAGCACTACCTCACGAAGGCCGACATCGACGCGGAAGATGATACGGGCGGTACACGAAAGCTCGCGGACATGATCCAGCGGGCCCACGGCGGTGAGGCGATTTTCCCGATTGATCGGCAGCACGAGGAAGCGCAACGTCGCGTGGCTGAGGAGTGGGAGAATCATCAGCCGGAACCGACCGGTATCGCCGACCTCGAGCTGAAACCCGAGGATTTCGCCGATGCGGGTCTTTTCGAAGGCGAAGCCGATCCGCGCGCCGTCGATTCGCTCGTTGCCGCGCTGCGCGACAAACTCGGTGATGACGACGCTGAAGCGAAGCTTGAAGAACTCGCGAAAGCCCATGAGAATAGTGGTACCGGCGATTTTGCCGACGCTCTCAAATCGGAACTGAGCAATGGCGAAAACAAAGCAGAACAGCAAACCGAAGGAACCGGACTTGAAGGATCTGGACCTGTCGACGATTCCCGGCATGGACAAGCTGACACCGGAGCAGCAGGCGGCGACGGTGAAGGTGGCGGCGGCGCTAATGGCGAAGCACAACGCGAATCGTCAGGCGAAGGACAGCGACGAGGCGTAGCCAATTCCGCTCCCGGCGACGGTGTTCGCGGCAGCATCACATTGGGTAACGGAAAGGCGCTGATCGAGCTGTTCCGCGCGCGCGATCTTTCGACGCTGCTTCACGAATCGGGTCACCTCTGGCTCGAAGAGTTGCGAGCCGATGCCGCGCGACCAGACGCGCCGAAGCAGTTGCGCGATGACTTTGCTGCCGTCCGCGCGTGGATGGGCCTGGAGGGCGATGAGCCGGTGAAACCCGGCTTCGTTCGTATGTACCACGGCGGCACAGAGTACTCCGGTGGCTCGCGTTGGCTAACGCCCGATCGCAGATACGCCGAGGGATATGCAACGAAGGACGGCCGCACGGAAAAGGTCTACTACGTCGACATTCCCGAAGACAGCCCCCACCTGAAGAAGGCCTTCGACGACGAGGGCACGTCCTTCAAAGCGCCTTACATTCACTTCGACGCGCCGGAAGACATTGCTAAAAATCTCCGCGAATCGAAGGAAGCCGGCGGTGACATAAAGGTCGAGCACCACGAGCAGTTCGCACGGGCCGCTGAAGCGTACTTCATGGAAGGCAAAGCGCCCAGCAGCGCGCTCGCTTCCGCTTTCTCCAAATTCAAGTCCTGGCTGACCGCGATCTATCGCTCGGTTTCCCAACTCAACACGCCGATCAACGACGATATCCGTGGCGTGTTTGACCGCCTTGTCGCCACCGATCAGGAGATCGAGAACGCGCGGCGTGCGCAGCACTTGCGCGCGGCGTTCGACGATCCGGCGACCGCAGGTATGACGGAGCGCGAGTTTGCCGAGTACCAGAAGACCGTTGCGAGCGCTGGTACGGCCGCCGACAGCGCGCTGCTGCCGAAGGTCATGGAGCACGTGCGGAAGAAGCGCACGACCGACTATGAAGCCTATCGCGCCAAGGTGAAGGCTGAAGTCACACGGGAGGTCGATGCGCGTCCGGACATTGCCGCGCTTGAGACGTTGCGTACCGGGCAGCTGAGCGACGGCGCCGAGGGCATCAAGATCGGCAAGCTCTCGGCGAAAGACATCGACGCGGCGTACGGCGAGGGCACGTCGGAAAAAATGCCGAAAGGCACAACAGTCAAGCGCGGCGGCGTCCATCCGGACGACATGTCCGACGTGCTCGGGTTTGGCTCCGGCAACGAGCTGGTAAAGGCGCTGACCGCGCTCGAGCAGCAGGAACGCGATATCCGGCAGACGCCTGACGAACGCCGCACCGCGCGCCAGTACATCATCGACCGCCGCACCGACTTTCGCATGTCGGAGGAGCGACCGGACATTCTGACAGACGGCTCGATACGCGATGAAGCGATCGACGCTATCCACAATCAGGAGATGCAGAAGGCGCTTCAGATCGAGCTGCGCGCGCTCGGCCGGCGGATCCACCAGGAGGCGTTTTCCGCTGACGACGTTCGCCAGTGGGCGAAAGACCAGATTGCCGGAAAGACAGTGCGCGACGTGCAGCTGACGGGCAAGTACTCCCGCGCGGAAGCAATCGCTGCGCGCCGGGTCGAGCAGGCGCTCGTTGATGGTGACCACGCCGGCGCATATGCGGCGAAGCGTCAGCAGGTTCTCAATCATCATCTGTTCGTTGCGGCGCGCAACGCTGCCGAAGAAATCCAGTCGGGCGCGAAGGAACTGAACCGATACGCGGAAAAGCGCACGATCAAGGGCATCTCGCAGGAGTATCTCGACCAGATCCACGCGCTGCTCGACCGTTTCGACTTCGGCGATGCGTCCCAGAAGGAGATTGGCCGGCGGCGCTCGCTGCGCGAGTGGGCCGATCGCAAGCAGGCTGACGGCGAAGAGATCTACGTGCCGACCGAGCTGCTGAACGAGGCCTATCAGAAGCATTATTCGGAGCTCACGGTCGACGAGTTCCGAGGCCTGCGCGACACCGTCGAAAACATCGCGCACATCGGCAAGCTGAAGCAGACGCTGCTTGACGGGGCCGACGAGCGCGACTTTGATTCGGTCGTTGCTGAGGCCGTCGCCACGGCCGACAAGCTGCCGGCAAAGAGCATCCCGCTCGAGCGAAACCCGGGCGAGGGCGGCCGAGGGCTCGATCGCGTCAATGCGAAGTGGCTGAACGCCAAAACCAGCTTGCGCTCGCTCGACGCATCGATGCTCAAGATGGAGCAGGTGTTCGACTGGCTCGACGGCCACGATTCCAACGGCGTGTTTAACCGCGTGGTGTTCCGCCGCCTGGCTGACGCTGGTGTCCGCGAAAACGATCTGCGCTCGTACGTTGTGAGCCAGATGCGCGCGCTGCACGACAAGCTGCCCGCCGAGGTTACAAAAGACTGGCTTAACCGGTACGAGCTGCCCGAGCTGAAGGATTCCCGCACTGGCGAGCCGTCACGCATGCTCAAGAAGGACATCATCGCGATGGCGCTGAACGTGGGCAACGACAGCAACTTCGCGAAACTGATGGAAGGCGAGGGCTGGACGCGCCAGTCGATCTGGGCCGTCCTAAATCGGCATCTGACGAAGCCAGACTGGGACTTTGTCCAAGGATCGTGGGACCTGATCGAAACGCTTTGGCCGCATATCGAGGCGATGGAAAAGAGGCTGTCCGGCGTTGCTCCGGACAAGGTCCGGCCGACCGAAGTCGCCACGCCTTTTGGGCGGTACCGCGGTGGCTACTACCCGGCGATCTATGACCCGCTGCGTGCGTACGATGTCGAGCTGAACCGTCAGCGCTCCGGCGATCGCCTGTTCGAAAACAACTACACCCGCGCGACGACCGACAAGGGGCACACGATCGAGCGGATTCAGGACTACTCGCGCCCGTTGTATCTGAACCTCGACGTGCTGCCGCGTCACCTGACCGGCGTCATTCATGATCTAGCCTATCGCGAAGCGATCATGGACGCCGATCGCTTTCTCGGCGACGAGCGCGTGCGCGAAGCAGTCGAGACGACGATGGGGCGCGAGATATACAAACAGTTCCGCCCGTGGTTGCAGGCAATCGCCAACGACAAGGTGTACGACCAGCGCGGTCTCGCGTGGTGGGACCGTGCCGCGCATTTCGCGCGGACCAACGCGACCATGGTCGGCCTCGGGTTCCGTTTCACGACCATGATGATCCACGGCGGTAGCGCGCTGTCGAACTCGATCGGCGAGATCGGCACGCGTTGGATGATGTCCGGCATTCACGCATTCGACACGCCGGCCAAGTGGGCGGCAACTCGCGACTTCGTGTTCGAGCGATCTGGCGAGATGCGCAACCGTATGAACGAGGTTGATCGCGACGTGCGCGACGCGCTGCGTGAAATGGAAGCCCACGGCAACCGCAACCCAGCGCAGAAGGCATACGACGGCGCCCGCCGGTTTGCGTACTACGGCATCTCGATGCTCGACATGGGGTCAGCGATGCCGACGTGGGTCGGCGCGTACAACAAGGGCCTGCACGAAGGACTCTCAGAGCAGGACGCTGTCTATTCGGCTGATAAGGCGGTTCGCAACGCGCACGGCGGTGGCGGCTCCAAAGACCTCTCAGCGATCCAGCGCGGCCCCGAGTTTCAAAAGCTTTTTACGATGTTCTACAGCTTCTGGAACCACTTCTATAACCGGCAGCGCGATATCGGTCGTCGTGCGGGTCAGGCGCTCGATGCCGCACGCCAAGGCGACTATCGGCAGGCAAGGGGCGATTTCGCAATGGTGATGGCGCGGTCGTGGTTTTACTTTGTGATTCCCCAGCTTGTGCACGCTGCCCTCAAGCCCGCGGCGAGCCAGAAGCAAGCAGAGCAGCAATCCTGGCCTACTTGGGCGGCCGAAGAGATCGGGCTAGGTCTGATGTCCGGCATTCCGGTGTTTCGCGATATCGCCAACTCGGCAATGTCCGGTCGCGACTACGAGGCGACGCCGGCCGCGCAGATGGTGAACAGCGTCCTCAAGTCTGGCAAAGACATCGCGGCCGCAACCGGACTATCCGATCACGACGTGTCCGACAAGTGGGTGAAGCATGCGGTGCAAAACGCTGGATATGTGTTCGGCCTTCCGACAGGGCAAGTGTCTGGCAGTGCGCAGTTCGTCTGGGACTGGGCGCACGGTGACCAAAACCCGAAAGACATCTCGGACTGGCTGCACGGGCTCGTCTACGGCAAAGTGAAGGAGTGACATGACTATCTCGAGCACCGCCAACAAGGCGATCCGCTACGGCAATGGGGTAGCGACCAGCTTCCCGTACGGCTTCCTGATCCCGAACCAGAGCCAGCTGACAGTGATCGTCACTGATCCACTGGGCAACCAGACAACGCTCTCTCCGTCTCAATACAGTGTCTCGGGCATTGGCAACAAGACCGGCGGCGCGGTGACCTACCCACTTTCCGGTGCAGCGCTGGCAGCGCTGTGGTCGATCACGATCCTTCGCACGCTGCCGATCGTTCAGCAGACGGACATCGTCAACCAGAACGGTTTCTATCCGGATGTAGTCGAGTCTGCGATGGACTATCAAACGATGACGCAGCAGCAGCTAGCTGAGATACAAAGCCGCTCGCTCGTCTTTCCGGTTGTCGACGACCAGACTGCGATCAGTCCGGTGATGCCGGCGGCGGCGGTGCGCGCCAATAAGGCGATGGCATTCGATGCTCTTGGCCAACCAACCGTGATGGTGCCGGTCTCGGGCAGTGCGGCTGATGTTCTGATTATGCTGGCGGGCTCGGCTGGCTCCTCCATGGCCGGCTTCATACAGTACGGCGTTGGCGCGATTTCACGCACCGCGCAAGACGAATTGCGGAACGTCATCAACGTGGCGCAATTTGGGGCTCTCGCAAACGTAGCTTCCGATCAGGCTCCCGCCATTCAGCTCGCAGATACGGTCGCCACTGCACTGGGATGGGAACTCGAATTCGAGAAGGGCCAAACCTATCACGCAAGTGAGCTCTATCTTTCTTCGCCCCGTATTAACTTCAACGGTGCCACGCTCCTTAAAACATCAACGACCAGTCTGGGATTTGTGAACTGGGGCAACGCCGCAAACAAGACTGTAGGCATCACTGACGGCCTTGTTCGCAATGTCACCATCGACGCAAACGGCCAGAACAACGTTGTCAATCTTCGCCTTTACGGGAATCACACGCGACCGAAGATCCGGAACCTGCGGCTCTTGAACTCCGATTTTTACGCGTTCGGTGTTGGCTCGCTAACGGGTCCCGGAGACAAGCTCGACCAGATCAACGGTCTCGACATCGACGGCGTGTATGTCGAGTCTTATCGGGGCAACGCCGCGTTGGGCTGGGGTTACAGCATGGGCCTCGAGTTTTTCCCTGGCGTGACGTGTTATGACTGGAACATCCGCAACGTCAAGACCAAAGGCCTCGTCGTCAACAAGGTCCACGCGACGATCGGTGTAAAGCTCCACAACATCGACTGCGAGGCCACCGCGGAATTCAATCCGCTATCGAGCGCGTACTTTGAGATCAACAACTGCGACGACGTGGACGTGTCGTCGACGTGCAGGTTCCGCAAACCAGGCACGACGTACTGGGCTTGCAAGATAGCCGGTGATCGGATCACGGGGTATGGCGGGACCGCGACCAGCAACAATTTCCAGGCGTATGCGGACCAGATGGCGGTCGGCGGGGCCGCGAGCGTGACGCTGGGTAACGATGCGCGGGTAACAGGTAGCTTTAACATCCTCGGGGCGAGCCAGAGCCTGTATCTCAATGGCACCTTTACTGGCGAGATTGCTACTGCAAATGGGCAGACCCTCGCCACCCTGGATATGACCGGTGCGCGGGCGCAAATTCTTCGGCTTAACACCGGCACCATCACTAACTTCCGCTGGTCTGGCGGCCGCTGGTCGATGAACGGGAACAACTCACAGTTCATAGGTGTGACATCCGCGCGCATTACGCACGTCGAGATTCTGCTGACAGGCGCGCCGCAGCCCTATGCCATCGATGTTGACGGTACGACTGCAACAGATTTCCGACTGTCCCGATGCACGATGGATGGCGCTGGCACATGGAACAGACCGCTTTACATTTCAAACGGCGGGGTGATGCGCGTCACTTCGAACGACATCACCAATTTCACATCATCGACGTTGCTCGCATCGGGCAGTCAGGCGCTCACGACCGTTGCGAACAATATGGTCAATGACGTGCTCGTTCCTTAAGGGGAAGGCAAATGGACATTCCGGATTTCGAATTGGTTATGCAGTTGGCGGCGCCGTTGGTAGGGGCGAAAAACGCTGCCGGGCTGCTCGCATTGCGCGATCAGCATGCGTCGCAGACCGGCGACGAGTTGCAGTTTGCGCTTTACGACCGCCTGACGGAACTGGCGCAGCAGGCGTAATGCGGCCCACGCAGGCTTAGGGCGAAGACAAGCAAAGAGTCAATAAACGCGCGGGGGATAACGAATGGAAGATAAACGAAACCTGACCGATGAGGACGTAGCCGCGATCGCGAAACAAATCGAGGACGGAATCCTTCAGCGCTTCCAGCTCAACGTCGGACGCGGCGTACTGGCGATCGCGTGGAAGTGGATTTTGACGGGGCTTGTCCTGCTGGCCGCGTACGGTGCCGGCGGCGGCTTCAAGAAATGGGGGGCGTGATGTCAATTCGCCCCGTTTCATACTGGCGCACCGCGCACAAGCGCAACAGCGTACGCGCGCTGATTGTCGGCATAGTCGCGCCGCTTCTGACCGCCATATGGTCGACGTTGCCCGAGAGTATGGTCAGTCGTCTTCCGTTGTGGGCGGCGCTGCTCGTCAGTGCAGCGATTGCAGCGCTCGGCCTGATCGGCGCATACACGAAGCAGGGAGGCCTTGATGGCTGACGTCAAGCGTACGGGCCGACGCTCACTTGCCGCAGTCGTGGGCGCTGCGTGTGCCACTGCTTGCATCACTTTTACGAGCTCGCATGAAGGCGTGTCGCTCAAGCCCTATGACGATCGACTCGCTGGCAACGTACAGACCGTGTGCTTTGGTGAGACGCAAGTCGAAATGCACCTCTATGCGTTGACCGAGTGTAAGCAGATGCTCGATGGCAGTCTGGCTGGCTATGCCGATGCGGTGCGCACCTCGACGCCCGGTTTCGATTCGCTCACGCAAGGCCAGAAGGTCGCGGCAATTGACCTGGCTTACAACGCCGGCCTCGCCAATTACCGCGGCTCGACATTGCGCCGACGTTATATCGCCCGCGACTTTCCCGGCGCATGCAATGAGTACCTCAAATGGCGGTTCGCTGGCGGCCGCGATTGCGCGATCGCCTCGAGCGGCTGCTCCGGAATCTATCGCCGTCGCGTCGCCGAGCGCGCGGCTTGCCTTGGAGAATGATATGTCGCCGTATCTAATCACCGGCTTGGCCGCGGCCCTTTTCGGAGTCGCTATCGGCGTCGGCGGCGCGCATGAGTTTGATGCGAACCACTATGGCGCGCAGCTCGGCGCTGAAAAGGCCGCGCATGCTCGGGACAACGAGCAACACGCCAACGACCTGAACGCCATATCGAAAACCGCGCTCGATGCAGAGCAACGCGCCATCGATGCCCACACCGTGGCTGAAGGAAAGATCGCCACGCTCGACGATCAACTCATGATGGAGAAGCAAGCCCATGAAGCCGACAACGCTAAAAATCGTGCTGCTATCGCTGACGGTACTCGCCGGCTGCGCATCGCAGTGTCCAACTTCCATCCAGCCAGTGGCAACCAAGCCAGTTCCGCCGCCAGCGCCAGCGGCGTGGGCGATGGTTCCAGTGGCACAGCCGAGCTATCACCAGCGTTTGGAGCTGCTCTTTTCGGAATCGTCGACGATGCCGACAACGACGCCCGCGAAAAAGTAGCGTACCTGCAAGGCTATGTGTGCACGATCCGGCCGGAGACGGACAGTTGCATGCATTGATTGACGTTCCTCGAGGAGAACCAGATGCAAGAATCCGATAACACAGTGCCGTCGTGGCCGTTCAGGGCCAGTGGCAAAGGGCAGGCGATCGCAGCGACGACCACCAGCGCCAAGATTACAATCGCGGCCGGTGAGTTGCTCGAGGGAGCGCTAGTTGCGAACTTGTCTTCGTCATGGGCATGGGTAAGCTTTGGGCAAGGCGGCAGCGCGACGGCGGCATTCCCCACCGCTGGCAATCCTAGTCCCGGCGTCCCTCTCGCGCCCAGCTCCGCGATGACGGTCCGTCCACCTAGCGCACCGTCCGACTCAAGCGCGCAGGATGCCATTTTCGACACCGTAGCGGTGGTGCTACAGTCAGGCACCGGCACGATCCTTGTCACTCCGGGGATCGGCCTATGACGGCCATCAAGAACACAGCCGGGGGTGGCCATGGCGTCCCGCAGATCATCGCGCAGTCCGCTGTTTCGTCGTCGGTAACTGGGACGCTCGCCGAAACCACGCTTGCCACGATCGCACTGCCGGCGCTTCAGGCCAATAGCATCGTTCGGATCACGCATGATCATACCTTTACGAACAATGCGGATACGAAGACCATCACGGCGCGCATCAACGGCACCAGCGTGGGTGCCTACAACATTGCGTCCAACGCGACCTCGTCGATGCAGCGGCGCCTGGCGAATCGCAATTCGAAGAGCTCGCAACTTGTTACACCGGCGACCGCAGGCACGTCGTTTGGATCATCGACGTCGGGCTATCTGACGGCAACCATCGATACGTCGGTCCCGACGACGTTGACTCTGACCGGCACGCTGGCGAACGCGGCGGACACGATCACCCTCGAAAGCTACATAGTGGAGGTTTTGAACCCATGATTGCGATCCCTGTGGCGACCGACGATAACGGCACGCTCTACCCCTCCGATCCGATCCCGCCGGACGCGATAGCGGTCGTGTGCGACGGCACGAACTACACCGTCTATCAGCCGGGCGACACGCTTCCGTCTGTGGCGCCCCAATGAAAAAAGCCGCCTTTAGGCGGCTTTGCTGTTTCAGAGGCGTGCCGCGATTGCCTCGGATGACTCGCGGTAATAGACCTGTTGCAGGATGCGCAGGTCTTTGTGTCCGCTGATCTTTGCCAGTGTCATCACGTCGACCTTGCGCGAGAGACGTGTGAGCGCCTCGGCGCGCGAGTCATGGAAATGCAGATCCTCGATCAGCAACTTGTCGCGGGCCTTGCGAAAGATCGCGTCGAGAGTCCCCGACGAAACGGTAAAGCACTTCTCACGGGACGCAACCGGGCGCAATAGCCGGATCGCATGCTTCGATAGCGGCACCTCGCGCGGCCTGCCTGTCAGGTATTGCATCTTGTGCTCGACCACCGCGACGCGCCGCGTCAGGTTGAGAGTGCGCGAACCCAAACTCAATATCTCGCCCGCGCGCATCGCCGAGCGCAGCCCAACCAGAAACGCTAGAGCCACCTCCTGACTTTTCGTCACCGGCGCATGTCCGCTTCGATAACCCAGCGCGCGACAGATCAGCCTGACCTCAGGCGGCGACACGCGACGTATCCGAGGCGGCGTATCGGCTGGCAACCGGAAGCCGTCAAACGGGCTGTGATCCAGCCAGTGCCATTCCTTTCGGGCGATATTGAATGCATTACGCAACCAGTTGATATCCCGCTGAACGGACGCAGGGGTGACGCCTGATACCTGCTCGCCGTCAGGATCAGCGAATCCCTTCAGGCGCGCATCCCGCCATCTGGCGAGGTCGGGCGTCTTGACTTGCGAGAGCGTAAGACCGGCGATATCGGGGAAGTCTCGAATGAATGCCTGGATGCGCAACACCTCGGCGCGCTCGCCGCGCTTCTGTGGGGAGATTTCCTCCCCATAGCGCTTGAGCATCTGACCGACGGTATGCAGGTCACCGGCCGGCGTGGTTTTTCGCTTGCGGAGTTCAATCTCGCGCGCGCTCGACCATGCTTTCGCCTCGCGCTGCGTGCGGAACACTTTGGAATCTCGTTCGCCCGACACATATACCTGCGCTCGCCAACCGTCTTTGTGCGGGGTGATTGAGGCCATCGTGGGGAGGTCCGTGCGGAGAAAATGGGGACCCGATTATACGAACAATGCCGGTTAACGGCAAAACCGTACTGTATGGATGATCAGAGGAGGGGGATTAAGTGACTGATTTTCCGGGCTTTCTCAAACATCGGGAAAGCCCGGAAATGTGTCTTGGTGCCCAAGAGAGGACTCGAACCTCCACAGTGTTGCCACCGCTAGGACCTGAACCTAGTGCGTCTACCAATTTCGCCACCTGGGCAGGTGATGAACAGCAAAGAACGCCATTATAGCGACAGATTAGAGACTGTCAAGCGTTTCTCAAAACTCACTTAAACATCGTCGTGGCGAGCGTGCGCACGTCCGCGGACAACCGCCCGGCATCTATTGACAGGGCCGCTTGGCGCGCAAGACGGGTGTTAGAATGCCTCGCAGTAGTTCGTTGGCACGGTGCACACGCCCGTCGGACTCAGCCTTGAACGAGCCGGACCCGAGCAGTTTTTTTCTGTGCATTTGCAGGTGCAATTCAAGCGCAGCTGAAGCGCAACCGGAGCGCACTGTAATCGCTTCCCAAGCCGAGCCACATCGCGATCGACGTCCATGCAACGAGAAAAAATCATCGACAAGCCCTTGAGCAAATTTCCGTACCCGATTCCAAGCCGCGAGGAAATCCTCGGCGTTCTGCGCACGAGTGAAGCGCCGCTTGCCGCGAACGACATCGCCGAAGCCCTGTCGATCAA
Organism: Paraburkholderia sp. BL6665CI2N2; assembly: GCF_004366535.1. Classification (NCBI taxonomy): domain Bacteria; kingdom Pseudomonadati; phylum Pseudomonadota; class Betaproteobacteria; order Burkholderiales; family Burkholderiaceae; genus Paraburkholderia; species Paraburkholderia sp. BL6665CI2N2. The sequence continues at coordinate 7,451,067 of NZ_SORC01000001.1, forward strand.
GCGCCAGGAGCGCGAAGGATTTTTCAAGCGCCTCGGCGCGATGGAGCGCGACGGCCAGATCCGGCTCGATCAGCGCAATCTCTATCAGCTGACTCATCCGTCGAACTTCGTCGCGGGCCGTGTGCAAGGCCATCGCGACGGCTACGGCTTTCTGATTCGCGACGACGGCCAGGACGACCTGTTCCTGCCCACCGCCGAAATGCAGAAGGTCATGCACAACGACCGCGTGCTCGCGCGCATCGTCGGTTATGACCGGCGCGGCCGTCCGGAAGGGCATATCGTCGAGGTTACGGATCGCGCCAACAAGCGCGTGATCGGCCGCCTGCTCAACGAGAACGGCGCGCTGATCGTCGCGCCCGAAGACAAGCGCATCGGCCACGACATTCTGATCCAGCAGAACACGAAGAAGGCCAAGGTCGGCCAGGTAGTGGTGGTCGAGCTGACCGATTTCCCGAGCCGTCATTCGCAGCCGCTCGGCCGCGTGGTGGAAGTGCTCGGCGATATCGACGACCCCGGCATGGAAATCGAAATCGCGGTGCGCAAGTACGGCGTGCCGCACGAATTCAGCCAGGCCGCGCTCGACGAAGCCGCGCGCCTGCCCGACGAAGTGCGCCCGGTCGACGCGCGTCATCGCATCGATCTGCGCGACGTGCCGCTCGTCACGATCGACGGCGAAGACGCCCGCGACTTCGACGACGCCGTGTACTGCGAGCCGGTTCAGGTCGGCCGTGGCGAGGGCTTCCGCCTGATCGTCGCGATCGCGGACGTCTCCCACTACGTGCACCCGAAGAGCGGGCTCGACGCCGACGCGATCGAGCGCAGCACCTCGGTGTATTTCCCGCGCCGCGTGATTCCCATGCTGCCGGAGAAACTGTCGAACGGCTTGTGCTCGCTGAACCCGCACGTCGACCGTTGCGTGCTGGTGTGCGACATGATCGTCACCGCGCGCGGCGAAGTGAAGGCCTATCAGTTCTATCCCGGCGTGATGCACTCGGCCGCGCGTCTGACCTACACGGAAGTCGCCGCGGTCCTGAAGAACACCAAGGGTCCGGAGGCCACGCGCCGCGCCGCCTTGCTGCCGCAACTGCAGAATCTGTACGGCGTCTATAAATCGCTGTTCGCCGCGCGCCAGAAACGCGGTGCGATCGACTTCGATACGACCGAGACGTACATCGTCTGCAATGCGCAGGGCAAGATCGAACAGATCATTCCGCGCACCCGCAACGACGCGCACAAGCTGATCGAGGAATGCATGCTGGCCGCGAACGTCTGCGCGGCCGACTTCCTCAAGCGCAACAAACATCCGGGGCTGTTCCGCGTGCACGCCGGCCCGACTGCGGAAAAGCTCGAGAATCTGCGCACGTTCCTGCGCGGCATGGGCCTCACGCTGGCCGGCGGCGACAAACCGCACGCGAGCGACTACGCGGCATTGATGGCGCAGATCCGCGAACGGCCCGACGCGCAGATGCTGCAAACCATGCTGCTGCGCTCCATGCAGCAGGCGGTCTATAGCCCGGACAACATCGGCCACTTCGGTCTCGCTTACGAGGCGTATGCGCACTTCACGAGCCCGATTCGCCGTTATCCCGATCTGCTCACGCACCGCGCGATCTACGCGATCCTGCAGGGCCGCAAGTATCAGCCCGAGCCGCCGCAAGGCGTCGAGTTGAACACGGCGCTCTCGCCGCGCGCTCGCGCCATGCAGCAGGCCGACGACGAAAAACGCGGCCGCGTGCGTGGCAACAACGTGGCCATCTGGGAAGAGCTCGGCCTGCATTGCTCGGCCAACGAACGCCGCGCCGACGAAGCCTCGCGCGACGTCGAAGCCTGGCTGAAGTGCTACTTCATGCGCGACAAGCTCGGCGAAGAGTACGGCGGCATGGTGAACGGCGTGACGTCGTTCGGCATCTTCGTGCAGCTCGATTCGCTCTTTATCGAAGGCCTCGTGCACGTCACGGAACTCGGCTCGGACTACTTCCAGTACGACGAGATCAAGAACGAGTTGCGCGGCGAGCGCACCGGGATCCGTTATCGCCTGTCGGACCGCGTGCGCGTGCAGGTGAGCCGCGTCGATCTGGATGCACGCAAGATCGACTTCCGGCTCGTGCGCGACACGCCGATCAAGCCGCCTCTGGTGCGTGGGCCGTCGGCCGACAAGTCATCCGGTGAAAACGGTGGCGCGCGTGTGCGCGCGTTGCCGCCGGTGGAAGGTGGCGCGGCATCGCCGGGCGCGCGCCGCAAGAAGGCCGCGCCCGCGCAAACCGCGGCGGTCAAGGAAGCACGCGCGGCGCGCGGCGCGGCGAAGAAGCACGGCGCCGCGACCAAATCGGCACAGAAGCCGCAGGCACGCAAGAAGCGCTGAAGCGGCCTGCTTGCTCAAACCGCGCGCATCGGGCACATAGCAACGTGCCGGTTGCGCGCGGTCTGCGTTTCATCGCCGTCAGGCATTCGAACACGGCAGCCGCGGCATCGGAACAGAAGCACGCAGGCTCGTATTCATCACAGTAGCGCGCGTCGAACGTGCGCTCAATCAAAGGTTGCATCAGTCATGGCACGTCTCAAGGTTTTATACGGTTTCCACGCAGTGACCGCACGTATGCGGCATGACGCGTCGACGGTCGAAGAGGTCTATTACGACGCCACGCGCAAAGACCGTCGCATGACCGAATTTCTGCACGCGGCGAAAGACGCCGGCGTACGTCTGATCGCCGCCGACGAAACGCGTCTCTGGGGCCTCGCGCATACCGAGCGTCACCAGGGCGTGGTGGCGCGCGCGGGCGACATGCCGCTCGCGCAGAACCTGGCCGAACTGCTCGACGGCATCAACGGTTCGCCGCTGATTCTGGTGCTCGACGGCGTGACCGATCCGCACAATCTCGGCGCCTGCTTGCGCGTTGCCGACGCCGCCGGTGCGCACGCGGTGATCGCGCCGCGCGATCGCGCGGTGGGCTTGAACGCAACGGCCGCCAAAGTTGCAAGCGGCGCGGCCGACACCGTGCCTTACATCACCGTGACGAATCTGGCGCGCGCGCTGCGCGAGTTGAAGGACGCCGGGGTGTGGGTCGTCGGTACGGCCGGCGAGGCCACCAAGAGCCTCTACGACACGGAGCTGGACGGACCGGTCGCATTGGTGATGGGCGCCGAAGGCGAGGGCATGCGCCGCCTCACGCGCGACACGTGCGATGTGGTCATGCAGATCCCGATGGCGGGCACGGTGGAAAGCCTGAACGTGTCCGTGGCGAGCGGCGTGTGTCTGTTCGAAGCGGTGCGCCAGCGGGCGGTGAAGAAGTAATCCCGACACCACCCGCGCTAGTCTGCCGCTCCGGTAAACTAGCGCTTTTTACTGCTTGCCTGCCTTTTCCATGACTCAAGACGAACTCAAGCAACTGGTCGGCCAGGCCGCCGCCGACTACGTGACCGCCACCGTGCCCGAAGGCGCGGTGATCGGCGTCGGCACCGGCTCCACCGCGAACTGTTTCATCGACGCGCTGGCCGCCAACAAGGCGCGCTATCGCGGCGCGGTGTCGAGTTCGCTCGCCACCACCGCGCGCCTGCAAGCGCACGGCATCAAGGTGTTCGACCTCAACGAAATCGATTCGCTGCCGGTGTACGTGGACGGCGCCGACGAGATCGACCACAGCGGCGCGATGATCAAGGGCGGCGGCGGCGCGCTGACGCGCGAGAAGATCGTCGCGTCGGTGTCGGACGTGTTCGTGTGCATCGCCGACGCCAGCAAGCTGGTGGAGACGCTCGGCAATTTCCCGCTGCCGATCGAAGTGGTGCCGATGGCCCGTACGGCGATCGGCCGCCGCGTCACGGCGCTCGGCGGCGTGCCCGTGGTGCGCGTCACGAAGGAAGGCGCGCCGTTCATTACCGACAACGGCAACGAAATCATCGACGTCAAGGGTTTGCGTATCAGCGACCCGCGCACGCTGGAAATGCACGTCAACGCATGGCCGGGCGTGGTCACCGTGGGGCTGTTCGCTGGACGTGGCGCCAATCTGTGTCTGCTCGGCACGGACACCGGCGTCGAGACGATCGAGTACAGCAAGGGCTGAACCACGCTGCCCGAACATCGCGCGCGGGCCTGGATCGACCGGCTCGCGCGAACCTCGAATGCATGACTCGCGTCTTCCTCACTAGCGTGCGGCCTGGCTGCTGACTGCTCACCGCATCCGCTGTCTATATCACCTCACTGAAAATTCCATTCGCGCATCGCCCAATGCTTGTCCCGCAAGACGTTGTGCCGACGCCATGACATCCCCCAGTTTGTAGGGAATGAACGAGTGCCGAAGCGTCGATCGCCGGGCGCATTTGAAGGCGAAGTCATGGGATCCGCAGATTCGCAATAGGCGAACGGCGATGCCTATTATTCGCGAGCTGTCGCGCGTCGAATGTGGGCACGCGCACGCACAGCAAACGTCGCGCCACATACACTCGTTGCTAGGCACAAAAGGCGTCAATTAAAAAACGAGGGGATCATGAAAGTGGCGATCGTGCACGACTGGCTGGTCGCGCCGGGCGGCGCGGAGAGGGCGCTCGAGCAGATCATCGAATGCTTTCCCGACGCCGATCTATTCAGTCTCGTCGACTTCCTCGCAGACCGTAAGCCGCTACGCGGCAGGCCGGTGACGACTTCATTCGTTCAGCGACTGCCGTTCGCGCGACGCCACTATCGAGCTTACTTGCCGTTAATGACGCACGCCGTCGAACGCCTCGATCTGTCCGTCTACGATCTGATTATTACGAGTTCTCCTGCGCTCGCCAGGAGCGTGCCGGTTAGACCGGATCAGAGGCTCGTCAGCTTTGTGCATTCATCGACGCGCTTCGCGTGGGATCTGCAACATCAGTCCCTACGCGAAGCGCATCTAACGCATGGGCCGAAGTCGTGGGCGGCGCGCATCTTACTCCACTATCTGCGCGGCCGGGAATCGCAACCGGCGAACGGCGTCGACCGTTTGATCGCGGACTCGCATTTCGTTGCACGTCGTCTGATGAAAACCTGCCGTCTGGATGCGGCCGTGATTGCGCCGCCCGTCGACGTGCATCAATTCGAATTGTGCGCGCGCAAGGAAGATTTCTATCTGACTGCTTCGCCGATGGTGCCGTACAAGCGCATCGATCTGATCGTCGAAACTTTCAATGCCACACCCCACCGTCGGCTGGTCGTGATCGGCGACGGTCCGGAGATGGCGTCGATTCGTGCCAAGGCCGGTCCCAATGTGACGATCCTCGGCGATCAGCCCTTCGAGGTGCTGAAGGACCATCTGCAACGCGCGCGAGCTTTCGTGTGCGCCGCCGAGGAGGACTTCGGCATCGTCGCACTCGAAGCGCAGGCATGCGGCACGCCGGTCATCGCATTCGGCAAGGGCGGCGCGCTCGAAACCGTGGTGCCGATCGGCGAGGCGCATCCAACCGGCGTGTATTTCGAGCGCCAGACGGTGGTGTCGATGCTCGACGCGATCGATCGTTTCGAGCGGCAGCGCGACCAGATCACGCCGGCGGCATGTCGCGCGAACGCTGAACGCTTTTCGCCGGTGGCATTCCGGCGCGCGTTCATGGCCGAGGTCACGCGGACGATCGTAGCGGCGAGCCGGCGCAGAACAGCAGTTGGGGTCGCTGACATGGTCGAAGGTGATCACGTCAGCGGTCTTTGCATGTTGACGGGACGACGCTAGGCAGCAAGCGGGCGTCTCATTATTCGCATATTGCGAACTTCGCAAGATGCGAATAAAATGCTTTCGTCGTACTGCGGTAAGCAGCAAAATAGCCGTTCGGACTATGCCATCCGGCCGGCTATCGGTGTCGATCCGTCCCGTTTAGCCTTGCACGTAGAGCGCGCACATTCAGCGCGCGAACACGTGCGAGGAAATCCGATGCGGGTCATTTCAAAGAAAGCGTTGCTGGACTTCATAAAGAGACATCCGGGGGCGCGCAGTGCGCTATTGACGTGGTACTCACTGGCGCAGGCGTGCCTCGCGTATGGCTATAACGACCTGAAGCAGACGTTCGCCGGAGTGGACTACGTACCGCCTCAATACACGGTTTTCGACGTGGGCGGCAACCGGTTCCGGATCGTTGCGGCGATTCACTACAACAGGCAGTCGTTATTCGTTCGTCATGTACTGACGCACGCGGAATACGACCTTTGGACGAGGAAGAATCTAAACTCATGAATGCCGATCGCCTTCCGGGAGCTTTTCCCGACATCGCTCAAACGTGGGCCGCGCTGCAAACGCAGTTGCCGATCACGCCCATTCGCAACGAGCAGGATTACCAGACCATGGTGCGGCTCGCCAACTCGCTCGCTGATCATCTGAACGGCAACGAAGAGGATCCGCTCTCGGATCTGTTCGCGATCGTGACCGACCTGATCGAAAGCTGGGAAGCGCACAACGTGACGATTCCAAAAGCGGAGCCCCGCGAGGTATTGCGGCATCTGCTGGAAACGCACGGACTGAAGCAGAAGGACCTGATAGGTATCGCGTCACCCACGGTGGTGAGCGATATTCTTGCGGGCCGCCGCGCCATCAGCAAGAAGGTGGCCAAGGCGCTGGCCGTGCGTTTTCATACCGACGTCAGCGCGTTTCTGTAAAAGGCGCGCAGCGCCGGCCCGGCGCCGCGCGGTACGCGGTGCTGGCCGGCAAGCTTCCCGTTGCTCACCTCGTCCATTCGACACCGAGCCGGCGGCATGTTTCAGGCCGTCGTCTTCGGTACTTGCCGTATTGGTGTCGCTGCGTTTTGCCGAGAGAAATCAGCTCCGAGCCGCGTGTTGCAGGTCGAGACGGATTGGGGCAATCAGAACGCGTTGCGGCCGACAAAGCCCTTGAAGATCGTGATAAACACGATCTTCATGTCGAACCAGAACGACCAGTTGTGAATGTAGAAGAGATCGAACTTGACGCGCGCTTCCATCTTTTCCACCTTGGTGGTGGCGCCGCGATAGCCATTGACCTGCGCCCAGCCGGTGATGCCAGGCTTGATCCGGTAGCGGTGCATGTAGCCGTACACCTGATCCTTGTAGAGGTCGTCGTGTTCCACTGCATGCGGACGCGGGCCGACCACGGACATCTGCCCGAGCAGCACATTGAGAAACTGCGGCAGTTCGTCCAGACTGGTGCGGCGCATGAAGCCGCCGAGCTTCGTGACGCGCGCGTCGTTGCGCGAGGCCTGGGTGAGCTGGCCCTGCGCTTCATGATGCACGGTCATCGAGCGGAACTTGTAGATCGCGAACGGCTGGCCGTCCACGCCCTTGCGCGTCTGACGAAAGAACACCGGTCCCGGCGAGCCGAGCTTGATGCCGATCGCAAGTATCACGAAGAGCGGTGCGAGCGCGAGCAGCGCGGCCGCCGCGAACACGCGGTCAAAGATCAGCTTGGGCCACATCTGCGGCGATGAGAACGGCGTCGCGCTGAGATTCAGCGTCGGTAAACCCACGACATCGACCAGCGCGTGATTGAAAAGCGAGAGGCTGCGTACATCGGGAATGAAGCGCAGATTCACGAAGTCATGCCGGAACATGCGTGTGAACCGGTAGATCGTATGTTCTTCCGACAGCGGCAACGCAAGCCACACTTCGTTCACGTGATCTTCGCGCACCTTGGCGGCGAAGGCGTTCAGATCGGTCAGGACCGGCAGGCGGTTCAGCCGCGCGCCGTACGTCTGAACCGTTTCCAAACCGGTGTGGCAGCTCGTATCGAGCATGCAGACGGGTTTGAAGCCGGCTTGCGGCGCATGTTCGAGATGGGCGAGCAGTGTACGCGCGAAACCCGGTGCGCCGACGATCGCGACGGTGCGGGAATTCATCCCGCGACGCCGCACCATGCGCAGCACCGCATGCACGAGGCACTTCGTAACGATGATCAGTGCGCCGGAAATCAGCGTCGAGTAACCGAACCACAAGCGCGACACCGCATCCATGCGATGCAGCGTGAACGCCAGCACGAGTGCGGTGAAGACCACCACCATCCACGCGGCCGCCACTCTCGCCAACATCGAGGGCAGCGGTTTGCCGCGCCAGGTTTCATACACCCCGAAGCCGGGGAACAGCAACAGCAGGAGGACGCAGTTAAAGGCAATCAGAAGCCGTTCGGTGTCCGACAGCGGGATCGGCGTCGAGAACCGCATCCTGTGAGCGAGCAGCCCTCCCGCAATCACGAAGAGTACGTCGAGGAATCGCGCAGTATTCCTGAACATATTTGACTCTATACATTAGTCAGACGAACCAGAACTTTACTCGACGGTCTCAGCCTGACGCAGACGCGGCAGAAGGCGGTCGAATTCGCGCTTGACGAGGCCGTAGCATTCGCAGGCGCGTGCTTCGAGTCCTTTACGGTCGAGCACCTTGATATGGCCGCGGCTGTGATGGATCAGGCCTTCGTCGTGCAACTTGCCGGCCGCTTCGGTAATGCCTTCGCGGCGCACGCCCAGCATGTCGGCGATCAGCTGCTGGGTCACGGTCAGATCATTCGATGCCACACGGTCCACTTCGATCAGCAGCCACCGGCACAGTTGCTTGTTGAGCGCGTGATGGCGGTTGCAGGCAGCCGTCTGCGCGACTTGCGTGAGCAGGGCGTGCATGTACAGCAGCATCAGGCGGCGCAGGAAGTCAGAGCGGGCGAATTGCTGCTTGAGTGCCTGTGCGCTCATGCGGTAAGCGAAGCCGGCGCATTGCACCTGCACGCGGTTCGGCATGGTCTCGCCGCCCGTGAGCACCGGCACGCCGGTCATGCCTTCGCGGCCGACTGCGGCGATTTCGACCGAGCTGCCGTCTTCCATTGTCGAAAGCATGGAGATGATGGCCGTGGTCGGGAAGTACACGTGATGAATCCGCTGACCGGAGTCGCACAGCAATTGCTCGGTGCGCAGATGAACCAGTTCGAGATGGGGAGCCAGTGCCTGCCATTCATGGGACGGCAATGCGCCGAGCAAATGGTTACCGTGCAAATCGGATTGAAGTGTCAACATGATCGGTCCTCGCGTGAAAGTCGCGCTCCGCGTGACTTTCTGTCTTTGATCCGATGCCCGCATCCCTTATGAACAGCGTGCTGCCTGGCTAGCAGCGCGGGATGAACAGGATCGGCCCCGTATTGGCCTTTGTCGTGCCGCCGCCGTTGTTGTGAATCTCTCTGCGGTGGCGCGGTGTTGCGCTCTTCTATTAGCGAGGAGCGTGCCAGCGGGAGGCAAACCGAGGACTGGTGCGGGGTAACGCACTAAGGCTTAGCGCCGCGCGAAGGCAAACGGAGCTTTTTGTTTCATATCTGCACAACGTCCTCGCCGCCAGCGAGCGCTCCGCAGGCGCTGCCTGTTTTCCGCAAGTCCTTGATGGAATTGGGTTGGCGGGTTCTGGGAGGGGCTGGACGGCTCCTGTCTCAGCGCTGAATCGGCCCGTTGGTGTACGTTCTCACGCGGCGTCCGGGATGTGCCGGAATTGATTCAGATGTGTTCAACAGGCTTGGTACGGTGCCGCACGGATGATGATTTTGGCGAGTCAAAAGTCTGAGAAAAACCAACAGTGATTCTGCAGATCAGACAGGTGCGGGCGCGCTGCGCGAGGTTTTACGCGCCTCGCGAAGGAGTAATTAGATCAGGGAGACAATCAGCCGTAGAAGATGGCGGATATCGCATTGACCGCGCGGACTTTTCCTGCGGGCGACGCGTATGTTGCATCAGCTTTAACCGCGCCATTCGATGCCGATGCAACGAATCTCTCCTGCGGCGTGAACGGGATGAGCGGCACGATGCATGGCCGGTTCGGCGGCAGATGAAACCAGTCCCGCGCGGCCCTGTAGTGTGTGTCAACGATATGAACGAAGCGCACAAAACGCTTCGCTTCGATCACGAGTTGCCAGCTGTCGCCGTTGCGCTCGAGAGTCACCGTCATGCCCAGATCGTGGCGCTCGCTCACGCGCCGCTCCGGCAGATGAAACGCTTCCGCAACGATCCGGCCGCTCGTCTGTTCGCGCAGCGTGGCGATCGTCACGTCGTGCGCACGCGGTCCGAAGCGGTACGCGTGGGTGAAATCGAAAAACTGGCCGAGGCATGCCGCCGCACTGAGACGTTGCACGCTGTGCGGCGCCAGTTCGACTTCACGACTGGCGGAGGCCACCTTGACGCTGCCGTCGCGCAGGCAAACGAGTTCCAGTTGTGCGCGCAGCGGTTGCGCACGTTCGTTCAGCAAATGGATATCGAGGCCGTTAAGGCCTTCGTCGGTGATGCTGGCCTGAATGGGTTGCAGCGCTTGCGCGAGCCCCTGCAGGGCGCTTTTAGGCCGTCCAGTGGCGTCGATCAAGCCCCAGCCCGCTCCGGGGCGCAAGTCCTGAAGCTGCCAGACCAGCGCGCCGCCGCAGGTTGAACCGGCGCGGCGCCATTCGGCGAACACGTCGCCCATCAATTCGGCGACCACCGCGCGCGACAAGTCCAGATAACGCTCAGGGTCTTCGTAGCGCAAGCGTGCCGGTTCGACACCGTATAACGTCTGCAGATAATGATCGCGCACGTCGTCGAAATCCCAGCCGGCACCTGGGTCGCGCGGCACCGCGGCTTTCCAGCGCGGATCGTGCAGATGAATTGTGCCGAGCGCGCCGTGCAGCGTGGCGTCGTCGGGCACGTTGGCGAAGGCGAGGCATTCTGCGGCGAAGCGCACCTGCGAGCGGCGCACGTCGTCGAGCGGACGCTGATAGGCGCCCACGCCGTAGTAGTGAGTGATGCCCTCATTAGTTGAAAACGGCCACACGCCCCCCGAAGGCGAGTTGGCGACATACAGCACGTCGGACCGTTCGCGCGCCACGATGGCCGGCAGTTGTTCAGTAAAGAGTGGTTGCGCGCGCATCGAAGGCGGCAGGCCGAACATGGCCGCCTGCTGATCGACCTCGCTGCCGCCGCACAGCACCGCGAGCGAAGCGAAACGTCGTGTGCGCGTTAAGAATTGTGTGGCTTCGCGCTCGATCGACGCGCTGAATGCGGCATCGTTCGGATAGTCGAAATTCGCCAGGGCGAAGTCTTGCCAGATGAGTATGCCGTACTCGTCGGCGAGCGCATAAAAAGCGTCGGACTCGTAGACCATCGTACCGCCCACGCGCAGCATGTTCATGCCCGCATCGCGAGCCAGCGTGAACGCGTGGCGCAGTTGCGCCTCGCTGCCGGCGAGCGTGACGAGGTCCGCGCTGGTCCAGCATGCGCCTCGGCAGAACACCGGCAAGCCATTAACGCGTAGGGTGAAGCCCATGCCGTCCGCGCCGTGGTCCACTTCAATCGTGCGGAAACCGACCGAACCCAATCCGTGAGATGTCGCGTGCCCGTCATCGAGCTGCAACGTCAATGGATATAAAGTGGGCTCGCCGTGCGTATGCGGCCACCAGCGCTCCGCACCCGGCACGCGTACGCTGCCGGTCAGTGTATATGCATCGCTCCATTGCAAAGACGAAACAGCGTCGCCGCATTTAAGCGAAGCGCGGCAGGCCGTGTCATCGTGCGGATGAACGAAACGTAGCGTGAGCGTAACAACACCAGAAGCAACGCTAGAAGCAAGGCCGTCGTCGGGATCGAGCCGGCTCGACACGTCGACGGTATCGAAAGCGTGGGGCGCGTCGCTCAGCAGTTCGACAGGACGCCATGGGCCGACCGCCTGCACCGAAGGACACCAGCCGGGCATGTGGCCGAGCAGGGTGGTGCGCACGTTGCGCAAGGTGGGTGGCGACACGAGCCGCGGACGCCAGCGCGCGCGTGAACGTTTGGCCGTCAACGCCGGCGTGAGCGAGCGGAAGCACAGCGCGAGCGTCGCGCTGCCGTTTAGTTCGATGTCCAGATCGTGCGCGACGAACATCGAATCGGAATCGAGACGCTTCGCACCGTCGAGCCAGACTTCGGCGATGCTGGCGAGGCCATGCAGACGCAAACGACGGCGGCCGGTGCCTTCGAGCCTCACGCGATACCAATGGTCGTCGAAGGCGAGCGGTGGTGGATGCGCGATGTCCAGCAGACCTGCGGCACGACGCGCGCTCGCGACGGTGCCGGGCACTTGCGCGGCGAGCCAGCCGTGCGCGGGCAAATCGGCGGGCGACGCGCACGCGCCTGCGGGCGTGCTGACGCACTGCCAGCCGGTGTCGAGGCGCAGCGGCCAGAGCGTGTGCGATACGGCTGGCAATGCGCCATCGGCACCGGTTTGCGCGGCCTCGTCGGGCGCGGGCGCGAGCAGATCGCTCGCGCCGCCTTCATCAGGCACCAGGTCCATCGTCAGTACATCCACGGCAAGTCCCCGAGAAGTCCGCGACGCCGCGCAAGGCCTGTTACAGCACGAGCGCGGCGAGCGGCGGCAGCGTCTTTTCGTAAGCGCTTTCGATCACGTCAAAGCAGTCTTCGCACAGATCGCGGCGCCCGCGGGTAATCGCCCGCACGAGCCGGAACTGCATCACCATCGACTCCGACGCGATGCTCTGCGCCGCTGCCGGAATCGACGCCGGCACCTCGAAGCCTTGCGCGGAGAGCCACGTCAGATACTTCGAGAGAAACTCGAAGTTCGCGCCGAGCTGCCGCATCAGGTTGAACGAGTACGGGTGGAAGAACTTTTCGCCACGCTCGAGCAGCGTCTCGAGATGCGCAGGAAAGGCGACACGCCACTGCGCAATCGGATTGCTGAGCGGCCGGCGGTGCAAGTGCGCGCGCAGCAATTCTGCCGACGCTTCGGCAAGCGCGGTGCCTTCCAGCGCGGGCCGCGACTGCTTGGCAAACTCCACATACGGAAACAGCAGATCGGCCTGCTGCTGGAACTGCGGCAGCTTGCGGAACACGCCGTCGTAGTCTTCGCCGTCGAGCAGGTGATAGCCGGTGTTATGGAAGTAGCCGAGACGGCGCGCGTCCGGATCGATGAAGTCGATGCCCACCGTGGTCTTCGGATGCTCGCGCCGGTACGACGTGGCGCGCGTATTCGGCAGGTAGTAGCCGTCCACTTCCACCAGCACGGTATGGCCGCGCAAGGTCTGCGCGAGCACGCGTGCTTCGAGGGAATCGTAGATGGCCAGTTCCTGCACCTGGGTACCGTAGAGCCGTTCGAGGTCTTCGAGCGGAAACTTGAAGAACGTGAACTGGTCGCCTTCGAAATCCTGCGTGACGGTAAAGCCGAGCGCCGCGCGCGGCTCGAGTCCGAAGCCGTGCAGCAGTTCGATCCACAGATCGACGTAGCAGTTGGTCTCCTGCCATACGCGCTCGCCCTGATGCAGCGCATGCGGTGCATGCTCGCGCAAACGCGCTGCGGGAGCGGAAACCGCGCCCCCCGTGGCGGGCAGATCGACGTGGCGGTTCAGCGTAAACGCGCCATTCGCGCCGTTTGGCGCCGGTGTCAGAGACGGGTTCATACGCGCTCTCCGGAACCTTGCCGCGTTTCGGTGGACACCGTTTGCATGGTTTCCATGCCATGCGCCACGCGTGCTTCGGTATCGCCCCACAGCAGCGCGCGCACATCGTCCGGCCACGCGTTCACGTCGAGCCCATGATGACGGAATAGCGCGAGCGTGATCCGTTCCATGCCGAAACCGACGCAGCCCGTATGCGCGATCGTGCTGTCTTCGCACTGGATCTTCCAGATCGCGCCGAAGTGTTCCATGTGATAGTTGAACGACAGGCACGCGGTCTTGCCGCGCGGATCGGCGACCGGGATCAGCAGTTCGAACTTGAGCGCCTGGGCGCGCTGGCTATCGGCGACGATCTTGCCGCCGCGGCCGAAGAACGGGTCGTTGGCGAGATCCACTTCGACCGGCAATTGCAACAGATTGATGAGCAACGAGCCGCGATCGATCCACATCTGCCGGAACGCCATGACCTGTTCCGCGTTGCCGAGGCGCACGTATTCGCGCTGGCGGAACATCTGCATGCGGCCCGGATCGAGCGACGGTTCGTGACGGAAGCAATACGACAGCACGTCGATCGTGCGGCCGTTGGCGGGCAACGGACCGCGCCGCGCCATCACCGGATAGATCGGGTAGCAGGCGGCTGGCGTGAGCACCACACGGGTCGGTTTCTGCTGCGCCATCCAGTCGTCGGCGCGGTCGTCGTCGCGTTCGGTCATGGCGTCGTCGAGCGCGCGCAACAGGCGCTGGTGGCCCATGTCGTTGCCGCAGAACGAGTGGATGGTGCCGGCCAGATTCGGGAAGCTCTTCAGATACTCGCTGTCTTCAAAGTCGGTGCGGCGCATGGCGGGCGGAAAGCGCAGCAGTTCGGGCTGCTGGTCCGCGCCCAGATGCGTGATCGCCACGTTCAGCCGGTCCACCACGTCTTCGAAAATCTGGCTGCGGCCATACAGGCCGTTTTCGCCGGTGTCGATCAACAGGCCTGCGGCCAGCAGTTCATCGCGAAAGCTCGGCGCTTCGGCTGCCTGAGCAGCGGCGGCAAGGGCGGCGGTATCGGTCATCGTGTTCATATCAGGCTCTCCCCGGGGCGGCAGGTCGTTGCGCGAGCAACAGGCTCGCGGTGTTCTGCGCGATGCGGTCGTTATTGATCATCAGCGGCGCCGAATGCAGGTCGCGCAAATGGCGCCCGACGCTGTACGGCGTGCCGTTCTTGTAGCCCGCCATGCCGCAGATCATCAGCACTTCGTGCACGACCTGCAGCGCGGTGGTGGAGATGCTCGTCTTCAGTGTGTTCATGTCGGAGGCGAAGCCGAGCATGGCCGCGAGCGGCGCATCGGCTTGCGAGCCGCCGTTACGCGCGTGATGAGCGGTGCGCGCCGCCTCCAGCGCGACTGCGAGGCGCGCCTGCATCATCTGCAGCAGACCGACCGCTTCAGCGAGGCGCAAACCGGCTGGCGGAACCACGCCTGGCTTCGCACGCGCCTGCGCACGGAAGAACGCTTTCGCGCGATTCACCGCGTCGGCGGCGACGCCGGTCCAGACCGAGGCCCACAGCGTGTGCGAGACCGGCAGCATGGTTTGATCGGCGATCTCGGCGAACGGCGTTGGCAGGATCTGTTCGGCCAGACCCGTGGCGACGAGCCGGAAGCCCTCGCTGCAGGTGCCGCGCATCCCCATCGAGTCCCAGCCGCCGCGCTTTTCCAGTTGCGTATCGGCGCGCAACGCGACGATCAGCACCTGGTCGGCGGCCGCCGATTCAGCGGTGCGGCGGGCGGTGACGAGAATGCCGTCGGCGTGCGCGCCATACGAAATCGTCGGTGCGAGCTTTTCGATGCGAAAGCGCGCACCGTCGAGTTCGACCGAGCAGGCGCTGGTGCGCATATTGCCGCCGATGGTTTCCTCGGAAGTCGCCGACGCCAGCAGCCATTGCTGCTTGACCAGTTGCACGAGCAACTGTCGATGCCATACCGCATCGCTGCCATGCGCCTCGATACACGCCACCTGGATCTGGTGCATCGCGTACACCATCGCGGTGGAGGCGCAGCCTTGCGCGAGCGTTTCGCAAATCGCGCCGACGTCCGCGAGCGACAGGCCGGCGCCGCCGAACTCGGCCGGCACCAACACCGAGAGCAGGCACTCGCGCTTGAGTGCCTCGAACGCTTCGCTCGGAAAGCGCGCCTCGCGATCCACGGAGTCCGCGAACTGCGCGGCCACCGCCGCACAGCGTTGCGCGGCGGCGCGCCAGCCCGGTTCGGTTTCGACCGCGGTCAAGCCGAGCGACGTGTCGGCGCCTTCCGCCGCATTGTGCGCGTGCCTAGAGGCGGGCTCTGCCGCCGCATCCAGCAGCGGGGCGTTCATGCTGCCGCCTTCGCCTGTTGCAGCTCGGTGATTGCCGCGGCCATCGAATCGATGCTGGAGAACAGGCGCCGCGTCAACAGACGGTCCGGAATCTCAATGCCGAATTCGTCTTCGATTGCCAGCATCAGATGCACGGTCGCGAGTGAGGAGAGGCCTGCGGCGTAGAGGTCGGCGTCGTCGGCCAGCGTTTGCGCCGGGACGTCCAGGCGAGCGGATTCTGAAAGGATGCGGCGCAAGGCGTTTTTCATGATGTGGTCCCCTAGTTGTTCAACGTTCTCGGATGGTGCGGACATCGATCGCACGTGATCGTTTTTGTGTCCATTGTCACAACGCATGCCAGCGTGGTCCTTGTGCCGGGCGCGGCGCGTTCAGATTGACCGCGTGCGGTTACTGGCGGCGTGCCGTGATGCCGTGCCCCGACGTCCGTATTTAAGAATTGTCAAAGCCCAGCGTCAGTGCGATGGCGCACGGAAACGCGCGATTCACGGACGTACCGTGTAGCCATCACAACGGGCCAGCCCATGCAGCGAGGCCGTCAAAGCCGGCGCGCGGTGCTCGGCGTCGTTGAACTTATTGACTGCTGGGGAAGGCGATGAACTGGAAAACGCTGGAATTCGATCAGCTTTCGGCGCGCGAGTTGTATCTGGTCTTGCGTGCGCGCAGCGCGGTGTTCGTGGTCGAACAGTCGCACGTTTGTCTCGACGCCGATGGCCGGGACGAAAACGCGGTGCATGTGTTCGCGGTGGAGGACATGTCGCGGCCCATGCCGATTCTGGCCTACGCGCGCTTGCAACCCGGCGACGCGGAAGATCCGGAGATCACCATCGACAAGGTACTGACGAGCCCGCTGCGGCGCGGCGACGGCACCGCCGAACTATTGCTCGAACGCGTGCTGCAGGCGATTGCCGACCGCTGGCCGGGGCATGCCGTGCGTGTGAGCGCACCGCTCGGTCTGCGCGGTTTCTATGAGCAGTTCGGTTTTCGCAAGACAGAAGGGCCATATCTCGAACATGGTGTGCCCTTCATTGGCCTTACACGTCAGGTGCGCGGCAGTCAGCCGCTTTTCGGCGGACGGCGCCGTGAGCGCGACAGCGCGGTGCTTGTCAATACGTTCGAAATGCTGTGATCGCGTGGATGCTCCTCACGCCCGTCAGCGCTGACGTGTACGACGTGCATTCGCCGTTGCGTCGGACTCCGAGACAATGTGGCGGGACGTACATATCGATCATGCAGCGTTTGTTGTAATGGCTTGAAAGCGTTCGCGCAGGTTTCGTTTATTCGGGGAAAGCGTAATGCATGCGCAAGGATTGTCCCAGCGCACATACGCTTAAGGGGAGCGTTTGTGAACAGTCAATCCAAGTTGGATCGTGTCAACCGAGTTGCATGGAATTCGTCTGATGCCGAACGCGTGATGACGTTCGGTAAAACCTACTCCGACCCCGGCGAGCAGGCTGCGTTCAATTGGCTCGCACCGCGTTGCGCGGGCCAGCCCTTACTCGATATCGGGATCGGCGCCGGCCGCACGATTCCGCTGATGACGGCCATCTCCGCCGACTATATCGGTGTCGACTACACCCAGAAACTGCTCGATCTCGCCAAGGCGCGCTATCCCGAACGCGACCTTCGACATATGGACGCACGCGACATGTCCGCGCTGCCTTCGGATCATTACGCGCTCGCCGAGTTCAGCTGGAATGGTATCGACTGCGTCGACTACGACGATCGCGTGAAGATTCTCGAAGAGATGTATCGCGTGGTGCGGCCCGGCGGGTATGTGCTGTTTTCGTCGCACAACCGCGGCGGCCCCGGCTACCGCGAGAATATCTGGCAGCTGTTGCCGCAATTTTCGTTTAATCCGCTGAGACTCGGCTGGCGCACGCTGCGCTCCATGCGACGCTTCCAGCTCGGCACGCTGAACTATCTGCGCAACGTGAAGCTGAATCATGATTACGGCGGCTACGCGGTGAAGACTGCCGCGGCTCACAACTTCGGCATTGTGATCGTCTACACGACGCTGCGGGAGCAGCGCCGGCAACTGGCGCAGGTCGGCTTGCAGATCGACGCCGTGTTCGGCAGTAGCGCGGGCGATCGCATTCCCGACGAAGTGGAAGAGAGCGACGCGTGGTGGTTTCACTTCATCGCGCACAAGCCGCTCGCCGCCTGCCGCTTCGACTGACGACGGCCACGGGAAAAGCACGACTGTAGGCGGAGCACGGCAATACGCACGACAACATAGAACAATGAACCGGGCCAGTTGGACCGGATAGGGGACCCGCACATGAATCGCATCGTAGAACCAGGCAATCCGCTTGCGTCGGTCGGGGGCGTCGGCGAAACGGCCACGCGTTTATCCGTGCAGCCGGTGATTCTCGCACAGGGCTCGGGCACACGATCGTCGCCGTTATCGCGCGAACGCGATCCTAAACGCTCGGTGGACCTCACGGGCGACGCGTCACGGCTCGAAACTACGCTGAGCCGTCTCAACGCGTCGTTCGCCGTCGCGCAACACACTACACCGTCATCCATCGCGCGATCCTTTGCGGTGCCGCTGGTGATCTGCTGCGAGGACCTGCATCAGCAAACGCGCGAATCCGGGGAGCGGCTCGCACGCTCGGGCCGGCCGGTACGCATGGTGCTCGAACCGATGTCGCGCGATACCGCGCCCGCGCTCACCGTTGCAGCGCTCGCCGCGTGCGCGCCGGCTGTGGAGGGCGACGATCCGCTCATCGTCGCGCTGCCTGCTGACTACCTGATTGCCGATCACGTTGCGTTCGGCGCGGCGCTCGCTGAGGCGCTCGAGCACGCGACGCGTGGCGCGATCGTCACGCTCGGCGTGCCGCCCAAGCGCGCGGAGACCGGCTGCAGCTATATCCGTACGGGAATGGCGCTCGGCAAGCGGGGTGCGCGCGCCATCGAACGGCTGGCCGAAAAGCCCGATCCCGAACTGGCCGAACGCTATGCCGCCTCAGGCAATTACTGGTGGAACAGCGGCATGGTCGTGGCGCGCGCTTCGGTGTGGCTCGCGGCCGTCGCGCTCTGCCAGCCGGCGATCGCCGAGGCCTGCGCGGCCGCGTTCGAGCATGCCATGGTGGATGGGGACGGCACGCTGCATCTGTCTCGCGATGCGTGGGCCCTGTGTCCGTCCGCTTCGATCGACTGTGCGGTAATGGAGCGAATCGGCACCGACGCGCGGCTCGCAGGCGTCGCCGTGCCGTTGGTTACGGGACACGCCGAGACGAGCGCACGGGATCCGGTGATGCGGGTCACGCGCGGCGAGGAATGCTTCATGCTCGCGGCGAAAAACCCGTCGACATATGTTCCTCCCGGCATCGCGCATCGGCTTGAAAAGCTGGCCATGACGCCGCGAGAAATGATCGAGGTCCAATCAGGCGGCTACCCGGGTGAAGACGACATCGTGCGTCTCGAAGACCCGTTCGCTCGCAATCTGGAGAGCGCTCATGCACGCAAAGCTGCATCACGCTGAGACGCCGCACCTCGTGCAGGCGTCTTTCGACGAGCGGCGTTTTCGTCACGCGTTGGGACGCTTCGCGACCGGCGTCGTGGTGATCTCGACCGGCAGCGGCGACGATCTGCATGCGATGACCGCCAACGCCTTCATGTCGGGTTCGCTCAAGCCGCCGCTGATCGTCGTCTCGGTCGGGCACCGGGCGCGCATGCACGAGCGTCTGATGGATAGCGCGCTGTTCGGCGTGAGCGTGTTGTCCGAGGCGCAGGAGCCGCATAGCCGTCACTTTGCCGGCGAGCCGCAGAGCCGGCTCGCGCCGCGCTTTGTGGCGGTCGAGGGGCTCCCGGACGTGGTGCTGCTCGAACATGCGGCGGCGCGTTTCGCGGCGCGCGTGGTGGACCGGCACCCTTGCGGCGACCATACGCTGTTCGTCGGCGAGGTGCTGGTGTTCTCGCTCGATGAACACGCGCCGCTGATCTTTTTCGGCGGGCGTTACGGATCGGTGGCGGCGCCTGAGTCGATGCAGCGATCGACGGCGGTGTCCGCGCAGGACTCGCCGCCACTCGCCGCGAGCGCCTCCTGATGCGCGCGTCAGCCGTCATTTCCCGCCAGTTCCTTTCCGCCGACGCGTGGTGGATCAGACAAATCGTCTTGCAACGTGCGTCTTCGCACTATGCAAACAGTGCAATGCAGGCACGCTTGAGACGCAAGCTTATGGCCCATGGAAATATGCGGCGTTACAAGAAAGAAACAATTCTTCAGAGGGATAACCCTGTTAGGACGTTTCCCGACTGGCGCAAGCGTTTCGAAGCTAGCAACGTATCGTAGAAGAACTAAGTGACGTCAATAAAACGAGACATAAGGGCCGCACGATCAACAGGCTACGCGGGGGCAAACACCGCTTCGGGGAGAGTTTCATGGAACAGGCAAACAAAGATCGATCGCTCGTGAGCAAAGTCATGGACGGACTGGTCACGGGCATCGTCGAAGAGAAATACGGTGCCATACTGCCACCGCAGGATGTGCTGTCGAAGGAGTTCGACGTCAGCCGCACCGTCATGCGCGAGGCGCTGTCGATGCTGCTCGCGCGCGACATGCTGGACGTGCGGCCGAAAATCGGCACGCGCATCCGCTCGATGAGCGATTGGCGCATGATCGACGAAGACGTCGTGAACTGGCGTTTTCGCGCGAAACCCGATCCGCTGTTTTTGCGCGACGTGATCGAGTTTCGTATCCTGATCGAACCGCGCGCCTCGGCGCAGGCGGCCGCGCGCGGCAGCGCGGCGGATATTGCCGCGATCCGCGAGGCGTTCGAAGCATTCCGCGCGATCCGGCCGGGCGAGCCGGGCTATCAGGAAGCGGACGAACTGTTCCACACCCGCATCGTGGTGGCGAGCGGCAATCAGTTCTTCAAGCAGATGGCGGCGATCATTCGCGGCGCGCTATCCACTGTCAATCCCATCGTGACCGAAAGGGACGGGGAGGGACTATGGGAAAAGGCGGTGAAAACCCATCAACGTGTGGTCGAAGCGATCGAACGGCGCGATCCGAAGGAAGCGGAACTCGCCTCGCTTGCAATGATCGACTACACCACCGAAGAAATCAGCGGCCAGTTTTCCCCGGAACCGCCGGCACACAGTTGAGCGTCGCCGCTGCAGCGGCACGCTGGGTCTTTAATCTTTCCTTGTGAGACTGTGCGATACGAGAGGGCGCGCGTTCACGCCCACGCGAGAGCGTGCGGCATGCGCGACAATAGCGCCTGTTCTGATCTGCATGGACTCGAAGGAACGATGACAATCGCAACGCAGGAAATCCCCTCGGACGGCACGATCCGCTGGGGAATCGTCGGGACGGGCCGGATTGCCCGTCGCTTCGCACAAGGCCTCGCTCACGTGCCGCACGCGCAACTGACCGCGCTGTGGTCGCGCCGCGCGGAACCGGCTATGGCATTCGCCGGGGAATTCGGCGGCGAGGTGTGCGCGAGTTTCGACGCGCTGCTCGCGAGCGGTATCCACGCGCTCTACATCGCCACCGTTCAGGACAGTCACGCCGACTACGCGATCGCCGCGCTGCAAGCCGGCCTGCACGTGCTGTGCGAAAAACCCGCCACCATCAATCAGCCGCAGCTCGAACGCGTGCTCGATGCCGCGCGCGCCGCGCAACGGCTATTCATGGAAGCCATGAAGCCGCCCTTTTACCCGCTCTACAGAAAGTTGCGCGCGCATCTAGATGCCGATCCGATCGGTGCGGTCGGTCTGGTGCGGGCCGGCTGTTCGGTGCCGGGCGTGCCGGACGATCATCCGGCGCTGTCGTTCGAGCACGCGGGCGGCGCGCTGCTCGACATCGGCATCTACGAGATGTTTCTCGCCGTCGACTGGCTGGGCGCGCCGCTTGAGGTGCAGACACTGGGGCGGCTCGGCGCAACCGGCGTCGATACGTTCGCGAGCCTGAACAGTCAGCACGAGGGCGGCATCGCCCAGTTGTTTTGCGGGCTCGATCTGCACGGCAAGGGCGACGCGCTGCTGATGGCCAAAGGGGGCCACGTCACGATTCACGAACCGTGGTGGAATCCATCGCGCGCGACGATCCGTTATACCGACGGACGCGTGGTCGAACTCGACGAGCCGTTCGAAGGCGGCGGCCTGAACTACGAGACCGCGCACTTCTGCGAACTGATCCGGGCGGGGCAGACGGAAAGTCCGGTGATGCCGCATGGCAAGTCGCTGCAGATGATCGCGATGGCCGACGCGGCGCGCGCGGCGCTCGGCTTGAAGTTCGCCGGAGAGTAGCGTCGCCGGCGTTGCCGCATTGCGCGCGGCAGCGGTGGTAGGATTCGCGCGGGCATGCGGAGAGAGAAAACGCTCCACGTGTCCACCGCTTTCGAATTCCTTCCAATGGAGCCGCCTGCCATGCGCATGCTCGGAAAACTGTGGCGCGACAACAAGAGCGTCGTTGCGTTTCTCTTCCTGATGGTGTTGTTTCGCAGCGCCGTCGCCGACTGGAACGTCGTGCCGAGTGGCTCGATGCTGCCGACGATCCGCGAGGGCGACCGGATCTTCGTTGACAAGATGGCCTACGATTTGCGCGTGCCGCTCACGCATATCGCGATCGCGCATCTGCACGATCCGCAGCGTGGCGATATCGTGACGATCGATTCATCGGCGGCGCGTGAGTTGATCGTCAAGCGTCTGATCGGCTTGCCCGGCGACAGCGTGGCGATGCGCGAGAACGTGCTGTACGTGAACGGCGTGCGCGCCGATTACCAGCCGCTCAAGCTCAAGCCGCTGCCCGGCGACGCCGCATCGCCCGGCGATTATCTAACCGAACGCTTCGACGGCGTCACGCATTCCGTGCGGCTCGCGCCGCAGGCGCCGAGCCCGCGCGATTCGTTCGGGCCGGTGGTCGTGCCGCCCGGGGAGTATCTGATGCTCGGCGACAATCGCGACGACAGCGCCGATTCGCGTTACTTCGGCTTCTTTCCACGCAAGGAACTGATGGGCCGCACGCGCCGCGTCGCGTTTTCGCTCGACCCGGACCACTACTACACGCCGCGCTTCGAGCGCTTTGGCGCGCCGCTGGATCCGGCGTCTTCTGTCGCCCGCCGCTAAATCAGAAGCGCGCGGGGTGCTCAGTGGCGCGACGGCAGCGCAAGGCGCCGTTCGTACCAGCGTTGCACGCTCTCGAGCACCTGACACAACCCCCAATAAACGGCGGCCGCGGCCAGATACAACGGCAGCGGCTGATAGGTCGACGCGATGATCTCCTGCGCGCTGCGCAGCAGTTCCGTGACGGTAATCACCGACACCAACGAGGTGTCCTTGATCAGGCTGATGAGACTGTTCGACAGACTCGGCACGGCAATGCGCAACGCTTGCGGCGCGATCACGTAGCGCAGTGTCTGGCGCCGCGAGAGTCCGAGACTGTAGGCGGCGAGCCATTGACCGTTCTGAATCCCCAGGATCGCGCCGCGCATGCTCTCCGACAGATACGCCGCCACGTTGGCGGACAACGCGATCACGCCGGCCGGCGTCGGATCGAGCGATATGCCGAAACTCGGCAAGCCGTAATAGATCACGAAGATCTGCACCAGCAGCGGCGTGCCGCGCATCACACTCACGTAAATACGCGCGATCCAGTTCAGCACGCGGTTGTGGCTGACGCCCATCAACGCCAGCACGGCGCCGGCGATCAGGCCGAAGATCATCGACAGAACCGCGAACTTGACCGTCAGGACGGCGCCCTGCGCGAGCACAGGCAGCGATTCAACGAGCAGGGAAGTGGTGGACATGAGCTGAGCGGTGGGCGGGTTAGGCACGCAAAAAAAAGCGCACATCATAAACGTTGCTGTAGAAGCGCGAAGGGCGGCATCGTCGACGATGCCGCCCTTCCTTTCAGTCAGCGCGCACTACTTGATCGGCTTGCTGACGTCGATGCCGAACCACTTGTCCGAGATCTTCGCAAACGTGCCGTCAGCTTCGAGCTGGGTCATTGCGTCGTCGATCGCCTTGGCGAACTTCGGGTTGCCCTTCCTGAACGGAATGCCGGAAGGATTGCCCGCGCCGACATTCGCTCCCGTGCGCAGCGGCAACTGCGAGTTCTTCATCAGGTAAGCGAGCATCAGGCGGTCGTTGAGCGCCGCGTCGAGGCGGCCGGCGGCCAGATCGCGCAGATATTCGGGCGCGCCCGGGTACGTCTTCACGTCGATGCCCGGCACCGACTTCGCCATGTCCATGTAGTTCGTGCCCAGACCGACGCCGAGCTTCTTGCCCTTCAGGTCGTCGAGCGACTTGAACTGGCGCGTGTCGTCCTTACGCTGGATTAGTTGCGCGGCCGAATACGTGTAGGCCGGCGAGAAGTCGAGCGCCTGCTTGCGTGCGTCGGTGATGCCGACCTGGTTGACGATCACGTCGAACTTGTTCGCCTGCAGACCGGCGATGATGCCGCTCCATTCCGTCGTCACAAATTCCGGCTTCACGCCGAGCTTGGCCGCGACAGCTTTCGCGATGTCGACGTCGTAGCCGACCAGCTCGCCCGACGGCGCTTTCGAATTGAACGGCGGGAAGGTGCCTTCCAGACCGATGCGCAGTGTGCCGCGCTGCTTGACCTGATCGAGGAGGTCGTCGGCGTGGGCGGCGACCGCGGTGAACGACGCGCCGATCAGACCGGCGACGAGAATCTTTTTAAACAAGCCAAATTTCATCGAGTTCCTTTTTTGTTCGTCCGGCGTTTTAGCAGACGAAAGCATAGCAAAGCAGACTATCGAAATCTAAATATCGTTTGTTTATGTCTATATTCCGGGCGCGGGGCGCGCACGCAGGACGGAGCACACCGAGGGTGCCGCACCGCGCGCCGCCGTAGGGCGGGCGCTGGCGCGGCGTTCAGCGCAACCGGGTTCAACGCAGCGCTTGCGCGCATTCCGCGACCAGCGCCGGTCCGCGATAGATAAACCCGGTATAGAGCTGCACCAGCGACGCGCCGGCCGCGAGCTTGGCGCGCGCGTCCTCGCCGGAAAAAATCCCGCCGACGCCGATGATCGGCACCGCTTCGCCGACTTCCGCGCGCAGCTTGCGGATCACTTCGTTCGACGCGTCGAACACCGGCTTGCCCGACAGGCCGCCGGCTTCGTCGCCGTATTGCATACCGGCGACGGCCGTGCGCGAGAGCGTGGTGTTGGTGGCGATCACGCCTTCGAACTGGTGGCGCAACAGCGTGTCGGCGATCGACTTGATCTGTTCGTCGTCGAGGTCCGGCGCGATTTTCAGCGCGAGCGGCACGAGCTTGCCGTGCATGTCGGCGAGACGCTGCTGCTTCTCCTTGAGCGCCGCGAGCAGCGCGTCGAGTTCGCCCGCGCCTTGCAACTGGCGCAGATTCTTCGTGTTCGGCGACGAGATGTTCACCGTCACGTAGCTGGCGAACGGATAGACGCGTTCAAGACAGTACAGGTAGTCTTCGGCGGCGCGTTCGATCGGCGTGTCGGCGTTCTTGCCGATGTTCAGGCCGAGAATGCCGCGATAGCGCGCGGCCTGCACGTTCTTCACGAACTGGTCGACGCCCGCGTTGTTGAAGCCCATCCGGTTGATCACGGCATTCGCCTGCGGCAGACGGAACATGCGCGGGCGCGGATTGCCCGGTTGCGCGCGCGGCGTCACCGTACCCACTTCGATAAAGCCGAAGCCGAGCGCGGCGAGGCCGTCGATGCAGGCGCCGTCCTTGTCGAGGCCCGCGGCGAGTCCCACCGGGTTGCGAAACGTCAGCCCCATCACGGTGCGCGGCGCATCCGGCACGCGCGGCGCGAGGGCGCCGGCGAGACCGGTGCGGCCGGCCGCGCCGAGCATGCGCAAGGTGAGATGGTGAGCGTCTTCCGCGTCCATGCGAAAGAGTTGGGCGCGTACAAGCGGGTAGAGGGAACTGAACACGGGACGAAGCCGGGCGGCCGGAAAATGGGAACCCGCTATTTTACCGGCTTTGCGCTTTTAATGAGACCGTCTGACGGGATTGGGCGGCGGCCTGAGCGGATCGCCTGCTTGCCGTGACGCGGCTACGGCTTGAGCGGCGGGCGCTTGCCGTGTATCGCGAGATCGACCGGCGGCAGATCCACGCCGGTGGGATCGAGCACGCGCCAGGCGCCGTCGATCAAACCTTCGAGCGGACGGAAATTCGCCTTGTACGCCATCTTCGGACTCTCGCGAATCCAGTAGCCGAGATACACGTAGGGTAGCTTGAGACTGCGCGCCTGCTCGATCTGCCAATAGATGTTGTAGGTGCCGAAACTCGTGTTCGGCAGCCCCGGTTCAAAAAACGTGTAGACCGAAGAGAGCCCGTCGCCGAGGATATCGATCATGCTGATCATGCGCAGAATGCCCGGCGCATCCGGCCGGTCCGGCAGCGGCTCGCGGAATTCGACCAGCCGCGAGTTGATCCGGCTCTGCAACAGGAACTGTTCGTATTGGTCGCGGCTGTCGCGATCCATGCCGCCGCCCGCATGCCGCGCCGACTGATAGCGCATGTAGAGCGCGTAGTGCTCTTCGTCGTAATGGAGCGGCGCGACGGTGGCGACCAGTTCGCCGTGCTTCTTCCAGACGCGGCGCTGCGTGCGGTTCGGCTCGAACTGGTCCACCGGAACGCGCACCGGCACGCAGGCGCGGCAGCCGTCGCAATATGGCCGGTACGTGAACACGCCCGAGCGCCGGAAGCCGGCCTTGACGAGGTCGGTGTAGACGTCGGAGTTGATCAGGTGACTGGGAGTGGCGACTTGCGAGCGCGCGATGCGGCCGTCCAGGTAACTGCAGGGATAGGGCGCTGTTGCATAAAATTGCAGCGCCGAAAGCGGGGAAAGAGGCAGCTCGTTGGGATGAGTCACGTTGGCAGCTCTCGAAGCGTCTCTGGTAATGCAAACCCGGCGCCCTGCGGTCGACGACCCGCGGCTCGGTGGGCGAGGGATCCGGATTCGGCCTGATTCTTCCTACGACGCTGGCGCGACGACCTCGAGCAACGCGGTCTTGTCGAAGCGCCAGGGAATCGGCGGCGCCGCGACCGACGCGCGAACATGCGCGATGAACGCCTTGCGCGCTATCTCGCGACCGCCTAGCGACGCCAGATGCGACGTGTTCTGCTGGCAGTCTATCATTTCTATTTCGTGACGGCGCAAGTGTCCGACAAGCGCGGCCAGCGCCATTTTCGACGCATCCGTGACCTCCGCGAACATGGATTCGCCGAAGAACATTTTGCCGAACGACACGCCGTACAAACCTCCCACGCGCTTGCCTTCGAACCAGGTCTCGATGCTGTGCGCATCGCCCACACGATGCAGCGACGAGTACGCTTCGACTACATCAGCGGTGATCCAGGTGCCGCGCTGTCCGCGTCGCGGCGCCTGCGCGCAGGCGCGCATCACGGCGGCGAAATCATGGTCGACGCGGATTTCCCACGCGTCTTCGCGCAGCACGCGCCGGAGCGTTTTGCGCAGCGACGGCGCGACCTTGAATTCGGCGGGGCGCAGGATCATGCGCGGATCAGGACTCCACCACAACACCGGCTGGCCGTCCGAATACCAGGGGAAGATGCCGCGCCGATAGGCGTCGATCAGCCGTGACGGCAGCAGGTCGCCGCTGGCGGCGAGCAGGCCCGGCGCGCCGCTGGTCGCGCCGAGCGCGCGTTCGACGGGCGGAAACGGGTCGTCAGGGCCGAGCCAGGGAACCATGCGCGCCGCTCAACCTTCGCGCAGCGAGCGGAAGATGTCGCCCGTGTGCAGGCCGAAGCTGCCGGCGGCGCGGTCGGCGAAAAAGAAACGCAGGGTCTGGCCGACGGTGGGAAAGGCAATCTCGTCCCAAGGAATTTCATGTTCTTCGAAGAGTTTCACTTCGAGGCTTTCTTCGCCGGCGGCAATGTCGAGATCGAGCAGACGCGCCATGTAGAACAGATGAACCTGATGCACGTGGGGCACGTTCAGCAGCGAGAAGAGGTTTTGCACTTCGACGCGCGCGCCGGCTTCTTCCAACGTTTCGCGCGATGCCGCTTCGGCGGTCGTTTCACCCATTTCCATGAAGCCCGCGGGCAGCGTCCAGTAGCCGTAGCGCGGCTCGATCGCGCGGCGGCACAGCAGCACCTTGTCGTCCCACACCGGAACGGTGCCGACCACGTTGCGCGGATTCTGATAATGCACCGTGCCGCAACTGCCGCATACGAAGCGCTCGCGGTTGTCGCCGGGCGGAATGCTCAGGCTGACACCCTGGCCGCAGACAGAACAGAATTTCATAGGAAGGGGACGAGAAAGGGTGACAGGAGTTTATCACCGGGGCGAAGTTTTTCTCAGGTCGCAAAATCACGGCGAGCGGGATTGGGTGGGCGACGAGGCTGGTGCGGAGGAACCAGCGCGCAAATCGCGCACGGCCCAACCGTTTGGTTCGGAATCCCGAGCATTTCGCGCGTGAGGGCCGATCCGTGGGCGCGCATGGTGTCGCGGACGAATGATCCGTGTTGCAAGCCGATGCTGGGATGGATGCTGAAAGAACAGCAATACAACGCGGGTGGTGCGCTACGCGGTGTAAAACTTGTCAAACCGTTTGGGGAAAACAAAAAAGGCCTGCCGGTTTGGCAAGCCTTGAATGTTGTTTTCGACGTCTCCAACCGACTTGATGAACTTGGTTGCGGGGGTAGGATTTGAACCTACGACCTTCGGGTTATGAGCCCGACGAGCTGCCAGACTGCTCCACCCCGCGTCCGTCGAAGAAAAGATTATAGAACAAAGCCAGTAGGGTTGCAATACCTATTTAAGAGCCGGCTTCAATCCACGAGACATGCGTCGGCGCGTGCGTGAGTGCCGAAGTCGCTGCGCGCATGGCTTGCGTCGCATGCCGGAAGGCGCGCGTAAGGTGCTGCGCTAGAATTCAGTTTCCCCTCGCGACGCTGCCTGCCCGCACGGCGGCGCGCGCTCCACCTCTTACCTCGCTCTGAACTCCATGGATATCGCTCACGACCTGCAGGTGATTGCCGCTCAGGAACACACGCTGGTGTTCCCACAATTCGACGCCGACCGCGCGTGGCAAGTCGGCGCCTATCTGCACGAGGTCGCCAAGGCGCGCGGTATCCCCGTCGCGATCGACGTGCGCACCTTCGGTCAGCCGCTGTTCTTCAGCTTGCTCGACGGCGCGACGCCGGACAATATCGATTGGGTGCGCCGCAAGAGCAACACGGTCGCGCATTTTCGCCGCAGTTCGTACGCGATCGGCCTGAAGTTGCAGCAGGCCGGCGGCACGCTCGCGGACAAGCACGCTTTGGCTGCCGCGGAATATGCGTCGCATGGCGGCGCGTTTCCGTTGACGGTGGCGCACGCGGGCGTGATCGGTTCGATCACGGTGTCCGGTCTGCCGCAGCGCGCCGATCACGAGCTGGTGGTGGAAGCGCTGTGCGCGCATCTCGGCCACGACTACAGCAAGCTCGCGCTAGCAAAGGCCTGAGCCGATGCGGCTGCCTCCTTATGCCTTGCTCGGCATTGCGATCGTGGCCGAAGTGATTGCGACCTCCGCGATGCGGGCGTCGGAGGGCTTCTCGCGGTTCCTGCCTTCCGCCGTGGTCGTAGTCGGCTATGGCGTGGCGTTCTATTGTCTGTCGCTCACGCTGAAGAGCATTCCGGTCGGCATCGTCTACGCGGTGTGGTCCGGCGCCGGCATCGTGCTGATCACGCTGGTCGCGGTGCTGCTGTACCGGCAGGTGCCCGACGTGCCGGCCGTCATCGGACTCGGGTTGATCATTGCCGGCGTTGCCGTGCTGAACATGTTTTCGAAGATGCAGGCGCACTGAGCCGTTGCATCGGCACCGGCGCCGCAGCCGTTTATTTGCAGCGCACGATCATCGAGCGGTTTTTCACGTTGGCCGAGACGACATTCGTGACGCTGCCGCCCGCCGTGCCGCCTTCGTCATTGTCTTTGGAGACGATGTCGTAGCCCGTCGCGCCGCACGCCTTGCCGGCCTGCACGTAGCACGAAGCCCAGCTGGAAGCGGCGTCGGCGCCGCTGCAATTCACGGCGAAGCCGGTCTGGCCGTTCGGCAGGTTGATCAGCGAGGTGGTGTTCGACGATGCGCAGCCGGCAAGGCTCGCCGCGCCGAGCAGCACGGCGGCGGGAAGGGCGGCCGCGAGCAGGCTGCGGCGAACGAAAGCCGGCGCTGCGCCGCTTCGAAGGCGGTTGAAGCGGCCGGCGCGGCGCAGTTGCGTCATGAAATGCATCGTGATGTTTCCTTTCAGATTGATATTCGGGTCGCCACGTGGATCGGGAACGCCTGTCGACGCTCGAGATAAGCTCAGGGTGTTTCGATCGTAATGCCCGCCGCGCTGACCATCCGGCGGCTTTGCTCGCCTTCTTTGGTGGCTGCGTCTTCCCAGATGCTGATGGCTTTTGGAATGTCGATGCCATGGCTCTCGGCGTACGCAAACCAAGTGTTCGCCGCATCCGGTTCGGGCAATTCGTGGCTTTGCAGAAAATATTTTCCCATATTGCGCTCACTGAACTCGAAAAGGCGTCGTCGTGGCAGCACGGACCGTGCCGATGATCCGGTTCGACCGGAGCGGGCCGAACAAGTGCGAACGGCTGCATCGCCGGGTCGCGCTGCAGAACTAATCGGCTCGCGACGCGCCTTACTTACTGGTTGGCCGTGCACCGGCGCGCGCGCCGCTTTCGCACGCACGGACGCAGCCGGCGATATGCAGGTCGACGCACGGGCAGACATATCGCACGCGGTTCGACGCGGCGCCCACTCATGAATTGCAACAAGGAGAACGAATATGGCTGAACGGGTCAGCGGCCCTTACCGCGGTTATTACATCAGCGCCACCGCGCGCCTCGTGCCGGCGGCCGACGCGCCGGCCGCGACCGCGGGCAACGCGAGCGGGACTTACGTCGGCTCGGTGAGTCTGGCTGAACACGGTCCGGACGATCCTCACCGCATGGAAACCTTGCTCGAACTCGGCGACGGCCAGCGCTTCGGCAGCGAAGAGGAGGCGCTCGTCTTCGTCGAGCAGGCGGCGCGCGATTACATCGACCGCCTGCTGGGAAGCGCTTGATGGCGGTGCGCAAGGTGAAGAAAAGCGTCGCCGGGCCTGTCGGCAAAACCGCTGATGAAAGCGCTGCGGCAGGGTGGACCTCGGTCCGGCCGCGCGAGTACCATAACGACGTTCTCCGGGGCCGGCCGGTTATCGCCTGCGCCGGTTTCCCGTCGGATCTTTCTGATGAGGCAGCCATGGAAATTCGGTTTCCCGCGGACGCGCCTGCCTACCGCGACTCGAATCTGACCGTTGTCTTTCCCGCGCTGGTGGACGGC
This sequence comes from Paraburkholderia sp. BL6665CI2N2, assembly GCF_004366535.1. Classification (NCBI taxonomy): domain Bacteria; kingdom Pseudomonadati; phylum Pseudomonadota; class Betaproteobacteria; order Burkholderiales; family Burkholderiaceae; genus Paraburkholderia; species Paraburkholderia sp. BL6665CI2N2. Next base: position 7,482,048 of record NZ_SORC01000001.1, read on the forward strand.
GAACCAGTGCCGTGCGCGATCTCGGTCGAAGCGCTCGAAGATCACTTCGGCGCCTACTCCGAGGACATGGAAGGCTGGATGCGCGCTTTCGACGCCGGACGTCCGCGCATCGAAGCGGTCGCGCGCGAGCACTTGCAGATCAGCAACGGCACGCCTGTGTTGCTGAAGAGTGGCCACTTTCCGCCAGGCAACGTGGCGGGGTAGTCGCGCTGCCCGAGTGAGCATGCGGTCATGCGGACTCCGTCGCAACGGCAGCGGGTTGGCGGGGCGGACGCGCTGCGGCGGTGAGCAATCCGCCACAGAGCGGGCCGTGCGAGCCACGGCGAGTTCGCATGCGCTGACCCGATGCGCCGGACGCTGCACAATATCGCGCAACTCGCCGCACAACTCGCAAACGCAACTCGCAAACGCCACGCGCGCAACCCCGACGACCTCTGCGCTTTCGTTCAAGCCGCGCTCGCCGCGCTTCCGTTTGCTCCCGCATTTGCCGATGCCGCCTCGCGCGCGGCATCGAATGCATGGCGAATGCCTTCTTCGTAAGACGTTCTGGCGATCGGGCCGATCAGTTCGGTCAATGCCGAGTCATCGAGCACGAGCGGTTCGGTCATCAGGTAATTCATTTCCACCAGTTCCCGCATCAACGGGTTGAACAGACCGAACACGCGCAGCAGGGTCTTGCCGGCGACCATCAGCTTCGGTTGGCGGCCGGCTAGCGCATAAGCCTGCCGCGCCACTTCGCGTTGCGTGATGGTGCCCGCGCCGGCGAGGTGCCACCAGCGTCCATACGCCTCGGGCGTGCGCGTGAGCTTTTCGACCACCGGTCCGATGTCCGGCAGATAGATGAATTCATGCGGCACATCCACCGGGCCGATCACCTGCGCGCGCTTGCCGGTCGCCGCGGCTTCGAACATGCCGTTCAGCAGACTGCGCTCGATCTTCGGGCCGTAGAAGTCGGGCAGGCGCAGCACGAGCGCCGAGAGACCATCGCGTCCATGTGCCGCCAGCACCAGATTTTCCTGCGCGAGCCGCATTTGGCCCTTGAACGTGTGCGGCTCGCGCGGATGATTTTCGCGGATCGGATTGCCGCGCGCGCGGCCGTACGGATACACCGTGCCGATCAGAATGAAGCGTTCGACGCCCGCCGCCGTCACGCCCGCCAGCGTTCTCTCCATGAGCGGCGGATGTGCGGCGAACTGATCGTAGGGCACGCCGACCAGATAGATCACCGTCTGCAGATCCTGCGACGCCGCGCGGATCGAAGCGGGGTCGTCCGGATTCCACGTGACGATCTCCGCGTGCGGATCGTGGCCGAACGCGGCCTCGAGCGGCTCGCGCGAGCGGCCGACCACCCGGTAATCGCGGCCCGCCGCGCTGAGCGCCGCTGCGATGATCTGACCAGCTGCGCCCGCGGCGCCGAATAAACCCACCTTGCCCGTGACTTGCATGACGACTCCTTGAAGCGGCGCCGTGTCGCGTCCGCATGGATTGTGACTGATGATATAAAATTTAATGAACACTGTTCAGTGAACAGTGTTCAGTTTAATTTGACTTTTCAGTTTGTCAACCCGAGAATGTTCGTCATGGGAATCGCTGAACGAAAGAACCGCCAGAAACAGGCACTGCGCGAACGCATCCTCGATGCCGCGCGGCGCATCGTGATGCGCGAAGGTTTTGCCGCGCTGTCCATGCGCAAAATCGCCGACGCCATCGAATATTCGCCGGCCACGCTGTACCTGCATTTCGCAAGTCGCGACGAGATCGCGCAAGCGTTGTGCGCGGAAGGCTATGCGCAACTGCTGGAGACATTCGTGCCGCTCGCGGGCATTGCCGATCCGGCGGAGCGGCTCAAGGCGCTCGGCCGGGCCTACGTGGCGTTCGGTGTTGCGCATCCGGAAACGTACCGGCTGATCTTCATGGAAGATCCGAGCTACACCGGCGCGGCGCTGGGCGGCGCGGCGAAGGGTAAGGTGGTGGCGAATCCGGCTAATGCCGGTGCGGCGCTAAGCGGTGCGGCGGCGGGCGCCGCAGTGCAGAGCGCGGATCCGAAAACCACGGCGGCTGACGGAGCAAACGGCGAGACGGCCGTTACCGGAGACGATCCCGGCGAGGCCGCGTTGCACATCATGATTTCCGCGCTCGAAGAACTCAAAGCGGCGGGGCGTCTGTCGGCGTCGATGGACGTGGCGGTGTGGGCCGAGGCGTTCTGGGCGAACTTGCACGGCATCGTCGCGCTGAATCTGACGTGTCCCGTGTTCCCGACCGCGCCGCTCGACACGTTGGTGGGCATCGCGCTCGACGCCTGGTTGGGCGCATCGCACGCAACGCAAGCGCCGGGCGCCGCGGTCACCGCTGGCGCACGCAAGAAAAAATCCCCTGAAACGCGTAGCGGGTCGCCGGCGCAACCGGACAACGATCCCGCCGCGCAGCCTTTAGCTAAAAAACCGGCCAAAGCCACAGCGAGCGATGTCGCCGCTCCGGCCGCGAGGCGCAAAAGCACAACTGCGTGATAACGTTCAACTCCACCTCAATTTGCGCGGTTGCGCTTAGCTCACCATGTCCATTTCCGCCTCGCCCGCCGTCAGCGACGAAGTCGCGACTTTCGTAGCCAACCGTATCGGTTTCATCGAACTGGACAGGCCAAAGGCGCTCAATGCGCTGTCGACCGGCATGATTCGCGCGATGCACGCGGCGCTCGATCAGTGGCGCGAAGATCCGGACGTGCTCGCCGTCGTGGTGCGCAGCCGGCACCCGCGCGCGTTCTGCGCGGGCGGCGACATCCGCTTTCTTTATGAGTCGGCGCAGCGCGGCGAACAGGATGTGCGCGACACGTTTTTCATCGAGGAATACCAGCTCAATCACGCCATCTTCACCTTTCCAAAGCCGTATATCGCATTGATGAACGGCGTCGTGATGGGCGGCGGCATGGGTATTTCGCAGGGCGCGCATCGCACCGGCGGTCTGCGAGTCGTCACGAATTCGACGAAGATGGCGATGCCGGAAACTCGCATCGGCCTGTTTCCGGACGTCGGCGCGGGTTGGTTTCTGGCCCGCACGCCTGGCGCGATCGGCCGCTATCTGGCAGTGACCGGCGAAACGATCGGCGCGGCCGACGCGCTTTACGCGGGCCTCGCCGACGCCTATATCGACGACGCGGCCTTGCCCGCGCTGGTCGACACCTTGCGCAGCGAACGTTTCGAGCGCGGCGCGGACGTGGTGGCGTGCATCGAACGCGCGGCGCTCGCGCATCAGGTCGTGCCGCGGCCGGAGGCGTCGGCGCTGGCGAACGGGCGGGCGCTGATCGATCGTCACTTCGCGTTGCCCGACGTCGCGCGGATTCTTGCTTCGCTCCAAAGCGAGCGCGAAGCCGCCGATTGGGCCGAACAGATGATCGCGGTCTTGCGCGAACGCTCGCCGCTGTCAATGGCGGTGTCGCTGGAAGTGGTGACGCGCGCCGAGGGTTCAATGGCCGACGTGCTGCGTGGCGACCTCGATCTGACGCGCTCGAGCTTTCTGCACGGCGACACGATCGAAGGCATTCGCGCGCGCATCATCGACAAGGACAACGCGCCGCGCTGGCGCTTCGCGCGCATCGAGGACGTGATTGCCGCCGACGTCGAGAAGATGTTCGAGAGCCCTTGGCCGGCGAACGAACATCCGCTGCGGGATTTGCGCGGCTAAACCCGAAGAATTGAAGCCAGGCGGGAAGCTATGACGCGCGTAACGCGCGGCATAGCGCCGTTTGTCAATGACCAGCGGCCAAACCGCCCAAGCCGTTTATTCCTCGTCTTCGCTCGCCATGAACGCGCGCATGAACACCAGCGCGCCCCAGCCCCACATCGCATTCGCAGCGAACCCCACGGAGAGGCGCGGCAGCATGTTGCCGCTCGGCCAGATTCCGCGCAGCGGGTCGATCACGAACACGCTCGCCGCCGTCAACGCAATGCCGCCGAACACGAAGGCCGGCACCCACGGCGCACGCCGATGCGGCGCGACGCGCAACAGCCACGCCATCAGCACGGCCCAGAACGCGCTCCAGATCGCGTTGGCAATGAACTCAGGCAAGCCGAGCGGTAAAAACGGCGCAGTCGAAAAACCGGTCGGCTCGATCATCCCGGCTGCGTGCAGCAGCGCCAGCGTCGATTCGTGGAAGAACAGGGAAGCCAGAAAACCGGCGACGAACGGCAGGATGAGTTTTTGCATGCATTGCACCGCCAGGATACAGGCGGCGTGGTTCGCATGGCCTGTACCGGATTATTCGGAAAACGTGCGCCATTATATCTAGACGTACCCCTTTTCCAGCGTACACGCCGCGCAACATCCGTATGCTTTAGCGTCGGGCTAATCACGAAAGTGGAAAACCTAAGCTAAAAAAAATCGTTCAAAAGCCGCAGCCCGATCCATAGACTGTTTCTCCATGCAGACGGCGTTTGCCGCTGTCGCCGTTTAATCGAGCGCATGACGCGCACGTTTGGTCGAGGGAAGCCGTCGCGATGTCCTGCCTGATGCCGATCTTGATCCGCCGCATGGCGCACGCGCGCCGGCCGGTCCGTTGTCGCCGCTAGCGCGCAACGACACCGCATTTTTCCGTCTCTTTGCGCTGCACTGTCCGGCTGTGTGCCGGAGGGATGCGCGCGGCCGGCGTGTGCGCGATCGCTCGACGCACCGTCTTCATTCAATCCAGTTTCGTCCATGCAGGAGCAGCAAATGAATGTGTTCTGGTTCATTCCGACTCACGGCGACAGCCGCTATCTCGGTACGTCCCAAGGCGCACGCGCAGCCGATTACGACTATTTCCAGCAGATCGCCGTCGCCGCCGATACGCTCGGCTACGAGGGCGTGCTGCTGCCGACGGGGCGCTCGTGCGAGGACGCATGGGTCGTCGCGTCGAGCCTGATCGCCGCGACCAAACGCCTGAAGTTTCTGGTGGCGATCCGCCCGGGCATCTCGTCGCCGGGTCTGGCCGCGCGCATGGCGGCGACCTTCGACCGGCTGTCGAACGGGCGTCTGCTGATCAATGTCGTGACCGGCGGCGATGCCGCGGAACTGGAAGGCGACGGCGTGTTCGTCGACCACGACACGCGCTATGAAATCACCGACGAATTCCTGCACATCTGGCGCAAGCTGCTGAGTGCCGCGCATACCAACGACGCGATCGATTTCGAGGGCAAGCATCTGAGCTCGAAGGGCGGCAAGGCGTTGTATCCGCCCGTGCAGAACCCGCATCCGCCGCTGTGGTTCGGCGGTTCGTCGCCGGCCGCGCATGAGATGGCGGGCGAGCATATCGACACCTATCTGACGTGGGGCGAGCCGCCCGAAGCCGTGGCGAAGAAGATCGCCGACATTCGCGCGCGCGCCGCGGCGCATGGCCGCCAGATCAAGTTCGGGATCCGTCTGCACGTGATCGTGCGCGAGACCGAAGAAGAAGCGTGGGCCGCCGCCGACAAGCTGATCAGCAAGCTCGACGACGAGACCATCTCGCGTGCCCAGGCCTCGTTCTCGAAGATGGACTCCGAAGGCCAGCGCCGCATGGCCGCGCTGCACGGCGGCAAGCGTGGCGGCCGCGCGGAACTCGAGGTCTATCCGAATCTGTGGGCGGGTGTGGGCCTCGTGCGCGGCGGCGCGGGCACGGCGCTGGTCGGCAATCCGGAGCAGGTGGCGGCGCGCATGAAGGAGTATGCCGAACTCGGCATCGACACCTTCATTCTGTCGGGCTATCCCCATCTTGAAGAGTCGTATCGCTTTGCCGAACTCGTGTTTCCGTTGCTGCCGAATCGTCGCAACAAGGTGTCGAATGGACCGCTGTCAGGGCCGTTCGGCGAGATCGTCGGCAACAACTATCTGCCGAAGGCGGCGAGTTCGAGCTAAATCTCGAGCCTGGTGCACGTGCCGCACCGGGCACGCTCGGTCATCGACAAGCAATGAGGAACGCGAAACATGGCTGAATCCACTGTGAGCGCCGGGCGGCACGAAGGCGCCGAGGCCGGCGCGGCTTTGCACACGTTGCGCCGGATCGGCGCGCATCTTGCGCCGTGGCTCGCGCCGCTCGCGATTCTGCTGGCGTGGGAATTCGCCGCGAGAAGCGGCGTGCTGTCGACGCGTGTGCTCCCTGAACCGCTCGCGGTCGTCAAGGCCGCGTGGTCGCTGATCCAGTCCGGCGAAATGTGGGCGGACGTGAAGGTCAGCACATGGCGCGCCGTGTCGGGTTTTGCGATCGGCGGCGGCATCGGCCTCGTGCTCGGACTCGCGACCGGCTTGTTCAAGCCCGCCGAGATCGCGCTCGACTCGACCGTGCAGATGATCCGCAACATCCCGGCGCTGGCGATGATTCCGCTCGTGATTCTGTGGTTCGGCATCGAGGAGGAGGCGAAGGTGTTTCTCGTCGCGCTGGGCGTGTTTTTCCCGATCTACGTGAACACCTTTCACGGCATCCGCTCGGTGGACGCCAATCTGATCGAGATGGCGCGCAGTTATGGCGTGAAGGGTTTCGCGCTGTACCGGCACGTGGTGCTGCCTGGCGCGTTGCCGTCGATTCTCGTCGGCGTGCGTTTCGCGTTCGGGCTGATGTGGGTCACGCTGATCGTCGCCGAAACCATTTCCGCGCAATCGGGCATCGGCTACATGACCATGAACGCCCGTGAATTCCTGCAAACCGATGTGGTGGTGGTCGGCATTCTGCTCTACGCGGCGCTCGGCAAACTCGCCGACGTGCTGGCGAAAAGCCTCGAACGCGTCTCGCTGCGCTGGCATCCGGCTTATCAACGAGGAGCGAAATCATGAGCGCCACGATCTTGTCCGCGTCGTTCGGCGGGATTGCCGGCAGCGATCTCGAAGCCGAGTTGGCACACGCCCGCAACGTCGATCATGACGCGTACGAAGCGGCTGCTCTCGAATATGCCGATGCGGTGCGTCATCATCGGCCGCGTGTCGATGCGGGACTATCGGCCGGCGCGCTGTCACGCAACGGCGCACGCCGTGCCGCGGATTATTCGGTGGAGTTGCGCGGCGTGGGCAAAAGCTACGGCGAACGCCAGGTGCTGTCCGACTTCAATCTGTCGATCGAGCGCGGCAGTTTCGTGGCGATCGTCGGCCGCAGCGGCTGCGGGAAATCGACCTTGCTGCGCCTCGTCGCTGGATTGGAAAAGACCAGCTCGGGTGTGCTCGAAAAGCGCACCGAAGACGGCGGGCCAATCGACACTCGCATCATGTTCCAGGACGCGCGCCTGCTGCCCTGGAAGAGCGTGCTGCAAAACGTGATGCTCGGCCTCGGCCGCGGCGCGCGTGAGGACGCGCGTGCCGTGCTCGCCGAAGTCGGCTTGCTGGAGCGCGCCAACGATTGGCCCGCGCAGCTTTCCGGCGGTCAGCGTCAGCGGGTGGCGCTGGCGCGGGCGCTCGTGCATCGGCCGCAACTGCTGTTGCTCGATGAACCGCTCGGCGCGCTCGACGCGCTGACGCGCATCGAAATGCACGCACTGATCGAGCGCCTGTGGCGCGAGCATCAATTCACCGCGCTGCTGGTCACGCACGACGTGCACGAAGCCGTGGCGCTCGGCGACCGGATTTTGCTGATCGAAGAAGGGCGCATCGCGCTCGATCAGCCGGTGCCGCTCACGCGTCCGCGGGCGCGCGCGTCGGCCGGTTTCGCCGCGCTCGAAGAGCATGTGTTGCAACGCGTACTGAAGACGGCGCCGAATGACGACGCGCTGTCCCATCACGCGTACGACGCACGTGACGAAGGCCGTCTCAGGCGGCCGACAGAGGTCCGTTGGGCCGTCTGACATTTGCTTGCCTGACTGTTTCTAAATCGCTTTTCTGGAGTCAATCGATATGGGCATTTCCGCAATCAACGTACGCAATCAGTTCAAAGGCAAGGTCAAGGAAATCATCCGCGGACCGGTCGTGTCCGAAGTCGATGTGGATACGCCGTTCGGTATCGTCACTTCGGTGATCACCACGCGCTCCATCGACGAACTCGAGCTTGCGGTCGGCTCGGAGGTGATCGCGCTGGTGAAGTCGACGGAGGTGTCGATCGCGCGGCTCTGAGGTTCTCGCAATTCAGCCTCGCGCTATTTCGCGTTCGCGCCGCTGGCGGGCGGCTCGTGCGTCATTTTGTCGTTGGTCGGCTTGCTCGGGCGCTTGATCGGCATGTTGTCGGGATTGCTTGAGCCGCCTGAGCCGGAAGCGGCCTCGGGCGGCTTGGCCATCGACGAGTTGTCGTTTTGCGGCGCTGTCTGCGCCGGCTTTTGCTGCGTTTGTGCCGGTTTCGCCGTCTGTGCGAATGCCGCCATGGTGCCGCTTATGCCGAGGCCTGTCGCCAGCGCGACGCCCGTTGCCCATACCGCCCATCTGCTTCGCTTCATATCCGTCCTCCCGGGCGATATCGCCTTACGGTTCGGCGCCGCCGCGCGCTGGTTGAATCACGTTTTCCACGCATTTCGCGTGCCGCGACGCGCCCCTGCATACGTCCCCGAAACTTGCTAGGATGAATTGAGCATGCAGACGGAGACGGCCATGTCAAAGTCATTGAGTCCCGAAGCGGTAGAAGCCTTGCGGCGTCTGAACGACGTCGGTGTCGGACAGGATGCGCCGAAGCTGGCGCAGTCCGTGACAGCCGAATTGCTGGCCGGCGGCCTCGTCGCCGAGGCGAGCGGCGGCGACGTCGAAATCACCTGCAACGGTCGGCAATATCTTTCGGGCGATTGCGATTAATCGTCAGCGCGAGGGCGGCCTGACGTTCGGGCCGGATCGATCCGCGAGCCGTCGAGCGTGCTCGCCGGGACAAGTCTGGCCGTCGCATTGGCGGCGCCACTATGGAGGCGAAGATGGAGCCGAAGGGCCTGGACATGGGGGACTACCAGGAGCGCTATCAGGACTACGACATCGAGGTCGCGGTCGAACAGGTGCTGACGGGCGTCAAAGCGCATTTTCGGGTGTTGCGGGGTGAGGCTGTGGTGGTCGACTGGCGGCTCGTGCATATCGACACCTTATGGTGCACCGAGCATGCCGCAGCCGAGGCGGGGTTCCGCGCGGCGCGCGAAGTGATCGACACGGGCGGCCTCGACGCCGCGCCGCACGTGCCTTCCGCACTTGGGTGAAAGTGCGCACGCGTCCGACTAAGCCGGCTGTCCCGATGCGGTCGCAATGATGTAAACGCAACTGGGCGCCGGCATCCATACTGCATGCGCGGCGCCCAGTTTCCCGGTTGCCCTCGTGAGGCAGCCGGTTCAACGGCAACTGCTTAGTGGCCGAAGAAAACCGATTGCGGGCCCGAAACCGGCTCTTTGGCACCCGATTGCGACGACACGTTGTTCACGCCGCCGTAGGCATTCGATTCAGCGTTGGCACGTTCAGCTGCCACGGTTTGTGCGTTCTGTCCTTGTTGCGAAGCCGGTGCGCCGACCGACGGACGATACGACGGCGCCGGGCCGTAGCCGCTAGCAAAAGCGGGAGCGGCGATCGAGGCAGAAACAGCAACCAGCAGGGCGGCGATGAGCTTGGTCTTCATGGTGTGACTCCGATAACGTTTCGACTTCAATTCAGGAAGGCGTCGCAGGGGGCAGTGAGATGTGTCTGCAACGTCGATGGAAGGCAGTGTATACCCCTACTATCGAAAATTTGTATCGATAATCTGAAAGTACTGTTCTTGGATTTGAAATAATCGGCTGGAAGCAGGCGGAGCAAGCGTCCGCAGTGGTTCGACCCCACGGGCCAGTGGTTTGGGACGTCAAAGACCCGGGTAGCGGTGGGGGTTAATCGCCATGGATAGCATGGCGCGAATCGAATTTCGTTTGGATTCGTCGCCTTGGAGGACGCCTCGATGGACCTGTGGATTCAGCCGTGCGCGGACTGCTTCGAGCTGTATGGCCTGCCTTCCGCGCATCTCCCGCATGACAACCTGACGTTGAACAGTCGTGGGGCGGTGAAAGGCGGGCGCGCGGAGGAGCATTACACGTGCGCGCGTTGTCGAGCGGCGTTCGCGCGTGTCGTTGCCGGTGAACCTCGACAGCAGGTATGGCTGCTGTTGAACGCCGGGCAGCATTGATGGCCTGACCGTCGTGCGAGGGGCAACCGTTTCACGTGCTCTCGTGAATCCGCTGTAAAGTTTTCGGCGCGGCTGCCGAAAACGGGAGCATGAAATACTTCTTCGACTCCAGGCTTGCCGATCGATACGGCTATGGGATGGCTGTGTATATCGCCGCCGAGACTTCCGATCTGCAGCGCGCCATCGATTTGACCAACGCGCGACGCTTGCGCGCCGGCCGGCACCTGCTCGAAGACGCGCGTATCGAGGACGTGCTTTCCGCCATGCTCAATACCGGCTTGCTGAAGGCTAAAACGGATGAAGGCGGAACAAACGTTTCGGGGGCGACTCGCTGAAGCTCGGCGGGTGGTGTTAAACAACTGAAGCGTGGGCGACGAGTATCGCGCCCCGGCCGGCGGATTTGCGCCTTGCGGTAAAATCGGTGTTTTGAATCAAGCCGTCCGACCGCCCCATGTCTTCACCGCACACTCCCAGCCCGCGCCGCGTATCTGTGGCACCCATGATGGACTGGACCGATCGTCATTGCCGTTCCCTGCATCGCGTGATCTCTCGCCATACGTGGCTTTACACGGAAATGGTGACGACCGGCGCGCTCTTGCACGGCGATGTGCCGCGCCATCTCGCCTTCACGCCCGAAGAAGCGCCGGTCGCTCTGCAACTCGGCGGCAGCGAGCCCGACGACCTCGCGCGTTCGGCGAAGCTGGGCGAGCAATGGGGCTACGATGAAATCAATCTGAACTGCGGTTGCCCGTCCGAACGCGTGCAGCGCGGCGCATTCGGTGCGTGCCTGATGAACGAGCCGCAGCTCGTTGCCGATTGCGTGAAGGCCATGCGCGATGCGGTGTCGGTGCCGGTCACCGTGAAGCACCGCATCGGCGTGGATGCCGTGGAAGAGTATGAATTCGTGCGCGATTTCGTCGGCACGATTGCGGACGCCGGTTGCAACGTGTTCATCGTGCACGCTCGCAACGCGATTCTCAAGGGCTTGAGCCCGAAGGAAAATCGCGAGATTCCGCCGCTCAAATACGAGTACGCGTATCAGTTGAAGCGCGATTTTCCGCATCTGGAGATCATCATCAACGGCGGCATCAAGACGCTCGACGAAGTCGAGACGCATCTTCGACACGTCGACGGTGTGATGCTCGGGCGCGAGGCTTATCACAATCCGTATGTGCTGGCCGATGTCGATGCGCGCTTCTATGGGGCGACGCAAACGCCGCTCACGCGCGAGCAGGTCGAAGCGAAGTTGATCGAGTATTGCGCCGCTGAGATGGCGCGCGGCACGTATCTCGGCGCCATCACGCGCCATGCGCTCGGACTCTATCGTGGGGAAGCGGGCGCGCGTGGCTGGCGTCGCGTGTTGTCCGATAGCAAGCGTCTCGCCGCGCGCGATCTGACCATCTTCGATGAGGCAAGACAGCATCTGCGCGAGCCGATCGAAATTTTTGAATAAAGGACTAGGCAAACGAGATTCTTGTTCGTATAATCTCGTTTCTTCATCGACGAGCCAGGTTTTACGGCAAGTCAAGCAGATGTCAGTGGTGGCTGTAGCTCAGTTGGTAGAGTCCAGGATTGTGATTCCTGTTGTCGTGGGTTCGAGCCCCATCAGCCACCCCAAAGAATTTTGCAGTATCAAGCACTTAAGCATCGAGAGCCGTTCCGGATTATAAAATTCGGAACGGCTTTTTTGTTTTCGGAACGGGGGTCCCGATGGGCGGCAAGAGAACGCGGCGTACAACCACAAAAAGAATCTTCGCGGAAAAGGCGACATTCGAGTCTCGAGGCAACTCGGACTTCGGCACAAAACGGCTGCTTGGCAGCGCGGAAGGAAGCGGTACAACACTGATCTATAAGCCCACCGGTGACGACGGATCGATCGCTGAATTTCGGCCTATCGCGTCGATGGACCGTGAGGTGACGCTTTACAAATACCTCCCGCGTCGATATGCCGAAGATCTTGTGCGAGACGGGTCTACGCGGGTGGGGACGCTGTACGACTTCAGACGGATAGAACTTGGCGCTGGTGTGGCGGACCCGAACGAGGGACAGTTGAGGGTCAATCGAAAAATTGGCGGTCAGCTTCACTATTTCCCAGCGGGAACCCAAGAAGCAGAGGCGATGAAGTTTTTCGGCATTTCGGGTGAGGGCGCGGTCCAAAATATTAGTTTTCGACGGGATATTGAGCATCCAGGCGTCTTCGTCTGGTGCTGTTCTACTGAGTTCTCCGCAGATGTCGAAAGCTCGTTAGAAGGTGCTGACGCATGCGTTGAGATTCGCAATGCTGGACTTTTTTTTGACGAACTGACGCGTGCGATCCATGCGGTGAGGCCAGTTGAATTTCTGGGTTTCAGGAAGGTCACCTATACCCCGCGCAATCAGAATTGGGAATCTTATTCGCCAGATATGTCCGCAGCGTTCGTGAAGGATCCGGGGTCGTACGGCGCTCAGAACGAAGTTAGGGCTGTATGGCGTTCACTCGACGGGAATCCTATAAAGGCTGAGTTCCCACGCAGCGCCGCCCTCACTGAATTCTGCGCAATTCGCGAGCTATAAGGACCTCGATGTCGCTTTGAGCGAATAAGGCGGGGCGGCAGTTGAAAGTCATTCTGTTGGGCGCGCGGCTTTTGCCTTACGTCGGTCGTAATGGCGACCGGCATCAACACCGCGCTATCGATACAGCCGTCGACGTCGACCACGACGCCAGCGGTTGCGAGCGGGACTATCGCATCATGAGCAAGCCGATCCGCGTGGCATTCAGCGGATCGGGCTTCAAGGTGCCGGCGCACGTCGGCGCCTTGCAAGCGATCGCCGACGCCGGCTACCAACCCATCGAGCTCGCGGGGACGTCAGGCGGGAGCATTTGCGCGGCGCTCCATGCTGCAGGCATGTCTCTGTCCGACATGAAGACGCTCGCGCTCACGCACGACTGGTCGAACATGATGTCGTTCAGCCCATTCGCTGCGCTGCGCATGCGCGGGTTCTGCGACGGCAAGACGTTACTGGCATGGATGCGGGATCACACGGGCGGCAAGACGTTCGCCGAACTGGCCATCGACCTGACGGCCGTCGCGTCGAACATCGCGAACGAGGGGGCTTTCGACTTCTCCCGCGCGTCGACGCCTGACGTTCCGGTCGCGATCGCTGTCCGCTCGTCGACGTCGATCCCGTTCGTCTTCGAGCCGGTGGTGGTCGGCGCCGCGTTGCTATCGGACGGGGGAATGGTCAACAACATTTCGGTGGATCGCCTGAAGGTGGATGCGGTGCCGCGGCTCGGAGTGCAGCTCGTGAGCATGGAATTGCCACTCAAGCCGAAGGTTCAGCTGTGGCCGCACCAGTTCGCGATGCGACTGATCGACCTGATGCTATCCGCGTGCGAATCGACGCATGTCGGTGCGGCGCAGGCGGCCGGCGCATGTATGGCGTTCGTCGAGACGGGCTATGCGTCGACGCTCGACCGTAACATGCCGCTCGAGATCCGGCAGTGGTTGTTCCGCGATGGCTACGCAGCAGCTACCGCAGCGATCAAGGCGATTGAGGCCTGAATGGCGGTCAGAGCTGACATTCGCGGGCCGCTTAAATAACTTGACACAATTTGCAAGTTTCCGTAATACGTAAGCCGCGCAAGCGGTTTATCTATTTCGGAGTGGTTATGTCAGGTGGTAAGGAACGGATCGGAGGCCTCGACGGCCTTCGCGCGTTGTCGGTGCTGGCGGTCTTCCTCGGGCACACAGGGCTTGTGCCGGTGCCGGGCGGCTTCATTGGCGTCGACGTGTTTTTTGTTCTGAGCGGATTTCTGATCACGCGTATCCTGACGGCCGAGTTCGCGGCGTCGCGCGATATCAGCCTGATGGCATTTTATGCGCGCCGCGCACGCCGTCTTTATCCGGCGTTGATTCTCGTGCTCGTGGGCGTTGCGGTCTACATCTGGAGTTTTAATGCGCCGCAGTCCGCCGAAATGGAAACCCTGCCGGCGCTGTTCTACGTTATGAACTGGGTACGTGGCTTCAAGATCTACGATGCGGCATTCACCGGCCATACCTGGTCGCTGGGGATCGAGGAGCAGTTCTATCTCATCTGGCCGATCATGCTGCTCGTACTTTTGCGCATGTCCGCGCGCCACGTTGTGCACAGCTTGTTCGCCCTGATCGGGGTCGTGATCGTCTGGCGCTGCTACCTGATGAACGTCCACTACATTCCGGCGCGCGTCTATTGCGGCTTCGATACGCACTGTGACGGCCTCCTTGCCGGCGCTCTTCTGTCGATGGCGTCGCGGGAGACGGCGCGCAAGCTCGGCGCATTCTGGCCGCTGGCCGCACTTTACGTGGCCGCAGTGCTGGTCAGTAAAGCTGGCGCGCACGTCGCGTATTCCGAGTTCGGTTTTACGCTGACCGCGCTCGCCGCAGCCAGTCTGATCGCGAAGGTCGTGACCGATCAGGGCGGCGCTGTCGTGCGCGTGCTGAACACTTGGCCGCTCGCCGCGCTGGGCCGTGTGTCCTACGGGTTCTACCTGTGGCACTACGTCGTAATTCACGTCCTGCTGTATGGGGGGGCACGACAGTATCATGGGCTGGTTTGGCAGCACGCCTTATCCGCGAGTCGCGATGGTGGCCTCGGCATTCGTTGTGTCGCTCGCGCTTACGCTGCTGTCGTGGTTCGCGCTTGAGAAGCCGATCATGAAAATTACTTGGCCGACAAGGCGCGAGCATGAAACGACTGGCGCGGTCCATTCTTAAGTTTCTCCTGTCGCCGGAAGGTCCGGCGTACACCTTCCCTGACGGTGTCGAGATCGCGCAGGCAGACGCGTAGGTGTCACGGGTGGCGTACCCCGAAGGGTACGATGCGGGGGAAGCCTGCACGGACGGCAACCCTTATCCGGCGAAAACCGTACAGGCCCGCTCATGGGAACGGGGTTTCAAGGAACGTCAGCGCTATGAAATGAACATCTGGTAGCTGTATCGCTTCCGCTGCATGTTCGACCCGGCATTTCGACTACCAGATTGGATTAAGACCGAATGAGTACCCAGGGTGGCCCCACGGCCTGCAGTTCGCTGAGCGCGGCTTTCGCGCGCGTACGCGCGTAGCGGAGGTGTGAAAAAAATAGGCGTGTTTGGTTCCGACCGGGGTCACGCGCGTGTGGCATGCGTCTTTTTATGGACTCGGAAAACACTGCGCTTCTTCGGCTGCCGCCCAAGACTGGCGAGGGTTGCACGGTCGAAGTAGTGCACTTCGCTCCATTTGGGCCGCGGTCCTCGATGTACTTCGCCTAGGCATCGGCCAGCGTCACGTATGTGGGTGGCGTGTAGGCAAATAATGTGACAATGAATCACGTCGGTCAGCAGGATTGTGTAGGCATAAGTCACCAAAAGTACTGTCACAGCTAGGATTTCGTAGATTTCAGTTAACGCGGATAGACATGGGATGTCTAGGATTGTGATTCGTGTTGTCGTGAATTCGAGCCCCATCAGCGACCCCAAAGAATTTTTGCAGTATCGTTCGCGATATAAGGCAGTTGAAGATTGAAAGCCGTTCCGGATTAAAAATTTGGAACGGCTTTTTTGTTTTCGGAACGGGCTCCGGATAGGCGGAAAGAAAACGCCGCGTATAACCACTAAAATACTTCGCGGAAAGCGGTATTTGAGGCGTGCCCAGGCCACTCGGTTTTCGGCAAAAAACGTCTGCTCGGGAGCGTTGAAGGGCGCGGGGAAATATTAGTTCATAAGTCTACTGGTTGAGGCATCGACCGCGGAACTGCGGCCTACCGTGCCCCATGGACCATGAAGTGACGCTTTACAAATACCTCGCGCGTCGACATGCGGAGGATCTTGTGCGAGACGGGGCTACCCGAAAGGGGACGCTGTACGAGGACGACCTCGCCGTCGACGACATGCCGCAGGCCCGCGATATCTATCCGTATCCAATGACACGGCGCTTCACCCGACCGCCCATAGCTTGCGCGCACCGGCGCCACCAATCAGCGACCTGATACGAACTACGAACGATTCGGCACGTCGGCCTCGATCCGAAGAACAGCGCAACCGTTGCGCGCGCAGGCTGTCCAGGCGCGCTCGCTCGATCGAAAATACCATTCCAAATCCGGCAAACGCTGTTTGACGACGGCCACGCCGCCACAACGTCAGCGTGGAGAAACACGCTGACACTGCAATACTTCAGTTTAAACCGCCGACATTACAAATAAATTTCCGAAAATAAATCCGGCTTACTCCGAAAAAAATATTCGGATCGGTTACCATTCGCCGTCTCAAAATACCAGTTGCTAACCATGCCAGCGGTTTAATCGTATGATTTTTCATCTGTTGTCATATTTCAGACATATAACTTTCGTTATCCTTTCTTTTTCGCTGATTCAAACTACCGCTGGCCGTGAAAATAATTCTGACGCAATCCTTTCGGCAGATATTATAAATCCTCCGCAGAAAATCGCGTTTTGTCATGCTTCGACGATTGCCTTTTCGAAAGGGCATTTGGTGGCGGCGTGGTTGGCTGGCAGCAAAGAGGCCGCTAATGACGTTGGTGTTTGGGTAACGCAATACTCCGGAAAACAATGGGGTGCGCCAGTCCGGGTCGTAGACGGACGTTCGCCTGACGGTGAGGCTCTAACAGTAATTAATCCAATTCTTTTTTCTCCCAGGCACGGTCCGTTGATGCTGTTTTATAGTCGTGGGAAATTGCCGGCGGATTGGCATCCTTTCCGGATGACCTCGCTTGATGGGGGAACCTCCTGGTCGAAGCCGGCTGCTCTTGGCCCTGGTATATCTGGGCCGGCAAAAGATAAACCCGTCGAGTTATCAAATGGAATTGTAATAGCCGGGAGTAGTACCGAACATGACGGATGGAAAGTTCATTTCGAACGGTCCACGGATGGAGCGGCTACCTGGGAAGTCGAATATCCGGCGGCGAGCCCGCGTGCAATTCAGGCAATTCAGCCAACAATTCTCGACCATCGTCACGGCCAGTTGCAGGCGCTAGTCCGGACAAAAAACGGCTTTGTATTCAGCACCAGGTCGAGTGATTGGGGAAAGACGTGGACTGCTCTTTCGCCGGTGGATATTCCCAACTCAAATTCGGGTTTGGACGCCGTGACCCTGATCGACGGGCGCGACGTGATCGTCGCCAATCCGCTACTTACGTCGAAGGTCGTTGGGACCGCCACAGACTAACGGTCCTCATTTCATCTGATCACCAGACTTATCACGAAGTTCTTGACCTTGAGAACGAGGCAAATCAGGAATTTTCTTATCCGGCCGTTATCCAGTCGCCGGACGGGCTGGTTCACGTCACGTACACATGGAAAAAGATTCACATAAAACATGTCGTGATTGATCCAAGCCGAATCCATTAATCCGATCAAACTTCGCTTCTGCGTCTGAGGCGCTGTGAGAAATCACAGCGCCGTTTCTGTTTTTGGGTTTGCGTGTTCAACGCCCATGTCCCCCATGGCCGCCACCGCCGCTGCTCCATGAACTTCCCCCGCCGCTGGCGCTGCTGCCGCCGTGAGATCCGCCATATCCGCCGCCGTGCCAGCCACCGCCGCCGCCGTAGTCAGGGTAATACGGTTGTGCATAGCCGTAGTCGTATCCCGGCGCGACTGCGCATCCGGTCAAACCGGCCGTCACCGCCAACAGTGCCATTGATGCAATGAGCCTGCTCACGATTTTCTCCTTCGTATGTGATTGAGAAAAAACGCGTGCTCAAGAGTTCAGCGGCATTTGTGTCCGCAAATTACCGTTTGCGCATGCTATGGCGTGCCAATCCGGCATGCATGGCGATCGAAGACCGTAGCAGTGAGGCGCGGTGCGAAGCTTTCTAGACCTTCCATGCATGCGACGCTGTAACAGTTAGTTAAATTTTCGAAACGAAACTGTAGGGCGCGACTGTTAAGTTTGCTTCAGACAATTACCTTCGACTCCCGACCGTGCCGCTTGCTTGCCGGGCTGGATGAAAAGATCGCACTCGCCACTGTCAGGACCGCTCGATGCGAAGCCTGCAAGAATCCAGCCGTCAATGAAGCAAGATCCACAGCCGGCTGCCGCATCGGAATTGCGCGCCGAAGCCGACGCCTGCGCCGCGCTCGGCGAACTCGACGCCGCGCTCCAACATTACGAAACCGCCCGTGCGCTCGATCCCACCGACGCGCTCGTCCAACAGCGCTTCGCGGCCACTCTCGCCGCGCTGAACCGTTTTCCCGAAGCCGTGGTCCGCTATCACGAGGCGATCGCGCTCGATCCGCACGACACGGATTCGCATCACGGCCTCGGCTGGACGCTCGAGCAGATGCATCGTCTCGAACAGGCGGTGGACGCCTATCGCGAGGCGACGCGTGTGAATCCGCAAGCCGACGGCTCGCACAACAACTTAGGCAACTGCCTGCAGGCACTCGGCCGTTTCGACGAGGCACACGAAGCGTATCGCCGCGCTATCGAAGCCGCGCCGCAAGTGCCGCTGTACTACCGCAACTTCGTGCAATCCAGGCGCCTCGCCGTCGACGATCCGGTGTTCCTCGCGATGGAGCGTCTCGTCGGCGACGCCGGTTCGTTCACGCCGGCCGATCAGGCGGAGCTTCACTTCGCGTACGGCCAGGCGCTGTCCGATGTGGGCCGCAACGACGCGTCGTTCGAACACTTCCTGAAGGGCAATGCGCTGCACCGCGCCGGCGTGCGTTACAACGAAGCGGAAACGCTAGGCCTGTTCGCCCATTTGCCCGAACTAATGACTTCCGATCTGCTGGCGGCAAAGCGCGGTCTCGGCGACGTATCGCAGACGCCGGTTTTTATCATCGGCATGCCGCGCTCGGGCTCGACCCTGATCGAGCAGATTCTCGCGAGCCATCCTCAGGTGTTCGGCGCGGGCGAGCGCACGGAATTCGGCGAGGCGCTGGTGAGCTGCATTCGCCGCGATCCGGGTGATCCGTTGCGGATCGATATCGAAGCATTGGAAAACGTCGGCGCCGTGCCATTGCGCACGCTTGGCGCGGACTATCTGCGCCGCATGCGCAACGCGCTGCCGGAACTTCAGAGCCTGACTCCAAACGACGCACGCAATCCGGCTGCGAACTACACGCACTTCACGGACAAGTATCCGTTCAACTTCATCAACCTCGGCCTGATCCATCTCGCGTTGCCGAATGCCCGCTTCATTCACAGCCGCCGCGCGCCGTTGCCAACCTGTCTGTCGATTTTTTCGCGGATCTTTCACGACGTGCCGTTCAGCTATGATCTCGGCGAACTGGGCCGCTACTATCGCGCGTACGACGCGTTAATGGCGCACTGGCAACGCGTGCTCCCCGAAGGTGTGATGATCGAAGTCAAGTATGAGGAACTGGTCGACGATTTCGAAGCCAATGTGCGCCGCCTGCTCGCGCATTGCGCGCTCGACTGGGACGAACGCTGTCTGTCGTTTTATCAGACCGCGCGCCAGGTGAATACGGCCAGTTCCGCGCAGGTGCGGCGTCCGCTGTACAAGACCTCGCTGCAGCGCTGGCAGCCGCGTGACGCGTTGCTGCAACCGTTGTTCGACGGCCTCGGCGCGGTGTTGGCGCCGGCGCATCGCCAGGAGGCCGGCGAGGTCGGCGAGGTTGGCGAGGTCGGAACAAGCGGCACGGAGCATCGCTCATGAGCGCGTCGCGTGGCGCCGTGATCTGGATGACGGGACTTTCCGGCGCGGGCAAATCGACGCTCGCCAACGCGTTGCATGACCGCCTGAAGGAAGCGGGGCACGCCGCGATCGTGCTCGACGGCGACGTGCTGCGGCGCGGACTGAACGCCGACCTTGGCTACGCGCCCGAGGACCGTACCGAGAACTTGCGGCGGGTCGCGCATGTCGCGGCGCTGTTCATGCAGCAGGGCTTCGTTGTGATTGCCGCGGTGATTTCGCCTGAGCATCGGCATCGGCGCTCGGCGCGTGAAATCGTCGGCGACGGTTTCGTGGAAGTGTTCGTGAATGCTCCGCTGAACGTCTGCGAAGCGCGCGATGCCAAAGGGCTTTACGCTCGCGCGCGGCGTGGCGAGATCCCGCATTTCACAGGAATTTCCGGACCTTTCGAAGCACCGATTGCGTCGGATGTCGTGATCGAGAGCGACCGGATGCCGATCGACGAGTCTGTCGATCGCCTGCTTGCGCATCTGGTCGCGACGGGGCGTCTGAGCGGTTAGCGCGCGTCGTCCTGAAGCGTCGCGCGCCACGCGCAGCGCGTAACCGTACACGCAGATTTTTCACCCCGCCCGCCGCGTTTCCCTATACCGTTTCGATTTCTCGTGGACAGAAAGCAGAAAGGGTGAAGCGTCGATGCCGACATTGTCGATACGAAAAATCAGACTGAACGTCGAAACACTGGTGCTGGCAGCGGACCTGGCGGGCACGGTGGTGTTCGCGGTCGAGGGTGCGCTCAGCGCGATCCGCGGCGGTCTCGACCTGTTGGGCGTGATGGTGATTTCGTTTGTCGCGGCGCTCGGCGGCGGCGTGATCCGCGATCTACTGATCGGCGATTCACCGCCGAACGCGATCCGTGACTGGCGCTATCCGGCGCTGACCTTCGTCACCGGGTTGCTGACCTTTGTGTTCCATTCGACGGCGCAGCAGTTTCCCGTTGCGCTAGTCACCATGCTCGACGCGGCGGGCCTCGCGCTCTTTGCCGTGGCGGGTGTGGAAAAAGCGCTGCTGTTCGGGATCCGTCCGTTTATCGCCATGTTGATGGGCACACTCACCGGCGTGGGCGGCGGCGTGATACGCGACGTGCTGCTGGCGCGCGTGCCGCTCGTCCTGCACGCCGACATCTATGCAACGGCCGCGTTCGCGGGGGCGTTCATCGTGGTTGTGGCGCGCCGCGCCGGTTTGTCGCCGGGCCCGGCGGCGCTGGCGGGCGGCGCGGCGTGCTTCGTCTTGCGGATGCTCGCCGTGACCCATGGCTGGCATCTGCCGAAGGTGTCGCCGGTTTGAGCGATGAGCGGCGTCGTATGCACGCGCTCAGGCACGGCGCGCTTCGAAGCCGCTTCGCGTTACCGTAACCACCCAGCCGAATGATGCAGCGCCGGGTACACGCCGATAATGAACGCCGCATAAATCGCTGCCATGGTCACGCCGGCAGCGGTGCCCCAGATGTCGCGCGAGGCGGGCCCCTGACGGAAATGCAAAGGCAGTCCGACGACGAGATAGCCGATCAGGAAGAAGATGATCACCGCCCTGACAGGCGAGAGGTCGTGGCCGATAAATTCGAGCAGTGCGGACAAGCTGAATTCAGACATGGACGGACAGGCAAAATGACATGCGGACGATGGCGCGAAGCATGGAGTTCGCGCGAAGACCTACGTGGATTAAAGTCCATTCGGCGGCCAAGGTACAAGCAAAATACCGTGTAAATTTGTGCAGGCCGGCATTGCTTGCACGATGCCTACAGGGCGACTTTCATCCACGCTTCAGGCGCTTCCCATCGCTTTCACCGCGAGGCGATCAACGCTTGCGCAAAGGCTCGAGCAGCGACTTCAACCCGTTGTGATCGATCTCGTGCATTAACGCCAGCAGCCGGCCGATTTCGCCGGGCGGAAAGCCCTGGCTAGCAAACCAGTTTAGGTAATGACCGGGCAGGTCCGCAATCACGCGGCCTTTATATTTCCCGTAAGGCATGACGCGCGTGACCAGCAGTTCGAGATGTTCGGGATTCATGGCAGGCAGGTCGGCGCAGGGAAGCCGCAGCGAAAGATTGTGCGCGAAAAAATGGGTGACGCGCGCTGGAGCGGCATTTTAGCGCGCCAGGCAGAGCTCGGGCGGACATGGTAACGTCAGCGCTTTTCGTCAACCAATCAACAGGACAAGTTCGATGGAATACCGCAGACTCGGCGACTCCGACGTGCAGGTTAGCCTGATCGGTCTCGGCACCATGACGTGGGGCGAGCAGAACACGGAACAGGAAGCGCACGCGCAGCTCGATTACGCACTCGATCACGGCATCAATCTGATCGACACCGCTGAAATGTACCCGGTGCCGCCGCGTGCCGAGACGCAAGGTTCGACGGAGCGCTATATCGGCACATGGCTCGCGCGGCATCGCAGCGCGCGCGAGAAAATCGTGCTCGCCACCAAGATCGCCGGCCCGGCGCGTCAACCGCACAACCCGACCCATATTCGTGGCAAAGGCAACCAGTTCGACCGCAAGAATCTGACCGAAGCACTCGACGATAGCCTGAAGCGTCTGCAAACGGACTACGTCGATCTGTATCAGCTGCACTGGCCGGATCGCAGCACGATGACGTTCGGCCGCCCGGCGTATCCGTGGGTCGACGACGCCTATACGGTGCCCATCGAAGAAACGCTGTCGGTGCTCGCTGAATTCGTCAAGGCGGGGAAGGTGCGTCACATCGGCGTGTCGAACGAAACGCCGTGGGGCGTCGCGCAATTTCTGCGCGCGGCCGAAAAGCTCGGCTTGCCGCGCATCGTCAGCATTCAGAATCCGTACAGCCTCGTGAATCGCACGTACGAAGCGGGGCTGTCCGAATACGCGCATCGCGACAACATCGGCTTGCTGGCTTATTCGCCGCTGGCCTTTGGCTGGCTGACGGGCAAGTATGAAGGCGGCGCGCGTCCGGCCGGCGCGCGCATTTCGCTGTTCGAGCGTTTTCAACGCTACAGCAAGCCGCAAGCGGTGCTGGCGATCACGCGTTACGTGGAGTTGGCGAAGCGCTACGGTTTGTCGCCCGCGCAATTCGCGCTCGCGTTCGTCAATAGCCGGCCGTTCGTGACGAGCAATCTGATCGGCGCGACTTCGCTCGATCAGTTGAAGGAAAACATCGCCAGCGTCGAGGTGAAGCTCTCACCGGAAGTGCTCGCGGAAATCGATGCGCTGCACGAGTTGCAGCCGAATCCGGCGCCTTGATGCGCGAGTGTTGCACGCATGGCTCGAGTGCGGATTGAGTCATGCGGCAATTCGAGTGCCCCGGCTGCGTGGTCGGGGCGTCCGCGAGGTGGTGAGGGTTCGCCTCGGCAATTCTTCCACCTCAAGTATCTTTCAGCGGATTTTCAACTTCCCGCGCACCGCATAAAGCGCGAGCAAACTCGCCACCGCACAGAACATCAGATAGAAGCCAGGCGCGAGCTTATTACCACTTGTGTCGATCAGCCACGTGATCACGAACGGCGCAAAACCGCCGAACACCGTCACGCCGATGTTGTAGCTCACCGCCAAACCGGTCGCGCGCGTCTGCGTCGGGAAAATCTCCGACATCAACGCGGGCAGCGCACCGAAATACGTCGCCTTCAATACGCCGATCCAGATCAGCGCGAGCAGCATCGTCACGAACGAGGGATGCGCGTTCATATACACAAAAGCCGGATATACCGTCACCAGCATCAGCACGGCGGCCGTCGCCATGATACGGATGCGTCCGAGGCTGTCGGACAGATGACCCGCGAACGGCGTCAGCACCGTGAGCACCACGCCCGTGGCGAGCGTCGCCGCGAAGCCGGTCGAGGCAGGCAAGTGCAGTTGCTTGATCGCGTAGGTCGGCATGTACAGGATCATGTAGTTGGCCGCCGTCGAAATGATCAGCGAGCCGACCGCCAGCAGCATGCGGACCTTCTGCGTACCGAACAGATCGCGTAGCGGCGTGCGGGCTTTGGGCTCGGCACTGAACTCGGCGCCTTCATCCACGTAACGGCGGATATAGAAACCCACCGGGCCGATCGCGAGGCCGAACAGAAACGGCACGCGCCATCCCCATGATTCGAGTTGCGCGCTCGTGAGCTGGCTCGTCAGCAGCGCGCCGAAACCGGAAGCGAGCAGCGTCGCCATACCTTGGCTCGCGAACTGCCAGCTACCCATGAAGCCACGGCGCTCGGGCGCATGTTCGACCAGAAACGCAGTGGACGCACCGAACTCTCCGCCCGCCGAAAAACCTTGCACGAGCCGCGACAGCATGATGCCCGCCGGCGCCCACAGACCGATCACCGCATACGACGGCATCACGGCGATCGTCAGGGTGCCGATCATCATCAACGCGATGGAGAGAAGGAGCGACGCCTTGCGTCCGGCGCGGTCCGCGAGCGAACCGAGCACGAGTCCGCCGAGCGGCCGGATCATGTACGAGATGCCGAAGGTGCCGAGCGTGAGCATCAGCGAAATGGCTTCGGTGCGCGCCGGAAAGAACAGCTTCGCGATGGTCACCGCGAAGAATCCGTAGACGACGAGGTCGAACCATTCGAGCGCGTTGCCGATCGACGCCGCGAGAATGATGCGATGGACCTTCGCGGCGGACGGCCGCGCGGCGCTGGCTTGCAGTGTGGACGTGCTCATCGTGGACGTGCCTCGTGACGGATGCGATAACGGCGTGATGCGCCCGATTCGTGCGGGCGTCGCTCAGATAGCGGGGGTGTTTGTCGCGCGCGGCGAGTTTTCGCCGAGATCCCAGAAGAGGCCCGCCATGATCTGCAGACCTTCACGCACGACCGGTCCGAGCAGATGCTCGTTGGGCGCGTGCTGCGAACAGGCCGGGTACGAGTGCGGCACCCAGATGGTCGGCAGGCCGAGCGTGTCGGCGAACACTTCGTTGGGCAGCGTGCCGCCCAGATTCGGCAGCACGGCGGTCTTCTTGCCGGTGGTCTGTTCGAGCGAGGCAATCGCCCACGTGACCCACGCATCGTCCGGGTTCAGACGCGTGGCGGGGGCGCCGCGCTCAAGGTCGATCTGCACTTGCGAGAAGCCGTGCGCATCCAGATGCTTGCGCAGATGCCGTTCGAGGTTGTCCCAATCGGTGCCGACCACGAAGCGCAACTGGCAATGCGCGAACGCCGACGACGGAATCGCATTGACCGGGTTCTCCGGGTTGCCGGCCTTGAACGCGAGTATTTCGAAGCTGTTCCAGCCGAACACGCGCTCGGGTGCGGTAAGGCCTGGCTCGCCCCAGTTTTCGTCGACGTCCGGATCGCCCGGGCCGCCGCCTACCGTGATATCGGCGAGCGCACGGCGCACCGCCTCGGGAATCGGCGGCGGGCGCAAACCGTCGACGGCGATCACACCGCGCGCGTCGACGAGGCTCGCCAACGCATTCGCCAGTACCGTCGCCGGATTGCGCAGCAGGCCACCCCAGTTGCCCGAATGATGCGCGCCGTCGCGCAGATTCAACGACAGCCTGAAATTCACCGAACCGCGCGAGCCGAGGAACACGGTGGGGCGGCGCGCGGCGAGACGTGGACCGTCGGAGGCGATCAGCACGTCGGCGGCCAGTTCTTCACGGTGCGCGTGGCAGATCGCGTCGAGTCCGGGCGAGCCGGTTTCCTCGCCCATCTCGATCAGCAGCTTCGCGTTGAAGCCGAGCTTGCCGTCGCGCGCGGCCAGCACGCTCGCCAGCGCGGCGAGGTTGATGCTGTGCTGACCTTTGTTGTCGGCGGTGCCGCGGCCGAACCAGCGTTCGCCTTCGACGGTCACGGCCCACGGCGTCAGCGGCGCGCGCCACTGGCTGTCGTAGCCGCGCACCACGTCGCCGTGGCCGTAGATCAGCACGGTGGGAAGATGGTCGCCCTCGTGGCGCTGCGCGATCAGGAAAGGCCCGAAGCCGTCCACCGGATTGGTGACGATGCGCGTGCTGAAACCGAGGCTTTTTGCTTCCGGCGTGATCTCGTCGGTCAGATACGACAGCAGCGTGGCGGCGCGGTCGTCCTCCTGACTTTCGGTGCGAAAACCGACGCGGCGGTTGAGGGTTTCCAGAAAGGCGCCGGATTCGAAATGGTGGGTGGCGTGCTCGATGGCCTGAGTGCGGCTCATGCGTGTCTCCAATGCGGGCAAATGTGGGGGCGGGCGGCGCGTGGTCGTTTGTCTGATGACGCTCGACGCGGCCTGCATCTTCGAACCGATTCTAGGAGGCCGTTTTTTTTGTCACAATGATCGTCTTTCGAAGCTTGCGTTGCCGAAAAGGCAAAGCTCGCCGCGCGTACAGAAGGCGCTTGCGGATATCGGCGCGCCTGCGCTGACGTTGAATGGGACATCACACATGGCACTTTCGCTGCATGGCATCGCGCTGCGCTATTTCGTCGAAGTCGCGCGCACCGGTTCGCTCAGCGACGCGTCCGCGCGGCTGCATGTCGCCGTCTCGGCGATCAGCCGGCAGGTGGCGCGGCTCGAAAGCGATCTCGGCGTCGCGCTATTCGAGCGGCGTCCGCGCGGCATGGCGCTTTCCGAAGCCGGCGAGCGCCTGCTGGCCTACGCGCAGCGCAGCCTGCTGGAGGCGGAGCATGTGATGAAAGAGATCGGCGGCCTCGAGACCCTGCACGGCAGCATGATCAAGGTGACGAGTTCCGAAGGTTTCGCCGCCGACTTCCTGCCCACCGCGATGGCGAGTTTCCGGGTTCAGTATCCGGGCATCGACTTCACGCTCTCGGTCATGTCGCCGGGCGAGGCGACCCGTCAGGTGCGCGACGGCGACGCCGACCTCGCGTTGACCTTCAGCCTCGCGCCGGAAAAGGGCGTGAAAGTCGAGCACACGGAGCGCGCGCCGGTGCTGGCGCTGCTGCGCGCCGATCATCCGCTGGCCGCGCGCGCAAAGGTGTCGCTCGCCGACTTGCAGCGCTATCCGCTCGTGCTGCCCGAGCCCGGCACGACGATTCGTCAGTTGATCGACATTACCTGCGCGCTCGAAGGCGTCCTGCTCGAACCCGAGCTGACCTGCAACAACAGCGGCGCCATGTATCGCTACGCACAGAAGTCCGGCGCGATCATG
Source organism: Paraburkholderia sp. BL6665CI2N2 (assembly GCF_004366535.1). Classification (NCBI taxonomy): domain Bacteria; kingdom Pseudomonadati; phylum Pseudomonadota; class Betaproteobacteria; order Burkholderiales; family Burkholderiaceae; genus Paraburkholderia; species Paraburkholderia sp. BL6665CI2N2. Next base: position 7,508,805 of record NZ_SORC01000001.1, read on the forward strand.
TTCACGGGTCTGCTGTCCGTGCGTGACCGTTACGCCGGCGATGGTTTCGTCGTGATGCCACTGACGCATCCGCAGATGCGCCAGCGCAGCATCCAGGTGCAGACCATGGCGGGGCGTGAACTGCCGCAGTCGGTGAGGGCGTTCCGGGATCATCTGATCGCGGAAATCGCGGGTGTGAAGCCGGCGGATGCGACGGCCTCGAAGGCCGCGCGAAAGCGCGGCAGAGCCAAGGGCTGACGGCCGCTGTGGCTGGAGAATCCACGCGGCATCAGGCCGGCGAGACTGCGATCACGACGGCCCGCGCACGACCAACCAGGCCGGCGGCATGCGTGCGATAGCGATCGATTCGCGACCGATTGAAAGGCAAATGTTGCAGCCGGATCGCGAATCACGACCTAAACTGTGGTGGACGGGGTGGGCTGAAAGCGCCGCAGTGCATGACCGGCAATGCTGCGGTGCATGGCGATGGTAGGATTCAGCCCGAAAAATGGAGAGCGGCGCGCGCTCGAATTCGCGCGCCGTCCACAACAGAGCGATAGGACCCAGGACATCGAATGGCGCAACAAAAAACAAACCCAAAACTTGAGCAGGCGCTGACGCGCGGGGATCTGGCCATCCGTCAGGCGAATTCGGCGCGGGCCACGGCATTGCTGCGCGCGTTGGGCAAGATGATCGTGGACGCGTCGGCCACTATCGGCGTGGAAGCCTTCACCCTGATTCCCGACGGCGACAAGATCTACGATCCGGCCGATGGGCTGTGGCCGCAGGAACTGCAGGTCTCGCTCGATGGCCCCGTCGAAGAGGCCGATCCGGATGAAGTGCGCACGGTCCGCCTGATCGCCGACGATCCCGGCACGGTGTTCCGGGTCGAGTGGCAGCGCGCCGACGGCAAGATCGGGCGCCAGGACGGCGGCCCGTTCGCCACGGTGGCGTTTATCTCCGACGTGGACATTCCGTGGACGGATGACGAGGACTGAGCGGGCCCGGCTCGCGGCACTGATGTTTCGTCGGGCGCGGCGATCAGCGCCTGGCGTTCGTTATGGTTGACGGCCGGAAAACCTACTTCATCATCCGGCGGCGAAACAGAATCGCCGACACGATAAACCCGCCGAGCGCATACGCGGCCAGCACAGCGATATGCAACAGCGCATTATCGACGGGCCGACCCAGCATGGCCGGCCGCATCAGGTCGACCGCATGCGCCAACGGCAACATCTGGGTCGCGCCCCGCGCGACGGCAGGCAGCTGCGAGACCGGAAAGAACACGCCCGATAGCAGCAGCATCGGCGTCAATACCAGCGTCTGGTAAAACATGAAGAAGTCGTACGAAGGCGCGAGCGCCGTCACGACCATCGCGATGCTCGCGAACGCAAGCCCGGTCAGCACGATGACCGGCAAGGCCAGCAGCATCGACGGGAAATTCGCGTAGCCCAATGCGCCTGCCACCAGCATGATCGCGGCGCCCGAGAGCACTGACTTGCTGGCTGCCCAGATCACCTCGCCGAGCACGATGTCGCCGAGCGTCAGCGGCGTATGCATGATCGCTTCCCAGGTGCGCTGCACATGCATGCGCGAGAAGCCCGAATACATCGACTCGAAACTCGCCGACATCATCACGCTCGAGGCCACTGTGCCCGCCGCGAGAAACGCGATATACGACACGCCGTCGACATGGCCGACCATCAGCCCCAGCCCGAAGCCGAGGCCGAACAGATAGATCATCGGGTCGGCCAGGTTGCCGAACATCGAGGCGATCGCGAGTTTCTTCCACACCAGATAGTTGCGGCGCCACACCGCGATCCAGTTGCTGGCGTTCGCGGGGAAGGCGGCGAAGGTTTCCTGATTGGATGGCGTGTCGCCGGCGGTTTCGTAGGTGCGTGCGTCCATTGCGTGTCTCGTGCGTGTCCCTGCGTGGTTTCTGTCAGGGCGTCGTTATGGTTGTACCGCGTTGCGTGCGATGCCGGTCTCGACCGATGCGCTTCAATCCTGCATCTCGCGGCCCGTGAGCCGCAGGAACACATCTTCCAGATTCGCCGGTCGATGCAGATAGCGCAGATCCGCGCGCTGCTTGAGCCGCGCATGCACCGGCTGCGCGTCGTTGACATAGCAGAACAGCGTCTCGCCGCTGATCTCGGTGCGCTCGACGAGCGGCGCCAGTTCATCGCGCAACGCGACGGGATCGGGTCCGAAGATCTCGATCACATCGCAACCGATCTCGGAAGCGATCAATGCGCTCGGCGCGCCTTCGGCGATCTTGCGTCCTTCCTCGATCACGCACAGCCGGTGGCAGAGGCGTTCGGCTTCTTCCATGAAGTGCGTGGTCAGCAGAATGGTCTTGCCGCGCGCGAGCAGCGAGCGCAGCCGCTCCCAGATCAGATGCCGCGCCTGCGGATCGAGGCCGGTGGTCGGTTCGTCCATGATCAGCACATCGGGATCGTTGACGAGCGCGCGCGCCAGCGTGAGGCGCCGCTTCATGCCGCCGGACAACTCGCTCACGCGCGCGTCCGCCTTGCTTTCGAGCCGCGCGAATTCGAGCAGCGAAGGCGCCATCGCACGGCATTGCGCGGCGCTCAAACCGAAGTAGCGGCCGAACACCAGCAGGTTCTCACGCACCGTGAAGTCGGGATCGAGATTGTCGAACTGCGGCACCACGCCGACGCGCGCCCGTGCCACGCGCGCGCGGCCGGGGATCGGCTCGCCGCACAGACGGATCGTGCCCGCGTCCGGCGCGGCGATGCCGAGCAGCATACGCAACGTGGTGGTCTTGCCCGCTCCGTTCGGGCCGAGCAGGCCGAAGCATTCGCCGGCGTTGACATGAAACGACAGTCCATCGACGACCGTTTTTTCGCCGTAGCTTTTTTTGACTTGATGAAATTCGATGGCGGCTTCGGGCATGGATCGAACGAGTCTCCAAGGAGGGCGTGAATGACGTGAATGACGTGAGTGGCCGGGGGAGGCGGCCTATTCTAGGGCATCGGCGCGACACTGTTGGTTCGCCCCGACAATCCGAAGCCGGTTTCTTGCACTGCGGCATCGACGCGCGGAGACCCTCCCAGCGGCTCGCGCACCTGTTTAGGGCGTGGTTAGAGGGTGGTCAGCGCACACTTAGCGTTTTCCATCCCTTGCAACCTGAATTGCGGCGCACCATGATTAATTGAGAATCGCGCGTCCCGCGCGAAGGGAGAAAAATCATGGCGAGCTACCAGAAAATCCTGCTGTGCTACGACGGCTCGCGCGAAGGCCGCAAAGCACTCCGTTGCGGCGCCGACTTGGCGTTGGATCTGAAAGCGGAAACGCATTTGCTGTCCGTCGTTGACATGCGCTCGAGTATTGCGCAAAGCGCGGGCCTGCTGACCGACGTGGCCTGCGGCAGTTTCGAAAAGACCGCACGCGACATCCTGCAGGAAGGCGTTGATTGGCTCACCGAGCGAGGCGTCACCGCACAAGGGCATTTTGCATTCGGCCATCCGATCGATGAGATCGCCACTCTCGCCAATGAACTGCATGTCGACCTGGTCGTGGTCGGCCACCGTTGCCGCACGGGTTTGTCGCGATGGTGGATGGGCGCGGGCAATACGCCGCTGCTCGACCGTGTCTCGTGCAGCATTCTGGTGGCGTGTTCTTCGGCGCAGGAGCAGCAGCAAGCGGCGGCTTGATGCGCATGTCGGCCATTGAGGGCGGTTGGCTGGGGGTCGGGTACTCCGGCCTCACTACCCGATGGCCTTGACGTCATAACGAAGTCGCTGCACGACTCGTCACGACTCGCCGAATAATTGGCGCGATCAAGGGATCCGCGCCATACAAAGCCGACGTGCCGCGATCACTCGTTCAGATTGACCGCGGCCAGCTTCCACGTGAATATCCCTTCGCGCCGAAAGATCGCCGAGTAACGCGCGTCGCCGGCGCCATGCTGGTACGTGACGACAAACTCGTTGAGCCCACGATAGCCCGCCGTGGTCTGCGGCGGTTGCGGGGGCGTGGTGTTGGCATTCCCGTTCGCCGCGTTGCCGGCAGGAGGCGCTGCCGGTGCCGGTGCGGTCGCGGCGGCGTCGGACGGATTGTTCGCGGCCGGCGGCGCGGGCGGCCGCTCACCCGGATCGCCGCGCGGCGGCATGCCGTTCAGCAAGGCCGCGACACCGTCCGGTGTGGCATAGGCATCCACGAGCGGGCCGATCAACGCGACGCCGATCATCGCGCCGATGGCGGCCAATGGATTGCCGTTGCTGTGCGCGCCAAGCCGGCGTGTCAGCAGGCCGGCGACCTGTTCCTTCAGGCTCTCACGCAACGCAGGGAAGTCGACGTACTGATTGACTGTTTGCGCGTCGCGCGCATCGGCCGCGCGTTTGAGATTGTTCAGCGCGATGTACGGCGACGCATAAGCAAACCCCAGTGCGGCGATCACCACGCTCACGATTAGCGTGACGATCAGCGGCTTTGTGGCGCCGCCTCTGCTGCCGCGTTGGGTATGTTTCGGAACTGCCATCGAGTGGGACTCTCCATCAGGTGTGATCTAACGTGGACCGCGGCCACGCGAAAACGATCCCACGCAATGCAATCTCTCGCCGCCCGCTCAAGACAGGGTCATCACGACTCGAACACCGCGCCATGGACGTTGGCTTCGTCGGCGATGCAGCGGTCGATCATGCGGCAAACCGCGTCCATCGTGCCGACCATGATGAGACGCGACGGCCCGTGATAGACCCGCACCGGTGCGCGACGCGCGGGTTCGGCCGTATTCAGGCCGGAATTCAACGACACGCGGGCAAACGCCGGCAACGACGAAGGCAAGCTCGACGCAGCCTCGGGCGAGTCGAACAGCGACGGTGTGCTGCGCGTGGCCGCCTCGATCAATGAGCAGGGCACCAGCTTGCGAAGGTGACGCAGACGACCGAACTGGCGAAAGGGCAGCAGGCGGGCAAGACGTTCCATGAGACTCTCCAGACGATGCAACGTTGATGCGGCGTTGATGCAGTGTCGATGCGACATTGACGCGGCTTTTTATTCTGTTGAACGCGCAAAAGGGTTAGAACTGGGTTAGAACTCGCCGGGGCGGATCAGCCCCACGGCGATACCCTCCAGCGCGAACTCCGCACTGCCGGTTTCAACGAAGATGTTTTCGTAATCGGGGTTCTCGGCGATCAGTTCGAGCCCGTTCGGCCGGCGCTTCAGGCGCTTGACCGTGACGTCGTCGCCGAGCCGGGCAATGATGATCTGGCCGTCTTTTGCTTCGCTGCGCTTTTGCACCGCGAGCAGGTCGCCGTCGAAGATGCCCGCGTCGCGCATGGACAGTCCGCGCACCTTCAGCAGGTAATCGGGCTTGCTCGAGAACAGCGCCGGGTCGCACGCGTAGTGCTGCGAGATATGTTCCTGCGCGAGGATCGGGCTGCCGGCGGCAACGCGCCCGATTAGCGGCAGCGACAGTTGCATGATGCTGGCGTGCGGCAGCGTGAACTGGTGCGGCGAGTCTTCCGGACCGGCCAGCAGGCGAATGCCGCGCGATGCGCCGGCCGCGAGTTCGATCACGCCCTTGCGGGCGAGTGCGCGCAGATGTTCTTCTGCCGAATTGGCCGAGCTGAAACCCAGCTCGGCGGCGATCTCCGCGCGGGTGGGCGGAAAGCCGGTGCGTTCGATAGCCCTGCGGATCAGATCGAAAACCTGCTGCTGTCGTGCGGTGAGTTTGGTCATGGCGCCACTGTATGTATGAACAGGTGACTGTATTTTTATACAGTATTCGGCGCAATTCAAGCTTTACTTTAAGTTCGGGGCGAAGGGCGGCGTTCCAGCGCCGTCAAACGATGCTTTAACAGCCGTTTTCGTTCAGCAACGCCTTATCCAGCTGTCGTTACCACTTTTGAGTATTAAAAAATGAAGAAACATTATTTTTAATGATGAAAGCCCTTCGATAGACTGGGCCTCCAGTTGACGTTCATGTGCACGTGACCGCGACACAAGAAAAGACACCACACGCTGTTTCAGCGGACAACGCGGAGAAAGTTGACATGAATCACCAAGGTACGGGGCTGGCAGGCAGGACGCAGAAACTGATCGCGGCGCTCGCATTGAGCGCGGCGGGCGCGCTCGGTGTGATGGCGCAGGCGCACGCCGCCGACACGACGCTGCTGAACGTCTCCTACGACCCGACGCGTGAGCTGTATCAGGACGTCAACCAGGCGTTCGGCAAGGAGTGGAAGGCGAAGACGGGCGAGACGATCACCTTCAAGCAGTCGCACGGCGGCTCGGGCGCCCAGGCGCGCTCGGTGCTCGACGGTCTGCAGGCCGACGTGGTGACGCTGGCGCTCGCCTATGACATCGACGCACTGGCGAACAAGGGTTTGCTGGACAAGGGCTGGCAGAAGCGGTTGCCGGATAACGCCTCGCCGTACACGTCGACGATCGTGTTTCTGGTGCGCAAGGGCAACCCGAAGCACATCAAGGACTGGGACGATCTGATCAAGCCGGGTGTGTCGATCGTGACGCCGAACCCGAAGACGTCGGGCGGCGCGCGCTGGAACTACCTCGCGGCTTGGGCGTACGCCGAGCATCAGCCGGGCGGCAATGATCAGAAGGCCAAGCAATTCGTCGGCAAGCTGTACAAGAATGCCGGCGTGCTGGATTCCGGCGCGCGCGGCGCGACCACCAGCTTCGTGCAACGCGGCATTGGCGACGTGCTGATCGCATGGGAAAACGAAGCGTTTCTGTCGCTGAAGGAATTCGGTCCGGAGAAGTTCGAGATCGTGGTGCCGTCGGTGAGCATTCTGGCCGAGCCGCCGGTCGCGGTGGTGGACAAGGTGGTCGACAAGCACGGCACGCGCAAGGTCGCCGAAGCTTACCTGAACTTCCTGTATAGCGAGCAAGGCCAGGAGATCGCGGCGAAGAACTTCTACCGTCCGCGTTCGAACAAGGTGCCGGCCGAGCTGACCGCCAAGTTTCCGAAGCTGAAGCTGTACACGGTGGACGATTCGTTCGGCGGCTGGACCAACGCGCAGAAGACGCACTTTGCCGACGGCGGCGTGTTCGATTCGATCTATCAGCCGCAGTAACAGGCCCGCTGCCGGCATCGGCAAAGGCATAGGCATAGGCACAGGCATAGGCAGCACGACGCGGCGACGCGTCACTCCCGAGCGCGCCCCATGGGGCGCGCTTTTGGCCGCCAGGGCCCGGCGGCCGGCAATACGAGCATCAACCTGAACGAGTAACGAGCATGACGACGTTGACCTTCCGAAAACCGAGCGCGTTGCCCGGTTTTGGCCTGACACTCGGCATCACGGTGGCTTATCTGAGCCTCGTGGTGCTGATTCCGCTTGCGGCGACCTTTCTCAAGACCGCCACGCTCGACTGGAGCCAGTTCGTGCGCGCGGTGAGCTCGCCGCGCGTGCTCGCGTCGTATCGGCTCACCTTCTTTTCCGCGCTCGGCGGCGCGCTGATCAATGCGGTGTTCGGCTTTCTGGTGGCGTGGGTGCTGGTGCGCTACACGTTTCCGTTCAAGCGCATTGTCGATGCCGTGGTCGATCTGCCGTTCGCGCTGCCCACCTCGGTCGCGGGTATTTCGCTCGCGGCCGTGTACGCGGGCAACGGCTGGATCGGGCAGTTCCTCGAGCCGCTCGGCCTGAAGATCGCGTTCACGCCGGCGGGCGTGCTGGTCGCGCTGACCTTCATCGGTTTGCCGTTCGTGGTGCGCACGGTGCAGCCGGTGCTCGAGGAGTTCGAGCGCGAGCAGGAAGAGGCGGCGGCGTGCCTGGGCGCATCGCGCTGGCTGACGTTTCGCCGCGTGGTGTTGCCGGCGGTGTTTCCTGCTCTGCTGACGGGCTTCGCGCTGGCATTCGCGCGCGCGCTCGGCGAATACGGCTCGGTGATTTTCATTGCCGGCAATGTGCCGATGAAGTCGGAAATCACGTCGCTGCTCATCATCACCAAGCTCGAGCAGTACGACTACGCGGGTGCGACTGCGATCGCGGTCGTGATGCTGGTCGTGTCGTTCCTGATGCTGCTCTTTATCAATACCTTGCAGTGGTATCTGCAGCGCCGCACGAGTCGTGGGGGCGCGGGCCCGGCGCCTGCTGCCGCGAGTGTCGCGGCGATCGGTGTCGGCGGAGGTGCGCAATGAGCCGCGATTCCGTGAAGAATGCAGGTACTTCCGCAGCCGTGGCCGTGGCGCCGCGCGCGCCGCTGAACGTCGCGCGCCGGCCCGATCCGGTCACCGAACCGCCTGTCGTGCGCTGGATTCTCACCGGCGTCGCGCTGCTGTTTCTCGCGCTGTTTCTCGTCGTACCGCTCGCCGCCGTGTTCTATCAGGCGTTGAACAAGGGGCTCGGCTTCTATCTGGAATCGCTCGCCGATCCGGACGCGCTCTCGGCGATCAAGCTCACCGTGATCACCGCCGCGATCGCGGTGCCGCTGAACCTCGTGTTCGGCCTCGTGGCTTCGTGGTGTATCGCCAAGTTCGAGTTCCGCGGCAAGGCGCTGCTGACCACGCTGATCGATCTGCCGTTCTCGGTGTCGCCGGTGATCTCGGGCTTGATCTATGTGTTGATGTTCGGCGCGCAGGGCTGGTTCGGCCCGTGGCTGCAGGACCACAACGCGCAGATCATTTTCGCGGTGCCGGGCATCGTGATGGCAACGATCTTCGTCACGTTCCCGTTCGTCGCGCGTGAACTGATTCCGTTGATGCAGGCGCAAGGCAACGACGAAGAAGAAGCCGCGCACGTGCTCGGCGCGTCGGGCTGGCAGATCTTCCGCCGCGTCACGCTGCCCAACGTCAAATGGGGCCTGCTGTACGGCGTGATTCTGTGTAACGCGCGGGCAATGGGCGAGTTCGGCGCGGTGTCGGTCGTGTCGGGCCATATTCGCGGCCAGACCGACACGATGCCCCTGCACGTCGAAATTCTCTACAACGAATACAACTTCTCGGCGGCGTTCGCCGTGGCGTCGGTGCTGGCTCTGCTCGCGCTCGTGACGCTCGGCCTGAAGCTGCTCGCCGAGCGCCATATGTCGGCGGAACTGTCGGCCGCGCGCGACGTGCCCGCATACGCGGGTCCCGTTACGCCTGCGGCCAATGCAACAAGCGCAACACACACAACGCAAACAACGCATGCACCGCAGCAACACCCGCTCAAGCAAGGAGAGCTGTAATGGGTATCACCGTTCGTAACCTGCAGAAGCGCTTCGGCGATTTCGTCGCGCTCGATAACGTCTCGCTCGACTTTCCGCCGGGCGAACTGGTTGCGCTGCTCGGGCCGTCGGGTTGTGGCAAGACGACCTTGCTGCGCGTGATCGCGGGACTCGAATACGCTGACGGCGGCCAGGTCGTGCTGCAGGGCCAGGACGTGGCGACGGTCGGCGCGCGCGAGCGGGAAGTGGGCTTCGTGTTCCAGCATTACGCGCTGTTCCGCCATATGACGGTGTTCGAGAACGTGGCCTTCGGCTTGCGCGTGAAGCCGCGCAAGGAGCGCCCCTCGGAAGCGGTGATCCGCGAGAAGGTGCATGAACTGCTCAAGCTCGTGCAGCTCGACTGGCTCGCGCAACGCTATCCGTCGGAGCTGTCGGGTGGCCAGCGGCAACGTATCGCGCTCGCGCGCGCGTTGGCCGTCGAACCGAAAGTGCTGCTGCTCGACGAACCGTTCGGCGCGCTGGATGCGAAGGTGCGCAAGGAACTGCGCAGCTGGCTGCGTCGTCTGCACGACGATCTGCATATTTCGACGATCTTCGTCACGCACGATCAGGAAGAAGCGCTCGAAGTGGCCGACCGTATCGTCGTGCTGAATCGCGGGCATGTGGAGCAGGTGGGCAGTCCGCAGGACGTGTACGACCATCCGCAAACCTCGTTCGTCTACGAGTTTCTCGGCGCGGCGAACCGTCTGCATGGCAACGTCGATGCAAGCGGTTTCGTGGTGGACGGCGCGGCGCTGCCGGTTTCCATCAAGGCCGATTTCAGCGGCCCCGCGTTCGCCTATGTGCGTCCGCACGATCTGCAGTTGTACCCGCAGGCGTCGGGACATCGCGAAGGCATCGTCGTCGACGTGCGGCGCGTGGTGACGCTGGGTGGCTCGGTGCGGGTCGAACTCGCGGGCCGCGAGGGCAACCTGCTTGAAGCCGAACTCGATCGCGAAGCGTGGCGCGATCTGCAGCTCTCGATCGGCGATGGCGTGACCGCGGTGCCGCGCGCCTTGCGTGTGTTTCCAGCGCAGTGAGCGCAGCGCAGTCAGGCGCGCAGCGACAGCAACACGACCCGGCGTTTCAAACGAACTCAAATAACTCAACTCTGGCCGAACCGGAGACATCAAGATGAATTTCCAGCAATTGCGCTTTGTGCGCGAAGCCGTGCGTCAGAACATGAATCTGACCGAGGTGGCGAACGTGCTGTACACGTCGCAGTCGGGCGTATCGAAACAGATCAAGGATCTGGAGGACGAACTCGGCGTCGACATTTTCATTCGACGCGGCAAGCGCCTCACGGGCCTCACTGAGCCGGGCAAGGCCGTACATCAACTGATCGAGCGGATGCTGCTCGACGCGGAGAATCTGCGCCGGGTCGCGCGCCAGTACGCCGATCAGGATAGCGGCCACCTCGTCGTGGCGACCACCCATACGCAGGCGCGCTACGCGTTGCCGAAGGTGATCCGTCAATTCACCGAGGTGTTCCCGAAAGTGCATCTGGCGCTGCGTCAGGGCAGCCCGCAACAGATCGCGCAGATGATCATCAACGGCGAAGCGGACATCGGCATCTCCACCGAAGCGCTCGACCGTTTCCCGGATATCGTCACGTTCCCGTGCTATTCGTGGCATCACGTCGTGGTCGTGCCGAAGGATCATCCGCTGGTGGGCCGTCCGAATCTGACGCTCGACGAAATCGCGGAATTCCCGATCGTCACATACGATCAGGACTTCACGGGCCGCTCGCATATCGACCAGGCGTTCGCGAAGGCGGGCGCGTTGCCCGACGTCGTGCTGACCGCAATCGACGCCGACGTGATCAAGACCTACGTCGAACTCGGCATGGGCATCGGCGTGGTCGCGGCGATGGCCTACGATCCGAAACGCGATACGGAACTGGTCGCGCTCGACACGCAGCATCTGTTCGAGGCGAGCACGACGCGGGTCGGTTTGCGCAAGGGCGCGTTCCTGCGCGCGTACGCGTACCGGTTGATCGAGATGTTCGCGCCGCAATTGAACGAAGCGGATATCGCCGCGCAGTTGCGCGAAGCGGTTTGATAGATGCGCCGGATCGTCGCGGTCCGGCGCAACGCCGAACGCTGCCGCACGAATTCAGCGCGGCGGCCGGTTAGTGTGAACTTCATGCGGGCTGCGGCTGGCCCTGGTGCAGACGCCACGCAAACGTGTGGCGCCAAAGCGCCGGCCTCATGCAACCCCGAATCGAACGGACATCCGTTTTTTCACGCATGGCGGCGCGCGGCGCATCGCTTACAATCGCCGCCATGAATACTTCGACTTCTTCTTCCGCTATACCTTCAAACGAAGGCGCCACGTCATTGCTGCCGCGCATCGTCGTGCTGGCGACCGGCGGCACGATTGCCGGCGCGGCCGCGAGCGCCACCAACACCTCGGGTTATCAGGCCGGCGTGATCGGCGTCGAGCAATTGCTGGCCGTGGTGCCGGCCTTGTCGACGGTGGCGCGCATGGAGAGCGAGCAGATTGCCAGCGTCGACAGCAAGGACATGGCGATGCCGCTTTGGACCACGCTCGCGCAACGCATCAACACGCTGCTCGCCGACGACGAGATCGACGGCGTGGTGGTCACGCACGGCACCGACACGCTCGAAGAAACCGCCTACCTGCTGCATCTCACCGTCAAGTCGGACAAGCCGGTCGTGCTGACGGCGGCCATGCGCCCGGCCTCGGCGCTGTCCGCCGATGGCCCGCTGAATCTGCTGAACGCCGTGACGGTCGCCGCACAGGCGAGTTCGCGCGGGCAGGGCGTGCTGGTGGCCTTCAACAACAAGATCCATAGCGCGCGTGACGTGGTCAAGACGAGCACCTATGCGGTCGACGCGTTTCACTCGCCCGAAATCGGCGCGCTCGGCTGGGTGCAGGACGGCCGCGTCGAGTTCCAGCGCGGCGTTGTGCGTCCGCATACGCTCGCAACCGAGTTCGTGATCGGCGCGACGTGGCCGCATGTGGAAATCGTCGTGAGCTACGCGGGCGTGTCGCGCATTGCCGTCGATGCGTTGGTTGCCGCGGGTGTGCGCGGCATCGTCGTGGCGGGCACGGGCAATGGCTCGATTCACGCCTCGGTGCAGCAGGCGCTCGCCGATGCCGCCTCGCAAGGCGTCGCGGTGGTGCGTGCGTCGCGCGTGGGATCGGGGCACGTGATGCGCAACGGCGCGGCCGCCGACGACGCACTCGGCTTCGTCAGCGCGGGTTCGCTGAATCCGTACAAGGCGCGCGTGCTGCTGATGCTGGCATTGGCCGCGGGCGCCACGGGGCCGGTGGCGTTGCAGAAGACTTTCGATACGTACTGACCGATGCAGCGCTGAGCAATTCAGCGCATGACGCCCAAATGACAACGCGGCGCCCAGGTCATCGACCGGAGCGCCGCGTTGTCGTTTCAGCTTGCGGTTTATCGCTAGCGCCGAAAAGGCGACGCCTGCACGCTGTTAGTTCGCCAGATCTGGCGGCAACTTCCCGCCGTTTGCTGCCAGCGCCACCATCACCTGTTTATGCAGCCAGATGTTCATGCTTGCCGAATCGTTCGTGTCGCCGGTGTACTTCAGCTCCCTGGCGAGTTCCTTGCGATGATCGAGGCTGCTGTCGACGCCGAGCGCCTTCAGCGTGTCGACGATCGACGTGCGCCAGTTCAACGTTTGACCGCTCTCGCTCACGAACTGGTCCATGACGACAGCGACGTCGACGTCGGCCAGCGGCGCGGGCGCCGGGGTGGCCGACGGTGCAGCAGCTTGCGCCGCGGCCGGATCCGGTGTCGGCTCGACAGCGGGCGCGGGCTGGTCCGGTTTCGCTTTGCCAAAGAGCTTATGTACGATGTCACCAAAGATGCTCATTCTGAATCCTTTGCAGAGGGGTTACTGGCGCAAGCACATTCCGCTCACGGGTTGAACACTGGTTGGGAATCGGGCGAATGAAACAGCGGGCACGCGTTGCCATGACCAGCAAGCCGCACTTGGACGCCGACACGCCCGCAACCAGACTCAACGAGTGTAGGAGAAAAGCGCGGACCGATGTGTCAAAAAAGGTCGAGCAAAGGGGACGGAGTTGCAAGCAAATGCAAGCAGACTTGCGAGCATGCGTACTAGGGGAGCGGCAAAGTGACATGCCGGTGAGCGGCGTGCGTGACGCACCCGCTGCGAGAGTTTGGCCGAAAAAGCATAAACATCGCTAGACATTGAAATCCGACAGCCGGACACCCGACGACGACGTCTGACCGACCAAGGCTTCCCCGGCGCCGCCGGGTGCCGCTGCGGACCCCACTTGCCGCTCTCAGCCCAGAGCGGCACGATTTGCCCGTTCCGCCGTGCTGCCGCACGACGAACCGGGCGCCCCACCTGCGACTGCCATGACGTTGATAGTGCAACGATCAGGGCAGTCCGTATCACTGCCTCAAGCCCCCTTGGCTTCGCTGCCCGGCGCTTGCGCTACTTCGAAATTCGCCATGATTTCGAGCGCGCGCACCATTGCCGAGTGATCCCATGCCTTGCCGCCGTTCGCCGCGCACACGCTGAACAGTTGCTGCGCGCTCGCCGTATGCGGCAGGGCGATGCCGAGCTTGCGCGCGCCGTCGAGTGCGAGGTTCAGATCCTTCTGGTGCAGTTCGATGCGGAAGCCCGGATCGAACTTGCGCTTGGTCATGCGCTCGCCGTGCACTTCGAGAATCCGCGACGAAGCGAAGCCGCCCATCAGCGCCTTGCGCACACGTTCCGGATCGGCGCCCGAGCGCGAGGCGAACAGCAGCGCTTCGGCCACGGCTTCGATATTCAGCGCGACGATGATCTGGTTTGCGACCTTGCAGGTCTGGCCCGCGCCGTTGTCGCCGATCAGCGAGATGTTCTTGCCCATCAGTTCGAACAGCGGCCTGGCCGTGGCGAACGCCTTTTCCGGGCCGCCCACCATGATCGTCAGCGACGCTTCACGCGCGCCGACTTCGCCGCCGGAAACCGGCGCATCCAGGTAGTCGACGCCGAGCGCATTGATCTTCTTCGCGAAAGCTTGCGTGTCGAGCGGCGAGATCGAGCTCATGTCGATCACGAGCTTGCCTTGCGAAAGGCCGGCGGCGACGCCGTCGTCGGCGAACAGTACGTTGGCGACATCAGGCGTGTCCGGCACCATGATGATCACGATGTCGGCGGCCTGCGCGACAGCGGTCGAATTGGCGACGACGCTCGTCGTTTTGCTCAGATCTTCCGGCACCGGGTACGCGCCATTCACGAACAGCGAGTGACCGCCCTTGATGAGGTTGCGCGCCATGTGCGCGCCCATGATGCCGAGGCCGATAAAACCGATCTTTGCCATGTGTCTAAATCTCCAGTGTTGTTTGGGGTCCCTCGTGGGACTTCCTTCGGGGCGTCGAGCGCCTGATCCCGCCCGGCAATGAGGCTATGCGACGCTCAGGCGGCGGCGTGCGCCGCGCCGCGGGTTTGCCCGGCCACGCTCTGCACCCAGCCGAGGCCGGCGGTGGTTGTCGTGCGAGGTTTGTATTCGCATCCGACGTAGCCGTCATAGCCGAGCGAGTCGAGCAGATCGAACAGGAACGGGTAGTTGATTTCGCCGGTGCCCGGTTCATTGCGGCCCGGGTTGTCGGCGAGCTGGATGTGCGCGATTTGCGGCAGGTTCTTTTTGATGGTCGCCGCGAGTTCGCCTTCCATGCGTTGCATGTGATAGATGTCGTACTGCAGGAACAGATTGTCCGAGCCGACTGCGCGGATCACGTCGAGGCCTTCGGCCGAACGGTTCAATGGGAAACCCGGAATGTCATAAGAATTGCACGGCTCGACCAGCAGCTTGATGCCGGCCTTCTTCAGTTCGCCCGCGGCGAAGCGCAGGTTGTCGACGATGGTTGAGCGCGCCTTGTCCGCATCCACGCCGGCCGTCGGAATGCCGACGAGGCAGTTCAGTTGCGGCACCTTCAATGCTTTCGCGTATTCGATCGCGCGGCCGACGCCTTCCTGGAATTCGCTCACGCGATGCGGCAGGCACGCAATGCCGCGTTCGCCGGCTTCCCAGTTGCCCGCAGGCAGGTTGTGCAGCACCAGCTTCAGGCGGTTCTGCTGCAGACGCTCGCTCAATTCAGCGATTTGAAACGGATACGGAAACAGAAATTCGACGGCGTGAAAGCCCGCGTCCGCAGCGGCCGCAAAGCGGTCGAGGAACGGGACTTCGTTGAACAGCATGGTGAGATTCGCTGCAAATTTCGGCATGGTGCGTCTGTCTCTCTGGTCGGTCAGTGGAATAACTTCGTGAGGCGGTTCGGTGTCGCTGAACCGCGCTCACGTGATGCTCATCTTTTCGCTGCGTCAGGCCACTCAGTCGAGCATGCTGATCGCGGTCGGTGCGTCTTCGCGCTTCGTGGCCAGTTCTTCGAACTCGTTGATCGCGTCGATTTCGGTGCCCATCGAGATGTTGGTCACACGTTCGAGAATCACTTCGACGATCACCGGCACGTTGAATTCGGAGAGCATCGATTGCGCTTTCAGCAGCGCGGGCTTCAGTTCTTCCGGCTTGAACACGCGGATCGCCTTGCAACCCAGACCTTCGGCGACCGCGACGTGATCCACGCCGTAGCCGTTCATCTCCGGCGCGTTGATGTTCTCGAAGCCGAGCTGCACGCAGAAGTCCATGTCGAACGCGCGCTGCGCCTGGCGGATCAGGCCGAGGTACGAGTTGTTCACCACCACATGCACATACGGCAGCTTGAATTGCGCGCCGGCGGCCAGCTCTTCGATCATGAACTGGAAGTCGTAGTCGCCCGAGAGCGCGACGATCGGACGCTGCGGGTCAGCCGCACGCACGCCGAGCGCTGCCGGAATCGTCCAGCCGAGCGGACCCGCCTGGCCGCAGTTGATCCAGTTGCGCGCCTTGTAGACATGCAGGAACTGCGCGCCGGCGATCTGCGAGAGACCGATCGTGCTCACGTAGCACGTGTCGCGGCCGAACACCTGGTTCATCTCTTCGTAGACGCGTTGCGGCTTCATCGGCACGTTGTCGAAGTGCGTCTTGCGATGCATCGTGCGCTTGCGTTCCTGGCAGTCGGCGACCCACGCGCTACGGTCCTTCAGCTTGCCCGCGGCCTTCCATTCCTTGGCCACTTCGACGAACAGTTCGAGCGCGGCCTTCGCGTCCGACACGATGCCCAGATCCGGGCCGAACACGCGGCCAATCTGCGTCGGTTCGATGTCGACGTGCACGAACTTGCGGCCCTTCGTGTACACCTCGACGCTGCCTGTATGACGGTTCGCCCAGCGGTTGCCGATGCCGAGCACGAAGTCGGAGGCGAGCATCGTCGCGTTGCCGTAGCGGTGCGAGGTTTGCAGGCCGACCATGCCGGCCATCAGCGGATGGTCGTCGGGAATCGCGCCCCACGACATCAGCGTCGGGATCGCCGGCACGCCGATGGTTTCAGCGAACGTGACCAGCAGATCTTCCGCGGCCGCGTTCAGCACGCCGCCACCCGAGACGATCAGCGGCTTGTCCGAGTTGTTCAGCAAGGTGAGCGCAGCTTCGATCTGCTTGCGCGTCGCTTTCGGCTTGTAGACCGGCAGCGGTTCGTACGTGTCGATGTCGAATTCGATTTCGGCGAGTTGCACGTCGATCGGCAGGTCGACCAGCACCGGACCCGGACGGCCCGAGCGCATCAGGTGAAAAGCCTGCTGGAACACGCGCGGCACCAGCGCCGGTTCACGCACGGTGACGGCCCACTTGGTGACCGGCTTGGCGATCGATTCGATATCGACGGCCTGGAAATCTTCCTTGTACAGACGCGCGCGCGGCGCCTGGCCCGTGATGGCAAGAATAGGAATGGAGTCGGCCTGAGCCGAGTACAAACCGGTGATCATGTCGGTGCCGGCGGGGCCCGACGTGCCGATACACACGCCGATGTTGCCCGGTTGGGCGCGCGTGTAGCCTTCGGCCATATGCGACGCGCCTTCGACGTGGCGGGCCAGCACGTGGCTGATGTTGCCTGCCTTGCGCATGGCCGAGTAGAACGGGTTGATCGCTGCGCCCGGAACGCCGAATGCGGTGTCGATGCCCTCTTTTTCGAGCACCAGCACCGCTGCGTCGACGGCTCTCATCTTGGCCATGAATGTCTCCTGAATGTCTTGGGAATGGGCGAATTAAAAGTGTTGAGTGCACTTTAGGCCTGACGGAAAGGTTTGATAAGATCAGTCCGGGTCGCTTATTTCGAAACAAAAAGTATGGAATGGCCCGCGGACTGGCATCAGGACTAGCAGCAGGGAGACAAAAATGGATCGCTTCAAACAGATCGAAACCTTCGTGCGTGTCGCGGATGCCGGCAGCCTGGCGGCGGCCGCGCTGGAGGAGGGCGTGTCGCCGGTGATTCTGGGTCGCCGCATCGACGCGCTGGAAAAGCGTCTCGGCGTCAAACTCATGTACCGCTCGACGCGGCGGCTGGTGGTCAGCGAAGACGGCGCCGCGTTTCTCGAGCGCTGCCGGGGTCTCCTCACCGAATGGGATCAGGCGGAAAACGAGCTTAGCGCCGGGCGGCGCGCCGTGAACGGCCATCTGATCGTGTCGGCGCCGGCCGCGTTCGGGCGCAAGCACGTCGCGCCGCTCGCGCCGGTGTTTCTCGCCGACAAGCCGGAATTGCAGGTGTCGTTCAATCTGACCGACCGGGTGGTGGATCTGGTGCGCGAGGGTTACGACCTGTCGATCCGTATCGGCGGCGCGGTCGATCCGAACTTCGTCGCGGTCAAGCTGGCGTCGAACCGGCGCGTGGTGTGCGGCACGCCGGAGTATTTTCGCCAGCACGGCCGGCCGAAAACGCTCGAAGACCTGCCGCAGCACAACTGTCTCGCGTTCAATCTGCAAGGCGGACAGAACCGCGGCTGGTATTTCCGCCGCAACGGCAAGCTGGCGACGGTGCGGGTGGGCGGCACGCTCGATTGCAACGACGGTGAATTGCTGCACCGCTGGGTGTCGGAAGGTCTCGGCCTCGGCTGGCGCTCCACGTGGGAGATCCAGCAGCAGCTGGCGCGCGGCGAGCTGGAAACCGTGCTCGACGAGTTCGCGCTGCCCGACTATGACATTCTCGCCGTCTACCCGCAGCAGCGGTACGTGCCGGCGAAGGTGCGGTACTTCATCGATTATCTGAAAGAGGTCTACGCCAGCGAGGATTACTGGAACCGCCCGGCTTACTAACCCTGCCGCATCCGGGCGCGCCGGCGCTTCGGCCAGATTTTTTGCGGATTCCGGGGGGCGTCGGGAATAAACTCGGCAAATGGCCGGTTATTCGTTGCAGAGAGTGTCCCGACGAGCTAAATCGCATAGCCGCAATGCCCTGGAGGGCCGAGGTGGTCCAGACCGATTCAGAACCTGTCCGCGCGCACGGCGAGTCCGAAGCAGCGCGGAGCCGGCGCTTTCAGCAGATGGCGCTGCCGCACCTCGATGCCGCGTACAACCTTGCGCGCTGGTTGTGCGGTAACGCGAGCGATGCCGACGACGTCGTGCAGGAAGCGTTCATGCGCGCATTCCGCTTCTTCGACACGTTTCGCGGCGACTCGGCGCGCCCCTGGCTGCTGGCGATCGTGCGACGCACCTGGTACACGGAATGGCGACGACGTTCGTCGTCGCATGAGACGGTGGAGTTCGACGACACCATGGACGACGCCTCGTTCGAAGGCTGGAGCGTCGGCGGTGCCGATCCGCAGGCGCTCCTGATCCGCGACGAGGACACGAAGCGCGTCCACGAGGCGCTTGCGCAGTTGCCGGTCGAATATCGGGAAGTGCTGATGCTGCGGGAGCTGGAGGAAATGGGTTACAAGGAGATCGCCGCGGTGGCCGACGTGCCTATCGGCACGGTGATGTCCCGGCTCGCGCGGGGGCGTCGCAAGCTTGCCGCGTTGCTCATGGAGAAACAGGGGGGCGGAAGCGCGTCGCACCGGTCATCCGCGTGCGCGGCGGCCGGCCCAGGCAGATCGGCTACGGCGAGCGTGACCCCATTGCGGGCGTCCGCCAACGGCCGGCCGCTCAACACACCCGGCGGCAGTGCCGCCGGCAACGCTCAGGAGACGCCAGATGGACTGTAACGAAGCGCGGCCGCTCCTCGACGCGAACGCCGATCACGAATTGCCCGCGCCGGACGCCCGGCGCGTTCAGCAGCACATCGAGAGCTGCGACGCCTGCCGGCGCGAAAGCGAGAACCTTCGAGCCTTGAGCGGCGCGGTGCGCGCGCTGCCTTACCATCGTGCGCCGCAGTCGCTGCGCGAGCGGATCGTCGCCGGATTGCCGTCCGTCGACGAGCCGGTTGCGGCGGCCGAGGCGCCGGTTGCCAACGTCAAGGCGCCGCCGCGCGAGCAGGCGCGGCGCGGCTGGCTCGAGCGTTTGCTGGCCGGTATGCGTGCGCCGCAGGGTGGCTTGGGCTGGCCGACGGGCGCTGGCACGGGCGGCGTCGGCGGTGGCGCGGTGGGCTCAGGCGGCGTGTTCGGGCGCGGCTGGCTGACGGTGCTGGTGCTCGCGCTGTGCGCGGCGGCGGCTGGCGTGGCGCTGAACCTGCGTCGGCCGGCGGACTTCGGGCCATTTACCGACGAGCTGATAGAGAGTCACGTACGCGCGCAGGTCTCGGGACGTGACATCGACGTGATTTCGACGGACCGGCATACGGTCAAGCCGTGGTTCAACGGTCGGCTCGACTATTCGCCGCCGGTCGAGGATCTCGCGGCGAACGGCTTCGCGCTGGAGGGCGGCCGCCTCGATTACCTCGCGCATCAGCGGGTGGCCGTGCTGGTGTACCGCTACCAGAAGCATGTGATCGACGTGTACGTCTTTCCGCAGACCGCCTCGAGCGGCACGGCGCCGGCGACGCTCGGCCGCGAAGGCTACTCGATTGCGCACTGGAACGCGGAAGGCATGACCTGGTGGGCAATCTCGGACGCCGCGCCGGATGCGCTGAAGGGGCTCGAAGTGGCACTGAAGGCGCGTCTGCAAAGCGGCAGCGAGCGCACGGAAACTGGCTCGTAGACTGCAAGCCGGCGTGCGGGGCGGCCCTGGCGGGCGGCACGTCGCCGGGGCTTGCGGGTGCGGTTGCTTCGCAGATTTCGTCGCGCGTTTCAGGCCGCCAGGCGTAAGAAACTGTCTGCATATCGCGGTGTCGGCGCCTAAACCTTTGAAAACACACCCGATTCGCGCCTCGCAATAACGGGATATCTTGCAGCCCGGCCCTAATCGGGTTACACTCTTGGGCTTCTCACTTGCCACACCGGTTCGACGCCCGGGTGGCTTTAATCCATAAGTCAGCACAAGGAGTGAATATGCGTCATTACGAAATCGTATTTATCGTGCACCCGGATCAGAGCGAGCAAGTGCCCGCCATGATCGAGCGTTACAAGTCCACGATCACCTCGCACGGTGGCCAGATCCACCGTATCGAAGACTGGGGCCGCCGCCAACTGGCCTACATGATCGAGAAACTCGCGAAGGCTCACTACGTCTGCATGAATATCGAATGCGACCAAACCACGCTCGACGAGCTGGAACACGCATTCAAGTTCAACGACGCTGTTCTGCGTCACCTGATCGTCAAGATGAAGAAGGCCGAGACCGGCCCGTCGCCGATGATGAAGGAAGTGCAGCGCGAAGAAGCCAAGAAGTCGGCTGCTACGCAACCGTCCGAAGCGCAGGCTTAAGACACACTATTTAAGCTACCAGATCAAAGCGTCGTTCTCGTCGAAGGCTACATGAATCGGCTGCAACTGACGGCCAGCGTCGTTGAACGCGAACCGGTGCGATATACCCCCGCCGGCGTTCCGATTGCAGGCTGCACGTTGCACCACCGCACGGAAGTCGTCGAAGCCGGCATTACCCGGCAAGTCGAACTGACCATGCAGGCAGTAGCCGCAGGCGAGGCGAGCGGTAAGCTGGAAAGCTGTCAGATGGGCGTGGAAACGCTCTTCACAGGCTTTCTGGCAAAAAAGCACCGCAACGCAAGAACTCTGGTATTTCACATCACAGCATTGCAGGACATTGGAAAGGACTGAACATGCCCCGCCCGACTGGTAAGAAATTCGACAAGCGTCGTCAGCAACAAAATCCGCTCTTCAAGCGCAAGAAGTTCTGCCGTTTCACGGCCGCTGGCGTCGATCACATCGACTACAAAGACCTCGAAACGCTGAAGGACTTCATCGGCGAAAACGGCAAGATCACGCCGGCGCGTCTCACGGGTACGAAGTCGCACTATCAACGCCAGCTGGATACGGCAATCAAGCGCGCACGTTTCCTCGCGCTGGTGCCGTACACCGACCAGCACAAGGCCTAACCCGACGACGCGATAAGGAGTCTCCGAATGCAAATTATTCTTCTGGAAAAAGTCGTCAATCTGGGCAACCTGGGCGATATCGTGAAGGTCAAGGACGGTTACGCACGTAACTTCCTGATCCCGAACAAGCAAGCTCGCCGTGCAACGAAAGAAGCTTTGGCTGAATTCGAAGTGCGTCGCGCAGAACTGGAAAAAGTCGCCGCTGAAAAGCTGGCTGCAGCTACCGCTCAAGGCGAAAAGCTGGGTGGCTCGACCGTTCAGATCAATCAGAAGGCTGGCGTCGACGGCCGTCTGTTCGGCTCGGTGACGAACGCGGACATCGCTGAAGCCCTGGTCAAGCAAGGCTTCGCAGTGGAAAAGGCGCAAGTGCGTCTGCCGGAAGGCCCGCTGAAGCTGGTTGGCGAGCACGCAGTTCAGATCTCGCTGCACACCGACGTCTTGGTCGATGTGACGGTGGCTGTGATCGGCGAACACGTCTAAGCATCAGGTAGTATTTGCCAGGACGTTGCTGGCGAAGGGCAGGGGCCGGGTAACCGGCCCCTGCCTTTTTTGTGCCTGTTTTTTTGTTTTTCCCGCTCGCCGCGGCCGCTCGATTACCCGATAATTCCTCTCCATGAACGCACCGTCCAAAGATCCCCAACTCGAGTCGCTGAAAGTCCCGCCGCATTCGATCGAGGCCGAGCAATCGGTGCTGGGCGGCCTGCTGCTCGACAATGCCGCGTGGGACCGCATCGCCGATTTCCTGTCGCAGAGCGATTTTTACCGCTACGACCACCGCATCATCTTCGAGCACATCGGCAAGTTGATCGCGGCCACGCGTCCGGCCGACGTGATCACCGTCTACGAGGCGCTCGGCACCTCGGGCAAGGCGGAAGAGGTCGGCGGTCTGGCTTATCTGAACGCGCTCGCGCAGAACACGCCGAGCGCGGCCAACATCCGCCGCTACGCGGAAATCGTGCGCGATCGCGCGGTATTGCGCCGGCTAGTCTCGGTCGCCGATGAAATCTCGGCAGACGCCTTCAATCCGCAGGGCAAGGAAGTCCGGCAGTTGCTGGATGAGGCCGAATCGAAGGTTTTTTCGATCGCCGAAGACGGCGCGCGCGGCACGCAGGGTTTCCTCGAAATTGGACCGCTGCTCACGCAAGTTGTCGAGCGGATCGACACGCTTTATCACACCGCCAATCCGAGCGACGTGACCGGCACGCCGACCGGCTTCGTCGATCTGGACCGCATGACTTCGGGCATGCACGGCGGCGAACTGATCATCGTCGCGGGTCGTCCGTCGATGGGTAAAACGGCATTTTCGATGAACATCGGCGAATATGTGGCGGTCGAGTACGGCTTGCCGGTCGCGGTGTTCTCGATGGAAATGCCGGGTTCGCAGCTCACCATGCGTATGCTCGGCTCGGTCGGACGGCTGGATCAGCACCGTATGCGAACCGGGCGCCTCACCGACGAGGATTGGCCGAAGCTCACGCACGCCGTGCAGAAAATGAGCGAAGCGCAGATTTTCATCGACGAAACCGGCGGTCTGAACCCGATGGAATTGCGCTCGCGCGCGCGCCGATTGTCGCGCCAGTGCGGCAAGCTGGGGCTGATCATCATCGACTATTTGCAGCTCATGAGTGGGTCGTCGTCAGGTGAAAACCGCGCGACCGAAATCTCGGAAATCTCGCGCTCGCTGAAGAGTCTCGCCAAGGAACTCGACGTACCGGTGATCGCCTTGTCGCAGCTCAACCGCGGTCTTGAACAGCGCCCGAACAAGCGGCCAATCATGTCCGACCTGCGCGAATCCGGCGCTATCGAACAGGATGCCGACGTGATCCTGTTCATTTACCGCGACGAAGTGTATAACCCGGACAGCCCGGACAAGGGCACGGCCGAAATTATCATCGGCAAACAGCGGAATGGTCCCATTGGTCCTGTTCGGCTCACGTTCCACGGTCAATTCACGAAGTTCGACAATTTTGCGGGCGCGCAAAATTTCTACAGCGACTAGAAACGCAATTCGCGCAGAAGTGAAGCTATAACTGGAGCGTCGTTGTAACGGCGCTTTCACAAGTGCGGCCGGGGTCTCGCAACGGTACAATGTGGCGGTTTTATGTCAGCCATAATGTGACCAATTTTCGGGATCCCAATGTTCGGTCGATTCATGCCCACCGAGGGCAAGTTCTTTGAAATTTTCAATGCGCACGCAACGTGCATCGTCTCGGCAAGCCGCGAACTCGAGCTGCTGATCGACAACCTGCAGGACGCCGAGACTCATAAGCAAAACGTGCAGAAAGCCGAGAAGGCCGCTGACAAGCTCACGCACGAAACCATCGACCTGCTGCACAAGACGTTCATCACGCCGCTCGACCGTGACGAGATCCACAAGCTGATCACCACGATGGACGACATCCTCGATCTGATGGAAGACGTCGCCACCGCCATTTCGCTGTACGACGTTCAAGCCGTGACCTCCGAGGCGAGCCAGTTGGCGCACATCTGCACGGCTACCTCCGAGCGCGTGCAGTTCGCCGTCAGCCTGTTGTCCGACATGAAGCAGGCCAGCCAGATACTGAAGGCCTGCGAGGACATCGACCGTCTGGAATCGGAAGCCGACCGCGTGCTGCGCTCGGCCATGTCGAAACTGTTCCGCGAAGAAGACAACGTCAAGACCCTGATCAAACTCAAAGCGATTTACGAATTGCTCGAAACGATCACGGACAAGTGTGAGGATGTAGCGAACATCATCGAAGGCATCGTGCTGGAAAACGCATAATGCAATCGATACAACTCGCAATCTGGGTCGTCGTCGGCCTGGTGGCCGTCGCGCTGATTTTCGACTTCATGAACGGCTTTCACGACGCGGCGAATTCGATCGCCACGGTCGTCTCGACCGGCGTGCTGAAGCCGCAGCAGGCCGTGGCTTTCGCGGCGGCCTTCAACGTCATCGCGTATTTCGTGTTCCACCTGAAAGTGGCCGCAACCGTCGGCAAGGGCACGATCGACCCGAACATCGTCGACCATTACGTGATTTTCGGCGCGCTGGCCGGCGCGATCGGCTGGAACATCATCACCTGGCATTACGGCATTCCATCGAGTTCCTCGCATGCGCTGATCGGCGGCCTGGTGGGCGCGGCGCTCGCCAAGTCGGGCTGGGGCTCGCTCAATTTCGACGGCCTGATGAAGACGGTGGCCTTCATCTTCATTTCGCCGCTGCTCGGCTTCGTGCTCGGCTCGTTCTTCATGCTGGCGGTGTCGTGGATCTACTTCCGCACGCCGCCGAGCAAGGTCGACCGGCGTTTCCGGCGCCTGCAACTGGTGTCGGCGGGTTTGTACAGCCTCGGGCACGGCGGCAACGACGCGCAGAAAACCATCGGCATTATCTGGATGCTGCTGATCGCGACGGGCTATGCGTCGTCGTTCGCGGATGCGCCGCCGCTGTGGGTGATCGGCGGCTGCTATCTTTCCATGGGTATCGGCACGTTGTTCGGCGGCTGGCGCATTGTCCGCACGATGGGGCAGAAGATCACCAAGCTCAAGCCCGTGGGCGGTTTTTGCGCGGAGTCGGGCGGCGCGATCACGCTGTTCACTGCATCGTGGCTCGGCATTCCCGTGTCCACCACGCATACGATTACCGGCGCGATCGTCGGGGTCGGCGCGACGCAGAAGCTGAGCGCGGTGCGTTGGGGCGTGGCCGGCAATATCGTGTGGGCGTGGATTCTGACGATCCCGGCTTCCGCGGCGCTCTCCGGCGCCGCCTGGTGGCTCGGCCACCGTTTCCTGTAAAACCGCGCGGCGGCGCTGCCCGCCGCGCTATCAAATTGTCCGGATTCGTAGCGCGCCGTCTAGATGAGCGGCGCGCTAGCACCGTCCATCGGGACGATTGCGCCCGTCACATAGCTCGCGCGGCGGCTCGCCAGAAATAGCGCGACGTCGGCGATTTCCTCCGGTTTGGCATAGCGGCCGAGCGGCACTTTGGCCTGCCCGCGCGTGAGCGCTTCCGCGCTCTCGATGCCTTGTTGCGTTGCTTCCAGCTTGACGGCTTCCTCGACACGCTCGGTCAGCGTCGCGCCGGGATTGATCGCGTTGATGCGGATGCCGTAACGCGCGTAATAGTGGGCGAGGCCGACGGTGGCGAGCATCAGCGCGGCGTTCGCGGCGCCGCCGGCAATATGGATATCGCTCGCGATCTTGCCGCCCATGCCGATAATGTTGACGATCGTGCCGGGCTCACCGCCGTTGCCGGACTTGGCGCGTTCGGCCATGCGGCGCAGCACTTCCTGCTGGGGATAGATGTAGGGGAAGTACTTCGCTTCCATGGTGGCGCGGAACGCGTCGGCGTCGAGCGTTTCCGGATCATAGCGGCGCGCGGCGCCGGCGCTGTTGATCAGTATGTCGATCGGGCCGACTGCGGTGCTGACTTCCTCGACGATATCGGCGGCGCTGTGCGGTTCGTGCAGGTCGGCGCGGGTCCGGTGCACGTGCAGGCCTTCCTGCTTTAATTGCTCGTAAGCGCGCGCGAGGTTGGCGGGATCGCGCGAGACGATCGCGACTTTGGCGCCCTCGAGCGCGAACGCGCGGGCGCACGCGAACCCGATTCCCTTGCTGCCGCCTGTGATCAACACCACCTTGTCTTTGAGCCCGAGATCCATCGTCATCACCTGCTGTCGGAAGAATATCGATGACGATAGCAGATCGGCGGGGGCGGTGTCGTGTGCGGGATCGTGGTGAGGGGAGGATCGTGAACGGCGGTGCGTCACTTGTTGTTCGTGCATGGACGGCTGGTTGTATAACGAAATATCGACGCCAGGCGGCGCGATTTGGGCGTGGTCTGAAGTGCTGAGGGCGAGTCGTGATGCGCTGGGCGGTGGTGCGCTGGCGTGATGTTGTTGAACGGCTGAGCGTTAGTATCAGGTCCGCGCATCCTGGCTTGCCGCGGCCTACATCGCGTCGTATCGACACGGAAGGGGCTTGATCCACACCTGTTTGCGCCAAACCCACGTCACGGCGTCAGAAATTGCCGTTGGCAAAGCGCGCGATCGGGTCGTCGTTGGTTTGCGTGGGCGCGGGCATTCCGCGCGCGACCGTCGAAGCCCGCATGATCTGCACGCTGCCGTTGTCGTCGGCTTGTTGCGCCTGGCGAGCCTGGCGCGCGGCGACGGACGCGGGCGGTGGCGGCTCGAACGCGTCGGCGGCGGCGTCGATTGGATCGGGCGCGCGGGAGCTCGCCATTTGCGGCGCCGTGCGTGAAGCGGCCGCCTGTTGCTGAGCGGGTGCACCGGCGATGCCGTCATAGGCGCTGGCTTGAGCGGCCGGAACCGGCGTCGGCGACACCGCGCCTGCCGCACGCGCCTGCATCTGCGCCGCGCTCAGTCCCGGCGGTGGCGGTTCGAACGGATCGGCTTGCGGCGCGGCCGCGGTCGTTGCCGATTGCGTCTCGGAGGGAGACGGCACGCGTGACGTTGCCGCGACGCGGGCTGTCTGCTGCGACGGCGATTGGGGTTGCAGCGCGCTAGCGGCATAAACCGGCGGCGCCTGTGAAGCAGTCTTCGCCGACGTCGGCGCCACGGTCGCCGCCTTACCTGCATACGCCGGCACACCCGCAGCCGCCGCATAAGCTGGCGCCGTCTGCGCCACGCGCTCGGGCTGCGGCGCCGCCGCCTGATAACTCGGCGTATCGAACGGCGCCGGTGTCGCTGCCGGCGCGGCCACGCGGCGGATCCCGTCGAAACGCTTGGCCCAATACGGATTGGTCAGATAGTCGAGCCGCACGGTACCGCCGGTCGACGGCGCGTTGACGAAGCGCAGCTTGCCCACATAAATGCCAACGTGCGAATGCGCGCGCCCCGTCGTATTGAAGAAAATCAGATCGCCCGGCGCGATCTCGTCCGGTTCGATCGATTCGCCGCGCCCGCTCATATCCGCCGTCGTGCGCGGCAGATTAACGGATGCCGCGCGCGACACCACATAGCGAACCAGTCCGCTGCAATCGAAGCCGCTATCCGGCGTATTCCCGCCCCAACGGTATGGAATGCCGACGAGACTCATCGCCTGAATCGAGATTTCCTCGCGGCCGATGCTGTGATCGACGAAGTTCGGGAAGCCGGGCGGCGGAGCATGATAAGCGCCGTTCGCCACCACGACCGAGCTGCCCGCGCGCGACGACGTTTTCTGCGGCGCGCCGGCACAGGCGGCGAGCAGCAGAACGGTCAGCAGCGAAAAGGCGAGTCGGCGCATGAAGACGAGGAGAGCGGTAAACGCCCGTTTAACGGCGAACGATGTCGGGATGGTAGCCCTTGGAACCTCGCTCCGGCAAGAATTCTTGACAAATTACTTGAAGTTCGTGCGCTAAGTGTTGCCCGACGAGGACGTACAGTCAAGAAAAAAGCCGCGCCCGGATTACTCTGGACGCGGCTTCTGGCTGATTCTAACTAGTTGAAACTTAAAGAATTTCCGAGGCGTAGTCGGCAAGGCGCGAACGCTCGCCGCGCGCCAGTGTCACATGCCCGCTGTGCGCCCAGCCCTTGAAGCGATCGACCACGTACGTCAAACCCGAACTGCCTTCCGTCAGATAAGGCGTATCGATCTGCGCGATGTTGCCGAGACAAATGATCTTCGTGCCCGGACCCGCGCGCGTGACCAGCGTCTTCATCTGCTTCGGCGTCAGGTTTTGCGCCTCGTCGATGATCAGATACTTGTCCACGAACGTGCGGCCACGCATGAAGTTCATGCTCTTGACCTTCAGGCGCGAACGGATCAGCTCCTGAGTCGCGGCACGGCCCCACTCGCCGGCTGCGTCGTCGGTTTTCTGCAGGACTTCGAGGTTGTCGTCGAATGCACCCATCCACGGCTGCATTTTTTCCTCTTCCGTACCCGGCAGGAAGCCGATGTCTTCGCCGACCGGCACCGTCGCTCGCGTCACGATGATCTCGTTGTAGCGCTTGTCGTCCAGCACCTGCGCGAGACCGGCGGCGAGCGCGACCAGCGTCTTGCCGGTGCCGGCCTGACCGAGCAGCGTGACGAAGTCGATCTCCGGATTCATCAACAGGTTCAGCGCGAAGTTCTGCTCGCGGTTGCGCGCCGTGATGCCCCACACGTTGTTCTTGTGGTGGCCGTAGTCGCGCAAGGTTTGCAGCAGCGCCGTCTTGCCGTTCAGTTCGCGCACCAGCGCGTGAAACGCCGGCTCGCCGTTCTGCGGCTCCAGATAGACAAACTCGTTGACCAGCATCGAGGCGCACAGCGGACCCGTGACACGGTAGTACGTCGTACCGGTCTTGGTGTCCTGCCAGCTCTCCATGCCCTTCGCGTGCTTGGTCCAGAAATCCTGCGGCAGCGCGCGGATGCCGGAATACAGCAGATCGCTGTCTTCGAGCACCTGGTCGTTGAAGTAGTCTTCAGCGGGCAGGCCGAGCGCATGCGCCTTGATGCGCATGTTGATGTCTTTCGACACCAGCACGACCTGGCGATCCATCCGGTCGCGCTGCAGCGCGCGCACCACGCCGAGGATCTGGTTGTCGGCCTTACCTTCCGGCAAACCTTCCACCGGCTCGATGGCGTTGAGCTTGGTCTGGAAGTACAGACGCCCGGACGCCTCGCGGCTGCCCAGCCGCGCGAGCGAAATCCCGTCGGATATGTTGCCGGCGTTCGCCACCAGCGCGTCGAGCGTGCGGCTCACCTGGCGAGCGTTGCGCGCGACTTCCGACATGCCTTTCTTGTGGTTGTCGAGTTCCTCCAACGTCATCATCGGCAGATAGACGTCGTGTTCCTCGAAACGGAACAGGCAGCTCGGATCATGCATCAGCACGTTCGTGTCGAGCACGAAGAGCTTCTGCATTTCAACCGGCTCGGTGCCCGCACCGCGTTTCTTGGTGGTGCCGCGCGTAGCCGGCGCGGCAGCCGTGGGCGTGCTCGCTTCAGCCTGCTTCGCGCTCGGCGCGCGGGCCACGACCGGCTGCGCGGCCGGCTCGGCTTGCGGACGACTCGCGGGAACCGGTTGCAGCAGTGCGGCGGTCTGCTTCGTTTTGCGACCACGCGCCGGAGCAGCCTGTTCAGCGGATGCGGACGCAACAGCGACCGCCGACGATGCCGGCACCGGCCGCAAAGTGGTCGCGGCATTGGCGGCGTGTGCCATCGGCGTGGCGACGTTCGCGCGGCCGTAGTCGGCCGACTCTGCGGATTCCCCAACGACCGCCTGTTTCTTCGCGACCGAGCGCGCCGGGCTGGCGGCTTTGGCCTTGTATTCGTCCGGCGGCAGGAGATTGCCGAGCTTGCTGGGGGGGGTAGGCAAAGGCATGGTTTCCCTCGAATTAATCGGGTCACATATCGTGCGCCGCCTGTCGCATTCTGCCGGTGCCAGTGAGTGCGCACGCAGATTGCGCCCGGAGGCGCGCATTCGGTCTAGAGATGCCGGTTCGCCTGGTCTTCGATCGGCTCCTTAACGGATGCGCGTGGCCGAGTGAAAGAACGGCTCCGCGCAATTAAAAAAGCCGCCGCCCCGGCGTACGGGGCAAGCGGCTCGCCTACAGTGCTCGCGTTGCACCTCGCGACTCCGACGGAACCCAGGAAACGGGAAGCGGCCGTCAAGTCTGGCGCAGCGGCAAAAATTGGGTGTGTACAGGCACTCATTGCAACCCAATATAGCGCGCCTCAAAGCGCTTGTACAGCCTCCAGAATATCGTCGACGTGGCCCGGCACTTTCACGCCACGCCACTCCTGGCGCAGCACGCCTTCAGCGTCGATGAGGAACGTGGAGCGTTCAATTCCCCGTACCTCTTTGCCATACATTTTCTTCATTTTGATGACGTTGAAGAGCGCGCACAGCGTTTCTTCAGGGTCCGAGATCAGCGGGAAGGGCAATTCGAGCTTTGCCTTGAAGTTGTCATGCGAGCGCAGGCTGTCGCGCGACACGCCGAGGATTTCCGCGCCGGCCTTCTTGAACTTCGGATACAGATCGCGGAACTGCAGACCTTCGGTCGTGCAGCCCGGCGTGTTGTCCTTCGGATAAAAATACAGCACCACCTTCTTGCCCCGCAGCTTGGACAGCGTGATCTCGCCGCCGGTAGCGGGGGCGGTGAAGTCGGGGATGGGTTGGTCGACTGCAATGGGCACGAGGTTCTCCGGTTGTGATGGCCTGCGCCGGATGACTGCGGCGGCGTCGGCCTGGCATCGAGACTTTGGGGGAGGGGCGGCCGGCGCGCGGCATGCTCTCGCGCGGCGGCAGGTCTGTCAGGGCCGGCTGCGGATCGGCCAGTCAGGGCTGGACAATCAACTCGCCGGAGCGCCCTTGAATTTCGCCCCATGTAACAGGGTACGATGGCAGCGTACTGCGGTCTAGCGTCGCGTAGTAATCACCCATCGTCGCAAAGGTATGGCCCTGCGCGCGCCAGCCCTCCAGAAGCTGCTCGAAGATCGGCGCGAGCTTTTGCCCTTCGAGTTCCGCGTGCAGCGTGAACACCTGGTCGTGCGGATTGTTTTCCGTGTGCTTCAACATCCACGCCGCGACGTTGTGCGTTTCGACACCGTCCACACCGAGCACTTCGTCGAGCGTGGGCAGCGTGGTGGGCATCTGCACGTGCGTGAGCGTGCGGCCGCCGACCACCGGCAGATACGGCGAGTGGCCGCGTCCGTCGGACGCGTAGCGCATGCCCCAGGCGTCGATCTGTTCGAACGCGTGGCCGTTCATTTGCCAGCCTGCCGCGCCATGCGTGACCGGCGGCGCGCCGAACACCTCGACGAAACGGTCGTGGCTTTGCTGCATTTGCGCCGTAGTCCATGCGCGGTCTTTCGAGCGCACGTTGTCCTGCCAATACACGTGGTCCCACGTATGAATGCCGCATTCGAAGCCGGCTTCGTGGATCGCGCGCATCTCCGCCGACGCCTTGGCGCCGATGTCCGGGCCGGGCAGCAGCACGCCGTACATCAACTGCTTGACGCCGTAGTGCTCGACCACCGAAGTGCGCGACACCTTCTTCAGAAAGCCTGGTCGCAATACGCGGCGCATTGCCCAGCCGGTGTGGTCGGGCCCGAGGCTGAAGAGGAAAGTGGCGCGCGCCTTGAAGCGGTCGAAAATGCGCGCGAGGTTCGGCACGCCTTCGCGGGTGCCGCGCAGCGTGTCGACGTCGATCTTCAGGACGATGCGAGCCAAGGATCAGCCCTTATTGCTGTTCGACGAGCGCGCGCGCTTCGCCGACATGGCCGCGATACGCTTCGAAAATCTTGCGCAGCGCTTCGTCGAAGGTCGACTTCGGCGCCCAGTCGAGTTCCTGCATGGTGTTGTCGATCTTCGGCACGCGGTTCTGCACGTCCTGGTAGCCCGCGCCGTAGTACGCGCCCGACGAGGTCTCGACCAGTTGCACCTGCTTGGCCGTGTCCGCGTATTCCGGGAATTCGGCGGCGAGCGTCAGCATCTTGTGCGCGAGTTCACGCACCGAGAAATTGTTGGTCGGGTTGCCGATGTTGTAGATCTTGCCCGTGGCGACACCGTCTTTATTCTCGATGATCTTCATCAGTGCGCCGATGCCGTCGTCGATATCCGTGAACGCACGCTTTTGCGCGCCGCCGTCCACCAGGCTGATGTTCTCGCCGCGCACGATATGGCCGAGGAACTGCGTGACCACGCGCGAGCTGCCTTCCTTCGGCGTGTAGATCGAATCGAGGCCCGGGCCGATCCAGTTGAACGGACGGAACAGCGTGAAGTTCAGGCCTTCCATGCCGTAACCCCAGATCACGCGGTCCATCAACTGCTTGGAGCAGGCGTAGATCCAGCGTGGCTTGTTGATCGGGCCGTACGACAGTTGCGATTCTTCCGGATCGAACTGCTCGTCCGTGCACATGCCGTAGACCTCGGACGTGGACGGAAACACGAGATGCTTGCCGTATTTGACGGCCGAACGCACGATCGGCAGGTTCGCCTCGAAATCCAGTTCGAACACGCGCAACGGCTGCTTCACGTACGTGGCGGGCGTGGCGATCGCGACCAGCGGCAGGATCACGTCGCACTTCTTGACGTGATATTCGACCCACTCCTTGTTGATCGTGATGTCGCCTTCGAAGAAGTGCATCCGTTCATGATTGATGAGGTCGCCCAGACGTTCGGTCTGCATGTCCATCCCGAACACTTCCCAATCGGTCGTTTCGAGAATGCGCTTGGACAGGTGATGGCCAATGAAGCCGTTCACACCCAGAATCAGGACTTTTTTCATTGATGACGGGGAGTTTGGATGAGCTGGGCAAATTCGGCCGGAGTGACGACAGCCTCGCTGCCGTCGTGCTGGTGCCGCAATTCGTGGATGGCGATCGCGCGGCCGTCGCCGCATATCGCGAAAACGGCATTATCGCTTACGTGCAGGCCCGGGGGCAAATCCGAACGAAGCGCGCCGGGCGCGGCGAGGCGCGCGCGCGCGACGACGAAACGCCGCCCGCCGAGGTCCGTGAAAGCGCCCGGGTAGGGCGGCGCGACCGCGCGGATCAGGTTGTAGACCTGCTGCGCCGTTTGCGTCCAGTCGATGCGGCCGTCTTCCGGCTTGCGGCCGCCGTAGTAGCTGCCGTGCGCGAGGTCGTTCGGCAGACGCGGCGCCTCGCCCGCCAGCAGGGACGGCAGCACGCGCCACAGCGTTTGTTCGGCGGCCACTGTGACCTTGTCGAACACTTGCGCGGCGGTGTCGTCGGGCAGGATCGGCACCGGCGTTTGCGCGAGGATCGCGCCCGCGTCCGGCTTGGCGGCCATTTCGTGCAGCGTCGCGCCGGTTTCCGTTTCGCCGTGAATCACCGCCCAGTTGGTCGGCACGCGGCCGCGGTATTTCGGCAGCAGCGAGCCGTGCATGTTGTAAGCGCCCCGTGCGGCGAGCGCCAGCACGTCCACCGGCAGCATGTGGCGGTAGTAGAACGAGAAGATGAAGTCCGGGCGCGCGGCGCTTACCGCGGCGCGCAGCTCGGCACTCTTCGGATCGTTCGGCGTGACGACCGGAATGCCGTGCTCGGCCGCGACCGAGGCGACGCTGTCGAACCAGATGTTTTCGCTCGGGCTGTCTTCGTGCGTGACGACGAGCGCCACGTCCACGCCGCGCGCGAGCAGCACTTGCAGACAGCGCACGCCGACGTTGTGATAGGCGAATACGACGGCGCGTGGCTTCATGGAGTCGGGCCCTGATCGAGGAGCGGCGCGGCCTGCACCGCCTGCACGACGGTCTGGCGCGGCGCTTCGGTCACGGTCGTGCCGTCGCGCTGTTCGAGAATGGTCTGCACGAGATAGCGCGGACGCGCGCGCACCTGCTGATAGATCCGGCCGATATATTCGCCGAGCAGGCCGAGCGCGAAGATGATCACGCCGAGCAGGAAGAAGGTGATAGCGAACAGCGTGAATACACCTTGCACTTCCGCGCCGATAATGAAGCGCCGAATCAGCAGCAGCACGAACAGCGCCGCGGAGCCGAGCGACAGGATCACGCCGATGAACGACAGCCATTGCAGCGGCACGACCGAAAAGCCGGTCACGAGGTCGAAGTTCAGGCGGATCAGCGAGTACAGCGAGTACTTCGATTCGCCGGCAAAACGCTCTTCGTGCGCGACCTCGATTTCGACCGGATTCTGCGCGAAGGTGTACGCGAGCGCCGGAATGAACGTGTTGATTTCGCCGCAGCGATTGATCGTGTCGACAATGTGCCGGCTGTACGCGCGCAGCATGCAGCCCTGGTCGGTCATCTTGATGCGGGTGATGCGCTCGCGCAGCCGGTTCATCACGCGCGAGGCCTTGCGGCGCCACAGGCTGTCCTGGCGCTGCAGGCGAATCGTGCCGACGTAGTCGTAGCCTTCACGCATCTTGTTGACCAGCTTGCCGATTTCTTCCGGCGGATTCTGCAGGTCGGCGTCGAGCGTGATGACGATCTCGCCGCGCGATTGCTCGAAGCCCGCCAGAATCGCCATGTGCTGGCCGTAGTTGCCGTTCAGCAGGATCACGCGAGTCGTGTCGGGGCGCGCGCGGAACTGTTCGGCGAGCAGGGCGGCGGATTTGTCGCGGCTGCCGTCGTTGATGAAGATCACTTCATAACCGGCGCCGAGCGCGTCGAGCGCCGGATACAGGCGCGCGAACAGCGCGGCCAGACCGGCTTCCTCGTTGTACACCGGGATGATGACCGACACTTCCGGCGTATCCGACGCTGCAGCGCGATGTTCCGAATAAATCATTTCCGCTTATTTTCCGTATTGTTCGCAAATTTCATTGACCGCGCGGCACACGCGCTCCACGTCGCCTTCGTTCATCAACGTGAAGAGCGGTAGCGTGACGTTGGTCGCGCCGAACTTCTCCGCATGCGGGAACATGCCTTCCTTGAAGCCGCGCGCGCGATACAGCGAGAACAGGTGGATCGCCGGGTAGTGCACGCCCGAACCGATGCCACGTTCCTTCAATTGACCCATGAAACCGGCGCGGTCGATCGACAGTCTGTCGAGCGGCAGCGTGATCTGGAACATGTGCCAGTTGCTGTTTTTATAGTCAGCAAATGGCAGGCCGACTCCCAGTTTGAGCGCCGCGCCGCCTTCCAGACCCGCGAAATACGCGCGCACGAGCTTCCTGCGCTGCGCGAGGAAGCGCTCCAGATGCGGCAGCTGGCCGAGGCCGACGCGCGCGGCGACGTCCGTCAGGTTGTACTTGCCGCCCAGCACGTCGCAGTCCATGCCGTCGAAGCCGGTGCGCGTGATGCCTTGCAGCCGGTACTTCTGGGCGAGGATCGCTTCTTCCTCGTTGTTCAGCACCAGCGCGCCGCCCTCGATGGAGGTGAGGTTCTTGTTCGCGTGAAAGCTGAACGAAACCATGTCCCCGAGCTTGCCGATGCGCTCGCCGTTCCATGTCGAGCCGAACGCTTGGGCGGCGTCTTCGATGACGCGCAGTTTGTGCGCGCGGGCGATTGCGTAAAGACGGTCCATATCGACCGGCAGGCCCGACAGGTACACCGGAATCAGCGCCCTGGTGCGCGGTGTGATGGCTTTTTCCAGCAGGTCGAGGTCGATGTTGCGCGTGACCGGGTCGATGTCGGCGAACACCGGCGTCGCGCCGACTTCATAAATCACGTTGCTGGTCGACACCCACGAGGCCGGTGTGGTGATGACTTCGTCGCCTTCGCCCACGCCGGCGATACGCAGGCCGATTTCCAGCGTTGCCGTGCCGGAATTGAACGTGCGCACCGGACGTCCGCCGCAGAACTCGGAAAGCGCCGCTTCGAACTTCTGGTTCTGTGGACCGGTGGTGATCCAGCCGGAGCGCAGCACGTCGGCGACGCCCTGAATCGTTTCCTCATCGATCTCGGGTTTGACAAAGGGCAAAAACGGGACTGTTGACTGGGTCATGAATGCTTCGCTCGATTGAAAGAGGCGCAACCCGCAGGGCGCGCAGGACACCACACACTACGCGCAAAACCCGGGGCCGCGGCAAAAAAGGGCGCAACCGCGCAGCATACCGTGGTCAACCTTACGGATTCCTTAGACGGCCGGGCTGTCCGCTTACGGAATCTTTTGCCGTCTGGATCTTCCCAGCCGGCGCCGGCGATAAACAGTAATAAATTGTGCCCTGCACACCTTGCCCCGGACCGCGGCGCCTAGCTGCGCGCCAGCACCACCACGCCGACCAGGATGATGCCGATGCCGATCAGCTTCTGTACCGACAGCACTTCGCCGAACAGGTACCACGCCGCGAACGCATTGACGATGTAGCCGAGAGACAGCATCGGATAGGCGATCGACACGTCCACCCGCGACAACCCGATGACCCACACTGCCACGCTGATCACATAACAGGCCAGGCCGCCGATGATGGGCGGCTGGGTTGCCAGGCGAAAGGCGATGGGCAGGATGTTCGCACGGGTGAATTCGAAGTGTCCAACGGCATTCGTACCGGCTTTGAGCAGCAACTGCGCACCGGCGTTCAACGTGACGCCTGCAAGAATGCAAAAGAGGGAAATCGGGTTCATCGAACGGTTAGATCCTGATATGGGGTCATTGTTGTGCTTTTTCTACCGGCGTCGACGCAGGCGCTTCGGCGGCGGCCGGGCCGGCCGCCGTGGGCATGGCCGTCGGCTTTTCCACCACCACGCGGCGCGAGTCGCGGGCGATCACCCGCATCGGCAGGCCTTCCTTGAGGAGACGGTCGTAGGTGCCCGGCGGTATCAGGGCAAGTGCATAGCGGTCGGCCTTCCAGCGCTCGACCCAGGCGTCGATGGAAGGAATCCATTTCTGCGGCTCGACGGACACGCCGAACGCGAGTTCGTCAGGGTGCTCGACCATGATCATGGTGTGGTCGACATAGAACGGCATGGTGTGGTCGAGTACGCCGACCGAGTAGAACGGCGTATCCGCCGGCAGCTTCGCGATCTCGGTCTTGATGGCCGGCGCGAGCGGCGCGCCGGAGCTCAGGCGGCCGAACACGTCGTGACCCGTACCGGCGATGGTGCCGAGCAGCAGCCAGGCCGCGCCGAAGGTAGCGACGGCGCCGAGGCTGCCGCCCCGGCCGCGGCGGTTCAGCCACAACGCGGCCAGCGTCAGCACGAAGGCGACGGCAAGCGCCGCCAGCACCCACGTGCGGTATTCGGCGTACAGCTCGGCCGGATTGCGGGCGCTGCCGAAGCGCGCCATGAACAACGCGGCGAATGCGGCGACTACGAGAAAAAGTGCATAGCCGGCGAGGTGGCGGCGCAACTGCTCGCGCGTGACGAGCGGCAGATACATGCCGATCAGGAGCGCGATCGGCGGCGCGATCGGCAGCGTGTAGGACAGCAGCTTGGAGTGCGACGCGCTGAAGAACAGGAAGATGAAGACGGTCCACGTCAGCATCAGCGTGACCGGTGCGAAGCCGTTCGGCTGGCGCGGCAGACGCCACGCGTGGCGCACGCTTTGCAGCGTCACCGAAAGCCACGGCAGAAAGCCCACGATCAGCACCGGCACGAAGTAGTAGAACGGCCCCGGACGGTTCTGCTCAGGCGTCAGATAGCGCTTGAACTGCTGAACGATGAAGAAGAAGTTCAAGAACTCCGGATTGCGCTGCTGCACCAGCACGAACCACGGCGTGACGATCGCGAAGAACACGATCAGGCCGCCGATCAGATGCAGGCGCTTCCACACGGCCCAGTCGCGCGCGATCACCGTGTACAGCACGAGCACCGCGCCTGGCAGGATCACGCCGACAAGGCCTTTGGACAGCACGGCCAGCGCCATCGAACCCCAGCACACCCACATCCAGCCGCGCACGCTGCCGGTCGGGAGGTTGGGGCGCTGCGCGAGCAGCAGCGCGCACAGCGTCAGCTCCATCCAGAACGACAGGCCCATGTCGAGCGTGTTGAAGTGGCCCATCAGGTTCCAGTACGGCGACGTTGCCAGCACGATCGCCGCGAACACGCCAGTCGCCGCGTTGAACACCCGCGTGCCGGTAAAGCCGACCAGCAGCACGCCGGCAAAGCCCGTCAGCGCCGTGTAGAGCCGCGCCTGCCATTCGCCGACGCCGAACCACGCGAACGTGAGCGCGTTCGCCCAGGTTTGCAGCGGCGGTTTCTCGAAATACTTGTAGCCGTTGTAGCGCGGCGTGATCCAGTCGCCGGTGACGAACATTTCGCGCGCCATTTCGGCGTAGCGGCCTTCGTCGCTAGGCAGCAGATGGCGCCAGCCGAGCGGCACGAACCAGATCACGGCAAGGGCCAGCACCAGCAGCAGAATCGTAGTGCGGTTGAGCGGTAGCCTCGTCGGCGTATCGTTCATGGATTTCAACCTTTGTAGCGACGCCGCGCAGGCGGCGAAGCGGTGTTGTTTGGAAATGGCGACCGGTCGGGCGCGGCTGTTAGCGGGGCGGTCGGCGCTTTGCCAGACGGCCACTCCCGCGGCGCGCGAGCATGAGACTGTCCGCGCCGCGTTCTGGTTGCCTTGGCACGCGCCGTCAGCTTCGACGGTGGCGCTGCGGCACCTTCCGTCAACAGATCCTTCTCGACTCGCGCAGGCGTGCCAAGGCTGCCGTTCCAGCAATCAATGGCGCGCAGTGTACGTGATCGGCCGTGACTCGGCCAGGGCGCGCAGTTCGGCCCGGCGGCGCCGATGCTTCCGATACGGACGCGCAGCGGCCTCGCACGCGCATCGCAAACCGCGCGCGCGAGGCCGGCGCCGACTTGGCTCTAGGCCTCGATCAGCAGCGCGGCCGCGACCTTGCGGCCCTCGGCCATCAGAATGTTGTAGGTGCGGCAGGCGGCTTTGAAGTCCATCGTCTCCACGCCGATGCGCTTCGCGGTGAGCGCGGCGGTCAGGCGCGGGTGCGGAAAGCGCAGCCGTTCGCCACTTCCGAACACGACCACTTCGGGCGCGGAGTCGACCAGCATGGCGAAGTGCTCTGCGCTCAGCTGCTCGAAAGAGGAGACGGGCCAAGCAATGACCGGCGCGTCCGGCAGCACGAGAATGCTGCCCGAGTGGCGCACCAGATTGATTTCGACATAGTCGGCGCCGTAGCCGGTCACGGTGTTGAGGGCGCCGCTCGAATCCTGATGTAGTTTCAAATTGGTTTTCCGAAGTCGTCGTGAGACATCATGCGTGTGGCCGGCCTGACCGATGCAGCGGAGCCAGGTGATTCGACGCGAGCGGGACACGCGCATGGGGTGCTAGCGGGACAGAAGCGGCCGAAAAGGCTTGCCGTTGCGGTTGGTGCATTGCGGAAGTCGGCCAAAATCCGCTAAATTATAACTTTTTAGCCGCCTTGCGGCGCCCCTCGCTCATGTGCCGCCACAAGCCGCGCGGAGTCCACGGGTGCGGCCCACCGGCTACCCGCCTGGTTTTGCCCGCTTTCGGCCGCTTTCGTCTGCAATTGTCTGTGTGGTTCTTCTCGCCGCTGTTCCAGTGCCATTGAGCGCCGGTACGCCTGAGGAACGCACGCCTGTTCGCCCCCGCCATCA
Organism: Paraburkholderia sp. BL6665CI2N2; assembly: GCF_004366535.1. NCBI lineage: Bacteria > Pseudomonadati > Pseudomonadota > Betaproteobacteria > Burkholderiales > Burkholderiaceae > Paraburkholderia > Paraburkholderia sp. BL6665CI2N2. The sequence goes on from NZ_SORC01000001.1 coordinate 7,548,159, forward strand.
ACCAGGATGAAGTGCCCGCCGTGAAACCGATTCTCAAATCCAACAAGTTGTTGAATGTCTGCTACGACATTCGCGGGCCCGTCCTCGAACACGCGAAGCGGCTCGAAGAAGAGGGCCACCGCATCATCAAGCTGAACATCGGCAATCTCGCGCCGTTCGGCTTCGACGCGCCGGACGAAATCATTCAGGACATGATCCTGAACCTGCCGGGCTCGTCGGGGTACTCCGATTCCAAGGGTGTGTTCGCCGCGCGCAAGGCGATCATGCATTACACGCAGCAAAAGGGCGTGCACGGCGTCGAACTGGACGACATCTATATCGGCAACGGCGCCTCCGAGTTGATCGTGATGGCGCTGCAAGGTCTGCTCAACGACGGCGACGAAGTGCTGCTGCCCGCGCCCGATTACCCGCTGTGGACCGCCGGCGTGAGCCTGTCGGGCGGCACGCCGGTGCACTATATCTGCGACGAGTCGAATAGCTGGATGCCCGACCTCGACGATATTCGCGCGAAAATCACGCCGAACACGCGCGCGCTCGTGGTCATCAACCCGAACAACCCGACCGGCGCGCTGTATTCGGACGAACTGCTGCTCGGCCTGATCGAAATTGCGCGCCAGCACGGCCTCGTGATCTTCGCCGACGAGGTCTACGACAAGATCGTCTACGACGGCAAGAAGCACACGTCGATGGCGGCGCTCTCCGAAGACGTGCTCACGGTCACCTTCAACAGCTTGTCGAAAAGCTACCGCTCGTGCGGTTACCGCGCCGGCTGGATGTTCATCTCCGGCCTGACGGCCGGCGAGAATCGCCGTCACGCCAAAGACTACTTCGAAGGGCTCGGCATTCTGGCGTCCATGCGCCTGTGCCCGAACGTGCCCGGCCAGTACGCGATCCAGACCGCGCTCGGCGGCTATCAGAGCATCAACGACCTGATCGTGCCGAGCGGGCGCCTGTACAAACAGCGTGAACTCGCGTATGACATGTTGACGGCGATCCCCGGCGTGAGCTGCGTGAAGCCCGAAGCGGCGCTGTACATGTTCCCGCGTCTGGACCCGAAGATTTATCCGATCCAGGACGACCAGCAGTTCATCCTCGACCTTCTGCTGGAAGAGCGCGTGCTGCTCGTGCAGGGCACCGGCTTCAACTGGCCGACGCCGGATCACTTCCGCGTCGTGTTCCTGCCGAACGTGGACGATCTCGCGGATTCGATCAACCGCATTGCGCGCTTCCTCGACGGTTACCGCAAGCGTCACTCTGCCTAGCGCACAATAGAGCGTACGACGCGGCTCCCACCGCGTCGCGCCGTCCGCCGGGCGCCACCCGTTTCCCTTTTAATCATCTACTCGAAAACACACGCTGCATGGAACCGATCAAAGTTGGACTGCTGGGCTTCGGCACGGTAGGCAGCGGCACCTTCACGGTACTGCGCCGCAATCAGGAAGAAATCAAACGCCGCGCGGGCCGCGGCATCGAGATTGCGCGCATTGCCGTGCGCAATCCCGCCAAGGCGACCACGGCGCTCGGCAGCGAAGCGAGCACCGTGGCGCTGACCGATGACTTCAACGCGGTGGTCGACGACCCGTCGATCGATATCGTGGCCGAAATGATCGGCGGCACAGGCGTGGCGCGCGAGCTCGTTCTGCGCGCGATCAAGAACCGCAAGCACGTGGTCACGGCCAACAAGGCGCTGCTCGCGGTGCACGGCACGGAGATCTTCGAAGCGGCGCGCGCCAACGGCGTGATGGTGTCGTTCGAGGCGGCGGTGGCGGGCGGCATTCCGATCATCAAGGCGCTGCGCGAAGGGCTGACGGCCAATCGCATCCAGTACATCGCGGGCATCATCAACGGCACCACGAACTACATCCTCTCGGAAATGCGCGATCGTGGGCTCGATTTCGCGACCGCGCTGAAAGCCGCACAAGAACTGGGTTACGCCGAAGCCGACCCGACCTTCGATATCGAAGGCGTGGACGCCGCGCACAAGGCGACCATCATGAGCGCGATCGCGTTCGGCGTGCCGGTGCAGTTCGACAAGGCTTACGTCGAAGGCATCAGCAAGCTGGCGGCGATCGACATCAAATACGCCGAGGAACTCGGCTACCGTATCAAGCTGCTCGGCATCACGCGCCGCACGGATAAAGGCATCGAATTGCGCGTGCATCCCACGCTGATTCCGGAAAAAACGCCTGCTGGCGAACGTGGAAGGCGCGATGAACGCGGTCGTCGTGCACGGCGACGCGGTCGGCACCACGCTTTACTACGGCAAGGGCGCGGGCGCCGAGCCGACGGCTTCCGCCGTAGTGGCCGATCTGGTCGACGTGACGCGTCTGCACACGGCCGACCCGGAGCATCGCGTGCCGCATCTGGCGTTCCAGCCGGACAGCCTGTCGAGCACCCCGATCCTGCCGATCGACGAAGTCACGAGCGGCTACTACCTGCGTTTGCGAGTGGCGGACGTGACGGGCGTGCTGGCCGACATCACGCGCATTCTGGCCGACACCGGCATTTCGATCGACGCGCTGCTGCAGAAGGAATCGGAGCAGGTCGACGCGAACGGCAAGGGCGAAACCGACATCATCCTGATTACGCACGAAACGGTTGAGAAGAACGTCAACGCCGCGATCAAAACGATCGAGGCGTTGAAGACCGTTGTCTCGCAAGTCACGAAGCTGCGCATGGAAGCGCTGAACTAGGCCGAACTATGAACTACCTCTCCACGCGCGGCGCCGGAGCCGGCGAGCGCCATACCTTTTCCGACATCCTGCTGGGCGGTCTCGCGAAAGACGGCGGCCTTTACCTGCCCGCCGACTATCCGCGCGTCACGGCTGACGAACTGACGCGCTGGCGCACGCTGCCGTATGCGGACCTCGCCTTCGAGATCCTGTCGAAATTCAGCGACGACATTCCCGCCGAAGACCTGCGCGCGCTCACCCGCAAGACCTACACGGCGGCCACGTACTGCAACGTGCGCGACGACGAAAGCGCCGCGCAGATCACGCCGTTGAAGACGCTCGGCGTCGAAAACGGCGCGCCGTTGTCGCTGCTGGAACTGTCGAACGGTCCGACGCTCGCGTTCAAGGACATGGCGATGCAGTTGATCGGCAACCTGTTCGAATACGCGCTCGCCAAAAACGGCGAAACCCTGAACATTCTCGGCGCGACTTCGGGCGACACCGGCAGCGCCGCGGAATACGCAATGCGCGGCAAGAAGGGCATCAGCGTGTTCATGCTGTCGCCGCATAAGAAAATGAGCGCGTTCCAGACCGCGCAGATGTACAGCCTGCAGGATCCGAACATCTTCAATATCGCCGTGGAAGGCGTGTTCGACGACGCGCAGGACATCGTCAAGGCCGTCTCGAACGATCACGCGTTCAAGGCCAAGTACAAGATCGGCACGGTCAACTCGATCAACTGGGCGCGCGTCGTGGCGCAGGTCGTGTACTACTTCAAGGGCTACTTCGCGGCCACGAAGTCGAACGACGAGCGCGTGTCGTTCACGGTGCCGTCGGGCAACTTCGGCAACGTGTGCGCGGGTCACATCGCGCGCATGATGGGTCTGCCGATCGAGAAACTCGTCGTCGCGACGAACGAAAACGACGTACTCGACGAGTTCTTCCGCACCGGCATTTACCGCGTGCGCAAGGCGGCCGAGACGTATCACACCAGCAGCCCGAGCATGGATATTTCGAAGGCGTCGAACTTCGAGCGTTTCGTGTTCGATCTGCTCGGCCGCGATCCGGCTCGCGTGCTGCAACTGTTCCGCGATGTCGAAGAGAAGGGTGGCTTCGACCTTGCGGCAAGCGGCGATTTCGCGCGCGTGCGGGAGTTCGGATTCGTGTCCGGCAGCAGCAGCCATGACAGCCGCGTGGACACGATCCGCGATGTGTTCGAGCGGTACGACACGATGATCGACACGCACACGGCCGACGGCCTGAAGGTGGCGCGCGAACATCTGCAGCCGGGCATTCCGATGATCGTGCTGGAGACGGCGCAACCCATCAAGTTCGGCGAGACGATCCGCGAAGCGCTGTTGCGCGAGCCGGAGCGGCCGGCGGCGTTCTCGGGCCTCGAGTCGTTGCCGCAGCGTTTCGAAGTGCTGCCGGCGGACGTGCAGCGCGTGAAGGACTTTGTGGCGGCGAACGCGGGCGCTCATTAAGTCGGCGTCGCGTTCGACAGGAAGCGTGAGCGCGTTGTCCACGGCTCATGCGACCTGTCCGGCACGCGCCACGCGGCACGCGGCACGCGCTCGACGCTAGACGCTAGACGACGCTTGCCGCGAACCCTCGTGGCAAGCACTCAAACTCCAAAAAATCCTCCCATAACGCCGGGCTGCCCAGGCTATCGACTTCGACCGCTACAATATTCTTTTAGTCAGCGGCCCTGAGATCAGAGATGTCCACACCCACGCCCCGCGCGCCGATGCTCGCCACCGCCGAAGCCCTGGCGACTCTCCTGAGCGCAGCGAGCCCGATTGCCGGCACGGAGTCGATCCCCACGCTGGAAGCGCTGAACCGCGTGCTCGCGGCCGACGTCACGTCGCCGCTCGACGTCCCACCGATGAACACCAGTTCAATGGACGGCTACGCGATCCGCACGGTGGACCTGGCGGCGCAGGGCAACAGCCGTTTGCCGGTCTCGCAGCGGATTCCCGCCGGTCACGCACCGGAGCCGCTGAAGCCCGGCACGGCCGCGCGCATCTTCACCGGCGCCACGGTGCCGCCCGGCGCCGACGCGATCGTGATGCAGGAGCAGACCGAAGCCGCCGGCGCGGACGTCACCATCCTGCACAGTCCGCAACCGGGCGAATGGATCACGGCGCAGGGCGCGGATATCCGCAGCGGCTCGGTGATTCTTCCGGCGGGCACGCGGCTAACGCCGCAGGCGCTGGGACTGGCCGCCTCGGTCGGCTGCGCCGAGCTCGCGGTGCGGCGGCGCGTCAAGGTTGCCGTGTTCTTCACGGGCGACGAACTGACCATGCCTGGCGAGCCGCTGAAGCCGGGCGCGATCTACAACTCGAACCGTTTCACATTGCGCGGCCTGCTGGAGAAGCTCGGCTGTGAAGTCACCGACTACGGCATCGTGGCGGACAAGCTCGACGCAACGCGCGCGACACTGCGCGAAGCCGCCGAGGCGCACGACCTGATCCTGACCTGCGGCGGCGTGTCGGTGGGCGAGGAGGATCACGTGAAGCCTGCGGTGGAAGCGGAAGGGCGGCTCGCGATGTGGCAGATCGCGATGAAGCCGGGCAAGCCGCTCGCGTTCGGCGCGGTGCGCCGTGCGGCGCAGCGTGGCCAGGCTGCGTCGGAGTCCTCGGTTTCGGCTGAAACCTTTTTTATCGGTTTGCCGGGCAATCCCGTGTCCAGCTTCGCCACCTTCCTGCTGTTCGTGCGGCCGTTCATTCTGAGCCTGGCCGGCGTGCAGACGGTCGCGCCGCGCGCGCTGTCGCTGCGGGCGGATTTCACGCAGAGCAAGGCCGACCGCCGCAACGAATTCCTGCGCGCGCGCATCAACCCGGCCGGCGGCCTCGATCTGTTTCCGAACCAGAGTTCGGCCGTGCTGACGTCGACAGTGTGGGGCGACGGCCTGATCGACAATCCGCCGAATCATGCGATCAGCGCCGGCGAGACCGTGCGCTTCATCCCTTTTTCCGAATTGCTGAACTGAGCGAGGCCGGCCACCGCCGGCGGCATCCCGATGAAGATTCAACTCCGATATTTTGCGAGCGTGCGTGAAGCGCTCGACCTGGCCGACGAAACCGTCGATCTGCCCGACGGCATCGCGACCGTCGGCGATGTGCGCGCGTGGCTGCGCGTGCGCGGCGGCATCTGGGCCGACACGCTGGCGGAAGGCCGCGCGCTGCGCATGGCTTGCAACCACGTGATGACCGGCGCCGGGACGCGCGTTACCGAAGGCTGCGAAGTTGCGTTTTTTCCGCCTGTCACCGGCGGCTGAACCAAAAAACGCCACAACGCCACAACGCCACTAAACCGCATAGGAGCCTTAGATGCCCGTTCGCGTCCAGACGGAAGACTTCGACCTCACCGCCGAGGTCGCCGCATTGCGCGCGCGCAATCCGAAGATCGGCGCGGTGGCCTGCTTCGTCGGCACCGTGCGCGATCTGAACGACGGCAACACCGTCGAAACGATGGAGCTCGAACACTATCCCGGCATGACGGAGAAGTCGCTGGAAGCGATCGTCGTGAGCGCGCGCGAGCGCTGGCCGGGCATCGAGGTGTCGATCGTGCATCGGGTCGGCAAGCTGTCTCCGCTCGACCAGATCGTGCTGGTGGCGACCACGGCGATGCATCGGGGGGAAGCCTTCGCATCGTGCGAATTCGTGATGGATTATCTGAAGACCCAGGCGCCGTTCTGGAAAAAAGAGAAGACTGAAGCCGGCGAGCGCTGGGTCGATGCCCGTGTTACCGACGACGCGGCGCTCGCGCGCTGGGGCATCGAATCGGACAATCGAACGACGGAATAGGGCGCGGGTTTGGGCATGGGAGCTGGCGAGTCAGAAAGCGTCCTGGCGCATCTCACGCCGATCTGAAGCGCTCCTAAGTCTGGGACGACGCTCGCCACGGTTACTTCGTGCCGCCGTACCGTTTCAAAGCGGCTTATCAACCTGAACCGGGCTGGCTCACTCGTCCGGCGTCCGGCCGACGATTCGTGTCGGAAACGGCTCGCCGGGCGGCCGCGCCGCGTGGCCATTCTCGCCGTCGCACGGATGCCGTTTTGGCGCGATGCGGTCCAGCAGCGCCTGTTGTTCCTCCGGAATCTTGTAGTCCCAGCCGAAACGGCTCAGTTGCAGACTCTGCGCGATACGCAGCGCCGGTTCCATGAAGCGCACCGCCGCAGCCGGCTGATAACGCGATTCGACCGTATCCAGAAACAGATACAGCCAGCGGCTGAAGTGCTGTGGCTCGACTCCCTCGAGCGGCTGGTGCGCCTGCTGCACGTTGCCGCGGTATTGCTTCGCGCCCAGCACGAGGCTGCCCCAGAAGGTGCACATCTTGGGCAGATGGTCGTCCCAGCGGCCCGCCAGTTTCGCGTCGAATATCGGGCCGAGCAGCGTGTCGGCTCGCACGCGGTCGTAGAAGCCGTAGACGAGATCGCGGATATTCGCCTCGGTGGGCTCGGCGGCGCGCTCGACCACTGGCGCGGCAGGGAAAGACGGGTTCATGCAGATTCCAAAAAATGCAGCGATTCACTGCATATCGCCACATGGCGCCGCACAGCGTCGGAAATAGCCTCAAATGGAGCCCGAACGTGCGGAAGTAGGATGCGAATACCCCGCTTTTCGTAAGAATGCCCCAGGCAGGAAACGTTACCATTAATGCCGATTCACGCACTCCGCCTGTCTGCGCAGAACTGGAAAATATGCGTGGCGCCTGCATCTTAGGGCGAAGCGACGGCCCACGGCAACCCTCGCATCGACGCGGTTATCCCCCGGATCGCGGCTTGCGCTCATTGCACTACCTGCACCCATGAGACTGACCGACTATACGGATTACTCACTACGTGTCCTGCTGTACCTCGCCGTTCGTGGCGAAGGGTTGTCGACCATCCAGGACATTTCCGACGCGTACGGCATTTCCAAGAACCATTTGATGAAGGTCGTGCAGCAGCTCGGCGAACTCGGCTGTGTCGAGACCGTGCGCGGCCGCAACGGCGGCCTGCGGCTCGCGGAGCAGACGAATGCGCTGACGGTCGGCGAAATCGTGCGCGCGACGGAGAGCGACTTTGCGCTGGTCGGTTGCTTTCCGGACCAGCGCGGCGAGAGCCGGGGCTGCGTCATTACGGCGCAATGCCGTTTGCGCGGCGCGCTCGAGGCGGCGCGCAATGCCTTCCTCGCCGAGCTCGATCGCCATACCATTGGCGAGATGGCGCAGCCGCACGGCCCGCTGGCCGCGCTGCTCGGCTTGAGCAACGTGATTCCGATCACGCCGGTCTCGCCGGCCAACGGCGACGCGGCGTCGGCGGCATGAATGCGCCAGGCATTTCTCGCGCGTCAAATGTTAAATAGTTGTCGCTTGGGGCAAAAAAACGCTTGAAACCTGGATAAAACGCCTCATTTTGGTGGTAATCGAAAATTGGAGGTCTCTTGATGAGAATCGACAAGCTCACCACTAAATTCCAGGAAGCCCTGGCGGATGCCCAGAGTCTGGCCGTCGGCCACGACAATCAATACATCGAACCGGTTCACGTCCTGTCGGCTCTCGTCGCCCAGCAGGATGGTTCGGCGCGCTCGCTGCTCTCGCGTGCCGGCGTGCATGTGCAGGCGCTGCAAACGGCGCTCGGCGACGCCATGACGCGTCTGCCGCAAGTGCAGGGCACGGACGGCAACGTGCAGATCGGCCGCGAGCTGACCGGTCTGCTGAATCAAGCCGACAAGGAAGCCCAGAAGCTCAACGATACGTTCATCGCGAGCGAGATGTTCCTGCTCGCGGTTGCGGACGACAAAGGCGAGGCCGGGCGTCTCGCGCGTCAGCACGGCTTGTCGCGCAAGTCGCTGGAAAGCGCGATCGTCGCGGTGCGCGGCGGCTCGCAGGTGCATAGCCAGGACGCCGAAAGCCAGCGTGAAGCGCTGAAGAAATACACCATCGATCTCACCGAGCGCGCGCGGGCCGGCAAGCTCGATCCGGTGATCGGCCGTGACGACGAGATCCGTCGTTCGATCCAGATCCTGCAACGGCGCACCAAGAACAACCCCGTGCTGATCGGCGAACCGGGCGTGGGCAAGACCGCGATCGTCGAAGGTCTGGCGCAGCGTATCGTCAACGGCGAAGTGCCGGAAACGCTCAAGGGCAAGCGCGTGCTGTCGCTCGATATGGCGGCCCTGCTGGCCGGCGCCAAGTATCGTGGCGAGTTCGAAGAACGCCTGAAAGCCGTGCTGAGCGACATCGCGAAAGACGAAGGGCAGACCATCGTCTTCATCGACGAAATTCACACCATGGTCGGCGCGGGCAAGGCTGAAGGCGCGATGGACGCGGGCAACATGCTCAAGCCGGCGCTCTCGCGCGGCGAACTGCATTGCGTCGGCGCGACCACGCTGGACGAGTATCGCAAGTACATCGAAAAGGATGCCGCGCTCGAACGCCGCTTCCAGAAGGTGCTGGTCGACGAACCGTCGGTCGAAGCGACTATCGCGATCCTGCGCGGTCTGCAGGAAAAGTATGAGCTGCATCATGGCGTCGATATCACCGACCCCGCCATCGTGGCCGCAGCGGAACTGTCGCATCGCTACATCACGGACCGTTTCCTGCCGGACAAGGCGATCGACCTGATCGACGAAGCCGCTTCGAAGATCAAGATGGAAATCGACTCGAAGCCGGAAGAAATGGATCGGCTCGACCGTCGGTTGATCCAGTTGAAGATCGAGCGCGAAGCCGTCAAGAAGGAAAAAGACGAAGCGTCGCAAAAGCGTCTGCAACTGATCGAGGAAGAAATCGAGCGGCTGAATCGCGAATATTCGGACCTCGAAGAAATCTGGACCGCGGAAAAAGCTGCGGTGCAGGGCAGCGCGCAATTGAAGGAAGAGATCGAAAAGACGCGTGCGGAAATTACGCGCCTGCAACGCGAAGGCAAGCTGGAGAAGGTCGCCGAGTTGCAGTACGGCAAACTGCCGGGGCTCGAAGCGCAGTTGAAGGAAGTGACCAAGGCCGAGGCGAGCGAGCAGAACAATCCGACCCGTCCGCGCCTCTTGCGCACGCAGGTCGGGGCGGAGGAAATCGCTGAAGTCGTGTCGCGTTCCACCGGCATTCCGGTGTCGCGCATGATGCAGGGCGAGCGCGAAAAGCTGCTGCAGATCGAAGAGAAACTGCATGCGCGCGTGGTCGGTCAGGACGAGGCGATCAGCGCGGTCGCCGATGCGATCCGCCGTTCGCGTGCGGGTCTGTCGGATCCGAACCGGCCGTATGGTTCGTTCCTGTTCCTCGGTCCGACCGGGGTGGGCAAGACGGAGTTGTGCAAAGCCCTGGCGTCGTTCCTGTTCGATTCGGAAGATCATCTGATCCGTATCGACATGAGCGAGTTCATGGAGAAGCACAGCGTCGCGCGTCTGATCGGTGCGCCGCCGGGATACGTGGGCTATGAAGAAGGCGGTTATCTGACCGAAGCCGTGCGTCGCAAGCCGTATAGCGTGATCCTGCTCGACGAAATCGAGAAGGCGCACCCGGACGTGTTCAACGTGCTGCTGCAAGTGCTCGACGACGGCCGCATGACCGACGGACAGGGCCGCACCGTGGACTTCAAGAACACGGTGATCGTGATGACGTCGAACCTCGGTTCGCAAGTGATCCAGTCGATGGTCGGCGAGCCGCAGGACGCGGTGAAGGACGCGGTCTGGGAAGAAGTGAAGCTGCACTTCAGGCCCGAGTTCCTGAACCGGATCGACGACGTCGTCGTGTTCCATGCGCTCGACCGCTCGAATATCCAGTCGATCGCGCGGATCCAGTTGCAGCGTCTGCACGAGCGGCTGGCCAAGCTCGATATGCAACTGGTGGTGTCGGATTCGGCGCTCGAGCATGTCGGCAAGGTCGGCTACGATCCGCTGTTCGGCGCGCGGCCGTTGAAGCGCGCGATCCAGCAGGAGATCGAGAACCCGGTCGCCAAGCTGATTCTGGCCGGCAAGTTCGGTCCGAAGGACGTGATTCCGGTCGAACTGGAAGAGGGCAAGCTGGTATTCGAACGCGTCGTGCATTAAGCGAAACGCGTTCGCTTCGGAGAGACGGAGCGGCGGCGGTCGAGCCGTTCCTGACGATGTAAAAAAACGGCAACGAAGGTGACTTCGTTGCCGTTTTTTTTGCCCGCTGATTGCGCTGCAAGCGGGCATGTGGGCAGCTGAGGCCGCCCGTGTCGTTACGCGTTGCCTTTGCCGAACAACGCCGACAAGCCGCCCAGCGCGCCGAGCACGGTCGTGGCGTTCAGCTTGCCCTCAGCCGGCACTTCGCCTTCCGGCGTGGCCGCATTGACGACATGCGGCAGAATCTGCGACAGCAGTCCGGTGACCTGATCCGGTTGCACGCCGGCCTTCGCCGCGAGGTTGGTGACGGTTTCCGAGCCGAGCACGCTGTGCAGCGCGTCGGGCGCGATCGGCTGGTTTTCGCCATTGCTGACCCACGACGTCACGACGTCGCCGAGACCTTTTTCCTTGAAGCGGTCGATCAGGCCGTTCAGGCCGCCCGGCTGGCTGTTGACGAATTCGAGCGCAGCCGCGATCAGGGCTTGCTGGCCACCACCGCCTTCGGGGGATTTGCCAACCAGGGAACCGAGTGTGTCGAGTAGGCTCATGACAGTCTCTCTTGAATGCCGACACGTGCTCGACGGGTCAGCGGGTGAAAACGCCGCGCGGTTGCGCGGCGCTGTGGAAGGAAGGCGGGCGGCGGCGAGACGGCGCCGACGGTGCATTGGTGTGGCCGCCACGCGCATAACCCTTAGGACGTTGCGCTGCCGCTGCCTGATCCTGTTTCGTACTCCGTGTGATTCTGTCCGGTCCTCTTTCCGTGCTGTCAGGCGCCGCCCGAGGCCGCCGCAGCCGATGCGGCCTTGCTCTTCTTAGCTTTCTTCTTCGAAGCCTTGCTGTCGGAGGCACTGGCCGGCGCCGCCGCGGCCGTGGCGGCCGGCGCGGATGCCTCCGCCGCGTCGGACGCCGCAGCCTTGCTCTTCTTCTTCGACTTCGATGCCTTCGCGCCGGAAGCCTCCGCGGGCGCTGCCGGCGTCGTGGTCGCAGCCGTGGCTGGCGCCGCGGTCGTGGCCGCAGGCGCGGCGGCTGGCGCTGCCTTCGTCGTGGCCGTGCTGCCCGGCTTCGCGGCGGGCTTGGCGCCGCTCGGCGGTGTGGACGAACCGTTGATCGTCAGGCCGGCCGCTTCGAGATTGGTCACCGATTTCGTGCCGATGCCCTTGACGCGCGTGGCGAGATCGTCGGCGTCCTTGAACGGGCCATTCTTCGTGCGTTCGTCAATGATCGCTTTCGCATGCACCGGGCCGATACCCTTGACCGATTCGAGCGCCGCCTGATCGGCGGAATTTACTTCGACGGCCGCCGCAAATCCGGCCGACAGCGACAAAGCCAAAGCAAGGCAAAGCATTAAAAGCTTCTTCAGCATGGCAAGCACTCCATTGTGGGCAAAAAAGTTAGCCGCGAAGGGACGACCCGTACAAAGCTCGGACGACAGCAGCCTGTCAGCTTTCGCTGCGCTTAAGCATAGAACAAATTGCGCGCCCTTATTTGCGAACGCGGACGATTTATACCGATCGATTTACGACAAGTAAATCAGTGTGAACAAGATTTAAACCTTTTGCCTCGTTATTAGGCTGTTGTGAGCTTATCGATCAAAACCTCACGCCGTAAAAAATGACAGCGCGGACAAATGACAGCACTTGACTTAGAGTGCACTCGAAGTCCTAACCTGAGTTCCGTCATGTCGAATATCTCGAAAGCACTCACCATCGGGCAGGTCGCTGAAACGATCGGCGTTTCGACGCATACGCTGCGCTACTACGAGCAGGCCGGGCTGATTCGCGCCGTCGGCCGCACGCAGGCGGGGCATCGGCTGTATTCGCCGGCTGATCTCGACTGGCTGCGGTTCCTGATGCGCCTGAAGGCGACCGGCATGCCGATCGCCGGCATGCAGGCGTTCGCCGCCTTGCGCGCACAAGGGCAGCCTACGGTGGGCGCACGCCGCGATCTGCTGGTGGCGCATCGGGATGCGGTTTTGGCGCGGATCGCCGAGTTGCAGAGCAACCTCGGCGCGATCGTCGACAAGATCGCGTACTACGAAGCGGCTGGGCGCGCACCCGCCGCGGAGCATTCGACAGGACAGACCGACGAAACCCAGGCGCACTCACATTCGGAAGAGGACTCACCATGGACCACGCACACAACGACCGCTACACCCGAGGCTGGGACAAACTGAAGCAGATTGACGGCTCGGCCGGCGAACAGGTGATCGCCGCGCTGGCGCCGATCGCGCCGGATTTCGGCCGTCTGCTGATCGAATTCGGCTTCGGCGATATTTACAGCCGGCCGCAACTCGATTTGCGCGCGCGTGAGATTGCCACGATCGCATCGCTGGCCACGCTCGGTTGCGCGCAGCCGCAGTTGAAGGTGCATATCGAGGCGGCGTTGAACGTCGGCTGCACGCGCGAGGAGATCGTCGAGGTGTTCATGCAGATGGCGCTGTATGCGGGCTTTCCGGCGGCGCTGAATGCGTTGTTCGCCGCGCGCGAGATTTTCGAGCGCCATGACCAGGCGGTGAATGGTGCGCAAGCGGCTAACGGGGCGCAGGTGCTGGAGGAGCAAGCACACGCGGGTTGATATCCGCGAGGCAAGGGCGACAGCAAGGTAGGGCGGGCGGCTGCATTGCGTGGCCGCTTTTTAATTGTGATGCTAACGCAACTAACGGTCTGTTATTGACGATCCCCACGACAACGGGACGGTGGGTGGAGACCAAACTGCAGTTCACCAGCGGGAAACCCGCGCATTTCGCCGCTGGGCAGCAGCCCCGTCAAGCCGCCGAATCGACCCGAAGCGCCGCCTCGGCATGCAAATAGCGCTTGCTCACCACCCGCCAGTACATCAGCAAGCCGATGCCCGCAATCGCGAGACTCGCGGTATTCGCTACCCAGAAGCCGCGCGCGCCGGTCAGCCATTCCGGCGTGCCGCCGGTCACGTTGAAGCCGAGCACATAGCCGCCACCGAGCCCCACACCCCACAGCGCCACCGCGTAGATCACGGTCGGCACAACCGCCACTTTGTAGGCGCGCAGCACGAACGCGGTGGTGATCTGCAACGCATCGAACAGGTGATAGCACACGACGATCAGCACCAGCGGCGACGCCGCCGCGACGACTTGCGCATTCGGCGTATAGCCTTCGATGATGTACGGCCGCAGCACCAGCACGACCGCGCCGTAACAGCAGGCGATCGCCATCGCCATCACGATGCCGTGACGCGACAGCGTGCGCGCCGCTGCCGGACGATGCGCGCCTAGTGCCTGCGCGACCAGCGTCGACGAAGCGATGCCGATCGACAATGGCGTCATGTACAGCACCGCGCCGATATTGCCGGCGATCTGATGGCCGGCGAGCGTCGTCGTACCGAAGCGCGCGATGAAGAGCGCCATGAACGTGTAGGAGGTGACTTCGATCAGATACGACAGGCCCATCGGAATGCCCAGCCGCAGTTGCGCCGCCTGGCGCCGCCAGACTGGCCAGCAGAACTGCGCGAAGATCGCGAACGGTTTGAACACATCGACGCGCGTCAGCAGCAACATGCCGAGCGCGGCCAGCCCCCAGTTGATCGTCGTGCTGGCAAGCGCGCAACCCGGCCCGCCGAGCGCCGGCACGCCGAACCCGCCGAAGATGAACCACGTGTTGAGCGGCACCTTGAGCAGCAGCGCGCCGATTTGCAGGATCATCACGAGCCGCGGTTTGCCGACCGCATTGGTGATCGAACTGTAGACGCGAAAAGCGAGCCCGGCCGGCAAGCCGAAGGCCAGAATCCGCAGGTACGCGACGGTGCGCTCGTGCAGCGCATCGGGCACGCGCGCGACCTGCAACACCGGGCCCGGGAAAAACAGGATCAGAAAGCCGATCACCGTCAGTGCGAGTGCGAGCCACAAGGCCTGGCGAACCTCCTCGCCGATCTCGATGTAGCGGCGCGCGCCGTAGAGTTGCGCGGTAATCGGTTGCAGCGCGGTCAGAATGCCGGTGAGGCCGATATACACGGAGATATAGACCGACGAGCCAAGGCCCAGCGCCGCCAGATCGACAGCCGAGTAGCGGCCGACCATCGCCGTGTCGATCACGCCGAACGCGATGATCGCCAGTTGCCCGATCAGCACCGGCCACGCGAGTCCGGCGATTTTCCGTACGTCGGCGAACATGCTCAGTCGGACTTCTTGTGCCAGTTGCGGCGCTTGACGACCGGCGGCTTCGGACGGTCGATGCGCACGTACAGGCGGAAGCGTTCGTCGCGGTCGGCCACACGGCGGCCTTCCCACACCAGCTTCCAGACGAAGTCGGACATCGCGCTCGGCTCGCCGTAGTCCTGCGTATCCTGACGCAGGATCACGTCGCAGTCCTGGTCGAAGGAGAAGTGCATGTCGCCGAAATACGCGAAGGTCGCGATTTGCGCATTGCCGAGGCGCACCGGCGAGATGCAGGTGTAGTCGTCCGGCAGATGGGCGGCGATCTGTTGGGCGACGTCCTTATAGGTCCGGCTGTAGTTGACCACAGGCAGCCACAGCGTCATGAGCAACACCCACATCAGGGTGGTGCCGGCGCTCGAGAGCACCACGCTGCGCCACAAGACTTTCGGATGGCGTGCGAGCCGCCACTGCACCAGCACGAACCAGCAGACCGTCACGGCGACCGCGCACGCGAACGACAGGATCTTGAACTGCGGCGCGAAGCCCGGCGCGAGACGCGCGAGATTGCGCGCGAGCGGATGCGGAAAGCCGGTCAGCCCCGCGATATAAACCAGCCAGACGAAGCTGCCGAGAATCGTGAAGCTCAGGAGCGCGAACCAGTCGATCGCGTTGATCGCACCGCGCTTGAGCGTGGGCAGCGCGAACGCGGCCAGTACCGCGAGCGGCGGCAGCAGCAGCATGTAAAGCCGGTTCGATTGATGGCTCTGCAGCACGACCAGCACGAACAGTGGTCCGATCACCGAAAGCGGGATGGCCACATGCGGCGCGCGCCGCAATCCCGACCAGCTGAACCACGCCCAGAGTGCCAACGGCCACGCGGGCCACGTGAAAAGCGGCAGGTTTTTCAGCGCGTAGCCGGCCACCGAGCCGGGTGGCCCGGCGAACGAGCTCAAGCTGACGTGCACCCATTGATTGAGATACCAGACGGCGTCGTCTGGGAAGGCGGCGAGCGCGGCGATGGGCCACGCCACGGACAGCACGAGCGCCACCGGCAAACCCGCCAGCAGCAGCCAGCGCGAGCGCGTTTCGCGCACGATCAGGGTCATCGCCAGCGTGCCGAGCAGCAGCGCGCCGACCAGCACCGGACTGCTGGCCAGCGTGACGAGGGCGATCGCGAGCCCCCAGATCAGCGCGCCCTGAATCGGCTTGTCGATCATGCGCACGAGCCCGTACACGAGCATCGCGATGCCGAAGAACTGCGCGAGTTGCGGCGTGGTTTCGTGGCCGCGCTCGGCAAGGCCGAAGCAGGCAAGCAGGATCAGCAGCGCACCGTCGGCGAGCGTGCGGCCGTAATCGCGCGGTTCCGGCTCGCCGCCGAACGCGTATTTGAACGGCTGGACTTCGGCGCGCCGGCCGAGCAGGTAAGCGGCGTACCAGACGAACGCGCAGCCCGCGCAGAACATCAGGCCCGTGAAGACGCGCGAGGCATTGCTCGCATCGACCCACGGCGTGAGCAGGCGGATCGCGCTGGCGCCGAACCAGTAGCCGAGCGGGCCGTCTTCAGTGAGGTATTTGCCGACCAGATTCGGCAGCAGCCAGTCGTGCGCGCCGCCGTTCGCCATGGTCCACATGACGCCGAAGCCGGCTGCATCCTCGTTCTTCCACGGATCGCGGCCGAATAGTCCGAACGATGCGTAGACGATACAGATGGTCAGCAGCAGCCAGCGCGGCAAGGCACTGGTCGCTGAGGCAGTGAGGCGAACGGCAGGTCTCATGCGGTGTGTGGATATCGGATAAGCGGTGCAGCCGGGACCGGACGGCATGTCCGGCTCGAATGGCCAGTTTGGAGCATCCGGCATTGTAGTCGTGCCGTGCGATGCGCGTCACGGCCGGTAACGGCTCGCAACGTGGTTGGGAAAGCTGTAACACGGTTTGGGTGGCGCGCCGTGCTCGTAGCTTTTCGCCGCCGCATTGGCGATGGATGATCAGCCGGGCGACAAAAAAGGGCAGCTCGCGCTGCCCTTTTTGCTCCTGCTTCGCTGCCGGCCAGAGCCGGCGACGAGCCAAGTGTTACTTCGCTGCTACCTTGCCGGTAGCGCGCGAGCCGAACTTGTTGCGGAACTTCTCGACGCGGCCTGCCGTGTCCATGATCTTTTGCTGGCCGGTGTAGAACGGATGCGATTCCGACGACACTTCGATCTTGGCGAGCGGGTAGGTCTTGCCTTCGAATTCGGCGGTTTCACGCGTCTGGATGGTCGAGCGCGTCACAAACTTGAAGTCGTTCGACACGTCGATGAACAGAACTTCGCGGTAATCCGGGTGAATGCCTTCTTTCATGGTCTTTCCTTTAATCTGGCGGTAGCCAACCCGCGTGCGGCCGTATTCGAACGAACCGCATCTAGGCGCGAGCCACTTGCCTATGGTCGAAAAACGGCGATTATGCCAGAAAATCAGTCCCTTGACGACTTTTGCCGCGGCTTTTTGCTAGCGGCACGCGCCGTTTTCACGGCTGTCCGGCTCGCTTGGTGACCGGCTTGCAGACCGGGCAGCAACCCTTGCCTGACGGGCGTTGCGCATCAGACGGGTGTGAACGTCAAGCCGACTCGCGCGGGATCCTGCCGGTAATAACGCGCAAGTAGCCGATACAACTCCGGATACTCGGCTTCGAACGCCTGCGGCTGAACGAACAGCGCCTCGCTGCAAACGGCAAAAAATTCCGACGGATGATCCGCCGCGTACGGATCGATCAGCGAGTCGCGCTCGAAGCGCGCCCAGCGGCGCTCCGGCACCGCGTCGACTTTCGCGCAGAAGTGGTCGTAAGCGTGGTCGAACACGTCGGCCCAAGCCTGCGAATCGAGCGGCGCGTGCCAGCGGCGCATGAGCGGCGGGTGGCCGTCCGCTTCGCCGTTCAGCATGTCGATCTTGTGCGCGAATTCGTGAATCACGACGTTGTAGGCGTCGGTGCCGTCCGTCATTTGCGCGTCTTCCCACGACAGCACCACGGGGCCGCCTTCCCATGCTTCCCCGCTCGCGTCCTGTTCGACTTCGTGCACCACGCCGTCCTCGTCCTCGACCGTCTTGCGGATCACGAATTCGCCCGGATAGACGATCACGCCGACCCAGCCTCGGTACAGATCGAGGCTCAGGTTCAACACCGGCAGACATGCCTGGGCGGCGATCGCCACGGTCATCGCGTCGGTCAGTTCCAGTTCGTGCGCGGTCGAAAATTCCTTTTGCGCAAGGAACAGGCTCGTCATTTCGCGCAAACGCATGAGGTCCGGCGCGGCGAGGTGCGCGAGGAACGGCAGGCCGTCGAGCGTGGCTTGCCAGAGCGGATCGCCGACCGCGTAGTCGCGCAGCGCGCGCTCGCGCCGGCGTGTGCCGAACCATTGAGTCAGTTTCGAGAGCATGGCCTGAAGCAACCCTAGTCGATCTGTTTTTGCCACGCGGCAAACAGGCCGCCGCATATCGCCACGCCGATCAGGAAATAGAAGCCGTCCAGCGAGGTCAGAAAGCTGGCTTGTTGCGCGACGCTGCGGCTGAGTTCCACGAGCGCCAGCGAGTGCGCCTCGGAGGGCGAGCGGCCGGCGGCGGCAAAGCCTTTCGTCAGCGTGGCGAGCGAGTTCTGGAACACAGGATTGTACGGATTCACGAACTCCGCGAGGCGAGTTTCGTGCAATGCCTGGCGATGTTGCTCGACGATGATCACGGAGGCCGTCGCGAACGACATGGTCAGTTGCCGCACGATGTTTTTCAGCCGGTAGCCGTGGCTGAATTCTTCAATGGCGAAGATTTTGAATGTCAGATTGGCGACCGGCAGCACGATGAACAGCAAAAGCAAGCCGCGCGACAGCAGCGGCAGCATCAACGCCGCTTCGCCGGCGCCCGGTGACATGCGCGTCATCAAAGCCGCGGCGAACGCGGCGACCGCGAAGCCGGACACGATGATCCATTTTTTGCGCGGCAGCAGCTTCGCGTAACGCAAATAGACGAACAGGGCGCTCGCCGAAATCAGCGACGTCGTGCCGACCAGTTGCCCGGTGTTTTCGACCGGATAGCCGAGCCCGCTCTCGAGAAAGCGCGAGATCAGATAGCTGAATACCGTCGAGATGTAGTAATAAAACATGTAGAGCACGAGGCCGACCTGGAAGACCTTCTCGCGCAGCGCATGCAGGCGCACGAGCGGCGCGGGATGATGCCACTGGTGATAGGCGAACCAGCCCAGCGCGACAATCCCGGCGACGCTCAGCAGAATCAATCCGGGCGATGCGCTGAACAACTGGAAGCGTACCTGCTGCATCACGATCTGCAGCGCGCCTTGGGCTAACGCGAAGAGCACGTACGGCCAGAAATGCGCCGAGCCGCGTTCCTCCGGCAAACGGTTGCCGGAGTCGGGCAGCGCGAGCAAGGCCAGCACGGCGAACAGCACGCCCACGGGCGCCGTGCACGCGAACAGCGCGCGCCAGTCGAAATGCCCGACCAACTGGCCGCCGATCAGCGGCGCCAGCGCACTGCTCAGGACGATCAGTATGAGAAACGCGCGGGTGGCCGCCGGCCGTTGCTGCGGCTTGAAACTCATCTGGATCAGGATGCGGCAGGTGCCCATCATCGGGCCGATGAAGTAGCCTTGAAAGCCGCGCGCGAACGCCAGTTCGATCGACGATTCACACAGCGCCGCGGCCACGGCGCCGGCGGCATAGAGCAGCATGCAGCCGGCCACGTAGCGCCGGTAGCCGAAGCGTTCGACCCACCATTGCTGTTGCAGGATGCCCAGCACCGCCGCGACCGCATAGGCGCTCGACGCCCACACCAGTTCATCGGGCGACGCATTGATGCCGCCGGCGATATAGCTGGTGAAAAACGAGAAGATCGAATTGTCGAAATAATCGAGGCCGGTAACGACGGCCAGCACCCAGGGGAAGAAATCGCCGCGCAGTTTTTCGACGCTGAACAACGACACGCGGGGCGATGCGGTGCTCATGAGGATTCGCCCGGCGTGGACTCGCCCGGCGTGGCGTTGTCCGGTTCTTTGGCCCGTTTCGAAGATGTCGCGCTGCGTGCCTTGGCGCGCGCGTTGCGGCGCTGTTCGAGCAACGCCTCCGTTCTCGCCGGCAAGGCGCCGCTTGAGGTAGTCGAGGTCGGGGCTCAGTTCCGCGCGCAGTTTCTGCGCTTCCTTCAGTTCGCGGCGCACGCTTTCGATGCGCGCGTCGAGCGCCGCGACCTGCTGCTCGATGGCGTCGTGAATCTGCTGCAGCGATTCGGTGGAATAGCGGTGGCCGCCGTCGACGGATTCGAGCGGACGCTTGAGCATTTCGGTGACGCTGTGCAGCGAGAAGCCGAGCGAGCGCAAACGCAGGATTCGGCCGAAGCGCTTCAGATCGTCCTCGTCGTAAAGCCGGTAACGGCCTTCGCTGCGCGTGGGCGACACGAGACCGCGTTCCTCGTAGTACTTCAGCGTGCGCGGGGTGACGCCGAGACGTTCGGCGGCGTCGCGCACCGTCAGCAGAGTGGGTGAGTCCTTGGACATAGGCGTGGGGCAGATATGACGGACCGGCTGTATTGTACTTCAACGTGTACGTTCACGTATAGGTTGGCACGGCGGGCGAACGGTGCGTTGGAAACCGGACGTGGCCTGTGCGCCGTACGCGGGCGGCAAATCAAAGGGCGAAAAAAAGCCGCTCGTTTGCGCCGAGCGGCTTTTTCATGCGATGCGTAAACTGCGATTGGGACGGCTAGATCAGCCCAATTCCTTAGCTGCCGCCACCACGACGCATCATGTCGAAGAACTCCGAATTGCTCTTCGTCTGACGGATCTTGTCGAGCAGGAATTCCATCGACTCGACTTCGTCCATGTCGTGAATGAACTTGCGCAGCACCCAGATCTTTTGCAGCACTTCGGGCTTGATCAGCAGTTCTTCGCGGCGCGTGCCGGATTTGTTCAGGTTGATCGACGGATAGACGCGCTTTTCAGCAAGACGGCGCTCCAGGTGCACTTCCATGTTGCCGGTGCCCTTGAATTCTTCGTAGATCACGTCGTCCATGCGGCTGCCGGTTTCGATCAGCGCCGTGCCGATGATGGTCAGCGAACCGCCTTCCTCGATATTGCGCGCCGCGCCGAAGAAGCGCTTCGGACGTTGCAGCGCGTTGGCGTCGACACCACCCGTCAGCACCTTGCCCGAGGCCGGCACGACCGTGTTGTACGCACGCGCGAGACGCGTGATCGAGTCGAGCAGAATCACCACGTCGTTCTTCATTTCGACGAGGCGCTTGGCTTTTTCGATCACCATTTCGGCGACTTGAACGTGACGCGCGGCCGGTTCGTCGAACGTGGAGGCGATCACTTCGCCCGCCACCGAGCGCTGCATTTCGGTCACTTCTTCCGGGCGTTCGTCGATCAGCAGCACGAACAGCACGACATCCGGATGGTTCTGCTTGATCGCGTGGGCGATGTGCTGAAGCATCACGGTCTTACCCGACTTCGGCGATGCGACCAGCAGGCCGCGCTGGCCTTTGCCGATCGGAGCGATCATGTCGATGATGCGGCCCGTGACGTTTTCCTCGCCACGCATTTCACGTTCGAGCAGCAGCACCTTGTTCGGGTGCAGCGGCGTCAGGTTTTCGAACATGATCTTGTGCTTCGACGCCTCCGGCGGCTGGCCGTTGACCTTGTCCACCTTCACCAGCGCGAAATAGCGTTCGCCGTCTTTCGGCGTACGCACTTCGCCTTCGATCGTGTCGCCCGTATGCAGGTTGAAGCGGCGGATTTGCGACGGGCTGATATAAATATCGTCCGTGCTGGCCAGGTACGAGGTTTCCGGCGAACGCAGGAAGCCGAAGCCGTCCGGCAGCACTTCGAGCGTGCCGTCGCCGAAGATCGTGTCGCCCGTTTTGGCTCGTTTTTTTAGAATGGCGAACATCAATTCCTGCTTGCGCAGGCGGTTCGCACTTTCGATCTCGAGGCCATTGGCCATCTCGATCAATTCGGACACGTGCAGAGTCTTAAGCTCGGATAAATGCATACGGAGAACCCGCAGGAGAAGGTGCGACGAAATGAAATCTGGGAGGAGAGTGAGCGGAACCGCTCAAGGACTTACACGTCTTTTCGACGTTTTGCGGATTCTAGCATAGCACACGCCAGTTTCCGTCGGTGCGACGGCATGGCATCTTTCTTGTTAAGCGTGTTGTCGCCCGACAACACGCTTAACACAACGCGCCCGTGGCTTTCGAAGAGGCCTCGCAGCGCGTTGCTCTGACCGCTTTACAGGTTGCCGTCGAGGAACGCGGTGAGTTGCGACTTCGACAGTGCGCCGACCTTCTGCGCGGCGACAGCGCCGTTCTTGAACAGGATCAGCGTGGGGATACCGCGCACGCCGAACTTGACCGGCGTCGATTGATGTTCGTCGACGTTGATCTTGGCGATTTGCAGACGATCGGCGTAATCCTTCGCGACTTCGTCGAGGATCGGCGCGATCATTTTGCACGGACCGCACCATTCAGCCCAGAAATCGAGCAGCACGGGTTTATCGGATTTCACGACGTCCTGTTCGAACGATGCGTCGCTAATATGCTTGATTTGTTCGCTCATTGTATGAATACCTCTATCGGTTCGAGGCCCGCCTGAATTGCTCGCCACGATACGTCAAAACCTAAGGAAACTTCCGTTCGCTTTGCCGCAACCGGAACTTTGCCGACACACGCCGGAAAAGGTGTGAACCTGTTTCGGAGTATGCGGAAGGCTCGCGCTTGCGGGTCATCCGTACGGCAGTTTAGCTTAATTCGCTATGCGTTGCCGGGGCCGATAGTACTCATCAGGGCAGTGGGGCCAATGGCTGCCGACGAAGTGCCACCGTGATTCATCAAACCATGACGCAACCTATCTGGTGGCTTGCCGGCCAAACTCAAGTGGCTTTCGCCGGCCTCGCTGCGAGATCGGCTATATGGTGCGCAAGTAGCGATTCGGCGCGCCGTTGACGATTTGCTCGTATTAACAGTCGCACGACGGACCAAGCGATGATAGAATGTTTCGTGACGGGCCTCCTCGCATGGAGGGATGGTCAACCTGGTCAGGTCGGGAACGAAGCAGCCACAGCCGTTTTCCACCAGTGCCGAGGGTCGGGCTCGTCACCTTCCTTTTCTGTTGTTCTTGTTTTCTCCGCGGGTTCTTCCGCAAACGCATTCCATCTCTGTTTACCCTGAGCGCAGCGGCGTGCAGCCACGCATTCTGATGTTTCTCGCGCGCTTCATCTATTTTTTTCTATCGGTCCGTTAGCCGCTTCCAATGAAGTGACGGCATGCGTTCGCGAGCGGTCGCGAATCGGTTTTGCGCGCCATCGTTACTGATACAATTTCCCGATGACCTATCAAGTTCTCGCACGCAAATGGCGGCCGAAGGATTTCGCTTCGCTCGTCGGACAGGAGCACGTGGTGCGCGCGCTCACGCACGCGCTCGACGGCGGCCGTCTGCACCATGCCTATCTGTTTACCGGCACGCGCGGCGTCGGCAAAACCACGCTGTCGCGCATCTTCGCCAAGGCGCTGAACTGCGAAACCGGCGTGACCTCCACGCCGTGCGGCGTGTGCCGCGCGTGCCGCGAGATCGACGAAGGGCGCTTCGTCGATTATGTGGAAATGGACGCGGCGAGTAATCGCGGCGTCGACGAAATGGCGGCACTGCTGGAGCGCGCCGTCTACGCGCCGGTGGATGCGCGCTTCAAGGTCTATATGATCGACGAAGTGCACATGCTGACCAACCACGCCTTCAACGCCATGTTGAAGACGCTGGAAGAACCGCCTTCGCACGTCAAGTTCATTCTTGCCACGACGGATCCGCAAAAGATTCCGGTCACGGTGCTGTCGCGCTGTCTGCAGTTCAATCTGAAGCAGATGCCCGCCGGCCACATCGTCTCGCATCTCGAACATATTCTCGGCGAAGAGAAGGTGCCGTACGACGCCCAGGCGCTGCGCCTGCTCGCGCGCGCGGCCGACGGCTCGATGCGCGACGCGCTTTCGCTGACCGATCAGGCGATCGCCTATTCGGCCAATCAGGTCAATGAAGAAGCCGTGCGCGGCATGCTCGGCGCGCTCGACCAGAGCTATCTGATTCGTCTGCTCGACGCGCTCGCGGACGGCGACGGCGCCGCGGTGCTATCGGTCGCCGACGAGATGGCGTTGCGCAGCCTGTCGTTTTCCACGGCACTGCAGGATCTGGCGAGTTTGCTGCATCGGATCGCGTGGGCGCAGTTCGCGCCGTCGTCGGTGCTGGACGAGTGGCCCGAGGCGACCGACTTGCGCCGCTTCGCTGAAGCCTTGAGCGCCGAGCAGGTGCAACTGTTTTATCAGATCGCGACGATCGGCCGGAGCGAACTGGGTCTCGCGCCGGACGAATACGCCGGCTTCACCATGACGCTGCTGCGGATGCTCGCGTTCGAACCGGCGCCCACGGGCGGTGGCGGTGGCGCCGTGGGTTCGGCGCGCGCGTCTGGCCAGGCGGGAGCGAGTGGGGCAAAACGTGCCGGTGCGCCGGCCGTGGCGGCGCAGCAGGGTGTGTCGGGAGCGCCGGCGAGCGCGACTGCAAGCGCTGTGTTGACGGATTCGCGTGGTGCGAGCGTGAACGCCGCTGCGCCGGTTCGCGAAACGCAGCCGGGCAATGCTGCGGCATTGGAGAAGGGCGCCGCGGTTCAGCCGGCGCAGCAAGCCAATAGCCCAATTGAAGTGCCGCCTGCTGATAACAGCGTTCAAGCTACGTCGCCGGATTCTGGTCCAGGCGAGGCAGCAGAGCAATCACCTGGCGCGGAACCGGCGGTCGTCGGCGAGTCGATGCCGGTTGTTCACAACGTGAATTCGGCGCAGTCGCAGCCGGTGGATGAGGCAGCCGCGGCATCCTCGTCGCCGGTCTCGTCTGCGGCCACGGCGGCCGCCGCCTTGGCACCGTGGGATGACGCGCCTACCGACTCGGCGGCGAACGAAGCTTCCGTAACCGTCGGCCTCGATGGTTCGGCCGCCACCGAAGTTCCCGCTGTGGCGTCCCTCGCCGACTCAGCGCCCGCGACTTCGCTAAGCGCACCCGCGGCTGCGGCGCTCGCTCGCACCGAGCAGGCCGCCACCACGGCAGCGCCGGAAGAGCCGTCGCCCGCGGCCGACAGCGCACCGCGTCGCGCAGGCGGCGCGAGCGCGGCGCTCGACGTCCTGCGCAGCGCCGGTTTGAAAGTGTCCTCGGACCGTGGCCGTGCGGGCGCAGCAGCGGCCGCAAAACCTGCCGTTCCCGCTACGCCGAAACCGGCCGCGCCGCGCGTCGTCGTTCCCGTGCCGACGCCGGGCGCACCGCGCCGCGCACCGCAGGAGGCAGCACCGGCGCCTCGCGCGTCCGCCTCTTCAGCGCCCGCGCAGCGCCATGGCGCCGAGCAGAACGGCGCGTCGGTGCCACCGTGGGACGACATGCCGCCCGACGAATACATGCCGCTCACCGCCGCGGACGAAGGTTATTACGGCCTGCCCGACGACGGCTACATGCCCGTGTTCGACAGCGGCCCGGATGATGTCCGCGTGAATACGTCCGCAGCGTCCACGCCGGCGCCGGTGGTCGATCAACGTCCGCTGCTGCCGCCCGCGGTGCCCCTCGATCCGCTCGGTTTCAAGGGCGACTGGCCGGCGCTGGCCGTCGACTTGCCGCTCAAGGGCATTTCCTATCAGCTGGCGTTCAACAGCGAACTGATGGCGCTCGAGGGCAACACGCTCAAACTGAGCGTGCCGGTGCCGCAGTACGCGGAAGCCTCGCAGGTCGCTAAACTGAAAGCCGCGCTCGCCGACAGGCTTGGCCAGGCTGTCGACGTGCTCGTCGAAGTCGGTCCGGCGCGCCGCACGGCCGCCGCGCACGACGCCGCCTTGCGCGCGCAGCGCCAGCAGGAAGCGGAGCGCGAGATCGGCGCCGATCCGTTCGTGCAGTCGCTGATCCGCGAGTTCGGCGCGAGCATCGTGCCGGGCTCGATCCGCCCGATTACTCCGGACGCCGGCGCGAACGGCGCGCCGTCGGTCCACTGATTCGCAGCGCAACACGTTGTAGCGCGCCCGATTTCCGAAATTCACGCTATCAAGAAGGAGCATGTCCATGATGAAAGGCCAACTCGCCGGGCTGATGAAGCAAGCTCAGCAGATGCAGGAAAACATGAAGAAGATGCAGGAGCAACTCGCGCTGATCGAAGTCGAGGGGCAGTCGGGCGCCGGTCTCGTGAAGGTGACGATGACCTGCAAGAACGACGTGCGCCGCGTATCGATCGACCCGAGCCTGCTCGCCGACGACAAGGACATGCTGGAAGACCTGGTCGCCGCCGCGTTCAACGACGCCGTGCGCAAGGCCGAAGCCACCGCGCAGGAAAAGATGGGTGGCATGACTTCGGGTCTGCCGTTGCCGCCGGGCTTCAAACTGCCGTTCTGAACGCGACGACGCCGCGAGGCGGCGGGTCAGGCGCCGCGGCAATTGTCGCCGCGGCGTGAACGGAACGTGTGAGTTGCATACACTGCATATGCCGCCGGTGCTGCACTCGCTGCGCGCTTGTTCCGGCTTGACTCGACCGGCGTTCGTTCGGCTGAGGCGTGCAACGTGCGCCCTCGGGCTGGCCCTCGCCGCAATGATGGAAACCGATCGTATCAACCGCATCGCCACCCGGATTGCCGGGCACTACCCACTTCGACGCCGATCCGCATGAAACAACCTTCCGCCTTGTCGGCGCTCGTCGAAGCGCTGCGCGCGCTGCCCGGCGTCGGGCCGAAGTCCGCGCAACGCATGGCTTACCACCTGATGCAGCACGATCGCGACGGCGCCGAAAAACTCGGCCGCTCATTGCTGTTCGCCACTGAGCATCTGAAGCACTGCGAGAAGTGCAACACCTTCACCGAGGCGCAGATCTGCGAAGTCTGCCTCGATGAGGAGCGTGATGCCACTTTGCTGTGCGTCGTCGAAACGCCTGCCGATCAGATCATGCTCGAGCAGACCATGACCTATCGCGGCCTCTATTTCGTGCTGATGGGACGTCTGAGTCCGCTCGACGGCATTGGGCCGAAGGAGATTCATTTCGACCGGCTGGTCAAACGCGCATCGGATGGCGTGGTCAAGGAAGTCGTGCTTGCCACTAATTTCACCAACGAAGGCGAGGCGACCGCGCACTACCTCGGGCAGACGCTCAAGGCGCGCGGCTTGGCCGTGACGCGTCTCGCGCGCGGTGTGCCGGTGGGCGGCGAACTCGAATACGTGGACGCCGGCACCATCGCCCGCGCCATGCTCGACCGGCGTTCGATGTAGCACAAGGGGCTCGCCGTATGGCGACGCGCGTTAGCGCGGAACAGCTTTGCATGGGGCGGGAGTAAGGCGCTAAAGCGCTAACTCCCGCCGACAGCCTTGCATGGGACCGGAGTAAGCGCTGAAGCGCTAACTCCGGTCGACAAAGGAGACACATGAGCGCTACCTCTGAATCAGGCGCGAGCGCCGCGCCGCAAGATAAAACCGGCCCGCTCGCCGGCGTCAAGGTGCTGGAACTCGGCACGCTGATCGCCGGCCCGTTCGCCGCGCGTTTTCTTGGCGAGTTCGGCGCCGACGTCATCAAGATCGAAGATCCCAAGGGCGGCGACCCGCTGCGCAAATGGCGCAAGCTCTATCCGGAAGTCGGCGGCACATCGCTGTGGTGGGCCGTGCAGGCGCGCAACAAGAAATCCGTCACGATCAATCTGAAGGCCGAAGAGGGCAAGGAGATCGTGCGGCGCCTCGCGAAAGAAGCGGATATCGTCGTCGAAAATTTCCGGCCCGGTTTGCTGGAGAAACTCGGGCTTGGTTATGACGTGCTGTCGGCGGAAAATCCCGGTCTCGTCATGGTGCGGCTCTCCGGTTACGGGCAAACCGGCCCGTATCGCGACCGGCCCGGCTTCGGCGCGATCGCCGAATCAATGGGCGGCTTGCGTCATATCACCGGCTACCCGGACTTGCCGCCGCCGCGCATCGGTATCTCGATCGGCGATTCGATTGCCGCGCTGCACGGCGTGATCGGCGCGCTGATGGCGCTGCATCACAAACAGGTGAACGGCGGCAAAGGACAGGTTGTCGACGTCGCGCTGTACGAGGCCGTCTTCAACATGATGGAAAGCGTGGTGCCCGAATACGGCGTGTATGGCATGGTGCGCGAGCGCACCGGCGCGTCGCTGCCGGGTATCGTGCCGTCCAATACGTATCCGTGCCGCGACGGCAGCATCGTGATCGGCGGCAATAGCGATCCGATCTTCAGACGCCTGATGATCGCGATCGAGCGCGAGGATCTCGCCAACGATCCGGCGCTCGCGCATAACGACGGCCGCGTGCCGCGCACCCAGGAAATCGACGGCGCGATCGCCGCCTGGCTCGCCACGCGCACCATCGACGAAGCGCTCGCCGTGCTCAATGCCGCCGACGTGCCGGTGGGCCGCATCTACAGTGTGGCGGACATGTTCACCGATCCGCAGTTCATGGCGCGCCAGATGATCCAGCGTTTCAAATGGCAGGACGGTAAGGAGATCACGTTGCCGTCGGTCACGCCGAAGCTCTCGGCCACGCCGGGCGAGACACGCTGGCTGGGCCCGGAACTGGGTGAACATACCGATGAAGTCCTGCAATCGCTAGGTTATGATGCAGACCACATTGCAAGGTTGCACGCGCAACAGATCGTTTGAGCAGCACACGCGGCGCCCACGAGCGCCGCGCTAAAAAGATAAACCGGACCACGAAAGTTTGGAGACTCCAGCCCATGCAACGGAGAAGTTTTCTCGCCGGCACCGCCGCACTCGCGGGCGCCACGCTCGCCGCCACGCCGCTCGCCTTCGCGCAGGGCAAACCTGAAACCAGCAAGGTGGCGATCGCCGTCGGCGGCAAGAACCTGTTCTACTACTTGCCGCTCACCATCGCCGAGCGCCGCAATTACTTCAAGGACGAAGGGCTCGACGTCGAAATCTCCGACTTCGCCGGCGGCTCGCAGGCATTGAAGGCGGCCGTCGGGGGCAGCGCGGACGTGGTGTCCGGCGCGTTCGAGCATACCTTGCTGCTGCAGGCGCAAAAGCAGATGTTCCGCGAATTCGTGCTGCAAGGGCGCGCGCCGCAGATCGTGCTCGCGGTTTCGAAGAAGACCATGCCCAACTACAAGTCGATTGCCGATCTGAGGGGCAAGAAAATCGGCGTGACCGCGCCGGGCTCGTCGACCTCGATCATGGCGAGCTTCGTGCTGGCGAAAGCCGGGCTGAGCGCGAAAGACGTCGCTTTTATCGGCGTCGGCGCGGGCGCCGGTGCGATCGCCGCGTTGCAGTCGGGGCAGATCGACGCGATCGCCAATCTCGACCCGGTCATGACCAAGCTCGAGCGCACCGGCGAGATTCGCGTGGTGTCGGACACGCGTACGCTCGCCGACACGCGCAGCGTCTTCGGTGGCGATATGCCGGCGGGGTGTCTCTACGCATCGCAAAGCTTCATCACGAAGAATCCCAACACCACGCAGGCGCTGACCAACGCGATGGTGCGCGCGCTCAAGTGGCTGCAAACGGCGACCGGCAGCGAACTGATCAACACGGTGCCGGAAGGCTACCTGCTCGGCGACCGCGCGGTGTATCTGGACGCGTGGCAGCACGTGAAGGAAGCGATGTCGCCCGATGGTCTGATGCCGGCGGACGGTCCCGCGACGTCGCTGAAGACCTTGCAGGCATTCGACCCGAACGTGCAGGGCAAGCCGATCGATCTGTCGAAGACGTGGTCCAACGACTTCGTCAAGAAAGCGCTGACTACCGTCAAGGTTTGAGTCGAGCGGGGGCATCCGGACTGTGAGGCGACGCAGCGCGCGTCGCCACCGCCCGATCCCGGCGCCGCGTACGATGACGTGACCTGATCACATACCAATCCGATCTTTCGAAGCGAGCTGAACGATGACCGTTGCCGCACTGGCGCTCGAGAACATCACCTGCACGTTCGCCGCGCGCGACAATCGCGCGCAGCGTTACACGGCGGTGAAGGACACCACGCTGCGCATCGCGCCGGGCGAGTTCGTCTCGGTGGTCGGGCCGACCGGTTGCGGCAAATCCACACTGCTGAATGTCGGCGCGGGTTTGCTAGGACCTTCGTCGGGCACGGTCAGCGTGTTCGGCGAGCCGCTCAAGGGCATTAACCGGCGCGCCGGCTATATGTTCCAGGCCGACGCGCTGATGCCGTGGCGTTCGGCCATCGACAACGTCATGGCCGGCCTCGCGTTCCACGGTGTACCGCCGGCAGAAGCGCGCGTCAAAGCCGACGAGTGGTTAAAGCGCGTGGGCCTCGGCGGCTTTGGCGATCGCTATCCGCATCAGCTATCGGGCGGCATGCGCAAGCGCGTCGCGATGGCGCAGACGCTGATTCTCGATCCGGACATCATTCTGATGGACGAGCCGTTTTCGGCACTCGATATCCAGACGCGTCAGTTGATGGAAAACGAGTTGCTCGACCTCTGGGCCGCCAAGCGCAAAGCGGTGCTGTTCATCACGCACGATCTCGACGAAGCGATCGCGATGTCCGACCGCGTGGTGGTGCTTTCGGCCGGGCCGGGCACGCACCCGATCGGCGAATTCACGATCGACCTGCCGCGTCCGCGCGACGTCGCCGAAATCCGTTCGCATCCGCGTTTCGTCGAGTTGCATGCGCAGATCTGGAGCGTGCTGCGCGACGAGGTGCTCAAAGGCTATCAGCAGCAACTCACCGCCGTATAAACGTAAACGCGTCACGTATTGGCGTCAATCAATCGTCCAAGGCAAACCGAGTCATGTGGAAGACGTTGCGCCCGAACCGGGCGAATCTGGTGATCTGGCAATGGCTGCTGCTCGTGCTGTGCTTCGTGTTCTGGTACGTGCTGACCAGCCCGACGCTGCTGCCGCCTTTCTATTTCGACGACCCGAACAAGGCCGCGTTCTTTTTCGGCGAGCCGCAGAAAGTGCTGCAACGGATCTGGGAGTGGTTCGTGGGCGGCGAGATATATCTGCACCTGTGGATCACGCTGGTCGAGACCGTGCTCGCATTCGCGCTCGGCACGGCGCTCGGGCTCGGCGTGGGCTTGTGGCTCGCGCTCTCGCCGCTGGCGAGCGCGCTGTTCGATCCGTACATCAAAGCCGCCAACTCGATGCCGCGCGTGATTCTCGCGCCGATCTTCGGCGTGTGGTTCGGGCTCGGGATTTGGTCGAAGGTGGCGCTCGGCGTCACGCTGGTGTTCTTTATCGTGTTCTTCAACGTCTATCAGGGCGTGAAGGAAGTCAGTCCGGTCGTGCTCGCCAACGCGCGCATGCTCGGCGCGAACGGCAAGCATCTGCTGCGCTTCGTCTATTTGCCTAGCGCGATGAGTTGGGTGTTTTCGAGCTTGCATACGTCGGTGGGACTGGCGTTTGTCGGCTCGGTGGTGGGGGAGTATCTTGGCTCGGCGCGCGGCGTCGGCTACCTGATTCTGCAGGCCGAAGGCACCTTCGATATCAATACCGTGTTTGCCGGGATTCTGGTGTTGACCGCGTTCGCGCTGATTCTGGATGCGATCGTCGGCATCGGCGAGCGGCGCTTGATGAAGTGGCAGCCCAAGACCGGCGACATGGAAAAGCTGTAGGACAGAGCGGCGCGCGTTCGATACGCGCGAAGCGCAATGCTCGACACGCAACGCACCACGCTTAGCGAAAAAGAAACGACGCGCGAGTTGGAAAACCGCGCGTCGTTTCTTTTGGTTGCTACGAGACCGAATCGGTCAAACGAGGACTAAGGCGTCACCACCACCTTCCCGATCACGCGACGCTCGGCCATATCCCGTAACGCACGCCCCGTATCATCGAGCGAATAGCGCGCCGACACATACGGTTTGAGCTTGCCTTCACCGATCCACCGTGTCATCTGTTGAAACGCCGCGTGATTGTGCTGCGGTTCGCGCTTCGCAAAGTCGCCCCAGAACACGCCGACCAGACTCGCGCCTTTGAGCAGCGTCAGGTTGAGCGGCAGCTTCGGAATCTCGCCGTTGGCAAAGCCGACCACCAGATAACGCCCGCGCCAGCCGATGCTGCGAAATGCGGGCTCCGCATACACGCCGCCCACCGGATCGTAGATCACGTCCGGGCCTTTGCCGTCGGTGAGCGTCTTGACGCGCTCGCGCAGATCTTCGGTGTTGTAGTTGATGGTGGCATCCGCGCCGTGCTTGACGCAGGTCGCGAGTTTCTCGTCGCTCGACGCCGCCGCGATCACGCGCGCGCCGAGCGCCTTGCCGATTTCGACCGCTGCCAGCCCGACGCCGCCGGCCGCGCCGAGCACCAGCATCGTCTCGCCCTCCTGCAACGCGCCACGATCGACCACGGCGTGATGCGACGTGCCGTACGCCAGCGTGAACGCCGCGGCCAGCTCGAAGTCCACATGGTCCGCCAACGGTACGCACGCCGCGGCCGGCGCGAGCGCCTGCTCCGCGAAACCGCCCTGACCTGTGAAGGCGACCACGCGCGAGCCGGGCTTGAACTGCGTGACGTCGGCGCCGACCGCGCGCACCACGCCCGCGACTTCCGAACCGGGCGTGAAGGGCAGGGGCGGTTTGAACTGGTATTTGTTCTCGATGATCAGCACGTCGGGAAAGTTGACGGCCGCGGCTTTCACGTCGATCACGACATGGCCTGGCGGCGCTTCGAGGTCCGGCAGGTTTTCGACGACCAGGGTCTCCGGCGGCCCGTATTGTTTGCAGCGAATCGCGCGCATCGTGTCTCCGTTTCGATCAGGGGTTCGCAAGTATTCTGAGTGTAAAACAATCAGCACGACCGTGCGTTTTTATTGCCTTGCGTGCGCTCGGCGAGTGCTCGATGCATGTTCGGCCGCCGACTCGCGCCAGCCTTTCACGATCCCGACGCGTGCGCATTGCATACGTCGCGCGCACGGCCCGCCGTGTCGTTCGCGCGTCTTCTTTCCTCGGTTACAATCGCCGCATGCGAATCCTACTCAGCAACGACGACGGTTATCTGGCGCCCGGCCTTGCTGCGCTTTACGAAGCGCTCAAGCCGATCGCGGACGTCACCGTGATGGCACCCGAGCAGAATTGCAGCGGCGCGTCGAATTCCCTGACGCTGTCGCGGCCGCTCTCGGTACTGCGCTCGGCCAACGGTTTCTATTACGTGAACGGCACGCCCACCGACTCGGTGCACATCGCGTTGACCGGCATGCTCGATCACACGCCGGACCTCGTGGTCTCGGGCATCAACAACGGTCAGAACATGGGCGAAGACACGCTCTATTCGGGCACCGTCGCGGCCGCCACCGAGGGCATCATGTTCGGCGTGCCGGCCATCGCGTTCTCGCTGGTCGACAAGGACTGGGTGCATCTCGACGACGCCGTGAGTGTCGCCGCTGAAATCGTCGCGCACTATCTGCAGCAGCCGTTGCCAGGGCATCCGCTCCTGAACATTAACATTCCGAATCTGCCGTACGAACAACTCGGCGACTGGCGGATCACGCGTCTCGGCAAACGGCATCCGTCGCAGCCGGTGATTCGCCAGACCAACCCGCGTGGCGAGCCGATCTACTGGATCGGACCGGCGGGGAGCGCGCGCGACGCGAGCGAAGGCACCGACTTTCACGCTGTCGCCAACGGCCACGTGTCGATCACGCCGTTGCAGCTCGACCTGACCCACACGCAAATGCTGCCCGCAGCGCGCGACTGGGCGCGCGCCGGCGGCGGCGCTTCATGACCAGCGAGCGCGCCAAGCGCTTTCCGCTCGGCCTCGAGGATCTGGTGCGCGAACCGCGCCGGCCCGAAGGACGCCCAGGCGAAATCCGCGCGGCGGCGCTCGCCGCGAGCGCGGCACTGAACGCGCGCCAGCAGCCCGCGAAGAATGCGCCGCCCGGTTCCGCGGGTAAATCCCAATCCAGGCAGGCAAGGGCGCAGCCCGCGGCGCAGCTGAAACCGCAAGCCAAGCCTTCGGCGGCGACGCCGCCGAAGCCGGTGGCCGCGCCATCCGTTAAAACGCCGGCCAAGCCGGTCGTTCAAAGTTCGACGACACGCACCGCGCCGCAGTCGGCGACATCGGCCAAACCGGCGGCCCGATCCAACGAGCGCAGTGCCGCGCCGAATGTCGCTTTGAACGGCGCGATGGCACTGACCTCGGAACGGGTTCGCGAACGGATGGTCGAACGCCTGCGTGCGAACGGCGTCACCGATCAGCGCGTGTTGAACGCGATGTCGGTGGTGCCGCGCCACATGTTCGTCGACCCGGGTCTCGCGGTTCAGGCCTACGAAGATGCGGCGTTGCCGATCGGCCACCACCAGACGATCTCCAAGCCGTCGGTGGTGGCGCGAATGATCGAGCTGGCCGCCGCCGGCCGCGTGCTGAACAACGTGCTCGAAATCGGCACCGGCTGTGGCTACCAGGCGGCCGTGCTGAGCCAGGTCGCGCGCGAGGTTTATTCGATCGAGCGCATCAAGCCTTTGTCCGAACGCGCGAAGACGAACTTGCGTCCGCTGCGCATCCCGAACATTCGCCTGCATTACGGCGACGGACGGTTGGGACTGCCAGCGGCGGCGCCGTTCGACGCGATCGTGATCGCCGCGGCGGGGCTGGACGTACCGCAAGCATTACTTGAACAACTCGCGATCGGCGGCCGTCTGGTCGCGCCGGTCGGCTCGCAGGACGGCCAGAATCAGGTGCTGACTCTGGTCGAGCGCCTCGGACCCGCGCAGTGGCGGGAGTCGCGGCTTGATCGCGTTTTCTTTGTACCCTTAAAATCCGGAGTGATTTGACACCGATGAGTATGTTGCGCGCGATGCAAAGAACCACACTGAATGTCCCCATGACCGTAACCCAGCGTAGCGTGTGCGTGCTCGCCTTGTCCCTGTTGATGACGGCTTGCGCATCCAGGCTCGATCAGGCGCCGGTCGTCGACCGCTCCGGCGGCGGCGTGCTCGGCACGCAAGCCGCGCAGCCGGCCGTGCCGCTCGGACCGCCGCCGCCTGGCTACTATCGCGTGAAGCCGGGCGACACGCTGTACCGGATCGCGTTGGAGAACGGCCAGAACTACCGCGACATTTCGGCGTGGAACAATCTGACCAACCCGAATCAGATCGAAGTCGATCAGTTGCTGCGCGTCGTGCCGCCGGGTGCGAACACCGCGGCGCTGACGCCGGGCGTGTCGACCGCGCCGATCGGCAGCGGTGGTGCGGTGCAAAGCGCACCGCTCGGCAGCACGTCCGCGTCGGCGGGCGGGACTGCTGGCGCAGCCGGTGTGGCGGCGCCGCCCATCTACGGTTCTACGACGAACAACGCGTCGCTGACGCCGCCCGCCACGCCTGGCGCGGCCAGCGATTCGAACGCAGGCGCGTCCGGCAACGTGGCGTTCGCGTGGCCGGTGCGCGGACCGCTGCTCGGCACGTTTAACGACTCGACCAACAAGGGCGTCAATATCGGCGGCGCTGCCGGCGATCCGGTGAAGGCGTCGGCGGACGGCCGCGTGGTTTATGCCGGAAATGGGCTGCGTGGTTACGGCAATCTCATTATCATCAAGCATGATGCAACTTATCTCACGGCGTATGCACATAACCGCTCTTTGATGGTAAAAGAGGGGGACGCGGTGACGAAGGGGCAGAAGATCGCCGAGATGGGCAATAGCGATTCCGACCGTGTGATGTTGCATTTCGAAGTTCGCCGGCAGGGTAAACCTGTCGACCCACTGAAGTATTTGCCGCCGCAATAAGCGATACGACCATGCCGAAATCGAAGCGCCGCCCGCCGCAAGCCGAGTCTGAGACGATCAGCCACGCTATGTCCGCTTCGGTGGAGGAAAGCGGCGCTTCGGAAGTGGAAGAAGAAGTCGCGGAGGAGCGCGATCTCGACGAACGCCAGGGCGGCGCGGACGAAGCCGGCGAGACCCGTGAAGGCGCGAGCGAAGCCGCGCCGGACGCGGACGATTTCCGCGCGCTGCTGCAAGCCGAGCTGACGGCCGACACGATTCAGCACTACCTGAACCGTATCAGCGTCAAGCCGCTTCTCACCGTCGAGGAAGAGCAGAAGTATTCGCGTCTTGCCAAGGCGGGCGAATTCGAAGCGCGGCAAGTCATGATCGAGCGCAATCTGCGGCTCGTCGTCAGCATCGCGAAGGGCTATCTGAATCGCGGCGTGCCGCTGCTCGATCTGATCGAGGAAGGCAATCTCGGCCTGATGCACGCCATCGAAAAATTCGATCCGACGCGCGGCTTCCGGTTTTCCACTTATGCCACGTGGTGGATCCGCCAGAGTATCGAGCGCGCCATCATGAATCAGGCGCGCACGGTCCGTTTGCCGGTGCACGTGATTCGCGAGCTCAACCAGGTGTTGCGCGCCAAACGCCATCTGGAAAAAAATTCGATGAATTCGGGCGAGGCCGCCGAGCGCCGCGATGCCAGTATCGACGACATCGCCTATCTGACCGGCAAGACCACCGACGAAGTCACCGACATCCTCGCGCTGAACGAGCACACCGCGTCGCTCGACGCGCCGCTCGATCTCGATCCGGCGAGCAGCCTGCTCGATCTGCTGTCCGACGACCAGAGCCAGTCGCCGGATGCCGAAGTGCAGCACCGCGAACTGGAAACGCTTACGCGCGCGTGGCTGGCTCGCCTGTCGGACAAGCATCGTCATGTGATCGAGCGGCGCTTCGGCCTGAATCACATCGAACCCGCCACCCTCGAAGAGCTGGCCGACGAAATGGGCCTCACGCGCGAGCGTGTGCGCCAGATCCAACAGGAAGCGCTCGTGCGGTTGAAGCGCTTCTTCGCCTCCAACGGTGTTCGCAAGGACGCCGTTCTATAACCTGATGACACCGATTCTTGTTTTCGACATCGAGACGATTCCCGATGTCGCCGGCATTCGCCGCCTCGAAGATTTGCCCGCCGACCTGAGCGACGCCGAAGTCGCCGAGCATGCGTTCGCCGCGCGCCGCGAAAAAACCGGTAGCGATTTCCTGCCGCATCATCTGCAACGGATCGCGGCGATTTCCTGCGTGTTCCGCGACAACAATGGTTTCCGGGTGCGCTCGCTGGGCACGCTGGAAGACGGCGAGGCGGCGCTGGTGCAGTCGTTTTATCGCGTGATCGAGAAGTACACGCCGCAGCTCGTGTCGTGGAACGGCGGCGGCTTCGACCTGCCGGTGCTGAACTACCGCGCGCTCGTCAACGGCATTCCCGCCTACAAGTTCTGGGATCTCGGCGAGGACGACCGCGAGTTCAAGTGGAACAACTACATCAGCCGCTATCACGCGCGTCACACGGATCTGATGGACGTGCTCGCCATGTACCAGGCGCGCGCCAACGCGCCGCTCGACGCGCTCGCCAAGATGTGCGGCTTCCCAGGCAAAATGGGCATGGACGGCAGTCAGGTGTGGCACGCGTATCAGCAAGGGCGCATCGAGGAAATTCGCAATTACTGCGAGACCGACGTCGTCAACACGTACTTGCTCTATTGCCGCTTCCAACTGATTCGCGGCGCGTTTTCGCCCGCGGAGTATGCTGACGAGATCAACCTGGTGAAGAACGCGCTGGCGCTGGAAACGGCGCCGCAATGGGCCGAGTATCTGGCGGCGTTTGACCAGTAAGCCGCTTGCGGCCGGGGTGTGACGCGTTTGCCCTGCGGCGGATTGCAGGGCCGCGGCGGTCCTTTTGGTCAGGATGCAAGGCGCTTCGTCGTCCGCGAACTCGTGTTGCGCTCGGCCTCGACCCGCGTGGGGCCGTTCCCGCCGCGCCGAATGAAGGGCAGGCGCGGCGCTTCGTCTACAATCTCGCCTTTCCCCAAGTTTGTCAGGAAGTCGCAGGTGTCCCGAACTGCCCCCCATCGCCGCGCGCCGAAGCGCTCCAAGACGCCCCCGCCCGCGCCGGCACACGTTGTCACCGGCAACGAGCCGGTCATCGAAATCGTTTCGCTCGACATGGAAGCGCGCGGCGTCGGCCGCACCGAAACCGAAGACGGCACGTCCGGCAAGGTCATCTTTGTCGAAGGCGCGTTGCCCGGCGAGCGCGTCAGTTATTCGACGCATCGTAGCAAGCCCAAATTCGAGCAGGCCGAAGTGGTGCAGGTGTTCCGCGAAAGCGTGATGCGCACCAAGCCGAAGTGCACTTACTTCGATATCTGCGGCGGCTGTTCGATGCAGCATCTCGACATTCGCGCGCAGGTGGCCGTCAAGCAGCGCGTGCTCGAAGACAACCTGCAGCATCTGGCGAAGCTGCGCCCGGAAACGGTGTTCCGGCCGATTCATGGGCCGTCCTGGGGTTATCGCTACCGTGCGCGTCTGGCCGTGCGTTTCCTGCCGGAAAAGGGCGGCATGCGAATCGGCTTCCATGAGAAGAAGAGCAGCTACATCGCCGACATGAAGACGTGCGAAGTGCTGCCGCCGCACGTGTCGGCCATGCTCATGCCATTGCGTTTCATGGTGCGCAAGCTGTCGATCTACGACCGCATGCCGCAGCTCGAACTGGCGGTCGGTTCGTCCGTCACGGCGCTGGTGGTGCGCAACCTCGAGCCCATCACGGCTGCGGACGAGCAGGTGCTGCGTGATTTCGCCGACCAGCACAAGGTGCAGTTCTGGTTGCAGCCGGGCGGCCCGGACACGGTCACGCCGTTTTATCCGCTCGACGTACAGCTCGACTACACGCTGCCGGAATACGACATCCGCATGCCGTTCAAGCCGACCGATTTCACCCAGGTGAATCACGCCATCAACCGCGTGCTGGTGAGCCGCGCGCTGCGCTTGCTGGCGCCGGCGCGCACGGACCGGGTGCTCGATCTGTTCTGCGGGATCGGTAACTTTACGTTGCCGCTCGCGCGGATCTCGAGGGAGGTCGTGGGGATCGAAGGCAGCGAGGTGTTGACCTCGCGCGCGCTGGCCAATGCCGGGTTGAACGGCGTGGCGGGGCATACGTCGTTCGCGTGCCGCAACCTGTTCGAAGTCACCGCCGACGACATGCGTGCGCTCGGCCACTTCGACAAGTTCCTGATCGATCCGCCGCGCGAAGGCGCGCTGGCCGTCGCCAAGGCGCTGGTGGAGATCGCGCAGAGCGGCGCTGGGCCGCTGCCCAAGCGCATTGTCTACGTCTCCTGCGCGCCGGCGACCCTCGCGCGCGATGCGGGTCTGCTCGTGCATGAGGCGGGCTATCGGCTGGTGGGCGCGGGCGTGGTCAATATGTTCCCGCACACGTCGCATGTGGAGTCGATTGCGTTGTTCGAGCGGGATTGAGGGGCGCTGGCGCGGCCGCGTGGCGCCTCGGCGACGTAAGGCAACGCAACGCACAAACAGAAACGCCACGACTTCCGTCGTGGCGTTTTTTTCCTGCTGATTCTCAATACGCGGTGAAGCTTAGAACTGCCACCACGACTTTTCCGTACCCGGCCGTGCATGACCCGTGATGTACGGGCTGTCGGGGAAGGTGCCGGCCAGCACGCGCTTCGTGTCGTCGGCCAGTTGCGGCTGGTTCAGCTTCTGATACGACAGCATCATGATATGCAGCGCGTCTTCGATAGCCGGTGCGTTCTTGTATTGCGTGAGCGCCAGTTGCGCGCGGTTGATCGCGGCGACATAAGCGCCACGGCGGTAGTAATAATCCGCTGCGTGAACTTCGTGCGACGCCAGCGCGTTCACGATATAGCGCATGCGTTGCGCGGCGTCCGGCGCATACTTGCTGTTCGGGTACTTGTCCACCACGACCTTGAACGCGTCGTACGACTCACGCAGCGACTTCGGATCGCGTTCGCTCATGTCCTGGCCGGAGAAGCGGCCGAACAGACCGAGGTCGTCGTTGAAGTGGATCATGCCTTTCAGGTAGTACGCGTAAGCGATGTCCGGGTGATCCGGGTGCAGCTGGATGAAGCGGTCGATAGCCTGGTCGGCGGCGGCGTTTTCGTTGTCTTTCCAGTTGCAGTACGCAACGTTGATCTGCGCCTGTTGCGCGAAGTGGCCGAACGGATCGCGCCCCTCGAGCATTTCGAAGTACTTGGCGCACTTGCCGTAATCACCACCGGTCAAGGCGTCGTTCGCCTCCGTATATAATTTGTTGTTGTTCCACGTTGCCGTCTCGTCGGTCTTCTCCGGCAGGCCGTGGCAAGCCGCAACAACGGCGACGGCTGCGGCGCACGCAATGTATCCGGCCACTTTCCGGGCCGCCTTCTTGATGGCCGCCAAATTGATCGCCGCTTTAGTAATGGTGTTCAAGGCTCGCATTTTCCAGTCTAGCTTTACGTCCAGGTGACCCAGACTCAATGACCCGCTCAAATACTCCAGGTGCCGCAACCGGCGCCGGGAATAGCAACAAAGATTATAGCGTAAGCGCTGACCCCTCCGACGCGTTGGGCGTCGATTCCCTCGACGACGATCTCGGCAGCGACGCGCTCAGTGCCGCCGCTCTGCCCAGCGATGTGCCGACCGTGGCGAGCCGCGTGGCGGACGAAACGCCGCGCAGCGTCGCCGTGCCCGACGAGTTGGCCGGCGAGCGCCTCGACAAGGTGCTCGCGCGGGTTTTTCCCGAGTTCTCGCGCAATCGCCTGCAAAGCTGGATCGAGGCCGAGCGCGTGCGGATCGACGGCAAGCCCGCGAAAATCCGCCAGCCCGTTCCGCTCGGCGCGACTATCGAACTCGTGCCGGATCTGCTGCCCGAGCAACTGGCGTTCACGCCGGAGCCCGTGCCGCTCGAAATCGTCTATGAAGACGACACGCTCGTGGTCATCAACAAGCCGGCCGGCATGGTCGTGCATCCGGCGGCCGGCAACTGGAGCGGCACGGTGCTCAACGGCCTGCTGTACCGCTACGGCGACGCCGCGGCGGGCCTGCCGCGCGCGGGCATCGTGCACCGGCTCGACAAGGAAACCTCGGGGCTGATGGTGGTGGCGCGCACGCTCGAGGCGCAGACCGACCTTGTTCGCCAGTTGCAGGCGCGCACGGTGAAGCGCCGCTATCTCGCGCTGGTGTGGGGCAACATGCCCGAAGATGGCACGATCGACGCGCCGATCGGCCGCGATCCGCGCGAACGCACGCGCATGGCCGTGGTCACGAGCGCCTCGGGCAAGCCCGCGCGCACGCATTTCCGGCGCGTCGATTCGGCGATCTGGCAGCGTCAGCCGGTCACCGCGATTCATTGCGATCTGGAAACCGGGCGCACCCATCAGATTCGTGTGCATTGCGCGCATATCGGTCATCCGCTGCTCGGCGATCCGGTGTACGGGCGGGCCCGCGGCAAGCGCTCGGTCACGCCGCTGCCCGACGGTTTCGCGCGCCAGGCGCTGCATGCGTGGCGCCTCGGTTTGATTCATCCGCGGACCGGCCGCACGATGCAATGGCGGGCCGATGCGCCGGCCGACATGGAAGCGCTGTCGGCCGCGCTCGGCCTCGGCCGCGACGACGCGGGCGAGTTCGACGAGACGTACTACGAGGAAGACGACTACGACGCGTCGCTCGACGAGGACGCCGGTGAGGACGCCGATGAAGACGGCGCCGTGGATCACGGCGACATCGACGAACACGACGAACACGACGAGGACGATCACGCATGACCGCGCCCGAGCTGAGCTTTGCCGATGTCGTGCAACCCGCATGGAATGTCTCGCCGCGCGTGCGCGCGCTCGTCACGACCCGCGACGGCGGCGTGAGCGAAGCGCCGTTTGGCCGCTGGCAAAATGGCGTGGACTTGCCCGGCGGCCTGAATCTGGGCATGAAATCCGGCGACGATCCGGCAGCGGTCGCGGCGAATCGTGAACGTCTGTTGAAGCTGGCCGGCGTGAGCGAGGCCGCGTGGCTCGAACAGATTCACGGCGCCGGCATCGTGCGAGCGGAAGACGTGCTCGCACAAGCGCATGCGAACGGCACGCCGACGCGCGCCGATGCCAGCGTCACCGATCGTCCCGGCACCGTGTGCGTCGTGATGGTGGCCGATTGCATGCCGGTGCTGTTCTGCGACGAAGCGGGCCGCGCGGTCGGTGCGGCGCACGCCGGGTGGCGCGGACTGGCGGCGGGCATCGTCGAACAGACGGCAGCGCGCGTCGCCGAACTTGCCGGAGTCGAGGCGGGCGCATTGCACGCTTATCTCGGTCCGTCCATCGGTCCTGACGCTTTCGAAGTCGGCGCAGATGTGCGTGACGCCTTCATGAACGGCGTGGACGCCGTACAACGCGAGGCGACGGCAAACGCCTTCGTCGAGCACCCGCGCAATCCCGCGAAATATCTGGCCGATCTTCCGGCGCTGGCGCGGTTGCGTCTGCAGCGGCTCGGCGTGGAGCGCATTGTCGGGGGCGATCTCTGCACGGTCACACTGCGTGAGCGTTTCTATTCCTATCGCCGCGATCGCGAGACCGGCCGCATGGCCGCATTGATCTGGCTGGACGCACAGGCGCAGTCGATCGCGGATTAACCCTCAACAGGCGTCGGGCGCGGCGATTTTTTCGCGATGTCCAATGCACCTATGCCCGCATGCATGACATCGACACGGCGCGATGTCATGCATGCGGGCATGCTTGTCTGAGCATTGCCATGTCTTGCACGACCCTTGCTCGCGAGCACCCGTATGAGGGTTTATTCGGAGAAGCCCGAGCGTTTTTGCTGCACTGCCGGAATTCCGCGCGCTGGCGTAAATCTGCCGCCAAAACTGTCCGCGCGCGAACGGATAAATGCACATAAGCCTATGCAATTTGGGAGCTTTTTCCGTTCTCGTGTGCGTCGAATTACGCATGTTCCAAAAGCGCGATCTTCTACACAGGGAAAACGATAATTAAAAAACTATCGCACTGCGGCAAAATCGGGAACAAGCATTGACATGCCTTGCGATGGGGAGCAAGAATGTTCCTCACGGCTCCTCGTACAAGGGACAGGGCGTGACGAGGTCGCGAGCTCTTGCTCACGTGCGCACGAACCTGCCTCTCAACCCGTCCGCAAGGACTTACCGGTCAAAAGCAGGTATGGCAGCTTCACATTCCTCAGCTTCCCCCAGCACGGACTCCTCCACGGAGCACACGCAGCAGGCCGGTACGAGCGGTGCAACACCGGCCGCAGGCATGCAGCAGTTTATCGACGCCTGGATGAACGCATGGCGTTCGCCCGGCGGCAGCAACATGCCTTTCGCCATGCCGCAGATGCCGCTGCCAATGCCTCAAATGGGCTTGCCGCAGGGTTTTCCTCAGATGCCATCGTTTCCCGGCATGCCGGACTTCAGCAAGCTGGCGGCGGGATCGATGCCCGGCATGCCGTCCTTCGCCGGCCTGAATATCCCGACCGCAGCCATTCCCTCGGAGCGTCTGCAGAAGTTGCAGGCTGATTATTCGCGCGAGGCAATGGAGCTGATCCAGCAAGCCACTACGTCAGCCACTCAGGCGCCCCAGCTCAAGGACCGCCGCTTCAGTTCCGACGCATGGAGTTCGGCGCCGGCCTATGCGTTCACCGCGGCGTGGTATCTGTTGAACGCGCGCTATCTGCAGGAAATGGTCGACGCGCTCGACACCGAACCCAAGGTGCGCGAGCGCATTCGTTTCGCCGTGCAGCAATGGACCGCGGCAGCCTCGCCGAGCAACTTCTTCGCCTTGAATCCGGAAGCGCAAAAAACCTTGCTGGACAGCAAGGGCGAGAGCCTGCGCCAGGGCGTGATGAACCTGCTCGGCGACCTGCAGCGCGGCAAGATTTCGCAGACCGACGAATCGGGTTTCGTGGTCGGCGAAAATCTCGCGAACACTGAAGGCTCGGTCGTGTTCGAAAACGAGCTGATGCAGCTGATCCAGTACAAGCCGCGCACGGCGACCGTGCGTGAGCGGCCGCTGCTCATCGTGCCGCCTTGCATCAACAAGTTCTATATTCTCGATCTGCAGCCGGAGAACTCGCTGGTCGCTCACGGGCTCGATTCGGGACACCAGGTGTTCCTGATTTCGTGGCGCAACGCCGATCAATCTATCGCGCATAAAACGTGGGACGACTACATCAGCGAGGGCGTGCTTGCCGCCATCGATACGGTTAGCAAGATCAGTGGCCGCGAGCAGATCAACACGCTCGGGTTCTGCGTCGGCGGCACGATGCTCGCCACGGCGCTGGCAGTGGCCGCCGCACGTGGCGAACATCCGGCGGCGTCCATGACGCTGCTCACCGCCATGCTCGATTTCTC
Organism: Paraburkholderia sp. BL6665CI2N2; assembly: GCF_004366535.1. Taxonomy (NCBI): domain Bacteria; kingdom Pseudomonadati; phylum Pseudomonadota; class Betaproteobacteria; order Burkholderiales; family Burkholderiaceae; genus Paraburkholderia; species Paraburkholderia sp. BL6665CI2N2. Next base: position 7,592,152 of record NZ_SORC01000001.1, read on the forward strand.
GGACACGGGCGTGCTCGACGTGTTCGTCGACGAACAGCATGTGCAGATGCGCGAGCAGACCATTGGCGGCAAGAACGGTACGCCGCCGGGGCTGATGCGCGGCCTCGAATTCGCCAACACCTTCTCGTTCCTGCGCCCGAACGATCTGGTGTGGAACTACGTCGTCGACAATTACCTCAAGGGCCGCACGCCGGTGCCGTTCGATCTGCTGTACTGGAACAGCGACTCGACCAGCCTGCCGGGTCCGATGTATGTCTGGTATCTGCGCAATACGTATCTTGAGAATCGTCTGCGCGAGCCGGGTGCGTTGACCACTTGCGGCCAGCCGATCGATCTGTCGAAGATCGACGTGCCCACCTTCATCTACGGTTCACGCGAAGACCATATCGTGCCGTGGCAATCGGCGTACGCGTCGGTGCCGCTCCTTAGCGGGCCGTTGAAGTTCGTGCTCGGCGCGTCGGGTCACATCGCGGGTGTGATCAATCCGCCCGCGAAGAAAAAACGCAACTTCTGGATGCTGGAAGGCGACGTCAAGACGCTGCCGGAGAACCCGGAAGAATGGCTTGATCAGGCTACCGAAGTCCCGGGCAGCTGGTGGCCTGAATGGACCACGTGGCTCGATCAGTATGGCGGCAAGAAGGTGAAGCCGCGCGCCACGGCCGGCTCGGCTGAGTTCCCGGTGATCGAAGCGGCGCCCGGGCGTTACGTGCGGCAGCGGGAGTAGGTTAGAACGCGCTTCATGGCGCGGTTGTTTGCGATGTGAGTGAACGTCTGATTGAGTTGACGCGTGACTAAGAGCAACGAGATTTTTAACTTGACGGGCAGCGGCGCATGAGGCCGACCGCCCGGAGGAAATGGAAATGACTGATGTTGTGATCGTATCGGCCGCTCGTACGGCAGTGGGCAAATTCGGCGGGTCGCTGGCGAAAATCGCCGCACCCGAACTCGGCGCCACGGTAATTCGCGCCGTCCTCGAGCGGGCCGGTCTGAAACCGGAGCAGGTTAGCGAAGTGATCATGGGTCAGGTGCTCACGGCCGGCTCGGGTCAGAATCCGGCGCGTCAGGCTGTGATCAAGGCCGGTTTGCCTACGGCCGTGCCCGGCATGACGATCAACGTGGTGTGCGGCTCGGGCCTGAAGGCGGTGATGCTCGCAGCGAACGCCATCATCGCGGGTGACGCGGATATCGTGGTGGCCGGCGGTCAGGAAAACATGAGCGCGGCGCCGCATGTGCTGCCGGGTTCGCGCGACGGTTTCCGCATGGGCGACGCGAAGCTGGTCGACTCGATGATCGTCGACGGCCTGTGGGACGTCTACAACCAGTACCACATGGGCATGACGGCGGAAAACGTCGCCAAGGAATACGGCATCACGCGCGAGCAGCAGGACGCGTTCGCGGCACTGTCGCAGAACAAGGCGGAAGCCGCGCAGAAGGCGGGCCGTTTCGACGACGAAATCGTGCCGGTCGAAATTCCGCAACGCAAGGGCGAGCCGCTGCGTTTCGCCACCGACGAGTTCGTGCGCCATGGCGTGACGGCTGAGTCGCTGGCCGGCCTGAAGCCGGCGTTCTCGAAGGAAGGCTCGGTCACGGCGGCGAACGCGTCGGGTCTGAACGACGGCGCGGCGGCGGTGCTGGTGATGTCGGCGAAGAAGGCTGAAGCGCTCGGCCTCAAGCCGCTCGCGCGCATCAAGGCATACGCCACCTCGGGTCTCGATCCGAAAGTGATGGGCATGGGTCCGGTGCCGGCCTCGCGCCGCTGTCTGGAACGGGCGGGCTGGACGCCGGCCGATCTGGATCTGATGGAAATCAACGAAGCGTTTGCCGCGCAGGCGTGCGCCGTGAATCAGCAAATGGGCTGGGACACGTCGAAGATCAACGTGAACGGCGGCGCGATCGCGATCGGCCATCCGATCGGCGCGTCTGGTTGCCGGGTTCTCGTCACGCTGCTGCACGAAATGCAGAAGCGCGATGCGAAGAAGGGTCTCGCGTCGCTGTGTATCGGCGGCGGCATGGGTGTGGCGCTGGCGCTCGAGCGCGCCTGAGCAGGGGCGCGAGGCGGGCGCCGGTCATGCGCCGGATGAAACGTTGCCGCGCGCCGTGGCGCGCGGTCAGCGGAGGCCTCGTCAGCCGGTCGCCCGGCGGCAGTGGAGATGAAGTACAGGCGAGGGAAGAGGCAGCCAGTCGGCGCCTCGAAAACGATAACGGAGTGTAGTTTATGACACAGCGAATTGCGTACGTAACGGGCGGGATGGGTGGCATCGGCACGAGCATTTGCCAGCGGCTGCACAAAGAGGGCTATAAGGTGGTCGCGGGCTGCGGCCCAAACTCGCCGCGCCGCGTGAAGTGGCTCGAAGAGCAAAAGGCCTTGGGCTTCGATTTCGTCGCGTCCGAAGGCAATGTCGGCGATTGGGAGTCGACCAAGTCCGCGTTCGACAAGGTCAAGGCCGAAGTCGGCGAGATCGACATTCTGGTGAACAACGCCGGTATTACGCGCGACGTCGTGTTCCGCAAGATGACGCACGAAGATTGGACGGCGGTGATCGACACCAACCTGACCAGCCTCTTCAACGTCACCAAGCAGGTGATCGACGGCATGGTCGAGCGTGGCTTTGGGCGCATCATCAACATTTCGTCGGTGAACGGCCAGAAGGGCCAGTTCGGCCAGACCAACTACTCGACCGCGAAGGCCGGCATTCACGGCTTCACGATGTCGCTGGCGCAGGAAGTGGCCACCAAGGGCGTGACGGTCAACACCGTGTCGCCGGGCTACATCGGCACCGATATGGTCAAGTCGATCCGCCCCGACGTGCTGGAAAAAATCGTCGCGACGATCCCGGTGCGCCGTCTCGGCCAGCCGGACGAAATCGGCTCGATCGTGGCATGGCTGGCATCGGAAGAATCGGGTTTCTCCACGGGCGCTGATTTTTCGCTGAACGGCGGTTTGCATATGGGCTGAGTCACCGGCGCGCCGCTCACAAGGCAGCGCGCTACGGCTCAGATGGTTCGGCGGCGTCTCGACTGCGCAAAGGCCCGATTGCGCAGTCGCTGACGCCGTTTCCACGCTCAACTTGCGCTCAAGGGCGTTACATGACCACTACTACAAAGAAAACAGCCGAACGACTGATCAAGAAATATCCGAATCGTCGGCTCTACGATACCGAGACAAGCACGTACATCACGCTGACGGACGTCAAACAGCTCGTGCTGGATCAGGAGGATTTCAAGGTCATCGATGCCAAGAGCAACGAGGACCTGACGCGCGCCATCCTGTTGCAGATCATTCTCGAAGAAGAGAGCGGCGGCTTGCCGATGTTCTCCTCGTCGATGCTGTCGCAGATCATCCGCTTCTACGGTCATGCGATGCAGGGCATGATGGGCACGTATCTGGAAAAGAATATCCAGGCCTTCATCGACATTCAGGCGAAGCTCGCCGACCAGTCGAAGAATCTGTACGAAGGTAAGGCGATGAACCCCGAGGTCTGGTCGCAGTTCATGAACATGCAGGCGCCGATGATGCAGGGCATGATGACCAGCTATATCGAGCAGTCGAAAAACATGTTCGTGCAGATGCAGGAGCAGATGCAGAACCAGGCGAAATCGATGTTCGCCACGTTTCCGTTTACGCCGGGTGGCGCGGTCAGTGCCGGCAATCCCGGAAGTGCTCCAACCAATCCGCAGGGTAGCCCGGAAGTTGATCCGGAGGCGGAGAAGAAATAGGGCGATCAGACGAGCGAGGTGTCGCGGCGTTGGGGTGTCGTCGGGAAGCGCCCCAGAGTTTTGACGCTTCGTATGCGCGGCCTTCGCCAGGACACTGAGCGGCCGGCCGCGGCCGATCCGCTGCCGGCGCGGTACAATCGTCGGCTGCGTGTGTGGGGCATTTCCTCGGAGAGGGCGCTCTGGCCGCCAACTTCATCCCCATTCCGACCGTCGATCTCATGTTTTACGGACGTCCCGTTTATCCTCAGGAAACGCGCCATTTCCCGGCGCCCATTTCCGCATGAGCCGCCTCTATCTCGCCCCCATGGAAGGTCTCGCGGACTACGTCTTGCGTGACGTGCTGACCGGCATCGGCGGATTCGACGGATGCGTCTCCGAGTTCATTCGCGTGACGGGCTCGGTGCTTCCCACCCGCGTCTACGAGCGGGAAGCGCCGGAGGTGCTCGACGGAGCCCACACGCCTAACGGCACGCCGATGGTCATCCAGTTGCTCGGCAGCGACCCCGAATGGATGGCCCTGAACGCGGCCCACGCGGCCACCTTGTCGCCGCATGGTATCGATCTGAACTTCGGATGTCCCGCCAAGGTCGTGAATCAGCACGGCGGCGGAGCCATGCTGCTGGCCGACCCTGAACAGTTGAACCGGATCGTGTCGGCGGTACGCGCCGCGGTGCCGCCCGGCATCGCGGTGACGGCAAAAATGCGCCTCGGCGTGTCCGACACGTCGCTTGCAATTGATTGCGCCACCGCGCTGGCGGAAGGCGGCGCGGCCTCGCTCGTCGTGCATGCCAGAACGCGGGATCACGGCTACCGGCCGCCCGCCCACTGGGAGTGGATCGCGCGTATCGACGACGCCGTGGACGTGCCGGTGATCGCGAACGGAGAAGTCTGGACGGTGGCCGACTGGGAGCGCTGCCGCGCGGTCAGCGGTTGTGCGGATGTGATGATCGGACGCGGCGCCGTCTCGGACCCTTTCCTGGCGCTGAGAATTCGCGGACTGATGGAGCGCTCGCCATCCGACGGGGACTGGCAGGACGTGCTGAGTCACATCGTCGGTTATCTGCGGAAATTGCAGGCCCGTGTCGCTTCCCGGCACGAGCATGGGCGCGTAAAAAAGTGGCTCAGCTATCTGCAGCGGACCTGGCCGCAGGCCGCCGAGTTGCATGCGGCGATCCGCCGGGTGCAGGATTCGCAGGAAATTCTGGAAGTGATCGAGCGTGCTTTGGGCGTCGGTCAATTAACGGCGACACATCAATCCGGGCACCTTTCACAGCGCGATCCAGCCGACCTCGCGGTCGTTTGAGGGCGAAAATTCAAAGACTTACGAGCGGCAGCCGTGGCGAACCGCTACAATTCAAGGTTTAACGTCTTCAAGCGGTCCCCCATGTCTGCCACACCCACGATTGTCCCGACTGCCACGCCCAAGGTCGGATTCGTTAGCCTGGGCTGCCCGAAAGCCCTGGTCGATTCCGAGCAGATCATCACTCAATTGCGCGCCGAAGGTTACGAAATTTCCGGCACGTACGACGGCGCGGACCTCGTGGTCGTCAACACCTGCGGCTTCATCGACGAAGCGGTGCAGGAAAGCCTCGACGCGATCGGCGAGGCGCTCAACGAAAACGGCAAGGTGATCGTGACCGGCTGTCTGGGCGCGAAGAAAAGCGCGAGCGGCTCGGGGCTGATCGAAGAAGTGCATCCTAAAGTGCTGGCCGTGACCGGCCCGCACGCGCTGGGCGAAGTGATGCAGCACGTGCACACCCATCTGCCGAAGCCGCACGATCCGTTCGTCGACCTGGTGCCGGCCGCCGGCGTGAAACTCACGCCGCGCCATTACGCGTACCTGAAGATTTCCGAAGGCTGCAATCATCGCTGCACGTTCTGCATCATCCCGTCCATGCGCGGCGACCTGGTGTCGCGTCCCGTCGCCGACGTGATGCTCGAAGCGGAAAATCTGTTCAAGTCGGGCGTGAAGGAACTGCTGGTGATTTCGCAGGACACGAGCGCGTACGGCGTGGACGTCAAATATCGCACGGGTTTCTGGAACGGCAAGCCGATCAAGACGCGCATGACCGACCTGGTCGGCGCGCTCGGCGAACTCGCCGCGCAATACGGCGCGTGGGTGCGTTTGCACTACGTGTATCCGTACCCGAGCGTCGACGAAGTGATTCCGATGATGGCCGAAGGTCCGTACAAGGGCCACGTGCTGCCGTATCTCGACGTGCCGTTCCAGCACGCGCATCCGGAAGTGTTGAAGCGCATGAAGCGTCCGGCCAACGCTGAGAAAGTGATGGAGCGCGTGAAGAAATGGCGCGAAATGTGCCCGGATCTGACCATTCGCAGCACGTTCATCGCCGGCTTCCCCGGTGAGACCGAAGAGCAGTTCCAGACGTTGCTCGACTTTATCCGCGAGGCGGAACTGGATCGCGTCGGCTGCTTCGCCTATTCGCCGGTCGAAGGCGCGACGGCCAACGAACTCGACGGCGCGTTGCCTGACGAAGTGCGCGAAGAGCGCCGCGCGCGTTTCATGGAAGTCGCCGAGGAAGTATCGGCAAAGCGTATCGCGAAGAAGGTCGGCAAGACGCTGAAGGTGCTGGTCGACGAAATCAATGCCGACGGCGGCATCGGCCGCACCGCGGCTGACGCGCCGGAGATTGACGGCGTCGTGTATATCGCGCCGGCTGCCAAGGCGTCGAAGCGCTACAAGGTCGGCGATTTCGTGTCGGTGAAGATCACCGGCGCCGACGGTCACGACTTGTGGGGCGAGGTTTAATCGATGACGCCCAGCACGACCGCAATGCCGCAGTCTAGGCGTCCCGAAATCCTCGCGCTCGGCGAGGCGATGATCGAATTCAACCAGTCGGCCAAAGACCAGCTGAACTATCTGCAAGGCTTCGGCGGCGATACGTCGAACTTCTGTATCGCGGCTGCACGGCAAGGCGCGCGGACCGGTTTCGTGTCGGCGGTCGGCGCGGATCATTTCGGGCGTTTGCTGGTCGATCTGTGGGAGCGTGAACAAGTAGACACGTCGCTGGTGCGCATCGATCCGCAGGCGTCCACGGGTGTGTATTTCGTGTCGCACGGCCCGAACGGCCACGCGTTCGATTATCTGCGCGCCGGCTCGGCCGCAAGCCGCTACGCGCCGCACGATCTGCCGCTCGACGCGATCGCCGCAGCCAAGGTGATTCATCTGTCGGGCATCAGTCTCGCGATCAGTCTCAGCGCGTGCGACGCAGCGTTGGAAGCGATCGCGCATGCGCGCGCCAACGGCGTGCGCGTGAGCTTTGACACCAATCTGCGTCTGAAGCTGTGGCCGCTCGCGCGGGCGCGCGCCGTGATGCTCGAAGCGATCCGTCAGACCGACATCTGCTTGCCGAGTTGGGACGACGTCACCGACCTCACGGGCCTGACCGGCCGTGACGAGATCGTCGATTTCCTGCTGTCGCACGGCCCGAGCGTGGTTGCACTGAAGCTCGGCAAAGAGGGCTCGTATATCGCGACGCCGAACGAGCGGCGCGTCGTGCCGGGCCACGTCGTCAATGCCGTCGATGCAACCGGCGCGGGCGACTGCTTCGGTGGCGCATTCATCGCGCGCATCGTCGCGGGCGACGATCCGTTTGCCGCGGCGCGTTACGCGAACGTCGCCGCTGCGCTGTCCACGCAAGGTTACGGCGCGGTCGCGCCGATTCCTTCGCGCGCGACGGTCGAACAACTTCTGGCGGGCTGAATACGCGCGCTACAGAGCGCCACCCGCCGAGGCAAGATCATCTTGAGAGACTAAAGAGGAGCGAGCGATGCAACGGGACGTAGTGGTGGTAAGCGGTGTGCGTACGGCAATCGGCGGTTTCGGCGGCAGCCTGAAGGATTTTTCGCCTACCGATCTCGGCGCACGCGTGGTGCGCGAAGTGCTGGCGCGCGCCAATGTGTCGGGCGACGAAGTCGGCCACGTGGTGTTCGGCAACGTCGTGCACACTGAACCGAAAGACATGTACCTGGCGCGCATGGCCGCAATCAACGGCGGCGTTGCGCAACATGCGCCGGCGTTGACGGTGAACCGTCTGTGCGGCTCCGGCCTGCAGGCTATCGTGTCGGCCGCCCAAAGCGTGCTGCTCGGCGACGCCGACATCGCGATCGGCGGCGGGGCGGAAAACATGAGCCGCGCGCCTTACTCCATGCCGGCCGCGCGCTTCGGTCAACGCATGGGCGACGCGCGCCTCGTCGACATGATGGTCGGCGCGCTGAACGACCCGTTCCAGTCGATCCATATGGGCGTGACCGCCGAGAACGTCGCGCGCAAATACGACATCTCGCGCGAAGCGCAGGACGCGCTCGCCCTCGAATCGCATCGCCGCGCGGCCAACGCGATCACAAGCGGGTACTTCAAACAACAGATTCTGCCGATCACGATTCCGTCGAAGAAAGGCGACGTCGTGTTCGACACGGACGAACACGCGCGCATGAACGCGTCGGCGGAAGATTTTTCCAAGCTGAAGCCGGTGTTCGCGAAAGAAAACGGTACGGTGACGGCGGGCAATGCGTCGGGCATTAACGACGCCGCCGCGGCGGTCGTGCTGATGGAGCGCAGCCTCGCCGAACAGCGCGGCATCAAGCCGCTGGCGCGGCTGGTGTCGTACGCGCATGCCGGCGTCGATCCGGCGTACATGGGCATCGGCCCGGTGCCGGCCACGCGCCGCGCGCTCGAGCGCGCCGGGCTGACGGTCGCCGACCTCGACGTGATCGAGGCCAACGAAGCGTTCGCCGCTCAGGCCTGCGCGGTCAGCAAGGAACTGGGCTTCGATCCGGCCAAGGTCAATCCGAACGGCTCGGGCATTTCGCTCGGCCATCCGATCGGTGCGACCGGTGCGCTCATCACCGTCAAGGCGCTGTACGAGCTGCAGCGGATTGGGGGGCGTTATGCGCTCGTTACGATGTGCATTGGCGGCGGGCAAGGCATCGCGGCGATCTTCGAACGGATCTGAAGCGCGGCACGTCGGCCGTAAGTAGTATCGAGTAAAGGAAAGGAAGGATGCGGGAATTGAAAGCGATGAAGGGTGCGGTGCGCCGGCGCGGTTGGTGGGTGACGAGCGCTGCCGTATTGCTGTGTGCCGGCGCGGCGACGATGCTGCCCGCGCAGGCATGGGCGGAGAGCGACGCGGTGAAGGCGTTGGCGGCACCGCCGCCGATCCAGTTGCCACTCAAGCCGAGCCCCGAATTCGCGAAGTTCCCGCGCTACGCCGGCATGCTGGGCTCACACCAGATCGTGCTGAAGCTCGGCCCGAAAAGCGACGACCCGTCCGGCGTGCACGGCGAGTATCAGTTCACGGACACCGGCGCGGTGATCCTGATCGCGGGCGACCGGGATGGCGATACGCTCGAAGTCGAGGAATCGAACGACGGCACGCATATCACCGGCAACTGGGTCGGCAAGTTCGCGGCGGACGGCTCGGTGGCGGGCGAGCGCATGAACGTCGACGATTCCGACCCGCAGCCGTTCGACCTGAAGCCGCTGGCGGCAGGGCAGTCGGTCCCGCCTCCGGGCGCACCGGCGACCGCAGCCGCGGCCGCGACGAACGAGGCTACGGCGCAGCCTTCCGCGGGCGCCGCCACGGCGCCGGCTTCGAGCGCCGCCACTGCCGGCGGCCACGCCGTCGGCGGCGTCAGCAACCTGCGAACCGGCGAGTGAAGCCACAGCCCCGTGGCGCCCAACCGCTCGCGCGCTGTGTCGCGAGCGAAATCCCGCAGGCTCGTCTACTCTTGCGTGGGCGGCGCGCCCTGACACCGCGCGCCCTCCGTTCCCGTCCGCTTCTCACCAGAATTCACCATGACCCAATCCAAACTCCAACGCGAACTGCAAACCCGCATCGTACGTGCCGAGGACCAGCTCACGCCGGGCTTCGAATCGTTCTCGATGCCGGTCACGCGGGCGTCGACGGTCGTGTTCCCCGATCTCGCGACCATGCGCGCGCTCGACTGGAAAAACGATGCGCAATGGCGCTACGGCCTGCATGCCACGCCGACGTCGCTCGCGCTCGCGCAGCGCCTCGCCACCATCGAGGGCGGCAATCATGCGTTGCTGCAGCCGTCGGGGCTGTCGTCGATCTCGAACGTGTACTTCGGCATCGTCAAGGCCGGCGACGACGTGCTGATTCCCGATAACGTCTATTCGCCGAATCGCGATCACGGCGACTGGCTGGCGCGCGATTTCGGCATCACCGTGCGCTACTACGATCCGATGATCGGCGCGGGAATCGCCGCGCTGATCCAGCCGAACACGCGCCTGATCTGGCTCGAAGCGCCCGGCTCGGTGACCATGGAAGTAGCCGACGTGCCCGCCATCACCGCGGCGGCGCGCGCGCGCAACGTCGTCACCGCGATCGACAACACGTGGTCGGCGGGGCTCGGTTTCCGGCCGTTCGATCACGGCGTCGACATCTCGGTGCAGGCACTCACCAAATATCAATCAGGCGGCGGCGATGTGCTGATGGGCGCGACCATTACCGTCGATCGCGAACTGCATCTGAAGCTGAAGGCGGCGCGCATGCGCATGGGGATTGGCGTTTCGTCGGACGACTGCTCGCTGATTCTGCGCAGCCTGCCGAGCATGCAACTACGCTTCGAGCAGCATGACCGCGCGGCGCTCGGCCTGGCCAAATGGCTGAAAACGCGGCCGGAAATTGCCGCGGTGTTGCACCCGGCGCTCTCCGACTGTCCTGGCCATGAGTTTTATAAGCGTGACTTCACGGGCGCGGGCGGGCTGTTTTCCGTCGTGTTCGACGGCCGCTACAGCGCGGCGCAAATCGACACGTTCTGCGAGTCGCTCGAGCTGTTCTCGCTCGGCTGGAGCTGGGGCGGTGCGCACAGTCTCGTGATGCCGTACGACGTCGCGTCGATGCGCACGGCGGGCCAATGGCCGCACGGCGGGACGCTGGTGCGGTTCTATATCGGCCTCGAAGCCGAGGCGGACCTGCGTGCGGATATCGAGCAGTCTCTGGCGGCGCTCGGATAACGCAAGGTCGACTTTTTTCGTTGGAGAAGTGAGCCCATCGGGACATGTTCCCGGTGGGTTTTTTTCTTGTCAAGATAGCCAGTAAGCCTAACCATTCGGCCGAATGTTCGGCGTGCGGTCTCGACGCTACGACGGTGCGCATCCCAACTTACGGTTGCCGCACTATGGTGAGCTTCGATGAATCTTTTCTTCTGGGTGTTGCTGAATCTCGGCGTGCCGATCATCGGCCCGATCTTTACGCTAGTGCTCGTCGCGCCCGCGCACGGCTGGCACGTCGCAAAGGCGTTGATTGCCGGCTCGGTGAAAGACGGCCAACTGTTCTGGTGTGCGATCGGCTTGTGCGCGTCGGCGTTATATGAAGTGGTGACGGCGCTGGCGCGCGGAAGTGCCGAGGCGCCGGTTCTGGCGTACTACGCAGCCGGATTGTGCGTGGCGGCATTTACCTGTTCCAGCCTCGTGATGTCGGGTCTGGTCAACACGCATTACGAACGGACCAGGACTAAGGCGTCGCCGCGAAACAAACCATTTGCTGATGGAGCTTTCTCGCGCATGGAGATAGCTATGTCAATCCTCTTCGCTTGCGGCGCTGCCTTTATATTGGCATTCCTACATGTGCACCTGAGATAGATTTTTTAGATAGTGCAGCATTTATACTTGTCTTCTCAAAGGAGGCATTCGTGAAAAAAATGACAATGTGGCTGACAGTAGAGGAAAACTACGCGCGCTTTCTGAAGTGGTGTGGGATTATCGGTGTCGTCGATTTCGCCAGCATGCTGGCGTTAATCGCAGTGGACGTTCTGAAAAAATGACATCACTGCCGGCGCTGGCCGCCATTGCGTCGGCCAGCGCATCCAACCGGCATCAGAACAGCCGCAGCAACCCATCCAAGCCGACATAGTTGAACGCCACGCTAGCCGCTTCGCGCACCACCGGCTTCGCACGGAACGCAACGGAGAGCCCGGCTTCGGCCATCATTTTCAGATCGTTGGAGCCATCGCCCATGGCAATGGCGCGGCTCGTTTCAATGCCCAGTTGCGCGCATGTTTCGCGCAGCGTGCGTGCTTTGACATCGGCGTTGACAATCTCGCCGACCACCTTGCCGGTCAGTTTGCCATCCACGATTTCAAGCGTGTTGGCGCGAGTGAAATCAAGGCCCAGACGTGCCTTCAGTTTCTCGGTGAAGAAGTTGAATCCGCCCGACACCAGCAGCGTTTTCAACCCGGCCGCCTTCGCGCCAGCCAGCATGCGCTCGGCGCCCGGCGAGAGTTGCAGCCGCTCTTCGTACACACGTTCCAGCGCGCTTGCGTCGAGGCCTTCGAGCAGCGCCACGCGGCGCGTCAGGCTTTCGTTGAAGTCCTTGATTTCGCCGCGCATCGAGGCTTCGGTGATCGCGGCCACTTCCGCTTTCAGTCCGCAGAAGTCAGCAATCTCATCGATACATTCGATCGTGATTAGCGTCGAATCCATGTCCATCGCAACTAGCCCGAAGTCGCGCAACTGGCGGCCAGCTTCGACAAACGCGTAGTCCAGTTGATGGGTGCCGCAATAGACGTCGAGGTCGGCGCGCTGGGCGATGTCGGCGTCCGCAATGCGAATCGCGTTCGCGTCGACGACGCTGGCGTGCGAACCGCGCGCCAGCGCGACGAGTGCTTTGTGATGGTCGGCGGATAGGGGCGCGGGGCTTTGAATGACGAGGTTCATGGACGACGACGCAGTAACGCGGAAAAGGACGGCGCGCGGCGCGCGCGGAAAATCCCGCTATTGTAACGGTTCGCCGGTTGGCCTTGCCGCTGGCGATCCGCTCGGAGAGCGGGACGGCTGCGCGCCTTTGGCAATCCGCGGCGAACGCCGCGCCGCATCTCGCATCGCACCGCGCCTTCGGCAATCGGTAGCGGAGCGCCAGGCTTCGCAGTGCACCGCACTTTTGGCAATCCGCAGGAAACGCCAGGCCACGCCACGCCCCACCTCGCAGCGCACCGTGCAATCCTGCGGCGCCCAGTTCATACTGGCGCATCGAACGACGCTCCGCAGCCGCTGCGCGCACCGACCGTCGCATCCGCCTCTTCGCGGCGTGCAACGTCCGCCACGTGAACGCACCGGCATTCATGACGAGGCGCACCACTACGGAGACACGCATGCCCCCGGCGACCGCCAGCGACGCATCCGCTCTTGCTCGCGACTTCGATTTGCGCCACCTCGATCCCGCTTTCCACGCCGATCCCTATCCGGTCTATCACGCATTGCGCACTCACGAACCGGTCAAGCGCATGCCGGACGGCTCGCTATTTCTGACGCGGTTTCGTGACGTGCAGGCCGTGTATCGCGACGCGAAAACCTTCAGTTCCGACAAGACCGTCGAATTCAAGCCGAAGTACGGCGACTCGCCGCTCTATGCGCATCACACCACGAGTCTGGTCTTCAACGACCCGCCGCGCCACACGCGCGTGCGCAAGCTGATCGCCGGGGCGCTGACGGCGCGCGCCATCGCGGCGATGGAGCCCGGGCTGGTACGCCTCGTCGACGGCTTGCTCGATGCCGCCGCCGCACGCGGCCGGATCGATCTGATCGGCGAGTTCGCGTCGGCGATTCCGGTCGAGATCATCGGCAATCTGCTGGATGTGCCGCACGCGGAGCGCGAGCCCTTGCGTGACTGGTCGCTCGCGATTCTGGGCGCGCTCGAGCCGTCGCTGACCGCAGCGCAGTTCGAACGCGGCAATCGCGCGGTGGACGAATTCGTCGGCTATCTGCGCGATCTGGTGGCGCGGCGCCGGCGCGCGCCCGGCGACCCGCAGCATGACGTGCTGACGCGTCTGATTCAGGGCGAGGAGGGCGGCGAGCAGCTATCGGAAGCGGAGTTGCTGCAGAACTGCATTTTCATTCTGAACGCCGGCCATGAGACGACCACCAATCTGATCGGCAACGGCCTCGTCACGTTGACGCAGTGGCCCGAGCAGCGCGCGGCGCTGCTTCACGAGCCGTCGCTGATCGAATCCGCGGTGGAGGAATGCCTGCGTTTCGAGAGTTCGAACCAGCTCGGCAACCGCATGGCGACCGTCGACACGGAGATCGGCGGCGTCGCGGTGGCGCGCGGCACGCCGGTCACGCTGTGCATCGGCGCGGCCAATCGCGACCCGGAGCAGTTCACGGATCCGGACCGCTTCGACATCGCCGCGATCCGAACCGGCATCTGGCATTCGGCTTCGGCATCCATCAGTGCGCCGGCTTGTCGCTCGCGCGGCTCGAGGCGCGCATCGCGATCGGCCGCTTCGTGCAGCGTTTTCCCGACTATCGCCTCGATGGCGAGCCGACGCGCGGCGGTCGCGTCCGCTTTCGCGGCTTCGCCGAAGTGCCGCTGGAACTTGTACCGGCCGCCAGCCGCAAGGCGTAGCTTTTGCCGTGCTGACGCAAGACTTACAGCCTGTGCCGGCGCCCGTCGTACCGCGCCGCGCGCCGGCGCTGCCCGCAAAGCCGTGGCACGCTTGCTGCTTCGTGTCAGGTCTTAGGCCCAGGGGAACGCACGATGGCACACATGATCTGGAAAGGCGCAATCAGCTTCGGCCTCGTTCACGTGCCGGTGCAGTTATATCCGGCGACGCAGTCCGAGAAAGTCGGCTTCAATCTGCTGGATAAGCGCACGATCGATCCGATCGGCTACAAGCAGATCAACAAGCGCACCGGCAAGGATGTGACGCGCGATAACATCGTGCGCGGCTTCGAGTACGAGAAGGACAAGTACGTCGTGCTCTCCGACGACGAGATCCGCTCGGCGAACCCCGAGTCGACGCAAACGGTCGATATTCTGGCGTTTGTCGACGCCCCCGATATCTCGTTTCTCTATCTCGACACACCTTATTTCCTCACGCCCGACCGCAAGGGCGAAAAGGTCTACGCGCTGCTGCGCGAAGCCATGAAGGCGTCCGGCAAGATCGGCGTGGCGAGCGTGGTGCTGCACAACAAGCAGCATCTGGCGGCGCTGATTCCTGTGGGTCCGGTGCTGGCTCTGAACACGCTGCGTTGGGCCGCGGAGGTGCGCGATTTCGACGAATTCAAGCTGCCGGCCGATGGTGTGAAGGCGGCGGGCGTGTCCGCGCGCGAACTCGACATGGCGAAGAAACTGATCGACGACATGAGCGACAAGTGGGACCCGTCGCAGTATCACGACACCTTCCGCGACGACATCATGGCGCTGGTCGATCGCAAGATTCGCGCGGGCAAGACCGAGGAAATCACCGAAGTCGAAGCGCCGCACGAGTCGCGTCAATCCGCCGACATCCTCGATCTATCGGATCTGCTCAAGCGCAGCTTGGGGCGCGGCAAGAGCAAGCCGGCGGCGGGCGGCCGCAAGCGCGCCGCGGACGACGACGGCGATGAGGCCGATGCGGATGCGGAGGCCGAGACGCCGGCCCGCAAGAAGCCACGCACGGCTCGCTCGGCGAGTAAAACAACAACGCGCGCCGGTGGCACCAGCGGCCGCGCGAGCACCAAAACCTCATCGACGCCGGCGGCCCGCAAACGTCGCGCGGCGGCCTGATCGTCGGCATCGCGCCTGAGCCACACACGACGACGTCATCGCCATGAACGACAGACTCGATCTCTACAACCGCAAGCGCCGCTTCGACGACACGCCGGAGCCGGCGGGCACGCGCGCCAGGCGCAAACCAGGCGGCCGGAAAACGACCGTCCAGGCAGCCGGCGAGGCGCTCTCATACGTGATTCAGGAGCACGACGCACGGCGCTTGCACTACGACTTCCGGCTCGAACTGAACGGCACGCTCCTGTCGTGGGCGGTGCCGAAAGGGCCGAGTCTCGATCCGTCGGTGAAACGACTGGCGGTGCATGTCGAGGACCATCCGGTCGAATACGGTTCTTTCGAAGGCGAAATCCCGCCGGGCAACTACGGTGCTGGCAGTGTGATCGTGTGGGATCGCGGCACGTGGGAACCGGTCGGCGGCGCGTCGGAAGCGGCGCGTTCTTACGCAGCCGGCAAACTCAAATTCCGTTTGCATGGCGAAAAACTGCGAGGCGGCTGGACCCTGGTGCGCAGCCATATGCGCGGTAGCGCCGACAAGGAGCAATGGCTGCTGATCAAGGAACGCGACGACGAAGCGCGCGACGAGAGCGACTACGACATTCTGAAGAAGCGTCCAGGCAGCGTGCTCAGCGGCAGCGCTTCGTCGGGCAAAGGCGGAAAGCAAATGACGAAGTCAGCGGCAACCAGGGGCACACGCAAAACTGCGGCAGCCACTGCGGCCGTTTCTGATACGACGTCATCCGCAAAACGAACCGGCAAGACCGGCGCGAAAGCCGCTTCATCCAACGCCGATCCCAGGCGACCGGACATCGTGGCGACGCGCAACGCAGAGTCGCTGCGCGAACTCGCCGCCGCGCCCTCGATCGAGGGCGCCGTGAAAACCCGCTTGCCCGCGACCTTCAAGCCGCAACTGGCGACGCTCGTCGATGCCGCGCCGCCCGGCGACGAATGGTCGTATGAAATCAAGTTCGACGGCTACCGTGTGCTGGCCCGAATCGATCGCGACGCGAAGGCGGGCGCCGTCAAGGTGTTCACGCGCGCCGGCAACGACTGGACCGCGAAGTTCAGCAAACAGGTCAAGGCGTTCGAACAACTCGGCATCGAAAGCGCATGGCTCGACGGCGAAGCCGTGGTGCTGGACCAGAACGGCGTACCGAATTTTCAGGCGCTGCAGAACGCGTTCGATGCGAACCGTCCACAAGACATCATCGTCTACCTGTTCGATATACCGTTTCTGAACGGCTACGACTTGCGCGGCGTGCCGCTCGAACAGCGTCGCGCGATACTGCGCGCCTTGCTGGAAGACGTCGACGACAGCGTGCTGCGTTTCTCGAACAATTTCGACTTCAGCGCGGAAGACCTGCTCAGAAGCGCGTGCGATATGGCGCTGGAGGGCATCATCGGCAAGCGGCGCGACAGCGGCTATCTGTCGGGACGTTCGTCGACGTGGATCAAGTTGAAATGCCGCCGGCGTCAGGAGTTCGTGATTGGCGGCTATTCGGAACCGTCCGGCAGCCGCGCGGCGTTCGGCGCGCTGCTGCTCGGCGTATACGACAGCAAAGGCAAATTGAATTACGCAGGGCGTGTGGGCACCGGCTTCGACGCGGCGCTGCTGCGCTCGGTCAAGAAAGAACTCGACGCGCACGCGACCGAGCGCATGCCGTTTGCGGCCGCGCCGCGCGAGCGCAGCCGCACGCCGGTGCATTGGGTCGAACCGGTGCTCGTAGCCGAATGCAATTTCGCGGAATGGACGAGTGACGGCATCGTGCGTCAGGCGTCGTTCGTGAGTCTGCGCAACGACAAGCCGGCGCGCCAGATCGTCAAGGAAACACCTCGCCAGGGAGCCGACGTGCAACAGCAAACCGATTCCATCTCCGACGACGCGCCGAAGAAACGTGCGGCGCGGAAAACTTCCGCCAGCACGGTGGCCGCCTCCGGTGAAGAGAAGACTGGCGCGGCGAAATCGAAGGCCAACGCGAAAACGGCGGACGCGAATGAGGCCAGCGTAAAAAGCCGCGACGCAGAGAAAGCCGGCGCAAAGGTCAGTGCCGCAAAAACCGCCGCAACGAAATCCGCTGCAACGAAATCCGCTGCAACGAAAACCTCGGCCGCCAAAACCAAAGCCACCAAACCCGCACCCGCAAAAACAAACACCGCTGCGCCGCCCGCCGAAGTCGCCGGGGTCCGCATCTCACATCCCGACCGGATCATCGACAAAAGCAGCGGCGCGCGCAAGATCGATCTCGTGCAGTACTACGAGTCGGTCGCCGAATGGATGCTGCCGCATCTGAAAGACCGTCCGGTGTCGCTGGTGCGTGCGCCCGAGGACATCGGCGGCGAGCTGTTTTTTCAGAAGCACAGCCAGAAGCTGTCGATTCCGAATGTCACGCAGCATCCGGACCTCGATCCCGGGCATCCGCCGCTGATTACCGTCGATACCATCAAAGCGCTGGTCGGCGCCGCGCAAATGGGCACCGTCGAATTTCACACGTGGAATGCCGTCGTGTCGAATATCGAAAAGCCCGACCGCGTGGTGTTCGACCTCGACCCCGATGCGGCGCTAGGTTGGGAACGCATGATCGAAGCCGCGCAACTCACGCGTTCGCTGCTCGAAGAACTCGGCCTCAAGTCGTTCTGCAAGACGAGCGGCGGCAAGGGCTTGCATGTGGTCGTGCCGCTCGCGAAGCAGGCCGGCTGGGACGAAGTAAAGGACTTCTCGCAAGCCGTCGCGCAGCACATGGCGGCAACGCTGCCGAAGTATTTCAGCGCAAAGATGGGCGCGCAGAATCGCAAGCAGAAAATCTTCGTCGACTATCTGCGCAACAACCGCGGTTCCAGCACGGTCGCGGCATTCTCGGCGCGGGCGCGTCCGGGCCTCGGTGTATCGGTGCCGCTCGCGTGGGACGAGGTCGCCGGCACCAAGGGCGGCGATCAATGGACTATCGAGAATCTGCACGAACGCCTCGCCGACCTCAAAAGCGACCCGTGGGCGGACTATGCGAAGACGCGTCAGCGCATCACCGCAGCCATGAAAAAACGTCTGGTCGATGCGCAATAAACTCGGCCGGACCCGATTCAGAACGATAAGGAGCAATACCATGAAGACTTCACCGCAATCGTCCGACGGCGACAAGCAGGCGGACCGGCACGCAAAAAAGCAGCCCCAATCGATGCAGGAAGCCGCCGCGCCTCTGCCTCATGAAGCCGATCAGAATCCGGAGTCGCAGCATGAGGACGGCCCGCGCCAAGTCGGCAAGCAGGCGCATCGCGACCTCGAACGCGGTCTGAAAGATACCGACCGCCGCGGCGGCGGCGAGTATCAGCAGAAGACGCAGAACGATGCTCACACCGACGTCAACTCCGATGACAAAGGAACCGGCGGCGCACGCGGCAACAAGCACTAACCATGCGTCGGTTTGAGCGCGGTCGCCGGCGCTTCGGTCTCAAACCGGCTCTCTGTCCCAGTAAGGCGGATCGCCAAAATGGGCCGCCACAAATTCGATGAAGGCGAGCGTCTTCGGCGGCACGAACGAACGGCTCGGGTACACGCCCCAGATCGCCACGCTGTCGGCGAGCGGATAGCTGTCCAGTACGCTGACCAGTTCGCCGCTGCGCAAATACGGCGCGACGTCCCACGTCGATTTGAGTGCGATGCCGAATCCAGCGAGCAGGGCGTCGCGGATCACTTCGCCGTTGTCCGTGACGAGGCGCCCGCTCACGCGCACCGTGAGCGGTCCGGCCGGCGTCACGAAGGACCAGTCGCGCTGGTCCGACAGAATCATGCACTCGTGCTCCGCGAGGTCCGAAGGATGATGCGGCGTACCGCGCGCGGCAAGGTAAGCGGGCGCGGCGCACAGCACCCGCCGGTTCACCGCGAGGCGCCGCGCCACCAGCGACGAATCCTTCAGCGCGCCGACGCGGATCGCCACGTCGATACCCGCATCGACGAGATCGACCAGTTGATCGGTGAGCCGCAAATCGACGCTCACGCCGGGATAGCGGCGCAGAAATTCGCCGATTACCGGCGACACGTGCTGCCGTCCGAACGACGACGGCATCGAGACGCGCAAGCGGCCCTGCGGCTCGGCCTGCGCCCGGCCCACCGAGGCGCGCGCGGCGGCGGCCGCGTCGAGCAGGGCTTCGGCGCGCGTCATGAAGACTTCACCGTCCTGCGTGAGGCTGATGCGGCGAGTGGTTCGGTGCAGCAAACGCGCGCCGAGCAGCTTTTCCAGTTGCGCGATGCGGGAACTGGCCACCGCCGCAGATAAACCAAACTCGCGTCCGGCCGCCGACACGTTGGCCAGCAACGCGGCGCGCACGAACAGGGCGACGTCGAGCAGATCGAGCCGCTCCCGGTCGCCCGGTGGCGTGCGCTCGGACGAAACCTGAACAGGAGGCGAGTTCATTCTTCTGAAATTCCAAAAAATGTTTCAGTCATTATGACGGTTTTAAAAGAATAAGAGCCGCCGTAGGATGACGCCAATGGAATCGCCGACGCGCAACCGGCACCACCGGGCTGTCGCAAAGATGGCGATCCTTTCACTCTGATTTGAACCAACAGGAGCATGTATGAAAGCCGTCGGTCTCTATCGCTATTTGCCGATCGATCAAGCGGAAGCCCTGGTCGATGTCGAGATTCCGAAACCGGAAGCCACTGGTCGCGATCTGCTGGTCAAGGTCGAGGCGATTTCCGTCAATCCGGTGGACGCCAAGGTGCGCGCGCCGAAAGACACGCTCGAAAAGACGCCGCGCATCCTCGGTTGGGATGCTGCCGGCACCGTGGCCGCGGTCGGCCCGGACGTCACGCTGTTCAAGGTCGGCGATCCGGTGTTCTATGCGGGCAGCATTACGCGGCCGGGCGCCAACAGCGAGTTCCATCTGGTCGATGAACGGATCGTCGGGCGCAAGCCGGCGTCGCTCGATTTCACTCACGCGGCCGCGCTGCCGTTGACCGCGATCACCGCCTGGGAAGCGTTGTTCGACCGCCTCGGCGTGTCGCCGCAAGGCGCGGACGAAGGCCGCAGCGTGCTGATTTTCGGCGGCGCGGGCGGGGTCGGCTCGGTCGGCATCCAACTGGCGAAGCAACTCGCGAAGCTGAAGGTGATCGCAACCGCGTCGCGGCCCGAATCGGCGAAATGGGCCACGGAGCTGGGCGCGGATCACATCGTCGATCATTTCGGCGACGTGCCCGCGCAACTGAAAAAGCTCGGCATCGACCAGGTCGATTACGTGTTGATGTTCAACGACACCGACAAGAACTTCCCGGCCGCTGCCGAGGTCGTCAAGCCCCAAGGCAGCATCTGCACGATCGTGGAAAACAGCCAGCCGGTGCCGGTCGAACTGCTGAAGGCCAAGAGCGCCGCCTTTCATTGGGAGTTCATGTTCACGCGCTCCATGTTCGGCACGCCGGACATGATCGAGCAGCACAAGCTGTTGACGGAAGTCGCGCGTCTCGTCGATGCGGGCACGCTGCGCACGACCGTCGGCCAGAGCCTCGGCACTATCAACGCCGCGAATCTGCGCCGCGCGCATCAACTGCTTGAAGAAGGGCGCGCGATCGGCAAACTGGTGTTGACGGGTTTCGAGGCTTAAATAGCGTTTTACCTGAAGCGGGTTGCAACGGAAAACGGCCGGCGTCGCAGCAATGCGCGCCGGCCGTGTTCATTTGATGCACATCAAACTGTGCTATCCGGTGCGTCGATCTGCGGCAGTGCGGCGCGACGTGCGCTTTTGGGCGCGAGCGCCGCGACACGCGCAGAAAACGCGTCGCCGCAAGCGGGTTAACACCCGATTCGCAGGCAGCGCGCGCAGCGCCGCTTGGCGTTAGACTGGCAGGGCAGCATGCTAAAACAGTTGCGTGTCTCGCGGCCCGGCATCATGAGCCAGGCAGTGCGCGATCAATAGCGCTGAAGCGGGCGCGCAGCGGCACAACAACGAGGTGACAGTATGAGCTTCAGACTCTCCGCCGTTTCAGTTGTCGCTTCTCTCGCATGCGCGCTCGCGCCCGGCATGCTCGTGCCGGTGGCTCGCGCGGCCACGCCGATCACGGTCACGTCCCAGTCCGCCCTCGACGGTCCCATCCGCTACACGGTGCGCGTCACGTCGAAACAGTTCGGCAATTCGCAGGAAACCCGCACGATCCGCTCCGGCGAATCGGACGACTTCACATGGAAGACGGTGCCACCTGGCGGACCGGTTCCCGCGACGGATGCGTGCCCGAACTATGCGTCGCTACCGACCGACACCAACGGCGCGATGATCCGGCAGACGCAAATCCGTTTCGCGCCGGTGGTCGCCGGCGACGGCACGGCGACGGTGCAACTGAGCTTCCAGGCGCAGACGCCGAAGGGCGTGAAAACCGTCACGAGCGGCGGCAAAACGCTCAAGTGTCCGAACGACGTGAGCGTCAGCCAGATCGTGCGCTTCACGATGCCGGTCAACGGCAGCACGAAAACACTCACGCTCAGCGACGGCACGGAAGTCGCGATCAGCGCGAAGCGTTGAGTCCGGCGCGTGATGGGAGCACGGCGGCGGTCCTGAAGGCGGCTTAGCGCCGTGCCACGGTCCGCTCCACGAGCCGCGCCGACAGAAACCGGTGCTCGGCGGAAAAGAGCCGCCGGTAGGTGAGCAGCACCGCCCCCACGGTCCCCAGCGTTGACGACGCGGCGATCAGGAACATGATCACGATCTGATAGCGCACCGCCTGCAATGGCGATTGCCCGGCCAGCACCTGGCCGGTCATCATGCCGGGCAGGCTCACCACGCCGACCACGGCCATCTGATTGAGCGTCGGCATCATGCCCGCCCGCACCGCCTGGCGCGCGGGCGCCTGTGCCGCTTCCCAACGCGTCGCGCCGAGCGCGAGCGCCATGTCGACGCGATCGCGTCGCGCGGTCAATTCCTCGGTCATGCGTTCGATGCCGAGCGACACGCCGGTCAGCGTATTGCCGAGGATCATGCCGAGAATCGGAATCGCATATTGCGGCTCGTACCACGGGTGAATGCGAATCACGATGAACAGCCCGACCGCGGCGACCAGCCACGAACTGACCCAGATCGACAGCACGCTATCCGCGCGTTGTCCGCGATACGTGCGGTTGCCGCGTTGCGCGCCCGCGAAGCCGGCGATCAGCGTCATCACGATCATCAGCGGCAACACCACGTACCAGCGGTCGTACTGGAACACCCAGCCGAGCACGTAGCCGATCGCCAGCAACTGCACGACGGTGCGCACGGCGGCCCACGCGAGCTTGCGTTCGAGATCGAGCTTGAGCGCCACCGAGACGGCACCGTTCACGACGATCAGCAACGCGGCGATCGCGACATCCCACAGACTCAGGTTTTGCAGTGTCATTGGCCGGATTCCTGGTGGTACTGATGCGCGGGCGGTATCTCGGGCCATGCGTCGGTCCGCGCGGTTTCGTCGAGCACGCCGGCGCGCATGGTCAGATGCCGCGCGCTCATGCGCGTGGCTTGCGCCGGATCGTGGGACACCCAGATCGACGCATGACGAGCGGGATCGGCGTCGAACCATGCGTGCACCAGTCCTTCGATCGCATGCGACGACTCCGGGTCGAGCGAGGCAGTCGGCTCGTCGAGCAACAGAACCTCGGGCGCGAGTTGCAGCACGCGAATCAGCGCGGCGATCTGCGCCTCGCCGCCGGACAACTCGCTTGCGCGCTTGTCGAGAAAGTCGTCGCCGCGGCCGGCCTGAGCGGCGAGGCTCGCTGCTTGCGCGCGATCGAAGCGCACGTCGCGATACGTGCGCAACTCGAACGGGTAGCGCAGATTGTCTTCGACGCTGCCGTCGAGCAGCGCGGGCCGCTGCCGGATATACGCGACGTTGCGCCGGTAGCGCGGAATGGCGGCGCGTTCCACCGGCGCGCCATGCCACATGATGCGTCCCGCATCGAGCGGATCGAGCAGCGCGAGGGCGCGCAAAAACACGCTCTTGCCCGAGCCGGACGGTCCGGTGATCGCGACACGGTCGCCTCCCTGTAAACCGAAGGTGGTCGGCTGCAGCAAGGTCTGGCCGCGCACGGCATCGCGCCGGACGATGCCTTCGGCGAGGACTAAGGGAACATCGGTCATGTTTGAATTTGTAATGGGGGATGCGTAAGGTTGAGGCTCGCTGCAACGTGTGTGTGCGTGCAAACTGCGCTCAACATGATAAGGCGCTGATAAAACGCTAATAAAGCGCCAGCGGCATGGCGCTGGTGGTCAATGATCGGGCACGCAACGTGCTGCTCGTTGTTCAACGTAAAAGAATTAGCGGAGCCTCTCAATGGCAGTGTCGAGCACGACAGGACGACGAATCGGAAAAATCATCGCGTGGCTGTTCGCGATTATCGTCATTCTGATTGTCGCGCTGACTATTTTCATTCTGACGTTCGACTGGAACCGGGCACGGCCTTATATCAACGACAAGGTCACGCAAGCGATCGGCAGGCCGTTCGCCATCAACGGCGATCTGAAGGTCGGCTGGCGGCATCCGGTCGGCGAAACCGGCTGGCGCGGCTGGGTGCCGTGGCCGCGTTTCTCGGCGGCCAATATCACCGTGGGCAATCCGGACTGGACGAAGCAGCCGCAGTTTGCCACGCTCGACGAGATCGACTTCCAGGTCAAGGTGCTGCCGCTGCTCGCGCACGATATCGTGATTCCCACCATCAACCTTGTGAATCCTTCGGTCGACCTCGAGCGCGTGCTCGACGGTCGCAACAACTGGACCTTCAAGCTGGCGGCGTCGAGCGCGCCTTCGGAATGGAAGCTCGAACTGCACGATATCGCCTTTGCCAAAGGCAATATCGCGCTGTCCGATCAGCAGAAAAAGGTCGATCTGCAGATGGCGATCGACACGCTCGGCCAGCCGATTCCGATCGGCGAAGCGATGAAGCAGCAGGAAGCGGCGTCGCGCAGTTCGTCGGCGCAAACCATCGGCAAGTCGGGTGCGAACAAGCTGACTCAGCAGGCGAATGCGCAAGCGGCGTCGGAAGCTGCGGCGGCGTCCGCGGCGGCAGCTTCGGGCGCGTCGTCGACGGATATCAGCGCGTCGGGTACCACGGCGGCCACGGGCGCCTCGGGCGGCCTGGTCGCGGGCGGCTCGAAAGGCGCGAGCGAAGCCGTCGTTGCAGGCGCGAGCGGTGCAGTCGTGGCGTCCGCGCCGGCCTCGGCTTCGGGCGCGAGCGAGGCACAGACGCAAGCCGGCGCGAAGCAGGAAATCCCGCCGTACGCCATCGGCTGGACCGTCAAAGGGACTTACAACAAGACGCCGGTGTCGGGCAGCGGCAAGGTCGGCGGTGTGCTCGCGCTGCAGGACGCGAACCGGCCCTTCCCGGTGCAAGCCGATGTCAAGGCGGGTGATCTGCATATCGGCCTGGTCGGCACGATCACCGATCCGGCGCATCTTGCCGCGGTC
This sequence comes from Paraburkholderia sp. BL6665CI2N2, assembly GCF_004366535.1. Taxonomy (NCBI): domain Bacteria; kingdom Pseudomonadati; phylum Pseudomonadota; class Betaproteobacteria; order Burkholderiales; family Burkholderiaceae; genus Paraburkholderia; species Paraburkholderia sp. BL6665CI2N2. Next base: position 7,616,818 of record NZ_SORC01000001.1, read on the forward strand.
GATCTGCGCCTCTGGCTGCAAGGCAATAGCATGGCGCGCCTCTATTCGCTGACTGGCGTGACGCTGCCCGACACACCCCCGTATGCAACCGAAGGACGGCTCGTCGGCCAGTTCAAGTCCACCGGCAACGTCTTCAAATATGAAAATTTTACAGGACGGGTAGGCGGCAGCGATATCAACGGCTCAATGACCTATACGGCGCGTGAACCGCGTCCGCTGCTGCAGGGCGAACTCGTGTCGCATCTGCTGCAATTCTCCGATCTGGCGCCGGTGATCGGCGCGGATTCGAACGCCAGCAAGGCCAAGCGCGGCGACGCGGCGGCGCAGCCGTCCAACAAGGCGCTGCCGGTCGAAGAATTCCGCACCGACCGCTGGAAGGCGATCGACGCCGACGTGAAGTTCACCGGCCGGCGCATCGTCAAGGACGTGAATCTGCCGATCACGGACCTGTACACGCACGTCGTGATGACCGACGGCGTACTCTCGCTGGAACCGTTGAAGTTTGGCGTGGCCGGCGGCACGCTCGCTTCTGACATTCACCTGGACGGCAGCGCGACGCCGCTCAAGGGCCGCTTCGCGACCTCGGCGCGGCATCTGAAGCTCAAGCAGTTGTTCCCGAACTTCAAGACGATGCAGAACGCCCTTGGCGAAATCAACGGCGACGCCGCGTTGACCGCCACGGGCAATTCGCCGGCGGCGCTCGCGGCAACATCGAACGGCGAGGTCAAGGCGCTGGTGACGGACGGCACGGTGAGCCGTCTGCTGATGGAAGCGGCCGGGCTGAACGTGGCGAACGTCGTGTATGAAAAGCTGTTCGGCAATCGCGATGTGAAAATCAACTGCGCGGCCGCCGATTTTGTCGCGACCAACGGCGTGCTGGAATCGCGTGTGTTCGCGCTCGATACGGACGACGCCGTGATCGACATCGACGGCAACGTGAATCTGCGTGATGAGTCGATGGACCTCGGCGTGCATCCGCATACCAAGGGTTTCCGTGTTTTCTCGCTGCGCTCGCCGCTCTACGTGAAAGGCACCTTCAAGGACCCGCACGTCGGCGTGAACGCGGCCGCGCTGGCCTTGCGCGGCGGCGCGGCGGTCGGCCTCGGCCTGATCAATCCGTTCGCGGCGCTGATTCCGTTGCTCGCGCCGAGCAACAACAAGCCGTTGCCGTGCACGCAGATGCTCGCGCAGATCCGCCAGGCCCCGACGGCGCCGCCGCCGGGCGTAAAGCAGCAGCCCAAGTCGGCCATTTCTCTGGATGGCGCGCCGGTCAACAAATCATCGGACGGCGCTTCGTCGCCGGCTACGACGGATAAGAAGAAGCCGGCTGCGGTGTCGCCCGCCAGCGCGGCTACATACAAGGGAAGCTGATGCCTTTCGTCCTGCCTTCGGATTGGCTGAGCTGGAGTTTTGGCGGCGGCCTGTCGTTGATCTTTTTGTGGCTGATCAGTGTGCCGCCCGGGCGCGACGATTTCGACGATGTCACGAGCAAACGAGACACGGCGAACGTTGCACACGCGCGCAGACAGATCACCTGAGAGACAAGTCGAATCAAGGAAAGGTGATGGCGCAACACCGTGTGACGAACTGTGTGAACAGACGGTGTTGCGAGCGTGAAGCGCAGCCGTAAAGCTAAAGGTCTACCTGAGCGAGCGCGGCGCGGCGTCTCCAGCAGCATCCTGACGACGCACCCCGCGACGCGCACCGCCTACGCGAGTCGCGCCGAATTCCGTCAGGATCCTGGCGCGAGCCCGGCTGGCAAACACCAGAAAGCCGAAGCCGTCGGCCTCATACCAGTAGCCGCCGTTCTCGAGACCGTCGAGCGGCTGCTCCAGCGCATTGGTAATGGATTCGATGCAACGGCGCCGTAACTCGGCGGGTGCCGGATAGGGCGGTTGTGCGCCACGCACACTGCACAGGAGTACATCGAGTCCCGGCAGCACGTGCGCATAAAGGACCGGCTCGTCTTGCGCGCGAGCACGCGCAATCTTGGTGTCGAGCTGACCGAACGGCTTGAAATGCCGTAGTACCGCGAGGAACGACTCATCGCCGTCCACCTTCGCGCGTCTACGCTTTTTCGGGAAGGACATAAAAATTCGCCTGAAAAAGAATTGCAAGAAACGCAGCGTCCTCATGCGACCACTCCCGGCTTCGCGCGCCGCACGTCGATCTTTTATAGCATACGACAAGGTCGGATTCACGGTGATTCGACAACAACGCCGCCCCACCGCCTCCCGCACGAATCATGCCGAACCGCCTCGCCGCGCGCTTTCGCTTCCCAGCCCACCTGTTTCCATCATAGACGCACGTGGCGTCGAAAAATCATCTCATACCAATAAAAAAGTCATTTTTGTGTGGGGCGGCGCATCTTGCCGGCACGTTGAAATATCTCGAATTCACGTCGATAATGGCCCGTCCGGCTGCCCTACACCGAGCTCGCCGATATCACACCGCAATGTCCCGCCGGCGCGGCGCTGCGTGGCCGGTCACGCGCACCACCGCGGCTTGATCGACCGCTTGAGCGACCCTTTGCGACCCTTCGGGCGAACATGAAACTATTCACCAAGGGTCTGCTGCTGATTGCAGTGCCGAGCGCGGTCGAGCTGGCGCTTCTTGGGGTCGTCTTCGATACCCAGGAGCAGACAGCGCAGGCCGCGCAGTGGGTCACCAACAGCAAGCAGATTCTCTATCAGTCGTCGGCCATCGTCGATCCGCTGCTGCGTCAGACGGCGCGGGTTCGCACGGGCATGGTGATCGGCGACGCGTCGCTGATCGACCGCCATACCGTGTGGGTCGATCTGGGCGACCGGCTGTCGAATCTCGAGGTGCTGGTCGCCGGCACGCCGCAACAGGTCGAGCGCGTGCACAAGATGCAGCGGGCGATCGACGCGTACCGCACACAAACCGTCGCGATCTCGCAGGCGCTGCGCGAAGGGCGTCGTCCGACGTCGTTTGCGGCGCTGGAGACTGGCGCGTTGCCACAGCAGATCGCCGTGTTTCGCGATGAACTCGCGGCGTTCGGCGACGAGGCGTCGCGGCTCGACGCTGAACGCTCGGCCGCGCTCGCGCGGCGCCGCGACCGTCAGCAATACGCGCTGATCGGCGCCGTGCTGGGCTCGATGCTGATCTGGGCCGCCACCGCGGTGGCCTTTGCGCGCAGCATCGGCCGGCGGCTTGAAGTGCTGACCGAGAACGCCGAGCGTTTAGGCAGTGGGCGCACGCTGGCGCCGGCGCTGTCGGGTAAGGACGAAATTGCCGCGCTCGACACCGTGCTGCATCAAACGGGCGCACGCCTGCGTGCGGCGGAAGCCGAGCAGGCCATGCTCAAGACGCGGCTCGAAGCGCGCGCGCGGGAACTGGCGGGCGTCAACGAGGAACTGCGTCAGGAGACGCAAGATAATGAAATGTTCATCTACAGCGTATCGCACGATCTGCGTTCGCCGTTGGTGAATCTGCAAGGCTTCTCGAAGGAACTGCAGGTCTCGTGCGACGAGCTGGACAGCGTCGTCGAGGCGGCAAAATTGCCGCCAGCCGAGCATCGACGCATGGCGCATATTCTCGATGGCGAGATGCGCGAGTCCTTGCAATATTTGCGCACGGCAGTGACGCGGGCCGCGTCGATCATCGACGCACTGCTGCGTATTTCACGCGCGGGCCGGCTCGAATACCAATGGCAGCGTGTGAGCGTCGGGCGCGTGGTGGGCCGGGTGGTCGACGCGCTCCAGGGTGCGATCGGGCAGCATGCCGCGGTGGTGACCGTGCGCGATTTGCCGCCCGCATGGGGCGACCCCGGCGCGATCGAACAGATTTTCAGCAATCTGATCGGCAACGCGCTGAATTATCTCGACCCGGCGCGCAACGGGCGCATTGAAGTCGGCGCGCTAGAACCCGAACCGGTCGAGCCGGCCGAGGCAGGCGAGCCGCGCGCGGTCCGCATGCGCACGTATTATGTGCGCGACAATGGCCTTGGCATTCCGGCCGCGTATATGTCGAAAGTGTTCCGGGCGTTTCAGCGCCTGCACGGCGACGTCGCGAACGGCGACGGCATCGGTCTCGCGGTGGTGCGTCGCACGGTGGAACGGCATGGAGGCCGCGTGTGGGTCGAGTCGGCGGAGGGCGCGGGGTCGACGTTTTTCGTGGTGTTGCCGGAACAGCCCGCGCGTCTTTGAACTTGAGCAGGCAAAGAGGGCGGCGGCGCGGATAATCACAAGCGGCGGGCATCAACCCATCGTTGAGCACGGAGAGCATATGAATCACGGGGAAACGGTCAGCATCGTACTGATCGAAGACGACGACGGCCACGCCACGCTGGTCGAACGCAATTTGCGCCGTGCCGGGATTTCGAACGGTTTCGTGCGCTTTCGCGACGGCCAGCAGGCGCTCGATTATTTCTTCGGCCCGGCGCCGTCAACGGCCGACGCCGCGAGTTCCCCGGCCGATCCCGCTAACAGCGCTGTCCCCGCGCGTGAAGATTTGATGAATTTCGTCGTGCTGCTCGATCTGAAAATGCCGCGGGTGGACGGCTTCGAAGTCTTGCGGCGTCTGAAAGAATCGCCGCAGACGGCCGCCGTGCCGGTGATCGTCCTGACCACGACCGACGACCCGCGCGAAATCGCGCGTTGCTACGAACTCGGCTGCAATGTCTACATCACCAAGCCCGTCGAATACGATGCGTTTATCGAAGCCGTGCGCCGCCTCGGTTTTTTCCTGCAAGTGGTCAAGCTGCCTTCAGGGCATCGTCTCGCGGCGCCGTGATGGAAGGTTCGCATGAAGCCGGCCGAAAGACGCTCGTGACAAGATAGACCACTTGTTGACCCTAGCCAGAGAAGACTCCGCATGACCGAAGAAGTGTCCGTGCCGCCCGCCGCCTACGTGCTGGTCGTCGATGACGACGAAGGCATCCTGCGGCTCGCGCGCAAGTCGCTCGAGCGCGCCGGCTGCCGGGTCGCAATCTGCGCCGGCGTCGAAGCGGCCCGTGAACGGCTCGCGGCAGGCGGCCCCGACTTGCTGGTGCTCGACTACCAACTGAGCGGGCCGGAAACCGGGCTGGACTTCTTTCGCCGTCTGCGCGCGGAAGGCGTGCGGATTCCCGCCATCCTCGTGACCGGCTTTACCGACGAATCGCGTGTTATCGAAGCGCTGCGCTCGGGCGTGTCCGACGTCGTGCCGAAATCCGGCGATTACCTCGATTACCTGCCCGAAGCCGTCGAACGGGTGCTCTCGCAAGTGCGCCTGCAGCGCGCGTCGGACGAAGCCTTACTGCTGCGCGATCGCGAGCAGCATTACCGCACCTTGTCGGAGGCGTTGCCGCACCTTGTCATGACCTGCAATGCCACGGGCGACTGTGATTTTCTGTCCAAGCAGTGGTACGACTACACGGGCGTCGCTGAAAGCTGTTCGTACGGTCTTGCCTGGCTCGATGCCGTGCATCCGGACGACCGCGAAGAGATTCGCCGTAGCTGGCTCAAAACGGTGTCGGGCAACGCCGGCGACTACCGGCACGAGTTGCGGATTCGCCGTTACGACGGCGAATATCGCTGGTTCGACTTGCGCGTGGTGGCGATGCGCGACGCCGAGGGCAACGTCAGCAAATGGTTCGGCAGTTGCACGGACATTCATTCTCAACGCGAGGCGGCCGAGGAGCGCGAACGGCTGCTGGCGTCGGAGCAGGCCGCCCGCCAGACCGCCGAAGAAGCCAATCGCGCCAAAGACCGATTTCTGGCCATGCTGTCGCACGAATTGCGCACGCCGCTCACGCCGGTGCTAGCCGGCGCCAGCGTGTTGGAAATGATTCCGGGTCTGCCCGATCAGGCGCGAGCGAGCGTGCGCATGATCCGTCGCAACGTCGAACTCGAAGCGCGGCTGATCGACGACCTGCTCGATCTCACGCGCGTGGCGAACGGTAAGCTGCGGCTGTCGCTGGAAACCGTCGACGTGCACGACGTGATAGACAGCGTGCTCGAACTGTTTCGCAGCGAGATTCAGGTCAAGCAGCAGGACGTGCACGTCCATAAAGACGCGCAGCATCATTACGTGCTGGCCGATCGCGCGCGGCTGCAGCAGATGCTGTGGAACCTGATTCGCAACGCCGCCAAGTTCACGCCGGACGGCGGCCATATTTATGTGCGCACGCGCGACGAACGCATGCACGTGCAGATCTCGGTCGAAGATACGGGGATCGGCATCGAGCCCGACCAGATCGGCAAACTCTTCAACGCGTTCGAGCAAGGCAACCAGAACATGACGCGGCAGTTCGGCGGCCTCGGCCTCGGTCTCGCGATCACGAAGGCGTTGACCGACGTGCACGGCGGCACGGTGACCGCGCAAAGCCCGGGCGCGCACTGCGGCGCGACCTTCACGATTACCTTGCCGACGGCCGCGGCGCCGCAGGTGACTTCGCCGGTCGTGGTGCCCGACGAAGTGCATTCGGGCGGCCTGCTGAACATCCTGCTGATCGAAGACCATGTGGACACCGCCGAAGTCATGGAGCAACTGATTCGCAGCCTCGGCCATGAAGTCACGACCGTGGGCCGGGTCGACGATGCATTAGCCGCCACGCAATCGCAGACCTTCGATCTGATCGTCAGCGACGTAGGATTGCCCGACGGTACCGGTCTCGACTTCATCAAAGCGTTTCGCGAACACTCGGACGCGCCCGCGGTCGCATTGACCGGCTTCGGCACCGACGAAGACGTGCGTCGTTGCCTGAGCGCCGGTTTCACCTCGCATCTGACCAAGCCGGTCAATTTCAGTCAGCTCGAGACGATGATCGAAGTCGCGGTGACTCAGAAGGAGCAGCGGGACGCGTGAGCGTCGAGGCCGCCGGCATTGGCCCAAAGAAGGCAAAAAGGCCTGTTGCGATCGGGATCGCAACAGGCCTTTTGCTTATGACTGACTTCCGCTGACGCGCCGGAAAGTTAGCGCGGTGAGTTCTTTAACGAATCGCGGATTTCACGCAGCAGCAGCACGTCTTCCGGCGTCGGCGGCGGTTCCGCCGGCGCGGCTTCGGCCGGCTTACGCAAATTGTTGATGAACTTGACCATCAGGAAAATGATGAACGCGAGAATCACGAAGTTGATCAGCACGGTGATGAACGAGCCGTAACCGAATACGGCAACGCCCGCCGTTTGCAAGTCTTTATACGACTCGGGGCTGCCCTTGAAGGTGGGCGGAATGGGACCGAGGCGAACGAACTTATTGGAGAAGTCGAGGCCGCCGGTGGCGAGCCCGACAACCGGCATGATCAGGTCTTTAACAATTGAATTGACGATGGTGGAGAACGCGCCGCCGATGATCACACCGACTGCCAGATCCATCACGTTGCCCTTGAGGGCAAATTCCTTGAATTCCTTGACCATGCTCATAGAGGTTCCTCCCAGAAGTCGATATTCGAATGATACCAACCTGAGAAAGATAGGCTAGTCTTTTGGCCAGAACGGCGAGGATTGTTTTTTATTGTGGAAACAGTGGCTCGCTATGCCGTGCGTGTTCTATATGCGCGGCAAACGTGACTGGGTCTGTATTGGTGCCGCACAACAGTACGCCCACGCGTTTGCCTTGCAGCTGTTCGCGCAACGGGCCGAGCAAGCCGGCGGTCGCCGCGGCGCAGGCCGGCTCGACGGCGAGCTTCAGTTGTCCGAACAAGGTCAGCATGGCCGCGCGCAATTGGTCATCCGATACCGTGACGAGCTGATCGATATGCCGCCGGCACAATTCGTAGCTGTATTCCTCGGTATGCGGCGACATGAGCGAGTCGGCAATGCCGTGCATCTGGCGCATCTTGACTGTGTGATTGGCGGCGAAACTCTTGCCCATGACATCCGCGCCTTCGGGTTCCACGCCATACACATGCACGTTCGGATTCGCCAGGCGCATGGCGGTTGCCACACCCGCCGCGAGGCCGCCGCCGCCGATCGGCACGATCACCGCTTCGAGATCCGGTGTTTGCGTGGCCCACTCGTAGCCGAGCGTGGCCGAACCCAGCACCGTCCGATAGCCGTTGAACGGATGCACGAAATAGCGGCCTTCTTCGGCCTCGATCCGGCGCACCAGTTCGAATGCCTCGGCAATGTCCTGCGCGAACACGATTTCGGCGCGGTATTGCCGGCACAGCGCCACGCGCGCCGGATTGGCCGCGTGAAACAGCACGACCTTGGCGCCGATGCCGAGGCGCATGGCCGCATACGCGACCGCCACCGCATGATTGCCGCCCGACACGCACGTGACGCCTGCGCTGCGCTGTGCTTCGTCGAGTGCGAGCAGGTTGGTGAACGCACCGCGCGCCTTGAAGCTACCGCCCGCCTGCAACAACTCGAACTTGAAATTCACCACCGTGCCTTCGAGCGACGGAAAGTCCGCCCTGTCGAACACCGGCGTTCGCGCCACCCACGGCGTCAACGCAAAGTGCTGTGCGGCGATGTCGTCGAGCGTGGGGATCGGCTCGCCGTCGATCGTATGGTCGGTGTGTTGCGGCGTGGCGGTGGACATGGCGTTGGCGTGCGTGGCTCGGTATGGGTAAGACTCGTTCTACGTGCGCCGGTTTCAGTGCGCGTGCGCGTTGACCGACATGCTGTGAATGAATTTGTGCAGGAAACGCTCGCACGCCACCAACTGATCCAGCGCGACGAATTCGTTGGGCTTGTGCGCCTGCTCGATGTTGCCGGGTCCGCAAACAATGCTTGGAATGCCCGCCAGCGAGAACAGACCGGCTTCCGTGCCGTAGGCCACCTTGCGTTTGTCCTGATCGGCGGTCAACGCGCGCACCAGTTGCGTGACGGCAGCTTGTTCAGACGAATCGAGACCCGGCGCCGCGGCGATCTTCGTGATCTCGATTGCCGCCGATGGATGCTCGCGCAACATTTTCGGCAGCAGCGTTTCGCGTGCATATTGATCGATGCGCGCGAAGATCGGCTCGGGATCGAGCGTGGGCAGGTTGCGGAACTCGAACTGGAACTTGCATTCGGCCGGCACGGTATTGATCGCGTTGCCACCGACGATCGTGCTGGTTTGCGCGGTGGTGAAGGGCACGTCGTACAGTTCGTCGAACGGGCCTTGCTCGCGGAATTGATCGGCCATGTCGCGGATATAGCAGATCAGCCGCGCGGCGTATTCGATCGCGTTCAAACCCTTCGGCGTTAGCGACGAATGCGCCGCCTGGCCGCGCACGCAGCACTGGTAGGCATTGATGCCTTTGTGCGCCACGATTGGCCGCATGCTGGTCGGCTCACCGACGATGCAGCCGTCCGGCTTCACGCCGCGCTTCATCAGGTCGGCGATCAGGAGCGGCGCGCCGGCGCAGCCCACTTCTTCGTCGAAGGAGAGCGCAAAGTGAATCGGCTTGGCGAGTTTGGTGCGTTGCATTTCCGGCACAAGCGTCAGCGCCGCGCCAATGAAACCTTTCATGTCGCAGGTGCCGCGGCCGTACAGATTGTCGCCGCGAATTTCCGGTTTGAACGGATCGCTGTCCCATTGCTGGCCGTCAACCGGCACCACGTCGGTATGGCCCGACAGCACCACGCCGCCGTTCGTTTCGCCGTCGTGCGCGGGGATCGTCGCGAACAGGTTGGCCCATTTGCCGCTTGAGTCGTGCGTGAGCGTGGCCTCGACGCCGACCGCACGCAATTCGTCGCGCACCGTTTCGATCAGACCAAGATTCGGATTGCGGCTGACCGTGTCCATCGACACGAGGCGGGTGACCCACGGGAGCGAAACGGGCGAAGATGAGGTGGACTGCGGCGTGGACTGCGCTGTTTCAGCGACATGAGACATGACAAGACTCCGGCATTTGAGTCTTTCGATCATACCCAAAAAAAAGACGCCCGTATGCTGCGGTGCGTGTTTGCGCACCGCAGCATGAATGGGAAAAACGCTAGACGTACCCCGGTTTTCGACGCTGCGCTAGCGCTGCCGCTGCCACATATCGCACGAACTCATCGCGCGGCTGCGCTCGCCGCAGTGCCGCGGCTCGGCGTGCCGAGCGCGCGCAAGGTTTCCTTGACCGTGGCGATACGCACCGCCAGATCGGGGCTGCGCGTTTCGATACGCAGCTTGTCCTGACCCGCGAGCTTGATGTGCTTGTGTTTCTGCACCATCTCGATGATCCGCATCGCGTCGATGGGCGGGTTGGGGATGAACTGCAAGCCGATCACCGCTTCGCCGGCATCGATCTTCGAAATGCCGAGCGGTTTGGCCGCCAGCCGCAGACGATGCGTCTCCACCAGTGCATGCGCTTGCGGCGGCAGCTTGCCGAAGCGGTCGATCAGTTCTTCCTGAATGCTGTCGATCGAATCGTTGTGCTCGCAATTAGCCAGCCGCTTGTAGAGCGACAGACGTTCTTGAACATCGCCGCAATAGTCCGCGGGGAGAATCGCCGGCGCATGCAGGTTGATCTCGGTGGTCGCGGCGAGCGGCGCGGTGAGGTCCGGCTCCTTGCCTTCCTTGAGCGCCTTCACCGCGTCGTTCAGCATGTCGGTGTAGAGCTGGAAGCCGATCTCGTGAATCTCGCCGGATTGTTTATCGCCGAGCACTTCACCCGTGCCGCGAATCTCGAGGTCGTGCATGGCCAGATAGAAGCCCGAGCCGAGTTCCTCCATCTGCTGGATCGCCTCCAGCCGGCGCTGCGCCTGTTTGGTCAGCCCTTGCGGATCGTGAACGAGCAGATACGAATACGCCTGGTGATGCGAACGGCCCACCCGGCCACGCAACTGATGCAATTGCGCGAGACCGAACTTGTCGGCGCGATGAATCAGGATGGTATTGGCGCTCGGCACGTCGATGCCGGTTTCGATAATCGTCGTGCACAACAACACGTTGGCGCGTTGCGCAACGAAGTCGCGCATCACGCGTTCGAGTTCGCGTTCGTGCATCTGGCCGTGCGCGACCGCGATACGCGCTTCGGGCACCAACGCCTCGAGCATCTGCCGGCGATTCTCGATCGTCTCGACTTCGTTGTGCAGGAAGTAGACCTGGCCGCCGCGCTTCAACTCGCGCAGCATGGCTTCGCGAATCACACTGTCTTCCTCGCGGCGCACGAAGGTTTTGATCGCGAGGCGCTTCTGCGGCGCGGTGGCGATCACGGAGAAATCGCGCAGGCCTTCGAGCGCCATGCCGAGCGTACGCGGAATCGGCGTGGCGGTCAGCGTGAGCACGTCCACTTCGGCACGCAAGGCCTTCAAGGCCTCTTTCTGACGCACGCCAAAACGGTGTTCCTCGTCGATGACCACCAGTCCCAGCCGCTTGAATTGCACGTCGGACGAGAGCAACTTGTGCGTGCCGATCACGATATCGACCGTGCCTTCGTTGATCTGCTGGATTGCCGCGCTGACTTCCTTGGTGGATTTGAAGCGCGACAGTTCGGCGATCCGCACCGGCCAGTCGGAGAAGCGGTCGCTGAAAGTCTGCGTGTGCTGCTCGGCGAGCAGCGTAGTGGGCGAGAGCAGCGCGACCTGTTTGCCGCCCATCACCGCGATGAACGCCGCGCGCAATGCCACTTCGGTCTTGCCGAAGCCGACATCGCCGCACACGAGGCGATCCATCGGCTTGCCGCTCGTCATGTCGCCGATCACGGCAGCGATCGCCGCGGCCTGGTCCGGCGTTTCCTCGAAGCCGAAGCTCTCCGCGAACTTCACGTAGTCTTTCGGTTCGAGCGCGAACGCGTGGCCTTCACGTGCTGCGCGGCGTGCGTAGAGATTCAGCAGTTCGGCCGCGGTATCGCGGATCTGTTGCGCGGCCTTGCGCTTGGCCTTTTCCCACTGGCCGGAGCCGAGCGAATGCAGCGGCGCGCTTTCCGGATCGGCGCCGCTGTAGCGCGAGATCACGTGTAGCTGGGCGACAGGAACGTACAGCTTGCTATCGCCCGCGTATTCGAGGTGCAGGAACTCGGTCTCGCCCTCGCCGAGATCCATGGTGACGAGTCCCATATAGCGGCCGATGCCGTGCTGCGAATGCACGACCGGATCGCCCACCTTGAGCTCGGACAGATCGCGCACCATCGAATCGACGTTGCTCGCCTGTTCCTGACGGCGGCGCCCCGCGCGACGCGCGAGCGGACCATACAGCTCGGTCTCGGTGATGATCGCGATGCCGTCGACCGGCACCGCAAAGCCGTTGGCGAGTGGCGCGACGCCCAATGAAAAGCGCTCGTCGCTCGTCAGCCAGTCCTGGAAGCTGTCGCTCGATACCGGCCGCAGATGATTGTCGGCGAGCAATTGCAGCAGCGTTTCGCGCCGGCCCGCCGATTCGGTGGCGAACAGCACGCGATTCGGCGTGGTGTCGAGATAGGCGCGCAAGGCCGAAACCGGATCTTCCGCATGACGGTCGATCGCGAGATTCGGCAATGGCGTGGACCAGCCGCCGCCGGCGTTCGCAGGCAATGAGAGCCGCGCGAACGGCTTGGCGAGCGTGAAGAAATCCTCGTCCGACAGGAACAGACGCTGCGGCTCCAGAATTGGCCGGTCGCGGTCGTGCGAGAGGAAGTTGTAGCGCTGCTTCGTGTCGTTGGTAAAGCGCCGGATCGCCGCTTCGAGATCGCCGACGAACGCCAGTTGCGCGCCTTCGGGCAGGTAATGGAACAGCGTGGCCGTGTCTTCGAAAAACAGCGGCAGGTAGTATTCGATCCCCGCCGACGGCACGCCGTTGCCGATGTCCTTATAGATCGACGCGCGGCTCGGGTCGCCCTCGAAGGTCTCGCGCCAGCGGCTGCGGAAGGCGGTGCGGGCGGCTTCGTCGAACGGAAACTCGCGGCCGGGCAGCAGGCGCACGTCTTTCACCGGGTAGAGGCTGCGCTGCGTATCCGGGTCGAACGCGCGGATCGAGTCGACCTGGTCGTCGAACAGGTCGATCCGGTAGGGCAAGGGCGAGCCCATCGGATAGAGATCGAGCAGCGAGCCGCGCACGCAGTATTCGCCCGGACGCACCACCTGGCTCACGTGTTCGTAGCCGGCCAGCGTCAATTGCGCCTTGAGTTTGGCTTCGTCGAGCCGCTGACCTTGTGAAAAGGAGAACGTGTAAGCCGCCAGGAACGAGGCGGGCGGCATCCTGTACAGCGCCGTCGTGGCGGGCACCAGCAGGATGTCGCAGCGGCCTTCGCCGAGATCGTGCAGCGTGGCGAGACGCTCCGAAACCAGATCCTGATGCGGCGAAAAGGTGTCGTAAGGGAGCGTTTCCCAGTCCGGCAGCAGACGCACACGCGCCTCGGGCGCGAAAAAGCCGATTTCCTGCGCAAGACGCTGCGCATCGACGGCGCTTTCGCACACGACCGCGAGCAGCGGCACCTGCTCGCGATAGGCGAGATGGTAGCGGGCGATCAGCAGCGCGTCGGACGAGCCGTGCGTGCCGTCGAAGGCGAAACGCTGGCCGGCCTTGACGAGCGCGACGGGCGGGGAGTACTGCGATGATGCGGCGATGTCTGGCATAGAAGAGAAAAAGCGGCCTCAGGCTCACACGTGACCGGCAAGTTTACGCGCGTCGGGGCGTGGATGCGAAGGACCTATTATAAAATCCATCCTTTACTTTGACTTCGCGGCATCCGCACTCGTGACTTCCCGTCTATTTGCCCTGATTCCGTGCGCTGGCACCGGCAGCCGTTCCGGCGCCGCGATGCCCAAACAATATCGCACTGTTGCCGGCCGCGACATGTTGCACTACTCGCTGGCGGCCTTCGACGCCTGCAGCGAGTTTGCGCAAACCCTCGTCGTGATCGCTCCGGACGACGCTCATTTCGACGGCCGCCGCTTCGGCGGCTTGCGTTTCGCCGTGCGCCGCAGCGGCGGGGCCTCGCGCCAGGCATCGGTGCTCAACGGCCTGCATGCGCTCGTCGAGTTCGGCGCGCGTGACGACGACTGGGTGCTGGTACACGACGCGGCGCGCCCCGGCATCACGCCCGCGCTGATCCGCACGCTAGTCGGCGCGCTGAAGGACGACCCGGTGGGCGGCATCATGGCCTTGCCCGTGGCGGACACGCTGAAGCGCATCGACGCGGCTTCTTCCGATGGCCGGATCGCCCGCACCGAGGCGCGCGACGGCTTGTGGCAGGCGCAGACGCCGCAGATGTTCCGCATCGGCATGCTGCGCGAGGCGATCCTGCGCGCGCAGGCCGACGGTCACGACCTGACCGACGAAGCGAGCGCGATCGAATGGCTGGGCCACGCGCCGAAGCTGGTGCAGGGCAGCTTGCGCAACTTCAAGGTGACGTATCCGGAAGACTTCGATCTGGCCGAGGCGATTCTGAGCCGGCCGGCGGCTGCGTCCTGACTGGACGATTTCAATTTTAATTAGCGGGCTTGAGGACTTGACGCATATGGATTTCAGAATTGGGCAAGGGTATGACGTGCATGCGTTGGTGCCGGGACGCCCGTTGATTATCGGCGGCGTGACGATTCCTTATGAGCGCGGTCTGCTCGGCCATTCGGATGCCGACGTGCTGCTGCACGCCATTACCGACGCCATTTTCGGCGCCGCCGCGATGGGCGATATCGGCCGGCATTTTTCCGACACCGACGCGAAGTTTGCCGGCGCAGACAGCCGCGTGTTGCTGCGTGAATGTTTCGCGCGCGTGAAAGCGGCGGGATTTTCCATCGCCAACGTGGATAGCAGCGTGGTCGCGCAGGCGCCGAAGCTGGCGCCGCATATCGAAGGCATGCGCGCCAATATCGCCGCCGATCTCGGTCTGCCGCTCGAGCGCGTCAACGTCAAAGCCAAGACCAACGAAAAGCTCGGCTATCTCGGCCGAGGCGAGGGCATTGAAGCTCAGGCCGCGGTTCTGCTGATCAAGAACTGAGCCAGGTTTTACAGGGCGCGCGCAGCAACGGCAGTCCAGTCGCGCCGCGCGCATTCAAAAGCGCGGCGGCCTTTTCACCGGCACGACTCAGAGCGTGGCGCCGCCGATTGGGCGGTTGCAAGCGCACAGCTCGTCCGTTTGCAGGCCGTCCAGAATCCGCAGCACTTCTTCCGGATTGCGGCCCACGTTCAGATTGTTCACCGACACATGCTGGATCGTGTTGTCCGGATCGATGATGAAGGTGGCGCGCAGGGCGACACCCGCTTCCTGGTCACGCACGCCGAGCTGATCGATCAACTCGCCCTTCACGTCGCCGAAGGAATAGTGGTTTAGCCTGTTCAGGTCCTTGTTCTCGCGGCGCCATGCCAGCTTCACGAATTCGTTGTCGACGCTGCCGCCCATCAACACTGCGTCACGTTCCTCGAAATCCCTGACCAGCTTGCCGAACTCGACGATCTCCGTCGGACACACAAACGAGAAATCCTTCGGGTAGAAGTAGATGATCTTCCATTTGCCCGGAAACGACTGCTCCGTGATCTCTTCGAATGCCGAAATGCCGTTCTCTTCATGATGGTTGAAGCCCGGCTTCGCCGCCGTGACGGTGAATGCTTCAACTTTATCGCCGACCGTTTTCATGCGAGTGCTCCTTCGTGCGTCGGAAAACAGCATGTCTGAAGCGACTAACTCGTCGCAACGAACGCGTTACACGTTATCTGCTTTGGCCGCTATCGGGCGATGCCCGTTCCGTTAGGCGCCCTTGGCCAGCGGAAATTCGATGGTGACTTCGAGACCCGGTCCAGGCGTGCGATTGCGCAAGCGCAGCGCGCCGCGGTAACGGCCCACGAGGCGTTGAACGATGGCCATGCCAAGGCCCGTGCCGTTCGCTTGGGTGCGCGCCGAATTCACACGGTAGAACGGCCGTGTGACGAGCGATAACTGGTCTTCCGGAATGCCGGGCCCTTCGTCGACCACCGAGAGCTCGACCCGCGAGTGCGACACACGCGTTTCCAGAATCACGTGCGGAATGCCGTCGCCGTCGCTCAAGCCATATTTGCGCGCGTTTTCGAGCAGATTGCCGACCACCCGGCGCATGTCGGTCTCGTCGGCCTCGATCACCGCCGACGGCGCCAGCCGCGTGATCAGGCGCATGCTGTCTTCGCTCTGCATGCGCGCGGCCAACTCGCCCGCGATCACGGACAGATCGACAGGCTCCGGCACGCGCTGCACCGGGCGCGCGTAATCGAGGAAACGGCCGATGATCATGTCCATCTGCTCGATATCGTCGACCATAGCGTCTTTGGTGGCCTGGTCCGACGGGCTCATTTCGGTTTCGAGCCGCAGCCGCGCGAGCGGAGTGCGCAAGTCGTGCGAGATGCCGGCAAGCATCAGCGCGCGGTCGGCCTCGAGCTGTTCGAGGTCCTGCACCATCTGGTTGAAACTGCGATTGGTTTCCGCGGCCACGCCCATGCCGCGCTCAGGCAGCGGCTCGGGCGACTGCCCGGAGCCGACCTTGCGCGCGGCCATGGCGAGGCGAGCGAACGGACGGTTCACGAGACTCGTGATGAAGGCCGCGCCGAACAGCGACAGCGCCAGCGCGAACACGCCCCAGCCGGCCCATTGCAAACCGGTGGCGTTGTCGAGCTGATCACGGTCGAGTGCGACCCAGTAGTCGTCGTCGTCGATCTTGAAGCTGATCCACACGCCGGGGATGTCGTTCACGCTCTGGGCAATCACGGTGTCGTCGCCGAGGCGGCCGCGAATGTCGTGTTCGATCAGCCGGTTCAGCGACTCGTCGGGCTGGAGCTTGTACTTGTCGGTGGTTTCGCGCGGATACACGCGCACCCCTTCATTGCTTTCCAGATCCTGCAGCAGGGCGCGCCGCAGGTCGGGATCGGAATAGAGGAGTGCGGTGCGCGTGAGCTTGACGATGGCGACGAGCTGCAGCGCCACGCGCTGCGCGCGCGGCTCGCGTTCGATCACCCGGAAGCTCTGGAACCACGCGGCGAGACTGACTGCGATCAACAGCGCGATCAACAGAAAGGTCCGCCAGAAAAGGCCGCCGAACGCGAGCGTCAGGAGGCGCCGGTCGATCCGCATGGGCCCTTCTTATCTGAAATCAAAAACTGGAGGTGAGAACAAACTCAGGCTGCACCGTCGGGGATGAACACGTAGCCCAGACCCCAGACGGTCTGGATGAAACGCGGGCTGCCCGGATCGGGTTCGATCAGCTTGCGCAGACGCGAAATCTGCACGTCCAGACTGCGGTCGAACACTTCGTACTCACGGCCGCGTGCGAGCTCCATGAGCTTTTCACGCGACAGCGGCTGGCGCGGATGACGCGCGAACACCTTGAGCACCGAGAACTCGCCCGTGGTCAGCGGAATTTCCTGGCCGGCCTTGGTGAGCGTGCGGGTGGCGAGATTCAGCGCGAACTCGCCGAACTCGAACACCTCGGTGGTTTCGGACGGCGCGCCCGGCAACTCCGACGGCGACTGGCGGCGCAGCACCGCGTGGATGCGCGCGACCAGCTCGCGCGGGTTGAACGGCTTGGGCAGATAGTCGTCCGCGCCCATTTCCAGGCCGACGATCCGGTCGACGTCTTCACCCTTGGCCGTCAGCATGATGATCGGCGTACGGTCGTTGCTGCCACGCAGGCGGCGGCAGATCGACAGACCGTCTTCGCCCGGCAGCATCAGATCGAGCACCAGCAGATCGAAGCGCTCACGCACCCAGAGCTTGTTCATGGACGGCGCGTTCTCGGCGACATAGACGTTGAAGCCCTGTTCGCCGAGGTAGCGGCGCAGCAGATCGCGCAGGCGTGGATCGTCGTCGACGACGAGGATTTTCGAAGGGTTTTTGGTTTCCATGGTCGGCATCTTAGCGCGATTAGAAAGGGGTGCGCGTTTGCATCATTTAACGGGTTACAGTCAGTTACAAAATTTACCCGCACTGTGGCACGACGTAAAGCGGGGGCAGGTAGACTCCTTTACTGAATGCGGCTGTTCGGTGGATACTTCACACGACTAAAACTCTCGCACCCGGCTCGTTACCGGGGTTTGTATACGCATTTGAGGTAGCCGGTTGCCGCGCCACGAAGGGAACAACATGAAGGGAGGGGTTTGGCCGAATGTGCGCCTAAGCGTGATTGCACTGGCGGTAGCCGGTACGCTGGCAGGCTCACTAGGACCAACGCTCGCCCATGCCCAGCCTTCCGCCGACAGAGCCATGAGCCAGCGCGCGCCCAGGCAGGGCAAGGCCAACCGCCACGACCCGAGCACCGACCATCCCGCATCAGACGTCATGTTGCGCACCGCAGTTCCCCCCGATCTCGATCAACGTCGTCGCGACGGTCATATGACGCCCGACGAACGGCGCCTGTTACGGCAGCACATCGAAGATGCTGTCCGCGAACTCTACAAACGGTAGCTATTATCGTGCCAGCCCTCGGCACGCGGTTCACGTTTCTTCCCTGCGTGAAAGAATTCGTTGCACTTTCCCTGTCCACTTTCCCCGTTCAATCTGCCGCTGAGTCGTCAGAACAAAGCGCGCGATGTATGCAGTGCACGCGCAACGCCTCTCCATGACATCGCGGCAACCTCGATGACCGATGATGAAATTGCACGCGCGTGGTAGTTGTGGCCGCAAGTTTGCAGCGTCGGCGATTGCCCTGGCGGTGGTGGCACTAAGCGGCCCGGCGGCCGCGGTGCAGCCTGGCGCGACTCGTGTTCTACACATCAGGCACGCTCTGCCGAGCGCCGACGAGCAGGCCGCTTCGCAGCATGAACAAAGCATCCTCGATCCCGACGATGCGCGCTTCTTCCTGACACGTGTCGGCTTCGCGCCGGACAGCGCCGAACTCGCGCAATACGTTGGACTCACGCGAGCGCAGGCCGTCGATAAAGTACTCGCGAGCGCGCGGACCGAGGCGGTCACGCCGCTACCCGACTGGGTGCTCGAACCGGTTCCGACTCGCGAGACGAAGAAAGCGTGGACCGACGATCAACGTCGCGAAGAGCAGCGACTGCGCGCGCAGCGTTACGAATTATTACGCTCATGGTGGGTGCGCGAGATGTTGATCACGCCGTCGCCGCTCACCGAGCGCATGACGCTGTTCTGGCATAACCACTCCACCTCGGGTCAGGACAAGGTGCCGTATCCGCAGCAGATGGCGCAGCAGAACATGCTGTTGCGGCGCAACGCGCTCGGCAACTTCGGCGAGTTATTGCACGACGTCGCGAAGGATCCGGCGATGCTGCAATACCTCGACGGCGCAAGCAATCGCAAGGGTAAGCCCAACGAAAATTTCGCCCGTGAAGTGATGGAGCTGTTCACGCTCGGCGAAGGACACTACACGCAGCGTGACGTGTCGGAGGCCGCGCGCGCCTATACGGGCTGGAGTCTCGATCCGGACACGCAGGCCTACGTGTGGCGCGCCAACCAGCACGACGACGGGGAGAAGACTGTGCTCGGCGAGACAGGGCCATTCGACGGCGATCAAGTGCTCGATATCCTGCTCGCGCGGCCGGAAACGGCCACCTTCGTGACCGCCAAACTGTGGCGCGAATTTGTCTCGGACACGCCGGACCCGTCGCGCGTCGAACCGATCGCGGCGCGGTTTCGCGCGAGCCACTACGATATCAAGGTCGCGCTGCGCGGAGTGTTCCTGAGCGAGGCGTTCTGGAACGACGGCGATCGCGGCGTCCTCGTGAAGTCGCCGGCGGAGTTCGTGGTCGGCACGCTGCGCGCGTTCGACATCGGCTACGACAACACGGCGCCGTTCGCCTCGCAAATCCGCACGCTCGGCGAGAACCTGTTCTATCCGCCGAACGTCAAAGGATGGCCGGGCGGCACGACATGGATCAACAGTTCCACGCTGCTTGCCCGCAAGCAATTCGTCGAGCAACTGTTCCGCGCGACCGAGGCCACCGGTCCGCGGCGTATGACCAATCCCACGGCCACAAGGATCGCCGCGAGCGGCACCATGCCCGACATGCAGCCGGCTCCCACGCTGCAGCGGGCGATGGCGCGCGCCGCTCAAAGCGGCAAAGGTGGCGTACGCTTCGACATCGGGACATGGCTCGCGCACTACAGCACCGTGCCGACGGCCAGGCCGGGGTTGTCGACCGAGTTGCAGTTGCAGCATGCGGTCCTGCCGCTCACGCCGGTCGATGCGATCGAAACCGGTTCGACGGCGAGTGCGTATCTGGAGGCGTTGCTGATGGACCCGGCGTATCAATTGAAGTGAGCCGCTGAAATAAGCACGCGCAAGGCAGCTAACAAGAACGTGTCCGTCGACGGCGCTACGACTCGCGCCGCGGCAATCGAACGAGGTGCAGGATGAAACGACGCAGCTTTCTTTCGATGAGCGCGGCCGCGAGCGCGACCCTCTGGCTGCCGCGCGCATTCGGCGCGCAGATGGCGGCGCCGGGCGCGTCTTCGGCACGCGGCTACGACAACCTGTTGATTCTCGTCGAACTGAAGGGCGGCAACGACGGTTTGAATACGGTGATTCCCTTTGCCGATCCCACGTATTATCAGTTGCGCAAGAACATCGGCGTCAAACGCGAACAGGTCATTCAACTCGACGAACGCACCGCGCTGCATCCGTCCTTGCAAGCGTTGATGCCGCTATGGCGTGACCAGCAACTGGCGATCGTGCAGGGCGTGAGCTATGCGCAACCGAACCTGTCACACTTCCGCTCGATCGAAATCTGGGACACCGCGTCGCGTTCCGACCAGTATCTGCGCGAGGGGTGGCTAACGCGCGCATTTGCCCAAACGCCGGTGCCCGCCGGTTTTGCCGCCGACGGCGTGGTGATCGGCAGCGCCGAGATGGGGCCGCTCGCGAACGGCGCGCGCGCTATCGCGCTGGTCAATCCGGCGCAGTTCGTGAAGGCTTCGCGGCTTGCCACGTCGGTATCGCTGCACGAGCGCAATCCCGAGCTGGCGCATATTCTCGACGTCGAAAACGATATCGTGAAAGCCGCCGACCGGCTGCGCCCCGCGCAAGGGCAGACGCCGATGAAGACCGTGTTTCCCGGCGGCGCGTTCGGCAGTTCGATCAGAACGGCGATGCAGGTGCTGGCAGCCGGCGAAGTTCCAAAAGACGTTGCGTCGCGCAATGCGCAGCAGGAATCGCCGCAGCGAGGCCAAGGCGTGGCGGTGATCCGTCTCACGCTGAACGGTTTCGACACGCACCAGAACCAGCCAGGTCAACAGGCGGCGCTGCTCAAGCAGCTCGCGGAAGGATTGATGTCGATGAAGTCGGCGCTTGTCGAGCTTGGCCGTTGGGACGATACGCTGGTGATGACCTATGCCGAGTTCGGCCGGCGTCCGCGTGAGAATCAGAGCAACGGCACCGATCACGGCACCGTGGCGCCGCATTTCGTCGTGGGCGGACGCGTGCGCGGCGGCCTATACGGCGTGCCGCCGGTGCTCGCGCGGCTCGACGGCAATGGCAACTTGCCGGTCGGCGTCGATTTCCGGCAGCTTTACGCCACCGTGCTCGGGCCTTGGTGGGGACTCGACGCGTCGACGATCCTGCAGCAGCGGTTCGAACCGCTGCCGTTGTTACGCGCATGACGACGTGCTGAACGCGCCTCGCGTGAAGCCGACGCGCCAGTAGCTCAGTTCACTTCGCGCGCCACGCGATCCAAAGCTTGCGAATCGGCGTCAGCGCGATGCGCTGATGCAGAACGTGATAGCCGTCGCGTTCGATTTCATCCAGCAAGGCCAACGCCAAGGCCGCCTGCGCGACGAGCGTGCG
Organism: Paraburkholderia sp. BL6665CI2N2; assembly: GCF_004366535.1. Taxonomy (NCBI): domain Bacteria; kingdom Pseudomonadati; phylum Pseudomonadota; class Betaproteobacteria; order Burkholderiales; family Burkholderiaceae; genus Paraburkholderia; species Paraburkholderia sp. BL6665CI2N2. Next base: position 7,638,360 of record NZ_SORC01000001.1, read on the forward strand.
CTGCGAGCGGCGCTCGCCGGCGGGCACGGCGCCGAGCGCGGTCTGCAACGCGTCGCGAGCGCGCTTGGTCTCGAAGCGCATCAACTCGGTGAACGCGTCGCTATATTTTCGATTGATCAGATCCGCGGCGGTCACATTGAAGCGCTGCATTTCGTCGATGGGAATGTAGATGCGGCCGTGGCGCGCGTCATTGCCCGTTTCGACCACGAACTGCGCGAGCAGCAGCGCCTCGCCGAGCGCCGCGGACCAGTTCGACGCCTGCGCGGCATCTTTCGCCGTGACGCGCGCGACGAGCGACGCGAACGTGCCGCCAACGCCTTGCACATAGCGCCGCAGATTCGGATAGTCGAGGTAGCGCGCCTGGTCGAGATCCATCTCGAAGCCGGCGAGCAAGGCCTGCAGCATCGGGTAGTCGGCCTTCACGTCGGGCAGGTAGGCGGCCAGCGCCTTGGACACCGGATGCGACGGCGAGCCCGACGCCAGCGCGGCGAGCTCGTTCTGCCACCACGCGAGTTTGGTGCGGCCGATGGCCGGATCGCTGGTCTCCTTGACCGTTTCCTCGAACTCGCGGCGCAGCGCGAACAGCGCGGTCAATAGCGGCTGGCTCGCTGCGGGCGCCTGCCGAAGTGCATAGTAAGTACTCGATCCGGGCGGCGCCGCTTTCTGCTGGCAATATTCGTCGAAATTCACGGGATTGGTTTTAGGGAAGGGCGGGCGAAGAGGGCGCACGCTGTGCGTGCGTCAAGCCAAAAATTGTAGCATCGGCGCCGTCCGGACAGATGCCGGGCAAATGCAGACAAGCGCGAATCAATCGGTTAGAATCTCGCGCTTACGCTTTCGGGCGCGTGTTTTCGACGCGGCTGACAGCACGCGGAACAACAGGCAGGCGCAGTGTGTCATGCCCGCCTGCGCGGGCGGTGGCGGGGTTGAAGTCGTTGGAACCCGCGTAGAATAAAAGGCTGTTGCTGGAATTGCGGCGAGTTGTATCGCTTGCGAGACCGCAGTGGTCCTGCCTGCAGTAAAAATTCGCGTGAGTGGCGAAATTGGTAGACGCACCAGGTTTAGGTCCTGACGCCAGAAATGGTGTGCCGGTTCGAGTCCGGCCTCACGCACCAGGAAATAAGGCCACGTTCCGTAAAGGAACGTGGCCTTTTCTACATCCGCGGCGCGCCCACATGCGCCGCGACAACACCTCCGCTTTCCGCAAGCGCTGCGCCATCACCCCGTTCTTCCCACCGCTACAGGTGGTCGCCGCTCTGCCCGGACAGTAGGGCGTCATGCACGATCGGCGCCTCGAGCAGGCAACCGAACTCGCGGGTAAAGTCGACAGAGACCCGTGCGTGGACCGCGCCCTGCTTATCGAAGAACCGCTGCGTCCCTTCAAGCGTGAACACCCCTTCATGCCAGATGTTCGGGTGAATGTAGAGCCCTTGCTTGCCGTCGAAGCGGAAGCACACGAATTTCTCCGGCGCGATGTCGTCGCCGGGTAATGCCAGGGGAACGTAGAACGGGCGATGGTCCAGCGGAAAGAACAGTTGGCCGCCATCCGGATGGTAGTTCGCGTGCCACAGCAACATGCGCTCCGGTGTGTGCGCGCTGTCGTCGCGCGCGGCTTCAGGCTCGGTTGCGTAGGCAAGAACGTAGTGGCCGCCCACAGCCTCGTTGCGGCCGTAGAGGATGTCGCCGCGCCATTCGCTTACGAACGTGCCTTCGGTGGTGCCGGCCTCATCGCCGGTTCCGGGGTCGATGGGGCGCGAGCCCATCGACGGCCACTGCACGATCTCGATCGGACACTCGCTCGGGTTCGCTACGAGTCGGCCAAATCCATCGAGCGTTGCCGGCGTGGCGTCGACCACGGGCATCGATACGCGCCGGAGCCCGGCTGGAAGGGCGGGGTTGAGGTAGTCGATCTTTTGGGACATCGGCACAGTTTGGAAGGGGCGAAAATCTCGATTGTAGACGCTCGTACAAGGCGCTTGCCGGGCTTTATGCCCATGCAAGCGGCCCGGCGGTCCGCTCATGCATAGCGTGCGAGGAACATGTCAGCGGCCGATTCCGCGACCCGCTGTTGCTCCAGTTCGCCGAGCGGCGCCTGGCCCATCGTCACCTGCGGCCAGAAGGCGAAAGCCTTCACCAGCGCCTGCATCTGCAGCGCCGCGAAGAGCGGATCGTCGGACTTGAGACGGCCGTCGGCGGCGGCAGCGCGGATCCACACGGTCAGGTCTTCCTCGCGTTCGCCGAGTCGGGCGACCATGTCTCGCGCCCGCTCGGGTGAATGAATGCCGGCGGCGATCGCCACACGTGCCAGGGACAGAAAGGACTCGTCGGTCAGCAGCCGCAGCTTGCGGCCCAACAGATCGAGCAACTGCGCGCGCAAGGGCTGGTCGGCGCGGTAGGCGGGCGCATCGCCACTCTGGCTCGCGTCCCATAGCCGATGGAGAATCGCCGCAAAAAGCGCTTCCTTGCTGGGGAAATGGTTGTAGACCGTACGTTTCGAGACGTTCGCGCGGGCGGCGATACGGTCCATGCTGGTCGCGTCGTAGCCGGCCGCGAGGAATTCCTCGATCGCGGCGCCGACGATGGCGACACGCTTGCGGTCAGTCAGGCGTTGGTGAGTGGTACTTGGATCCATCGAGAGATTTTACACCGGGTAGTTTACTTTTCTCGAAAACAAACTACACTGCCGAGTGTACATTTTTCTTTGGACGGCCTATCTCATGACGTCGCTTCCCGCTCTTGTGAGCCGCGTGCTCGGCTTTACCGCCGCGCGTCGCGGCCGCGCGTTGTCCAGCACCTCGCCGCAGCACGACGGCGAACGCTTTCGCAACGTCAAGCCGCGTCCCACTGAAGGCCTGCGCAAGACGCTCGGCATTGTGTGGAACGTGTTGCTCAACAAGCCGAGCGGCACCGTGCCGGCCGAGGCATTGCCCGTCGACGCGCTGACGCGCGCGCAGCTCGATGCGGCGCCCGACCGCAGCCTCTACCGGCTCGGCCATTCGACGATGCTGCTGAAGCTGCGCGGCCAGTTCTGGCTGACCGATCCGGTGTTCGCCGAACGTGCCTCGCCGTTCCGGCATCTCGGCCCGAAGCGCTTCCATGCGCCGCCGATCGCGCTCGCCGATTTGCCGCCGTTGCGCGGCGTGATCCTGTCGCATGATCACTACGATCACCTGGATCGCGAAACCGTGCTCGCGCTCGCCGAGACCACCGGCGTGTTTCTGACCCCGCTCGGCGTCGGCGACCGGCTGATCGAATGGGGCATCGACGCGTCGAAGGTGCGGCAGTTCGATTGGTGGCAGGGCACCGAGGTCGACGGTGTGCAATTCACCGCTGCGCCCGCGCAGCACTTTTCCGGCCGCAGCCTGTTCGACGGCAACAGTACGTTGTGGGCGTCGTGGGTGATCGTCGACGATGATCTGCGCGTGTTCTTCAGCGGCGATACCGGCTACTTCGATGGTTTCAGGACGATCGGCGAGCGCCTTGGGCCGTTCGACGTCACGCTGGTCGAAACGGGCGCCTACGATGCGCAATGGCCGTACGTTCACATGCAGCCCGAAGAAACGGTGCAGACGCACATCGATCTGCGCGGCCGCTGGCTCGTGCCGATTCACAACGGCACCTTCGACCTCGCCATGCACCGCTGGCAGGAGCCGTTCGAAAGGGTGATGGCACTGGCCCTTGCGCGCGGTGTCTCGTTGTCGACGCCACGCATGGGCGAACGGCTGGATCTGAGCGCGCCGCATCGCGGCGAACGCTGGTGGCGCCACGTCGGCGAGACCGTCGCTGTGCCAAAGTCCGCGTGGCGACTGTGTGCCGCGCGCAATGCCGGAGACACGGAGTCTTCATGAGCTCTTGCGAGCTTCCGCTTGCGTTCAGAACGGCACCTGCCGACGACACACGTCGAGAACCAATTGCCGAAACCAGCGATGAACCGGATCATTCTCTAAACGGGGATGCCACATCTGGGAAATCGTAAAGCGATCCGTCGTTACGGGAAGCTCAAAAGAGTGGACGGATTCGCTCTGCTGGGCGTTCACCAAAGATGCAGGCAGGAGCGCGACCAGATCGGATGCTCGCGCCACTGCCAATGCGGCCGGAAAACTCGGCACGACCGCCATGGTTGCTCGTTCCAATCCCAGCGAGGCAATCGCTGCGTCGAGAGACTCGATTATCTGGCGACCGTGCGGCGCGACCACGTGGCCAAATGCTGCGTATTGTTCGGTAGTCACGTCCTGTTTCATCTCAAGGGGATGCCCCTTTCTGACCACACCCACGTAGCGGTCTCGAAACAGCGCCCGCACGCGTATTTCAGGTCCCATCTCCTCCAGCACGCCGATCTCGAGATCGGCCGAACCATTTCGCAGAAACTCCGCGCTCTTTTCCGATTTGGAGGAAAAGTGCAAACGCACGAGCGGCGCAACCGCGGTCACTTCAGCAATCAATGCTGCGCCGAAGGCTTCCACGAAAGCTTCATTGGCACGAATCCTCAGGGTTCTGCGCAGCGTTGAAAAATCTGCTGCCGTCGACGACGGACAAAGCAACGAACGCGCCTCGAGAACAATGTTTTGTGTGTGCTCACGAATCGCTTCGGCATGCGGAGTCAGCACCATATCGCGCCCCGCCCGGACCAGCAATGGATCGCCGGTCGCGGCGCGAAGGCGGGTCAGCGTGCGGCTCATCGCGGATGCGCTGAGATGCAGCGATCGAGCGGCACGTGTGACGTTTTTCTCGGTCAGCAACGCATCGAGCGCGAAGAGTAGATTGAGGTCCGGTTCTGGCATCGCTTGATCGTGGTAAGCAAGGTGAGGTAGGGCGTCCGATGCATATATTAAGTGCATTCAGTGCGGCTTCCGCCATGCCGGATGAACCGCTACATTGGTTTGCGTGATCGAGCCGAAAGGATCGCTCTCGTTACTCAGGTTCGAGAGCAGCTTTGTTTATCGAGGATGCCAATGCAAGACACACCTTCGCAGAAAACCGTTCTCCTTATCGGCGCCTCGCGCGGCCTTGGCCTGGCGATGGCCGAGGAGTTTTTGAAGCGCGGCTACCGAGTCATCGCTACCGGGCGAGCTGCCTCTACAGAAAGGCTTCAGCATCTTGCCAACGCTAGCGCTGGCGCGCTCGGAGTGGAGACTATGGATATCACGATTCCCGGGCAGGTCGCAGCGCTGCGCGCCCGGCTTGAAGGTCGGCGTGTCGATGTGCTTTTCGTGAACGCCGGTGTGAAGAACGACGATCGTGAAACGCTAGCAGACGTCTCGACCGAGGAATTTGTGCGCGTGATGGTCACGAACTCGCTGAGTCCGATGAGGGTCATCCATGCGTTTCAGGACCTTGTCCCGCCGACTGGAACGATCGGTGTCATGTCGTCGGGGCAGGGCAGTATCACCAATGCCACCAACGCAAACTATGAAGTCTACCGAGGGAGCAAGGCCGCGTTGAACATGTTCATGCGTACCTTCGCGGCGCGTAGCGCGAGTTATCCGCGCAGCCTTCTGCTCATGGCGCCCGGATGGGTGCAGACAGACATGGGTGGCCCTACGGCGCGCTTGACCATCGAGGAAAGCATTCCGAATCTCGTCAATACCATCGAGGCTTACGAAGGGCGCGCCGGTTTGCATTACCTCGACTATCTCGGACGCGCCGTGCCCTGGTGACGGGCCGCTCGCCAACCTGATGGATTGGGCGGCGAGGCATCGGCACGCCGTGATCAGCACGGCGCGGTTGCGCTAACTGCGTTACTCAACCCAGCGCCACGACCGCGATCTCCACCAGCAGCTCGGGCGCGGCAAGCTTTGCTTGCACCGTCGCGCGCGCCGGTGCGTGACCTTGCGGCACCCACGCATCCCACACTTCGTTCATGCCCGCGAAATCGCGGCCAATGTCCGCGAGCCAGACTTGTGCGGAAACGAGGCGCGTCTTGTCGATGCCCGCCTTCTCCAGATAGCCGTCGATTTTTTCCAGCACCTTCGCGGTCTGGAGTTGGACGTCCGGGGTGTGATCGGCGGAAGTCTGGCCGCCGACGAACACGAGGCCACCTGCTTTGACGACGCGGCTCATACGCTGGTTGGTGTCGATACGAACGATATCGGTCATGACAATCTCTCCATTTGAACAAAGGCGAACGAAGCCGCCGCGCGCATCGACTGAAGGGCGCGACGGAAAAAATCGGTTAGCGCGTAACGAGATGCGAAGCGCCAGGGCGGGAAGCCGCCGCTGTGCGGCCAAAACGATCGATGGCAAACGCATCGAGCGAAAGCGAGGGTTTGCCGTCCAGCATCAGTTCGGACACGAGTTGACCGCAACCCGGCCCAAGCTGAAAGCCGCTGCCGCAGTAGCCGAACGAGTAATACAGATTTGCCGCCTGGCGGCTCGCGGAAATGACCGGCAGTTCATCTTCGGTAAAAGCTTCGACACCGGCCCACGCGCGGTTCACGCCGAGATCGCGCAGGTGAGGAAACAGGTCGGTCACGGTTCGCGCGCTACGCACGAGGCGGGCAAAATCGACTTCGCCATGACGATTCGCCAGATCGGCAATGCCGATCAGTTTGCCGCCGATCACCACCGTGCCGTTGTCGAACTGCTTGAAGGACAACGGCCGGCCTGTTGCGCCGAGCGTCGCGCGGCAGAAGGGCGCCACACGTTGCGTGACCATCAGCATCAAACCTTCGGGATGCACCGGCACGCTCTCGCCGACCTGCTTCGCCAATTCGCCGGACCATGCGCCCGCGGTGACGAGCAACTGGTTCGCGCTGAACGTGCTGTGCGGTGTGACGGCGAACCATCTTGTGCCGCGCTGCTCGATGCGCCGCACCGGCGTGCCTTCCAGAAAACGTGCGCCGAGCCGCTGCGCGGCGAGCCGGAATGCCGTGGTGGTTCGATAAGGCAGTGCGTAACCGTCGCGCTCGACCCAGATGCCTCCCGTGACATGCCGCGCGAGCGCCGGTTCGAGTTCGAGCACGGTGTCGCGATCGATCACTTTCTCGTGCGTGAATCCATGCGATTCGAGCAGCGCCACGCGCTGGCGGCACGCGTCGAGTTCGTCATCCGTTTCGGCGATCTTCAACTGGCCGGATGCCACGAAGCCGCCGTTCTCGCCGAGCAGATCGCTCATGCCGTGCCAGATTTCCCGCGACATCAGCGCGAGCGGAATCTCGGGCAACGGGCGGCCCAGCGTGCGCACGCCGCCCGCGTTCACGCCCGACGCATGACGCGCCACATAGTCGGCTTCGAGCACGATTACCTTCGCACCGCGCCGCGCCAGATGGAACGCGCTGCTCGTGCCGTGCAGGCCGCCACCGACAACGAGCACATCGGCTTCCTGGATGTCGGTCGTGTCACTCACCGGCGAGTTCTCCAAGCGTGAGCGGCTTGATCGGTGAACGGATGCGGTAGTAGCCGACTTCGGCGGGCGAGACGCGGCGCGCATCGGCGATCACTTCGGTCACCGTGAGACCGCACATGCGTCCCTGACACGGACCCATGCCGCAGCGTCCGAACGACTTCGCCTGATTCGGTCCGACGCAGCCGAGTTCGACGAACTTGCGCAACTCGCCCGCGGTGACTTCCTCGCACCGGCAGACGATGGTCTCGTCGCGCGGAATGCGGTTGATGTCGCGCGGACGATACAGGCTGTCGAGAAACGGCCGGATGCGCATGACGCCGGCGAGCGCGCGGCGATGTGCGACGGCTTCGGCATCGCGTACCTCGGCCGTAAGCGCGCCGAGCTGCGCGGCCGCCGCGAGACCCGCGAGCGCGCCCTGCAAAGCCGCCGCCTGCGCGCCGCCGATGCCCGCGCCATCGCCCGCGACGAAGATGCCGGGCACGTCCAGTTCACCCCACGCATCCACTTTCGGGGTGAAACAGAGTTGTGCGTCGTCCCAGCGGTGCGTGGCGCGCAGCGCCTGCGTGAATTGCGTGTTCGGCACGACGCCCTGATGCAGCAGGATCACATCGGCTTCGATACGATGCGCGGTGCCTTGCGTCGTGAAGTGCAGCGCGGCGGCACGCTCGACATGATCCGTACCGATGCGCGCTTCCACAAGCAGATTGTCGGCGGCCTCGAAGATCGGCACGTTCGCTTCGCGCAGCGTGCGAATCAATTGCAAGCCTTTGCTCAGGAACGGCCACGCGCGCAGCGCCGCCAACGCATGACGCTTCGCGCGCCAGCGGTCTTCATGGCGCGTGGTGTCGACCAGCGCGCGGATCGGCACGCCGGCGCGCACGTATTGCCAGCCGAGCAGATACAGCAGCGGCCCGCAGCCCGCGAGCACCGGCGGCGCGGCGGGTACTTCGCCCGCGCTCTTCAACAGGATCTGCGCCGCGCCCGCTGTCAGCACGCCGGGCAGCGTCCAGCCGGGAATCGGAAAGGGCCGCTCCAGCGCGCCGCTGGCGAGAATCACGCGTTGCGCGTCGAAGCTGCCGATCTTGCCGTCCCGCAGATAATTGACGCCGCGCTCGCGCGTGACTTGCCATACCGTCGCACGGGTCAAGTGCCGCGCGCCGGAAGCGGCGAACGCTTCGGCGATGGCGGCGCCCGCCGCGTAGTCCGGCCCGAGAATCTCCTTGCGGCGCGCGTCGGCGCGGCCGATGGCGCGATAGATCTGGCCGCCCACGGCGTCCTGTTCGTCGATCAGCACCGTTGAGAGGCCGGCGCGCGCCGCGCGCGTCGCCGCGCTCATGCCGGCGGGACCGGCGCCGATCACGACGACGTCGACGGCTTCGGAAGCGAAATCAGCGCTCATGGGCATTCTCCAGCGGTGCGTCGGCCGGGGCAGTCGCGCCCAACGGCGGCAGATCGCGCGCGCCTTCCTGCGAGCGGATGCGCATGCCGGCTTTGACTTCGACCATGCAGGCCTGACGGCTCGGCATGCCGTCGATCTCGACAAGGCAGTCGAAGCACGCGCCCATCATGCAGAAGGGCGCGCGCGCTGCGCCGGAGACGGGCGTCGCGCGAAAGCGCGATACGCCCGCCGCAAGCAAGGCTGCCGCGACCGAGCAACCGCCCGGCACGGACAGCGGCCGGCCGTTGAACCAGATGGCGACGTGCGTGGCGGCCGAGCCTTGCGCGCCCGACAGCGGCTTGAATAGCGTGTGAGTCGATTGGGTAGTCATGTCGGATTCAATGAGCGGGAGTCAGTTCACCGGCGTGCTCGAAGCGGCGCGCGGAAAAATGGGGCAATTCGTCGGGCATCGGCGCGCCCATGATCCACGGCGCGACGCGCAGCGCATGCGCGGCCGCCAGCGTCACGCCGCTATGGCAGGTCACGACGAACGCGCCGGGGTGCGCCGCGGAGTGGTCGTAGATCGGAAAGCCGTCGGGGCTATAGACGCGCAACGCGGCCCACATGCGCACGAGGCGTACGTGCTGCAACATCGGGAACGCGCGCACGCCACGCCGGGCGATGTCGGCCAGCACGTGCGTGGTCGTGAAATCGTTGAAGCCGACTTCTTCCATGGAATCGCCGAACTGCACACTGCCCTCATCGGTCTGGCGCACGTTGAGCGTCGGATAGTCGAGAAAGCGCGCGACGCGTTCGCTCACCAGCACTTGCCCGCGATTGGGCGCGACCGGTGCGTCGAGTCCGACGAACGGCGCGAGCGCGCGATTGCCGAGTCCCGCGGCGAGCACCACGCGCGACGCGCGATACGTCCCGCGTCTGCCGTGCACGACGAAGCCCTGTGCTTGCGGCTCGATGCGCTCGGCGCGTTCGCCCGACACGAGCCGAACGCCCCGCGCCTGCATGGCGGTATGCAGGCCGCGCAGCAGCTTGAGCGGATTGACGTGACCGTCCATCGGCGAATAGCTCGCGCCGATCACCGCCGGGCCGATGTGCGGAATACGCGCGCGGACTTCGGCGGCATCGAGCATCTGATACGGGTAATCGCCCAGTTCGGCTTGCAGCGTCGAGAGGCGCTTGTCGCGTTCGGCGAGTTCGTTGTCGTTGAAGCAGAAGTGAAAGCCGCCCGGCTGGCGCAACGCCACGTCCACGCCGGTTTCGTCCAGCAGCGCCTGTGCGAGTCCCGGCCAGCGCGTGGCCGAACTGCGCGACCAGCGTGCATAAGGCGACAGGCCATAGCCCTTGCCCTGAATCCAGACGAGGCCGAAATTGCCGCGCGACGCACGCAGGCCGCCGTCGTCCTCGTCGAGCACGGTGACGCGCGCGCCTTCGCGGGCAAGCCCGTAGGCCACGGCCGAACCGACGAGGCCGCCGCCGAGCACCAGCACGTCGGGGCTGGCGGTGCTAGTCAATGTCATCGGGTTTCTCCGATCAGAATGCGATCCAGTCCGACCATGCGGTCGAGCAGGATCATCAGAAGGACCGTGCCGACGATCAGCACCGCCGACACCGAAGCGACCAGCGGATCGATCGTCTGCGCGATCTGGTTGTACATGGCGACGGGCAGCGTGGTCGTGCCGGGCGTTGCGACGAAGATGGTCATGGTCAGTTCGTCGAAACTCTGGATGAACGAGAGCACCCAGCCGCCCGCCACGCCGGTGCGGATCATCGGCAGGACCACGCGGCGAAACGCGGTGAAGCGACTCGCGCCGCAGGAGAGCGCGGCGCGCTCGGCATCGCGGTCGAGCCCGACGGCCGACGACAGCGCGAGGCGCAACGCATACGGCAGCACGATGATCACGTGCGCGCAGACCAGCGACCAGAACGATCCCGACAGGTGCAGCAGCGACAGAAAGCGCAGGAACGCGATGCCGAGCACGACAGCGGGAATCATCATCGGCGAGAGGAAGAAGCTGGTGAGCGCGGCGCGGCCTGGGAAACGATAGCGCGCGATCGCCAGCGCGGCGGGCACCGCGAGCAGCACGCCGATGCTCGCCGCCGCGAACGCGAGCCGCACCGACAGCCAGAACGCCGCGACGATGTCGCGGTTCTCGATGATCGCGCGGAACCAGCGCAGCGACGCGCCATCGAAAGGCATCGAGATAAAGCCTTTGTCCGTGAAGGCCACCAGCATCACCACCACGAGCGGCGCGAGGATGAAGGTCAGAAAGAATGCGTTGTAGACGAGCCCGAGAATGCCGTTCTGTTTCATGATCGCTCTCCCTCGCTCAATCGAAGATGTGCTGGAAGCGGCGCTCGGCGAGGCGGCTGCAGCCCATCACGATCGCCACGTTGGCGATCAGCAGCAGCACGGCGATGCTCGCGCCGAGCGGCCAGTTGAGCGTGCCGAGGAACTCGTCGTAAGCGGCGGTGGCGACCACCTTGAGGCGCCGGCCGCCGATCAGCGCCGGCGTGGCGAACGCCGATGCCGACAAGGCGAACACGATGATCGAGCCCGACAGCACGCCGGGCATGATCTGCGGCAGCACCACGCGGCGAAACACCGCGAACGGCGAGCCGCCGAGCGAGCGACCGGCCCATTCCACTTGCGGGTCGAGTTTCTGCATGGTCGCCCACACCGACATCACCATGAAGGGCACCAGCACATGCGTGAGCGCGATGATCATGCCGGTCATGGTGAAGACGAGGCGGATGGGTTCGTCGGTCACATGCAGCGCCTGGAGCAGGTTGTTCAGCACGCCGTTGTTGCCGAGCAGGATCTGCCAGCCGAGCGTGCGCACCACCACGGAGATAAGCAGCGGACCGAGCACGACCAGCAGACACAGCGACTGCCACGGCCGCTTCATGCGCGCGAGCACGATGGTCTCCGGCACGCCGAGCACGATGGACAGCAGCGTGACGGCGAAGGCGAGGCCGGCGGTGCGCAGAAAGATCGTGCCGTAGTACGGATCGCTAACCACTTCCCAATAGTTCGCGAACGTATAGGCGGCGGTGACGCCGGCCGTATCGCTGAACACGCGGAACGACAGCATCAGCGTGAGCAGCAGCGGCACTAACAACAAGCCGACGAACAGCAGCAGCGCGGGCCCCGACAGCAGCCACGGCGCGGCGCCGGGACGGGCGTCGTCAAGCGTGGCCATGAGTGCTCTCCGGAGTGTCTTGCGTGAGCACGCGCAGATCGTCGTCGGTCCATGCGAGGCCGACTTCGTGGCCTTCCTCGGGCGGCGGCGCGCCGTGGTTCGGCTGCGCGACGCGCAGCTTGCCGAGTTCGGTGTCCACCTCGAGCAGCCATTGATTGCCGACGAACACGCGCGTCGCGATGCGGCCGCGCAGGCGCGCCTCGCCATTGGCCAGATGAACCTTTTCCGGGCGGATATAAACGTTCACCGTGCCGTCGACATGACGGCCTTCATGCGGCACATGCAGTGTCGTGCCGGCGACGGCGACTTCCGCGCAGCGCGGATTGCGACGCAGCACTTCGCCCGAAAGCGCGTTGGTGCGGCCGAGGAACGTCGAGGCAAACGGCGTGGCGGGGCGCTCGTACGCGTCATACGGCGTGCTGAGTTGCGCAATCGCGCCGCGATGCATCACCGCGATGCGGTCGCTCATGGTCATCGCTTCGACCTGATCGTGCGTGACGAGTATCGTCGTGATGCCGAGGCGCTTCTGGATCGCGCGCAGTTCGATGTGCATCTCTTCGCGCAGCTTGGCGTCGAGGTTGGACATCGGTTCGTCGAGCAGCAGCAGTTCCGGCTGCATGGCGATGGCGCGCGCAATCGCCACACGCTGACGCTGGCCACCCGACAGTTCCTTCGGATAGCGGTGGCCGAGGCCTTTCAGGCGCACGAGGGAAAGCGCTTCGGCGACGCGCTCGTCGCGTTCCTTGCGTTTGACCTTGCGCATCTCGAGCCCGAAGCCGACGTTGCCCGCCACCGTCATGTGCGGAAACAGCGCATAGCTCTGGAACACCACGCCGATGCCGCGCTTCTCGGGACGTTCGCTGGTGATGTCGCGGCCATCGAGCAGAATGCGGCCGGTGGTCGGCGTGACGAAGCCCGCGACCATTTGCAGCGTGGTGGTCTTGCCGCAGCCCGAGGGTCCGAGCAGCGACAGCAATTCGCCGCGTTCGACCGCGAGATCGAGTTGATCGACCGCCGTAAAATCGCCGTAGCGTTTCGTGATGCCTTGCAGAGTCAGGAAGGCCATGCGCCTCGCTCCTTCATCAGATCGCGCGTCGCGCGAGGAACCCGCTGGTGCCGCGCCTGGTGCCGCGCTTGGGTCCGCGTTTGGTGCCGCATTTCAGCGTTCGACCGAACGGTTCCAGCGCTCGGTCCATTCGGTCCGGTGCTGGTTGATCGTGGTCCAGTCCATCGCGGTCAGCTTCGAGATCTGCTCGGGACCGTAAGGCACGCGCGCGGCGATCTCAGGCGTGAGCTTCACGGTCTTGTTGACCGGACCCAGACCGATGCCTTGGGCCTGCAAGGCCTGCACTTCCGGGCTCAACAGGTATTGCACGAACTGTTGCGACAACTGCGGCTGCGCGTTCTCCGCAATCGCGCACGCCGCCACCTGCAAGGCGACCGCGCCTTCCTTCGGGTAAATGAACTTGAGCGGGAAGCCGGTGTTCTGCAAGGCGACCGCGCGGCCGCTGCCGTACGGCGCGAGGATCACGTCGCCGGACTGCATCTGGCCGTCCATCTCGCCGGGCGTCGGCGCCCAGGACAGCACGTTCGGCGCGACCTGTTTGGTCATCGCGGCGAAGCCAGGGTCGATGTTCTTTTCGCCACCGCCGGAAAGACGCGCGAGCATCACGAGCGTATGCAGGCCGTAGGTATTGGTGATCGGCGGCACGCCGAGCTTGCCCTTGATGCGGCTGTCGGTGAGCGCCTTCCACGAGTCGGGCGGCGGCAGGCCGGCCTTCTTGAAGGCCTCCTCGTTATAGCCTATGCCGGTCGCCACCATGCCGACGCCGATCGCGCTCGGTCCGATCTTCGCGAGCGGGTAGACGTCCTTCATCACGGGCGCGTCGTCGAGCTTCGCGCACAGGTTGAGCTGCATCGCCTGGTACATGGGGCCGTCGTCCATCACCGCGACGTTGATCTGCTGATGACCTTTCTGCGCCTGCAGCTTGGCAAGCGTATCGCTCGAATTGCCGGCGACGTAGACGATCTTGACGTTATGCGCCTTCTCGAACGGCGGGATGATCTTCTGCCGGTAGAGCTGCTCGTTCGAGCCGCCGACGTTGGCGACATAGAGCGTGGTGTCGGCCTGCGCGAGGAGCGGAGCGGCGAGGGCGGAAGCGGCGAGAAGCGCCGCGAAGGCGGGGTGGGACGAGGCGGACAGGCGGCGATGCAACGCTCTTTTCATGACGACGATCTCCAGTTCCGGTGTGGGGACGCGGGCTTCGCTGCCCGTCGTTGGAATGCAGTGTCGCGCCGGCTAGCCATGCCGTCCAATACGAATAAAATACCTATCCATGCATGGATGATATGGATTGAAGGGTGTTGTCTAAGGGAGAATACGGATGAATCTCAAGCACATCGAGGCGTTTCGCGCCGTGATGGTGTCGGGGTCAATGACCGCCGCGGCAAAGGCGCTCTTCACGTCGCAGCCGAACGTGAGCCGTCTGATCGCGCAACTCGAGCGCGATACGGGGCTGCAACTCTTTCAGCGCAGCGGCGTGCGGCTCATTCCCACGAGCGAGGGCGAAGCGTTTTTTCGCGAAGTGGAGCGCGCGTTTGTCGGCTTGCAGGGCCTCGCGAATGCCGCGGCGCAGATTCGCAATCTCGGCAGCGGCCGTCTGCGCATCGCGGCAATGCCTTCAGCGGGCATGACGCTGGTGCCGCACGCCATCAAGCGTTTTGTCGCGCGGTTTCCGGACGTCACCGTGTCGCTGCACGTGAATACGTCCGGCACGGTCAATCATTGGACGGCCTCGCAGTTCTGCGATCTGGGTGTGGCGGTGTATGTCAGCGAGGCATCCGATTGCGAGGTCGAACAGCTATCGGACGTGGCTGCCGTTTGCGTGATGCCGGCGGCGCATCGGCTGGCGGCGAAGCGCAGTATCAAGCCGGAGGATCTGGAAGGCGAGCCCTTCATTTCGCTGTGTCACGGCGACGGCACGCGCACCTTGATGGACGAAGTGTTCCAGCGCGCGGGCGTGCAGCGCGTCATGTCGATCGAGGCGCAATACGCGGCGATGTGCTGCGAGATGGTCCGCCACGGCATGGGCGTGACGCTTGCGCATCCCATCGTCGCGCGCGACTTCGCCGGGCCGGAAATCGTCATTCGCCCATTCCTGCCGGCCACGCGCTTTCAGACCTATCTGCTGTTTCCTCCGCACAGGCCGCGGGAGCGGCTGGCGTCGGCGTTTGTCGAGGTCTTGCGGGAACTGCATGAGGAACTGCTCGCCGAGGTCGTGGCGCCGGCGCGGAGTCGGGCAGGACGCGGGCGCGCGGGGTCGCGGGCCGACGCGGGAGGGGACAGGCTTTGAAGATGCCCGGTGCGCCTTGTCTCGCCTGGCGGTATATCCTGCTGGTACTCTTTCCGATCCTCTGACCGTTTTCTGAAACCGGGTAATCGCGATACATGACCGAGCAACCGCCCACCATCGAAATTGAAAGCGCGCCGAATCCCACGTTCGCCGTGATCCTGATGCACGGTCTCGGCGCCGATGCCAACGACTTCGTGCCGCTCGTGCCCGAACTGCGTCTTGGCAACGCGCCTGCCGTGCGCTTCGTGTTTCCCAACGCGCCGGAGATTGCCGTCACCGCGAATAACGGCTACGTAATGCGCGCGTGGTATGACATCCGCTCGTTTCAGAACATCAATGAGCAGATTGACGAAGCGGGTATCGAATCGTCTTGCGCAACCGTGCGGCAATTGATCGACGCGCAGAACCGCCGCGGCATTCCAACTTCGAACATCTTTCTCGCGGGTTTTTCGCAAGGCGGGGCGATGACCTATTCGGCGGGGCTGACGCATCCTGAGACGCTTGCCGGTTTGATCGTGTTGTCGGGTTATGTGCCGTCGACGGGCTTTATCGACAGCCGTTTTAGCGCGGCGAACCGTGGTACGCCTATCTTTGCCGCGCATGGCATGTACGACGACGTGTTGCCGATCCAGTTAGGAGAGGCCGCGCGCGACTTTGCGATCGCGCGAGGCTGCAAGGTGGACTGGAGCGCGTATCCGATGCCGCATTCGGTATGCGCGGAAGAGATATCGGCGCTGCGCGCCTGGCTCCGCGCGCTGCTCGCGTCTTCCTGAAACAGCCCGGCCGCGCTCAGGCGTCCGGCGTTTGCGCAGGCGCTTGCGTGCCGGGCAGGTCCGCTTGCGCGGCGCCTTCGAGAAACCGGCGGGTCGACTCGAACGCCTGGAGCATCGGCTCGGGCCACGGCGTTTGCAGCATGACCGCCTGATGATTTTCGAACGCCGACGACAACAGCTTCGCCAGCTCAGGCGAACGCAGATGGCGCAGCAGCACGCTGACCGCAATCGCCGTGGCCTGGCTCGCGCCGGCCGTCTGAAGTTCCGAAGCGGTGAGGGCCGCGACCTGTTTGTTGATGTCCACTGCAACTTCCTTGGATGAAATGTGGGAGAGGATGGCCCGACGGCCGGTGGCGAATTTTGACATGGTTGGCTGCTTGCCGTGAGCGCACGCCGATACGCGGCTGTGTGCGGTCGGAAAAATCATCAAGCATTTTTGCATAGGCGCCATTCACTTTATTGTTGGCTCAAAAGCGCGATTTGCATGGTATTCTGCGCGCCGATTTTCGCCGTATCGTTTGCGTAATACTCGGGGATTAATCGGTGCATCATTAAATAAATCTCGCTACGGAACACAATAAAAAAGAGGGCTGCGATGAGCGTGATATTGACTGTGCTCGGCGCGGTGGTCGGCATGCTGGCTGCCTTGTCGAACGATTTCTCGATTAGACTCGGCGCGTTGCTGGGTGCGGTGGCTGGTTTTGCGTTTTCGCGTCTGCTGCAAAAGAAGTCCGCGGATGCCGCGACGCCGTCCGCGGCGAAACCGGCCGCCACTGACAGTCGGAGTCCTCCGGGCGAACTGGCGGTTCGCGTCGAGCGGCTCGAGCGGGAGATCGTCGCGTTGCGCGGCGAGATTCGTCAGTTGCGAGCGGGCGGCGTCGAGGGCGCTACGGATGCTGATGCGCAGGTCGCCGACACGGCGGCGTTTGGGCGGTCGCCGTCGGATGCCGCGTCAAGTCCTTATGCGATCCCGCCTGCCAATGAGCGGACGATAAGTCCGCCGCCCGAGGTGCGGGCGATGCCGCTCGCCGCCGCGCGCTTATCGACTGGCGCCGAAGCGATGGCTCCGGCCGCTCAGCGTGCGGTGAACGCGGACGGCGCAGCAGACGTACCAATTGCCCTCGGCGTACCCGGCGCCGCTGCAGTCGCCCCGGCCGCACAACCCGCTTCCGCGACAGCGTCCGCGTCGCAGCCTCCCGTTCCACCTTCACCACCCGCGCCTCCTCGCGGCCCTGGTCTCGCCGAGCGTATCTTCAAAGCGGGCCGCGACTGGCTTCTAGGTGGCAACACGGTCGTGCGGGTCGGCATCATCGTGCTGTTTTTCGGCTTCGCCTTCCTGCTCAAATACGCCGCCGATAACAGCCTGCTGCCGATCGAATTCCGCCTTGCCGGTGTGGCGCTCGCCGCGACCGCCTTGATCGTGCTCGGCTGGCGCATCGGCGAGCGCCGCGGCGCGTATGGGCTGGTGCTGCAAGGCGGCGGCGTCGGCGCGCTGTATCTGACCGTCTTCGCGGCCACGCGGCTTTATCACTTGCTGCCGGCGGCCGCGGCCTTTCCGCTGATGGTCGCGATCTGCGCGCTCAGTGCATTCCTGGCGGTCCGGCAGAACGCTTCGTCGCTGGCCTTCATGGGCAGCGCGGGCGGTTTTCTCGCGCCGATATTGCTGTCGACGGGCGGCGGCAGTCACGTCATGCTGTTCAGCTACTACGCGCTGCTCAATGCCGGCATCTTCGCGATCGCCTGGTTCAAGGCGTGGCGCCCGCTGAATCTGCTCGGCTTCGTGTTCACGTTTTCGATCGGCGCCGCGTGGGGCGCGATAGCTTACCGCCCCGAGTTGCTCGCCAGCACCGAGCCGTTCCTGATCCTGTTTTTCCTGATGTACGTCGGCATCGCGCTGCTCTACGCGGTACGGCGCGAAATCGCCCTCAAGCATTACGTCGACGGCACGCTCGTGTTCGGCACGCCGCTGGTGGCGATCGGCCTGCAAGCCGCGTTGATGAAGAACACCGGGTTCGGACTGGCATGGAGCGCGGTGGCGCTGGCCGCGTTCTACCTCGCGATCGCGGGCTGGCTGTCGCGGCGCCGGGAACGCCTCGGCATGATGTTCGAGGCCATGCTCGCACTGGCGGTGATCTTTGCCACGCTCGCCGTGCCGCTCGCGTTCACCGGACCGACGACGAGCGCGACCTGGGCCATCGAAGGGGCCGCGATCAGCTGGCTCGCCGTGCGTCAGCGGCGCCTGAGCGCTTTCGGTTTCGGCCTGCTGCTGCAACTGGCCGCGGCGGGCGCCTACGCGGTCGGCACGATCGCGCAGACTCACGACGCGAGCGCCTTGCCGGCCCTGAACGGTGCCTACATCGCGTCCGTGCTGATCGCGCTCGCGGGCATTTTCACGGGATGGCGTTTGCACGGCCGCAGCGAAGCAGGCGAGTGGCACGTGTGGATGCCGCGGATCGGCCTCGTCGCCAGCGTGTGGGGTTTGTCGTGGTGGACCTTCGGCGGCCTGTACGAAATCCATGCGTACGTGAGCGCTCGTCCCGGCGTAGAACACGGCCGTTTCGAGACGGCCGGCGTCGCGCTCTTCGCCGTGCTGACAGCTTGGTTGGCTCACGGCGCGCGCCGCGCGCTGCGCTGGCCGCTCGCCGAATTGCCGGCGCTGGCGTTCGTGCCGGTTCTCGCGCTCCTCACCGTCGAGCTTTTCACGTTAGGTATGGCGCCGGTGAGCGGCTACGGCTGGCTGGTTGGCGCGCTCGCCGCACTCTCGGCGTACGGATTGCTGTGGCGCCAGCAGCGCGACGTCAGCGATATCGTGCTCGCGCCGCTGCATACGCTGATGTTCTGGACGGCCGGCGCGCTTGCCGCGCTCGAAGGCTATTGGGCTTTGCGGACTTACGTGCCCGAAGGCGCATGGAGCTGGAGCGCGTGGGCGTATGGCTTCGGTGTGCCGCTGCTGTTGCTGGCGGGCGCCGGGCACCGTCTGCGCTGGCCGGTCGCGCGCTTCATGCGGGCGTATCAGGTGTGGGCCGCCGCGCCGCTCGCCGTGCTGCTGTGGGCGTGGAGTATCGCAAGTGTGTCGAGCGACGGCAGCGCCGCGCCGCTCGTGTGGCTGCCGATCCTCAATCCTCTCGATGTCGCCCAGATTCTCGCGTTCGTCGCCGGCGCTGTGTGGCTGCGCAGACTGCGTGCGTTGGGTGTGCAATGGCATCCGCGAGCGTTCGATTATCTGGTGCTCGCCACGCTGTTCCTGTGGCTCAATGCGCTGCTGTTGCGCACGCTGCATCATCGTTTTCACACGGCGTACGATGTCGGTGCGGTGCTCGCCTCGTTCAGTCTGCAGCAGGTGTTTCTGGTCGGCTGGAGCGCGTTTGCTTTTGCCGGGTTGTGGCTCGCGCGGCGCGACAGTATCGTGCGGCTGTGCGCGATCGCGTCGACGCCGCTCGTGCTGGTGATGTGGATATGGACGTTCTTCGCGAACCTGACGCAGGACGGCGGCGCATGGGCGCGTCTGCCGTTGCTCAATCCGCTCGACCTGGTGCAGGCGGTGGTGTTCGCGCTGGCGGCGTTCTGGCTCATGCGAATTCATCGGTTGGGCGTGCCGATCGGCGAATATCGCATGCCGTTGCAAGTAGCGGCCGGTGCGACCGGATTCGTCTGGCTGAACGCGATGCTGCTGCGTACGCTGCATCATTGGACCGGCGTGCCGTACGAGTTCGAGACCATGTCACACTCGATGCTCGTACAGGCTTCAATATCGGTATTCTGGACGGTGTGCGCGCTTGCCATGATGATCTGGGCGACGCGCCGGGCGAGCCGGATGTTCTGGTTCATCGGCGGCGCGCTGCTGGCGGCGACCGTGGTCAAGCTGTTCCTGTTCGATCTGTCTCACGTGACCGGGATCGAGCGGATCGTTTCGTTTATCGGCATCGGTTTGATGTTGTTGCTGATCGGCTACTTCTCACCGTTACCGCCCAAGGCTCTGGTCGTGGAATCCAAGCAATGAAGCGTGCCTTTACATTCACCGGCTGGTGTTTTGCGATCGCGGCGATGTGGGCGTCCGCGCCCGCCATCGCCGCCGACGACTTCGCGCAGCATTTCGCGCTGCAACTCGAAGAAGGCGCCGCGTACTACAGCGTGACGCTGCCGGCCGCCGTCTACGCGGCGAGCCAGCGTCACGATCTCGGCGACGTGCGTGTCTTCAACGGCACGGGCGAACCCGTGCCGTATTCGCTCGATGCGCCGCGCGAGCCGCCGCGCACGCCGCCCACGCTGCGTCCGGTGCGCTGGTTTCCGTTGCCGCCCGCTGCCGCCAGCAGTTCCGCCGCACCGCTCGGCGTGACGATCGCCGCCGACGGTTCGCTGCGCGCGACCTCGGCGCCGCCGTCCCGCGCGCAACACGACACGGACCTGATCGACCTCGGACGCGCGTCACATGCAAGCCGGGTGACCGCGTTGCTCGTGCATCTGCGCGACGACAATTACCAGGGACGCGTCACGGTCGAATCGAGCGACGATTTGCGTCATTGGCAACCCGCCGGCGATGCGCAACTGCTGAAGGTCAGCTACAACGGCAGCACGCTGAGTCAGGACCGGATCGAACTGGACGGCAATCGCGCGCGCTACCTGCGTTTGCGCTGGCTCGACGGCACGCCGTATGTCGAGTCGCTGGACATGGAGATTCAGCCGCTTGCCGCCGACGCCGCGCAACGCGCGGAGCGGGCATGGCGCGAAGGCATCGTCGCCCACGCGGGACCGAAACCCGGCGAATATTTTTTCAGTACCGGCGGCCCGTATCCCGTCGACCGGTTGCGCCTGAACCTGCCTCAGCCGAATACTGTCGCGCCTGCGCTCGTCTATTCGCGCACGGGCCTCGATACGCCATGGCGCGAAGTGGCAGGCGCGACATTGTTCCGCTTGCACAACGGCGAGGTGGAGCAAAGCAATCCTTCGCTCGAATTGACGCCCGACACGGATCGTCAGTGGCGTGTAGTGGTCGACCCGCGCAACGGCGGACTCGGCAGCGGCACACTGACGGTCGCCGCGGGCTGGCGCCCGGCGGTCCTGACGTTCGTCGCGCGTGGGACCGCGCCCTTCACCCTGGCGGTGGGTAGCGCGACGACGGTGTCGTCGGCGGCGAGCCGGGACGATCTGCTGATGGGCGCCTCAACCGTCCCCGCGACGGCGCACCTGGGTGAGGCGCTCTCACCCGAGCAGGCCGCGAGGGCGCAGTCCGCGAGGGATCCGGATGCGATGCGCCGCTATTTGCTATGGGCGGCATTGCTGCTGGCCGTGGGTGCGCTTGCAGCGATCGCGTGGCGACTCGCGCGTGGTGCTCGTGTGCCGGCGGGCGGTGCGCCGGGTGTTGGGCCCGGCGCGTCTGCGGGATCTGGCGTTGCGGGTGCGGCGGCGACGGGCGCTGCGGGTGCGGCGGTGGAATCCGGCCGCGCGGGCGCGGCGGCTAGTGTGTCCAACCCGGCGCCCAACCCGGCGCCCACCGCGGGCGACGCCGACGAGCAGGGCGAAGGCAAGCGCTGAATTCAGCGCCGCCTACGGCGCGCAGGTCATTCCTCGCGCGCCGTCATCGTGCCGATGATCTTGTCGAGCGCGTGACCGAAGTCGAGCTTTTCCTGCTCGTCGAGACAGTCGAACATGTCGCCGTTCCATTTGCGCGCGATCGGCATGACCTTTCGATACAGCGCGCGGCCTTCGGGCGTCAGCGACACCAGCACGACGCGGCCGTCCTCGGCGCTCGCCTCGCGTTTCACGAGTCCTTGCCTGATCAACGCTTCGGCGGCGCGGCTTGCCTGGCTCTTGTCGAGATTGGCATGCCTTGCCAGTTCCATGATCGAGAACGGCCCGAATGATCCCACCGACGCAATCACGCGCGCTTCAGGCAAGGTCACGCCGAGCTTGGTCTGATAGCGTTCGCTGATGCCGCGTTCGGCGAGTTTGTTGAGGACATGCAGACGGTACGTCAGGAACTGTTCGAGGCCGGCTTTGGCGTCCTTCATGGTCTTCCCGTAGTGTGTGAGCGGTCGCGGCGCTGTGATTGTTGCCGCAACCGCCTTGCCGGTCAACGCGTGCCGTATTTCAGGCGCGTCAACTGTTCGGCTTCGTCCGCCAACAGCCGCGCCGCGTCGCGAATCGCGACTTCGAGCGTGATCGGGCCGGGCGCCGGCGAGAAGCAGCCGCTGAAATATTCGGCGAGGCGCGGCAACGCGGCTGAGTCGACTCCGCCGGACAGGAGCGTGGCCGGCACGCCTGCTGCCTGGGCATGACGGCAGGCGATAAAGGGCGCCTTGCCGTGCAGCGTTTGCACATCCGAACGGCCTTCACCCGTGATCAGCCAATCGGCGCCTTCGAGCGCGGCGTCCAGACCGATTTGCCGTGCGACGGTTTCCGCGCCCGGTTCGAACTGCGCGCCGAGCATATGCAACGCGAAGCCGAGGCCGCCGGCCGCGCCCGCGCCGGGCAGTTCGCGCGCCGTGCGGCCGAGCGCCGGTTCGAGCAGATCGGCGAAGCGGGTGAGCGCGGCGTCGATCGTGGCAACCTGCTCCGGCTTCACACCCTTTTGCGGACCGAATACCGCAGTTGCGCCGTGTTCGCCGGTCAGCGGATTGTCCACGTCCGACATGCCGACGAACTGCGTGTTCGCGAGACGCGCGTCGAGTTGCGACACGTCCACTCGTGCGAGGCGCGCGAGTTGTTCGGGCGTGGCGTCGAGCTCGTTGTCCTGTGCGTCGAACAGCTTGAGGCCGAGGCCGGTCAGCAGGCCCGCGCCGCCGTCGTTCGTGCTGCTGCCGCCGAGCGCGACGAAAAAGCGCCGCACGCCGGCGTCCATCAGCGCGCCGATCGCCTCGCCCATGCCGCGTGTGCTGCGCGCCTCCACGGGCACGCCCATTCCCACCGGATCCGTAATGCCGACGACCTCCGCCGTTTCGATGATCGCGCTGCCGTCGGCGAGCAGGCCCGTGAGCGCTTCGCGCACCGGACCGGCGGCGCCGCGCACGCTGAGCGTGCGGCGTTCGCCGCCGCTCGTGAGCATGGCGTCGAGTGTGCCTTCGCCGCCGTCGGCCATCGGGCAGATGCGCACTTCCGCGGCGGGACGGGCGCGCTTGATGCCCGCTGCGATGGCCTGCGCGACCTGTTCCGCGCTGAGCGAGCCTTTGAAGGAATCGGGAGCAATGACGACGACGGGCGAGGACGGCGAATTCGGCATGGTGTCTCTGAGTGGTTGGAATCGTTGCGAGGGCGGGTGAAACAGAGAGATGAAGGCGCAGCCCCAAGCGCGTCCATTAGCTTATCAGCATGGGCGCGCCGACTGAATATGTCGAATGGCATAGCCGGCATTGACGGCGGCAGGGCGCCTGCGCGGCGGGGGCTTCTCTTCTTGTCGAGGGCTGGTGATTGAATCGAAGTCCGCGGGAGTTCGTGCAGACAAGCTAAAGCAAAGTCGCTAGGAAAACTTCGTGCAGACAGGCGCAGCCCAGCAGCGGCGCCAGAGCCAAGCCGCACTGGAACAGTGCGCAAACGGGTACGAAACAGCACGGAAAGCGGCCGGAATCCGGCCAAAACCTCGACAAAAACGCGCCCATTCATCGAATCCCCGGCTAGGCGCGCAAATAGTTTGCTAAAATATTCGGCTCTTTGGACCCAACCGTGCTGCCGGCGGCCTGCAAGCCCGCGGCGCAGGCGCGCAATCGAAGCGAAGCGACCTAAACGCGACCAAAAAACGCGACGTCGCACGAGATCGACAAGCGGCACGGAGAAGATAACTGATTCGCTCGAATAATTTTAGGACGATTGAAGCCATGGCTAACGTTGTTGAAAACCTCGGCAAGCTCGAACGCCGCGTCACGATTTCCCTGCCGAAGGACGCCGTGCAGAAGGAAGTGGACTCGCGTATCCGTCAACTCGCGAAGAACGTGCGCATGCCGGGTTTCCGCCCGGGCAAGGTGCCGCTCAAGATGGTGACGCAACAGTATTCGGGCCAGGTGGAAGCCGAAGTGCTGAGCGACAAGGTCGGCAAGGAATTCTTCGACATCAGCCGCACCGAAAACCTGCGCGTCGCCGGTCAGCCGAGCTTCGCGCCGAAGTCCGACGCCACTGAAGGCGACTACGCGTTCGACGCGACGTTCGAGGTGTATCCGGAAGTGAAGCTGGGCGACGTCGCCACGGCTGAAATCGAGCGCACCACGACCACCATCAGCGAAGCGGAAATCGACCGCACGCTGGACATCCTGCGCAAGCAGCGCGTGCACTTCCACGCTCGCGGCGAAGCCGGTGAGCACGGTGACGGCGGCGGCGACACGGCAGCGAAAGAAGGCGACCGCGTAACGGTCGACTTCATCGGCAAGATCGAGGGTGAAGTGTTCCAGGGCGGCAGCGCCGACGACTTCGCGTTCGTGCTGGGCGAAGGCCGCATGCTGCCGGAATTCGAAAAGGCCGCCACTGGCCTGAAGGTCGGCGAATCGAAGGAATTCGATCTGGCGTTCCCTGAGGACTATCACGGCAAGGAAGTCGCCGGCAAGACCGCGCAATTCACGATCACGATGAAGAAGATCGAGTGGCCGCACCTGCCGGAAATCGACGCTGAATTCGCGAAGTCGCTCGGCATCGAAGACGGCGATCTGACCAAGATGCGCGCTGAGATCAAAGACAATCTCGAACGCGAAGCAAAGCGCCGCACGCAGGCCATCGTCAAGAACCAGGTGATGGACGCGTTGCTGAAGATTTCCGAACTGGACGTGCCGAACGCTCTGATCGAACAGGATCAGGAACGCCTCGTCGCAATGGCGCGTCAGGATCTGGAGCAACGCGGCGTGCCGAACGCCAAAGATGCGCCGATCCCGGCTGCGATGTTCAAGGAACAGGCCGAGCGCCGCGTCAAGCTGGGCCTCGTGCTGGCCGAGCTGGTCAAGGCCAACGACCTGCAAGCCAAGCCGGAGCAGATTCGCGCCGAAGTGGACGAGTTCGCGAAAAGCTACGAAGACCCGAAGGAAGTCGTCCGCTGGTATTATTCCAACCAGCAACGTCTTGCCGAAATGGAAGCGTACGTCGTTGAAGCCAACGTCGTCGATTTCGTCCTCAGCAAGGCCAAGGTGACGGACAAGGAAGTGAGCTTCGAAGAACTGGCAAGCGCAACGGCGCAAGCGTAAGCGTCGCTGCAACGGCGTGCCGGCTGTCGGAGCGACGGCCCGCACGCCGTTTTTTTGTGCCGTAGTTGTGTATTGCGTTTTTGTTTCGTGTTGCACGGCGCGCATGCACTGATCGCACTTGAATACGGGGTTGTCGGCCGCACCTGTCCAGCATCTAATATTTAGAATATTTCAGACAAGGATCTACTGCATGACCTTTCGCGCTCAAATGCTGGACACGTTGACCTCCCAGTCGTCGCGGGATCTCGAAGCGCAGGCGCTCGGACTGGTGCCGATCGTCGTGGAAACGAGCGGCCGGGGCGAGCGTTCATACGACATCTATTCGCGTCTGCTGAAGGAACGGATCGTGTTCCTGGTCGGTGAAGTGAACGACCAGACGGCCAATCTCGTCGTCGCGCAGATGCTGTTCCTCGAAAGCGAGAACCCCGACAAGGACATCAGTTTCTACATCAACAGCCCGGGCGGTTCGGTTTCGGCGGGCATGGCGATTTATGACACGATGCAGTTCATTAAGCCGGATGTCTCTACGCTGTGCATGGGTCTTGCGGCCAGCATGGGCGCGTTCCTGCTGGCAGCCGGCGCGAAAGGCAAGCGTTTTGCTCTGCCGAATTCGCGCGTGATGATTCACCAGCCGCTGGGCGGCGCGCGCGGCCAGGCGTCGGACATCGAAATTCAGGCGCGCGAAATCCTGTATTTGAAGGAACGGCTGAATCATCTGCTCGCGCATCACACCGGCCAGCCCGTCGAGCGTATCGCACGCGACACCGACCGCGACAACTTCATGTCCGGCGACGATGCGCAAGCTTACGGCCTCGTCGACCAGGTAGCGCACAAGCGTCCTTGAAATGGTGCGTTTTTGCCCTGAAATGGGGCAAAAACGCAACCGGATCGGTTGTGAAATAATCAAACTTCGTCCGAGTGCCTGCGGCAAACGCCGTCACCTTGGCTCAAGCCCGGCCCCGCGCAAACTGCGAGGCCAGGGCAAACGGCGTATCATGTAATCGAGTGTCCGGAGGCTCACACATCTATGGCGGACAAGAAAGGTTCTAACAGCGAAAAGCTGTTGTATTGCTCGTTTTGCGGCAAGAGTCAGCATGAAGTCAAGAAACTGATTGCCGGCCCGTCGGTGTTCATTTGCGATGAATGTATCGACCTGTGCAACGAAATCATCCGTGATGAGGCTGCAGGCGCGGGCATCGAGGCGGGCTTGTCGAAGTCCGATCTGCCGAGTCCGCAGGAAATCCGTGAAATCCTCGACCAGTACGTGATCGGTCAGGAACGCGCGAAGAAAATTCTCGCGGTCGCGGTGTACAACCATTACAAGCGCCTCAAGCATCTCGACAAGAAAGATGAGATCGAGCTGTCCAAGAGCAACATCCTGCTGATCGGTCCGACCGGTTCCGGTAAGACGCTGCTCGCGCAGACGCTCGCGCGCCTTCTGAACGTCCCGTTCGTGATTGCCGATGCAACCACGCTGACAGAAGCCGGCTATGTCGGTGAAGACGTCGAAAACATCATTCAGAAGCTGCTGCAAAACTGCAATTACGAAGTGGACAAGGCCCAGCGCGGCATTGTCTACATCGACGAAATCGACAAGATTAGCCGCAAGTCCGACAACCCGTCGATCACCCGCGATGTTTCGGGCGAAGGCGTGCAGCAGGCTTTGTTGAAGCTGGTCGAGGGCACCATGGCGTCGGTGCCCCCGCAGGGCGGCCGTAAGCACCCGAATCAGGACTTCATCCAGGTCGACACAACCAACATTCTGTTCATCTGCGGCGGCGCGTTCGACGGCCTCGAAAAGGTCATCGTCGATCGTACCGAGAAGACTGGCATTGGCTTTGGCGCGAGCGTGAAGAGCAAGCAGGACCGCGACGCCGGCGAAGTGCTGCGCGAAGTGGAGCCGGAAGATCTGATCAAATTCGGTCTCATTCCCGAATTGATCGGCCGTCTGCCGGTGGTGGCCACGCTCGGCAAGCTCGACGAAGTCGCGTTGATGAAGATTCTCGTCGAACCGAAGAATGCGCTGGTGAAGCAGTACCACAAGCTGTTCAACATGGAACGCGTCGAGCTCGAAATTCGTCCGGCCGCGCTGCAAGCTGTCGCACGTAAGGCAATTCGTCGCAAGACGGGCGCGCGTGGTTTGCGCTCCATCCTGGAACAGGCGTTGCTTGATGTGATGTACGACCTGCCGCAAATGAAAGGCGTTAGCAAGGTCATCATCGACGACAACGTGATTGACGGCGACGGCAAACCGCTACTGATCTACGAAGACGCGCCCAAAGTGGCGGGTTCGAACTGATCGGCTTGCGGGTTCTGCAAAAAAAGCCGTTCATGGCAACGTGAACGGCTTTTTTCGTTTATCGTGTGGTCAGGCTGGTTGTTTTCACTATGGAGTCACTGAACCTTCGGAGTCACTGAACTTTTCCCACACGCGGAGGCTTGCAATCTTTTCTGCTGGCCTCACCTATCGAACGAACTGATTCCACTCATGGGGAAATGAAATGTCA
The DNA here is from genome assembly GCF_004366535.1 of Paraburkholderia sp. BL6665CI2N2. Classification (NCBI taxonomy): domain Bacteria; kingdom Pseudomonadati; phylum Pseudomonadota; class Betaproteobacteria; order Burkholderiales; family Burkholderiaceae; genus Paraburkholderia; species Paraburkholderia sp. BL6665CI2N2. Next base: position 7,666,089 of record NZ_SORC01000001.1, read on the forward strand.
GGAACCCAACTCCTTCCGCCGGAACGCATTACGCTCCCGCTGCTCCCGCTGCGTGACGTAGTCGTCTTCCCGCACATGGTGATTCCGCTCTTCGTAGGCCGCCCGAAGTCGATCAAGGCTCTCGAAGCAGCGATGGAAGGCGGCAAGCACATCATGCTCGTCGCCCAGAAAACGGCTGCGAAAGATGAGCCGACCGAAAAGGACATGTACGAAGTAGGGTGTGTTGCCAACATCCTGCAAATGCTGAAGCTGCCCGATGGCACCGTGAAAGTGCTCGTCGAAGGCTTGCAGCGCGCGAAAACGCTTTCCATCGAAGAACAGGAAACGCAGTTCTCGTGCGAAGTCATGCCGCTCGAACCCGACCACGCCGACAGCGCTGAAACTGAAGCGCTGCGCCGCGCGATCGTGTCGCAGTTCGACCAGTATGTGAAGCTGAACAAGAAGATTCCGCCGGAGATTCTGACGTCGCTGTCGGGTATCGACGAAGCGGGTCGTCTGGCCGACACGATCGCGGCGCATCTGCCGCTCAAGCTCGACCAGAAGCAGCACATCCTCGAAATGTTCCCGGTGATCGAGCGACTCGAGCATCTGCTCGCGCAACTCGAAGCCGAGATCGACATCCTGCAGGTCGAAAAGCGCATCCGTGGGCGTGTGAAACGCCAGATGGAAAAGAGCCAGCGCGAGTACTACCTGAACGAACAGGTCAAGGCGATCCAGAAGGAACTCGGCGAAGGCGAAGAAGGTGCGGACCTCGAAGAACTCGAGAAGCGCATCACCGCTGCTCGCATGCCGAAGGAAGCGAAGAAGAAAGCCGACGCCGAGCTGAAGAAGCTCAAGCTGATGTCGCCGATGTCGGCCGAAGCGACCGTCGTGCGCAACTACATCGACACGCTGATCGGCTTGCCGTGGCGCAAGAAGAGCAAGGTCAACAACGACCTCTCCAATGCGGAACGCGTGCTCGACGAAGACCACTTCGGTCTCGAGAAAGTGAAGGAACGCATTCTCGAGTATCTCGCGGTCCAGCAACGTGTCGACAAGGTCAAGGCGCCGATCCTGTGCTTGGTTGGGCCTCCGGGCGTCGGTAAGACGTCGCTGGGTCAGTCGATCGCTCGCGCCACGAACCGCAAGTTCGTGCGTATGGCGCTCGGCGGCGTGCGTGACGAAGCCGAGATTCGCGGTCACCGTCGTACGTATATCGGTTCGATGCCCGGCAAGATTCTGCAAAGCCTGACCAAGGTCGGCGTGCGCAATCCGCTCTTCCTGCTCGACGAAGTCGACAAGATGGGCCAGGATTTCCGCGGTGATCCGTCGTCGGCTCTGCTCGAAGTGCTCGATCCGGAACAGAACCATACGTTCGCCGATCACTACGTCGAAGTCGACTTCGATCTGTCGGACGTGATGTTCGTGGCGACGTCGAACTCGCTGAACATTCCGCCGCCGCTGCTCGACCGGATGGAAGTGATCCGTCTGTCGGGTTACACGGAAGACGAGAAGGTCAGCATCGCGCAACGTTATCTTTTGCCCAAGCAAAAGAAGAACAACGGCCTCAAGGACGGCGAGGTCGATGTGACGGAAACCGCGATCCGCGACATCATTCGTTACTACACGCGTGAAGCGGGCGTGCGTTCGCTCGAGCGTGAAATTTCGAAGATCTGCCGTAAGGTCGTGAAGATGCTTCTGCTGAAGAAGGCGGAAGGCGCGGTGAAGGTCGACGGCAGCAATCTCGATACGTTCCTCGGCGTGCGCAAGTACGACTTCGGTCTGGCCGCGAAGGAAAATCAGGTTGGTCAGGTCACGGGTCTTGCGTGGACGGAAGTGGGCGGCGATCTGCTGACCATCGAAGCCGCGGTAATGCCGGGCAAGGGCAACGTGATTCGTACGGGTTCGCTCGGCGACGTGATGAAGGAATCGGTCGAGGCAGCCCGCTCGGTGGTTCGTTCGCGTTCGCGCCGTCTCGGCATCAAGGACGAAGCGTTCGAGAAGCAGGACATTCACATTCACGTGCCGGAAGGCGCGACGCCGAAAGACGGTCCGTCTGCCGGTATCGCGATGACGACCGCGCTGGTGTCGGTGTTGACCGGAATTCCGGTGCGCGCCGATGTCGCAATGACGGGCGAAATCACGTTGCGTGGCGAAGTCCTGCCGATCGGCGGCTTGAAGGAAAAACTGCTGGCGGCGCATCGCGGCGGTATCAAGCTGGTGCTGATTCCGGAAGAAAACGTCAAGGACTTGACGGAGATTCCGGACAACGTGAAGAACGCGATCGAGATCGTGCCGGTCCGCTGGATCGACAAGGTGCTCGAACTGGCGCTCGAACGTGTGCCGGCGGCGTTGCCCGAAGAGGAGCCCAAGCCTGCTGCGCCGGTTGCAGCGGAGCCCGGCAAGGACGCTGCGGCAACGGAAGTCGTGAAGCACTAAGGCAGTCGTCAACGAAGCTTTTGCTCGAAGAAAACCGCGGTCTCGGCCGCGGTTTTTTATTGTCCGCGCGACTTCCGTCAGGCGTCTCGCGAGGGGCGTTTTCCCACCTATTGAGTAAAGCGGCATGCGCCCGCCGACTGGTTGTGCGTGCATCCATTCGCGGCAACATTTTGTTATAGGAAGCCGCCTCGAAATCCTCGCAAATCAGGCTCAACCCCGCTTGACACAAGGGTTTCGGCCCATTCTAATGATTGCGCCCGGCGTTGCCCGCCGGCCGCGTGATGCCAGGCGTTAATAAAGCGCCGTCACGATTGCCATAAACATTCTCGGGGGTTGGGATGAACAAGACGGAATTGATCGATCACGTTGCGCAGCAAGCCGACATTTCGAAGGCAGCGGCAGGCCGTGCACTCGACGCAGTGATCGATGGTGTCAAAGGTACGTTGAAGAAGGGCGGTTCGGTGACGTTGGTGGGTTTTGGCACGTTCGCGGTCGGCAAGCGCTCCGCGCGCACCGGGCGCAATCCGCGCACTGGCGCCGCCATCAAAATCAAGGCGGCGAAGGTCCCCAAATTTAGGCCTGGCAAAGCTCTGAAGGATGCGCTAAACTAATGGGCTTGCTGCTTGAGGGACGTCGATAGGCGAAGATCGGGCAGCAGGTAGAAGCAGGAAAGCAGCACTGAATCATGAAACGGGTGCTTAGCTCAGTTGGTAGAGCGGCGCCCTTACAAGGCGTAGGTCGGGAGTTCGAGCCTCTCAGCACCCACCAGTTTCAGATTCGGTTAAGTGTTCCAGCGCAACATAAGGAGTGGTAGTTCAGTCGGTTAGAATACCGGCCTGTCACGCCGGGGGTCGCGGGTTCGAGTCCCGTCCACTCCGCCAGTATCCTCGAAAGGCGAACTCCGGTTCGCCTTTTTTATTGCCCGCTGTTGTAAGATCGGGCGTTCTGTTTTTGGCACTCCTCACGCATGCTCGATTTTTTCCGCAATCACAAACGCCTGATGATGTTCATGCTCATCCTCGTCATTGTGCCGGGGTTGGGTTTTGTGGGTATTCAGGGCTTTCGCGGCTTCTTTGACGAAAGTGCAAATGTCGCGAGCGTCAACGGTCACAAGATCACGCGCGCTGAATACGACAACGCGATGCGTCAGCAACTCGACCGCGCCCGTCAAATGCTCGGCGCGCAGTTCGATATGAAGTCGTTCGACACGCCGGAACGCCGCGCGCAGATGCTCGATGGTCTGATCGAGCAACGCGTGCTGGCCGATGAAACACAGCGCCTGCATCTCACCGCGTCCGACGACGCCGTGCGCCGCGTGTTGATGAACGATCCGGTGATCTCGTCGCTGAAGAATCCTGACGGCACGATCGACGTCGACCGCTACAAGCAGTTGCTCGCCATGCAAGGCATGACGCCCGACCAGTACGACGAGCGCGTGCGCTACAGCATCGCCACGCAGCAGTTGCCGGCGAGCATTCAAGGCAGCGCGTTCACGTCGAAAACGCTCGCACAGCATCTGACCGAACTCGCGGAGCAACAGCGCGAAGTGCAGGGCATTGCGTTCCATCCGCGCGACTACGCCGCGAAGGTGCAGCCTACCGACGCGCAACTGCAAGCGTATTACGACGCGCATCGCAATGAATTCGCCACGCCGGCCACGGCCACGATCCAGTATCTCGTCTTGTCGCCGGCAACGCTCGCCGCTTCCGCGCAGCCTACCGACGCCGATCTGAAGAAGTACTACGACGACAACATCGCGCACTACCGCACTGACGGCCAGGTGCGGGCGAGCCACATCCTGATCGCAGCGCCGAAAGACGCGAGCCCGGCCGACAAGGCCAAGGCCAAACAGAAGGCCGAAGAGTTGCTCGCGCAGATCAAGGCGCATCCGGACCAGTTCGCGCAGATCGCGCAGCAGAATTCGCAGGACCCCGGTTCAGCGTCGAAGGGCGGCGATCTGGGCTACTTCGGGCGCGGCATGATCGCGGGCGGCCAGGCGTTTGATGACGCCGTGTTCGCGCTGAAGAAAGACGAAGTCAGCGGCATCGTGCAGACCGACTTCGGCTATCACATCGTCAAGGTGACGGACGTGAAACCGGCGGTCACGAAGCCGTTCGACGAAGTGAAAGATCAGATCTCGAAAGACCTGAAGACGCAGTTGGCCACCAAGGCATTCACCGACGATTCGGAAGGCTTCACGTCGATCGTCTATGAAAAAGCGAAGAGCCTGCAACCGGCCGCCGACAAGTACAAGCTGCAAGTGCAGACCGCCACGGTCACGCCGCAGCCGGATCCGAAGCTCGCGCCTGACAGCCCGCTGAACAACGCGAAGTTCCTCGCCGCGGTGTTCGCCAATGACGCCACGACGGCACGCAACAACACGCAGGCCATCGACGTCGGCGGCAACACGTTGATCGCGGCGCGCGTGACCGACTACAAGGCCGCGGCAGTGCCGGCGCTCGACGCCGTCAAGGACGCGGTGCGTCAGAAGGTGATCGCGGTTCAGTCGGATGAAGCGGCTCACAAGGACGGCGTGGCCAAACTGGCCGAGTTCGAAAAGTCGAAGGCAACGACGGGCTTCTCGTCGCCGTTGAAGGTGTCGCGCAACGACGCGCAAGGCGTGCCGCCGGCCGCATTGAGTGCAATCTACAAGGCGGACGCGCAAAAATTGCCGGCTTACGTCGGTGTGGATCTCGGCGACGACGGTTATGCGATCTATCGCGTGAACGCGGTGGTAGCGGGTAACACGGTCGATCCGCAACGTCTGGCTGCAGCGCAGCAACAGATCGCCCAGGTCGATGCGCAGTCCGAAGCAGAGGCCTATGTCGAAGCAGTGCGCGCGCGTTCGAAGGTGAAGTTCTACGGTTCTCTCGACAGCAGCAATGCCCAGGCGAGCGGCGAGTAAGACTGCCCAAACGCAAAAAAGCCCCGCGGAATGCGGGGCTTTTTCATTTGACGAGTGCAAGCTCGTCAAACGGTCAGCTGCGACACGCTGTGAGCGTTACAGGCAGCCGCTGATCGCGCTTGTGGCGTTGCTGCCGCCAGCGCCACCGGCGCGGAAGCCGACCCACGTACCCTTGCCGGAGTACGACGGACGTACGACAGCGGCGGCGCCATTGGGCGGCTGCTGACCCGGGACATACACATCCATGGCTTGATCGTTAGCCAATGTGTCTTGCGAGACGACCTGTTGCTGCGAGCTGTCGGCCCACTTCTGCGCGATGCAGGTAGCGACGGCCTTCGGCGGTTGCTGGCTTTCGCCTACGGACTGAACGCCAGCGGGCGGTTGAGCGGCGCAGGCAGAAATTGCCACGGTCAAAGCGATTAACGGTAAATATTTCACGTTATCTCCTCAAAAGTCGCTCAAAATCGAGCCGGTTACGCGGGATTACGAAAGTGTCAGAGAGAACTTACCGATCCGCGTTCCCACAGTTCTGGAAACAAGTTGTTAGCAGATTTTTCAGTGCGGCGAACTTGTGCGAAGGAGTGGCTTGACTGCGGGCCACACGTTGTTAAGTAGCACTGGCTGTGCCTGCTGGGTGGGATGGATCTGATCGGCCTGGAACATGTCCGGTTTGTCGGCGATGCCGGCGAGCAGAAACGGCACGAGCGGCACACGCAGTTGCTTCGACAGTTCGCCGTACAAGCCGTGGAACTTTTGCGTGTAGTCCGGGCCGTAATTAGGCGGCACGTACATGCCCACCAGCACGACCTTCGCGTGACCTTGCTGAGCCTGCTCGATGATCGTGCGCAGGTTGTCTTCGGTGGTGGAGAGCGGCACGCCGCGCAAGGCGTCGTTGGCGCCGAGTTCGACGATCACGATGCTCGGCTTCAGGCGTTGCATGAGCGCCGGCATGCGGGCTCGTCCGCCGCTCGTGGTGTCGCCGCTAATGCTCGCATTGGCGACGCTATAATCGATTCGCTCGTCGGCGAGGCGCTGGCGCATCAACGCAACCCAGCCCGTGTCGCGGGGCAGTCCGTATTCGGCGGAGATGCTGTCGCCGAGCACGACGATCACCGGCTTGGCCGGTTCGGGCGCGTTGGCGGCCCGCGCCGTGAAGCTCACGGAAAGAAACAGGGTGGCGGCCACAGCGGCGCAGCCGCATGCCGTTGTCAACCCCGTGGCGCGAGACGTCATGGCACGCACTTTCAACCTACGCTTCACCATGCTAAACAAAACTGATCCAGTCATTGAAGTGCGGGGTTTGTGCAAGAAGGTTAACGATGCAACAGGCGAACTGACGATTCTCGACGACATCGATCTTGCTATCGATGCCGGCAGCAGTGTGGCGATCGTCGGTGCATCCGGGTCGGGCAAGTCTACGCTGCTCGGCTTGCTCGCAGGATTGGACAGCGCGAGTTCGGGCTCGGTTCGGTTGCTCGGCCGCGAACTCGGCGAACTGAATGAAGACGAGCGCGCCGCATTGCGCAGCGGCTCCGTCGGCTTCGTGTTCCAGTCGTTTCAACTGATGCCGCATTTGACCGCACTCGAGAACGTTACGTTGCCGCTGGAGTTGCTAGGCGGCATCGGCACGCGCGAGGCCGCAACGCGTGCGCGTGGTTTGCTTGAGCAGGTAGGTCTTGGCAAGCGCACCAGTCACTATCCGAAGCTGCTGTCCGGCGGCGAGCAGCAGCGCGTCGCGCTCGCACGCGCGTTCGTCACCCACCCGGCGATCCTGTTCGCGGACGAACCGACCGGCAGTCTCGACGCCGCCACGGGTCACGCGGTGATCGATCTGATGTTCGAGATGAACCGCGCGAACGGCGCGACGTTGATTCTCGTCACGCATGACATCGAACTGGCGCGCCGCTGCGATACGACAGTGACGATCGAGGCGGGACGTCTCGCCTGAGCGAGCGTCGAGCGTCGAGCGTCGCGACAAAAGCAAAGCGGGCCGCAAGGGCCCGCTTTTTCATGGTGGCTTCCGGTATCGGGCAACCACGCCATTCAAATCAAGCAGCGCGAACCACCGCGCCGCTCACCATCACTTCTTCAACGCCGCCCGCGCCCGCGCGATCAATGCCGACGTGGAAGAATCATGCTTCTTCACATCGGCACTCGGCGCCGTCAGATCGGCTTCGACCACCTTGCCGAGAATCTTGCCCAACTCCACGCCCCATTGATCGAAGGAGTTGATGTTCCATACCGTCCCCTGCACCAGCACCTTGTGCTCGTACAACGCGATCAATGCGCCGAGCGAACGTGCGGTGAGCGCCTCGACGAGCAGCGTGGTGGTCGGACGGTTGCCCGGAAACACCAGGTGCGGCGCCAGTTCCGGCTTGTCCGCGCCGGCCACTTTCTTCGCTTCTTCGAGCGTGCGGCCGACCATCAGCGCTTCGCTTTGCGCAAAGCAATTGGCGAGCAGCTTCGGATGATGGCTGACGAGCGGATGCTCCGGCGTCAACACGGCGATAAAGTCGATCGGCACGATCGTCGGGCCCTGGTGCAGCATCTGGAAGAACGCGTGCTGACCGTTCGTGCCCGGCTCGCCCCACGTCACCGCGGCGGTCGGGTAGTCGACCATCGCGCCATCCAGACGCGCCGACTTGCCGTTGCTCTCCATTTCAAGCTGTTGCAGATACGAAGGCAGGAAATGCAGCGCCTGCGAATACGGCGCGACCAGGTAGCTTTGCGAGCCGAAGAAGTTGCGATACCAGATGCCGATCATGCCGAGCAGCACCGGCAGATTCTTCTCGAGCGGCGCGTCGCGGAAATGCTGGTCCATCTCGTTGGCGCCGGCGAGCAGTTCGTCGAACTGCTGCGGTCCGATCGCGATCATGATGGACAGACCGACGGCCGACCACAGTGAATAGCGTCCGCCGACCCAGTCCCACATCTCGAAGACGTTCTCTTTCGCGATGCCGAACTTGACCACTTCCGCGGGATTCGCGGACACGCCGACGAAGTGCTTCGCCAGCGCGCTTTCCGGGCAGCCTTTCTCGATGAACCAGTCGCGCAGCGAGCGCGCATTGGTCATGGTTTCGAGCGTGGTAAAAGTCTTGGAGACGATGATCGCGAGCGTCTCTTCGGGATCGATCTGCTGCATGACGTTGTACAGATCGGCGCCGTCCACATTGGACACGAAGTGCGTGGTGATCTCCGGCGTGGCCAGATGATGCAGCGCATGCACGACCATCTTCGGCCCGAGATCCGAGCCGCCGATGCCGATGTTCACCACATAGCGGATCCGCTTGCCGGTATAGCCTTTCCACTCGCCGCTGCGCACCTGGCCGGCGAACGCGGCCATCTTGGCGCGCTCGGCCTGCACTTGCGCGTAGAACGGCGCTTTCGGGTCGGTAGCGCGCAATGCCGTGTGCAGCACGGCGCGGCCTTCCGTCGGGTTGACGATGTCGCCCGCGAACATGGCGTCGCGGCGCTTCTCGACGCCGGCTTCGCGCGCGACTTGCACGAGCAGTTTCAGCGTTTCTTCGGTGATGCGGTTCTTCGAGAAATCGGCCGCGAGACCGCCGCCCGCGAACGCAAAGCGTTCAGCACGGGTAGGGGCGGGATCGTTCTCGGGGGCGAACCAGTCGCGCATGTGCGCATTGCGAATCTTGTCGTAATGCGTTTGCAGCGAGGACCAGGAGGGGAGCGAGTTCTGGGTCATAGCGTCCGTCTAACCAAGTGGCACGAAGAAAGGCGCGCGCGTGAAGCGCTGCCGAGGATGATGCAACGATGCTGTTAGAGCGATGCCGCGCGGCCGGGTCCGCCGAGGGTGGCGATAAAAATTCGCCGTCACCCATCGTGGCTCCGACGCGCGGCGCAGTCAGTCAGTATAACGGCGTTGCGTGACGGACGGCAGCGGTTTGGGCGGTCCATCCATAGGTTGGGACGGACAGCTTCAGCACTCCGCTGCCGGATAGAACAAGCGGTTGAGCAAGGTCCGCACCATCGGCGCCAGTTCGCCCGCGGTCAGGCCGGCGGGACCGTGGCCTTGCGCGCTCAGCGTGTCGGCGGCGAGGCCGTGCAGATAGACGCCCGCGAGTGCGGCTTCGTAGCGCGGCAGATGCTGTGCGAGCAGCGCGCCGATGATGCCGCCGAGCACGTCGCCGGTGCCGCCCGTCGCGAGCGCGGCGTTGCCGGTCGGATTGATCGCGAGGCGCCCGTCCGCGGCCGCGACGACGGTGCCTGTGCCTTTGAGCACCACCACGGCCGCGTAGCGCGCGGCGAGTGAGCGCGCCGCGGCGAGGCGGTCGCGCTGCACGTCCGGCGCGTCGGTGCCGAGCAGGCGCGCAGCTTCGAGCGGGTGCGGCGTGAGGATGCACGGATCGCCTTGCACGCCGCGCGCGGTGACATCGGCGGCAAGCGCGGGGTCCTTCGAGATCAGGTTCAGCGCGTCCGCGTCGAACAGCTTGGGGACGTCGAGTTGCAGCACGTCGTGCATCACGCGCGTGGCGCGTTCGCGATGACCCATGCCGCAGCCGACGGCGAGCGCGTCCATTTGGTCGAGCGGGAGATCGTCGACGGCATGCAGCATGAGTTCCGGGTGCGGCGGATCGTAGGGCGGGGCGCCTTCGCCTAGCAGCGCGACGTGCACCTTGCCCGCGCCGGTGTACAGCGCCGCGCGCGAGGCGAGGATCGGCGCGCCGCACATGCCGGTGTCGCCGCCGACCACGGCGAGGCTGCCGAAGCTGCCCTTGTTGGTCGCGAAATCGCGCGGCGGCAGAAAGGCGGCGAAGAGTTCGGGGGCATTCAGTTGCACGGCCGTGCGGCCGCTCGCGTCGACGCCGATCGGCGCGACCGTGACGGCGCCCGCGAGATCGCGCCCTTGCGCGGTGAAGAGCCCGGGTTTGGCGCCGATGAAGGTGATCGTGTGGGTGGCATGGACGGCGGCGCCGGCGCCATTGCCCACAACTGTGCCGGTGTCGCTGTCGAGGCCGCTCGGCACATCGAGCGCCAGCACGCCGCCTTTGCGCGGCCGTGCTTTGGCGCGTTGCGAAAGCTGCCGGGCGACGGCCGCGAACACGCTTTCGAGCGGACGCGTCAGGCCGATGCCGAACATGCCGTCCACCAGCCAGCGGTAGCCGTCCAGCGAGGCGGGCGGCGCGCTGGTGATCGCGACGCCGGCCGCGCGGGCCGTGTCGAGCGCCCAGCGCGCGTCGTCCGGTTTCACTTCGACCGGCATGCACAGCTCGACGGCGATGCCGGCCTGGTGCAGTTCCGTCGCGAGAACCAGCGCGTCGCCGCCGTTGTTGCCCGGCCCGGCGATGAGCCACACCTTCTGCCTGGATTTCTCGATCGACGTATCGCGGGTGATCTGCTCACGCAGGAAGCTCGCGGCGGATTTCCCGGCGCGCGACATCAGCGTGTGTTTCGGCAAGGCGGTCGCCGCTTGGGATTCGGCGATCCGCAGGTCGGTGAGCGTAAGCAAAGGCAGCGCCCGGTTGTGCGGGCTGATGAGCGTCGGCGGCGTGTGGTCGGCTTCTGTCATGGCGAGGCTTGGCGGTTCGCCCGGCGGCAGGCGAAAAAGCTGGGGGAATCGCTATGGTAGTGCCGATGAGCGCCCGGCGGGCGCCTCTTGCGGCCCGCTCGTGCGCGGGCCGGCGAATTACCTGAACCGATCCGCGCGCAGCGCGGCCAGTGTGTCCGTGGGGACGTCCGGCGTGCCGCCCGAAATCAGGTCGGCCACCAGCTTACCCGACCCGCAGGCGAGCCCCCAACCGGCGGGGCCGTGGCCCACATTGACGAAAAGACGCGGATGCAGTGCGTTGCCGATCACCGGCAAGCCGTCCGGCGACAGCAGTTTGACGCCTTCCCACGGCAAGGCCACGGAGATTCGCGCGGCGCCCGGAATCCAGTCGTGCGTCGCCTGGCCGAGCAGGGCGAGGGCTTCCTTGGTCACCGCTTCGCCCAACGGCTTGTCGATCTGGCCGGCGCTTTGCAAGACCGCGCCGCCCGCAATCCGCAGCCGATGGTTCATGCGGCTGATCGCGATCCGCTTCACCGCATCCACGATGGCGACGTGCGGTGCGCATTCCTCATGCGCGATCGGTGCGACCAGCGTGTGCAGACGCAGCGGATGCAGCGGCAAGCGCAAGCCGAGACGCTCGAGCAGCGGCAGGCTGCCGTGGCCGGCGGCCACGACCACCGCGTCGGCGTGGATCACATCGACTTCGCGTGAACGGGAGGTCGCGCCCGGCTGCGGCGCCAGTTCCACCGAGGCGCGCTGGCCGTCCAGACGGATCGACGAGACTTCGCAGCCCAGCATGAATTGCACGCCGCCCTGCGTATCCAGCGTCTGCTTGATGAGCTTGGTGAAGAGCGGCGCATTGGCTGTGCGCTCCTGGTCGAACAGCACGCCGCCCGCGAATTCCGGCTCGGTGCGCACGGAGTGCTCGAACGCGGCGCATTGTTCGGGTGTCAGCTCGTGGTGCGGCACTTCAAAAAGGTTGAGCAGGCCGCGCGCGGGCCGCAGCTGGTCCCATTCCTGCTCGGAGCGCACCAGATAGAGCAGGCCGCTGGTCTGTTCGAACTCGAGGCCGAAGCGCGCCTCCATGTCCGCCATGGTGTCGCGCGACAGCTCGATCAGCGGCCGCAGCAATCCGTATTGATGGCCGAATGCATTGGGTTCCTGCAGCTCGACGAGCTGCTTGACGAACTGGCGCGCCGAGCCGGTGAAGCCGGCCTTGTTGACGACGCCGTTTTTGGCGTTCTGGCGGCTAGCCATGAAAGTCGGGCCGAACCAGACGTCGAGCGGAGTCGGCAGGACGGTGCCGCCGTGTCCATAGGTTGCGCCCTGCGCAACCGTGGCGTGGCGCTCGACGACGCATACCCGATGGCCGGCCGCGCGCAGTTGATAAGCGGTGGCGACGCCCGCAATTCCGCCGCCGATGACGATGACATCCATGTTCTGATTCGATTTGCCGACGGGACGCCGAAGCGGCGCTTGCCCGTTGAGCGTGACATGCGGCGCGCCGTGCCGCCTGCGTGGCCGCTCGCGCCGATCTGGTGAAAGGGCGAATGATAGCAGTCAAACCGCTGGCGCGGCCACGCGGGCGCAACGCCGGAGCGCCGGCGCGATTGGCGCGGTGGGCGCACCGGAGGCCGGCCGAAAGCCGCCCCGAAGCCGCCCGGAACCCACGCGGAGCTTGCGCCAGGCCCCCGCGAAACTATCTCGAAACCTGCCCGAAGCCGCACCGCCAGGCCCGCTGGAAGCCTCTTCCCGGGGTATAATCCCGGACTTCCTTTGCGCCTCACGTCGCCTTCACGCGCGACTCATCGGCATCACTCATCGGCATCATTAGCGACGCAACGTCAAGTCCATGGCCCACTTCTCGTGTTTCCCCGGCGCTTCGGCCCTTTCCGATTTCCGTCAAACCCGCCTGCTCGACACGCTCACGCGCATCGATCCGAACATCACCGGCGTGCGCGGGCAATATCTGCACTTTGTCAACGCGCAGACGCCGCTCTCCGCTGAAGACAACGCGAAGATCGAAGCGCTGATGCACTACGGCGATCCACTCGAAGAAACCAGAGAGCGCGGCACGGCCGAGACTTTTCTCGTGGTGCCGCGTTTCGGCACGGTGTCGCCGTGGGCCAGCAAGGCAACGGATATCGCGCATCTGTGCGGCCTCACGCAGGTGCGCCGCATCGAGCGCGGCGTCGAGTACACGGTCACCCTGAAAAGCGGCCTGCTGGGCGGCAAGAAAGCACTCTCCAACGAAGCCCGCGCCGCTGTCGCGGCGGCCTTGCACGACCGGATGACCGAGAGCGTGGCGCCGTCGCGCGACCACGCGCTGCATCTGTTCGACGAACTGCCGGCCAAGCCGCTGCAAACCGTCGACGTATTGAGCAACGGCCGCGGCGCGCTGGAAACGGCGAACACGGAACTCGGCCTCGCGCTCGCCGACGACGAAATCGACTACCTCGTCGAGGCCTTCACGAAGCTCGGCCGCAACCCGACCGACGTCGAACTGATGATGTTCGCGCAGGCCAACAGCGAACACTGCCGCCACAAGATTTTCAACGCGGACTGGACCATCGACGGCGAAAAGCAGGATATCTCCCTGTTCAACATGATCCGCAACACCGAAAAGCTGAATCCGCAGGGCACGATCGTCGCGTATTCGGATAACTCGGCGATCATGGCGGGTGGCATGGCCGAGCGCTGGTTCCCGCGCACGCCGGCCGAGCTGGGCGCGAGTGAGCTGCCGGAGCACTACCGTCGCAGCAATGAACTCACGCACACCTTGATGAAGGTGGAAACGCACAATCACCCGACCGCGATCTCGCCGTTCCCGGGCGCCGCGACCGGCGCCGGCGGCGAAATCCGCGACGAAGGCGCGACCGGCCGTGGCGCGCGTCCCAAAGCCGGTCTGGCGGGCTTCACGGTGTCGAATCTGGAATTGCCGGACGGCGTCGAGACGTGGGAAAACGCGCGCGACGCCGCGCAGCCGCTCGCACATCGCAATCCGGACGACAAACACGAAGCGTACGGCCGCCCCGACCGCATCGCCTCGCCGCTGCAGATCATGATCGACGGCCCGCTCGGCGGCGCCGCGTTCAACAACGAATTCGGCCGGCCGAATCTGGGCGGCTATTTCCGCGCTTACGAGCAGAACGTCGCGGGTCTGGTGCGCGGCTATCACAAGCCGATCATGATTGCCGGCGGCATCGGCAATATCTCGGACCAGCACACGCATAAGCACGATCTGCCGGAAGGCTCGCTGCTGATCCAGATCGGCGGTCCGGGCATGCGCATCGGCATGGGCGGCGGCGCCGCAAGCTCAATGGCGACCGGCACCAACACCGCTGAACTCGACTTCGACTCGGTCCAGCGCGGCAACCCGGAAATCGAGCGCCGTGCGCAGGAAGTCATCAACGCGTGCTGGCAGCTCGGCGAAAAGAACCCGATTCTGAGCATTCACGACGTGGGCGCGGGCGGTCTCTCGAATGCCTTCCCGGAAGTCGTCGACGGCGCCGGCAAGGGCGCGCTTTTCGATCTGCGCAAGATCCAGTTGGAAGAGAGCGGCTTGTCGCCGCGCGAAATCTGGTCGAACGAAGCGCAAGAGCGGTACGTGCTGGCCATCGCGCCGGCCGATCTGCCGGCCTTCGCCGCCATGTGCGAGCGCGAGCGTTGCCCGTTCGCCGTGATCGGCACGGCCACCGCCGAGCGTCAGCTCAAGCTGATCGACTCCGAACTGAACGACGACAACGCGCACCAGCCGGTCGACATGCCGATGGAAGTACTGCTCGGCAAGGCGCCGCGCATGCATCGCGACGTCAAACGCGTCGAGCGCAAGCTCGAACCGGTGGATGTGACCGGCATCGCGCTGTCGGATGTTGCGACTAGCGTGCTGCGTCATCCCACGGTGGCGAGCAAGTCGTTCCTGATCACGATCGGCGACCGCTCGGTGGGCGGCACGACCGCGCGTGACCAGATGGTCGGCCCGTGGCAAGTGCCGGTGGCCGACGTCGCGATCACCACGATGGACTACGCGGGTTTCACCGGCGAAGCCATGACGATGGCCGAGCGCACGCCTTTGGCTGTCATCAATGCGCCGGCTTCGGGCCGCATGGCGGTCGGCGAGGCCGTGACCAACATCGCGGCGGCGCCGATCGCGTCGCTCGACAAGCTCAAGCTGTCGGCGAACTGGATGGCCGCGTGCGGCGCGCCGGGCGAAGACGCCGCGCTCTACGACACGGTCAGGGCGATCGGCATGGAGTTGTGCCCGGCGCTCGGCATCAGCATTCCGGTCGGCAAGGATTCGCTGTCCATGCGCACCAAGTGGGAAGACCGCGGCGTGGCGAAGGAAGTGGTCGCGCCGGTCTCGCTGATCATTTCGGCGTTCGCGCCGGTTCAGGACGTGCGCCGCCACCTCACGCCACAACTGCGTCGCGCCGGCGAGGTGGGCGAGTCCGTGCTGATCGCGATCGACCTCGGCCGCGGCAAGCATCGTCTCGGCGGCAGTATTCTCGCGCAGGTCACGCAGCAGGTCGGCGACACGGTGCCGGACGTGGACGATCCGGAAGATCTGAAACGTTTCTTCGCCGCGATCCAGGCGCTGAATCAGGACGGCAAGCTGCTCGCGTATCACGACCGCTCGGACGGCGGCCTGTGGGCGACGGTGTGCGAAATGGCATTCGCGGGCCACGTGGGCGTGTCGCTGAATGTCGACATGCTGGTGCTCGATCCGAACCACGAATCGGATTACGGCGACGCCAAAGACTGGGCCAAGCAGACCAGCGGCCGTCGTGAAGACCGTACGATCCGCGCGCTCTTCAGCGAAGAGCTTGGCGCCGTCGTCCAGGTGCGCGCATCCGAGCGCGACGCGGTGCTCGCAGCGTTGCGCGAACACGGGCTGTCGGCGTGCTCGCATGTGATCGGCAAGATCAACGAGCGCGACACGATCGAAATCTATCGCGACGCCAGGAAGATTTACGAAGCGCCGCGCACCGAATTGCATCGTACATGGAGCGAAGTGAGCTGGCGTATCGCACGTTTGCGCGACAACCCCGCGTGCGCCGACGCCGAATACGACGCACTCTCCGACGCGGCCGATCCGGGCATTTCTCCGATCCTGACGTTCGATCCGGCAGAAGACGTCGCCGCGCCGTTCATCGGCAGGGGCGCGCGTCCGCGCGTGGCGATCCTGCGCGAGCAGGGCGTCAACTCGCACCTCGAAACGGCCTATGCATTCGACCGCGCCGGCTTCGACGCGCACGACGTGCACATGAGCGATCTGCTGGCCGGCCGCGCCAATCTGGCGGACTTCGCCGGCGCGGTGGCGTGCGGCGGCTTCTCGTACGGCGACACGCTGGGCGCCGGTGAGGGCTGGGCGAAGGCGATCCGCTTCAACGCGCAACTGGCCGACATGTTCGCTGCCTTCTTTGGCCGCGAAGACACGTTCGCGCTCGGCATCTGCAACGGCTGCCAGATGATGAGCAGCCTCGCTTCGATGATTCCGGGCGCCGAAGCCTGGCCGAAGTTCACCCGCAACAAGTCGGAGAAATTCGAAGCGCGCTTCTCGCTGGTCGAGGTGCAGGCTTCACCGTCGCTCTTCTTCAACGGCATGGAAGGCTCGCGCATTCCGGTCGCGATCGCCCACGGCGAAGGCTACGCGGACTTCTCGCAGCAGGGCGATGCGTCGAAGGTTGCGGTGGCGATGCGCTATGTCGATCACCGTGGTCAGGCGACCGAGCAGTATCCGTTCAACCCGAACGGATCGCCGAACGGCATCACGTCGGTGACGACGCCGGACGGCCGCTTTACGGTGCTGATGCCGCACACCGAGCGCGTGCATCGCGCGGTGCAGATGAGCTGGCACCCGGAAGGCTGGGGCGAAGGCGCCACGGACGCCAGCCCGTGGCTACGCGTGTTCCAGAACGCACGCCGCTGGTTGGGATGATGACGTGAGACGGCTGCCGCGTAGTGCTACGCGGCAGCTTGCTCGCGCCGCGGCCGCGCGCTTGTGCGAGGTGGAAGGACGGCGGATCGCGACGCGCGTCCGTCCGCCTGCGCGGCGGCTCCCAGACTGACAATATTTAGTTCGTATCCGCTCGGGTACGGCCACGCTCATATTCCCGCATTTGTCCATCTTTCGTACCCGATCGGGTACGGAGCGTCCCTATTGCCGCCTCGGCGTGCCGACTCGTATCCGCTCGGGTACGAAACCGGCTCCGTACGGCAGTCTCGTGGCATAATGTTCCCGAGCGGGTACGAACGTACACGAGGGCGAGTGATGGAGTCCAAGGTTTTCATCGGCAACATGACGGAGTTAGGCGATCTCGTGCGGGCGTCCAGGCTCGCGCAGGGGTTGACGCGCGACGACGTCGCCACCGCGAGCGGCCTGTCTCCCAAGTTCATCACGCACATCGAGGCAGGTAAACCCACGGCGCAGATCGGCAAGGTGCTGCATCTTCTCAGCGAACTGGGCATCACCCTGCGCGCCGAGGTTTCCGTGGACATTCCCGCAGACGTCTCCAATAAAGCGTCCCATCGCCGCCGGAGTTCCCATGGCCGCTAGAACGCTGGTCGCGTATGCGAATGGCCGGCGCGTGGGCGTCGTGAGCGATGACAGCGGTGTCTGGTCATTCGCCTACGACCAGGGCTGGCTGGGCCGTGAGGACGCGTTTGCGCTTTCACCCGCTTTCCCACTGGTAGCCGAGCCTTTCGTCGACGGGTCGAGCCAGCGGCCGGTGCAATGGTTCTTCGACAACTTGCTGCCCGAAGAGGAAATGCGCAGTGCGCTCGCGCGTGAGGCCAAGGTCGATGCGAGCGACGCGTGGGGCCTGCTCGCCTATTACGGCCGGGAATCGGCCGGCGCCTTGACGCTGCTCGCAGAGGGCGAACAGGAGGCGCCTGGCGGACTGCAGCCGTTGTCGCAAGCGAATCTGGAGGCACGCATTCAGGCGATGCCGCAACATGCGCTCACCGCCACGGCGCCCAAACGCATGTCCGCGGCGGGCGCCCAGCAGAAGCTGCTGCTGACCTTGCGAGGCAACGCGCCGCACTACGAACTGCTGGAGCCCGTGGGCAGCGAGCCGTCCATGCATCTGCTCAAGCCCGACATGCGCAGCACGGGTTATCCGCATTCGGCGATCAACGAGTTTTTCTGCATGAAGCTGGCGCGCGCAATGGGCGTGCGTGTTCCGCCTACGCACTTTTTACGTGTGCCTTCGGCCTGTTACCTGATCGATCGTTTCGACCGTGACACGAGCAGTGAGCCGGCTCGGCGGCTGCATACAGTCGACGCCATGCAGTTGTTGAACTACGATCGCAGCTTCAAGTATCAGAACGCGACCGCGCAGGTGCTCAGGGATGCCATCGAGCAAACCAGCACGCGGGCAGTGGCGCGTCTTGATGTATTCCGCTGGGCGATCTTCAACGTGCTTATCGGCAATGCCGACTCGCACCTGAAAAATCTCTCGTTCTTCGTTACCGCTCGCGGTTACAGGCTGGCTCCGTTCTACGACCTGGTGAGCACGGTCGTCTACCACACGCCGACCTACCAGCCGCAGCAGCGGGACCGCTGGCCGCACTGCGACCTGACCATGCCTGTCGGAGACGCCACGCAGTTCGCGCACATCAACCGAAAGAACATGCTCGCCTTCGGCGAAGCGCTTCGTCTTTCGCCGAAGGGTTCGGAAAGATTGCTGGACGAGATGCTGGCCATGCTCGATGCCCGCGTGGCGCAGACCCGGCGCAGCGTCGACGAAATCGCGCAGCCGAATGCCGGCGAAGTCCGCTTGCTCGATTCGATCGTTGCGATGCCGCTTGCCGAGATGAGCCGCGCCTTGCGCAAGTGACCGCGGGCGCTTTCGTCCGACCGGGCACAGTTAATCCCAATGAAAAAGGCGCTGTTCAGTCATTGACTGAACAGCGCCTCGAGCAGAGTCGAACTCAGCTTACTGAATCTTCGCGTTCTTACGCAAACCTTCCTCGAACGCCTGCAGCTTTTCCTGCTGGATCTGCTGCACGATCTGCGGGCGCACTTGCTCGAGCGGCGGCGGCGTGATGTTGCGCACGTCGTCGACACGGATGATGTGCCAGCCGAATTGCGTGTGCACCGGCGTGTCGGTCATCTGGCCTTTCTGCAGATGCGTGGCCGCGTCTGCGAATTCGGGCACGTAGGCCTTCGGGTCCGACCAGTCCAGATCGCCGCCGTTCTTGCCCGATCCCGGATCCTTCGAGAATTGCTTGGCCAGATCCTCGAAGCTCGCGCCGGCCTTGATCTTCGCGATCAGGTCCTTGGCCTGCTGCTCGTTGTCCACGAGGATGTGGTGCAGGTGATATTCCTTGCCGCCCGCGTCCTTGATCAGCGCGTTGTAACGCGCGGTGACTTCGGCGTCGCTCGGCGTGTTGTTCTTCACGAAGTCTTCGATCAGCGCGCGCAGCACCACGGTTTGCTGTGCCACGGCGATTTGCGCCTTGATGTCCGGACGATTTGGCAGACCGCGGCGCAGCGCTTCCTGCATGAGGATCTCGCGGTTCACCAGTTCTTCGCGCACGGCCGTTTGCAGTTGCGGCGTATTTTGCTGGCCTTGATGAACCAGCTGGTCGATCAGCGCATCGGCGCGCGCTTTCGGAATCGGCGTGCCGTTCACGACGGCGATGTTCTGTGCGAATGCAGGTGCGGCTGCACATGCAGCCAGCAATACCCAAAGGCGGGTTTTCTTCAAGGTCATCGAAAATTTTCCTAGCGGGGCAACAAAGCGAATTCTTCGGGCGTATACGCCGTGATGGCAAGGGCATGGATGCCGCGCTGCATGGCATCGGCCAGCGCATCATACACCATGCGATGCCGCGCCACGCGGGCCTTGCCGGCGAATGCGGCAGCCACGATCGTGACACTGAAATGACCGCCGGCGGAGGCGCCGGCGTGACCGGCGTGCTGCGCGCTGTCGTCGGTGATCTGGATGGAAGCGACCGGCGCCAGTGCGGCGGCGAGGCGTGCCTCGATCAGTGCGGCGCGCTCGGCGGTGGTGGCGTGCATGAATACATCGGCGTCGCTCGTCATGTCATTCTTCCTTCATATACTTCGACAACCACAAACTCTGCCCGACGATGAACACCACCAGGCAGCCGGTGGCGCCGAACAGCTTGAAATTGACCCACTGGTCGGTGGTGTAGTTGTACGCGACGAACAGGTTCACCAGTCCGAGCAGCAGGAAAAAGATCGCCCAGACGACACTCAGCTTGCCCCAGATCGCGTGCGGCAGCGTGATCTGCTTGCCCATCATCGCTTCGATCAGGTTCTTGTTGAAGGCCAGTTGCGAGACGATCAGCGCCACTGAAAACGCCCAGTACAGCACGGTCGGCTTCCATTTGATGAAGGTGTCGTTGTGCAGCACGAGCGTCGCGCCGCCGAACACGGTCACGACGCCGAGGCTCACCCACAGCATCGGATCGACCTTGCGGTGGCGGAAGGCCACCCACGCGATCTGCACCAGCGTGGCGACGATCGCCACTGCCGTCGCCGTGAAAATGCCCCAGATCTTGAAGGCGACGAAGAACAGGATGATCGGGAACAGATCGAACAGGAATTTCATTATCTGGTCGGGAGGTCGGAAATTGAGCGGAGAGTGAGCCGGAGACTATAAGGGCGCAGTGCGAAGCGTCGGGGCGACCGCTTCGCAAGCTGGATGAAGGGTGTCGCGGCCGGCGCGCACCTGATGGTGCGGACGCCGGCCGGCAACGCGCCGGACTCCGCGCTGCGTTACTTGGGCTCGAATTGTAACGCAGCTGAATTGATGCAGTACCGCAGGCCGGTCGGCGCGGGTCCGTCTTCGAAGACGTGGCCCAGATGCGCGCCGCAGTTCTTGCATTCCACCTCGATGCGCAGCATGCCGTGCGAGCGGTCGGTTTTCTCCTTGATCACTTCGCCGTCGATTGGCTTGAAGTAGCTCGGCCAGCCGCAACCGGCATCGAACTTGGTGTCCGATTCGAACAGCGGCGTGCCGCAACAGACGCAGTCATAGATGCCGCGGTCCCAGTGGTCGTGGTAGCGGCCGGTGAACGGGCGCTCGGTGGCGGCGTGCCGCGTCACCTGATATTCGATGTCGGAAAGCTGCTTGCGCCACTCGGCGTCGTCTTTCTGCACGGCGGGGGCGTCGGTCTTGAGTTCGTCGGGTTTGTTCATGGTCGGTTCCTGTCTCGGGCTTGTTTTGGGGGCAGCTAGACGGTGAGCGGATTCGGCTCAATACATCACTACGCACAAACAGAAGTCGTTTAACGCGTCACGACGAGCAGCTCACTTCCAGCGAGTTCGCCCAGTCCGGCGGCAGACCGGCATATGCTTCGTGCTCGGGCTGTTCGTCGAACGGACGGCGCAGTACGGCCGCCAGTCGTTCCACTTCGGAAAAATCCTTCTCTTTCGCGCGGCGGATCGCCGTTTCCGCCAGATGGTTGCGAAGTACGAATTTGGGGTTCACACGGTTCATTGCAATGGCGCGCGCGGCGTCGTCGCGTGTTTCTTCGGACAGCCGGGCGCGGTAGTCGTTCGCCCAGGCGTCGAATGCGGCGCGGTCGAGAAAAAGATCGCGCACCGCTGTGTCGCCGCTCGCGTCGTGCTTCGACACGCGCGCCAGATTGCGGAAGGTCAGCGTGAAATCCGCACGATTGGCGTGCATCACTTCGAACAGGCGATTCACCAGCGTATCGTCGCCGGGGCGTTCGGTTTCGAGGCCGAGCTTGGCGCGCATGCGCCGCTCCAGCGCTGGGGCAAAGCGATCCTTGAAGCCGCCGAGCACACGTTGCGCGTCTTCGATCGCCTTGTCGCCGCGCACGCTTTCCTCGTGCTTTTCGCCCAGCAGCGGCAAGAGCCCTTGCGCGAGGCAGAAGAGGTTCCAGTAGGCGATCTGCGGCTGCATCTTGTACGCGTAACGGCCTTGCGAATCGGAGTGATTGCAGATGTAGCCGGCGTCGAAGCCGTCCATGAAACCGAATGGACCGTAGTCGATAGTGAGACCGAGGATCGACATGTTGTCGGTGTTCATCACGCCGTGGCAGAAGCCGACCGCTTGCCAGTCGACCATCAGGTCGGCGGTCGAGATGACCGCTTCATCGAGCAGCGCGAGATACGGATCGTCCGCTTCGCGGCAATGCGGATAGAAACGCTCGATCACATGATCGGCGAGCGCACGCAGCGCGTCGGTGCGATCGTTCGAATAGAAGTGCTCGAAGTGGCCGAAGCGCACGAAGCTCGGCGCCACGCGCGTGACCACGGCGGCCGTTTCGACGGTCTCGCGCCGCACCGGCTGATCGGAGCCGATCACGCACAGCGCGCGCGTGGTCGGAATGCCGAGGTGATGCATCGCCTCCGAACACAGATACTCGCGGATCGACGAGCGCAATACCGCGCGGCCATCGCCCATGCGCGAATAGGGCGTGCGCCCCGCGCCTTTGAGCTGTAATTCGAAGCGCTGGCCGTTATGTTCGACTTCGCCGAGACCCAACGCGCGGCCGTCGCCGAGCTGGCCGGCCCACACGCCGAACTGGTGCCCGGAATAGACCGACGCATAGGGGAGCGCCGCGGCCGGCCACTCGCGCGTGAGGTTGCCGGAAAACAGTTCGGCAAAGCCCGGATCATTCTCGACACCCGGCTCCAAACCGAGCAGCGCGGCGGTTTCGGTGGAGAACCCGACGAGGTACGGCGCATTGAGCGGCGCGGCCGGTAAGCGCGTCAAAAACACGCTGCCGAGCCGCGCGAACGCGCTCTCGTGCAGTGTGGTGAGCGCATCGGAAAGGGCCGTCAAAGGCCCGGATAACCCTGCAATGCTTGGGGAAAACGACATGTTGAGCGCCTCTGGATTAACCGATATTGTAAGTCCGCGCCCGCGGAGCTGCTGGCCGGCCGTACAGCTGTCCCGTACCGATCCTGTCCAGATCCTGTCCAGATCGATCGCCGGCCTTGCGCTTTTCGCCGAAGGCGCGACAAGGCGCGCCCCCCGAGCTGCAAAACCAATTGAAACGATCGAGCCGAGGAGACCACTCTTTATGACGACGCCGCTGCTTGGCCAGATGATGGACGTGCCGCTCACCGTGCCTTCGTTGCTCACACACGCCGCGCGGCATTTCGGCAGCACCGAAATCGTGTCGCGGCGTATCGAAGGCGACCTGCATCGCTATACCTATCGGGATTGCGAGAAGCGCGCGAAGCAGCTTGCGCGAGCGTTGATCGCGCTCGGCGTCGAACCCGGCGAACGGGTCGCGACGCTTGCGTGGAACGGCTACCGCCATCTGGAAGCGTATTACGGCACGACCGGCTTCGGTGCCGTGTGCCATACGATCAATCCGCGCCTCTTTCCCGATCAGATCGCCTACATCGTCAATCACGCCGACGACGCCTACGTGCTGTTCGACACCACCTTCGCACCGCTCGTCGATGTCCTCGCGCCGCAATGCCCGAAGGTGCGCGGCTGGATCGCGCTCGCCGACGAAGCGCATTTGCCCGCCATGCAGACACCCGCGCTCAGCTACGAAACGCTTGTCACCGCGCAGGACGGCAATTACGAGTGGCCGCCGCTCGACGAGCGGCAAGCCTCGTACCTGTGCTACACATCCGGCACGACCGGCAATCCGAAGGGCGCGCTGTATTCGCATCGTTCGACGGTGCTGCATGCGTTCGGCGCGTCATTGCCGGACGCCATGAGCCTCTCCGCGCGCGACTGCGTGCTGCCCGTCGTGCCGATGTTTCATGTGAACGCATGGGGCATTCCGCACGCCGCGCCGCTGACCGGTGCGAAGCTCGTGTTTCCCGGCAAGGACCTGGACGGCAAGTCGCTGTACGAATTGATGGAGAGCGAACGCGTCACGTACTCGGCCGGCGTGCCCACCGTGTGGCTCGGCCTGCTCAACTATCTGCGCGAGGCGAAAGTGCGGTTTTCGTCGCTCAATCGCACGGTGATCGGCGGTTCGGCCTGTCCGCCGGCCATGCTGCGCACCTTCGAGGACGACTACGGCGTGCAGGTGATCCATGCGTGGGGCATGACCGAAATGTCGCCGCTCGGCACGCTGTCCAAACTGACGTGGGAACAAAGCCAGCGTCCGCTCGAAGAACAGCGCGCGTTGCTCGAAAAGCAGGGGCACGTGCTGTATGGCGTCGATATGAAAATCGTCGGCGACGATGGCCGCGAACTACCTTGGGACGGCGTGGCGTTCGGCGATCTGCACGTGCGCGGACCGTGGGTGATCGACCGCTATTTCCGCAAGGACGACTCGCCGCTCGTGGACGGCTGGTTTCCCACCGGCGACGTCGCCACCATCGACCGCGACAGTTTTCTGCATATCACCGACCGCTCGAAAGACGTGATCAAGTCAGGCGGCGAATGGATCAGTTCGATCGACATCGAGAACGTGGCGATCGCGCATCCCGCCGTGGCCGAAGCGGCGTGCATTGCGTGCGCGCATCCGAAATGGACTGAGCGGCCGCTGCTGGTAGTCGTCAAGCGGCCCGGCTTCGAGGTCACACGTGAAGAGTTGCTGGCCTTCTACGACGGCAAGGTCGCCAAATGGTGGATTCCCGACGACGTCGCGTTTGTCGACGAACTGCCGCACACGGCGACCGGCAAGCTGCAGAAGCTCAAGCTGCGCGACATTTTCCGCAATCACGTGCTGCCCTCGGCGCTCGAAGACGAAAAGGACTGTCCGTTGACGCCGCTTGCCAGGGGAAACCCCGCCTAAAAATAAAAAGACGCGAATTGAACGAGCGTGCTTTTTTGTGTATTCTGCCTGCTGACCCCGGAAAAAACAGACAATCGGTCGGATCGTTGATCCGACTCGATGAACCGGATGGGCGGCATCTGTTGCCGCCCTCACGCATGGATCGCATGGAGGCAGGCAGATGGCAGTGGACTACACAACTCATGACGGCGTGGCCGTCATCACGCTAAACAATCCTCCCGTGAATGGCCTCGGCCTGTCGACGCGAGCGGGTATCGTCGAGGGCATCGAGCGCGCGCAGAACGATCCGGCCATCAAGGCCATCGTGCTGACCGGTGCGGGCAAGGCCTTCTCGGGCGGCGCCGACATCACCGAATTCAATACACCGAAAGCGACCCAGGAGCCGACGCTCGCCACGGTCATCAAGACTGTGGAAGGCAGCGCGAAGCCGGTGGTGGCGGCAATTCACAGCGTCGCGATGGGCGGCGGTCTGGAGTTGGCGCTCGGCGCGCATTACCGCATCGCCGCGCCTGGCGCGCAGATCGCGCTGCCGGAAGTGAAGCTCGGCATTCTGCCGGGCGCGGGCGGCACGCAGCGTCTGCCGCGCGCCATTGGTCTCGAAGCGGCGCTCAATATGATCGTCTCCGGTGCGCCGGTCATGTCGGAGAAACTCGCCGATTCCGGTTTGTTCGATGAACTCGCGCAGGGCGATCTTGCCGAAGCGGCGCTCGCGTTCGCCCACAAGGCCGGCGCGAAAGAAGGCCCGCATCCGAAAGTGCGCGACCGCAAGATCGAGCATCCGAACGCTGCCGGTTTCATCCAGTTCGCGCGCAATACCGTCGCCACGATGGCGAAGAATTTCCCCGCGCCGCTGAAATGCATCGATGCCGTGGAAGCGGGCGTGCAGAAGGGTTTCGACAAGGGCCTCGCGTTCGAACGCGAATGCTTCATGGCGCTCGTGCAGACGCCGGAAAGCCACGCGCTGCGTCACGCGTTCTTCGGCGAACGCGCGGCCAGCAAGATTCCCGACGTGCCGTCGGACACACCGGTGCGCGACATCGGCCAGGTGGCCGTAATCGGCGCGGGCACGATGGGCGGCGGCATCGCGATGAACTTCATCAACGCGGGCATTCCGGTCACGCTGCTGGAAACGAAACAGGAAGCACTCGACCGCGGCCTCGCCACGATTCGCAAGAACTACGAAGCGACCGTCAAGAAGGGCAAGCTCAAGCCTGAAGCGCTCGAACAGCGCATGGCGCTGATCACGCCCACGCTTTCCTACGACGACCTCAAGAACGCCGATCTGATCGTCGAAGCGGTGTTCGAAGAACTCGGCGTGAAAGAACAGGTGTTCAAGCGTCTCGACGAAGTGGCAAAGCAAGGCGCGATTCTCGCCTCGAACACGTCGACGCTCGACGTCGACAAGATCGCCGCTTTCACGAAGCGTCCGCAGGACGTGGTCGGCATGCACTTCTTCAGCCCGGCCAATGTCATGAAGCTGCTCGAAGTGGTGCGCGGCAAGCAGACGGCGAAAGACGTGCTCGCCACCGTCATGAAGCTCGCCAGGAAAATCAAAAAGACCGCCGTGGTCTCGGGCGTGTGCGACGGTTTCATCGGCAATCGGATGATCGAGCAGTACATCCGCCAGGCGCTCTTCATGCTCGAAGAGGGCGCGCTGCCCGCGCAGGTCGACAAAGCAATCGAGAAGTTCGGCTTCGCGATGGGTCCGTTCCGCATGAGCGATCTGGCCGGCAATGATATCGGCTGGGCGATCCGTAAGCGCCGCTACCAGGAACAGCCTGACCTGCATTACTCGAAGATCGCCGATCGTCTCTGCGAGACCGGGCGCTTCGGCCAGAAGACCGGCGGCGGCTGGTACGACTACAAGGCGGGCGACCGCAGCGCGTATCCGTCGAAAGTGGTCGACGACATGATCGTCGCGTTCTCGAAGGAAGCCGACGTCGAGCGTCGCAAGATCAGCGACGAGGAAATCGTCGAACGCCTCGTATTCGCGCTCGTGAACGAAGGCGCGAAGATTCTCGAAGAAGGCATTGCGTCGAAGGCGTCGGACATCGACATGGTCTATCTGACCGGCTACGGCTTCCCGCTCTATCGCGGCGGCCCCATGCTGTACGCGGACACGGTCGGCCTCTACAACGTCGAGCGCGCGATTCGCCGCTATGCGGCGCGGCCGAATGGCGATGCGTGGCAACTGGCGCCGAGCATCGCGGAACTGGCGGCCAAGGGCTGCGGGTTCAACGGCTGAGCTACAGCGCGGCTGAATTGACTGAGGTGGCGCTGTGCGGCGAATCGCTCGCGCGCCATCATCGATATCTGGAAGTAGGAGACATGCATGACTGACGCCGTAATCGTATCGACCGCTCGTACGGGTCTCGCCAAATCATGGCGCGGCGGTTTCAACATGACGCACGGCGCGACGCTCGGCGGCCACGTCACGCAGGCCGCCGTCGAGCGCGCGAAGCTCGATCCGGCACGGGTCGAAGACGTGATCATGGGCTGCGCCAATCCGGAAGGCGCGACCGGCATGAACATCGCGCGGCAGATCGCGTTGCGCGCCGGTTTGCCGGTCAGCGTGCCGGGCATGACGGTGAACCGTTTTTGTTCGTCGGGATTGCAAACTATCGCGCTGGCTGCGCAACGTGTGATCGCCGGTGAAGGCGACGTGTTCGTGGCCGGCGGCGTGGAATCCATCTCGTGCGTGCAGAACGAGATGAACCAGCACATGCTGACCGAAGGCTGGCTCAGCCAGAACAAGCCGGAAATCTACTGGTCGATGCTGCAGACCGCGGAGAACGTCGCGAAACGTTATTCGATCTCGAAGGAGCGCCAGGACGAATACGGCGCGCGTTCGCAGCAGCGGGCAGCGGCCGCGCTCGAAGCCGGCAAGTTCAAGGACGAGATCGTGCCGTTGACGGTGCTCGCCGGCGTCGCCGACAAAGCGAGCGGGCGTCTCTTCACGAAGGAAGTGACCGTTAGCGGCGACGAAGGCATTCGCGCCGACACCACGCTCGAAGGCGTATCGAAGATTCGTACCGCGCTGCCGGGCGGTGTCATCACCGCGGGCAATGCGAGCCAGTTCTCGGATGGCGCGTCGGCTTGCGTGGTGATGAACGCCAAGGTGGCGGAGCGCGAAGGGCTGCAACCGCTCGGTATTTTCCGCGGCTTCGCGGTGGCCGGTTGCGAGCCGGACGAGATGGGTATTGGCCCGGTGTTCGCGGTGCCAAAGCTGCTCAAGCAGGCGGGTCTGAAGGTCGAGGACATCGACCTGTGGGAACTGAACGAAGCGTTCGCGGTGCAGGTGCTGTATTGCGCCGACAAGCTCGGCATTCCGCAAGACCGTCTGAACGTGAACGGCGGCGCGATCGCGGTCGGCCATCCGTATGGCGTGTCGGGCGCGCGGCTGACCGGCCATGCGCTGATCGAAGGCAAGCGGCGCGGCGCGAAGCTGGTTGTCGTGACCATGTGCATCGGCGGCGGGCAGGGCGCAGCGGGTTTGTTCGAAGTGGTGTGACGCGGCTCGAAGGGTAGTGGACGGCGGGTGCCGTGTGGTTCGGCGCGAAAGCGCTGAACTATGCGGCACCCGTTTTCTATTCGCGCGTGGCGCAGGCTGGCCCGATGATCCGCTTCAAGGCAAAGCCATGCCGGCCGACGGCAGGCTCAAGCTGCCCTGATCGATGAATCGCGTCGTGCCCGTCAGCCCGCCCGCGAGCTTGCCGCGCAGAATGTACGGAATCTGTCCCGACTCGGTGGCGCCCACGAAGGCGAAGGCCTGGCGAACCGCGGCGAAAGCGGGCACGGTCAACGGCACATTGACGACCGTTTCTCCGTAGCGCGGTATGGTGCCGACCTGATCGCTCACACCGCTCGCGAACGGCTTGCCGTTCAGTTCGAGATCGAGCGACACGCCGTTGAAGCTGACCGCGGAATCGTTGGGATTCTGCACGCGCAGTTTGACGTTGAAACGCATCTCGAAGCCTTGGCTATCGATCGGTTCGATGCCGGCCACGTTCACGCGCACCGGGTCGCCGCCGAACAGGCCGGCGCAACCGTTGAGCGTCAGTGCGACGAGGGCGAGAAACGTAGCCAGACGAACGGAACGGCCAGACAGCAGCGTACGAAAGAAGGACATGACCTGCACCTCGAAAGAAGCGGCTTGGTCATGCATTGTACCGGGCCATGCCGTGCGTCAAACGGCATTTCAGACCGCGCGCCGCAGCCGTGTTTTGACGAGACTGGCTAGTTGCTGCAGAGCTTCACGAATCGGACCTCGACCGTTCTTCCGCGCGCGCCACGGCTGCACGACGAACGCCGCAGCGTTTGCATGCGCGGCGCTGATCGACACGACGCCGCGTTGCGGCGTCACGAAGCACTGTCCTTCGTGCAACGCGATCGACGTGACCGGCACGGCGTCGCCCAGCCATGCGAGCGAGCGATCGCGATAGTCGAGTTGCAGATCGCCTTCCACCGCCACGATCGAGGTCCGCGCGCGCAAATCGTGCACGGCCAACTGACCGGCGAAGAGGCGAACAGGCGCGCCGCGTGCCGGATCAAAGCGGGATTGACAGACTGACATGGCGGTTTCCCTTAAAGCGTTTCCATGCCATACAGCTTATTGAGTCCGTTCACGTGACAACAGCCGCAGCCACCGGCAATCTGAACCGGTACAGCAACGCGTTTCAATGCGCTGTGTCGGTCGGAATCGAACGAATGTGTATCTGTCGCGCCGCGCGAAATGTCCGCACCATCCGCACATGGCACAATCCATCCTGACGCGGCAGGCAGCGCCTGCGGACCGGCTGCCGGACAGCCAACCTCTCTACCGGCAATTGGCTGATCAATACCGCCGCGCGATTGGCGGCGGCGTGCTGCGTCCAGGTGACCGCATGCCGTCGATACGTGCCTTCATGCAGCGCCACGGCGTCAGTCTCGCGACGGCAACAGAGAGCTATCGAGTGCTGGAACGCGACGCGCTGATCGATGCCCGGCCGCGCGCCGGTTACTTCGTGCGTGTGCCACCCACCGCGGCGTTGCCGGTCGCGTCCGAACCCGACCTGGCGACGCTGCCCGGCGCCGCGCAGTTCGTCGGTATTCACTCGGTGATTTCCTCGATCGTGGCGACATTCCAGCGCTATCCGAACGCGCTGAATCTCGGCGGCGCGACGGCATCACCGGATCTGTATCCCACGGACGCGTTGCAGAAAGCCGCGCTGCGCGCGTTGCGCAAGCGGCCTACCTTGCTGACCGCCGCCGGACACGACCAGGGCGATCCGGCCTTGCGCGCGATCATTGCGCGCCGCGCGCTCGACGCCGGCATCCAGATCGGCGCCGACGACATCATCATGACTCACGGCGGCATCGAAGCCGTGAACCTCGCATTGCGGGCGGTGACGCAACCGGGCGACACCGTTGTGGTCGAGTCACCGTGCTTTTTCGGGCTGCTGCAGGCGCTCGAAAGCCTCGGCTTGCGCGCGCTCGAAATTCCGGCCAGTCCGACCACCGGCCTCGCCATCGAAGCGCTGGCGTTCGCGCTGCACACGCATCCCGACATCAAGGCCGTGGTCGTGGTGCCGAACCTGCAAAATCCGCTCGGCAGCGTGATGCCCGACACGCACAAGGCGCGGCTCGTCGAGCTGTGCGCGCAAGCCGGCATTCCGTTGATCGAAGACGATCCGTACCGCGAACTGGCCGACGCCGCGCAGCCGCCCAGATCGCTGAAGGCGTGGGACACCGACGGCACCGTGATTCACTGCACGTCGTTCAACAAGGTGCTGGCGCCCGGCATGCGGGTCGGCTGGGTCAACGGCGGACGCTGGCATCCACGCATCGGCATGCTGAAGTTCGCGCAGTCGCGGCACAACGAACAACTGTCGCAAGTCGTCCTCGCCGAATTTCTGGAAACGAACGCCTATGAGCGGCATTTGCGGCGTTTGCGCGACCGCTTGCGGCTTCAGCGCGAACGGATGGCCGCGGCGATCGCTACCTCGTTTCCCGACGGCACGCGTTTCACGCCGCCGCGCGGCGGGATGTTTTTCTGGATCGAATTGCCGCATGCCATGTCGTCGACGGTGTTCTTCGAGGCCGCACTGAACGACGGCATTCGCGTCATGCCGGGGACCGTGTTTTCGAATGGCGGACGCTTCGATCATTTCATCCGGCTCAGTTCGCCCAGCACGGATCTCGATCTGGCCGACGAAGCCGTGCGCAGGTTAGGACGGCTGGCCGCGCGAATGGCGGCTGACCCGGATTGATGCGGTGCAGCGCCGATTACAAGTGCTTGAAGAAGCACGTTACTTTGATCATCATTGATGGATCGTCTGGCGCAGCGGCTCGCGGCAATGCGTCGCGGAAGACTGGCAAGGCACTCAGACTGGCATCTTCGTATCATTAGCAATCCGGTCATGTGCTGATTGCTGACCGGCTGCTTCTGGCAGATCGTTTCTTGAAGGCAATGCCGATCTGCCCCGCGTTACCACTCGAAGATCACCACGGAGACGATATGCCATTCATTTGTGAAAATGTCGAGTGCCGAGCTGTACTTGCCCGCAAACAGGTCAAACCGAATCGGGACCACAATTCGTTCTACTTCTATTGCCCCGACTGCAACACGCGAAACGAGCTGATCGACGTTGGCGCTGCCGGCGGTCCGCTGGAACTGATTCAACCCGTGCGGCAAGGACTCCCGCACAAGGTGGTCGCCACCGCCCGGCCTCTCGAGGACGGAAGATACGCGGCGCAGTTGAGTATTCAGAAAGCGCTTGGCATCAAGGGTCCGTTTGCCGCCGAAGAGCGCTGGGACCAGCTTGGCATTTTCCCCGATCCACAAGACGCCGTCAGCTATGCGAAGACCACCGCGGCGGATTGGCTGGGCGCTGACTTTAGCCATTAGAAAACACCAAACGGTTCAGCGTCGCGCTCGCGCGCCGATCCTGAAGGTCTGTTCGTGAACGTCTCGTAGGCTTCTTCTAATTCGCCGCCTACGCAACCTGTACCCGATCGGAGTCAGTGGCCGGCACCGATCGGGCAGCAGTCCAGCCGGTCGTTTCGACAACACGGGCGTATCTGGCGCAGAGCGCAATGCTCGCAAGTGAGCCTTCATCCGCATCGCCAAGGGCCCGTTTCTGCCCGCCCGAGCCTCCCGATAAAACTCCACCAAACGCGTAAGTTTGATAGGCTTGCTGTTTGCCTTGGCCAATGGGCGAGCTTGAACAAAACGCTGGAGATTCCCCACGCGCCCCGCGGCAATTTCACGAACGTACCGACCACTCAATCTGCAAACAGCCATGACCGATTCGCCCTCATCTAACGCGAGTGCCGCGTCCATGCCCGAGAGCCCGTTCGTCGACCGGCTCGGCGCGCAGCTTCTGTCGGCCGCGGACGGCGCCAGCGAAGTCGTGCTGCCGTTGCGGCACGATCACATGAACACGTGGGACGTCGCCCACGGCGGCGTCACGATGACGCTGGCCGACATCGCGCTTGCCATGGCCGCGCGCAGTCTGGCCGGCGACGGCGTCGGCGTCGTCACGGTCGAGATGAAGGTCAACTTCATGCAGCCGGGCCGCGGCGAATTGCGCGCGAGCGCTCGCGTGCTGCACCGTTCCACTACCATGGCCTACTGCGAAGGCGAGATCCGCGACAGCGAAGGCCACTTCGTCGCCAAGGCGCTCGGCACCTTCAAATACATGCGGCGCCTCGCCGTCGGGCGCGACATCACGCAACAACGCTTGCGCAGCGACCCGTCGGCGAAACCGGGTCCTAGCGACGGCTGAGCGCATGCTTGCGAACCGCGTGCGCATCTGAACGAGACGCGCGCGCCGTTTCTCCCTTCGCAAACTCTGTTCAAATCATTCGCCGATTCATCGGCAACCCATGGAGACGATCGTCATGCCCCAGATCAACCGTCAACTCGTGCTGGCGTCGCGCCCGCAAGGCGCTGCGACGCCCGATAATTTCCGCCTCGTCGAAACACCGCTTGCTCCGCTGGCCGACGGCGAATTGCGCGTGCGCAATCACTACCTGTCGCTCGACCCGTACATGCGCGGCCGTATGAACGACAGCAAGTCCTACGCGCCGCCGCAACCGCTGAACGAAGTGATGATCGGCGGCACGGTGGGTGAAGTGGTGGAGTCGAAGAATCCGAAGTTCGCGGTCGGCGACAAGGTCGTCGCGATGTTCGGCTGGCAGGAATACGGCACTTCGAACGGGACCGGCGTGCAGAAAGTCGACGACACGCATGTGCCCTTATCGGCCTATCTCGGTCCCGTCGGCATGCCGGGTGTCACCGCGTGGTACGGCCTGAACCGCATCATCGCGCCGAAGGCGGGCGAGACAGTAGTGGTCAGCGCGGCGAGCGGCGCGGTGGGCAGCGTGGTCGGTCAACTGGCGAAGCTGGCTGGCGCGCGCGCGGTCGGCATTGCCGGCGGCGCGGACAAATGCCGCTATGTAACGGAGACGCTCGGCTTCGACGCCTGCGTCGATTACAAGGCCGGCAATCTCTATCAGGACCTCAAGGCCGTCACGCCGAACGGCGTGGATGGCTACTTCGAGAACGTCGGCGGTGCCGTGCTCGACGCGACGCTCGCGCGCATGAAGGCGTTCGGCCGGATCGCGCTGTGCGGGTTTATCGCGGGCTACGACGGCGAACCGTTGCCGCTCAAGCATCCGTCGCTGATGCTCACGCAGCGTCTGCTCGTGCAAGGCTTCATTGTCAGCGAGCATATGGACGTGTGGCCGGAAGCGCTCAAGCAACTCGGCACGCTGGTCGCGCAAAAGAAGCTGCAGTATCGCGAAACCATCGCGCAAGGACTCGAAGCGGCGCCCGAGGCGTTTATCGGTCTGCTCAAAGGCAAGAACTTCGGCAAGCAACTCGTCAAGCTGATCTGATCGCGCAGGCGCTCACCAGCGTGAAGCGAATCACACAACACGCCGATCAAACCAGGAGAGTCAAACGATGTTCGAATTCGCAGGCAAGGTGGCGGTGATCACCGGTGCGGCGAGCGGTTTCGGCCGCGCGTTCGCGCAGAAGGGCGCGTCGCTCGGCATGAAGCTCGTGCTCGCGGACGTCAATCCGGACGCGCTGGCGCAAACCGTCGAAGCTTTGCGCGCCGACGGCGCCGAGGCGATCGGCGTGCCGACGGATGTCGCCAGCGCGGCGCAGGTCGAAGCGCTCGCGCAAGCGGCGCTCGACGCCTACGGCCGCGTGCATCTGCTGTTCAACAATGCGGGCGTGGGCTCGGGCGGCTTCCTGTGGGAAAGCTCGGCGAACGACTGGTCGTGGGTGTTCGGCGTGAACGTGATGGGCATCGCGCACGGCGTGCGGGTTTTCACGCCGATCATGCTGGCGCAGAACGAGCCGGCGCATATCGTCAACACCGCGTCCGTCGCGGGACTGCTGTCGCCGCCCGCGATGGGCATCTACAACGCGTCGAAGCACGCCGTGGTGTCGCTCACCGAAACGCTGTATCACGACCTGCGGTTGGCGCAAGCCGGCCAGGCAGAGGCAGAGGCGGAGGCGGAAGCGGGCGGCCTGGTCGGCTGTTCGCTGCTGTGTCCGGCCTTCGTGCCGACCGGCATCGCCGATGCGGAACGCGCGCGCCCCGCGGACCTGCGCAACGACAGCGGACCGACGCGCTCGCAGATCGCCGCGGGCAAGCAACTGCAGCGTGCCGTGCAATCGGGCAAGCTGAGTGCCGGCGATGTCGCCGACCTCACCTTCGAAGCGATCGCCGCGCGGCGTTTCTATATCGTCACGCATCCGGCCATCATGGCGACGGTGAAGCTGCGTCACGAGGATATCGAGCAGTTGCGCAATCCCATCGATCCCATGTCGCTCAAGCCGGAAGTGAAGAACGCGGGTTAGGCGCATCTTAATCGCATCGGCGGCGCGATATCGCGCCGGTCTCTTTCAAACGTTCGGCGCTCATGCGCCATCAGACGCACCATGCCGCTGAATCCGAAGATCGAGCAGGTGCTCGATATGATCGCGCGGGCCAAACGCCCGAAGCTTCACGAAATGACCGCGCAAGACGCGCGGGCCTCGTACGAAAAAAGCGCACCGATTCTGGAGATCGCCAGCGCGCCGATGTTCGCGCGCGAAGATCTAAGGATCCCGACACGCGACGGCGCGACGATTCGCGTGCGTCTTTATCAAGCGGTCGAGCCAAGCTGGGCCGAACCCGCGCCTGCGTTGGTGTACTACCACGGCGGCGGCTTCACGGTGGGCAGCGTCGATACGCACGACGCGCTGTGCCGGATGTTCGCGCGCGACGGTCAGTGCACGGTGTTGTCGGTGGATTACCGGCTCGCGCCGGAGCACAAGTTCCCCACGGCCGTCGACGATGCGTTCGACGCGTTGCGCTGGCTGCATGAGCATGCGGCGGAATACGGTGTGGACAGAGCCCGGCTCGCGGTGGGCGGCGATAGCGCGGGCGGCACATTGGCCACGGTTTGCGCGGTCCTCGCGCGCGACGCCGACATCGAACTCGCCCTGCAACTGCTGATCTATCCAGGCACGACCGGCTACCAGCAAACCGATTCGCACTCGCGTCTCGCCGACGGTTTTCTATTGTCGGGCGACACGATCCAATGGTTCTTCGAGCAGTACGTGCGCGATACGAGCGACCGCGACGACTGGCGTTTCGCGCCGCTCGACGGCCAGCGTGGCGCGCCCGATTTCAGCGGCGTTGCGCCGGCGTGGATCGCTACCGCCGAATACGATCCCTTGAGCGACGAAGGCGATGCCTACGCGGAGAAATTGCGTGCCGCGGGCAATGCGGCCACGCTCAAGCGCTATCCGGGGATGATCCACGAGTTCTTCAAGATGGGTGGCTACGTACCCGAGGTCGCTGAGGCGCACGCGGATGCCGCGGCGGCATTGCGCGCGGCTTTCGGGGTGGAGTGAACGCGGTTTGTCTGGCGCTTGGCGGCGCGCGGTTGGTGGTCAGCGTCAATGTCGAGCGGCGAAGGGCGGAGGGCGAACCGCCGCCATGCCGCCCAACAAGCATCACTCCATCTCGCGTTCGATATTAAAAGCGAAGCTGCGTTCGAAGTCGCCGGGCCGCACGATGCGGTGCGAACCGTTGTCGTCGCTGCGCTCGGCGACGGCCACGCTGATCACGTCGCCATGCACGGCCACGCGCAACGCCGTCGTGCCGCGCGTGCCGTACTCCGGCGTTTCGATAAACGCCGCCGACAACGCCCGCTCCCGTTCGAGCGGAATGCCGGTGGACGGCAACTCGTCGTCGCGCGCGAGGCGCGGATCGCGCATCAGATCGATCAAGCGTTCGAGCGGCGGCATCGCGTCGCGCGCGAGCAGCGTGGCCAGTTCGGCGCGCTTTTTCAGCAGCTTCGGCCACGCGGTATCGAGCACCGCGTTTGAGATGCCATGCGTGCCCGGCGCGAGCAGCGTGGGCGCGAGGCCACCCCGGTTGCAATACCAGGCGAGTTCGCGGCGCGTCCAATCGCCCACCAGCAGATTGAACCCGTTGTAGATGTCGCCGGTTTGCGCGACGTGCTGCAGGTACGCCAGCGGCGTGGCGTGCGGGTTCCCCGTCGCATCGCGCGTGGCGGCTTTCAGCCAGTCGCTGACGAGCGTGCCGCGGGTCGGCGCGTCGGCGCGCATTTCATGCGGCGCGCGGTAATTGGTCAGCGCGGCGAAGCGGCCGTCGCGCGACATGCCGAGCCACGTGCCGCCGCCCTGAAGATCGCGCCCGGCCAGCACACCCGGCGCGTCCTGCCACCAGCTGATCGGCTCGGCGGTGCGGCGAAAGAATTCGTCGCGATTCGCGGCGAGCGTGAAGAGCGGGCCGTCGACCGCGTCGGGTCGCCAGTCGAAGACGATCAGGCACATCGGGGGGCATCTCCCGGTGGGGCATTGCAGGTGAAGAGGCCAGTAAAAAGCGGCGCCTGATTGCGCCGCTGCGTACCGCGAGAGAGCTTTAAACTTCGGTCGGCAACCCGTAGGGCAGCGGCAGAAACCGCAGCCCCGGGCCGTCCGCCGCGCCCAGATGCACCGAGTCGTTTTCCAGCGCGGCGAGCTTGATCTCGACCAGCACATCGACCCCACCGTCCGGCGCCCACGCCGCGTTCACGACCATGCCGCAGGGCTGGCCCGGATCGTCCGAATGAAACAGTTCCGCGCCGGGGCGCACTGTGTCGAGTTCGCCTGGCACGTTAGCGAGGGAGGTGCGCCGCTTGATCGTGCCGCGATACTGGCTGCGCGCCACGACTTCCTGCCCGGGATAGCAGCCTTTGCGGAAATTCACCGCGCCGAGCACGTCGAAATTGACCATTTGCGGCACGAATTGCTCGGCCACCGGCTGCGTGATGCGCGGCTCGCCCGCGCGAATGTCGAGCCAGTCCCACACGGCGGGCGAGGCGCGTTTGAGTTTTTCGTCGAGCAAGGGCAGCAGCGACTCGACCTGTGCCTTCGGGCCGATCCACAGAAAACGCAGGTGATCGAGCGCATCCGGCACGCGAATCAGCGAGCCCGCCGCGCCGTCCACTTTCACATGCACGCCGTCCGGCAGCGCGTCGAACACGCCCGAGAGCGCCTTGCGCACGTCGCCGGCAAGACCGATCACGGCCAGCTCGCCGCTCGCATCCACAAGCCTGGCTTTGGCGCGCAGCACGAACATGGAGAGCCGCTTCTGCACGGCAGCCTGCACGTCTTTCGACGCCAGCAGGCGGATCGTATCGCCGCTGCGCCACGTCAGGAACGACGCGAGCAGACGCCCCTTGGCCGAGCAGTAGCCAGCCAGACGCGCGTTGGCGGCATCGAGGTGCTGGGTGTCGTTGGTCAACTGGCCATGCAGGAAGCTCGCCGCGTCGTCGCCGGTGACGTCGATCACGCCGAACTGCGTGAGCGGCATGTACGCGCCGTGGTGGATGACGGCGTCGAATTCATCGGCAGAAGGGCGCGGCAGCGTGGGCAGAACGAAGGGCGTGGCGGCAGC
The DNA here is from genome assembly GCF_004366535.1 of Paraburkholderia sp. BL6665CI2N2. Lineage (NCBI taxonomy): Bacteria > Pseudomonadati > Pseudomonadota > Betaproteobacteria > Burkholderiales > Burkholderiaceae > Paraburkholderia > Paraburkholderia sp. BL6665CI2N2. Next base: position 7,703,581 of record NZ_SORC01000001.1, read on the forward strand.
GGCCGTAACGGCGTTGCCGGAGGGAGTGCCTGAAGCGGTAGCGAGCGGTGTGTTCATGGATTCCGAGAACAGTCAATTCTGACTTTAGCTAAGGCAAACAAGTATTATATGCAGTCCAACCTTGCCACGTTTCGCATGTCCCTTCTGAAGAAATGTTTCGTCGCCGGCGCAATCGTCGTTGTGCTGGCCGCAGCCGCCATTGCCGGTGGGTATCATTGGGCCAACAGCCCGCTCGATCTGAACCCTGCGCAACTCGATGTCACCGTCAAGCCGCACAGCAGCTTGCGCAGCGTCACGCTGCAGCTCAATCGCGGCGGCGTGCCGGTCGAGCCCGAACTGTTCGTCATCATGACACGGCTGCTGGGGCTGCAAAGCGAGCTGAAATCGGGCAACTACGAATTCAAGACGGGCGTGACGCCGTACGAGGTGCTGCAGAAAATCGCTCGTGGCGACGTCAACGAATACGTGGCGACCATTATCGAAGGCTGGACCTTCAAGCGCATGCGCGCCGAGCTGGACGCCAATCCGGCGCTCAAGCACGACACGATCGGCATGAGCGACACGGATCTGATGAACGCGATCAACGCGCCGGAGGCGTCGATCGGCAATGGCGAAGGGCTGTTTTTCCCGGATACGTATCTGTTCGACAAGAACACCAGCGATCTCGACGTATACCGCCGCGCCTATCGCCTGATGCGTCTGCGTCTGGATGAAGCATGGACCGCGCGCGCGCCGAACCTGCCGTACAAGACACCGTACGACGCGCTGACCATGGCGTCGATCATCGAAAAGGAAACCGGCAAGAAGTCCGACCGGCCGATGGTCGCCGCGGTGTTCGCGAACCGTCTGCGGGTGGGCATGCCGCTGCAAACCGACCCGACCGTGATCTACGGCATGGGCGACAGCTACGCCGGTCATATCAGGAAAAAAGACCTGCAGACCGACACTCCCTACAATACCTACACCCGGATGGGCCTGCCGCCAACGCCCATCTCGCTGCCCGGCGTGGCGTCGCTGCAAGCGGCGTTGAATCCGGCGCAAACCACCGCGCTCTATTTCGTGTCGCGCGGCGACGGCAGCAGTATCTTTTCCGACACCCTCGGCGATCACAACAAGGCCGTGGACAAATACATTCGAGGGCAATGATGGCGCGGGGCAAATTCATTACGTTTGAGGGCATCGACGGGGCGGGCAAGACCACCCATCTCGGCTGGTTTCGGGAGCGCCTCGAACAGAAAGTCGCGAGCGCCGGACGCTCGGTCGTGATGACGCGCGAACCCGGCGGCACGCCGCTCGGCGAGCAGATTCGCGAGATCGTGCTGCATCAGAAGATGGACCTCGAAACCGAGGCGCTGCTGATGTTCGCGCTGCGCCGCCAGCATCTGGCGGAAGTGATCGAGCCCGCGCTCGCGCGCGGCGACTGGGTGCTGTCGGACCGTTTCACCGACGCGACTTTCGCCTATCAGGGCGGCGGCCGCGGTCTGCCGCGCGACAAGCTGGAAACGCTGGAGCGATGGGTGCAGGGCGGTTTTCAACCGGACCTGACGGTGCTGTTCGACCTTGCGCCTGAGGTTGCCAACGAACGGCGCAGCGCCGTGCGCGATCCGGATCGCTTCGAGAGCGAGTCGGTCGCCTTTTTCAACCGCACGCGCGCCGAGTATCTGCGCCGCGCCGAAGAAGCGCCGTATCGGTTCGTTATCATTGACTCCACGCAGAGCATTGTGCAGATTCAGAGAAAGCTTGATGAGTTGATTGCAGTGCTTTGATTTGAAAAGAATATAGCCCTGCCTTATAACACGACGCAGAGTTCGCGTTGCCCCTCAAAAAACCTCTGCAATAGTTTGATTTAAAAAGAGAAACGATGATTTATCCGTGGCAAGCCGATGACTGGAACCGCCTGCAGCAGCTGCGCGGCCACTGGCCGCACGCCCTGTTGCTGCATGGACAGGCCGGTATCGGCAAGCTGCGCTTTGCGCAGCATCTCGCGCAAGGTCTGCTGTGCGAGGCGCAACAGCCGAACGGCGAGCCGTGCGGCGCATGCGTGGCCTGCAACTGGTTCGCGCAGGGCAATCATCCGGATTACCGGATCGTCGTGCCGGAGGCGCTCGCCGCCGAAGCCGGCCTGAACAACGCCGCGGACGAAAAAGCCGACAAGGCCGACGCCGACGAAGGCAAGAAGACCCGCGCGCCCAGCAAGGAAATCAAGATCGAGCAGGTTCGCGGCCTGCTCGACTTCGTCGGCGTGGGTTCGCATCGCGGCGGCGCGCGTGTGGTCGTGCTGTATCCGGCGGAAGGGCTGAACATCGCCGCGGCCAACGCGCTCCTGAAGACGCTCGAAGAACCGCCGGCGGGCGTCGTGTTCCTGATGGTGTCGGCGCGCATAGACCGCCTGCTGCCCACTATCATCAGCCGCTGCCGCCAGTGGCCGATGACCGTGCCCGCGCCCGACGTGGCGACGAAATGGCTCGCCGCGCAGGGCGTGGCCGAAGCGCCCGCGCTGCTCGCCGAAGCCGGCGGCGCGCCGCTCACCGCACTCGCGCTCGCCAGCGACGAGAACCGCACGCTGCGCGACTGGACGCTCAAGCAACTCGCCGCCGGCCCCGATTGCGATGCCTTCGCGTGCGGCGAGGCGTTGCAGAAGCTGCCCGTGCCGCTGGTGCTAGGCTGGCTGCAACGCTGGATGTACGATCTGCTGGCGCAGCGCACGGCGGGTGCGCCACGTTATTTTCCCCAGGCGTCGGCGGCGCTGACGCGTTGCGCGTCGCAGGCCGATGCCAGCGCGTTCGCGCGCTTCATGCGCATCGTGACGCGCCAGCGCGCCGTCGAGAACCATCCGCTGAATGCGCGGCTGGTGTTCGAGGAACTGTTTATCGGTTATCGCGAGTTGTTCGCCTAAGACCTGTCCGCGAGGTACGCCGGTAGCGGCGGGCGCGCTTTGCAGCGCTTTACCGCACCAGGCCGACGACGCCGGTCCAACTTTCTTCCCGTATTGGCCTTCCCTCCAAGTTCAACGCACCATGAGCCTTTCCTACCGCGATGCCACGCTCGACGATCTGCCCGCGATCGTCGCCATCTACAACTCGACTGTGCCGTCGCGGCAGGTCACGGCGGATCTCGAACCCGTCAGCGTCGAAAGCCGGTTGGGCTGGTTTCATGCGCACGGTCCGCAAAAGCGGCCGCTGTGGGTAGTGGAAGACGCGCAACAACCGGGCCGCGTGATCGCGTGGCTGAGCTTTTCGGATTTCTACGGCCGTCCCGCTTATCAACGCACCGCCGAAGTCAGCATCTATCTCGACGAAAGCGCGCGCGGCCGCGGCCTTGGCAAGCAATTGCTCGCGGCTTCGCTGGCGGCGGCGCCGGCGCTCGGCATCGACTCCGTGCTCGGCTTTATCTTCGGCCACAATGAGGCGAGCCTGCGCCTGTTCCGCAGCTTCGGTTTCGACACGTGGGGCTCGTTGCCGCGCGTGGCCGTGCTGGACGGCGTGGAGCGCGATCTGGTGATTCTCGGCAAACGCCTGGACTCCGCCGCAGCCGCCGCCTGATTCACTTCGAGCACTTCTTAAGCAGGACATCACCATGTTTGTCGACTCGCACTGCCATATCAACTTCGAAGGACTCGCCGACCGCCTGCCGCAGGTGCTCGAAAATATGCGCAGCCATTCGGTCACGCATGCGCTGTGCGTTTCCGTCGATCTGGAAACGCTGCCGTCGGTGCTGGATATCGCCAACCGGTACGAAAACGTGTACGCGTCGGTCGGCGTGCATCCGGATCACGAGGACATGCGCGAGCCGAGCGTCGCCGAACTGGTCGAACTGGCCGCGCATCCGAAGGTGGTCGCGATCGGCGAGACGGGGCTCGACTACTACCGGCTGGAAGGCCGCTCGATCGCCGACATGGAATGGCAGCGCGAGCGCTTTCGCACGCATATCCGCGCGGCGCATGCTACGGGCAAGGCGCTGATCATCCATACGCGCTCGTCGTCGGAAGACACGCTGCGCATCATGGCCGAGGAGCGCGCGGGCGAGCCGGGCGGCGTGATGCATTGCTTTACGGAGCCGTGGGCCGTCGCCGAACAGGCGCTGGCACAGAATTTTTACATCTCGCTGTCGGGCATCGTCACGTTCAAGAGCGCGACCGACGTGCAGGACGTCGCGCGGCGCGTACCGCTCGAGCGTTTGCTGATCGAGACCGACTCGCCGTACCTCGCGCCGGTGCCGTATCGCGGCAAGCCAAATGAACCTGCGTACGTGAGTTATGTCGGACGGTTCATCGCGCAGCAACGCGAGATGCCGGAAACGGCGCTGGCCGCCGCGACCACGCAGAACTTCTTTCGCCTTTTCAAGATCCCCGCGCCGGCTGGCGCGTGAGATGTAAAGTCGATCATTATCAAAAGGATAGGGACGTTTCCTAAAGTTAAATATGAGAGAAATTTCGATGTCGATTGCAGAGAATCAGGTCCTTTCAGCGGCGCATGGCGTGCTGGCATCGGCACAGCGTGGCGCCTCGCGCGTCGCGTTCGCGGCCGCGCTGGCCTGTGCCGCGCTGACTTCGTTGGTGGTGTCGCCGGCTCAGGCTGCGCCGATCGATTCGCTGATCAAGTCGGTCAAGTTCGACGACGTCGACGGCGTCAACAAGCTGCTCGCCAAGGGCATGGACCCGAACAGCGTGGATAACCAGGGCATGCCGCTGCTGGTGCTGGCCGCGCGCGAGAAATCGGACAAGGTCGGCGCCGCGCTGGTCGCCAATCCGAAAACGAACATCGAGATTCAGGACAAGGCCGGCGAGAACGCGATGATGATGGCCGCGCTGAACGGCGACCTCGACTTCGTCAACCTGCTGATCGCAAAAGACGCCGAGGTGAACAAGAAGGGCTGGGCGCCGCTGCACTACGCGGCGGCGAACGGGCATGACGATATCGTCAAGGTGCTGCTCGACCATTCGGCCTACGTCGACGCCGGCTCGCCGAACGGCACCACGCCGCTGATGATGGCCGCGCGCGGCGGCCACGTGTCGACGGTGAAGCTGCTGCTCGACAACGGCGCGGATCTGACGGTGAAGAACCAGATCGGCCTGACGGCGCTCGATTTTGCCAAGACTTACAAGGAGCCGGACGTGGTCGAAGGGCTGACCGCGCGCCTGCAGCAGATGCAACAGAAGTGATGCGCGCGACGGTGCGAGTCGGCGGTTGACGGGCGGAGAGGGTGTGCCGGCCGCTTCAGCGTCTGGCGCGGGTCAGGCGGGTCCGCTGGCTGCTCGGGCCCCGCTTGCAAAGCACCACCCGTACAACTGCCAAAGCGCAAAAATACCGGCGGAACGGCCGCCGCCACGCATTGCAGTAAAAAGTGCCTGAAGATAGCGCGGGCGCACACGCTTGCGCTTCGCAAAACAGTGCAGAATGACGACTTTGGCGCGCCGCCTGGGCGTGCCGTTCGGACGCGGCGAAAGACCGCCTGATAAACGACCCTGGAAAGGAACACCATGCTGCGGGCTTTGATTTTCGCCAGCGCGCTCGCCGTACCGCTATCGGCAGCCGCGTTTACGGGAGGCGACCTCAACAAGCTGTGCACCAAGACGGATGTGGCATCGCGTAGCGCGTGCGCCGCTTATATCGAAGGCGCCGCTGACGGCATCTTCAATACCATCGACGCGATCGGCGGCACGACGGGTCCGCGCGTCGGCCAGTACTTCTGCTTGCCGCAGGACGCGCGCTCGGCGCAGTTGACCGATGCGGTGCGCAAGTATATTGCCGAGAATCCGAACGTCGCGGGCTACAACGCCAGCACGGCGATCTCGCTGGGACTCGGCAAAGCGTTTCCCTGCAAGAGCGGTAGTGGATTGTGAACTGAATCACGGCTGACATGCCTCGCGCGCCCCGTGGCGGGCGCGTCGGGCGTTCAGCCTGCGGGTGTGTTTCCGGTTTCAGCGGCCGGAATCCCGCTTGGGGCTTCTTCGAAGCCCGCCTGAAAACGGTCTGAACCGTGGCCGTCGGTTTGCAGAAACGGGGGGTTTCCGGCACCTTTCCGCGATCGCGCAGACGAACGACCTAAGATGTCTACAGGCAGTCCGCGACGGCGCGCCGCCGTCCGTTTCGCGCCTGCTTCAACGCCGGACGCTTCGCCGACGGCACCCTCGGCCATCTTGCGCGTCACGCAACACTGGAGACGTGTTCGAGGCTCGCGGGTCATGCGCCCGTTCCGCGCGGGTTCTGTTCCCCACCCAAGCCAGGAGGAAAATCCCCTTCATGCCAACTTTCGACGACCTCAGCCGCATGGCCGAAGCGCCGCTGCATACGTGGGTCGGCGCCTTGCTCGTCTCCGTCATCGCGATGGTGCTGGCCGTGGGCATCCATCGGATCGGCGCGCGCATCGTGACGCGGCTCGCGCGGCCTTATCCGCTGACGAGCGTCGTGCTGCGCTACATCGACAAACCTTCGCTGTTCGTGCTCGTGATCCTCGCGCTGGAGGCCGTATGGTGGGAAGCGCCTGACACGCTGACCTTCATCACGCCGCTGCGCGACGCCGTCGCGATTACGCTGATCGGCGGAATGACGTGGTTGTCCGTGCGCTCGGCGGCGGCGATCGGCGAGGCGATCATTCAGGCCCATCCGCTCGACACCGCCGATAACCTGCAGGCGCGCCGTATTCACACGCAGGCGCGCGTGCTGGCCCGTTCCGTGATGTTCGTGATCGTGATCATCGGCGTGGGCGGCGCATTGATGACGTTTCCGAGCGTCCGGCAGATTGGCGCGAGCCTGCTGGCGTCGGCGGGCGTGGCGGGCTTGGTCGCCGGTATCGCGGCGCGGCCGGTGCTCGGCAATCTGATCGCCGGCTTGCAGATCGCGCTATCGCAGCCGATCCGTCTCGACGACGTCGTAGTGATCCAGGGCGAGTGGGGGCGTATCGAGGAAATCACCGGCACGTATGTGTCGGTGCGTCTGTGGGATCAGCGGCGGCTGATCGTGCCGCTGCAATGGTTTATCGAAAACCCGTTTTCCAACTGGACCCGCAGCAGTTCGCAGATCATCGGCACGGTGTTTCTGTACGTCGATTACCGCATGCCGCTCGCGCCGTTGCGCGAGGAACTCGCGCGCATCGTCGAGGACGCGCCCGAGTGGGACCGCCGCGTGCAGGTGTTGCAGGTCACGGACGGCACCGAGCGCTCCATGCAATTGCGCGCGCTCGTCAGTTCGCTCGACTCCGGCCTGAACTGGGATTTGCGTTGCCGGGTGCGCGAAGGTCTGCTCGACTTCATTCAACAGCACTATCCACAGTACCTGCCGCGGGCGCGCGCGGAAGTGTCGGCGGAACTCGAAACCGGCAACGGCGCACCACTCGACTGGGTGCCGCGCGGCACGCAGACGCCGGCCGGCAGCACTGCCGCGCATACCGAGGCCGATCCGGTGGCAAGCCGCGCGGGACGGCCGTCGGCGGTCGGCGTGCCGGGGCCGGTGAAGGAAAAAGTTTGACGGCGGAAAGCGGCAAATCTTGAGGTCGCGGTGCCGATAGATGCAACTGATCGGGCACCAAAACAGTCGAACCGTCCACTCACTCACGAATCCGGCGCGGCGCCGCGTGCTTCATGTGTTTGGGTGCTCGACGCGCAACCGGGCGCGAGACACTTCGAGCACCTGCGAAGGCACGGAGCGCGCCGCGCGAACCAAGGAGGACATGCAATATGGGCCGACTCATCGTCGTGTCGAATCGCGTCGCAACGCCGACGGAAACCAGGGGCTCGGCCGGCGGCCTCGCCGTCGGCGTATTCGGCGCGCTGAAGGATGCCGGAGGCGTGTGGTTCGGCTGGAGCGGCGACGTGGTCAGCGAGACCGTCGCCAACGCGGGCCCGACGCTGGAGCAGGACGGCGCGGTGACCTTCGCGACCGTCGGTCTGACGCGCAAGGACTACGACCAGTACTATCGAGGCTTCTCGAACGCAACGCTGTGGCCGGTATTCCACTACCGCAACGACCTCGCGCGCTACGAGCGCGAGGAGTACGCGGGCTACCGGCGCGTCAACGCGTGGCTCGCGCACAAGCTGATCAAGCTGCTCGAACCCGACGACGTGATCTGGATTCACGACTACCATCTGATCCCGTTCGCCGAGGCGCTGCGCAACGAGGGCGTCACGAATCGCATCGGCTTCTTCCTGCACATTCCGTTTCCCGCGCCGCAGATCCTGCTCAACATTCCGCCGCATGAAGAGTTGGTGAAGTCGCTGTCGTGCTACGACCTGCTGGGTTTTCAGACCGCCACCGACGAACTCGCCTTCAAGGATTACGTCACGCGCCACGCGCGCGGCACCGTGGGCGCGGACGGCGTGGTCGAAGCATTCGGCCGCAAGCTGCGCACGGGCGTGTACCGGATCGGCGTGTTCCCCGACGAAATCGCCGAGCAGGCGAAGCGCTACGAAAGCCGTCAGCACGTGCTCGACCTGAAGCAGAGCCTGGAGGGGCGCAAGCTGATCATGAGCGTCGACCGGCTCGATTACTCGAAGGGTCTCGTCGAGCGCTTCCGCGCGTTCGAGCATCTGCTGGAGCGCTCGCCGGAATGGCGCGGCAATGTCACGCTGGTGCAGATCGCGCCGCCGACCCGCTCGGACGTCGCCACCTATCAGAAGATTCGCCAGGATCTGGAGTACGAAGCAGGGCGCATCAATGGCCGCTACTCGGGCCTCGACTACACGCCCATCCGCTATCTGAACCAGCAATACGACCGCTGGAAGCTGATGTCGCTGTTCCGCGAATCGCAGATCGGTTTCGTCACGCCGCTGCACGACGGCATGAACCTGGTCGCGAAGGAATACGTCGCCGCGCAGAATCCCGACGACCCCGGCGTGCTGGTGCTGTCGATTTTCGCGGGCGCCGCGGCGGAGCTGACCGGCGCGCTGCTGGTCAATCCGCATGATGCGATCGGCATGTGCGAAGCGCTGCAGCGCGCGTTGCAGATGCCGCTCGACGCGCGTCAGCGGCGTCACGAGATCAACATGGAGGCGCTGCGCAAGAACGATCTCGGCGTGTGGCGCGACACCTTCCTGCGCGATCTGCGCAGCGTGCCCGCGCGGAAGCCGGGCAACGGCGGCGGCCATAAGTAATGGGGCGTGTCGACCAGTGTTTGTCCGGCTTCGGGAACGGCGGCGTGAGCGCGTGTTCAGGTGCGGCAGGGTTGAGGGACACGCGCGCCTGCGCGACTGAATGTCGGGCCGGCGCATGCTGACCACTCTGGCAATTGCGGGCTATCGCTCGTTGCGCGAGTTGATCGTGCCGCTCGGCAGGCTGAACGTGATCACAGGTGCAAACGGCAGCGGAAAGTCGAGCGTGTACCGCTCGCTACGGCTGCTGTCCGAAGCGGCGCGCGGCGGGTTGATTACTTCGCTCGCGCGCGAGGGCGGCTTGCCGTCGACGCTATGGGCCGGTCCTGAGCGCTTTTCGCGGGCCGTGCTGGCGGGCGAGTTCGCGGTTGAACCGCTGCGCCGCAAGGAGCCGGTCAGCCTGCGGCTCGGGTTTTCCGGCTCTCAATTCGGCTATGCGATCGATCTCGGTCTGCCGCTTGTCAATCGCGCCACGCGCTTCCCGCTCGATCCCACCATCAAACGCGAATGCATCTGGAGCGGGCCCGTGCTGCGGCCGTCGGCCTTGCTGGTCGATCGTCACGGCCCGGCGCTGCGCACGCGCGACGAGCAGGGCGACTGGCAGACCATTCCACAACCGGTCGCCAGCTTCGACAGCATGATGACGGAGTTCTCCGACCCGCGCACCGCGCCGGAGATGATCACGGTGCGTGAACAGATCCGCTCGTGGCGCTTCTACGACCACTTCCGCACCGACGCCGATGCACCCGCGCGTCTGCCGCAGATCGGCACGCACACGCCCGTGCTCGCGAACGATGGCGCGGATCTCGCGGCCGCCTTGCAGACCATCCGCGAGATCGGCGACCCGGTCGCGCTGGACGCCGCCATCGACGACGCCTTCCCCGGTTCGCGCCTGGAGGTTGCGACCCAGGACGGCCGCTTCGAAGTGACGATGCAGCAGCACGGCCTGCTCCGGCCGCTGAAAGGCGCGGAGTTGTCGGACGGCACCTTGCGCTATCTGCTGCTGGTCGCGGCCTTGCTGACGCCGCGTCCGCCCGAACTGCTGGTGCTGAACGAACCGGAGACGAGCCTGCATCCGGACCTGCTGCCGGCGCTCGCGCGCCTGATCGCGCGAGCTGCCGCGCATTCGCAGGTGCTGGTGGTGTCGCACGCCGCGCGTTTGATCGCAGCGCTCGAACGCGAAGAGGCGAGTCAGTCGATCGTGCTGGAGAAGCAGTTCGGCGCAACTCGCATTACCGATGCAGACGATCGCGATCTGCCGGCGTGGAAATGGCCTGCGCGCTAAGCACGAGAAGCCGTGTGCGCGCCGAGCCGGATGTAAGCTGAATGTAACAGCACCGAGGAAATGCAAGACAAGGGGCTTTTTGTTGTCCCGTAGTGAATAATGCTTCGATGCCGGTGGTGCACGCGGCCGGCTCGGGCCGTTGCATTGATCGGAGGTATCGGCGCTGTCATACTCAGCGCCGCTGGCGCGCACCGCCTCGAGGCGCAAGCCGTCAGCTTACGGAGACAATATATGAAGATTGCGCAGATCGCCCCTTTGACCGAATCGGTGCCGCCGAAGCTATATGGCGGCACGGAGCGCGTCGTGTCGTACATCACCGAAGCGCTGGTCGATCTCGGACATGACGTGACGCTGTTCGCGAGCGGCGACTCCGTTACGAGTGCGAAGCTCGAAGCCGTCTGGCCGCGCGCGCTGCGTCTCGATCCCGGCATTCGCGACCGGGTAGCGCCCCACATGCTGCTGATGGAACTGGTGCGCCGCCAAGCCGAGAATTTCGACGTTCTGCATTTTCACCTCGACTACTACTCGTTCTCGGTCTTCAAGCGCCAGGACACGCCGTTTGTCACCACCATGCACGGCCGCCTCGATTTGCCTGAGCAGCAGCCGGTGTTCGACACGTTCAACACCGCGCCGGTGATCTCGATTTCGAATTCGCAGCGGCATCCGCTACCGCAGGCCAAGTGGCTGACCACCGTCTATCACGGCTTGCCTGAGCAGCTCTACACGCCGCAGCCGGTCGAGCAGAAGTACCTCGCGTTTCTCGGCCGGATCTCGCCGGAAAAACGTGTCGATACCGCGATCCGGATTGCGGGCCGCTGCGGCCTGCCGATTCGCATCGCCGCGAAAGTGGATGCCGCCGACCGCGAATACTTCGAGCGCGACATCCGGCCGTTGCTGGACTTGCCCCACGTGGAGTTTATCGGCGAGATCGCGGATCACCAGAAGGCCGAATTCCTGTCCGGCGCGCACGCGCTGCTGTTTCCGATCGACTGGCCGGAGCCGTTCGGCCTCGTGATGATCGAAGCGATGGCATGCGGCACGCCGGTGATCGCGTTCAATCGCGGCTCGGTGCCGGAAGTGTTGGAAGACGGCGTGACGGGTTATATCGTCGAAGACGAAATCGGCGCGGTGGCGGCGGTCAATCGTCTGCACAAGATGCCGCGCGCGGGCGTGCGCCAGCGCTTCGAAGAGCGCTTCACTTCGCGCCGCATGGCGCAAGAATACGTGGATGCCTATCAGATGGTGATTCGTGCGCAGAAGCGTTCACGCTTCAAGGTGATCGATACGTCCGGAACCTGAGCGGAAGCGATCCGGCTCGCTGGCAGGGCGAAAAAAGAGCGGCGATGCGTGATGCGCATCGCCGTTTTTCGTTGGCGCACGACTTAAGACGATCGGGGCGTTGCACCAGGCGCCGGGCGGTCATGATGGACGCGGCCCGCGTGCAGTCCACAAAAGCTCACCGGCGCGGCGCATGCCACGTTGCTGAGGTTGCAAAGGCAAGCTGCGCAGGATTGCGTCTGATGCGGCCACCGCTGCTCACGGAACCCGGCGGATCAGACGCACACCCCGCAGACCGGCCAATGGCTGGCGCGTCGGTTAGATCTTCAGACGCGAAACCTTGGTGCCTTGCAGCGATACATCGGCCATCAGACCGGCGTTGGTCAGCACGAACACTTCGACCGGCGCGGTGGCCGTGGTGGTGTCGATCGCGCCGTTGGCACCCATCTTGATCAGCGCGACGGACGCGTCGCCGCCCGCCGACCAGCCGTCGGCATTGCGGAATTTGTCCAGCGCATCCTGCGTCATGAACAGGAAGATGATCGCCTTCGACTGCGCGCCTGCCTGCAGGCCGAACGAACCGGAAATCGTGCTGTAGTAACCAACCGTGCCGCCGCCTACGCGCAGCGCACCTTCGCCATACTGTCCGCCGACCACGAAGCCCACCTGCAGCACCGAAGGGAACACCAGAACGCCACGCGCCTTCGAGACCAGTTCGTGCGAACCCTTCACGGTCGTGTAGAGCCGCGACATGGTGCCGTCGACGCTAGCGTCGATCGATTGTCGTTTGGCTGAGTCGGTGGCGGGGGTATCGGGGTTGCCTTTATTGGTCGTACAACCAGCGAGTGCAAGGCCTCCGAAAGCGAGCGCAGCGGTAGTCTTCAGCATGAAGTTTCGTCTTTGCATCGTTTTTCTCCGTCATGGTTCCGGGGCGCAACCTCATCTGTTTAGCCAGGTTGCTTTTGAGTTATATCACACGCAAGCCCAAAAGGCGCACTTCCTCGTCAGGCGAAAAGCCTTGTGCAGCGGGGCTTTCGGGCTAATCGTAAGACGCCATGCCGTAATTTTGACCGGCGGCGTAGAGCGCATTGAAGCTGCGTATAGCGCGCGTTGAACGGGTTCGCGTGAATCGCGCCGGGTTTCGCTAAAGCCGATAGGAGCAGAGCGGCCACCGCTTCGACCATTCGTTTTTACCGATTTTGCGCCGGGCGAACGGGCTTTGAAACGAAATTGAAAGTGTTGTCGTGACGCCGCAGATCGCCCTGCATTCGGCCTTCCGATCCCGGCGCGCTCAACCGTGGTTCGCCGGACTCTTGACCGCCGGCGGACGCCGCAGCGCGCGGCGCACCATGCCGATCAGCACGCCGAGCAGAAACAGCGCCACGGCCGGTACGATCCAGTAGCCGACGAAAGCGTGCCAGAGATAGGCCATCAGAGTAGAGCGGCGCACGCTGTATTCATTGCGGGCGTCCTGCTGACGTGGCGCGTTGGCGGCCAGCACATCGGCCGGACAGCCCGCGGCTTGCGCTTCGTCGGGCTTGCCATGACAGCGCGCGGGGGCGCCGGCGGCACGCTGCGCGGCGGTGAAATTCCAGCTGGTCAGCGCACGGTCGAGGTCGACGGCGTTGTACGCCATTTCCTCCCGGATCTCGCTCACCGCCACGATCGCCACGGGCACCGCCCAGAATATGATGACGACCAGCCACCGCCTCAACCAGCGGTTTTTATGCTTCGATACCATCCTTGCCTCCGATGGATGCTCTGCAGCACCAACGACAAGATGGCGGCCCGTCTAATGTTGTATGGGGGTGGGCCGTCTCCGCAGCCATCATAGAAGAAAAATGGCGGGTTCGGGCGGGTGGACTGCGTAGCAAGGGGCGGGACGCGGACAGCGAGCGCTGGACGACAGCATCGCTGTGTTCGAGCGGAGTACGCTCAGGCGCCGCGCTTGACGCGCGACGCCGATTCGCCATGTTTAATTAGCCGGTGCCGACGACAGGCAGGTCTTCATGAACGCCTTGCGGTCGTCGCCCTTTTTGCCGGTGGCTTGCGTGTTGCACGCCTTCATTTTGTCCTGCTGGCTCATTGGGGCAGCGGCGGCCGGTTTCGCGGACAGGCAGGTTTTCATGAACGCCTTGCGGTCGTCGCCCTTCTTGTCGCCGGCCTGCTTGTTACAGTCGGCCATTTTGGTTTGCTGGCTGTTATCTGCGAACACCGGCGAAGAAACGAGGACGGCACCCAGCACCAGCGTTGCGATAGCGGATTGGATTTTCATGTGACACTCCATCGGTGGTGAAAACGTTTTTGGTCGTTCATGCGCGCGGGCGTCAACGGTATCCAGGACCCTCGGCACGTTCATTATGGCAAATGCTGTCTGCGAGAACGGCTGGAAACGCAATCCGGTTGACAGTGCCCGACACTCGTTTTCCCTTACGTGACGGGGACTGGCGGCGGATTCGAGGATAAAACGCGAATGGCGCCACATGGAATTATGTTATGCATTCCAGATTAAATTCGTGAATTGAATTCAAGCGAATTAGCACTAAACAATTCCGTGAGATCGATGAAAAATTCGAGCATGCTTTGCACATTGCTGCACATGCAATTGAATTGTAATTCAGCAAGAAAATCCACTACCCAACATATGGGTAATATCGACCAGAAGGCATGCCGTCGATTGCGCAACTGGTTCGCTCTCACACCGGCCAAGGAGGCTCGTGATGCACTATCTGTTGATGTACGACCTGGTGTCCGACTACCTCGAACGGCGGGCAGCGTACCGCGATGCGCATCTGAAACTCGCGTGGGCGGCCGTCGAGCGCGGCGAGTTGTTGCTGGCCGGCGCGCTGGCCGAGCCCACGGATACCGCCGTCCTGCTCTTTCAAGGTGACTCTGCCACTGCCGCCGAAGCCTTTGCCAAGGCCGATCCGTACGTACTCGCCGGTCTCGTGACACGCTGGCGCGTGCGTGAATGGACGACGGTGGTGGGCGAGGGCGCGGCAAAACCCGTGCGCTGAACGCAGGCCGTCCGGTTGTAACGGCGAAGGGGCGAGCGGCGAAACACGTCGCTTGCCCGGCGCTCCTGTGTCCCTCACACCGCGCCATTTCCTTGCCGTTGATGCATTGCACATAGATTGATCAATGCTGGTCGCGGCTCATCAGTCGATCGACCAAAGCCGAGCCAAAATGCATTGAAATCTCGTCGCGGACGAACCACGGATTCATAAACGTTATTCGTCGCGATGCCTGCGGGTTGTGCGCTGCAATAGCGTCATTTTTCTACCGGAAGCGACTCGACTTTTGTGACGGCATTGCGAGGAAAGACGCAGCAAAAAGGACAAGATTGTTTCTATCCGTAACACTTGTCTCATTGATATTCACGCAAACCCTGGTGATGGTATGCTTCGTGCACAAATTCTCCCATGCACGAGTGAGACCACGTTTTGTGCTTCGCAATAGGGACAAGCCGCACTAAGTCGGGGCGGTTATGACCAGCCAACAAAACGTACAAAACATATTTGTGCAACCGAGGCCTGCACACGGGTCGTGAAAGTTGAATCCGTGGCAGTCCAAAGCCGCGGCCTGGCCAGGCTGCGTGGAGAAAATCCAATGTTTTTCGATGAGCTAAGCAATGACGAATGGGCGCTGCTGGCAGCGCTTGTTTCAGATGAGCCGGCCGTCCGTCTAAACCGACGCGGCCGGCCCCGCGCCGAACCGCGCATCGTGGCGAATGCCGTCCTGTGGATTCTGACAACCGGTGAACCCTGGTCGAAACTGCCCGGGCGCTATCCGTCGGGTCCGACTTGCCGGCGCCGTTTTGAAGAGTGGCAATTGAACGGCACGCTTCTCGAGATGGTTCGGCTGTTATCGCAAACGGGGCGCACCTTTGCGTACGTCCCCCAACCGGCGCCGCCCGTCGCGGCCAAACCTGCGGCACCGGTAGCGGAAACGCCCAGCGCGCGCGACGAGCATCTGCGTGGCGTGTCCTGGAGAAGCCCCGAGTCATGGCAGGCGCCCGGCGGCGTGTCGAGCAGCCCGGGCAACTGGCGTTCGGCCGATCCGATTGCCGACATGACGCGGCAGCTGTCCGGCGTCACGCATGTGCCGCCGGTGTCTCGTACGCCAGCCGCACCCGTCGCAGCACCCGCACGGCACCTTGTGCGGCCGGGCTTGCCGCGTCCGGACGAGGCGCGCGCGGTCGGTGCGGCCATGCATGGTTTGAATTCGGCCATCGTGTCGGCGCGCGGCACATCCGCGCCTGACGATCGGCGCAACCCGCTGTCGATGAGCCTCGCGCCACGCGGCACGGAAATCGCCGATCGGAGCGGCTACGTGATTTACATCGCGGCCGAGCCGGTGCCGAACGCCATGTATCGGGCGTGGGCGGAAATCATGAAGGACGGCAAACGCGTCGAGCGTTCCGGCCTCGTCGGCCCGCGCTTTGAGCAAAGTGAAGCGGCGGAGCAATACGCGCTCGACTGGGCACGGCAATGGATCGACCGCGAATGCCTCACGTTGGCGGCTGCGGAGCAATCCGCCGCCGAGGTTCAGGCAGCGGCTCATGTTACGGCGAACCCGGCGCCCGTCGCGGCGCGTCCGTTGCCAGCCTTGCGCCATGTGCCCGAACCGGTCGCGGCCAATCACGGCGCGCCGTTGCATGGACCGCTCAACGCGTTCCGCGGTCCGTTGCGCCGCTATCCGGGCGAACCGGCCGCTGCCACCGCAGCGACCGAGAGCAGTGCGTCCGATCGCTACCCGTCGTACACAGAACTCATCTCCCACGCGGGGTGAGCGCGGCGGCTAGCACAGCAGTTCCCCGCGGCCGGTAGGAGCAACCGCCGCAGGTTCCCGCTTCATTCGTTGTGATATTCGCTGTGATTCACTGGTGTTGTCAGAAGGACGCCGTTCGCCGACGCCCCTCATTCACGCGCGTTACTGGCGTCCGTAGGTATCGTCGAAGCGCACGATATCGTCTTCGCCGAGATACGAGCCGGACTGGACCTCGATCATTTCGAGCGGCATCTTGCCCGGGTTCTCGAGGCGGTGGGTGACACCCAGCGGAATATAGGCCGATTCGTTTTCGGAGACGATAAAGCGCTCTTCACCGCGTGTGACGAGCGCCGTACCGCGCACGACGATCCAATGTTCGGCGCGGTGATGATGCATTTGCAGCGAGAGCCGCGCACCCGGTTTCACCACGATCCGTTTGACCTGGAAGCGCTCGCCCGTGTCGACGGAATCGTAGTTGCCCCACGGGCGATGCACCTTGCGATGGTTGGCCGCTTCCAGCCCGCCGTCGTTGCGAATCCGGCCCACGATTTTCTTGACGTCCTGCACGCGCGACTTGTCGGCGACCAGAATGGCGTCGGCCGTTTCCACCACCACGAGATCCTGCGTGCCCACACAGGCAATCAGGCGTCCTTCCGAATGCGCGAAGGTCGAAGCCGCGCCTTCGAACATCACGCGTCCGCGCCCCACGTTCTGATCGGCGTCCTTGTCCGAGATATCCCAGATCGCGTCCCACGAACCCACGTCGGACCAGCCTGCCTGCAACGGCACGACCACGCCCGAGGCCGCGCCTTGATCGTTGCCGAGCTGCTCCATCACCGCGTAGTCGATCGAATTCGACGGCGATGCGCTGAACGCGTCGCGCTGCAGACGGAAGAAGTCGCCGTCCGCCTTGCCGCCCGCGAAGGCTGCACTGCAGGCTTCGTAAATGGCCGGCTGGAAATGGCGGATCGCCTTCAGCCACGTGGAGGCGCGCATGATGAAGATGCCGCTATTCCACCAGTACTCCTTCGATTCGATATAGCGCTGCGCCAGTTCCAGATGCGGCTTCTCGACAAAGCGATCGAGCTTGTGCGCGCCGACCTTGCCGGTCACTTCCGCGCCGGCCTCTTGCGTGTGATTAGTCGTGCCAAGCGCTGCGCCGATGCGGATGTAGCCATAGCCCGTTTCCGCGCGCGTCGGCACGATACCCATCGTGACGATATGACCGGCCGCCGCATGCTGCACGCCGGCGGCCACGGCCGCATGAAATCCGTCGATGTCGGTGACCGCATGATCGGCGGGCATCACGACCATGATGCCGTCTTCGTCCTGCGCGGCGACCGAGAGGGCGGCCACCGTGAGCGCCGGCGCGGTATCGCGGCCGACGGGTTCGAGAATCAGCCGGGTTGGCTTGCCGCTCGTGCGCAACTGCTCGGCGGTGGTGAAGCGCTGTTCTTCGTTGGCTACCACGACGAGTTGCTCGGTGAGCGGATAGCCTGCCTCGAGTCCTTCGAGACGGCGCGTGGTGGACTGCAGCAGCGAATCGTCGCCGAGCAGCCCGATCAACTGTTTCGGGTGCTGTTCGCGCGACATCGGCCACAACCGCGTGCCGGAGCCGCCCGCCAGAATCACGGGATGAACCTTGAGCTTGACGTTCAGGGACTTGACTTGCGTGGACCGGGTGTCGGCGGGCGTTGCCGTAACCGGAGCTGTCATGATGGACTCCTCGAGGCTGGGTGAATGCGTCAAGTTTTATCACGAACTTTGGAATCAATAAAAGCGCGTTAAATAGAAACTATATAAAACGCCTAATTCGTTTCTCCATTTCGTGAAGAAAAAATGTCCGGATAATTTTTAAAAAAGAAAAATTACCCGAAAAAAATAGCGGACCATTTTTTTACCGCGGCCCATGCGTCAGAATGATGGCGGAGGGAGATGCGCAAGCTTGGCAGGAAGGCGCGCTAAAAGTACGAGATTGGCTTAGGTAAAGGCTCGCAGGATGCCTGTGAAAGGGCGGATTCGGTAACAATTGCCGAACAAAATTCAGAAAAAATGCCGAAACATTGACCGATACAATTTGAGATATTTTGCGCTCTTGCAGTGGGAATTTTAATATCGCTTTATCTATACCTGAACAAGGGTATTCACTCATTCCGACACAGGTTTCCCATTCGGCTGCTCAGGCGGTTTTTTCGGGCGGGAAACAGAAGGGCAATTAGCACCGGTTCAAACAGTTACGCGTCGCGCATGGATTTGCATGACGCGGTTACCGGCGTTGTGCGGCCCTTTGCCGGACTGCATTTCAACCAACCAGCGGATGGCACTTGACTGACGAACTGAGGGGCAGCGCATGCTGAGCGTTCTATCGAGAATCATCGACATCGCCATGGTCGCGCTCGGCGCCGCCATCGCGGCGGCCGTGCACAGCGGGAAAGTCGTGTGGCTGGACGATATGCAAAGCGTCTCGCTCGCGTTCGACTGCCTGCTGGTGGTGGTGTTTTTCCCGGCGCTCGGGATCTATCAATCGTGGCGCGGCAAGCCGCTCTACGACCTGCTGTGCCGCGTAGCGGGTGGCTGGCTGCTGGTGGAGGTCACCGGCGTGCTGATCAGTTTCAGCCTGCACCGTTCGGACAGCCTGTCGCGACTGTGGCTCGTCTATTGGGCCATGGCCACGATCGTGCTGCTGATCGTCACCAAGGTGATCGTCTATTCGATTCTGCGCGGACTGCGCCGCGAAGGCTTCAATCAGCGCGCGGTGGCGATCGTCGGCGGCGCGCCTTACGGGCGCTTTCTGATCCAGCAGATGCGCAGCCGTCCGGACGCGGGTTTCTCGCCGGTCGTGGTGTTCGATGAGGACAGCACGATCAATCACTACGAAGACCCGGATGCGGGCGAGGCGATCGAAGGCGTGCCGGTCGAGCGCGACTATCAGCGCATGCTGCAGCTCGTGCGCCAGCGCGCGATTCGCGAACTGTGGCTGGCGCTGCCGATTTCGAAAGAGAAAGCGATCCATCGCTTCGTGATGGATCTGCGCAACGACTTCGTGAACATCCGCTTCATTCCGGACGTGCGCAGCCTGACGCTCTTCAATCAGCCGATGGTCGATCTGCTCGGCGTGCCGGCGATCAACCTGGCCGCCTCGCCGATCACCGATCTGCGCGTGCTGCCCAAGCGCGTTTTCGATCGTCTGTTCGCGCTGGCCGCGCTGACCGCGCTCGCGCCGGTGATGCTGGTGATCGCCGCCGCGGTGAAGATCAGCTCGCCGGGCCCCGTGTTCTTCCGGCAGAAGCGCAAGGGCATCGACGGCAATCAGTTCGAGATCTACAAGTTCCGCTCGATGAAGGTGCACAAGGAAGAGCACGGCAGGATCACCCAGGCCACGCGGCGCGATCCGCGCATCACGGCGGTCGGCGCGTTCCTGCGGCGTACCAGTCTCGACGAACTGCCGCAGTTCATCAATGTGCTGCGCGGCGAGATGTCGGTGGTGGGTCCGCGTCCGCATGCGCTCGAGCATGACGACATCTACAAGGATCTGGTGAAGGGCTACATGCACCGCTACCGGATCAAGCCGGGCATTACCGGATGGGCGCAGATCAACGGCTATCGCGGCGAAACCGACCGCATCGAAAAGATGATGGGCCGCGTCAAGCTCGATCTGTACTACATGCAGCACTGGACCTTCTGGCTCGACATCAAGATCGTCGTGCTGACGCTGTGGAAGGGTTTCGTGGGCAGCAACGCTTACTAGGCCCGTTCCTCAATCAACTCCATTTTGCGAGGTGTAACACATGAACCTGACGATCATCGGTAGTGGCTACGTAGGCCTCGTGACGGGCGCATGTCTGGCCGACATTGGCCACGATGTGTTCTGTCTCGACGTCGATCAGCGCAAGATCGACGTGCTCAACAACGGCGGCGTGCCGATCCATGAACCGGGTCTGCAGGAAATCATCGCGCGCAATCGCAAGGCCGGCCGCCTGAAGTTCTCGACCGACGTCGAAGCCGCCGTCGCGCATGGCGATATCCAGTTCATCGCGGTCGGCACGCCGTCCGACGAAGACGGCTCCGCCGATCTGCAATACGTGCTCGCCGCCGCGCGCAACATCGGCCGCCATATGACGGGCTTCAAGGTGATCGTCGACAAATCGACGGTGCCGGTCGGCACCGCCTCGCGCGTGCGCGAAGTGATCGCCGCCGAACTCGCGGAACGCAACGCGGCGCACATGTTCTCCGTGGTGTCGAATCCCGAGTTCCTGAAAGAAGGCGCGGCGGTGGAAGACTTCACGCGGCCCGATCGCATCGTGCTCGGTTGCGACGAAGACGTGCCCGGCGAAAAAGCGCGCGACCTGATGAAACGCCTCTACGCGCCGTTCAACCGCAATCGCGAACGCACGCTGTACATGGATGTGCGCTCGGCCGAATTCACCAAATACGCGGCCAATGCCATGCTCGCCACGCGTATCTCGTACATGAACGAGCTCGCGAATCTGGCCGACCGCGTCGGTGCGGATATCGAGGCCGTGCGCCGCGGCATCGGCTCCGATCCGCGCATCGGTTACGACTTCCTGTATGCCGGTTGTGGCTATGGCGGTTCGTGCTTCCCGAAGGATGTGCAGGCGTTGATCCGCACGGCCGCGGATTTCAAGGCGAATCTGCGCATTCTCGAAGCGGTCGAAGCCGTCAACGACACGCAGAAGAAAGTGCTCGCGCACAAGATCGTCTCGCGTCTGGGCGAAGACCTGTCGGATCGCACGTTCGGCGTGTGGGGGCTTGCATTCAAGCCGAACACCGACGACATGCGCGAAGCGCCGAGCCGTCCGCTGATCGCCGAACTGCTGCGTCGCGGGGCACGCGTCAAAGCGTACGACCCGGTCGCGGTCGACGAATCGAAGCGCGTGTTCGCGCTGGATCTGAAGGACGTGCCGCAACAGCACGCGCGCCTCGAATTCGTGAAGGAAGAGATGGACGCGGCCGCCGGCGCTGACGCGCTGGTGATCCTCACCGAGTGGAAGGTGTTCAAGAGCCCGGACTTCGATTCGCTCAAGCGCATCCTCAAGACGCCGCTGATTTTCGACGGCCGCAACCTGTATGAGCCGGAGGCGCTGCTCGAACTCGGTATCGAGTATCACGCGATCGGCCGGCAGCACGCGCTGCGCATCGCGCCGGCGAAGGTCGGCGCGAGCGGCTTGCCGCAAGCGCAAACGGCGGACACGGCCGAAGCCGGCCGCTGATCCGTCGCCCACGCACCGACAAGCGTTCATCCCGGAGCCCGCCATGTTCGCCAACGTATTGATCGTCTGCCATGCAAACGTGTGCCGTTCGCCCGCCGCCGAAATGCTGTTCAAGGCCCGGCAACGCGCGGCGCCGCGTTCGCAGGCGGCGCCGATCGCGTTTCATTCGGCGGGCTTGCGGGCGATGAACGGCCACGCCATGGACCCGGTCATGCAACGCCTGCTCGCCGAGCAGGGCGTGGCCTCCGGCATCCACTACTCGCGGCGTCTGGACCGGCAACTTGTGCGCAACGCCGATCTGGTGCTCGTCACCGAGCGCGCGCAGGTGAGCGACGTCGAAGCGCTCGATCCGGCCTCACGCGGCAAGGTCTATCCGCTCGGCAAGTGGGAAGCGGATTCCGACGTCGCCGATCCGCACGGCGGTGCGGAAACCGCTTATAGGGAGAGTCTCGTGCTCATCGAACATCTGGTCATGGGATGGCTGAAGAAAATATGCTGATGAAAAAACCCGCTGCACCCTCGTTCGCGAACGGCAAGTCCACGAAGTTCAAGTCGACGAAGTTCAAGTCGAATCTTGCCGCCACGCTTTTGCTGACGTCCTTTCTGTCAGCCTGCGCCACCGCACCTGGCAATTACCTCGATACGTCCCGTCTGAAAGACGACGGCCAGCACGACAGCCAGGCCGCCGAGACCTATCCGGTTCATGTGATCGATGCCGCCGTCGTGACCGCCCAGGCGCAAGCCGCCGCCGCGAAGACGCAGGTGCTGCCGCCCTCGAACCTGACCGACCCGTCGCAGTACGTGTACCGTCTCGCGCCGCAGGACATCCTCGGCATCACCGTGTGGGACCACCCTGAATTGACCACGCCGCAGGGCAGCACCTTGTCCGCCGGGGGCAACACCACGCAGTCGATCGGCGGCGCCTTGCAGCAGCCGTACACGGCCGCGCTGCCGGGCCAGGCCGATCCATACGGCCAGACCATCGCGGCCGACGGCACGATCTTTTTCCCGTTCGTTGGCCGTATCCGGGCCGCCGGCAAGACCGTCGGCGAGGTGCGCGACCAGTTGAGCACCGGCCTCGTGCGCTATATCCGCAATCCGCAGGTCGACGTGCGCGTGCTGTCGTATCGCGGCCAGAAAGTGCAGGTGACCGGCGAAGTGAAGACGCCGGGCCCGCTCGCGATGAGCGACGTGCCGCTCACGCTGGTCGACGCGATCACGCGCTCGGGCGGCACGAACGCGGACGCCGACATTCAGCGCGTGCGCCTCACGCGCAACAACAAGCTCTACGTACTCGACGCCGACCGCATGCTCGATCGCGGCGACACCACACAGAACGTCATGCTGCAGAACGGCGACGTGATCAACATTCCGGACCGCACCGACAGCCGCGTGTTCGTGATGGGTGAAGTGAAGACGCCGATCCAGCTGCCGATCATCAAAGGCCGCATGACGATCGCCGACGCGCTCACGCAAGGCGGCGGCATTCTCGATACCGACGCCAATCCGCGCCAGATCTTCGTGATGCGCGGCATGAAGGATCACCCGACCACGCCGGACGTGTACCGCCTCGACATGACGCAGCCGGACGCCATCATGCTGTCCTCGCAATTCCAGTTGCAGCCGCTGGATGTCGTGTACGTGGGCACCGCCGCATCGACCACCTTCAACCGCGTGTTGCAGCAGGTGTTGCCGAGCGTGCAGACGTTGTTCTACCTGAAACAGCTGACGCGATAAAAAAGTTCAAGCCGTCGTCTCAGGCCCGCGCCGCGCCGTCCGTGAAGGACGCGGCGCGGGACCGAAGCAAACGTAGCTGCAACCGATACGGGAAGCGAATTGTGAGCAACCAAATCTCTCCACACATGGCCGGTCCGATCAAGACCGAAGAAGAGGACGTCGTCCTCGGACAACTGGTGCAGGTGATCCTCGACGACATCTGGTGGCTCATCGCCATTGCGGCCGTGATCGTCGGGATTGCCGGCGCTTACTGCTTCCTCGCCAAGCCGATCTATTCCGCCGACGCACACGTGCGGGTCGAGCAATCCGACAACACGTCGCAGGCGCTCACGCAAACGCAGACCGGCGCGGCGATCACCACCGGCTCGACCTCGCTGCCGACCGACGCCGAGATCGAAATCATCAAGAGCCGCGGCGTGGTCGGTCCCGTCGTGCAACAACTGAAGCTGAACTTCAGCGTCACGCCAAAGACGTTCCCACTGCTCGGCAGCATCGCCGCGCGCATGGCCACGCCGGGTCAGCCGGCGCGTCCGTGGCTGGGGCTGTCGTCGTACGCATGGGGCGGTGAAGAGGCCGACGTCGATTCGATCGACGTGATCCCCGCGCTGGAAGGTCAGAAGCTGACCATGAAGGCGGTCGACGACCAGCACTACGAACTGTATGCGGCCAACGGCTCGCTGCTGCTGCGCGGCCAGGTCGGCCAGCAGGCGCAGGGCGGCGGCGTGACCATCATGGTCAACAAACTGGTGGCGCGCCCGGGCGAGGAATTCACGGTGATGCGCGCCAACGACCTCGACGCGATCTCCGCGTTCCAGTCGGCCATCACGGTGCAGGAGCAGGGCAAGCAGACCGGCGTGATCCAGATCTCGCTGGAAGACAAGAACCCCGAACACGCGGCACTCGTTGCCAACGCGCTGGCGGAGTCGTATGTGCGCCAGCACGTGCTGAACAAGCAGGCCGACGCCAGCAAGATGCTCGACTTCCTGAAGAGCGAAGAGCCGCGCCTGAAGGCCGATCTGGAGCGCGCCGAGGCCGCCCTGACCGCGTATCAGCGCCAGTCCGGCTCGATCAACGCGAGCGACGAAGCCAAGGTATACCTCGAAGGCAGCGTGCAGTACGAGCAGCAGATCGCCGGTTTGCGTCTGCAGATGGCGCAGCTCACCGAGCGTTACGGCGACGACCATCCGATGCTGGTGGCCGCGCGTGCGCAGATGGCCGAATTGCAGGCGCAGCGCACCAAATACGCCGACCGCTTCCGCGATCTGCCGGCCACCGAAGTGAAGGCCGTGCAGTTGCAGCGCGACGCGAAGGTGGCGGAAGACATCTACGTGCTGCTGCTCAACCGTGTGCAGGAACTGTCCGTGCAGAAGGCCGGCACCGGCGGCAACGTGCATATCGTCGACGCCGCGCTGCGCCCGGGCGTGCCGGTCAAGCCGAAGAAGGCGCTGATCCTGTCGGCGGCGGTGATTCTCGGGCTGATCGCGGGCACCGGCTTCGTGTTCCTGCGCCGAAATATGTTCAAGGGCATCGACGACCCCGATCACATCGAACGCGCATTTCATCTGCCGGTGTTCGGCCTCGTGCCGCTCTCCGCCGAACAGGGCGTGCTCGAAGCCAGCTTCCAGCGCGGCGGCGAACGTCTGCGTTCGGTGCTGGCGAATGCGCGGCCGAAGGACGTCACGGTCGAAAGCCTGCGCAGTCTGCGCACCTCCATGCAGTTCACGATGATGGACGCGAAGAACCGCATCGTCATGCTGACGGGGCCAATGGCCGGTGTCGGCAAGAGCTTCCTGACGGTCAACCTGGCGGTGCTGCTGGCGAATTCGGGCAAGCGCGTGCTGATGATCGATGGCGACATGCGCCGCGGCGTGCTCGAACGGTATCTGGGCGGTGTGCCGGATAACGGCCTGTCCGAATTGCTGAGCGGCCAGATCTCGCTGGAAGAAGCGATCCGCAGCTCGCAGGTCGACGGCCTGAGCTTCATCTCGTGCGGCCGCCGTCCGCCGAATCCGTCGGAACTGCTGATGTCGCCGCGTCTGCCGCAGTACCTCGAAGGACTCGCCAAGCGCTACGACGTGATCATGATCGACACGCCGCCGGTGCTGGCCGTGACCGATGCGTCGATCATCGGCGCGTATGCCGGCTCGACCTTCTTCGTGATGCGCTCGGGCGTGCACAGCGAAGGCGAGATCAGCGATGCGCTGAAGCGTCTGCGCGCGGCCGGCGTGCACGTGCAGGGCGGCATTTTCAACGGCATGCCGGCGCGCTCGCGCGGCGGCTACGACCGTGGCTACGCGGCGGTGCAGGAATACCTGAGCACCTGAGGCGGCGGGTTCGCGGATGCATGGCGAACCTCGCGCAACGACGACAACAAAGGACATCACGATGAAAGTGACGGTACTGGTTCCGACTTACCGCCGCCCGGCCGATCTGGCGCGCTGCCTCGCTGCGCTGCAACGGCAGTCGCGGCGGCCCGACGAAGTGGTGGTGGTGGCGCGCGCCGACGACGAAGCGACCCACGCGTGCCTGCGCGATCCGTCTGTAGCGGGCGCGTTGCCGCTTGCGCTGGCGATTGTCGAAGTGCCCGGCCAGGTGGCGGCCCTGAATCGCGGCCTCGACGCGGCCCGCGGCGACGTGATCGCGATCACCGACGACGACGCCGCGCCGCACGCCGACTGGGTCGAGCGGATCGCCGCCGCGTTCGAGGGCGACGCGCGTCTCGGCGCGCTCGGCGGACGCGACTGGGTGCATGAAAAAGGCCGCGTGCTGGACGGCGAGCGACCACTGGTCGGCAAGGTCACCGCGCACGGCAAGATCATCGGCAATCATCATCTGGGTGTGGGCGGTGCGCGCGAAGTCGATATTCTGAAGGGCGCCAACATGAGCTACCGCCGCGACGCGGTGCGCACCATCCGCTTCGACGCGCGCCTGCGCGGCGCGGGCGCGCAGGTCCACAACGACATGGCCTTCAGCCTCGCCGTGAAGAACGCCGGCTGGAAGCTGATGTACGACCCGCGCGTGGCGGTCGATCATTTCCCCGCCGAGCGTTTCGACGACGACCGGCGCGACGCGCAAACCATGGCCGCCTTGCGCAACGCCGCGTTCAATTTCCATCTGATCCTGCGCGACCAGTTGCCGCCGCTGCGCCGCGAGACCGCGTGGTGGTGGTGGACGCTGGTCGGCACGCGGGTTTATCCGGGTCTCACGCACGCGGCGCTCGCGCTGCTCTCGAAGCAGGCCGGTCTGAAGCTGACGCGCTGGCGCGCCGTGCGCAGCGGCGCCCACGAGGCGCGTCGCGCGCTCTCACGCGCCGCGTGAGCGCCCTGGCTCGCACCACGTCCCGCACGTTCGCGCATCGGCGCACGGCCCGCATGAGGGCCGCCGATGCCCCTTTCCACCGGCAGAGCGGAGTGCCTGCATGAGTACGAAAGTTCACGTTCATCTGTTTTACGGCGCCGACCCGCGCTTTTATCGACCGGGCGACAACATCGGTTGTCTGTACGGCTATCACCACGCGGAATCCGACGCGTTCAAGCTCACCTATTCGCAGGATGCCCGCGAAGGCAAGCCGGTGCGTCTGCTGCGCCGCGCGCTGAAGGCGGCGCTCGGGTTCGACTTCATCCATACGTGGCGCAACCGCGCCGAGATGCTACGCTCGGATGTGATCTGGACGCATACGGAACAGGAATGGCTATCCGCGGCCCTCATGCTGCTTCTGAGCGGCCGCAAGGCCGGCGCCGATGCCTCGCCCTTGCTGCTCGCGCAAAGCGTGTGGCTGCTCGATAAATGGCCTTCCTACGGCATTCTGCGCAGATGGCTGTATCGCAAGCTGATGGCGCGCGCCGATCAGCTGACCACGCTCGCCAGCGAAAACGCCGAGCTGTGCCAGCGCTATTTCGCTCGCGACGCCAAGCCGCTGCTTTATGGTCTGAACACGCAGGACTTCCCGGTCAGGCCGCCGGCCGAATGGACGCCGCACACGCCGATCCGCATCGCCGCGATCGGCAACGACCGCGACCGTGATTGGGAGACGCTCATCAAGGCGTTCGGCAACGACGCGCGCTACACGGTGAAGCTCGCGACACGTCGGCGGATTCCCGCATCGCTGCGCGCGCCGAATGTCGAGATCGCGCTGTTCTCAGGGATCAGGAAGCAACATGAACTGTACGACTGGGCCGATGTGATCGTGGTGCCCTTGCGGCCGAATTCGCACGCCTCGGGCATCACGGTAATGCTGGAAGCGGCGGCGGTCGGCAAGCCGATGGTGGTCACGAATGTCGGCGCCTTGCAGGATTATTTTCCGGCCGGCGAGGCGTTCTATATCCCGCCGTTCAACCCGCAGGCGTTGCGTGAAGCGGTCGATCAGCTCGCCGCCGCGCCGCTGAACGCATTGCGTCAAGCACAAGCGGCCGCGGCCGGCCTGCTGTCGCGCGATCTGACCACGCAGCACTACGCCATGCAGCACGTGCGGATCACGCAGGAGATGCTGCGCGCGCGGGCCGCGGCGCGCACGCGCACGGCGGCCGGCATGGCGACGGCGGCGGGCGTGTCCGAGTCCGAGCGGCGGCCGGCGCGCCAGTCGCGCGGAGGTCTCTGAACGATGTCGACGCTGACGCGAAGCGCCGCTAGCGCGAACGGCAATGGACGGGCATCGTCCAGCGGCCGCAAGGAATGGCTGCCGGAGGCTTTGCTGTGGTTCGTCACGACGCTGCTGATCGGCGCGCATCAGGGCACGGTGCTCACGCTCGCGTTTCCGGTGCTCGCGATCCTGACGGGCCTGTGGCTCTACTTCAAGAGTCCGGCGCGCTATATCGGCTTCATGTGGTGGCTGTGGTTCCTGAGCCCGGAAGTGCGGCGTCTGGCCGACTGGTCCAAAGGGTCGTTTACACCGACCAGCCTGATCCAGGTCGCGCCGCTTGCGGTGACGATGATCAGCGGCCTGTCGCTGCTGCGCTACTACAAGCTGCTGGGGCAGCGGCGCGGTCTGCCGGTGCTGCTGGTCCTGCTCGGCCTTATCTACGCCTTCCTGGTCGGCGTGATGTCGAGCGGGCCGCTCGCGGCCACCTACGACCTCGCGAACTGGCTGTATCCGATCCTGATCGGCTTTCACATCATGGCGCACACGCGCCAGTATCCGAAGTACCGCGACACCATCGTCAATACGTTCATCTGGGGCATGCTGGTGATGGGCGGCTACGGCCTCGTGCAGTTCTTCATCATGCCGCAGTGGGACGCGCTGTGGATGCTAGGCTCGCAGATGAACTCGCAAGGCGACCCCGTGCCGATGGGCGTGCGCGTGTTCAGTACGATGAACTCGTCGGGACCGTTCGCGTTCGCGATGATGGGCGCGATGGTGTTCGTCATGGCGGCCACGCACCGGGTGCGCTGGATTGCCGCGGCGCTCGGCTTCTTCGCGTTCGCGCTGAGCCTCGTGCGCTCGACGTGGGGCGGCTGGGTCATCGCGCTCCTGATCCAGCTCGTCAAATCGAACAACAAGGTGCGGGTGCGCATTGTCGCCAGCGCGGTGCTGTTGGCCGGGCTGTGCGTGCCGCTGCTGGCGGTCGGTCCGGTGGCCGAGCGGATGCAGGCGCGCCTCACGACCATCGTCAACCTGAACGACGACCAGAGCTACGCCGCGCGTAACGAGTTCTATGCGACCTTTGCCAAAACAGCCTTCACCGACGTCTCGGGCGAAGGCATGGGCGCCACCGGCACCTCCACCAAGCTCTCGAACGATGGCGGCCAGCTCGGCCAGTACGGCAACTTCGACAGCGGCGTGATGAACATTCCGTTCGTGCTCGGCTGGCCCGGCACGCTGCTCTACATGTCCGGAATCATCTGGCTGGTGACGCGCGCGGTGCTCGCGTCGTTCAGGATGCGCAACGACAAGTTCGTGTCCGCCTGCATGAGCCTGAGCCTCGCGACCTTCGCGATGCTGGTGTTCACCAATTCGCTGGTCGGCACGGGCGGTTTGCTGCTTTTCATGAGTGTTTTTTCGATTCTCTCCGCGGTGCATTACGAAAAGATCAACCGCGCACGTATGTCAAACCACACGCTATTTTTCCACGGAGGCACGGATTGAGAGTCGCCATTGTCACGCACGTCGTGCGCCATAACGACGGCCAGGGGCGCGTCAACCACGAGATCGCGCGCGCGGCGCTCGACGAGAACATCGGCGTCACGCTGGTCGCCTCGCACGTCGCGCCGGATCTGCTCGCGCATCCGAACGTCCGCTGGGCGCCGATCAAGATCGGCCGCTGGTGGCCGACTAATCTGCTGCGCCAGCAAGTGTTCGCGTTCAAGAGCGCAATGTGGCTGCGCGCGCATCGCCGCGAATACGACGTGCTGCACGTGAACGGTTTCATCACGTGGATGCCCGCCGATGTCAACACCTCGCACTTCGTGCATAGCGGCTGGTTCGGCAGCAAGTACTACCCGTTCGGACTCACCAAGGGCGTGTGGTCCGCCTATCAGTCGGTCTATACGCGCTGCAATGCGCTGCTCGAACGCTGGGCCTACCGCCGCTCGAAGGTGATCACGGCGGTGTCGCAAAAGGTCGCCGACGAAATCCGCGCGATCGGCCTCACGCCGGATAACCGCGTCGACGTGATCTACAACGGCGTGGATACGCAAGGCTTCGCCGCGGCCACGGGCGATCGCGAGAAATTCGGTTTACCGAAGGACGCGTTCCTGCTGCTGTTCGTCGGCGACCTGCGCACGCCGCGCAAGAACCTCGGCACCGTGCTCGCCGCGCTCAAGCATCTGCCCGAGCATGTGCAGATCGCGGTGGCGGGTTTCCTGCCGGGCAGTCCGTATCCGGAAGAAGCGAAGGCGCTCGGCATCGCGCATCGCGTGCATTTTCTCGGTCTCGTGAAAGAGATGCCGGTGCTGATGCATTCGGTCGACGCCTTCGTGTTCCCGTCGCGTTATGAAGCGATGAGCCTGTCGCTGCTCGAAGCGATGGCGGCGGGTTTGCCTGTGGTCACGGCGCGCACTGCGGGCGGCGCCGAGATCATTACGCCGGAATGCGGCATCGTGCTCGACGATCCGGACGATCCCAAGGCGCTGGCCCGCGCGATCGCACGCCTCGCCGATAACCACGTCGAGCGCCGCGCCATGGGCGTCGCCGCCAATGAACTCGCGACCGGTTTCGGCTGGGCGCGCATGGCCGCGCAATACATCGCGCTGTATCGCCAGTTGGCGGGGCAGCAGAAAAATCGCCGGCAAAGCGAGGCGGAAGCGGCCGCGGTCGCCAGCAGCGACGCGCTGACGCTGAACACGCTGGCCGGCCGCAAGAGCGCGGAATGACATAGCGCGGAATGACCTCGCGCGGTGCTTCGGAACCGCTCGATGTCTTCAACGCTTCACCATCACAACTCTCAAAACGCACAGGGGTCACAACCATGACGACGAGCTCTATCAAATCGCTGCAGATCGGGATGCACTGGTTCCCCGAGCGCGCGGGCGGCCTCGACCGCATGTACTACTCGCTAATCGGTGCGCTGCCGGGCGCGGGCGTGGCGGTGCGCGGCGTGGTGGCCGGCTCGCCGAAAGTAGCCGCCGACACCGGCGGCGCGATCAACGGCTTCGGCTCAGCCGCGCAATCGCTGCCATTGCGGCTAATGGCGGCACGCCGCGCGCTGCGCCATGAAATCAGCACGTCGCGTCCCGATGTGATTTCGTCGCACTTCGCGCTCTACACCTTTCCGGGTCTCGACGTGACGCGCGGCATTCCGCAGGTTTCGCATTTTCAGGGACCGTGGGCCGACGAAAGTCACGTGGAAGGCGCCGATTCGCTCGGCCAGCGCGCCAAGCGCTATCTGGAGCAATCGGTCTATGCGCGCTCGTCGCGGCTGATCGTGTTGTCCGAGGCGTTCGGCAAGATTCTGACGTCGCGCTATCGCATCTCGCCAGACCGCGTGCGCGTGGTACCCGGTTGCGTCGATGTCGAGCAGTTCAATCTGCCGATCTCGCCCGCCGAGGCGCGTCTGAAGCTGCAATTGCCGCAGGACCGGCCGATCGTGCTGGCGGTCCGCCGTCTGGTGCGCCGCATGGGCCTCGAAGATCTGATCGACGCGGTGAAGCTGCTCAAGCGCACGGCGCCCGATGTGTTGCTTCTGATCGCGGGCAAGGGGCGGCTCGAAGGCGAGTTGCAGGCGCGTATCACCGAGGCGGGTTTGGAGGACAACGTGAAGCTGCTGGGTTTCGTGCCCGATCAGCATCTGGCGGCGTTGTATCGCGCGGCGAATATCAGCATCGTGCCGACGGTGGCGCTGGAAGGCTTCGGTTTGATCACGGTCGAATCGCTGGCTTCGGGTACGCCGGTTCTGGTGACGCCGGTGGGCGGCTTGCCGGAAGCAGTGGCCGGTTTGTCGCCGAATCTGGTGCTGCCGGAGACGGGCGCGAAGGCCATCGCGGATGGACTTGCGGGTGCGCTCAACGGCACGCTGAAATTGCCGGATGCCGATGCATGCCGCCGTTATGCGCGTGAGAACTTCGATAATCCGGTGATCGCGAAGCGGGTGGCGTCGGTGTATGGGGAGGCGATTGCGGCGGGTGGGGTGCACTAACGCCGAGGCAGGACGCACAACAAAAACGCGGGGCCTGGTGTAAAGATCAGGCCCCGCGTTTTTTTTGCGCTGAGAATCAGGAGCGCGGTTTAACGCGCGGCCGTTTCGGTGGCCGCACGCGCTCATCGCGACTCAAAACGTCTCGTGATGCTCGTTGCGCCCCAGATCCGCATGAACCATCATGTGGCACAACTGCTCTAGCGTGGTTGCCGGCTTCCAGCCGAGTTTTTCGTGAGCCTTGTCGGCACAGCCGATCAGCAGGTCCACTTCGGCCGGGCGATAGAACTTCGGATTCACGCGCACCAGGGTCTTGCCGGTGGCGACATCGATACCTGACTCGCGCTCTTCCTTACCCGACCATTCGAGCTGATAGCCCGCTGCCGCGAACGCCATGCGCACGAAATCGCGGACCGTTTCAGTGCGGCCGGTGGCAAGCACGAAGGTGTCCGGCTCATCGGCCTGCAGCATGCGCCACATGCCTTCCACGTATTCGAGCGCGAAGCCCCAATCGCGCTTGGCGCTCAGGTTGCCGAGTTCGAGCACGTCCTGCTTGCCGAGCTTGATCTTGGCGACGGTGTCGGTGATCTTGCGGGTGACGAATTCGCGGCCACGCAGCGGCGATTCGTGATTGAACAGAATCCCGCTGCTCGCAAAGAGGCCGTACGACTCGCGATAGTTGATGGTCGACCAATGCGCGAACAGCTTGGCGACGCCATAGGGGCTGCGCGGATAGAAGGGCGTGTCCTCGCGTTGCGGAACCGCTTGCACGAGGCCGAACATTTCCGACGTCGACGCCTGGTAGAAACGGGTCTTCGGATTCAGGATGCGGATGCCTTCGAGCAGATTCAGCGCGCCGATGCCGGTCACTTCGGCGGTCGTCACCGGCTGATCGAACGAAACGCCTACGAAGCTTTGCGCGGCGAGGTTGTACAGCTCGTCGGCCTGCGCGCCTTCGAGCAGGCGCAGCGTCGAGCCGAGGTCGGTCAGATCGTGTTCGACCAGACGCAGATTCGGATGATCGAGCACGCCGAGCTCACGCATGCGCCAGAAATTCACGGAGCTCGTGCGCCGGTAAGTGCCGGTCACGATATAGCCCTTGTCGAGCAGCAGTTTGGTCAGATAGGCGCCGTCCTGTCCGGATACGCCGGTGATGATCGCTTTGCGTGGTTGGCTCATAGCTTGCCTTCGTGATTGTTAAAAGAAAAAGAAAAAGCGCTTCAGGGCGTACCTTCCAACAGCCGCCGCACCAACGGTTCGACGACCTGAAAATCCTGTTCGGCCTTTAGCCGATACAAATCCGGCTTGGGATGCGCACCGTCGGACATCAGTGCCTTCCAGTCCGGCAGATTGCTGATGTACGCGAACTGGTCGACGAGCGGCACCTGCTGTTCGGCGGCCACGCGGCGCGTCATCGCGACCATCGTCGCGAGCCGCGCGTTGAGGCGGTTGTCGGGCATCGGGTTGGCGGTCTGCAGAACCGGCTGTTTGCCCAGCGCGCGAGCGGTTTTCACGAGCGTCGTTTCGGCCGTGTAGAACTGCTCGGGCGTCTGGTTCTGCATCACTTCGTTGATGCCGTAGTTGATCAGCACGATCTGCGCGGACGAAGCGGCGAGCCGTTCCTGCCACGGCAGACCCGCCGTCGGTCCGGCGCGGCGGTTGCCGGTGCCGTCGCGCAGTTGCGTCGCCATCGTGTTGCCCACGCCGTAGTTCGTCACGCGCACCCGTTCGCCGTGGCGCGCCTGTAATTCGTTCTGCAGATACGCCACCGCGTTTTGCGCTTGCGGGCCGCAATGGCCTTCGCTGCAGGTAATGCCGAGCGTCGTCGAATCGCCGTAGGCCTCGATCAACACTTGCGATCGTGGGCCCGGCGCCGCGCCGAACGAGGCGCAGGCGAAGAGCGATGCAGCGGCGCATACGCTTGCAGCGAGCCATGCCCGGCGCTTCATGCGCTTCATGCGCGGCTTTGCGGTGCTTGCGGCGCCGTGCTGACACCACCGCCGTTGGCGGCCTGGGCCGGCGCATGCGCTGCCGCCTTGCCCGCTGAGCCAAAAATCAGGCGCTTCTCGAACGCGAACCACGTGACGCTGGCATAGACGAGCGTGATCGCGAGCGCGAGCGCGGCGGTCACGAAGCGGTTCAGATGCAGCGGCCACAGCGCATACAGCACGCTCAGGTGAATCAGATAAATCGTGTAGCTGATGGTGCCGATGTAGACCAGCACGGGATTGCACAACAGCCGTTTGACGATGCCCTTGCTCTGCAGGGCGATGACCACGACTGAAGTGCAAAGCACCAACGAAACGCTGTAGAGCCCGGCGTTCGAAAGCGGTGTATTGGCCGCGCGAAAGCGCGGAAAGTGCAGATGCAGCCACGCGAGTATCGCCAGCGCCGCGAACAGGCCCAGCACCGCAACGCCTTTGTAAGGCTCGAGCGCATTGCGGTCACGCCGCACGGCGACAGCCAGCAGCGCACCGGCTGCAAGCAGGTCCATGCGGAACGGCGTCAAGTAATAGATCGGCCAGAACGAATCGAACCAGGGCGTGGCCACCGCGCGCAGCACCGGTACCAGCAGGATCAACGCGGCCGCGACGTAGCCGAGCACGCGCTCGGGCACCAGCAGGATCACGAACGGCCAGACAATGTAGAACTGCTCTTCGACGGCGAGCGACCACAGCACGTTCAGGCTGTCGTGACCGCTCTGATTGAGCGCGTCGCCGATATTGGTCGCGAAGAACGCGTACCACTGCCAGTGTTCCGCCCAGCCGAGGCCGAACAGAATCGACGACACCACCATCAGCAGCACATAGGGCGGCAGGATGCGGCGCGCGCGGCGTGCGTAGAAATAGCCGAAATACGACTGCTGGCGCGCTTTGCGTTCGAGCAGGATGCCGGTAATCAGAAAACCGCTCAAAACAAAAAACAGATCGACACCCATCCACAGCGGCGCTTTCAACGCGTGCTGCGCGAACACCGCGAGCACGGCGATGGCGCGCAAGCCGTCAAGCTGCACGATGCGGCGGGAGTGGGAAGGCGCTAAGGGCAGTGCGCTGGCAGTCATGAACCGTCCATGGTGTGAAGCAGATGGGCCGGGCGAAGGATCGCGCGAGGGTTTCGTGGAGCAGGCGCGCTCGCTTCGCATCGCAACGGAAGTGCAATCGATTCTAGGGAAAATAAAATCGTCAAAAAACGGGAATGAATTGGATAAATGAATCAGATTGCAACAGGGTGTTTCGTTAGCCATTCGCAATGAATTTTTATGCTTGTGTCGAATGCATGACGCTATATGTAATAAGTGCGGATTGCTTTGCCGCGCATCGGTAAGGATGGATGCCGGCGGGCGCGCGGGGTGCCCAGCCATAGCGGATTTTGTTTTAATCAATTTTTAATTGGTTTCTTTCGCAACGCTTAAAGCATCGAATATTTTTGAATTATTTTCGATTTTCGTTGCGGCGTTTTTTCCGCGTAATGTGAGCTGTGCGGATTGGGTGGCCAGGGACGGCGCGTGGGCACACGCTCTGATTGCTGTCGAGGCGCCCGGACTTGCGGCGTTCGTCCCGTCGATGCTGTGCCCATGTCCTGTTCCCGCGCGAATCTGTCATACGTCCTTGCATGGCTTCTAGCGGTCCGCGTCACGATGATCGACCGCGCTTCGTAGCGTCATTCACTGAGTTGTGTTTCCGCGCGAGCCTTATTTGCCCGCGCGCGGCGCCGATTGGAGGAAATACCTTTGCCCCGTTTCACGTTCAAAAGCCGGCTCGCTGTTTTTGCATGCACCGCCGGACTGGCTGCGGGAGCGGCCAGTTTCACGGCGCATGCGGAAACCGCGTTGAACGCGAAGACGTCGTGGATCGGCAATACCTTCGGTTTCGGCGACGGCACCTGGGCGCAGATCAACATCACCGCGATCGCGGTGGCGCCCGACGGCAAGGTCTATACGAACGCGCCATGGGACGAAAGCGGCGCTGAAGCGAGCGTCTATCAGAACGGCAAGATGCTCGGCTTCGCGGGCGGCACGCATGGCTGGGGCAACGGCGGCGGCAACGCGGTCGCGGTGAATCGCAAGTATGCGTTCGTCGCGATCGCGGTCGGCAACGAGAAAGGACGGCTGGTCGAGCAGGGCGTGTGGCCGGAGAAGGGCAAGCAGTGGTACGGCATTTCGCGCCGGCAGATCGCCGATCCGAAGCGGGCCGCACCGTTCCAGCCCGCCGCGAAAAGTGCCGACCCGCATGCGCAACTGGCGGCCGGCTTCCTGATGATGAACGAAGTGCCGACCGGCACGAGCGCCGAGATCGGCGGCCTCGCGGCGAACGACATCACGCTGTATGCGGCCAACACGGCGCGCGATCGCATCGAGGTGTACGACGCCGAATCGATGCAGCAGAAAAGCACCTGGAGCGTGCATGAGCCGGGCCGGATCGCACTCGCGCCCGACGGTACGCTGTGGGTGTTGAGCGGCACGCGCAACGATCGTGAACCGCATGTCGAGCATTACACGGCGGCGGGCAAACGCATCGACGAAAACTTTACGCTGCCTGGCGGGACGATCGCGGTGGATATCGCGGTCGATGCGCAAGGCCGCGTCCTGATCGCGGATAACGGTCCGCGTCAGCAGGTGCTGTATTTCAGCAGGAACAACGGTCGTTATAGCGAGTCCGGTTCACTCGGCGAGCGCGGCGGCATTTTCAGCGGTGTCGCGGGCAAGCCGGGCCCGCAGCGTTTCAACGGCCTCACCGGCGTGGGCGTGGATGCGCGCGGCAACGTGTACGTGTCGACCAACGGCATCGGTCCGCGTTACGAGCCGATCGGCGCAGGCCTCGGCGCGACGCTCGAAAGCTACGCGCCGGATGGCAAGCAGAACTGGCAGGTGCAGGGGCTCTTGTTCGTCGACGGCGCGTGGATTGATCCGTCGCGCCCGGACAGCGTCTATACCGGCAATAAGCGCTTCGAACTCGATCTATCGAAGCCTGCCGGACAGGACTGGAAATACGCAGGTTTCCTGTCGAACCGTTTCAAGTACCCGGACGATCCGGTGTTTCACACCGACCAGTATCCGGGCCTGCCGATCGCCCGCAAACTGAAGGGCCACACGTTCCTGTATCTCACGGACATGTACGCGGACCATCTGAAGATCTATCGCTTCGACCCGCAACACGATGGCGAAACGGCGATTCCTTCCGGCTTCATCGCGGGACGTGAGCGTGCGGTGGCCAAGGTGCCGAATGCGCCGCCGGGCGGCGACTGGATCTGGCGCGATGCGAACGGCGACGGCAAGTTCAACACCGACGAATTCACGCTCAACACCAGCGGCACGAAGCTCGCGGGCGGTTGGGGCTGGTGGGTCGACACCGCCGGCGACATCTGGCGCACACGTGACACCAAAGGCATCTATCGCTTCCGTTTCGGCGGGCTGGATGCGAAGGGTAATCCGGTCTACGCATATTCGAACATGACGCAGTACCCGGTGCCGCAACCGTTCACGGAACTGCATCGCGCGATCTACGAGCCGGACAGCGACACGATGTACGTGACCGGCTATACACCCGACACGCCGGTCGATCGCGGCTTCTGGAAAGAAGTGGGCCGCGTGCTGGTGCGCTACGACAAATGGTCGAGCGGCAATCCCGTGCAGCGCTATGCGATCACGCTGCCGTGGCAGACGCAGAGCAAACCCATCGCCACCATCATCGGCCTGACGGTCGAAGGGCAATACATTTTCGGCGTCGAGCCGGTCGGCGCGGTCCACGTGTGGGACAAGGACAGCGGCAAGGAGATCGGCGTGATCCGGCCGGGCCCGGAGGTGGGCCGCGCGTCGGGCTGGGTCGATGTGCCGAACGGTATCAGCGCCGCCAAACGCGCGAACGGCGAGTACCTCGTGTTCGTCGAGGAAGACGCGCGCGGCAAAGTGATGATGTACCGCTGGAAGCCTTGATGAACGAGGCATGAGCGCTTCAGTGCATGACAAGGCAACCCGCAGGCAAACGTAGTCAAACCCAAGGCATCCGATGGACAAAGGCATTCTCAAGAACGTAGCGATCAATTTCTTCGGGCTGGTGCTGCCCACTTTCGTCTCGCTCGTGACCGTGCCGTCGTATATCAAGCTGCTCGGCGTCGAGCGCTACGGCGTGATCAGCCTCGTGTGGACGCTGATCGGCTACTTCGGCATTCTCGATCTCGGCATGAGCATGGCCGCGCAGAATCATATCTCGAAGGCGCGCGCGTCCGGCGACAAGGAGGAGAGCGCGCGCGTGTTCTGGAGCGCGACGTGGCTCAATCTCGCGACCGGCGTGATCGGCGGATTGATCATTTATTTCGGGGCGTTTCTCTACACCGCGTACTTCACCAAGGTGTCGCCCGAGCTGCAGCACGAGGTGTACATGGCGCTGCCGTGGCTCGCGGTGGCGATCCCGATTGCCAACGTGTCGTGGGTGTTCGCGGGCGCGATCAATGGCGCGGAACGCTTTGGCGTCTACAACACCAATCAGACCATCGGCACGTTTCTGTTCCAGTTGCTGCCGCTCGGCGCCGCGCTGTGGATGGGCGCGACCTTGCAGAACGTGCTGGCCGCCGCGGTGTTCGCGCGGATCGTCGCCGCGCTTCTGCTCGGCCGCTCGGCGCTGAAAGTGCTGGAAATCCGCCGCGTTCTGCCGCCGCAATTCGGCGTGGCAAAGGGGCTGTTCAATTTCGGCGGCTGGATGCTGATCGCTAGCGTCACCACCATGATCGCCGACTCGCTCGACCGCGTGATGCTCGGCACGAGTCTCGGCGCGCGTTTCGTCACGTATTACACGGTGCCGCAGAACCTCGTGACGCGCCTGAACATTGTGCCGACGGCGCTGGTGCGCACGTTGTTTCCGCGGCTCTCCGCAGTGGGACGCGCCGACGCCGACACCATCACCCAGCAGTCGCTCGAATTTCTCAACGGCGTGTTCACGCCGGTCGCGCTGGTCGCGATGCTGGTGCTCGAACCGTTCCTGCATCTGTGGGTGGGCAATGAGATCGCCACCGTGGCAGCACCCGTGGGCCGCATCATGATCGTCGCCGTGTGGCTCGTCGGCCAGGCGAACGTCACGCGGATTCTGATCCAGTCACAGGTCAATCCGGCCACGGCCGCGCGCGTCGGTTTGTTCGAATTGCCCCTGTTTGCAGGGGCATTGTGGTTCGGCATCACGCATTTCGGCCTGACCGGCGCGGCGGTGGCCGTGGCCGGCCGCGCGCTGTTCGACTACGCGGTGCTGCTGCGGCTGTCCGCGATCCGCGCGAAGCAGATCGCGCTCGACATGCTCGCTCACCTTGCTTTCCTGCTGGCCAGCCTGTGGCTCGCCAGCATCCTGCCGGGTCTCGCCATGGCGATTGTCGCCGGGGTATTGATGGTAGGCGCGAATGTCGCCTGGTCGATCACGATGACACCTGCCTTGCGCGATCTTGCGCGTTCACTGCTGTTGCGACTGAATCCGAGGAAAAGCGCATGAACCACGAAGTCCTTGAAGAAGCCGTGCTGCAACCCGCGACGCGCAGCGCACTGGCCGAACTCACCACCGTTCCGGGCGTTCAGACGCCGCCGCGCCGCGCCGCGATGCGCGCCGATAAAACGGTGCGCGTTGCGATCGTGCACGACTGGCTCGTCACCTATGCGGGGGCGGAGAAGGTGCTCGAACAGATCGTCGCGTGCTTTCCGGACGCAGACCTGTTCAGCCTCGTCGATTTTCTCGACGACCGCAGCTTCCTGCGCGGCAAGTCCGTCACGACCTCGTTCATCCAGAAGCTGCCGCTCGCGCGCACCAAGTACCGGTCGTATCTGCCGCTCATGCCGCTCGCGATCGAGCAGCTCGACGTGTCCGCGTACGACGTGGTGATTTCAAGTAGCCACGCGGTCGCCAAGGGCATTCTGACCGGCCCCGACCAGGTGCATATCAGCTACGTGCATTCGCCGATCCGCTATGCGTGGGATTTGCAGCATCAGTATCTCAAGCAGTCGAAGCTGACCAACGGCCCGAAGTCGGCCATGGCGCGGCTGATTCTGCATTACATGCGCAACTGGGATATCCGCACTTCGAATGCGGTGGATGGCTTCGTCGCCAATTCCGAGTTCATCGCGCGGCGCATCAAGAAGGTCTACCAACGCGACGCGCAGGTGATCTTCCCGCCGGTCGATGTCGAAGCTTTCGCACTGTGCACCGACAAGGACGATTTTTATCTGACCGCCTCGCGCATGGTGCCGTACAAGAAGATCGATCTGATTGTCGAGGCATTCGCGCGCATGCCGGAGCGCAAGCTCGTCGTGATCGGCGACGGTCCCGACATGCAGAAGATCCGTGCGAAGGCGGGGCCGAACGTCGAGATCATGGGCTATCAGCCGTTCAAGGTGCTCAAGGAAAAGATGAGCCGGGCCAAGGCCTTCGTGTTCGCCGCGGAAGAGGACTTCGGTATTTCGGTGGTGGAAGCGCAGGCCTGCGGCACGCCGGTGATCGCCTACGGCAAGGGCGGCGCGCTCGAAACCGTGCGGGATCTGTCCGAGCCGCGGCCCACCGGCATGTTCTTCGACGAACAGAACGTCGAGTCGATCATCGCCGCGGTCGAGCGTTTCGACGGCCACGTGAAGCGTTTCTCGCCGCTGGACTGTCGCGCGAACGCCGAGCAGTTCTCCGCCGCGCATTTCCGCGAGCGCTTCTTCGCGCATGTGCGGACGGCGGTGCCGGCGCTGCGCACGGCGACGCTGCCGCCGTACGCGCCGTATAAGGCGCCAACCGTCGCTGGCGGTCCGCGCATTCTGGCCGTCGATCAAAGCGGTGTGCTCGGCGGCGCCGAACTGTCGCTGCTGGAAATCGTCAAGGCGTTGCGCTCGCGCATCGAAGTCGTGCTGTTCGACGATGGTCCGTTCCGCACCGCGCTCGCCGAAGCCGGCGTGGCCGTCGACGTGCTGGATGCAGGCGCGCTGCGCCATGTTCGTAAGCAGGGCGGCTCGATGCCGAAGGGCCAGGCGCTCAAGGGTCTGGTATCGCTCGTGCGCGCCACGGCCAAACGCGCGCGCAACGCGGACGTGATCTATGCGAACACCCAGCGCGCCATGGTGATCGGCGCGCTCGCCGGCAAGCTGGCGCGGCGTCCCGTGGTCTGGCATCTGCGCGATATCGTGAGCCCCGAGCATTTCGGCGGCAAGCAACTGGCCATCATCAAATGGTGCGCGCGTCTTGGCCTCACGCATGTGATCGCCAATTCGGCCGCGTCGGCGCGTGCTTTCGCCGAGCTCACGCAGTTCGACGAGAAGCGCATCGACGTGGTGTTCAACGGCATTTCCGCCGCGCCGTTCGACGCCTTGCGCACGGTGCCGCAAGCAGCGCTGCGCAAACGCCTCGGCTTGCCGGAAGACGCGTTTCTGGTCGGCTCGTTCAGCCGCCTCGCGCGCTGGAAAGGGCAGCATGTGCTGCTCGAAGCGATGGTGCTCAATCCGCAGATGCATGCGGTGCTGGTGGGCGCGCCGCTTTTCGGCGAGGACCAGTACGAGATCGAACTGCACGCGTTCGTCGCCGCGCACAACCTCGGTGGCCGGGTGCATTTTCTCGGCTTTCAGCACGATATCGCGGCCTGCATGTGCGCGGTCGATGCGGTCGTCCATACGTCGATCACGCCGGAGCCGTTCGGCCGCGTGATCGTCGAAGGCATGCTGGCGCAGCGGCCGGTGGTGGCGGCGCGCGCGGGCGGCGTGCTGGAGATCATCGACGACTACGAGAACGGCGTGCTGTGCACGCCGGCAGACGCGCACGGCCTCGCCGACGCGCTCGCCGAATTGCGCTCGAACGACCAATTGCGCAACCGGCTGGTCAGAAACGGGTATCAGACGGCGCTGAGCCGGTTCGGCACCGCCGGCTATGTCGAGGGTGTCGAGCGGATTCTGAAGCGCGTGACGGGGCCGGAAAGGGCTTAGAAAGGTTTCTACGCGGGGGTAGGCAGGGACTCGGCCGGTTCCTGCCGTTGGCGCAGCGGAGCGAAAGTCTCGCGACATTCGCTCCGTTTTTTTATCGCGCGGTTTTTGCTGCGTGGTTCAGGCCTTTTTCAATGCCGCCTTCGGCTTGAAGCTGGCCGACCACTTCATCGCCGGCAACTCGACCAGCCGGTAGAACACATAAGCCACCGGCACGGCCGCCAGCATGTAGCCGAACGACGGCCAGATCGACATTTGCAGCGACGAGCGGAACAGCAGCGACGACAGCAGCACGAAGATCGGCAGATGGATCAGATAGAGCGAGAAGCTGAAATCGCCGAAGCGCGACAGCAGACGCGTGCCGAAGGCGGGGCCGCGCTCCGGGTTGCCGCGCTCCAGCGCCTTGTACAGGTAGAACGCGAAGGCGACCGCCCAGAGCTGGAACGCGCCGTACTGGCCGAAATGAAACGCGGCGCAGCCGAGCGCGACGAAGCCCGCGGCGAGCGCGTAGTGCCACACCGACGAGCGGGCCTGCGGCGCGCGATGCGCACGGGCGTCGGCGATCCACGCGCCGAGCGTCCACGAAAACCAGTACGACGTGAAGAACTGGATGTCGTGGCGTTCGAGCACATAGGCGGACACCACGTTGACGAGCGCGACGATCGCCAGCACGGAGGTCATGCCGATACGCCGGCGCAGCGCGAACAGCAGCGGATAGATCGCGTAGAACTGCACTTCGAGCGAGAGCGTCCAGAGCGCGCCGTTCGATCCGAACGTCTTGCCGGCCACGCCTTGCAGCGAAAACAGATTGACAAGGAAGGCCTGCAGGCCGATCTCTCGGATCTTGTGGCTGACGGGCGGCAGTTGCAGGCTGAACCAGTCGAGCGCGAAGGTCAGCACCAGCGCCGCGAGCAGCACGGGATAAATGCGCGCAAAGCGGCGCACCCAGAAATTGCCCGTATCGAGCCGGTATTCCGGATTGCCGGCCAACCGCAGCGCGCCGCCCCGGTGAATGCAATAACCGCTGATCACGAAGAAAATCGGCACGCCGGCGGAGCCCCATGCAATCGGGAACGTCAGATACGCGGCAATCGCATTCAGGCTGAATGCATGGCCCACGCTCTGATGAAACGCCTGCATGCCGACCCATTCCACCTGGCGGCAATGAAAATACGCCACCAGCAGCGCGGCGAAGCCCCGCATGGCGTCGATGACATGCTCCTTGCCGGCGCTGTCGGCGCGCGCCTCGCTCTGGGCGCGGGGCGCGGCAGTCTTGCGAGGCGGTGAGAGGGGCAGGGATGAGCCGGCGGCATCCAGTGCTGAGTCGCTCATACGCGGTCCTTATTCTGACGGAGGGGGAATGCTGATTCGCAGATTCGCGCGGGCGCCGTACGCGCCCGCGGTGCATGACATGCTAGTGCACGAGGCAGGTAAAAAATCGATAAAAAATTGCGTATTGAATTGAATTAAACGGCGATTGTGTGACTAATTGTAATTGAGCATAAGCAGATGCAGCCGCGAATTATTTGCCGCTTTTGTTGTGCTAATTTAAGCCACGGATTCTCTTGACCCGAGGTGAAGTCATGAACCTGCATTTACTCGCCGGCATTGCCGTGCTGCTGATCCTTGTCGCCGCCTCCGCCTATCGGGAGGCGCTGCGCAATGAGCCCATTCGCCGTTTTCGCATGACCCCCGGCAAGCTGCCGCAGCTGGACGAGAACGAATAACGCGGGCTGGAAGAGACGCGAGGCGCGCCCGCGGTCGAATCTGCGGGCACGCCTCGCGCAGCTGAAGGCCAGTTGTCAGGATATGTAAAATTTTCGGAATTAGCGGAAAATAAATCGATTTCGTCGCGTAATTGTTGCCCGCTGTTTGTCACGATGCGGCATATCGAAAAAGAATGAATTTATTTATTCCGATTGCGGAAATTTCACATACGTACTGGCGTAATTTTTTGCTGGTCTTTCCGGCGACATCGATTGGCCGCCAGGCCCGCGACACACTAATTTCTAACCGATGTGGGAATGCCTACCATGCTGAAAGTCACCAAAGCCGTGTTTCCCGTAGCGGGCCTCGGGACACGATTCCTGCCGGCTACCAAAGCAAGTCCTAAGGAAATGCTGCCGATCGTGGACAAACCGCTGATTCAATACGCGGTGGAAGAAGCGATTGCCGCCGGCATCACCGAGATGATCTTCGTGACGGGGCGCAGCAAGCGCGCCATTGAAGATCACTTCGACAAGT
This sequence comes from Paraburkholderia sp. BL6665CI2N2, assembly GCF_004366535.1. Classification (NCBI taxonomy): domain Bacteria; kingdom Pseudomonadati; phylum Pseudomonadota; class Betaproteobacteria; order Burkholderiales; family Burkholderiaceae; genus Paraburkholderia; species Paraburkholderia sp. BL6665CI2N2. The sequence goes on from NZ_SORC01000001.1 coordinate 7,747,700, forward strand.
CCTACGAGATCGAAGCCGAACTCGAGGCGCGTAACAAACAGAAGCTGCTCGATCTGGTGCGCAGCATCAAGCCGGCCAACGTCGACTGTTTCTATGTGCGTCAGGCCGAAGCGCTCGGTCTCGGCCACGCGGTGCTGTGCGCCGAGAAGCTGGTGGGCGACAGCCCGTTCGCCGTGATTCTGGCCGACGACCTGCTGCACAGCTCGAAGCCGGTCATGAGCCAGCTCGTGGATACGTTCAACCACTATCACAGCTCGGTGATCGGCGTCGAAACCATCGCGCGCGAAGACAGCCGGTCGTATGGCGTGGTGGACGGCCGCGAGTGGGAAGACAACGTGATCAAGCTGTCGGGCATCGTCGAGAAGCCGGCGCCGGACAAGGCGCCGTCGAATCTCGGCGTGGTGGGCCGCTATGTGCTGATGCCCACCATCTTCAAGCATATCCGCGCGTTGAAGCCGGGCGCGGGCGGCGAGCTGCAATTGACCGACGCGGTGCAGTCGCTGCTGACCGAAGAGCAGGTGCTCGCATATCGCTATTTCGGCACGCGTTTCGATTGCGGCAGCAAGCTCGGCTATCTGAAGGCAACGGTGGAATTCGCGCTGCGCCATCCGGAAGTGAAGGCGGAATTCGAGGCTTATTTGCAGGCGTATATGCAGGGCAATATGCAGGAAGGCGTGCCGGCGCAGTTTGCGGCAGAGGCGGCTTGATTTGCATTGAAAGCCGCTGCGGTTAGCGTTGTCGGGTTGATGCGGGCCGCGCTCGCTTCAAGGCCGCGCACGCCGCGAACTTACCACGCAGAAGCAACGCGCGGTTGTATCGCGCACATTGAACGGGCGTCGCGTATCACGCGGCGCCCGTCTTTTTTAGCCGGCCACGTTTTGCGCGTAGTCTGGCGACTGCGTCCGCAAGCCTCCTTCTTCGCTAAGTCGAAAGCGAGGCAATAGTCGTTCTGGGTTGCCGTTCTGCTGCTGTCGGCGGACCTTGACGAATCTTGACACGGTTTTCCTTGTTGAGTTCTTGATGCTCGTGCTACCAATGCGTCTGTTGAGTACAGGACATCACAGACATGAGACGTCTCTATCTAAAAGTGGGTGACAAATCGTCGGCGGGCGGAACGGTAATCGAAGGCGTTCCGTCCGCGACTCACCACGGCACGGCGTTGACCTTTGTGGGTGCCCAGGTTATCTGCCCAGCGTGCCGGATTACTGGCCATATAAGTCAGAAAGGCCCACGGTGGCCTGGACGCATAATGGGTAAAGATCCGGCCTTGGAAGGCGACATCTGCATGTGCAGATGCGATCCACACCCTGTGATGATCGCTTCTCAGGACACAATGTCACAGAGCTTTGACAGTCACGCGCTGGCGAGCATGGGTTATGGACTGGGGAACGATGCTCTAGCCGAAGTAGCGCCGGGCGCCCATTGGATTCGGTTTGCCGTCAAGGATGCCGGCAGTTGCGAGGGCTTGCGCTGCCGTGCCTACTTTGCCGACGGTTCAATTGCAGACGGCGTCTTCGATTCAGGTAACACTGCGCATTTCGACCGCCCTAACGCCTCGCCATGCCATAGGGTTGAAGTCGTGCCGGGCAATGCACAGGAAAGCGCTCGTTCAGTCATGGGCGACCTTCTGATGGCGATGGTGGGATAAGCATGTCCGATACTACCGCAACCCGGAACACCATTGCCAGCGGGTCTTTCAACACCCGGAAAACTCATGAGGTTCAAACGGCAATCCTCGAAGCAGCCATCGCGGACTACGAGGCCATCGGCACCACTTTCGCCGCCAACGCCATTACCGATGACATGGTGCGCAAGCAATATGTGAAGCACATCAAGGAAATTTCGGACGATGTCAGGCAGGAAGTTGCCTACGGCAACATGACGGTCAAGGACGGGGCTGAGTACTGCAGCCGGTTGCGCGACAGGCTCTTCGTTGAATACCGGAAATATACATCGGCTGTTGGCGTTGCCCGTGCGGAAAAACTCAAGCTCGAGGCTCGCGGTTTCGACTACTACCTTAACAGGTACGCGCAAGTTCAGTTCAGCAAGAACTTTGATACCTTGACTTTCGAAGAGCGCCACGCTGTCTACTATACGGTGCTCAAAAAGGCGGGCGGCGCCAACGCCGATGTCACCACCAAGGTGCGTCGGTTGCAGGTCAGCGCCAGGGTTGCCATCATCTTTACTGCTGTTATTGCCACGGGTGAAGTGGTTGCAGCGACGGATAGAGTCAAAGAGGTCGCCAGGCAGGGAAGTATCATCGCGGGCGGTATGATTGGAGGCGGTCTGGCAGGGTTTGCGGTTTCTTTCGTGTGCGGACCGGCTGAACCTGCATGCGCCGTCGCACTCGTATGCATTGGCAGCAATCTGGGCGGCCTGGCCGGCCAGGCGACCAACGACATGTATCAGGAAGAACTGCCTGCCTTCATGCATTGGATGAACGATTGACCGACATGCCAACGCCGCTATTCGTGATTCTGCTCGTGCTCTTCGTCGGCTCGGCGGGGCTTATCGTTATCAATCTCACCGGGGACCCCGGCGTCGACTATTGGGACCTGGATGGGGAGAAAAAATCCTCTCCGTCCAAACTAGATGTCCTGCGAAATCGCATCGTGTTCTACAGCTCAGGTGCCGTGCTCGTTGGCACATTCGTCGTTTATCTGATGCTGCGCCACTAAGCCGCAAACAATGACCGTCGGAACCCGATCGTAGCCCCGGTATTGCACCGGGGCAGTTACCGCGAACGACAACAAAAAACGGGCGTCGTAAACCACGGCGCCCGTCTTTCTTTCAGCCGGCCCACGCATCACACGCAGCCCAGCCAACCCGCTGTCAAACTTCCTTCTTCACTTCCAGCCGGAACTTGTGCAGCAACGGTTCCGTGTAGCCGCTCGGTTGCTGGCGTCCTTCGAACACCAGCGCCTGCGCGGCCTTGAAAGCGATGGTATCGAAGCCCGGCGCCATCGGCTTGTAGAGCGGGTCGCCCGCGTTCTGCTCATCCACTACCTTCGCCATGCGCTTGAACGTCTCCTCGACAAGCTCGCGCTTCACCACGCCGTGATACAGCCAGTTGGCAATGTGCTGGCTGGAAATACGCAGCGTGGCACGATCTTCCATCAGGCCGACGTCATGAATGTCCGGCACCTTCGAGCAACCCACGCCCTGATCGATCCAGCGCACCACGTAGCCGAGAATGCCTTGGGCGTTGTTGTCGATCTCGCTACGGATCTCGTCGTCGCTCCACTTCGCTTCGGCGACGACCGGAATCGTCAGAAGGCCGTCGAGCAGTTCGTCGCGCACCTGCGCGTAATCCGTGCGCTCCAGTTCCCGCTGAACCGCTTGCACGTCGATCTGGTGGTAATGCAACGCATGCAGCGTGGCGGCGGTCGGCGAGGGCACCCATGCGGTGTTCGCCCCGGCCTTCGGATGCGCGACCTTCTGTTCGAGCATGGCGTGCATCAGATCGGGCATCGCCCACATGCCCTTGCCGATCTGCGAGCGGCCACGCAGGCCCGCGCTCAAACCGGCCAGCACGTTGCTGCGTTCATAAGCGGCAATCCAGGCGCTCGACTTCATGTCGCCCTTGCGCATCATCGGACCGGCTTCCATGGCCGAGTGCATTTCGTCGCCCGTGCGGTCGAGGAAACCCGTGTTGATGAACGCGACCCGCTCAGACGCTTCGGCGATACAGGCGAGCAGATTCACGCTGGTGCGGCGCTCCTCGTCCATGATGCCCATCTTGATCGTGTTGCGCGGCAGCTTCAGCAGGTCTTCCACGCGCGCGAACAGCTCGCTCGCGAAGGCGACTTCGGCCGGGCCGTGCATCTTCGGTTTGACGATGTAGATCGAGCCGGTGCGCGAATTCAACTGGTGCTTGCGGTCGTGCAACGCGCACAGCGTGGTGATGACGGCGTCGAGAATGCCTTCCGGAATCTCGTGGCCGTCTTTGGTCAGCACCGCAGGATTAGTCATCAAGTGACCGACGTTGCGGATGAACAGCAGCGAGCGGCCATGCAGCACCACCGGCGCCGTGCCGTTCGCGGCGGTGTACACGCGGTCGGCGTTCAGCCGGCGCGTGAAGGTCTTGCCGTTCTTCGTGACCTCTTCGGTCAGGTCGCCGGTCATCAGGCCGAGCCAGTTGCGGTAAAGCAGGACCTTGTCTTCTGCATCCACGGCAGCGACCGAGTCTTCACAGTCGATGATCGTGCTCACCGCCGCTTCGACCACCACGTCCTTCACGTGCGCGGAATCGGTCCTGCCGATCGAATCGCTCGCGTCGATCTGGATTTCGAAGTGCAGGCCGTTGTGCTTGAGCAGCACGGCGGACGGCGCGCTTGGCTCGCCCTGATAGCCGATGAATTGCGCCGGCGTCTTCAGTTCGCTCGTGCCGTTCTTCAGCGTGACGACCAGCTTGCCGGCTTCGACGCTATAGCGCGTGGCGTCCGCGTGCGAACCGTTCGCGAGCGGCGCGGCCTGGTCGAGGAACTTGCGGGCATAGGCGATCACTGCGGCGCCGCGCACCGGATTGAAGGCTTTCTGCTTTTCGGCGCCGCCGGTCTCGGGAATCGCGTCGGTGCCGTACAGGGCGTCGTACAGGCTGCCCCAGCGCGCGTTCGCCGCGTTCAGCGCATAGCGCTGATTCGACAGCGGCACCACGAGTTGCGGGCCGGCCTGTTCGGCAATTTCGGTGTCGACGTTGTCGGTCGTGGCCTTGACGCTAGCAGGCACCGGCACGATATAGCCGATGCCTTCGAGAAACGCACGGTACGCCCGCAGGTCGCGCACCGGACCCGGATTGGCGCGATGCCAGTTGTCCAGCTCGGTTTGCAGGCGGTCGCGCTCGGCGAGCAACGCGCGGTTTTTGGGCGCCAGCTCGTGCACGAGGGCGTCGAAACCTGACCAGAATGTGGCGCTGTCGATTCCGGTGCCGGGCAGGGCTTCGGTTTCGACGAACTGGTCGAGGTTGGCGGCGACTTGCAGTCCGCCGCGCGTGTTCATCTGAGTCATCGACTGCTCCATCTATCTGAATGGGGCCGATGAGGGGGCATCGGCCCGCGTTGTGCAACGGTTAGTTTCTTCGATTCATGGCGGCCGTTCTGGTCTGCTTGCGAACGGAACCGCTCTGAAAACTCAGGCCGCGATAGCCGCAATACCCGCCTTGGCGATCTGCGCGTCCTGATCCGACTTGACGCCCGACACGCCGACCGCGCCGACCACGTGGCCGTCGACGATCACCGGCACACCGCCTTCCAGCGTGCCTTGCAACGGCGCGCTGAGGAACGCGGTGCGGCCGTTGTTGATCATGTCTTCGTATACCTTGGTTTCGCGGCGGCCGATCGCCGAAGTGCGGGCCTTTTCGGTCGCGATGTACGAACTGGCCGGCGCGCTGCCGTCCAGACGCAGCATGCCGAGTTGATGGCCGCCATCGTCGACCACCACGATGGCGACGGCCCACTGGTGTTTCTCGGCTTCGGCGCGGGCGGCTTCGAGAATGCGGGTCGTTTCGGCGACGGTCAACATGGGTTTGCTCAGCATAGTGAATTTCCTGGTTCGTGTAGGGTAAGGATCGGCTCGGCCACGCCGCCACTCGCGCTTTGCACGATGGCTTCGGCCTCGATGGCTGGCCGCCGCGCGCGGGAATTGCACCGTGCACGCGCGCGGCGGCCGCGTTGATATTCGGTGACGGCGCGGGTTGCACGCAGCCTTCCAGTATCCGCATTGTGCGCGAATGCCGCAGCGCCGGCCTGGTCCTTGCCCAAGCGCTTTGCTTGGGGATTTTACGTCCAAGCGCCGCCGGAAGAAACGGCGGCATCGTGCGCTTCGGTATTCGGCGGTTCGTTTGGCCGCTATTCCGGCTGGAACGAAGCGAACGGCGGGCTTTACAATCAGGCATCGAACACAAGAATTCGCACGCTCCCCACGTGCGCCCCCACGCCATGCCGACCATCAGCGAACTATTCGTCTATCCGATCAAATCCTGCGCGGGCATTGCCCTCAATGAGGCGCGGCTGCTCGCCACCGGCCTCGAATACGACCGCTGCTGGATGGTCACCGACCCGGCCGGCGCCATGCTCACGCAGCGCGCGTACCCGCGCATGGCGCTGATCCAGGTCGAACCCGGCGCCGAGGATCTCGTGATCCACGCGCCCGGCATGAGCGAGTTACGCACGCCGCTGGAAAGCGCGCGGCTCGAGGCGCCGCCCGCGGTGCAGACCTGGGTCTGGCGCGACGCGGCCTATGGACTCGACACCGGCGACGCATGCGCCGCGTGGTTCTCGACATTTCTCGGTGTGCCCGCGCGGCTCTTGCGCTTTAATCCCGAACGCGAACGCATTGTCGATCCGGACTACACGGAGAGCGTGGGCGGCGCCACCACCCATTTCGCGGATGGGTTTCCGCTGCTGGTCATCGGCCAGGCGTCGCTGGACGATCTGAACACGCGCCTGAACGTCAAGGGCGCGCCGTCGATTCCGATCGACCGCTTCCGTCCCAACGTGGTGCTGAGCGGGCTCGACGCGTATGAGGAGGACTATGTGGAGACGCTGAGCGTCGCTGGCGAAGCAGGCGGGGGCGCGCAACTGCAACTGGTCAAGCCCTGCACGCGCTGTCCGATGCCGACCATCGACCAGGCGAAAGGCGCGCCCGATCCGGACTGGCCGAATGAGCCGACCGACACGATGAGCGTCTATCGCGCGAATCCGCAGCGAAACGGGGCGATCACGTTCGGCAACAATGCGCTTGTCGCGAGTGGCGCCGGAACGTGGCTGCGAGTCGGGCAGGCAGTGGAAGCGGAATTGGGCTTCGGCGATTGAGTTGAGGGCTAATGCCGGACACCCACGGTCAACGCCGCGAGAATCACCGGCATCGGCACTGGCTTGACGAAATGATGGTCGAAGCCGGAGCGCAGTGATTCGCTCACTTCCTCGGCACGTTCGAGCCCGGTGACCGCGACCAGCGTCGGCGCCGGAATATCGCCCACGTAGCGGATTCGCCGCGCCACTGCGCGCCCGTCCAGACGCGGCATTTCGACGTCCAGCAGCGCGGCCTGCGGATGCCATGCGCAGTATTGAGCCAGCGCATCGAGGCCGTTGCGCGCCGTTCGGATCTCGAAGCCATGCGCGCTGAAGTAGTGTACGTAAGCGGCCAGCAGATTCGCGTCGTCGTCGGCGATCAGAAGGCGTGCGGCTGGGTGATGGGCCATCTGATTTCCCTCAGGTTGTGATCCTGTCAGGTGAGCAATTTGAAGTCCCGACAGAATCGACGCTCCATCAAGTGACTTTCAGGCCGGATCGGCAAGGATAGGCAGCACCGCTTCTCACGAATAAATTACCGCCCGGCAACGCTGCAAACGCCTGCATCGCGCGCAATATCGAGGCCGTCCAGCATCTCCACGCGATGCCTTCCACCCCGCGCATGATCCTCAAGAACACAGCATGGCTTTGCCGCCGTGGCCCGCGTCACGGCGCAAATCTACAAGGTGGGCAGTTATATCTCCGTACCGATCATTTTTCCCGACGGCAGCTATTTCGGTAATCTCTGCGCGATTGAGCCGAATCCTGGCCGAGGTGTCGAACCCGCGCCTGAGAGTAGCGAGCGGACTTGATTGGTCGAGCAACGCGTGAACCGCTCACGCGGCCTGCGCGATTGCCTCGCGCGCGCCCGGCATGTCGGTTTGCATCGCGTCCCCTTCGCCGCGCCGTGCGTTATCTCCCGCCCACACGCGCTCGACGCTCTCGCCGATCGCGCTGCCCACCAAAATCACCGCCGGGCTGCCGAAGCCCGCGTTCGTCGCATCCGCAGCGAGCCGATCGAGGCGGCTCATCAGACGCCGTTCGTTGCCGCCACCGGCCCATTGCACCACGGCAGCGGGTGTATCGCCCGGCAGACTCGCGAGCAACGCGGCCGCGATACTGTCGATGCGCCGCATCCCCATATAGATCGCCAGCGTGGTGCGTGTCGCGGCCAACGCGGCCCAATCCGGCTCGCCGTGATCCTCGGTATGTGCGGTCACGAAACTGACGCCGTGGCAATGGCGGCGATGCGTGAGCGAAATGCCGAGCCCCGCGGCGGCCGCGAACCCCGATGAGATGCCGTTGACGATCTCCACGGGAATGCCGGCGCCGCGCAAGACCGCGAGTTCTTCGCCGGCGCGTCCGAACAGCAGCGCTTCGCCGCCTTTCACCCGCACCACGTGCAAGCCCTTGAGCGCATAGCGGCGCATCAACCGTTCGATAAACGCTTGCGGTGTCGAGCGGCAGCCACCGCGTTTGCCGACGCGAATCACCCGCGCTTGCGGCGCCAGCGTCACGATCTCGGGATTCGCGAGGTCGTCGAGCAGCACGACGTCGGCGGCGGCTAGCGCTTTCGCGGCCTTGAGCGTAAGCAGATCGAGATCACCGGGGCCGGCGCTCAATAAGGTGACCTTGCCGGTGTTCGTGTTCATCGCGGTATCCATCACGGTGTCCTTCGCTTCTGTGTCGGCCGGCGATCGCTGTCGCGCCGGCGCCCAATAAAAAACGGCGTCCGCTCGTGGTGATCACGAGGGGACGCCGTTGTCCGTTTACTGCGTGTGTGCTGCTCTGCCGTTTCGCTTCCAGCACGGCGAAAACACAGCGTTGTGTTTCGCCCGCATGGGTATGTGCTGCATGTCGTGGCTGCCGCATTGCCGCCATGAACTCGCCACTGCTTATGCAAGGACTACGCCATGCATCGGCCACGCGCGCTGTACGCCTTGCCACGCCTCGCAAATAACGCCGCCGACGCGCACGCTCCGCACCGTTCGCAAGCGTGCACCTCGCACGCGCAGGGTGCTGCGTCGCACCATCCATGTGCCCCGCTGCATCAAAACGCGTCGTGCGCCCGCTTTGCCGCACACGCATGCGATTCGCCGCAAACCCCCGTGCCACGGCCTCCTTACGGGCATTTGGTGCAACTGGCATAGGCTTTGCATTAAGCCTTGCCATCGGATCAACGTGGATCCGGCGCGAGTGCAACACAAAGTACTCGCTGCAGGACAGGTCAGGACAACGGCGTCCCCGAATTCAGTCATCGACTGGGTTCGCGGGACGCCGTTTTTATTTCCAGAATCGTTTTCGCCACCTGCCATACGGCGTCGCTCGCAACCAGCACATTGAGGAAACCGCGCTCATGAAAATCATCGTTATCGGTCACGGGATGGTCGGTCACAAACTGGTCGAGTGCCTCGCCCAGGACGCCGCGCACGGCCTCGATATCACCGTGCTGTGCGAGGAATCGCGGCCGGCCTACGATCGCGTGCACCTGTCCGAGTTTTTCGCGGGCAAGACGGCGGACGATCTCTCGCTGGTCGAACCGGGTTTCTTCGAACGCCAGAACGTGCTGCTGAAGCTGAACGCGAAGGCCGTGGCGATCGATCGCGATGCGCGCACCGTGACGGTATCGACGGGCGAAACGCTGCCCTATGACAAGCTGGTTTTCGCCACCGGCTCCTATCCGTTCGTGCCGCCCGTGCAGGGCCGCGAGCGCGCGGATTGTTTCGTGTACCGAACCATCGACGATCTCGAAGCGATGCGTGAATGCGGCGCGCGTTCGAAGACGGGCACGGTGGTCGGCGGCGGACTGCTCGGGCTCGAATGCGCGAAGGCGCTGCGCGACATGGGCCTGCAAACGCACGTGGTCGAATTCGCGCCGCGTCTGATGGCCGTGCAGGTGGACGACGGCGGCGGCCGCGTGCTGCGCAGCAAGATCGAAGAACTGGGCGTGACGGTGCATACGCAGAAGAACACCACGGCGATCGTCGATGGCGAGCAGGGCACGCACCGCATGCAATTCGCCGACGGCAGCCACCTCGACACCGACATGATCGTGTTCTCCGCGGGCATTCGTCCGCGTGACGACCTGGCGCGCGCGAGCGGACTGACGCTCGGCCCGCGCGGCGGCATCGTGATCGACAACGCATGCCGCACGAGCGATCCGCACATCTATGCGATCGGCGAATGCGCGCTGTGGAACGGCCAGTTGTTCGGCCTCGTGGCGCCGGGTTACGACATGGCTCGCGCAGTGGCGAAACAACTGCTCGGCGACACGGCCGAATTCGCCGGCGCGGACATGAGCACCAAGCTCAAGCTGATGGGCGTGGACGTGGCCAGCATCGGCGACGCGCACGGCAACACGCCGGGCAGCCGCGCGTATCAGTTCAGCGACGAGCGCAAGCAGGTCTACAAGAAGCTGGTGGTGTCCGAGTGCGGCAAATATCTGCTGGGCGGCGTGATGGTGGGCGACGCCGGCGAATACGGCACGCTGCTGCAAATGATGTTGAACCGCATCGAATTGCCCGCGTCGCCTGAATTCCTGATTCTGCCAGCGGCCGACGGCAATGCGAAACCCGCGCTCGGCGTTGATTCCTTGCCGGCTTCCGCGCAAATCTGCTCGTGCAACAACGTCTCGAAGGGAGAGTTGTGCGCCGCCGTTTGTGCCGGCGCGACCGATATCGGCGCTTTGAAATGCGCGACGACCGCCGGCACCTCGTGCGGCGGCTGCGTGCCGCTCGTCACTCAGGTGATGAAGGCCGAGATGAAGAAGCAGGGCCTCGCGGTCAATAACCATGTCTGCGAACACTTCGCGTATTCGCGCCAGGAGTTGTATCACATCGTGCGTGTGGAAGGCGTGCGCAGCTTCGGCGAATTGCTCGCGAAGCACGGCCACGGCCTGGGCTGCGATATCTGCAAACCGGTGGTGGCGAGCGTGCTCGCGTCGTGCTGGAACGAGTTCGTGCTGAAGAAGGAGCACGCTTCGCTGCAGGACACCAACGACTACTACCTCGCCAACATTCAGCGTGATGGCACCTATTCTGTCGTGCCGCGCATGGCGGGTGGCGAAGTCACCCCCGATGGTTTGATCGCGGTCGGCCAGGTTGCGAAGAAGTACGGCCTCTATACGAAGATCACCGGCGGTCAGCGTGTCGATCTGTTCGGCGCGCGCGTCGAGCAACTGCCGCTCATCTGGGAAGAACTGATCGCCGCCGGTTTCGAATCCGGCCACGCGTATGGCAAGTCGCTGCGTACCGTGAAGTCGTGTGTCGGTTCGACGTGGTGCCGCTACGGCGTCGGCGATTCGGTGGGTCTCGCCGTGGAGATCGAGAACCGCTACAAGGGCCTGCGCACGCCGCACAAGATCAAGTTCGGCGTGTCGGGCTGCACCCGCGAATGCGCGGAAGCGCAGGGCAAGGACGTCGGCATCATCGCGACCGAAAAGGGCTGGAATCTCTATGTGTGCGGCAACGGCGGCATGAAGCCGCGCCACGCCGAACTGCTCGCGTCGGACCTCGATAAGGAAACGCTGGTGCGCTACATCGACCGTTTCCTGATGTTCTACGTGCGCACCGCCGACCGTCTGCAACGTACCAGCGTGTGGCGCGAGAGCCTCGAAGGCGGGCTCGATTACCTGATCGACGTGGTCGTCAACGATCGTCTCGGGGTGGCCGGTGAACTCGAGTCGGAAATGCAGCACGTGGTCGACACCTACGAGTGCGAATGGAAGAAGGCCGTCACCGATCCCGAAACGCGCAAGCGCTTCCGTCATTTCGTCAACAGCGCCGAGTCGGACAGCCATGTCGCGTTCGTCGAGGAGCGCGGCCAGATCCGGCCGGCCACACCCGCCGAGCGGCGCTCGAAGCTCGCCGCAATTCCCGTTGTCGTCGAAACCGTTTGATTGAACCGCACTATTCACCGAGGACTTCCGTCATGAACAACGATCGCCTGCCACGCTCCTGGACGCCGGTTTGCCCGCTCGACGACATCGTGCCCAACACGGGTGTTTGCGCGCTCGTCAACGGCGAACAGGTCGCGGTTTTTCACGTGAACAACGGTGACGCGGACCCGATCGTGTACGCGATCGAAAACTTCGATCCGGGCTCGCAGGCGGCGGTGCTCTCGCGCGGATTGATCGGCAGTCTCGGCGAACGCATCGTCGTGGCCTCGCCGATCTACAAGCATCACTTCGATTTGCGTACCGGCGAGTGCCTCGAAACACCGGCGCACTCCGTCGGCGCGTTTGCCGCGCGCGTGGAAAACGGCCAGGTGTGGGTCGCGGTTTGAATCGCTGAATTCTTTTTTAACGACGTTGCCCGCCCATGTCCTCTACAAACGTAAAAACCGTGTGCCCCTACTGTGGCGTTGGCTGCGGCATGGTGCTGCACGTGGAGGACGGCCAGGTCGTAAAAATCTCCGGCGACAAGGAGCATCCGGCCAACTTCGGACGGCTGTGCACGAAGGGGCAATCGGCGCATGTCGCGTTGCGCAAGTCTGGGCGTCTCGAAGGCGCGTTCGTGCGTCACGCGCGTGGCCAGGACCCGGCGCCGCTGCCGATGGCACAGGCGATCAGCACCACCGCAGCGCGTTTGCGCGGCCTGCTCGATGAACATGGGCCGGACGCGCTGTCGTTCTACGTCTCCGGGCAGATGTCGATCGAGGCACAGTACCTCGTCAACAAGCTCGCCAAGGGCTTTGTCGGCACCAACAACATCGAATCGAATTCGCGCCTGTGCATGGCGAGCGCGGGCAGCGGCTACAAACTGTCGCTCGGCGCGGACGGCCCTCCCGGATCGTACGAAGACATCGATCACGCTGACCTGTTCTTCGTGATCGGCGCGAATATCGCCGACTGCCACCCGATTCTGTTCCTGCGCATGATGGATCGCGTGAAGGCGGGCGCCAAACTGATTGTCGTCGATCCGCGCCGCAACACCACGGCGGAGAAGGCCGATCTGTTCATGCAGATCAAGCCGGGCACCGATCTCGCGTTGCTCAACGGCCTGCTGCATCTGCTGCACGAAAACGGCCAGACGGATGCCGCATTTATCGCCGAGGCTACCGAAGGCTGGGATGCGATGCCCGCATTTCTCGCCGATTACACGCCGGATAGCGTCGCGCAAATCACCGGCATCGCCGTCGAGGATATCCGCGAGGCCGCGCGGATGATCGGCACGGCCAAAGAGTGGATCAGTTGCTGGACCATGGGCCTGAATCAGAGCACGCACGGCACCTGGCACACCAACGCGATCTGCAACCTGCATCTGGCGACGGGCAAGATTTGCCGGCGCGGCAGCGGTCCGTTTTCGCTGACGGGCCAGCCCAATGCGATGGGCGGCCGCGAAATGGGTTACATGGGGCCGGGCCTGCCGGGCCAGCGGTCGGTGCTGGTCGAACAGGACCGCGCGTTTATCGAAGACCTGTGGCGCATTCCGAAGGGCACGCTCAAGCCACAGGTCGGCAACGGCACGATCGATATGTTCGCGCGCATGGCGGCGGGCGAGATCAAGGCGTGCTGGATCATCTGCACGAATCCGGTGGCGAGCGTGGCGAATCGTCAGAATGTGATCGACGGTTTGAGCGCGGCGCAACTCGTGATCGCGCAGGACGCGTTCCTCGATACCGAGACCAACCGTTATGCCGACGTGCTGTTGCCCGGCGCGCTGTGGGCCGAAGCCGAAGGCGTGATGATCAACTCCGAGCGCAATCTGACGCTGATGCAAAAGGGCATCGAGCCGCCGGGCGCGGCGCTGCCGGACTGGCGGATCATCGCGCGCGTTGCGTGCGAAATGGGTTTCGCCGATGCCTTCACTTACGCGAGCGCCGAGGAAGTCTTTGCGGAGATCACCCGCGCGTCGAATCCGAAAACCGGGTACGACTTGCGTGGTGCGAGCTATCGCCGCCTGAAGGAGACTCCGTTGCAATGGCCGCTTGCATCGGATGATTCTGCCGACCGCAACCCGGTTCGCTACCTTAACGACGGCGTGAGCCAACCGCTCGAGGAACGGCCCGACGGCAGCCGTCCGCGGCTCGTGTTTCCGACGGCGAGCGGTAAGGCGATGTTCTTCGCACGCGCCTACGCGGCGCCCGCTGAACTGCCGGATCGTGAGTTTCCGATCGTATTGAACACAGGCCGCTTGCAGCATCAATGGCACACCATGACCAAGACCGGCAAGGTCGCGATGCTCAACAGGCTGAACCCGGGCCCGTTCGTCGAGATTCATCCCGAAGATGCCGCCACGCTCGGCATCAAGGCCAAAGACCCGGTGGAGATTCGTTCGCGCCGTGGTCGCGCGGTGTTGCCGGCTGTCGTGACCGAGCGCGTGAGCGCGGGACAGTGCTTTGCGCCGATGCACTGGAACGACGTGTTCGGCGACGACCTGTGCATCAACGCCGTGACGAACGACGCCATCGACCCGGTCTCGCAGCAGCCCGAACTCAAGTTCTGCGCCGTGGCGCTGAGCCCGGTGGCGGTCGAGCGCGTCGAGCCGTTCCTGAATGACGACGACGTATCGTTGGCGGATGCATCCGTTGCAGTCGCCGCGAGCGCTGCGCTGGCCGACACCGTATCGGCTAGCGCCGAGGACCTGGATATGCCCCGTATCGAAGCACTCACCAGCCTGTTGCAGTTGTCGCCGGCTCCCGCGCCTTCATTCACCGATCAGGAGCGCACGTATCTCGCCGGCTTCGTGAATGGACTGCGCTCGGCGGAAGCGCAAGGTATCGACCGCGTGCCGGTTCTGCCGGGTAGCGCGCCGTTCGATACGGCGAGCCGTCTTTACGTCGACGGTCTACTGGCCGGTCTTTATAGCCGCAGTGCGACCGTTCTGGCTGATGCGTTGGCAACGCCGCACGCCGCGGCGAATACAGAAACATTGCACGGGTCGTCCGGCGTGCGCATCGTGCGCGCGCGGCCGAAGGTCACGCTGCTGTGGGCCTCGCAAACCGGCAACACCGAGTCGCTGACCGAAGCCTACGCAACGCGGTTGATGGAGTCGGGCTTCGAAATCCGCACGTCGTGCATGGCGGACTATCAGGCATCGACGCTCGCCAAAGCTCAATACGTGCTGCTGATGACGAGCACCTTCGGCGACGGCGATCCACCCGACAACGCACAAAGCTTGTGGACGCAATTGAACGGCGAGGGCGCGCCGCGCCTCGACGGCGTGCGCTTCGCGGTGCTCGCGCTCGGCGATCGCAACTACGACCAGTTCTGTGGCCACGGCCGGCGTCTCGACGATCGACTCGCTGCACAAGGCGCGCTGCGCCTGACGGAGCGCGTCGATTGCGATAGCGAGTATCAGGAAAGCGCGGACGCGTGGCTCGAACGCATCATCGTGCGTATCAAGGAAGAGGATGCCGCACTGTATGCCGCGCCGCCGGGCGGCATGATCAACGCGGTCGTGCCGGGCACGGTGGCGACCAAAACGCGGCCGGCCGCATCGCGGCTCGTCAGCAATCTGCGCCTGAACAAACAGGGCGCGGCGAAAGACACGCGCTACTTTTCGCTGCGCACCGGCGACTCGGGACTTGAATACGAAGCAGGCGATGCGCTCGGCGTCTGGCCGAGCAACTGCCCGGAACTCGTCGACGAATTGATCGCACTGAGCGGCGTGAGCGCGGACGCCGCGGTGAACGTGGCCGGCGTGGGCGAAATGCGTCTTGCCGATGCGCTCGGCAAGCACTACGAGATCGCGCGGCCGAGTCCCGATCTGCTCGCGTTCGTCGCCGCGCGCAGCAACAACGGCACGCTGCGCGATCTGCTGTCGCCCGAGCGCAAGGCCGACCTCAAGCAGTGGTTGTGGGGCCAGCAGATCGCCGACGTGCTGCACGAATTTCCGCTAAGGCTCACGGCCGCCGAATTGACCGGCATGCTCAAGCGTCTGCAGCCGCGTCTCTATTCGATTGCGTCGAGCCCGAAAGCCCATGTGGGCGAAGTTCATCTGACGGTTGCCGCGGTGCGCTACAGCAATGGCCGGCGTCATCGCAAAGGCGTGTCGTCGACGTTTCTCGCCGACCGCGCGGGTGATGTCAACGTGCCTGTGTTCGTGCAGAAGTCCGCGCACTTTCGTCCTCCTCATGGTTCCGATACGCCGATGATCATGGTCGGTCCCGGCACCGGCGTTGCACCGTTTCGCGGCTTTCTGCACGAGCGGCGTGCGCGCGGCGATACGGGACGCAACTGGCTCTTCTTCGGCGAGCAGCACGCGGCCTCCGATTTCTACTATCGCGACGAACTCGAATCGTTGCGCGATACCGGTGTGCTAACCCGCCTCGACGTCGCGTTCTCGCGCGACCAGGCGGACAAGGTCTATGTGCAGGACCGCATGCGCGAACAGGGTGCGCAACTGTGGTCGTGGCTCGAAGACGGTGCGCATTTCTACGTATGCGGCGACGCCAACCGGATGGCGAAAGATGTCGACGCGGCGCTCAAGGAAGTGGTGGCCCGTCACGGCGGCATGAGCGACGAAAAAGCTCTCGAATACGTGAACCGCCTCGCGCAGGAAAAGCGCTACGCACGCGACGTTTATTGATAGTCATGCGGTTTTCAGCGCAACGAGCGCGCTCGCGTTTCAAGGTTTCAAGGTTTCAAAGAGTACGCAGTACAGCTTCAAAAGAAGGAACCGCATGGCATGGAGGTTGCGTGTTTATGCCGATTATCAACATGGTGATCATTCCGGTGCGTGGCGCGTAGCGCGATCTGCTGGATAGTCGAAAAATCAGTTTTGTGAGGATATCTGATGAAAAACGTGATGAGCTCCCTAAAGAGTGGGGACTGGCGCGCGCTGGTGGCGTGTTTCCTCTATTTCGACACGGGCTTTACCGTGTGGGTCCTGTATGGACCGCTCGCACCGTTCATCAGCAAGAGCATCGCGATGACGCCCGCGCAACAGGGTTTGCTGGTCGCGGTGCCGGTGCTGTCGGCCGCTATCCTGCGCGTGACGCTCGGTAACCTGTATCAATCCGCACATGGCAAGCGCATCGCGCTGATGGGCGTGCTGTTGTCGGCGGTGCCGACCATCGTGTTGCCGTTGATGCCGTCCGTACCGTCGTACACGATGCTGCTGGTGCTCGGCGTGTTCCTCGGCGTGGGCGGTGCGAGTTTCGCGGTGGCGCTGCCGATGGCGGGCAGCAACTATCCGCCGAAGGTGCAGGGCCTCGTGTTGGGCCTCGCCGCGGCCGGCAATATCGGCGCGGTGCTCGACGGCTTTCTGTTCCCGCAACTGGCGACGCACTACGGCTGGCAGATGGCTGCCGGCGGCGCTCTGCCGTTGCTCGCGATCGCCGCGATCACGCTGTATTTCTGGGCGAACGACTCCGGCGTGAAAACGGGCAGCGCGCTACGCGCATTCGGCAGCTTCGCGGTGACGCTGATCGGCTTGATCGTGCTGGTGCTGCTGGTCGAAGCCGGCATGTTCGGCTCGGGCAAAACAGGTGTGCTGCTGTTGCCGGTGATCGGCGCTCTGCTGGCGATTGCGGTACTGCCCAAGCGTTATCGCGCAGTGCTGGCCGAGCGTGACACGTGGGCCATCATGCTGGTGTACAGCATTACGTTCGGCGGATTCGTCGGCATGTCCTCGTATGTCACGCTGCTGCTGACCAACCTCTATCAGCTCTCGAAGATCGACGCCGGCCTCTTCATGGCGCTGCTCGCCGCGACTGGCGCGATGGTGCGTCCGCTCGGCGGTCTGATCGCCGACAAGGTGTCCGGCGTGCGCGCGCTGACCGTCCTGCTCGCGATCATCTCGTTGTGCGACTTCGTGTTCGCTGCGGTGATGCCGACCATGGCCGGCGGCATCGCGTTGCTGCTGTGCCTGTACGTGGCCTTCGGTCTCGGCAACGGCGCGACCTTCCAGCTGGTGCCGCATCGCTGGGCCGGCCGCACGGGTCTGATGTCGGGCATTGTCGGCGCCGCGGGCGGCATCGGCGGATTCTATCTGCCTGTCGTGATGGGTATTGCGAAGGAGAGCACGGGCAGCTATCAGATGGGCTTCGCGACGTTCGGCGCGCTCGCGGCCTGCGCGTTCGTCGCGATCGTCGCGCTGCGCCGTCCGTGGATGGCGTGGTCGATGCACACCGGTGTGATGCACGCGCACGCAACGGAGTGATGCAGTAACGCAGTAACGCGCGCGATCCGGCTGCCACGCTGCCACGCTGACGTGGCGCTGCGGATCGCGCGCCGCGGCCGATCAAAAATCAGCATGAGCGCGTTCGTGAAGAAAACGCAGACGGGATGAGCCACGCAGTGCCGCGTTATTGTCGTATGCTTGGCGTTTTCCAGAACGTCGGGCAAATGTAATGTACAACTGGTGGCACGCGGTGTGGGCAGCCGCCCGGGCAGAGTTCTCCGATCTCGGCAGCGCGGCCGACGTCACTCAGGTCCTGATGCGCCTCGGGCTGGCCTTGATACTCGGCGGCATACTGGGTTTCGAGCGTGAGATGTCACGGCGCGACGCCGGCATGCGCACGCACATGATGGTGTCGGTCGGCGCGGCCTTGTTCGTGGTCGTGCCGCTGCAGGCCGGTTTTTCGCAGGACAACATGAGCCGGGTCTTGCAGGGACTCGTGTCCGGGGTCGGTTTTCTGGGCGCGGGCGCCATCATCAAGCTCAGCGCCGAGCGCGAGGTGCGCGGTCTGACGACGGCGGCAAGCTTGTGGCTCAGCGCGGGCGTCGGCGTGGCGGCGGGGCTCGGGCGCGAGGCCACGGCGATTCTCAGCGTGGCGATCGCGCTGGCCATTCTGTCGAGCGCGCGGCTGTTCAAGAGCGGGGAACAGGAAGAAAAATAAAGGCACGGTGGGCGCATGAGCCTACGAAAAACCAGCATGCAAAAATGCAGTCAAATACTTGCATGTTGGCCGCGCGGCTTCTAATATGCAGCTCGCGACTATGTTGCATGGTCGACAGGAGGCTGCATATGAACACATCCACCGATCGCATCGAAAAACAGATTCTGCTGAAGGCGCCGCGCTCGCGAGTCTGGCGTGCATTGTCCAATGCCGAGGAATTCGGTAACTGGTTCGGCGTGAATCTCACCGGCAAAGAGTTCGTGGCCGGCCAGTCCGTGCAGGGCAACATTACTTATCCGGGCTACGAGTATCTGGTCATGGACGTGCATGTTGAACGCGTCGAACCGGAGCATCACCTGTCTTGGCGCTGGCATCCGGCCGCGGTCGATATCAAGGTGGACTATTCGCCGGAGCCGACCACGCTGGTGGTCTTCGAGCTGACCGAGGTCGAGTCGGGCACCCTGTTGCGCGTGGTCGAGTCGGGCTTCGATCAACTTCCCCCCGGCCGCCGCGAAGAGGCGTTCCGTATGAATAGCGGCGGTTGGGAAGAACAGATGACCAACATCGAACAGCATGTCGCCAAGGCTTAAGAAGGCGTCTGGCGGAGCGGCTCTGAAGGCGGCGGCGCTGCGCAGTTCCGCGGCCATTTTCGCGGCGCTCGGCGACGAGACACGTCTGCGTCTGGTCGCGGTATTGTGCGCGGGCAGCGCGATGTCGATCGCGCAACTCACGGCGGGAACGGACATCACGCGGCAGTCCGTCACGCAGCATTTGCAGGTGCTCGCCAACGCGGGTCTCGTGCGCGACGTGAAGGTGGGCCGTGAACGCTTGTGGGAATTCGAGCCCACCCAACTCGACGCAGCGCGCCGCGCGCTCGACGCGATCTCGCGGCAGTGGGATCACGCGTTGTCGAAGTTGAAGGCGGCGGTGGAGGACTGAAAACCGTCGCTTAAAACTTATGCCGCAGCGCCAGCCGAACGGCGACCTGCGTGCCCGTCGACGACGGTGCCTGCACACCGGGAATGAACGCGTTGTCGAGAATCGAGTGAGTCGAATCGCCCGCGACCTTCTGATACTCGCCCTGCACATACACGTCGGTGCGCTTCGACAGGTTGTAATCCGCCATCAGGCCGACCGAGTGAATCTTCGGCTTCACGCTGCCTGACGACGCATCGTAGTTTTCCATCGTGTACACGTACTGCGCGCCGACAAAGAACGCCGGCGTGAACTGGTATTTGCCGTTCACTTCGAAGTTCTGATACTTCAGCGTATTCAACGTGACGCCCGGCGCGGCCAGCGGACTGCCGATATAGCCGTTGCCCGTCGGATTCTTGTAGTTCGAGTTGGTGTAGGCAAAACCGGCCGTCGCCGAGCCGAACGTGTAGTTGATGCCGCCGCCGAACACCCGCATGCGTCCGGCGATAAAGCTGGCGTCGTTTGCGGTAATCGCGCCGGTCGAGCCCACGCCGGGATTGTCCGCCTGCATATAGGCCGCCGCGACCAGCAGCCCGCCGTTCGCATATTGACCGCCGAAGCTATACGCGCGGTTGTTCGCGAAGTGGGTGTCGTTACTGAAGGCGTAAGCGCCGCCGAACTGAAAGCCCGCCATCTCCGGGCTCGCGTACTTCACGCTGTTGCCGAGGCGGAACGAGTTGTCGGTGTTGTCGTTGTCATACGGATGCGCGAACAGGTAGCCGGCCCAGTTGCCGTTGGCCGTGGTCTGCGCGAGGTAATCGACCACGGAATCGTACTGGTGCCCAAGCGTGACCGTGCCGAAGCGACCATCGCTCAGACCCACATACGCCTGACGCCCGAACATGCGGCCGCCCTGGGCGAGCCGTCCCGAACTCACGTCGAAGCCGTTTTCGAGTTGAAACACGGCCTTCAGGCCGCCGCCCAGATCCTCCGAACCCTTCATGCCCCAGCGGCTGCCTTGCGCATAGCCGCTCGCCATTTCCCACACCGCGCCGTGCCCCGCGTTGTTGGTGTAGTCGATGCCTTCGTCGAGCACGCCGTACAGCGTGACGCTGCTTTGAGCGAAGGCCGGCGACGCCACCAGCGAGGCGAGTGCGGCGAACGCGGCGGTCGCAATGCGGTTCTTTTTCATCATGAGCTCCATACCTTGGTAGTGAGCGGACCGAATTCCCCGGACGAACCCGCAGGCGTTCGACGACCGCTGCTTTTTGGCAAAGCCCGGATTCTGCTATTCGGGATGGGAATCGCGAATGAGGCACATCCCTGGATAAACGTGATTTTTTCGAATGTTTGTCCCGCGAATTATTCGCTTGTGGCGGGGCGGTGACCCAGAGAAAAATTCCGTTCATGCACCTTTGGCATGAAGGCCATAGCCGAGGGCAATGCGTTTTTCGCACCATGCTTTTCAGGAGACGACCATGCGACTCGATCGGAATTTTGCTAACGGCCGGTTTATCGAACCCGCGACCGACACCGCTAGCCGCGAGCTCATTGCCGTTTGCAATCCGGCCACCGAGGCCGTGATCGCCCATGTCACCGGCGCCACCCAGGCCGAAGTCATCGCCGCGGTCGATGCCGCCGCGGTTGCGCAAAAGGGCTGGCGCAAGCTGCCGGCGGCCGAGCGCGCCGTCTATCTGCACAAACTCGCCGACGCGCTGACCGAATGCTCGCCCGCCATTGGCGCGGCGCTCGCGCTGGAGTCCGGCAAGAGCGTGGCCGACGCCACCAACGAAGCGATCTACGCCGGCCAGATCACCCGCTACCACGCAGAGTGGGCGCGCCGCATCGAAGGCGAAGTGATTCCAAGCGATACGCCCGACGAAAACCTCGTGCTGCATCGCGAGCCGATCGGCGTGGTCGCGTGTCTGATCCCGTTCAACTATCCGGTCTATACGTTCATGCGCAAAGTGGCGCCGGCGCTGATCGCCGGCAACACGGTCGTCGTGCGTCCGAGCAACAACACGCCGACATCCGCATTCGAAATCGCCAGGGCGGTGGAGAAGGCCGGTTTGCCGGCGGGCGTCGTCAACATTCTCGCGATGAACCACGCCACCGCCGAGGCGCTTTGCACGCATCCCAAGGTGGGCATGATCACGCTGACGGGCAGCGTCGGCGCGGGCCGCAAGGTGCTCGACTATTGCAAGGCGAACATCGCCAAGCCGTCGCTCGAACTGGGCGGCAAGACGCCCGCGATCATCGAGGCCGATGCCGATCTCGAGAAAGCCGCGCGCGATCTGGTCGCGTCCAAGACCACGCATTGCGGCCAGTTGTGCACGGCGATCGAACGCGTCTACGTGCAGGAAAGCGTGCATGACCGCTTCGTCGCGCTGCTTAAAAAGCACATGAGCGCGGTGGAAAGCGGCGATCGCAGCGAACAGCCGTCGTTGATGGGTCCGCTCGTCAACGAGGCGTCGCGCCAGTCGATTCACGCGATGGTGGAACGTGCGGTCGCAGCGGGCGCCACGCTCGAAACCGGCGGCAAGCTGCCCGTACCCGGTCAAGGCAAAGGCTTCTTCTATCCGGCCACGTTGCTAACGAACTGCCGTCAGGACATGGAAATCATCCAGGAAGAGACCTTCGGTCCGATCATGCCGGTCGTCAAATACCGCACGCTCGACGAAGCGCTGGAGATGGCCAACGATCATCAATTCGGTCTCTCGTCGGTGTTGTATACGGAGAACTATCGCAGCGCGATGAAGATCGCCAACGGCATTGAAGCCGGTGAACTGTACGTGAACCGTACGCCGGCCGATCCGTATCAGGGCTTCCACGCCGGCTGGAAACGTTCGGGCCTCGGCGGCGACGACGGCAAGCACGGCATGCTCGAATTCACCCAGACCCGGCTCGTGGTCATGAAGTACTGAAGCTGAACCGGCGCGCGCCGCATGTTGAAGCTTCGGCGCGTGTCTGCCTTGCAACCTGAAAACGCGCAGCGATTCTGCTGCCAGTCCAAAACAAAACATATTGGAGACCGGGCGGCCCGATGGGCCGGCGCTGTGTCTCTGAGGAGCGCTCACGTGTCATCCCAACCCGTTCGAACCGATGCTTCGCTCGCTTTAAGCGACGAAGAGGCCGCGCTGCAAAACAGCAAGACGCAGCGTTATGTCCAGCTCATTCTGCTGGTGATCGCAGCCGGCGCGATCTATCCGATTCTGTATCTGCGGCAGGTGTATCAGCCGACGATGCTCGAAGTGTTCCACATCACCGATAGCCAGCTCGGCTATCTGTATTCGTCGCTGGGCACGATCTTTCTGTTGAGTTATCTGCCGAGCGGCTGGCTCGCGGACCGCATCGCGCCGCGTTTGCTGATCTGCTTTTCTCTGATCGCCACCGGCGTGCTCGGGCTGTGGTATTCGACCGCGCCGTCGTTCCCGATGCTGATGATGATCTTCGGCGGCTGGGGCTTATCGACCGGTTTGACGTTCTGGGCCGCGGTCATCAAGCGCGTGACGATGATTGCCGGCACGCATGAACAGGGCCGTTTCTTCGGCTTGCTCGACGGCGGACGCGGCCTGATCGAGGCGATGCTCGCAACCATTGCGATCACGCTGTTCGCGTGGATCACGCAGACCAAGGGCGAACCGGTCGCGGCCGGATTCAAGCTGGTGGTGTACATGTACGCGTTTCTTTGCATTGCGCTTGGCGTCGTGCTCGCACTCGTCAAGGATTCGCAGGGCAAAGCAGATGCCGCCGCCAATCGCGCCGCGCGTCAACGCAACAACGTTCTGGTCGATCTGAAGACGCTCGCGAAGATTCCCGAACTGTGGCTCGTCGCGGCGATCGTGTTCTGCGGTTACCAGGTGTTCTGGGCGACCTACAGTTTCTCCGCGTATCTGCATGAAGGCGAAATCGGCCTGACGGTCGTGATGGCCGGCACGATCACCACGCTCAAGCTGTGGATGCGGCCGATCGGCGGCATCGGCGGCGGCTTTCTCGGCGATCGCTATTCGAAGGTGTCGGTGCTCGTGATCGCGCTCTTTCTGGCCGCGCTGTCGCTGCTGGGTCTGATGGCGGCGCCGCGTATTTCGAGCCACGTGCTGCTGGTGTTTCTCGTGCTGTTCATCGGCATTCTGACTTACGCGATTCGCGGCCTGTACTGGTCGCTGCTGGATCGCTGCAATATTCCGGTTGCCACGATGGGTCTCGCGATCGGCCTCATCTCCGTGCTCGGCTATTCGCCGGACGTGTTCCTGCCGCTCATCAACGGCTATCTGACGCAGACGTTCCCCGGGGTCTTCGGCTACCAGCTCTACTTCGGCTATGTAGCCGCGATGGCGGCGCTCGGCGGCTTTGCCGGGCTCGCGCTGAGAAGCATGCTCAATAGAAAAGAGGTTGCGTAAATGAAAGTCGTCTCGCTCGAAACGCATATCGTCGCCGTACCGCCGCCGCATGTGGGCGGCATGTACTGGATCTTCGTCAAGCTCAAGACCGATTGCGGGATTGAAGGTGTCGGCGAAATCTATTCGGCGACGTTCCATCCGAAAGCGATGACCCACGTCATCGACGATGTATTCGGCCGCTATCTGCTCGACAAGGACCCGCACCATATCGAGCGGCTCTGGCGCGAAGCGTATTCGAGCGGTTTTACGCAACGCCCCGATCTGACCATGATGGGCGTGGTCAGCGGCCTCGAAATGGCGTGCTGGGACATTATCGGCAAGGCGGCTAACAAGCCGGTGTATGAGTTGCTGGGCGGCATGGTGAATCAGCGCCTGCGTTCATATACCTATCTGTATCCGAAGAACAGCCGCGGCGAATACGACTACGACGATCCCGATCTGGCCGCCGAATGCGCGCTCGAAAACGTCAAACGCGGCTTCACGGCGGTGAAGTTCGATCCGGCCGGACCGTACACGGCGTACTCGGGCCATCAACTGTCGATGGAAGTGCTGGACCGTTGCGAAACCTTCTGCCGGCGCGTGCGCGAAGCAGTCGGCAGCAAGGCGGATCTGCTGTTCGGCACGCACGGGCAGATGGTGCCGTCGTCGGCGATCCGGCTTGCGAAACGCCTCGAAAAGTACGACCCGCTATGGTTCGAAGAGCCGGTTCCGCCGGGGCAGGAAGGAGCGATGGCGCAGGTCGCGCGGCACACCAGCATTCCGATTGCCGCGGGTGAACGCCTCACTACCAAGTACGAATTCTTCAAGCTGCTGGAAGCCGGCGCCGCGTCGATTCTGCAATTGAACGTGGCGCGTGTTGGTGGCTTGCTCGAAGCGAAGAAAGTCGCCACGCTGGCCGAGGTGTACTGCGCGCAGATCGCGCCGCATCTGTACAACGGGCCGATCGGCGCGGCGGCCAGCATTCAGCTCGCGACGTGCACGCCGAACTTCCTGATTCAGGAAAGTATCGGTACGTGGGACGGTTTTCATGCGGCCGTGCTGAAGAAGCCGATTCAATGGGAAGACGGCTACATCATTCCGTCGCAGGAACCGGGCCTTGGCGTCGAGCTGAACATGGAAGTCGTCAGGCAGCACACGCCGTACACCGGCGAGCGTTTGCATCTGCAAATGGCGGCGCAACCGGCGGATGTGAAGGATCTCGCGCCGGCCAAGGGTTGAGTGCGCCTTGCATTTGACGGGTTTCACCACTACGTTTCAATGGATTGAGCGCCGTCTGGCGATATAGAGCATGAACTACGATTACATCATCGTCGGCGCGGGTTCGGCGGGCTGCATTCTCGCCAATCGCCTGTCGGCGTCGGGTCAATATTCGGTGCTGCTGCTCGAAGCGGGCGGCAAGGATAGCTCGTTCTGGTTCAAGATTCCGGTGGGTTTCACCAAGACGTACTACAACGAAACCTACAACTGGATGTACTACAGCGAGCCGGAAAAAGAACTCGACAACCGGCCGATCTATTGTCCGCGCGGCAAGGTGCAGGGTGGTTCCGGCTCGATCAACGCCATGATCTACGTGCGCGGCCAGCCGCACGATTTCGACGACTGGGCCGCCGCCGGCAACCCGGGCTGGGCATTTCGCGACGTGCTGCCGTACTTCCGCAAGCTCGAATCGCATCCGCTCGGCAACACGGACTATCACGGCGCGGACGGCCCGATCCGCATCTCGCCGATGAAAGACGCGGTGCATCCGATCTGCCACGTGTTCCTGAAAGGCTGCGATCAAGCCGGCTATCAGCGCAGCGACGACTTCAATGGCGCGCAATTCGAAGGCGCCGGCATTTATGACGTGAATACGCGCAACGGGCAGCGCTCGTCGAGCAGCTTCGAGTATCTGCACCCGGTGCTGTCGCGCAAGAACCTCACGGTCGAACGAGACGTGCTGGCAAGCCGCGTTCTATTCGACGGCAACCAACGCGCAATCGGCGTGAGCGTCACGCAGAATGGCACCACACGGCAATTCATGGCGACGCGCGAAGTGATTCTGTCGGCGGGCGCGGTCGATTCGCCGAAGCTGCTGCAACTCTCCGGCGTGGGCGACAGCGCATTGCTGGCGAAGCATCGCATCGCCATGGTGAAAGAACTGCCCGCGGTGGGCCAGAATCTGCAGGACCATTTGTGCGTGAGCTTCTACTATCGCGCGAACATGAAAACGCTGAACGACGAAATGCGGCCGCTGCTCGGCAAGCTCAAGCTCGGTCTGCAATATCTGCTGACGCGCAAGGGGCCGCTCGCGATGAGCGTGAACCAGTCGGGCGGCTTCTTCAAGGGCAACGATCGGCAAGCGCAGCCGAATCTGCAGTTGTACTTCAATCCGCTGTCGTACCGGATTCCGAAGAGCAACAAGGCGAATCTCGAACCTGAACCGTATTCGGGCTTTCTGCTGGCGTTCAATCCGTGCCGGCCGACCAGCCGCGGTTCGATCGAGATCGCGTCGAATCGCGCCGAAGACGCCGCGAAGATCCGCATCAACGCGCTGACCACGGAGAAGGACATCGACGAAGTGATCCAGGGTTGCGAACTGGTGCGCAAGGTGATGGCGTCGCCAGCGCTGAAGGCGATCACGGTCGAGGAAATCTCGCCAGGGCCGCAGGTGAAGACGCGCGAGGATTTTCTGCAGTACTTCCGTGAGCAATCAGGTTCGATCTATCATCTGTGCGGTTCGTGCGCGATGGGCGACGACCCGCGAAGCTCGGTGGTGGATGCGCGTTTGCGGGTCCACGGTATCGCCGGTTTGCGCGTGGTCGATGCGTCGATCTTTCCAAACATCACGTCGGGCAATATCAATGCGCCGACCATGATGGTGGCGGAGAAGGGCGCCGACATGATTCTCGAGGACGCCGCGAGCGAAGTTGCGTATCGGCCTGTGGCGGCGGAGATGGCCGCGACGGCTTGATGCGGTAGCGCAGGTGTTAACCGGCGTCGCTCAAAGGCGCCGATTCGGACGCATCCAGCGCCCGTCCGCTCAACCAGATTTCCTGCTGCAGCCAGTCGCGAAACAGCGCGACGTGCGGCAGTTCTTCCTGTTCCGTGCGCGTGACGAACCAGTACGACTGATGCCCATCCACGTGCACGTTCAACACCTGCACGAGTTGGCCTTCGGCCAGTTCGCGCGCGATCATGTGGCGATCGGCGATGGTCACGCCGAGCCCGTCGATTGCCGCGCGAATCGCGTGATCGAGCAGATCGAATTCGTAACCCCCGCGCGTATCCACGTTTTCAATGCCCGCCGCCTTGAGCCAATGCTGCCAGGTGAGGTAGCGCTGATCGGCGCTCGCCAGCACATGCAACAGCGTGAACTGATTCAGATCGATTGCCGCGCTGCCTGCCTGGCGCGCGAGCAAGGCGGGCGAGCAGACCGCGATATGCCGCTCGCTCATCAACAGGCGGTTTTCGACACCTTCCCATTCGCCATTGCCGAAGCGGATAGCGCAATCGAGCACGCCGGATTCCGCGAGGTCGTCGTCGACGCGCGTCGACAGACTCAGTTCGAGTTGCGGATGCGCGTCACGCAGGCGGCCGAGGCGCGGCATGAGCCAGCGGCTGGTGAAGGTGGGCGGCGCATTGATGCGCAGGCGATTGCGATGGGTCTTTTCCTGCAGGCCGCGTACCGTGAGTTCGATACGATCGAACGACTGCTGCAGCGCTTGCAGAAGAACGCGGCCGGCAGCCGACAGTTCCAGATGGTGATGGTGACGCTGCAGCAGCGTCTCGCCCAATTGCGCCTCGAGTTGCCGGACCTGGCGGCTGACCGCGCTTTGCGTGACGTTGAGCAGTTCCGCGGCGCGGGTGAAGCTGCCCGTGCGGCCGGCGACTTCGAAGGCTTTTAGCGCGTTCAGCGCGGGCATTTTGCGTTTCAAGATGTTCGACCGGGAGGTAAGGCGCGGCGGCGCGATATCCCGGTATTTTACTGGTTTGCCTGCGCGGCGCGGCGCCCATGATGCGCCGTGCAGGCGTCGCAGCGTCAATAAGCAATACAGACCGACTTGCTCTCCGTATAGGAATCGATGATCGATTTGCCGTGTTCGCGGCCGATGCCCGACGCCTTGAAGCCGCCGAACGGCATGGCCGGATCGACCATGTTGTGCGTGTTGACCCACACCGTTCCGGCCTCGATGCCGTCCACGAGCCGCAGCGCCTTGTCGAGCTGATTGGTCCAGACGCTCGCGCCGAGACCGTATTCGGAGGCGTTCGCCTGAGCCAGCACTTCATCCAGGTCGTCGTAAGGCATGGCGACCAGCACCGGGCCGAACACCTCTTCCCTGACGACGGAAAGCGGCTTGCAGGCGCGATTGGCGATCACGGTCGGACGCACGAAGTAGCCCTCGCGCTCCACGCGCGCGTCACGCGACACGATCTCGCCGCCTTCGTCCTTGCCCTGCGCGATCATGCCGGCCACTTTGTCGCGATGCCGCGCGGAGACCATCGGGCCCATCTGCGTCGCCGCGTCGAAGCCGGAGCCGAGCGTGATGCCGTCGGCGACGGCGGCAATGCCTTGCACGACTTCGTCGTAAATGGAGCGCGCGACATACAGGCGCGAGCCCGCCGTGCAAACCTGGCCGTGATTGAAGAAGATCGCGCCGGCCGCGCCTTCGATCGCCTTGCGCGGATCGCAGTCGTCGAGCACGATCACCGGGCTCTTGCCGCCCAGTTCGAGCGACGCGCGCTTCAGATCGTCCGCGCACTGACGGCCGATGATGCGCCCGACCTCGGTCGATCCGGTGAAAGTGACCTTGTTCACCAGCGGATGCCGCACGAGCGCCGCGCCTGCTGTTTCGCCGCGGCCGGTCACCACGTTGAACACGCCGGCCGGGAAACCCGCTTCATGCGCGAGTTCGGCGAGACGGATGGCCGTCAGCGGCGTTTCTTCAGCCGGTTTCAGCACGACGGTGCAGCCGCAGGCCAGCGCCGGGGCAATTTTCCATACCGCCATCAGCAGCGGAAAATTCCACGGGACGATGGCGGCCACCACGCCCGCCGGCACGCGTCTGGTGGAGGCGTTGTAGCGTGTGCCCGGCGGGAACGGAATCGACAGATCGAACGTGCTGCCTTCGATCTTGGTCGCCCAGCCTGCCATATAGCGCAGCCATTGGACGCTGCCCGCCACTTCCAGCATCTTCGAGAAACCGATCAGCTTGCCCTGATTCAGCGTTTCCAGCGCGGCGAGTTCGTCGCTATGCCGCTCGACGAGGTCGGCGAGTTTCAGCAGCAGACCCTCGCGGACGGCCGGCGGCATTCTGCGCCACGCGTCGGATTCGAAAGCCGCCTTCGAGGTTCTGACGGCGTGATCGATATCGGCTTCCGACGCGTCGGGAATCTGCGCGATTTCTTCCGCGGTGGCCGGGTTGAATACCGGAAAGGTTTGGCCCGCGGCGCTGCCGGTTTGTTCGCCGTTGATGAACATGGTGTGCGGCAATATGGCCGCCAGCTTGTGTTCGGTCATGGTGGTTCGTCTCCGTTGGGGGTGAGTGGCCGTGGCGCTAGCCGGAAGGGTTTGTCTGACGGCGGAATGGGTTGAGGCGCGGGTGGACGTGCCGCCTGGCGCGCCAACGCGTTGCTAACGACGCGGCGCAGATCACGTTTGCCGTCGCGCTCAATGCGTACAGCAAGACGAATCCTTCGCCGAAAAAGTAGGGTGTGGTCGACAGCGCAGCACCCAGCAGCATGCCGATGTGATGCGCGACGCCAGGGCAACTCGCGCTCAATACGCTGGTCGCGCTGGTCGTGATGCCGCGCAAGTTGGCGAGCGCGGGAATCGTCACGCAATCGAGAATCAGAAAGACCGCGGCCGCGAGTGGCGCAAGCGCGGGATTGTCGTTCGCCGCGAGCGTACCGATCAGCGTCGCGCGAGCGATGTACAACGCGATCAACAGACGATTGCCGCGCAAGCGGTCGGCGATCAACGCCAGCACGCAGACGGCCGCAAGCGAAAGCGAGATTCGCCAGAACGGTTGTGCGCCGCTGACACCGCAGATAGCAAAAAGCTGGAAGCGTGCGAGGCTGCCGCTCGATAGTCCCGCGAGCAAGGCGAGAAAAGCCGTCGCACTTGAAGGAGTCGCCGCTTTGATCGAATCGGAATCTTGCTGAGTGCCGCGCTCCACGTTATGACGCCTTTCGGCGTTAGCGCGCAGCCAGTTGAGCAACATGACGACGCCCGTCGCGATCATCAGCACGGCAATCGCCATGCCGTGCGCCGAATCACTCAAATACGCGGGTACGCTATTCATTGCGCTGATCGTCACGATAAGCGTCGCGGCGCTCGCCAGCAGCGTGGTTCGGCCCGATGAGCGCGACATCAGCAGTGGCACGCTCATCATGGCCGCAAGCATCAGCGCGCTCATCCATAACTCGGTGGCGTGCCGGCCGAGGCCGGCCTGCATCACCAGCGCAGCGCCGCCGCTCGCGAGGCACACGCATGCCGCACTCGCGCACAGCATGCGTGCCAAAGCGGCGTGCCACGCACGAGGCATGAGCAGATCAGTGCTTGCAGCAGCCATGATCCGTGGACTTGCCGTCTTCGACGCTGTTCAGATCACGCTCGGCCGGCAAGTCCATCGTCGGGTTGGCCGAGAAGAAGTTGTTCGGCTTGAGCATGAAGCCGGCGTATTCCACCGGCATCACCGGGAAGTCCTCAGGCTTGCACACATGCGTGTGGCCGAAGCTGTGCCACAGCACGACATCTTCATTCTCGATGTTGCGGTTCGCCTCGATATAACGCGGCAGGCCGTCGCCGCCAGAATGCTGATTCGGATAATCGCCGCTTGCATAGCGCTCAGCCGGATCGAACGGCGTGACCCACACGTGGCGCGTGGCAAAACCGCCGCGCTGACGCACTTTCGAACGTTCGTCGGCCAGCATCAGCGGCGAGTCGTTCACGACCAGCTTATAGCCCGGATTCGCGCCCAGGGCATTCTTCACATTCGGGTTGCTGACCTTCCAGTAGCGACCGGTGCTGCCGTTCGCGTTGCGGGCGGCTTCGCTTTCGGTCTTCAACACGCGCCTGGTTGTATCGAATACATTGCCGTACGGATTGTTCTCGCCCATTGGACGCGGCACGAATTCGTGTTCGGTCACCGTGTTGCGCTCGCCGTCCACCATCATGTGCATGCGGGCGTTGAAGAAGTGCTGATGCGTCGGGCCGCCGAGGTTCTCCGTGATCATGCCGCCCCACGGATAGGTGTCGCCATCGGCCACGGCGGACGTTTGCACAATGCCGGTCAATTTGCATTCGAGCTGAATCGTGCCGTCCTGGTACAGATACCAGTAGAAGCCGTAGTCGTAGTTGCCGACCGTGGCGAAGAAGGAAATCACGAGGCGTCGCGAGCGGCGCATTTCGAATACGCCGGTGCGGAATTCATAGTGCTTCCACAGCGTGCCGTAGTCTTCTTCGTGCATGCAGACGGCGTTCTTCATCACGAACGCGTTGCCGAAATCGTCCGCGGACGGAATGTCGAAATAGCGGATCGTGCCGAGGCAATCGCAACCGAGTTCGAGCTGGTTCGCCAGTTTGCCGAGACCGTATTCACCCGCGTCGAACGCGCTTTTCCAGTAGTGATTAGTGGTCGGGTCGGAGTAGGGCACGCACATTTCCGTGACGCTTGCACGGTAGATGATCGGGCGTGTGCTCTTGCCGTCGTCCCATGACAGTTGGTGCAGCACCAGCCCTTCGCGCGGCGTGAAGCCGACGCGGAAGTTCCAGTTCTGCCAGTTCACGTGCCAGCCGTCGATCGTGAAGCTCGGGCCGTCGGGCTGATTGATCGAGAGCGGCTTGAGCGTGCTGCGCGGTTCGCCGAGACTCGGTGTGTCGTAGTTGTGCTTGGCGCGCGGAATCGGAATGATGCGGCCGTCGTCGACCAGTTCGATCACTTTCTTTTCCAGCAGATCGACCACGGCCATCACGCCTTCAATTGGATGCGCGTAGCCGTTATCGGTTAGTGTCTCGCGGTAATAGCTCACGCAACGCACAAGACGCCGGCCGTTTTCGTTCTCGCGATCGAAGCATCCTGCCGAGAACGGGTCGACCTGGACGCGTTCCAGATCCTTTTCGCTGAGGCCGCGCTTCATCACGGCCACGCGCCATGCTTCGTCGCTTTTGACGATCTGTTCCGCGTTCATGAAGTCGTCGATCATGATGGGCGGCTGGCCGTACGGCGCCTCGCCGAACGGCATCACACGGCGCGCGGCGATTTTCTTTTCTCTCAGGTCCACCTCGAATTCGATCGTCGCGCCATTCGACCGATCGATGACGAGTACGAAGGCCGTGCGCGAAAAATAGTTGCCGGTTTTGAATGCCACCACTTCGGCTTTCGGCGGCTCGCGCAGTTCGACCATCGGAAAACGTGCGTGCGAGTCGAGTTTCTCGGCGGCTTTCACGAGATCGCACGCGAGCTGCATTTCTGCGCCGCTCAGCGGATCGAGCGGATGAACGGGGACGTGAGCGGCTTTCGTGGCATTCGTGTTCATAAGATTCCCGTAAGGAGTTGCTGGACCGGACAGCGTGCTCGCGAGGCGAATGAGGCACGGCGAACGCTGAGTCGATGGCAAATCGTAGGAACCCAATAATATTTTCGCGCTTGCGTATTGCGCCAAATGAACGATAAAGTGCGCCAGGGAATGACTCGAGCAATCGTCAGCGAAGACTGGAGAGGAGACGCTCAGCATGAAGAAAGTCACGCTCAACGGCAGTTTCCCGATGGTCCGCGCCGCGGTCATGGGACCGGTTGTGCGCGCACTCGATGCATCGGGCGCGCAATGCGACACGCTGCTGGAGGAGTTCGGCATGAGCCGCAAGCTTCTGTCGAATCCGTACGAAATCCTGCCGCTCACGCGCTACGTAGCGGCGTTCGAACGTGCCGCGGAGGTCCTTGGCGAGTCCGCGCTCGGCCTGCGTTTAGGCAGTGAGTTGCAATTGACGGAACTCGGGCCCGCAGGTCTGGTGTTTCTCTCATCGCCCACCTTGAATGCGGCCATGCGCAAGTTCGTGCTCGCGCTCGCGTCGTGGCAAAACACCACGACCTGCGAATTGCTGCGCGACGACGAATGGCCGATCTGGACCTACCAGATCGCCAGTCCGCAAATCTGGCCGCGCCGCCAGGATGCGGAATACAGCCTCTCGACCATGTGCCATATGGTGCGCCTCGTGCGCGGCGCGGCGTGGAATCCGGTTGAAGTGCATTTCGAACATGCCGCGCCCGCCGACCTCAAACCGTATGCGCGCATCTTCCATGTGCCGGTGCGCTTTCAGCAGCCTTTCAATGGCTTGATTCTGCGGCCGCAGGATCTCGACGCTTCGCTCAAAAGCGCCGACACGCAAATGGCGCGCATGATGGAGCGCCACGCTACCGATCTGATCGCACGGGATGCGATGCCGCACAGCATCGCCGAGCAGGTTCGCGATCTGGTGACGCGGCGGCTCGCGCACGAAAAGCTGATCGTCGCCGACATTGCGAAGGATCTCGGTCTCTCGCATCGCTCGTTGCAACGGCACCTCGCGCAAGAGGGCACTTCCGTGCGACAGATCGTGCGCGAGGAACGGCAACGCAGCGTCGAAGGCCTGCTCGAACGGGAAGAACTCACCAATGCCGCGATCGCACGCGCCGTCGGTTATGCGGACGCCACGGTCTTGTGGCGCGCCACGCGTAGCTGGAAGAAAAACAGCGCGTGACGTGGCCGTATTTTCTTTCAACCTGAAAGTAACGCGCGAGAATAGTTCAGGTTCCTAAATATCCGCCGAAATATTCGCCGAGAGCGTCCGTATTCGGGCTTCCCCGCATTGGCGCAAATTATCGAAAATTTGGCGCGGTTGGCGAAGTCGCTTTATTTTTTAGCTACCTACCATGCGCTCACACCGAAGCATCGGAGATCGGTCAAGCGAGCGTCTGGATCAGCAGTGCAGGGTTCAGGCGAGTCCCAGACTAGCCAACACAACAGAGGCAGCGATGAGTGAACCCTATTCTCCGACCCGAGCGGTCGACGCGGAGAACCCCGTGGAATTGAAAGGCAATACGCTGGGCTTATGGCAGATCGTGTTCCTGGTGATTTCGGCGGCCGCGCCGCTGACCGGCATGCTCGGCGCGGTGCCGCCCGCGATCAGTCTGGGCAACGGTGCGGGCATTCCGGGCGCGTTCGTGATTGCCGGCGCGGTGCTGCTGATTTTCAGCGTGGGCTTTGCGTCGATGAGCCGGCACGTGGTGCGCGCCGGCGCGTTTTACGCGTACATCACCGCCGGACTCGGGCGGCCGTTGGGTATGGCCGGCGCGCTCGTCGCGCTGATGTCGTATACGTTCATCCAGATCGCGCTATACGGACTGTTTGGTTTCTTCTGCACGGTGATCCTCTCGCCGCTGTTGCCTGTCGCGTTGCCCTGGTACGGGTATTCGTTGATCTGCGTGGCCGTGGTGCAATTCACCGGCATTCGCGGCATTGATCTGAATAGCCGCCTGCTCGGCGTGCTGATGTGCCTCGAACTGGGCATTCTGCTGGTGCTCGCCATCGCGATCGTCGTGCATGGCGGCGGACCCAGCGGGCTCACGCTCGCACCATTCACGCCGCAGCATGTGTTCAGCGGCCACCTCGGTATTGCAGTGATGTTCGCCTTCGCGTCGTTCATCGGCTTCGAAGCGACCGCGATATACGGCAAGGAATGTCGCGATCCGAAGGTGACCGTGCCGCGCGCCACCTACGTGTCCGTGGTGCTGATTCTCGTGTTCTTCGCCTTCGTCACGTGGACCATTGTTTGTGCGTACGGCCTCGCCGATGTGGTCACGGTGGCGACCAAACAGCCTGGCGATTTCTGGTTCATCCAGTCCGGCAAATATCTGGGCAATGCAGCGACGACGGTGATGAGCTTCCTGCTGCTCAGCAGTATTTTCGCGAGCCTGTTGTCGTTTCATAACACGCTGGTGCGTTATATCCATGCGCTGAGTCTCGAAGGCATCCTGCCGCAAGTCCTCAACCGTGTGCATGAAAAATATCGTTCGCCGTATGTGGCGAGCTATCTGCAGACGGTCTCTGTCTGCGTGCTGCTCGGCCTCTTTATCGCGGCAGGCAGCGACGTGTTCAATATCGTGTTCAGCTGGAGTTCGGCGCTCGGCACGATCGGCATTGTGATGTTGCAGGCGGTGACGAGTTTTTCGGTGATCGCGTTCTTTCGCAAGACGCGCAAGGACACGCGCGTATGGCACGCGGTCGTTGCGCCGCTGGTGGGTGGCTTCGGCCTGTTGTATATCGGTGTGATTCTGGTGCGCAATCTCGACGCGCTCAGCGGCTCCGATAGTCCGATCGTCAAATCGTTTCCCTGGATCGTGTTCACGGTGGCGCTGGTCGGCGTGCTGATCGGTCTCATTCTGCGCAAGAAGCGCCCGGATATCTACGCACGCTTCGGCCAGTAAAAGCAAACCGCGCGCACCGCGCGAATCGCGCCAACCCTGCGCGACAACCACCTACCTCACTTCTCGACAAGACAATCATGGCAGACACTTTCGTCAAGCGCTCGGCGCTTGCGCTGGCCGCGTTCGGCCTTTCGATGGGCGCACACGCGCAATCTTCGGTGACGCTTTACGGCACGGTCGACGCCGGCCTCATCTACACGAGCAACCAGCAGACGACGCTCGCCAACGGCAGCACCAACGGACACGCGAACTATCAACTCGGCGGCGGCAATCTGGTGCCGTCGCGCTGGGGCTTGATGGGCACGGAAGATCTCGGCGCGGGCACGACGGTCAACTTTGCGTTGGAGAACAGTTTTCTGATCGGCAGCGGCGCGATGCTGCAATCGAATACGCTGTTCAATCGCAATGCGTGGGTCGGCGTGAACAATGCGACGTATGGCGCGCTGACCTTCGGCCGTCAATACGATCCGTTCTCGGATTACATGGGTGCGTATGCATCGAGTAATAACTGGGCGACGCTGTACGGCTCGCATTTCGGCGATGTTGATAACCTGAACGAGGCGTTCAACTTCAACAATTCGATCAAGTACATCAGTCCGAGCTTCGGCGGATTCACGCTGGGGGGATTGTTCAGCCTCGGCGGCGTAGCGGGGAATTTTTCGCAGAACAAGGGCTGGGCGCTGGCGGCGAATTACGCGCAGGGGCCGCTGTCGCTGAGCGCGGGGTATCTGGAGTTGAATCAGCCGTTGCAGGCGGCGCTGGGTGGCACGAGTGGCTATATCGGCGACTTCAGTTGTGCGAACGCGGACGCGGCGTATTGTCTGCTGCAGGATGCGAGCAAGTTGCGGATTTTCGGGGCAGGGGGTTCGTATTCGTTCGGCAAGGCGAACGTGGCGGTGACTTATACGCATACGCGGCTGTCGCAGAGCCAGTACTTCGCGACCGCGGCGCGACCGGCCGGCACTGACGTTTCATTCGATATCGCCGAATTGAACACTACCTATGCGCTTGCGCCGGATTTGCAGCTTGGGTTCGCCTATATCTTCAACGACGTCAAACCTGGCGGCAGCGGCTCGACCCGCGTGCATCAGATCAACCTCGGCGCGGTGTATAGCTTGTCGAAACGGACCGCCGTTTATGCCGTGGCGATTGGGCAGAAATCTTCCGGTGCCGGATTAGGGGTTGATCCGGCGACCGGGGCGAGCGAGAACCTGGCGCAGATTCCGAACGTGGTGAATTCGGATACGGACCGGCAGGTTTCGGTGGTGTTGGGGTTGCGGCATAACTTTTGACGTCACGCTTTGAACGTCGCCTGCTCGAGAATCATGTCGTAGAGCGCTTGCGCGGCAGGTGACAACTGCGCGGTCTTGCGCGCCACGAGCACGAGCGTGCGCGACACGACCGGCTGTGTGAGTTCGACAATGCGCACCGTCGGATACGCGCCTTTCTGCAACGCAAGCGCCGGCACCACGGCCGCGCCCACACCCTGCGCGACCAGCCCGACAGCCGTCGAGCTGCGCTGCACTTCGTAGAACGAGCGCAGCGCCAGGTGGCTCGGCGCCAGCGCTACGTCCAGCAACGCACGGTTGCCGCTCACCTCGCCGGCAAAGATCAGCGGATACGATTGCAACTGCTGCCAGGCGATGCGGCGCCGCTTTGCCAATGGATGATCCTCGTGGCAAATCAAAACGTAGCGGTCCTCCGTGAGCGGCACGCTCGCCAGATCGGGATGATGCTCGCCCGCGATATTGATGCCGAATTCGACTTCGCGGCGCAGCACGGCCGCTTCCACCGCGGACGACGCATGATCGAGAATCCGGATGCGGTTATGCGGATAACGCGCCGAATACGCCTGCAGAATACGCGGCAGATACTGCACGCCAACCGTCGGCACACAAGCTATGGACACATCGCCGCGGCGCGCCACGCCCGTCTCGCGGATTTCGACCAGCGCATCGGCGAGTTCGCGGAGCAAGCGGCGCGCTTGCGGCAGAAAACCGCGCCCGATTTCGGTGAGCGCCATGGAGCGCGTGGTCCGCTCGATCAGCGTGACGCCGAGATAGGTTTCGAGCTTGCGCAGACGCTGCGTGATGGCGGTTTGCGTGACGTGCAGCGAATCGGCGGCACTCTGGAAGCTGCCGCGATCCGCGATGGCGACGAACGCCTGAACGCCGAGCGTGTCGATTTTCATCAGTAAAATTGAGGAATCGGAGTGATAAATTCATTTTACTCCGCACGTCGCGCCGCCGAGAATGGGCGGATTGGATCGGCTGGAATGCCGCGCGGTTCAGATCGACGGTCACCGATCCGGCCACCCTGAACACAAGGAGTCCCAGATGACGTCGAAGAAGGATTGGCACGCGAAGCAGTACGTGATGTTCGAAAACGAGCGCACGCGTCCGGTCAGGGATCTGCTGGCGGCCGTGCCGACGGCGAATGTGAAGACTGCGGTGGACATCGGCTGCGGACCCGGCAACTCGACCGAGACACTCGCGGCGCGCGTGCCGGGAGCGGCGGTCAGCGGTATGGACAGTTCGCCCGACATGATCGCGGCGGCCCGCCAGCGACTGCCGCAATTCCGCTTCGACGTGAGCGACATTGCCACGTGGGACGCGCCCGGACCCTACGACCTGATCCTCGCCAATGCGGTGCTGCAGTGGGTGCCCGACCATGAGCGGCTGTTTCCGTCGCTCGTCGGCAAGCTCGCGCCGGGCGGCAGCCTCGCCGTGCAGATGCCGGACAATCTCGACGAACCGGCGCACCGCCTGCTGCGCGAGATTGCCGCCGATGGTCCGTGGGCGCACAAGCTCAAAGGTGTCGAGCGCACCATGCGCTACGGCGCACAGTGGTATTACGCGTTGCTCGAACCGCTGTGCGCGCGGGTCGACGTGTGGCGCACCGTCTATCACCACCCGCTCGCGGGTGGCGCGGACGCCGTGGTCGAATGGTTCAAGGGCAGCGCGCTGCGGCCGTTTCTCGCCGAACTCGACGACGCGGAGCAAGCCGCCTTTCTCGGGCGTTACCGCGAGGCGATTGCCGCGGCTTATCCGGCGCTCGCCGACGGCACGGTGCTGCTGCCGTTTCCGCGCCTGTTCATCGTCGCTACGCGCTAGCGGCGCGGGCTCGCGAGCGAGGCGTGGTGCGGCCCGCGGGCCGGTTGCCGTGCCGATGTGGCGCCGCCGCGCCAGGGTACTCAGGAATTGCCGCGCTTGAATTCTGCGTGATATTGTTCTATCGAAGCGGAGGCCGGCGACACGCCGTCCTCACCGGAACGCAATCCACCGCAGCGAGCGTCGCCATGAGTGATGTACGCCATCATCTGAGTCCACGGGACCGTCTGGAGCTGTTGTGCTGGCTCACATGCGGCAGTCTTGGCGCTTATTACCTGAATGAGGACTGGCCCGACGCGGCGTTCCACGTGCAAGCCGCGCACAAGTGGCTCGACCGCCGGGCGCGGGAGGCCGACTGGCTGACGATCGCCAAGCTGACCGCTACCGCGGTGGAGATCGCGCGGCGCCACGCGCGGTTTGTCGAGGCGGACTGGGCGAGAGACGCGGTCGAGGAGATTCTCGATACGGATGAACTCGATCCTCAGGCCCGGCTCGTTCGGCAAGTCATTGCCGATTGTCAGAATGCTTTGTCGGATAAAAGGTTGGCGGATTAAGGTTCAATCACGCACGCCATCGGCTGAGCAGTTCGGGGTGAGGCGTTCGCCACCACCTCGCCGCCGGCCCCACCAGATCGCGCTCGATCGGCCGCCGCATGCCGGCCGTCCTGCCGTTGGGCGTTGACGACCGAACGGCCGAGTGCCCCACTCAGCGCGCTTTTCTGCGGACGAACGTTGTTCCGTTTCGGGGCACGCACTCGCCTCGCAATTTCGCAAGCTCAATTGAGTTATCGCGTCAGGCGAAGTCAGTCGAGCGCGACAACGCCTCCCACGTTTCGATTTCCTCCTTCAGTGCCGCCAGCTTCGTCTTCACCAGATCGAGCGCATCGTTGCCGAGCAGCAGATGCACGGGCGGATTCTTTGCCGCGACGATTTCCAGCAGCGCCTGCGCCGCCTTGCGCGGATCGCCCGCCTGCTTGCCGCTCTTTGCTTCGCGCGCTTCGCGGATCGGGTCGAACAGGGCGTCATAGTCGGCGATGCTCCGGCCCGCGCGGACCATCGAGCGGCCGGCCCAATCGGTGCGGAACGAGCCGGGCGCGACCGCCGTGACCTTGATGCCGAAGCCCGCCACTTCTTTGGCGAGCGTGTCGGTGATGCCTTCGAGCGCGAACTTGCTGCCGCAGTAGTACGCAATGCCGGGCATCGTGATGAAGCCGCCCATCGAGGTGATGTTGACGATGTGGCCCGAGCGCCGCTCGCGCATGGCGGGCAGCACGGCCTTGATCATCGCCACCGCGCCGAACACGTTGACGTCGAATTGACGGCGCAGATCGTCGAGCGGCGATTCTTCCAGCGTGCCCTCGTGTCCGTAGCCGGCGTTGTTGACGAGGACGTCGATCGGGCCGACAGTGTCGGTGATCGCGGCGATAGCGGGCGTGATCGCCTCGAAATCCGTGACGTCGAGCACGACCGCGTGCGCCCGTTCGGCCGCCAACGCCGTGAACGCATCGCGCGCGGCCTCATTGCGCACCGTGCCGACGACGGTATGGCCCGCGTCGAGCGCCGCCTGCGCGAAGGCGCGGCCGAAGCCGGAACTGACGCCGGTGATCAGAAACGTTTTGCTCATGGTGATCCACTCCTTGATTTTGTCCGTCATCACATGGCGCTTTCGGGCGAAAACGCGGGGCATCGACGGAAACAGCCCAGAACTGAATGGTAGGAGCGGCAGGGCCGGGCGCGAATGCCGGGTCGTCTGCGTTGATTGCCTAATCCTATGAACGGATGGATTTTTCGACGCCGCGGTGGCACAGTGCAATCTGCTTAACCATGTCGACAGGGCCCGCAATGAAGCACAAACATCAGGATCCGGGCGCGAGCCAACGCATGGTGGCCTTGCTCGAAAATCTCGCGCCGCTGGAAGGCTACAACCTCACCGTGCTGCCCGACGTGCGCTTTCTGCGGTCGAACCGGCCGCTGAGCCGCACCCCGGTGCTGTACGACCCGGGCGTCGTGATCGTCTGCCAGGGGCGCAAGCGGGGCTTTCTCGGCGAGACGGTCTACGTGTACGACGCGCAGCACTATCTGGCCGTCTCTGTGCCGGTGCCGTTCTCGATGGAAACCGAAGCGAGCGAGGCCAAGCCCTTGCTCGCCATCTATTTCCGCCTCGACTTCAAAGTCGCCGCGGACCTGATGCTGCAACTGGACGAGCGGGACGCGGGCGTGCCGGCCGAACCGCGCGGCATGATGTCGACGCCGCTCGACGCGAAGCTGAGCGCTTCGGTATTGCGCTTTCTTGAGGCGATGAGCGTGCCGCTCGAGGCCGAACTACTCGGACCAGCGCTGGTGCGCGAAATCTACTTCCACGTGCTGACCGGCGAGCAGGGCGGATCGATGCGCGCCGCGCTGACCGCGCAGGGCCAGTTCGCGCGGATCGCCAGAGTGATCCGCAAGATTCACGCGTGCTATCGCGAACCGCTCGACATCGGGCAGCTCGCGCTGGAAGCGAACATGAGCGTGCCCAGCTTCCACTCGCACTTCAAGGCGGTGACGCGCACGTCGCCGATGCAATATCTGAAGTCGACACGGCTTCATCAGGCGCGCCTGCTGATGGTGAGAAACGAGGTGACGGCGGCGCACGCGTGTGTGCAGGTGGGCTATGAAAGCGCCTCGCAATTCAGCCGCGAATTCAAGCGCCTGTTCGGCCGCAGTCCGGTCGAAGAGGCTGAACGGATGCGCAAATCCTTCGCCGTGCCGCCGCCCGCGCCGGGTACCGTATTCGTCGCCTCGCACTGAGCGGAGCTGGCCCGGTGCGCGTGGCGCAAACTGTGTCTGTCCGTTCCATCGAGCCGTCGATACGCTTTGAACCCATGCTACAGATCCTCGGCAAGACCTCATCCATCAACGTCCGCAAAGTCTTGTGGACCTGCGCCGAACTCGCGCTTCCATTCGAACAGCAAGACTGGGGCTCCGGATTTCGCGCGACCAACGTACCGGAATTTCTCGCGCTGAACCCCAACGCCATGGTGCCCGTTATCAAAGACGGCGAGTTCCTGCTGTGGGAGTCGAATTCGATCATCCGCTATCTGACCGGCCGCTATCGAGGCGAGTGGCTATATCCGCTCGATCCATGCGAGCGCGCCCGCTGCGATCAATGGATCGACTGGCAGGCAAGCGAATTGAACCGTTCCTGGAGCTACGCCTTTCTGGCGCTGGTCCGGCATTCTCCGGCCCACCAGGATCCGCGGCAGATCGAGCTGTCTTGCGCGAATTGGGCGAAGCATATGGACATGATCGAAGGACAGTTGCGGAAAACCGGCGCGTTCATCGCCGGGGATGCGTTTTCGCTCGCGGACATTCCGCTTGCGCTGTCCATCAACCGCTGGCTGGAAACACCGCTGCAGCACAGCGATTTGCCGGCGGTTGACGCGTATATGACGCGTCTCGCCACGCGCGAAGGCTACCGGATGTATTGTCGCAACGGTACGCCGTAACGCACGCGCAAACTCCCACGCCTTACAACAATCCGTGCGCAATGCTTACGGATTCCCGAGCACGCACGCGCTGCTGCGCGGCGCGCCCCGACTCGCCTACAATGGCCACTTTTGCGACACCGATTGAAGGTTCCATGATGCGGGTATCGAAAGTTGCGCTGGCGTTGCTGGCCGCGTGTTTCACTCTGAATGCGAGCGCCGAGATGACGGCCGCGCAGTACAAACAATGGGCGCATGCCGATAACAACTCGATCTACGCCGCGTACATTACCGGCACGATCAACGCGTTCGGCTGGGCGAACGGCGAACTGGTATCGAAGAAGAAGCCGCCGCTCTTCTGTCCGCCGCAAAATCTCGCCATCGGCAACCAGAACGTCTATCCGTTGCTCGACACGTTCTTCACCAACCACCCCGGCCTGTCGGACGATTTTCCGGTCGGCCTCGCGATCCTCCGTTCGCTTCAGGCGGCGTTTCCCTGCTGAGGCACATTCTGAGGAGCACCGCTTGCCGGTGAGTGGCAGCAACGCGGGATAACCGGTGTAAGCCCGAAGCGGGGCCACTCAAGGCCCCGCGTTTCGTCAAACCTGCACGAGCTTCGGAATCTGCACGTCCGGATTGACGTCTGCTTCGTAATCCACGCCCGCGATCTCGAAGCCGAACAGACGCAGGAAATCCGTCTTGTAGCCGCTGAAGTCGGTGAGTTCGTAGATATTGTCGTTGGTCACCTGGGTCCACAGTTCCTGCACGCGGTTCTGCACCTCGGGGTCGAGCTCCTTGTAGTCCGCGCGCAGACGGCCTTCTTCGTCGATGTGCGGGGCCGCGCCGTACAGGCTGTCTTTGTACAGGCCATAGACCTGCTCGATGCAGCCTTCATGCGTGCCTTTCTCCTTCATGACCTTGAAGAGCAGCGACAGATACAGCGGCATCATCGGAATCGCGGAACTTGCTTGCGTGACGACCGCCTTCAGCACCGAGACACGCGCATCGCCGCCCTTGGCCGCCAGCTTTTCGCGAATGCCCAGCACCTTCTGGTCGAGGTCCTTCTTGGCCGCGCCGATCGAGCCGTTCCAGTAAATGTCGTGTGTGATCTTCTCGCCGAGGTAGGTGAACGCGGTGGTCTTCGCGCCGTCCGCGAGCACGCCGGCTTCGAGCAGGGCGTCGATCCACATCTGCCAGTCTTCGCCGCCCATCACCGCGACGGTGTCGTCGATTTCCTTCTGGGTGGCGGGTTCGAGCACGGTTTCCTTGATGACTTCCTTGTCCGTGTCGATGCCGCGCAGATTTACCGCCTTGCCGACCGGCTTGAGCGTCGAGCTGAACACTTCGCCGCTCTTCGGATGCGTGCGCTTCGGCGCGGCGAGGCTGTAGACGACCAGGTCGACCTGACCCAGATCGCGCTTGATGACTTCGATGGTGCGCGCTTTGACTTCATCGGAGAAGGCGTCGCCGTTGATGCTGGTCGCGTACAGGCCTTTTTCCGTCGCGAATTTCTCGAAGGCGGCGGTGTTGTACCAGCCGGCCGTGCCGGCCTTGGTTTCGCTGCCGGCGCGCTCGAAGAACACGCCGAGCGTGGCGGCGTCCGAGCCGAACGCCGCGCTGATGCGGGCGGCGAGGCCGTAGCCCGTGGATGCGCCGATCACCAGCACTTTCTTCGGGCCGTTGGCGATGGGGCCGCGTGCCTTGACGTAGTCGATCTGTTCGCGGACGTTGGCTTCGCAGCCGGTCGGATGGGTGGAAACGCAGATGAAGCCACGCACGCGCGGTTTGATGATCATGAAGCACCTCTTGTCGGAATTGGCGACATTATAGTGGGCCGCGTAGTGGGCCGCGATGGTTGCGGGCGCGCCGCGGCGCTTTGGCTTCTGGCTGCGCTCCGGCCGCGCGCCGTGGGCAAAAAATCGGCCGCTGCCGCGCGACTTGGTAGGATTGCGCCTTTCCCGTCCGACGATTGGCTAGTGTGAAGCGCCTCATCCCCTCATTTCTGGCGGCCCTCGATAAAGGGCTGACCCTCGCCAACCCGCTCGTCGCCCAGGCTTTGTGGCACCTGCGCCACCCGACGCGCCGTGGCGTGCTGAAGGCTTGCGCGGAGCTTCCGCTGTTGCTGGTGCTGTACGTGCTGATCCTGATTCCGTTCACACCGGGCATCGGCGACATCCGCAAGGCCAAGATCGAGCAGCCGGCGCAGATCCTCTCGGCGGACGGCAAGCTGCTGGCCGAATTCAAGCCGTCCAACCGCGAGTGGGTCAAGCTCAAGGACATCTCTCCGAACGTGGTGAATGCGCTGATCGCCACCGAAGATCACCGCTTCTACGAGCATTGGGGTCTCGACTGGCGGCGCACGGCCTCGGCCGCGCTGCATACGTTTTCCGGCGACCGGCAGGGCGGCTCGACCATCACGCAACAACTCGCCCGCAATCTCTATCCCGACGAAATCGGCCGCGCGCCGACGCTCACGCGCAAGCTGAAGGAAGCGATTACGGCCTTCAAGATCGAGGCGCTCTACAGCAAGGACGAGATTCTCGAGACCTACCTGAACACGGTGCCGTTCCTCTACAACGCCTATGGCATCGAGATGGCGGCGCGCACCTATTTCGACAAATCGGCTTCCGACCTGAACGTGCTGGAAAGCGCGACGCTCACCGGCATGCTCAAGGGCAACAGCTACTACAACCCGGTGCTGAACCCCGAGCGCGCGCTGCAGCGGCGCAATACGGTGCTTGGCCAGATGGTCAAGTACGGAAAACTGACGCCGGCCGCCTACGCCACGTTGAGCCGCCGGTCGCTGCGCATCGATTTCGAGCGCCAGACCGAGCCGCCCGGCCCCGCGCCGCATTTCGCGCA
Source organism: Paraburkholderia sp. BL6665CI2N2 (assembly GCF_004366535.1). NCBI lineage: Bacteria > Pseudomonadati > Pseudomonadota > Betaproteobacteria > Burkholderiales > Burkholderiaceae > Paraburkholderia > Paraburkholderia sp. BL6665CI2N2. The sequence goes on from NZ_SORC01000001.1 coordinate 7,792,472, forward strand.
GCAACTGCGCAAGTGGCTCGCGTCGTGGGCGGACCGGAACGACTACAACATGTATGCCGACGGGCTGGTGGTGCGCACCACCATCGATTCGCGTCTGCAGACCATGGCGACTCAGGCCGTGACCTTGCAGGGCAACCAGTTGCAGGGCATCGCCAATGCGGCGTGGGGCAGCCGCGCGGGCTGTTCGAACGGCCGCGATCTGCTGCAGATTTTCCTGCGCGAAACGCCCGACTACCGTGCTGCCAAAGACGCCGGCCTGACCGATGACGACGCGCTCAAGCGCGTCTCGTCCGACCGCAATCTCGTGAAGTCGGTGTGCGAGTCCAAAACGCGGGTGCAGGCGGATTTTCTCGCCATGGACCCGCGCAACGGCCAGATCCGCGCGTGGGTGGGCAGCCGCGACTTCAGCCAGGACCCGTTCGACCATGTCCAGCAGGCGCGGCGCCAGCCGGGCTCGACCTTCAAGCCATTCGTCTACGCGGCGGCTTTCGAGTCGGGCGCGAAACCCGCCGACACTTTCATCGATAAGCCCGTGGAAATTCCGCTGGCAGGCGGCGAAATCTGGCGTCCAAGCGACGAGGACGAGCCGAGCGAGCGCAAGATCAGCCTGCGCGACGGGCTGGCGTATTCGCGCAACCGCATTACCGCGCAACTGATGGAGACGGTCGGGCCGGACAAGGTTGCCAGATTGGCCCGCGCGATGGGCGTGCGCGACAGCGAACTGGATCCGGTGCCGTCGCTCGCGCTCGGCACGAGCCCTGTCACGCTGAAGGAAATGGTTTCGGCCTACGGCACGATCGCCAACCTCGGTGCCTACGTGGAGCCGGTTATGGTGACACGCATCGAGAACCGCAAAGGCGAGGTGCTGGCCGAGTTCGCGCCGGTGTCGCCGAAACAGGAACTGCCCGCCGACACCGACCGTGTGCTGATCGACGTCATGCGCGACGTGGTGAACCGTGGCACGGGTTCGAGCATTCGCAGCCGCTTCGGCGTGCGCGGCGACGTCGCGGGCAAGACGGGCACCACACAGGGCAATGCGGACGGCTGGTTCATCCTGATTCATCCGCAGCTCGTGGCGGGGGCGTGGGTCGGTTTCAACGACAGCCGCGTGACCCTGCGCAGCGACTACTGGGGCCAAGGGGCGCACAGCGCGCTGCCGATTGTCGGCGATTTCTTCCAGCGCGCGCAGCGTTCGAGGCTGGTCGATAGCCGCGTCAAATTCGCCACCGACCAGCAGCCGGGTTGGTTCGCCGAACGCTCGGCCAGGTTGCGCGAGTGGTTCCAGAATCTGTTCGCAGGGTCGCCGGGCAAGCCGGAGGCGCCGGTGGGGCAGCGCGGAACGACGCGTCGGCCGCCGGCTGCCGTGGCGGAACAACCGGCAGTCGCGCCGTCGGCGTCGGGGGCTTTGGCCGAGCCGCGGGGATTGCCGCAGCCGCCGATGCTGCCGTCACCAGCTTCAGCGCCGGCGGCGGCGAGCGGGGCGGTCGACGGTGAAGCGCGCGGTGGCGGTGAACCGGCACTGGCGCCGACGCCCACGCCCGACGACGTGGTGCCGCCGGACGCCGGCAGCCCGGCAAACGCGTTGCCGGAGACGTCGGCGGGCGGGCGCGGGTCGCCGTGAGCGGTGCGGCGTAGTCCGCGCTGCGCGGTTGAGCCGGGTCGGCGCTTTTCTCGGGAGCGGCTCAATTCGCAGCGCTTTCCGCAGGTACGGCCGCGCTCGCGTGGTTTCTTTTCAAAGCACGGCCCTGCTCGTGGGGCGCTTTCCACAAATGCGTCTGAGCCACGCATTACTTTTCAGCGGCGCGGCGACCTGACGCGACTCGCTTCGGCCGCGGCGGCCAGCGCCGCTACGACCTGGCCGCCTCGGTCGCCCCCGTTGGCTCCGAATCCGAAAACCCCGCCGCCGCTTCGAGCGAAGCATCGTGATGCAGCAACAGCACGGCCGCGACGCCGACCAGCCCCGCGCCCGACAGGCACAGCAAACCGGCGCCGAAGCCGCCGGTGCTGTCCTTGATCCAGCCCATCGCATACGGTCCGAAGAAACCCGCCAGATTGCCGAGCGAATTGACCGCCGCGATGCCGCCCGCTGCCGCCGCACCCGACAGGAACGAGGCCGGCAAGGTCCAGATCACCGGCAGGCAACCGAAGATGCCGAACCCGGCAATCGACAGCGCGATCATCTTCTGCACCGGGTTGTCGAGCCCGGCGGCCGCCGCGATGCCGCCCGCCGCCACCAGCAGCGCAATCGCCACGTGCCGTTTGCGTTCGAGCTTGCGGTCCGAGTGCCGTCCCCAGAACACCATGCTGATCACGCCGACGATATACGGCAGCGACGTCACGAAGCCCGTCTGCAGATTGGTGAGCCCGAACGATTTGACGATCTGCGGCAGGAAGAAGCTCAGCCCGTAGTTGGTTGCGTTCGCACCGAAATAGATCAGGGCGACCGCGAGCACGCGCGGGTTGAACAGCGCCTCTTTGACGCTGAACTTATGCACCGCTTCGCGATGCGCGCGCTCCTGCGTCTGGCGCGCGACCAGCCAGCCGCGTTCGTCGGCGGCGAGCCAGGCGGCGTCGGCGGGCTTGTCGGTGAGGTAGGAGAGGACGACGAACGCGAGCACCAGCGCGGGCGCCGCCTCGATCAGATAGACCCACTGCCAGCCGGCCAGTCCGGCGAAGCCGTCCATCGACAGCAAGGCGCCGGAAATCGGGCCGCCGATCACCGTGGACAGCGGAATCGCCGCCATGAAATAGCCGACTACGCGACCGCGATACGCGGCGGGAAACCACAGCGTGAGCAGGAAGATGATGCCCGGGAAGAAACCCGCCTCCGCCACGCCGAGGAGAATCCGCAGCCCGTAAAACACGTGCGCGGGGGAGAGTCCCGTGAAGCGCGCAATATCTGGGATATACGCCATTGCGCCCGCGAGAACGCCCCACGTGAACATGATCCGCGCGATCCAGCGGCGCGCGCCGAATTTCTCCAGCAGCAGATTAGATGGGACTTCGAAGAAAAAATACGCGATGAAGAAAATCCCGGCGCCGAAGCCGAAAGCACTCGCGGACAGGCCGAGCGCCTTGTTCATCTGCAGTGCAGCAAAGCCGACGTTGACGCGGTCGAGATAGGCAATGAAATAACACAGGATCAGGAACGGCACGAGCCGAACCGTTACGCGTTTCATGGTGCGTGCTTCGAGATCCATCGATGTCTCCTCCGGTTTGGCATCCGGCTGGTTTAAATGATGTCGTTACAGACTAGACGCTGAAAACCGATTCCGGAAGGTTTTTGCACAGTGCGCAATGCGGCGTGCTCAGGTCCACGGAACGTGAACCTTGTCGAGATTGCGGTCGAGCTGGTACGCCGCGCTGATCAGCGCGAGATGCGTGAGCGCCTGCGGGAAGTTGCCGAGCGCCTCGCCGCTGGTGGCCACTTCCTCGGAAAACAGGCCGACGTGATTCGCGTACGCGAGCATCTTTTCGAACACGAGGCGGCCTTCGTCCACGCGTCCGGCGCGCGCCAGCGCTTCCGCATACCAGAACGAACAGGCGCTGAAGCCGCCTTCGACGCCGGGCAGTCCGTCGAGTGTCGTACCGCGCGTATAGCGGAAGATCAGCGGGTCCACTTTCAGTTCGCTGCCGATCGCGTCGAGCGTGCCGAGCCAGCGCGGATCAGTCGGCCCGATGAAGCGCACGAGCGGCATCATCAACGCGGACGCATCGAGCCGTTGCGAATCCGGCGTCTGCACGAACGCGTTTAGTTCGTCGTTCCAGAAGTGCTCGTGAATGTCGGCGTGGATCGCGTCGCGCGTGTCGAACCAGCGTTTGAGCGGCGCAGGCAGGGAACGCTTTTCCGCCAGACGCAGCGCGCGGTCCACCGTGACCCAGCACATCAGCCGCGAATGGAGCAGGGGCCGCAGGCCGTTGCGAAACTCCCAGATGCCGTGGTCCGGTTCGCGCCAGTGCTCGACGACATAGTCGACCGTGCGCGTGACATCGCGCCAGCCGTCGTGCGAGATCGCGGCGCCGTACTTGTTGTACAGATAGATCGCGTCGAGCAGCGCGCCGTATACGTCGAGCTGGACCTGATCGCGCGCGGCGTTGCCGACGAGCGGTACGCCCGCTGTGCCATCGCCGTTCGACAGCGCCGCGATTTCGGTTTCTTCCGGCGGCTCCTTACCGTCGACGGTGTACATGACGTTCAGCGAGCCGTCCGAGTCGCACTGCCGGCTGCGTCCGGCGATCCATGTCATGAAATTGCGCGCTTCGCCGGTATAGCCGAGACGCAGCAGCGCGTACACGGAGAACGCGGCGTCGCGAATCCATGTGAAACGGTAGTCCCAGCGGCGCGAACCGTCGAGCGCTTCGGGAAGCCCGAAGGTCGGCGCGGCGACGATCGCGCCATGCTCGCTGGAACTGAGCAGCTTCAAGGTCAGCGCCGAGCGCATCACGACCTCACGATAGCGGCCGCGATAGGTGGATTGCGCCGACCAGCTTCGCCAGTAGCGGACCGTATCGGTCAGTGCCGTTTCGCAATCGAACGATTTTTCGCGCAAGCCTTCGGCGTCGCCGAAAGCGAAGCCGGCCGTTTCGCCATGACTCAGCTCGAATTCCGCGTGCGCGGCGCCGTGGTCGAGCGCGAGCGGCACGGTGCTGTTCAGGCGCAGTTGCATGCCGCTTTCAACGCCGGTTTCGGCGGCGGCGTGGAATTCGACGCCGCCGTTTTTATCGATGTGAGCCGTGTGCGCGCCGCGTGCATAGTCGAAGCGCGGCTCGCAGCGCATCCTGAACGCCATGCGGCCGTGCACGACCCGCACGACCCGGATCACGCAGTTGGGTAGCGGCGCGTCAGCAGCGGCGCTGCCGCCGTCCTCGGGCACCGGCATGAAGTCCATCAGTTCGCAGACGCCCTCGGGCGTCATGAAACGGGTCAGCAGGACATTGGTATCGGGCAGATACATCTGCTTGACGTTGGCGCCTTCGCACGTGGGTTCGATCGAGAAAGCGCCGCCGCGCGACGGCTCAAGCAGGCCGGCAAAAATCGCCGGCGAGTCGATGCGCGGAAAGCACATGAAGTCGATCGAGCCGCGCAGCGAGACGAGCGCCGTGGTCTTCATATTGCCGATCACGCCGCGCGCGTCGGTCGGCAGGGCGGGTCTCGGTGGGACAGGTCGTTGATCGGGCATGTCTGCACACTCCGTGAAGCGAGCCGCGATGCGCTCATACGAAACCCGTCAGCAACGTCTGTGCCGCGCCGTTTGCGCGGGCCGGGCGGGGATTGTTCGGGCGCGCGCAACAGTGTTTTCGGGTGGTGAGGCTGATCTCTTACGCGTGATTGCGGATAATTTCATCATTGGTCAATCCGCAAAAATTCTGCAGGTGATACATGTTCAACATTGTCTCAGGCCGCGTACCCGAACGGGGCGACGTATCCGGGGCGCTCGCGGCGCGAAACGCATTGTCGGGGCGCGCCCGTGCCTTCATCGCGGCGGTGGCCGCGTGCGCGAGTCTCGTGGGCTGCGCCAGTTCCAGCGACGTGGTCGCCACCGGCAAAGCCAATACTTATACGGTCGCGGCCAGCGCGACAGGCGGACGCCTCGCGTGGGCCCGCGCGCATGAGCATGCGATGAGCGAGGCGCGCGATTACTGCGAGCGTCGCGGCATGCAGGCCAGCGTGGTGACGGAAACCGTCAGCGGCGTGCAAGGGTTGACGGAGCATGGGTCGTCGATGAGTTTCGAATGTCATCCGAAGTTTTAGGCGCGGCGGGGGCGCTGCGAAGTCGGCAAGCAACTCGGGCGTAAGAATTCCCGCGCTCCTCCGCTTGCCGGTCAGGCGTCGACGTCAATGCAGTTTCACTTCTTGTCAAACGTAACCAGCTTCTTGTCTTTCGTATCGGCCACGAAAATCGCCAGCAGCCTGGCGGGTTCGGCATCGCTCGCGTTTTCGCTCACGGTGTGATGCACGCCGGGCTTCTCGGTCCAGTGCTCACCCGCATGGTAGACGCGTTCTTCGCCGTCGTTCACGCGGCTGCGGATCGCCCCCGACAGCACGTAGCCGACCACGAAAGCCTGGCCGTGCCGATGCGGCGTCGACTTGCCGCCGGGCGCATAGTCGACGACGAGCGCCGTCATCGTCTTGCCCGGCACGTTGGCGATCGCCTCGGTGAACGCGGGCGTGATCGTCTCGTGCGGCGCGCTTGCGTCAGCGGCGAATGCGGGTGAGGCAGCGCCGAAAAAGGAGAGGCCGACGAGCACGGCCGCCGCGCTCAGTGTGCGATTCTTCATGCTGTAACTCCTGACAAAGCGTGAATGGTTGCATTGCTCAAATCCGCTGACGACAACGCCCAGTTCGACGCCACCGCGTCCAGTTCGGCGCGTGCGCGCTGAAGCGCTTCGGCGCGCGCCTCGGGAATGGCAAACTGCAGCGGTTGGGCATCGACAAAGGTCGGATCGGCGACGCCGAGAAAGCCGAACGCGGCTCTCAGCGAAGGCGTGAGCGCATCCATGCCTTCATAAGGCGAACCCGCGCGCAAATCCGCGCCGCGGCTCGTGATGAAGAGCACTTTCTGACGTGAAAGCTGGCCGACCACGCGGCCGTCGTCCGCGCTCACATAGGTCAGGCCCGTACGCGTGATGCTGTCGATAAACGCCTTGAACGCGGAAGGCATCGACCAGTTGTACATGGGCATGGCGAAGACGAACGCATCGGCGTCGAGCAGGCGCTGGCACAGCGCATCCGAACCGGCCAGCGTCGCCTCCATGGCAGGCGTGCGATCCTGCGCGGCCGTGTACGTGGCGATGGCGAAAGCCTCGTTGACGTGCGGCGGGGTATCGATCGTGACATCCAGATAATCGACTTCGACCTGCGCGCCTTCTTCGCGCAGGCGTTCCAGAAAATAGCGGCTCAATGAGCGGGAGTTGGATCGCTCGCGCTTGGCGCTGGCGTCGACGTGCATGATCTTCATGATTTCCGTCCTTCCGTGAGTGACTGGGTGGTTTAGCGTGAGAGCAGATTAAATGCTCGAATGGCTTTGCGAAATGACCGATTTTCGGTAATTCAAGGTGACCACTTTGCGCACCTGCGGTAGCCAGCACGCAGCGGACTAGGGCATATAAATGAAACAGTCATGTGCCGGAAGCGATCCTTGCGGATATCTGACTTTGCAGATAAAGTTAAACGCACTGAACGAGGGGGCACGCATGAAGCACTACACGCCGGACAATTTCAGCCTGACGCTGAGCGTGGGTTTCTTGATCAACAAAGCACGCAACCTGTTGATCAACGAAATGGACGCCGCGCTGAAGGATCTGGACATCACCAGTCAGCAGATGGGCATTCTGCTTTCCATGCGCCGGGGTTTCGCCACCACGCCGTTCGAATTGTCGCGCTTGCTCGGCATCGACACCGGTTTGATGACGCGCATGCTCGACAAGCTGGAAATCAAGGGCTTGCTGGAACGCTCGCGCAGCATAGAAGACCGCCGCGTCGTTAACCTGAAACTGACGGAAGAGGGCGAAGCTGTCGCCGCGCGGCTTCCGGAGATCGCGCCGGTGGTGCTGAACCGCCGCCTGAAGAAGTTTACGAAAGCCGAATTCGAGGAATTGCGCCGTCTGCTGAACAAGTTTCTCGCGGAGTAGGCGAGGCCAGCCAAACATGCTGCGAACGCTCGCGGCAATTTTTTCAACCTTTTATTTGACAAGTCAGACAATGAAACCTCAGTTAATTCCACGGACAGCCGGCTCGCGGATCGCGAAGGCTGGTGTGACGGTGATCTTCGCGGCCGTACTGTCCGCTTGCGCGAATTACGCCGGTATCTCGAGCGACAAGCAGATGGCGCAAGCGCAGACCTACGCGACTCAACAAAGCATTCCGCAGGACAGCGGTCATTGGCCGGCCGCCGATTGGGCCGACCAGTTCGGCGACGCGCAACTGAAGGCCTTGCTCGTTGAAGCGCTGAAGGGCAATCCGTCGGTCGAGCAGGCCCGCGCCCGCGTCGCGGCGGCAGCCGCGTACAGCGACACGGCGAAGGCGAGTACCCTGCCGAAAGTCGGCGCGGACTATTCGCTGACGCGTCAGCAGTATTCGGGCACGGCGCTCGTGCCGCCGCCGTACGGCGGTTCGTGGCAAACGGAGAACAAGGGCTTGCTGTCCGCGTCCTACGATCTCGATCTGTGGGGCAAGAATCGCGAAGCGCTGAAAGCGTCGCTGTCGCAGCTGCAGGCGACCCAGGCGGACGAGGAAGTCGTCAAGCTGTCCCTCACGTCGGTCATGGCGCGCGACTACAACCAGCTTGCGCGGCTCTATGCGTTGCGTGACATCGCGCAGGAAGAAATCACGCAGCGCGAACAGATCGACCGCATTACCGCCGGACGCATCGCAACGGGCCTCGACACGCAAGTGGAGCGCAAGACGGCGCAGGCGAATCTCGCCACCAGCCGCGCGACGCTCGCGTCCATCGACGGCAGCATCGTCACGACGCGCTATCAGTTGGCCGCCTTGCTCGGCGCCGGACCGGACCGCGGTCTTGCCATCGCGCGGCCGACACTCGGCGTGGGCGACGAAGTGCGCCTGCCCGACAACCTGCCGGCCGATCTGGTGAGCCGCCGCCCCGACCTGGTCGCGGCGAAATGGCGCGTCGATGCGCTCACGCACGACGTCAAGGAAGCCAAGGCCGAGTTCTATCCCGACATCAACCTGAGCGCCGCGATCGGTCTCGACGCGTTCGGTTTCGGCCGTTTCCTGACGGCGGCGAGCCGCACGGCGTCGGTCGGCCCCGCGATCCATTTGCCGATTTTCGACGGCGGTCAGTTGCGCGCGCAACTGAAAGGGCGTTACGCCGATTTCGACTACGCCGTTGCCACTTATAACCAGACGCTGGTCACGGCCTTGTCCGAAGTCGCGACGCAACTCGCGCAAATCCGTTCGACGGACGAGCAGCTCGCCGATGCGCAAGCCGCCCAGCAAGCCGCCCGCGACGCCGATCAGTTGGCGCTCGTGCAGTACAAGGCCGGCCTCACGAATCAGCTGACGGTGCTCAACGCCGACACCACGGCGCTCGCCGCCGACCAGCAGGTCGCGAATCTGAAGATGAGCCGGCGCGATCAGCAGATCGCGCTGGCTGCGGCGCTTGGCGGCGGTTATGTCGATAACGCCGCTTCGCTCGCCAGCAGCGGCGCCGCCGTTCCCGCCGCCTCGGCCAATCCCGTCGTCGCCGCCGCGCGTTAAAGCGCCGTCGCGACACCTTGCCAAACTGTCAGGACCCACATCATGAGCGACACGATCAACACCAGCCGCAAGACGGCGGACGCGGACCAACCCCTGCAAACGCAGCCCCCCACGAGGCGCAAACTGCTGCTGTCCCTGCTGGCCGCCACCGTTGTACTGGCCGGCGCGGGCTACGGCGGGTACTACTACACGAGCGGGCGCTACTACCAATCTACCGACGACGCCTACGTGAGCGGCAACCTCGTGCAATTGACGCCGCAAGTGAGCGGCACAGTGGTCGCGGTCAACGCCGACGATACGCAGATCGTCAAGCAGGGCGCGCCGATCGTCACGCTGGATAACGCCGATGCGAAGGTCGCGCTGTCGAACGCGGAAGCGACACTCGGCCAGACCGTGCGGCAGGTCAGCGGCCTGTATGTGAACAACGATTTCTACGCGGCGACGGTCGCGCAACGTCAATCGGATCTGGCCCGCGCCATCGACGACCTGAAGCGCCGTCAGGCGGTGGCCGAAACAGGCGCGGTGTCCGGCGAGGACATCGATCATGCCCGCGACGCCGTCAGTTCCGCGCAGGCCGCGCTCGACGCCGCGCGTCAGCAGGCCGAGGCCAATCATGCGCTGACCGACCGCACGTCGATCGAACAGCACCCGAACGTGCAGGCTGCGGCCTCGAAAGTGCGCGACGCCTATCTGAGCTACGCGCGCAACACCTTGCCCGCGCCCGTGACCGGCTACGTCGCGCGCCGTTCGGTGCAGGTCGGCCAGCGCGTTGCGCCGGGCACCCCGTTGATGGCGATCGTGCCGCTCGACGGCGTGTGGGTCGACGCGAACTTCAAGGAAAGCCAGTTGAGGCGCATGCGCATCGGCCAGCCCGTCACGCTCACCGCTGACGTGTACGGCTCCAGCGTCAAGTATCACGGCCGGGTTGAAGGCTTCTCGGCGGGCACGGGCTCGGCGTTCGCTGTACTGCCCGCGCAGAACGCCACCGGCAACTGGATCAAGGTCGTGCAGCGTCTGCCGGCGCGGATCCTGCTCGATCAGAATGAACTGAACGCGCACCCGCTGCGCATTGGCCTGTCGATGCAGGTCGAGGTCGACACGCACGAGGAAACCGGCGCTCAACTCGGCGCGGCGGTCAACACCTCGTATCACACCGACGTATTCGCGCAGTACGGCGACGAAGCCGACGCGGAGATTGCCCGGATCATCGAGCAGAACATGCCGGCGAAGCACGCGGTGGCCGCGAGCCCCACGCAGAAAAACACCGCGCGCAAGGCCGGTTGAAGCCACGACCACCGAGCGCCGTTTTTTTTGCGCATTTAACTGATAAGTCAGATAGTTTTGCCTTCCTCGACAGGTGATGAAATGAATGCATCGACGCAGCCCGCCGCACTGCCGCCGCTAACCGGCGGCAAGCTGGTGCTGGCGACGCTCGCCGTGGCGCTCGCCACGTTTATGAACGTGCTGGACTCATCGATCGCGAACGTGGCGATTCCGACGATTGCCGGCAATCTCGGCGTGTCGGTGGACGAGGGCACCTGGGTGATCACGCTGTTCGCCGCCGCCAACGCCATCGCGATTCCGTTGACCGGCTGGCTCGTGCAGCGCGTCGGGCAGATCAAGCTGTTCGTCTGGGCGATTCTGTTGTTCGTGCTGTCGTCGTGGCTGTGTGGAATCGCGCCGAATCTGCCGGTGCTGCTCGCCGCGCGGATTCTGCAGGGCGCGGTGGCGGGTCCGTTGATCCCGTTGTCGCAAGCCATTCTGCTCGGCTCGTATCCCAAAGAGAAATCCGCGACCGCGCTCGCCTTGTGGGCGATGACCGCGACCGTCGGCCCGATTGCGGGTCCGGCGCTCGGCGGCTGGATTACCGACAGCTACTCGTGGTCATGGATCTTCTACATCAACATTCCGGTGGGCCTGTTCGCGGCCGGCGTGACGTGGGCGATCTACCGCACCCGCGAAACCCCGACGAAGCGCTTGCCGATCGACAAGGTCGGCCTGCTCTCGCTGATCGCATGGGTCGGCTCGTTGCAGATCATGCTCGACAAGGGCAAGGACCTCGACTGGTTCAACTCGCCGGTGATCGTGACCCTGACCGTGTTCGCGGCGATCAGCTTTGCGTTCTTCGTGATCTGGGAGCTGACTGAAAAGAATCCGATCGTCGATGTGCGCTTGTTCGGCAAACGCAATTTTCTCGGCGGCACGATTGCGATTTCGGTGGCGTACGCGGTGTTTTTCTCCAACCTCGTGCTGTTGCCGCAGTGGATGCAGGAGTATCTGAACTACCGTTCCGTCGACGCGGGTCTGGCCACCGCGCCGCTTGGCATCTTCGCCGTCATTCTCGCGCCGGTCATGGCGAAGATCATGCCGAAGTCCGATGCGCGGGTGCTGGCTACGCTGGCTTTCGTCGGCTTTGCCGGCGTGTTCTTCATGCGCTCGAACTACACCACCGGCGTGGATACGTGGACGCTGGTCCTGCCGACGCTGTTGCAAGGTATCCCGACCGCGCTCTTCTTCGTGCCGCTGACCGCGATCATTCTGTCCGGCCTCGCGCCCGACCGGATTCCGGCCGCGGCGGGTCTGTCGAACTTCGCGCGGGTGTTCGCCGGCGCGGTCGGCACGTCGCTGGCCTCGACGGGATGGAACGACCGGACGATCCTGCATCATGCGCAACTGGCCGAGCAGACGAGCGTGAATAATCCGACTTACACGGCTGCGCTGGATGCACTGCAAAGTACTTTGGGCGGCGGTCAGGCCCAGGCGATGGCGTTCTTCGAACGCTCGATGAATACGCAGGCGGCCATGCTGGGACTGAACGATATTTTCTGGCTGTCGGCGGTGATCTTCGTATTGATCATCCCGTTGATCTGGGTGACGAAACCGGATCGCTCCAGTTCCGCCGCGGCGGCGGGAGCGGGCGGTCATTGAAGGCGGCACGGGCGGCGAGCGGCATGGTTTCCCGTATTTACTAAGGCCTGTTCGCCGCCTACGATAGATTCAGATTTCGGGGTGGCGCGCAATCTGTTGGTATAAAAAATACCGTGCGCTTCGAGGTCTTACGTTGCTCCTGTGCGTCTTACGGCACTAACGTCTTGCGGGAGAGCGCCATGATTCGCGCCGAACGTCGGATTGTATTCGCGGCCATTGCGGTGTTCGTCGCGCTCGGCGGCATGGCGATGGTCATTCACGGCGTGCTGTTCGACACGCGCAATGCCATGTTATACGGCGGAATCTTGCTGGTGCTCGGCGTCGCCGTGCTGGCGCTGATGCTGACGCCACGACCGACGGATAGCTCCTGAAGTCACGCTGCCGCCAGCAAACAGAAATATTGCCAAGCCAACGAATGCGGCGCGCCACCGGTTTTTTCCGGTTGGCGCGCCTTGAGTTTTGCATCGGCCGGTCGGCAATTCGCCGCGCGTTTTGCGCAGATCGTTATTCCGCCGCGGCGCCGTGATGGCATCCCGCGTGATGGACGTGACCCGCCTGGCTGTCATCCCATGCCGAACCGAGAATGATCTTGCAGAAGTTCAGCCGCTTGTAGCTGGGATCTTTCATCTCCAGCACGTCGGCTTTGACGTTGCCGAAGGTGGTTTCAGGCTTGCTGATCGTGCCTTGCGCGAACGCGTCGATGATCAGGTTCTTGAAGTCCCGCTCGCGCGGATGCGCGGCCACCACGCTGACGCGTTGCGCGTCGTCGAACTCGTGGTAGCGCATGCCGAGCACGTCCATTTCGACGCCCGCGGTCACTAGCGAAACCACCGGCTTCAGATGCTCCGGAACACCCGGCGTGGTGTGAAGCGCGATCGACAGCCAGACCTGCTCGATGTCGTATTCGTCGACGCCATGACTCTTGAGAAAGTCGCGCGCCGCATTGGCGCCGTCGACTTCGAAGCGATCAGTCTTGCTGGCGTAGCCCGGCGTGAGGCCCATGTCATGAAACATCGCGCCGATATACAGCAACTCGGGGTCATACGCGAGCTTGCGCCGCGTACCGGTCAGCGCGCCCCACAGGAACACGCGGCGCGAGTGATTGAACAGCAGATCGTTTTCGGTGTCGCGGACCAGATCGGTTGCGGCTCTTGCGAGACGGCTGTCTGGAATGTGAATGCCGGCAATGGTCGTACTCATCGAATTTCTCCTGGACAAAGATAGTGCCTCGTGAGGCGGTGGACTTCGCGTCGTTCGGACAATGTCCATGCAGCCGTTTGAACGGTCGCTGTGAGCACCGTCCGGGGATGTCCAAGTATCTGTCGGAGTCGTATCGAGGGGAGGGGCAATCGACCGGCAAAGCGTGCCAGTGATACGTTGTTTGCTGCCAACCGCGCCTCGCCGAGGCATGGGCGGCCGGCTTGGCGCGCGCTGAACGCGTCAAGCGCTATCTGCGATAACCGGCAAGCAGACGGCGAGGGCGCCGTTCGACCCGATTGCGCAGCACACACGCCATGCCCGAGGTCACGCACATCGTGGCGATGGCTTGGCGTTGCGGTTCAAGCGCTGTGCGTCGCGTTCACGGCGCCGACTAACGAGGACAGGCTTCACCGGTCTTCCGCGCTTGATCTGCGAACCGCTGCGGCTTCCGTGAACTTCACATCGCGACGCACATCGCGCCTCCTGGCCGATGGAGCGCGGCGAGGAGAGGGCGAGAGCGTAGCAGCAGGGCGCCCGCTTTCCACCAACTGACGGGACAGCGTTTCAAGTTTCTTGCGAAGGAGCTCGCCCGCGGCTATCTGTTGGTCGAGCGCGATTTCGCGCGACGCCAGCTCTCGTTCGACGCTCGCGCAACGCGCCATCGACGTCGTCAACTGTGTTTTCGCCTCGGCAAGTGCATCGCGCAACTGATCGCGCTCGGCCTGATGGGCGGCTTGAGCCTCGGCCATCCGATTGATCGCCGCTTGCAACTCCTGGCGCGTCTGGCGTGCCGCCGTCCGCTCGCTGTCGATCTCCAGCAGCGCCCGCTTTTCAGTCGCGGCCAGGCGCTGTTCGCTCTGATCGTGCATGACTCGCAGCTTGCCCAATTCCTCGGCGAATTCACGTCGGGCGTCCGACAGCGCCGTGGACGCCGCCGCGCTTTCATTTCTGGACTGTGCAAGCTGATCTGCCAGCATGGTTTTGGCGGTTTCCAGTTCGACCAGACGCGCGAGCAGTTTCGCATTCTCCCTGCGGACGTCAGCCGCGTCGCGGGACGCCTGTTCACTGGCGGCGATCGCGGTGTCGCGTTCCGCAGCGGTTTGTTGTGCATGGTCCACTGCCGTGGCGATTTCGCGCTGGGCGTCCTGCTTGAAAACTTCCAGCGCGGCGCTGGCCGCGTCGCCGGCTAGCCGCCAAAGGGTCGCCGCCAGTTCGCCGGCGGCGCTTGCGACTTCCGGTGGCAAATCCGGTTGCCCGACGTCGACCCGCGTCTTGTCCCTGACTTCCGCCCAGAAATCCCGCAATGCCTTCGCCGGCGCGCTCATGCTGCCTTTGCGAACGAATTGATAGAGCTTGTTCGCTGTCGGCGTTTCGCCGTGACGGAAGAACATCAGCGCGCAAACCTCGCGATAGAGCTCCTGTGTGTCCGAGATGCGTTCACGGAGGGCTTCAATGTCGGCTTCAAGAGGCATGGGAATCCTTTGGCGGCTGATATGTCTTGATGTGTTGATAATACAACGTATAACGTTGAAAAACCAATTTATCACTATCCACTACACGACATTAGTACTATAATGTCGTGTAGTATGTAGCAGACGTTTTTTGTGTCGGACTTTGCCTCTGGAGCCTCCAAAACCGTGCCTGATGCCCAACTCGTCACCGTTCAGCCGGTCGAATTGCTTGTCGTTCCCGAAATTCTCGACGGTCGCGACGGCACGAACCGTGGCGCGGCCGGTGGCTCGCAGCTGTCCGCCACCAACGATCTCGACGCCGTCCGCGCCTGGCTGTCGAACTACGCCGACACGAAAACAACGTTCGATAACTACCGCAAGGAAGCTGAGCGGCTGCTGCTGTGGGCCGTCGTGCAACTCGGCAAACCGCTGTCGTCGCTGACGCATGAGGATCTGCTGCTGTTCAAGGGGTTTCTCGTTGATCCGCAGCCGGCGGCTCGCTGGGTGTCGAGCACGGGCGGCAAGTTTCCCCGCGGCGACGAGCGCTGGCGTCCGTTCAATGGGCCGCTGTCGCCGGCAAGCCAGCGTCAGGCGTTGATCATCCTGAATGCGATGTTCACGTGGCTGGTCAACGCAGGTTATCTGCGTGGCAATCCCATGGCACTGCTTCGACAGCGCGCCAAACGCTCGGCGCCGCGCGTAACGCGCTATCTATCGACGTCGCTGTGGGATGAAGTGAAGGTGTTTGTCGAGCAATTGCCGCGCGAGACGGCTGACGAGCGGGCCTATTACGCCCGCAGCCGCTGGCTGACGACACTTTTCTATCTGCAGGGCATGCGTATATCTGAAGTCGCCGGCGGGAAAATGGGGGATTTTTCCCGTCGACTAGGCGCCGACGGCAAGGATCAGTGGTGGCTCGAAACGCTCGGCAAAGGGAACAAGGAACGCATTGTTCCCGCTTCGCCCGAACTGATTCAGGAAATGCGGCTTTATCGAACTGAAAATGGCTTGGCGCCGCTGCCCACTCGCAGCGAAGAAACGCCCTTGGTGATTCCATTCAGAGGCCGCAACCGATGCTTGTCCCGTTCCGCCATTCACGACGCGATCAAGAGCATTTTTGGCAATGCGGCCAGCTGGCTGCGCTCGAAAGGCGCCGACTTTTCCGATCGGGCGGATGAACTGGAGCGAGCCTCGGCGCACTGGCTTCGACATACCGCCGGTTCGCATCAGGCGGACGGCGGCGTGGATCTGCGCACGATCCGTGACAACCTGGGTCACGTGTCGCTCAACACGACCAGCCTCTACCTCCATACCGAAGACGACACGCGCCATCGTGAGACGGTGGATCGTCACCGTATGAACTGGGATGAATCCAAGCCTGAGGGGAAGTGACGCCGATCCGGACGGCAGGCGCGCGGATCGACAGACACGCCCGCGCCTGTCGATCCGTTCCGGCTCCGGCCGCCCGACATCGAGCGCCAGAGCCGTTCCTCATCACTTGCGTTTGAGTTGCGAGAGATCCCGCACTGCGCCGCGGTCCGCCGAGGTCGCCAGCGCGGCGTAAGCCTGCAACGCTTGCGACACCACGCGTTCACGATTCGCCGGCTGCCAGGCCTTGTCGCCGCGAGCCTCCATGGCTTCGCGACGGCGCGCCAGTTCCGCATCCGACACCACCAGGTGCATCTTGCGGTTGGGAATGTCGATCTCGATCACATCGCCCTCTTCCACGAGGCCGATCGTGCCGCCTTCGGCCGCTTCCGGCGACGCATGCCCGATCACCAGCCCCGACGAACCGCCCGAGAAGCGGCCGTCGGTAAACAGTGCGCAGCTCTTGCCCAGTCCTTTGGACTTCAGATACGACGTGGGGTAAAGCATTTCCTGCATGCCGGGGCCGCCCTTGGGACCTTCGTAGCGGATCACGACCACGTCGCCCGCCACCACCTTGTCGCCCAGAATGGCTTCGACGGCGTCGTCCTGACTCTCGAAAACGCGCGCGCGCCCGGAGAAAATCCACTGCGATTCGTCGACGCCGGCGGTCTTGACGATACAGCCCTTCTCCGCGAGGTTGCCGTACAGCACGGCGAGGCCGCCGTCTTTCGAGTACGCGCTCTGCTTGCTGCGGATGCAGCCAGTGTTGCGGTCGGTATCCAGCGCGGCATACGTGGCTTCCTGGCTGAACGCAACCGTCGTGGGAATACCGCCCGGCGCCGCGCGGAAGAACTTCTGCGCTTCCTCGCCCGCGCCACCGGCGACGTCCCATTTGGCGATGGCGTTGCCCAGCGTGCCGCTATGCACGTTGCCGCACGACAGATCGAGCAGTTCCGCGCGGGCCAGTTCGCCAAGAATGCCGGGAATGCCGCCGGCACGATGCACGTCTTCGATATGGAACTTGTCGGTGGCGGGCGCCACTTTGCACAGGCACGGCACTTTACGCGAGATGCGATCGATGTCGGACATCGTGAAATCGACGCCACCTTCCTGCGCGGCGGCCAGCAGATGCAGCACGGTATTGGTCGAACCGCCCATGGCGACGTCGAGCGCCATGGCGTTCTCGAAGGCCTGCTTGCTGGCGATGCTGCGCGGCAGGACCGATGCGTCGTCTTCCTGATAGTAGCGGCGGCACAGGTCCACCACGAGACGGCCGGCCTGCTCGAACAGACCCTTGCGCCACGCGTGCGTGGCGACGATCGTGCCGTTGCCGGGCAGCGCCAGACCGATCGCTTCG
The DNA here is from genome assembly GCF_004366535.1 of Paraburkholderia sp. BL6665CI2N2. NCBI lineage: Bacteria > Pseudomonadati > Pseudomonadota > Betaproteobacteria > Burkholderiales > Burkholderiaceae > Paraburkholderia > Paraburkholderia sp. BL6665CI2N2. The sequence goes on from NZ_SORC01000001.1 coordinate 7,809,996, forward strand.
GTCAGGCAGTTCATCGAGTTCGCGGTGAACATGCCCGAGCACGAACCGCACGTCGGGCACGCGCTGCGCTCGATCTCCGCCACTTCGGCGTCGCTCACGCGGGAGTCGCCTGCCTTGATCATCGCGTCGATCAGGTCGATCTTGGCGATCACCTGGCCGTCCGTCGGCGATTTGACCTTGCCCGCTTCCATCGGACCGCCGGAGACGAACACGACGGGGATGTTCAGGCGCATGGCGGCCATCAGCATGCCCGGAGTGATCTTGTCGCAATTGGAAATGCAGACCATGGCGTCGGCGCAGTGCGCGTTGACCATGTACTCCACCGAGTCGGCGATCAGTTCGCGTGAAGGAAGCGAGTACAGCATGCCGCCGTGACCCATGGCGATGCCGTCGTCGACGGCGATGGTGTTGAATTCCTTGGCGACGCCGCCGGCCGCTTCGATTTCCTTCGCGACCAATGCGCCCAGGTCGCGCAGATGCACATGGCCCGGCACGAACTGCGTGAACGAGTTCACCACCGCGATAATCGGCTTGCCGAAATCACCGTCCTTCATTCCGGTGGCACGCCACAAGGCGCGCGCGCCGGCCATGTTGCGGCCATGGGTCGAAGTTTTCGATCGATAGTCAGGCATCTGTGTCCTTCAGGTATGGGGGTCGTCAAAATTGGAATTGTGCCCAGACCGGCCGCTGCGCCCTTCGCGGGCAGCGACGCCACCGCGTTTGCACGCAGGCGGCCGCCGGCGTTGACGCGCGCGCGTGGCTGGGAAGGTACGAATAGTGCGAGAGGACGGCTAAGACGTCCAATATATTTTTCCGGCGCAATTAGGTCGGAAAAGATATTACTAGACGATGGGGCGAGACGGGCGCTCGGCCGTCTCTTGAACGCTGCGCGCCGTGCGCGGCGTCAACGGAAACCGTATTCGGGATTACGTCGGTCGAAATCCGTTTCGCTCCAGTGGCGCGGCACGACGTCTTCGAAGCGGATCAGCTCCAGCAGGCCGCCCTGCTCGTCCCACGCGGCTTCGCCGCTGGGCCATGTGTGCTGAAGGTCGAACAGGAGCCGCACCCGTGGTGCGTAATGCGCGGGCGGTCCCGACGGAGCCGTCCATGTCCACGCCAGCAACCGCGTGCCGTGCGCGTTCATGAGTTCGATGCGGCTCGGCTTTTCGCTGAGCCCCTCTTCACGAAAACTGCGCGCATCGTGCTCGACGGTGCGGGCGATGAACTGCAAGCCCAGATCCCGGACACTATGGCGTGACTGCGCGTGCGCGAATGGACCGTCGACGGCGACTTTGCCCGACACGACATGCAGCCGGCCGCCAAGATGGCCGACGATGCTGTCGGGGTCCGTGGTTTCGTCGTAGACAATCTCCTGTCCCGCATGGGCGCCGCCGGGCAGCCATTTTGCGTAGACTCTTCGCGGGCTGTCCTGATATCGGATCACCATGTGATCGGGCCGCTCCGGCCATCTTCCTGAGACGCGCTCCTGCCGGAACATGCTGTATTCGTAGGCGTCGTCAGGAATCATCTCGGTCTTCGCGTACTCGACGAAGGCGTCGGGCTTCATCGCGTCCATCAAGGCAAGGATCTGATCGTCGGTCAAAGTCAGTATCGAGTGGTTTTCGATCCGCGTGCGTAGCGACGCCGCCTGTTCGCGAGCCGGGAGACAGCGGAACTCGTCGATGTCCGCATTCACGGTATGCGACGCGCCGGCATCCACACATCCCGCCGATGTGGCGGACGAAGCCGGCGCCGTCGGGCTGGCCGGTTGCGCAAACGCGCCCGTCGCGACAGCCAGGCAGGTCAATGCGAGCACGTACAGCAACAGCCGCGCGATTGCGGGGCATCTTGCAGCAGGCAGAATGCGCCCGCGTACCGGATGATCGGAAATGCCAGATCCGCAAAACGTCATGGTTCGATCCGTGCTGATTGACCGGCGGTTGAAGGGTTGCCCGAGCATGTTGCATGCGTCGATCGCCATGGGCCGCCCCGCCCTGATGCCGGACTCGAATGACCCGGCGTCGATAACCTGAATAAACGGCTCGCGGCGTCGCGCTATTCCAATCGTGTGACGTAAAGGGTTGCGCGAAAGATGGAATAGGCGGCGGCGCCGGATCGTTTAGACAGCATGTCCGAATCAATGGCAGACATCAATGAACATTCGACAGCAGCAAATCGTTCGGCCTGTCGGCGCAGCGCTGCTGACGGCATCCGTCGCGTGGCTCGCGGGTTGTGGAGGCGGAGGTGGTGGCAGCGGCGCCTCGATGGTTTCGATCGGCGGCACGGCGGCAACGGGTAAAGCGCTGGCGAACGCGACGATCAAGATCGACTGCGCGCGAGGCTCGATGTCGGTTGCAGCGGATGCGAACGGCAACTTTCACGCGACGCTCGGCGCCGTGATGCCATGCATGATCGCCGCGACTTCAGGCGTGACGATGCTGCATTCCGTTGCGTTCGCCGGCGGCACATACAACGTCACGCCGGAGACGGATCTGCTGGTGTCGTATCTGGCGGCGCAACTCGGCACGAATGAAAGCGGGCTGACAGCCGGCTTCCCAGTGAACTCACAGTTCCAACAGGTGCTGGCGAACCAGACCGACGTCCTGACTGCGCAGGCCGCGGTCGTTCAGAATCTGCGGCAGACGTACGGTGTGACGCTATCCACGCCCAATTTCCTGACCACCGCCTTCACTGCCGGTCAACCGGGCGAGGACAGCGATCTCGAAGCACTCCTCGCGCGCGGCGTCATCGACGCGAATGGCGAACCGGACACCGCCGCCGTCGCATTGATGACGTCGGCGGGCGCGGCACATCCGTTAATGACAGCGCCGAATAGCGGCACGGGCGGAGCCGGAGTCGGCGGCCTCGGAAGCATGGGCGGCATGATGTGAGATGCCGCTCGGCCGGGTAGTCATACTCAAGTCTCCGTTTAGCGCGTTGACCTTGCGCGAATTCAGACTTTTCGAGTCCGCCGATCTCGACGATACGCGCGAGCGCATCTCCGGTGTGATTTTCATGCAGCAATCGGAAAGTTGACGATTTGCCTTACTCGACCGAGACACTGTAGAATCGCCCCTCTCATTGGGGAGTAGCCGCCTCGACCGCAATGCTCGAGGGTGCCCGTCAACATACTTGGTGGTCGACAGACCGCCATGGCGCGCACAGCACTATGCCTGGCAAGACCGGTGACTCGCATTCCGACCTGACCGGGTCGCCGGAATGCGTGTCATCGCGTACTGACTGCGCGGCCCGGCCCACAACCTATGCAATCGTTCCTCGTTTCGACCAGCGTGGTCGGTCTAGCCGAAATCGGCGACAAGACCCAACTGTTGTCTTTGGTGCTGGCAGCCAGATATCGCAAACCCATTCCGATCATTCTCGGCGTCTTTGTCGCAACCCTCATCAATCATGCCGCGTCCGGCGCATTGGGCGCATGGCTTGCCAGCGTTCTGAGTCCCTCGATCCTGAACTGGGCAGTCGTCGCATCGTTTGCCGTCATGGCCGTCTGGATTCTGATTCCCGACAAACTCGACGGTGCCGAGGCGGTGTCGACCACGCATCCGATGGGCGTGTTCAGCACCACGGCGCTAACGTTCTTTCTCGCTGAAATGGGTGATAAGACGCAGGTTGTCACGATCGCTCTGGCCGCTCGATTTCACGAATTCTTCGGGGTGGTCGCCGGCACCACGCTGGGCATGATGCTGGCCAACGTGCCCGTCATCTACCTGGGTCATAAGTTCGCTGACCGCCTGCCGACCAAAGCGGTCCACATTCTGGCGGCCATCATCTTCGTCGTCCTGGGCGGCTTTGCTCTCAGGACGGCGCTGTATCCGCACGAGCACCCGCTGTTCTAGTTCGAAGGGTGGTTGATATGCGTGCGGCGCGCGTGCGACAAAGCGCGAGGGAGGCATCGCCGAAGTATCTCGGCGTGGCGTTTGCCTTCGAAAAAAACGGCGCCGCACGGTTCCGAACTTGGTAATGGCAAGCGTGCTTGTATCGGGCGATGGGTAGACAGTCAGTGCGTGGGTCGCACTCAGCGGCCCTTGTTCTGAGCATCGCCAGCGGACTGAGTCGACAAACGTAGGTAAGCTGCCGCAAGTCTTCGGATTTCTTCCTCGGACGCGTCCTCGATACCGATCAGATTGTTGTTCGCTGCCCGATGCGAGGACAGCAGTTCATTCAGCTTCAGATGCAACGCGACGCTGTCCTTGTTCTGGCTCTGCTGAATCAGAAATACCATCAGAAAGGTGATGATGGTGGTGCCGGTGTTGATGACCAGTTGCCATCCGTCCGAGTAGTGGAAGATGGGCCCTGTCACGACCCAGGCGACCACTGTCAGCACGGCAAGGCAGAACGCCGCGGGTGAGCCGGCCCATCGCGTGACGAGGCTTGCAAAACGGTCGAACACGCGCGTTAAGGGATGACGGCCGGCATAGGCGGGGCTCGACGTGTCTGGAACGGTGTCGAGTTCGTCAGTGGGCGAAGGCGCGCCAGGTTGTGTAGTCATGAGCGGCTCCAGAAGGTTGGCGTGTCTTCCCCCTCCGCAAACTTCATGCCGCTTTTGGTTGAATCGTTTGCGGCGATAGAGATGCCCGTCGGCATTAATCGCCTGGTTTCATCTGCACCCATGCGGATCGCGCTTTGGCAACCGACCTTGTAGTTCTTACCCGGCGACAGCAACTCGCAAATGCCCATAACGGCGGGATTACTTGACGCCTAATCAAAGCGAGCACACTGAGTTAGACACCCGCCGACGCCGACGACCGTAGCGTCCACGCCGCAAAACTATCACTCTGCCCTTATCGCTTTCGTGCGAGCGTCATGCTCTGCCTTCGCTATATTCGGCACGCACCCCCGCGGGCAGCCAAGGCTCTTTGTGGCAACACCAAAGCTCATAGCTCGGCTCATACAGGCCCACACGGTCAAAGGCTCCAAGCGGAAGATCCAGCTCGTCGCTGTCGTTGCTTTCCATGAAAGCGACTGACCCGCATGTCGCGCAGAAATGCCTTCGCGCCCCGGGCGAACTTTGCCATGCCTGCGTAGAACCGGACAACTCCACAGCGCCTCGCTCGAACATGGCGTATCCGCCAAACACGTTGCCATGTATTCGCCGACATGTCATGCAGTGACATATCGACACTCGCCGGGGGCGCGCCGTGACGCGAAACCGCACCGCGCCGCACGCACATCCGCCGGTTTGTTCGACTGATTCACTCTGCCTCATCACTACGCCCTCCTTCGGAGTCCGAGTGCCGCGCGCCATCCTTTACTTGTCGCTCTTCTCTGCTTCGGAATCTTCGCGCCCGATGTGCGCGCCTGGTTTGGACGTGCGGCTGAACGGTTTTCAATCGAGCAAACGATATGCCAGTCGCCGCTAGACCCGCCGCCTGGCAACCGCCTGCTAGACGCGCTCTAACGTCAGCGGATCGGGTTGGCCGTGGAAATATTTCCTGAGTGCTTCAGCAAAAGGTTCTTTGTCGATCGCCGCATGGTCGAACAGTGTCATCGACGAGTGAAACTTCAGGTAATCCGGATACCCGAAAATGTCCTCTATCGAACGGCCTTCGACAAGGTTGACGTACTGCGTCGTTTGCCTCAGGCGTTCACCCAGAACTGGATGGCGCAAGTAAGCATCGGCCTCGGCCAACGACGAAATCGCGAACCTTTGCGCCGTCGCACTCGTTCCAAGCCCCTCGATCTGTGGAAATACAAACCACATCCAATGGCTTCGCTTGCGCCCGTCGCGCAGTTCGGCACAGACCTGTGCATAGAGCGGATCCTGTGCGTCGATAAAGCGCTGAAGCTTGAAAGGGTCGTCCATTTCGCTCTCCGTTCACACTGAGTAGAACCCACGTGTCAATGTCGACGTCGCCAAGCTGCTGCTCGATTGAAACGCCCGCCACCGCCGCGCGTGGTCGCCGCGTTCACTAGCCATAAACGTCGAAGTCAAAATACTTCTTCGCAATCCCGTCGTCCGTGCCGTCCGCGCGCGTGTCGGCGATCACCTTGCCGATTTTATCCTTCGGATCGATGTCCTCGTTGCGCAAAACCGATTTCGGCGCCCCTGATCGCTCGCGTCGACACCGAAGCGCACGGTCAGCGGAGCGCGTGCAGTTCGGACGGCTCGAAATAGAAATTCGTGTTCCCCGCAAGGCGCGCGACCATGAAGTCGATAAATGTCCTCACTCGCAACGGCTGTTCGGTCCGATGGCGATAGTAGATATAGACCGCCTCGCGCTGCGTGACGTGTTGGGCCAGCAACGGAACCAGTTGGCCGTTTCTGATCGGCGCGGTGGCTGAAAAGCTGCCGAGCTGACCAATGGCGGATCCGGCGATCACGGCAGCCGTTTCGGCGTCGGTGTCGTTGACGCACAAAGTCGTTGCCATGTCGCGATAAACGATTTCATCCCCGATCAGGAATTCCCACGGGGCCTGCTTGCCTGTATTCGCGCGCCGGTATCCCGTGCAGCGGTGACCGTCGAGTTCGTCGATCGTGCGCGGCGCGCCATGGCGCTCAATATAAGCGGGTGACGCGCAGACGATCAACTGGATCGGCAAGAGCCGGCGCGCGATGCTGCCGCCGGACGGCGGAGACCCGCCACGAAAGCCCACATCGGCACGTTCGCCGATGAGGTCGGTGAAGCGGTCGTCGAATTGCACATCGAGCTGGACGTTTGGATGCAGTTCGGCGAATTCCAGAAAGTAAGGCCACAGCACTACGTGCCCCATTGCCCGTGGCGCGCTCACGCGCAGCGGCCCCGCAATCTCCGCTTTTGAGCGGCGCGCGTCGTCGAGTGCGGACGACAGGACCGCCAGCGCGGGCGTCACCGTGTCGAACAGGCCTTGCCCCTCCTCGGTGAGACTCAGCTTGCGCGTGGTCCGATGAAAGAGCCGCACGCCGAGCTCCTTCTCCAGTTGCATCACAGCGTGGCTCGCGGCCTGCGGGGAGATGCCCTGGTCCACGGCCGCCTTGCGCAGGCTGCCGAGCGTCGCCGCCCGGGTGAATATGGTGATCGCGCGAACTTCGTTCACCGGAGACCCCATTCGCAAATTAAAGTTGATTATCAGTCTAGCAATCTACGCCTAGTTCGTGCGAATCGATGCTCCTATGATCCGTTCACACCCACCCCGAACGCAGGAGAAACATCATGGTCGAGCTTACGAACAACAGCTTCAAGCGTGTCTGGTTCATCACGGGCGCGTCGCGCGGCTTCGGCGCGCTGATCGCCGAAGCGGCACTGGCTGACGGCAATGCGGTGGTTGCCGCCGGCCGCAATGTCGCGGCGATCGTCAAGCGCCTCGGCGACTCGCCGGCGCTGCTGCCCGTGGCGCTGGACGTCACGGACCAGGCGCAGGCGAAAGCCGCGGTTCAAACCGCGCTCGACACATTCGGCCGCATCGACGTTCTGATCAACAACGCGGGATTCGGCCTGCTCGGCGCGATCGAGGAGTCCACCGACGCGGACGTGCGCCGCATGTACGACACCAACGTGTTCGGGTTGCTGAGCGTCACGCGTGCCGTGCTGCCGGTGATGCGCTCGCAGCGCGCCGGGCACGTCGTCAATATGTCGTCGGTCGGCGGCTATCGGTCCGCCGCGGGCTTCGGTGCGTACTGTTCGACGAAGTTCGCGGTCGAAGGCCTGACCGAAGCGCTGTACGCCGAATTGAAACCGCTCGGCATTCACGCGACGGTCGTCGAACCGGGTTACTTCCGGACTGACTTTCTCGATGCGTCATCGCTCGTCGTCGCGCGCGAGGTCATTGCGGACTACGACGCGACATCGGGCCATGTGCGCCGCCTCGCAGCCGACATGAATCACAACCAGCCGGGCAATCCCGCGAAGCTCGCCGCGGCGATGCTCGAACTGGTCGATGCGCAAACGCCGCCACTGCGTCTGCCGCTCGGCACCGACACGCTGAAGGCCATCGCCGAGAAGAATGCTTATGTCGAGCAGGAAACTGCGACTTGGAAAGCGCTGGCGTCATCGACTGACTTCGGCGCTTGATGCCTGAAGGTCAGATCGATCACAGCAACGGCAGCGTCAGCCGGATGTGCTCCGCGAATGCCGTGACCAGATGGGCCGGACGCTTGCGCTCGAACTTCAGCGTAATGCCTATGGTGGGCAAAGGCGGCAGCGCGGGGTCGCCACTGAGTATGGAGAGATCCGGAGCGACGGCAGTCTGCGTGATGACGGCGACGGGCCTGCCCGGAGCGCACCAGCGCCGTGAGCCCGGCAAGACTGCTGCTCGCATACGCGATGCGGTACGCCCGGCCCGCGCGTTGCAGCGCTTCGCAGGCCGCCACATGGTCGAGCGTGTCCGGATCGGAAAGCGCCAGCGGCAACGGGTCGAAGCCCGCGCAATCCAGTCCCGGATAGCCGACCCAGACGAGCGGCACACGGCGAATGATGTCGTCGCTCGGGGCGCCTTCCGGCAACGAGATCATGGCAAGGTCCAGCGCACGCATCTCCAGTTGCTCGAGCAAGCGCGGCGTCGGTGCGCAAATCACCTCGACCAGTGCATGCGGATGCCGGCTCGAAAACTGACGCAGCAAATGCGGCAGGAAAACGGCGGCGTAGTCGTCCGGGCAACCGAAGCGGATCGTGCCCGACAGCCCCTTGCCGGACAGATCGGCCATCGCCTCGTCATGCAGCCGCAGAATGCGTTGGGCGTGGATCAGCAGGCGTTCGCCTGGATTCGTCAGCACGACCCCACGACCTGTGCGCTGGAACAACGGCTGATCGACGATTTCTTCGAGGCGCTTCATCTGCTGACTCAGCGCCGACTGGGTCCGGCCGATCCGGTTCGCCGCGCGACTGAGCGCCCGAACTTCGGCGACGACGGTAAAAGAACGCAGCAGATCGATTTCGAGTGAAAGGCTCAAGGTATTAGGCCCGCTTCTATCTTCGATAAGAACTATTCGATTCTATGAGACCAGAGCGCCATCTAGACTGCAAGTTATTCCCGCTAGCCGTCAAGGAGAAGCAAGTGTCGCGAAACAATGATGCAGATTTCTGGCGCAACGCCAAACAACACCTGATCCGCTATGGCGGCACCTTCGAGCCGATGATCATCGAGCGCGCCCAGGGCAGTTTCGTCTATGACGCGGACGGCCGCGCGATTCTGGATTTCACCTCCGGCCAGATGAGCGCGGTGTTGGGGCACAGTCATCCGGAAATCGTCTCGGTCATCAACGAATACGCGGGCAAGCTCGACCATCTCTTCAGCGGCATGCTGTCGCGGCCGGTGGTGGACCTCGCGACTCGCCTCGCCGACATCACGCCTGACGGACTCGACCGCGCGCTGTTGCTCAGTACGGGCGCGGAGTCGAACGAGGCCGCCATTCGCATGGCGAAGCTGGTCACGGGCAAATATGAAATCGTCGGGTTCGCGCAGTCATGGCACGGCATGACAGGAGCAGCGGCATCCGCCACGTACAGCGCCGGTCGCAAGGGCGTCGGTCCGGCCGCTGTCGGCTCGTTCGCGATCCCCGCACCGTTCCTGTACCGGCCGCGTTTCGAGCGCCATGGCGAATACGATTATCTGGCGGAACTGGACTATGCGTTCGATCTGATCGATCGTCAGTCCAGTGGCAATCTGGCCGCCTTCATCGCCGAGCCGATCCTCAGTTCCGGCGGGATCATCGAACTGCCGGAAGGCTACATGGCTGCGCTCAAGCGCAAGTGTGAAGAGCGCGGCATGCTGCTGATCCTCGATGAAGCGCAAACGGGCGTCGGCCGCACGGGCACGATGTTCGCCTGTCAACGCGATGGCGTCACGCCTGACATTCTCACGCTATCGAAGACACTGGGCGCCGGTCTGCCGCTCGCGGCCGTCGTGACATCCGCGCAGATCGAGGAGCGCGCCCATGAGTTGGGTTACCTGTTCTATACGACGCACGTATCCGATCCTCTTCCTGCCGCCGTCGGTTTGCGGGTGCTGGATGTGGTCGAGCGCGAGGGGCTGGTTGCGCGTGCGAATCTGATGGGCGCGCGACTCAAACGCGGCCTGCTGGATCTGATGGAACGCTTCGACTGCATCGGCGATATTCGCGGCCGGGGACTGTTGCTGGGAATGGAAATCGTCAAGGACCGCCGCACGAAGGAGCCGGCGGATGGGCTTGGTGCGAAGATCACGCGCGAGTGCATGAACCTGGGGCTGAGCATGAACATCGTGCAGTTGCCCGGCATGGGCGGCGTGTTCCGGATCGCCCCTCCGTTGACCGTTCACGAGGATGAGATCGACCTCGGCCTGGACCTGCTAGGGCGGGCAATCGAGCGTTCGCTGTAGGTCAGCGCCTTCTGGATCCGGTCGGATCCGGGCTCGAGGTCGCGGCCACCTCGTAGTAACGGCGGTCGGCTAAACCGCCGCTTCCCGATAGTTGCTGAACTTCGACATCTGCCCGATCCCCGGATTGAAGCAGTTGCAATTCACTCGCACCCTTCCGAGCCGACGCTCACACGCATCCGCCAGTCTGACTATCGCGGCGGATGCGCACCGCCCGGCGCCGGTTGCCGCACGACGAGAACCGGGATCGAACTGTGCGTCAGGACCTTCTGGGTTTCGCTGCCGAGCAAGAACGCCCTCATCCCGCTTCGACCGTGCGACGCCATGACAATGAGATCGCAGTTCTGTTGCGTCGCAACGCTGATAATCGCTTCGTAGGGATGGGCGCGACCTTCAGAAACCGTATTGCACACCACGCCGACCTGCGCGGCTGCTTTTTTCACAACGCTGAGGTAATCCTCCGCGCGCTGTCGCGCGGTCTGAATGATGCGATCCTCGTTGTCGGCAATCATCTCCGTGCCATACGCGAGGACATGAAACTCCGGAATGACGTGGAGGCCCGTGACCGTGGCTCCGCTTTCCGCGGCGAGCGTTACCGTCATCTGAATGGCGGCCTCGGAAAGCGGCGAGCCGTCGGTCGGCACCAGCAGATGCTTGAACATATGTTTCTCCCCCGCGACCCGGTTCAGCTCGCGTCGAAATCCTGCCCGGCGCCTCTGCCACCTGAACCCGGCGAACCTGAATCAGAGGCGCCTTCTTAAGTATAGTCACCTCGCTTGCAGGCACTGCGTATCGCCCAAAATGAATCTGGCCACCACGTCATGAAGGTTCAATGCTCAGTCCGAACATCGGAATCCATGTGACTCCCCGCCCGCCTCGTTAGCGGTCTTCCGTCAGCCCTTTCAGATAGGCTTCGCCGGCATCCTGCGCGGCAGCGCGCATGGCGAACGTGTCGTCGGACACCATCGACCGTTTGACCTTTTGCGCTGCGAAGTCGACGAGCGTAATCACCCAGACAAACTCGCCGCCCTGCTCGGCCGTTTGAACGAACGCGCGTACGTCTTCGCTGTCGTTTGCTTTTGTGCTCATTGTGATCTCCTGAGAAAGAGTCGCGGAAAGAGAACGGCTCACGGGCCGTATGACTGACTGTCTTATGGAAGTTTGCCGATAATCGCGCTGCATTCGTCCTTCGTGAAAGCGCGCAGTGTTTGCGTGCGGACATTGCCTGCCGATCCCAGCGCGTAGCCGAATGCCGCGAAGCTTTGCTCGTCCGGTGCGTCGATGACCGTGACGATGTCGTATTTGCCCACGGTCCAGTAGATCTCCTTCATTTCACAGCCGAAGGTCCTGGCCAACTCCGCCGCCTGACCTGCACGCTGCGGACTGTTTTTGATGTTGCGTATGCCCTGATCGGTGAATTGTGCAAGAACCACATAGGTCGCCATGACGATTCTCCTTACCAATAGCTCAATACCTCGAATTGCGTTGTCTACGCGCAAGCTCGACCGCGAACGCGGCTGCGATCGTGTTGCCCGAAGGCGTTCTGCGCGTAACCTGATTCTATGCAATGGAATCGCGTGCCACTGTCTGTTTGACTCGATAGGCGCGTGGCGCGGCAGACTCGTCCGTTCTCGCCTCGGCTATGAGCCGCCCGTTCAGCGCAAAGAATGACCGGCCTGCGCGTCGGTCGGCGCTCCGCCGCGCTGGGCATCCTGCATACCCGCGCCCGGCTTCACCGTACCGTCGGCCTGTGGAACTTCCACCGGCTTGACCTCGACGGGGACGACGCCGTCCTTTTTCAGCCCGAGCTTATCCGCGGTCTTGGGTGACAGGTCGACGATCCGATCCCTGACATAGGGGCCGCGATCCCGAATCTCGACCACCTCGCTGTTGCCGTTTTTCAAATTCGTGACCCGGGCCTTGGTGCCGAGCGGGAGCGTCTTGCTCGCGGCGGCATTCGATTGCGGATTCATCGGCGTACCGTCGGCCATTTCTTTTTTGTAAAACTCCCGGCCGTAGTACGAGGCTTCGCCCTTGCGCGACTTGCCGGAGCGATCGAGATGGCGTGGGGCTGTCGACGAGCTCGCCGGGCGGGTATCGGTGGATGCCGCCGGTTGCGCCGGAAGCGCCGTGCTCAGGAAGCACGACAAAACCACTAACAGAAGTGTCTGCAGCGTGAATCGTCGAGCACGTGGCAAACGAATGTGAACGTCATCGCCGGGGAGCGGGCGCGCGGTTGTATGAAGATTGTTTTCCAATTTCCACTCCTTTCCGGCTTGTCGATACAGCGGGAAAATCGTCCAACGAGCGATCCGTAAATTGCCGGTGTATTCGGGCTGCCAAGTATGCGTCTCGCGCCAGGATGTGGGCGTGCGCATAGTCCGATCCGAAGTTAGTACGTCAACCGCACGGACCGTCTCGCGACTCCAGGCGCAGCCGCGCCGCCTTCGGCACACAATTGCGTCCAAGGGAAACCTGCGACAATCGTCGTCCACGCTAAAACATCTGTTGATTGCCCTACTTCCCGCGGATGCCTTATGCCTGTTTCGCAAGCAATTTCGCCGCCACGTCTATCACCCGACAATCTGAACGAGCTGATTACCCTGCTCGACATTCAGGTACTCGGGCTCTCGGAGTGCGTCGTTAGCCAGGGCTTCATGCTGGAACTGGATGGCCACGACGCGCCCGGCATCCACTACATCCTGTCGGGCGAAGGGCGGCTGCACATCGCGGGCGCCGGGACCGTGCCGCTCACACCTCATACGTTGCTGATCGTGCCGGCGGGCCACTCACTGAAGCTCGAAGTGCCGACGAAACAGGCGGGTATCGCACCGACCGTCGTGCCGGGGCGCGAGCACAAACAGGTCGTCGATTCGATCAGCCGTTTCCGCGCAGGCAATGTCGAACCGATGACCGTCATGATCTGCGGCTATTTCAGGGCGTCCTTCGGTGCGTCGATCAATCTGTTCGGGACCCTCTCGACGCCGATCGTGGAGCAGTTCGAAGCTTCCGACCGGCTCGACGTGTATCTGCGCACGGCGTTCGATGAACTCGTCGCGCAGGAGATCGGCGCCGGCGCGATGTCGGGCGCGCTGCTCAAGCAGGTGATCGTCGCGCTCGTGCGTCGGTCGTTGAAATCCAGCGCGCTCTGGATGGAGCGATTCGCGCTGCTCGGCGATCCGCAAATCGCCCGGGCCTTCGCCGACATGGTGGCCCGCCCGGGCGCGCCGCACACCGTCGCCAGTCTCGCCGAAGCGGCGATTCTCAGCCGCTCGGCATTCATGGCGCGCTTTTCCGCGGCGCTCGGCCAATCGCCGATGCAGGTGCTGCGCGACATCCGCATGCGCCAGGCGGCGGCGCAATTGCGGGCCGGCGACCTGTCGCTGGATCAGGTGGCGCGCCATGCGGGTTATGCGAGCCGCGGCGCGTTCGCGCGCGCGTTTCGCGAGGTGTTCGATACCGGCCCCGCGGAATACCGCGACGGAGCCGCCGACGGCTGATCGCCGGGACTCGCCGCGGCGTCTGCGGACCTTGCCCACCAGACTCGCACGCTCCTGCGCCGTGACCGGCGCCTTGCACCGGCACGTCGGCGCCAATACAAGGCGCCGGTTTCGTCATTAAAGCTATCCACGCCGGCACCTGCATCCGCGGACTTTTGCGTCTGTTCTCAGGATTTTTCGTTCGAGCTGCACGCCTAGAATTTTCATCAATGCAGCCGAGAACGCACACCGATATTCCGATGCAGACGCACCCTTGTCCCGATCAGCAGAAACAGGAGCACGACCATGACCCGTATCGCCCTCCCCGCCACCGACGCTCTCCCGGCCGCTTCGCAACCGGTCATCGAAGCAGTGACGAAGCAACTGAAGATGACGCCAAACCTTTTTCGCATCATGGCGCTGAGTCCCAATGCGCTGAACGGTTGGGCTAACCTGCAAGGCGCGCTTGCGAAGACGCTCGATGCAAAACTGCGCGACGGCATTGCCCTCGCCGTGTCCCAGGTCAACGGCTGCCAGTACTGCCTGTCGGCGCATAGCTACGTTGCGAGCAACATGGCTCATATCGGCGACGACGAGATTCGCCTGAATCGGCTCGGCAAATCGAATACGCCCAAAACCGCCGCGGCTGTCGCGTTCGCGAGGACGCTGATGGAAACACGCGGCAAGGTCAGCGAAGACGATCTGCACGCCGTGCGCGAAGCCGGCTTCAGCGACGCGAACGTTGTCGAAATCATCGCGCTCGCCGCGCAATTCATGCTGACGAACTTCGTCAACAACGTCTTCGATACCGAGGTCGATTTTCCGGTCGTCGAAACGGAAGTCGCGTAACGGCAGCGCGCTGCCACGTCCTCAGACAAGGAGATCGATCATGTCCCGAGTCCATGCAACCATGGCTGAAAAACGCGCGGCGTTTCGCGCGTTGCACCAGGACGGATGCTTCGTGTTGCCAAATCCGTGGGACGTCGGCAGCGCGCGTTATCTTGCGTCGGTCGGCTTCAAGGCGATTGCCACGACCAGCTCGGGCTTCGCATGGTCGGCTGGCCGGCCTGACAACGGCGTATCGCGCACCACGATTCTCGCGCACCTTCGCGAGATGGTCGGGGCGACAGATCTGCCGGTCAACGCCGACTTCGAAAACGGCTTCGGCGACAATCCCGCCGAGGTGGCGCATAGCGTGCGGATGGCGGTCGATACCGGCATCGCCGGACTGTCGATTGAAGACTCGACGGGCGATCCGAAGTCGCCGCTGTTTCCGCTCGAAGTCGCTGTGGAACGCCTCGCTGCGGCAAGAGGCGCGATCGACGAAACAGGCGGTGATACGCTGCTCGTCGGACGTGCTGAGAATTTCTTTGTCGGCGTGCCCGATCTCGAAGACGTGGTGGCGCGCTTGCGAGCCTATGCGCAAGCGGGCGCCGACTGTCTGTACGCGCCGGGTATCCAGACGCGCGAGCAGATCGAAGCGGTGCTCGCCGCGGTCAGCCCGAAACCCGTCAACCTGTTGATCGGCGGACCCTCGGCGTTGACGCTCGACGAGCTGGCGAGGCTCGGCGTGCGCCGCGTGAGCGTGGGCGGCGCACTGGCGCGCGCGGCGTGGGGCGGGCTGGTGACCAGCGTTCAGTCGCTGGCGGACGGGCGCTTCGATCGCTTGCCGAAGGAGCCGTCAGGCGCGTGGTTGAACAGTATGTTTCAGGACGTCGCTTAGCGTCTTTTTCATCGAATCACCCTTTTCGCATGGAGTGAACCATGAGCCGTGAAATCATTCGCGTCGAACCGCTTTCGAGCTGGCTCGAACGCTGGAATGCGCCGACTTCCGCCGTCACCCGGCACGGCGATACCCTCTACGTTTCCGGGTTTCCACCGTTCGATTCTCACACCGGCGAAGTGATGGACGCGCCGATCGAACTGCAGACCGAACGCGTATTGGAACAACTGAAGCTATGCGTGGAGACGGCGGGTTCATCGCTCGATCAGGTGCTCAAATGCAACGTGTATTGCACGTCGGTTGAAGCGTTTCCGGCCGTCAATGCGATCTATGCGCGGTTCTTCGGCGCGAACCCGCCCGCGAGGATTTTCGTCAATGTGCCGGCGTGGCCCGGGCGCTTCGACATCGAGATCGATTGCGTCGCGGCAATCGATAGCAGCCGCAGCTGAGTGTCCGGATGATGCCCGTCGCAGGCTCGCTCGTCGCCGTTCTTCGCCACGCCACGAGGCGTGGAATGCATGAGCGGCAAAAAGCCGGCGCTTCTTCGCGCCGGCCTCAACCTTGCCGTTATCAGCCGATCTGCTGGATACCGGCCAGCCGCCACGCCTGATCACCTTGCGGCTGCTTGACGAGGTTCCAGATTTCCTGGAACGGCTGCGCGGTCTGTGCATCGTCTTCCCGGATCTGACCGTAAAAGCGCACGCTGACCAGCGTTCCATCCGGACTGCTTTCAGTGCTGAGCACCTCGGCTTCGAGTTGCGGCACTTCCGTATGGCTCGGCTCGCGGCCGCGCGCTTCCAGATCCTGCTTGAGACGCGCGAACATCTCCGGCGTCGTCAACTCGAACAGATCGCCCTGCTCGTTCTGGTCCCATGCACCCTGGAGCCGCATGAACATCGTCTTTGCCGAGACGAGAAACGCCGCCTGATCCGGACCAGGCGAAAGCTCGGGTGCCTGCACGGTGTCCGCTGCTCCGGCCGCACCCATCGCGGCACGCGGCCAGCCCCGGAAATTCGTTTCAGGCCGCGCTTGACCCATCTGATTCAGAATTGGCGAGCCGCCAGTTTGCTGCCGGTTCGCGGCGCCGTGTCCATAAGCGAGATCCGGACGACGCCGATTGGCGATAAAGCGGAACAGCATGACGCCCGCGAGGATCACCGCGCCGATCAGCAATGCATTGGACATCAATTGCGCGAGTCCCTCGCCAAGGCCAAACGATGACAGCAACGCCGCGATGCCGAGTCCGGCCGCGAGCCCGGCGAGCGGGCCCATCCAGCGATTACCCGCCGCAGCCGCCGGGGCCTGGGCGCTCTGCTGTGCCGGTTGAGCCTGCTGGCTGCGTTGTGCCGGCCCGGACGGCGACGCCGATTGCGATTGACGGCCGATGCTTTGGCTGCCGCCCACGCGCTTCGCTTCGGCATCGTTCGAAGCGATGGCGCCCAGAGCAAGGAGCCCTGCGAGACCGAGCGCCGCCGTCCCGCGCGTCACTGCGCCGGCCGCACGTCGAAGTTGATTGATGATCTGCGTGTACATATAAAGCCTCTTTGATAAGTCAGGGGACTGCGCGTTTCGCGCGCTCTTTTCCGTCGCGCCGAATGCATTACGAACAGTAATATTTTTTCAGGTGGCAAAACCGGCCGGCGAGTGCGTTTGTAAGCCGCGATGGCCGACCTGAACGCTGTTGCCATGGATGTAGTGCTCCAGCTGCCGGATCGTGTCCTCCTGCTCCGCAATCAGGTTCTTGATCAGGTCGCCGATCGACACCATGCCGATCACCTGCCCTTGCGTAATGACAGGCAAGTAGCGGATCCGGTATTCCGTCATGAGGGCCATGCATTCCTCGGTGGTCTGCTCCGGGCCGACATAGCGCACGGTCGTCGACATGATGTCGCGCACCGGCGTATTCCTTGACGAACGGTGCATCAGCGCGATCTTGCGCGCGTAATCGCGCTCCGTGACGATGCCGGCCACGCGCCCGTTGTTAACGACGATGAGCGCGCCCACCCGGCGGTGAGCCATGATCGCGACCGCGTCGTAGACCGAAGTGGACGCCTGGGTCGACCAGACTGTCTGGGACGTTTTTGAACGCAGAAACTGTGCAACCGATGCCATCTGCCACCTCCGTCAACTATCGTGAGCCGCCCCGCACGAACCCTTGGGCGAGACCTCAATCTACCTGAACGTGAGATAACGTAAAATGCGTATTTTTTATACAAACACTTCGAGAAAATCGTAGTGTTGTGTAATCTGTGGAGCAACTGTGAACTTCAAGCATCTGCATTACTTCTGGGTTGCGGCGCATGCGGGCGGCATCGTTCGAGCGGGCGAGCAGTTGCACATCTCGCCGCAAACGCTGAGCGGCCAGATCAAACTGCTCGAAGAAGCGCTGGATAAGAAGCTGTTCAGGAAAAGCGGCCGCACGCTCGAACTGACCGACGCGGGCCGTCTGGCGCTCGATTACGCCGACGAAATATTCTCGCTGGGCTCGGAGCTCGAAAGCGCCGTGCGGCGCGAGAACGAAGCGGGCCCGCAAACGCGGTTTCGCGTCGGCATTGCGGATTCGGTGCCGAAGGCGATCGCGTACCGGCTGCTGGAACCCGCGCTGAGCGCGTCCGTATCGCTGCGCATGATCTGCCACGAGGGCAAGCAGCATGCGCTGCTCGCGCAACTGGCCCTGCACCGCCTCGACCTGATTATCGCGGATGCCCCGATCCCCGCCGACGTCAATATCAAGGCGTTCAATCACCGCCTCGGCCGTTCCACGCTCAGTTGCTTCGGCACGGAGGCGCTGATTGCGAGCGGCAAGAAACGCTTCCCGCTGTCGCTTGGTCAATTGCCGGTGCTGCTGCCCGGCACGGAATCGGCGGTGCGCCGCAAGCTCGATCACTGGCTGGCGTCTCATGCCATTTCGCCGCGCATCGTCGGCGAGTTCGACGACGGGGCGATGACCATAGCGTTTGCCCGCGAGGGCCGCGGCTTGCTGTTCGCGCCAACCGTGCTGGAAAGTCAGCTACAGGCCGAGCACAAACTCACGACGGTCGGGCAGATCAATTCCATCGTCGAGGAATTCTTTGCGATCTCCATCGAGCGCCGGATCAGCCATCCGGCGGTCGCGATGATTCTGGACGCGGCACGCAGCGAGCTGTTCAACGTCTAGCGGAGCATGCTCGCGGAGATGCCATTACAATCCAGCACTTCGATCCGACAAGCTTGATTCGCGCCATGAAATATCTCTTCGCATCGACCCTCGCGGCGCTCATCGCGGCCGTAAGCACGGCTGCAACCGCGCAGACTTCCGGGAGCAGCGACACACCCAGACTGCAGTGTGCGATCGGGTATGTCACCGGCATCGGCGGGTCGGCGCAGAGCTTTCGCGACTATCTCGCGACACCGGACAGAGACCGCTATCGCTTCCTCGCGGACAACCCGATTCAATGCAAGGTTTCCGACGAGGGTCGTGCGTCCGGCTGTACCGGCCTCACGAGCCTGCGGCATGAAAAGGTCAGCGTGTACGACGATATCGACAATGAGACGATGTCCGTCGTCGCGCGGGTGGAACTCGAACACGGTACGTATCCGGTGATCATCTCCGTGCGAAGACAGGACGTGAAGTGCGAGGAGTGAATGCGCTCACGCCCCGATCGCAGTGAATCAGTTTCGATGCTGCGCGAGAAATTCTGAAAATCCCAGCAAGCCCTGTTTCGAGCACGTAGCGGTTGTTGGCGTACCCGAGGCGCATATAGCATAGCCTTCCATCAGGATCTGCGCGGCGCGGCAGCGTGAGCGGCACGAACACTTTGATTCAAGAAGCGTGACGGGGAAGCCGTTATCCGGGTAACGCATCGGCAACCGCCAGGCGCGTTTTTGCCGTCCCCAAGATACCCATTCGTGCCTTGCCCTTATACGCCATCTACTCCGCCTCCCGCCGAACGCGCGGCAGCGCCGCAAGCTTTCATTTCCCTCCACCCGGACAGCGCTGCACGGCGCGCAACACAATGCGATCAAATCCGCCAATGCGCCGTGGCGACGATTAATTTGGCAAAGGGCAAGATCGGCGACAAGCCGTCATACTCTGTCTCTTCTTGCAGCGGACGGTCCCGACAACGCATCCGGAAGACTTCACCGGCAACGCGCTCGAAGCATGACCGTCCGCTCCGTCGTCTCGACGGCAATTTCCGCGTAGCGCCACACGCGGTTCAAGTGGAGCGTCCTTTGCAATGAGTTACACCCCTGTCGTTCCGTTCGCCCACGACAAGGCTGATTCGGGCGCCTTCGTGGGCGGCGCCCCGGCGTTTCGCCAACTGGTCCGGATGATCGATCGGGTTGCCCCGACCGATCACCCTTTGCTCATCTTCGGCCCGACGGGTTCGGGCAAGGAACTGGTCGCGCGCCGGGTGCATGCGCACAGCCAGCGCCAGGATCAACCGTTCGTCGACGTCAACTGCGGCGCGATCCCCGAGAACCTCGTCGAAGCCGAACTGTTCGGGCATGTGAAAGGCGCGTTCACCGGCGCGGCCGAAAACCGCCCGGGACTTTTTCAGCAGGTCGGCAAGGGCACGCTGCTGCTCGATGAAATCGGCGAACTGCCGCTCGCGCTGCAACCGAAACTGTTGCGCGTGCTTGAAACGCGGACCTTCCGTCCGATCGGCTCATCCACCAGTCTGAATTTTGCGGGGCGCGTCGTCGCCGCGACCCATCGCGACCTGCGCGAACTCGCGCGCGAAGGGCTATTTCGCGAAGACCTGTTCTACCGGCTCGCGGTGTTCGTGCTCGCGGTCCCCGGACTCGAGCAGCGCATCGAGGACATCCCCGCGCTGGTCACTCACTTCGCAGCGCAGCACACGCGCCGTCTCGAGTTCTCGCCGGCTGCCGTCCGGCGGCTCTGCCAGCATTCGTGGCCGGGCCATATCCGGCAATTGCGCAACCTGATCAGCCAGTTGAGCGTGCTCGCCGAAAACACGCTGATCGATGTCGACTCGCTCGAGCCGTTTCTCGCCAATGAAACCAGCGGGCCGGTGTCGCGCGCGAGTCTCGCCGACATGCTGTTGCAACTCGACGGCCGCGACAAGCTCGCCGCCGCCGAAGACCTTCTGATCGACCGCGCGCTCGAGCGGACCAGCGGCAACAAGAGCGCGGCCGCCACCCTGCTCGGCGTCGGGCGCAAGACCATCGAGCGGCGTTTGAAGTCGCGCGAGGAACACCACAGGGAAGCGCGCAAGTGTCTCGAACACGCGAGCGCGCTGATCGAGGAGTCGAAGTTCGCGGAAGCGATCCCACTGCTGCGCCGTTGCCTCGACCTGCTGCAGACGCCTCATGAACAGGAGGCCGTGCGCCGTTTGCAGTTCGACGCCTACCGCTTGCTCGGCATGAGCTTGCGCAGCGTGCACGGCTGGCTCTATGCGGAGGCCACCGCCTGCTACGCCGCCGCGCTGACGATCGGCGAAGGCGTCTGCGAGCCCGCCGAAATCGCCGCGATCCAGTTCGGCATCTGGACCACCCAGCTGACGACGCTTCAGCTGAAGCAGGCGCGCGGCACCGCGCAGAACATGCTGGAGCGCGCGCAGAACGGCGGCGACCGGGTTTCGCTCGACGAAGCCCACGTCGCGATGACCAACACCCTCTTCTGGCTCGGCGACAGCGAGGAAGCGTTGGCCTGTCTCGCGCGCGGCAACCTGCTCGGCGTGGGACGCAACGACACCCGTACCGGCTCGCAAGGGATCGATCTCGCCAGCCTCGCGTTGACTTTCGAAGGACTGGCCGCGTATCAGATCGGCGCATTCGGCCAGGCGCGGCGCGCCATGGAGATGTTGATCCTGCGCGCGTCCGAGCCGGGCGCGCACGCGCTCGCGCATGCCGTCAACCTGCAGGGCGCCGCGTGGCTCGCCTGCCTGTTCGACGACGTGGACCGGCTCGGCCATCTCGCGAGCGAACTCGAATCGGTGTCGATCGCGAACGGCTTCGCGTTTTATCGCGGCGTCGGCCAGGTGCTGCGCGCCTGCCACCTCAGTGCGCTCGGCCATTCCGACGAAGCGGAGACCGTGATGCTCGACGGCTACGACAACCACGTCGTGTGCAATGGCGGTGCGCTGTTCTATTCCTTCAAGACGTGGCAGCACGGTGAACTGCTGCTGCGCGCCGGCCGCGCGAAGATCTGCGAGGCGATTCTCGCCACCGCGATCGACGAGACTCTCGCCCGCCAGGAGCGCGTCTATCTGGGCGAACTGCTGGTGACCCGAGCGCGCGCGCAGTGGGCGCTCGGTGACGTGAACGCGGCCGAACTCGGTCTGCGCACCGCGCTGTCCACCGCGCTCGCGTTCGGTTCGGTGCCCGCGCGCGTGGACGCCGCGCGCTATCTCGCCGATCTGCTGCGCTCCACCGGCCGCAGCGCCGAAGCCATCGACACACTCGAGCGCGGCTTGCGCTCGCTGACCACGGATCCGACCAGTCGCGTCACCAACGCCGCGAGCCTGCTTGCCGAACTTCAGCTGGACGCTTCTCTCAACCTCGACAGTAAAGGAATCGCAAATGGCATATGAACTACGCCGGGAAGATCTGGAACCGCTGCTATTGGGAGCAGCGTTCTTCGGCAGCGGCGGCGGCGGCACTATCGAATCCGCGCGGCATCTCGCCGAGCATTTCGTAACCGGCGACTATTACCCCACCGACACGGTCAAGGTCGTGTCGGTCGACGAGGCCACCGAGGGTGCGGCCGTCATGGTCGCCTACCTCGGCGCGCCTGAAGCGATCAACTCCGCGACGTATCCGCTCGGCCCCGTGACGGCCGTGCAGAACGTCCAGGCCCGGCTCGCCTCGCAATCGACCAAGCTCGCCTACGTCATGCCGCCGGAAAGCGGCGCGCTGGGCTTCACCGTGGCGGCGCTGGTGGCGGCCAAACTCGGCCTCGCGGTGATCGACGCCGATGGCGCCGGCCGCGCCGTGCCCTCGCTGCCGATGCTGACCTTCGCGGCCGCCGAGATCGATCCGCGACCGGCGTTTCTCGTGAGCCAGGGCGGCCTGTGCGTCGAACTCGACGTGACGCCGCGCAACAGCAACCAGGGCGGCCCGACGCATCAGCGCGACGTCTCGGCGATCGTCGAGCAGATGATGCGCCCGGTCGTCGCCGATCCCGAGTTCGGCCAGTTCGGCGGCCTCGCGATGTGGGTGATGAAGCCGGCCGAGATCCGCCGCGCCACGTCGATTCATGGCACCTTGACGCGCGCGCTGGAACTCGGACGCGCGTTGCAGGCCGGCCGCATCGGCAGCGCCCAGCAGATGATCGGCTATCTCGCCGAGCATTGCGGACTCGCCGCGCGCGCCATCTCGGAGCCCGGCGAACTCGTTTCGGCCGAGGTGGATACGAGTGGCGGCTTCGACGTCGGCAAGGTGCATATTCAGGCCGGCCAGCGGACCTATACGGTGCTGTATCAGAACGAGTCGCTGCTCGCGTGGGACAGCGCCAGTCCGCAGCCGATCGTGTTGTCGCCGGACAGCGTGGCGTATTTCGTCGGCGGCGAAGGTCAGGCGATCTTCAGCAACGGCGATCTGCTTCAGCAAGACGGTTCGTTGAACCCGGCGATCGGCAAGCGCCCGGTGACGCTGATCGCCTGGCGTGCCGAAGCCGAGTTGCGCAAGCCCGGCCTGATTCTCGACAGCTTCATGCAGTTGCTGAACACGCTCGGCTATCTTGGGCCGTATGTGCCGCTTGAAACGCTTCACACCGCACGCAAGGGAGAGGCAGCATGAGCACGCCTTCGAACTCGCCTATCCGCATCTGCGTGCTCGTGCCCGTCGCCACGTCGGCGTACAACGACCGCATCATGAAGGCCATCGCGCCGGTCTTGCCGTCGGACGTGCAGGTCGAGATCCGCAATATCACCACCGGACATCCCGATATCGAAAACCGTACGAACTGGCTGCAGAACGGCATGCCGGTGGTCGAACTCGCGCAGGCGATCGCCAACGACGGCTTCGACGGCATCTGGCTGACCGACTTCGACATGTGCGGCGTCGAGGCCGCGCGCGAAGTGATCGATATTCCGATCATCGGCGGCTTTCCCGCTGCGGCCTTCACCGCGCTCGCGCTCAGCCAGCGCTTCTCGATCATCACGATCCTGCAAAGCACGCTGGCGATGCAGCGCGGTCATCCGCAGACCTACGGCATCCAGGACAACTTCGCGTCGATCCACGCGATTGATTGCCCGGTCTCGCAGCTCGACAACGTCGACGTGGTGGTCGTTCGCACCTTCGAGGCGGCACTGAAGGCGATCAAGGACGACGGCGCGCAAACCATTCTGCTCGGCTGCACAGGTTTCGTGGACGTCGCGAGCCGCGTGTCCACGCTGCTTACCGAGGCGCTCGGCGCGTATGTGCCGGTGATCGATCCGAATCAGGCCGGCTTCAGCTTCCTCGTGTCGCTGGTGCGCATGAAGGTACGTCCCAGCCGGTTGACTTACAGCAAGGTCAGTCTGCAGTCGTAAGGCGCGCGCTTTTATCGTGGTAACCATCCGGAGCGGAATGCTTGCCGCTCCGGATTCTCCCGCATTCCCCTCCCTGCCTCCTCGCTCCCATCGCTTTCGTCCCGCCTGGACGAAAGCGCCCGCGCGTCATGCTCGATACGGTCAAATGGACGATATCGTCCAATTTTGAGGTCGTTCATGGACGAGACTGACCACTTGCGCGTCTGAAACTTGCCGGCACTGCCGCCTGGCGCCGGATAGGCGCTTGGCACGGTCATTGCTTAAATGGTGGGACTACGAGCCGCCTGGAAATGCAACCTGGGCGGGCGGCTTGCGGAACATGCAGCAAATCCGTCAGACAAGTCGGGGGACCCTGAGAGACCAACCAGATCACGCGCTGCAAAGCGTTCGACTCACCGACGTCCGGTGACATGCGGATTGCCGCTGAATCGCCGACGTAGCCGAACCTTGGCCCTTCTGTTTTTACCGAGGCCGGTCGGTTAGTGATCCGAACTGGTTGCCGCGCCGATCGAGTCCAACGACGCCGTGTCGTTGGCAACAGACCGAGAGAGGGCTGTGCTGTTGTTGTAGCTGTGAATGTCGTGTGTCGACGCATCGCGACCGAATGCTTCCATAGAGAGGATCGTTGCGATGCGTCACCGCGAAATGGCGGACTCCGTCTGGCTATGCACCAGGCGAGACGCCACGGGGTGCGGCCGTCGTTGCCTTCCTTTGCGGGAACAAGCAGCGGCGGCTTGCTCTTCTTATCGGGCCGCGTCACGCACGGCGCATTCGCCCAACCAGAATCTGCTTTTTGCAACCCTACGCGCCGTCAGATTGTTAGCGACGGCGTGAGCGGACCACACTAGCCATTCACGGGGATTCAAACAATGCACCACCACATTTTCGAGCGCGAGCTGGTTCATCTGGAACGCGTCATTGCCAGCGCGTCACGAGAACCGTTCCCGCCCACCTACTGGCGCGATCGCGTCGAACATCTGAAAAACTGTCCGCACGCGCCGCTGTTCAGCTATCGCGTTGCCCGCCTGACCCGTCTCGTCGCCGCACTGAACGGCTAAGCGCCGCCTTCGATGCCTGGTGGCGGACCTGCTCTGTCCGCCCCCTAACCCCTTCCCCTCCATCGTGATGCCGCCCGCTTTGTCCGCCCCAACCGATGGGGCCGGACAGCACGCGCTATGGCACCGAAAGCACGCCGTATTTCATAGGCGTGTACTATCGCCGGCATTGCCTTAATCTCATTCTATTGGTGGTGAGTCTCACCTATATTTTGAGTTGCAGCAGCAGGCACGGCGACGCGAACTATCCTCGTCCAAAGCATGCGACGACATGCGCAACGGATGGAGACCCTATGCGTCATGTAATCGCAGCGGTACACCCAGTACACTCACGAGAGCCCACCGGGTAATGTTCCGGCTGCTTGTCGGCGCGAGATCGTGCAATGCGCCATAGGAGACAGACGCCGCGACAGAACAAACGGTGGGTACGTCCTCACAAGGAGATAGCGCATGTCAAGCGAAGCAAAGTGCCCGTTCAACCATGCCGCCGGCGGCGGCACGACGAACCGTGACTGGTGGCCCAAACAACTGCGGCTGGACCTGCTGAGCCAGCACTCCAGCAAGTCGGACCCGCTGGACGAAAGCTTCAATTACGCCGAGGCTTTCAAAAGCCTCGATCTGGCCGCGGTAAAGAAGGACCTCGCCGCGCTAATGACCGATTCGCAGGACTGGTGGCCGGCCGACTTCGGCCACTACGGTCCGCTCTTCATCCGCATGGCCTGGCACAGTGCCGGCACGTACCGCATCGGCGACGGCCGCGGTGGCGCCGGGCGCGGCCAGCAGCGTTTCGCGCCGCTCAACAGCTGGCCGGACAACGTCAGCCTCGACAAAGCGCGCCGCCTGCTCTGGCCGATCAAGCAAAAGTACGGTCAGAAGATTTCCTGGGCCGATCTGCTGATCCTGACCGGCAATGTCGCGCTTGAAACCATGGGTTTCAAGACCTTCGGCTTCGGCGGCGGTCGCCCGGACACGTGGGAGCCGGATCAGGACGTCTACTGGGGCAACGAAAAGACCTGGCTGGGCGGCGACGTCCGCTATGGCAAGGGCGCCGCGGGCAATGAAGACGACGGTGGCGTGATCGTCGCCGACGTCGAAAAACACGGCGAAGAAGTCAGCCGCGACGACAACGGACGCAACCTGGAAAATCCGCTGGGCGCCGTGCAAATGGGCCTGATTTACGTCAACCCGGAAGGCCCGGACGGCAATCCGGATCCGCTTGCCGCCGCGCACGACATCCGCGAAACCTTTGGCCGCATGGCCATGAACGACGAGGAAACCGTCGCGCTGATCGCCGGCGGCCACACCTTCGGCAAGACGCACGGCGCCGGTCCGGCCGACAACGTCGGTCCCGAACCGGAGAGCGCGGATCTCGAGAACCAGGGGCTTGGCTGGAAGAACAGTTACGGTTCCGGCAAGGGCGCCGACACGATCACCAGCGGGCTGGAAGTCACCTGGACCACCACGCCGACGAAGTGGAGCAACAACTTCTTCGAGAACCTGTTCAAGTACGAGTGGGAGCTGACCAAGAGCCCGGCCGGCGCCAACCAGTGGGTTGCCAAGGGTGCCGACGAGACGATCCCGCATGCTCACGATCCCTCGAAGAAGCAGCGGCCGACGATGCTCACCACCGACCTCGCGCTGCGCCTCGACCCGGCCTACGAGAAGATTTCGCGGCGCTTCCTGGAAAATCCCGACCAGCTCGCCGATGCCTTCGCCCGCGCATGGTTCAAACTGACGCACCGCGACATGGGACCGCGCGCCCGCTATCTCGGACCGGAAGTGCCCGCGGAAGAACTGATCTGGCAGGACCCGATTCCGGCAGTCGACCATCCGCTCGTCGACGAACAGGACATCGCCTCGCTCAAGCAGAAGATTCTCGCGTCGGGGCTGCCGGTGTCGCAACTGGTGTCGACGGCGTGGGCGTCGGCGTCCACATTCCGCGGCTCGGACAAGCGCGGCGGCGCGAATGGTGCGCGTATTCGCCTCGCCCCGCAGAAAGACTGGGCCGTCAACCAGCCCGAGCAGTTGGCCAAGGTACTGAAGACCCTCGAAGGTATCCAGAGCGAGTTCAACGGCGCGCAGTCCGGCGGCAAGAAGGTGTCGCTCGCCGATCTGATCGTGCTAGCCGGCAATGCCGGCATCGAGCAGGCGGCAAAGAACGCCGGCCATCCGGTGACGGTGCCGTTTGCGCCGGGGCGCATGGACGCCTCGCAAGACCAGACCGACGTGGAATCCGTCGGCGCGCTCGAACCCCTCGCCGATGGTTTCCGCAATTATGTGAAGGAGAATATCAAGGTCCCGGCCGAGGCATTGCTGATCGACAAAGCGCAATTGTTGACGCTGACCGCGCCGGAAATGACGGTGCTGATCGGCGGCTTGCGCGCGCTGAACGTCGGGACCGGCCAGAATCCGCAAGGCACCTTCACCGACAAGCCGGAAACGCTGACCAACGACTTCTTCCGCAACCTGCTCGACATGGGCACGGAATGGAAACCGGTCTCGCCGGCGCGCACCGTCTTCGAGGGACGCGACGCCAAAACCGGCGCTGTGAAGTGGACCGGTAGCCGCGTCGATCTGGTGTTCGGTTCGCATGCCCAGTTGCGGGCGCTGTCCGAGGTCTATGCCAGCGAGGACGGCAAGGAGAAATTCGTCCGCGACTTTGTCGCCGCATGGGTCAAGGTGATGAACCTCGACCGCTTCGACCTCGCCTGAACGGGCGGCGCGCTTCCGTCAGGGTTGCTACCCTGACGGAACGCGGCCCCATCGGGTGAAAATAAACTGCCAGGTTACGGTGCGAGTTCCGATGTATGTATCGGAGCCGCACCGTTTGTTTTTGCGCGGCGCAATGCTGGAGTGTGCGAGAGTGACGGACGGGCGAAGCCCTGTTTCAAGGTCGGGAGCCCAAGCACCGCGCCGTCGACCATGACGGCGCCGCGGTCAACCACTTGAGGAGCCGTGTCAATGGGAAGCATCAGCGCAGTTGCGGCAGCGGCAATCGCCTTTCTGGGCAGTCACTTTCTCCTGTCTCATCCATTGCGCAGGCCATTGGTCGGCGCGATCGGCGAAACGCCGTTCCTGGGTGTCTATTCGCTGGTCGCGTTCGTGACGCTCGGCTGGCTGATCGTGGCTTACATCAAGGCGCCTCTCTCCGCGCCGCTATGGCCGGTAGGAGACGGGCTCTGGGCGATTGCGACCGTGGTCATGCTGATCGCGTCGATCCTGCTGATGGGTTCCCTGATACGCAATCCCGCGCTGCCCACCGGCGGCCGGCCCAGTCCGTTTCCCGACGCCGCGCGCGGCGTGTTCGCGGTAACGCGCCACCCGATGATGTGGTCGATCGCGCTGTGGGGGCTGTGCCATATCGCCGTGTTTCCGGTGGCCAAGAACGTCATCCTTGCAGCGGCCATGGTGGTTCTCGCGCTGGTCGGCGCTGCGCTGCAGGACCGGAAGAAGGAGCGGCTCCAACCCGAACTCTGGCGCGCATGGGAATCGCAGACCAGCTACCTGCCGTTCGCGGCGGTCGCCGCCGGCCGCGCGCGGCTGGGCGGGTTCGGCATGCATGCGCTGCTAGGCGGCCTGGTCGTCTGGCTTGCGGCGACCTGGGCTCATATCCCGCTCACCGGCTGGGCCGCGGGCATCTGGCGCTGGCTGTAGACGCAGTTTCGGCAGTGGCGCGGCTAACGCCGCGCTTCATGCCATTGCATGTCGACTCGGTGCGAACGGCTCTCTGCTCGTCGACCTGAAGTCGGCTGCCTGAAGTGCAACGGTATTGGAACCGCAGACCGAACGCTTCTCGCCGGCCCGGGCCAGGATGCGCGTCAGATGCGAATAGAAATGCTGCAGTTGTTTCGCGTCCGAAGCGTGGGGTTCGAGGTCGAACACATCTTCGAGCGCGCGGCGCGACACATGGAAACGTTGAAGTCCGTGGACGATGCGAATCTGAAAGACAACGCCGTCACTATTGTGCGGCACCGCTGCCCAAATGAGCGAATCGCTACTCATGGAGCCCCCGTAGATCATGTCGGATCAATAATTCGTCAATTCATGTTCGCATATCTCGGCGAGCGGCGAATCTTTTCAAAATTATGACGCTTCACGATTCGACGTTTTTACCACGGTCGGCATATTGCAGTGCAGCAAATACCTGTAGACTGAGGGTGGGGCAACTGCAATCGTGCACCCATGGTCGCACTATGACGGGAGAATGCGCCATGACGACTTCTCAGTCTTCACACACTCCAACCGTCCCCGTGTTGCATGTCTTCGAGCAAGCCGGAGGCTGGCATTGGGGCATCACGGTTCCGCGCGCGAAGGGAAGCGGATTCAAACTGATCGCCTTCAGCGAAACAACCTTCGCGGTCGAGGACGCCGCTCGCACGGACGGAAGCCAGGCGTTGGAAAGCCTCGCGGATAGCAGCGCGCGCGACCGGATCACTACCGACATCGCGTGAGTTCATTGGCCTTCGATCGAAGGCGCCACAATATTGTCACACTTAAAAACGACGATCGATGATCGCACCGTCCCTGGCCGGACGGGCGGCATGGCGCGCAGATTGTGTCGCCGTCCCGACGATAGTGCCCGCTGTGTGGCCCGCATCGCCCGAACCAGGCATGCGACATGCTCGACGCAACGCGGCACAAAAACATGAGAGACACTGTGAAGCAACGAGCGACTGTTGTCTGCCAGCTTGGCAGGCGAATCCTCCTGGTCAGCCGGGAAGGCACGCGTTGGTCGCTGCCCGGCGGCAAGCCCGAGACAGGGGAAGATCTTCGTGAAACCGCAATGCGCGAATTGATGGAGGAAACTCGCCTTCATGCGAGGGACATGCGGTATCTGTTCGGCTTCACGGGCATTCACACGTGTCACCACGTATTTGTCGCGACCCTTGCCGATGGCGACCAGCCCGTGCCCAGCAACGAAATTACGCGTTGTACCTGGGCGAAGGTCGCGGACGTGGGCACGCTGTCGGTCAGTACTTCGACAAAGGGGATCGTCGAAGTGCTGACCATGACGTCCAACAGTGCATCGAGACTGCCCGGCGACTATAGCCACGCAGCCGATCTCGCAGTCCACTTCTCTCGCTGATCGAACCGTCTGCGCGCAGCATATAGCGACCCGCAGGGCCGGCGCTTGCAACGAGCCGGCGCTCGCCGAAGCCTACGACTTCGCAGGGCGCCCAGTCTTGACCTGCTCCACTGCGGACACGGCCGCGAGAAGACGCTTCAGCGCCGCGGATTCGAGCAGAACCAGTCCGGCACGCAGAATTTCGCCCTTCTTCACGGACACGCCGGCTTCCAGGCACTTCTGTTTCAGTGCAGCAATCTTGTCGTAATCCGATTTCGGCATGGTGAAGCTGTCGCGCACGACTTTCTCTTTTTTCGCGCGCTTTTCTTTGACCGCCACGGCTGCTTTGACAGGCGCCGCTGCGTCGGCGGCAACCTTCTTTTCCTTCGACACTTTCTTCGCGCTCGCGCTCTTCTTTTTCACCGCGACGGTCGCGGTGGGTTCGGCAACCTTGCCCTCGGTTTCGGGCGTGGTTTCGGGGGCGGTGTCGGCACCCTTCGGGAAGTGAAAAGTCTTCTTCGTTGCTTTCTTCAGGCTCGGTGCGCTCATAAAAATATCCCTATAAAAATTAACGGTATAAACAGTATATACGGTTATTGACGGCAAAAGTTCCATGCACGGAACATGGATCGATTACGCGCTCACTTAGCGCAGCAATACGAACTTCGATTCGTTGCACCGCAGCGTAGCGACCCGGATTCGCCACGCGTGCGCAACGTGAATTTCGCCTGCCTTGGGTTAGTGCGTGTCGTCACCCAGCCGCCACGATTCGATGGAATAATGACGTTTCGTGCTCGCCTGGATGACTCGTAGAATTGCAGCCGGATGTGCTGCAACCCGACCTCATTCAGGGGGGCGCGCTTCGACTGCAATCAGAGTCTCTCTCAAGCTTCCGGCGCTTTGCCGGTGCGATCGCCGCCTTCCTCACGCCCCTGCGCGGGCGCGGTCTCCGTTCTGACTGGTTCGTCGGCATGAAGCAATGCGGGCGTAAGAAAGCTGCCCATGACGGCGGACAGAATAATGAAAATCGAGGCCGCGTCGACCAGCAGCCCGAAGCGGATAAAAATCAGAAAGCAGCACAACACGTTCAGCAGGTGCAGCAGCAAGCCCAGCACGGTGGATCCCTTCGGGACGGTCCGCATGAACACCGCGAAGCGCGACTGACGCCGCGGCACATACCAGATGATCAGCAGCCCGAACGTCATGATGAAGGCGCTTTCCGCCCATTTCAGCCAGGTGGGCCGGCGCAGGAACCGTCCCTCGACAATCGTCTCGATCACTTGCGCCTGAATCTCGATACCCGGCACCAGTTCGCGCAGCGCGGTCGTGCGCATGTCGGTCAAGCCGGCGCCTGTCAGGCCGACGAGCACCAGCTTGTTGCGGATCCGGTCGGGGTCGACCTTCCCCTGCAGGACGTCGCGTGCCGACACGTAGCGGCCGAGCGTCGAGCGAATGGACGCGAAATGCAGCCAGATGTCGCCGCCGGGCTGCGTGGGCACCTGCACGTCCGCGACGCCCACCGCTTGCACGCCCGACGAATCGGCAAAGACGTCGATCGCGGATGATCCGGTGGCAAGACGCAGCATTTCCATCGGCAGGCTGGGGACGAGCTTGTCCCGCAAACCCATGACGAGCGGAATATGCCGCACCACGCCCTGCTCGAGCGCGACGCTCAACATCGCCTGTCCGTGAGCCGCCGCCTGCAATTCCGGCAGGCTGGCGAGTACATAGTCGTAGCGTTGCACCGAGTCGAGCGGGTCGGCGCCATGCACGAGGATCGGCGCACTGCGCATGTCGGTGCGGGCCGCAAACCCGGCATGATCGAGCGGCGCGGCACCCAGTATGGTCGGCGCTGCGCGCAACGAGCGCGCGAGAATGGCTTCGTGGCTCGGCAGCGCCCGCAAGCCGGCGGCCAGCGCCGCTGCCGATTTGGGCAGATCGGCGGCCACCTTGTCGGGCGAGGTCTGATCCGGCTCGGGCATGTAAATGTCGAGGCCGATTGCTAGCGGTTTCAGTGCGTCGATCGCATCGACTAGCGTCGCGAGTCGGTCTCTCGGCCACGGCCATTGACCGACGCTCGCCAGTGTTTCCTCGTCGATCTCCACGATGGTCACGGGCTGCGCAGCCGGAACCCGCGGATAGTGACGCTGATACTGGTCGAACAGAATTTGCCGGGCGGTTTTGAAAGAGTCGGGCAGCGTCTCGTCGATCGTGTCGACGAAAGCCGGGCGCGGTATGTCGCTCGGCCATTCGCTGGTGAGATTGAGCAGGCTCAGGCCAAACAACAATGCCAGTGCCACCGGGCGCCCCTGGGCCGACCTCAGCAGATGCCTGGTCCGCGCGACCCATGGGGCGAAATAGCGTTTCATCGACGGCACGACCATTGAACACGCGGTCTGGCGCGGGTCATTGGATGGTGATGACCGCGCGCCGGTTCATGCGATGGGGCATCCCATCCGCCGTGGGGACCAGCGGCTCGCGCTTGCCACGGGCCGCGGTCTCGATCCGTTGGGCGGGAATGCCTTGCTTGATCAGGAAGGCGGCAACCGTCTGCGCCCGCTGCATGGACAGTCTGTCATTGAATTCCTGCGAGCCTGCCAGGTCGGTGTGACCAACCACCACGAGTTGAGGCGCGGGCCAGGTCGCGAGGACGGTTTTCAGTTTCTGCACGGTGGCGGCCGACTCAGGGGCCAATTCGGTGGCGGAGTCGAACAGAAAATAGATCGTGAATGTCATGGGCCGCGGCGGCCGGGCCGCGAGCAGTTCGCCGTAGCGTGCCTGCACGGTGGACTGGCTATCCACCGTTGTCTCGATGCTGCCGCCCTTCGTGACGTCGACGCCCGCGTAAGCCTTGTCGATGGTCTGCTCTCCGGTGGCGCTATGGACCACCACCGCGCCGACCTTGCCGTCGGGATCCGGCAATAGAATAATTTTGTCCGGAGTACTACACGCAGCCAGCGAAGCGAGCATGACGCATGCCGCTGCCCACGCCAGCCCGTAACGTCGAATTGCGGCCTTCAACGCGCGCCCTCCCCTTTACCGCCGACTTCGATGATGAACTCGGTGCCGCGCACGCCGAGCGTGGTAGTCGGCGTGCTGAACCGGACGGCATCCGGATTCGCTTTCGCCAGCTTGCCGGAAATCACGGCGAGGGAACCGCGTTTAACGGAAGCGTCGAGCACGCCGCCATGGGTCGTGGTATTGAAGGCGAATTGATTGAGGTCGAGAATGGTATCGGCGCCGGCCGAGAGCTGGGTGGTGTCGCGCAACGTGATGCCGACGGAGGATTGCGGACCGGTCACGATCCGATCCTTGCCATACACCTCGCTGCCGATCGCCGCGCCCGAACTTGCGCCGGACCGCTCGATCTGCACCGTGCCCTTGACCGTCTTGACGACGCCGGCGGCATCGTCGGCCAGGGCATCCGGGATAGACAGGCATCCGCAGATAAGGAACAACGCGTAGTGAGCGGCCTGGAGACGCATCGATGGCACCTGATGGCGTAAACGTGCATTGCGCGCGACAGCGCGACTCCCTGATGTCGGCGCAGACTTCTCTGCGCCATCGATCAGACTAGCGCCGGGTCCGGGCCCGCTCTGTGCGCTTCCGCGCATATCGTCGCGGGACAGGCGCTGGCAGCCAGTTTGCGTCCGCATGCCCCTCGCTTTAGGGTTAACCCATTCAGCCCTGCGCAGCAAACTGCATACAGTTCTGGCATACGAGCCTGCTTCAGACGCGGGGGTAGTGCCGCCCGGGGACTTCCGGCGGCGTTTCCTCAGTTCCACGAACTCAAAGGAGATGACAAATGGAAATCCGCGACCCTTCGCCCGGCCTCTACAACGAAGATCTCGCCCCTTCGAGGGTGCGCAACTGGGGAGCCTTCAGCATTTTCAACGTCTGGACCTCGGACGTGCACAGCCTCTGGGGCTACTACCTCGCCGCCAGCCTGTTCCTGCTGTGCGGCACGTTCACGAACTTCGTGCTGGCGATCGGGATCGGCTCGCTGGTGATCTATGCGTTGATGAACCTGATCGGCTACGCCGGCGAGAAGACCGGCGTGCCTTACCCGGTACTGGCGCGTGCTTCATTCGGCGTGTGGGGCGCCAATCTCGCGGCGCTGGTGCGCGCCGTGGTGGCCTGCTTCTGGTACGGCGCGCAGACGGCCGCGGCGGCGGGCGCGCTGGTCGCGCTGCTCATCCGCAACGACAGCCTGATGGCGTTCTACAAGGGCACGCACTTCCTCGGCCACTCGGCGCTGGAGGTGATCTGCTACGTGGTCATCTGGGCGCTGCAGCTGCTCATCATCCAGAAGGGCATGGAGACAGTGCGCAAGTTCCAGGACTGGGCGGGCCCGGCGGTGTGGGTCGCGATGCTGATTCTGGCGATCGGGCTGTGCGTGAAGGCCGGCGGCTTCTCGTTCTCGCACGGCATTCCGATGGACGTGCTGCTCGATAAAACCAGAGACGCCGGTGTCAGCGGCGATCCCGGCTCGTTCTGGGCGCTGATGGCGGTGGGCGCGACCTGGATCACCTACTTCGCGGCGCTGTACCTGAACTTCTGCGACTTCTCGCGCTACGCGAAGAATCGCGACGCCGTGAAGAAAGGCAATCTGTGGGGCCTGCCGGTCAATCTGATCGCGTTCTCGCTGGTCGCCGGCATCACCACCATCGCCGCCTTCAAGGTGTATGGCGAGGTGCTGCTGCACCCCGAGCAGATCTCCGCCAAATTCGATAGCTGGGTACTGGCGTTCATCGCCGCGCTGACCTTCGCGG
The DNA here is from genome assembly GCF_004366535.1 of Paraburkholderia sp. BL6665CI2N2. Classification (NCBI taxonomy): domain Bacteria; kingdom Pseudomonadati; phylum Pseudomonadota; class Betaproteobacteria; order Burkholderiales; family Burkholderiaceae; genus Paraburkholderia; species Paraburkholderia sp. BL6665CI2N2. Next base: position 7,844,854 of record NZ_SORC01000001.1, read on the forward strand.
TCGCCACGCTGGGCATCAACGTGGTCGCCAATTTCGTCTCGGCCGCGTTCGACATCTCCAACGTGTTCCCCAGGCAGATCAGTTTCAAGAAAGGCGGCTACATTGCCGCGGCCATCGCGCTGGTGCTCTACCCGTTCGCGCCGTGGGAAGGCAACGCCGCGCACTTCGTCAACGCGATCGGCGCGACGATGGGCCCTTTGCTGGGAATCATTCTGGTCGACTACTATCTGGTGGCCAAGGGCAACATCAACGTGGCGGCGCTGTATCAGGAGCACGGCGAGTACCGTTATGAAGGCGGCTGGAACGTCAACGCGCTGATCGCGGCGGCGATCGGCAGCGTGTTTTCGACCTTTCTGCCGAACTTCACTACGCTGCTGCCGGTCTGGTGGAATACCTACGGCTGGTTCTTCGGCGTGCTGATCGGCGGCGGCACGTATCTGATCATGGCAACGCTGCGGCCGCGCACGGCGGTCGCGCCGACCCGCGCTTGAGGGTGCATCACGGGGCTGGACGCGGTGCCGCGCGTTCAGCCCTTCGTGATTCAAGCATTTGCGCGCGCTCCATCGCACAGGTGGACTGGTCGTCGCGATAACCGCGCCTGCTTTTCCTCACGGATTGATCTGCCCTGCTGCAATGTCTTCCAGCGATCTTCCGCGCGTCGGCACGCCCATGAGCAGCACCGCCAGCGCGCCGATCAGCAGCACCAGCGTCGTCGCCCCGAACACACCGGCGAAACCCAGACGCGGATAGACGTATCCGACGAGGATAGGCGCGGCGATCGCACCCAGCCGGCCAATCGACGAAGCGAGCCCGGTGCCCGTCGCGCGCACGTCGGTGGGAAACACTTCCGGGGTATAGGCATAAACGCCGGCATAGGTGCCGTTCATGAAGAACGAAAGCAGGATGCCCGACACCATAATGCCTGTATCCGTACCCGTCAACGCAAGCCCGAGCGCCGAGATGCCGCCCAAGATCATGTACGACGCAATCGTTGCCTGCCGGCCGATCTTCTCGTTGAGCCACGCGCCCGAAAAGTATCCAGGGATCTGCGCGATGTAAATCACGAGCGAATACGAGAAGCTCCGCGTGATCGTCATTCCGTTCTGAACGAGCAAACCGGGAATCCACGTGAAAAACGCGTAGTAGCTGAACGTGATGGATAGCCACATCAGCCAGGTCATGGCCGTGATGCGCGCGAGCTTCGCTGCCCATAACGCCTTGACGTTGGCGATGATCGAGGCTCGTCCGGCCGCGAGCGGAACGGCTTCCTCGCGCACGGCAGGCAGTGGCTCCAACCGCACGCCGGCCTTCGTCACCTCCGCTTCCATGCGCGACACGATCGCATCGGCTTCCGCATGCCGGTCGCGTGCCTCGAGCCAGCGCGGCGACTCGGGCAACGCGCGGCGCCACCAGAGCAACATCACGATGGGCAGCGCCGTGATGACCATGACCGCGCGCCATGCGTTGGGTGCGAGCGGGATCACCAGATAGCCGAGCAGTGCAGCCGCCACGAAGCCAAACGAGAAAAATCCCGCGAGGCTGCCGGTGAAGCTGCCGCGATACCGCCGCGCCACGAACTCCGAGAGGAACGGCGCGACAATCGCGCTTTCCGCTCCCGTCCCCAGCCCGGCGACAATGCGCGTCGCCAGAAAAAAGCCCCAGTCGTTCGCGAGCGCGCTGGCAAGCGAGGCGACACAGTAGATCACGAGCGCATACATCATGACCTTGCGTCGGCCGATGATGTCGCCGAGCATGCCCGCGAGCATCGCGCCGAAGAAATAGCCCATGAACGTACCGCTTCCCAGCACGCCGGTCTGCACGCTAGTCAAGCCCCACTGCGTGCGCAGCACCGGCAGCAGGAACGCGAGCACGGCGGCATCCATCGCGTCGAAGGTGTAGCCGAGGCCGCCCATCAGCAATAAACGGCGGTGAAAACCTGAAAACGGCAATCGCTCGATACGGGCGGCAATCATCGACATGGGGCAAGCTCCGATCAGGACACGGGGGCGGCGCGCACGCGCGCGGGTACGGTCAGGCGCTTTCGAGTTCGTTGACGAAGATCCGGCCGTCCTTCATGACGAGCGGAATATGCTCGCCCTGACCTAACAGGCAATCGACGGACTTCAAAGGATTGCCGTCGACCACCAGCAGATCGGCATGCGCGCCCGGCATGATTCTGCCGAGCTTGTCCTGCATGCCGAGCACTTCCGCGCCGACGAGCGTCGCGCTCGCGATCACCTCGGCCGGCGACATGACGTCGGCCAGAATCCGGAACTCATCGCTTTGCAGCCGCTGCGCCTCGCCGAGCAGGTCCGTGCCGAAGCCCAGCTTCACGCCGGCTCGCTTCATGATTTCGATCGAGTGCAGACCCGCGCCATGCACGTCCGCGACCTTCGCAATGCTGGCCGGCGGCAGTCCGTATTTCTCGCCTTCGCTGGCGAGCGCGTCGTAAGTGACGAGAGTGGGCACGACATACGCGCCGTGCTCCGCGACGAGGCGTGCGGTCTCCTCGTCGATCAGATTGCCGTGTTCGATCGTGCGCACACCGCACCGCACGGCGCGCGCGATCGCCGCGGACGTATAGGCGTGCGCCAGCACATACGTGCCGCGTCCCTCTGCTTCGGCGACGATGGCGCGGATCTCGTCTTCCGAGTAACCGAATGCGCCGACGGGATCTGTAGGTGAAGCCACCCCGCCCGACGCCATGATCTTGATCTGGTCCGCGCCCATCTGCAGTTCCTCGCGCACGGCGCGGCGCACTTCATCGACGCCGTCCGCCACGCGGCCGAGCGCGCCCACCCGCACGCAGCATCCGCAGGGGGCATCGGGCGGCATGTAGTCGGAGCGGGCCCGCGGATCGGCGTGACCGCCCGTCTGGCTCAACGCGCGGCCGGAGACGAAAAGGCGCGGACCTTCGATGAGCCCCGACTCGACCGCCTGCTTGAATGGATAGCCCGCCCCGCCCGCGTCGCGTACGGTGGTGAAACCGCGCCGCAGCATCGCGCGCATGATCGGCACGGCGCGCAGCGTGACGAGCACATTGGGCAGCGTCGCCACGCGCGGCAAGTTGAATTCGATTGCAACGACATGCACATGCAGATCGATCAGACCCGGCATGATCGTTTTGCCTTTGACGTCGATCACATGCGCGCTGCTGCTTTTGATCGGCTTGTCGGACACTTCGCGCACGAAGCCATCCTCGATGAGAATTTCAAAGCCTTCCAACAGATCAGGACGGGTGGGATCGAGAAGCGCGCCGTTACGTAGGACGAAGGTGGTCAACTGATGTCTCCTTCAGGTTTCGATCGCGGCGCGCGGCATACGGCCTCGCTTCGAGTAGAGAGGCTGGTGTATGGAAGCGCTGCCAGGCTATTCGTCAGGACAGATGTCGCACGCATTAAGTATGCGCTGACGAACCCATGACGCAAAGCGGATCGAAAAAAGCCTTTCCCACATGTTGATCTTTCGCTGGCCTGAGCATTAAGATGAGCACCTCGGCGCGCGACATGCCGTGCAGATGCACAATGACATCGCGCAGCCGACACCCCGAATTGATCCTGCTCGCAACACGAGGTCAACGGATCAGGTTCCCAGCCAGGCAGCAAGCTCAGCCAGGAGACAACGATGCTCAGTCCACACGAATTCGCGACCCTTATGTTGCTCAAGGATGCACCGGATCTGCTGAGTCTGGACGGTGCCGATCTGGAAGCGCTTCTGGAGCGCCAACTCGTCACGCTGGAAGACCTCGCTTCCGGGCAGCAACGCCCGCTCATTACCGCTGACGGACAGATATTTCTGAAGGCCGCCGCTCGTATCCCGAACGACGAATGACACGTATCGCTTGATCAGTTTCACAGTCAAGGAGTGTTGCATGGCCGAATCAGCGGCGGGAATCGTCGTGGGTCTATGCGGGTTGGGCGTCGCCATGCTACTGGTCGCCGGACATTATTGGCGCGAGATGAGCAGGCGCCGCCAACTCAGGCGAATGGACCATCGCGACTGCTGGGAAGTGATGCGGCACCGGCGCTGAAGACGCGCTAGCCGATCATGATCGGGCTGGCCGATGCGGTGCTTGTCGTGCACGCGCTGCTGGCGTTGTTCATCGTGTGCGGGTTCGTCGCGATCTGGCTGGGCTCGGCCCTTGGCTGGAAGTGGGTACGCCAGCGGCTTTTCCGGCTCGTTCATCTGTCAGCGATCGTTATCGTCGCCACGCTGTCGCTGCTGGGTATCGCTTGCCCGTTGACGACGCTCGAGGACTGGCTGCGTACGGGTTCGCTGGATGGGCAAGGAATCGCGCAAGGCTTCATCCAGCGTTGGGTGAGTCGCCTGCTCTACTACGATTTGCCGGGCTGGGTGTTCACGCTTCTATACGTCGCTTTCGGTCTGGTGGTGTTGCTGACCTGGCGGCTGATTCCTCCTGCGAACTCAGCCCGCTCGAAAACAACGCGCCAATGATCCGCCTCGCGCACACGATATCCGTCGCCGCTTGCTACTTGAAAAAAGTATAAGTGGCGATGTAAGGCGAACTGCCCGTCGCATGTTCGACGGTGCATGGCGCGGTCGGCGCAACGCCGCCTGCGGTCATCGTGCGTTGCACGTAACGCACGTCGCTCAACATGCCTTTCGCGCCCGTGGAACGTGCTTCCAGCAACAGCTGGGGCACGCCGTTCGGCGCTTCGCTCGGCATCTGCGCGAGAACACGACCCACGATCCGGCTGCCGTCGCGGGCTTCCCACGAGGGTCCCGCCAAATGCTCGATCACCGCGTTCCCGGCCGTGTCGAACAAGGTTGCGCGCGGACTGCGGAACACCCAGCCGAGCGCGTGATTCGCATCGTATTCGCACGAGTAAATCTGCACGCCGGATGCGGTCGTGCTCAGGAGCGCGCGCCCATCGGGTGGGTCGATCGGCGCGGCGCCGGCCGACGTGGCGACCACGGCCGACAGCCATATAACGCTGATCGAATGGCGGGTTCTGCGTGACAAACGAATCATGGCGATGCTCCTTCTGACTCGAAACGGTGAAAGCCTGTGACTGGCTCGCCTCTCTTCAAACACTCGGCGTGACGTCGACGGGAACCGCCGGCGGTTCAGGCGGCGCAGGTTTCGGCTGAGCTCGAAACGCGCGTTGACGAACCTGTCGTTGTGCAGGCGACCGGTTCATCCGGGCTGCCGATACAACGCTTCACCATGGCGATCTATTCCACGCCGCTTTGAAATCTGTTCGCGCGGCCATCGGCGAAACGCGCGCTCGGCAACCGAGTTCGACGCGAGTATTGCAGCAAGAAACGGAAGGCGGCCGACTGCCCGCGCCCATATTGTTCATCACAGAGGGCAGCGATGGCGTTCCCTCGTTCAACCACATTCAATGAGGAATTCACCATGTCCAGGGAAGATGACAACAAGGCCGTAGTGGGCCGCTGGTTTACCGACTTCTGGGGCAAGACCTGCAACCTCGACATCGTCGACGAACTCGCCGCGCCCGACATGCTTCTTCAATACTCACTGCACGAACCGCGCCGTGGCCGCGAGGACATCAAGGCTTTCATGAGCGGCTTTCGCGAAGCATTCCCGGACCTCAACTTCTGGGGCGCCGCCGATCTCATCGCCGAGGGGGACTATGTCGTCGGCCGTTGGGAAGGTGGCGGCACACATACGGGTCCGGCGTTCCGCGACTTCCTCATCGGATCGTTGCCTGCAGCGACTGGCCGGACCATGCGCTTTACCGGCACGACCGTGTTACGGCTCAAAGACGGCATGATCGTCGAAGAAATCGGACTCGACGACGGCGTCACCGCCCTGCGGCAACTCGGGCTCATCAAACCGGCGTGATCGACGACGCGGTGCTTCTGGTATCGCTCAACGTCGCCATATGCACCTGACGATACAACGGGCCGGTACGCGCCGGCCCGTTGTGTTGGAAGTTAGACAAAGGGTCTGCCAGCAGAAACCCACACACGGGCCGCTCACACCTCGCCGACTACCGCCGCGTTGAGCACCAGCGAGAGCGCGCCAACCAGAACAAGACTCAACGCCCACACCGCATCCAGATTGAACCAGCTCCGCGATACGAACTTCAACCCGAGGTAACGATAGACCAGCCAGGCCAGAAAACCACCGGCAACCATCATCGCGCAGGCATGGACACCTGAGACGAGCAGCGCCATGCCGAGATTCGCTTCGATCAGCGTTTGCGCGGCTCGGTGCCCTTGATCCATTTGATAAGCGCTACACAGTCCGAGGTAGATCGGTACGAGCATCAGTCCGGCGCCGTGCGCAATGGCAACGGCGAACGACCACAGCGTGAGCCGTGACGGCGGAATTCGCACGAGGACACGCGGATGGCGTCGCCGGATCAGCAGAAACACGCCGAAGCCGATCACGAGCAGACTGGCGCCGACCTGTATCGCGCGTTGCCAGGCGAGCAGGACGGTCAGCATGGCGAACGGCAGCATCACCAGTAACACGGCCAGCACGTGCCCGACCGCGAGATAGACGAGCGCGCCGAACAACGCCCGTGCGCGCCGCTCCATCAGACCGCTCGACACGGCGAGTGGCCATCCCATTGCCGGGTTGATCCCGTGATAGAGACCGCTCGCCAGTATGGCCAGCCACAAGCCGGTCTGCGACCAGCCTCCCCCAATCAAACGCCCACCGACGGGTAACAGAACGAATCGGTCGAACAGTCTCCACCTTCGAGCCGGATCTGATGAGCGCGGTAGCCCTCCGGAAACGTCACCCAATAGTCGTCGGCCAACGCGAGGCCGCCGCCGGGTTCGGCTCGCGCCATGACCTGCGCCGCCGGCACGCCGTCCGGGTAGAACTGGTTGTCCCACGTCGAATAGAGCGAGTTGGTCCAGTAGACACGCTTGCCGTCGCGGCTGATCTCCACCATCTGCGGACCGCCCGCGAAGTTCTTGCCGTTCGTATGAGGCGTGCGCCGTGCGATCCCGCCGATATGAACTGATCCGGTGAGCTTCGGCTTGCGGGGTTCCGTCACGTCGTACTGGCGCATCTCGCCGGTGCCCCAGCAGGCGACGTAGAGGAATTTGTCGTCGATGGAAAGGTCGATGTCCGTGACGAGCGGCGGCACCGCACCGAAACCCTGCAGCAACGGCGGCAACTGTTCGGTGGCGGCGGGCTCGGGCGGAATGGTGGCGGTCTTCTCGATATGAAACTCGCCACCTTCGCGCCACCAGGTCCAGATCGAGCCTTCCAGATTCGTCGTATCGACCACCACGCCGATAAAACCGTACTCGCGGCTCGGATCGTGCGCGGGCCGCACTTCGAGCGCCATCTGATGGTTCGCGCCGAGATCGAGCGTCTGCACGTTGCGCCGGCCCCGCAGATCCCAGAAGTGGATCCGGTGCCCGTATTTGTTCGACAGCAGATCTTCGGGGACGATGCCGTTCTCGAACTGCGGCGGCAATGCCCATTCGCTCGACACCATATAGTCGCGCGGCAGGTTCCACCAGAAATCGTAGTGCTTCTCCTGCGAGCCGCGATCGATCTCCCAGCGGCCCAGCACCTCGAACGTTTCGCAGTCCATGATGAAGATGCCCGGTGGCCCGTCGGTGCCATCTTCCCCTGCACCGCCCAGCGTGCTGACGTAAATCCCTTCCGGCCCGCAGTGAACGGTATGCGGACGCGAGTAGCCGGTTTTGCGGAAAATCTCCTCGGGCTCGATGATCTTGTGAATCTTCGCCTGGGTCGGATGCGGATGGGTATCGACGATGTAGATGCGTGATGAACGCATACCCGGAATGATCAGATAGCGCCGTTCGAGGAACGCGTGGCCAGTCAGCGGCGAAAGCGACGACGAGCAGGCATTCCAGCCGAAATGATGGAACTCGTCCCCCTTATACGGCACCGGCACGGTGTGAACCACCTGGCTGTAGGTGGGCGAGCCGGGTTTCACGTCGATCACGGCGAGCGAGTCGGGCTGCGAGAAGTCGGGGCTGAGAAGCACCGTGTACGCGTATTCTTCCGCGGGCGCATCCATTGCGAGTTTCGGTGACGCATGAAAGGTGGGATCTGGGCGCATACCCATGGCGAGCTCTCCTTGTCTAACCGGTTCGGGGTCAGGGCGTTCGTGTATTCACCGTCACCGACGGGCCGCACGCCTCGTTACGAAACATCGTGCTCAATGAGATGCACGGCCCGTTGGCGGCGGACCGTGCGCAGCTTTAGGTTTGTAGTCCACGGCGGCAGCGCGAGCAACCGGGAGTTTTCGTCAACTTGCTTTGTGCGGCGCAGCGTGCGAGCTATGCAAGCGCCCTGCCGCACTATCGTACTCGTCAACGCGATGCGCCGCCGCTCGTCCCGTACGGCGTGCGCGTATGGCGCGCTGACGAGCCTTCAGTGCTGCACGCCCCAGCGCCGCACGGTTACGCGTTCGAGCGTATCGAACGCCAGGTGTTCGATCAGCAAGCCGATCACGATCACCGCGGCGAGGCCCGCGAAAACGCGGTCCGTATACAGCTCGTTGCGATTCTGGAAGATGTACCAGCCGAGGCCCCCGCTGCCTGAACTCGCGCCGAACACGAGTTCGGCGGCAATCAGGGTGCGCCAGGCAAACGCCCAACCCACCCGCAAGCCCGCCAGAATCGCCGGCAACGCCGCCGGCACCAGAATCAGCAGCACATGGCGCAGGCCGGTGAGCCCATAGTTGCGACCCGTCATGCGCAGCGTCGCCGGCACCGACTGAAAACCGGAATAGGTGTTCAGTGCGAGCGGCCAGAGTACCGAATGAACCAGCACGAACAGCAGGCTGCCGGTGCCGAGGCCGAACCACAGCAACGCGAGCGGCAACAGCGCGATGGACGGCAACGGGTTGAACATCGCCGTCAGCATCGACAGAACATCGCGGCCTAGGCGCGTCGACACCGCGAGCGACGTCAGCAAGAAGGCGAGCGCCGCGCCGAGCAGATAGCCGCGCAGCAGCACGGACATCGACACGGCGGTTTTTTGCAGCAGTTCGCCGGACCACACGCCTTGTACGAACGCACTGAACGTCGCGCCGAAGGTGGGCAGCAGCAGATCGTTGTCGATCGCGCGCGCGGCGATTTCCCAGATGCCGATCAACACCAGCGCAATCAGCGTCTTGCGCAACCAGCTCTGCGCGAAAATGCGCTTGCCGAGCGGCAGCGGCGCTTCGAGCACGAGTTCGCCGAGCGGTTCGAGCGGACGCTCGTACTCGTCGCGAACCGGCGGCAGCAAAGTGGCGGGAGAACTCATTGCCCAGCCTCCGTCTCTTCGAACAACAGGTGATGAATACGCGCGACGCTGCGCTGAAAATCGCTGCGTCCGAAACTGTCCTGCGAATATTGATGACTGTTGAGCTCGGCGCGCACACGCCCCGGATGCGGCGACAGCAACAGGATGCGATTGCCGACCACCAGCGCTTCTTCGATCGAATGCGTGACGAACAGCAGGGTGAAGTTCACTTCCTCCCACAGACGCAGCAGTTCTTCCTGCATCTTGCGGCGAGTCAGCGCGTCGAGCGCGGCGAAGGGTTCGTCCATCAGCAGCACGCGCGGTTGCATCGCCAGCGCGCGTGCAATCGCGACGCGCTGCTTCATGCCGCCCGACAACGTATGCGGATAAGCATTGGCAAACGACGCCAGCCCGACCTTCTCCAGATAGTGCAGCGCCCGCTCGTTGGCCTCGGCGCGCGAGAGCTTCTTCGCGACACGCAGCGGAAAGGCCACGTTCTGCAGCACGGTCTTCCACGGCGGCAACTGGTCGAACTCCTGGAACACGACAATGCGATCGGCGCCGGGGCCGCGCACAATCTGGCCGTCGAGCGAGATGCTGCCGGACATCGGTTCGATAAAGCCGGCCACCGCCTTGAGCAAGGTCGACTTGCCGCACCCGGACGGTCCCAGCAGCACGAAACGGTCGCCGCCGTAGACGTCGAAACTCACGTCGTGGGTCGCGCGCACAATCCGCTCACGCGTGCGGTATTCGAGGTTGACGTTTTCGACCGCGAGCAGTTTTTCGCTGGTCGCCCGCGCGGCTGCTTCAGTCTGCTGCGGAAACAGCACGGTAGGATTGGCCACCATCAGATCGCTCCCTGTAAGCCGACCACTCGGGCCGTTAAATGTCCGGCGATGCTCGCGTATGCCTTCATGATCAGCTTCCGGTGGCGGTCGCCGGGTCGTCGAAGAAATAATCCTTCCAGGACTTCGGTTCGTTCCTGATCACGCCGACGCGATGCATGAACTGCGCGAGCCCGAACGTGTTCTGCGGCGCGACCTTGAATTGCACCTGCGGATCCTTGATGACCTTCAGCAGCAGATTGCGGTCGATCTTCGACTGATTCGTGCGGATGTAGATATCGGCCGCGGCATCGGGATTCGCTGTGATAAAGCGCGCTGCGTCGGCCAGTGCGTCGACGAATGCGCGATACGTTTTCGGATTGTTGTCGCGGAATTTTTCCGTTGCGTACAGGACGGTGGCCGAACTCGGGCCGCCCAGCACATCGTAGGAATTCAGCACGATGTGCGCCTTCGGATTGCCCGCGAGTTCCTGCTCCTGGAACGGCGGGTTGCCGAAGTGGCCGGTGATTTCCGTGCCGCCCGCGATGATCGCCGCAGCCGCGTCCGGATGCGGCAAAGCCTGGGTGAACTTGTCGAGACGGTTGTAATCCTTGTCGCCCCAACGTTTCGCCGCCGCGTATTGCAGCACGCGCGATTGCACCGACACGTTGACGGCCGGCACCGCAATGCGGTCTTTCTCGGTGAAGTCGGCAATCGTCTTGACGTTGGGATTATTGCTGATCAGGTAATACGGCAGATTGCCGAGCGACGCCACACCCTTCACGTTCTGCTTGCCATGCGTGCGATCCCAGATGGTCAGCAAGGGGCCGACGCCCGCGCCGGCGATATCAACCGCGCCGGAAAGCAGCGCGTCGTTGACGGCGGCGCCGCCCGAGAGCTTCACCCAGTCGACCTTGATATCGAGTCCCTGCTTGCGCCCTTCCTTCTCGACGAACTGTTGATCGCGCGCCACGTTCAGCAGCAGATAGACGATGCCGAACTGCTCGGCCACGCGGATCTGCCCTTCGGCATGCGCGGGCACGGCTGCGCCGAGGCCGGCCACCGCCGTCGACAAAGTCAGCAACGTCGCGGTTAAACGGTGAGCGAAAGACGACCGCGCAGCGGTCGGGCGAAACATGGCGAGCATCGGAACTCCGGTCAGCGTGTGATGGTAATAAGCGGGTGACGTTGCCGTTAAAACGGCACGTCGCCTTCAATCGTCGTGCGATACAGTTTGCGGCGCAGATGATCCGGCGTGCCGGCCGCGAGATGCATCAACGAGCGGTTGTCCCAGAACACCATGTCGTGTTCGGCCCATTGATGCCGGTACAAATGTTCTGGCCGCACGCTATGCGCGAAGAGTTCATCGAGTAATTGCTTGCTCTCGTCTTCGGGCAAACCGATCACGCGGGTCGTGAAATGCTCGCTGACAAAGAGCGCCTTGCGCCCGGTCTCCGGATGCGTGCGCACGATCGGATGCACCACCGGCTTGACCTGCGCGTCGCGTTCTGGGGCAATCGGGCGACGGCACATCTTGCGCCCACGGATATTTTCGACCTCGAGTTCGACCGGCAACTGTATCGCACGACGCTCGTCGGCGACGTGCCGGTTGGCCCGGACGGCGTGCAATCGGTGGCGATCGAAGGCTCACCGGTCAGTGCCGACGCAGCGGTCGCGCTGAACTGAGACTGTGCTTGTGTCGAGGCGGCCGCGCGGTCCGTGCGCCGCGCTCGACGTGCCCCACGCTTGCGGCTATCTTACGGATACGCACGATCGAAGGGCACAACCATGGCGACGTTCCGCGGTCTCGTTGCAGTCTTGCTGATCACGCTGCTGTCCGCCTGCGCGAGCTTGCCGCCGCAAACAGGCCGTACCACGACGCACGCACTGACCGACACGGACAGCACGCGTCTCGCCACCGCCTTCATCCCGCAGGAGCGCGAGCATCCCGACGACAGCGCGTTCCATCTGCTGCCCAATGGCGTCGACGCCCTGCTCGCCCGCGTCGTGCTGGCTGAGACAGCCGAGCGCACGCTCGACCTGCAGTACTACATCTGGCACGACGATCTGACCGGCCGCCACCTCGCCAACGCGGTGCTCAAGGCCGCCGATCGCGGGGTCAGGGTTCGCGTTCTGCTGGACGATCTGGGCACGGGCGCCGACGACAAAGTGCTGCTCGCCATCAGCTCACACCCCAACATCGAAGTACGGCTCTTCAATCCGATCGCCAGCCGGAGCTTCAAGAAGCTGGGTACCGTGCTCGAATTCAGCCGGGTCAATCGGCGCATGCACAACAAAGCGCTGATCGCGGACAACCAGGCCGCGATTCTCGGCGGCCGCAATATCGGCGATGAATACTTCGGCGCATCCAGCGAGGTCGACTTCGGCGACCTCGACGTGCTGACCTTCGGGCCCGTGGTCCATAAGGTCTCGAATGCCTTCGACGAATTCTGGAACTCGGATGCCGCGTACCCGATCGCCAGCCTGACCGGACATGCGGCCGAGCCGGACGCGCTGCCGGCCTATCGCGCGAAGCTCACGGCGTTCGTCGCCGCCGAGCACGATTCGGCCTACGTCACGCAGGTGAGAGCACGCCTGCGCGACACGCTGCAAGCGCGCGACACCGACTTCTCCTGGGGCAAGGCGACGCTTCTCTACGACGATCCTGCCAAGATCACCCGTTCGCCGGACGACCCGCAGGGACATCTGCTATCGCAATTCAATGCATTGAGTATCGAGCCGGCGAAGGAAGTGCTGATCATCTCGCCGTACTTCGTGCCCGGCAAAAAGGGCGTGGCATGGATGCGCGCGCAGACGCGGCGCGGCGTGCGCGTCACGGTGCTGACGAATTCGCTCGCCGCCACCGACGTCGCCGCGGTTCACGCCGGATATCAGCGGTATCGCAAGGATCTGCTCGACGCCGGCGTGCATCTGTATGAATTGAAGCCTGCGCCGGATGAGGACGCCGGCGAGAAGAAGAAATCGATTCTGGGTTCGTCGAAAGCCTCGCTGCATGCGAAGACCTATGTGTTCGACAGGACCAGCATCTTCATCGGCTCGATGAATCTCGACCCTCGGTCGATCACGCTCAATACGGAAATCGGCGTGTACTGCGAAAGCGCCCCACTCGCCGCGCAAGTCGCGGACGGCGTCGAGCCGAAGCTGGATCAGCTTGCATGGCGGCTCGAAACCCGCACGAATGCGAACGGCACGAGCCGGATCGTCTGGATCGACACCGCGCCGGATGGCAAGGCCAGCGAACTCGACGAGCCCGGTGTGTCGCGCATGAAGCGCGTCGGCATCTGGTTTCTGGGTTTGTTGCCGATCGAGTCGCAACTGTGAAGAGGCCGCCCGGCATGGGGCGTCATAGCAACAGCGGGCCCAGGGAAAGAATCCTGCGGCGCAGAGCAAGACTCCAGCGCGTTACCGTTTGATCTTCAGATACGCGCGGCTGATCGCGGGCCGCGTATGCACCCACAACCGCGAGGCCAGCCACGAAGCCGGCCTGTCACGCACTTCGAGGCGAGTGATCGAGCGCGCCGCGCCATCGTCGCGTCCCGAATAGTTCGAACCCGCCTCGCACGTGTAAAAGTACCGGAAGCCGGCCGCAGCCGCGATGCGCCGATAGTCCTCGTCGTGGTATCCCTGCGGCCAGCACAGATGATCCGACACGGCGCCCAGTTTTTGCTCGAGCGTGGCACGTGCGCTGGCGAGATCGCGTGTCAGTCCGGCGCACTTTTCCTCTGCATTGGCGGACACCCGATCCCACCGCACGTGGCTATGCGTATGGCTGTGAAATTCGAACGTGCCGGCTTCACGCATCGCATCGATCTCCGACCAGCGGAGAATCGCGTGATCGGGTTCACCGTTTTCGATCGCCACCTCGCCCTCGCGATGATTGAGCAAAGCCGGCAGCGCGCCGCCCGAGCGCGCGTGCGCACGCACCGGCCCTTCGCCGATCCAGCTCGTCACCAGAAAGCACAACGCGGTCAATCCGTGAGCCTCGAGAATCGGATGCGCGTGCACCCAGTTGTCGAGATAGCCGTCGTCGAAGGTCAGCACGACGGCCTTCTTCGGCAAGGGCTCGCCCGCCAGATAGGCCGACAGCTGCGCGCTGCCGATGGTCGTATAGCCCGCGCCGGCCAGATACGCCATTTGCGCGGCAAAGTGTTCCGGCGAGACGGTGATCATGCCCGGCGAGGTGCTGATGTGGTGATACATCAGCACGGGCACCGCGCGCGCGAACTTCGTCATGCCGCCGCCCGCCCTTCACCGTAGTAAGCGCGCCCGGCATAGATGCCGCGCATGTAGCAATCGATGGTCTCGTTCGCCATGGCGTCCACCGTGAAGCGGCTGTCGGTCTTCAGACGCGCGGCGAGTCCCAGGCGCGCGCGCAGCGGCGCATCGTCGATCAGACGCGCGAGCGCGCCGCGCAGCGAATCGACGTCATGCGCCGGCACGAGCAGGCCATTCACGCCGTCGTCGATCAACTCGGGCACGCCGTCCACGCGCGTGCCGATCACCGGCAAACCCACCGCCATCGCTTCGATAAACGATTGACCAAGCGCTTCCTGATGCGTCGGCAAAACGAATAGATCGCAGCCGCGCAGCACGTTGGTCACGTCGGTGCGAAAGCCGAGCAAGTGAATGCGATGCGCGAGGCCCATGCCGTCGACAATCGCCTTGATTTTCTCGAACCACACGCCGTCCCCCGCCATCACGACGTGCAGATTGGAGCGCTCGGCCAGCATCGGCGCGACGGCTGCGATCAGATCCTCGTGGCCCTTCTTCTCGCGCACGATCGCCACCATGCCGGCGACCACCGCGTCGGCGTCCAGTCCGAGCTCATCGCGCAAGGTGGAGCGGCTCGCCGCTTCCGGCTTCAGGATGCCGTCGTAAATCGTCTCCACGCGGTCTTCCTGCACGCCCGCGGAGATCAGATAGTTCCGCACGTGATGACTGACCGCCACCACGCGATGGGGAATCCAGTTGTACGTGGCAAGCGACGTGATCGGCAACGCCAGATGCCTCGTGCGCACGATGAACGGTGTCCTCGCGAGCCGCCCGGCCATGCCGGCGACGAGGCTGTCATGGCCGCTGTGCGTATTCAGCACATCAAAGCGGCGACGCGCGAGCAGCGCGCGGATCGTGAGCATGGAGCGCAGATCGGCGCCGGCCCGCATACGCGCGTGATGCACGGCGAAGCCATCGGCACGCGCGCGCATGCCAAGACGCGCGTCTTCCGGACACACCAACTCGACGTGATGACCCAACGCCCGCAACGCGATCATCTCCTTGAGCGTGCGAACTTCCTGCCCTCCCCACCCCCGCGACGACTCGCTGTGGAGAACACTTAATGCTTTCATGCGCTGCTGACCTTCCGGACTCTTCCTGCGAACGACGAGCCGGTTTGTAATCGTTGGTAATATTTAGCCCGGACTGCTGCCAACCTGGGGGAAACGCTGTGTTTATGGGAGAAAGCGAATTAGAAGTTGCGCCGACCCGCTACGGATGACGTCCGTAGTAAACGAACTGGCATGACTTCTCGTTGACACGTAACTTTCAAGTTGTGGCTGGAGTATTTCGGTAGCTGCCGTTTTTGTAAATAGCCAAACATACCGATGCGGGCGGGTTGAATCGGCGCAAACGTTGTCGTGGAACGCGTGTTGGTTTTTGTGCAGTCCGCAGGCGGGGCGCCGCGGTCTGCAACGCGATTTAAATGGCGGGTTTCATACGAGGAATATTCAGGGGGAGCGCGTAGGCGGCTTACCTCGTTCGCTCATGCCGTCTTCAGGTTCGCTTCGAGGAACGGCGTGATATGCCCCATCGCGCGAGACACGTAGTCCTCTTTCTCCCCGACGGGCGCGACGTAATGCAGAGCGCTCGCCGCTGCATCGATACCCTCCAGCCGGGCAATGACCCAGGCAGCGAGATAAACCGCGGCCAGACACCCTCCGGCCGTCGCGATGTTTCCGCTGACGAAAATGGGCTGATTCAACACGGCGATACCGGCTTCCTGAACCCATGGTTTGGTCGTGAGATCGGTGCATGCCGACACGCCGGCGAGCAGCCCCAACTTCGCAAGAACCAGCGTGCCTGAACATTGCGCGCCCAGCAGCTGTCTGGATGGATCGAGCTGCAACTGCGCCATCAGCGCGGTATCGGCGACGACTTCGCGCGTGCGCACGCCGCTGCCCACGATCACCGCATCGGCACTGCATGCCTCTTGCAGCGTCGCCTGCGCTTCGATGACCAGGCCATTCATCGACTTGACTCGCGCGGTGGGACAGGCGATCGACACCCGCCAGCCCGGTTTCTTGACGCGATTGAGCACGTTGAGTGCGATGAGCGAGTCGAGTTCGTTGAAGCCTTCAAAGGTAAGAATGGCAATGTGCATGATGTCGTCCGTGAGCCGAGGGGCGCGTACTGTTCGTCGCCGTTTCATGAGGCTACGCCAATGAAAGCCGGCCAGTCCCACGACGGCGCAAACAGAGTTGCGATGTGCCATCCTATGACCGAGAATCAATACAATCAAATAATTGTCATGGATACATTCGCGTATGTCGACGCCCCGCTACAAATTGCTGGTCGACAGAATGGCGAGCGACATTCGCAGCGGACGCCTCGCGCCCGGCACGCGCCTGCCGACTCACCGCCAGCTCGCCTCGCGAGAGGGACTCGCGCTCGTCACCGCGTCGCGCGTATACGCCGAACTGGACGCGATGGGATTGGTCAGCGGCGAAACCGGCCGCGGCACTTTCGTACGGGAAATAGCCTTGCCTGCGCGCCTGGGCATCGACCAGCATGCCGGCGACGCGGGCCTGGCGGACCTCAATTTCAACAATCCCTCGCTCCCCGGCCAGGCCGAACTGCTCAGAAGCGCGTTGCGCCAGCTCGCGTCCTCCGGCGACCTGGATGCGCTGCTCCGTTATCAGCCACACGGCGGCCGGACGCATGAACGCGAGATTGTCGCGCGTCACCTGTTGTGCCGGGGACTCGCCGTCGAAGGCGCTCAGGTCGTGATCGTAAACGGCGCGCAGCATGGTTTGACCGCAGCCGCTCTGGCGCTCCTGAAGCCCGGCGACGTGGTCGCGGTCGACGCATTGACCTACCCGGGGTTCAAGGTCCTCGCCGAAACGATCCGGCTCGAACTGGCGCCGATTCCGGTTTCGGAGTCGGGCACCGACCTGAACGCGCTCGAACGCTTGTGTCGAAGCAGAAAAGTGCGCGCCATCTACACGATGCCGACACTCCATAACCCGCTAGGCTGGGTCATGAATGCGCAGCGTCGGCACGAACTGGTGTCGATTGCCCGCAAGCACGGGCTGCTCATTATCGAGGACGCCGCGTATGCCTTCCTCGCGGACAACCCGCCGCCCCCGTTGGCGGCGCTTGCCCCTGAAACGACGGTGTACGTCTCGGGTCTGTCGAAAAGCATCGCGACCGGCCTGCGTGTCGGATTCGTCGCCGCGCCCGATCGCTGGGTCGCACCTATCGAGCGTGCTATTCGGGCCACCACCTGGAACACGGCCGCCGTGATGACCGGCATTGCCTGCGGCTGGCTGGACGACGGCACCGTCACACGTCTGGAGACAGAGAAGCGTCGCGATGCGGCGGTCCGCCAAACGATGGCCGCCGAGGTTCTCGCCGGACTGCGGCGCGTTTGCCATCCCGCGTCCTACTTCGTCTGGCTTCCTCTCGCGGAAGAGGTTCGCGCCGACGTGGTGGCGATGGCGCTCGTGCGCGACGGAATCTCTGTCTCGACGGCTGAGCCTTTCTCGACTTCGGAGCATGTACCCCACGCGATTCGCGTGGCGCTGGGCTCGGTTGATTTGCCCATACTCCGCGAGTCGCTGGAAAAGATTAAAAGTGTGATTGCCTCTTACACGTATTGACGCGGCGACCGGCCATCGTCGTGCTTTCGACGCGGTGGGATACCCGCGAGCCCACGCCGTCGCTTCAATACAACGGCGATGCGTGCCGGATTGGGCGGGAGCAATAGCAACGCGCCTTTTGCAGTAAGGGTTCGTCAAAATTATTTCGGATTTATGACGAATTGGCTCGGCGAAACGCACCGGTCAATCAAGCTTTGAAATGACATCATGCAGTTTCCTGCCTTTCATCCTCGTGCCCTGCTTTCTGTCTCGCCCCCCGCCCATTGGAGTGAAGTCATGAAACGAATCCCTGTCGCCCTCGCCGTATCCGCTGCATTCGCTGCTTCGGCTGCCCATGCGCAAAGTTCGGTCACCCTGTACGGCCTCATCGACGCTGGTCTGATGTATACGAACAACGTCAAGACCTCCGCCACCGCGCACGGCAGCCTTGTTCAGGCGACCAGCGGCAACATTAATGGCAGTCGCTTCGGCATGCGCGGTGCTGAGGACCTCGGCGGTGGCCTGAAGGCCATTTTCGTGCTGGAAAACGGCTTCAACGTTCAAAACGGCAAGCTTGGCCAGAATGGCCGGATGTTTGGCCGACAGGCGTTTGTGGGCCTGAGCAGCGAGTTCGGTACGGTGACGCTGGGCCGTCAATATGACTCGCTGGTGGACTTCGTTGCACCGCTGTCGGGCACCGCCGGCACGTTCGGCGACACAGGCTTCGCGCACCCGTTCGATAACGACAACCTGAACCACACGCTACGGATGAGCAACGCGGTCAAGTACACGAGCAGCAACTATGCAGGCCTGAAGTTCGGCGGCCTCTATGCCTTCTCGAACAGTACCGACTTCACGCTGAACCGTGCATACAGTGCGGGGGCGAGCTTCGATTATGGTCCGTTCAAAATGGCTGCCGGCTACCTGCAAATCAATGGCAATGGCGCCGTCCCCCAGGCGAACGCCAGCGGTGCGGTTGACCT
Organism: Paraburkholderia sp. BL6665CI2N2; assembly: GCF_004366535.1. Lineage (NCBI taxonomy): Bacteria > Pseudomonadati > Pseudomonadota > Betaproteobacteria > Burkholderiales > Burkholderiaceae > Paraburkholderia > Paraburkholderia sp. BL6665CI2N2. The sequence continues at coordinate 7,863,749 of NZ_SORC01000001.1, forward strand.
CGGCGAACCGGCGTCGACGACGGGTGGCTTCAGGTTCGGGGCAGACGTCCAGCGCACGTTCGGCGCGGGTCTGAGCTACACCTTCGGACCGGCAGTCGTCGGATTCGTGTATACGAACAGCCATTATCAGGGCACGCAGTCCTTTAACCTCAACAACGGTTCGCAGCACTTCGACAACTACGAGTTGAACGCCAAGTACACGCTTACACCAGCGGTTACGCTAGGCATCACCGACACGTATACCGATGCTCATCTGTCGGGCGCGTTCAATGCCACGGGAACGAAGTACGGTTCAGATCCGAAGTGGAACCAGGTCAATCTCCAGGCTGTCTACGCGCTTTCCAAACGCACAGATGTCTACGCCGAAGGCATGTATCAGCATGCGATCGGCCAGAACGTTGTGGCCTTCATCAATACGGCCGGTGGTGCGTCGTCCACGGCGAACCAGGTGGTCGGTACGGTGGGGATGCGCACGCGCTTCTAGTGTTCCGATCCGCTGATTCGCGAACGAAGTCTATGAAGCTTTTCGAGGATTGAATTGGCGGCAATCTCGCGCCGGTCGCCGAAGTCGGTTGAGCCAGACCAAACTACGCTCGACAACCCATGGTCGCGGCACCGGCGCGAAGCTCGACGAAACCACCGGTGTGCCGTTGCTCCATGGGAGGCAGTTGACCAGAAGTTTCTTGTGCAACGCACCGTCCACTGATTTAGGCAATTCATGCGTTCACTCATGTGAGCCGAAACGCGGTTCACCAATACCATCAAGAATGATGCGTTTATTGCCGCAAAAAAACTTGCATTTCTCTCCGGAAAAACTACCTTAACGAAAAGCTTCTGGGCTGGCACCGGAGAGCCACATGCCGGCAACACGTATGATGATTGCGCGTCGTGCGGGCGTTAGCGTCGCCACGGTCGATCGTGTGTTGCGCGACGACCAGGCTGTGCGTCCGGAAACGGCGGAGCGCGTCCATCTCGCGCTGGCAGCCCTGCGCGACGAACGCGCAAGCCGCGGCCGCCCTGCGAAGATCAATACGTATCGCGTAGCCTTCGTACTCCCTCAGGTCAATTCGCGTTTCCTCGACCACGTCGAGCGCAATATCGCGCTGTCCGCCAGCTTCTTTCGCGAGCACCGCATCATTCCGTCGTTCTACCGCTGCGATTTCACGACGCATCGCGACACCATTGCTTTCGCTGAGCAGGTGATCGACTACGACGCACTCGTGCTTGTGCCGCTCGACTACCCAGCGGTCGAACGCCTCGTTGAGGATATGAGCGATGCGGGCGTGCCCGTTGTCACGGTGTTCTCCGATCTGCCCGCCAGTCGCCGCGTTGCGTATGTCGGCGTCGATAACCGGATTGCCGGACGCACCGCGGGACTTCTGATGGGCCGCTTTCTCGGCGCGCGGCTCGGCACGGTGGCGATTCTATCGGCCTCGTCGCGCCTGCACGATCAACTGGAGCGACGCACCGGCTTATCGCAGGTGCTGGAAGAAGACTTTCGCAATCTGCGCTGGATTGCCGAACCGGACTTCGCCGAAGATGACGACGGCGCAGGTCTTGCCGTGCAGGGGCTCCTTGCGCGTTACCCGGATCTGGTCGGGGTTTATGTGACGGGCGGCGGCATCTCAGGCATCGCAACGGCGTTGCAGGAATCCGGCGACAAGGCGCGCCTGGTACTGATCGGGCATGAATGCACCGCGGAGACTCGCGCGCAACTCTCCGAGCGCGCGATCGACGTGATCCTCGATCAGGATGTGCGCGGCATCGTTCATTGGGCAGGCCTCGCCGCCATCAATTTTTTTAACGACGTGCGTGGCGCGCTCGCCATCCCGACGCCGGAAACCCGGATTTATCTTCGTGAGAATGCGCATGCCTGAAGCTCGCGACACACGGATTCGCGTCTGAGTCCGCTGGAGCCGAAACACAGCACCCGGCGCATGGGCGCTGTTCCACAGCAGGTTGGAGACCCGAGAAAGACAAGGAGAAGACAAATGTTACGTCTTACGTCAGCAAGGGTAATGGCGGCGGCCACAGTATCGTTGGGACTCGGCATGGCAACGGGCGCGCAAGCACAGGACAAGCAGTTGACCTTATGTTGGGCGGCATGGGACCCGGCCAACGCACTCGTCGAACTGTCGAAGGATTTCACCAGCAAAACCGGCATCAAGATGAAGTTCGAGTTCGTGCCATGGACAAGTTACGCCGATCGCTTTATCAACGAACTTAATTCGCATGGCAAACTATGTGATCTGATCATTGGGGACAGCCAGTGGATTGGCGGCGCAGCGGTCAACGGGCACTACGTCAAACTCAACGATTTTTTCACGAAGAACAAGATATCAATGAACGACTTCGTACCGGCGACGGTTGTCGGTTATGCGGAGTGGCCGAAGAATACGCCGAACTACTGGGCGTTGCCGGCCATGGCCGATGCGGTCGGCTGGACCTATCGCAAGGACTGGTTTGCGCGCCCTGAGTTGCGCGCCGAGTTCAAGCAGAAATATAAACGCGAACTCGAACCGCCAACCACGCTGGACGAACTCAAGCAAACCGCGGAGTTCTTCCAGGGCCGCAAGATCGACGGCAAGACCGTATACGGTGCCTATATCTTTACGGAGCGCGGTTCCGAAGGCATCACGATGGGGGTGACCAATGCGCTTTACAACTTCGGCTTCGAATATGAAGACCCCAAGAAACCCTATCACCTGGATGGCTTCGTCAACTCGCCGGGCGCGGTCAAGGGGCTGGAGTATTACAAGGCGCTCTACAAGTGCTGCACGGCGCCCGGCATGACCAACGCGTATATGCAGGAAGGACTGGACGCCTTCAAGTCTGGTCAGGTGGCGATGCAGATGAACTGGTTTGCATTCTTCCCAGGACTCTACAAAGACCCGAACGTGGGCGGCGACAAGATCGGCTTCTTCGTGAATCCGCGTGAGACCAAGCAGTTCACGCAGCTCGGCGGACAGGGCATCTCGGTCGTGTCGTACTCGGACCACAAGGAAGACGCACTTGAATACATCAAGTGGTTCGCGCAACCCGATGTACAGAAGAAGTGGTGGCAGTTAGGCGGCTATTCGGCGGCCAAGTCGGTGGTGGATGCGCCCGACTTTCCGAAGAGCGCACCTTTTGCGCCGGCATTCCTCAAGTCGATGTCGATCGTGAAAGACTTCTGGGCTGAACCCGCGTATGCGGAACTGCTGCTCGACATGCAGAAGCGCGTGCATGACTATGTGGTGGCCGACAAGGGCACGGCCAAAGAGGCGCTCGATCTGCTGGTCAAAGACTGGAACAAGGTCTTCAAGGCCGAAGGCAAGAATTAGCGTGTGTCCGGGACTGGACCGGCGCCCCCTGCACGGCTGCCGCCGGTTCACTTAAAGGAGCGAGGCATGTTGGCCAACAAGCCTTTTTCGTCGGCGGGACTGGAGTCGCGGGCGTCGGCGCGTGCGCGCACACGTCTGGCCGGGTTATCGGACAGGACCATTGCGTGGCTGTTCATTCTCCCAACAATCCTGCTGCTGCTCGCGATCAACATCTTTCCGTTGATCTGGGCGCTACGTCTGTCGTTCACGAACTTCAAGTCGAATATGCCGAGCGTGCCGGCGCGCTTTGTCGGTATCGACAACTACGTCGACATTCTCACCGACGAAGACATCTGGTACGCCATGCAGGTGACGGCGCGTTTCGTATTCTGGTCGGTCGGGCTCGAGGTTCTACTGGGTTTCGGCCTAGCGTTGCTGATCAACCGGCAGTTTCGCGGTCATAGTTTCTGGACCACGCTGATCCTGCTGCCGATGATGCTGTCGCCGGCGGTCGTGGGCAACTTCTGGACCTTTCTGCTGCAACCGCAAACGGGCCTCTTCAACGATATCGTCGGCTACTTCACCGGCATTGCGCCCGGCTCGTTCCAGATGATCGGCGATGTGTCACTCGCGCCGTGGACCATCGTGATGGTCGATACATGGATGTGGACCCCTTACGTGATGCTCATCTGCCTCGCCGGCCTGCGGTCGATTCCCGACTACATCTACGAAGCGGCCGAAGTGGATCGCGCCACGCCGTGGCGGCAGTTCTGGTCGATCACCTTGCCGATGACCTTGCCGTTCCTGATGCTCGCCGTGCTGTTTCGCGGCATCGAGAACTTCAAGATGTTCGACATGGTGAATCTGCTGACTTCGGGCGGCCCGGGTTCGGTTACCGAAACCGTGTCGATCACCTTAAAACGTGCCGCGTTCGAGAAATGGCAGACGGGCTATTCCTCGGCCCTGGCGATCATTCTGTTCGTGACGGTGTTCGGTGCGGCGAACATCTACGTCAAGGCGTTGAACCGGGTGAAACAGCGATGAGACCGACAGCTACCCAACACTCGGTGGTGGCGTCGTCGCCGCGCGGCAAGCGCTTCGCGGCGGCGGTTGTCATCACTTACGCGCTGCTTGCAACCTTGCCGATGGTATGGATCTTCCTGACGAGCTTCAAGACGCAGGAAGACGCGATTGCCTATCCGCCTGTCGTGCTGTTTCAGCCGTCGATGGAAGGCTATGTGAACCTGTTCACGATCCGTTCGCGGCAGACACCTGAGTTCATCGCCAGTCTGCCGCCCGCGCGCACCTGGTATGAGCGTGATGTGCGCAAGCGCGGCATGGTCATCGCGGGACCGTCGAAGGTCCTGCCGCGGTTCGTGAATTCGCTCGTGATCGGTTTCGGTTCGACCTTTCTCGCCGTGTTTCTCGGCACGCTGGCGGCGTATGCGTTCTCGCGCTTCAAGGTGCCGCTCGCCGACGACCTGCTCTTCTTCATCCTGTCGACCCGCATGATGCCGCCGATCGCGGTCGCCATTCCGATCTACCTGATGTACCGGGCACTGGGCTTGAGCGACAGCTATGTCGGCATGATCGTGCTGTATACGGCGGTGAATGTGTCGCTGGCGGTATGGTTGCTGAAGGGGTTCATGGACGAGATTCCGCGCGAATACGAGGAGGCGGCGCTCGTCGACGGGTACACGCGCCTGCAGGCTTTCGTCAAAGTGGTGCTGCCGCAGGCGATCACCGGTATCGCCGCGACCGCGATTTTCTGCCTGATCTTCGCGTGGAACGAGTACGCGTTCGCGTCACTGCTCACAAGCGGCGATGCGCAAACCATGCCGCCGTTCATTCCGTTCATCATCGGCGAAGGTGGCCAGGACTGGCCGGCCGTCGCGGCGGCGACGACGCTTTTCGTGCTGCCTATCCTTATCTTCACTGTGGTGCTGCGCAAGCATTTATTGCGCGGCATCACCTTCGGCGCGGTGCGTAAATGAAACGTGACTCCGTTTTTCCGCAAAGACACTCGCTGCGTCGCGGCTACGGCGAAGCAGCGTCGACTGCGCTGATTGGTTTCGGCATGGTGATGCTAGTGCAGCCGTTTTCACTGACGGCGTTCACATGGTCGTTTCCGGTCATCCTGGTAGGTGCGCTCGCATTTGTCGTGACCAGCCATTTCCCGGACTGACGCCATGTCCACGATCGTTCTTGCCAACCTTCACAAGCGCTTCGACGACTTCGTCGCGGTACGCGACACCAGTCTGACGATCGGCGCCGGGCGCTTTGTCGTATTGCTCGGTCCATCGGGTTGCGGCAAGACCACCACGTTGCGGATGATTGCCGGTCTGGAGTTGCCGACCTCCGGCCAGATTTTAATAGACGGCGAGGACGTGACGGCGTTGCGCGCGCGTCAGCGCGATATCGCGTTCGTCTTCCAGATGTTCGCGCTATATCCCCATATGACGGTGCGCAATAACATCGCCTTCCCGCTGAAAAACGAGCATGCGTCGCGCAAGGAGATTGCGGCACGAGTGGATGCGGCCGCGCACATGCTGCGTATCGAGAACATTCTCGATCGCAAAACCGGCGGGCTGTCAGGCGGCGATCGGCAGCGCGTGGCGCTGGGTCGCGCGATCGTGCGTCAGCCGAAGGCGTTTCTCATGGACGAACCGCTCGGCACGCTCGATGCGGATTTCCGCGAACTGATGTGTCTCGAGTTGCGCAAGCTGCACAACGCGCTCGCCGCCACGACGGTCTACGTTACGCACGATCAGAGCGAAGCGATGGCAATGGCTGACGACATCGTCGTGATGAACAAGGGTGAGTTGCTGCAGGCCGGCCCGCCGCACGAGATCTATCACTTTCCGGCCACGGTGTTCGTCGGCAACTTCATCGGCAGTCCGCCGATGAATTTCCTGCCAGTCGATGGCGGCGTGGACGTGGGCCACGAAGAAGTCCGCCTGCACGGCGCGCGGGTCCCGGTGTCCCACTGCGAAGCCGCCGCTGAACGCGTGCTGCTAGGCATTCGTCCCGAGCATGTGGCGATCGATCAACACGGCCCGCTGCGCGGCAAGGTAATTGCCGATGAATACCTCGGTTCGCATCAGGTGCTGGTGGTCGAGACCGCATTGGGCGTGGTGAGGGTACGGGTGGGAAAAGACGACGGCCTGCCTGCCGGATCACCGGTCGGTTTGTCGTTTCGCAAGGAGCGCACGCTGCTTTACGACGCGCAGAGCGGCCGGCTGTTGCCAGGTGCCGCTCACACGATTCCTGCACACGGAGAAGCTCATGGCTGAAATCCAGTTGCGCAATGTGTCGAAACGATTTGGCGATATCGTCGCGGTCGACGATCTGTCGATCGATGTGATGGACTGCGAGTTCGTGGTGCTGCTCGGGCCGAGCGGGGCAGGCAAGACCACGACGCTGCGTCTGATCGCCGGGCTGGAGCAGCCGGATGCGGGCGACGTGCTGATCGACGGAGCGATCGCGACCGGCGTGCATCCGTCCGAGCGCGACGTGGCGTTTATCTTCCAGCAATATTCGCTGTACCCGCATCTGACCGTGTTCGGCAACCTGGCGTTTCCGTTGCGCTCGCCAAGAAGGCGTAGTAGCGAGGCGGACGTGCGTGCGCGCGTTCACGCGGTCGCGGAGATGCTGCATATGGAATCAAAGCTCGACAACATGGCGACGCATCTGTCCGGGGGCGAAATGCAGCGCGTGGCGATCGGGCGCGCGCTCGTGCGGCAACCCAAGGTGTTTCTGATGGACGAGCCGCTGTCGTCGCTCGATGCGAAGCTGCGCGAAGAGTTGCGCATCGAACTCAAGCGCCTGCATCGTACGATCGGCGCGACGATCATCTACGTCACGCACGATCAGGTCGAAGCGACCACGCTCGCGGATCGAATCGGCATTCTCGATCATGGGCGTCTCGTGCAGATCGGCACGCCGCGCGAGGTGTACGGAAATCCGGTGTCGCTGAGCGCCGCGCAGCGGCTCGGCTCTCCGCCCATCAACCTGCTGCCGCCCACGCTGTTCGATTCGGCTCACATGCCGGCGGGAACGGCAACTGTCGCCATCCGTCCCGAGGATATCGTGCTGCATGACCCTGACGTGGGCGATGCGCGTGGCGCACAGGACGCACTGAATCTGACAGTGCTCGAATATTCGCCGCTGCGCCATCTGCTGATTCTCGATCGAGCGGGAACCGCCGTCGTGGCAACGACCATTGCGGAGCGCAATTTCTCGCCGGGGCAATCGGTCGGCGTGTCGCTGCCGGCGCGCAGCCTTTTATATTTCCGTGCCGACGGCAGGAGGATCCCGACATGAACGGCAAAACGGTCATGGCGTGCATCGACTCTGCCTATGCGGCGTTGAAGGAGCATACCGACGAGATCGCGTCACTCGACCAGCAGATCGGCGATGGCGATCACATCTTCAATCTGCTGCGCGGCATGGACGCCCTGCTCGCGGTGCGCGCGGAGATCGAGGCCGAAGCTTTCGGCCCTGCGCTGGACATCGCGGCGTCCAAGGTGCTGTCGACGGTGGGCGGATCGTCCGGGCCTTTATTCTTTTCGTTGCTGAACGGCATGGCGAAAGCGTCCGTGGCCAATGCAATGGATGTGACCGGCTTCGCTCATATCTTCGCGGCGGGTGTCGAGGCCGTCGGGCAACGCGGCAAGACCGGCCTCGGCAGCAAGACCATGATGGACGTGTTGATTCCGGTCGCGAAGCGCTTCGAGGAACTGGCCGCGGAAAGCGCCGCGGCGTGCGTGGTGCTCGACACGCTGCCGCGAATCGCCGAGGAAAACATGCTGGCGACCCGCGACATGCTGGCGACCAAGGGACGGGCGTCGTTTCTCGGCGAGCGTTCGCGCGGACATATCGATCCCGGCGCACGCTCCAGCCAGGTCATGATTGCTTCGGTATGCGCGCGGCTTGCGCAAGACAACGGATAAAGGAGCGGGAGATCATGAAGAAATTCATCAATCACGTGGACGACTTTCTCGCCGAGAGTCTGGCGGGATTCGCCGCAGCCCATGCCGATCTGATCGTGCTCAATCGGGAACCGGTGTTCGTGCGGCGCAAGCACCTGAAGCCTGGCAAGGTTGCGCTGATATCGGGCGGCGGCTCGGGGCACGAACCGCTCCATTCAGGGTTTGTCGGCTATGGCATGCTCGACGCCGCTTGCCCCGGCCAGATCTTCACGTCGCCGACGCCGGACCAGATGATGGCCGCCGCGAAGGCCGTCGATACCGGTGCGGGCGTGCTCTTCATCGTGAAGAACTACTCGGGCGATCTGATGAACTTCGAAATGGCGTCGGAGATGTCGGAGGCGCCCAATGCGATGGTCCTCATCAATGATGACGTCGCGGTGGAAAACTCCAGCTATACGACTGGACGGCGCGGCGTTGCGGGCGCGGTGATCGTCGAGAAGCTGGTGGGCAGCCTGGCTGAAAGCGGGGCAAACCTCGACGAATGCAAGATGTTTGGCGACCGGGTCAACAAGCACACGGCTTCGATGGGTGTTGCTTTCTCCAGTTGCACGGTGCCGGCAGCCGGCACGCGGACCTTCAAGATCGGCGACGATGAGATCGAAGTCGGCGTCGGCATTCATGGCGAACCAGGCAGGCGGCGCGCGAAGTTTGCGTCGGCCGATACGATTGCGGGGGAGCTGCTAACGGCTATCGTCGACGATCTCAAGCCGCCTGCGGGGGCCGGCTTGCTGGTGCTCGTGAACGGCCTTGGCGGTACGCCGCTTGGCGAGCTTTATCTGCTCTTCAACTCAACGCGCGTCTGGCTTGAAAAGCGCGATCTGAAAATTGCGCGCGTGCAGGTGGGCGCGCTGACCACTTCACTCGAGATGGCAGGCGCTTCGATCACACTTTGCATGCTCGACGAAGAGATGACGAAGCATTGGGACAGCGCGGTGCACACGCCGGCGCTAAGGTGGGGTGTATAGCACCGGGGCAACGTCATCCTGTACGCGGGACTTTGCCCTGGCTTGCCTGGCGGGTTTTCACATGATCGATGAAGGCGCGCAGCTTCGGCATGACTTGCCGGCGGCTCGGGTAGTACAGAAACACACCCGGTATCACCGGCGCTAACGGCTTCAGGACTTCTACGAGTTTTCCGGTCCGCAGTCCTTCGGCGACCATCGGCTCAGGTAACTGGGCAAGGCCCATACCTTCCATTGCCGCACCCAGCATGGTGGGAAAATCATGGGCGATGAAAGGACCGCTTACGGCGATCTCGATCGTGTTGCCGCCGTTGTCGAATGACCATAGCGCGAGCGCGCCGCTGGATTTGCGCCATCGCAAGCACGCGTGTTGCCGCAGATCGTCTGTGCGCTCAGGCCGGCTGCGCCCTGCGAAGTAGGCCGGAGTGCCGACGACGACGAAACGAAGCGGTGGCGTCAACGGCACCGCGACCATGTCGGCGTCGACGAACTGACCCATCCGGATGCCGGCATCGAACCCTTCAGTCGCAAGGTCGATCAGGTGGTTGCTTGCGGCGATCTCCACTTCGACCTCGGGATAAGCCTGGTGGAACGATGCAATCAGGGGATCCAGCAGGAGTGGCACTACCGCGCGCGGCACTGAAAGACGCAACAGCCCGCTGGGCCGCTGCCCGAGACCGCGCGCAACGTCGCTGGCGGCGACGAGCTCCTCGAAGGCAGGCTTTGCGCGCGAAAGAAACTGTTCGCCGGCTTCGGTCAGACCCACGCTACGCGTGGTGCGTATGAAGAGCGTTGCGCCAATGCGCTCTTCCAGCACACGCACCGCCTGGCTGATCGCCGACGGCGTCACACCGAGTTCCGCGGCTGCCCTGCGAAAACTGCGATGCCGGGCAACGCACAGGAACGCCTCAACGCCATCGAGCGCGCCCTGTCTGACTGTGAAGGTCTGCTTCATAACCCGTCAACATTGTGATGAATAGTCGCTCGCGAGAGACGATGGTACACCTATGCCTGTGGACGAGGAGTCGCGCCGATGTCGGCGCGCCAGCCCTGGACCATCCGCCAGGACCGTGGAGGAACCTTGCAATGAACGATGCACTTGACGACGTGCGCGATCACTATCGTGCGACCGGACTGACCGAGCGGCTGAAGAGCGCGCTCACGGTTTTTGGACCGGAGAACGAGCCGCTCACACCCCAGCAACTGGGCACCCTCGACCAGTTTCATACCCGTGGGCTTGCTGCCACGGCCGAGCTTGCCCGATTGGCCGGAATCACCGCTGACATGTCGGTGCTGGACGTCGGTTCCGGCGTTGGCGGCCCGGCCCGTTTTCTGGCTGCAACCTATGGCTGCCGGGTGACGGGTATCGACCTCAGCGAGCCGTTCGTGGATGCCGCGCGCTATCTCACCCAGCGCACGGGGCAGAGCGAACAGGTGTCGTTCCGTGCCGCCAGCGCGCTGGAAATTCCGTTCGCCGACGACCATTTCGACGCCGTGTTTCTGCAGCACGTGGCAATGAACATCGCCGAGCGCACTCGGCTTTACCGGGAAATCCAACGCGTGCTGAAGCCGGGCGGCAGGTTTGCGACGTTCGACGTCGTCGCAAACGGCGGCGAACCGCACTATCCCGTTCCTTGGGCGCGGACGCCGACAACGAGCTTTCTGCTCACGGCCGATGCGACGCACGCGGCGATCGAACAGGCAGGTTTCCGCACGCTGGTATCGCAAGACGACACCGAGACCGCAAAGGCCTGGTTTGCGCAGATGCGTGCGTCGGGACCGCCGCCCTCGCCCAATCTCGGCGTGGTGATGGGGCCGGACTTCGCCCAGTTCACGACCAACCTGGGCCGAAATCTCCTGGAAGGCAGACTCGGCATATTGGCCGCAGTGTTCGAAAACGATTCCCCGAAGGCTGGAAATCACCTGGAGAACCGCTGATGACCGCCGTCCCCGTCGCGGTTGAAATCGTCCCGCGGGGTCCCGCGTGGCGCAGCCTGCTTTGGCTCATCCCGTTGGTGACGCTGTGGATCCTGTTGATCTATTGGCAGCCGATTATCCCGACCAGCGGCGTTCCGACCACAGCTCATCAGTTGACGGCCCATGGACTGATCGCGGTTGGTTTGTGGCTCGGCCTCGAAAGCACGGATCTCACGCCGGGCGAACGCCGTACGACCTGGCTGGCGGTCATGATCCCAGACACGCTTTGGTTCGCGGTTGCCTGGAGCGCGGCGATCAATGGCGCCTTCCGCACAGGTGCCTCACCCTTGCCGTCGTTGCCGTTGGCGATCTTCATGCCGGTGATGATCGGCGCGCCGCTGCTGCTGTTGTCGAAACGGATGGGGCGGGTGCTCGACGCGATGCCTGCGAGCTGGCTTGTCGCTCTTCAGCTTTACCGGGTATTCGGCAGTTGGGCGCTCGCCGCCTGGCTGCATGGGCAGCTGCCGGCCGTGTTCGCGTTGCCGGCGGGAATTGGCGATGTGTTGACCGGCCTCTTCGCCGTGCCGGTCGCAATCGCGGTGGCGAGCGGTTCGGCTCAAGGCCGGAAGGCGGCGATCGCCTGGAACATCTTCGGCCTCGCGGACTTCGCCGTCGCGATTACGTTGGGGATGATCACCTCGCCCGGCCCGTTCCAGTTGATCGTTCCGAGCGTGCCGAGCATCGGCGCCGGCGCTTATCCCGATGCGCTGACTCCTGCGTTCGTGGTGCCAGGGTCGATCCTGCTGCACGCGCTGTCGCTGCGCCAGCTGATCCGGCGACGCGCCGGCTAATCCTCATCATGGCCTTTAATGCGCCAGACAACATCTGTCAGGAGGCAACATGTCACCGGAACTTGTCTTTCAATTGCAGCTCGTGCTGGGATATGTCGCGTGGCTGCTTGTCTTCCGTGCATACGTCTGGCCGAGGCTAAGGTCGATGGACCCATTTGAAGCGCAACGCGCCATCGCCACATTGCACAGCTTCCGTTTCTTCGGGCTGGTCTTTATTTTGCCCGGTGTGGTCAGTCCCGATCTGCCTGCCGGCTTCGCAGCGTTCGCCGCATACGGTGACTTCGCAACGGGCATTCTGGCGATGCTGGCACTACTCACAGCACGGGTGCGCCCACTGTTCTGGTTGTTCGTCGTAGCCTTCAATCTTGTGGGGGCGACCGACCTCATCGTCGACTACTATCACGCTATCCAGTCCGATCTTCCCGCGCGCGCGGGGGAGTTGGGCGCTACGTACGCGATTCCGATCATCTACGTGCCGGCACTGATGATTACGCATGTTGCTGCCTTCCTTTTGCTGCTGCGCCGTGAGTCCACCAGGCGGCGTCACGCGATCTGCTGAACCCAGCGACTCCGCCAAGCCGGCGCCTCGAACGGATCCGAAAAATACTGGGTCTCGTGAATGACCTTGTCGTCGCAGAACTCCATGATGCTTACCGTGTAAGCCGCCCGCCCCTGGTAATTGATGGTGTACTCCGTGACCCAGAGATTGCCTTCACCCTGAATTCGCCTGACATTGAAGCCGGATGGCTTCTCCGGATGATGACTCCGCAGTGCCTGCAAATTGCTTCGCCCAATGATCCGTTCCCCTGATTGGGGATAGTCGCAGATGGCATCATCATGGTAAATAGCGTGTTCCGCGTCGAGATCGCCGACCGCCGACGCTTGCCAGTGCGCATTCAATGCTTCACGTATTCTGTCTTCCTGCATGGCGTGCCTCCAATACCGTTCAGGTCTATCTATTGCGGACGCCGCGGAATAAACCCGGGGCTGCCTGTCTTGACGACTTCGTTGTACCTCTGCCTCGTCTCGATCCGGTTGATCTCGTCGAATGCCTCTGCCGGAAGCGCGGAGACGTCGAAATTCTCGCGCGCGCGGGCCGCCGTCCTGGGTGTGGTAAGCAACGCTCCGCCACGCTGTATCGCCCAGGCAAGCAGTACTTGTGCCGATGTCTTTCCAGTTCGTTCGGCAATCCGCACGATGACCGGATCTTCGAGCGGCCCCGGCCTGATTCCGTGACCCAATGGCGCAAAGGCCAGAAACACGATTCCTTTCTCCTTGCAGAACTCCAGAAGCTCCGTTTCCGGAAGATACGGATGTGCTTCGACCTGCACCACCGCCGGCTTGATTCGCGCCGATTCATAGAGAGGCCGTAACTCGTCCAGGCCAATGTCGGACAATCCGATAGCCCGGCATCTTCCACCGTCGACGAGGTCCTCCATCGCCTTCCACGTGTCTTGCAAAGTCACGCCCTTATCGTAGATGACGTCGCCGTTTTCGTCGCGCGGATCCTGCTCGTCGCCCGCCCGAAATGCGAACGGCGTATGGATCAGATAAAGATCGAGATAGTCGAGTCCGAGTCTTTCAAGGCTTGCATCGAACGCCGGTTCGACGCGCTCGGGCCGATGATTCGAATTCCACAGTTTTGTCGTCACAAAGATGTCTTCGCGCGCGATCCCTCCTGCAGCAAGCCCTGTCCGCAGAGCGTCGCCCACTTCGCGCTCGTTTCGATATCGCTCGGCACAATCGAAGTGTCGATAGCCGGCTTCCAGCGCGGCTGCGGTAGCACTGATCGTCGTAGCTGCATCGGGAATCAGCGTGCCGAATCCGAGCGCGGGCATGCGGCCGCCTCCGTGATTAAGCGCTAGCGTTCTGCTTCGGAAATCGGAAGACTCACTCATGGCGACACCTCTGCACTATTGCATGCTCTGTGATAAGGACCGACGTCAGGGCTCGCGATCGCGGCGCCAGCTCCATGAACGCAACAACGTCAACGTACCGGTGTCGGATCACCGCTTGATAGCGATTCCTGGCCGGCGAATTCGTGAACTGCTTACACGGGGTATCTTGACTCAGCCGTATGTGAAGTGCCGCTTCAGCGACAGGGCGCGACGTTGTAGCTTTGGCAGAGAAGTCGGCGTCGCTCGGCAACACAAGGGAGCATAACGGTGGCTCTAACGTCCTTCTCTCTTTCAGGCCGTAATGCTGTTGAATGTGCTGAAGGTGAAGCGATCGAATCGAGTCGCGAGAATCCGCAACTCAGTCGCAGTAGTCGGCGTCAACCAGATGTCATACAGGTCCGCGTCGTGATCAAGTGTAGCAAAGGAATCACCGGGCGGCAGCGTTGGATTCCAGCAGAGTACGGCTTGCATCCTGCGTCATTACCCGCCATGCAATAACACGTAGGTACTGTTCACTGCTGGTCAACTGTCGCGTGATCAAGGTCTGCAAAACACGCGCGTGCCACGAGGCCACTCCACCTTGCGAATGATGGGATTGCGGAAAAGCTCTGACAAAGGGTGGTTTGAACGCCGCCACGAAGTCGCTGGCAATCGGGTACGCGAGAAAAGGTATTCGCGTGAATGCCGTCGCACTGTGAATCATCAGGACGCCGATGCATGCGTCGAAAACCCATGAAGCACTGGGAGCCACCGATCATAAGTCGCTGCACCTTTACTGAGTTCTGTTCTGTAGCCGAATGGAAAAAGATCATTTCCAGGCAAGTGTGTTGTCCTTGTCACTGTGGTGACATTGGCTGGATTTGAGAGTGGAATGGACCGATGTGCGGCCTTTTTTGACCTCAGGAGAGCAGACCTGTCTTCTGGAAAGAAATGAACTCCTAGCGTGGCAGTAAGACGTGAGCGGCCCGGCTGGAACTAGCGTAGAAAAAACGATATGGTCAGCGAATCGGACCTCTTTGCGGAGCGTCCCGGGTCTTCTCAGACGTCGGCCGTGGCAGAGAGATATCCGACGTAATACCCCATTAAATACGGGTGGCTGGACTCTTATGAATAGCGCCAACTCACCGCTGCCTGGAACGGGAGAGCCGAAGATTTCGCCATCGTCGGCGCCTGTCTCCGTACCCGCGACATGGACGCCGACACAGCAAACGTCCACAGAAGCGCAGTTACCCCTACGCCTCGCCATCGGCCTGCTCGGCATGTTGCTGGCCTCTCTGCTGGCGATATTGAACGAACAGGTCACCGCGGTCGCGCTCGCTGATATTCGCGGCGCGTTCTCGATCGGACGGGACGACGGAACCTGGCTGACCACCCTGTTCGAAGCGACCAACGTCGCCACCATGGTATTCGCGCCATGGTTCGGCGTGACGTTCACGCTCAGGCGCTTCACGATCGGCGCCGTGCTCGCCGTGATGGTCCTTGGATTGCTCTGCCCGTTTGCACCGAACCTGCTGACGCTCTATGTATTGCGCGCGCTGCAGGGCGTCGCCGGCGGCTGTCTGCCGCCAATGCTGATCATCGTCGCGCTGCGTTATCTGCCGCCGAAGGTCAAGTTATACGGGCTCGCGGGCTATGCGCTGACCGCGACCTTCGGACCGGCGCTCGGCACGCCTCTCGCCGCGTTGTGGACGGAATATATCGGCTGGCAAATGGCCTTCTGGCAGATCGTGCCGCTGGGACTCGTCAGCTGCGTGGCAATCTATCAGGGACTGCCGGCGGATCCCGCCAGACTCGAACGGTTGCGTTCATTCAACTGGACCGGCTTCCTGCTCGGGTATCCCGCCATCGCCATGCTCGTGATCGGCCTGCTGCAGGGTGATCGCCTCGACTGGCTGAACTCCACCTTTATCTCCACGATGTTTTGCGGCGGGACGCTGTTGCTCGCGGCGTTTCTGGTCAACGAGTGGTTTCATCCTGTGCCGTTTTTCAGGCTTCAGCTGCTTGCCCGCAGGAACTTCGCGCATGGGCTGCTGACCCTGGTGGGCGCGGTAATCCTGCTGGTGGGCGTGGCCGCCATACCCAGTCAGTATCTCGCACAGATTCACGGTTACAGGCCGCTGCAAACCACGCCGCTGTTTTTGCTGGTGGCCATTCCCCTTCTGATTGCGCTGCCCGCGACCGCCGCGCTGCTCAATCTCCAGCAGGTCGACCACCGCTGGGTCATGGCCGCCGGACTTTGCCTGATGGCCATCTCCTGCTTTCTGGGGAGCTTCGTCACCTCCGACTGGATTCGCAATAACTTCTACTGGCTTCAGTCGTTACAGATCCTCGCGCAACCGATGGTCATCATGGGAATCCTGATGGGCGTCACCACCGGTTTGCCGCCAACGGAGGGTCCGTTTGCCTCGGCCATGTTCAACACAGTCAAGACATTTTCCGGCGCCGCCGCAAGCGGTCTCATTGAAGGTCTCGGCACGGCGCGCGAGCATTTTCATTCGGGCATGCTGGTCGACCACCTGGGCAATAACGCGCTGATCACAAGCCAGAGCCTCGATGCCGCTCACGGTCTCGGTGAACTCGCACACCGGATCCACGAGCAGGCCGTCGTGCTCACATCGGCGGATCTCTATCGCGTGATGGCGGGCATCGCCGTCGCCTTTCTTTTCGTTATCCCGGTGTTGCCCGTGCGGGTCTATCCGCCCTGGAGCACGACGCAGCCCTCCTCCCGTTAAGCGACGCTATCCATGTCATCCGCTACCCGATTTTCTCCCGGAACGATTCGTCTTGCCGCGTATGCGGTCATACTCGGCGCTGCCGTGCTGGCCTGTATAGCGCTGTTTTCCAGTTCATCCAGCGAGACCACGAACGATGCCTACGTGACGGCCGATTTCACGCTGGTCGCACCGCGTGTTGCGGGTCAGGTTTCGGAGGTGCTCGTCGAAGACAACCAGCAGGTCAAGGCCGGGCAATTGCTGGTTCGCATCGATGATCGCGACTTTCGCGCCGCGTTGATGAGCGCCGAGGCGGACGTGGTGGCCGCCAAAGCATCGGTGGCGAACTACGAGGCCGAAATCGCACGGCAGCCCGCGCTCGTCGATCAGGCCCGCGCCACGCTGCGCGCGGACGATGCGACGCTCGAATTCGCGCGCGCCAACGCCGCGCGCTACCGCAATCTCTCGGAGACCGGTGCGGGAACGACACAGGAGCAGCAGCATGCCGCGAGCGCGCTGGCCGAGGAACTCGCACAGCAGGCGCGCAACCGCGCCGCACTCGTGGCGACCGGGCAGAACCTCGACGTTCTGAAGACACAGCGCGACAAGGCAGCCGGTGCGTTGACCCACGCCGAAGCCATGCTCGAACAGGCGAAACTCAACCTGTCGTACACGGAGATTCATGCGCCCATCGACGGCAAGGTCGGACGGCGTTCGGCACGTGTCGGCGCATTCGTGACGACCGGTGCGCCGCTGCTTGCGATCGTCCCGCTGTCGGACGCCTATATCGTCGCCAACTACCAGGAGAACCAGCTCGCCCGGATGCGACCCGGCGACACGGTCCGTATCAAGGTCGACAGCATGCCTGATGTGACGATCCGCGGACACGTCGATAGTCTTGCACCCGCTACGGGGGTCAGCTTCGCGCCTATCGCGCCCGACAACGCAACGGGCAACTTCACCAAGATCGTGCAGCGCGTGCCGGTCAGGATCACCATCGATCACGGACAGCAGGCCGCGTCCGCATTGAGCGTCGGATTGTCGGTGGAAACGGAGGTCGCCGTCGGCAGGCATGCCGATGCACGGATCGCGGGAGCGGACGCGAAATGAACGCGAGCGACTTCTCCCTGCGCACGCCGGCGCTCGCGTTGCTGCTGTGCTCCCTGCTCACGGGCTGCCTGGTGGGTCCGAACTTCGAAGCTCCGCAGACGGCCACGCCCGATGTGTTCAACCGCACCCGGAGCGCGCAGGCTGCGAGCAGGGCCGTCGAATCCGGATTCACGCCGCAATGGTGGACGCTGTTCAACGATCCGGTACTGGACTCGCTGGAACAGCAGCTGACCGATGCAAACCTGGATGTCGCGGCGGCCTCGGCGCGTCTGCGGCAAAGCCGGGCGCAACAGCGCATTGCCGGCGCCGAAGAGTATCCGACGCTGACCGGCGCCGCCTCCTACAACCGCGAGCGCGGCAGTCCGAACGGCATCCTGTCGCTGCTTGGCGTCACGCCGACGGCAAGTCAGACGCAGTCGGCCTCGGGCAGCGCGCCGCTCGGTGTCGCGCCGCTGCCGGGCGCCAAGGGCTCGCCCGCGTACGATCTGTACCAGTTCGGCTTCGACGCGTCATGGGAGCTCGACTTCTGGGGCCGCGTGCGACGCGGTGTCGAGGCCGCCTCCGCGCTCTCCGATGCCTCGTACGAGGACCGTAACGCGATCCTGCTGTCCGCCCGCGCCGAACTCGCGCGCGACTACATCCAGTTGCGCGACACACAGGCGCTGCTGCAGATCGCCAAACAGAACCTCGACATCGCTCACGACGCCACGAAGCTCACGCAGAACCGCGTGCATGAAGGCGTCACGACCGACCTGGACGTGGCCAACGCGATGGCCCAGGCGGAGTCGATCGAAAGCCTGATCCCGACGCTCGAAGCGCGCAGCACGACCACGATCAATGCGATAGGCGTGCTGCTGGCGAAGGAGCCGGGCGCGTTGCAAGCGGTGCTCGCCGAGCCGCGCGATGTGCCGGCACTGCCCGCTCAGGTGCCGATCGGCGTTCCGTCGGAACTGGTGCAGCGCCGGCCCGACATCCGCAAAGCCGAGGCCCAGCTGCATGCGGCCACCGCGACGATCGGCATGGCGAAGGCCGACTTCTATCCGCGTATCTCGCTGAACGGCAGCGCCGGGTTCCAGAGCCTGCAACTGTCGAATCTGGCCGACTGGGCGTCCGGCCAGTTTGTCGTGGGACCGTCGATCACGCTGCCGATCTTCGAGGGCGGACGTCTCAAGGGCACGCTTCATCTGCGCGAGGCACAGCAGCAGGAGGCGGCGATTGTCTACCAGCATACCGTGCTTCAGGCATGGCGTGAGGTGGACGACGCGCTGGTCGTCTATGACGCCGAACAGCGCCGGCGCGACCGGTTGAAGACGGTTGTCGGTCTGAACCAGCGTGCGCTGTCGATTGCGCAGCAAAGGTACAAGGCGGGTGCGGTCGATTTCCTCGACGTGCTGAATGTGCAGAGACAACTGCTTGAAGCGCAGAGCAATCTGGAGCAAAGCAGGGCTGAAGCCGACGCGAACCTCATCACGCTGTGCAAGGTGCTGGGTGGCGGATGGGAGTCGACGTATGCCAGGCAGGACAGTGCTCGTTGACTGCACCTGTCGCGATCGAATGAGCGCGTAGTCCCGTTCGCGCCGATCCATCGATACCGTCGCGCGGCGCCTGAACGCCGTACCGAAAGAACGCCCGCGCCACGCGACTAGCCGCGCTTGCCACCGTTTTTTCGCCAAATCCGACATTTGCATTAACATCGTGACACTGAACGTATGCAACTCGACGCGTCGCGACCGGACGTGCTGGTTCGATATTCCACTGTGAAAGAGAGGGAGACGATCGTGGCTGATGAGAAGATGCTGGCGCAAGTTTGTGAAAAGCAGGGATTTTTTGCCGCCCTGGACCAGAGCGGCGGATCGACCCCTGGCGCACTGCGGCTATACGGCATTCCGGAGAGCGCCTACAACGGTGACGCCGAAATGTTCAAACTGATACACGAGATGCGCGTGCGTATCATCACGGCGCCCGCCTTTACGGGGGACAAAATCATCGGCGCCATTCTGTTCGAGGCGACCATGGACGGACAGGCTCAGGGCAAACCCGTTCCGCGCTTTCTGTGGGAAGAGCGCGGCGTCGTGCCCTTCCTGAAGGTCGACAAGGGCCTGCAAGCCGAAGCGGACGGCGTCCAGTTGATGAAGCCGATTCCGGGCCTGGACGATCTGCTCGCCCGGGCCGTGAAGCTCGGCATCTGCGGCACCAAGATGCGGTCCGTCATCAATCTGAATTCGCAAAGCGGGATCGCCGCGATCGTCAAGCAACAGTTCGAACTGGCGGCGCAGATCGATGCGCACGGCCTCCTGCCGATCCTCGAACCCGAGATTTCGATCAAGAGTCCCGACAAGCCCGGCGCGGAAGCCACCCTCCTCGCCGAACTGACCAAAGGTCTCGACGCGTTGCCGGCTAGCCGCCGCGTGATGCTCAAGCTGACCATACCCGATGCGGCCGACTTCTATCGTCCGCTGATCGAGCACCCGCGTGTCGCACGAGTGGTCGCGCTGTCCGGCGGCTACACGCGCGCCGACGCGTGCAAACGGCTCGCTTCGAATCACGGCATGATCGCCAGCTTTTCGAGGGCATTGATCAACGAGCTCAAGGAATCGATGAGCGACAGCGAGTTCGACGCGGCGCTCAAGAAGGCCGTCGACGAAATCTATCAGGCCTCCGTCGTCAAGGTTTGAAACGACTTTCGGGAAACGGTGCCCGGCGGATCGGGGCCCGAGTCCGTTGAAGGTGAACAGCTTGTTTTGTCCGGCCTCATGGCCGGACAAAGCTCGCGGCCTGGTGCTCCGCGAATTCTTCCTCGGTCGTTCGCGCAGAGAGCGGCATGGCCCGGCGCATCTCATCGTCTCGCGGGACCGTTTTCGAAGCGAGCTGCATTTACACAGCTGACGATGGCGGCCGACCCATGTGCCGTCGGCTCGAATGCGGCGGCACTCGCCCGTCACTCAATGCCGCCACGACCCATGCGCCATCTCCACATCCCGCCGTGCCGCGGCTAATCCTTCCAGCATGCCGGCTCGATCGAGCGCAATGCAATACACCGGCTTGGCGCGCTCAAAGCGCCAACTGTCCGCCAGCGCGCCGGCATCGACGGGATCGAAACCGAACTGATCCAGCAGTTCGCTTACGACGCGTTTGGCCGATTCATCGTCACCGGCGAACGGCAGCGCGCGACGCTTCGCCGTATGCGGCGCCGAGCCGTCGGTTTCGAGATCCCTCGCCAGAATCGCGTTGAAGGCTTTCACCACGCGAGCGCCGGGCAACGCGGCCGCGAGCAGCTGGCTGGTGGTCGTGGCGTGGCTGGCGAGCGCCTCGATCTCGCCGTCGCGCTCGGGATAATGATTGCAAGTGTCGATCACGATCTTGCCGTCTAGCGCCGTCGCCGGCAACGCGTCGATGCTGCTGAACGGCACGGCGACCACGACCACTTCGCCGAAGCTCGCCGCCTCCTGCGCGGTGCCCACCGCGCAACCTAGCGCCGCAGCGGTGCTGATCAAGGTCCGCGGATCGCGGGAATTGCTGATCATGACTTCGTGACCGTTCTGCTTCGCCAACGTCGCCATCGCGCGGCCGATAAAGCCGGCGCCGAGAATGCCTATCTTCATGTTTCACACTCCATGCATGTCCGAGGATCGCTCCGTTGAGCCCACGCTCGCCGGTGAGACCCACTATGATTCAAAACTTGAATGGGATAAACACGCGAAATTCGACGACTGTCGAAAGCAGGAATGGGGAAACCATGGATCGACTGACCAGCATGGCAATCTTCGTCAAAACGGCCGACAGCGGCTCGTTCGCCGCGGCGGCGCTCGCGTTCGGCATCTCGTCGCAGATGGCCGGCAAGCACGTGAGCACGCTCGAAGAGCGCGTCGGCGCCCGGCTGCTGAACCGCACCACGCGCCGCCAGAGCCTCACCGAAATCGGCCAGATCTTCTATGAGCGCTGCAAGGCGCTGCTCGCCGACGCGGCGGCGGCGGAGTCGGTCGCTCAGGAACTGTCGGCGTCGCCGCGCGGACGCCTGCGCATTACCGCGCCCGTCACGTTCGGCGCCTGCTGTCTCGCGCCGCTGATCACACGCTATCTGAAAGCGCATCCCGACGTGCGGGTCGAGTTGACATTGACGGACCGCTTTGTCGATCTGATCGACGAGGGTTACGAGGCGGCGATTCGCCTCGGCGCGCTGTCGGATTCGTCGCTGATCGCGCGGCCGTTGATGCCGTACCGGCTGGTCGCGTGCGCATCGCCCGGCTATCTGGCGGAACGCGGCGAACCACGCACGCCGCAGGAACTGACCGCACACGAGTGTCTGAGCTTCGTCTACACGAGCATGCCGGCCGCTACCGAATGGCGTTTCGCCGATGCTCAAGGCGAACAGGCGGTGCCGATTGCCGGCCGCTTCGAGGTCAACGACGTGAAGGCGCTGCTGGCCGCCGCGCTCAACGGCGGCGGCGTGATGCTCGCTCCCGAAGTGGCCGTGAAAGACGAACTCGCGGCGGGCCGCCTCGTGCGCCTGCTGACCGGCTACGAAGCGACCGCGCGGCCGATGCATCTGGTATTCCCCGCCAGCCGCGTCACGCCGAAACTGCGCGCGTTCATCGACCAGGTGGTGGCCGAATTCGGCCCGCACAAGGCGTGAACCCTGCGTGAACTTCGCGCGAACGAGCCGCACGGAAAGGCTCATCACACGCCCGTGACAAGCCGCCAATCTCGCCGCATTGCCCGCTAGAATGGCCGCCTTTGCCCGCTTCGGGCTCGCCGCAAGGCAAAATACGGGTTTTGCGCGCGCCGACCGCGCCGCGCAGCCCGGTAAATCAGACGCCGGCGGCACGCCTGCCGACGGACTTCGCAATCTCGCACGACGACCGCCCGCTCAAGCTCAATGGGGCTCCGGCGGCCGGCCGCGTGCGGCGCAGCCAGGACAGCTCGTGCTTTAACAGAGCACCTCAGGAGCATTTATGACCGATTCGAACCCATCCTTCCTCGGCAGGATTTCCCTGGCCGTGGGCACGTTCTTCCGCATCCTCGGCGATGGCGAATTCGCCGCCGGAGTTCTGCGCCTGCGTGACGGCGTTGCGGCCAGCGCCGCGCCCGCGCCGGCACCCGCGCCCTCACCCGCGCCGCAACCCGCGCCCGTGCTGAAGGAAGCCAGCCCCGACGCCGCCTTGCAACTGCTCGGCCTGCTGCAACGCGACGCGCGTTTCATCGATTTCGTCGAGGAAGACATCAAGAACTACAGCGACGCCGATATCGGCGCGGCCGCGCGCCTCGTGCACGACGGTTGTCGCGCGACGCTGCGCGAGCACTTCACGATCCGCCCGGTGCGCGACGAAGCCGAAGGCAGCCGCGTCACGCTGGCCGAAGGTTTCGACGCGGCTTCGATTCGCCTGACCGGCAATGTCGTCGGCAAGGCGCCGTTCAACGGCAGCATCAGCCATCGCGGCTGGCGCGTCGACGAAGTGCGTCTGCCGAAGCTCACGGACAGCCACAACGCGAAAGTGATCGCACCGGCCGAGGTGGAGCTATGAGCGACGCACGCCAGTCACGCTACGCCATCGGCATCGATCTGGGCACCACGCACTGCGCGCTGTCCTATGTGGACACCAGCGCCAGCGACGGCGAAAAAACCTCGCAAGGCGTGCTGCCGATCGCGCAGCTCACGGGCCCCGGCGCGATCGACAATCTCGATCTGCTGCCCTCGTTCCTGTATCTGCCGCACCCGGACGAACTCGCCTCGGGCGACCTTTATCTGCCGTGGACCGGCCAGCGCGAATTCGCGGTCGGCGAATTCGCCCGCAGTCGCGGCGCGGCCACGCCGATCCGGCTCGTGTCGAGCGCGAAGAGCTGGCTGTGCCATCCGGGCGTCGACCGGCGCGCGGCGATTTTGCCGAACGACGCACCGCCCGAAGTCGCGCGCGTCTCGCCGCTCGAAAGCTCGGTGCGGTATCTGACGCACTTGCGCGAAGCCTGGGACCACGCGCATCCCGACGCACCGTTCGGCGAGCAGGACATCACGGTGACGATCCCGGCATCGTTCGACCCGGCCGCGCGCGAACTGACCGCCGAAGCCGCCGAGGCGGCAGGCTTCGGCCGCATGACGCTGCTCGAAGAACCGCAGGCCGCGCTGTATAGCTGGATCCAGAAGAGCGGCGGCGACTGGCGCAAGCAGGTCAAGATCGGCGACATCATCCTCGTGGTCGATGTGGGCGGCGGCACGACCGACCTCTCGTTGATCGCCGTGATCGAGCGCGAAGGCAATCTCGAACTGCATCGCGTCGCGGTCGGCGAACACATTCTGCTCGGCGGCGACAACATGGACCTCGCGCTCGCGCACGTGGTCGCGCGCAAGCTGGCGGCTGCCGGCACCCAAGCCGACGCGTGGCAGTTGCGCGCCCTCACCTACGCGTGCCGCTCGGCCAAGGAAACGCTGCTCAGCGATCCGGCCACCGATACCGTGCCGCTCGTCGTGCCGAGCCGCGGCTCGAAGCTGATCGGCGGCTCGATCCGCACCGAGCTCACGCGCGCCGAATTGACCCAGACGATTCTCGAAGGCTTCTTCCCGCAGGTGGACAGCGCCGCGCGTCCGGTGAGCCGCGCGCGTGCCGGTCTGACGCAGCTCGGTCTGCCGTATGCGCAAGACGCCGGCATTACGCGCCATCTGGCGGCGTTCCTCGGCCGCCAGGTGGGCGCGCTCGCTGAACTGGCAGGAACGAGCGGCATTGCGGCTGCGGAGAATGCGAGCTTCCTGCATCCCACGGCGGTGCTGTTCAACGGCGGCGTGTTCAAGTCGCCGCTGCTGGTCGAACGCATCATGGGCACGCTGAACAACTGGCTCGCCGCCGAAGGCACAGCGCCGGCACGGCTGCTCGAAGGCGCCGATCTCGATCTCGCCGTCGCTCGCGGCGCGGCCTATTACGGCTACGTGCGACGCGGCCGCGGCGTGCGGATTCGCGGCGGCACGGCGCGTGCGTACTACATCGCGATCGAATCGGCGATGCCCGCCGTGCCCGGTCTCGAACCGCCGATCCAGGCGCTGTGCGTGGCGCCCTTCGGCATGGAGGAAGGCACCGAGGCCGAACTTCCCGCGCAGGAATTCGGCCTGGTGGTCGGGGAGCCGGTGCACTTCCGCTTCTTCGGGTCGTCGGTGCGTCGCCAGGATCAGGTCGGCACGCTGCTCGACTTCTGGGGTCCGGAGGAATTGCAGGAACTCGAAGAGATTCAGGCGACACTGCCCGCCTCCGGCCGCAACGCCGGTGAAGTCGTGCCGGTGAAGCTGCACGCGCGCGTCACCGAAGCGGGCACGCTCGAACTCGAAGCCGTGCCGCGTGGCACCGACGAGCGCTGGAAAGTCGAGTTCGACGTGCGCGGCAACGCGAATGCGTGAATGAGATGAAGCGGTATAGCGTCGGTATCGATCTCGGCACCAGCAACACGGTGCTCGCCTATGCGGAGGCGGGATCGCCGGGTGGGTCGCCGCTTATCAGCGTCTTCGAGATCGAACAGCTGGTGAGTCCCGGCGAAGTGGCGGCGCGGCCGCTTCTGCCCTCGGTGCGCTATCAGGCGGTGCAAGGCGAACTGAACCCCGGCGATCTGCAATTGCCGTGGTCCGGTGCGGATCAGAGCGGCGCGCGCAAAGATACACAGCAGGACGCGCAGCCGGTCGTGATCGGCCGGCTCGCTCGCGTGCTGGGCGCTCAGGTGCCCGGCCGGCTGGTGTCGAGCGCGAAGAGCTGGCTCTCGCATGCGTCGGTGGATCGCACCGCGCCGATCCTGCCGTGGGGCGCCGCCGACGACGTCCGCAAAGTCTCGCCGGTCGAAGCCAGCGCGAGCTATCTGGCGCATGTGCGCGCGGCCTGGAACCAGCGTTTTCCAGACGCGCCGCTCGAACTCCAGGATGTAGTGCTGACAGTGCCGGCATCATTCGACGAAGGCGCGCGAGCGTTGACCGTGGAAGCCGCCCGCATGGCCGGCTTGCCTGCTTTGAGGCTGCTGGAGGAGCCGCAAGCAGCGTTTTATGACTGGCTGTTTCATCACCGCGAGCAACTGGCAAGCGAACTCGCGGACACCCGTCTCGTGCTGATCTGCGACGTGGGCGGCGGCACCACCGACCTCACGCTGATCGAAGTCGGCCTGCGCGACGGCGAGCCGCAGCTCACGCGCATCGGCGTGGGTAATCATCTGATGCTCGGCGGCGACAACATGGACCTGGCGCTCGCGCATCTGGTGGAAGCGCGGCTGCCGGGCGGCTCGAACCAGCCGGGCGAGCGCGCGCGTTTGTCGGCGGCGAGCCTGTCGCAGCTTGTCGAGCGTTGCCGCAACGCCAAGGAACAGCTGCTCGGCGCGCAGGCGCCCGACTCCACCTCGATCACACTGCTCGGCGCGGGCTCGAAACTGATCGGCGGCGCGCGCACGGCGCAAGTCACGCGCGACGAGGTCGAGCGGATCATCGTCGACGGGTTCTTTCCGGCGGTGGCGTCGCATGAACGGCCTGGGCGGCCGCGTGGCGCGATCGTCGAATTCGGCCTGCCCTATGCGACCGATGCCGCCGTCACGCGTCATATCGCGGCGTTTCTGAGCCGTTTCGCGGCGCAGTCGCGCAAGGCGCTGGGCATCATCGACTCCTCCGGTTCACCGGACGAAGCAGCGCTGCCAGTGCCCGACACACTACTGCTCAACGGCGGCGTGTTCCGCGCCGAGGCGCTCACGCAGCGTCTGGCCAGCACCTTGGGCACGTGGCGCGGCGCAGCGCTCAACGTGCTGCACAACGACAATCCCGATGTGGCCGTGGCGCGCGGCGCGGTCGCCTATTCGCTCGCGCGCTCGGGCAACGCGCCGAAAATCGGCGGCGGCTCGCCGCGCAGCTACTTCCTCGTGCTCGACGAAACCGGCGACGGCAAAACCAATGGCGAGCCCGTGCAACGCGGCATCTGCCTGCTGCCGCGCGGCACGGAAGAAGGCCACGAGATTCTGATCGCGGATCGCACCTTCGCGCTGCGTCTCGGGCATCCGGTGCGGTTTCACCTTGTTTCGTCGAGCGCGGATACGGTGTATCGGCCCGGCGAACTGATCGATCTGGCCGACGGCGATTTTGTCCGCCTGCCGCCGCTCGCGACCATCGTGCAGCCGCGCGGCGCGAAGAGCGCGCGCGAGACCGCGGTGCGGATCGCGACGTCGCTCACCGAAGTGGGCACGCTCGACGTCCATTGCATTGAACTCGACAATCCCGCGCAGCGCTGGCTGCTCGAATTCCAGTTGCGTCGTGAAGACGCGCAAGCAAACCTGGCGGACGATGCCGCGCCGGCTCGCCATCCGGCGCTCGACCAGGCGATCGACCACATCGACCGCTGCTTCGGCTCGCGCGCGCAGAAAGTCGATCCCAAAGAAGTCAAACGCCTGCGCTCGCAACTCGAACAACTGCTGGGCCCGCGCGAAAGCTGGAACAGCGCATTGCTACGCGAACTGTTCGGCGCACTGTGGGAACGCGCGCGCCGCCGGCGCCGCTCGGCGGATCACGAACGCCTCTGGCTGAATCTGGCCGGCTATTGCGTGCGGCCCGGCTTCGGCTATCCACTCGACGAATGGCGCGTCGAACAACTCTGGTCGCTGTTCGACGACGGCATCCAGTACGTCAACGAAAGCCAGGTCTGGTCGGAATGGTGGACGCTCTGGCGGCGCGCCGCCGGCGGTCTCGACGAAAGCGCGCAACTGCGCGTGCTCGACGCCATGGCCTATCTGCAAGGCGCAGCGCTTGCGCGCCACAAGCTGCCGTTCGACGTGGCGAAAACCGGCTTCACCGACATGGTTCGGCTGAGCGCGTCGCTCGAACGGATTCCGGTGGAGCGCAAGATCGAGCTCGGCGAATCGGTGCTGACGCGTCTGAAGAAGCCTGCTGAAAATCATCAAAGCTGGTGGGCGGTCGGCCGTATCGGTGCGCGGCGGCCGTTTTACGGCAGTGCGCATAGCGTCGTGCCGCCGCAGACTGCCGGCGTATGGCTCAATGCGATCCTCGCGCTCGACTGGAAGAAGGTCGATCCCGCCGCGTTCGCCGCCGTGCAGATCGCCCGCCTGACCGGCGACCGCTCGCGCGACCTGCCCGAAGACCTGCGTCTTGCGGTAGTGCGCCGCCTCGAAGCGGCCAACGCGCCGCGCGCGTGGATCACCATGGTGAGCGAGAGCGTCGAACTCGATAACGCCGACGAAGGCCGCGTGTTCGGCGAGTCGCTGCCGGCGGGACTGAAGCTGATCGGGAGCGGAGGCTCGCGCGACTAGTGCAGCTCGAAATTCAGCACCGCTTCCGCCGCGAGCGCGTCTTTGCGATTCTTGAGGCTCTCGGCGAGCAGATCACGGAAGATGAGCGCGGTGTCGGCGCCGTACTGCTCGCGAAATCCGTTCAGCACTTCAGCAATGGCGGTTCGTTGCGTGATCGGTGTCAACGTGCTGGCGATATACGAACTGCCGCGCGCCAACTCCATCATGTAGGTGGATCTGCACAGCGCCTTGTCTGCCTCTCGAGCGGATTTTCGTCCGTTACGCATCGTTGTCTTTCTCGGTTATTTTTCGTTGCGCGTGCAACCAGCGGCTCCTTCCGCCGGCGAGGCGAAGCGCTCTCATGCTCCGCTCTGACGCAACCATCTCCTTCTATCTGAACAGTTGAAGCTTAAGAGAACCTTATGCGTAGCGGATAAAAGCTCACGCGGACGCGCGCCTGAGAAACGCAATCCATTCGCTCGATGACAATCGGAATGTTTTGCTGCATGCGTCGTGGCCTTTGGGGCTTCACATGCAAAAAAGGCCGGAAAAAACCGGCCTTCTCACATCAGGACCCGACGATTGCTTGTAGTGCTACACCTGCGCCATGCCGCCGTCGACAGCCATTTCGATCCCCGTGATGTAGCTCGCGTCGTCGGAAGCCAGGAAGGAGACGGCCTTGGCGATCTCGTCCGGTTCGCCCACGCGGCCAAGCGGCGTCGTTTCGCTGGCCTGCTGGATGAAAGCGGCGATCTGCTCGTCGCTCATGCCCAGTTCGGACTTGTAGGCCGGCGTCACCACCACGCCGGGCGCTACCACGTTGACGCGAATCCCTCGGCCTTTGAGATCGGTCGCCCATGTACGCGCGAACGAGCGCAGCGCGGCCTTGGTCGCCGCATACACGCCGAAGGCCGGCATGCCCTTGTTCCCGGCGATCGAACCGGTAATGACGATCGCGCTGCCGGGACGCATCAACGGCAAGGCTTTCTGCACCGTGAACAGCGTGCCTTTGACGTTGATGCCGAAGTACTTGTCGAACTGCGCCTCGGTGATCGCGCCGAGCGGCGAGAACTCGCCGCCGCCCGCGTTCGCGAACAGAATGTCGAGCCGGTCATGGGCGGCCTGCACCGTGCTGAACATCCGGTCGAGGTCGTCGGCTGAAGAAACGTCCGCGCGAATCGCAATGGCGCCGTGGCCGATGCGCGCCACGGCGTCGTCGAGTTCGGCCTGACGCCGGCCGGTGACGTAAACAGTCGCGCCTTCCTGAGCGAAACGCGTGGCGGCGGCGAAGCCGATGCCGCTGCTGCCGCCGGTCACCAGCACGATCTTGCCGGCGTGTTTGCGGGGATTGACGTTATTGAGTGTGGACGTGTTCATGATTTGCTCCTGGGTTTGTGAGGTCGGTTGACCATGACGACGAGCTTATTCCATGCGCGAATAGAGATAAATAGGTATTCTGTGACTTCTTTATCCACGTGCGTGGATAATCTTCGGGAAATGGAGTGGTTATGGATCATTTGCAGGCCATCCGCATTTTTGCGCGGGTGGTGGAAACCGGCGGCTTCGGCCGGGCAGCGCAGTCGCTGCAGATGCCGAACGCAACGGTCAGCAAGTGGGTGAAGTCGCTGGAAGATCATCTGGGCGTGAAACTGCTCGAACGCAGCACGCGCAGCGTCAGCGTCACAACAGACGGCGCGGCGTATTACGAGCGTACGCGGCATTTGCTCAGTGAACTCGACGATATCGAGGCGACCTTGGGCCGCGATCGCGCAAATCCGCGCGGCGTGTTGCGGGTCGACAGCGGCGGCTCGACCGCGAGCGGCATTCTGATTCCCGCGCTGCCCGAATTTTGCGCGCGCTACCCCGACATTCAGGTGCGCCTGAGCGTGACGGACCGGACCGCGGATCTGATCGCGGAGAACATCGACTGCGCGATTCGCAGCACGGGGGACGATCCCAATCTGGTCACGCACGCCATCGGCACGCTGCGCTGGACCACGTGTGCGAGCCCGGCGTATCTGGCCGAACATGGCACGCCTGTGCATCCGCGCCAGATCGTTGATGATCGGCACGCGGTGGCCGGCTATTTTTCAGCGAGCAGCGGACTCGCGCAGCCCTTGCATTTCCTGAAGGACGGCGAGCGTATCGTGCTCGACAAGGTTCGCAATACGGTGATGGTGAGCGAAAGCAATGCTCATCTGGCCACTGCGCTGGCGGGACTCGGCATCGTTCATACGCTGGATTTCATGGTGGGGCCGGCCGTGCAGCGCGGCGAGCTCGTGCCGATTCTGACGGACTGGCGGCCGGAGCCGCTGCAGGTTTATCTGGTCTATCCGCCGAGCCGCCGTTACAGCGCCAAACTCCGCGTGTTCGCCGACTGGGTGAGCCGGCTCTACGCGGAGCGTGAGACCGCCTGAACGCGCAGGCGCGTTACGCCATCGTCACCCGGTTTCGACCGCCATGTTTCGATCGATACAGCGCGCGATCCGCGCTCGCGAAACCGTCGCGATGCGCCGGCCGTGAATCCTCGCTGATGCGCGTCAACGACGCGCCCACGCTCACCGTCACCCTGCCAAGCGGCGACGCGCGATGCTCGATCGCCAGATCCTCCACGCCCTGGCGCAGCGTGGCGAGCGTGTCTTCGAGCGCCGCGCGCTCCGCGTGCAGCACCAGCAGGCCGAACTCCTCGCCGCCCATGCGCCCCACAATGATGCGTTCGCCATCGGCCGCGGCCTGCATCACCGAGGCCACTTTGCGCAGGCATTGATCGCCCGCCTGGTGGCCGTAGGTGTCGTTGTACTGCTTGAACCAGTCCACGTCGACCACGACCGAACCCATCACGTCGCCGTCCCGTGCCTCTTTCCAGCGGCGCGTGATGCTCTCCAGCAGGAAACGACGGTTGTACAACTGCGTCAGCGGATCGATCGCGGTGGCCGTGCGCATCTTCAGATCGTTCTCGATCATCGCGCGCAGGTGGTAGAACACGCCGCGCTGCCCCGCGTCGAGGCGGCCGGGCGCAGGGTCCATCGCGCACAAGGCGCCGACAATCTCGCCATTGGGCGCGCGCAGCGCGATCGCCGCGTAGAAACGCACGAACGGATGCCGCTGCACCAGCATGCATTCGCCGAAACGGGTGTCGTCGTGCGCATCCTCGATGACGAACAACTCCTCGTCGCGCACCGCATAGTCGGCGAGCGAACGGGCTCGCGTGACGAGCGGCATCGCCATGCCGACCTCGGCGCGGTAATGCTGGTATTCCTCGTCGAGCAGTGTGATCGCGGTGATCGCCGCGCCGGTCACGCTCTTGAGAATTTCCGCCGCGTGGGTGAAGCATTCGCGCATCACCTGATCGTCGTGCAACAGCCATTCAATGACCGACGACTCCACCTCGGGTTCACCGGCGCAGGACGAATCGAACTGCATGCGGCTGGACAGACGGTCGTTACTGAAGGCGAGTTGCACGGCTGGGTTCCAGAATGTGATTAGCTCGTGTCAACGGCACAATCACGCGAAACTTGAGCAGCCGCGAAGCTTGTCGGCGCGCAAAGCCAGGCACGGCGGCGCGGATCGACGCACGGCGCCAGGACGTACAATTCACCCGCCGGTCTCACACCGCCTGCGTCTGCTCAAGAAATGGGCAGCGCGTCCTTTTCAACAGACATTTGCACCCGCTCTCGCCGCGCGTATTCCGCATTCACATGATCAATCTCTTTCAGGCCATGCAGGCGTTCGTCAAGGTCGCCGACGCGGGCAGCTTCGCGCAGGCCGCCGAGCAACTCGGCGTCTCGACCTCGGTGGTCACGCGCCACGTGTCGAGCCTCGAAAAGCACCTCGGCATTCGCCTGTTCCAGCGCACCACGCGCAAGGTCGTGCTGACCGAAACCGGCGCCGAGTACGCCGACGGCTGCCGCCTCCTGATGACCGAACTCGAAGAAGTCGAATCGCGCGCAACCACCGCGTCGAAGGAAGTCGCCGGCGATCTGCGCATCGTCGCGCTGGGCAGCTTTTCGTTATTTCGCCTTACGCCGCTGTTCGCCGAGTATCAGGCAAAGTTTCCGCGTGTGAATCTGCGCGTCACGTTGACGGAGAAACGGGTCGATCTGCTCGAAGGCGGTTTCGACGTGGGGATCGTGACCGAGCATATGATCCGCTCGGAGTCGCTGGTGGTGCGTCGGCTGATCAACTCGCACGCGGTGCCGGTGGCGTCGGCGGCTTACCTCGCGCAGGCCGGTCATCCGAAAACGCCCGCCGATCTTACGCGGCACCGCGTAATCACCGCACCGCTCGACACGAGCCCGCAGACCTGGGTGTTCGACAACGGCGAAGGCGGCGAAGACAGCATCGCGCTCGATGCGTCGTTCACCGTCAACAGCATGATCATGCAGAAACAGGCGGCGCTCGGCGCGATGGGCATTGCGCTACTGCCGCTCGAGATGGTCGACGACGAATTGCGCGCGGGCACGCTGGTGCGCATCCTTGAAGATCACGCCGTGCTCAACGGCGACGTCGCGGTGTCGCTCGTGTATCCGAGCCGGGAGTTCGTACCGCGCAAGATCCGCGAGTTTATCGATCTGGCGGTGGGGTTCTTCGAGTGATTCCGCCGGAATAAAGAGGCTTTTCGCGCCCTCATCTCGTCAAGGCCGCTCGCCTCGCGCCAACCGCGCTTCGATGTCATACACCACCGGCATCAGATCCGCGACGCTGTCGATCACATAGTGCGCGCCCGCCGCCTGCAGCTTCTCGATTGCCGCCTTGCGACGCCATGCGAACTCATCGGGCGCCAGCGCCTTGACGTCGTCTTCGGCCATGCCGAACGCGTTGCCGCTCACCGCGACGCCGACCGCCCACGTGCCGCCGTTGATGCCCTCTTCGATGCCGACTTCGGTGTCGTCCACCTTGATCGCATCCTTCGCGCGCCACACGCCCAGTTCCGGCAACGTCCTGTAGATCATGTACGGCGACGGGCGGCCTTCCGGCGTATCGCCGGTGCACACGATGCTGTCCGGCGAGAACCCCTGCGCGGCCGCGCCCGGCACGATCTCGGCCATGATCTCGCGCGTATAGCCGGTGGTCGTGCCGATCCGGATGTCGTCGCTGCGCAGCGCGCTCGCCACGTCGGCCACGCCAGGAATCACCGAGCTGTAGCTCGCCGCCACGGCGATATTCTTCGGCACGAACACGTCGTACACGGCGTCGATATCCGCTTCGCCCGGCGCGTGGCCGTACTTGTCGGCCCAAGCCTGCGCGACACGCGGCAACGCCATCAGCGCCGCGATATGCGGACGCTTGGCCATGCCCATCGGACCGCGCGCTTCATCGATCGTAATCGGCACGCCGAACTGTTCGAAGGTCTCGACGAAGGCGCCCGTCGGGGCCAGTGAACCGTAATCGACCACTGTGCCGGCCCAATCGAAAATCACTGCTTTTACGTGTTTCATTTACTTCGATCCCATGGAATTCCCAAAGCTCGCGCGATGTGCCCGAGCTGTGTGCTTCAGGCCGCGTCGGCCAATCTCTTGCGCTCTTCGAGCGCAGCCGCCGGCGGAGCGGCCTGTTCGACGCCCATCGATTCGAGCGCGTTGCCGCACGCCGCCACGACGCGGCGCATCACCTGCTCATCCACCTGACCGATGCAGCCGATCCGGAAGCTGTCCGCCACCGTCAATTTGCCCGGATAGATGATGAAACCCTGCTGCTTCATCAATTCATAGAAGCGCTCGAATTTGAACGACGCATGCGCAGGCGAGAAGAACGTCACGATGATCGGCGAGCGCCAGCGCGCATTTAACAGCGGCTCGAAGCCAAGGTCGTGCATGCCGGCCACCAGCACGTCGCGATTGTTCGCGTAGCGCGCGAGACGTCCGGGCTGGCCGCCTTCCATTTTGTGCAGCCGCAGCGCCTCGATAAACGCGGCCACGGTGTGCGTGGGCGGCGTGAAACGCCACTGGCCGGTGCGGTTCATCACGTCCCATTGATCATGGACGTCGAGCGCGAGCGAGTGACTGCGTCCTTTCGCTTCCTGCAACGCGCCCTTGCGGGCGATCACGAACCCGAAGCCCGGCACGCCCTCGATACATTTATTCGCCGACGACACGAAGGCCTCGCAGGCAATCTCGCGCACGTCGAGCGGCACCGCGCCGAAGGCGCTCATCGAATCGATCAGCAGCTTGCGGCCCTTCTTGGCGGTGGCGGCGGCGATTTCCTCGAGCGGGTTCAGAATCCCCGAACTGGTTTCGCAATGCACGGCGACCACGTGCGTGATGCGTGGCTCGGCGTCCAGCATGCGCTCCACTTCCGCGCCGCGCGGCGGCAGGTAATCGCCCTTGTCGAGCAGCGTAAAGGCGCGGCCGAGATAACCGAGCGTGGTCGCGATGCGCTTGCCGTACGCGCCGTTGGCCAACACGAGCGCGTGGCCGTCGCGCGGAATCAGACTGCCGAGCATCGCTTCGACGCAATAGCTGCCGCTGCCTTGCAGCGGCACGCAGTCGTATTCTCCCGCCGTATCGCCGGCAATCTCCAGCAGGCTGCTGCGCAGCAGCGCCGTCATGGCGCGGAAATCGCCGTCCCACGAACCCCAGTCCCGCAGCATCGCTTCCTTGGTCGAGAACGCCGTGGTGAGCGGGCCGGGCGTCAACAGATACGGCTCGCCTTTGGCCGGTGCCGCGCACGTTACGGCGGAAGGTCCTGCGGCGTTCACGGCTGGGGAACGGTCGATCACGCTGTTCATGTCGGAATCTCCGATATCGCTGGTTCGGTACGCACACAGTACAGAAACGCGTGGCATCGGTAAAATCGATATAATCGATGTAGGTATCGTAATTACTTATGGCTTAGCGAGGCACACGTGCAATACGCGCAATTGCGGGCATTTCATGCGGTCGCGGAACATGGCGGGTTCTCCAAAGCGGCGCAGGCGCTCTCGCTCACGCAGCCGGCCGTGTCGGATCACGTGCGGAGGCTGGAGCAGGATCACGGCGTCAAACTGTTCGAGCGCGGGCCGCGCGGCGTCGAGACCACCGAACTCGGCCTGCGCCTTTTCAGCGTGACGCGGCAGATGCTCAGTTGCGAGCGCGACGCGCGGCAATTGCTCGAATCGGCGGGCGGGCTGGAATCGGGCTCGCTGTCGCTGGCCGCGGACGCGCCCGACCTGGCGGTCGCGCTGATCAGCGCGTTTCGCAAGCTGCATCCGGGCATCGTCGTGACGCTGTCCATCGCGAACGCCGCGGATTGCATGCAGCGCGTGCTCTCCAGCGCCGTCGACGCGGCCATTACCGCCGCGCCGCAAGTGCACAGCCGGCTGGAGGCGCGCGTATTGCGGCGCGATCCGCTGGTCGCGATGGTGCCGGCGAGCTATCCGGTGGCGAAGAAACGCAAGCTGAGCTACGCCGAACTGGTGCAGCAGCCGATGATTTTCCGCGAGTCGCAATCCGTCACGCAGCAGTTGCTGGAGATCGAACTGGTGCGCGAATCGCTGCAAGTGGAACCGGTGATGTACGTGGACGGCCGCGAAGCGCTCGAAGAAGCAGTCGCGCAAGGCATGGGGGTTGGGGTCATCGCGCGCGCCGAATTCAACGAATCGCGGCGGATCAGGATGGTTCCGCTGCAGGACTGCCGGGTGCAGATGACCGAATCGCTGACGCGGCTCGCCGAGCGGCCGGGGTCGAATCTGCTGGACGCGCTGTTCGCGGTGGACCTGGTGAAACCGGCTGCGGCCACGACTGCGCCGGCGGCGTGACACGATAAGCCAGCTCGCGCGGCTCCGGCGAATGAAACGACAAGCCGCCCGGCAGGCGCTGCCTGCGGGCGGCTTTTCTTCCTCGTGCTGCAATATGGCGTGGCGCTAGGCGGCCACGCTTGATCCCTTCACATCGAACCGCTTAACGCGAGCCACCGCTGGCAATCAGGCTTTCACCGGTCAGCCAGCGCGCGTCGTCGGAAGCGAGGAAGGCGACCACATCGGCGATATCGTCCGGCTGGCCGATACGGCCGAGCGGCGTCGTGCTTAACGCCCACGTTTCCAGGTCGGAGCCGACGATGCCGCCGGCGTGCGTGCCTTCGGTTGCGACCATGCCCGGATTCACCGAATTGACGCGAATCTTGCGCGGGCCGAGCTCACGTGCAAGCACGCCGGTGATACCGTCGACTGCGCCCTTGGTGGCGGTATAGACCGCGCTGCCCGGCGGCGTGATGCGGCTCACCACTGAACTGATATTGACAATGCTCGCACCCTCGCCGAGATGCTTGACCGCGGCCTGCGTGGTCAGGAGCAGACCCAGCACGTTCACGTTGAAGTGCTTATGAAAATGCTCTTCGGTGATCTCTTCGATCGCCGCGAATTCGTACACGCCCGAGTTGTTGACGAGAATGTCGAGACGGCCATACGTTTCCACGGCCGTATCGATAATGCCTTGCGCGTCCGCCGCTTTCGACACATCGCCTGCAACGGCCACGGCCTTGCCGCCGGCAGCGGTGATCGCGTCAACCACGCTGTCCGCGCCGGACTTGCTCGATGCATAGTTCACCACCACTGAAGCGCCTTGCGCGGCCAAAGCCTTGGCAATTGCCGCGCCGATACCTTTCGATGCACCGGTTACGACTGCAACCTTACCTGTGAGTTTGCTCATGATCGATTCCTGTAGATGGGATTGGCGCCGACGCTATCGCGAAGATTCGCGGGTTGCGGTGGAAATGCACTGGCGCTGACACTGGTGACAATGTAGGCACGTCGGCCGCGCGGATAAAGCGGCTGAAGGCGAATAGATACGTCGGTTGAGCCGAACAATCGGAAGACAGGTGACGCGAATAGCGCGAAGGCCGCCCGAATCAACCGCACGCTCTTCGAGCGCGAGTTCGATGACCGCGCACTGGCTCAGCTTCGACGGGGAACGCCGCTTTCCACCAATGCCGATGACGCGGACGACGACGCCATGAATTCAGCACTTAAGCAGCAGCATGATTTGCGCGGCCACGCTGGCCAGCACCGCCAGCGCGCCAAGCGTATCCAGAATAACGTGCCACACGATATCGCTCCTTCCACACTCGTTTCACCATTGCCTGATTAAACGAATGCTCGTGCCATCAATTGAATACCCAGCCCGAGCAGACAGATAAAGAACCAGCGTCTGAACGTGTCCGCGCCGATGCGTCCGCGCACGCGCTGTCCGATCCACATGCCGAACAGCGCCGGCACCACGGCGAATAGCGACTCGCCCAGATCGCCGGCGGCAAACGCGTGCTCTCTGGTGAGGCCGATCGCCAGC
This sequence comes from Paraburkholderia sp. BL6665CI2N2, assembly GCF_004366535.1. Lineage (NCBI taxonomy): Bacteria > Pseudomonadati > Pseudomonadota > Betaproteobacteria > Burkholderiales > Burkholderiaceae > Paraburkholderia > Paraburkholderia sp. BL6665CI2N2. Next base: position 7,900,993 of record NZ_SORC01000001.1, read on the forward strand.
GCGATGGTCGACACCGTGAACGACAAGCCGAGCGCCTGCACCAGATCCTCTTTCTTCAACGCCAGCCCTTGCAGATACGGTACTGCCGGCACGACGAACACACCAGTGCCGCCGGTGACGAGGCCCGTCACCGCGCCGATTGCCGGCGACAACCAGCGCTCGTGCCGCGCCGGCACTGACACGCGCCACGCCAGCAAACCGGCCGCGGCGTAGAGCGTCAACGCGGCGCCGAGTCCGACCACCGCCCATTCGCCGCCCCCGCCCGCGATGAACGACGCGGCCGCGACCGTGCCGGCGACGATGCCGAGCAGCATCGGCCACAAGCGTTGGAGCAGCGCCCGCACGCTCGGCCCCGCGAACAGTTGCCAGACATTCGTCACGAACGACGGCAACAGCAGCATCGCGGCGGCCTGCGCCGGCAGCATCAGCGTGCCGAGCACGCCCATGGCGACGGTCGGCAGTCCCATGCCGGTCACTCCCTTGACGAAGCCGGCGACCACGAAAGTCGCGGCGACCACGCCCGCACGCATCGCAAACGAAGAGATCATTGGAAGTTTGTTATTGAAGTGATGCCGGCAATTTTCAATCGCCGCAAGGCCGGCCACAATGCGTAAGATACTTAGCGTGACTTAGGCTGGGGCTAAGGCTGTGACCCTGACTGAATCCCACCGCATCCACATAACGATCCGTCTTCCATGCGCTTCGACCTCATCGACCTCCGCCTGTTTCTGCTCATCCTCGAAACCGGCAGCATCACCCACGGCGCCGCGCGCGCGAACATGTCGCTGCCATCGGCAAGCGCGCGGCTACGCGGCATGGAAGACACGCTGGGCATGCCGCTGCTCGAACGCGGCCGCCGCGGTGTCGAATCCACGCCGACCGGGGACACGCTCGCGCATCACGCGCGGCTCGTGCTCGGGCAGATTGAACGCATGCAGGGTGAACTGGGCGAGCATCAGGAAGGCCGCAAAGCGTGCATCAGGCTGTGGACCAACACGGCGGCCATCACCGAGTTCCTGCCCTCCGCGATCGGCCTGTTTCTGCGCGATCATCCCAACGTGCAGATCGATCTGAAGGAGCGTCAAAGCAGCGAAACGGTCAAGGCGGTGCTGACCGGCGCGGCTGAAATCGGCATCATTTCCGATGCGGTCGATCACGGCGCGCTGCAGACCTTCCCCTTCGCCATCGACAAACTCGTGCTGATAGCGAGCCGCGACGATCCGCTTGCCGCACTGCGCCGCACGACGCTGGCGGAAGTGGCGGAGCGGGAATTCATCGGACTGAGCGCGGACAGCGCATTGCAGGCCTACCTCGGCGAGCGCGCGCTGCTGGCCGGCCAGCCGCTCAGCTTCCGCACCCACGTGCGGACCTTCGACGCCATCTGCTGCATGGTCGAACAAGGCGCCGGCCTCGGTATCGTGCCGGCTACCGCGGCGAAGCGCTATCGCGGCACGCCCGGCATCCGTACGATCGAGCTGACCGATAGCTGGGCCGCGCGCCAGTTGCTGATCTGCATGCGCGACCTGAACGAAATGGCGCGGCCGGAAAAGGCGCTGGTGCGGCATCTGGCCGGAATCTGAATGTTCCGTTTGTTCCGTTTGGAATGCACGCGTCGCACTATTATCAGTCCGGTTTATCTAACCGACCATTTTTAATCGATTTGCCTGATTTAGCGCGGTTTCTTATCCTTGACGCACAACCGCATGCAGTTCGATGCATGCGCCGTCCGCCACTTTTTGCCGGCAAGATCATGGAAAGAACCACCTTCAACGTGCGTGTCGATAGCGTCCGCGACGAAGCGCATGGCGTGCGCTCGTTCAGCGTGTCGCGACTGGACGGGCAACCGTTCGATCACTACGAACCCGGCGCGCACATCGACGTGACCGGACCATCGGGCGTCACGCGGCAATATTCATTGTGCGGCGACCCGGACCAGCGGGACGCGCACCTGTTCGCCGTGAAGCGCGAAGACACGTCACGCGGCGGCTCGCGTTCGCTGCATGAGGACGTCGCGGTCGGCAGCGAATTGACCATCGGCGCGCCGCGCAATCTGTTCCAGCTCGCGCCGGGCGCCGAGGAACATGTGCTGATCGCCGCGGGGATCGGTGTGACACCGCTGCTGAGCATGGCGTACCGTCTGCTCAAACAACAACAGCGCTTCGTGTTGCACTATTTCGCGCGCAGCGCGGAACACGCGGCGTTTTTGCCGCTGCTCTCACGCGCGCCGTTCAGTGATTATGTGAAGCTGCACTTCGGCGTCGCTCGCGAGCAACTCGATGCGGTGCTCGGCGATTGTCTCGCGGATGCGCGCGAAGGCACGCACGTTTATACCTGCGGGCCGGCACCTTTCATGGAACGCGTGGTGGCGATCGGCGAATCGCGCCTTGCCTCTGAAGCGATCCATCTCGAACGCTTCGCTGCTGAGCCGCCATCGATCACGAACGCCGAATCGGCCGCGCTCGATACCTTCGACGTGCAGATCGCGAGCAGCGGCGCGACCGTGCGGGTGGACAAGGACACCACCATTGTCGCGGCACTGGCGTCGATCGGCATCGAGGTGGATACGTCGTGCGGCGAAGGGGTGTGCGGCACGTGCATGGTCGACGTGGTCAGCGGCACGCCCGAGCATCGCGACCATTGCCTGAGCAAAGCGGAGCGCGCGAGCGGCAAGGTGATCTGCTGCTGCATTTCACGCGCTACGTCGCCTGTGCTGGTGCTGGATCTTTAAAGCATCAACAAGGTGCTGCATTGACAGCACCTTTCTCAAACGCCTTCTATTACCGGTCGTCGTCGCGAATCGACGACGCATGCCGGCACAGGGCGCGCACTTCGACATCCATATACGGAAACAGCGGCAACTGGCTCAGCACGTCGTGCAGATGCGCGGGGCTCTGCACGTCGAACACGCTGATATTCGCGTAGCGGCCGGCAATGCGCCACAGGTGCCGCCACACGCCCTCCTGTTGCAGCCTTTGCGACATCGCTTTCTCATCGGCCTTCAGGCGCGCGGCGCGTTCGGCATCCATATCGGCCGGAAGGTGGACGGTCATCTCAACGTGAAACAGCATGCTTGCTCTCCTCTCTGATCGGTAACTTAAAAGCCCTGGCGGCCCGGCCAATCGCGCCGCGCAACCAGGGCCGACAGATTCGTGCGATACGTGCGGGCCCTTTCTCTCAAACGCCCTGCTTCAGCGCTGCAAAAACGGCATCAGGCTTCAGCGCGCAAGCGCTCCACTTCGGCGTCCGGCAGGTTGTCGCGCTCCTTGAACAGCGTGAAGTCGAAATCGATCAGCGCGAAATTGCCGTCCACGCCATACGGTTTGCCTTCGGCGCCCTCAGCCTGCTTGACCGCCGGCACGAGGCCGTCGCGCGTGGCGAAGGCGAAGTCGTCCCACAGATACGGATCGCCGTCGATGTTGATCTGCGTGGTCAGCTTGCGGAACCCCGGCGCGGACACGAAGAAGTGAATATGCGCCGGACGATGCCCATGCCGGCCGAGTTGATCGAGCAGCAGTTGGGTTTGCCCTTGCGGCGGCACGCTATAGCCGACCGGCACGACGCTGCGGAAGCTGTATTTGCCTTCGGCGTCGGTACGGATCGAACGGCGCAGATTGAAGGCCGGTTGCGATTTGTCGAAGTACGAGTAGTTGCCCACATGGTTCGCGTGCCACACTTCGACGAGCGCATGAGCGAGCGGCTTGCCGTCTTCGCCGAGCACGCGGCCGCGCATGATCAGCGTCTGGCCCGGATCGGTGCCGTCGTCCAGTCGCGCGTGTCCGTCAGAGACCGGCGCACCGGCCACGTACAACGGGCCTTCGATCGTGCGCGGCGTGCCGCCTTCGATGCCGGCCTTCGCCTCCGCTTCATCCAGACGCAGATCAAGAAAATGCTCGAAACCCAGACCTGCGGCCAGCAAACCGAGTTCGCCGCTCTTGCCGGCGTCGCCGAGATAATTCAACGCGGTCCAGAATTCGGCCGGCTGCACGTCGAGGTCTTCGATCGTATAGAACAGATCCTGCACGATCCGGTTGACGATCTGCCTGGTGCGCGGATTGCCTTCGCTGGTGGCGCTGTCGTTGATCTTATTGAGAAGCGCGTCGATAGCTTGCTTGTTCATGGGGTATCTCCTTCGATTGATGTTCTGGATGGCTAACGGATGAGCCTTCAGTGCTTCAATGCTTCAGTTCCTGCTAACGCTGGCGCCTTTGCGCGTATCGCGCCGCAGGTGGTCGATCTTGTCCCAATCGAGCGTGATGCCAAGACCCGGACCTTGCGGCAGATGCAGCGCGAAATTCTCGTAGCACAGCGGTTCGGTGAGAATCTCCTCGGTCAGCAGCAAGGGGCCGAACAGTTCCGTGCCCCACTTCAACTCGCCAAAGGTGCTGAAGAGTTGCGCGGAAGCGATCGTGCCCACCGCGCCTTCGAGCATCGTGCCGCCGTACAGATCGATGTTCGCGGCCGACGCAATGGCCGCCACGTGCGCGGCGCCCACGAGGCCGCCCGATTGTGCGATTTTCACGGCGAACACATCGGCGGCGCGCGCGCTGGCAACGGCGAACGCATCGGCGGGACCGTGCAGCGCCTCGTCGGCCATGACCGGCACGAGAGAGAGGTCGGTCAGGCGCTTGAGGCCCGCGCGATTCTCCGCCGCGATGGGTTGCTCGATCAGCGTCACGCCCGCATCGGCAAAACGCCGCGCGGCCCAGATCGCGTCGGATTCACTCCACGCCTGGTTCACGTCGACGCGCACTTCGCCGCGTCCTTCCACCGCTTTCTGGATCGCGACGACATGCGCCACGTCCTCGGCCACGGCGCGCGTGCCGATCTTCAGCTTGAATACGCGATGGCGCTTCGTCTCGTACACCTGCTCGGCTTCGTCGATATCGCGTTGCGTGTCGCCGCTCGCGAGCGTCCACGCCACGTCCACGGAATCGCGCACCCGGCCGCCGAACAGTTCCGACAGCGGCACGCCGAGCCGCTGCGCCTGCGCATCGAACAACGCCGTTTCCAGCGCGGACTTCGCAAAGCGGTTGCCCTGAAACAGCTCGCGCAGTTTCGCCATCGCGGCGCCTGGACGCGTCGCGTCCATGCCTTTGAGCAATGGCGCGAAATAGGTGTCGATATTGACCTTGATACTTTCCGGGCTTTCCTCGCCGTACGCGAGGCCGCCGATCGTGGTGCCCTCGCCCACGCCGACCAACCCGTCGGCGCAACGGATGCGCACCAGCACCAGCGTCTGGCAGTTCATCGTTGCGACCGAGAGACGGTGCGGACGGATCGTCGGTACGTCGACGAGAATCGTCTCCACGCTCTCGATCTTCACGGGTGTTGCTATCATTCGTTGCCCTCCTGAACTGCTGAACCGGGAGCCCCAATAGTAGAAACAACCCGCGAAGCAGTCCAACACCGATTCCGACTACTTCCATACCGTAGGGGTATGCATGGAACTTCGCCAACTCCGCTATTTCATCGCGGTCGCCGAAGAAATGAACATCACGCGGGCCGCCCAACGCCTGCATATGACCCAGCCGCCGCTCAGCCGCCAGATCCAGCAGATCGAGGAAAGCGTCGGCCTGGCGCTGTTCGAGCGCGGCTCGCGACCGCTGCGGCTGACCGAAGCCGGGCGGATTTTCTATGCGCAAGCCAAGCGCCTCGTCGACGAAGCGGACGAACTCGCGCCGCTCACGCGCCGTCTTGCGCAGCTGGCCGAGCGCGTGGTGATCGGCTTCGTGCCGTCGACGTTGTATGGCGCGCTCCCCGCCGTGATCCGCGCGTTTCGCGAGGCCGCGCCGCATATCGAGCTGTCGCTGATCGAAATGTTCACCATCGAACAACTCGGGGCGCTCAAGGGCGGGCGCATCGACGTGGGCTTCGGCCGCCTGCGTTTCGACGACGCGCAACTCGCGCGCGAGGTGCTTCTGGAGGAAAGAATGATTGCCGCATTACCGCAAGACCATCCGCTCGCCCGGCAGAAGAAGCCGTTGACGCTGGCGGCGCTGGCACAGGAAACCTTGATCGTCTATCCGAGCACGCCGCGGCCGAGCTACGCCGATCAGCAGCTATCGGCCTTGCACGATCATGCGTTGGAGCCGAAGGCGATTCATGAAGTGCGCGAATTGCAGACCGCGTTGGGCCTGGTGGCGGCGCAAGTGGGCGTGTGTCTCGTGCCGGAAAGCGTGGAAGGTTTGCGCGCGCACGGTGTGGTGTACCGGCCGATTCCGGCGGCCAACGTCGCGTCGCCGATCATCATGAGCCGCCGCTTGCAGGACGAATCGCCGACCACCACGTTGCTGTGTTCGATCGCGCGAGACCTGTTCAAAAAAGTCTGAAGTACTGAGAGCCTGGCCTTGTCACTTCTCGTCGAAGCGCCTGACGATATCCGCCATCAGGTTGCGCAGCCACACGTTGCCCTCGTCCTGATCGAAATGCTCGTGCCAATGCATCGTGACCGCCGCGATCGGCAAGGTCACGGGCAAATCATAGATCTGAAAGGCGCCGTCGCGATTGAAAATGTGCGCGAGGCGGCGCGGCAGCGTAGCGAACAGATCGGTCACGGCCAATACGCTCGGCAAGGCCACGAAATGCGGTAGTTCCAGCGCGATATGACGGCCGACGCCTTGCGTGCGGAATTCGTCGTCGAGCGCGTGGTGGCTGTGCTCGACCGACGTGATCTGCACGTGCGACGCATCCAGAAAAGCTTTCAGGCTCAGTTCCTTCGTGCGCGGCAAGCCGCGCCGCTTCCTCGTCATACATACGTACGTCTCTTCGAACAGCGCCTGATGCCGCGTGCGCGCGGTCAGCATGGGCAGATTGCCGATGGCGAAATCGAGCCGGCTCGCGCGCAGTGCATCTTCCATTTCCTCGACCGGCAGCGGCTCGATACGCAGCCTCACACGCGGCGCTTGCCGGTGCAACGCCTCGCAGATCGGCGGCAGATAGGCCAGTTCGCCCGCGTCCGACAGTGACAGCCGGAACGTGCGCGTGCTCACCGCCGGGTCGAAATGCTCCGCGTAACGCAGCGCTTCGCGCACAGTGTCGAGCGCGCGGGACACGATGGTCGACAACTCCAGCGCGATCGGTGTGGGCTGCATGCCGGCGCGCGTGCGGATGAAGAGCGGATCGTCGAACAGCGTGCGCAAACGCCCCAGCGAATAGCTGATGGCAGGCTGCGACAGCGCCAGCCGCTCGCCCGCCCGAGTCAGGCTGCGCTCTTCGACGATCGCCTGAAAAACGCGCAGCAAATTGAGGTCGACGTGATCCAGCGAGTTCATCAAGATATCCATGTGGTTGATTTTCTATTTCATTTTAGATCAATTTGACGCATATCAAGCAGTCGACGAAACTTGCCTTCATCGACCACCCCACCTACACGAGCCATGAGCGAATCCTCATATCAGACCGTCGATACGAGCGCGTTGTATCAGCGCGCGCAGTCCGACCGCGTGGCCCCTTCGCTGTACTACGACCCGGCTGTCTTCGAAGCGGAACTCGAGCGCATTTTCTACAAGACGTGGATCTGGGTCGCGCACGAAAGCGAGCTGCCGAATCCGGGCGACTTCCGCACCACCACGATCGGTCGCCAGCCGGTGATCGTGGTGCGCGACAAGAGCGGCGCGGTCAACGTCTTGCAGAACCGTTGCCGTCATCGCGGCGCGACCGTCTGCGAACAGCACAAGGGCAACGCGAAAGGCTTCACGTGCCCGTATCACAGCTGGACCTACGGCCTCGACGGTGCCTTGCGCGCGCTGCCGTACGGCGACGGTTACGAAGGCGAGATCGACAAGACCGAACTGCCGCTCGCCAGTCTGCGCGTGGGCATCTATCAAGGCCTGATCTTCGCGAGCTTCAATCAGGAGATCGAGCCGCTGGAAGATTTCCTCGGCGGCGCCAGGCCGTGGATCGATCTGTTCATGAAGCAAGGCGCCGGCTATCCGATCAAGGCCAACGGCGAACACCGCTTCCGCTTTAACGGCAACTGGAAGATCCAGCTCGAGAACACCACCGACCTGTATCACTTCCCCGTGGTCCACAAATCGTGGATGAAATCGATCGACGACGAAACCGCCGCCGCGATCACCAGTTTCATGACGAGCGACCAGGCCTTTTGCCGCTCGCTCGGCAACGGCCACAGCCTCGCCGTGCTGGTGCCGGAAATCGTCGATCTCGACAAGGACGACGGCGCGCCGATTCCCGAGCGCTTCGAAGAACTCGCCGTCTCGCTCGCGAAGGACCACACGCCGGAGGAAGTGCGCCGCGTCGTGCGCTCGCTGATGGGCGTCGGCTTCAACCTGAATCTGTTTCCGAACCTCGCGCTGTCGATGGCGTTTTTTCCGCGTACTGCGGCCCATTTCCGCGAACGAGACCGAGATCCGTCACGTCGCGCTCGCCATGGACGGCGGCCCCGAAGAAGCGAACCGCGTGCGCCTGCGCATTCACGAACACTTCCAGGGCCCGTTCGGTTTCGGCAGCCCGGACGACGCCGAAGCATGGGAGCGCGTGCAACGCGGCTCGCATGCCGGCCCCGATCTGCCGATTCTCGTCAACCGAGGCCTGAATCGCGAGAGCACCGCGCCGAACGGCGAAAAGACCGCGCACGCCACCGACGAAACCGGCATGCGCGAAGCGTACGCGCAATGGCGCACGATGATGGAGCAGGCATGATGGACGACAGGAACACGCTGTTTTCGCAGAAGACTTTTGCCGGCGCAATCGAACTCATCTGGCGCGAAGCCGAGTTGCTGGACCGCAAGGACTATCGCGAGTGGCTCACGCTGTGGGACCCGGCGGGCTTCTACGTGGTGCCGATCGAGCACGACACCACCGACTTCGCCGCCACGCTGAACTACGCGTACGACGATCAGGACATGCGCGAAAAAACGCGTGCAACGCATGACGTCCGGCTATTCGGCATCGGCCACCGACGCTGCCCGCACCGTTCGCACCGTGTCGCGCTTCACGCTCACGAGCGACGCCAGCGACGAAGTCACGGTGAATTCGGCGCAAGTGATCGTCGCGTATAAACGCGGCAAGTCGACGCTGTTCGCGGCGGACCTCACGCATCGCATCGGTTTCGCGAGCGGCGAGCCGCGCATTGTGCAGAAGGTGATCCGCCTGATCGATTCGACCGACGCGTTGAGCGCGATCGGCTTTCTGCTCTGATCTTCTGGTCTTCTGGTCTTCAAAAACCGCGAGCGCAGCCATGCCTACACTAGAAGTTTATTTGCCGGACGGTCACTGGCCCGCGCGCAAGGCGCAATTGATCGCGGGCCTCACTCAGGCCACCGTGAAGGCCATCGGCGCGCCCGCCGAATCGGTGCGGATTCTGCTGAGTGAACTGCCGTCGCACGATTTCGGTTCGGGCGGCGTGAGCAACGCGAATGGTCGGGCGCCGCTGCTGACCATCGTGGCGATCCTGATCGCGGGCCGCACGCCCGCGCAGAAGGAAGCCCTGATCTCCGCGCTCAGCCTGACCGGCGCGGACGTGCTCGACACGCCGCTCGACGCCGCCCGCGTGATGATCAAGGACATTCCGAATACCGATTTCGGCATTGGCGGGCAGACCGCGAAATCACTGGGGCGCTAGCGCTCTTCCTTTTAGTCGACGCGAACCAACGGGCACGCAGATGCAAAACGACACGCTTTCTCCCACGGCCGGATCGCCAACTGTATCCACGGCACCGGCCACCTCGCAAACCTTGCGGCGGATCATTGTCGCCTCGGTGCTCGGCAATGCGCTCGAGTGGTACGACTTTTTTCTGTACGGCACGGCCGCCGCGCTGATCTTCGGACCATTGTTCTTCCCGCTGCACGGCGATCCGCTACTCGGCACGCTGGCCGCTTTCGCGGGCTTCGCGATCGGTTTCCTCGCGCGGCCGCTGGGCGGTATCGTGTTCGGCCATATCGGCGACCGGCATGGCCGCAAGCGCGCGCTCGTCATCACGCTGATGATGATGGGCGTGGCCACCTTCGGCATCGGCCTGTTGCCCACATTCTCGCAAGTCGGCTTTCTCGCGCCCGCCGCGCTCGTGTGTTTGCGAGTCGTGCAGGGCATTGCGTCAGGCGGCGAATGGGGCGGCGGTGTGCTGCTGATCAGCGAGAGCGCGCCGGCCAATCGTCGCGGCTACTATGCGGCGTTCAGCCAGTTGGGTGTGGCGGGTGGCTTCGTGTTGTCGGCGGCTGCGTTTTATCTGGTGCAGCGCTTGCCGGTGGAAAGCTTCATGTCGTGGGGCTGGCGTGTGCCGTTTCTGGCCAGCGTGCTGATCTTCGGCGTCGGCGTGTATATTCGCCGGCGCTTGCCGGAGAGCCGCGACTTCACCGCCGCCAAACCGAAGCACATGCCTGTGCTGACGGTGCTGCGCAATCATCCGAAGCAGGTGTTGCAAGCGATGGGGCTGCGCGTCGCCGAAAACGGCGGAACGTATATCTTTCTTTCGTTCGTGCTGGTGTACGGCAAGACGATCGGCGTGCCCGTTTCAGTGATGCTCGGCGGCGTGATGGCCGCCATGCTGCTCGAACTCGTGACGATCGTATTGTGGGGACGTCTATCGGATGTAATCGGACGGCGGCCCGTGTATATGATCGGAGCGCTCGGGCTGGTGGTGATCGCATTTCCCGCCTTCTGGCTGATCGACACGCATCAGCCGATGCTGGTGTTCCTCTCGCTCGTGCTCGGCCTGCCCTTCTGCCATGCGGCGATGATCGGCACACAACCCGCGTTGATGGGCGAACTATTCCCCACTGAAGTGCGTTACTCGGGCATGGCGCTCGGCCACGAAATCGCTTCGGTGTTTTCCGGCGGACTCGCGCCGCTCGTGGCGACCGCGCTGTATGCGCAAGTGCGCGCGCCGTGGCCGGTCGCGCTGATGCTGATCGGCTTCGGCGTGATTACCGCGCTCACGCTCGTGACGATTCCGCGCAACACCAGCACCACGCATGATTGATCTGTTGCACTCAACCGGCCGGCGCGGCGGCGAGCGGCAGCGAGAAGCTGCATTCGAGCCCGCCATGCCTAGCGGGTTTTGCCCAGATCTCGCCGCCGTGTCGCGTGACGATGTTCTTGCACAGCGAAAGCCCAATGCCGTTGCCGCCCGCTTTCGACGAAGAGAAGCCGTCGAACAGACGACCGTGAGCATCGGCGGGAACGCCTGGGCCGTTGTCGATGACCTGGGCAATCGCATATTTGCCGCGCAGGTGCGTGACGAGGCGAAGCTCACGGCTCTCCGGGATTGCGCTTTTGTTTGTCCCCTCTCCAAGCGCTTCAATCGCGTTGAAGGCCAGATTCAATACCACCTGGCCGATCAATACACGCTCAACGTATACGGGCAGCGGCTGCGTCGCCTGCTCGATCGTGAGCGTCACGCCCGCCTCGCGCGCGCGCAACTCGATAAAGTAGGCAACGTCCGCGAGCACCTCGCGCAGATCCGCATGCGTCTCGCTCGGCTCGCGCTTGACGATGTAATCGCGCACACTCTTGATGATCAATGCAGCATGCTCAGCCTGACGATCGGCGCTGCGCAAACCCCATACGGCGTCGTCGATCGCAGCGGGTTGCGCGAGCCGCCGGATCGAGCCTTCGATGAAGTTGCGCACGGCGGCAAGCGGCTGGCTCAGCTCATGAGCAATGGCGGTCGCCATTTCCCCCATCGCGTTGTAACGTCCCGCATATTCGAGCAAACGCGCTTCGTTGCGTCGCGCGTCTTCCACGGCGACTTCGTCCGTCACGTCGCGAAAGTGCAGCAGCCTTCCATTCAGGTCGTTTTCGATCTCGATACGGCGGCACGTAATACGCAGCCAGCGCGGCGTGCCGTCGCGCCGCGTGATGCGATAACGCTGCGGCGCCGACGGCTGAATCCGCGGCGCGTTCGCGAGCTGTTCCAGCAGACGCTCGCGGTCCGGCTCGCTGCAATAGTCGAGCACGGCGCCCATCGGCGCGCCCTCTTCCAGGCCGAGCACGCGGCGGCCGGATTCGCTGACGAATTCCACTTCGCCCGCGGGCGTCAGCACCGCGACGCCTTCGCCGAGATCCTGCATGAATTCGCGCAGCCGCGATTCGTAACGGCGCAGCGTTTGCTTGAGCGTGTCTTCAACGCTGATGTCGCGGAACTGCACCATCACCACCGCGCGCTCGCGCAGCGGCAAGTAAGTAGCGATCGCCTCGGACAACATGTCGGCGCCGGTGCGCGAGCGGTAACACCACTCGTAGACCTGCGGGCCTTCGGTGATCGAACGATCCATCGCGCCGACGCCGATCTCGCGGCGGTATTTCGGCACCGGCCGCGTCATGTCCTTCGCCTTGAGTGGCAGCAATTCGGCGAGCGTGAAGCCAAGCGCCTCACAGGCCGCGCGATTGGCCCACACGATCGCCTTGGTGTCTGCGTCGTGCAGCAGCACGCACAACGTGAGCGCGTCGAGCAGGCGGTGGAAGTCTTCTTCGGCGGGGAAATTCATCGGGGAATACGGCACGCAGGTTCGATTACGTATGGACGGAAACATAACACCAGTGCGCGTGGTGCGCGTCTGAAGATTTCTTTAGACGACCCCGGAGCATTACCTAAAACTGCGCCCCGCGTCCCAATTGAAGCGTTCTTTTTGCATTTCTAGACTGGTCTGAATCTGCGCGGCTCGTCGTTTCGGGCCCAACGTCATGCGTTTCAGTCAATAACGAATCAAGGAGAAGCCCCACCATGTCCGCCACCGCCGCCGTTGCTGCCGAACAGTCGAATACGTCGAACACGCCGAATACCACCCGCCTGCCGCTCGACGAAGTAATCGCCGAGATCGCCGCGCGCCGCGACGAATTCGACCGCCTTTCGCATGTGCCGCGTGACGTGATCGCGAAGCTCAAGCGTGCGGGTGTGTATCGCGCGGCCACGCCGCGGCGGTTCGGCGGCGACGCGCTGGCGCCTGCCCTGTTTCTCGACATGATCGAGCGCATCGCGATCGCGGACGGTTCGGCGGCGTGGGTCGCGAGCTTCGGCTCGGCCAACGTCTATCTGGCGGCGCTGCCGTTGCATACGCAAGCAGAAATCTATGCCGACGGCCCCGATCAGGTGTTCGCGGGCGGCCTCTTCCCGGTGCAGCCCGCACAACCCGCTGACGGCGGCTGGCGTGTGAACGGCACGTGGAAGTTCGCGAGCGGCTGCAAAGGCGCGGACTGGCTCGGCGTGGGCATTGGTGTCGGTGCTCCAGGTGCGGGCGGTAAGCCGCGCACGGCCGTGTTCCGTCCGCATCAGGTGGAAATCGTCGAGAACTGGGAGGTGGTCGGCATGCAGGGCACCGGCAGTCACGATCTGCGCGTCGCCGACCAGTTCGTCGCGGACGACTGGACCTTCGTGCGTGGCGGCGAACCGTGCGTGGACGAGCCGTTGTATCGCTACCCAACCATCGCCTACGCCGCGCAAGTGCTCGCCGTCGTCAATCTCGGCCTCGCCCGCGCCGCGCTCGACGTCGCCAACCACATGGCCGGCGGCCGCAAGACGACCACAGGCGCGCCGCAACTCGCCGACCGCGCGTACTACCGCATCGAACTCGCCAAAGCCGAGGCGCAATTGCGCTCGGCGCGCGCATTCTTCTACGACACCACTCACCAGGTCTGGCAATCGATCCTCGCCGGCAATCCCGTCACCGCGGATCAAGTGAGCCTGCTGCGTCTCGCGGCGACGCAGATCGCCCGCGAAGGCGCCGACGTCGTGCAACGCGCTTACCGGCTCGGCGGCACGATGGCGATTTATCGCTCGCATCCGCTGCAACGCCTGATGCGCGATTCGATGGTCGTGACCCAGCACGCGTTTCTCGGCGAAGGCAACTATGACGGCGCCGGTGCGGTGTTCGTCGGCGTGCCGCCGATTCCGGGCTACCTGTAAGCCATTTTCTGATCCATCACTATCCGCACAATCAGGATTGCAAGGAGCAACATTTCATGTCCGATACGTCAACGCTGCCACTACGTGTTCTGTTCTGCTGCGGCGTCACGCAGAATTTCTTCGACCTGCCGCGCGAACAGATCGGCGAAGTCTGGCAGGCTTACGGCAAGATGCTGGCCGCGATCGAGTCGATGGAAGGCGTCAAGGTGCTCGGCATCATGGACGACGACCGCCTCACCGTGGGCCATGCCGACAACTCGCCGTGGACCTTCTACATCATGGCCGACGTGCGCGATTTCGACACGACTGTCGCCGTGTGCAATCTGTATCGCACCACGCCGGTGGGCGAATACAATCTGTGGCGCTACGGCAAGATCGAAGCGCGTGTCGGACGCGCGCTGCAAGTGCCGCCGCAACACGCCAATGCCGCTTGAGCGTAACGGAGCGCACTGCAATGAACGCTAACCAGGATACGCTTGCCATGTTGACCGAACGGCTTGCCGCGCTCGAAGCCGAATCGGCCGTGCGCCGCACCATGGCGCGCTATATGGCGCTATGCGACGTGCCGTCCGGCGTGCTCGAAGGCGAGACGCTCGCGGCTCTCTTCTGCGCCGACGCGATCTGGGAGGGAATCGGCCCACAGTACGCGAGCAAGTTCGGCCGCCTGACGGGCCACGCTGAAATTCTCGCGATGCTCACACGCTACCTGCCGCCCTCGCCGCATTTCTCGGTGAATGTGCACTTCCTCACGTCGGAAAGCATCGACGTTCAGGAGGCGAGCGCGAAAGGCCGCTGGATCATGCTGCAGGCCTCGGGCTATGTCGATGCGCCGGCCGAACTGATCTCGGCGCGTCTCGAAGTGGATTTCGCGCCTGCCGATAACGGCCGCGACTGGCTCATCACGCACTTTCGCACGGAGCGCCTGTTCGACGCGCCGTGGCAAGTCAATGCAAGGAAACCGCACCCATGAACGAGTTTATCCAGACGCTGTCGTTAGGCGGCACCGGTCCGAGCATCACGATCAAGGACACGATCGATATCGCCGGTTACGCCACCACCGCCGCGAGCCGCGCGCTCGCCGATACGCCGCCCGCGCAACAGCATGCGGAAGTCGTCGAACGTTTGATCGCTTCCGGCTGGCACATCATCGGCAAAGCGAACATGCATGAGCTGGCGTTCGGCATGACCGGTATCAACGACTACACCGGCACGCCGCAGAATCCGCAGGACGCTGCGCGTATTCCAGGCGGATCGTCGAGCGGATCGGCGGCGGCAGTCGGTCTGAAACTCGCCGACGCCGCACTCGGCACCGATACCGGCGGCTCGATTCGCGGACCCGCCGCATGCTGCGGCGTGATCGGATTGAAGCCCACCTTCGGGCGCGTGTCGCGGCTCGGCGTGGCGCCGCGAGAATCCACGCTCGATTGTGTCGGACCGTTTGCTCGCGACATGCGCACGCTCGTTGCCGCGATGCAGACCATCACCGCTAACTTCAATACGAATGCCGCGCACACATGGCAAGGCGCGTGCAAGGTCGGCATCGTGCAGGCGGAGGCCACGGCCGAAATTCTCGACGCCGTGACGCGCGCGGCCGACAAGGCGGGTTGTGTCGCGCACAAGCTGTCGCTTGCCGGTCTCGCCGCCGCCTTCGACGCGGGCGTCGCCGTGATCAACGTCGAGACCTCGCGCGCGTTCGGCCATCTGGTGGCAAGCGGCAAACTCGGCGCGGATCTCGACGCGCGCCTGCGCGCCGCGGCCGACACCACCGCCGCGCAACTCGACGCGGCGGAACGGGTGCGCCGCGACTTCACTGCGGCGGTCGACCACGCGCTCGACAATGTCGACGTGCTGATTCTGCCCACGCTTCCCGCGCTGCCGATCACGCTTGAACAGGCGCGCAGCGGCACGTCGGTGATCGCCATGTCGTCGCTGATCCGGCCGTTCAATCTGAGCGGCCATCCCGCGCTGAGTTTGCCGTTGCCGATCCGCGGCTCGTCGCTCAAGGCAGGTTTGCAGATCGTCGGACGCAAGGGCCAGGACGAGCAGGTGTGCGCGATCGCGGCGCGTTTCGAAGCCGCCCTCGCCGCTTGATTCGCTTGGGCGATGCCTCGGGCTCGAACAGCGGCCGTTATTTCGAAGTGGAGTGAATGCAATGCAGAAGAGAGTCGTTCTTGTCACCGGCGCCGCGCGCGGTCTGGGCGCCGCGATCGCCACGCGCTTTCATGCGGCGGGTTACGCGGTCGCCATCGGCGATATCGCGTTCGATGCCGCACAAGCGCTCGCGCGCGATCTCAGCGCCGACGGTTCCACTGCGTTCGCGCTGAATCTCGACGTCACCGCGAAAGCCGCCTTCACTACGGCGCGCGACGCGATCCTGCAGCGCTGGGGGCGTATCGACGCGTTGGTAAACAACGCGGGGGCCTCCAAAGTCGTCTCCGTGATGGATATAACGGCCGAGCAATTCGATCAGGTCATCAACGTCAACTTGCGCAGCGTGCTGTTCGGCTGCCAGGTGTTCGGCCAGCATTTCGCCGACGTAGGCGCGGGCCGTATCGTCAATATCGCGTCGCTCGCGGGACAGAACGGCGGCTCCGCAACCGGCGCGCACTATGCGGCCGCGAAAGGCGGTGTGATTACGCTTACCAAGGTCTTCGCGCGCGATCTCGGCGCGGCGGGCGTGACCGTCAACGCCATTTCCCCCGGACCGATGGACCTGCCGATCGTGCATGAAAGCGTGGCGCCCGACAAACTGAAGGCGGTGATCGCGAACATTCCAGCGGGACGTCTGGGCTCCGCGGATTATGTCGCCGATGTCGCCGTGATGCTCGCCGCGGAACATGCCTACTTCGCGAACGGCGCGTGCTGGGATGTGAACGGCGGACTCTTCATGCGCTGATGCTGATGCTGATGCTGATGCTGATTCAGTTGCGGTTGCGCGCGAACGCCACAGCGGCATGCATGCATCAACGCGGAATGGCACCCACGTTCGCGTCCTGATCCCACACCGCCATCACCTCGCGCACCAGCATCGCGATCGACGCCGCGCCGAGCTTGTCCTTGATGCTCGCGCGATGCACGTCGACGGTCTTCACGCTGATCGACAGATCGCTGGCAATGCGTTTGCTACCTTTGCCGTCGATCACGCCACGCAAGACTTCTTTTTCACGCGCGGTCAGCGACTCGATCCGCTTGCGCAACTCGCGCTGCTTCTGGCCGGCCGCATGACGAAGCGCCGCGAGCTTCAATGCGCGTTGCACGCGGTCGAGCATCTGCTGCGAGTTATACGGTTTCTCGACGAAATCGATCGCGCCATTTTGCAGCGCGCGCACCGACATCGGAATATCGCCGTGGCCGCTCACGAAAATAATCGGCAACGTGACGCCCTGGCGATTCAATTCCGCTTGCACATCGAAGCCGCTTTGCTCCGGCATGCGCACGTCGAGCACGAGACAGGCGGGCACGTCCGCATTGAATGCGCCGAGAAACTCGCTCGCATTGGCGAAACCCGCCGACTTCACGCCAACTGATTCCAGCAGCCACGCGAGCGACGTGCGCATGCCGCTGTCGTCATCGACGATGTAGACGATCGGTGCGAGGGGCGTGGCGGATGGCGAGGACTGGGACATGGTGGTCGTTGTAGATGCGATTCGAAGCGTAATACCCGGTTCATCATAACCAGCGGGAAAAGCGCTGCAAAGCGATAGTTACCCTGAAAGACTCATTAATCGTGGTGCATGTGTCCAGTGTTCAACCACACATTGGGGAAAGCTTTAGATGCACCAGGAAACACGCCCGCCCACCTGCCGCTCGCGCGGATTTTTTTCTGCATGGCGATTGAGTACGCTTGAATCCAATCACTCGACACCTGCCCGAGGAATCCAAACGATGACGCCGACCCAACACGCGATGCCCGACGCCGAAGCACACATCGACGTCAAACAGCAATTCCGTCAAGCCATGGCGCACCTCAGTGCCGCCGTGAACGTCATCACGACAGCCGGCCCGCACGGACGTTGCGGCGTGACCGCGAGCGCCGTGTGCTCCGTCACGGATACGCCCCCCACACTGCTCGTCTGCCTGAACCGGTCGAGCGCGATGCATGCCACCTTCCAGAGCAACCGGCAGGTTTGCGTCAACGTGCTGCCCGGCGAGCACGAACTGCTCGCACGCCACTTCGCGGGCATGACCCAGGTGCCGATGGACGAACGCTTCGGCTGGCCGATCTGGGATGAAGGCGCGCACGGCGTGCCGGTCCTGCGCGACGCATTGGCGAGTCTGCAAGGCGAGATCGTCGACCTGAAGGAAGTCGGCTCGCACTCGGTGATGTTCGTGAAGACCACACGCATCAGCGTGCGCAGCGATGGCGACGGGTTGATCTACTTCGATCGCAACTTCCATCGCATCAAACGCGTGGCATCGCATTGATCACGCACAGTGGCGGTGTGTGTGGCAGTCAGAGCACATCGGCGCGAACGGTATCGAACTGGAAAACCGATGCCGACACGACGGCTTCGACGAAACAGTCGATCAGATAATCGCAGGCCGACCAATTTGCCCGTAGGTCGGCATGAAACAGGCGGTTGCCGCGATCAACGGGCCAACTGCTTCGGCGGATGATAAGCAGGCGGTGGTGCGGATTGGCATGCGCCATAAATTCTGACTCTGGCTCACAGAAGCGGTGGCTCACCGTGTATATGCGGTGGCCTCGCTCCTCACTCTACGCATGAATCGAGGTTGCTCTCGTCCGCAACCACCCATACCACCCATCCATTCCCTCCCCGCTCTGCGCCGACACCTGAAGAATCTCCATTTGCGGATTGACACGCTTCGCATACGCGACACAGCGCTCTACATCGAAGCGCAAATGCGGCAGCAAGTCGATCTTGTTCAGCAACAGCAGCGAACACGCCCGGAACATATGCGGATACTTGATCGGCTTATCCTCGCCTTCGGTCACCGAAAGAATCAAAACCTTGGCCGCTTCACCGAGATCGAATAACGCCGGGCACACCAGATTGCCGACGTTTTCGATCATCACCACCGAATGCAACGGCGGGTCGAGTTGTGTCAGCGCCCTCGACGCCATCTCCGCGTCGAGATGGCACCCAGTGCCGGTGTTGATCTGCACCACTCGCGCGCCGGTTGCGCGAATCCGCTCGGCGTCATTGAGCGTAGCCTGATCGCCTTCGATCACCGTCAGCGGGAACGCGTTACCCAGATCGCGGATCGTCCGTTCGAGTAAGGTCGTCTTGCCGGCGCCCGGCGAACTCATCAGGTTCAGCGCGAGTATCGAACGGCCGGCGAGCCAGCCGCGATTGCGTTCGGCCAGTAGCTGGTTTTTTGCCAGGATGTCGCGTTCGAGGTCGATCGAGGTGCTGTGTTCGTGTTCATGTTCGTGATGATGGTGTGGGACATCTCCATGCTCATGCTCGTGATCATCGCGTTGGCTGTGTGAGTGTGAATGTGAATGCGAATGGCCACCGACACCCGCATGCGGATGCTCGCCGACTCGCCGATAAGCGTTTGCAGCTGAACCCGCGCTGCTGCTTTCCGGCCGCGCCTGTGCACCACCCTCCACCGTCTCATCCAGATCGGTCACTGCCGCGCTCTGCGTATTCGAACATCCGCATGTCGTACACATCACACCACCTCCATCTGCCGGATCTTCAACTGCTGACCGGAAATCAGTTCGAGACTCTCGCTCCCGCAGGCGCACTGCCCGTACGGCACGTCGAGCGCGACCGTCGCACCGCACGTGAGACAGCGCGCCTCGCCCGGCATCACGACGATCTCGAGCGCCGCGCCTTCCACCGACGTATCCTTCGCGCACACGTCGAAGCAGAACCGGATCGCCTCCGGCATCACCGCCGACAGTTGCCCGATCTCCAGCGTCACGCGCCGCACGCGCGCGCCGTGCGCCTGTTCCGCGCAAATCTCGACGACGCTGTTCGCAATGCTCAACTCGTGCACGCCGCGCTCCCTTTGACCGCTCAGCAGATGCGCGGCAGTTGCTCGCCCACCAGCATATCGACGATGCGTTGTCCGCCGAACACCGTCTGCATGACGACAAGTCCGCTCGCCTCCGCCTCGCTGCGTTCGACCGTGCCGATCACCGCCGCCTCGCGTCCCTGCGGATGCGCGCGCATGGCCGCCAGCACGCGTTCGGCGGCATCGGCCGGCACGACGGCCACCAGCTTGCCTTCATTGGCGAGATACAGCGGGTCCAGGCCGAGAATCTCGCACGCGCCCTTCACCTGTTCACGCAAGGGCAGCGCGGCTTCATCGAGCCGTATCGTCACGTTCGAACTTTGCGCGAATTCATTGAGCACGGTCGCGACGCCGCCGCGCGTCGCATCGCGCAGACAGTGGATATGCGGGCACGCGTCGAGCATCGCTGCGATCAGGCCGTTGAGCGGACAGCAGTCGCTTCCCATGTCGGCTTCGAGGGCAAGCTGCTGACGCGCCACCAGAATCGCCGCGCCGTGATCGCCGAGATACCCGTTGACGATCACCACGTCGCCGAGACGCGCGTGGCGCGCCGAGATCGCGACATCGCGGCGCACCACACCAATTCCCGCGGTGTTGATGAACAGTTTGTCGGCGCAACCGCGCTCCACCACTTTCGTGTCGCCCGTGACGATCGCGACGCCGGCTTCGAGCGCGACACGCTGCATGCTCGCCGCCACGCGGCGCAGAAGATCGACGGAGAATCCCTCTTCGATCACCACCGCGCACGACAAATATAAAGGCGTCGCGCCGCACACCGCCAGGTCGTTCACCGTACCGGACACCGCCAGCGTGCCGATGTCGCCGCCCGGAAAGAACAGCGGATCGACCACATAGCTATCGGTCGTAAAGGCAAGCCGGTCGCCGTGCGCGGCGAGATCGGCGAGCGCGAAGACGGCCTGATCTTCCAGCGCCGCGAGCGTGGGATTGTCGAACGCCGACACGAACACGTCTTCGATCAGATCGCGCATTGCGCGGCCACCGCCACCGTGCGCGAGATTGACGGATGCGTCCCGCACGCGGCGTGGCGCGCTGGATTTGATCGAGGTGGCAGCGCGGTCATTCATGGGCCGCCTCGCACGGTGGAGGTGGCGAGCATCGCCGCAGCCGCATCGGCCACGCCGCCCGCGCCGAGACACGGCGCTACCTGAGTCGCCAACTCAGCCGCCGCTTGCCGCGCCGCGCGCCGTTCATCGATCCGCGACGTATCGATGCGCCCATAGTTGTAATACGCCGCGCACGCCCCTTCGCTCGAGACCATCAGCGCGCCGAGCGGCGACTCGGGCGTACACGCTGTGCCGAACACCTTGCATTGATGCGGCTTGATTACGCCCTTGAGCACCTCGCCACATTGACAGGCTTTCGGATCGGCGATCTTCAGATTCGGCACCGCGAACTTGCGCTCGGCGTCGAATGCCGCGAATGTCTCGCGCATCCGCACGCCGGAATGATCGATCGAGCCGAGTCCACGCCATTCGAAAAACTCACGCGTCTCAAACACCCGCGCCACGGCCGACAGCGCCTGCGCGTTGCCATCCTCCGGCACGATGCGTCCATACTGGTTCTCGACCTCGCAGCGGCCGTCCGCGATCTGCCTGAGCACCATCCACATCGACTGCAGCACGTCGAGCGGCTCGAAGCCGGCCACCGTGATCGGCTTGCGATAGTGCCGCGCGATGAAGTCATACGGGCGCGTGCCGATCACCATGCTGACATGTCCGGGGCCGAGAAAGCCGTCGAGGTGCAAGTCCGGCGAATCGAGAATCGCCTTGATGGTCGGAATGATGGTGATGTGATTGCAGAACAGCGAGAAATTCGCGAGCTTTTGCGCATGCGCCCGCAAGACGGTCATCGCGGTGCTCGGCATGGTCGTCTCGAAGCCAAGGCCGAAGAAGATCACCTCGCGGTGCGGATTGAGTTGCGCGATCTTCAATGCGTCGAGCGGCGAATAGACCATGCGCACGTCGGCGCCGTCGGCTTTCGCCTTGAGCAGGCTTTTCTTCGAACCGGGCACGCGCATCGCGTCGCCGAATGTCGTGAAAATCACTTCCGGACGCTCCGCCAGCGCGACACAATCGTCGACACGACCCATCGGCAGCACGCACACGGGACAGCCGGGACCGTGAACGAACTCTACGGTGTCGGGCAGCAGTTGCTGGATGCCGTAGCGGAAAATCGTGTGAGTGTGGCCGCCGCACACTTCCATGATTTGCAGCGGCCTTTGCTTCGCGCGCTCGATGCGCGACACCAGCGCGCGGATTTCTTTCGCGAGCGTTTTCGCCTTGTCCGGGTCGCGAAACTCATCGACGTATTTCATGGCGTGCCTCCCGCAGCAACCGTGGCCGAAGCGCCGAGACCGCCGCGATCGTCGGCGAGCAGCGTATGCACGAGATCCCACAGAATGTGATAAATCGCGACATGCGTCTCCTGCACGCGATGAATGCTGTCGCTTCTCACCACGAGGCAATGATCGAGCGCGGCGCTCGTGGCCATGCGTCCGCCGTCGTGACCGGAGAGTCCGATGGTCAGCAGTTCCATCTCTTTCGCCTTCGCGAATGCCGCCAGCAGGTTCTCCGAATTGCCGCTCGTCGACACGCCGATCAGCGCATCGCCGCGCCGTGCCTGCGCCACCAGTTGCCGGACGAAAATATGATTGAAGCCGACGTCGTTGCCGACCGCCGTCAACATGGCCATGTCGGCGACGAGATTGACGGCGGTGAGCGCGGGGCGTCCTGTCGTGACCGGATGAAGAAACTCGACCGCGATATGCGCCGCGTCGCAACTCGAACCGCCATTGCCCATCGCGAAGAGCCGTCCGCCACGGCGATACACATCGGCAATCGCGTGAGCCACGCGCACGACCTCGGGCGCGCTTTCCTCGAAGAAACGCGTTTTCGCGTCCACGCTGTCCTGCGCCTTGCGACGCACCGATTCGAGCAGGGCGGCGTCGAGCCGCTCCGCGTCCTGATGCGCGCCATGCAGGAACGGATACAACGCTTGCAGCGATTCGTGTTCGGGCATGACCGGTCTCCGTGTGCGGGTGCCGGCGCGCTCACGGCGCGCCGCGCAACTCATCCATCTCGCCCTGCGCGACGCCCAGTTCATGCAGCAGCGCAAGCGTGCGCGCCGCCTCCCGCTCGTCGACGCGGCTCATCGCAAAGCCGACATGCACCAGCACCCATTCGCCGACGCACGCGCTAGCCGGCCGGTCTTCGTCGATCACGAAGGCGATGTTGATCACGCGCCGCACACCGCCGACATTGACGAGCGCGAGATCGTTCGCCGCATCCGTCACTTCGACGATCTGCCCTGGAATGCCCAGACACATGTCGCTCTCCCCTCTACCCCGTGCAAACTATCAACCCTCGTCGCGCGGCCGTGCCGCCGCGATCACCGCCTGCCCGAGCGACAATCCGCCGTCGTTAGCCGGCACCTGGCGATGCGTCAGCACGCGAAAACCCCCTTCGTTGAGGCGCGTGGCGACCTGTTCGAACAGGATGCGGTTCTGGAACACGCCGCCCGAGAGCGCGACGCTGCGCGTGTCGGCCGGGCCCGTCAGCAGATCGGCAAGACACTCCACCATGCGCACGATCGCGATCGCCATGCCCTTGTGAAAACGCGCCGCGATCACCGGCACGGGCGTGCAGCGCAGCAGATCGTCGAGCAAGGCTTCCCACATTGGCCGGGGTTCGATGCAGCGCAACCCTCCTGGCATGGTGTTGGTCAGCTCGAACGGATACGCATGCGCGTCGCTGTCGTTGCGCAGTGTGTGCTGATCGACCAGCGCCTCCAGTTCGATCGCGGCCTGACCTTCGTAAAGCACGCGCTCACGGCACACGCCGAGCGTGGCGGCCACCGCGTCGAACAAACGGCCCGCCGAACTCGCGAGCGGGCTGTTCACGCGCTGCGCGATCATCGAATCGAGCGCCGCGCGCGGGCGGCTGCTCAGGAATTGCTGCATCTCCAGACCGCTGTAGTGCCGCGTGAATCCGTACCAGTCGAAAGCCGCCCGCAGATGCGCGTAGGCATTGCGCCACGGCTCGTCGATGGCGCGCGTGCCGCCCGGCATCGCCACCGGTTTGAAGCGGCCGAGCCGCGTATAGCCGCGATAGTCGGCCAGCATGAATTCGCCGCCCCACAGCGTGCCGTCGTCGCCGTAACCGAGACCGTCGAGCGCGACGCCTAGCATCGGCGACGCATCGAAGGGCACGCCGTTTTCGGCCATGCACGCGGCGAGATGGGCGTGATGATGCTGCACTTCGACCACTGGAATCTGCGAGGCTTGCGCGAGCTCGTAGCCGATCTTGCGCGACAGATACTCAGGATGAAGGTCGAGCGCGATTGCCTGCGGCTCATGCTCGAACAGACGCAGATACTGCGCCACCGCGCGGCGATAGTCCGCATACGTCAGCGCGTCTTCCAGATCGCCGATGTGATGCGAGACGATCGCCTGCGCACCTCGCGCAAGGCAGAAGGTGTTCTTGAGTTCGCCGCCCGTCGCCAGCACGGCCGGCGTATCGGCGAAACCTTTAGGCAACAGCAGCGGCGCCGGCGCATAGCCGCGCGCGCGCCGCACGATCCGCGCCGTTCCCCGCACCACGCGCGCGACCGAATCGTCGACCCGGCGCGAAATGTCGCGGTCGTGCATCAGGAAGACATCGGCGATACGGCCGAGACGCGCGCGGGCGTCCGCATTATCGATGCACGGCGGCTCGTCGCTGGTGTTGCCGCTCGTCACGACCAGCGCGGAATCGATCGACTCCATCAGCAGCCGATGCAGCGGCGTGGTCGGCAGCATGAAGCCCAATGTGCCGACGCCCGGTGCAACACTCGGCGCGACGCATTCGGCGCCATCGGCTGACAGAATCACGATAGGTCCGCCGGCGCTCGCGAGCAGCGCGCATTCGGCTTGATTCGGTGTGCAATACCGGTGCACCGCTTGCAGATCGCGCGCCATCAGCGCAAAGGGTTTGCGCTCGCGCCGTTTCAGCCGCCGCAGACGCGCGACCGCGGCTTCATCGTTCGCGCGGCAGGCCAGTTGAAAACCGCCTAAGCCCTTGATCGCGACGATCGCGCCATGCCGCAGCAACTGGCTTGCCGCGCGGCACGGATCGTCGCCGCGCACGCGCGCGCCATCGCGGCTCTCCAGCCAGACACGCGGGCCGCATGCGGGGCACGCGACCGGTTGCGCGTGAAAGCGCCGGTTGGCGGGATCGTCGTATTCCGCACGGCACGCGTCGCACATGACGAAGGCCGCCATGGTCGTATTGGCGCGATCGTAGGGAATGGCCTGCACGATCGACAGCCGGGGGCCGCAGTGCGTGCAGTTCGTAAAGGGGTAGCGATAGCGGCGGTTCGCCGGGTCGGCGGTATCCGCCGCGCAGTCGGCGCAGATGACCGCATCGGGCGTGACGCCGGTTTGCACCGGGCCGCGCACGCTCGGCACGATACGAAAGTCGCTTGCTCCGGTCGCCTCGTTCAACTCATGCCGCTCGATCGCGTCGATCCGCGCGAGCGGCGGACACTCGGCGCTCAGGCTGTCGATGAAACGCTGCAGCATCCACGCGTCGCCCCATGCGTGAATCAGCACGCCGTCGCTGTCGTTGCACACGTCGCCCACCACGCCGCAGGCATGCGCCAGCCGCCACACGGTCGGCCGGAAGCCGACGCCCTGCACCAGCCCGCGCACGCGGATCTCTTCACCCACCGGTCCCGCGACCGCCGGATGCTGCGTCGAACCCTGCCCGGCGGGCTGTGCATGCGTGCTCATCGCCATCTCCCTGACCGACGCCGCCTACATGTTGCGAATTCGGATATAGCGCTTGATGTCCTTCATATTTGCCAACACGCTCACCACCAATGCCGGCAATAAGAGGTACTTGAAAAAACCTTTCATGATGTCTCCCGCTTCAGTTATTCCACGCCGTATGCATGACGTGTCCGCACACCCCGCATATCAGGCCACGCGCGCGGCGCGCTGCGCGAGCCTCGCCGTCACGAGCCGCACCACTACGTCAGCGGCCAGTTCCACCGCAGCCGCCACGGGGCGGCTCAAACTCATTCGCCCCTCTTCGCCTTGTTCGCAACCGAAATCCTGCGGCTCGCAGCCGAGCACGACAATGTCCTCGCAGCAGCCGCCGAGCATGCGCACGGTATGCAATACCTTGGCGGGGTCCATCTCATGCGGCGACATCAGGATCGGCAGCGCGTACGGATCTTCGCTCGCTGTACCGTCCGACTCGTCGATGGACGGCTCGATCACGTACAGCGTGCCCGGCGCGCCGCCGCGCTGCGTGGCGTCGATCAGGATCGCGCTGTCCACGCCGTCGAGCAGCGCGTAACACAGATCGACGCCGCGAATGCCGAAGTCCGCGACGTCCACGTCCGCCGCGAATCCCGGCAAGTCGCCTGCGGCCAACTGTTGCTGCAAACGGCGCACCACTTCGACGCCGAAGCCGTCGTCGCCGAGAAACACGTTGCCGATGCCGGCCACCAGAATCGCGCTCATACGAGCCCCCGCCGTGCGCCGGCGGCCTGGCCGAGCGGCTCGATTTCGTCCGGCCCGAAGAAGAACCGGTGGCCCGGCATGCGCTGCACGCCGAAGTCCTTGCCCGGATCGTCGTCGATGGTCACGGCAACGTGCACGTGGTCGTCGAAATCGCGCTCGATCGATTCGATCGTCGCGACCATGCCGCTCAGCGCGATATCGAAGATGTCCGCGCGGCCGCGCGGGCGCAGACGCACCTGATCGCCGATGCGAATCTCCACGCCCGCGACCCGCACGCAGGCAAGATGCGGTCGCGCATCGAGTTCGGCCCACGGCGAAGCCGGCACGGCGCTCCGTGCCGGAGAAACCGGCGCGTCCACGCTCGCCGCATCGAGCGCGCGCACCTGCCGCAAGGTGCCGTGCAGCTTCTGCATCTGCTCGGCGCCCAGACCTTCGGTGCGCGCGAGCAAGGCGCGAGCGCGCTCGTCGGTGGCGACCATTTCGCGCTTTTCATCGTCGGTCATGGTGAGAATGCGCAGCGTGAGAATCTCGTCGATCTCCGTAGCGTCGAACAGATCGCCTGCGCTTTCGGGCGCGATCTGCGGGAAATCGTAGAGGATGATCGGCGAGGCGAGCATGGTGTCGGGCCGCTGTTCATCGCCGACCAGCACCGGCCACACGCCGATATTGCGGCACGCGGCCGAGGCCGCCGCGAGGTCGTCGGGCGGATCGATCGACGAGATCCATGTGCCGCGCTCGATGCTCAGCACGGTATGGCACGAGACCAGTGCATACAGCGACGCGGCATCGCGCGTGAGGTTGCGCGCCTGCTCGAGCGGCGTTTCATTGACGATGCGCACCTTCAGCCGATAGACGCCCGCCGCCACCCTCGCCGCACTGATTTCGACGCGCCCTTGCAGCGCCGCACGCGTGCGGCGCAACGCGCCACGCAGCGTGCCATGCCAGTCCGCCAGCGGTTCGAGTTCATGGCCGGCATCGAATGAAAAGGGAATCTCACGTGGGGCGTTCAGCAACTCGCCGAGCACCAGCACGGGCAGCGCGAGATGCCGTTCCGCCGCTTCCTGCCACGGCGTGTAGCGCTGTTCGTCGATATCGAGCCGGGATACCGTGCGCCATGCCGGCTCGCCCGACTCCGGCCGCACCGCGGCGCTCTCCGAGACGTCCAGCACCGTCCGCTCGATCACCTGCAAAAAGCCGGGCCGCACGGCCACGCGCGCGTGCTCGCCGCCGCGCAGCAGACACTCGCTTTGCGTCACCCACGGATCGCTGCCGGATACCTCCGCATAGGCGCGCGGATAAACGCCGCCGAAGGTCCAGCGTTGCCGGTTCTTCACCGAAGTCGGCCGGTACGGATACAGCATGTAGCCTTCGTACAGCACCGCCTGCACCACGCTCTCGACCGCGTTCACGATATGTCCTCCTCGAGCTTGTCGAGCAGACTCGTCACCGCCTGCTCCCAACTCGTCAGACCGCCACGGGTTTTAAAACGGGAGAGGCGATCGAACACGTCACGATGCAGGCATAGCCACGCGCCGTTCGGGTAATAGCGAGCCATCATGTCGCGCCATAACGCCACCGGAAGACGGTACGCTGCCTCCTTGTGCCATGGAATCGGCGCGGCCTGCAATGCGCCGTCGGGCTCGCGATAGAACACGGTGCCGCTGAACTGCAGCATCAGCGGAATCTCGCCCTCTTCCAGACCGTGAAAGTATTTGGTGGCGGCGACATTGAAGTCGTAGCTGCACGGTACGGTCAGATCGAGCGTGCATTCGCCGGTGAACGGTGGCGCGACCGCCGACGCATGCGTCCACAGCATCGTGCGTAACGTATCGCCCCAGCGCGGCGGAATACCGAACAGGTCTTCGAGCCCGTACTGCTCGGAGGGTGCGTAGCGACGTTTCGCGGCCTCGATCTGGATCTGGCATTGCAGCATGATGCTGGCGATCTCGAGCTGCGCCGACGGGTCAGCCGCCGTATCGACGATATGCAGCTTGAACATCAGCAGCGGCGCCACCGCAAACGGCACCACTTCCGCCGACTCGACGGTGAATGCGAGATCAGGCATGAAGCAAGCCCTCCGGTACGCGGCCATGAGTCTTCAACGCGGCGAAGAAACGATGGATCGCTTCCCAGGCCTGCCGGCCGCCCGAGACGCCGCGCCATCGCGCGCGAATCACGCCGGTCAGCGCATAACATTGGTCGATCGGCACACGGTAATACTCGCGCGCGCCTTCGCTGCGGTTCACGAGCAGCGCTTCGACGTCGGGCTCCAGTTGCGCGAGCCACGGGTTGTCGGCAACGAGTTCGGTCCACGCCTGCAGATCCAGCAGCGACTGCGTGCCGCCCGCCGGTCCGGGATACAGCGCGACGATATGTTGCGCCGAACTGTCGTAAAAGAAGAAAGCCATGTCGATGGGAATCGCCAGCGCGTCCCACTGCGCGTCGCTCATGCGAAAGCCGTCGAGATAACGCGCGTCGCGCGGCACCGGACGATAGCGCGCGTTCTGCTGATTGCCGAACAACAATGCGCAGGCACGGCAGCAGCAATGCAGTTGCCGTTTGGCAATCTCGAACAGATGAGGATGGTCGGCCAGCAGCAGCGCGCCGCACAACTCGCAGTGCGTGTCGTCGGCTTTGCGCACGAAATGGCGCACGGCCGCGACCCAGCCGCGCGTCGTGGCGACGGCGGACGTCATTGCGCGCCGGCCTCGGTCCGGCCGGCTACCCTGGTTTGCGTCTCAGTGCGCGTATTAGGCATGAAGCGCAGTTCATGCACGTTGACGTCCTGCAAACCCGCAATGTCGACACGCGTCGCCTCCGGCGCGGCTTCGAAAATCGCAAGCTCGATTTCCTGCCGCAATTCGCCGATCGAATTGTGCTTGCCTTGCAGACGCCCGGCCACTTTCACGCGTACCGCTTCTTCGGCGGCGTCGAGCAATTCGATCTGGATGCCCTGCACGCCGAGCAACGGCCGCATCTTCTCCACCGCTCGCGACACGCGCGTCGGCAGGTCTTGCGGATGCAAACCGTGCAACAGCAGCAGCGCCGATACGCCGGCGTCGCGTTCGAATGCTTCGAGCATGGCGTCGTCCATCGCCCCGACGGACGAAACGATTTCCAGCAGACGCGCGAGCCCGTTCGCATGCAGATCGAGCACCACCTGCAGCAGTTCCTGAGCGCTCTCGCGCGCCGCCGGATCGTCGAGCGTCTCCAGCGCCGCAATCAGTTCCTCGATGCGGCGTTGCTGGGCGGCGACCGGGCTTTGGTCGCTCGTCTGGGTGCTCACGTATGCGCTCCCTGCATCACACCGAAGGTCGGCGAGTGCGAGGTGTCGATGGTCTTGCCGTTGCCCACGTACATATGCACGCCGCACGGCAGGCATGGATCGAAGCTGCGCACCGCGCGCATGATGTCGATGCCCTTGAACTTGTCAGGGCCGTTCTCTTCGAAGATCGGCGTGTTCTGCACGGCGTCTTCATAAGGTCCGGGCGTGCCGTAGATATCGCGCGGATTGGCGTTCCATGGCGTGGGCGGATACGGATGGTAGTTGGCGATCTTGCCCTCGCGGATCACCAGGTGATGCGAGAGCACGCCGCGCACCGCCTCATGGAAGCCGCAGCCGAGCCCTTCTTCCGGCACCGTGAAGTCGCTGAACGTGCGGGTGCGGCCCGCGTGCAATTCGGCGAGCGCCTGCTCGGCGAAATACAGCGCCGCGGCTGCCGAATAAGCCTGAAAATACGTCCGGGCGCGATCGCGTTCGAGCGCATTGCTCCACTTCGGAATCTTCCATTCGAATTCGACCTCGGGCTTGAGCGCGGTCTTCGGCAAATAGATCTTCACGCTGTGACCGGTCGCCTTGATATAGCCGATATCCACCAGTCCCGCCAACGCCGTGGACCACAGTCGCGCAATCGGACCGCCGCCGGTATCGAGCGCGAGGTGGTCGCCCGTGCGCTTGTCGAGCCAGCGCGGCGACATTACCCACGTATAGTTGCCGTCGAATTTGCGCTTCTGCGGATGCGGCAGCGTGGTCTGATTCCACGGATGCTTGCGGTCCACTGGATTGCCGAGCGGGTCGTTCTTCACGAAGGTTTCTTCGTGATCCCAGTCGTCGTAATAGGAACTGCCGAGCAGAATGCGAATGTTCAGGTTGATGTCGACGAGATCGGTCGTGACCAGTTCTCCGTCCACCACCACGCCCGGCGTGACGAACATGCCGCGACCCCATTGCGTCATGGTGTTGTAGTTGTAGTCGCACACGTTCGGGTCCTGGAACGAGCCCCAGCAGCCGAGCAGAACACGGCGCCGGCCCACTTCTTCATAACCGGGTAATGCCTCGTAGAAGAAGTCGAACAGATCGTCGTGCAGCGGCACGACCTTCTTCATGAACTCCACGTATTTCATCAGGCGCGTGATGTAGTCGGTGAAGAGCTGAATGGTCGGCACGGTGCCCACACCGCCGGGATATAGCGTCGACGGATGCACGTGGCGCCCTTCCATCAGGCAGAACATTTCGCGCGTGTAGCGGCTCACCATCAGCGTCTCGCGGTAGAACTCGCCGGTAAACGGATTGAGCGCGGTCATGATCTCCGCGATGGTTTTATAGCCGTGCTTGTCCGCATGCGGAGCGGGTGTTTTTTGCGCCTTGGCCCACACGCCCGGATTCGTTTCCTTGACCATCGTCTCGCAGAAGTCCACGCCCACCAGGTTGTCCTGGAAGATGTTGTGGTCGAACATGTATTCGGCCGCTTCGCCGAGGTTGACGATCCACTCGGCGATCATCGGCGGCTTCACGCCGTAGGCCATGTTCTGCGCGTAGACCGAGCAGGTCGCGTGATTGTCGCCGCAAATGCCGCAGATCCGGCTCGTAATGAAATGCGCGTCGCGCGGGTCCTTGCCCTTCATGAAAATGCTATAGCCGCGAAAGATCGACGACGTGCTGTAGCATTCCGCCACCCGACGGTTCGCAAAATCGATCTTGGTGTAAATCCCCAGACTGCCGACGATCCGCGTAATCGGATCCCAGTTCATTTCGACCAGCTTGCCCGGCGCTGCCTGGGTGGTGCTGGTCGCTTCAGGTGCGGTGCTGACGGCCATGACCTTCTCCTGCTGACTATGCTGACGACACTGGCTGCGCGAAATCCGCCTGCTCAGCGACGGTAACCGGTGGTGAGTTCCGAACGGTTGTGACGCCATTTCGGCTCATCGTTGAGCGTGTTTCTGGTCAGTTTGCGCAAGCTGCGGATCAGCGGGCCATAGCTCCTGATCAGATTCGACGACAGCACCGCGCCGGGCGGCTCGTCCATGAACGGCATGAACTTGTCAGGAAAGCCCGGCATCGTGCAGCCGATGCAGATGCCGCCCACGTTCGGACAGCCGCCTATGCCCGCCATCCAGCCGCGTTTGGGCACGTTGCATTGCACGACCGGTCCCCAGCAACCGAGCTTGACGATGCAATTCGGGCTGCCGTATTCGGTCGCGAAGATCGCCTGCTCGTACGAACCGGCCCGGTCGCACCCGTCGTGCACGGTGCGCGTGAACAACCACTTCGGCCGCAATGCGTCGTCGAGTGGAATCATGGGTGCGAGGCCCGCGAGCTGATACAGCAGATACAGCAGCGTCTCCATGAAATTATCCGGCTGCACCGGACAGCCCGGCACGTTGACGATCGGCAGGCCTGCTTTCGACTTCCAGTCCCAGCCGAGATAATCGGCGAGGCCCATACAGCCGGTGGGGTTGCCTTGCATCGCGTGAATGCCGCCATACGTCGCGCAGGTTCCCGCGCCGACCACCGCCAGCGCGCGCGGCGCGAGCCGGTCGAGCCATTGCGGAATCGTGATCGGGTCGCCCGTGTCAGGGTCGGTGCCCAGGGCGGCCCAATAGCCCTCGCGATTGATACGCTCATTGGGAATCGAGCCTTCCATCACCAGCACGAAGTTATCCAGTTCGCCACGCGCCGCCTGATGAAACGGCTTGAGAAACTCGTCGCCGTTTTCGTACGCCAGTACGGGATTGTGGAGATGGACCTTCGGCAAGCCGGGAATCGCGCCGAGAATCACGTCCTCGATACTCGGTTGGGTGGCCGCGGTGATGGATACCGAATCGCCGTCGCAGCCGAGGCCCGCGGTAATCCAGATGATGTGCACTTCCTTGAGGGCCGGCGCGTGCTGAGTCTTGCGCCCATAGGGGACGTTGTCTGCTTCCGCCATGATGTGTCTCCACTACGTTCACGTTCTTTTTGGACAAGCAAAGATACGTGGCGAGCGCCGCACGGCAGTCACGTGTCCAGCAATCGATCAGGGGTCATTTCCGCGTGGGGAGCGGTCAAAAAGATCGGATTTGCTGCATGTTTTCGTTTGAATGGTGCTCATCGCAATGAGCCCGAAAAACTTGTTCGAGTATAGTTCAGCGATACGAAATACCCCAATTTTCATAGCTTTTCGTGAAACTTCGCGTGCCGCGATAACCGCATCCGTGCGCCTGTGCAATTCTCTGACGATAGCCCTTAAGGGTTCGGGCCACGCTTATTTTTCATGCGCGGTCATCAGGAACGGATTTCCATTTCGCCGATTCGCTGCCACTTATAAACCGCGGCGGACAATAACCAGGCGGCCGCGAAGACGCAAACGATCGCATAGCCGAGCATGCCGACGTGATCGTTAAGAAGCGCCACCATCTGCCAGAATCCGCCATTTAAATGCAGCTTGTCGGCCGCGAGCCCAAGTCCTTCGATGCTGCCGACCAGCAGTGCCACCAGCACCGAAATCGTCGTGATGGTGAGGTTGTAGTAGAGCTTGCGGACCGGCTTCACGAAGGCCCAGCCGTAGGCGCCCAGCATGAGGATGCTGTCGGTGGTGTCGATCAGCGTCATGCCCGCCGTAAACAGCATCGGGAACACGAGGATCGACCAGATCGACATGCCTTGCGCGGCGCCCGCCGCGGAAATGCCGAGCAAGCCGACTTCGGTCGCGGTATCGAAACCAAGGCCGAACAGAAAGCCGAGCGGGTACATATGCCAGCTTCGTGTGATCAGGCGAAACAGCGGACGGAAGAAGCGCGCGAGAAAGCCGCGATTGGCGAGCAGCATGTCGAGATCTTCGTCGACATACGGCTCGCCGCGGCGCACGCGCCGAAACGCGCGCAGCACGGAACGCAGCACGATGAGGTTCAGCAGCGCGATGGCAAACAGGAAAAACGTCGACACGAGCGTGCCGATCATCGCGCCCGTTTCCCTGAATCCGCCCAGCCGGGTTTGCAGGGCCATCGCGGTGACGGCAATGCCGAGCGTCGCCAGTACGACGATGGTGGAATGGCCCAGCGAGAACATCAGCCCTGCGCTCAGCGGACGCTGGCCGGCCTGCATGAGCTTGCGCGTGACGTTGTCGATGGCGGCGATGTGGTCCGAGTCCACGGCGTGCCGCAAGCCGAGCGAATAAGCCAGCAGGCAGGAACCCATCAGCAGCGGATAGCCGCGAAACGCCGCGAGGGCCGCAAGCCATGCGGCGAGATTGAAGGTCAATAGCGACGCGTAGAGCCAGGCGATCCGCCGGCGCTGGTGGCCCGGCGCCGCTGTCGGAAACGCCTTCACGGACTCCGTCATGTGTTCTTCTCCTCAGAGCGAAGGCGAAGACGGCTGCTTTGCACAGCCTGGCGCTCAAAGCGTCTTTTCGATAATAGACCTTTTCAGACGCTGCGCCATCGCCCGATGGATGACGCAGCGCATCACCGCTTCAGCTACTTCACATTGAACGCATAGTCGCCATGGGTGCGATGCCCGTCCGACGCCACGGCCACCCAGTGCACCGTGTAGTGACCGGCCGCGAGCGTCGGCAACGGCACGGTGATCAAGGCCCGCTGATGCTCATCGACCGTGGCCTTCTCCGTGTTGACCTGCTTGCCGCTCGCGTCGGTCACCGTCAGCGAACTGAACGCGGCTTCGAGCGGGCCGTCGAACATCACGCGCACCTGCGCGGGTGACGCCACCGTTGCGCCCGCGCCCGGCTCCTGCTTCTGCGGGAAGACATGCGCGAAAGCCGCGCTTGCCAATGCAAGTCCGGCGAACAACGACGCCAGTTTCGCCACGGTACGTGTGCCACGCAAACGTGGATGTTTCATCGTGTCATTCATCATCACTCTCCTGCGTTACTGAAACAGCGGTTTGCCGATCGTGGTCGGCGCGACATCGTCGAAGAAGATATGCGCCTGCACCAGAATGCCCACATGCGAGCCGCTTGCGCGATTGATCGGGATTTGCGCCTCCACACCGAACTGTCCATAACGGTTGATCCAGATGAAGCCCGGATTGACCGTGCCGGTCGTCTGCCCCTGGCTGCGCGACAACGGAATTTCCACCAGCGGAATCAGATTGGCGAACGGTTGCGGCAGGCCGACATCGCGCACGTGCTGCTGCAAATACGGCAAGCTGTACTGCACGGTGAACCCGTAATTGAACGCGTTCGGCTGTCCCGCGCCGGTGGTCAGCGCCGGCCCCGCTTCGCCCGTGATCGCGATCGGCCGCAGATACGCGAGCGAATCGGGCAGATCGCCCATGCCCTTGCCGACGTAGACGGTGGGCGAGATGGTCGAGAAGTTATCCGCGATCGCGCGGCTGCCCGTGCCGCCGAGTTCGGCATTCACGCCGATCGAGGTCATGAACTCGTGCGCGTCGTTGACGTACAGCAGGTACTTCAAGCCGACGCCGAAGTTGTCGAAGCCGCTCGCCCGCGGGTTGTTCTGCATCGCATACGTGCCGTCGACGGACACCGCGAGCCGCGACGTGATCAGCTTGTCGTACTCGAAGTCGAAGGTGTTGATGCTCTGGTCGCCGTTCTCGCCAGGCACGCGTTGATGGCCGAACTGGAGGTTGGCTTCGTCGCCGACGCCGGGGTCGTCGACGGCCAGCGTCGCTGGGAAAACGCGGTTGCCCGCAATGGCGTGGGCGCCGGCGAGCGTTGGCGCGCACAGCAAGGCGCCGGCAATGGCGGCAATGGTGGCGAGCAGCGCCGCCGAGCGCGGCGGCTGCGCTCGGGGCGTTGAGTGGATAAGCATGATTCATCCTGTTTCATGGGTCGTGACAATGCCGGCGCGCACAGTCGACAGGGACGTGCGGCGGCAGCCGCGATGCAGTCGATGCATCGCGCCGTGGTGACTCGAATCAGGATGCGAACGGAGGGGCGCGGGGTTGAGCGAACGTGAGCGGCTCGACGCGACGCACGCTTTCGAAGCGGGTCGCGACGGTGTGCTGCAGAGCGCGGACGGCGACGACGAACAGTGCCTCGACGCTCGGCACGGCGGGCATGTGAGCGAGCAGGCTGCAATAACCGCAGGCGTCGCCGTCGGACATGGCGGTGTGGTCTGTGTGGCCGGTGTCTTTGCCGGCGGCCTGACCGGACATGCCCGACACGACCGACGACGCGTCCGGCATGTCCTTTCGCATGGCGTCCATCGACCCCATGGACACCATTGACGGCATATCGCAATGCTCGTCCGACATGGCGCCTTCATCGGCGCGAGCGGCGAGCGTGTGCGAGATCGTCGGCGCGAGCGTGGCCATCAGGATCGCGAACAATCCCAGCCAACTGCCGATCTTCCGATAGAAACGACTCACGATGCGCCCGGCGACACGATGGGGAAGCTGTCGCGGATTATGCCACGGTCAATAGAGCAAACTGCCGACGGCAAGGCCGCCGCGGACAGTGGACAATGCGATCATCCCGGCTCCCAGCACGGAGTGTCCATGAAAGCGCAGCGCCCGCGTCCCCCGCACTTTCCCAGCGAAGAACCGCATGCCGAGTGGCGCGACCATACCCTGCTCTATGCCGTCGTGGCGACGGCCATCATTCTGACGGTCACGCTGGTCGTCTGGCTGATCGATCCGGCGCCGCCCAAGGCGATCACCTTGAGCGCCGGCCCGCGCGACAGCTCGTTTTTCATCGCCGCCGAGCAGTACCGGAAAATTCTCGCCCGCAACGGCATCAAGCTGAACGTGCTGGAGTCCGACGGCTCCGTGCAGAATCTGCAACGGCTGCTGGACCCGAAGCAGCACGTCGACGTCGCGCTCGTGCAAGGCGGCGTGGCCAACGGGCTCGACACCTCGTCGCTCATGTCGCTCGGCAGCGTTTTCTATATTCCGGTGGTGGTGTTCTATCGCGGCACGGGCTTGAGCCAGCTTTCTGAACTGGAAGGCAAGCGCATCGCGGTGGGTCGCGGAGGCAGCGGCACGCGCCTGCTCGCGCTGAAACTGCTGGAAGCGAACGGCATCGAGCCGGGCGGCGACACCACGCTGGTGCCGAGCGACGGCCTGCAGGCCGCCACCCAACTGGTGGCCGGCAATGTGGACGCGGCGATCCTGAACGGCGACTCGGCCACGCGCGGCCTGATGCTGCGCCTGCTCAAGGTGCCCGGCGTGTCGGTGATGAACTTCGACGAAGCGGGTGCCTATACGCGTCTTTTTCCCTATCTGGACCAGATCGATCTGCCGGCCGGCGTGCTGGATCTGAAGCGCCGGATTCCGCCGGAAACGGTGCATCTGATCAGCCCGACCGGCGAACTGGTGGCGCGCACCACTCTGCATCCGGCCATTTCCGATCTGCTGATCGAAGCGGCGCAGGAAGTGCACGGCATGCCGGGGCTGTTCCAGCGGGCGGGAGAATTTCCGAGTCCGGTCGCGCGTGAATATCAGATCAGCGAGGACGCGCAGCGCTACTACAAGACCGGCAAGAGCTTTCTGTACCGCACGCTGCCGTTCTGGCTGGCGAGCATCGGCGACCGTACGCTGGTTCTGCTGCTGCCGATGGCCGTGCTGCTGTTCCCGGCCATGCGCCTGATTCCGGCGCTGTACCGCTGGCGGGTGCGCTCGCGCATCTATCGCTACTATGGTTCGCTGATTGCGATCGAACGCGGCGCGCTCATCGGTTCGACCGACGAGGAGCGCAAGCGGCTCTTCGCGGAACTGGATCAGATCGAGGATTCGTTGAATCGGCTGCGCATGCCGCTCGCTTACGCCGACGCGTTCTATGTACTGCGCGAACACGTCGGCTTCGTGCGCAGCCGGCTGGCGGCTGCGTCGCGGCAAGGCAGCCACCCCTAGGCGGGGTGGCGGGTTTTACGCTTCGCGGGTGGCCGGCGAGTCGGACGGCTCGGCGGCCGCTTCGTGGGCGACCGGCGTAGCCGTCGAATCGGCCTGCGGCGTGCCTGCTTCGGCGGCTTGCGAGTCCGCAGCGGCTTCGGCCGGCGCAATGGCTGTGTCGGCCGACGCATTCGGCGTTTCGGCAGCGGCTTGAGCGCCCGCTTCCGTGCCTGCCTCGCCGGCCGCCGCATTTGCGTTCGCCGCGCCGGCTGCCGCCTTCGCCGCGCTCCTCCCCGCGCGATGCGCCTGCAGACGCTGCGCACCGGCGGCTTCCTGCGCCGTGACCTTGCCCGCCTCGGCGCCCGTCAGATCGACGCGCGCCGCGCCTTCCACGAGACATTTCCAATAGCGGCTGCCACGGCACCAGGTCTTGATGGCGTCGCGCAATTCGGCTTCGCTCAGCGACAGTTCCTTGGCGTGCACCACGAGGTCTTCGAAAATACCGACCTTGAGCGGCAGCTTGGGCGCCGGATTCTTGGGGAAAGCAATGGGGAAGCGTTTCTGCAGCCGCCCGATCGACTTCACCACCGGGTCCACCGGCTTCGCTTCCACCGCCGGTTTGGCGTCGGATGCGGCTGCGGGCGCGGCACGGCGCGGCGGCGCCGGCTTGCGGGCAGGCCTCGCGCCCGGCTTGGCGGCGTCCTTGGCAGCGGGCTTGGCAGCGGGCTTGGAAGCGTCCTTGGCCGGCTTGGATGCGTCCTTCGAAGCAGGCCTGGCGCCGGACTTCGCGGCAGGCGCAGCCTCGCGGCGAGCCGCGGCCAATTGCTTCTTCAGTTCAGCGAGTTGTTCGAAACCCATAGCGCACAGTCGATCGAGAAAGACGAGATTGTAGCAGTGTAAGGAAACAGGTTCGTGACGACGCGCACGCCGCGCCGCGCGGGCTTCCCCGCGGGCTTGCAAGCAGGCGCGGCGCGGCACGGTTAAACTCGGAGCTTCCGGTCCTTCCCGCCCTGTTTCCCCGCGTTTTTTACATCGGTTTCCGACCCGCTCCCGCGTTTCATGGACCTCAAGCAAATCCAGTATTTCATCACGCTGTTCGAAGACGGCTCCGTCACGCGCGCGGCGAAGCGGCTCAATATCGTCCAGCCCGCGCTCAGCATGCAGATTTCGAAGCTCGAAACCGAATTGCGCCAGAAACTCTTCGAGCGCGGTCCACACGGCATGACGCCGACCGACGCGGCGCGCCAGATGTACCGCCTGTACACGCCGATCATGCGCGATATCGAGCGGGCGCGCGACCAGTTGAGCCGCCAGGACGCGATCGTGACGGGGCGAGTGTCGCTCGGCATGGTGTCGTCCGAGGCGGAAAGCGTGCTGCCGGAGTCGCTCGCCAGGTTCAACGCGATGTTCCCGCAAGTCGAAGTGTCAGTCGCCGACGGGTTCAGCGCGCAGTTGATCGACGCGGTCGAAGCGGGCCGGCTGGATGCAGCCATCATCAACAAGCCGCGCGGGCGTCTCACGCTCGACGTGGTGCCGCTGGTCGACGAGGAAATGGTGCTGGTGACGAGCGCCGCGCTCGGCCCCGACCTGCCGCCGGCCGTCGATCCCGCGCAGCTGGCCGGCATCGAGCTGGTGCTGCCGACCCGCCGCAACGGCCTGCGCGGCGTACTGGACGCGGCGCTGCTGGCCGAAGACGTGGTCATCAAGCCGAAGTTCGAGATCGACCTGCTGAACACCATCGTGCAGTTCGTCGAACAGAGCAGCGTCGCGACAATCCTGCCGCGCGTGGTGGTTCAGCGCAAAGTCGACGAAGGCGTGCTGTGCGCGCGCACCATCACGTCACCGGCCATCGTGCGGCACATCATCCGCGTGAGCCATCCGAAGCGGCCGATCGGGCCCGCGGCGCACGCGCTGATCGAGATCATCGGCGAAGAGATCCGGCGCGTGACGACGGGCGCACCCGTCGACCCCTCCGCGAGCTAAACCGGCTCGCGCGCCGCGCCCTGTTCAAGCCGCCCGCGCGTTTCCGGCACGACGAACGCGCCGATCAGGAAAATCACGCTGATCGCCCCGACGAAGATCGCCAGCGTCATCGGCAACTCGCTCGCATCTTTCGCCACCAGCGAGACGGCGGTCGGCATCATCCCGCCGATGGCAAAGCCGATGTTCCAGGAAAGCCCGGTGCCGGTCGCTCGAATCGCGGTCGGGAACCGTTCGTTCAGGAAGATCAGGATCGGCGCATAGCCCGCGCTGCCGAGCGCGCTGAGAATCACCGCGTACACGCCGATCATGGTGACGCTTTGCGCCGTGGGCAGCAGCAGGAACAGTGCGGGCAACGCGAAGAGCCGGATCAGGCCGAGCCAGATGAAAGTGGACTTGCGGCCGATGAAGGTGCTCAGATGCCCCGCCGCCACCGACGCGATCACCACCGCCACGCTGCAGATCAGCAGGATCGCCGCCGCGGCGCCGTTCGGCGCGTGGCTGACTACCTTAAGGAAGGTGGGCAGATAGCCCGAGGTAAGGTAATAGCCGCTGCCGCCGCCGATAGTCAGCAACAGGTTCACGAACAGAATCGACCGATAGTCGCGGGAAAATAGCGTGCGCACGGGCGAGCGCACGATTTCGACCGGCGCGTCGTGCTTCTGTGCCGCGGCCTTGGCGGCCTTTTCGGCGGCGAGCTTTTTCCACAGCGGCGACTCTTCGAGACTGCTGAAGACGAACAGTCCGAGCACCGAGCTGATGATGCCGGTGAAAAACATGCAGCGCCAGCCCCACACCTCGAACGCCGCGCCGGGGAATAGCGCCGACATCGCCAGATACGTGAGCGAGGCGAGCAACGCGCCGAGCCCCGCTCCGCCGCCGCCGATCAGCCCCGACACCGCGCCGCGATATTTCGGCGCGACCGATTCGGTGCCGATGGTATGCGTCGATGCCACCACGCCGCCCACGAACACGCCCTGCACCAGCCGAAGCACGAGGAACAGGATCGGCGCGACGAGACCCACCTGCGCGACGGTCGGCAGCACGCCGAACGCGGCCGTGGAAAGCCCCACGCCGACCACCGCGATAATCATCGCGCCCTTGCGTCCATGCCGGTCCGCGTACGAGCCGAACCATGCCGAACCCAGCGGGCGCATCAGCAATGTCACGGCAAACGACGCATACACCGCCGCGAGCGAGAGCATCGCGTGCTCGGACGGAAAGAACAGCCGCCCGACCACCGGTGCGACGAACAGCAATACGAACAGATCGAACAGATCCAGTGCCCAGCCGAGGCACGAGGCCATTACCGCACCCATCACTTGCCGCTGGTCTACCGCGGGCAAGGCGG
This sequence comes from Paraburkholderia sp. BL6665CI2N2, assembly GCF_004366535.1. Taxonomy (NCBI): domain Bacteria; kingdom Pseudomonadati; phylum Pseudomonadota; class Betaproteobacteria; order Burkholderiales; family Burkholderiaceae; genus Paraburkholderia; species Paraburkholderia sp. BL6665CI2N2. The sequence goes on from NZ_SORC01000001.1 coordinate 7,941,768, forward strand.
CGCCATTTTGCGCTGCTACAGACATCGTCATCTCCTTGACTATCAGCGGGCCGTCTCTCGATCGTCCCCGTTTGTAGGCACGTTTCTCTTGCGCGTGCTCTTGGTGGTGTTAAGAAACCTTATGGCGAGGCCGCGGTGAGCGGCGCCGTCTTCGATCCAGCATTGGCCTCGCGCCGCGCGAGCATCGCGTCGGCAATCTTTTCTGCCATCATGATGGTCGGGATATTCGTATTCGCCGAGGGCAGGCGCGGCATCAGCGAGGCGTCGACGACACGCAGACCGTGCGCGCCGTGCACACGGCCGGAAGTGTCGGTTACCGCCGTGGCGTCGTGCGCGTCGCCCATCCGGCAAGTACCGCTCGCGTGCCAGACGCCGAACACATTCGCGCGGACAAAGTCTTCGAGCGCGCCCGGCTCGGCCAGCAGCGCGGACATGCGCTGGCCTCGCGTGAAGAAACGCTCGATCAACAGACGCCGCAACGGCGCGGGCGTATCGAGCAGCATGCCGAGCAGCGAAGTCAGCGCGGCATTGCCCTTGCCGACGCGGCTCAGCGCTTTCACACGCGGTGAAAACGTAGCCGGGAAAAAGTCGCGCGGGTTGTCGCCGAGACCCGACGCCTCGACAATCTTCGCGAGTATCCGCACGCCGTGGACGAGGCGCGCGAGATCGCGCGGATCATCGAGCAGATTCAGATCGACGCGCGGCGCCACCGCTGGATCGGCGGACACGAGTTGCACACGGCCGCGCGAATAAGGCCGGTTGCACCAGAGGAAAAACAAGCCGAGCCGGTTGCCGAGCGCGTGCCAGGCGGCGCGCGTCGCACTCGACAGATACAGGTCGGACTCGTCGCAGCCCGCTATGCCCGAGGTAAAACGCGCGGCCGTCATGCTCGCGCGACGGCGCGAGAGCGGCATGCGAAAACGCCGCTCGAGAAAATGACAGAACGTGAGCGACGGATGATCCTGGAGATTGCGTCCCACGCCCGGCAGATCGACTCTGCACTCGATGCCGAGCGCGTCCAGTTCCGCCTTTGCGCCGATGCCGGCGCGCATCAGCAACGCGGGGGATTGCAACGCGCCCGCGCTCACTATGACTTCGTTGGCGTCGAAACGAATGCGCGCGCCGCTGCGTTCTACCGCGACCACGCCGCGCGCGACACGCCCTTCCATGAGGATCGACTCGACGCGCAGGTCCGCATAGATGCGCAGATTGCGGCGCTGACGCGTCGCTTCGTCCAGATAGGCCGTTGCGGTCGATACGCGCCGGTCGTCGAGATTCGAAAACGCGCCGGGAAAATAACCGTCGCCGAACTCGGCGTTCTGATCCTGCAAGGCCGCGAAACCGTTTTTCCGCATGCCGTCGGCGAAGGCATCGCAGAACGCCGGCCAGTACGCCGGCAGAATGCGGCGGATCGGCACCGGACCACCTCTGCCGTGCAACTCACCGGCTGGAAAATCTACATCGCGTTCGAGTTTGCGGAAATACGGCAGTACGTCCTGCCATGCCCAGCCGCTCGCACCGTTGGCGGCCCAGTCGTCGTAGTCGCGCGGCAGGCCGCGATTGGCTGACTGCACGTTGATGCTCGACCCGCCGCCCATCACCCGGCCCTGCTCGTAGACGCGAGGCGAGGCGGTGCGTGTGGCGCTTGCCTTCAGTTCCGGCCAGATGTATTTATCGCCGCAGAAAACCGGCATCGGATAGCTGTCGAGAATCGCCGCGGGCACCTTGCCGGGCGGCGTATCCGCGCCTGCTTCGATCAGCGCGACGCGCAGCGACGCGACTGCCGACAGACGATGCGCGAGCACGCACCCTGCCGATCCGCCGCCGACGATCACGTAATCGAAGCGTTCCATGCACCTGTCTCCTTTGTCGACCGGAGTTAGCGCTTCAGCGCTTACTCCGGTCCCATGCAAAGCATTCTTCCCATTTCCCGCTGCCCAACGTTCGCCTTAACTACCGCGAAACACCGGCTTGCGCTTACCGTGAAACGCCTCCACGCCTTCGCGGAAATCGTCCGAGGCGCGCAACCGGCTATAGCAGTGCCCTTCGAGTTCGATCGCGATCGACAGCGGTGCGTCCTCGGTATCGTTGAGCAGCTTCTTCGCGGTGCGTTGCGCGAGCGGTGAGAACGCGCGCAGTTCATCCACCAGCGCGTCGGTCGTCGCCTCGAGTTCCGAGTCGGCCACGCATTCGACTGCGATGCCCCACTCGTAAGCCTGCTTGCCCGGAATGCGGCGCGAGCGCATCACGATGTCCTTGGTGCGGCCGATGCCGACCATCTGCTGCAACCGCGCCGAGCCGCCCGAGCCCGGAATCTGCCCGAGTTTCTGTTCCGGCAGCGCGTAGAAACTGGTGTCGGTGGCAATGCGGAAATCGCACGCGAGCGACAGTTCGAAACCCACGCCGAAACAGAAGCCGCGATTGGCCGCGATCACCGGCTTCGAACAACGCGCGGGCGCCGCGATATTCCAGGCGAGCTTCGACACGGTTTCCGGCGATGCTTCCAGAAAGCCCTTGATGTCGCCGCCACTCGAAAAGTGTTCCCCCTTGGCGCGCACGACGATCACGCGCACACGCGGGTCGTCGTCGAGTGCCTCGAAGGCGGCGCGCAACTGATCGCGCGCATGCATCGAAATCACGTTGAACGGCGGCCGGTGCAGGACGATGTCGGCACGCTCGCGCTCCGCGTCGATCTCGATGGAAAAGCCGTCGAGATCCTGCAGCAGGCTCTGGCCGCGGTGAGTCAATTCGGTCATGGGTTCACTCCTTGGTAGTTTGCGTGTGAGATGCAATAGCTTCGCCGCGGGTGTCGGGCTCGTACTCGCCCGCGGACAGCTTGCGGCGCAGTATCTTGCCGACCGGCGACTTCGGTATGTCGTCCACGAACACGTATTCGCGCGGACGCTTGAAGTTGACGAGGTCGGAGGTGCGGCAGTGCGCGTCGAGCGCGTCGGCGTCGACGTACTCGCGGCGTTTCACGAAGGCGACCACACGCTGTCCCCAGCGTTCGTCTTTCACGCCGGCCACCGCGACCTCGTCGACCGCGGGATGCAGCGACAGCACCGACTCGATATCGACCGGCGAGATGTTCTCGCCGCCGCTGATGATCATGTCGTCGACGCGGCCGGATACGTACAGGTCGCCGTCGGCGTCGAAGAAACCTGTGTCGCCCGTGAAGTACCAGCCCTCACGCAACGATTTGGCGTTCGCATCCGGACGATTCCAGTAGCCTTCGAAGGCTTCGTCGCCGAGCAGGTCGGCGATGATCTGGCCTTCCTCGCCCACTTGCGCCAGGTCTTCGGGCGTGAGGGCGTCGAGCCTGACGACGCGCAAGCGCGTGTTGATGCCCGCGCGCCCCGCACTGCCCGGCTTGCGCGTGGCGTCCTGATCGATGCTGAAGGTGTAGACCTCGGACGAGCCGTAGTGATTGACGAACAGGTCCGGTTCGAACGCCGCTGAGAGGCGCTTGAGCAGACCATCGTTCATCGGCGCGCCGGCGAAACCGAGCTTGCTCACGGTCGATGTATCCGTCGACGCGAAAGCCGGATCGGCCAGCAGATCGTGGTACAGCGTCGGCACCAGATAGAGGCAGGTGAGCTTGTGTTGCTCGATCGCAGCGAGTGCGAAGCGCGCATTCCAGCGGCGCACGCAGACGAAGAGTCCATCCACCAGCGCCATCGAGAGCAGCGAGCGCACGCCCATGGTGTGATAAAGCGGCATCACGCCGAGCGTGCGTTCGCCGTGGCCGTACTGATTCTGCGCGACATGCGCGAGCGCCGCGGCGCGTTCATGGCGATGACGGCGCGGCACGCCTTTGGCCTTGCCGGTGGTGCCCGAGGTGTAGAGGATCAGCGAGTAGTCGTTGGCATCCGCGCGCGTTTGCGCGTCGTTCGACGCGTCCGGCGCGGCCTGCGCCAGCAGTGTGTCGAAGCTCGCGGTGCAGCCTTGCACGTCGTCCAGACCAATGCGTGGCAAGCGCTGCGCGGCGGGACTTTGCGCCACGGCATCGGCGCAGACCGGTTCGTACACGATGGCCTTCACACCGGCATCGGTTACGCAGTACTCGAGTTCATCGGGTTTCGCGCGCCAGTTCAGCGGCACGATCACCACGCCCGCGAACTGGCAGGCCCAATGCAGGGTCGCCATTTCCCAGCGGTTTTGTAGTACCACCAGCAAGCGGTCGCCATGCGCGAGACCCAGGCCGCGCAGACCTTCGGCCACCTTCACGATGAGGCCATGCCACTGCGCGTACGTCAGCGCCAGTTCACCGTCGACGAGAGCGAGCGCATTGGGGCTGCGTTCCACGCTCTGCAAAAAAGTTCGGCCGAGATCAAGCATGAGCGGCCTCCACGGTTTCGCTAGCCGCCTTGCCTTGCCGGCGCCGCGCCGCCACGTCGAGCACCGCGGCGACGATCGGCGTATAGCCCGTACAGCGGCACAGATGGCCCGAGAGCATGTCGCGCACCTGGGCTTCGCTCGGATCGGGCACGCGCTGCAGATAGTCCGCGCACGACATCAATATCCCGGCCGTACAGAAACCGCACTGCAACGCGTGATGACGCTGGAAGGCCTGCTGCAGATCGCCGAGCTTCAGGTCGGGCGCGAGTCCCTCCACCGTATCGATGCGGCGGCCATCGGCCTGCACCGCCAGCATCAGGCACGAGCGTCCCGCCACGCCGTCCACGTGCACCGTGCATGCGCCGCACACGCCGTGCTCGCAGCCGACGTGCGTGCCGGTCGCGCCCAGTTCGTGACGGATGAAATCCGACAGCAGCTCGCGCGGCTCGCAATAGCCGCTGCGTTCACGGCCGTTGAGCGTCAGCGTGACGCATTGCCGTTCGCCCTGCCGCACCACGTGCACGACGTTGCCGTTCGATGTGTTGCTCACTTCGCCTCCTCAATCACGCGCCATCCCAGTTGCCGGACCAGATGCCGGCGATACGCCGCGCTGATATGCGCGTCGTCCTGTGCGCCTAGTTTCCAGCTCAAATCGTTCAGTGCGCTGCGCAGATCCTCGTCACGCAGACACGGCCATTGCTCGACCACCGGCCGGTCCGCGACGCCACCCACCGCGAGGCGGATCGAATCGCTCGTCACGACAGCCGCGCACGCGGCCATCGCGAAGTCGCCGTGGCGCGCGGAGAACTCCGTGAAGCCATAGCGCTCGCCCGGCCGCTTCAGCGGAAAGCGCACGGCTTCGACCAGTTCGTCCGGCTCGCGCGCGGTCATCAACATGCCCTGGAAAAACTCGCCTGCAGGCACCACGCGGTGTTTCTTTTTCGAGCGCAGCATCACGTCGCCGCCGAGCGCGGCAAGTACTAGCGGCAGTTCCGCGCTCGGGTCGGCATGCGCTATCGAGCCGCACACCGTGCCGCGATTGCGGATCTGAAAGTGCGAGATATGCGGGAACGCCATCGCCAGCAACGGCACTTCGTCGCGCAGCGATTCGCGCCACTCGACGCTGCCTTGCGTCGCCGCCGCGCCCACCGCCAGCAAGCCGGCCTTCTGATCGACACGCACCGAGTTCAACTCGTCGGTGCGCGAGATATCGATCAACATGCGCGGCTGCGCGAGCCGCATGTTCAGAACCGCCATCAGCGATTGGCCGCCGGCCAGCACGCGGGCGTCCTCGCCGTGTTGCGCGAGGGCGTCGAGCGCATGCTGCGTCGTCATGGCGCGCAGATAATCGAACGGCGCGGGCTTCATGGCTGTCTCCTGAAACGGCCCAGCAGGCGCGAAAGCCATGAGCCGCCGGTGTGAACTGGTTTGCCCGCCGCCTGACGGCCGAGCGATTCGAACAGTTGGCGCAACACGACTTTGGCCGCGCCTTCGAGCATGCGTCCGCCCACTGCAGCGACCTTACCCGATACTTGCGCTTCGTAGTCGTAGGAAAGACGCGTGCCGTTTTCGATCGGCGTCAGTTCGACGAGGCCGCTGCCGCGTGCGCTGCCGAGCGACGACATGCCCGCGCCCGCCAGACGCAGCCGACGCGGCGCGTCGATTTCGGACAGGCCGATCTTCGCTTCGAAGCGCGCCTTGATCATGCCGACGCCGACCGTCACGTCGGCGCGATACTGGTTCGTGCCTTCGGCTTCGAGCGCATGGCAGCCGGGTATCACTTTGGCGAGCGCGTTCGGATCGAGCAGCACGGCAAAAATCGCTTCCGGCGACGCCGGCAAATCGACGCTGCCCTGCGCGGTGAGCGCCTTGCCGCCACCCGGCGTCGCCGGCTTGGCGGCGGGCGCTTCACGCAACTCGGGTCGCGACGGCTCCGGATCGTCGATGCCGATCAGCGCCATGACCTTCGAAGGCGTCAGCGGCAAACGGATATCGTCGACGCCGAGCGCGTCCGCCACCGCATTCGCGATGCACGGCGGCGTACTCATGTTGTTGCCCTCGCCGAGTCCTTTCGCGCCGAGCGGCGTGAACGGCGACGGTGTTTCCAGATGCACGATCACCGGATCGGGCACTTCGCAGGTGGTCGGCATCAGGTAGTCGGCGAGCGTGCCGGACTGGAAGCTGCCGTCCGCGCCGTAGCGGAATTCCTCCATCAACGCCGCGCCGAGTCCTTGCGCGAACGCGCCGCGAATCTGGCCGTCGGCGAGCGCCGGGTTCAGCAGCGTGCCGGCGTCGTGTGCGGTGACGTAGCGGTCGATCCGCACGCGGCCGGTGGCGTGATCCACTTCGACGCCGCACATGTCGAAAGCAAAACCGTAGGCGGCCGATGTGTTGACGCGATCGTTCTCATCCGGCGCGGCCATGTTCGGCGGATTCCAGAACACCGTCTCGCGCAAGCCGGGCTCTTCGCCTTCGGGCAGCAGCGCGGGCGCCCAATGCGGCGCATTGGCGGCGACGCGGCCGAACGGCTGCGCGCGATCCTCGGCGCCCTTTGCAAAAATCCTGCCTTCTTCGAAACGGATATCGTCCGGCGCGCAGCCCATCTGCTTCGACACGATGCGCGCGATCTTGTCGCGCACGCGCACGGCCGCGAGATGCACCGTGCCCGCCACCGCGCCGGCGAAACGGCTGGAATAATTACCCGCCGCCACCGACCACGCGTCCTTGTGCGTATCGAATTCGACATTGACAATGACGTCTTCCGGCGACACGCCGAGCACGTCCGCGACCACTTGCGCGCACACCGTCATATGCCCCTGGCCCGCGGGCGTCGACGCAATCGTCACCACGACGCCGCCGAGCAGATCAACGCTTACGGTCGCGCTCGCGATCGCGCCGCTCTTCGGCCCGGCTTTCTTGCGCGCCTCGGCGGGCATCACGGTCGTGATGTAGCCCATGTTCGACACCGACGGCTCGACGATCGCCGCGAAGCCGATCCCGTACAGCCGCCCTTCCTTGCGTGCCGCCGTGCGACGTGCAAGCAGCTCGTCATACCCGCCTTCGCTCAGCGCGCGGCGCAGCGCTTCCGGATAGTTGCCCGAGTCGAGCAGCGCACCCGCCGCGGCGCGATACGGGAACGCATCGGCGGCGACGAAATTGCGGCGGTACACGTCGAGCACATCGAGGTTCAGTTCGAGCGCGATGCGCTGCATCAGCCGTTCGAGCGCGAAGTACACCTGCGGACCGCCAAAGCCACGCACCAGACCTGTCGGCGTCTTGTTGGTCAGTACGACGCGGTTGCGCACCAGCAGATTGTCGATTGCGTATGCGCCGGTCAGGCAGCCGTGCATGCGATAGAACGTGGCCGGTTCCGGCGCGCGCAGATAGCCGCCGCAGTCTTCGAGTTGATCGTAGGAGAGCGCCGTAATGCGGCCGTCGCTTTCCACGGCGGCTTCGAGCGTCGAGACACGCGCGGTCGCGGAGGTCGCCGCGCTCAGATGTTCGAGCCGGTCCTCGACCCATTTCACCGGCGCGCCCGCCTTGCGCGAAGCGAGGCACATCAGCACCACGTACGGAAACACCGCCTGCTTCACGCCGAAGCTGCCGCCCGAATCGCGCGGCGCCTTGTGACGCAAACGGTTGGCGGGCACGTTCAGCGCCATTGCCATCACCGCGTGCAGCGAGAACGGCCCCATGAAATTGGACGTGACGTCGTAGCCTTCGTCGCCTGCCAGGTATTCGGCGATCACCACGCCGCATTCGATCGGCGCGCAGGTATTGCGCGGATAATGCGCCACCAGTTTCACGCGATGCGGCGCCTTGTCGAACGCGGCTTCCGGCTCGCCGTAGCGGAAATGCCGGTCGCTAATCACGTTGCTGCCCACTTTCTCGTGCAACACCGGCGATGCATCGCTCGCCGCCTGCTCGATCGAGGTGACCGGATCGAGCGTGGCGTATTCGACCTTAAGCAGATCGAGCCCGTCTTCGGCGATGGCGCGCGATTGCGCGAGCACCACCGCCACCGGTTCGCCGACATAGCGCACGCGGTCCATCGCCAGCGCCCACTGTTCCATCGGTGATTTCACGCCGACCACGAAAGGCCGCGACCAGGCGCGCAGGTCGTCGCGTGTCAGGATCGCGTGCACACCAGGCAGCTTCGACGCGGCATTGGTGTCGATCGACACCAACTCAGCATGCGCGTGCGGCGAGCGCAGGATCGCGGCGTGTAGCGTGCCCGGACGAACGCCGATGTCGTCGCCGTAACGGCCGCGGCCGGTGAGAATCGCGGGATCTTCCAGACGCTCCATCGGGCGGCCGAGATGACGTTGCGGGCGTTTATCCAGTTCTGGTTCGCGTTCACGCGTCGCGGTGTCGCCCGGGTGAAGCAAGTCGCGCTGATTCATTCGTCCACTCCCGAGCGGCGCTCCGTGAATTCGTCGGCGAGCCCGCTCCAGCGCTGCGCAATCTCACGATGCTCGATACCGAACAGATCGAGAATGCGCCCCACCGTGTGATCGACCACGTCCTCGATAGTCTTGGGATGCGCGTAGAAGGCGGGCACCGGCGGCATCACGATCCCGCCCATCTCCGTCACGGAAGTCATGTTGCGCAGATGCGCGAGATTGAGCGGCGTTTCGCGCGCGACCAGCACGAGCCGGCGGCGCTCCTTGAGCATCACATCGGCGGCGCGCGTGAGCAGGTTGTCGGCGAAACCGTTGGCCACGCCCGCGAGCGTCTTCATCGAGCACGGCGCTATCACCATGCCTGCCGTGATGAACGAACCGCTAGCCACCGCCGCGCCGATGTCGCGCACGTTGTAGACCACGTCGGCGAGACTGTCTAGGTCGCCGCGCGTCATGCCGAGTTCCTGCGCCGCCGTGACCGCACCGGAGGCCGACACGATCAGATGCGTTTCGTGCGTGCCGAGACGGCGCAAGGCCGCAAGCAGACGCACGCCGATCGACGCGCCGCTCGCGCCGGAAATGCCGACGACGATGCGCTGCGGCTTTTGTGCGAGCTCAGCCATGCGCGCCACCCAGATAGCTATCGAACGTGGCGTTGTCGGCGGCGACGAGTTCGTCCAGATTTACCGTGTCCTGGCCCGGAATGCGCACCCGCGTGAATACGTGCGACGCATACACCACCGGCCGCGTGGCGTCGAGTCCCATCTTCGCGCTCACGCCTTGCAGATGCGGCGGCGCGTCTTCCGGCTGACCGACGGTGGTGGACGGATCGAGCGGCGAACCTTGCGCGCCTTCGATCACGACCAGGTCGCGGTCGGCCTGGAAGCGCGTGGCGACGGCCCATTCGATTTCGGCCGGATCGTGCACGTCCACATCGGTGTCGACCACGACCACCTGCTTGATGTCGTAGTGCGCGCCGAACGCGCACAGAATCACGTTCTTCGCTTCGCCTTCGCGCTTCTTATCGAACTGCACCCACAGGTGATAGCGGCACACGCCGCCCACGGAGAGATGCACGTCCTTCACGTTAGGATGACTACGTTGCAGATGAGCGAGCAGCGTCGCTTCGCGCGGAATCGCGCCGAGCAACAGATGCTCCATTTCCGCGGGCACAATCGTATGAAAGATCGGCTTCTCGCGATGCGTGAGCGCGGTGACTTCGATCACTTCACGCGCTTCCTGCGCGCTGTAGTATTTCGGGAATTCGCCGAACGGGCCTTCCAGTTCGCGCACGTTGGGCAGAATGCGCCCTTCGATCACGATCTCGGCGAAGGCCGGTACATTGACGCCGTTGGTCACGCATTTGACGACCGGCAGCGGCGCGCCGTGCAGCGCGCCGGCGATTTCCAGTTCGTCGGAATCGATTGGGGAAATGGCTTGCGAGGCGAGCATCGTCAGCGGATCGACGCCGATCGCGATGGCGACGTCGAGCGCATCGCCGGCCTCTTCCGCGGCTTTCTGGAATGCGTACAAGTGGCGCGGCAGCAGCAGGATTGCCATGCGATCGGGCCCATGCACCTGAATGCGGTTGATCGACACGTTCTGCACGCCGGTACGCGGATTGCGCGCGATCACGAGACCCGCGGTGATATACGGCCCGTTGTCGTGTTCGCTGTGCGTGGGAATCGGCAGCAGCTTGTGAAGGTCGATGCCGCCGGTATGCACGACCTGCTGGCAGGCCGCTTCGGCGCGTGAAATTTCCTTCGAGGGAATCGGCTGATCGGCCGCGTCGCGAAAGCGCTTCAGCAGATCGGCCTCGGCCACACCCATCGCTTCGGCGATCCAGGCGCGGCGCGACATGAACCCGCTGACCACCGGCACGTCGTGGCCGCCCGGTTTCGTGAAGAACGCGGCTTGCGTGGCGTCGAGGCGCTTGGCAATCGCGGCAAGTTCGTGTTCGAGCGCCACCGGCCTGTCGATCGTGGCCAGCCGGCCCGTGCGCGCCAGATGCGCCAGCCAGTCGCGCAGCGTAAGCACGCCGGACGGGCGGCCCCAGGTCAGTTGGAAAGCACCGTGCGATGCGGTATCGCGAGTATTCATCTACGTCTCCATCCGTGCCCCGGCTTCATGTCCGAACCGGACTGCCAGTTGATGATGGAAGCGTAACGAGATCGGCGTATAACTTCTAATATTGATTATTGATGCGTTGAATCATTCCCGATGATATGCGCGTTAGCACCAATGACAGCCAATTGTAGGCAGGATATCAATAGACACCGTGCGGCTCGCGGCGCATTCTGCGGAGCTGGAGCCAGGGTTTAGGAGCATCCGTGGAACGCGGTTCCTGTCTTTATCTGATACCGCGCGTCTTTCTCATTACGTTTGCTGATGTTTTATTCATACCAACATGGACCTCAGGCAAATCCAGTATTTCATCGCGCTCTTCGAGGACGGTTCGGTCACGCGGGCGGCGAAACGCCTGAACATCGTGCAGCCAGCGCTCAGCATGCAAATCGCCAAACTCGAGGACGAACTGCACCAGCAGCTCTTCGAGCGCAACGCGCACGGCATGGCGCCGACCGCCGCCGGCCGGCTCATGTACCGGCTGTTTCTGCCGATCATGCGCGATCTCGCGCACGCGCGTCAGCAGCTCGTGCAGCGCGACGAGGTGGTGACCGGCCACGTGTCGATCGGGCTGATCGCGTCGGTCACGGAAAGCGTGCTGGCCGATGCACTGTCGCGTTTTCACGCGCGTTATCCGCATGTCGAAGTCACCGTGGCGGACGGCTACAGCGCGACCTTCATAGACTGGGTAACGGGCGGCCAGCTCGACGCGGCCTTGATCAACAAACCGCGCGCGCGCTTCTCACTCGACGCGCAGCCCTTGCTCGACGAGGAAATGGTGCTGGTGACGAGCGCCGAGCACGGCCCCGAGTTGCCGCACGCCATTGAACTCGCGCAACTGCCGGAACTGGAACTGGTGCTGCCGACCAAGCGTCACGGCTTGCGTGGCGTACTCGATACGGCGGCACAGCACGAAGACGTGCTGCTCGCGCCGCGCTTCGAAATCGACGTGTTGAGCACGATCGTGAAGCTGGTGGAGAGCACCCACTTCGCGACCATCCTGCCGCGGATCGCCGTGCAGCGCGCGGTGCGCCAGGGCAGCCTGCGCGCCTATCCGATTCTCGCGCCGCGCATCGTGCGGCATATCGTGTGCGTGAGCCATCCGCGACGCCCGTTGAGCGCCGCGGCGGATGCGCTGGTGTCGATCATCGCTGACGAGTTGCGCCAGGTGTCGAGCGCGCCGGAACTGGACGCGACGCTGAGCACCGAGTCCGGCGATGCGTCGAATGATCCGCCTCCGGCGCTTTCGTCCAGCAACGAACGCGGCGCTTGAACGTGGCGGCGTGAATCGAACACCGTCAGATTCTAAGGGCCACTGGCGCGCCGATCTCATGCGCCTTCAGACCGGACACTGACACCCGCAAGCCGGGCCGGCCTTCGTTGTTGCGCAGAGACAGATCCAACTGATGCCGCGCGGCAATGCGCGACACGATCGCGAGCCCAAGGCCGCTGCCTTCGCCTTGCGCCCCTTCGCCGCGATAGAAACGGTCGAAGACCCGTTCGCGTTCGGCCTCCGGAATCCCCGAGCCGGTATCGGCAACTTCGAAGCCAACGCGCGTGCCGTCACGCTTGAGGATCACGTCGACGCGTCCGCCGCGCGGCGTATGCCGGATCGCGTTGTTGATCAGATTGCCCAGCAGCACGCTCATGCCGTGCGGCTCGGCCAGCACGGTATAAGCGTCCCCCTCCGTGCGCGCGCCTTCGCACTCCAGGCCGATGTCGATCTCCCTGGTTTCCGCCAGCAGCGAAAAATCGCCCACGGCCTGTTCGCCGATGCGCCGCAGGCTGACCGGCACCATCGCCGTGACCGGATGCGTGTCTTCACGCGCGAGCGCCAGCAGTTGCTGCACCAGGTGAATGATGCGGTTCACGCGCCCCTCGACGCGTTCGAGCGTTTGGCCTTCGCCCTTTAACGAACCATCGCGCGACGCGGCCTGCAATTGCAGCTTCAACGCGGCGAGCGGTGAGCGCAACTCGTGCGCGGCATCGGCGATGAACGTGCGTTGCGCTTGCGACGCCGTGTGCAGCCGCTGCAGCAGATCGTTGAGCGCTTCGACCAGCGGCCTGATCTCGACCGGCACGCTGCCGTCCAGGCGCAGCGGTTCCAGCGAATCGATCGTACGGGTGGACAATGCGCGCGACAGCCCGCCAATCGGCGCCAGCCCGCGCGCCACCACCAGCAGGACCAGCACGATCGTCACCGGCACCAGCACGCCGAGCGGCCAGAGCGTATGCAGCGCAAGGCGCATCGCGAGGTCCTCGCGCACGGAGATGGGCTGCGCCACCTGAATATAGCGTTCCCCCTGCTGCACGGCGAACGTGCGCCAGTGATACTCGCCGCGCTCCACCGTGTCGTAGCCCGGGGGTTGGCGCGCGAACACCGGCGCCTGCAGCGAGTGATAGATCAGCTTGCCCGCGCCGTCCCAGATTTCGATGACGACCCGGTCGTCGGCCAGACCACCGAGGTCGGGGTCGCGATGTTCGCGGTCGCCCGTGCCGGCGAGATTCAACGGCAGCGACAGGGCGATCGTGCGCAACTCATAGTCGAAGAGTTCGCTCGCTTCCTCGCGCGCCGTATGAAAGATGCCGTAGCCGGCCACGCCCGAGGCGGCCGCCAGACCGAAGATCAGCCAGCCCAGCAGCCAGCGGCGAATCGACGTCATCAGCACCTCTTCAGACGGTAGCCCACACCGCGCACGGTCACCACCTGGTCCGCGCCGATCTTGCGCCGCAAACTGTGCACGTGCACTTCGATGGTATTGCTGCCCACTTCCTCGCCCCAGCCGTACAGTTTTTCTTCGAGCTCGGTCTTGGTGAACACGCGCGTCGGTTCTTCGATCAGCGCTTGCAACAACGCGAATTCGCGCGGCACGAGCGGCACTGGCTCGCCGGACTTGCTGACCTCGTGCGCCGCGGGGTCGAGCGTTATCTCGCCGTGCGCGTAGACCGGCTGCTTCTGGCCGGTGCGCCGCCTGAGCAGTGCGCGCACGCGCGCGGCCAGTTCGTCGAGATCGAATGGCTTGATCAGATAATCGTCGGCGCCGGCGTCGAGGCCGCGAATCCGTTCGTCGACGGCGTCGCGTGCCGTCAGGATGATGACCGGCGCGGCGCCGCCGTTCTTGCGATAGGCATTGAGGACGTCGATGCCGTCCTTCTTCGGCAGGCCGAGATCGAGCAGCACGAGGTCATACACGCCGTTGCCGAGCGACAGTTCCGCCGCGCGGCCGTCTTCCGCCCAGTCGATCGCGTAGCCCGAGCGGCGCATCGTGCCCAGAACCGTTTCCGCAATCATGTCGTCGTCTTCGACCAGTAGCAGACGCATGGCCTCTCCTCTCCCTTATTGGCTCCGGCATTGTCCCGCCCGGTAGCTTAACGCTTCCTTATGGCTTGCTTATGTTTTGCTGAAGGGACACTGAAGGGAGGCTGAAGGGCGGCTTAAATCGGCGTTAAGCATGTCTTAAGCAGTCCATCAGCAAAATCGCTTCTTTTTCCGTGGCCTTCCCGCGCGGATGCCCCGTTTTTTTGTTGAGGAGCCGGATTTTGCCCGTTCTCAATGCCGCGTCCGCGGCTATATCGGCGGCCGTGTCTGTGTTCGCCGCGGCCGGGCCCGTGGCCGGACACACACCGCGACCCTACGAACGGTTGCGCGCGCTGGTGCCGCTGTGCGCGCTGCTGATGGGCGGCTGCACGTGGTATCACCGCGAGCCGCTCGCGCCGCAGGATACGTCCACCTCCGCCCATTCGCTCGAGCGCATCCGCATCGATCCGGCGAGCATGCCGTTGCCGGAGCTGGCCGCGCATCATTTCGATCCGTCCGACGGACTCGATATCGACGAGGTCGCGATGCTCGCGGTCGCCAACAACCCAGACCTGAGGCTGGCCCGCGACGACCTCGGCATTGCCCGCGCTCAGGCCTATTCAGCGGGCCTGCTGCCGGACCCGCAACTGAGCATAGCGAGCGATTATCCCGGCCAGATCGGCACCGTGCGCGCGTTCAACTACGGCTTGAGCATGGACGTGATGGCGATCGTGCTGCGCAGCGCCAACAAACAATCCGCCGACGCCACGGTGGCGAAAACCGACCTCGGTCTGCTGTGGCAGGAATGGCAGATCGTCGCGCAAGCGCGGCAGTTGTTCATCAAGACGCGTTTTCAACAGGACACGCTGCCCCTCTTGCAGCGCCAGCGTGAGCTCACGCGCACGCGCTATGAACGCATGGCCGAAGCGCGCCGCGACGGCAACCTCACCGACGACACGTTGACGGCGGCGCTCCTCGCCTATGGCGACGCCCGCAAGCAATACACGGACACCGAACGC
Source organism: Paraburkholderia sp. BL6665CI2N2 (assembly GCF_004366535.1). Taxonomy (NCBI): domain Bacteria; kingdom Pseudomonadati; phylum Pseudomonadota; class Betaproteobacteria; order Burkholderiales; family Burkholderiaceae; genus Paraburkholderia; species Paraburkholderia sp. BL6665CI2N2. Next base: position 7,956,950 of record NZ_SORC01000001.1, read on the forward strand.
GCAGCCGAGCAAACGCACCATGATCTGAACGCGCTGCTCGGCATCTCGCCCGAGGTGCAACTGCAACTCACAGGCGGCGACAACATCGAGCCGCTCTCCGACACGACGCTCGATGCCGCGCTCGCCGGGCTGCCTCGGCGCCGCCCGGATCTGATCGCGCTGCAAGCAGGCTACGAGGCGCAGGAACAGAAATATCGCGCCGCGATTCTCAGCCAGTTCCCGAGTCTGTCGGTGGGCTTCGTGCGGGCGCGCGATACGTCGAACATCTACACAAGCGGCTTCCAGATCAACCTCAGCCTGCCGATCTTCAACCGCAATCAAGGCAACGTCGCAATCGAGCAGGCCAGCCGCCAGCGATTGCGCGACGAATATCAAACACGGCTGAACAGCGCTTACGGCGACGTCGCGCATCTGCGCGCGGACAACGCGGTCCTCACGCGGCAATTGCAGCAAACCGAAGCCGCGTTGCCCGAGGTCGACCTCGCCGCCCGGCACGCGGCCGCGGCCTATGGGGATCACAGCCTCGCGCTCGGCGCCTACACCGACGCGCAAAGCGCCGCGCTCACCAAACAGATCGACGTCGCGACCTTGCGCGAGTCGCTCGCCGAACAACGCGTCGGCTTGCAGGCGCTGCTCGGCAGCGCGATTCCCGACGCCTACTCCACCGCTCTCACCTTCACCGACACTCATGCGAAATAGCCTGACTTCAGCGCTGCGGCCGCGCATTGCCGCCGGTGCGATTTCGATCGCCTGCGCCACGCTGCTGTGCGCGGGCGTTCATACGGCCCGCGCGGCAAGCGCCGGCGACACCGCCGAGCAACCCGTGGTCGCCGTGCAAACCGTGCGCGTGCAGCGCGCCGAGATCGCGCAGCCGGTGCGCGCGTATGGCGTCGTCGCGGCGTCCGCGTCGAACCTCACCACCGTCAATCTGCCGTACACCGCGCGCATCGTGCAGATGCGCGTGCAGTCCGGGCAAACAGTGACGCGCGGCGCGCCGCTCTTCCTCGTGCAGGCCGACCCGGCCGCCGTGCTTGCCGCAACCCAGGCGAAAAGCGCCGTGACGCTCGCGCAAGGCGAGCTGGCGCGCACGCAATCGCTGTACGACAAAGGACTCGCCACGCAGTCGCAACTCGCCAGCGCCCGCAAGGCCGCCGACGACGCGCAGCAGGCGCTCGCCGCGCAGAACCAGACCGGCGTGGCGAGCGGCAACAAAATCATCACCGCGCCGAACGACGGCGTCGTGCTGCAGGTTTCGGCCGCTCAAGGCGATCAGGTGCAAGCCGGCACGGCGATCCTGCAACTCGCGGGCGGCAGCGGCAAGGACGCGCGCGCCAACGTGATGCTCGGCGTCGAGCCCGCCGATGCCGCCGCGATCCACACCGGCGACCTCGTCGCGTTGCACGGTCTGTCCACGTCGCTCGCGAAGACTTCGGCGAACGGCCACGTGGCACTGGTCGGCGCCTCGATCGATCAGCAGAGCCAGCTCGTCGACGTCGGCGCGAACGTGCCGCTCGGTCAGACGGCCTTTATTCCCGGCACGCGCGTGAGCGCGGACATCGCGACCCGCAGCGGCACGCACTGGATCGTGCCGCGTGCCGCTGTGCTGAAAGACGGCCAAGGCGCGTACGTGTTCCAGATCACGCCGCAGAACAAGGCGCGCCGCGTGGCGGTGACCACCCAGGTCGAGAACGGCGACCGTTACGGCGTGGATGGCCCGCTCGACGCCGCGCAAGGCCTCGTGGTCAGCGGCAACTATGAGTTGAAGGACGGCATGGCGGTGCGAACCAGTGCAGGCGCGCCGCGATGAATTTCGGTCAATGGATGCAGAAGCACCGCCGCTCGCTGCTGTTCGTGATCGCGTTGCTGGCGATCGCGGGCGCACTGACCGCGTTCCGCCTGCCGATCTCGCTGTTCCCGAACGTCGCGTTTCCGCGCGCGGTCGTTTCGCTCGACGCGGGCGACCGCCCCGCCGAACAGATGGCCACGCTCGTCACGATGCCGGTCGAAGAAGCGCTGCGGCGCGTGCCGAACGTGCGCGACGTGGAATCGAAAACAAGCCGCGGCGCGGCCGAAATCTCGATCAATTTCGACTGGGGCACCGACATGGCGCAAGCCACCTTGCAGGCACAGTCGGCCATCAGCGAGATTCTCGCGACGCTGCCGCAAGGCACCTCGATGCAGGTGCGGCGCATGGACCCGACCGTGTTTCCGGTGCTGGCGTATAGCCTCACTTCGCAGCAGCAGTCGCTCTCCACGCTGCACGATCTCGCGCAGTTCCAGATGCGGCCGTTGCTGTCTTCGGTGGAAGGCGTGGCGCGGGTCGACGTGACAGGCGGCGCGCAGGACGAGTTCGAAGTCGCGATCGATCCCGCGCGACTCGCCGCGTACAAGCTCTCGCTCTCCGATGTGTCGAAGGCGATCGGCGCGAGCAACGTGCTGATGGCGAACGGCCGCATCGAGGATCACTACAAGCTCTATCTCGTGATCGCCAACACCACCATTACGCGGCTCGACGAGTTGCGCAACGTCGTGGTGTCGGCCAGCGGCGCGACGCAGATCCGCCTCGGCGACGTCGCGATCGTACGCCAGGGCGTGGTGCCGCAATGGATGCGCGTCACCGCCGACGGGCAGGACGCGGTGCTCATCAACGTGTACCAGCAGCCGGGCGCGAACAGCGTGGCGATGGCCAGGGCGATCCGCGCGAAGCTCGCCGACTTCCAGCATCAGATGCCGGCCGGCGTGCATCTCTCGAACTGGTACGACCAGAGCGAACTGGTGATTGCCTCGGCCACCAGCGTGCGCGACGCGATCATGATCGGCGTGGTGCTGGCGGCGCTGACGTTGTTTGCGTTCCTGCGCAACTGGAAGATCACCGCGATCGCCGTCGCGCTGGTGCCGGTGGTGATGGCCGCGACCATCCTGTTGCTCGACGTGTTCGGCATGGGCTTCAACATTATGACGCTCGGCGGCATGGCCGCCGCCGTCGGTCTCGTCATCGACGACGCGATCGTGATGATCGAGCACATCGTGCGGCGCATGCGTGAAGGTGGCGCACGCGCTTTTCATGGCCGAGTAATGGCGGCGGCGCTCGAATTCACGCGGCCGCTGGCGGGCTCTTCGGCGGCGACGCTGATCATTTTCGTGCCGTTGGCGTTTTTATCCGGCGTGACGGGTGCGTTCTTCAAGGCGCTCTCCGTCACCATGGCGAGCGCGCTGTTCATTTCCTTTCTCGTCACGTGGCTCGCGGTGCCGATTCTGTGCGACCGCTGGCTGAAACCGAAAGACGCCGAGGAACACCAGGAAACCCGCTTCGCCTCGTGGATGAACCGGCGCTACGCGTTTCTGGTGGAGCGCGTCACCGCGCGGCCAGTGCTCGTGCTGCTCGGCCTGCTGCCGCTGATCGTGGTGGCCGCGTTCGCGTTCACGCGCGTAGGCAGCGGCTTCATGCCGAGCATGGACGAAGGCGGTTTCGTGCTCGATTACCACACCGAACCGGGCACGTCGGTGAGCGAGACTGATCGCTTGATGAAGCAGATCGAAGGCATTATTCGCGCGAACCCGAATGTCGCGACCTATTCGCGCCGTACCGGCGCCGGTCTCGGCGGCGATCTGAACGAGCCGAACAAGGGTGACTTCTTCGTGCGGCTGAAGTCCGGCAATCGCGAGCCGATCGCCACCGTCATGGAGGAAATCCGCTCGAAGGTCGAGACTCAGGTGCCCGGCGTGAGTGTCGAACTCGCGCAGTTGATGGAGGATCTGATCGGCGACCTGACGGCGGTGCCGCAACCGGTCCAGATCAAGATCTATTCCGACGACCCGAACACACTCGAGACGACCGCGCGCAAGGTGGCGGCGCAGATCGGCAAGATTCAGGGCGTGGTGGACGTGAACGACGGCATCAATCCCGCCGGCGACGCGCTCGAACTGCACATCCGCCCCGAAGCGGCAGCGGCCGAGGGCATGGACCCGCAATCGATCGCGCAGGCCGTGTCCGATATGGTGGAAGGCAATGTGGCCACGCAATTCCAGAGCGGCCCGAAAACGGTCGGCGTGCGCGTGCGCGTGGCCGGCGCAATGAAGCTCACGGATACGCAACTGGGACAGTTGCAGATCCGCGCGCCCGACGGCCATCTGTTCGCGCTCGATCGCGTCGCCGATCAGGTGACGGTGACCGGCCAGCCGGAGATCAGCCGCGACAATCTGAAACGGATGGTGGCGGTGACCGCGCGCATCGACGGCCGCGATCTGGGCTCGACAATCGCCGACGTGCAGAAGACGCTCAGCGATAAGAGCCTGTTGCCCACCGGCGTGTATTACGAGTTGGGCGGCCTGTATCAGCAGCAGCAGATTGCGTTCAAAGGACTGTTGAGCGTGTTCGGCGCGGCGATCGCGCTCGTGTTCGGCTTGCTGCTGTTTCTCTACGAGCGCTTTCGCGTCGCGCTGGCGGTCATGGCGATGCCGTTGCTTGCGGCGGGTGCGGTGTTTATCGGCTTATGGGTCACCGGCATCGAATTGAACATCTCCGCGATGATGGGGATGACAATGATCATCGGCATCGTGACCGAGGTGGCGATTTTTTATGTGTCGGAGTTGCAGGGACTCGTGCGGGACGACGAGATGCCATTTGAGGACGCGTTGCTGAGCGCCGGGCGCAATCGTCTGCGTCCCATCGCGATGACGACGATCGCCGCGATTCTGGCGCTGCTGCCGCTGGCTTTTGCACTTGGGCAAGGTTCGGCAATGCAGCAGCCGCTGGCGATTGCGATTATTTCCGGGTTGATTGTGCAGTTGCCGCTGGTGTTGCTGTTGCTGCCAGTGCTGTTGAAGTTGTTGATGAAGAAGGAGGCGATTTAAGCCGGCAATCGGCGGCCTACGCCGCATTTCGCTTCTGTGCGCCCGCGGCTCGCGGCGGGCGCACAGTCAGATCAGTCGGCGAGTTGAACCCAACCTACACCTTCAGCACATCCCCGAACCCGCCAACCCGCACGCCCGCCGCCCGGATCGCCATCGCCACTTTCGGCGACAACAACGCGCGCAGTTCATCCTCGTGCCGGTACATCTTCATTCCGTCGCTCAACGCCCGCTCCCCGGCCACCGCGGGATGGCAGTAAATCTCCCCTACCCCATTCGGCAGATCGGCGAGCGCCGCCAGCCACGCCGCCTCATCCATCCGGCCGCTATCCGCGATCCCCACCACATAATCGTTATGCGCAATGCCGGCGCGATCCAGACGCGCCTTGACTTGCGCGATCCACGGCCGCAACCATAGCGGCGCGTTCGCTTCGAACGGCAAGCGCATCGCCTTCATCCCATACTCCCGGCCGATCTCCAGAATCAGTCCGAGCACCGTCGGATGCAAATGAAAATGCTTGTGCGTGTTGACATGATCGAGCGTCAGGCCGGTCTGCGCGAAGGCATCGAACTGCGCGCGAATTTCCCGCGCAAGCTGCTTGCGCACGTGCGGCAAAAAGAAGAATCGCAGGCCGTCGCGCACCATGTTGTCGCCGAAGCGGCCATGCTCGTCGAGCAAGGCCGCAATCGCCGCGCGCGGCGCGAGCGGGTCGCCGTCGGCCAGCACCAGATGCAGGCCGACACGCAAGCGCGGCAACGCGCGGGCGCGCGCCACCGCGTCGCTGGCGGCCGGTGCGCCGATCATCAGGCTGGCGGCGCTCAGCACGCCCTCGCGATGCGCTCGCTCCACTGCCAGATTCACTCGCGCGTGCAGACCGAAATCGTCGGCGGTCACGATCAATGCGCGTGGCTTAGCCGCCATCCGACGCCTCCATCACGTCCATCACATTCAACGCGCCGTTGCGCGCGGCCTTCGACGTCGCAGCCTCGATGGGCACGCGCGCACCGCGCCACATCACATGCGAGCCGAACACGGCGGCGCACCACTGCAACGCCAGCAACGTATCACGCAGCGGCACGAGCGGCAAATCGCGCCAGAAGGTGCGCTCGCGACGCGCGGAGCGCAGATGCATCAACAGACGTGCGGCGAGACCCGCAGCCGCCCCGGCCCCGCTCGTGAACGCGGCCCACGCGTGCACCGCATCCGACGAAGCGGCCGCAAGGCCGGCACTCAGCCACGCGCCGGCCAATAGCCAGGGCGTGGGAAAGGTGATGAAGAGGAACGCGAAACCCGGCGCATTCACCGAGCGAATCGTGCGCAGCCAGCGCGTTTCGCGCTGCCACAAGGCGGAAAACGTCGGCTCGATCACGTCGGTGGCCACCATCACGCGCGAGAGCACGGTTTGCAGGCCAAGCGCGCGCACGTGTTCAGCCAGCCAGTAGTCGTCCGCGAGACAGTTTTTCAGCGCCTCGAAACCGCCGATGCGTTCAAGCGTCGCGCGCCGCAACGCAAGCGTCGCACCGAAGCCGAACCGGCGCGAGCCGGCCGCGTGCGCGACCCGCACCGACGGCGCGAACCATTCGTTGATGAAGAGCGCGCCCACGCGCGGCCAGAAGCCGCCGATGCCGCGCGCCACATAGAGGCACGTGACCACGCCCACGCGCGGATCCGCGAGCGGCGCGGCCACGCTGTCGAGATAATCGGCTTCGACGGCGATGTCGCTGTCGGCGATCACGATGACCTCATGGCGTGCCCGCGCGGCCATGTTGATCAGATTGCTGACCTTGAGATTGCTGCCGTGCACGCGCGCATCGATCGCGAGTTCGATATCGTGCGACGGATAGGCGGCCTGCAGACGGCGCACCACGGCAATCGCGGAATCGTCCGGCGAGGACACGCCGAGCACGAGCTGAAAATGCGCATGACGCTGCTCGCAAAAGGTCCGCAGATTGTCGTACAGACGCGGCTCCGCGCCGCACAGCGGCTTGAGCACGCTGACGCCGACCTGCGCGAAGCGCTGCTGCGGTTGCGAAATGTGCGAGGAAGAATGAGCGGTGCGACCCGCCGCACCGCGGCGCGAACTAAAAAACGGCATCGCGACTGCCGCCAGCAGCGCGTACAGGGACGCGCTCAAGCAGACGGCCAGCAGAACCCATTGACATGCCGTCACCGCGTGCGGCGCCATCGTCCGCTTCCGTCAGTGCTCGGCCAGCACGAACGCCCTGCCGGTCAGGCGCAAATGAAGAATCACAAGCCAGCGCCGCGGACAATTCGCGGCGATTGCGACCGGCCGCGAAGGCCGGCTCATGCCCGTGGCGAAACGCCCCTGCAACGCGAGTTCGAAGGCGGCATGCGCGAACTGGCGTGTCACGATCACGCCGCTGAAAATCACGGCAATGGCGAGCAGGCGGAACGACATGGAGCTGAAGGCGCTCTGCGAAACCGGCAGTACCAGCAGCGCGACGCAGGCGAGCACTTCGGCGCCCATGGCGGTGAGCGAGGCCACCATCAGGTGGGCGCGCAGCATGTCGACGGTGGCTGGCTTCATGGCTGGGTCTCGTGACCTGTTGAGGGGCGATAGTAGCGATCCAAGCTGAAGGAAACCTTAAGCAAGTAAGCGTATAAAGCGAGTGATGACAACATGGTTAAACTTCGGATTACAGTTGCAGGCTTGCTTAACTATTGCGGTTGCCTTGCAATGAAACATCGAATGGAAAAAACGGACTCATGCGCGTACTCCTCGTAGAAGACGACGATCTGATCGGCTGCGGCATCGAAGCGGGACTACGTCAGGCCGGCTTCACGGTCGACTGGGCGCGCGACGGCCACAAGGCCGGTCTCGCGCTCGACACCACCGCCTACGCCCTCGTGCTGCTCGACCTCGGCCTGCCCCGCGTGTCGGGTATGGAACTGCTGAAACGGCTGCGCGATTCGGGCAAGGACGTGCCGGTGCTGGTGCTGACCGCGCGGGGCACGGTGGTCGACCGTGTCGGCGGCCTCGAAGCGGGCGCCGACGACTATCTGGGCAAGCCCTTCGATCTGACCGAACTGGTCGCCCGTTGCCGGGCCTTGTTGCGCCGCGCGCAGGGTCGCAGCGTCGAGCAGATCCGCTATCAGCATTTGACGGTCAACCCGGCCGCGCAAACTGTCGAAGTGGGCACGACGCGCGTGCCGCTCACCTCGCGCGAATGGGCGATCCTGATGCAGTTGCTGACCAACCAGGGGATTCCCCAGTCGCGCTCGCGTCTCGAAGAAAGCCTGTACGGCTGGCAGGAAGAAATCGAGAGCAACGCGATCGAGGTGCACGTGTCCAATCTGCGCAAGAAACTCGGCGCCAAGCTGATCAAGACGGTGCGCAATATCGGCTACGTCGTGGAGAAAGAATGATGGGCGCGTCGATCCGCCGGCGTCTCGTGCTTCTGGTTCTCACCAGCATCGCGCTGGTCTGGGGCGTGGCGCTGGTGTCGAGTTATCGTCAGGCCACCCGCGAGGTCGCCGAATGGGAAGAGGCGCGTCTCGCGGAACTCGCGCAGATTCTCGCCCTGCTCGATCAGCGCAATCTCACCACGCTCGCCAACGCGCGCATCGACGTGCGCGAGGAAGAAAAAGGCGGCGAGCCCGGCGCCAACGACCGCGACGACGACGACGCGCTGCCGCGCGACGCGCTCTTCCAGGTCCGCGGCGCGAACGGCGAGGTGCTGGCGGGCAGCCCGCAATTGCGCGAGCTCAATGCCTGGGATCTGCCGGTGCCGGCGGTGAGCGGCACGCGGGACATCACGCTCGGCGGCCAGATGTATCACTCGTTCACCTTGCGCGACACCGCGCTCGGCCATACGGTGCGCGTGTTCGAACCGGCCAATACGCGCAGCGATCTGGTGAGCGGCGTTGCGAGCCGCATCGCCCGGCCTACGCTGGTCGCGCTGCCGGTGCTGGCGGTTATGGTGTGGTTCAGCATCGGCTGGAGTCTGGCGCCGCTCAGGCTGCTCTCGCGCGCCATCCGTTCGCGCGACGTCAACCGGTTGGAGCCGGTCGACATCGGCCGCGCGCCGACCGAGGTGCGCCCGCTCGTCGATGCGATCAATCTGCTGTTGTCGCGTCTGCTGCATTCGCTGGAGCGCGAACGCGCGTTTACCGCCGACGCCGCGCACGAACTGAAAACGCCGCTGGCCGCGATCAAGGTGCAGGCACAAGTCGCGCTGGCGGAAACGGACATGGCGCGGCAGCGGCTGGCCATGGAACGCGTGGTGCAAGGCGTCGATCGCAGCGCGCGGCTCGCGGAGCAGTTGCTGCTGCTCGCGCGTCTGGACGTGCATGAAAAAATTTCGACCGCGCCGCTCAAACCGGCAACGGTGGCGAAAGACGCGCTGCTCGCCAACGAGCGCAACGCGCAACAGAAAGACATTCACGTGACGCTGCTCGGCGACCTGCGCGCCGAGATCGACGCGGAGCCTGTGCTGATCGGCATCCTGCTCGACAATCTGCTCGATAACGCGATCAAGTACGGGCACGCCGGCGGCAGTATCGAAGTGGCGGTGCAGCACGCGCAAGACCGCGTGCAAGTGACCGTGCGCGACGACGGCCCCGGAGTCGAGGCGGGCGACCTCGACCGTCTGACGAATCGCTTTTTTCGCGCGACGGGCAATCAGGCCACTGGCAGCGGACTGGGTCTTTCGATCGTCGCGCGCATCGCGGAGCATTTTGGCGCGAGCCTGCGTCTGGGCAAAGGCATCGGCGAGCGCGGGCTCGCCGTCGAGGTGTCGTTTCCCGCTTATGCGCAGGCGAGTTGAGGAGAATGCAGAAGCGGTCTCGCATCGACGCGCCCGGCTTGCAAGGGTGTGCTTGCTTACGGTCATGCGCCCGCGCGCCGCAAACTGTGGCGCCCTCGTCCGGGTGCTGCCACGCCGCGCGACGTGCGCCTGCGACGTGCGCCCTTAAGGCGCGCGCTCGAACCCGCGCTCCGGTGCCCGGTTCGACGACTCCGCGAACTGCCACGCAACCAGGCCGGGCACGAACATCACCAGATCGCGAATCCGGCGCGCGCCGGCCAGCGCAAGACAGGTGGAAGGATCGAGGCCCAGCGCGCCGCCGATCAGGATGAAGCCGCCCTCCTGCACGCCGAGCCCGCCCGGCACGAAGAACGCCGCGCTGCTGATCGCCTGGATCAGCGATTCGATCACCACCGCTTCCACGAGCGTGACCTGCACACCGAGAAAGTGCAGCGCCAGCCAGATTTCCAGCGACGTGAGGAAGCACTGCAGCGGTTGCCAGAAGAACAGATAGCGCAGCACCGCGCCACGCCGCCGCCAGATCAGCCTGATGGCCTGATCGATCTGCGCCGACTGCCCGACCAGCGCGGCGAGCTTGCCGCTCGTCAGATGATTGAGCGCGCGCGTGATGCGCTCGAACGGGCTCGCGTGCTGCACCAGCGCGAACAGCACCAGTAGCGGCGTGAGCACCACCACGCCCCACGCCAGCTGTCCGGCGAGCCGCAGCGTGTCGGAATGCGCATGGGCGAACAGAAAGCCGATGCCGACCATCGTGAACAGCAACTGGCTGATCACCGTAAGCTGCATATCGACGACGATGCTGCCCACCGCCGTGGACGGCCGCACGCCCCAACGTCTGAGCATGCGGAACGACACCACCTCGCCGCCGATGCGCGCCACCGGCAGCATGCTATTCACCGATTCGCGCACCCACACGAGGTGCAGCATATTGATAAGACCCGGACGATTCGCGCCGCGAATTAGCGAACGCCAGTCGCAGGCATTCGCCAGCATGGGCAGCACGTGCGCGAGCGCGGCCAGCAGCAGTCCCGCGCCGGCCGCGCGCAGCGCGCCGAGCACGGCGCCGGGGTTGTCGTGCCAGACGAGCCAGAGTGATGCCAGCAAGCCGGCTAACGCGGCGATACGGCCGAGATGTTTCATCACGCGCGCACCTCGTGCGTGCGCTTCAGGCGCGTTGCCCTGCTTTTAGCCACTGCTTTAAAAACCTTCTGCATCATTGCCGATCCGTACCGCCGTTCATTCGTCCTGGGCCGCCGACAACAGGCCGTCGCCGTCCACCTTGAAGCTGATGCCTCGCCAGATCACGCGCGACGACCAGAAGCTCGCGACGAAAATCGCAAACGATACGATATCCCAGAACGGCAGCAGCCACAGGTCGCGATACGCCTGCTTCAACGCGCGATCCGACAGCAGTTTCAAGGCCAGCCGCGCGCCCATGGCGGCAAGCGCGAGCGACCAAGCCCACCACGCGCCGGCCGAGCACAGCACCGCGAGCAGCGCGAACGCGAACGGATGAACCAGCGCGGAGCCGAGATGGCCGAGCGGATCGATGCGGCGAATGGTGCGGCTCCAGCGCAGTTCATGCGCGATCAGTTGCGCCGCGCTCGATTCGACGCACGCATGCGAGATCGTGAACGGCGGAATCACCACCTTCTCGCCGAGCAGGCGCACCGCCTCGCCGATCGCATGATCCTCGGCCAGATGCCGCACGAACGGCGTAAAGCCACCGATTTTTTCGAGCGTATCGCGGCGCATCACGATGGTCTGCCCGAAGCACGGGCGCGCAAGCCCGAGCGCGAGACCGGTCACGACACCCGGCAGGAACTGATAGTTGGTTGCCTTGGCCGACAGGCGCGGCCAGAAGCCGGGATCGGGCTGTCCGCGATACGCGCAGGTGACGAGACCTACGCCCGGCATCTCCAGCTCGCCGATCACATTGCGCAGATAGTCCGGACCAACGCTGACGTCGCTGTCGGCGAACACGAGCACGTCATGCCGCGCTTGCGGCAGCATGTTGAGGATGTTGCTGATCTTGCGGTTCGGGCCGTACAGGCGCGCGTCGGCCACGACGGTGATGTCCGCGTCGGGATAGAGGCGGCGCAGGTCGTCGACGGTTTGCAGCGCGGGGTCGGCGGAGTCGTGAACGCCGAACAGGAATTGCACGGGTCCGGGATAATCCTGGCGGCAGAAGCTCGACAGATTGGCGAGCAACGCCCACTCGTTGCCGTGCAGCGGCTTGACGATCGTGACCGGCGGAAAGGCAGTCGGCTCGGATACCGCCCGCGCGAAGAACCGTCCGATCAACGCACCGGCGAGCACGGTATAGCCGACGCCGAAAACCGCGCACGCCGCGCACGCATAGGCCAGCGTGACGGCGAGCAGGTGCGCGGCGCTCACGCCTCGTGGGCGCGCAGGAAACGGAAGAATTCGACGCCCTCGCGCAAGCGCCGTTTCATCATGTCCCAGCTCGTCAGCATTTCACGCAGGATTTCCCAGATCTTCGACGGGCGGAAATAGAAACGCTTATAGAAGTTTTCGAGCTGATGGTAGATCTCCTCGCGCGACAGATGCGGATAGCCGATCGCCGCGAGCTGCACGCCCTCCTTGCTCACGAGATTGATCACCTTGTTCTCTTCGAGCCAGCCGTTCTCGACCGCCTGGTTGTAGAGCGTCGTGCCCGGATACGGCGCGGCGAGCGACACCTGGATCGTGTGCGGATTGATTTCCTTGGCGTACTCGATCGTCTTCTGGATCGTGTCCTGCGTTTCGCCCGGCAAGCCGAGAATGAAGGTGCCGTGAATCTTGATGCCGAGCTTGCGGCAATCGTCACTGAAACGGCGCGCGATGTCGGTGCGCAAGCCCTTCTTGATGTTCAGCAGGATCTGGTCGTCGCCGGATTCGTAGCCGACCAGCAGCAGGCGCAGGCCATTTTCCTTCATGATTTTGAGCGTCGCGTAGGGCACGTTCGCCTTGGCATTGCACGACCACGTCACGCCGAGCTTGCCGAGGCCGCGAGCGATTTCCTCGACGCGCGGCTTGAAGTCGGTGAAGGTGTCGTCGTCGAACATGATCTCCTTGACTTCAGGCATGTTGTCGCGAATCCACTTCACTTCTTCCAGCACGTTCTCGACCGAACGCGTGCGGTAGCGATGCCCGCCCACGGTTTGCGGCCACAGACAGAAGGTGCATTTCGAACGGCAGCCGCGGCCCGTGTAGATCGATACGTACGGATGCTTCAGATAGCCGATGAAATAGTTTTCGATCTTCAAATCGCGCTTGTACACGGGCGCCACGAACGGCAGCTCGTCCATGTCTTCGAGAATCGGGCGCGCTTCGTTGTGCTCGATCGAGCCGTCACGGTTGCGGTAGCTCAGGCCTTTGATCTGCGCTAACGGTTTGTCCTCGGCGACTTCCTGGCAGGTGAAGTCGAATTCCTCGCGGCATACGAAATCGATCGCTTCGCTCGCCGTCAGCGAATTGTGCGGATCGACCGCCACCTTGGCGCCGACCATGCCGACCAGCAGCGACGGCTTGCGCTTTTTCAGGTCTTCGGCGAATAGCGCGTCGGTGGGAAAGGACGGCGTGCTGGTGTGGATCACCACCAGATCGTAGTGCTGCGCGATGTCGAGCGTGGCCTCGACCGACACGCCGTCGGCGGGCGCGTCGAGCACGCGGCTATCGGGCACGAGTGCCGCGGGCTGCGCGAGCCACGTCGGATACCAGAACGAGCGGACTTCACGCTTGGCTTGATAGCGCGAACCCGCGCCACCATCGAAGCCGTCATACGACGGCGCCTGCAAGAACAGGGTTTTCATGGATGCTCCAGCAAGCCTTGAGTTGGCGCTTTCAGTTCTCTGTCGACAGACTATCGGAACTATTGTCCCGCCGGGAAGCGGGAGTCGCGCAAATACTACGGAGCAAAGCTGAAGGAAACCTTAAGGAAAATATGGGCGCTGACGATGCCGGCCACGCTGTTTCATGTGCTTCGAAACAGGCGTCGGATTAGATGTACTAGAGAGGATCGTGCGGGCGACTCCGCTCGCCGCGCTTCATGTCATGCGTGTGAACGAGACGCGCTTTTTTGTGTGGGTGACGCGCAATGATGGCCGGCGCGCACGCATTGCGCGTGCGCACCGGCCATGACCTCAGACCGGCTTGATATCCGCCGCCTGCTTGCCTTTTGGCCCCTGCTTGATTTCAAAGCTGACCTTCTGGTTTTCCTGCAAGGACTTGAAACCTTCGGAACGAATCTCCGAGAAGTGCGCGAACAGATCTTCGCCGCCGTCGTCGGGGGTGATGAAGCCAAAACCTTTCGCGTCGTTAAACCATTTCACTGTACCGGTTGGCATGTCGATTCCTCTGTGCATCTGGGTTGATTGGGCTGCTTTCGCCGAGCTTCGCCCGCCGCCGCGGGTGCGCCGGATTCTGCCTCCGCCGCTCGACTCTACGCTTCTTTGCGCGGCGTTGCTTTGCCCGTTTTCTCGACGCCGCGACAACGCCGTCGCAAGACGCGTGCCGCGCGCCATAGCCGGCGGCCCGCCGGTGCGATTCGATGCAATCAGATAAACTGTTTGGTTATCGGCAGTCCATCCAGGGCCCGCGCAGGTCCAGCCCAATTTTTCACGACCGCGCGGCCTTGTCGTTTTCCCCTACATAGGAACTTCAGCATGGCAACCTCGAACTACACCGATACCCGACTTCTGATCAACGGCGAGTGGTGCGATGCCGCCAGCGGCAAAACCCTCGACGTCATCAATCCTGCTACCGGCAAGGCCATCGGCAAAGTGGCACACGCCGGCATCGCCGATCTGGACCGCGCGCTGGCCGCCGCGCAACGCGGCTTCGAAGCCTGGCGCAAGGTGCCGGCCAACGAGCGCGCCACGACCATGCGCAAAGCCGCCGCGCTGGTGCGCGATCGGGCCTCGGACATCGGCCGCCTGATGACGCTGGAGCAAGGCAAGCCATTTGCCGAAGCACGCGTCGAAGTGCTGGCGGCCGCGGACATCATCGAGTGGTTCGCCGACGAAGGCCGCCGTGTCTACGGCCGCATCGTGCCGTCGCGCAACCTCGCGGCGCAGCAACTGGTGCTGAAGGAACCGATCGGCCCGGTCGCCGCCTTCACGCCGTGGAACTTCCCGGTCAACCAGGTCGTGCGCAAGCTGAGCGCGGCGCTCGCATGCGGCTGCTCGTTCCTCGTCAAGGCGCCGGAAGAAACCCCGGCGTCGCCGGCCGCACTGCTGCAGGCTTTCGTCGAAGCCGGCGTGCCGACGGGCACGGTCGGCCTGGTGTTCGGCGATCCCGCTGAAATTTCGGGCTACCTGATCCCGCATCCGGTGATCCGCAAGGTGACGTTCACCGGCTCGACGCCGGTCGGCAAGCAACTGGCGGCACTGGCCGGCGCCCACATGAAGCGCGCGACCATGGAACTCGGCGGTCACGCGCCGGTGATCGTGGCCGAAGACGCCGACGTGGCGCTCGCCGTGAAGGCCGCGGGCGGCGCGAAGTTCCGCAATGCCGGCCAGGTCTGCATCTCGCCGACGCGCTTCCTGGTGCACAACAGCATTCGCGAAGAATTCGCCGCTGCGCTGGTCAAGCACGCTGAAGGCCTGAAGCTGGGCGACGGCCTCGCCGAAGGCACCACACTTGGCCCGCTCGCCAACGCACGTCGTCTGACGGCGATGAGCAAGGTGCTCGACGATGCGCGCAAGACCGGCGCCAAGGTCGAGACGGGCGGCGAGCGCGTGGGCTCGGAAGGCAACTTCTTTGCGCCGACCGTGCTGACCAACGTGTCGCTCGAATCGGACGTGTTCAATAACGAGCCGTTCGGCCCGATCGCCGCGATCCGCGGCTTCGACAAGCTCGAGGAAGCCATCGCCGAAGCCAACCGTCTGCCGTACGGTCTGGCCGGCTACGCGTTCACGAAGTCGTTCACCAACGTGCACCTGCTGTCGCAGCAACTGGAAGTCGGCATGCTGTGGATCAACCAGCCGGCCACGCCATCGCCGGAAATGCCGTTCGGCGGCGTGAAGGATTCGGGCTACGGTTCGGAAGGCGGTCCGGAAGCAATGGAAGGCTATCTGGTCACCAAGGCGGTATCGGTGATGTCGGTTTAAGGCGGAACCGGGCGGCGTTATCGCCGCCTGTTTTTACACCACCGTACCGGGTCCGCGAGTCGTTGCTCGCGGACTTTTTTATTGCAATGAACGATACGACTTCAGGACTCATGCAACCCACGCTGACTGGCAAGACCGTGGAGCTGCGACCGCTTCAGCGGGAACACGCGCGAAGCAAACCTGGCGCGATAACAAACGCACCGGCGCACGGCCCGCTTACGCTTCTCGATTAGAGCGAAAGCGAGCCGCCTTTGCTGCGCTACACATGGACATCCCGTTCATTCAGGGGCGGCGCGTTACCAGCCGCTGCCCTTGCGAACTCCTCGCGTAACGCGTCGCGCGCATGATGCCGGCGTACCCACATCGCCGTGAGGATCGGCACCAGAATCGCAGTCACCAGACAGGCCGTCGCGACCATCGCCGTCGCGGCCGGCACCAGCGGCTTGAAGCTCGGAATCATCTCGCCGATGATCGCCGGATTCGCCACCGCGGCCCCTGCCGTCGACGAAGCCGCCAGTCCCGCCGCGCCATTGCCGCCCGCGATCCATCGGTCCGCGAGAATCAGCGGAATGCCCGTCACGACGATCACGCCGAGACCCAGCACGATGCCCGGCAAGCCGCTCTTCACGATCACGCTGAGGTCGATGCCGTTACCGAGCGCAAAGCCGAAGAACGGAATCAGCGGATGCACGCAACGGCCGAAGAACTCGCGCAGCTCGCCATCCAGGTTACCCAGCGTGAAGCCGACCAGAAACGGCAACACCGCGCCGACGAACAGGCGCGGCTCGAAGAACGCCACACCTGTCGCGCCGAGAATGATCATGCTGACGAGCGGGCCGGATTCGATCGACATCAGCACGAACGCGCCCGCCTCTTCCTTGGTGCCGTATTGCTGCATCACGGCCGCGTAGAGACCGCCGTTAGTCATGTCCATCGACGTCGTGATCGCCAGCACCGAGAGGCCGGCGAAGAGTCCGGCCTTGACGCCGTCGATTGGAATGAAGTGCGAGGCGATGATGGTTGCGATCCACGCCACGAGCATTTTCGTCACCAGCAGCGTGCCCGACTTGCGCAGTACCGTGCCGGTCGCCCGCAGATCGATGGTCGCGCCCATGCAGAAGAACCACACCGCCAGAATCGGCACGGTGCCGGAGATCAAGCCATTGGTGAACGAGCCGAAGTACTTGCCCGCGCCCGGCGCAAACGTGTGGACGCAGGCGCCGAGCAGCAACGGCACCAACATCAGGCCGCCAGGAATGCGGTCGATGGCCTTCTTGAGCTTCATGCCTCCTCCATGGACTTCGCGTCCAGTTATCGGGTAATTCACCCTGGGTAATGTCCCGCTCTCGCGCCGGGCTTGCTCCCTTTCGGCGCAATATAGCACCGTGAAAGGAACGCTGTTCCGTTTTCTTGATAAATCTAGCTCATCGTTTACCCGCGCGTTCTCCCAAAGCCTTGTCAGTCATGATGCGGTATCGCAATATTTTCGGACCGATGTTCCGAAACTGCATTTCTGCGCTACAGTCGAGCCCACAACCCCAGCGGAGACGGAACAATGGAAGCGAGACAGGCCATCAACAGTGAATACGCGAAGACGCTGGACACCGACGGGCTGCGCAAGGCGTTTCTGGTCGATCAGGTGTTCGAGCGCGATGCGCTGAAGCTGACCTATAGCCATATCGACCGGATCATCGTCGGCGGCGCGATGCCGGTGGCGCGCGCGGTCGAGGTGCCCGGCTCCGTCGGCCAGGCGATCGGCGTGAGCTATCTGCTGGAGCGGCGCGAACTCGGCGCGATCAACATCGGCGGCGACGGCTGGGTCGACGTGGACGGCACGCGCCACGAGGTGCGCAATGAAGAGGCGATCTACATCGGCCAGGGCACGCAGTCCATCGCCTTCGGCAGCGACGACGCCGCGCGCCCCGCGAAGTTTTATCTGAACTGCGCGCCCGCTCACACGTCGTATCCGACCCGCACCATCTCGCTCGCGCAAGCCTCGCCGCAAACGCTCGGCGACCCCGCCACGAGCAACCGCCGCACCATCTACAAGTTCATCGTTCCCGAAGTGCTGCCCACCTGCCAGCTTTCCATGGGCAGGACGAAACTCGAACCAGGCAGCCTGTGGAACACCATGCCGTGCCATACGCACGAACGCCGCATGGAGGTGTATTTCTACTTCAACGTCGCCGACGACGCCGCCGTTTTTCACATGATGGGCGAGGCGAACGAGACGCGGCATATTCTCGTGCACAACGAACAGGCGGTGATCTCGCCGAGCTGGTCGATTCACTCCGGCGTCGGCACGCGGGCGTACACGTTCATCTGGGGCATGGTCGGCGAAAACCAGGTGTTCAGCGATATGGATCACATCGCGGTGCGAGATTTGCGTTGATGGACCGCCCTTTTCAAATCAGCAACCACGACCGCGCGACATGGGCTCGAACATCGTGAATCCCTTTGATCTCAGCGGCCGCGTCGCCATCGTCACCGGCAGCAATACGGGGCTCGGCGCCGGCATGGCGGTCGCGCTTGCCGCGGCCGGTTGCGACATCGTCGGCGTGAGCCGCGCCGACGCCGGCGACACCGCCGCGCGTGTGCAAGCCTGCGGGCGACGCTTCGCGGACGTGCGCGCCGATCTCCGCTCGATCGCGCCGGTCGAGGACATCGTGCGCGCCGCTGTGGAAGCGTTCGGCCGCGTCGACGTGCTGGTGAACAACGCGGGCATCATCCGCCGCGAGGACGCGTTCGATTTCACCGAAGCCGACTGGGACGCCGTGGTGGACGTCAATCTGAAGAGCCTGTTCTTTCTCTCGCAGGCTGCCGCGCGGCAATTCGTGAAGCAGCAAAGCGGCGGCAAGATCATCAACGTCGCGTCGATGCTGTCGTTTCAGGGCGGCATCCGCGTTGCGTCATACACGGCGTCGAAAAGCGGCGTGCTCGGGCTCACGCGGCTGCTCGCGAACGAATGGGCGGCGCAAGGCATCAACGTCAATGCGATCGCGCCGGGCTACATGGCGACCGCCAACACGGCCGCGCTGCGCGACGACGCGCAGCGCAATGACGAGATTCTGAGCCGCATTCCCGCCGCCCGCTGGGGCACGCCGGACGATCTCGCGGGGCCGGTGGTATTCCTCGCGTCGGCGGCTTCGGACTACGTGCATGGGCATACACTGGCAGTGGACGGCGGCTGGCTCGCTCGCTGACTCGGCAGCGGGCGCAGGACGCGGTATGCTCCCGGCGCCGCGCGGGCGCACGCGCCGGGAAATACCAGCAACTTGCGGGAACGGCACTGGAACGGATAGACAGGGAATACGGAAATGGCATCAGCAGGCAAACAGCGCAAGGACGACGGCGCCCCACAAGCGCAAGACGCGGAGAACGCCGACTGCGGCGACAAGGGCGAATCGGCCTCGTCCATCGGCCGCGTCTTCGCGATTCTCGGCGCGATCGGCGACAGCGGACAGATCGGCATCAGCGAACTGTCGCAGCGGCTCGGCATGTCGAAGACCACCGTGCATCGCGTGATCCAGACACTAAAGGCGCTCGGCTACGTCACGCAGGAAGTGGAAACGGAGCGCTACCGGCTGACCATCCGCCTGTTCGAACTCGGCGCGAAGGCGTTGGAAAGTGTCGATCTGGTGCGCGAGGCGGACGTGGAAATGCGCCGCATCGGTGAAGCGACGCGCGAGGCGGTGCACCTCGGCGCGTTCGACGAAGACGCCATCATCTACATTCACAAGATCGACGCCGACTACGGGCTACGCATGCAGTCGCGCATCGGGCGGCGCAATCCGTTGCACAGCACGGCGATCGGCAAGGTGCTGCTTGCGTGGATGGACCCGGCCGACGCGCGCGAAGTGCTCTCGCACGTCGAATTCCGCAAGTCGACGCAGAAGACGCTCTCCTCCGCCGAGGCCGTGCTGAACATTCTGCCGCACGTGCGCGAGCAAGGTTACGGCGAGGACAACGAGGAACAGGAAGAAGGTCTGCGGTGCCTCGCGGTGCCGGTGTTCGACCGCTTCGGCCGCGTGATCGCCGGCCTGTCGATTTCGTTTCCGACCATGCGCTGCGGCGCCGACACGAAGTCGCATTATGTCGCGCTGCTCAGGAAGGCGGGCCTCGCGATCTCGGCGCGGCTCGGCTATCGGCAAGCGGCCGCGCCGCAACAGATCGCCGCCGAGCCGGGCTGAACGTTAGATCGACGGGCCGTCAGGCCGCCTTGGCCGCTTTCGCCGCCGGATTCGGCTGCACGCTGCGCGTGAAACTGCGGCGGCCGTCCACACTCACAGGCACATCGCCCTTCAGCGTCACGCGGCGCACCACGCGGTGCGCGTCGCCGTAGTCGTTGACCGCGTAGTGCTGGGTCGCGCGGTTGTCCCAGATCGCGACGTCGCCGGCCTGCCAGCGCCAGCGCACGATGTTCTCGAGACGCGTCACGTAACCTTGCAGCAGTTCCAGCAGATGCGCCGACGCGCTCGGCGCGAGACCCACGAAACTCTTCACGAAGTGCCCGAGAATCAGCGTCTTTTCGCCTGATTCCGGATGCACGCGCACGACCGGATGCTCGGTCTCGTAACGCGTCGACACGAACGCCTCGCGGTGACGCCTGATCGCCTCGGCATCGCGGCCACGCTCGCCGACGCTGGTGTGATTCGCGTAGTCGTAATCGTTGCTGTGCACGGCCCAGAGCTGATCGGCGAGCGCTTTGAGTGGCGGCGGCAGATCGTCGTAAGCCGTGGCCGTGTTGGCCCACACCGTGTCGCCACCCACCTCCGGAATCGTTACGCCGCGCAGGATCGACGCCTGCGGATAAGCGTCGACGAACGTCACGTCCGTGTGCCATGAATTGGCGCGGCCGCCGCGATGCGAGTCGAGTTCGAGCAGATAGTCCGTGCCGTCCACCACCGGCACCGTGGGATGCGAAACCGGCTCGCCGAGCAGCCTGGCGAAGGCTTCCTGATCGGCGTCCTGCAAATGCGTCTGGCCGCGGAAAAATATCACCTTGTGACGTACCAGCGCCGCGCGAATCGCTTCGACGGTGGCCGCTTCGAGTTGGCTCGACAGCCGCACGCCGCGAATTTCCGCGCCGATGCGAACAGTGACGGGATGAATGTCCAGTGCGTTGGACGTCGCGAGACTCAGATTCGACATGCTATGTCACTCCTGGGGTGGGACGGATTGAGGACGATTGAGGACGAGAAAGCTCAGCGCTAACCGCAAGATTGCGATCGAACTGAAGTGGCTGACGGTCAGCCGATCCAGCGATCTAACCAGTCCCGGCGACGCGCGTAAAACACTTGTTTTTCATGTCCTTATCACACGCGACGGAATGAGGATCGCGCGTAGACGCGATGGCGCCGGTATCGTCACGATGCTGTCGCTCATGTTTGCTATCGAGGCTCGCGTATCGCGCCAACGCATAGGCGCGCACTGCCGGTCCGATAAATCCGCCGGGAACACGGGTCTGCACAGTGCAGTCTGCAACCGAATGTATCCGCACCGCATAGCCGCTACGACATGCGCCGCGGCATAGCCAATGGCCGTCGATACACGCGCGGTTCGACGCGCGGCAAACGCGAGACGCCCGGCCACGCCGACCTTTCCATAATGCGTTCAATGGTTTGCGCGTCAGACTGCGCGCTGAGCCCCCTCTGCTCATTGCGTCTCGACGCACGCTATTCACGCGACGCACGGGTTGCCCGCATATATCGCAATCGACACGTCCTGTTACACACAAACACACCGGTAATGCCGCAGCTCAGTAGAGTTCGGGTCACAAGGAAACGGGAGCAATGTCATGAAAAGAATTTTCGCGCTGGTCATTCTGGCCGTCACACTCGGCAGTGCATTGGGCGGCTGCATCGTGGTTCCGGAAGGCGGCTACCACAACCACTATCACGATCGTTATTGAGCACGACACGCGCAAGACTTTCCACTCATCATCGTAGAAGCCGGAACTAAAATATGAAGCAATCACAAAACCGCTGGCTGTCCATGGCGATCGTCGCGGGTCTCGGAATCGGTGCGTCGTCGGTCGCGCTGGCCCACGTCGATGTGGGCGTGAACATCGGCGTTCCAGGCGTCGTTTATGCGCCCGAACCCGTGTATGCCCCGCCACCGCCGGTCTACGCTCCGGCTCCGCCGGTGGTCGTGGTGAGTCCGGGCTGGTACGGCGAACGGTATTACGACGGTCACCGCTACTGGGAACGGCGCGAATGGGAAGAGCGTCATCACGGCGGACGCGATTGGTATGAAGCGCGCGGTCCGCACGGCGACTGGCGCGGTCACGACAACGGCTGGCATGGTCATGGCGACGATCACGGCCATGGCGATGATCACGATCACGGTCATGGCCACGGCGATCATTGATGTAAAAGCCGCGGCCGCGTCGATGACGCGGCCGTGCCGCGCACGCATTCGCGCCACACGTTCTGCAGGAGCGACGACTTGCTACCCAGCGATCCACGACGAGTCACCGCGCGCATCGACGACACGCTGATCTGCGCCGAATACAGCGAACAGACCGGTCAATTGTGTTTGCGTCAGAACGGCACACTCTTGCGCGAATGGTTTCCACCTCACTCGTGGATCGCAATTGCGTCGGTAGCGGGCGCGCGGCATTGGGGCACGCGGCCTAGCGATGATGATTTGCTGGCGCTGCTGCACAACGAGATGACACTGTTGCGCGCGCCATGAAAGAAGAGATTCAGTTTCGCGCGCGGTGATGGGTTCGCCGCGCGCTTCGTGAAATGCTTAACGCGCGTTGTGAATCGGCGGCGAGTAGGAGCTAACCGTCGTATCGCTGCCTTGACCTGCCTGCCACGTGCCTGCGCTGGCTGAACCATATCCGCTGTTGCCAGCCTGAGCCGGGTCTTGATGACCCGCGGCTTGCGTCTGCGCACCTTGCGATACAGGTTCATTGGACGACTGAGCGAACGAAGCTACCGGCGCGGCAAGAACAACGGCGATCGCAACGGCTTGAATGAGCGACTTCATGAAACCACCTCCAGAGATTGTCTTTCTACGCGCTGCGGCAAGGGCTGTCGTTGCAGCGGTACATCGAGTGTAGGCGGCCAGCGCGGCGGGATAAATCCGCCAATCCTGAATTCACTGTTGCTGCTGCCACTACAATGAAAAACGGCTGTTCAGCGAGTGGTTTTCAAATTCATTTGCTCGGAATTCGCCGTTTGTCGTGCAGCAGTGGAGAGACTGTTCTGCATCGCCCGCATAGTTGCGTTTTGCGGCGCAACGTTGCGCGCGTCGACGCACGAATGCTTGCCAAGCCAAGATCCGTGCGCACCATTGCGTCAGAGTGGGTATGTCACGGCGTTTGTAGCGTGCCGTCTTTCAGACGCGTTTGCGTCCACATCGTTACGCTATTTTCGCAGGGATATTTTGCGGCCTCCGCTTCGTCGATATCGACACCGAGACCCGGCTTGTCGTTGGCGTAGACGTGACCCTGCCTGAACTCGGGCAGGCCGGGGAACACATCGAACAGCGCCGCTCGCGGACCCTTCAGGTCCTGGATCACGAAATTCGGCGGCTCGATGCCCGACCATTCCTGGACGCCGAAATTGCGCGCGGCCAGATCGATATGAATATTCGCCGCATGCGCCAACGGCGACATGTCACCGGGGCCGTGCCATGCCGTTCGAACGCCGAATTGCTCGGCAAAGATCTGCAGCTTGCGTCCCGCGGTAATCCCGCCGATCTGGCTGAGATGCACGCGGATAAAGTCGATCAGACGCTCGGTAATCAGGAAGCGCCATTCGTACGGGTTGTTGAATAGCTCGCCCTGCGCCAGCGGCGTGGTCGTTTTGGCACGCAACTGACGCATCCATTCCCCCTCCTCCAGCGCGATCGCGTCTTCGAGAAAGAACAGTTCGTACCGCTCCAGATCGCACGCAAAGCGGATCGCTTCGACCGGCTTCAAACGTTCATGCACGTCGTGACACAGCGCGACGTCGAAACCGATCTTGCTGCGAATGCCGTCAAACAGTTTGAGCGTGTCGCGCATGTATTTACGGCTGTCGAGATAGACGCCGTCCGCCGCGCCTTGCGGCGCGCTCGCCGGCGCCCTGCCGAAACCGCCTCCGCCATAGCCGCCGCTCTGACAGCGAATGTGCGTGATGCCCTGCTCGCGATACTTCTGAATGTTCTCGCACAATTCGTTCAGATCGCGGCCGTCCGCGTGGCGATAGATCGGCACGCCTTCGCGGCACTTGCCGCCGAACAGCTGGTAGAGCGGCATGTTCGCCAGTTTGCCCTTGATGTCCCACAGCGCCATGTCGACACCGGAGATCGCATTGTTCTCGATCGGTCCGTTGCGCCAGTACGCGTTCTGATGCATCAGTTGCCAGAGTTCCTCGATCGCGTCCGCATCGCGCCCGATCAGCAGCGGTCGCAGATATTCCTCGATCAGACACTGCACCGCCACATGCCGGTAAGCGAAAGTCGCGCATCCGAGCCCATACAGACCGGGCTGGTTCGTCTCCACCTTGACGACGATGAGGTTGATGCCTTCCGGCGCGGTCAGGATGACTTTTACATCGGTAATCAGGGTTGCCATGCTCTATCTGCCAGGTTTCAGCCAATCGGTTGGATCGACTAGTGTTGCGTGCGCTGCAGCGGCAGCGCGGCTTCGCGCCTCGCATGTTCGTCGGAATTCGCCGGCACGGTCATCATCAGGATCACAGACGACAGCAGGCCGCCCGCCATGAAAATATAAGAAGCCGCCGGGCTGCCGGTCGCGCCGTTCAGATAGCCCACCACCCATGAACCGGCGAACGCACCGAGCGCGCCGCACGCGTTGATCAGACCGATCGCGCCGCCCAGCACGTTGCCCGGGATCAACTCCGGCACCAGCGCGAAGAAAGGCCCGTAGGGTGCATACATCGTGGCGCCCGCCACGACCAGCAGCGCGAACGAGATCCAGAAATGCGAGCCGCCGATCAGGTAAGACGCTACGAACGCAATTGTGCCCACCAGCAGCAGCGGCCAGACGAACAGCTTGCGGTTGCGCGTCTTGTCCGAGAGCCACGACGCGAGCAGCATCAGGATGATCGCCGCGAGATACGGAACCGCGGCGAGCCAGCCGACCGAGACGATGTCGATCGTCGAGGCCGCCTTGAGGATCGACGGCAGCCACATGATGAAGCCGTACACGCCGATGCTCCACAACGCGTGAATCGCGCAAAACTTCAATACGATCGACGAGCGGAAGGCCGCCTTGTAGTCGCGCACTGGTGCGATATGCGCCTGCTCGGCTCTCAGGCGCGCGTCGAGTTCGGTCTTTTCGGCGGCGCTCATCCACGACGCGTCGGCCGGGCGATCCTTCACCGTGAACCACCACACGACCGCCCAGATGAGCGCCGGCACACCTTCGATAACAAACATCTCACGCCAGCCGAAGCTGCGCACCAGATAGCCCGACACCACCGACATCCACAGCACCGTCACCGGATTGCCGAGAATCAGGAACGTATTGGCACGCGAGCGTTCGCTCCTGGTGAACCAGCGGCTGATGTACATTAGCATCGACGGCATGACGGCCGCCTCCACCACGCCGAGCACAAAGCGCAGCACCATCAGCATCGGAATGTTGCTGACCATGCCGGTGGCCGCCGCGCACAGCCCCCAGAGAATCAGGCTGAAAAAGATCAGCTTCTTCACGCTATTGCGCTGCGCGTAGATCGCACCGGGCACCTGGAACAGGCAGTAACCGAGAAAGAACAGCGAACCGATCAGCGACGACGTGCCGTGCGTGATTCCGAGATCGCGATCGATGCCCGCTGCGGCGGCGAAGCCGTAATTCGCGCGATCGAGATAGGCAAGGCTATAGGTGATGAAGATGATGGGCATCAGATACCACCATCTTTGGGGTGCTACGGCTTTGACGCTTTCCATGATGTCTCCGGATCGGTACGGCATACTTACTATCTGGCGAACGCGGTGTTTTTGTTGTGCTCTGCCCGCGCGAATCTGTCTTTACAGCACGGCCAACCAGCCGCCGTCCACGTAAATGATCTGGCCGTTCACATAGCTTGATGCCGGCGACGCCAGGTACACCGCCGTGCCGACCAGTTCTTCAGGCTTGCCCCAGCGTTGCGAAGGATTGCCGCTCTTGACCCACGCATCGAACGCCGCGTTTTCGATCAGCGGCTTGTTCATATCGGTCAGGATGTAGCCCGGACCGATCGCATTGGCCTGAATGTTCGCGCCCCCCCACTCGGCGCTCATGGCGCGGGTCAGCATCTTGATGCCGCCTTTCGCCGCCGTATAGGCGCCGACCGTCGCGCGCCCGGCCTCGCTCGTCAGCGAACCCATGTTGATGATTTTGCCGCCCGTGCCGCGCGCGATCATGCGGCGCGCGGCCTGCTTCGCGACAATGAATGCGCTCGTGAGGTTGGTGTCGATCACACGCTGCCAGTCGCGCAGTTCCAGATCGACGAGCGGTTTGCGAAACTGGATGCCGGCGTTGTTGATCAAGATGTCGACCTGTACGCCGTCCTTGTCCCATTGCGCGAAGGCTTCGGCGACGGCGGCTTCGTCGGTCACGTCGAACGCGCGGCCTTGAGCGTTCAAGCCTTTCGCGCGGAGCCGCTCGACGGCTTCAGCCACGGTATCGGCGCGCGTGCCGTTCAGGACCACGCCGGCGCCGGCGTCCGCGAGGCCTTCTGCCAACGCGAAGCCGATGCCGCGCGCCGAGCCGGTGATGAGCGCCGTGCGCCCGCTCAAATCGAATAGCTGTGTCATTCACGTGTCCTCTCAGTGTTCGATAACAAGGCGCGAGTGCGCCCCTCGCGTGCCGTCGTGACAGTCGCGATAAATGGGTTGGGGATGCAGCGGCGCCGCTGCTGGACGGCCCTTAAGAGGCCGCCTCGCGTGGCCGTGTTGCGTGGCTAAGGCGACTCGTCAAACGGGCTTCTCGTTGGCGCTGCGATCGAGCGCGGCGCGGTCCTCGAAGTCCTGCTCGGCGCGCTGGATCAACGTCAGCACGGCTTGCTCCGCTGCCACGGGGTCGCCCTGCTCGATCGCGACGCACAGCGCCTCGTGCATGGGCAGCGAACGAGCGGGCCCACCCTCGATCTCCGAGCTGAGTTCGAAGCTGGTGCGCAGGATCGCCGACAGCGCGTTCTGCATCTGCTGGACAAACTGGTTGTGGCAGGCCGTGAGAATGGCGCCGTGAAACGCCAGGTCGGCGGGAACGTATTCGCCATGCCCGGCGACCGCGCGCTCCATCAACTTGAACGCGCGCCGGACCGCGACGCGGTCTTCCGCGGTCGCGCGTTTCGCGGCGAGCCGCGCCGCGTTCGGCTCGATGATCAGGCGCAACTCCATCAGATCTTCGACGAGGCCCGGCTCAACGGCGCCCGCCCGAGCCCGCCACGTGATCACGTCCGGGTCGAACAACTGCCATTGCGAACGCGGCAGCACGACCGTCCCGTAGCGGCGGCGCACCTGGAGCATGCCCTTGGCGGACAGCGACTTCATGGTCTCGCGGATAGTGATGCGGCTTACCTGCATCTGCTCGGCAAGCACGGGCTCGGCGGGAAGAATGTCGCCGGGCATGAACTTGCCCGAACAGATCTGCTCGCCCATCTGGTTCAGGACCTGCCTGTGCAAGGTTGCCACAACATACTCTCTAGGTCATACGTATGATGTAGAAAGATAGGCGCAAGAGCATGGCCTGGCAATGCGGGTTGACCCGGAGTCAGCGGGGAATGGAGGAGATGAATCAGGGAGGCGGCCGGGTTCGGATTCCGGCGGCAATGATTAGATTATTTGGCGATCAAGGCGGAGGTGGATTGCGTGTGGCCGCAGAAGCCTGCACGTGCTCACGTCTTAAAGGGAATTTGATGGCGGTGACTGGCGGCGAACAACGCGTCACCATTAGCCGCCCAGATAGCCGCTTACGAAGCGACCGCTGCGGAAAACGCCGGCCTCGCCTTGATCGCCCGAAGCCATCGATCCAGCGAAGGCAACGGCTGCTGCGCCCCCAACGTATCCGGAAACCGTTCAGTCAGTTGCACCCAGCGATGCGCCGCGAGACCGACGCCGATATCGGCCACGGTAAAGCGATCCTGCGCGAGATAGTCGTGCTTTCCGAGGATCGCGTCGACGATGCCCAGAAGCCGCGTTGCTTCGCGATACGAACGCTTGATGGCGTCGTAGTCGCGTTGCGCCTCCGGCACGCGCGTCAGCCCCAGGAACGTGACCCGCAACGTCGCCCACAGCGTGCCGAGTTGCCAGTCCATCCAGCGCTCGACGTCGGCACGGGCAGCCGGTTCGGACGGCAAGAGCGTCTGCGCGTCATATTTCGCGGCCAGATAGCGGACAATCGTATTCGACTCCCACAACACGCTCTCTCCGTCGACGAGCGTCGGCACCAGGCCATTCGGATTGAGCGCACGATATTGCGGCGTGTCGATCACCCCGTACTCCAGTCCCGCGTCGATCCGCGAAAACTCCCGGCCTTCTTCGAAACCCAGTTCGGCGAGACACCAGAGTACTTTCTGCACGTTGATCGAATTGCGTCTGCCATAGACCTGCATTGCCATACCTCGTTAGCTAGAGAACGTGGCGGATTATCACATTCACAACCCGCGGCGTTCGCTATCCAATCAATTCCCGATGCAACGCCACGAATTCCTGAGCGAGCTTGTGACGGGGATCGAAGTGAATCATCGGCTTCGCGTACTGGTGCGACTCGCGAATCTTCACGGACGTCGACAGCCGCGACTCCAGCACAGGCAAGCCTTCGCTGATCAGTTCCTCGACCAGTTGAAGCGGCAGAGTCGCGCGCGGTTGAAACTGATTGATCACGATTCCCTCGACTTCGAGCCCGGCGTTGTGATCCTGCTGAATCTCTTTGACGTTGTCGAGCAGCGTGTACAGCGCGCGACGGGAGAAGTCGTCGCAATCGAACGGAATCAGGCAGCGTTCCACCGCGATCAGTGCGGAGCGCGTATAGAAATTCAGCGCCGGCGGCGTGTCGATGTAGATCGCGTCGTACTCGTCCAGTTCGTTCAGCGCGTCACGCAGCTTGTAGATCTTGTAGCGCGACTCGAGCTTGCCGTGCAGCGTATCGAGATCGGGATGCGAGGGCATCACATCAAGATTCTCAAAGGGCGTGGGGTGAATGAACGTCGAGACAGGCGTCGGCCTGAAACTGAAACTCAAGGCCGTTTCGAAGAAGTCCGCGACGTTGGGCTTGAGATCGCTGGCCTGCTTGCCAAGAAGATATTGGCTGGAGTTGCCTTGCGGGTCCAGATCGATGACCAGCGTGCGCAAGTTCTCGCTGGCGTTGATAGCCGCCAGGTTGCATACGATGGTCGATTTGCCCACACCGCCCTTCTGGTTGAATATCACACGCCGCATCGACCTCTGCCCCTATTTTGAGAACGCACCGAAGGCACAGCTTACCCTGGCAAAATGACAGCGCGAGGTGCGTCCCTATGAATAGTTTTCGAAGATCTTCACCTGCGTCCAGTCCGGCCAGGTCAATTCCCACAGGCGTGACGTATCGCGAGATTAGCGTGTCCGTCGGCCGGCTGGTCTTTCAGCGAGAGGCCGCTGCGATGTTCAGCCCGCGCAAATGACAGGCACGCCACCCCGCACATGACTCAATGTGCGCCCTGCCCGCTCACGCCTGCGCGCCCGCGATGCCGACGTAGTTTTCAGCCATTGCCGTGGCCGCCGCGCGCGACGTCGTCACGTATTCGAGCTCGGCCACCTGAAGCTGCTGCTCGAAAGGCGACGCGCCTTCGATACGGTGCATCATGCTGGTCATCCAGTACGAGAAATGCTCGGCGCGCCAGATGCGTTTGAGCGCAGTCGCGCTGTAACCGTCGAGCAGATCCGTGCGATTCTCCACGTAAAACGCATTCAGCGCCTCGGTCAGCACGCGCACATCGGCCACCGCCAGATTCATTCCCTTCGCGCCGGTGGGCGGCACGATATGCGCCGCGTCGCCCGCGAGAAACAGCCGGCCATGTTGCATCGTGTTCGATACGAAACTGCGCATGCCGACAATGTTCTTCTGAAAGATTTTTCCGTCGACAATCTTCTGCCCGTCGCGCGAGTCGACTCGTGCATGCAGTTCCGCCCAGATGCGGTCGTCGGACCAGTTCTCGACGGAATCCTTCGGATCGCACTGGAAATACATGCGCTGCACGTTCGGCGAGCGCGTGCTGATCAGCGCGAAACCGCGCTCGTGACGCGCGTAGATCAATTCGTCCGACGACGGCGGCCCTTCGCACAGGATACCGAACCAACCGAACGGGTACACACGTTCGAAATCCTTGCGCAACGCCTGCGGAATCGCTGCGCGCGACACGCCTTGCGAACCGTCGCAGCCGATCACGAAGTCGCACTGCAATTCGTAAGCTTCGCCATCCTGACGATAACGGATCGACGGCTTATCGGTATCGATGCCGTGAATCGACGTCTCCGAGACGCCGAAGCGCAGCTTGCCGTCGTCGGACACACGCGCCGCGACGAGATCCTTGATCACTTCGTGCTGTGCGTAGACCGTAATCGAATGCCCCGTGAGTCCGGTCAGATCGATGCGGCGCCGCTTGCCTTCGAAAGCGAGTTCGAAGCCGTGATGCAGCGCGCCTTCCGCTTTCATCCGTGCGCCGACACCGGCTTCGGTCAGCAGATCCATCGTGCCTTGTTCGAGCACGCCGGCGCGGATGGTGGATTCGATCTGATCGCGACTGCGCGACTCGAGCACGACGGAGTCGATGCCGCGCAGATGGAGAAGATGGGAAAGCAGCAGGCCCGCAGGCCCGGCACCGATGATGCCAACTTGGGTACGCATGAGTCGTCTCCTGAATGCGACATTAGATTTGCACCCAGTTTGACGATCACGCACGGTATCGCGCAACGCGATATGGTGGATAGACTGTATTTAATTTAGAGATAAAAGCTTTGAACAGCCGCATGCCGCCGGTAGGCGGAATTGAGCCTTAACGCCGTCCAGACGAGGCTTGTGGCCCATTCGCTCGACGGCTCACCTTTCGCGCAGCGTTTCGCCAGATCAAGGTAAACCCCGAGCTAAATTACGACGCCAGAAACAGTCGGTAGACCGGATTGCTCGTCTCTTCCCAGTTCGGATAACCGAGCGTCGCGAGGAACTGGTTGAACGCTTCGTTCTCGCTTTCGGGCACCTGGATGCCGACCAGAATCGAGCTGTAGTCCGCGCCCTGGTTACGGTAGTGAAACAGGCTGATATTCCAGTTCGGCGCCATCGACGAAAGGAATTTCATCAGCGCGCCCGGCCGCTCGGGGAACTCGAAACGGAACAGACGTTCGTCATGTGCCAGAGGCGATCGGCCGCCGACCATGTAGCGGATGTGCTGCTTGGAGAGTTCATCGAACGTCAGATCGACGGTGGCGAAGCCGTGCGCCTCAAACGCGCCCGCGATCTGTGCCGACTCGCTGCGATTCCTGATCTGCACGCCCACGAAGATATGGGCGGAGTTCGCATCCGCAATCCGGTAGTTGAATTCGGTGACGCTGCGTGTGCCGACCAGTTCGCAGAAGCGGCGGAAACTGCCGCGCTCTTCGGGGATTGTCACGGCGAACACTGCTTCGCGCGCCTCACCGACTTCCGCGCGTTCGGCCACGAAGCGCATGCGGTCGAAATTCATGTTCGCCCCCGACGTGATTGCGATCAGCGTCTGGTTCTCGATGCCTTCGCGCTCCGCATATTGCTTCGCGCCGGCCACGGCCAACGAGCCGGCGGGTTCGAGCACGCTGCGGGTGTCCTGGAAGACGTCCTTGATCGCGGCGCATAGCGCGTCGGTATTCACGAGCAGCACGTCGTCGAGATATTCGCTGCAAAGGCGGAAGGTTTCTTCACCAACGAGCTTCACCGCCGTGCCGTCCGAGAACAGACCGACTTCGTTCAGCGTGACACGCCCACCGGCCTTCAGAGACGCGGCCATCGCGCACGAATCATCGGTTTGCACGCCGATCACCTTGATCTCGGGTCGCACCGATTTCACGTACGCGGCGACGCCCGCCGCGAGTCCACCGCCGCCGATCGGCACGAAGATCGCGTGAATCGGCCCCTGGTGCTGGCTGAGAATCTCCATTGCGACGGTGCCCTGTCCGGCGATCACATACGGATCATCGAACGGATGCACGAAGGTCAGGCCGCGCTCTTCCTGCAGCTTGACTGCGTGCTCATACGCGTCGCTATACGACTCGCCGAACTGCACCACTTCGACGGTCGGCCCGCCGTGCGCGCGCACCGCGTCGACCTTCACCTGCGGCGTGGTGACCGGCACCACGATGATCGCCTTCACGCCCATGCGCGCCGCCGACAACGCCACGCCCTGCGCATGATTGCCCGCCGACGCCGTAATCACCCCACGCTCCAGCGCTTCAGAAGGAATATGCGCCATCTTGTTGTACGCGCCGCGCACCTTGAACGAGAACACCGGCTGGTTGTCCTCGCGCTTCAGATAGACCGGATTGTGCAGACGCGCCGACAGATTCGGCGCGCGTTCGAGTTCGGTCTCGCGGGCCACGTCGTAGACACGCGCGGTCAGGGTTTTTTTCAGGTAGTCGTGACGAAGCGCGACGCTATCGGCGGTAACGGCCACCTGTTTGAATTGGTGTAACGACAAGGCAAGCTCCTGTGCGGCAAGGACGAATCATCGGAGAGTTCACCAGGAGGCAGGCTGCAAGCGGACATAAAAAAACCCGCCTCGTGGGGCGGGTTATGTGTCACTGCTATCAGACGCGCGCTAACCCACCATTCGATGAATGATGCTAATAATCAGCGCAATACGGATGTCGAGGCAGTTCATGCGTTGCATCTTCGTTGACTTGAGGCGCTTTGTCAATCCTGTTGATTGCCATGCGCGATGCGGCGATCAATGCACGCCGCTCTGCTTCCTGAGGCCGCCGAGAATGCGCTTTTCAAGCGAGTTGTAATCGCCGCCGAAGTGGTGATCGCCCGACGTGCGGATCACCTCGACGCCGCTTTTGGTCAGCGTCGGACACAAGGTGTCCTTCTCGTTCTCGCCGTAGAAGCACTGCACGATGGCCGGCGGCACGCGCGTCAATTCCGGTTGGACCTTCAACGCCTTGTCGCTTGCCGGCATGCCGAGCCAGCCGCCCACGCGAATCTGAAAATCGGCGTCGGGCGCGAAGCCGAGCAGCGCGATCAGCGCTACCTTCGCGCGCAACGCTTCCGGCAGACGGTTATAGGCGAACGGCATTACATCCGCGCCGAACGAATAGCCGACGAGCGCAATATGCTGCGCGTTCCAGCGCGCGCCGTAGGTTTGCATCACGCGCGCGAGGTCGCGGCTGGTTTGCGCCGGTGGCTTCTCGCTCCAGAAATAGCGAAGGCTGTCCCAACCGATCACGGAGACGCCGTCTTTCTGCAACGCCTGCGCGATCGTCTTGTCGAGATCGCGCCAGCCGCCGTCACCGGAAATCACGATGGCCATCAGACCGTTCGGATGCGCCGCCGGCAGTTCGATGAGCGGCAGATCGGAGACGTCGTCGCTCGTCGACACGGCCTGCAAATGCGGCGTGAGCAACGCGACGAGGCGCGCGCGATCGGCGTTGCCCGCAGCCGCCTTTTCGACGAAACCCGGCACTTTGTCGCGGATAATCGTCGGGTCCGGCGGGCATGGCTGAAAGCGTGCATCGAGCGTGTGCTCGGCATCCACCGCGACCGCGCCGGCAATCGTGTTCGACGGCGCCTGTTCGAGCACGTGCATGGCGAGCGTTGCGCCTTGGCCCGTGCCCGCGACGATCGGCGCGAAATAATGGCTCGATCGCGATTGACGTTCGAGCTGATGGCTCAACGCTTCCGCATCGCCCACCAGTTGATGGCAGGCCTCTTTCTTCGCGACCAGATTGGCGGCGTAGCGAGCCGTGTCGACACCGACAGTCAACGCACCGGCCTTGGCGAGCGCGTCGGCGCTCTGCTGGTC
Organism: Paraburkholderia sp. BL6665CI2N2; assembly: GCF_004366535.1. Lineage (NCBI taxonomy): Bacteria > Pseudomonadati > Pseudomonadota > Betaproteobacteria > Burkholderiales > Burkholderiaceae > Paraburkholderia > Paraburkholderia sp. BL6665CI2N2. The sequence goes on from NZ_SORC01000001.1 coordinate 7,990,665, forward strand.
CGCCGCGCTCCAGCCGCTCGCCTGCGAGTACAGCACCACGAAGCCGCGCAACGGACCGGCCGGTTGCGTGACCGTGACGTCGCCATAGCGGCCGCCGGGCACCGTGGTAGTCGTAGTGGTTGCCGCGTGCGCGAGTGCGCCACCGGTCACGAGGCTCGTTGCGAGAACGAGCTTGAACAACGAATGCAATGTCATGAACGCCGGCCTCCTGCCAGCAATGACAGGTCCGCGAGCGTGAAAAACACGCCGACCGAACCCGACGCCGCGAGATAGCGCGGCTCCCAATGCGGCTGGAACTTGCTCTTGAAAGCACGCAGTCCGCGGAAGTTATAGAAACGGCCGCCGAAGCGCCATACGATGCCGGCGAACCGATGCCAGCGCGACGCGAGCGGCGTGGGTTGCATGCCGGAGAGCGGCGCGATGCCGAGACTGAGCGAGCGGAAACCCGCCTGTTTCAGATGCAGCGCCAGCTGTGTGAACAGATATTCCATGGCATACGGCGACGCGCTTTCCACATGACGCATCACGCCGACGGTCGCTTCGGTGTTCAGGTCGGTCGTCATGAAGGTGACGAAGGCAGCGGGCTCACCGTTCTGGCGCACCAGCATCACCGATTGCGCGGCAAGATATTCGTCCGTAAAGGCCGCCACTGAGAAACTCTTTTCGCGCGCGTCGCGACTGCCGAGCCAGCCGTCGGAAATCTCGCGCAGCGTCTCGAGCGATGCGGGCACGTTCGCCTGATCGATCACTTCGACGGTGAAGCCATCACGCTCGCCACGCTTCAAAGCATAGCGAAGGTGCGCGCGATGCGATCCCTTCAGGTCGAAATCGTCGAGCACGACGTGCGCTTCCTCGCCGAGCTTCATCAGCGTGAGACCGGCGTCGAGATAAAGCGGCAAGGCGTTGGCGCGCACCTGATAGAACGCCGCGCGCCCGCCGTGCGCGTGAGCGAGCGCGACGAACTTGCTGATCAGGCCGGCCCACTCTTCGCGCGGACCCACCGGATCGTGCAAAGCGGCCCACGTGCGGCCGTATTTCGCGTACATCAGGAAAGCCTCGCGCGACTCGGAGAACAGGAAGCTCTTGTCGCCCATCAGCGCGAGACCGGCGTCGCTGCGTTCCTGCGCGCGCACGATGCGCGCCGCGTCGTGCAGATCTGCCGGCGCCGGTTTGACGAAGCGCCCCGGCGCGGGGCGCAGCAACTGCCAGAACGAGAATGTCGCGGCGAACACGCTTGCGGCGAGCGTCGCGCGCAGCGCACGCGGCGCGCGTTCGTCGAAAGCGAATTGCCACCACAGGTCGCGCGTGTACGGCACGTCGCGGAAAGCAAACAGCATGACCCACGTGGCCAGCATCAGCACCATCGCGACCGACACCAGCCAGCCCGCCGTAAAGCGCTCGGCGAACAGCGACGAATGACGGTTGAAACGCCGGCGCGTTGACAGCAGCAACACGACCAGCATGCCGAGCACTCCGGCTTCCACGAACGCAAGACCTTTGGTCAGCGACAACGCGAGACTCAGCACCGCGAGCAGCAGCGTCATCCACCATGCGGCGTCCAGCCGGCGCATCAAACCACGCGCGACGAACAGCAGCAGCACACCGAGCACGCTGCAAAGCATCTGCGAACTTTCGAGCACCCACAGCGGCAGCACGTCGCGCAGTATGTAAATGCGTTGCCAGAACGCGGGCGTCGCGCTGGAAATGACCAGCATGCCGCCGACCACGAACGTGACGAGACTCAGAAACAGCGGCGCGAGCCTGGACGCCGCAGCGGCATATTGCAGCGGCAAACGGCTTTTCAGCGCGCGCCCTTCGAAACCGGCGAGCAGCGCGGCGGAAACGATCAACGGGACACCGAAGTAAATCGCGCGATACGCGAGCAAGGCGGCAACCATCTGATGCGTTTGCACGCTGCCGTTCAGCGTGAACACCATCGCCGCTTCGAACACGCCGACGCCGCCGGGCGTGTGGCCGATCATGCCGAGCAGCATGGCCGCGGCGTAGACCGTGATGAAGGTCACGAAGCTCACATCCGCATGCGGCAGCAGCGCCCACAAGGCGAGGCCGGCGGCCACCACGTCGAGCACTGCGAGCGCCACTTGCGCGAGCAGGTCGCGGCGCGCGGGGATATCGAACGAAAGCCACTGCCACCGCGTGCGCACCGGGCGCGTGTCGCGGCGACACGCGGCGGCCGCGGATGCCAGCACGGCGAGCAGCGCCATGCCGATCCAACGCAGCGTGACGGGTTCGAGATGCAGCATCGGTGCGAGCGTGCCGGCCACGCCGACCATGCCGAGCGCCGTCATCAGCACCAGTGCGAGCGCGAGCGACACGCTCGTGAACACCGTCATGCGGCCGATCTGCGCCGGCGTGACGCTCGCCACGCCGTAGACGCGCGCGCGCACGGCACCGCCCGTCAGCGCGCCGAAACCAGTGGCATTGCCGAGCGCCGAGCCCGCCGTTGCGCCGATCCACAGCGCCACACGCGGCACGAGCGCGCCCAGATAGCGCAAACCGACGGCATCGCGGCCGACCAGCGCCACATAGCTGAGCGCGGTGGCGCCGAGCGCGGCGCTCCATTCGCCGGCCGTCAGTCGACGCAACTCATGCATCACCGAACGATAGTCGACTGCTTGCGAGAGATGTTGCAAGACGACCAGCAGCAACGCGCCAATCACGAGTGCGAGCAGGGGCGAGAGAAGTCCCCGGTTGCCAAGCGTTTTCGATGCACGGTCGAACATCGCGCCTAGCCGGTCGAATTTATAGTTATATCGATGGAACATGGTCAATGCTGGGCCTTGCGTGGAGCTGTTGCGACGACGGATCGTCTGCCGCGGCATCGCCGGTTATTGGCGATTACAAATGGATAACGGCATTGGGGTAAAAAGGTTGACAGCGTCAGCCGGATTGCGGGGTTTAACCTTAGCCGGCCATTGGAGCTGAAAGCGCCGCGCGGCGCGCCGCGGCGATATGCGTAAATAAAACGGTCGATATTGCCGATTGGGCTGCGACGGGACTCGCCCGGTAGCTGACAGGGGGCTGAAGTTTAAACGCTATTTACGCGCTGCGAATGAAGATTCGACGTTGCGCCGAGTGTGTGCGCACGCTGTATCGCTCGAACCGTGGAAGCGCAGCATCAAGATTTTCTCTTCACGTGCCGTAATCGAGAGCAATAGCTCAGTGAAACGCGGCGCATTTGCCGGGTGAAATTCGGTATTTGAAGGAGAAAGAAGATGGCGGAACAGGATTGGATGATGGCGGGCGTGTATCTGGTCGGATTGGTGTCCATCGCGCTGTTGATGAGCGCGCTCGCGACGCGAGCGACCATGGAACGCAAGACCGTAGCGAAGGTGTCGTGCCGCGCCCGCGACTGACTCAGGCGACGATGTACGGCCCGGATGCCGTACGAGGCCAAACACGAACGGCACACCGTGCCAATTACGCGCGTGCCGCCGCTGCAACGATTTTCGAATAATGGGGAATCGGTTCGCGCAGCGCTCGCTGCGCATGCCGCCGGGCCGCGGTGACATCGCCGCCTGGCGGGCATGAGCGACGTACAAACAATGCTAATAAGCCGTGGCGACGTGCGCATGACAGACGGGGCGCATGTCAGCGCCCTGCTCTGTCAGTCAGCGCATGCGGCGCGCGGCCTTTGTCTTACTCCGGACGGCGATGCGCCTCGGCGATCACGGCGCAGTTTTGCAGATGCAGGTTCAGGGCATGCAGGGCCAAGGCGCGCAGCTTGCCGAAGAAAGTGCTGTTGGCGGCGACGGTAGCGCGGACGGCGGAAGCGTTGGAAGCGGTGTTCATGGCAGACTCCTGTATAGGGTTTATACCTAGGCAATAACCCGATTATAACCGCCTCCTGCCGCACTGCAACAAATATCAATAAAACGGCCGACTGTTGCATGACGGTCACATGCGCAGTCGCCCAACTTAAAAAGGGCGGCACCGGTCGCCGCACTATTAACAAACCGCACCGTACAGGTGCAATAATGACCCCTTTGCCCGCGACCGTTCGCCGCAGCTCGCCTTCATGACCTCCGTCCAGAAAGCCCTGATTGCGCCCCTTATCGTCGCGTGCGCGATGTTCATGGAAAGCGTCGATGCGAACGTGATCGTGACCGCGCTACCCGCCATGGCGCGCGACTTCGGGCGCGATCCGGTCACGCTGAAAATCGCGGTGACGAGCTACGTGCTGGGACTGGGCGTGTTCATCCCCGTGTGCGGCTGGCTCGCCGACCGGTTCGGCGCACGCACGATCTTCCGCACGGCGATCGGTATCTTCGTGACGGGTTCGCTGCTGTGCGCCGCGTCGAATTCTCTCGCCACCTTCACGCTCGCGCGCTTCGTGCAAGGCGTGGGCGGCGCGATGATGGTGCCGGTCGGGCGGATCATTATCTTTCGCGTGGTGCACAAGGCCGACTTCATCCGCGCGATGAACTATCTGAGCGTTCCCGCGATGCTCGGCCCCGCCGCGGGACCGCTGCTCGGCGGCTTCATCACCACCTATCTGCACTGGCGCCTGATTTTCTTCATCAACGTGCCGATCGGCATCCTCGGCATCTATCTGACCAACAAGCACATCGCCAACACGCGCGAACCGGACCCGGGTCCGCTCGACTGGATCGGTTTTTTTCTGTCGGCGGCGGGTGCGGTGCTGCTTCTGCTCGGGCTGTCGCTGGTCGGCGGCGAACTGATTTCCAACGGCGACGCATTCGGCATGTGCGCGTGCGGCGCGGTTCTGCTCGCGGCCTATGTCGCCTACGCGCAGCGCGTCCCGCTGCCGCTGCTGGACCTGCGCTTTTTCAAGGTGCCCACGTTCCAGGCGAGCGTGCTGGGCGGTTCGTTGTTCCGGATCGGCCTCGGCGCGCTGCCGTTCCTGTTACCGCTGATGCTGCAGGAAGGCCACGGCATGAGCGCGTTCGAATCCGGCCTGATCACCTGCGCGTCCGCATTCGGCGGCATGTTCATGCGCACGGTCGCCTCGAGCGTGCTGCATCGTTTCGGTTTCCGTTCGGTGCTGGTGGTGAACGCCGCATTGTCGGGACTCTCGATCGCTGCGTGCGGACTGTTTTTCCCCGGCACGCCGACCTGGATCATCTGGGTGATCGTGCTGCTCGGCGGCTTCTTCCCGGCGCTGCAATTCACGAGTCTGAACTCGCTCACTTACGCGGAAATCGCGAGCCGCGACGTGGGCCGCGCCACGAGTCTCGGCAGCGTCGTGCAGCAGATGTCGCTCGGCCTCGGCGTCACGATCGGCGGCATCGTACTGCAGATCTCACGCGTGCTGCATGGGCATCCTGGCATCACATGGTCGGATTTCTGGCCGGCGTTTCTGGTGGTGGGACTATGCTCGTTCGCGTCGATTCCGGTCACGTTGCGCATGCCGCGCGGAGCCGGCGAAGAAATCTCGCGCGGTGGCCGGGGCTGACCCGTTCGACTCACGCCTTCTTGCGGATCACGCTCACTTCGCCATTGCGTTCGAGAATCGCCGCGGCCACGTTTTCCATCGAACGTGAGCCGGTTTTCTGCCGCACGCTTTCCTGAATGTCGGTTCGGCTGATCAACGCCGCGTCCATCTCGCGCGCGTTGAACTCACCGTTGCTGAACACCTCGCGTTCGACGCCGCCCACCAGCCGCTCCAACGCGCGCGAGCGCATGCATACCCACGCCAGCGCCCGGTGGCAGACGACGATTGCGAACGACGCCACGACCGTGGCAATAAATGGCGACGCACCGACGATGGCCCGGCTCAACGTCGCGCCGAGCAGGATCACCACCACCGAATCGAATGGCGAGCGTTGTCCGAACGAGCGCCGGCCCGAAATGCGGATCAGCACCAGCGCGATCAGAAACACGACGATCGAGCGAATGGCCATCTGCAGCGGGTCGAGCATCCTGCCTTGACCGAACAACAGCAAGAACGCTTCCATCCTGTCGCCCTCCTGTTCTAGCAGGCGGCGCCCTTATCCGGCGGCCGCCCACGCCGCAAGCGTATCGCCGAAGCCGCCGCGAGCGCGAGCCGCTGCGCGCGCGCTCGTAATCACGCGCGGCGCCGCGCTCCACGCAATGCGCGCGCCAATCGCGATCAGCCGGTCGACCAGCGCCACGTCCTCGCTGCACTTGAGCGGCGGAAAGCCGCCCGCGCGCCGGTAGGCGTCGGCCGACACGCCGAGGTTCGCACCGTGAATATGACGATGACCGTCGGCATCCACGTAAGTCTTGCGGAAGTATTCGCGCACGCTGTGCGGATGCGCGGTCCAGTCGTCGACGGCAATCGAACCGCACACCGCGTCAGCCTCGAGCGAAAGCTGCGCCACCAGCCAGCCCGACGAGACGCGGCTGTCGGCGTCGGTGAACGCGAGCCAGCGCGCGCCGTCCGCCAGCAGGAAGTCCGCGCCCGCCGCGCGCGCAATGCCGACATTGCGCGCCTTCAGCGTCAGCGTCTCGACGCCGTAGGCCCGCGCGATCGCCCCGCTGAAGTCGTCGCATGCGTCGAGCACGACTACGATGCGCACCGTTTCGCCCGCCAGATCCTCGTGGCGCGAGGCCGCGATCAAGGCTGCGAGACAAGGCGCCAGCAACGCCTCTTCGTTATGCGCCGGAACGATCACGCCGATCATAGGAGCCCCTCGCGTTGCGCGACCGAGCGTGCGTCGCGCGACCAGACGTCGATCAGCAGATCTGCTTCATCGTGATGCGCGAGACGCGTGAGGCCGCAGCGTGCGTCGAACAGCGCATGCGCGGCATCGGCGGATTCGAGCGCTTCGGCGAAGGGCCGGCGCCAATGACAGGCGAGCAGCGTGCCGTCCGTGGTGAGGGAGGCGGCGATCCGCGCAGCCAGCGTTTTCAGCTCCGCCGAATCGAGGTAATAGGCGAATTCGCTGATCACGATCAGATCGAACGGGCCGGCCTCGGTCGGCCACTCGCGCGGCACCGTGCGCTGTTCGACGCGGACGTGCGACGCGTCGGCAACGCGCTCGCGTGCAAGCTGCACCGCGCGCTCATGCAGATCCGCCGCGAGCAGCACGTCGCAACGCTTCGCCAGCTCGACGGTCAGTTCGCCGTTGGCGCAGCCGGGTTCGAACGCACTCCGGTAGCGCGGGCGCGGCAGCAACGCGAGCGTCAACGACCGCTTGCGGCTCTCGTACCAGCCTTCGCGCAACTTCCACGGATCGTCGCTGTGTCGATAGAGTTCGTCGAAGTAGGTAGCCGGTGAGCTCATGTCAGCGGCCCTCCGTGTATGGCGTCAGAGCATCCACGGGGCACCTCCGGCATCGGGACCGTCGCGACCGTCGGCGGGTCCCGCCGCGGCGATCAGCTCACCGAGCGCAGCGAGATCGCGCTCCGCGTGGCTCTGCCGCAGGAACACCGGCAGATCCGCCAGCGCACGTGCGAAGCGCGCGTTGCGGCACAACGGGCCGGCGCCGAGCGCACGTGTAGCGTGATTCATCACGGCCGTCGAGGCCTCTTCCACCACCAGGCGCGCGCGCATGGTCTCGCGCTGCGAGTCGGCTAGCGGATTGGCGTCGATGTGCGCGGCGGTCTCGCGCAATACCGCGGCCGCGCCGGCCAATGCCACCTCGACCGCGCCGAGGTGGGCGAACCAATGCGGATCCGCGCGCCGCGTGCACGCGGCGCGCAGCATGTGCGCGATCTGCGTGGCGGCCCCATACCAGCACGCGGCGATTCCGGCGCCGCCGTGCCAGAAGCCGGGACGCCGTACATAGGCATGCGCGCCGCCCACGAGTGTCGCCGATGCCTGGTCGAAACTCACATCGGCGCTTGCCGTGGCTTGCATGCCGACCGCCTGCCACTTCGACGTGTCGATCGAGATGGACGGCTGATTCATTGCGACGGCCGCCAGCACCGGCTCATCGTTCAACCATGCGGTAACAAGCGCATGCGTGACCACACCCGCCCCCGAGCACCACGCTTTCGTGCCGGTAAGGCGAAGGTCCTCGCCATCGCTTCGGATTCCTACCTTGATCGCTTGTACGCGCGCATCGGGCGGCTCGGCGGCCCAGACGCCCCAGCGGCTTCCCGCGGGCGGCGTGGGGCCTTGCAGCTCGGCGAGAATCGCGAGCGCATCCGTGTGTCCTTCAAACAGTTTGACGAGCCCGAGATCGCACGCGGCCACCGCAGCCAGGGTACGCCAGCGCACCAGCGTTTCGCCGTGCCCAGGCAAGGGCATGTCAGGCGCACGGTCGTAGCCGCGCTCGACCAGCGCGCGCAACACGCCGCCGAGCGCGACGGGGTCGTTGGAATCGAAACGCGTATCACGCAGAAAATTTTCGAGCGACGCGGCAGGTTTCGCGTCTTTCCGCGGTCCGCCCGCCCTGACATGGGAATCGCGAGATGCGGTCATGCCGGCGTTTTGCGGCGGCCGCGCGTTGGCGCCGGCCGTACGGCCACGCGTATCGAGCATCGTGCCTCCCTGAAGCTGTTCAATCGACTGCCGGCGGACTCTCAAGGGCCGCCGCGCACAGAAGACCCACAGCAAGCGGCGTGCCTCGAACACCGGACGTCGGAATGCACAACATCTTTCTTCAGGAATCGGGAATGTGCAGGCGCGCAAGCCGTCACACCGCTCTGGTATGAGGGAAGCGCGCCCTGCCTGAACGCTAGTCGGGACCGCGTTCGCTGCGCCGCGCTTCCACGTCGGCCAGCAGCGCATCGAATAATTCGAGTCCAACCGGCTTCACGAGATGCGCATGGAAACCGGCTTCGCGGGTACGCTCGCGATCGCTCGCGTGGCCGAAGCCGGTCATGGCGGCGTACCGTGTATTGGCAAGCGCGGGCATGACGCGCAGCGCCGCAATCGTCTCGTAGCCATCCATTTTCGGCATCGCGATGTCGATCACCGCGAGATGAGGCGCGAAACGCGGCGCGATCAGCACCGCCTGCTCGCCCTCGTAGGCGATGCGCACCTCGTGGCCTTTGAGTTCGAGCAGCATGGCGAGACTGTCGGCCGAATCGCGATTGTCATCGACCAGCAGAATGCGCAGCGGCGCGACTTCGGTGTTCGCCTCGTTCGCTTCATCGCCCGTTGCTTCGGGTGGCGCGGCGGCCAGCGGCAGACTCAGCGTGAAGGTGCTGCCGCAGCCCGGCCCTTCGCTGCTCGCGATAATGCTGCCACCGTGCATCTCGACGAGCGACTTGCACAACGTGAGGCCGATGCCGAGCCCGCCCTCGCCAGTATTCTGCCCGCTCTTTTCCTGAGCGAACAGTTCGAAGATCTTGTCGAGCGAGCGCACTGGAATGCCGCAACCCGCATCGCGCACTTCGAGCACGGCCATCTGGTAGTCGATTCGCGCCGCGACATCGATGGCACTGCCGACCGGCGAGAATTTTGCCGAGTTGTGCAAGAGGTTCTGCAACACCTGCACGAGGCGCGTCATGTCGCCGCGCACGAACACCGGCTCATCGGGCATATGCTGGACGACCCGCTGCTCGTGCGCATCCGTGAACGGCCGGGCCGCCTCGATCGCGCGCGCCATGACCTCGGCCAGATCGACACGGCCGAAGCGCAGCTCGACCTTGTTCGACATGATCCGCCCAACGTCGAGCAGATCGTCGACGAGCCGCGTGAGGTGCGTGACCTGCCGGTCGATCAGGTCGCGCGAACGTGCCACGGTGGGGCTCACACCGGTTTCGAGTTGCATCACGCCGATCGCGTTGCGCACCGGCGCGAGCGGATTGCGCAACTCATGCGCGAGGGTCGCGAGAAACTGGCGCATGCGCTCGCCCGAACGTTCCAGTTCTTCGCGCTGACGCCGTTCGGTCAGATCGCGCGTGACCTTGGCGAAGCCGCGCAGCCGGTTCGATTCGTCATGCACCGCCGTGATGACGACGTTGGCCCAGAAGGTCGTGCCGTCCTTGCGCACGCGCCAGCCTTCGTCCTCGACGTGGCCGAGCTGCCGGGCAATCGCCAGTTCGCGCGCGGGCTTGCCGGCCGCCGCTTCCTCGGGTACGTAGAAGGTCGAGAAATGCCGGCCGACGATTTCCTCGCGCGTATAGCCTTTGATGCGTGCGGCGCCCGAATTCCAGCTCACCACGTAGCCTTGCGGGTCGAGCATGAAGATCGCGTAATCCTTCACGCAGTCGACCAGCAAACGGAAACGCTCTTCGCTTTGCCGCAGCGCTTCCACGTACTCGCGTTGCGCGCTCAAATCGCGCGTGATCTTGGCGAAGCCGGTGAGAATGCCCGCGTCGTTGCGCATCGACGTGATCACGACATTCGACCAGAAGGTCGTGCCGTCCTTGCGCTTGCGCCAGCCTTCGTCCTCGAAACGGCCGGTCAGCGACGCCTGTTGCAGCTCGTAGGCGGGCCAGCCGCGCGCCACGGCTTCCTCGGTATAGAAGCGCGAAAAGTGCTCGCCGACGATCTCCTGCTCTGAGTAACCCGTCAGCTTGTGTCCTCCCGCATTGCAACTCACGATCAGCCCGGTCGGGTCGAGCAGGAAGATCGCATAGTCTTCGATTGCCCGCAGCAGCGCCCAGTAGTCGACCTCGACAGCCGCGCCGGGACGGGCCGCGGCCGGGACTGTCACGGGCTGGCCGTTTTCGCTGGCGGAAGGGACATCAAGCGGTTTCATTGTGGTCGGAAATAAGGGCTACGGCCAAAAGCATACACCGCCAATCACCGGCCGCTTTGCCTATGGTTTCACCTGAGGTCCGCGCGAACGGCCCGACGCCAGAGTCCGCGTCGAGAAAAGCGCTGACGGGATCGCCGGGCCCCGCAATTGCTACTCCGTGATCGCACCATCATCAAACAACAGGAGTCGCAATTGAAACAGGCATTCATCACCCTCGCTCTCAGTGCCGCGCTGGCACTCACCTGCACTGCCGCGCAAGCCGAAGGCTGTACGAAAGGCGCGGTCGTGGGCGGCGTGGCCGGCCACGTCGCGGGTGGCCATGGCGTAGCGGGCGCGGCGGCCGGCTGCGCGGTCGGCCATCACGAGGCCAAGAAGAAGGACAAGGAAGCCAGCGCGGCCGCAGCCGCGAGTCAACCCGCCGGGAAATAAGCGGCGCGTGGAAAAGAGCCGGTAGTGGCCTGCGGTTACTGCCGGCTGGATCAATCAGGAAACCGCTATCTGCGCGAGATGGTCACCCGGCGGCACTGACCTTTTCCGCCAGCTTTGCGTCGTAGCTGGAATGCACGTGCACACGCTTTTTATCCGGATAAGCGTACGAGTACGCTCGGCGCAGCGCCAGCGATGCCTCATGAAAGCCCGACAGAATCAGCTTCTGCTTGTTCGGATAATTGGCGATGTCGCCCACCGCGAAGATACCGGGCCGCGAACTTTCGTAGTTCGACGTATCGACATCGACGCGCCCCGCGTGAATCGATAGCCCCCACTGCGCGATCGGTCCAAGATCGGCAACGAGTCCATAGAGCGCGACAAGATGCTCGGCCGCGAGTTGCGTCTCGCCCTCGATATGTCGCAACGTGATCGACTTCAATGCATCGCCTTCGACGTCGAGCCCCGCAATCGCGCCGACGATAAAGTCCATTTCGCCCGCCTCAACCGCGCGCCGCATCGACGCGACACTCGAATCAGCCGCGCTGAAACCGCTGCGCCGATGCACGAGCGTCACCCGGCGCGCGACCTTGCGCAGCGCCAGCGCCCAGTCGAGCGCGGAATCGCCGCCGCCTGCCACGACCACGACCTTGTCGGCGAAGTCTGCGAGACGCGGCACGCTGTAGTGCACATGACGCGACTCCAGAGGTCCGGCCTCGGCCAGCGCCAGCTTTTGCGGTACGAACGCGCCGTTGCCGGCGGCGACCAGGATCGCCGCGACATTGAACACGAGGCCGCGCCCGGTACGTACCGTCCAGCGTCCGTCGCTGCCCTGCTCGACCGACTCGACCCGTTGTTCGAGATGGATAGGCGGATCGAACGGCTTGCATTGCACCAGCAGTCGCTCGACCAGCTCGCGCGCGGTGCACGACGCAATGGCGGGAATGTCGTAGATCGGCTTGTCAGGATAAAGCTCGATGCATTGGCCGCCGATCTTGTCGAGCCCGTCGACGATCTGGCAGGACAGGCCGATCACGCCCGCCTCGAAAGCGGCGAAAAGCCCCACCGGGCCGGCGCCGACGATTAGGACGTCGGTGCGGATCGGCGGCGGTTGCTGGTCTGCGGCGGAAGTCATGCGTGATCTCTTCGGATGGGTAGATGGGTGAATGACCCACCATACCGAATCGGCCGATGCGCGGCAACGATGCCATTACGGTCGGTAAGGACGCTCGGCGCGCCGCGTGCCCGCCCGCTCACCCCGTCAAAGTGGTTACCTGAAAATAGTAGAAACCGGTCATTTCCCAAAGCCAGTCAGGCGCCTAATCTTCCCTCATCGCATCACGGAATGCGTCCAACCCGACTCAGGAATAAATCATGGAACAACGTCTCGACTTCTACAAAGCCAACCCCGCCGCGATCAAGGCCATGATCGGCGTTGAAGAACGCATCGGCAAATCGGCGCTCGAAAAATCGCTGACCGAACTGGTTCGTCTGCGCGCCTCGCAGATCAACGGCTGCGCATACTGCGTCGACATGCACACTGCCGACGCCCGCAAGGGCGGCGAAACCGACCGCCGTCTGGCCACCGTGGTGGTCTGGCGCGAAACGCCGTTCTTCACGGACCGGGAACGCGCCGCACTCGAATGGACGGAAGCGCTGACGCTGGTATCGCAAGAGCACGTGCCCGACGCCGTTTGGGAAGCGGTGCGCCCGCACTTCAGCGACGAAGAACTGGTCGATTTGACGCTGCTGGTTTCCGCGATCAACGCATGGAACCGCTTCGCGATTTCGTTCCGCAAGCTGCCCGCCTGAGCGGCTCGCGCTCAGAAACAATGCAGTTCAGTCCGCTTCGGTTGGAAAGCGGCGGCACGCACCACGCGGATTCGCTATGCCGATGCGCGATCCTTCGCCGTCATGTCAATGCATGGCGTCGATCCTTGCGCCTCACGCCTGGCCGCTATTCCCCGATCCACGATCCGCGCAGATCGCTGTCGTGCAGCAATTGCAGCAGCGTACCCGCCGGCCGGCTAAGCCGCTTCGCCGCCAGCGCGATGAATTCCACCGATGGCAGCGTCGGCAGACTCGCCGAATTCAGGGGCGCCGCAAGACCGCGTGCCGCCAGATACTGCGGACGAACGGTAATGCCGAGCCCGCCGCGCGCGGCCGCGATGCAACCGGCGTGGCTGCTGCTCGTGCACACCAACTGCCAACTGAATCCCGCCTCAGCGAGCGCGTCGAGGACGACGGCGCGCGTCACGCTCGGTTCGGCGACCAGAATCAGCGGCAAGGGTTGACTCAAATCGACCAGCGTACCGGCGCGCGCCAGCCACTCCAGCCGCCCGGTGAAGAGCGGCACGCCGCGCCTGTCGCCGAGACGGCGCTTGCCGACCAGCAGATCGATCGCCCCGGCGTCGAGCAGCTCATACAGCTTGCCGGTCATGCCGATGGTGATTTCCAGTTCGACATCCGGATGCGCGTCGCGAAACGCGGCCAGTACGGTGGGCAGCGGACCGAGCGCGACGTCGTCCGAAGAACCGAGCCGCACGCGGCCTTTCAGACGCGGCGCGCGAAACTGCGATTCGGCCCGCGCCAGCGCCTGCAGAATCACGCTGGCGTGCGCGAGCATGGCTTCACCGTCCGGCGTCATCGCGAGCGAATGGGTGTCGCGCACGAACAGGCGCCGGCCCACGCTCTGCTCGAGCCGCCGGATGTGTTCGCTGACGCTCGATTGCGTCAAGTCGAGTCGCCGCCCCGCCTCGGTGAAGCTGTGGCAGGCCGCGACGGTCGAAAAAGTTTTGAGCCAGATGGGATTGAGCATGGGGCATTGTCGCGCCGCTCATCGGCAAAGTCGATAACAGTCAATGCCCTTAGTGGGGTTCCCGATTGACGAGGATGTCAATATGATGACTGGGTCGCCCCCACTGGATGCTCGGCGTCGAGACGGCCGTCCATGCCGCCGCCCCGCTGCCCGGTGAAAAGATGACCAAGGATTCTTCCCAGACCGCTTTGCTCTGGATCGTCGCCGCCGGCTTTTTCATGCAGTCGCTCGACACGACGATCGTCAACACCGCATTGCCGTCGATCGCCGCCAGCCTGCACGTCGCACCGCTCGCGATGCAGCCGATCGTGGTCGCGTACACGCTGACCATGGCGATGCTCACGCCCGCCTCGGGCTGGCTCGCCGACCGCTTCGGCACGCGGCGGGTCTACTTCGCCGCCATTCTCGTTTTCGTGCTCGGCTCGATCTGCTGCGCGAGCGCGCACACGCTCGGTCAACTGGTGATGGCGCGCGTGCTGCAAGGCGTGGGCGGCTCGATGCTGCTGCCTATCGGGCGGCTCGCCGTCCTGCGCAGCGTCACGGGCGACCAGTATGTCGCGGCGCTCGCGTTCATTTCGGTGGCCGGGCAACTGGGGCCGATCGTCGGGCCGATGCTCGGCGGCTGGTTCGTTCAGGCGATCACGTGGCACTGGATTTTCCTCATCAACGTGCCGATCGGTGCCGTGGGTCTATATGCAGTGCAGCGCTTCTTGCCATCGCACGGCGAAGCAAAGGCGCCGCCGTTCGACTTCGTCGGCTGCGGGTTGCTCTCGTTGTGCATGATCGCGTTCTCGCTTGCGGTCGATTCGCCGATGCCTACGCACCGCGCGGCATGGTCAGTGGCGCTATTCGCTCTTGCCGTCGCCAGCGCGCTCGCCTACATTCCGCATGCAAAACGCCGCGTCAATCCGCTCTTCAAACTGTCGCTCTTTCGCGAGCCGAATTTCAGCGTGGGCCTGATCGGCAACCTGGTGTGCCGCATCGGTTCGAGTGCCGTGCCGTTTCTCGTGCCCTTGCTGCTGCAATTGCAACTGGGCTACTCGCCGCTGCATTCCGGTCTGATGATGCTGCCCGCGGCTCTCGCCGGCACCATCGCCAAACGCTGGATCGCGCCGCTCGTGCACCGCTATGGCTACGATGCCTTCCTGCTGGTCAACACGATCATTGTCGGTTCGTCGATCGTTGCGTTCGCACTGATTACGCGCGGCACGCCGCTCGTGGTCGAGATCGCGATCCTGGCGGTGTTCGGCGCGGCCAACTCCATGCAATTCGCGGCGATGAACAGCGTCACGCTCAAAGGCCTCTCGCATGAAGACGCCGGCAGCGGCAACAGCCTTTTTTCGATGGTGCAGATGCTGGCCATCGGGCTGGGCGTGTCGATCGGCGGCGGTTTGGTGAATCTCTTCTCGGCGCAAGTCGGATCGGCCGCGCTCGGTTTTCGGCTCGCCTTCGTGTGCGTCGGCGTGATCACGCTGGTGTCGGCGTGGGTGTTTCGTCACCTCGACGAAGCGCCTGCTTCGCGCCCGGTGGGCGGGCAAGCGACGCAAGGCGTGGGCCGCTGATCCAGCGCTTGCGTCAGTCCGGCAAGCGGATGCCGGAAAACCCCGCACACGCCTCGATCAAACGCTCCTGAACGGCAACGTCGTGCACCGCCGGATGCGTCTCGCAGCGCTTCATGTGATAGAAGTACGCGCCGCTGACGGTGGCCTCCGGCTCGTCGCTGACGGCGAGCCATACCTGGGTTTTCGGCGCGGCCTGCAAATCGTCCGGCGCGCCCGGACCACCCATTTTCGTCGCCACCCAACCCGGCTCCAGCGCATTCGACATCACCTGCGGCCAGCGCCGCGCCATCGCGAACGCCAGCAACGCATCGTGCAGCTTCGAGTCCGAGTATGCCGCCGTGCCCCGCCAGGGGCGCCGCTCCCAGGCTAGATCGTCGAGGCTCGCGTCGCCGCTGCGATGGAGCCCGGAGCTCAGATAAACGAGCCGCCGCGGCTTCTGGATCAAGGCGGTGAGAATGTAAGGCGCCAGCGTATTGACCGCGAAGACGTGCGGTAAGCCGTCGACGGTCGCAATCCGGCGCGGTTCCTGATAGCCGACCGCCGCGTTATGGATCACCGCATCGAAACGGCCTAGCTGGTTGACCTGCCCGGCGAGCGCGACCGTGGCCGCGATGCTCGACAGGTCGCCGATCAGCGCGGCTTCCGCTTGCGGTACGGCTTGCAGTGCCTGGTCGGCACGCGCGGCAGTGCGCGCGTGCAACACCACCTGATGGCCGGCCTCGACGAGCAGACGCGCGGCCATTTGACCGAGACCATCGGCGGAACCGGTAATAAAAATGCGCGACATGGCGTGTTCTCCATTATTCAGTCCAACTGAATCCGAATATGCCTGATGCATGACGAGAATCGCATGTCTCGGTGCTTCGGGCGAACGTCAACAGATTAACGCCCGCCGCTCGACTGACGCGATAGCCTGACTGTCATTCCACTCATGACATGACATCATTCGTCCGCCTTACCAGGCGGCGTTTCCGCGAGTCGGCATGTGAATTCAAACGGACTTTCGCGTTAGCATGTCACGAATTAGTAAATAACAAAGGACTATCACATGCCATTTGACGAGCGCATGCTGAACGGCATGGGCGTCTTGACGGCGATTGTCGATTCCGGGAGTTTTGCGGCGGCTGGCGTCGCGCTCGACATGTCGCAATCCGGGGTGAGCCGTTCGGTCGCGCGGCTCGAAGCGCGTCTGGGCATCCGGCTTTTCGACCGCACCACGCGTTCGGTCACGCTGACCGACGAAGGGCGGCGCTTCTACGAACAGATCGTGCCGTTGCTGGGCGGCCTCGAAGAAGCGGCGGCTTCCGCCGCGCAGGGCGCGACCGCCGTGCGCGGACGTTTGCGCGTGAACATGGATCCGTTCTTTTCGCGCCTCGTGCTCGGGCCACGGTTGGGCGGCTTTATCGACAGGCATCCCGATCTGCAACTCGAACTGATCACCCGCGACCAGATGGGCGATCTGGTCGGCGACGGATTCGATCTCGCGATCCGTTTCGGCGATCCGCCGGTATCGACGCTGATCGCGCGCAAACTGCTGGAAACGCGCATTCTCACCGTGGCCGCGCCTGCGTATCTGAAGAAGCACGGGCACCCGGCGAATCCGGCCGAACTCGAAAGCGGCAAGCATGTCTGCATCAAGTTCCGCGATCCGCTCACGGGCTACCCGTTCAGTTGGGAATTTCATCGCGGCCGCAAGAAAATCGCGATCACGCCGCAGGGCCGTTTGACCGTGAACGACGTGGGCACCCTGCATAGCGCTTGCACGACCGGCCAGGGCGTCGCGCAAATTCTCTCGCTCGGCGCCGAGTCGTTGATGGCGAGCGGAAAACTCGTCGAGCTATTTCCCGATTGGGGCGACGAGGTTTATCCGCTGTATGCGCTCTATCCTTCGCGGCATCATCCGCCGGCCAAGGTCCGGGCGTTTTACGATTTCGTCGTCTCGCTGACAGGCGGCGCGCCGCGCGAAACAGCGGCGTGAGCCCGTGTTCGGTCGCGCCCCGCGCGTCGGCACGACGTGCTGCGCCGCGTCAGGAGATCGTGTAACGGTTCTGCGGGCCGCCGAGGTACAGGCCGCGCGCGAGCGTGAGGATCTGCTCGCGATGCTGGTCGAACGCAGCGAGCACCGCCGGTTCGTCTGAGCCCACGCTCGGGCTCAGATTGGAAATCACCGAACGGTTGACGGCGAAAGCGATTTCGCGCGCGTTGTCGTAGCCCCAGAAATTCACGCAGTGATGCGAGGCGTCGTAGCTGCGGCTGGGATTCGGGAAGTTGAGGGACATGTCGTACTCCCGCACTATAGGATTCTCGTTCCACGTTGCGCTGAATGGGGGCACGGGTCAAGGGCTTGTTTGTAATTCCGCGCAGCGATGGCGAGACCCGACCGCAACGCCAGGCACGAGGCCAGGTCTGCCGCTTGCTGCAATGCTCATGTCATCCAACCAGGAGAGGATCATGAGCGAAACCAAGCAGAGCGCCAAAGACAAACCGGCCGACGTCGAACATCCGCAACCCGCCGCGCACAGCGACAACGAAAAGAGCAAGCTGCCCGAACGCGACGACGCAAGCCGCGATCAAGCGCCGTCGGACCGGCCCGGCAAAAAGTGCGGCGAGGGCGAGCCGCCGGTTGGCTGAAATAGTTAGCATCAATCCAGGAGCGGCTTTGCTGTATTTAAACAGCGATGCCGCATAAATTTTTCCCTTCTGACGGCTTTCATAAGCCAAACATTTCTTCCTGTTTTTTACCGATTATTTTTCCCGCGTGATGGACTATTTTTCTGCTTGCAGCGACGTGTGCGCCAGGCGGACCCGCTGCCGCCCCTCATCAGATAACAAAGGCGACGCTTATGTCCATCTCCCCGACTCTCTCCCACCGCCCGAAAGTCTCGATCTGTCTGCCGACCTGCAATCGTCCTGAGCTGATCGCGACGTGCATCGATTCGTGCCTTGCGCAGAGTTACGACAATCTGGAGATCGTGATCGGCGATGACTCGAAAGACGCGCGCACTGCGCGGTTGATCGCAGCCCGCTACGCGCGCGAACCGCGCGTGCGCTACGTGAAAAATCAGCCGCCGCTCGGCCAGGCGCGCAATGTCGCGAGCCTGTTCGAGCGCGCACGCGGCGACAAAATCCTGCTGATCCACGACGACGACCTGCTCACCACGGACGGCGTCGACAAGCTCGTGTCGCTATGGACGCTTTACCCGCTGCTCGAGGCGGCATTCGGCGATCAGTATGAAGCCGATCACGGCGGCGCCATCGACTTCCAGGCGAGCGCGGACCTGAACGCCGCATTCCGGCGTACGAAGGACGCCGAAGGCCTGCAGTCCCTGCCGGGCCGAACCGGTCTGGTCCAGATGTTTCCGAATAACGGCTGGATGGCCAACGCCGAACTGGTGAAGCGGATCGGCTACCCGGAAAAGTACGGCGTGTGCTGCGACTTCGTGTTCGGCACCGAACTCTGTCTCGCCGCGCGCGAGGTGTTCTATCTGCACGACTATGTTTCGGTGTATCGAAAGACGGCAAGCTCGATCTCGCATAGCACGCGCGGCACAGCGGTCGCGGCGACGGTCAGCGCGTATGCGTACGTCAAGGCGTTGCGGCTGCCGGCGCAACTGGAGCCGTCGCGCAAGCTGGCATTGCGCCGGCTCGCGCCGATCGTGGTGTCCATCCACGCCAGGAATCGTCAGGTGCTCGCAGGGTTCAAGGTGGCCTGCACGCATCTGTTCGCGTACAACTACGGCTTGAGCGCACGGTTTTACTATCATCTTCTGATGCTTGCGCGTGGCGCGCTCAGCGCGCCTCAGCAGGCCGTCGCGGCGGCCGCGAGCGCCGCGGTGGCGGCCGCACCCGTGGTGGCAGCGGATCCGGCCGCCGTGGTGAAGGAACTCGTCTCCGAACTGGTCAGCGATCGTTCGGAACCGGTCTGACGCGACGCCACCGGCGCGGAACGCCTGCAAGCGCCGGGCAATAAGCGTGTTTTGTGCTAAGCATCCAATGCTAAGCAATCGCGGATTTGTTGCTTGGTCCGGTGTGG
The DNA here is from genome assembly GCF_004366535.1 of Paraburkholderia sp. BL6665CI2N2. Classification (NCBI taxonomy): domain Bacteria; kingdom Pseudomonadati; phylum Pseudomonadota; class Betaproteobacteria; order Burkholderiales; family Burkholderiaceae; genus Paraburkholderia; species Paraburkholderia sp. BL6665CI2N2. Next base: position 8,010,108 of record NZ_SORC01000001.1, read on the forward strand.
CGCACTGATTACGATGAGAGCGAACCTACACCCGTCTCGAGGTAACTCGCATGTCCGACAGTGCCTGTTTCAAGCCGCGTGTGATCGAACCTGTCGTCGTCAACCAGCCTGAAGGATTGGGCCTCGCAGTGGAGTTATGGCTCGCGCAACCCGTCGACGGAATTGCGGGGCGGGCGCTGCAGATTCATCTACGCAGCGACGCAAAAATGGCGCAGGCCGAGACGCTGCGCGATCTGCTGCATGCGTTGGGCACGGAGATCGTCGTGGCGTGAGCATGCGGCCTCCTCTCGATGCGCAGTAGGATTGCTCCGGCTGCTCACGCGCATAAAGAAAAGCGGTCAGGGGCTAACCCCTGACCGCTGTTCTCACGCATCGCCCGAACATACTTTTCGCGCGAGCGGACCGCGTTTCAAAGACTCAGGGCTCGAGACGCAGATACCCTTCTTTCGACGGATCGCGCATCCGCAGCGAAACGAGACCGGCGACCGCGCACAACGCGGTCACGTACCAGTAGAACATCGACTCGTTGCCGACCGACTTCAGCCACAGCGCCACATACTCCGCCGAGCCGCCGAAGATCGCGTTCGCCACCGCATACGAAAGCCCCACGCCGAGCGCCCGCACTTCCGGCGGGAACATTTCCGCCTTGATCAGACCGCTGATCGACGTGTAGAAACTGACGATCGCGAGTGCCACCACGACCAGACCGAAGGCCGCATACGGGCTCGTCACGTCTTTCAGCGCGTGCAGCAGCGGCACGGTGCCGATGGTCGCGAAGAAACCGAAGAACAGCATGGAACGGCGGCGGCCGATGCGGTCCGACAACGCGCCGAACGCCGGCTGCATCACCATGTAGACAAAGAGCGCCGCGGTCATCACGTTGCTGGCTGTCTTCGCATGCATGCCCGCCGTGTTGACCAGGTACTTCTGCATGTAGGTGGTGAACGTGTAGAAAATCAGCGAGCCGCCAGCCGTGAAACCGAGCACCGTCATGAACGCACCTTTGTGCAGCCACAGGCCGCGCAGCGTGCCGGCTTCCTTGCGTTGGCGCGTTTCGGCGGTGGTGGTTTCGTCGAGCGATTTACGCAGATACAGCGCGACCAGTGCCGCGACCGCGCCGATTGCGAACGGCACGCGCCAGCCCCACGCCTTCAGCTCTTCGGTGGAAAGCGTCTGTTGCAGCACCACCAGCACCAGCAGCGCGCACAATTGCCCGCCGATCAGCGTGACGTACTGGAACGACGCGAAGAAACCGCGCCGGCCCTTGAGCGCGACTTCACTCATGTAGGTCGCGCTGGTGCCGTACTCACCGCCCACCGACAAGCCCTGGAACAGCCGCGCGACCAGCAGCAGCGCCGGCGCCAGCGCACCGATCTGCGCGTAGGTGGGCAGCACGGCGATCACGAGCGAACCGCCGCACATCATGAACACCGACACCATCATCGCGGTGCGGCGGCCGTGCTTGTCGGCGAGGCGGCCGAAGAACCAGCCGCCGATCGGACGCATCAGGAAGCCGGCGGCGAACACGCCCGCCGTGTTGAGCAACTGCGTGGTGGTGTTGCCGCTCGGGAAGAACGCCGGCGCGAAGTACAGCGCGCAGAACGAATACACGTAAAAGTCGAACCACTCGACGAGATTGCCTGATGAAGCGCCAACGATCGCGAAGATGCGGCGCCGGGTATCGTGAGCCGAGGCCACGGTTTGGTCGGTTAGGTCGGTCATGCTGGTCTCTTTCCTTATCTTTGAACGGAGGTAGCGGTCTTGGCGCCGCCTTCATCACGCGCGGCGAAGTGCCCTGCCGGCATGTCGTCGCACGCGTGCGCGAATTTTACAGAACCGCAAGGCAAAGATGGGAGTTTGTTAGGGGCCCGCGAATGCGCGCCGTCCGTCTTGTTGCGGCGCGGCAGTATTGAGAACCGGCCTGATCGCGGTCGGGCAGCCAAGAAAAAAGCCAGCTCGAAAGCTGGCTTTTTGGGTCACAACACATCAATCGCGCTGCGTTGCACTGCGGCCGCCGGTCACACTCTCACTGCCGGCGGCACATAACGGCACTCGTAGCGCTTTCGAACCGTGCCATTCTCATCGACGCTTTCCAGATACACGTCGAATTGCCACAGCCGCGCCATGTGCTTGAGCACTTCGTCGCTATCGCCGGAAAGATGCCGGTTGTCGCTCATGAAGTGCCGCAGCGTCAAACTCCGGTCGCCGCGCGTGTTCACCGCCCACACCTGAATATTCGGCTCGCGGTGGTGCATGTCGTACTGCCGCGACAACGCCTGACGCACGTACTGATAGCCACTGTCGTCGTGAATTGCCGAGACTTCGAGCGCATCGCGCATGTCGTCGTCGAGCACGGAGAAGAGGCGCATTTCGCGGATCAGATGCGGCGAAAGATACTGCGCGACGAAACTCTCGTCCTTGAAGTTGCGCATCGCGTAGTGCATGGCCGGGAGCCACGGACTGCCCGCCAGTTCCGGGAACCACTTGCGGTCTTCTTCCGTAGGCGATTCGCAGATGCGGCGAATATCGCTCATCATCGAGAAACCCAGCGCGTACGGATTGATACCGCTGTAGTACGGTTTCGTGACCGGCGGCTGGTAGACCACGTTGCTGTGCGAATGGAGAAACTCCATCATGAAGCCGTCTTCCAGCTTGCCCTGGTTGTACATGGTGTTGAGCAAGGTGTAGTGCCAGAATGTCGCCCAGCCCTCGTTCATCACCTGGGTCTGCCGTTGCGGATAGAAATACTGGCCGACCTTGCGCACGATACGGATCACTTCCCGCTCCCACGGTTCCAGCAGCGGCGCGTTTTTCTCCGCGAAATACAGCAGGTTTTCCTGCGGCTCCGGCGGATAGCGCTCCTCGACTTCCTCCGGCAGCGGCGTATGCCGGGTCGGCAAGGTGCGCCACAGTTCATTCACCTGCGACTGCAGATAGGCCTCGCGTTCACGGCGCGCCGCAAACTCCTTTTGCAGCGACAGCTTCTGCGGACGTTTGTAACGGTCCACGCCATAGTTCATCAACGCGTGGCAGGAATCGAGCAGTTCCTCGACCCGGTCGAGCCCGAAACGCTCCTCGCACTCCGCGATGTAATTCTTCGCGTACACAAGGTAGTCGATGATCGCGTGCGCATCCGTCCACAGCCTGAACAGATAGTTGCCCTTGAAGAACGAGTTGTGCCCATAGGCCGCATGGGCGATGACGAGCGCCTGCATCGTCATCGTGTTCTCTTCCATCAGATACGCGATGCAGGGGTTCGAATTGATGACGATCTCGTACGCCAGCCCCATCTGCCCGCGACGGTAGCTTTTTTCGGTGGAGAGAAAGTGTTTGCCGAACGACCAGTGACGGTAGTTCACCGGCATACCGACGGACGCGTACGCATCCATCATCTGTTCGGCGCTGATGAGTTCGAGCTGGATCGGATACACGTCGAGTTCATATTGCTCTGCAACACGGGCAATATGCGAGTCGTACTCTTCGATCAATTCGAAGGTCCAGTCGGACGGGCACGGCAGAGGCCGTCTATCGGCTACGTTCATACGGACTTCCCTTTGCCCCTGAGTGGGCGTTCCGGTGTGTCCCCGTGCTGCAGCGGTGTCGACTGCTCCGGCTGCGGCGGTTCCGGTATCGTCCGCCCTCGCCTCGGCATGCCCCGACTGTTGCTGCTGCGGCACGCCTTTTCCGTGCTCCGGCGCGCCGTTCGCCGGCGCGCCGCGCACTTCGTTGTGCAGGTGCCTGTTCGTCATGAATTAGCCGCCTGCTTTTCGAACAACTCGCGAAACACCGGATAAATGTCAGCCGCGGTCTCGACTTTCTTCATCGCCATGTGCGGCTGGCTCAAGGCCAGTTGCGCATATTCCAGCCACAGATTCTGCTCTTCCGGCGTCACCTGAATATACGCAAAATAGCGCACCTTCTCCAGGATGTCATCCGAGAGTATCTTGCGGCACTTCGGCGAGTCGTCGGTCCAGTTGTCGCCGTCCGACGCCTGAGCGCCGTAAATATTCCATTCAGTCGGCGAATAACGCTCGTCCATTACCTTCTGCATCAATTCCAGCGCGCTTGAGACCACCGTGCCGCCGCTTTCGGTCGAATGAAAGAACGTGTCTTCGTCGACCTCTTCGGCGCGCGTGTGGTGGCGAATGAACACCACTTCGATCTTCTCGTAGTTACGCTTGAGGAACAGATACAGCAGGATGAAGAAGCGCTTGGCGAGATCCTTGCGCTGCTCGTCCATGGAGCCGGACACATCCATCAGACAGAACATCACGGCCTGGCTGGACGGCGTGGGCTGCTTCACGCGGTTCACGTAGCGCAGATCGAACGGATCGATGAACGGAATCCGCCAGATGCGCCCGCGCAAATGGTGAATCTCTTCTTCGAGCAGTTTGATGTCCTCGCGACGGTCGTCGGGATCGGCTTTCATGACCTCCAGTTGCCGCTCCATCTCGTGCAACTGGTTGACGAGCGGCGCCCCGAGCGCGATGCGGCGGCCGAGCGCGCTGCGCAGCGAACGGACCACGTCGATGTTGTTCGGCGTGCCTTCAGCAGCCCAGCCCGCGCGGATGCTCTTCCACGTCGGGACGGCAAGCAGATGGGTTTTGACGAGGCGCGGCAGTTCGAGATCGTCGAAGAAATACTGCATGAACTCTTCACGGCTCAGCTCGAACACGAAGTCGTCCTGACCCTCGCCTTCATTGCTGGCCTGATTGCCCCCGCCTCCGCCGCCGCCCCCTTGCGGGCGCTGGATCTTGTCGCCGCGGATGTAGTCGGAATTGCCCGGATGCACCATTTCCCGCTTGCCGCCGGGGCCATGCCGGAACGACGGCTCCGCAATGTCCTTGCGCGGGATTGTGATGCTCTGGGTGTTCTGAATGTCCTTGATGCTGCGGTCGCGCACGGCTTCCGAAACGGCGCGACGAATATAGTTCTTAACGCGACGCAAAAAACGTTCGCGATTCGCAATGCTTTTGTTCTTGCCTGCTAACCTGCGGTCGATGATTTGATGAAGCACGCCCGGTCTCCCGCTGTAATATCGCGTTTGCGAGACGTAGCTGCCCAAGGCAACGTTATGTCCATGCAGCTTGCGCCTCGCAGGGTGCCCACGCGGTCGGACCGCGCGGGCGGCACGCAATGCGCATCATGACGACTTGCGCACGCGCAGATACCAGTCACACAGCAAGCGCACCTGCTTCGGCGTATAGCCCTTCGTCACCATGCGATTGACGAAGTCTTCGTGCTTGCGTTGTTCTTCCGCCGAGCCCTTGGCGTTGAACGAAATCACCGGCAGCAGTTCCTCCGTGTTCGAGAACATTTTCTTTTCGATCACCACGCGCAACTTCTCGTAGCTGACCCATGCCGGATTCTTCCCGCCATTGGCAGCACGCGCACGCAGCACGAAGTTCACGATCTCGTTGCGGAAGTCCTTCGGGTTGCTGATACCCGCCGGTTTTTCGATCTTCTCCAGTTCGGCGTTCAGCGCCGCGCGGTCGAAACTCTCGCCGGTGTCGTGGTCGCGGAACTCCTGATCCTGAATCCAGAAGTCCGCGTACGTCACATAGCGATCGAAGATGTTCTGACCGTACTCGGAATACGACTCCAGATAAGCGGTCTGAATTTCCTTGCCGATGAACTCCGCGTAGCGCGAGGCGAGCACGTCTTTGATGAACGACAGGTACTTCTGTTCCGTTTCCGGCGGGAACTGCTCGCGTTCGATCTGCTGTTCGAGCACGTACATCAGATGCACCGGATTGGCCGCGACCTCGGTCGAGTCGAAGTTGAACACGCGCGAAAGAATCTTGAACGCGAAACGGGTCGACACGCCTGTCATCCCTTCATCCACGCCCGCGAAATCGCGGTACTCCTGATAAGACTTGGCCTTCGGATCGGTGTCCTTCAGGTTCTCGCCGTCGTACACCTGCATCTTCGAGAAGAGGCTCGAATTCTCCGGCTCCTGCAAGCGCGTGAGCACGGACATCTGCGCCATCATCTTCAAGGTGCCCGGCGCGCACACCGCATTGGCGAGCGACGAATTGCGCAGCAGCTTCTCGTAGATCTTGATCTCTTCACCGTAGCGCAGGCAGTACGGCACCTTCACGACGAAGATCCGGTCGAGCAGTGCTTCGTTGTTGCGGTTGTTGCGGAACGCCTTCCATTCGGACTCGTTCGAGTGAGCCAGAATCACGCCGTCGAACGGAATCGCGCCGAAGCCTTCCGTGCCCTTGAAGTTGCCTTCCTGGGTTGCAGTGAGCAACGGGTGCAACACCTTGATCGGCGCCTTGAACATTTCGACGAACTCGAGCAGCCCCTGATTGGCGAGACACAAGCCACCGGAGTAGCTGTATGCGTCCGCGTCATCTTGTGCGTACTGTTCGAGCTTGCGGATGTCGACCTTACCGACCAGCGACGAAATGTCCTGATTGTTTTCGTCACCCGGCTCGGTTTTGGCTATACCGATCTGGCGAAGGATCGACGGGTAGCGGCGCACCACGCGGAACTTGCGGATGTCGCCGTTGAATTCGTGCAGGCGCTTGACCGCCCACGGGCTCAGAATGCTTTTCAGGTAGCGGCGTGGAATACCGTATTGTTCTTCGAGAATCGGGCCATCTTCCTCATAGTCGAACAGACCGAGAGGCGACTCGTTCACGGGCGAGCCCTTGATCGAGTAGAACGGCACGCGTTCCATGAGCTGCTTGAGACGTTCCGCGATCGACGATTTGCCGCCGCCGACCGGGCCCAACAGATACAGGATCTGCTTCTTTTCTTCGAGCCCCTGGGCCGAGTGGCGGAAGTAGGCGACCACCTGCTCGATCACCTCTTCCATTCCGTAGAACTCACGGAATGCGGGGTATACCTTGATGACCTTGTTCGCGAAGATGCGCGACATGCGCGGATCGTTACGAGTGTCGATCTGTTCCGGCTCCCCGATCGCCGTTAACATGCGTTCGCCAGCCGTGGCGTACGCGGCGGGATTGTCTTTGCAGAGCGCGAGATACTCCTCGAGCGAGAGCTCATCTTCTCGCGTTTTCTCGAAGCGGGTCGCGAAACTGCTGTAGATATCCATGCTACCTCCTCGCCGAAGTCTAGACCGATGTCGTGCGCGGCGCGCTATTCGGAAACGACATCGCTCGAATTCATCCTAAACCCTTTTAAATTTTTTTTCACGAACTACGTTGCGAAAATCGCGCCGTATTCGTCTCCCAACACTCGTCACTTGGAAACAAAGTTTCGACCACCTACAATCTTGCGCTCATGTCGCAGCGATTGCGGTCACACGTCGCTGCCCCTTCTACCGCTGCCTTGCCGCCTTATCAGCAGCCTGCTGCAATGCTGCTCGTGCTGATCGAAGTGTCCCGCAATATTCTCTTGCACCAGCCGTTACGTTCATCGAACGATCCCACCGCAATATGAGACGGCGTGTCTGCACACGCACACTTTGTTGCTAAAAGCGCGGACGTCTGGCCGCTTTCTGTGTCCGGGTACTTTTTCCTCAACGCGCGACACGAGCGTTCGGTCGACACCGACACCTGACTGTTACATGTTCATGCGCGCTTCGTGCGCGCCTCCTACGCCGTCTCAAGCTTAAGCAAAGTCCGTGCGGTTTCATGCGCTTCGTCAACTGATGAACGGTTTTGTTCCGCGTCATTTACACGGCTCGTCATGAATCGCCCCGTGCGACGTGCGCGCATTAACCGCGTCGAGAGCATGGTTAGCCGCATGTATAACTGGATGACGACATCACCTTGCATCGCTTCAATAGCTGTATACGGCGAGGTCGCCCTCACAGATGCGAAGAATGTAAAACGGCCACCCTCAGGCAGCCGTTTGAACGAAGCTTCGTAATGTACTGTTACAAGCGTGCGATGCCTCAGGTCAGTTCAATCTCCACTTCCCCGAGGCCGTCGATGCGGCCGCGCACGACGCCCGCTTTGTCCAGCCTGTGGGCACCGACATACGAACCGGTAGTGATGGTCCACTCGGGCTCGATCGTAATGCCCATGGCAGCGCAATGGTTGACGAACCACACCAGCAGTTCGCGCGGGTCGCCGGCCGGATTGCCGGTGGCTTCGGGCAGCAGCGAAGCGCCCTCGAAGCTCAGTTCCAGTTCCGGCGAGACGAAGTCGAAGCCGCGCGCGAGACCCGCATAAGCGACCGGATGGCCCGTGATCAACGCACCGTTGTTCTGGGCGTCGGCCAGTTGCGCGAGCGGCGCGACATTCGGCCACTCGGTGAAGCGGCTATCGACGATCTCGATGGCGGGCAAGACGACGCCGACCTTCGAGAGCACCTCGTCGCGCGCATAGGCGCGGCCGCGCGGTTCGATCGCCTCCACGAAACGGAAGGCGATCTCCAGCTCGACCAGCACTCTGAAGAAGCCGTCATGCGCGACGCGCGCCGGCGATCGCAGCACCAGCGAAGCCGGAATCGGCGCGCCCGCGGCGGCCGCGCCCGGCGCTTTCGCGCCGATCTTCCAGGCGCCGGTCGAGTCGCCGAGACCTGCGATAACCGCCTGCTGGATCGCGTATGCGGTTGCCGCGTCGGGCGGCAGGCTGTCGGGTGCGGGCGCATCGATCGGGCGATGCTGCCGGCGTGCTTCGACGAGGCGGTTCGCGAAGTCGTATGGCGTCATGTCGGTCCTTTGGGGCTGGCGCATTGAGCGATTGGGAGTGGCGTGCTGGTGGGTGGTGGCCGTACGTCGGGCCATGCGTTTGGGTCGTTCGTTTGGGCCATGCATGGCGGTAGTCGCAGGCGGCGGAACCGCGCGTGTGGGCTAACGGGCCGTCAGCTCCTGCTGCACTATGCCGGGCCGCATTGCCCAGGCACGGTTGCTTCGGTGCGTCCGTCAATGTACCGGATCATGACGCCCGCCAGGGGGTCGGCCGACGCCGCAAACGTTACTTAATGCGCACGCCATAAAAAAAGACCGCGAATGCCTGCGCAATCGCGGTCTTTCGAAGCCAGCCGGCGTTTTCTTTCCACAGCGCGTACCCATCTAATGGGATTGACCGCAGCACCGGGAATGAATGTTGCGTCTGACTTCCGCTTAGAACGTTTCCCAGTCCTGATCGCTCCCTGCACTAGGGGATGCCGGGGCTTTAGCAGGCGCGCGTGCTGGTGCGGCAGCGGCCTGTGCCGTTGTGGCCGGCGCCTTCGTCGCAACAGCGGCGTGCGGCACGGGTTGCTCGGCGCGAGTATGTGAGACCTTGCGCGCGACGACTGAGCGCTGCGGCGTGGCGACGCGCTTCGGTGGCGTACTGACGGGCGCCTTGTAACCGCTTTCTTCGAGGTGGAACACGGCCACCGCGGTACGCAGCTTGCCGGCCTGATCTTCGAGCGAAGAAGCTGCGGCCGCAGCTTCTTCGACCAGCGCGGCGTTCTGCTGCGTGACTTCGTCCATCTGCGTGACGGCGCGCGCCACCTGATCGATGCCGCTGCTCTGCTCTTCCGATGCCGCGGCGATTTCGCCCATGATGTCGGTCACGCGCTGCACTGCGCCGATGATCTCGGTCATGGTGCGGCCGGCTTCGTCGACCAGCGCCGAGCCCGACTGCACGCGCTCCACCGAGGTGTCGATCAGTTCCTTGATTTCCTTCGCCGCCGCCGACGAGCGCTGCGCGAGGCTGCGCACTTCACCGGCCACGACCGCGAAGCCGCGCCCTTCCTCGCCGGCCCGCGCCGCTTCCACGGCCGCGTTCAAGGCGAGGATGTTGGTCTGAAACGCAATGCCTTCGATGATCGAAATAATGTCCGCGATTTTGGCCGAGCTTTGATTGATGTCGCCCATCGTGCCGACCACCTGGCCGACCACCGCGCTGCCCTTGTTGGCGATCTCCGACGCATTGGCCGCCAGCGAACTCGCCTGGCGGGCGTTGTCGGCGTTCTGCTTGACCGTGCCGGTCAGCTCTTCCATGCTCGACGCGGTTTCCTGCAGCGCCGACGCCTGCTCTTCGGTACGCGAGGACAGGTCGATATTGCCGGCCGCGATCTGGCGCGTGGCCGTCGCAATCGATTCACTGCCGCTGCGCACGGTACGCACCGTTTCGGTGAGGCTGCGCTGCATTTTGGCGATGCCTTCGAGCAACTGCCCCATTTCGTCGCGCGAGGTCACGACGACCGGGCGGCGCAGATCGCCGGCAGCAATCGCGTCGAAATGACCGAGGGCGGCATCGAGCGGCCGGGCGATCGCGCGGCTGAGCGTCAGGTACGAAATCACCGCCGCCAGCACGCCGATCAGCAACGCACCCGCGCTGACCATGCGGAACACGTCGAAGCTGCTTTGCGCCGTGTCGTAGCCCTCTTTCGCCGACGCGAACTGATATTTGCGCAGCGCGTCGTCGGAATTGGCGAGGTCGTTGTAGGCGGCCTGCAGCCGCTTGGCGCCGTCGACCAGCTTGGGCGACTCGTTCGCGGCGACGATCGTGGCGAACGCGTCCATCTGCTGATGCAGCGCCTCACGTTTGGAGACGACGTCTTGCGCGAGGCGGTCTTCATCCGCATCGCGCGGCAGGTCCATGTACTTCTTCCACCACGTGTCCGACGTGGCGCGCATGGTGCGCGCGCGCTCGAGCGTCGGCGGCGCTTCCGGCGTGCCGATCATGAACGCCGCGCGGTCGAGCGCGAGCCGTTCGCGCGCCGCAAACAGCTCGGCGTTGCCGATATTGACCGCGCTCGGCATGGCGTTGGTGAACGTGTCCTTATAGGCGTCATTCGAACGGCTCATGCCGATCAGACCGAATACGCCGATGGCGACGAGCAGCGCGGCGAGAAACGCCATCGTGAGGCCTATCCGCGCCTTGATCGTAATGCCCTTGTTCAACATGCTTGTTCCTGTGCTTAACAAAATGTGAGGCTGCGTCCGCAGCGCGGCTTGGCGTGTGGCGTCTGCGTAGTCGCGTTCTTTTGATGCCGCGCTCTAATGAGCCTGTTTACGGCATGGTGACCGCGTACTTGAAGGATTTATATGGTATGAGGAAAGGCGGCGTAGACAACGGAATAAATTACAATAGGCTGACAGCCGGCGGCTTGGCAGGCAGCCGATGTGGAACCGGAGCGGCGGTGGGTCCAGGTCGGCAGAGCGAGGCGGCGCGCCGTTGCGGCGGCTGGCGGTGTGCTGACGGCGTCGCGCGAAGGTCCTAGATTGCGGCGACGTTAGCGAGCGCCGCATGGTTGAATCCGTCCGACTGCCTGATCCCGATGTGACAAGGCAAGCGTAGAAATACTGTTTAGCGCCGAAACATACGCGCGTTTCCAGCGCCGCATCCGACAGCGTCCGCGGGGTCGCCGAACTGTTCAGCAGCCCGTCGCGGGTCAATGCGGGTGAAACTCGAAGGCTACGTGTTGCGCGAAAGGAATCGCCTCGCACGAGCAACCGCTCCGCTAACCACAAATGCGCGTTTGAAATCCGCGCATCCGTCTGCGGTCACGCCGCCAGATCGCGCCTGGCCGCGCCGGCCCATGTCGCGGTGGATTCGCGCACGATCAGCCGCGGCGAGACCACGCGCCGGCGGCCCGGCGCGCGTGGCGTGCCCGACGAGGTCCCGGCGATCCGTTCGATCAGCGTTTGCGCGGCCATATCGCCGAGCGCGCGGACCGATTGCCCGACGGTCGAGAGCGCCGGATAGGTGAAACGCCCCAGTTCGATATCGTCGAAACCGATGATCGAGCAATCGCGCGGCACGCTGATATTGCGTTCCGCGGCGGCGCGCAGCGCGCCGATGCCCATCATGTCGTTGCCGGCAAAAATCGCCGTCGGCCTGAGCGTGTCGAACAGTTGCGCGGCCGCACGGTGGCCGCCGGTGCCCGAAAAATCGCTTTCCACGATCGCGTCGGGCGGAATCTCGATGCCGCGCTCCGTCATCGCGCGGATAAAGCCGTGCACCCGCATCGCGCTGACCGCCGTCTGAACCGGCCCGGTGATGCAGCCGATCCGTACATGCCCCAGTTCGAGCAGATGCCGGGTCGCCAGATAGCCGCCCTTCTCATGATCGATCTGCACCAGATCCGCGTTCAGCCCTTCGATGTTGCGATCCAGAATGACCAGCGGCTCGTGCGAGTCGGCGAGCGTCTGCGCGAGCACGGCGTCGTCGCCGGCGGACGCGACGATCAGGCCGTCGATGCGCTTTTCCTGCAGCACGCGCAGATAGTTACGCTGCTTGGCCGGATCGTCGTCGGAATTGCAGAAGAATACGCAGTAGCCGTTGCGCGAACAACCGTCCTCGATGCCGCGCGCCAGTTCCGCGAAATACGGGTTCGTCGCGTTCGGCACGACCAGCCCGATGGTCGCCGTCGCCCGCGCCTTCAGCGAGCGGGCCACCGCCGACGGAACATAGTGGAGCTGACGGATCGCGTGCTCGACCTTCGCGCGCACGTCCGCCGACACCGGCCGCGAATTGTTCACCACGTGCGATACCGTCGTGAACGACACGCCTGCCGCAGCCGCTACATCCTTGATCGTCGCCATAACCTGTTGCTCTCCCGCCTGTTTTACCGCCGGCCGCGCCACCTGGCGACCCGCCGGACTCTTCATCGAAGATCGACTCAATCCGTGAATTCTTACGCTTTACCGCTCATGACGCTGTGACTGCCCAGGTTGCGTTACTCTGCCGGTTTGCGTGACTTCACCTGTCAGGCCCGCTTGCGGCGGCTGCGATACGTATCCAGCACCACCGCCACCACGATCACCGCGCCGGTGATCATCCGCTTGGTCGGCTCGTTCGCGCCGATCTGAGCGAGGCCGGCCGCCAGCACGGAAATGATCAACACGCCGAAAAAAGTGCTGATCACCGAGCCGCGTCCGCCCATCAGGCTCGTGCCGCCGATCACCACGGCCGCGATCACCTGCAGTTCCACGCCCTGGCCCGCGTTCGGATCGGCCGCTTCCAGCCGCGAAATCTGGAACAGCGCGGCCAGCCCCGAGAGCGCGCCCATCAGCGCGAACACGATGACCTTATAGGGCCGCGGATTGACGCCCGCGAGCCGCACCGCTTCCTCGTTGGTGCCGATGCCGACCAGATAGCGGCCGAATACCGTGCGCGTAAGCACCAGCTGCGCGATGACCATCACCGCCACCGCGATCAGGAACGCCGGCGAGATGCCGAGCGCGATCGGGTTCGACAGGAAGTCGAACGCGTCGCCGATATAGGCGGTGCGCGAATTCGTCATCTGATACGCCATGCCGCGCGCCGCTTCCAGCACACCGAGCGAGACGATGAACGACGGAATCCGCCAGCCCACCGTCACCGCGCCGGTGATGGTGCCGGTCAGCGCCGCCGCCGCGACGCCGAGCAGCGCCGACGGCAATGCCCCCCAGCCCCACTTCAGCGCGGCCACGCTCACCACCGACGCACCGAGCGCCAGCACCGATCCCACCGACAGATCGATGCCGGCGATGATCAGCACGAAGGTCATGCCGACCGACATCACCACCAGATCCGGAATCTGGTTGGCGATCGTGCTAAACGTGTCGTAGGTCAGAAAGTGGGAACTCAGCAGCGAGAACAGCACGATCATCCCGAGCAACGCGCCGGCGAGCCCTAGGTAATTCGAAAAGCCCAGCCGCGTGCCGGCCGGCTTGCCGCTCGCGAGCGGCGCCGACGGATCGGGCGGCGGCGTCACGGTGCCCGTGCCGCTCGCCGTGCCCGGCTTGTCGCCCGATGCTTCCCGCAACGGTTGATCGTTCATCACACACTCCCTGCTTCGCTGGTGTCGGGGGCGGCGTGCAGCAACGCTTCGCGGCTGCGGTAGCCGGCGAAAGCCGCGGCCAGCAACGCGTCCTGCGACCAGTTATCGCGCTCGAACACACCCGTCATGCTACCCGCGGACATCACGCCGATCCGGTCGCAGATCAGCATGAGCTCGCGCAGGTCGCTCGACACCACGACGAGCGCGCGCCCTTCACGGGCCAGCGCACCCATCAGGCCATAAATATCGAACTTCGCGCCGACGTCGATGCCGCGCGTCGGTTCGTCGAATAACAGCACGCGGCAGTCGCGCGCCAGCCAGCGGCCGATCACGACCTTCTGCTGGTTGCCGCCCGACAGCTCGCCGACAATCTGCCCCGGCCCCGACGTACGGATCCGCATCGCCGCGATCTGCGTCTGCGCCAGCGCGTTCTCCCGCTTCGCATCGACGATGCCGTGCCGCGCCACGCTGCCGATATTGCCGAGCGACACGTTGGCCGCGATCGGCTGCGGCAGCAGCAGGCCTTCGCCTTTGCGGTCCTCGGTGATCAGCGCGATGCCCGCGCGCACCGCGTCCGAAGGTGAAGCAATCTGCACCGGCGTGGGCGGCGCGCCCGGCGTGGCGGCCAGCGAGACGGTGCCGCTATCCTTCGGATCCGCGCCGTAGATCAGCCGCATCAACTCCGTGCGGCCCGCGCCGATCAGGCCGCTGATGCCGAAAATCTCGCCCGCGCGCACTTCGAACGACACCTCGCGGACTACCTTGCCGCGCGTCAGCCGGTCCACTTTCAACAGCGGCGCGCCGATGTTGCGCACGCCCAGTTCGATCCGCTCGCCGAGTTCGCGGCCGACCATCCATGTGACGATTTCGTCGCTGGTCAGGTTGGCCATCGCGTCGACATGCACCAGCCGCCCGTCGCGCAAAATGGCGATCTGCTCGGCCACCCGCGCGAGTTCCTCCAGCCGGTGCGAGATGTAGATCAGCGCCACGCCGCGCGCCTTGAGCCGGTCGATCTGTTCGAACAGCAGATCGACTTCGCGCGCGGTCAGCATAGCGGTCGGCTCGTCGAGGATCAGCACGCGGCAATCGTCGATCAGATTGCGTGCGATCTCCACCATCTGCTGATGGCCGATGCCGAGCTCGCCGACCAGCGTGTCCGGATCGATCGCGTCGAGCCCGACCTGCGCCATGGCGTGACGCGCGTCCTCGCGCAGCTTGCGCCGGTCGATCCAGCCGAAGCTGAACGCGCCGGCGCGCGGCAAGCGGTTAAGGAACAGGTTTTCGGCCACCGACAAGGTCGGCAGCAGATTCAGTTCCTGCATGACCATGCGTACGCCGAGTGCCTCGGCCTGGGTACGGCTCGCCGGTGCATACGGCACGCCGCCGAGCTGCATCGTGCCGGCGGTCGGATCGACCAGCCCGCCGATGATCTTGGACAGCGTACTCTTGCCCGCGCCGTTCTCGCCCGTCAGCGCCAATACCTCGCCGGCGCGCAGCGAGAGCGAAACGTCGGCGAGCACCGGTTCGGCGTAGGTCTTGCCGATGCCGCTGACAGACAGGACGGCAGGCACGGCGTCGTGATCGGTTGAATCCATCGCAATCCTGGTTCCCGGGCGGCAGGCGCGGCCTCATCCGATTCGACCGGGTGAAGTAGCAGCCCTTGCGCCCCATGTCATGCCGGCCCAATGCGCGGAATGCGCCGGCGCTAACAGCCACGCCCCCTCCCGTCGCGCGGCACCGTCATGACGCTTACCTCTGGAATTAACGGCGGCGCGGCAGGTTTCTTGAGCGTTTATTGAATAGACGCGGGTTTGGCGGGCGCAGGTCGAGCATGAAGCATGAAACGGCGCCGGCGCGAACCCGCGTACCCGACTTACCCCGGGACTGACCGGGCAATGCTTACTTCGTGACCAGATCGCACGGCGTTTCCACCACGCCGGACAGATCCGCCTGCTTCTTGTGCTCGCTGAGCGCCTTCAACGCGGTGTCGATACCGAACACGGCCTGCTTGGCCGCGTACTGATCCGCGGTGGCGAGCACGCGGCCATCCTTGAGCATCGGTTTGATCGCATTGATGTTGTCGTAGCCGACCACCAGCACCTTGCCTTGCTTGCCCGCCGCGCGCACCGCCGAGACCGCGCCGATCGCCATGTTGTCGTTGCCGGCGAGCAGCGCCTTCAGGTTCGGGTATTCGTTGAGCATGGCCGACGCGACCGCGTTGCCCTTGTCGATTTCCCATTCACCCGACTGCACCGAGACGACCTTGGCGCCGACCGTCTGCATCGCGTCCTTGAAACCCGCGGTGCGCTGCTGTGCGTTGGTGGTGGTCGACACGCCTTCGATAATGCCGACCTCGTCGCCCGACTTCAGCTTCTTCGCCAGATAGTCGCCGACCTTCTGCGCCCCCTTGCGGTTATCCGGGCCGACGAACGGCACGTTCAGGTTTTTCGACTTGAGCACGTCCGGGTCGAGCCGGTTGTCGATGTTCACCACGATGATGCCCGCGTCGATCGCTTTCTTGACGACCGGCACCAGCGCCTTCGAATCGGCCGGCGCCAGCACGATCGCGTCGACCTTCGAGACGATCATCTGCTCGACGATGCGGATCTGGTTCGCCGTATCGGTCTCGTCCTTGATGCCGTTGGTGATCAGGTCGAACTGCGACGGATTGTGCTTCTGATAGTCCTTCGCGCCGGTCTCCATTGTGAGGAAGAACTCGTTGGCGAGCGACTTCATCACGAGCGCGACCTTCGGTTTATGAGCGGGCGCGCTTTGCGCGTACGCGGAGGAAAACGGCAGCGCGGCGGTGGCGGTGGCGAGGACGGCGGCCGTCAGGATGCGGCGGCGAATGCGTTGGCTCATGCATATCTCCAGGGTCTGGCAGGCTCGCGGCGGAGCCTTATTTTTAATTAGTGCGCAAACGTTTGCGAAGCCCATTCTCAGCGCAGTCTATTCTGATTGTCAACGATGCGCGGTGTTGCAGTGCATCGGCACGCGGGACGCACGGCGATGCACTGCATAAGGTCGAATCGAAGCGGCGCGCCGCTTCAGCGCGCCGGCAGACGACGTGTGGCAAGAGTTCCTCGCTTGGTCCGTGCGTGTCGGATTGACCGCCGGTTGCAAGATCGCAAGCCGGCGGGCCGCCTATGCTGGACTTTTATTGCGTGCGGTGCAAGCGCGGAGCGGCGCGGACGAACGCCGCACCGCCTCACATCAGAGCCAGCCGGCCTTGCGGAAGCGCCAATACAGCACGAGGTCGACGCTCAGCATGACCAGAAGACAGATCGGATAGCCGTACTGGTAATGCAACTCGGGAATGCTCTGGAAGTTCATCCCGTAGATGCCGGCGATCATGGTCGGCACCGCGAACAGCGCCGCGAACGAGCCGAGCCGTTTGGTCACCTCGCTCTCCGCCAGCGAGATCATGCCGAGATTGACCTGCACGGCGGTGACGACCATTTCGCGCCGGCCGTCGATGATTCTGACGATCCGGTCGAGATGGTCGTAGACATCGCGGAAGTAAGCCTGCATGCCTTCGCAGATGCTCGGAATGCGGCCGCCCGTCAGTTTGCTGAGGGCTTCCTGCAACGGCGCGATATGGTGCTGCAGGATCACGAGGCGGCGCTTGAGCGAGTACAGATCCTCGATGATCGCGCGCGAAGCCGCCGAATTGTTGCGGTCGAAAATGCGGTCTTCGAGCGCTTCGATCTCGGTGTTCATGGTCTCGACAATCGGGAAATAGCGATCGACGATATCGTCGGCGAGCGCATACAGCACGAACGCCGAGCCTTCCTTGAGTAGTTGCGGCTCGCGCTCGCAGCGGGCACGCACGTTCTGGAAGCCGGCGCGGGTGCCGCGCCGCACGGAGAGCACGTAATTGGCGCCGACGAACACGTCGACTTCGCCGATCAGCAGTTCGCCCTCTTCATCCATTTCCACCGTGTGCATCACGGCGAACAGCGACTCGCCGTACTCCTCGATCTTGGGACGCTGGTGGCCGTTCTGCGCATCTTCGATCGCGAGCTCGTGCAGGCCGAACTCGTGTTTCATCACGGCCAGTTCGCCCGGGCCCGGGTCTTTCAGCGCCACCCAGACGAAACACTCGGGCCTGGCCACGTAGTCGCTGATGCTATCGATGTCGATGTCTGCCAGCTTCCGGCCGTCCTGATACGCGGCGCAATTGATCAGCATGTTGAGTTACCTTGAAAACGGAACAGGCCGGCCGCACGCTTACGATACGTAAGCCTGGCGGCGCTCTGCATGAACGAATTTGCTTTAGCCGCCATGTTAAGGGCTACGCGTAATGGCCATGTATCGAATTGTTAAGCCTCGCGACCGACGATGCGTGCGGCCGGGACCGGCTTGAACGGAACCGGCTCGGCGGGTGTCGAGGCGCAGCCGGCGAGCACGCCGAGACTTGATGCGGCAAGCGCGCCCAGCCTCGCCAATGCGACCAGTGCGGCTTGGCGGTGGTGGTCCGGACGCGTCGGCATGCTGGTCTCCCGTCTAGTTGGTTATGGTCCCGCTCGTGTGCGTATTCTTTCTGATCGGTATGCAGGACAATGCCTGGCCGTCCTGATTGCTGACCGCTGCTGCCGCCCAACCTTTGCCATGCATCATAGCAACGGTCGGCCGTTCCGCCAGCCTGGCCGAACGGCCGACCCCGCGACCTCTTGCACGGCGCCGCGTTCTTCTTCATGATCGCTGCAAAGGGCGGTTCCGTGTGCTACCGCATGCGAGGTCCGCGTTGCGGATTTACCCTCGGTTCCAGCGCATACCTTCGCCCGCCGTCAGCTCGCCATCGCTCTGGCGACACCGCGCAACGCTTCAGGTCCGGCCTCGTCCGACATAAGATCAAGGAGACTGCAATGTGGTATTTCACCTGGATTCTCGGCATCGGCGTGGCGTTGGGCTTCGGCATCATCAACGTGATGTGGCTGGAGGCCGGCGACAAGTTCACGCGTGACCCGCAACGCGCCGGCGCCGTACCTGCCACGCCCGAGGACCGCCCTTCGTGACTCATCTGGTTTTCTTCTGCGGTCACGCCGGCACCGGCAAGACGACGCTCGCGAAAAAACTCGTCGGCCCGCTGATGAAAGCGTGCGCCACGCCCTTCTGCCTGCTCGATAAAGACACGCTCTACGGCGGCTACAGCGCGGCCGCCATGGCCATGCTGACCGGCGATTCGAACGACCGCGACAGCCCGCTGTTCCTTGAGCATCTGCGCGATCCCGAGTATCGCGGCCTGCTCGATACCGCCCGCGACAATCTCGAACTCGGCATTAGCGCGATCGTGGTCGGGCCGCTCTCGCGCGAAGTACGTGAGCGGCGCCTGTTCGATCGCGCGTGGCTGGGGGTGGATGCGGACGTGGCGCTCCGGGTCGTGTGGGTCCATACGTCGGAAGAGACGGCGCATCGGCGCATCGTGGAGCGCGCCAATCCGGACGATGCCTACAAGCTTGCGCACTGGGACGAATATCGGCAACGCCGCTTTGAACCCGGAGTCGATATCCGCGACGACCTGTTGATGTTCGACAATACCGCGCCAACGTCGGCGGATTATGAAGCCCTGCTCGCGCGCATCGTCGGCGAGCCGCGCGCGGCGACGCTCATGCCGCCGATGCCCGTGTAGCGTAACGTCGGCATCAACAGAAACGCCCCGAATGACGGGGCGCTTCCTCGGCTCTCTACGAAGCCTTCCTAGCTGCTCGCGGCAGACATTTCATACGTGTTGCCGCGTTGTCGCACGGCCCTCGGCGCCGATCCTTCAGACCGTAGCCATGGTCTCCAGCGCCTGCCCCTCGTACAACTGGCCGAAGCGGTTCGCGAGGAAGTCGCGCAGCGACACCTGCTCCTGGCGCACGAAGCCCTTTTGCGGCAGCTTCTGTTCGCGGAACAGATCGAGCACCGCGCACATCGCGCCGGCCGTGGTGATCTGGATCGCGCTCATCGGCACGCCGCACACGGTCTTCGCGAAGATCTTGCGGGTGAAGACTTCCTGCACCAGCTGACCGTCACGCATGCCGCTCACCGTGATGAACACCAGCACCACGTCTTGCGCGGTGGAAGGCACCGAACGGCGCATGATGGCCTTAAGCGTGTCGCGGTCGCTGGCAAGGCGCAGGTCTTCGAGCAGGAATTGCATCAGATTACGGTGGCCCGGATAGCGTACCGACTTGTAGTCGAGCGATTCGACCCGGCCCGACAGCGTCTCGCACAGCGTGCCGAGACCGCCGGAGGTGTTGAAGGCTTCGTATTCGGTGCCGTCGAGCGAGAAATGTTCGAGGCCTTCGAGCGGCTGCACCCACTGCGTACGGCTATCGCGAATCGCTTCGCACGGCTGGCAGTACTCGTTGATCAGACCGTCGACGCTCCACGTCAGGTTGTACTTCAGCGCGTTGGTGGGGAATTCCGGCAGCGCGCCCACCCGCATCTTGACGTCGCGGATTTCCGTGAAGCGGTTCGCCAGTTCGTGCGCCGCGATGCCGATGAAGCCCGGCGCGAGACCGCACTGCGGCATGAAAGCGTGATCGGCGTCGTCGGCGATCGCGCGGATCGCATGGGTGGCGCGCACGTCTTCCGTGAGATCGAAGTAATGCACGCCCGCGCCCTTGGCCGCCGAGGCCACGTTCACCGCGAGGTAATACGGCAGCGCGTTGATGAGCGCGTCGAAGCCTTGCACGGCAGCGCGCAGCGCGGCTGCATCGGCGGAATCCACGCGGTGGGTCGGAATGCCCTGGGCGGCGAGTTTGTCGAGCGCGTGCTGGTCGCGGTCGAATGCGACGACGTCGTAGTCGCCGGTTTCGCGCAACATGTGGGCGATGGTGTGACCGATCAAACCTGCGCCAACGATGGCTACTTTCATGCGCTTCTCCTGATTATTGTGTGCTGTCTCCAGCTTTGGGAAGTGCGCTGCGCTTGTGGCGCGGCGCCCGGCGGGCTGTACCCTTCAGCAACAGTTTAGGGAGAAGCAAAAACAGTTCATACGCGCAAAATGCTGCGGTATGACCATGAAGTTCGACGTTATGACGAACCAATCAGTCGATATGTCGGAAAGATGTTAAAACGGCGTAAACGTCAGGCGGCGCTCACACCATGCCGCGATCGATCTTGCGCGCCAGAATGATCGAAGTCGTGGTTCGCTCCACGCCTTCCAGTTCGCCGATCTGATCGAGCAGATCGTTCAGGCGATCGGGCGAATCGGCACGCAGCCACGCAACGTAATCGAACTCGCCGCTCACGGCGCACAGCAACTGCACCTCGGGCATCTTGCCGAGGCGTTTCTGCACGGCAGGCCCATGCTTCGGCGCAATGATGATGCCGACATAAGCCACGATGCTCGAATCGAGCACGTCCTGGCCGAGCCGCACGCTGTACCCGGCGATCACGTTGCTACGCTCCAGCCGCGCGATGCGCGCGATCACCGTGGTGCGCGCCACGCCCAGTTGGCGCGCGAGGTTGGCGACGCTCTCGCGCGCGTTCGCTTGCAGCAGCGCAACGAGGTTGCGATCGAGATCATCGAGTTGGTCGAGGCGCGGAGGTCTCATGGAGAGAAAAGGAAGTGGCTCAGGTGAGGCGGATTATCGCGCGTCTTCATCGGCAAATGGAGAAGTCACCGGGGCTATCGCCATGAACACATCGTGTGAATCACACGAGATGTCGCGAAACGTGCGCCGCCTGGCTCATACGCCGAACCGTTCGACCACGAAATCGATAAAGCTGGTGAGCTTGGGCGTGGCGCGGCGATCGCGCGGATACAGCAGATGCACGGGTGCGCCATCGGGCAAATAATCTTCCAGCACCGACACCAGTTCGCCACTGGCAATTTCTCTCGCCAGCAGCGCCTCCGGCTGCAACACCAGGCCGAAGCCGTGCAGCGCGGCGACCTTGAGCGCCTGGCCGTTGTTCGCGCGAAACCGGCCGGCACGCAGCTGGCATTCCTCCGCGTTGTCGCCGCCGAGACGCCACAAACCTTCGCGGCCCCAATGCAGAAACCCCAGGCACTCGTGATGCATCAAATCTTCCGGCGTGCGCGGTGTGCCGGCGCGCGCAAGGTACGCGGGCGACGCGCACGCGCGCATCCGGTACGGCTTCAACGGCCGCGCCACAAGACTCGAATCCGGCAGCCGCCCGATGCGCACCGACGCGTCGAAGCCCTCTTCCACCAGATCGATCAAGCGGTTCGACAGATCGAGTTCGAGCGTGATGTCCGGCCATGCGGTGAGGTACTCGGTCATCGCCGGTGCGAAGACTTCCACGCCGTAAGTGAGCGGCACCGTTACCTTGAGCACGCCGCGCGGCGCGGCGGCCATTGCCTCGGCGAGCGACTCGGCTTCTTTCACCTCAGCCAGAATGCGCCGGCATTGCTCGTAATATTGCCGGCCGATCTCCGTCAGACTTTGCCGCCGTGTGGTGCGTGTCAATAGCCGCGTGGCGAGCCGCGTTTCGAGCGAACGGATATGCTTGCCCACCATCGCCGACGAAATGTCGAAGCGCTCGGCGGCCGCCGTCAGGCTGCCCGCCTCGACCACGGCGACGAAGATCTCCATGCTGACGAATTTGTCCACCCGCTATTTCCTGTTCGTTTCGGTTGTAAGCGTTTGTCGCATAAGAGCCGCATTGTAGGGATATCGTGATACTAATAGCGGCGACGGCAAAGTGGGCAGCCGGCCGCCGTGCGTCGTCTTGACTCGTGCATGACTGACGCACCACGGGCCGCTCGCTCGCGAGCCTTGTCCCAATTCGAATAGACATCAGGAGTTTCGATGAAAAAAGCACTGGTAATGCTGGCCACCGCAGTCGCCATGAGCGGCGCGTTCGCACAAACCTCCGCACCGGCATCGGCGTCGGCACCGGTGAGCGCCGCTTCCGCACCCGCCGGCAAGGCCGGCCATGAGCGCAACGTCGAAGACCGCATCGCCTACCTGCACTCGCAACTGAAGATCACCTCGGCGCAGGAATCGCAGTGGAACGCGTTCGCCGACGTGATGCGCGGCAACGGCCAGACGATGGGTCAATTGTTCCAGCAACGCCGGGCCGCCACCAACCTGTCGGCGCTCGACGACATGAAGCAATACGCGACGATCGCGCAAGCGCACGCGGACGGCATGAAGAAGCTCGTCGATGCGTTCGACCCGCTGTACAACAGCTTCTCGCCGGAACAGAAGAAGCTGGCTGACGTGACCTTCCATCAGCCGGGCGGCGTGGAAGGCCATGGTCATCGTGGCAAGGGTAAAGGCGGCAAGGCCGCTGCCGCGCCGGCAAGCGACGCCACGGTGAAGCCGTAAGTGTAAAAAAACCGCTTGCGCGCAGTGTCGCTTGTGCACGCGGCGCGCGGCGGATTTTTTGCCGTGCGCGGCAGGGGTTTCGCCCTTACGCTTGCCGCACGTCGAACTTTTCTGCGGTCCACACGCCGCTCCGGCTCTTCCCGCCTTGGCGATTGCGCGCGACAAATGGACGATCCGCGCCGCCATCCTTCGCAAAAGAAACCGGTCGCCAGATGCATCTGGCATGATGCGAGTCGTACGCGGCCCGAAGACTTCAAGTCCGGCACCGCTGCCAAACTCTCCATACTTGCCCGCTTCATGACCGAACTGAAAAATCTCGACCTGAGTCAAGACGCCGACGCCTGCCGCGTCGTCAAAGACGAAACGGTCAGCGTTGAATTCGCCGCCGCCGAAGGCGAACTGATGAGCCTCGAAGGCCCCAACCGCTATGTCCGCGGCGACGCGCTGATCACCGGTTCGACGGGCGACCGCTGGGTCGTCTCGCGCGCACGCTTCGACGCCAAATACGTTCCCGCCGACGCGGCCGTCTCGCACGGCGAAGCCGGCGCGTACCGCAACCGCCCCGCCGTCGTGCTGGCCAAACAGATGCATGAAGCGTTCACGCTCGCGCGCTCGGCAAACGGCGGCGACGTGCTGCGCGGCGTCGCCGGCGACTGGGTCATGCAATACGCGCCAGGCGACTACGGCGTGGTGCAGGCCGCCCGCTTCGCGAAGGTCTACCGGCTCGTCGATTGAGCCGGCTCCGCATGTGCATCACGCGAACTCGTCACCCAGATCCACGGTGACATCACGCGGCACCGCTTCGCCATTCGCATACTGTTCTTCGAGCGAGCCGATACTCGCTTCGACATACGCGCGCAGCACCGCGAAACTGCGGCCGCGCAGCCGCGCCGGCATTGCGCGATAACGCGCCAACGCGGCCGGTGCGATCACCACGGTCATCACGATACGGCGCGCGGTGGAACCGAAACGCATTGCTACCCAGTGAATGGCCAGCGTCGGCGTGCCGTCTTCCGCGGCGCGCTGCATGAACTGCGTCTGCTCGGGAAACAGATCGCTGATCACGCGCGCCAGTTCCTCGAACTCGGGATTGGCGCAGTCGTATTGGTAAGCTTCTTCCATTGAAGTGTGCCGAAAGGGTGGCCTCGAAAAGAAGCCGATTGTAGAGAACGGTTGACGGCTCAGGACGGAGCGCGTTTGATGCGCGCCATCGAGCGACCGTCACGCGCCCATTGCGTGGCTATCGCGTGGCTATCGCGTGGTGGTCACGCGGTTGTCGAACGTGTAGTATGAAGCGCGCATCAAGCGGCCACGACAGGACGCCTGTACGCTCGGAACAGCAACCCCGCCACGATCACCGCTCCCACTGCATACAAGGCGTCCACCGCCGCCAGCGGCACGAGCTGCGCCTGGAACAACGCGGCGGGCACGTCCACCAACGCGTGCAATACGATCGCGAGCGGCAGGATGCCGCGCCAGCCGGCCCGCAAGCCGCGCCACATCAGCACCGACAAGCCGATCTGGAACACCAGCGCGGCCACCCGTTCGAGCGCGAAAATGCCGGCCGTCTGCGGCGTCAGGCTGGCGAGAATCAGGTGGATGCGCATCAACGAATCGGTCGGCAGATTGCTCAGATAGCCATCCAGTTCGCCGCGGTTTTCGAAGACCGCGAACAGGATCCATTGAATCTGCACCAGCACGCCGACGAGCCAGGCTTCCGCGCCGCCGTGGCCCAGGCCGTAGGTCAGCGCGGTGCCGTCGTTCGTGCCCGCCGCGAGCGACGTAGCGCCGGCCTTCGCCGCCGCCCGTTTGAGCAGCAGCCGCATGCCGATGAACCGCCCCACTTCTTCGCAAATACCCGCGGCCAGCGCGCCGTACACCACGAAGGCGAGCGGATTCGACAGGAAGTTCGCGGTCGCTTCGTTCCGATGCAGCACGTAGTCGTTCAGCGCGCGCTCGATCACCATGGCGAACAGCGCGAACACGGCGATGCCGGTGATGGCGTCACGCGGCTTGAGCGCGAGCGGCCGGCGCAGACGGCGGTAGATCAGGAAGGGTAAAGCGGCGACGAGCAGCGTCGCGAGGGCGAGGCTCGAGAGGGTAAGCGGTGCAACAACCATGAGTTTCCTTGCGATGTCCGGCGCGCACCCGCTGCGCGCCGCAGCCCGAATGATCGCAGATCGGCGGGAATTCAGCGCAAAGTGGAGGCGCGGACGATCAGTTCGCCCGGCAGAAGACAGTCGCGCGCGGCGGTCTGAACGCCTTCGATGCGTTCGTGCAGGAACTCGACCGCGCGGTAGCCTATCTCGTAGGTCGGCTGGCGGATCGTGGTGACGCCGGTCAGTTCGGCCCAGTCGGGGTCGTCGATGGAGAGCAGCGCGACGCGGGCTTGCCAGTCGGCGCCGTAGCGCGCTTTCAAATGCAAGGCGAGACATAGCGCGACGGGCGCGTTCGCCGCGAACAGGGCAATGCGCGCCGGGTTGCTCGTGGCGCCGGCGGCGCCGAGCGCGTGGGCGGCTGCGTCGATCGCGCGGTCCAGTTCGGCGAGGCCGCGCGCCACCTCGTCCGCTTCCGCGAGGTTCAGCACCAACGTGTGACCGCGCGCGGCGCGCTTGCCGCGTTGCTCGCCTTGAGCGCTGATCGCTTCACGAAACGCCGCTTCGCGCAGTTGCCGCGAACTGACCTGCTCGAAAGGCTGAACCACGAACCAGATATCGTCGAAGCCGTTGTCCAGCAGATGCCGCGTGCCGAGTTCAGCCGCCGCCCGGTTGTCGAGACCGACCATATCCGTGACGAGCCCATCCACCGAACGATCGACCAGCACCGCCGGAATTCCGCCGCCGCCCACCGGCCGCAGCGTTTCCTCGCGCACGCCGAGCGCGTTGACGATCACGCCTTCCACCCGGTACGTGGTGAGCAGTTGCAGATAGCGCCGCTCCATCTCGACTTCGTTCGCCGCGTGACAGATCAGCGGCATCAACCCGAGCGCGTGGCATGCCGCTTCCACGCCTTGCAGCACTTCGACCGTGTAGGGGT
Source organism: Paraburkholderia sp. BL6665CI2N2 (assembly GCF_004366535.1). NCBI lineage: Bacteria > Pseudomonadati > Pseudomonadota > Betaproteobacteria > Burkholderiales > Burkholderiaceae > Paraburkholderia > Paraburkholderia sp. BL6665CI2N2. Next base: position 8,036,114 of record NZ_SORC01000001.1, read on the forward strand.
TCGTGAGGTCGGCGAGCAGCATGCCGATCAGGCGGTTGCGGCCACGCTTGAGGCCACGCGCCATCTGGTTCGGCTGATAGTCGAGGCGCGCGATCGCGGCCTCGATGCGCGCGCGCAGTTCCGGCGACAGCACGCTCATCTCGCCGTTCAGATAGCGCGAGATGCTGGTCTTGCCGGTGCCGGCTTCGCGCGCGACGTCGGTGATCGTCGCGCGGCGCGGCGTGGACTGCGGCGTCGTGCTCATCGGCTGCTCATCGAGCGGAATCGGCTCATTTCGAAAGAACGTCGCGGTTGACGATATTGTTGGTCAGCGTGCCGTCGAGCGCGGCGACCAGGTTTTCCGCCGCATTACGCGCCATGGCGTGACGGGTTTCGTGGGTCGCCGAACCGATATGCGGCAGCGCGACCACGTTCGCCAGCTTCAGCAGCGGCGACTCGGCCGGCAGCGGTTCGGTCTCGAACACGTCGAGACCCGCGCCGTGAATCGTGCCGTTTTGCAGCGCCTCGATCAGCGCCTTTTCGTCGACGGTCGCGCCGCGCGAGGCGTTGATCAGGATCGCGCTTTTCTTCATCGACTTCAACTCGGCCGCGCCGATCAGATGCTTCGTTTCCGGCGTCAAAGGCACTTGCAGGCAAACGAAGTCGGACACGGCGAGCAGTTCCGCCAACTCGACTCGCCGCGCGCCATACGCCGCTTCCGCCTGCGGGTTCGCACTGCGGTTGGTGTACAGCACCTTCATGTTGAAACCTAGTGCCGCGCGCCGCGCCACCGCGCCGCCGATCCGCCCGAGCCCGACAATGCCGAGCGTCTTGCCCTGCACGTCGACGCCGAACAAAGCCGGGCCGATGCTGTGCTGCCAGCGCCCTGCCTTCACCCATTCGGCGAGTTCGACCACGCGTCGCGCCGAGGCGAGAATCAGCGAAAACACCGTGTCCGCGGTGGACTCGGTCAGCACGTCGGGCGTGTGCGCGAGCACGATGCCGCGGCGCGTGAGATCGGCCGCGTCGAACTGGTCGAAGCCCACCGAGATGGTGGAGAGCGCCTTGAGCCGCGTCGCGCCTTCGAGCATCGCCGGCGTGATCTTCACGCTCGAACCGATACCGCCGTCCGCGTCTTTCAGCGCGGCCACGAAGGTGTCGTGCTGCGCGGCGTCGACCTGCACGACTTGCGCATGCTGCTGCAGATACGCGAGCACATCTTCGGGCAACGACTTCCAGGCGACGATCTTCTTCATCAGCTTATTTTCCTTGCGACGGTATGACGAACGGCGGCCGCGTTGCTGGTTTCCTGCTGCTGCGGTTTGACGATCAGCGTCAGAATCACGGCGGCAACAAGCGCCACGCTCATGAATGCATACGACGTGGCGGGCGAACCGGTCGCGCCGTTCAGATAGCCGACCACATACGAGCCGACGAACGAACCGAGCGCGCCCATGCTGTTGATCAGCGCCATCGCGCCGCCCGCGACGTTCTTCGGCAGCAGTTCCGGCACGATCGCGAAGAACGGGCCATACGGCGCGTACATCGCGGCGCCGGCGATCACCAGCAAGGCATACGAGAGCCAGAAATGCGTGGAGCCGAGCGCATACGAAGCCGCGAACGCGACCGCGCCAATCAGCAGGAACGGCCACACGAATACCTTGCGGCGGTTGAGTTTATCCGATGCCCATGAAGCTGCAAGCATCGCGATGGTCGCGGCAAGATAAGGCAGCGCCGAGAGCCAGCCGGTTTCGACCATGCCGAGCGTCGAACCGTTCTTCAGGATGGACGGCAGCCACAGCACGAAACCATACACGCCGATGCTCCAGCAGAAATATTGCGCGCACAGCTTGATCACCGCGGGCGTTTTGAACGCGTCGCTATAGTTGCGCACCGGCTTGATCGCGGCCTGCTCGGCGCGCAGTGTTTCGGCGAGGTCGTCCTTCTGCTGCTGCGTGAGCCATGACACCTGTTGCGGCTTGTCCTTCACGATGAACCACCAGCACACGGCCCAAAGAATTGCGGGCGCGCCTTCGGCGATGAACATGTGACGCCAGCCGAACGAATGCACCAGATAGCCGGATACCACCGACATCCACAGCACCGTCACCGGATTACCGAGAATCAGGAAAGTGTTGGCACGCGAGCGCTCGCTTTTGGTGAACCAGTTGCTGATGAAAATCAGCATGGCCGGCATCACCGCGGCTTCGACCACGCCGAGCACGAAGCGGATCACCATCAGCGACGGAATGTTGCTGACCATGCCGGTGAGCGACGCGCACCCGCCCCACAGAATCAGGCTCCAGAACACGAGCTTTTTGACGCTGCGGCGTTCCGCGTAGATCGCGCCGGGAATCTGGAAGAAGAAATAACCAAGGAAGAACAGCGCGCCGATCAGCGACGACAGTCCCTTGCTGATGCCAAGATCCTGGTTGATGCCGGCGGCCGACGCGAAACCGTAGTTCGCGCGATCCAGATAAGCGAGACTGTAGGTGATGAATACGATCGGCATGATCGTCCACCAACGGCGAATCGCAAGCGATGAAGTCATGGGGTGTCTCCTTGGACGGCTTCCCGAAACAATGATGGACGGTCATGCGGCGCTCTGTTCGAGCGCTCTTGCTGTTATCGAGGCGGTCGGGTTCAACGCGGCTTGCGGTCTTGCGAGCTGCGCGGTCCTTTGGGTCTTGTCGGTCGTCAGGCCGCGGCCGCGACGGACGGCGCTTGCGCCGCTTCCAGCGCGTCGAGTTCGGCCCGGCTCGGCAGCCCTTCCGAATCGCCGATCACCTGAATCGCCAGCGCGCCGATGCGGTTGCCGCGCGCCACCGCTTGCGGCAGCGACTTGCCCTCAAGCAAAGCACTGACCACGCCGACGGCAAATCCATCACCCGCGCCGACCGTGTCCACGACTTTCGCAACCGGTTGACCGGCGATCACGGCGGCCTCGCCGGCGGTGCGGAAGTACGCGCCCTGCGCGCCCAACTTGATGATCACGCCGCGCGCGCCGTGATCCAGATAGAACTTCGCGATGTCCTCCGGCTGCGTATAGCCGGTCAGAATCTCGCCCTCGCCGATGCCGGGCAGCACCCAATCGGCCAGCGCGGCAAGCGCGTTCAGGCCTTCGACCATCGCGGCGCGCGACGGCCACAGCGGCGGGCGCAGGTTCGGGTCGAACGAAATCGTCTTGCCGGCGGCACGCATCTCGCGCGCCAGATGGAACGCGAGTTCGCGCGAGCTTGCCGAAATCGCGGGCGCCACGCCGGTCAGATGCAGGTGGCGCGCTTGCAGGACGTAGTGCGCCGCATAGTCGGCCAGCGACAGATGACTCGCCGCCGAACCTTTGCGGAAATACTCGACCGCCGGGTCGCTGCCATCGTCGTTTTTCGACTTCAGCTGGAAGCCGGTCGGATAGCGCTCGTCGGTCGTGACGCAGCCCTGGTCGATGCCCTCTTTCGTCAGCGTGTCGCGCACGTACTGGCCGAACGAATCGTTGCCGACGCGGCTCATCCACCCCACCTTGAAGCCGAGGCGCGACAAACCGATCGCCACGTTCAGATCGGCGCCGGCGACACGTTTCGTGAACTGTCCGACTCCCGCGAGCGGGCCGGTTTCGGCGGCCACGAACATGGCCATCGCTTCGCCGTAGGTGATGACATCGAGTGCTGCGGTTGGCTTGTTCATGCTTCGCTCCTGCGTGATCCTTTTTGCCGCGTGTTTCGCGTGTTTCGCGTGGGTGTTTATCGCTCACGGTTTGCAGCGTCAGATTTGCTGGGTGCCGTTTGGGCGTACCGCTTCGCGCACACCGCTTGCTGCTTTCCTTTGCCACGACCCATTTGCCGCGTGCGTGTTGCCGCGTGCTTTTCTCGGTGTCGCTGCTTCTCTCAGGTTCCACATGCCGCTCACGCGGCGGCCAGCCATGCGACGTAATGCGCCGCGTCTGCTTCGGTACGGCTCGTATCGAACGGAAATTCGATGCCGCGCGGCACATGACGCGGCAGCTTGTCGAGCACGGCGGCGAACTGGGCGTCGTCCGCGGCCGGGGCCGCGGGGAAGCGTCGTGCGCCCTCACCCACCGTCGTCTTGCAATGGATGTAGTCCACATGCGCCGCCAGCGGCGCGGCGGCGTCGAGCGGCATCACCTCGCGCCAGGCCCAGTTGCCGATGTCGAAGGTCATGCCGAGCACGTCGGCGTGGCCTTCGCGCGCCAGCGCGTCGAACAGGCCGGTGAATTGCGCGAGCGAACCGCCCTCGGCCAACTGCCCGTTTTCGACGACGAGGCGCAACTCCGCGCAGCGCATGTGATCGGCGATCACCGCAGCGTTGGCGTCGGTGGCGAACCCGCCGAGTTGCAACTTCACGAAGCGCGCACCGAGCGCGCGCGCTTCTTCCGTCGAAAGGCGCAGTGCTTCGGCGTCGAGCTTGCCCTGCGCCGTGTACAGCGCAGCCGGCGTGGAGTACACGGACCACAGTCCCAGCTCGGCGATCTGCTCGCCGAGCGCGCGCAGCTTGTGCGGCGCGGCGTCTGTTTCGTCAGCGAACAGTTCGCGGCGCACTTCGAAACCCGCCGCGCCGGCCTGTTTGCTCGCTTGCGCCCACTTCAGATGACCGTCCGCGCGGACCGCGTCCATCCCGAATGCGCTTGCGACGATCACCACGTCCACTGCGTCAGCCATGTCGAATTTACTCAAATCTGTCTCGCGATCGGCATTTGGAACCGGTTCCAAACACGCTTCGAAAAAAAGCGCCGAGGCGCTTCCGATGCCCGAATAGTGCGCCGAGGGCGCGGTTATGCACCATAGTGGAAATCCCCAGGCGTCGGTTGGCATGGTGTGCGATCGACGTGTCGGCAGCCGCGCCAAAGACTCAACGCTGTTCCGCGAGACACAGCGCGAGAAACTGCTCCACCACCCGCGACGGCGCGCTCGCATGCGGCACCAGAATCGACAGGCGCCGCGTGAGCGGCTCCGGACTGAGCGACAGCAGACACAGCGCGCGGTCTTCGTGCCGCATCGACATGGCCGACACGAAACCGATGCCCATGCCCGCGCGCACCGCCTCCTTCACGCCTTCGACGCCGGCGATCTCCAGCGCGACGCGCATCGGCACACCGGCCCGCGCGAACGCGCGCTCGACGATCTGCCGCACGCCCGAGCCCGCCTCGCGCAACACCAGCGGATAGTCGCCGAAAGCCGCCAGCCCGGCCGGGCCGCCTCTGCCCGACTGCGCCGACTGCGCCAACGGATGCGCGCGCGGCATGATCGCGACGATCTCGTCTTCACGCCACGAGTGCACCGCCGTGTCCGGCGGCAGATCCACGCCGACCGGCCCCTCGATCATCGCGATGTCCACCGAATCGAGCGCAGCGACGATCTCCGTGGTATTGCCGTCCGCCGTATGCAGCGTGACGTCCGGATAGCGGCGATGGAAGTCGGCGATCAGATACGGCAGCAGGTAGCTGGCGGGCGTGGTGCTCGCACCGATCCGCAAGGTGCCCTGCTCGAGGCCGCGCAAGGCATCACGGTACGCATGCGCCTGCCGCCAGGTGTCGCGCAGCCGCGTGGCGTAGCTGGCGAGCTGCTCGCCCGCGGGCGTGAGACGCACGCCGCGGCCATCGCGCTGATATAGGGGCTCGCCGAATTCGTCCTGCAACTGCCGCAACTGGCCGGACACGGCGGGCTGCGACAAGTGCAGCGCCACAGCCGCCCGGCTAATGTTGCGATGCTCGGCGACGGCAGCGAAAGTTATAAGTTGATCGGGGGTCATGGAGGGCGAAGTATCAGCTGGAGCGATACCTTACATTCTAAATCATGATTTTTCATATCGATATATCTAATTTAGGATTAGCCCCATCGAATCTTCGTCAGTCACAGAAAAGGGCTGCTTCATGTCCACCGCTCATCTCACCGCCTCCAGCACGACGCCCGCCGGGTTTTCCACCCGCGGGCAGCTCAACGGCGTTCTGTTCGTCGCGCTTTTCGCCGCGGCCGTGACGCGCATCGCCGCGATTCCCGCTGTTGCCGGCTTGGGCTTGAGCCCGCTGATCGTCGGCATCGTGGCTGGCGCCATTTACGGCAACGCCTTGCGCGATGGCATGCCCGCCAGTTGGGCGGCCGGCGTCAATTTCTCGGCGCGCAAGTTGTTGCGGATCGCGGTGGCCTTCTTCGGATTGCGCGTGAGCCTCCAGGAAATTGCTCAGGTCGGCGTGCCCGGTCTCGCGGAATCCGTTCTGATCGTGGTCAGCACGCTCGTGATCGGCACGTGGGCCGGCATGAAAATCATGAAGCTCGACCGCGACACGGCCTTGCTGACCGCCGCGGGCAGCGCGATCTGCGGCGCCGCCGCCGTGCTCGCCTTCGAATCGACGCTGCAATCGAAGCCGCATAAAAGCGCGATGGCGGTAGGCAGCGTGGTGCTGTTCGGCACGCTCTCGATGTTCCTTTACCCGGTTCTGTTCAAGGCAGGCTGGCTGCATCTGGACACGGTCGGCGCGGGCCTCTTCTTCGGCGGCACGATCCATGAAGTGGCGCAGGTGGTCGGCGCGGCCAGCAACGTGAGCCCGGAAGCGGCGCACATTGCCACCATCGTGAAGATGACCCGCGTGATGTTGCTGGTGCCGGTGCTGCTGGTGGTCGGCATGTGGGTGAACCGCTCGGCGCGTCGCGATTCGGCTGCCGCCGGCGCGCAGGACGGCGCCCACGGCAACGCGCCGCGCAAGCTGGCGATCCCCTGGTTCGCGCTCGGCTTTCTCGCCTTCGTCGTGATCAACTCATTGCATGTGCTGCCGGAAGTCGCGACCAGCACGCTCAACACGCTGGACACCTTCGCGCTGACCATGGCCATGACCGCGCTCGGCATCGAAACGCGCATTGCGCAGATCCGGCAGGCCGGCCCCCGCGCACTGACCACCGGCTTGATCCTGTATGTGTGGCTGATTGCCGGCGGACTCGGAATTACATGGACTGTCCAGCACCTGTTCGGCTAAGCCGCCCTCGCCTTCAAACCCACCCCGCCGCGTGCGGGGTTTTGCGCATTCTGGAGACCCAATCTGCCCGCTCGCGCGGCATACTGGCTGCCGACGTCATCAGCTCATGCAGCATGCCAAGGTGGGCCGCTTCCGCGCTGCGCTTCGCGCCCCGTCTTCGCGTCTGTGTCAATGCAACCGGAATGAGGATCGATCGATGAGCCTGGAACTTTACTATTGGGACGGCCTGCAAGGCCGCGGAGAATTCGTGCGGCTCGCCCTGGAAGAAGCCGGCGCCGACTACGTGGAAGTGGCGCGCGGCGAACCGTCCGACGGTCTCGGCACCAAGGCGATGATGTCGGTGATGAAGAGCAAGGACGAGCCGTATCCGCCGTTCGCGCCACCGTTTCTGAAAGACGGCGACCTGGTGATCGCGCAGACCGCCAACATCCTGTTCTATCTTGGCCCGCGGCTGAACCTCGCACCCTCGGTGGAGAGCCTGCGCTATGTGGCCAACGGCCTGCAACTGACGATAGCGGACATGGTCACCGAGGCGCACGACACGCATCACCCGCTCGCCAGCGCGCTGTACTACGAAGACCAGAAAGACGCCGCCAAGGTGCGCGCGCATGACTTTATCGACAACCGTATTCCGAAGTTCATGTCGTACTTCGAGCGCGTGCTCAAACAGAATCCGGCCGGCGATCAGTTCATGGTGGGCGACGCGCTCACTTACGTCGACCTGTCGATGTTCCAGTTGATCGACGGCCTGCTGTACGCGTTTCCCCGCGCGCTCAAGCGATTCGGCGAACACTACCCGCGGCTCGCCGCGTTGCACGACGCGGTGATCGAGCGGCCGAACATCGCCGCGTATCTGCAGTCCGGGCGGCGCATCGAGCACAACGAGGCCTGCATCTTCCGGCACTACCCGGAACTCGACAAGGCGGCGACTTGAGCCGCGCCTTCTTCACTCATTCGCTCAACGTTGCGCGCCCGCCGTCCAAAGCGGGCGTGATGCTGTTACCGTGCGCGCTGTCCAACCCACTTTCACGCCCTGTACCGTCGACGTGCTTTCATTCCTGCTGAAGCTGCGCACCCGCGCCCAAGATCTGTTCCGCCTTTCCGACGCTCACACCATGCTGATCTGGTCAGTCGTGGTCGGCGTCGCGGGCGCCTTCGCGACCATCGGCTTTCGCGAGGGCATCGCGTTGCTGCAATTCGCGATCGTCGGCAAGTCCGGCAGTTTCGTCGAAATGGCGCGCGGCTTGCCGTGGACCGTGCGGATCTGGCTGCCCGCGGCAGGCGGCCTGATCGCCGGCTTCTTTCTGCTGATCGCGCGGCGTTACGAGGACAAGTGCAATCACATCGATTACATGGAAGCCGTCGCGATCGGCGACGGCGTGGTGCCGGTCAAACTGAGCTTGTGGCGCAGCGTGTCGTCGCTGTTCACGATTTCGAGCGGCGGGTCGATCGGCCGCGAAGGTCCGATGGTGCAACTGGCGGCGCTCGCCGGTTCGCTGATCGGACGCTGGGTGCATTTCGATCCGCCCCGGCTGCGTCTGCTGGTGGCCTGCGGCGCGGCGGCCGGGATCACCTCGGCGTACAGCGCGCCGATCGCGGGCGCGTTTTTCGTCACCGAGATCGTGCTCGGCTCGATCGCCATGGAGAGCTTCGGGCCCGTGGTGGTGTCGGCGGTGGTCGCCAACATCACCATGCGTGAATTCGCCGGCTACAAGCCGCCGTACGAAATGCCGGTGTTTCCGCCGGTGGCGGGCCTCGAGGTGCTGCTGTTCGTCGCGCTCGGCGCGCTGTGCGGCGCGGCCGCGCCGCAGTTTCTGCGGCTGCTCGACGCGTCGAAGCAAAGCTTTCGCAAGCTGCCGGTGCCGCTGCCGTTGAGGCTCGCGCTCGGCGGCCTGGTGGTCGGCATTCTGTCGGTCTGGACGCCTGAGGTATGGGGCAATGGCTACAGCGTCGTCAACTCGATCCTGCATTCGCCGTGGACGTGGACCGCGCTCGTCCTCGTGCTCGTCTTCAAGCTCGTCGCCACGGCGGCCACGGCGGGCTCCGGCGCGGTCGGCGGGGTGTTCACGCCGACGCTGTTCGTCGGCGCGGTGGTCGGCTCGCTGTTCGGTCAGGGCATGCACGCGCTGTGGCCGCACGGCACGTCGGCGCCGTTCGCGTACGCCATGGTCGGCATGGGCGCGTTCCTGGCGGGCGCGACCCAGGCACCGCTGATGGCGATCCTGATGATCTTCGAGATGACGCTCAGCTATCAGGTGGTGCTGCCGCTGATGCTTTCCTGCGTGGTCGCCTATTTCGTGTCGCGCGCGATCGGCAAGACCTCCATGTACGAAATCACGCTGCGCCGCAATCACGAGGAACAGGAGCGCTCGCGACTGCGCGCCACGCAGATGCGCGAGCTGATCCGCCCCGCCGAAACCGTCGTGCCGCCCAATGCGACCGTGCAGGACATGACGCGCGTATTCCTCGAATACCCGGTGAAGTATCTCTACGTGGCGAACGAGTCCGGCGCGTTTCTCGGCGTCGTCGCTTTGAAGGACATCACCTCCGATCTGCTCGACGGCAGCGACACGTCCGCGAAGACCGCAGCAAACTATCTGCAGCCGCATTTCGACGTGCTCACGCCGGACATGCCGCTCGGCGTAGCGTTGCAGCATTTCCTCGCGTTCCAGGGCGAGCGCCTGCCGGTGATCGAAAGCGCCGCGCATCCCACGCTCGCCGGCGTGGTCTACAAGAGCTCGCTGCTCGACGCGTATTTCCGCATGAATCCGACGCGTTAGGCACCGCGCGCGATCCGCCTCCAGGCCGCGCCCGCGCTCTCTTTGGGGCCCGTGCAAAGCGCGGCAAATTCTCTACAATGGACAAACCGCTGCGGCGAACGCCGGCAGCGCGCGTTACGCCAGAACGGGCGCGCCGAGACGCCCGTCCTTCGACCGGAGCGAAGATGAGCGAACCGTCCCTCGATGCCGTGCGCCGCGACCAGGCGGGCTGGATTTTCCTGCATATCGAAGGCGAGCCGTACGATCGCGGCGAGCAGCACGGCCAGTTGCTCGCCAGCGAAATCCGCAACGCGATCCACACCGCCCGCTATCTCGCCAAATGGGACACCGGCGAAGATTTCGACACCTTCGTCAACGCCGCGGTCTCGCAGTTCGCCAACAAACTCGACACCGAATTCGCCGACGAAATCCAGGGCATCGCCGACGGCGCCAAGCTGCCGTTCGCCGAAGTGCTGGCGTGGAACGGCTACATGGATCTGCTGCAAAGCTGGTGGCCGACTCACGCGTCGCAGAAGCAGCCGAACCTCGGCGTAAAGCCGTGGCGCGGACGGCGCGGGCACCATTGCAGCGCATTCATTGCCACCGGCCGGGCAACGCGCGACGGCCGCATCGTGATGGCACACAACTCGTGGGACCGCTACGCCGCCGGCGACGCGTTCAACGTGATCTTCGACATCGTGCCCGACGAGGGCAACCGCATCCTGATGCAAGGGCTGCCCGGCTGCATTTCCAGTCTCACGGATTTCTGGGTCACCGCCGCCGGGCTGATGGTGACGGAAACCACCATCTCCAACTTCGCCGGCTACAACGCGGCGGGCGCGCCCGAGTTCTATCGCTCGCGGCGCGCGTCGCAGTACGCGAGCAGCATCGGCGAATGGTGCGAAATGTTCGCGATCGCCAATAACGGCGGCTATGCGAACAGCTGGCTGCTGGGCGACGCCAAGACCGGCGAGATCGCGCGCTACGAACTGGGCCTGCACTTCTCCGGTTTCGAGAGCACCAGGGACGGTTTCTACAGCGGCTACAACACCGCGACCGACCTGAAGATCCGCAACCAGGAATGCCTCGGCGAAGGCGAAGACTATACAGACGTGCGCAAGAACGGCGCACGGCGCCTGCGCTTCATGCAGCTCGAGGAAATGCATCGCGGCAAGATCGACGTGGAACTGGCCAAGGAGATGATCGCCGATCATCACGACGTCTATCTCGACCGCAATGACAACCCATGCTCGCGCACCATCTGCGGGCATCTGGAACTGGACGACGCGCGCTTCGGCGGCACCGATCACGGGCCGTTCAATCCATGGGGCGCCAACGACGGCAAGGTGGTCGACAGTGAAATGGCGCGCGAGATGGCGTTCAGCGCGCGCTGGGGCCACCCTTGCGGGCGGCCGTTCGACGCGCAGGCGTTCATGAAGCGGCATCCGCAGTGGAACTGGCTGAATGGGTACATGCGCGACCGGCCTTCGTGGCCGTGGACGCGCTTCGACGTGCTGCGCTAGAGCCTCGTCCATCGCGCCTGCCGCGTCGCAACATTCACGCCGCACGGCCGTTCGCGATGGCGCTGCTGCGTTGTCGCCGGGTTTCTGCCATCATCTGAAATCACAATACCGTTTTGCCGCAAACGTGCGCGCGATGCAGAATTTGCGCGCGTAAGATGGAAAGATGCGCGGTAGCCGCCGACCGTACACCTCGGCCACGCCGCGCAGAGCATGCGCCGTCCTTTCGACGCGGGGACGGCACAGCGCTTGCGGCACAGCATTTGCTCAACTGTCAGCGCCGCATGAGCTTAGGAGGTCGGGATGAAAACCTCGACGCTGTTGACCATGGTGACGCTGTCAGCCTCGTGTTTCGCCGCGCCGGTTCACACCGCGCCGGACAGCACGAACGCCAATAGTCTTGCCGAACGCGCCAACGCAGCACCTGTCGCCCCGGCGGCGCCGGATGTTGCCGCCACGGACAATAATCGTCCGCAACAATGGCAACATATCGCGCTGCCCAAGTCACGGCATCTCGATCGAAGCTTCACCGGACAGAACGAGCATTTGCAGACCTGACACCGGCATGTACGGAAGCGCGCGCCGGGTGCATGCGCTAGACGTCGCCCCGTAAGCGGCGACGGTGGCGAGCGCGGCTCGGCACTTTCTCAAGCGGTATCCGGCAGCCAACCCGGCCCCTGGCGTTTCATTCAGCGGCAACACTCACGTCCTCGTCACGTCCAACCGTATCAACAGGAGCGTTTGCATGACCGCATCGGCTATTCCCGGCGAATCGATTGACCTGCAGATCACCGATCTTCTGAGCGAAGTCCAATTTCCCACGTACAAGGACGCGCTGGTCGACGCCGCGCGCGAAGCAGGCGCGAGCAACGAAGTGCTGTCGATGCTCGACGGCCTGCCGGAACAGGATTACGCCGACGTCGCCTCCGTGACGCGCTACATCAGCGGCAATTACGGCCCGGGGCTCGGCGGATGAGCGAGGAACCGGCTTCATCGCCGGCGCGTTCCTTGCCGCTTTCGTCTACGCGCAACGGCCGCGGTTTCGACTGGATTTATCGCTCGCCGCAAACGGTCGGCGCGAGCGGCATCGAGCGGATCGAGGCGTTCTTTCACCAGGCCGGCTACGCGATGCATCGCCACGATACCTATGCGATCGGCCGCACGCTGTCCGGCGTGCAGAGCTTTCGCTATCGCGGCAGCACCCGCAACAGCTTGCCGGGCGGCACGATGGTGCTGCATCCCGACGAACCGCACGACGGCCAGGCCGGCACCGGCGACGGCTTCCACTACCGCATGATCTATGTCGATCCGGCGCTGTTCCAGCAGGCGCTCGGCGGCAAGCCGCTGCCGTTCCTGGAAGGCGGGCTGTCGAACGATCCGCGGCTGTTCGCCGCCACCGAAAGCCTGCTGCGCGCGATGGACAGCGCCATCGATCCGCTTGAACAGGACAGCGCGCTCTACGACCTTGCGGTCGCGCTCGACACGGTGGCAGGCGCGCCGGATACACCGCGTCCGGTCGATTGCCGCGCGGCAACACTTGCGCGCGACTACCTGCTGGCCTCGCTCGATCGCGCCGTCACGCTCGATGAACTCGCGGCCGCGGCGGGCCGCGACCGCTGGAGTTTGTCGCGGGATTTTCGCGCACTGTTCGGCACCAGTCCGCACCGCTATCTGACCATGCGGCGGCTCGATCTCGTGCGGCAACGGGTGCTCGCGGGCGTGTCGCTCGCCGACGCCTCAGCGGCGAGCGGCTTCGCCGATCAGAGCCACATGACGCGGCACTTCAAGCACACCTGGGGCGTCGCACCGGCGCAATGGCTGAAGATGCTCGGATCGTCGGGACCCGGCGCGCGCTGAGCGAAGACGTTTTCGACGCACAGCCCGCGCGCACAAACGTTCAAGACCCGGCCACCCGCCGCGCCGTACGCTCCTGCCTGACATAACCGCTCAGGAGGAGCACTGCATGTCCGACGCACAGGTCACTCAACGGCCGTATCAGGCCATCAATTTCGCGGAAAAATTGCGGCTTTTCAACGACCGGTGGCAAGCACGCGTGGTCGCCGAAATGAACGACTATCAGTTCAAGCTGGTAAAAATCGAGGGGGATTTCATCTGGCACGAGCACGCCGACACCGACGAGACGTTCATCGTGCTCGAGGGGCAATTGCGCATCGACATGCGCGACGGTTTCGTGCTGATTTCGGCGGGGGAAATGTTCGTGGTGCCGAAGGGCATCGAGCATAAGCCGTACGCCGAACACGAAGTGAAGCTGCTGCTGATCGAACCGCGCGGCGTGAAGAATACCGGCGAGGAAGTCAGCGAACGGACGGCGGCAAACGACGTGTGGATCTAAGGCGTTAGCGCGCTTTCAGGGCGGCGCTGCGAAGCGAGACGCAGCGCACAGCGCCGACAGGCATGCCGGCGAGCCCGCCACACCAACTGCCGCCGCGCCTCAAAAGCCGACGCCAGCCGCGCCCGGTGCCAAAACGCCGTCAAAACGGCATCAAAACGGCGATGAAGCCGCGATTCGCGAGCGCGTAGTCTTGTGCAAAGGACGCGATGCGTCGGCAGTCAATTCCGGCACCGACAGGTCGTCGATATCCGCTGCAACGTCCGTCGCCCCGTTCACCGAAAGCACCGGCGTCACAGCACGAGGATCACTTGTCTGCTGCCCCGGCTGCTGGAAATACTCGACGAGGTGATCGATGAAGGTGCGCACCTTCGCCGGCAAATGCAGGCGGCTCGGATAAGCGATTGAGACTTCGATCTGCGGCAAACGGTATTCGCGTAGCAGCGGCACCAGCCGTCCGGACGCGAGGTCGCGGCCGATCAGATAGCTCGGCAGGATCGCCACGCCCATGCCCAGCAGCGCGAACTGCCTGAGCATCTCCGTATTGTTCGCGACGATCGCATTCGGCGGGCGCAGGCGGACTTCGCCATCCGGTCCGGTGAACACACGCTCCTCGCCGCCCTGCTCGGACGGCCGGCTCAGCCAGGGATGCGAGAGCAGATGCTCCGGCCGCGTCGGCGTGCCGTGCCGCGCCAGATAAGCGGGCGTCGCGCACACCGTCAGATAGCCGGTCGTGAGCCGTCGCGTGACGATGCTCGCGCTGCGCATGTGCCGCGCCACGAAAATGCCGACGTCGAAGCCCTCTTCCACCAGATCGACATGCCGATCCGCGAGCGTGACGTCGGGAACGACATCCGGATAACGCGCGGCATAAGACTGCACCACGGGGGCGAGGCTGTGCAGCCCGAACACCACCGGCGCGACGATGCGCAAGGTGCCGACCGGCTCGTGATTGCGCGCCACCACCATCTGCTCCACGCCTTCCAGGTCGTCGAGAATGTGACGCACGCGCTCCAGATAGGTCGTGCCGGACTCGGTCAGCGACAGCCGGCGCGTGGTGCGATTGAGCAGGCGCGTGCCGAAACGCGCTTCCAGATCGGCGACGTGGCGCGTGACGACCGCCGTGGAAAGATCCAGCGCGCCGGCCGCGCCGACGAAACTGCCGAGGTCGGCCACTTTGACGAATACGCGCATCGACTGCAATTGGTTCATGGGACGACTCCTGCCTCGGTAAAGCCGGGCCGGCGCACGCCTCGCGCCTGTGTCGACCCGCGCGGCAAGGCGCGCGCGGGCTTGCCCAACGTTCCGATTGTATCGACCCGATCATGTCCCAACCCTGACCCGAACATGACAATCCGGACAGGTTTGCGAGGCGCCTGCGTCACGCTTGCAGGCTCATAACGCGCTTTGATTGCGAGCTTTATTGCGGATTTCGACTAGGTATAAACCCTAGTATTCTGGTACCATAGCGTCCGAATGGAAATCAATTGCAATCAAGCCGCCATGACACACCGTTTTCAGCTTCTCGAAAAAATCGCGTTCTCGCTGGTCTGCTGGTCCGCCGCGGCCTGCTCGGCTTTCATCGCTTATGAGCGTTGTCCGGACATCAAGGCGGTGCTGCACGTAGGCGAAGAAGTGCTGCGCTACAGCGGTCAATATTCGTATGTATGCGCCACGCCGGTGGTGGACACCTGCGCGCAGTTGCCGACCAACTGATCGCGCGCTTCAACGCGCTTACGCATCGCGCCCGAACACCACGCGCGCGAAAAATCCCGCCAGCACCGCTTCAACTCTCTCCGCCGGCACGTTCTGCGGGTCGACCGTGTAGAAGAACTGCAAGCCGTCGCACAAGCTCATCAAGCCGATCGCCAGCGTCTCCGGCGGCATCAGCATCGGCGTGCCGACCCGCGCCGAAAACTCGCGAATATACGCGCCCAGTTGCTCGAGCTTGTCGTGCATGAACGCGTTAAAGCGAATCCGGAAGCGGCCGTCGCGCACCGCGAGCAGCTTCGCCTCCGCCCACAGCAGGAAACACTTGTTCTCGCGATGCAGGTTGCTGTAGTAGCGCAGCACGCGCTCTTCCATTTCCTCACGCGATGCCGCGTTCGCGAAGATGGCCTGCAGCCCTGCCTGCATGACCTCATGATCGCGCCGCAATAGTTCAAGAAATAACTCGCTCTTGCTGCCGAAGTTCGAATAGAACGCGCCACGCGTATAGCCTGCCGCCGCCGCGATGTCTTCGACACTCGCCGCGACAAACCCTTTCTTCATAAAAATTGCTTGCGCAGCGTCGAGCAGACGCTCGCGCGTCTGGTCCTTGCTCTGCTCGCGTGTCAGTCGTTGCCGTTTCATGGGCGCAAGTCTAGCACCGAAAAGAATTCGAATTCACTCCAACATTCAAATACATGTGTGTATTAGAATGCATCTCGTCATTCTGAATCAGTCGCGTATGCCAATTGCATGAACGGCCGGCGCGTCTTCGTTGGCGGGCCGCTGCGGCTTGCCCTGTTCGTTCGCTGTCTCCAGTTGGGGTAATTGTGAAGCGTCCCGGTCTTCACGCATCGTCCGCGATGCGTCCGCAGTCCCATCGGCATCGTCATCGAGCGCGCCTGCGGCGCGCCGCATCCGTGCTGGTTCTGGCCGGCGCCGTCACGCTGGCCGCGTGTTCGAAGCAGCAAGCCGCGGCGCCCGAGCCGCGTCCGGTGGTGGCCGTCGCCGTGCATGCGGACGGCAGCGGCACGCAGGCGGCATCCTTGCCCGGCGAGGTGCAGGCGCGCTATTCGACGCCGCTGTCGTTTCGCGTCGGCGGCAAGATCGTCGAGCGGCGCGTGCGTCTCGGCGACGTGGTGAAGAACGGGCAGATCGTCGCCCGCCTCGATCCGGCCGATCAGCAGAAGAACGCCGCGAGCGCGCAGGCGCAACTCGCCGCCGCGCAGCACGCTCTCGTGTATGCGAAGCAGCAACTCGATCGCGATCAGGCGCAGGCCAAAGAAAACCTGATCGCGCCCGCGCAGCTCGAACAGACCACCAATGCGTACGCATCCGCGCTCGCGCAGCGCGATCAGGCCGCGCAGCAGGCGGCGTTGTCGAAAGACCAGCTGCAATACACCACGCTCGCCGCCGATCACGCCGGCGTGATTACCGCCGAACAGGCCGACACGGGCCAGAACGTCTCGGCGGGTCAGGCCGTCTACAACCTCGCGTGGAGCGGCGACATCGACGTGGTATGCGACGTGCCGGAAAGCGCGCTCGCCGCGCTCTCGGTCGGGCAAACCGCCAACGTCACGCTCGCCGCGCTGCCGGGGCGCAAATTCACCGCGCGCGTGCGCGAACTGTCGCCCGCCGCGGACCCGCAAAGCCGCACCTATCGCGCCAAGCTCACGCTCGACAATCCCGGTCCGGACGTGCGCCTCGGCATGACCGCGGATATCGAACTCGCCACACAAGCTAACGCCTCGGCTAATCAGCACGGTTCGTTCACCGTGCCCGCCACGGCGTTGTTCCATGACGGCACGCAGCCCGCCGTGTGGATCGTGCGCACGGCGGATAACGCGCTGGAACTGCGCAGCGTGACGGTTACGCGTTACAACGAACGCACCGTCGTGATCGGTCAAGGTCTCAAGGACGGCGAACGCGTCGTGCTGCAAGGCGTGCATACGGTGAGCGCCGGCGAAAAAGTCCGGGCGATCGCGCCGCTGCATCCCGAGGACTTCGCTTCATGAGCACCACGCATGAAGAAGGACGCTTCAACCTGTCCGCCTGGGCGCTGCGCCATCAGGCGCTGGTGGTCTTCCTGATCGCGCTTGCGACCGCCTTCGGCATCCTCGCTTATACGCGGCTCGCGCAGTCCGAAGATCCGCCCTTCACCTTCCGCGTGATGGTGATCCGCACCTTCTGGCCCGGCGCCACCGCGCGCCAGATGCAGGAACAGGTCACGGACCGCATCGGCCGCAAATTGCAGGAGACGCCCGCCATCGATTTCGTGCGCAGCTACTCGCGCCCCGGCGAATCGCTGATGTTCTTCTCGATGAAGGACTCGGCGCCGGTCAGGGACGTGCCCGAGACCTGGTATCAGGTGCGCAAGAAAGTCGGCGATATTGCGGCGACGCTGCCCCAAGGCATTCAGGGCCCGTTCTTCAACGACGAGTTCGGCGACGTCTACACCAACATCTACACGCTCGAAGGCGACGGCTTCTCTGCCGCGCAACTGCACGACTACGCGGACCAGTTGCGCACGGTGCTGCTGCGCGTGCCGGGCGTCGGCAAAGTGGATTATTTCGGCGATCCGGACCAGCACATCTACATCGAGATCGCCAACACGCAACTCACGCGTCTCGGCATCTCGCCGCAGCAACTCGGCCAGGCGATCAACTCGCAGAACAGCGTCTCGCAAGCCGGCACGCTGACCACCGCCGACGACCGCGTATTCGTGCGCCCCACCGGTCAGTTCAAAGACATCAACGCGCTCGCCGACACGCTGATCCGCATCAACAACCGCTCGTTCCGTCTCGGCGATATCGCCACGATCAAGCGCGGCTACGACGACCCCGTCGCCACGCAAATGCGCGCCGGCGGCAAGGCCGTGCTCGGCATCGGCGTGACGATGCAGCCGGGTGGCGACGTGATCCGTCTCGGCAAGGCGCTCGATCAGCAGATGGCGCAGTTGCGCAAAGCGCTGCCCGCCGGCTTGCAACTGGTCGAAGTGTCGAGCATGCCGGACGCGGTCGCGCATTCGGTCGACGACTTTCTCGAAGCCGTCGCCGAAGCGGTGGCGATCGTGCTGGTGGTGAGTCTGGTTTCGCTAGGTGTGCGCACCGGCATGGTGGTCGTGATCTCGATCCCGGTGGTGCTAGCCGTCACCGCGTTGTGCATGTATCTGTTCGACATCGGTCTTCACAAGGTGTCGCTCGGCACGCTGGTGCTCGCGCTCGGACTGCTCGTCGACGACGCGATCATCGCCGTCGAGATGATGTCGGTGAAACTGGAGCAAGGCTGGAACCGCACGCGCGCGGCAGCGTATGCGTACACCAGCACCGCATTTCCGATGCTGACCGGCACGCTCGTCACGGTCTCCGGTTTTCTGCCGATCGCGCTGGCCAAGTCGAGCACCGGCGAATACACGCGCTCGATTTTCGAAGTATCGGCGATCGCGCTGATCGCCTCGTGGCTCGCCGCGGTGGTGCTGATTCCGCTGCTCGGCTATCACCTGCTGCCCGAGCGCAAACGCGAGGCGCACGAAGCGCATCTGCCCGACGATCACGAGCACGATATCTACGACACGCGTTTCTACCGGCGGCTGCGCGGCTGGATCGGCTGGTGCATCGAGCGGCGCTTCGTCGTGCTGGCCATCACCGTCGCGCTGTTCGTGCTGGCCATGGCGGGTTTCACGCTGGTGCCGCAACAGTTTTTCCCGAGTTCGGACCGTCCCGAGTTGCTGGTGGACGTGCGCCTGCCCGAAGGCGCGTCGTTCGAAGCCACGCTGCGCCAGGCCCAGCGGCTCGAAAAAGCGCTGGTGGGCCGCCCGGAAATCGATCATACGGTCGACTTCGTCGGCACCGGCGCGCCGCGTTTCTATCTGCCGCTCGATCAGCAATTGCCACAGCCCAATTTCGCGCAGTTCGTGATCACGGCGAAGTCGGTGAAGGATCGCGAGAAACTCGCGCAATGGCTCGAACCGGAATTGCGCAACAACTTTCCGGCGATTCGCACGCGCCTGTCGCGCCTCGAAAATGGACCGCCCGTCGGCTATCCGGTGCAGTTCCGCGTGAGCGGCGACGACATCGCCACCGTGCGCTCGATCGCCGAGCGCGTCGCCGCGACCATGCGCGCGGATCGCGGCACCAGCAACGTCCAGTTCGACTGGGACGAACCCGCCGAGCGCTCGGTGCGCTTCGAAGTCGATCAGAAGAAAGCGCGCGAACTCGGCGTCAGCTCCGACGACATTTCGAGCTTCCTCGCGATGACGCTCTCCGGCTACACCGTCACGCAGTACCGCGAACGCGACAAGCTGATCAGCGTCGATCTGCGCGCGCCGAAGGCGGAGCGTGTCGACCCCGCGCAACTCGTCACGCTGGCGATGCCCACGCCTAATGGCCCCGTGCCGCTCGGCACGCTCGGCCATTTGCGCAACGACCTCGAATACGGCGTGATCTGGGAACGCGACCGTCAACCGACCCTCACCGTTCAGTCCGACGTCGCGCCCGGCGCGCAAGGCATCGACGTCACGCATGCGGTGGACAAAGCGTTGAGCCAGATCCGTTCGACGTTGCCGGTCGGCTACCGGATCGAAATCGGCGGCTCGGTCGAGGAAAGCGGCAAAGGTCAGACCTCGATCAATGCGCAGATGCCGATCATGATCATCGCCGTCCTGACGCTCCTGATGATCCAGCTGCAAAGTTTCGCGCGCGTGCTGATGGTCGTGCTGACCGCGCCGCTCGGCTTGATCGGCGTGGTGCTCACGCTGCTGCTGTTCGGCCAGCCGTTCGGCTTTGTCGCGATGCTCGGCGTGATCGCGATGTTCGGCATCATCATGCGCAACTCGGTGATTCTGGTCGACCAGATCGAGCAGGACATTGCGTCGGGGCACAAACGTTTCGATGCGATTGTCGGCGCGACCGTGCGGCGCTTCCGGCCGATCACGCTGACCGCGGCGGCCGCCGTGCTTGCGCTGATTCCGCTGCTGCGCTCGAACTTCTTCGGACCGATGGCCACCGCGCTGATGGGCGGGATTACGAGCGCCACGATCCTCACGCTGTTTTATCTGCCCGCGCTCTACGCCGTGTCGTTCCGCGTGCGTGCCGATGAACGCGAGCCGCAGGCGCCGTCCGCGTCCGGCACGACGCATACGGGGAATTGAGCATGATTACTTTCGCACTTTCCCGATCCGCACGTATCTCGGCGCTCACCGGCGTGGCATGCACACTCGCCGCCTGTTCGTTCGGGCCGAGCGGCGAGGCGCCCGCCATGCCGCAGCCGGCGCACTACGGCGCCGAGGCGCAGCCGGCGCAGACCGTGCCCGCGCAAGGCATCACGCAGCAATTCGTGGTCGGCGCGAAGCCGGTGCCCGAATGGTGGAAGCTGTATCGATCGGACGCGCTGAACGCGTTGGTCGATGAAGGCCTGCGCAACAGTCCGACGCTCGCCGCGACCGACAAGAGCCTCGCCGCCGCGCGCGAGCAACTGCGCGCGCAGATCGGCAGTTCGATGCTGCCGACCATCGATGCCGGCGGCCAGGCCACGCGTAATCGCGCGCTGGCGATCCCCGAGATCGGACCGAACACGTTTCTGTACAACATCTTCGTCGGTCAGTTGCAGGCGCACTATACGTTCGACCTGTTCGGTGCGGCGCGCCTCGCCGACGCGGCGCTCGCCGCGCGCGTCAACGTGCAGGCGTATCAGTTCGACGCCGCGCGGCGGGCGCTGGCCGCCAACATCGTGAGCGCGGCAATCACCAGTGCCGCGCTGCGCGCGCAGATCGAGACGACGGAAAGGCTTGTGACGATCGCCAACGATCAGGCGCGCGACACGCAGCGGCGTTATGCATTGGGGGCCGTCTCGCACGCCGATCAGTTGAGCGCGCAACAAAGCGCCGCGAGTCTGTCCGCGAGTTTGCCGGGCCTGAAGCAGCAGTGGCTCACAACGCGCCACGCGTTGGCGGTGCTGCTCGGCCGCACACCGGACGCCGCACCGGACGACCTCGAACTCGCGCAGTTGCATGTGCCTGAGCAGGTGCCCGTGGTAGTGCCGTCGGAACTGCTGCGCTCGCGTCCCGACATCCAGGCCGCCGATGCGGCCTTGAAAGCCGCGGCGGCCGATGTCGGCGTGGCCACCGCCCAGATGTTCCCGAGCCTGTCGCTGAGCGCGTCGATGGGACAAGGCGGCTTTAGCTGGCCGGTCGCGCTTTCCGGCGCGGGGGCGATCTGGAGCATCGGTGCGTCGCTGTCGCAGCCGCTGTTCCACGGCGGCGCCCTGGTCGCGCAACGGCGCGCCGCGGTCGATACCTACGACGCCACCGTCTCGCAGTACAAACAGACGGTGCTGGCCGCGTTCCAGAACGTCGCCGACACGCTCGCCGCGCTTGAGCACGACTCGCAGGCGCTGGACGCGGCGAATGTCGCCGCGCGCTCGGCGCAAGGCATCTTCGACGAGACCTCAGGGCGCTATCGGCTCGGCGCGTTGCCGATCGCGTCGGCACGTTCAAGCGAGCAGCAGTTCCGCAACGCGCAGCTCGATGAGATCCGCTATACGAGCGCGCGTTTGACGGATACAGCGGCGTTGTTCCAGGCGATGGGGAATCCGCCGGTGGGGTCGGCGGCGTCTTCCGCAACTGCAGCGACCACGGCTTCGGCTTCGGCGTCGGCTTCGGCCGCTCCGGCAGCGAACCCGGGTGTTGTCGATTAGCTAAACCTGGGATTCCGTACTGATCGCTGCAAACTTATCCCCACTTTTTGTTGAAGAGCCTGTTGAAAACTATCTGACAAGCAGGCTAACAGCTTGAACGCATGGGGATTTGTGTGTGCGGTACGGAATGAACCAGCCGGCGTTGAACAATCGCTCTTTCACGAAACGAAGACCCTGGGAGGCCTCGACGTTATCCCCAGTTTGTGTTGACAGCGTTGTTGATAACTCCGGGGCTACCCGCTTAAGTGCTTGACCCGAATGGGTTTGTTACCTGAGGTGCCGGTGGATGCAGCAACGTCGGGCGCCGCGGGGATGACTGGCGGCGCTGCAGCTTATCCACAGATTGTGTTCGCAAGTCCGTGGATAAGTCTCTCCCCACAGCGCTAAACCCCACGCCATAATGCTTTGCGGGCCATGTGAGGGAAAATTGAGCATTCCCCACAGGCCGCCAAACATCGCTCCCCCACGTTTCCCCATACGCTACGGCGCGGGGAAACTGCCTTTCCCCTCAATGGGAAACGGCCGATATATTAGACATGTGTTTTGTAAAACATTCGAGCTAACGGCGATCCCTAACGGGAGCTAACACGGCAAGTGACTTGTTTACATTCGGACAGGTGAGTTTTCTATGCTGCGGTGTGGGCGCATGGGGGACGACATGGATTTTCCCCACGGAGTCTGGTGATAGGGCTCCTTCGCAATCCACAGGCGTAACAGCCTGATAGTGTCTGGGTTCGTCACAATCACGTCCTGTAATTCTTTCGTCGTGTATCCACGGCGCAGGAAACGGCGTGGATATACCAGCTACACGATGCTGGATATAGTGGAATGGCCTCGTCCCACCCTCGGTGGTAGTGCACGAAGGTGCTCCGCCTGAGAGCGTGGCAGTATCAGAGCTCCTGATCTGCAGTTGACCGGAGGCCGTCATGAGCGTCGCGTTGCTGAGCATCGATCTTGCAAAAAATATCTTCCAGCTGTACGGCGTGGACGAACGCGGTCATCCAGTGTTGAGTCGGCGAGTCAGCCGCAACAAGCTCCTCGAATCCATTGTCAATCTGCCCTCTTGCCGTATCGTGATGGAAGCCTGTGGTGGAGCGCATTACTGGGCCCGCCGGTTCTCGGCGATGGGACATCATGTGCAGATCATTGCGCCCCGATTCGTCAAGCCGTTCGTCAAATCCCAGAAGAACGATCGCAACGATGCGGAGGCGATCGTCGAAGCTGCGTCCCGTCCGACCATGCGCTACGTTGCGGTCAACAGCGTTCAGCAGCAGGATATCCAGTCCATGCACCGCATCCGCAGCCTGCTCATGCGAGACCGTATCGCGCAGATCAACCAGATACGAGGCCTGTTAGCCGAATACGGTGTGGTCATTGCACAAACCGCACTGAAAGTACGGCAGCAGCTTCCGTCAATTATTGACGACGAACGCAACGAGCTCACAGGGTTGGGTCGATCAATGATGCGGGATATGTACGAGCGACTCGTACTGCTGGATAAGCAGATCGCCCGGTATGATGAATTGATCCATCAAGTGCACAAGGCATCCCCTGTCAGTCAGCGACTTGAGAAGATTCGAGGCGTTGGGCCACTGATCGCAACTGCTGTCATCGCCGCAGCGGGGAGTGCCACTGAATTCTCAAACGGCAGACAGTTTGCGGCGTGGCTGGGCTTGACCCCACGCCAGCACTCATCAGGCGGCAAGGATCGTCTGTTCGGTATCACGAAGCGCGGTAACGGATATCTGCGAATGCTGCTGGTACACGGCGCCAGATCGGTCGTCCAGCAAGCCATAAAACATACCGATACGCTCTCCCGATGGATACGCGAGGTTCAGGCGAGACGGGGAACAAACATCGCCGTCGTGGCACTTGCCAACAAGATCGCCAGGACGATCTGGGTATTGCTCGCACGCGGCCTGGAGTACGCACCGCCGGTATGAACGGAGCAACGATCGGATGGCGGCAATTGTTTTACCTCTTCATTGGTTGCACAAGTGATCTGATTCAATGGCAAACAGGTCGGACCGTCGGTGACAAAACCTGCGCAGTCTTAGGGCTCCCGAAGCCGTGGATATAAGTAGGAGTCGCCGGGCGAAATCCATTGGGGCCAGGCACATGCGTGCCACAGAAAGGCCGAATGTATATATGCAATCCTGCACCTGCTCGCTGTAGAAAAGATCGTTTGGCAAACGGGACGAGGCCATGTATATAAGGCTGCAACCGCATGTGGCATGGTGGCCCTGACGCGCGACGGGGACACCGTGGTCCGTGATCCTGTCGTCGCCCTCAACGATGACGTTGGGCACCACCTCGGGGTGGAGCGGACAGGTCACTTCGTTCGCCTTTGCGGGCCACGCGCACGCCGCCATAGCGCATGACTTCTGAGGCGGTGATAACTTCGCCGCCGTGGTCGGTGGTGTCACCGAGTCGGATGAGATCAATCATGCGATTGGTCCTTATTAGTGGATGGGGGAAACGGGTTCACAAGGTCAGCCGAATGTATCCAGCCGGTCGTCACGCGCCCCGGATCGGCAACGTTCGCTCCGGGGTCTGCAAACCGCACATAAGAAAACCGATCGCGCGTTCGAAGTACAACGACGCCATCCCATTTGGTTAAATACCCCTTTCTTGCGACAAATTTTCCGTCTTTATAGTCGTAAAAAAGCGACCGATTTTTTATAAGTCGAATGCCAATTGCAGGAATTCTCTTTTCTACTGTATAGGGAAATGCCCCGGACTCCTCTGGTCCAAATTCAAATGCACCCATAGCATTTCCGCATCCAGCCTGTGTCTTGGACGTCCTAATTATCATAGTGTCGCCCCGTCTATATAGATATCCCCCTATATCATAATCCTTATTTCTGTCACCAAACAAAAAAGACCTGTCTTGCGGAGTAAACGTCAGTATCTCTCTAGCCGAATATTCTCCGGAATCCGGTAAATTCCTCCCTGTATGACGTTGCACAAACAGATAGAAGCATGAAGTTTTTCCGTTGTTGGCAGAATAAAATCCTGATAAAAACCCCTTATCATCAACTCCGATGAGGTTGGGGCTATCAAATATTAAAACATTTGCCGCCCAGGCATGCGAAGCCACAAATAAAGCAAAGAATAATAAAAGTCCCTTATTTAAATTTTTCATAATATTTCCCGAGATGTTCGGCATAGTGAGGGTTATACTTTTTCCAGTTACTACCGTTATATGAAGCCGCTACTTTTTCCCACTTGCGCTCTCGTAGACCATCAATGGCGTCGGGCTTGATGTTTTTCATAAAGGCAACAAAAATCTCAACTTGGCCGTTCGTACCCGACATGAATTTATTGGCAAATTCAAATACGCTCGAACATCCACATTTTAAAAAATATTCGCCAAGTATTTGGAATCCTCCCCAAGAGCAAGATTTCAGCGCTGCTTCAAAGTCTAACGTCGACGCACGCACAACCTTTTCATATTGATGCAGCCCTTCGAGGCCGTAACCACCGAGCACTGGGAAACACAGATCGGGGTATCCCGGGTAAGGATTGCCGAGCTTTTTCTTTTTTCCCTTCGATTGTTTATCAGCAGCCTTAAGTTTTTCGACCGCAAATCCATAGAAATGATGTCGCTCATAGAGAATCGTCGGAAGCCCGTTATCCATAAACGGCCGCCCTGACGTCTCCTGCATTACGATTGCTTTAATAGCAGCAACCTCGACTCCCAACTGCGTTGCCATCGAGGTGTACTGGTCCTCGGAAAAAGTGCTTGGCGACGGATAATTCAGCCGTGAACTGAGAAGATTAAATACAATGGTTTGGGGTTTGCCTGTATCAACCACCTTGTAATGGTGTTCAATGGTGATCTTTGTCTTCTTCTTATGAGTCGTTTCATCCTCCGCTACCTCTTTTTTGCGTGTTGGAGTATCTTTTTTTATTTTTCCCTGTTCGGTCACTTTCTGCGACCATCCAATGTACGGACCGAAGTCGTGAACAAGACGTTCAATCGTCATTACCTCGCCATCCTTCACTACAGGCAAATTTAGGTTTTGCTCCAGTTCGTCCTTCGGTGTCAACTGCGTGGTCGCCTCTATGTGGTATTCGGGACTGACAATGGTGAATGCGCTTATGTCCTTAGAGGGCTTGACAGTCGCCTTCCACACATATTCACCGCGCCGGTTCTTCACCAGAACGTCGATTGGTTGATTGCGTGCGGCATTCTGTATTGTCACCGCGTAGCCGTCCTGATCCGTTGTGGCCTCGGTGGAGTTCGACGGCACCGTAGCAGAAGGGGCTACTGGCAGCAGCGGGTCGGCGACAGGTGCCGATGCCCCCGATGCCGGAACCGCAGTTGTGGCTGGCGCAGAATCGCCTGTATCCGCCCCGGTCTTCCACTCCGGGGCCGGTGGTGCGCCCGTGCCCGTTTTCACCTGTACAGCCAGGCCCGCGATAGGATGCTTCAGCACATCGCGGAAGACGAAAGTCACTTCGACAAGTGGGCTCCGCGGCGTCTTTGGATGTGAGGCTGCATGCCCGCCGTGCGCGTGATGATTGCTCAATTCGTTTGCCTTATTCGTTGCGTTGAGATGGCTGTGGTCCTGCGATTTTTTCAGGCGTTCGCTTCCATTTCCTCTTCGTCGTAGCAGTCCTCATCGACTGCCCAGTCCCCGGCACCTACCTCGCAGCGGAGCTTGACCGCTGTCGGCGTATTAGCCGTGGCGGTAGCGCCGTCACTGAGCATGCCTTGCTGCTGGATCGTGTTGTCTGGAAGATAGATGCGATACGGCTGGTTATCGAGAGTTGCACCCACGCCCCGATTGACGACGACTGTACTTACGTCAAAGATCTGCGTGTAGGCTTGCACTGCGACCTGCGGCAAGACCGACAACGGCAGCACAGGCAACGGCATGCGCTTCGAATCCGGGCCCGGCACATCCCAGCTCGCCCCCTTCTCCAGAATCACCCCCGGCGAGCCGTTAATAATCCCGCTGCCGTTGATCTGGATATACGACCCACCCGCGCCGATCCAGACTTCCTTCGACGCGGTGATGACGACCTTGCCATCCGTGCTGGTGACCGTGATGTCCTTGAGGGCCGCGAGCGCCATCTGGTCGCTCTGCGCCTGGATATCGACGCGGCCTTTCGCGGCGACCAGTTTCAGCCCAAGCTGGTACGCGAACATCGAGATCGCACCGCGCACCGACGCGAACAGTGAGCGCCCCGACGACACGCTCACGTCGCGACCCGCTGTCACCGCATGATCCTGTCCACTCACGATGTGCGTTCCCTGCGCGGCGGTCATGCCGATGCCCGCCGCGCTCGCAACGACAAGATCGGGTCGCGTCATTTCGGGGAACGGATTTTCACGCCAGTGGGCGGTGTCGCCCCGGATCGCGTCGTTCTGCGCCTTGATGGCTTTCGCGGCGTCGTGCTGGCTCGCGTCCGACGACTGCGCGTTGTGCTGCTGCGCGAGCTGCGCCATGTCCTCGTGTTGCGCGCGCGCCTGCGTCAGGCGCTGCACCGTCTCGCCCATGTCCTTCGCGGGCGACTGCGCACCGCTGCGCGTCTCGGTGGTCACCAGCATGCCCCGGTTTGCGCGGACCACGCCCCATGAATCGGTGGCGAGTTCCCAGCCGATGCCGCGCGCCTGTTTGCGTCCCTCGCCGGGCACGATGCGCGTGTTGTAACCCACCACCAGCCGCGAGTTCGCCTGATCGCTCGTCACCTGCGCCTGTAACCGGTCCGGTGTGTCGTCCGCAACGAACTGGTTCGACCCGCTCCCTTCCAGATTGCGACTGAGCAGGCCTGACAGGGCATGGTTGTCCTGCAACGGCCACGGCGGCATGTTGTCCGCGTTGTAGGCCTGCCCGATGACGAACGGCCGGTCCGGGTCGCCGTCGATGAAATCCACGATCACTTCCGTGCCGATGCGAGGCAGGCTGATGGCCCCGTGACCATTGCCCGCCCACGGCGACATGACCCGCGCCCAGCACGACGAATTCTCGTCCCGGTTCGGCGAGCGGTCCCAGCGGAATTTAAGCGTCACGCGGCCATACGGCTCGGTGGACACGACGTTTCTATCGAAGCCCGTCACCACGGCGCTCTGCGGTCCGGTCGTGCGCGGCTTGGGGACCGTGCGCGCCGGACGGAATACATTGGTCGCCGGTTGCACGGTGAAGTCGGTGTCGAACCGGTAGACGCCCGGACCGGTCGATTCCATCGTCTCTTCGGCATCGAGCTTCGCGCGGATCACCATGTATTCCTGGTTCGCCTTGCGATACGGATGGTTCTCCAGATGGAAGGTCGTCCCGCATACGACATTGCGCAGCGCGCCACGGCCTTCGGCGCGCTCGCCGCGCGCGAACAGTTCCTCGATGCGGATCTGCGCGGACTTCTCACCTTCGGCCGGGTCGGTGTAGTCGCCGGGCCACTCGTAGCGCGCCAGATCATTGTGGACCGTCTTCTGCGGCTGGACCTTGCGCACCCCGAGATTGGCTTCGGGCTGCTTGAAGTCATAGTCGCCGGTGGTCCAGACGCCCGACTGCAATGTCTGGGCGATATCGAACGCGTCGATATACTCCGCGTCGATCCTGTGCC
This sequence comes from Paraburkholderia sp. BL6665CI2N2, assembly GCF_004366535.1. Taxonomy (NCBI): domain Bacteria; kingdom Pseudomonadati; phylum Pseudomonadota; class Betaproteobacteria; order Burkholderiales; family Burkholderiaceae; genus Paraburkholderia; species Paraburkholderia sp. BL6665CI2N2. Next base: position 8,064,677 of record NZ_SORC01000001.1, read on the forward strand.
CCGGCGGGTAGTACGCGAGCGTGTGATACGCCTCGCTCTGCACCGGCTTGTGCGCGCCCACGTGGTCCACGAACACCATCCGGTGAAAGCCCTTCGAGTGCTCGAAAAACCAGTAGATGCCGTTCTCAGCCATCAGCCGCTGCACGAAATTGAAATCCGTTTCGCCATACTGGACCTGGTAGTCCAGTCGCGGGTATATCCGGCTGGTGCGCCAGGCGCAGGAAAACGGATAGATCCGCAGCACTTCGCGAATGATGTCGATAACATTCTTGCGCTGGAAGATCCGGTAATCCGAGCGCTGCCCGGCAAGCCAGAGGCCGGGTTGCAGCGTGAGCCGGTAATGGCACTGCCGGCCCTGCTGTTCGACAAAGCGCGCGCTCGTCACGATGCCGCTGATCTCACGCATGCCGCAGCCGATGTTCGACGTCCACGAAGGGCCGGCAACCCCGCTCATTCCTTCAAGCTGGATAGCCACGGTCAGCGGCCTGCCGATCATGGCGCGCAGGTCGAGGTTCGCCGCGTCGTCGTGGAACATGTCGAGGTCTTGCGGCGTCACCATGTCCAGCGTGTAGGTGTAGATTTCCGACAGGGCTTCCTCGCCACGGATTGATCTGAGCACGAGTGCGGGCTCGCCTGACGCCGATTCCGGCAGCGCCGCGCCGCTCACGGTGATGGTGCGGCGGGTCGAAAAATCCAGCATGAGTGTCCTTCCTCCAGAATGAATGGATGCGGTTGACGGCCACTCAGGCCATTCAGGCCGCGCTGCGGGTGCCCATGCGGGGCGGCCAGAGCGCGACGGGGCCGCGCTGTACCGAGCGCATCGAGGTCTGCATGAAGGTATGCATCGGGACGTGGCGCGCATGGCCAGGAAACGGCCGGCCGGCGATTTCGGCGGGATCGTGGCCGGCGAGGCTCGCGACAAAAAAGGAGAATGTTTCGTCATCCTTCCGGTCGAGGCCCGCTGCGGCCTGGGCGGAGGCCCACGCCCGGTACAGCAGAGTCAGGTAGCGGTGGTGAAAGATGTCGAGGAAGTTGACGAGCGTCGCATTCCGCCGGTTCTGCTCACGCTCGCGTGCAATCTCGGTCATGTGAATCGGCAGCGGCCCGTTCGGCCCAAACATGCCCAGACTGAGAAGCCGTATCTTCAGACGCCCGTTGACCTCACGCACGTCGGCAATCTCGCGCGGCGCGAATGCGAGGCTCGGTGCCTGGCCGAGACGGAACGGCTCCGCCTGCGGACGCCGCGCGGTGCCGACCGGATCAATGCGGGGATCGGCGCCGATACGGCCCAGCAGGGAAATAAACCCGTAGCGCCAGGGTTCGGCCATCAGACGTCCAACGCTTTCCGGTGAAAGCGCCACGCCGGGCATGGGCAGATCGAAGCGGGCGCGCTTCATCAATCACGACGCGCCTGATGCGGCCCGCACGGGAAAGACAGGAGGCGTGAGGCGTGGATACGTAAGACGTGGATACCTGTCGCAGCGTACAGCTTTCATCGTTTGACCTCTTCCCCGAGTTTTTTCAATCATCGGGGATAGTCGTTCGATAATCAGCAGGACTATTTCGCAATAACGCTGGGAAATGTCAGCAGCGTCCAGTTGCATTGACGGTTATCCACCCCGTCCTGAGCATGTTATGCATCACGCGTCAACACTGGCCATCGGGCTGGCGTCAGCGCAGGCACAAAAAAGCCTGCGACGGGCGCGGGCAACGAGAGCGCGTCTCTGCAGATCAGGAGGGGAATTGTGCCGACATGCAGAATCAATGAGAGGGTCGTGTACGCAGCCGTGACATCGGACAAATCCGGGAACGCGCAGCAAGCGACAAGATAAAAAAAGGGCGACCGGAGTCGCCCTGAATGGTCACGCAAAACACCTGCCGTGTCCCGATGATGCGGACAACCGGAGGCCGTGTGCAGCAACCAGGTTGTTACATTCGAACGGAACAGATGTTTGTAGCTCTTGCGCGTCGCGGGAAGAATTTATCCACAGTTTGTGTTGACAGGCTTGTTGATAACACCAGGAGATCCTACCTAAGTACCTGACCCCACACGACATTCATCCCCAGACGCAGTTAACGCCGCCGCGCCTCAATAAACACTCGCCTCACCCGCCGGCCGATTCTTGAACCGCTTGTGCACCCAATAGTACTGGTCAGGAATCCGCCTCACCTGCGTCTCGAGAAACTCGGTGATGCGCCGCGCGTCGACGGCTACGTCGTCGGACGGAAAATCGCTTAGCGCGTCGAAGATGCTCAGCTTGTAGCCGCGATAATCCGGCAGCACTTCCGTCACGAACGGCACCACCCGCGCATTCGCCGCGCGCGCCATCCGCGAGACGGATGTGAGCGTGCAGGCCGGCACGCCGAAGAACGGCACGAACACCGAATCGCGCAAGCCGAAATCCATATCCGCGGCGAGCATCACCGGTTTGCCGTCGCGCAGCGCGCGCAACGCGCGTCGCACACTGTCGCTGCGCGGAATCATCTCGGTGCCGAAGCGGCCGCGCTGTCGCTTGGCCATCGCATCGAGCAGGAGGTTCGACATCGGCGTGTAGAGCGAAGCGACCGGATGCCGCGTCGAATACATCATGCAGCCCGCCTCGATGCCGACGAAATGGAAGCCGACAAAAATCGTCGGCTGACCCGCCATGTCGGACAGATCAATCGCGCTCTCCACTTCGACGAGGCGAGCCAGCGTCTGCGCATTGCCGAACCATTGCGGCCCGCGTTCGACGTAACTGCGGATCACGTGACAAAAGTGCGCGCGCGCCAGACGTTCGCGCGCCTCGTCGCTCATGTCCGGGAAACACAGCTTCAGATTGGTATGCACGACGCGCCGGCGCGTGCTGGGAATCCGGTACAGCAAGGCGCCGATACCGGTGCCGATTCGCGCGACGACGCTATACGGCAAAAAAGCAAACACGCGCAGCAGACCTGTCATCAGACAGATCAGGATTCGACTTTTCACAAGGCGGGACCCGGTGGATGCTGGATGGCAAACACGCCGGCCGCGGCAACCACAACATTGCCAGCGGACGAAGTGACATACGCGCGCGTCTTAACGGGTCTCGCGCGGCGCGGATTCGAGAATGGACGTCTCGCTTGTGGCGAAATGCCGCGGTGCCGGAAGCCGATCCCGTGCAGGGATCAGGCGTCGTTTAGGACCCTTGATAAAAGCACCGCCGGCGTGATTAAAACACATCGCGCGTGCCGGATACACAATCCACCGGGCAGACCACCCGGCAAACGGCAAGAAAGCGTTGCCGGGCGGCGCTTCCCTGCTCTTTCAAAAACTTGCCTGCGTGCGCGGCCGCCAGATTCAAACGGTCCGCACACGCCCGCCGCGCCCCAAGGGAATCCCCCTGGAAATCATCACGGCTTGTTCGACTCGAACAGATCCATGATCTGCTTCTTCTCGTTCGACGAGACACTCGGCGGCGGCACCGTCGGCGGCGTCATACCGGCCGGGCCGACGCCACCGACCGCATCGCTCACGCCGGCGGTCGGATTCGCCGAGTCCAGACCGATGCTGGCGACGAAGCCGTTGCCCGGCGTCATATCCGTATAGAACAGTTCGCCGTCGACCGAAGTCACGCCGTCAGGCTGGGCCGGTTCGCTTTGCGGCACGCCGCGCAGCGCGCGCTGCATGTATTCCACCCAGATCGGCAACGCCAGTTGTGCGCCGAATTCGCGGCTGCCGAGACTCTTCGGCTGGTCGTAACCCATCCACGCCACCGCGACGAGCGACTGCTGATAACCGGCAAACCAGCCGTCTTTCGCGTCGTTGGTCGTCCCCGTCTTGCCCTGCAGGTCCGTGCGATGCAGCGCGTTGGTGCCCGCGCCCGTGCCGGCCGTTGCCACCGAGTGCAGCAGGCTGTTCATGATGTATGCGTTGCGCGGTTCCAGCGTGCGCGGCGCATCGCGACCGGCCGTCAGCGGCTGCGCCTTGGAGAGCGGTTGACCGCGCGCGTCCGTCACCTCGTTGATCAGATACGGATTGATCCGGAAGCCGCCGTTCGCGAATACCGAATACGCACCCGCCGACTGCAACGGTGTGACGAGGCCCGCACCGAGCGCCATCGGCAGATAGGGCGGGGTCTTGTCGGCGTCGAAACCGAAGCGCTGCGTGACGAAGTCTTGGGCGTATTTGGTGCCGATGTACGACAGAATGCGGATCGACACGAGGTTCTTCGACTTCTGCAACGCGAGACGCAGCGGCATCGGACCGTCGGGCTGGTCGTCGTCCTTCGGCTCCCACGCGTCGCCGCCCGGTGTGCTCGACGGGAAGTACAACGGCGCGTCGTTGATGATGGTGGCCGGTCCGAGACCCTTGTCGAGCGCGGCCGAATAGATGAACGGCTTGAAGCTGGAGCCCGGCTGACGCCACGCCTGCGTAACGTGGTTGAACTTGTTCTTGTTGAAGTCGAAGCCGCCCACCAGCGCGCGAATCGCGCCGTCCTGCGGCGTGAGCGACACCAGCGCGCCTTCCACTTGCGGCAGTTGCGTGATCTGCCAGTTGCCCTTGTCGTCCGCGATCAGGCGCACGATCGAGCCGACCTTGATCTTCGTGGCGGCCGTGGCGCGCGCGCTCAATGCGGCCGCAGCGAAACGCAAACCGTCGCCGCTGATCGTCACCTGCGTGCCGTCCACGAGTTGCGCCTTGACCTGCTTCGGACCCGCGTCTGTCACCACGGCGGCGATGATCTCGCCGTTGTCGGGGTGATCGGTAAGCGCGTCGTCGATAGTCTGGTCGCGGTCGTCGCCCGGCGCGGGCAGTTGCACGAAACCTTCTGGCCCGCGATAGCCGTGGCGCCGCTCGTAATCCATCACGCCCTTGCGCACCGCGCGATAAGCGGCGTCCTGGTCGGCGGAGTCGATCGTGGTGGTGACATTCAGGCCGCGTGTATAGGTTTCGTCCTTGTACTGCGCGTACATCATCTGCCGGACCATTTCGGCGATGTACTCGGCGTGCACGCTATATTCGTTGCCCGGATTCTTGGTGTGAATCTCTTCCTTCACGGCCTGATCGTACTGATCCTGGCTGATGTATTTCAGCTCCAGCATGCGCCGCAGAATGTACTCCTGACGGATCTTCGCGCGCTTCGGGTTGACCACCGGGTTGTACGCGGACGGCGCCTTCGGCAAGCCGGCCAGCATCGCCGATTCCGCCAGCGTGATGTCTTTCAGATCCTTGCCGAAGTACACGCGCGCGGCCGCGGCGAAACCATAGGCGCGTTCGCCCAGATAGATCTGGTTCATGTACAGCTCGAGAATCTGATCTTTGGTCAGCGCGCGCTCGATCTTGTACGCGAGCAGCATTTCGTAAATCTTGCGCGTATAGGTCTTCTCGCTCGAGAGGAAGAAGTTGCGCGCCACCTGCATGGTGATCGTGCTCGCGCCCTGCGAGGCGCCGCCGTGCGAGAGGTCGGAGATACCCGCCCGCAGAATGCCGATGAAGTCGACGCCGCCGTGCTCGTAGAAGCGATAGTCTTCGATCGCGAGCACCGCTTTCTTCATCTGATCGGGAATGTCCTGGAAGCGCACGAGGGAGCGCCGCTCCTCGCCGAACTCGCCGATCAGCACATGGTCCGCCGTATAGACACGCAACGGCACCTTCGGACGATAGTCGGTCAGCGCGTCGAGCGACGGCAGTTGCGGCCCCATCACCACCAGCGCATAGCCGACGATCAGCGCGCCCACCACCGCGAGGGTCGCGAGCAGGCTGGCGAACCAGATGACGAGGGTCGCGCCGAGGGAACGGCGGCCGGCCTCGGCGTCGCGCGAAGCTGCGTTGCGTCCTGGAGTGCGTTGGTAGGAATCCCGGTCTTCACCAGACGGAGAATTGGATGAATGCGGTCGTTTGATGATTGGCATGACTGGAATAGTGGGCGCATGACTGAACGCCTTTCTGCACGCGCGCATGGCGCGCACATGAATCGTGATCGAGAATCGTAGCCTGAGGCGCAAACCACCGCACGGCCCTTTGCCCCCGGCAGGCCGCACGGCGCGCCCGGGTCGAGTCCGGCGCAACGTAACAGCGCATTTTAAAAGAAATCAAGCACGGTCCAAGTTAGTTTTTTTGTAAGAATTCCCTTCGCGCGAAAGGAGTCTGTAGTTTCGGATGAACCCACGAGCGCTTTCACGCGCTGCCGGAGTTATTCACAGAAAATGTTGAAAGGCCTGTGGACAAGCTGCCCGCAAACGTTACAACTCGTTGATGCCATGGGATTTTCATGTCGCGCCCGTTCCGCATCGGCGCAACTCGTCATATGATGGACTCGGCGCGCGCTAACACGGGCTCGCGCCGCGGCGTCCGCCAAATGGCCGCTTTGAACCGCCCATGCCAACAAGTATGCGAGCCGACCATGAATAAGCCCAGCGAACGCATCGTCGTATTCGTCACGACCGCGCAGAAGCGCGCGATCACCGCCACCGCCGAAAATATGGGCATCAGCGTCAGCGAACTGATGCGGCGCGCGGTCCTGAGCTTCGGCGCGACCAGCGAACAGGTGAAAGCGGCCAGCATCGTCGACCGCCTGCGCGCGCCCCGCGCGCCGGACGCGCTCGACGCCGCGCTGCAACGGGTCGCGCGCGGCACACGGCACGCGCGCGCCGCATTGCCGCCGGTTTTGCAAACGCACGGCGACAGCACAAGCGGCGCGCCTACGGATGGCGCGGCGGCTTCCAACGCGCCTGCGCCGGGCGGACTGCCGGGCTTTGCATCCGGACAGGCGGAGCCCGCGCCGTTGTTGCCGGCGGGTCTCGCCGCCGCGCTCGCCGCCGGCATCGACGAGGAAGCAGCGGCAACCGCCGAAGCCGTCGCGCGCGTGGCGGCAGCTGAAGCGGCATCGGCGGGAGGACTCTCAACGCAAACCGATATGGAAGCGCAACTGCGCAGCGTGCTCAAACACCCCCGCGTCGACACCCCGCGCGACGACGACGATCCACTGGGCGATCCCACCACGAAAGGCGGCCGTTTCGCGTAACGGGTTTGTGCGATGCCTAGCATGCTGATTGCGTCGGCGCGTTGCACATCGTTACATCGGCGTCATTCAAAATGCGTGAGCTTTCGGCACTGCGAGCCTGGCATTCATCCAGCGATCAGAAGCGGCGTTTGCATATTGAAAGCAGCCTCGGCGTTTGCGTCTTTTGTGTGGTTGTATGCACGACCATTATTGGCCATCGTCTCCCTGCTCGCGCACGGCGACGATGGACGCAAACACCGCCCGCTCGCATCGCGCCTTCACGCCCACGACACGTGCTGCGCGCAAAGTTGGCTAATCTGTCATCGCGCCCTTTAAGGGGGTTTTAAGAGAGCGCGTGGTGTAATATCCGCGAGCGGCTGAATGACGCATCGCGCGATTTAACCTTCGAGCTGTTTGCGACTCGACATTCGAATCGAACAATTTACGTTGCCGCTATTGCAATCGGCGCGCGCGCCCCGAACTCCGGTCCGAACGTCGCGCAGCTTCGCGTGCAGCGGCGTAAAGTAGCAGTTGAATGCAGTTGAGCGCGCGGGATTATTCAGCGCCGTTTACATTCTTTGGAGGTTTTCATGTCGCTTTTTGACAGCATTTCCCGCACGCTTAAAGGTCTCCTGAACGACGCAGCCGACTCCGTGCAGGATCCGTCGCGCGACTCGCGCCAGATCGTGCGCGAACTCGACGAGAGCATCGCCAAAGCCGAGAACTCGCTGATCGAGATTCAGGCGCAAGTGGCCACGCAGCAAAGCAAGCGCGATGTTGCCGCGGACAAGGCGAAGAAATACGAAGACGGCGCGAAGCGCGCGCTGCAATCCGGCGACGAAGCGCTCGCGCGCGAAGCCCTCGGCGCGCAAGCCACGGCTGAAGCCGAACGCGATGCGCTCGCGAAGGAACTGATTACGCTGGAGCCGTCGGTGGCGCAGCTCAAGAGCCAGATCGAAGACATGCGCACGCGTCGCAATGACCTGAACGCGCGCTCCAACATTCTGCAAGCCAAGCAGCAGATCGCCCAGGCGAAGGACGTGGCGGCCACGGCATTGGGTGGCATCGGCGGAAAGAATCTGTCCGAGGATTTCCAGAAACTCGAAGACAAGGTCGCGCTGTCGAATGCCCGTTCGGACGCACGCCTGAATTCGGCCGACGTGAAGAGCGGCAAGGCGCTCGACGACAAGCTCGCGGATCTGAACCGCGGCCCGTCCGTCGAAGATCGTCTCGAAGCATTGAAGAAGCAGATCAATACGCCGGCCCAGTAATTGCGTCGGCAGCAGTACATACCGGCGGCCTTCGTGTGAGCCACCGGAATCGACTGAAGGAGACGGGCGCAACGCGCCCGGTCCGTAAATGAAAAAATTTCTCGCAACCGCGGTTGCCTCACTGCTGTTCGTGTCGGCCGCGGCGTTCGCAGTGCCCACCGTTCAGCAGATCGAATCGGCCATGTCGCAAGGCAACTGGCAACAGGCCGACGCCGGCCTGAGCGAAGTGTTGCAGGCGCATCCGAACAATGCGCGCGCGCACTATCTGTATGCCCAGGTGCTCGATCGCGAAGGCCGTTCCGCCGACGCGCTCGCCCAGGTGCAGCAGGCCAAGACACTCGACCCGCAAATCCGCTTCACCGACCCGACCCGCTTCGCGCAGACCGAAGCACGCATTCGCAAGGACGCGGAACGGGCAGGCACCATGGGCGGCAACACGACCAGCCGCGCGCCCAACCCGTTCGCGCAGCAGCAGACGGCGCCGTCCGTGCAGCAACAGTCGGCGATGGTGCCGCAGGCGCCGCAACGGCATGGTCCGGGCATGGGCATGTGGATCGGCATTCTTGTCCTCGTCGGCGTCATCGCGCTGGTGCTGCGCTGGACCTTGCGCCGCGCCCGCGCGAAAGGCGATACGCGCGCCGACGACGAGCGTCGCGTGCAGCTCAAGCGCGCCACGGAGATGCTCAACACCGTGCGCTCGCTCAAGCTCGATGTGAAGCTCTCCACCGTGCAAGGTCATGAGGCATTGGAGAAGGAAGTCGAAGCCACTGAAGACCAGTTGCGCGGCCTAGTAGAAACGTTGTCGAACAGCAAGAATCCGCTGCCGCCGTATCAGCTCGACGAACTCGAGCAACGGCTCGGCAGCATGCGCGCGCGCCTCGAGGGCCGGCCCGATCCGTATGCCGCACCGGCCGCCAGCGCGCAACAACAGTCGCCGTATGCGCGGGAAGCCGAACGTTTCGGCAACCCGCCGCAAGCGCCCTATCCGCAGCAAGGTCCGTATCAGCAACAGCCGCCGGTTATCGTGCAGCAAGGCGGCGGTGGTTTCGGCGGCGGCATGGGCGGTCTGCTGACCGGCGTGCTGCTCGGCGAAGCGTTGAATTCCGGGCGCGAGCGCGTGGTGGAGCGCGACGTGATCGTCGACGACGAAGCGCGGCGTCGTGGCAACGACGGCGGCAATGGCGGCAATGGCGGCGGCCTCGACTTCGGTCAGGGTTCGAACGACTGGAACGACAACGGCGGTGGTGTCGATCTGGGCAGTAGCGACGACTCCGGCGGCTGGAACGACAACACCTGAGGTTCGCCGCGCGGCTGAAATCGAATCAGGCTGGACAAGCGCGCGTCACTGAAACAGGCTCCTTTACGGAGCCTGTTTCGTTATGGCGATCCGTTTCTGAGGCTTCACGTCCGCGTCGGCACCCGTTCACTGACCGGTTCATGCTGCGTCAGCACCATCGAACCCGCGAACAGTCGGATGATGAAGCGCTCTGCATAAGCGATCAGCGCATCGCGGCGCGCGTCGTCTGCGTCGATATATTCGGCTGAGAGATGAAAGAGCTGCAGCACGATCTGCGTGCAGATTTCGTCGACGGTCTCACGAGAAAGTGTCGGCATCAATTCCAGCTGAACGACGTCGTCGGCCATTTCCGCTGATACGTCGTGCAGGTTCGCGCGCACGGCTTCGCGCAATGCCGGCGACGTACCATGATATTCGGCAAGCGCGCTCAGAAACGCCGCGCGGTTGTCCAGCGCGAATGCAAAGAACGCGACGCAGGCGCGGCGCGGCACGCTATGCGGTTCGTCGTGCGCGGCGAGCCAGCGCTCACGCCGCAGCATCGGCCGCAACCGGCGGCTCACCGATTCGAGAGCTTCGCGCGCCAGCTCGTCGAGCGTGTCGAAATGACGATAGAAGGTGTTGGGATTGAGTCCGGCCTCGCGCGCCAGTTCGCGCAAACCCAGGCTCGTGAAACTGCGGCCGCTCGCCGTCAGCCGCAACGCGGCTTCGATCAGTTTGCGCTTGCCGGCCGGCAGTTCCTGCCCGACGGTTGCGCCGTGTTCGGCGGCGGGCGCCGCTTCGGCTACGAATGTCATGTGTTTTCAATCGATGCGCGCCATGCGCGTTTAATAGCAGTACTCTAAACGATCTTGACGCTAGGTGCACAGTTGTCTACCCTGCGCGTTATGCCGCAGCATGCATCTGTAGACGCCTGAAATTCGCCCCATGCCGGAGACCGCCGTGACGCCTGCCTCATCCGCCCCGCCCGCCGCGCCGCGCATCGTCATCGTCGGGGGCGGCTTTGCCGGTATCGGCATGGCGATTCGTCTGCAGCGAATGGGCATCACGTCGTTCACTATCTACGAGGCGGCCGGCGATATCGGCGGCACCTGGCGCGACAACACCTATCCCGGCGCGGCCTGCGACGTGCCCTCGCATCTCTACTCGTTTTCGTTCGAACCGAATCCGGCGTGGTCGCGCGCGTTCGGCGGCCAGGCGGAAATCTTCGCCTATCTGAAACGCTGCGCGCGCAAATACGATGTTGAGCGTTACGTGCGCTGCAATGCGCGCGTGGCCGCGGCGCGGTTCGACGAAGCGCGCCAGGTCTGGCATGTCGATATCGATGTGAACGGCGCGCGTGAAACCATCGAGGCCGATGTGGTGATCGCCGCAAGCGGTCCGCTGTCGCGGCCGGCCATGCCGCAAATCGCGGGGCTCGAGCGCTTCGAAGGCAAGCTGTTTCATTCGGCGCGCTGGGACCATGCGTATCCGCTCGAAGGCAAGCGCGTCGCGGTGATCGGCACGGGCGCGAGCGCGGCCCAGTTCGTGCCGAAAATCCAGCCACGTGTTGCGCATCTCGATCTGTTCCAGCGCACCGCGCCGTGGGTCATGCCCAAGCCCGACAAACCGGTCGACGCGCGCGCCCGCTGGCTGTTCGAGCATCTGCCGTTCACGCAGCGCTTTTTGCGCAGCGCGATCTACTGGCAGCTCGAATCGCGCGCCATCGCGTTCGTCGTCAATCCGGAGCTGCTGAAGGTGCCGATGAAATTCGGCCTGAGCTACCTGGAACGACGCGTCAAGGATCCGGAGCTGCGCGCCAAGCTGACACCGAACTACCGGTTCGGCTGCAAGCGCGTGCTGCTCTCGAGCGACTACTATCCCGCGCTCAGTCAGCCGAATGTCGACGTGGTGACGAGCGGCATCCGAGAAATCGTCGCCGACGGGATCGTGACCGAAGACGGCGTGCATCGCCCCGCCGACGCCATCATTTGCGGTACGGGTTTCCAGGTCAACGACGTCGGCGCGCCGTTCGAAGTGACCGGTCTCGACGGCGCGGATCTCAGCGCTCAATGGCTGCGGGACGGCCCGGAAGCCTACCTCGGCGTGAGCGTCGCGAACTTTCCGAACTTCTTCATGATCGTCGGGCCGAATACGGGCCTTGGCCACAACTCGCTGCTCTACATGATCGAGTCGCAAGTGCAATACATCGCCGATTGCCTGCGTGTACTGCGTCGCCGCAAGGCACGCACGATGAATCTGCGGCCCGACGTGCAGCGCGATTTCAACACGCGCTTGCAGAAAGACATGCAGCACTCGGTATGGGCGAGCGGATGTCGTAGCTACTACCAGACCCGCAGCGGCAAAGTGACCGCGTTGTGGCCGGGCTTCAGCTTCAGCTTTCGCAAGCGCACTCGCCGCGCGCGACCGCACGACTATCGCTTTGCGCCTTGACGGCGTGACGCCGTGAGCGGCGGCTGACAACCCGGGAGAACACGACACCGCCCATGCGATCCAATTCGAAGCCGCGCGAACCAGAAATCGAACTACAAGGGAGATAACAAACATGGCAAGCATCGACTCCGGCACGCCCGCCTCGACGTCCCCGTTACCGCCGCGCTCGCTCGCCGCGCGCCTCGGCATCACCAGCGTGCCGCGCGACGAATTGCGCCGGCGCTATACGCAAAGCGGCTCCAGATTCGTGAAGATCATGGGTGCCGACGTGCATTACGTCGACGAAGGCAGTGGCGACATCATCGTGATGATCCATGGCTTCGCGTCTTCGCTGCATACGTGGAATCGCGTCGCCGACGAACTCAAGCGCGGGCATCGCGTGATCCGCCTCGACCTGCCGCCGTTCGGCGTGACAGGACCGCTGCGCTCCGGCAGCGGAGCGATCGAAACGATGAATCTGCCGACCTATCGGCGTTTCATCGACACATTCATGCAGGCGCTCGGCATCTCGCGCGCGACCTTCATGGGTAATTCGCTCGGCGGCCTGATTGCGTGGGACTATGCGGTGCGGCATCGCGAAGCGGTTGAACGGCTCGTGCTGATCGACTCGGCCGGCTTTCCGATGAAACTGCCGATTTACATCGGCCTGTTCAACAGCGCGCTGGTGCGGGTCAGTGCGCCGTGGTGGCTGCCTGAGGTCATCGTCAAAAGCGCGGTGCGCAACGTGTATGGCGATCCGCGCAAGATCGATGCGGTGACGCTACGGCGCTACGTCGAGTTCTTTCACGGCGAAGGCACGCGTGCCGCGATCGGCAAAATGGTGCCCACGCTCGACTTCAAGGAAGTGGACACCGACGTGCTGAAGACACTCCACGTGCCGACGCTCGTGCTATGGGGTGCGAAGGATCGCTGGATTCCGACTGCGCACGCCGCCGAATTCGCCAGCCGCATTCCGGGCGCGAAGTCGATCATGTATCCTGGGCTCGGCCATATTCCGATGGAAGAAGCGCCCGAGCGTGTGATGACCGATCTGCGCGCTTTTCTCGGCACGCGCGGCGCACGCGTTCCGGTTGACGAAGGCACACGTCGCGAACCGGCCTGACCCGACTGCTTCGTCCCCGCAATTCAATCAATCGATGTTTCGCGCGGGCTCGCGCGTGCATATGGCGCGCGAATCTTGCGCGCCCTTCCCTCGCCTCGCGCGACGCGTTCAGCCGCCGCCCAGCAGACGCAACAGTCCCCAGAGAAACTTGCAGAGCATGACGATCAGCTCCCACAGATGATAGAGCTGTTGCCAGCCCGAAACGCGCGCGAAGGAGTCGATCATGAGTTACCGGCAATAAACGGAAAGGTCTGCGGATAAGCGTGTGGATCGCAGTTGGACCGCACATCATAACGACTGCGGGATACCCCGGATCAAGTCGCTTGAAAGACTGCCGTAAACGCGTCGAGGAGGCGCTGAAAACGCGTTGGGTGATTGCGCCGATTGAATGCGCCGAGCGCGGCGGCGGAGAACATATTGCATGGGAAGGAGACCACCATGACGCGTTTCAGCTTTCGCCGTCCGGCCCGTTCGCACACGGTGGTCGGCGATATTGCCGCGCAAGCCGGCAAATTGGGCATTGAAATCTGCGACGTATCGGGCCACGTCGAGGAAGTAGCCGCGCGCGTGCAACACCAGGCGCAAGTATGCCGCGCGCTACGCGAATCGGCCGCGCAGACGCTCGCGGGCAATCATCGCATTGCCGCTGCCGCGCGGAAAATGAGCGACGTATCCGCCGAAGCCGCGACCGGGGTGCAGGAATCGCAGCAAACGCTCGAAGCGTCGCTGGCCGATATTCATGGACTCGTGGAAGGCGTGACCGTCATCGAAAGCCAGATCGGCGCGTTGCGCAGCGCGCTGGCGCATGTGAGCCGTGTCTCCGAGGAGATTTCGCTGATCGCGCGTCAGACTCATCTACTGGCGCTGAATGCCGCGATCGAAGCCGCGCGCGCCGGCGACTCCGGCAAGAGTTTCGCGGTGGTCGCGGCCGAAGTGAAGAACCTCTCGGCGAAGACCGCGCAGGCCACCGGGCAGATCGAGACCACCTTGGCGCAGCTCACGCAACAGACCGAGCAGCTGATCAGCGAGGGATCCGTGAACACCGCGCGGGCGCACCGCGTGCGCGAAGGCACGCGCAAGATCGGCGACGTCGTGCATGCAACGGGCGATGCGATCGCGCATCTGAATGACGAGGCCGGGCAGATCGCCGTGTTGACCGGCGAGATCGAATCGCAGTGCGGCGGACTCGAGGCGCAGGTGCTGGAAATGGCGAGCGGCGTCGAGGATTCGAGCGAGAATTTCGTGCAGGCGAAGGACCGGTTGGGGAATTTGCTTGGCGTGTCCGAAACCCTGATCGAGCTGACCGCCGCGACGGGTGTGGAAACGGCGGATACGCGTTTTATCGAGGCTGTGCAGCGGGCGGCGGCCGCCGTGAGCAAGGCATTCGAAACGGCGGTGGCGCGTGGTGAAGTGTCGATAGAGGATCTGTTTGACCGGCATTATGTGCCGGTGGTTGGGAGTAATCCGCCGCAGTTTTTGACGCGGTTTACTGCCTTGACCGATCGTGTTTTGCCGGCTATTCAGGAGCCTTTGCTCGATCTCGATCCGCGTGTCGCGTTTTGTGCCGCGGTCGATTCCCGGGGGTATTTGCCGACGCACAATCTGAAGTTTTCTATGCCGCAGCGGGATGGTGATGTGGTCTGGAACACCGCGAATTGCCGGAATCGGCGGATGTTCGATGATCGGACCGGGATTGCCGCGGCTTCACATACCAAGCGGTTTTTGTTGCAGACGTATCGGCGGGATATGGGCGGTGGGGAGTTTGTGCTGATGAAGGATGCGTCGGCGCCGGTTTTTGTCGGTGGGCGGCATTGGGGTGGGGTTCGGGTTGGGTATCGGGTTTAAGGGTTTTTGGTTTTGGCCTTTTCTTGTGTTCTTGGTGGTCTATTAGCGTTGCCCCTGTGCGGGGCGGCACTTACTTCTCTTTGCCGGCCGCAAAGAGAAGTAAGCAAGAGAAAGCGGCTCACACCGCTAATTCTTAAGCGGGTCCCCCGCACAGTTGCGGTAGTGGTGCATCTGGAATCCGTGCTCTCGCACATTCCGCGTGAGTGACAAAGGAGTCATTTTTCCGGCGGCGCTGCACGCACCGTCGCGGTCGTTCAGAAAGCGGCTGACGACGATGTGCGCGGCATCATCCATGATCTTGATCCCTCATGATATGCCCCGCCCACGAAATTACCGATAGGTCCCATCACTGGGGCAACGCTGATGACCCCATCGCGCACAAACAAACCCACTACCTTTGAGCGTACCGTTCCGGCGAGCGCGGAGCGCGAGGCGGGAAGAATGAGCGCCTTGTCACAAGCGCCGAATGCGCGAGAACCCAGATTCCAGATGCACCACTACCGCAACTGTGCGGGGGACCCGCTTAAGAATTAGCGGTGTGAGCCGCTTTCTCTTGCTTACTTCTCTTTGCGGCCGGCAAAGAGAAGTAAGTGCCGCCCGCACAGGGGCAACGCTAATAGACCACCAAGAACACAAGAAAAGGCCAAAAACGCAAAGACCACCGCAAAAGAACTGAGAAACTCAAACCGCCATCCCAGCCCGCCTCCTCTCCGCCCGCTGCATAAAATAATTAGCCGCCACCACCCCAACAGTAACCACAGCAATAAAGAGAGTAGCCAACGCATTCATCTCCGGATTCAACCCCAACCGAACACGCGAGAAAACAACGAGCGGCAAAGTAGTCGACCCAGGCCCAGACAAAAACGCCGACAGCACCAGATCATCAATCGACAAAGTGAACGACAACAGCCACCCGGAAACGAGCGCTTGAGAAATCAGCGGCAACGTAATAAAGAAAAACACTCGCAACGGCGTGGCCCCAAGATCTAGCGCCGCCTCTTCGAGCGAGGGATGCAACTCCTTCACCCGCGACTGCACGATGATCGCCACATAAGAAATACACAGCATCACATGCCCGATCCAGATCGTGAAAATGCCGCGCCCGGCAGGCCAACCCAACCACTTGGCCATTTCGATGAACAGCAGCAACAGCGAAATCCCCTGAATCACCTCAGGGATCACCAACGGCGCATTGATCATCCCGGTATACAGCGTAAAGCCGCGAAACCGCCCCATCCGCGCGAGCACGAAACCGGCCCACGTGCCAATGACAACGGAAGCAAACGCCGTCAATAAAGCCACGCGCAACGACAACCAAGCCGCCGCGATCAACTCGTCATCCTGCAGCAACGCCGCATACCAGCGCGTCGAAAAACGCGTCCACACGGTGACCAGTTGCGATTCGTTGAACGAATACACAATCAGACTCGCGATCGGAATGTACAGAAACAGAAACCCGATCCCCAAGGCAATCAACTGCAAAATCCGGTTCGGTTTCATCAGCGCCTTTCCTCCATCGCCTTCGCCTGCGCGTACTGGAAAAACGCCATCGGCACCAATAACAACAACACCATTGCGCACGTCACGGCAGACGCCATCGGCCAATCGGCATTGTCGAAGAACTCATTCCACATCACGCGGCCGATCATTAGCGTGTTCGCGCCGCCCAGCAATTCGGGAATCACGTACTCGCCCACCGCCGGAATGAACACCAGCAAACAACCGGCGATGATGCCGTTCTTCGAGAGCGGCAACGTGATCTGCCAGAACGCCTTCCAAGGCTTCGCGCCGAGGTCGTAGGCGGCTTCCAGCAGCGTCATGTCCATCTTCACGAGATGCGCATACAGCGGCATCACAAGGAACGGCAGATACGAATAGACCATGCCGATATAAACGGCGGTATTCGTGTGATACAACTCGATCGGCGAGTGAATCAACCCGATCGACATCAAAAAGTTATTCAGCAAGCCGTTGTTCTTCAGAATCCCGATCCACGCATACACGCGAATCAGAAACGACGTCCAGAACGGCAGCATCACGGCCATCATCAGCAGATTGCGACTGCCCGGATTCGAACGCGCGATGTAATACGCCATCGGATAGCCGATCAGCAGACACAATAGCGTCGAGATCGCGGCGACCACCACGGAATTCACGTAGGTCGCGAAATAGAGGCTGTCGGTCAGCAGAAACGCGTAATGCGACAGATCCAGAGTGGCGTGAATCGCGCCGTCCGCGAATTGGGTCAACTCCGTGTAAGGCGGAATACCAAGCTGCAGATCGGCGAAACTGATCTTGACGACCAGCAGGAACGGCACGAGAAAAAACAGCAGCAGCCAGATGAACGGACCGGCCACCACCGCGGTGCGCCCGGTCAGGTTGAAGCGCCGCACCGGCCAGGTGGCGAAGGAATTGAACGAGCGCTTCATGACGTCAGCACCACGCCGGCCGATGCGCTCCAGCGCACGTACACTTCGTCGCCCCAGGTAGGCGGATCGATCTCGGTCAGCGCGAGGCTCGTCACGTTCGCGATCACGGTTTTGCCGGCGTCGAGCTTCACGTGGTAAAGCGAATAGCCGCCCATGTAGGCGATATTCGTGACGACGCCCTTGCCCCAGTTGTATGCGCCCTCAGGCGGTTTGCGCGTCAATGCGATCCGCTCGGGGCGCACCGAAATCGTCACCGGCATGCCGAGCGGACCGCTGATGCCGTGGCTCACATACAAACGACAAGACAGATCCGGCGTTTCGATGAACACGTGATCGGGCTCGTCTTCAACCGTATGGCCTTCGAACAGATTCGTCGAGCCGATGAACTCGGCCGAAAAACGGCTATTCGGATATTCGTACACTTCGTGCGGCGTGCCGAGCTGCACGATCTCGCCTTCGCTCATCACGGCAAGGCGGCCCGCCATGGTCATCGCCTCTTCCTGATCGTGCGTCACCATCATGCAGGTCACGCCCACCTTGTCGAGAATATTGACCAGTTCGATTTGCGTGCGCTGGCGGATCTGCTTGTCGAGCGCGGACATCGGCTCGTCGAGCAGCAGCAGCTTGGGCCGCTTGACCAGCGAACGCGCGAGCGCCACGCGCTGTTGTTGACCGCCGGAAAGCTGATTGGGTTTGCGCTTCGCGAAGCGGCCCATCTGCACGAGTTCGAGCGCGGTCTGCACGCGGTCCTTCAGTTCGGCCTTCGGCACGCCTTCCTGCTTCAGCCCGAAGGCAACATTGCCCTCCACGGTCATATGCGGAAACAGCGCGTACGACTGGAACATCATGTTGACCGGCCGCCGGTACGGCGGCAATTGCGCGAGGTCTTCGCCGTCGATCAGGATCTTGCCCGAGCTCACGCTTTCGAGTCCGGCCATCATGCGCAGCAAGGTCGACTTACCGCAGCCGGAACTGCCGAGCAGCGCGAACAGCTCGCCCTTCTTCACCGAGAGGTTGACGCCTTTGACCGCCACGGTCTCGCCGAACTTCTTCACGACATCGACGACCTGGACGAAGTTGTCCGTGGCGTCGCCTGCAACGGCGTTCTGGCCCGGGGACGGCGCGACGGCCCCTGCCAGCGCGCCCGACTGGTCACTACTCATCACAATGCTTGACTCCGGCGTTTGACGAACAAAGCCCCCGGTGAACACCGAGGGCTTCTTGATGATGCCTACCCGTTCATTCTGGCCGCGGGTCAGCGGCCGGACTTGAATTCAGTCCACAGCCGCGTTTGCAGCCGCTGGATTTCCGGCGGCAACGGCTTCAGCAGGAACAGGGTCTTGATGACTTCAGGCGGCGGATACACGGCCGGGTCGTTCGCCACGTCCTTGTCCACGTACTTGCGCGCTTCGAGGTTGGCGCTCGGGTAGTAGACGGCGTTGGTGATCGCGGCGTGAACCTGCGGCGTTTCGATGTAGTTGATCCATTCGAGCGCGGCTTCCTTGTTCTTCGCGTCCTTCGGAATCGCCATCACGTCGAACCACACGGGCGCACCGCCCTTCGGAATGTAATACTCGACCTTGTAGGGCTTCTTCGCTTCGACCGCGCGATGCTTGGCGATCACGACGTCGCCCGACCAGCCGTACGCAAAGCACACGTCGCCGCCAACCAGGTCGTTGATATAGCCCGACGAATTGAACTGCGTGATGTACGGGCGGATCTTCTTCATCATTTCGAGCGCGGCGCGGTAATCGGCCGGGTTCGTGCTCATCGGATCCTTGCCGATGTAATGCAGCGCGGCGGCGAACATCTGGTCCGGCGCGTCGAGCACGGACACGCCGCACGCCTTCAGTTTCGAAATGTTTTCCGGCTTGAAGAGGACGTCCCAGCTATCGAGCGGCACGTTCTTGCCGAGAATCTGCTGCGCTTTGTTGACGTTGTAGCCGAGGCCGGTCGTGCCGTATGCCCAGGGCACCGTGAACTTGTTGCCCGGATCGGCGCCGGCGACGAGCGCCATCAGCGAGGGATCGAGGTACTTCAGGTTCGGCAGCTTCGATTTGTCGAGCGGCGCGAAAATGCCGGCGGCGATCTGCTTGCCGGCGTAATTGCTGGTCGGCACGACGATGTCGTAGCCGGAATTGCCGGTAAGGAGCTTGGCTTGCAGCGTGTCGTCGCTGTCGTAGTTGTCGTATTTGACCTGAACGCCGGTCTGTTTCGTGAAGTTCGGAATGGTGTCCTTGGCGATGTAATCGGACCAGTTATACACGTTGAGCTGCGTGTCTTTCGCAGCGGCCGTCAACCACGGCGCCGCGCACAAGACCAGCGCCGCCACTTGCCCCACTACCCGTCTTTTCATTCCGTTCTCCGATCCTGACCGGCCCGTTGCCGGCCGTCCTCACCCGCGCCGCGGCACTGCGCCCACGGCTCCCCTGAAAAACCCGAAAAGTACCATCAATTATTGCGCGGACCAAAAAAATTGCCAGGCTGTCGCGCAAACGGTACAGCGTCCGCCGCACCGCTGGAAAATTGGCCGCAATTTTAGCGGGTTATGCGCGCGTGTCCACCCGAAAAAAACACCCGTACCGGTGCGCCGTTATCTGGTTGTCAAGTTGACGCTGCGCAGGGCGCGCTTCGTTCGCGCAAACGGTGGTGGCGGGCGGCCGTATTCCGTGACTTCGATGCCGAACGGCCAAGGTCGGAGTGCACTCAAGCCGCGAAGCGTTCGACGGTGCACAATAGCTCTCACAGGCCGAGCGATGGCACGCCGCCCATCGCGTTGCCGCGTCCCGATCTCGACGCGCCGCCCGCCGTCCGCACGGCGGGCACGTGGCTTGCAAGAGGATTCAGTCTTAAACCTCAGGCATCGATGAACACGAATCCGTTCGCATTGCGCCCCAATCGCCGCCGGCCTCTGCCGGGCGATGGGGCGGCACGTCCGCCGCACTGGCTCTCGTTCGTCGGCGCTGGGGCGTTGATCGCGGTCGGCTATATCGATCCGGGCAACTGGGCGACCGCTCTCGGCGCCGGCGCTGGCTACGGCTACCGCCTGCTCGGCATCGTGCTGCTGTCGAGCCTGATGGCGATGCTGCTGCAGTGGCTGTCGTCGCGCCTGGGCGTCGTGACCGGGCGCGATCTCGCGCAAGTCTGCCGCGAACGCACGGGCCGCCGGGGCACCCTCTTTCTGTGGCTGACGAGCGAGGTCGCGATCATCGCGTGCGACGTCGCCGAGGTGGTCGGCAGCGCCGTCGCGTTGCAATTGCTACTTGGCGTGTCGCTCACGGTCGGGGTCCTCATGTCGGCGGTCTGCACCTTTGCGCTGCTCGCGCTCCAGCGGAAAGGCGGCCGCAAACTGGAAGCGGTGATCGCGGCGCTGATCGGCTTCGTCGGCCTGTGCTTCGTGGTCCAGCTCGCGCTGGCGCGGCCGGACTGGCACGCGGCGCTCGCCGGCACGGTGCCGAGCGTCGAGCTGCTGCGCAACGCGGGCATGGTGTGGCTCGCGGCGGGCATCGTCGGCGCGACGGTGATGCCGCACAACCTCTATCTGCACTCGGCACTCGTCAAGCATCACGCCCCCGACGGCAGCGACGCGCAGATCAAAGTCGCGCTGCACGTCGTCAATCTGGACACTTTCGGTTCGCTGTCGTTTGCTTTCGTGATCAATGCGGCGCTGTTGATCGTGGCCGCCGCCGTGTTCTATGTGAGCGGCCATCGTGACGTGACCGATCTCGCGGATGCCCACCGTCTGATCGCACCGCTTGTCGGTACGCATTGGGCCGGCATTCTGTTCGCGGCGGCGCTGCTCGCCTGCGGACTGAGCGCGACCGTCACCGGCACGCTGGCGGGCCAGGCGGTCATGGAAGGCTTTCTGCGCATCCGTCTGCCGCGCTGGAAGCGCGCCCTGCTGACCCGCGCGCTGGCGATCGGGCCGGCGCTCTTCGCGGTCGCGCTGTTCGGCCAGCACGGTTCCAATCAGTTGCTGGTGGCAAGCCAGGTGGTGCTGAGCCTGCAATTGCCGCTCGCGGTCGTGCCGTTGATCCGCTTCACGTCGGACGCCGCGCTGATGCGCGGCTGGCGCGTGCGCGGCGTGCCGCTCGTGCTCGCGTGGCTGTCCGCGGCGTTCATCATCATGCTCAACGGCGCGTTGTTGTGGCAACTCGCGTTCGGTGTCTGAGAGGCCGGTTTTCGACCGGCCTGTCAATCAAATGACTTTGTAAGTATTCTCTGAGTATCTCGCCATGACCGGCGACGCCGTCTGCTTGCGCAGCGCGCCGGCTGTGCGGCCTGTTTCATCCCGGCTGCCGGGTTGTTTGCGGCAGCCATTTTTGTGCCCTTTTTTTGCGCCCTTCAGCGCTTCCGCGCGACCGATCCGGTGAGCGTTGCGGGTGTCGTCTTTCGATGCCTGCCGTGTCCGTTTTGCTCGCCGCCCTTGCTCCAGGACGACAGCCTCATGCGTTTTGACGCCTCAATCGACTGCCTTGCCCGCAACGCCTCCCCTCAGTCCCGTCAACTCACGGCGCGCTTCTCCCGCGTCACGCTGCTCGCCACGCTCGCCGTCTGCGCCGCCTGCGCCCTCCTCAGCGGCGAGGCGCGCGCGACGGTCGCGATGCTGCAACCCGCCCGCGTGGCCGCCGCCAGCGAGCCGTTGCAGATCACACTGCTCTACTCCGCCGACGACGCCAAGGCCCTGACCATCACCGTCCCGCCGACCATCCGCGTGACGATGAGCGCAGGCGAACAGTCGCCGCAGCCGCTCGATTTGAAACGCGAAGCGAGCGTGCCCGACACGCTGCATCTGCGGCCGGGCCAGTTCCGCAAGGTGCGTTTCTCGGCGCCCTGGCCGCAGTCGGCGCGCGGCGAGGTCCGCATCGACCCGGTGGGCTTCGATGCGTCGCCGGCGCTCGTCGCAATCAATCGCGGGCCGCAGCAGGACGCGATTGCCCAGGCCGAACGCGCGGAAAGCCAGGCGACCACGCCCGCTCAGGTTGCGGCGACGGCCGCCGTGGTCGGCGGCCCGACCGGCGACGCCATTGCGCCGCCCGGCGATTCGCTCGCGACCACCGGACGCGGCGTGCTCTCGCACCTTTCCTATTACGATCCGATGTACATCGCGTTCGGCCACAACGGGGACACAAACGCGCGGCTGCAACTGAGTTTCAAATACCGCATCCTGATCCCGGACGATTTGCGCTCCAAAGCCTTCCTCGACAACCTGTACTTCGCATATACGCAGACCTCGATCTGGGATCTGTCCGCCGATTCGCGGCCGTTCCACGACACGACCTATTCGCCGCAGTTGTTCTACTACGTGCCGGACACCGGCTGGCAGAGCCCGCTTTACACGCGCATGGGCTTCGCGGCCGGCGTTGCGCATGAGTCGAACGGCAAAGCCGGCGCGGACTCGCGCAGCATCAACATGCCGTTTATCCGGCCGACCTGGGAATTCGGCGATCTGACGGCCAACCACCTGACCGTGTCGCCGAAGATCTATTACTACCTCGGCACGAGCAGCAACCCCGATATCGCCGACTATCGCGGCTACGTCGACTTGCTCGTCAAATACGGCAGCCCGGACGGCTGGCAACTGGCGACCACGCTGCGCAAGGGCACCAAGCACTGGTACGGCAGCGTGGATTCGCAATTCACCTATCCGCTCGCCAAGCTATTGGGCAGCGCGTGGGGCGGCTATGTGTGGGTGGGCTATTTCAACGGCTACGGCGAAGACCTGCTCGACTACAACAACCGCCAGCACTGGATCGCACGGATCGGCTACAGCATCGCGCGTTGATGCGAGCGGGCGATATCGCGCGTCGAAGGCGTCGAAATATGCGGCAGATGCTGCCAACAGTGCGCGAACCGCGGCCATGCCGATGGCACGCGGCGAGGCGCATGGCGCGCATCGGTTAACATAGCGGAACTTCGCTTCTCCGCCCCAAGGTTTCCGATGGCTTCGAATCTCCACGATCTCCCCGACAGCCCGTGCATCGGCGTCTGTTCCACGCTGTTCGACGACGTCTGCAAAGGCTGCGGCCGCACCGCCGTCGAAGTGTCCAACTGGGTTTTCCTGAGCGACGAGGAAAAGCGCGCCGTGTGGGTTCGCATCGAGCAGGAAGGCACCGCGATGCGGTTTGCGAACGACAAGCTGTAGATTGGCCTGGCGGCTCCGGTCGCCCGATGCTTGCGGCGCTGGCCGCTCAGATTCAATGTCAAAAGAGAACGCCGGGACGAAATTGCACCCGGCGTTTTCACGTGGCAACGCATGTTGGTCAAGCGCGCATGTAATGCGTGACAATCAGAACCGCATGCCGACACCCAGGCCGACCACCACCGGATCGATGCTCAAGCGGCCAAGCGGCTGCCCGCCGAGCGAAGCATCCGTGTGCATCCAGATCTTCTTGATATCCGCGTTGACGAACAGGGACTTGGTGACCTGCACGTCGACGCCGGCCTGCAACGCCGGTCCCCAGCTGTGATTGTTGATCGAGATCGGCTGGCCGCCCGCGCTCAGGCCATTGTTATAGAACAGCGTGTAATTGAGACCCGCGCCGACATATGGGCGAATGCGGCCCGCGTGATTGAAGTGATATTGCAACAGCAACGTGGGCGGTAATACGTTTACGCCGCCCAGGCCGCCGAGGTTCGAAGTCACTTGATGCCGCGACGTGCCGAGAATCAACTCGACGCCGAGGTTGTCGCGAATCATGTAGGTCAGATCCAGTTCCGGCACGGTCGCGTTATTGACGCCGACGTTGAGCGCGCTCAGCGATTGCGTCGTGCTCACGTTCGGCATGATGCTGATGGCGCGCAAGCGCACCAGCACGTCGCCGGCGTGAATACCGCTCATCTCGTCGTCGCCGGCCGCATGCGCCAGCGGCGCGAGCACGCCCGCGAACAGCAGGCTCGCTGCGATGGCGGCGGTTCGGATTCTGTTTCTGTTTCTGTTTCTGGACGAGTGCTTCATGTGCTTCCCCGCTTGGTTTGTTTGCATGCGGGGATTGTCGAAGTTCTCGTCGCGCGGCAGGTTGACGCGTATCAACCCAGCGAGAATGCCCAGCGCCCTGCGACAGCCGGTCGCGTCGCGCCCGTCAACAGCAGTTCGAGCAGATCGTGCACGCTGCGGATCGCCGTGCCGAACGGCAACGCTTCGCGGCCGCGGAAGAACAGACCGTTCGCCACGTCGCCGCGCAAGGCCGCCGCGAGCCGCGTGTCGATGCAGAAGTGGCCGAACTTCTCGATACCGTCGCGCCAGCCGCACGCGCTGAGACATTCGAGTGCGGTCGGGCAGATATGTTTGAGCGCGCCGACTTTCTCGCGGATTTTCGTTTCATGCCGCAGATAGCGCATCAGCCACGGCGTTTTCACAGCGCGCGCGGGCAGTCCCGTCACGCTGACGAATTCGACGATGTCCTCCGGCGTGGCTTCAGCCAGTACGCGCTTGAAATTCGGATGCGCGTCGCCTTCCTCGGTAACGGCGAACGGCGTGCCGAGTTGCACGCCGCTGGCGCCCGCGTTCAGCAGCTTACAGACGGCCTCGTGACTATTGATGCCGCCCGCGACGATCAAGGGCACGTCCTGCCGGTTCAGGCCGAGCGAGACGAATACCGTGTCGAGTTCTTCGAGGATGCGGAAGAAATCGAAGCGTCCATCGTGTTGATCGGTCAGGTTGCTGACGCCGAGATGGCCGCCCGCATGCGCCGGATGTTCGATCACCATCGCGTCGGGCAAACGGCCTTTTTTCATCCATTTCTTCAGCACGAGCGCGACGCCGCGGCTATCCGACAGAATCGGAATCAGCGCGATGTCGTGGCCTTGGGTCATGTCGGGCAAATCGAGCGGCAGGCCGGCGCCCATGACAATCGCGTCGGCGCCGCTTTCGCATGCGACGCGCACGTAGTCGGCTTGCGCGCTGACCGCTTTCATCACGTTGACGGCGATCATGCCGCGGCCTTCGCTGAGTGCTTTAGCGGAGTGAATTTCGCGGGTCAGCGCGGTGAGATTGGCTTCTTCCAGCGTGGCCCGCTCGGGCGACTCGCGGCAGCGTTCCGTAAGATCGCTATGATGATGCCGCAAGTCGATACTGGCGATGGTGCCCAGCGCGCCTTCGCGAGCGACGCTGCCGGCCAGCCGGTGCGCCGAAATGCCGACGCCCATGCCGCCTTGCACGATCGGCAGTAGTGAGCGGCCGCGAATAACCAGCGGTGGGAGGGGATGAGAGGTGAGCATGACTGGCCCGATGGCGGATTATCGAAACGCTGATAATCGTCGGTCGGGCGCAGCCTGCGTTGCTTCAGGTCAATGAGCGGGCCGAAGCTTTAGTCATTGTGTCGATCATTTGATATCGGTCAGCCGGATCACGCCTTGAACTGCATGGACTTGAGTTCGAGATACTCTTCGAGTCCATAGACCCCGTTTTCGCGGCCGAAAGCCGATTGTTTGAAACCGCCGAAGGGCGCGGCTATGTTCCACGTGCGGCCCGTCACCAGTTCGGCGCCCGCCTCGATGCGCGTGTGCGCCGAACAGGTTTGTCCGGAGTTCAGAAAGCACGTGGCAACGCGCGCGCCATGAAAAAAGCCCGCTTCGGAGAAGCGGGCTTTGCGGTGCAACAAGCGGTTCAGTCCTGATTACTGCACGCCCTGGCTCAACAGAAAGTCTTCGTAGTTGCCACCGAAGTCGTTCAACGTGCCATTGGTCTTCACTTCGATAATCCGATTCGCCAGGCCGCTCACGAACTCGCGGTCGTGCGACACGAAAATCAGCGTGCCTTCGAACTTGTCGAGCGCGATCTGCAGCGATTCGATCGATTCCATGTCCATGTGGTTGGTCGGCTCGTCCATCAGCAGCACGTTGTGGCGACCCAGCATCAGCTTGCCCCAGATCATGCGGCCCTTCTCGCCGCCGGAGAGCACCTTGACCGACTTGCGGATGTCGTCGGCATTGAACAGCAGCCGGCCGAGCGTGCCGCGCACCATCTGCTCGTCGTCACCTTCCTGGCGATAGCCGTCGATCCAGTCCATTAGCGTGACGTCGTCCGGAAACTCTTCGTACGTGTCCTGCGGCATATAACCGACGTTCGCGTTCTCGGCCCACTTCACCGTGCCGTGATCGAGCGTGAGCTTGCCGAGCAGCGAGCGCAACAGCGTGGTCTTGCCCGCGCCGTTCTCGCCGATGATCGCGATCCGCTCGCCCGGCTGCACGCTAATGCTGAAGTCGTTGAAAATCTGACGCTCGTACTTCTTCGAAATCTTCTCGGCCACCACCGCGATGTTGTGCAGCTTCTTCTCATACTCGAAGCGGATGAACGGGTTCTGCCGCGACGACGGCTTGAATTCCTCGATCTTGATCTTGTCGATCATCTTCAGGCGGCTGGTAGCCTGGCGCGCCTTCGACTTGTTCGCCGAGAAGCGGCGCACGAAGTCCTGCAGGTCGGCCACACGTTCCTTCGCCTTCGCGTTGGCGTTCTGCTGACGCTCGCGCGCCTGCGTGCTCGCCAGCATGTAGTCGTCGTAGTTGCCCGGATAGACCTTCAGCGTGCCGTAGTCCATGTCGGCCATGTGCGTGCAGACCTGGTTCAGGAAGTGCCGATCGTGCGAGATGATGATCATCGTCGAGTTGTACTGGTTGAGCACATCCTCCAGCCAACGGATCGAGTTGATGTCCAGGTTGTTGGTCGGCTCGTCCAGCAACAGCACGTCCGGCTTCGAGAACAGCGCCTGCGCGAGCAGCACGCGCAGCTTCCAGCCCGGCGCGACGTTGCTCATCGGGCCGTTGTGGTCCTCGATCGCGATGCCGATGCCGAGCAGCAGCTCGCCCGCGCGCGCTTCGGCGGTGTAGCCGTCGTACTCGGCGAACTTCGCTTCGAGTTCGGCGGCGTGCATGTAGTCGTCGTCCGTCGCGTCGGGGTTCGCGTAGATCGCGTCGCGCTCGGTCATGGCGGCCCACATTTCGGCGTGGCCCATCATCACAACGTCGAGCACGCGCACGTCTTCGTAGGCGAACTGATCCTGGCGCAATTTACCGAGGCGGATGTTCGGTTCGAGCATGACGTTGCCCGAACTCGGCTCCAGGTCGCTGCCCAGGATCTTCATGAAAGTGGACTTGCCGCAGCCGTTCGCACCAATCAGGCCATAGCGGTTCCCTCCCCCGAATTTGACCGAGATATTCTCGAAGAGGGGCTTTGGCCCGAATTGCATGGTGATATTGGCGGTAGACAGCACGGCGCGTCCCTTTAATGTGATATCGGCGAAAAACCCAATATTTTAGCAGGTTATCGCGAATTCAACCCGCGCGCCCGTCGCGCTACCGGCTTTGAATGCCTCGCGGTGTCTGCAAAACGTCGATGAACGCCGACAGGTCGGCCTCGCCCAGCCCCATCGCCGCGCCGAGCCGCAGCAATTGCTGAACCGTCGACGAGACCGGCATGGGCGTGCCGGTCTCGTAGGCGGTCGCCGCCACCGTGTCGATGTCCTTCTGAAAGGTCCGGAACGCGCCGATCGGCGCGAGGCCGGTTTGCGTCATGCGCGGCACGAATGTTTGCAGCAGCACCGAATCGGCCCAGCCGCCGGCCAGACCTTCGGTCAGCCGGGAAGCGTCGAGGCCGCTGCGCTGCGCGAGGCTCACCGCTTCTGCAATCGCCGCGAGCGTCGCCGTGACGATGGTTTGATTGCACAGCTTGGCGGTCTGGCCCGCGCCGACCTCGCCCATGTGCGTGACACGGGACGCGTAGGCGCTGAGCAACGGCTTGACGGCTTCGACGTCCGCAGCGGCGCCGCCCGCCATGACTGCCAGCGTGCCGGCGGTGGCGCCGGCCACGCCGCCTGACACAGGGGCGTCGATCCAGCCGATGCTGCCGGCGGCCGCTCTTTCGACCGCGTTCGAGTTCGCGCCGTCGCCCGTGTTCTCGCCGGCGCCTGTGCGTGGGTCCGCGCCTGCGCTCCTTACTCCACCTGCGCCGTCGCCCAGACCTGCGTCCTCGCCCATCCCCGCGCCCCCGTCCACACCTCCGTCCGCGCGAACCGCCGTCAGCGCCGCCGCGCGCTGCGCGAATGCGCGCGTCGCGGCCGGCGGGATGCTGGAGTGATCGACGATCCAGCGCAACCGGCCCGATACGGGCGCATCGGCGCCAAGAAGGCCCGAAGCGCCGAACACGGTCTCTTCCACCGCCGCCGCATCCGCGACGCACAGCAGCACGGCTTCACATCGTGTCGCAAGTTCTCGCGGGGTGTCGGCCACCCGGGCGCCGTCCGCCACTAACACTTCCGCCTTGGCCCGCGTGCGATTCCAGACATGCACGGTATGCCCCGCGCGCAGCAGATGCCGGATCATCGGCGCGCCCATCAAACCAGGACCGCAAAAACCAATTTCCACTTCGAACCTCGTCGGCTATCAGATTGAGTTGCGCGGACATGATAACGGCGGCGTCCGGCCACGGCATACCGGGCACGGCATGTGCGACATGACTCGCTCACACGAGGCCGTTCGCGGCGCTTGCGTTGCCTATACTTTTTGAACACCAACGAAGATCAAAGGAGGAAGTCCATGTCCGAACACGTCTACAAACAGATCGAACTGACCGGCTCGTCGACGAAATCGATCGATGACGCCATCAGCACGGCAATCGCGAAAGCGTCGAAGACGCTGCGCAATCTGCACTGGTTCGAAGTGACGGAAACGCGAGGCCAGATCGAAAACGACAAGGTGGCTTACTGGCAGGTCACCATCAAGGTCGGCCTGCGCATCGACTGACGCGCCGACGGCGTGGCCGTCAGCGCTCTAAAACTCCGACGAAAAAAGCTGCGTCCGCACCGGACGCAGCCTCTTAAAACAGGGGTTACTGAAACCTCCGCCTGTTCGATTTGGCGCCGACGTTACTTCGGCAGCGAACCGTCCACGCCTTCCACATACCAGTTCAGGCGTTGCAGTTCCGGATCGGTCAGCGTCTTGCCGGCCGGCACCTTCACCGCGCCGGACTGATCCTTGATCGGACCCGTGAAGACGTCCCACTTGCCGCCCGCCAGTTCGTCGCGCTTGGTCGCGACTTGCTTCTGCGCGTCAGCCGAAATTGCAGACGTGTTCAGATCTTCCAGGTTGACGGCCTTCTGCGGAATGCCCCACCACACCGGATCGTTCTTCCACTTGCCGTCCAGCACCTGCTGGATCGCCGCGTTGTAATACACGCCCCAGTGCGCGACCACCGAACCGAGGTGCGCGTCGGGACCGAACTTCTTCATGTCCGAATCCCAGCCGAACGCATGCACATGCTTGGCCGACGCCGTGGCGAGCGTGGCGCTCGAATCGGTGTTTTGCAGCAGCACGTCGGCGCCCTGGCCGATCAGCGTTTCAGCAGCCTGCTTCTCCTTGCCCGGATCGAACCAGCTGTTGATCCAGATAACCTTGGTATGCACCTTCGGATTCACCGAACGCGCGCCGAGCGTGTACGCATTGATGTTGCGGATCACTTCGGGAATCGGCACCGACGCCACGAAGCCGAGCGTGTTGGTCTTCGTCACGTAGCCCGCGGCGACACCGGCGAGATACGCACCCTGGTACATGCGCACGTCATAGGTGCCGAAGTTCGGCGCCTTCTTGTAGCCGGTTGCGTGCAGGAACACGGTGTCCGGGAAATCCTTCGCAACCTTCAGTTCGAAGTCCTGATAGCCGAAGCTCGAACCGAAGATGATCTTGTTGCCCTTGTTCGCCAGATCGCGGAACACGCGCTCGGAGTCTGCCGATTCCGGCACGTTTTCGATGCGCGTGATCTTGATTTTGTTGCCGAACTTCGCTTCCGCTTCCTTCGAGCCCTGATCGTGCGCGAAGGTCCAGCCGGCATCGCCCGGATTGCCCAGGTAGACGAACGCGACGCCCGGCGCATCGGCGGCCTGCGCGCTTTGCGCGAGCGGCGCAGTCACCGCGGCAGCAAGCGCCAGCGAGGCCGCGCCCCACGCGAAAGCGGTTAGCAGATTTCTTCTCTTCATGTTTTCTCCTGTCATGTTTATCGAATGATGTGAAAAGCGGAGTCGATGGTCGGTCAGCCCGCCGAGAAAAACGGTTTGCCCAGCGATGCCGGCGCATTCAGACGGATCGTGTTCGGATTGCGCGAGATCAGCACCAGCACGACGACTGTCGCGACGTACGGCAGCATCGCGAGGAATTGCGTCGGCACCGGCACGCCGATCGCCTGTGCGTAAAACTGCAGGCCGGTCACGGCGCCGAACAGCAGCGCGCCGATCAGCAGGCGTCCTGGGCGCCAGGTCGCGAACACGACCAGCGCGAGCGCGATCCAGCCGCGACCCGAGGTGAGCTGCTCCTGCCACAAGTGCAGATTGACGATCGAGTAGTAACCGCCCGCAAGCCCGGCCATGCCGCCGCCGAACGCCACCGCGCCGTAGCGCACGCCGATTACCGGAAAGCCCACCGAGTGCGCCACCTGCGGCGATTCGCCGACAGAGCGCAACACAAGTCCCGCGCGCGTGCGGTACAGGAACCAGCCGATCACCGCGAACATCAAGAACGCGAGGTAATCGAGCGGCGTGAGGCTGAAAAACGCGGGGCCGAGCACCGGGATCTTGGACAGACCGGGAATGGTCCACGTGTCGATGGTCGCGCGCACCGCCGCCGATGTGTACGGCTTGCCGACATACGCCGACAGGCCGATGCCGAAGATCGTCAGCGAGAGGCCGGTGGCGACCTGATTGGCGAGCATGGTGAGCGTGAGAAACGCGAACAGCAGCGACATGGCGAGACCGGCGCCGATCGCGGCGAGCACGCCGAGCCACGGGCTGCCGGTGATCGCGGTGACCGCGTAGCCGGTCACCGCGCCCATCAGCATCATGCCTTCGACGCCAAGGTTGAGAACGCCCGATTTTTCGGTGACGAGTTCGCCCGCGCCCGCGAACATCAGCGGAATCGCGGCGGTGACGGCGCTCGACGTGAGCGAGCTGGCTTGTTGAATGTCCATTTAGATCCGGCGCAAAAATCAGTGAACGATGAGCAGTGGGCGAGTCAGTGAGCCTGGGCGGCCAGCGTGCGTCGGCGCACGCGGTAGTTTACGAACAGGTCGGCGCCCAGCAGGCAGAACAGCAACAGCCCCTGGAACACGCCGGAAAGCGCCTGCGGCAGTTGCATCGAGGTTTGCACGGCTTCGCCGCCGAGATACAGCAGCGCCATCAGCAGGCTGGCGAGCACGATGCCGAGCGGATGCAGCCGTCCCACGAACACGACGATGATGGCCGTGAAGCCATAACCCGGCGACCACGTGGCCTGCAACTGGCCGATCGGGCCGGAGATCTCGCCCATGCCGGCGAGGCCCGCGAGGCCGCCGCTGATCAGAAGCGACGTCCAGATGGTCTTCTTGTCGGAAAAACCGGCGTAGCGCGCGGCAAGCGGCGCGAGACCGCCGACGTTCATGCGGTAGCCCGCGAAACTCTTGCGCATGAAAACCCACACGAGCGGAATCGCGATCAGCGTGACGAACACCGAAGCGTTCAGACGCGTGCCGCGCAGCCATTTGACGTGCCAGTCGCCCGAGAAAGTCGGATAGAGCGCGTCGCCGCTGAACATCTCCGAGAGCGGGAAGTTCATGCCCTGCGGGTCGCGCCACGGGCCGCTCACCAGGTAGATCAGCAGTTGCGTGGCCACGTACGTCAGCATCAGGCTGACGAGAATCTCGTTGGTGTTGAAACGGCTTTTGAGCAGCGCCGGAATCGCCGCCCACGCCATGCCGCCGAGCACGCCGGCGATCATCATGGTCGGCAGAATCCACCAGCCGGTGGCCTGATCGAAATAGATCGCGACGCCGCTTGCGGCGATGCCGCCGAGCAGCATCTGCCCTTCCGCGCCGATGTTCCACACGTTGGCGCGATAGCCGATGGCAAGACCGAGGCCGATCAGGCACAACGGCGACGCCTTCAGCAGCAGTTCGGACCAGCCGTTCACGCTGGACAGCGGCTCGATGAAAAACGCGTGCATGGCTTGCAACGGATCGCGGCCGACGAGGCTGAAGATCAGAAAGCCGATCGCGAGCGTGAGCAACGCGGCGATCAGCGGCACGGCGAGCTGCATGGTGCGCGAGGGCGTTGTGCGGGCTTCGAGTCGATACGGAAGAATCATGGGTAGCGTGTGATTTATATGGTTCTGATGATGCCGGGCGACGTCACGCGTATTCGCGAGACAGACGCCGGCTCAGGCATGCGCCGGCTGTTCCGCCGAAGGCGCCGCGCCCTCGCGGTCGCCAAACAGGCCCGCCATCCAGCGGCCGATTTCCTCGGCGTTGGTCGCCCCGGTGGCGCGCACCGGCGAGAGTCTGCCGCCTGCGAGCACCGCGATCCGATCGCAGATGTCGAACAACTCTTCCAACTCCTCCGAGATCACCAGAATCGCCACGCCGCGCGCCGACAGATCGAGCAACTGCTGGCGAATAAAGGACGCCGCGCCGACGTCCACGCCCCACGTGGGTTGCGCGACGACCAGCACCTTCGGCGCCTGCAGAATCTCGCGGCCCATGATGTATTTCTGCAGATTGCCGCCCGACAGACTTTGCGCGAGCGCTTCGGAGCCGCCGCAGCGCACGTCGAAAGCGTCGATGCAGCGCTTCGCGAATGCGCGCATCGCGCCGGCCTTGATCCAGCCCGAGTTCACCATCTGCTGACGATGCGCGGTGAGCAGCGCGTTTTCCGACAGCGTCATGGCCGGCACCGCCCCGCGCCCGAGGCGCTCTTCCGGCACGAAGCCAAAGCCGAGCGCCCGCCGGCCACCTGCGCCGAGGCGCCCGGCCGCCTTGCCGCAAATGGTGACCGCGTCGGCGCGCACGCCGCGTTTTTCGCCCGACAGCGCCGACAGGAGTTCCGCCTGGCCGTTACCCGAGACGCCCGCGATGCCGAAGATTTCGCCCGCATGCACGCCGAACGACACGTCGCGCAACGAGGTGCCGAACGGGTCGTCGCTTTCCACCGAGAGCTGCTTCACGTCGAGCAGCACGGCGCCCGGATTGTGTTCGCGCCGCGTGTAATCGGGCAGCGAATGGCCGACCATCAATTGCGCGAGCGACGCGTGCGTCTCGCCCTTCGGCTTCACGTGGCCGGTCACGCGGCCGCCGCGCATCACCGTCGCGGTGTCGCACAGCTCCTGGATTTCGTCGAGCTTGTGGCTGATATAGAGGATGCTGCAGCCTTCGGCAGCGAGCCGCCGCAGCGTCTCGAACAGCTTGCGGACCGCTTGCGGCGTCAGCACCGAAGTCGGCTCGTCCATGATCAGCAAACGCGGATTCTGCAGCAGACAACGCACGATCTCCACGCGTTGCCGCTCGCCCACCGTCAGACTATGCACATGGCGCTGCGGATCGATATCGAGCCCGTAGTCGGCGGAGACTTCGCGGATGCGCCTCGAAAGCGTCTTCAGATCGAAGGGTTCGTCGAGCGCAAGCGCGATGTTTTCGCCGACCGTGAGCGTCTCGAACAGCGAAAAGTGCTGGAACACCATGCCGATGCCCAACTTGCGCGCCGCCGCCGGATTGGCGATCTCGACCGTCTGGCCTTCCCAGCGAATCTCGCCGGCGTCGGGCCGCACCGCGCCGTAGATGATTTTCATCAGCGTGCTTTTGCCGGCGCCATTCTCGCCGAGCACCGCATGGATTTCTCCCGGCGCGACGATCAACGTGACGTCGTCGTTGGCTCGCACGGCCGGATATTGTTTGGTGATGCCCTGAAGCACCAACCGGGGCGCCGCCTGTTCCGGCCTGTCTGCCGGCTGCGCGGCGGCGCCGTCGCTATAAGAAGAGTCGCTCATGTGATTCCGTAGTACGTCAGTGACTGCCGGTTACAGCGCGTCCGTCCACCTTGCCGGCAGGCGATCCGTCACCACAACCGGATGACAATACCTAATTCGACCCAGTCAGTCGAGCCGCCAAAATTCCCCGCAAACCCGCGTCGCAGCGAGCTCTGCGGGTATCCCACTCTTGACGCGGCTTTACGTTCATATTAAAAGTCATATACACCCACGCCCACTCGATCAGCCAGAACATATATTTCGGAGAAGTCATGAGTCAGCAACGCGAGGCGATCGATACGTACCTGTTACGCGTCTTGCATACCCTGTTGATGGAACGCAGCGTCACGCGCGCGGCCGTCAAACTGAATCAATCGCAACCCGCCATCAGCGCGGCGCTGCGCCGTTTGCGCGACATCACCGGCGACCCGCTGCTGGTGCGCGGCAAGTCCGGCATGGTGCCCACGGAATACGGCCTGCGCCTGCTCGAACCGGTGCAGAACGCGCTGCGCGAGATCGAACGCATCAAGTTCCAGCAACACAACTTCGATCCGGCCACTTCGATCCGTTGCTACCGGATCGGCTGCCCGGACTACCTGAACGTCTTGTTCGTGCCGACGGTGGTCGAACGCTTTCGTCAGGCCGCGCCGAACGCGACGCTCGAGTTTCACTCGCTGGGGCCGGCTTTCGACTACGAACTCGCGCTCGAGGATGGCAAGCTCGACATCGTGGTCGGCAACTGGCCGGAGCCGCCGGAACAGTTGCATCTGTCGAACCTGTTTGTCGATCAGATCGTCTGCCTGATGAGCAACACGCATCCGTTCGCCAAACGCGGCGGTCTCACACTCGACCAGTACCTGAATGCGCCGCATCTCGCGCCTACTCCTTATTCGGTGGGCCAGCGCGGCGCGATCGACGTGCATCTCGCGCGCGAGCGGCTCAAGCGCCATGTGGTCGTGACGCTGCCGTACTTCAATCTGGCGCCGTACGTGCTGATCAAGTCCGATCTGATCTTCACGACGACGCGCCTCTTTGCCGATTACTACGCCAAGTTCCTGCCGCTCACGGTCGTGCCCGCACCGCTCGATTTCCCGCCGATGCAGTACTACCAGCTGTGGCACGAGCGCGTGCATTACTCCGATGAAGTGCGCTGGCTGCGCAGCCTGGTCGCCGAGGCGACCAAGACGTTGATCGACAAGCCTTGAGTTTTTGCTTTGCTTTACGGGTTATCGGCGGCGCCGATAACCCGTTCCTTCTTTTACGCCGCAGCTTCGTAAAGCGTCTTCGCCAACCGGTTGTGCTGCTCGATGACCGGCCCGAGCTCCAGCGTCGTCAACTGCCCTTCTTTCACGACGACCTTGCCGCCGATCACGCTGTAGCTCACTTGCGACGGTGCGCAGAAGACGAGTGCCGCGACCGGGTCGTGCAACGCGCCCGCGAAAAGCGGCTGACGCAGATCGAACGACACGAAATCCGCCGCCATGCCTGGCGCCAGCGCACCGATATCGTCGCGATTGAGCACCTTCGCGCCGCCTAGCGTCGCAATTTCCAGCGCCTCGCGTGCGGTCATCGCATCCGGTCCGAAACCGACTCGTTGCAGCAACAAAGCCTGACGCACTTCGGCAATCATCTGCGCGCCGTCGTTCGACGCCGATCCGTCGACGCCCAAGCCCACCGGCACGCCCGCCAGACGCATGCGCTTCACCGGCGCGATACCCGACGCGAGCCGCATGTTCGAACACGGGCAATGTGCGACGCCGGTGCCGGTGCGCGCGAACAGGTCGATGCCGGCGTCGTCGAGTTGCACGCAGTGCGCATGCCACGCATCGTGGCCAACCCAGCCGAGGTCTTCCGCGTACTCCGCCGGCGTCATGCCGAACTTCTCGCGGCTGTACGCGATGTCGTTGACGTTTTCCGCCAGGTGCGTATGCATCGACACGCCATACTGCCGCGCCATCACCGCGGATTCACGCATCAGATCGCGGCTCACCGAGAATGGCGAGCATGGCGCGACCACCACACGCAGCATCGCGTAACGTCCTTCGTCGTGATACGTCTCGATCAGCCGCTGGGTGTCCTTCAGGATGTCCGCTTCACGCTCGACCACTGAATCCGGCGGCAAGCCGCCGTCTTTCTGCCCGACGCTCATGCTGCCGCGTGCCGCGTGAAAACGCATACCGATCCGGCGCGCCGCGCCGATGCTGTCGTCGAGCCGGCTGCCGTTCGGATAGATATACAAATGGTCGCTCGACGTCGTGCAGCCGGACAGCAGCAACTCCGCCATTGCCGTCAGTGTCGAGACTTCGATCATCTCCGGCGTGAGGTTCGCCCACACCTTGTAGAGGCTCGTCAGCCAGCCGAACAGTTCGGCGTTCTGCGCGGCGGGAATCGCCCGCGTCAGGCTCTGATACATGTGGTGGTGCGTGTTGACGAGGCCCGGAATCACCAGATGCCCGCGCATATCCAGCACTTCGTCGGCCGTTTGCGGCAATTCCGCCGTCGGTCCAACCGCGACGATGCGGTTGTCCTCGATAAACATGCCGCCGTCGCGCAGTTCGCGCCGGGCGCCGTCCATCGTGACCAGCACATCCGCGTGCTTCACCAACATCGTCTTCTTAGGCTTGTTAGCCGCTTGTTCCATCGTCATTCGTTTCTCCGCTTCATTGCTTCCGTGCAAAGCCGTTCGAACGCGATGTGACGGCACGCCACCGCGCCGCCGCGTCCCGTCGAACGCCGTTGGCCCGGTTACCCAGCGTGTTTCCGCCGTCTTCGGGGTGCGTCGCGGCTGAATCGTCTTCGATTCGTGTTTGCCGCAATGCACGGACGTAACCTTCGACGGCCAAAATAATGCTGACAACTCACGCCAATGCGATACCCAACTTCACGCTGCCGATATAGTGGGCCTTTTTTGGCGCCGGTACGATCCGCCGGTAAGGCAAATGCGCTGTAATAGTCGAAGGAATCGGGTCGTTGCGGCTTTCAACAGGCTGTCCGTCATGCGCCAGCTATTATCTTTCCTATCTCGCGCGCGCTGGACGGAACAACCTTTTTACAATGGCTGTCACGGCGCTCGCTTCAATTCGCCGACGGGTATGTAGCCACTGACGTGGAGCCTCGATCCGCCGCAAACGTATCTGGATCGGGCTGCCGCCGAAACCTCGCATTCACATAAGGAAAATTGCGAATGGGAAAGCTCACTACCCATGTGCTCGACACCGCCAACGGCCGTCCCGGCGCGGGCATCAAGGTCGAACTCTTCGCGCTCTCGGGCGACACGCGCCGCGCGCTCAAAACCACCACCACCAATGACGACGGCCGTTGCGACCAGCCGCTGCTCGAAGGCGATGCGCTAGTCGCGGGCGAATACGAACTCGTGTTCGGCGCAGGCGACTACTTCGCGTCGATCGGCACGAAGGTGCCGGAGCCACGCTTCGTCGATCGCGTCGTGTTGCGCTTCGGCGTGGCCGATGCCGGCGCGCACTATCACGTGCCGCTGCTCGTGTCGCCGTGGTCGTATAGCACCTATCGCGGCAGCTAAGGAGACACCTGCCGCGAAGTGTTGGAAAGAGGTTGGACGAAGCGAGGTCGAGTTCGCGCAGCAGGACCATCGCGCTCGATTGCATTGCGCAGATGCTCAGGGACATACAGGGACACACGGGCGAGCACCCGCGAAACGCAATCGAACGCACGCGAGTCGACCCACTTCGACCCGACCCCGGCCAGCCGGACGAGCCAATAAAAAACGGCGCTGTGCGAACTGAGCGCATCGCGTCTTCACCCCGCAGTCTGCGCAGCGACGTGCTGCCCTGCCAACGACCCGTCAGCCGGGTTTCAAAAGGCACATGACGTCGCTGCGAGTACAACGAATCAGAAGTGGAGGAGTTTCATGGAAGGCTTTATCACAGACTGGTTGAATCTGGCGATTCGCTGGTTTCACGTCATCGCCGCGATTGCATGGATCGGCGAATCATTTTATTTCGTTGCGCTCGACAACAGCCTGAAACCGCCGACGGACCCGAACCAGCGCAGGCGCGGCGTGTTCGGCGAACTGTGGCACGTGCACGGCGGCGGCTTCTACAACATGCAGAAGTACACGGTCGCGCCGCCGGAAATGCCGGACGATCTGCACTGGTCGAAGTGGCCGTCGTACACCACGTGGTTGTCGGGCTTCGGTCTCTTCACCGTGCTGTATCTGTTCTCGCCGAGCACTTACCTGATCGACAAGAACGTGCTGGATATGGGACCGGTGGTCGCCGTCGCCTCGGCGCTCGGCTTCCTCGCCGCCGGCTGGATCGTATACGACTCGTTGTGCCGCATTCTCGGCAACAAGGACAAGGTGCTCGGCATCTGCGTCGGCGTGTATGTGCTGATCGCGGCGTGGCTCGCGTGTCATATCTTTGCAGGCCGCGCG
This sequence comes from Paraburkholderia sp. BL6665CI2N2, assembly GCF_004366535.1. Classification (NCBI taxonomy): domain Bacteria; kingdom Pseudomonadati; phylum Pseudomonadota; class Betaproteobacteria; order Burkholderiales; family Burkholderiaceae; genus Paraburkholderia; species Paraburkholderia sp. BL6665CI2N2. The sequence goes on from NZ_SORC01000001.1 coordinate 8,103,182, forward strand.
GCTTACCTGATCATGGGCGCGATGCTGGCCACGATCATGTCGGCCAACGTGTTCTTCGTAATCATTCCGGGCCAGCGCAAGATGGTCGACGCCATGCTCAAAGGCGAGACACCGAACCCGATTTATGGCAAGCGCGGCAAGCAGCGCTCGGTGCACAACACGTATTTCACGCTGCCGGTGGTGTTCGCGATGCTGTCGAACCACTACGCGATGACCTACACGCATCCGTACAATTGGGCCGTGCTGCTTGTCATCATGCTCGCCGGCGCGCTGATCCGTCAGTTCTTCGTGATGCGTCACCGTGGCCAGGTGTTGTGGTATTTGCCGCTGGCGGGCATTGCCCTGATGTTCGGCGCCCTCTTCTGGACCATGCCGAAGCCGATGGTGCCGCAAGCGCAAGCGGCCAACGCGCCGACGATCAAAGTGGCTGACATCGCACCGGTGCTGCAACAGCGCTGCGTGGCCTGTCACTCCGCGCATCCGACGATGATGGGCAGCGCCCCCGCCGGCGTGCTGCTGGATACGCCGGATGAAATCTCGCAGAACGCGCAGCGGATTTACCAGCAAGCCGTGACGCTGAAGGCCATGCCGCTCGGCAACGTGACGCACATGACCGACGACGAGCGGATGAAGATCGCCGCCTGGTTCCAGGGTGGCGCAGTGAAGTGATAGTCGAGCCGGGTATCCCGCCCGGCATGGCGACGGATGAAGCAATATGAAGCGGGCTTTTCGCGCTAGCGGGAAGCCCGCTTTTCTTTGGCCGCACTGGTGTTGGCGTCTCCAAGGCTGGCGTGGTCAAATTGTAGCCTATGGGCTACAATTTTCCTAGAATTCGATTGAAATGTAGCCCATGAGGCACAAATTCCAAAGACCTCGTTGTGCTCGATGGGCTACAATAAGCCATCAATTCGCCGAAATTGACGCCCCGAGGCTACAAATGACCAATCTCGCCGATGTATCTGACATGCTGAAGGCGGTTCGCCACGAAAGCCATCTGTCGCAAGAGGAGTTGGCGCGCCGGGCGGGCGTCGCGCGCACCACCGTCGCGCGTATGGAAACGCTCGCCAAAAACGATATGAGCGTGTCCGTGCTCGTGCGCCTGCTCGAAGCGGCAGGCTACGACCTCAAGTTCGTCGCGCATGGCCACGGGCGCACGCTCGAAGACATCCTCGCTGAACAACGCAATCCGGACGCCAACCAATGAGGCTCGACGTCCAGGTATTGGGCAAAAACGTCGCCACGCTATTTCGCGAGCGCGACGACTACGTCCTCAAATACAACCGCGACGCGAGCACGGCGGATTTCGTCAGCCTGACCATGCCGGTGCGTGAAGAACCCTGGCGCTGGCCGCGCGATCTGCATCCGTTTTTCCGGCAAAACCTGCCGGAGGGTTATCTGCTGAATCTGATTCGCGAGCAGTTCGGACCGTTGCTCGACGGCACCGACCTGTCGCTGGTCGCGGTGGTCGGCGCGATGGGGATCGGCCGTGTCACCGTGACGCCGGAAGGCGTCGCGCCCGGAACGGAACTGCGAGCGCTCGACGTGCAGGACATTTTGCACGGCGACAACACGGCCGAACATTTCGCACGACTCGTGCGCGAGTATGCGCGGGCGGCCATCTCGGGCGCCGTGCCCAAGTTCATCGCGCCACAGGACGATGCCTCGCAGCCATTCACGTCAATGCCGCTCGGCAAACCCACCATCCGGACAAGCCGCCACATCATCAAAGGCTCGGACGACAGCACGCCGTTTCTCGGCTTCAACGAGTTCTATTCCATGCGCGTACTGGAGCGGCTCAGCGTCGCGCCGGTCGCGCGCACGAAGATGTCGGACGATGGCCGGGCGCTGATCGTCGAACGCTTCGACGTCGACGCACAGGGAAAGCCGGCCTATGGCGTCGAGGACCTGTGCGGTCTCCTTGGTTTGCCGCCGCACGAAAAATATAACTCGACCAGTGAGAAAATGCTCAACGCCGCGCGCGCCTATCTGCTCGATCGCGACACCATGCGCGAGCAGCTGGAGCATCTCGGCTGGCATATGTTGACGAACTACGTCGTACGCAACGCGGATTGCCATACGAAGAACGTGGCGTTGTTCTATACATCGGTCGACGATGTCGCGTTCACGCCCGTCTACGACATCGTCACGACGCAGGCGTACCCGCGTTTCGCGGCGAATCCTCCGGGCTTGCCGATCGACGGCCGCAAAACCTGGGCAGCCGGCAAAACGCTGGAGCGCTTCTTCAACACGCGCATGGGCATCGCGCCGCGGCAATACGCGCAGATGGTCGAGGCGTTGTGCGATTCGGCCGTCGCCGTCGGTCAGGAGTTGATCGAAGCGGCGCGCAACGAACCGCAATGGCACACCGTCGCGAAGCACATGCTTCACGCCTGGGACGACGGCATGGCGTCCTTGCGCTTACCGAAGAAGAGTCTGCAATTCAAAGGACTCAAACCGGCGATCGAAGCCGCAGGTTTTTCCATGCCGGAGCCGGCGGAACGCGCGCGAGAGGTGATTGGACGCTCGCCGCTTCTTGGCAAGCGTGGCTAGAGGCGCAACGACGGGGTCGCGCTGCGCCTTTATGATTCGCAGCCAAAACAAAGAACCCGCAGCATCGGTGATGCTGCGGGTTCTTTCAAGTCGACCTGAGTGCTACATGAAAGCGATCAAACTCAAACCGCCACCGCGCTCAACGCATCTTCCGTGAGCCACAGCGACTCGGCGAGATCCTGCTCATTGAGGTTGAGTCCGTCCCCGCCACGATCGACAACGATAAAGTCGCTCACGTCGCCCAACGCGATCAGCGGATGGTGCCACACGCCCTTCGCATAGTTCACGCCCTGCCAGCCGCTCGTCACGAACGCGCGAATCTTCGACGCGTCCAACTCGCCCGCCGGCGCCACAACCACCAGATACGGCTTGTCGTTCAGCGGCACGAATGCCTGGCTGCCAAGCGGATGCCGTTCGAGCATCTTCACTTCGAACGGCAGCGTGCGCGGCTGTCCGCGAAACAGGTTGACGAGCGTGCGGCCGTTCTCGTCGGCGACGTCCACTTTCGCGAGATCGTGAAAGCGGATCGTCGTACCGAGGTTGATCGGGATCTGCTTCGCGCCTTCGAGTTCGATCACGTCGCCAAACGCGGCGAACGCTTCCTTCGTCAACGGTTCGATCGCGAGCGTTTTCATGATGCGAGTGTGCCCCACAAACGCAGACGCGACACGCCGCCGTCCGGAATGATGTTAAAGCGCACGTGCGTCACCGGACCCAGTGCCGCGATTTCGCTTTCGAAATAGTGCTGGTTGTCCATCTTCAGTTTCTGTTCGCCGAGCAGCACCGGCCAGAACATGGCCTGCGTGATCAGCGAGCTGTCCGTGCCGCCCGTGACATACGCGGCCTGAATCGAGCAGCGGTCCGGAAAGTTGCCCTTGAAGTGCGCCGTATCGACTTCGATCTTTTTGATCACGCCCGGCTGCGCCAGGGCGACGATCGCCCAGTCGTTGCCCGGTTCGCGACGGCGGCGCGTTTCCCAGCCGTCGCCCATGTTCACGCCACGGCCCGGCATCAAAATTGTCGACGCTGCGCCGAAATGCTGGTTGTTCGCCGCGACGAGATATGCGCCGTTTTCCATCGCCGCCAGATCGAACTGCTCCGTGCGGCTCGCGCCGGCCCAATCGACTTGCGGTTGACCATACACACGCAGACGCGCGATGCCGCCGTCCGGATAGATGTTCACGCGCAGGTGCGTGTACGCATTCGCGTCGCTGACTTCGTGGTAGTGGTGACTATTGCCTTGCAAGGTGGTCGACGGCACGATTTCGGTCCATTGCGTCGACTGGTTAGGCGCGCCATCCACCACGCGCGCGGCTTCCACCGACGCCGCCGGCGGGAAGTTGCCCGTGAAGTGACTGGTGTCGAGATCGAGGCCCTTGATCACGCCCGGACGCGCCAATTTCACCACGCACCAGTCGTAGCCGTTGGCGCGCTTGCGGCGCGTTTCCCAGCCGTCCATCCACTTGCCGTTGTCGTCGTACTTGCCCGGAATGAAGACGGCCGGCTCCGGATTCAGCATGCGTTCCTTCGGTGCGAAGAAATCGTCGCTGGCCTCGAGCGCCTGCGCGCCCAGGCGCGGGTCCGCCAGATTCACATAGCGGCGCGTGTATTCCGGTGCGTTGGGGTCGAGAATCGGGAGTGCCATCTTAGTCTTCCTTAGTGTTGGTCAGTGCTCAAAAAACGTTTCGGTTCGAATCCAGCGACGCGCGGCAAAACCTTACGCGTCGATCAGGTCGTCGAGCCGGAAACGTGCGATGCGATAGATCTGATCGAGGCTCGCGCGCAGTTCGTCGGCGCGGCTGTTGTTCACGCGCGCCTCGAAGTTCGCGATGATGCCGTGACGGTCATACCCGCGCACGGCAAGGATGAACGGAAAACCGAATTTCTCGCGATACGCCGCGTTCAGCGCGAGCAGCCTGTCGAACTCTTCCTGCGTGCATTGCGCGAGGCCGGCGCCGCTCTGCTCACGCGTGGATTCGGCGGTCAGTTCACCGCGCACCGCGGCCTTGCCGGCGAGCTCCGGGTGGGCGTTGATCAACGCCAGTTGCTTCTCTTCGCCCGCCGTCTCGACGATATTCGACATCTTGCGATGCACCTCGTCGATGCTGGCGAAAGGCCGTTGCTGCGCGGCGATTTCCGCGACCCACGGCGAGTGCTCGAAAATGCCCGACAGCGCGGCCACGAACGCGTCGGTCGAGATGCTGTTGAGTTGATCCAGAGTGTATTGCATCGCCTTCATGCCGCAGCCCCGCGGTCGTTTTGTTGATAAGGATGATGATCGCGCCAGTGGCGCGCGATATCGACGCGCCGCGTGACCCACACGCGATCGTGCTGTTCGATATGGTCGAGGAAACGTTGCAGCGCGCGGAAACGCCCAGGGCGCCCGAGCAGACGGCAGTGCATGCCGATCGAAAGCATCTTCGGTGCTTCGTCGCCTTCTTCGTAGAGCACGTCGAAGGCGTCGCGCAGGTAGGTGAAGAAGTGGTCCGCGGTGTTGAAGCCTTGCGGGCTCGCAAAGCGCATGTCGTTGGTGTCGAGCGTGTACGGTACGATCAGTTGCGGCACTTTCGCGCCGCCAGTCACATCGACGTCCATCCAGAACGGCAGATCGTCGCCGTAGTAATCCGAGTCGTACAGGAAACCGCCATATTCAGCGACCAGGCGCCGCGTATTGGGACTGTCGCGCCCGGTGTACCAGCCGAGCGGACGCTCGCCCGTCACGCGCTCGATCGCTTCCATGCCGAGGCGCATGTGTTCCGCTTCTTTCTCCGGCGCCATGTCCTGATAGTGAATCCAGCGATACCCGTGGCAGGCAATCTCATGCCCGAGTTCGACGAAGGCGCGCGCCAATTCCGGATGCCGTTCGATCGCCATGCCGACGCCGAACACCGTGAGCGGCAGCTTGCGCTTTTCGAATTCGCGCAGGATACGCCAGACGCCCGCGCGCGAACCGTATTCGTAGATCGATTCCATGCTCATATGACGTGCCGGAAAAGAGGCGGCGCCGACGATTTCCGACAGAAACTGCTCCGAGCCCGGATCGCCGTGCAGCACGCAGTTTTCACCGCCCTCTTCGTAATTCAGGACGAATTGCACTGCGACACGCGCTCGACCCGGCCAGTTTGCCTGCACCGGGTGGCGGCCGTAGCCGATCAGATCGCGTGGGTAGTTCGGGTCGAGTGGCATGGTTTGACGAATGCGTGGTGACGGTACGTAAAATTCGCGTGGAACTCACGTGGCATGCACATGAGGTTGCGCGGACTCGCGCGCTGAGTGCAAACGACTCACGCCGGCGCGGGTTGAAAAACATCAGAAGCAGTACCGAAAGCAGCAGAAAAAAGCCTTTCAGGCAGCCCGCGCCGAGTTGGACCAGTGTAGCGAAAACACCCGGGTGCGCCCATACACCCGGGCAGATAGTGCGTGTCAGACTGAATGTATGTGCGGCCCCGGCTCTGTAGTGTTTACCCGCAATAAATCGGCCGTTCCCCCATTTTCCGGCGACTTTGCGGCGGAAATGACGGTAGAGCCGCGCGGGGCGAGCGGATTCGGGTCGGCGTCGGTGGGGCTGAAGGACGCCAGCGCGCCGTCGTAGCGCTTGGCCAGCGGCCGCGCGTAATCGCCACGTTTGGCCGTCGATAGACGCAGCGCGATCAGCGCCTCGGTCCACTTCACCGCTGCCGTCACGCCCTCGATCACCGGTGCGCCGAGCGCGTCTTCGATCTCCGCGCACAGTTCGGCCATACCCGCGCAGCCGAGCACGATCGCGTCCGAACCGTCTTCCGCGAGCGCACGCCGGCATTCGTCGAGGATGATGCGGCGCGCCGCCGAGCCTGGCTTGTCGAGGTCGAGCACGGCGACGTCGGTGGCGCGCACGTTGCGGCAAAACCGCTTCATGCCGTAACGCTCGGCGAGGTGCCACGCCATGCCGCACGTGCGCGCCAGTGTGGTCACCACCGAGAAGCCGGGCGCCAGCACGCTGGCCGCATGCATCGCCGCCTCGGCAATGCCGACCACCGGGCCGCGCGCCAGTTCACGCGCGGCGTACAGACCGGGGTCGCCGAAGCAGGCGATCACGTAGCCGTCGCAGCCTTCACGCTCTCCGGCGGCGACTTCGGCCAGCAAGCCCGGCGTGGCGAGCGCTTCGTCGTAATACCCTTCGATCGACGGCGGCCCCATGGTCGGATTCACCGCGATGACTTCGGTGCCCGGCGCGGCGACGTCGCGCGCGCAGCGGCCCATGGCTTCCGTCATGCGTTGGGTCGTGTTCGGGTTGATCAGTTTGATACGCATATCGACTCCTGTTGCTTCCGCAAAATTCAGCGTGCAAGAACACGATAGAACAACGCAGCGAGGCCTGCGCCGATAAACCACGAGAAATTCGCCATGCCGTCGAGCGCGGGCACCATCACGCAGGCCACCGCGATCACGGCAGCCGGCAGCAGCGCGGCGACAGCCCGGTAGTTGACGCCGTTGCGATACCAGTACGAACCGGTGGGCGCGACCGTGTACAGATCGTCGAGGACGATCTTCTGACGCTTCACCAGATAGTAGTCAACGATCAGTACGCCGTACAAAGGTCCGATGAAACTGCCGAGGACGTCGAGCGTGTAGTGGATCACGGCCGGGTTGTTGAACAGATTCCACGGGGTGATGAAGATCGACGCGACCGCTGCGAGCATACCGCCCATGCGCCAGCTAATCAGGCGCGGCGCCACGTTGGAAAAGTCGAAAGCGGGCGAGACGAAGTTGGCGACGATGTTGATGCCGATAGTCGCGATCGTGAAGGTCAGCGCGCCGAGAATCACCGCAGTCGGATAGTCGATACGGCCCACGGTTTCGACCGGGTCCGTGATCAGTTCGCCGAACACCGGCAGCGTGGCCGCGGTCGTGATCACCGTCACCAGCGAGAAGGCCAGGAAGTTGACCGGCAGCCCCCAGAAGTTGCCGCGCTGCACGCTGCGAAAGCTCTTGCCGTAGCGCGAGAAGTCGCCAAAATTCAGCATCGGTCCGGAGAAATACGACACCACCAGCGAGATCGCCGTGATCATCACCGGCACGACCTGCATGCCGTGATATTTGACACCGCCCAGGTTGATGCCGATGTTGCGCCATCCCGCGCGATACACCATGTAGCCCGCGAGAATGAACATCACCACGTAGACGGCGGGACCGGCGAAGTCGATGAACTTCTTGATGGTCTCCATGCCGTGCCAGAACACCAGTGCCTGCAACACCCACAGCAGCATGAAACCGGTCCAGCCGAGCGTCGAGAGTCCCATGAAGCCATGATGATGAACATCGGCGTAAGGCAGCAACTGCGGAACGAACTTCAACACGACGATCACCAGCGCGCTCGAGGCCAGATAGGTCTGAATGCCATACCACGCAACCGCGATCAGGCCGCGAATCACTGCGGGAATATTCGCGCCGAGCACGCCGAAGGTCGCGCGGCACGCCACCGGATACGGCACGCCGTTCGCCTGGCTCGGCTTGGCGATCAGGTTGCACAACAGGTTGACGATCGTAATGCCGACCAGCAGCGCGATCAGCACCTGCCAGCTCGTCAGGCCGAGCGCGAACAGACTGCCCGCGAACACGTAGCCGCCGACGCTGTGCACGTCCGACATCCAGAACGCGAAGATGTTGTAGGCGCCCCAGGTTTGATGCCGTAACGGCGCGAGATCCTCGTTGTAGAGGCGGTCGCTGTAGCCTGCGGGCATCGACGGTTCGCTGGGCGCGCCGTCGTCTGCGTAAGGGGAAATTGCGGGATTGCCGGGCGCTGCACTGAACTGAGCCATGATTCCTCCTTGGAATAGGGACCGTCGATAGCGAATCGAAGGACATTGCATCGGCCATGCCAGTCGCGCCCTCCTCGTCCGCATGAATGGAGGGGTCATGACGCGTCTGTCCCGGCCGTGCCGCGGATGTCTCCGTACTTGAAGTACTTGTGGTTGTCGCACCGCCGGCAACCGCGAAGTCCGCCGATGCGTTACTACCCGAAGTCCGTCGCCCGGCGGCGGACACGCGTGCACAAGCCGGCAGCGCTCACGCCGAGCCGCCTTGCAACGCTTGTTCGTTCAGTTCAATTCAGTGCGGCGCGCACCGGGAACGGGCGCACGCCGGCCGCCTGCCTCAGCCTGGCGCGGACCTGGTCTTCGATGAATCTCTGGCTGCGCCGTTGAGGGCGCCGAACACTTCATGCAGATCGGCCGCGCCACGTGCGGGGCGGTCCAGCATCTTCAACTCGACGCTTTGCAGATGGCGCGACATTAAGGCCGCCGCCTCTTTTGCATCGCCGGCGTCGAGTGCGGCGAGAATGGCTTCGTGGTCCTCGAACGAGCATGGGCTGCGTCCGAGCGACTCGTACAGCGCGGAAATCAGTGTGGAGCGCGCCACCAGACCGTTCAGGCAGTCGCACAACACAGCGTTGCCGGTGAGTCCGGCCAACTCGGTGTGAAACTCGCCCGACAGGCGAATCCACGCCGGAAAATCACGTGTTTCGAACGCTTTGCGTTCCCGGCCGATCATGCTGCCGATGCTCTTCAAACGCCGCATGCCGTGGCCGCTGCAGATCTTTTCGACCACCGCCAGCTCGATGATGCGGCGCATCTCGAACACTTCGTGGACTTCCTGCAGCGACGGACTTGCCACGAACGCCCCGCGATTCGGTTCGAGATCGACGAGGTGGTCGGTTGCCAACTGTGCCAGCGCCTGCCGGATCGGACCGCGCTTCACACCGAATACTTCGCATAACTGTGCTTCTGTCAACTTGGCGCCAGGTGCGAGCCGATGCTCGAGGATCGCGGCGCGGATGCGCTCGGTGATCGCTTCGGGTTTCAAACTATTCGCGGCAGCGGAGTCTGTGTCGGACATGATGTTCGTCTCGGTATGTTGGTCATCATAGGATGGACATAAAAATTGTCAACAATTTTTGTCTTGAATTTTGACAATCTTGGTGGCGAGATTGAGCTGACGGACGGTCGGCCCGGCCTGCGTATCCGGTGGCATCTCAGTACAGGTTTAATTAGGCTTGGTTGAGATCGTTCATTGGTGGCTTGTTTTGTCAACAAAATTGGAGGACCTTGCGGGGGCTGTTCTGCCGGTGGCAGGCCATAGAAATCGACCGTTAGTTGCGTTAACCGACTTAAAAAGAAAGCGGACAATCGCCCGCTTCCCTCCTCCGTCTAACTCAGGTGAGGTATGGATAGCCCGACACACTAAGTTTAAAGCCGTGCGCATTCGCGACGAGATGCGCGTCCGCGCCCACAGGTAGCGTCACCATGTTGCGGACATGCCCGAATTGCAAGCCGGTGACGACCGGAATGCCGATCACCGATCTCACCTGCTCGATCATTGCGTGCAGATCGTAGCCGTTGTCGTATTCGTAGGGCTTGGCGCCGGAGAAATCGCCCAGCACGAGCGCCTGTTGCTGCGCAAGAATGCCGGACAGGTGCAACTGGTAGATCATCCGCTCGACCCGGAACGGCTGCTCGTTGACGTCCTCGATAAAGAGGATGCCGCCCTGCACCGGCGGCATGTACGGCGTGCCGATCAGCGACGCCAGAACCGCCAGATTGCCGCCCCACAACATGCCAGAGACGTCGACCGGCTGCGCTTGCGGCGTGTTGTTCGAGATCGCCATGGTCGGCTTCGTCACCGCCGACCAGAAGCGCTGCATGGTGAACTCGCTCAATTCCTCCGCGCCGAAGTCGCTCATCACCATCGGGCCGCCGAAGCTCTTCACGCCGGCGCGCGCCAGCAGCGCAAGCTGGATCGCGGTGAAATCGCTGTGTCCGACCAGCGCGATCGGCTGATCGGTGAGCCGCCGTTGCAAGCCTTCGTAGTCGAGGCCGTGCAGGATGCGCACCGCGCCGTAGCCGCCGCGCACGGCCAGCACGATGTCCGGCAACTTACGCGAAGGATCGGCGAGGCGGTTCAGCTCGGCCGCGCGCTCGCCATCGGTGCCGGCAAAGCGCTGGAAGCGACGCTTCGTCGCTTCCACGCCCTCGACGTGATGCCCCTGCGCATGGAAGCGCGCCAACGCGCGATGCAGCACCTCGGGGTCGTGCGGATACCCGGACGGCGCGATCAGTTCGATAGTGCGATGGACGGTCATTGGCAGGACCTTGCTGGACGTTGTAGTTTTAGAGCGACCGGGCCGGCCCCGGTGCGATGCCCGGTGCGCTGGCTGCGCCAGCCGCGTCGGCCCGTGCCGCCGCACGCGCTTCGCGGCTCGCGCGCCGCCGCTCGGCAAAGAACGACTTGAGCGCGGCCCCGCATTCGTTCTCGAGCACGCCGCCGATCACCGTGGTGTGATGATTCAACTGAGGATTCGCGAACGCATTGACGACGCTGCCGCACGCCCCCGTTTTCGGATCGCGGGCCCCGAATACGACTCGCGCGATGCGCGCATGCATGATCGCGCCCGCGCACATCAGGCACGGCTCCAGCGTGACGTAGAGTTCGCAGCCCGGCAAACGATAATTCTCCACGGCTTGCGCCGCGGCGCGCAAAGCGGCCATTTCCGCATGCGCGGACGGGTCGTGCCCACCGATCGGATGATTGAAACCTGTGCCAATGACTTCGTCGCCTCGCACGAGGACTGCGCCGACGGGCACTTCACCGGCGGCGCGCGCTTTTTCGGCGGCGGCTTGCGCCAGCGCCATGAAACGGCGATCGCGCTCCGTGACTTCGGGGACAGTGGAACATGTGGGCGGTTCGCCAACGGCTGTCTCTGAACCCGCCGAGGCGGCGGCAGCGCCCGAATCGGTCGCTGCCGATTCAGCGACATCGCTCACCGAGCGTTCGGAACCCGGCACATTCAGCGCTCCGTGAGACTCGACAGAGTCTGAATCCGGCGCGGCGGACTGGGCAAGCGGCGCGCTCACTGCGAACCCGCGTCTGCCGTATCGAGGTTGCCTGCGCGCTCGGATAGCCGCTCGGCGATGCGCCGGCAGTATTCGCGCGGCAAAACCAGCGGGCCGCCACGCAACGATTCAAGTGCCATATCGAGCGCGAGCATGCGCGCCTGGAGACGGCAACGGGTAGCCCGGTCGCTCACGGCATTCAACTCCGCTTGCAGGTCGCGCAACGCGCGCAACTGCTCGATAGCGGGCGGCACAAAGCCCGCGTTCTTCAAAATCCGGTTGGCGACGCGCACTTCTTCGGGGACCAAAGTATCGTCGTCCAGCGACAGCGGCGCGCCGGCGCCCGGTAACTCATCGAATTCGCCTCGCGCGGCGGCGGCGGCAATACGCTGTTCGACTAACGCATCAAGCAATTTCATCTGCAATCCACTACGTTGCGGCCCAAGCATTCTATCAGGGCGCGCACGATCGTTCCGCTTCTCGAACCGACGAAACCTCCTACGTTTTCAGATTCCGCGTATTTGAGGGCACACAGTCGTGCGCTAGCCTCGGCGATTCGTTACCGCGGCACTTACCGCCCCATTTTCCACGGCCAAATCTGACAAAACACTTTCAGCAGACGGCGCTCTGCACGCCTTCCCTCACCGCTCCCACAGTCATCCACGCCATGAAACCCCGAATGATCACTTCAAGCCGCAGTCACACCTCCATCGCTCTCCATGCCCGCATCAGTCCGCAGCCGGCCGCGGATCTCATCAATCCAGGCAAGCGCATTCGAAAACCGTGGCTGCGCGCGACGCTGGCCGGCGTCACCATGGCGTTCGCGCTCTCCGGTTGCGGCGTGTTCTGCGGTGGCGCGGGCGGAAGCGGTGCCGGTTTCGCCGGCGGTTGCGCAACCGGCATGCGGTTCTAGCACAGCGTCCTTCGATACACCGCCGTCACCCAGGGCGACGCGCGCTAGGATTCGGCGCCGGTCAAAGTCCAGCGCGCCAACGCGACATGCCGCGTACGCCCAAGCAAACTGTGCATCAACGCAAACTCACGCACGTTCCAGCAGACCGGCTCGACGGAGCGTGCCGCGGCCCATGGCATTCCATACGCCAGCGTGACGTGCGGTGTGTACTGCGCCGCGGACGAGACCGCGTGCTCACCCAAACCGGCGCTCTGCAACGCACGACCCAAGGCGTCGTGCAGTACGTGCAAGCCGGCGACGCCTTCGCCTCCGCCCAACACCAGCGGGCCCGGTCGTAGCTTCAAGGCAAAGCTGACCGCCGTGTCGAATTCGACGCTAAACGGCTCCATTCTGATCGACGCAGCCGCCTGCATCGCCGCATCGACTCGCTTTTGCGGCAAACCACCGGCGAAATTTCCCAGGTGATGCAAAGTGACATGCAGACGACCCGCCGCAAGCGGCTTGCTCCGCGCGCGCGTCTCCCCGCAAAGCTGTTGCGCGAGCTTCGAGATGCCGGCCGCTGTGGCGGCATCGGGAAAGACGGCGAAGAACAGGCCGTCCGTCGGCGTTGGCGGCGCCTCGAGCCCAGGCAGCCAAAGTTGTTCAGGCATGGCGTTCCTGACCGGATAAAGCCGGCATGTCGATGAATCTCCGTTCATTGTGCGGGCTGACCCGCGATAGCTGCTCTATCCTGACCGCTCGACTGTGCGAGTTTCGCGATCGCCTTTATCAAACCCGGTCGTTACTCTTGAGATAGCTCCCCGTTGCAGGCAAAGGCAGCACAATTCCGCCCACAGCCGTTTCCCTTGTAGCGCTTTCGGCCCGCTTGTTCGCCGGATACGCACCGAAGCCAACGCCCGTTTCCGATAAAAAACCGCTTGCAGTCACCGCCTCCCCACGTACAATACTGTACATCCATACAGTATTGGTGGCAACGTGGAACTGCTCAAAAAGCTGGAAGTATTGGCCGACGCCGCGAAGTACGACGCGTCATGCGCAAGCAGCGGCGCGCCCAAACGCGGCTCGCGCGGCATTGCAGGCCTCGGCGCAAGCACCGGCGCGGGCATCTGCCACAGTTTCACGCCAGACGGGCGCTGCGTCTCGCTGCTGAAAATCCTGCTCACCAATTTCTGTTTGTATGACTGTCAGTACTGCGTCAACCGGCGCTCGAGCAACGTGCCCCGCGCGCGCTTCACGCCCGAGGAAGTTGTCGACCTGACGCTGGATTTTTATCGGCGCAATTACATCGACGGATTGTTTCTGAGTTCCGGAATCATTCAGTCGTCGAACTACACGATGGAACAGCTCGTGCGCGTCGCCCAGTCGTTGCGTGAGGATCATCAGTTTCGCGGCTATCTTCATCTGAAGACGATTCCCGACGCCGATCCGCAGTTGATTGCGCAAGCCGGGCGTTATGCCGACCGTTTGAGCGTGAACATCGAACTGCCTACGGACAGCAGCCTCGCGCTGCTCGCGCCCGAAAAGAACGTGCGCACCATCAAGCTCGCCATGGGCTCGATCCGCCTTGCGCAGGAAGAAGCGCATGGCGACGCCAGAGCGCCGAAGTTCACGCCCGCGGGCCAAAGCACGCAGATGATCGTCGGCGCGGATCAGACGAACGACAGCACGATCTTGCAGACCGCCGCGACGCTCTACGGGTCATACAAGCTCAAGCGCGTCTACTACTCCGCCTTCAGCCCGATTCCCGACAGTCCCTCTGCCTTGCCGGCTCAGGCGCCGCCGTTGTTACGCGAACACCGGCTGTATCAGGCGGATTTCCTGATGCGCGGCTACGGCTTCAGTGCGGACGAACTGTTCGAACAGCCCGGCAACCTGTCGCTCGACATCGATCCGAAGCTCGCGTGGGCGTTAGCGCATCGCGAGCAGTTTCCGGTCGACCTGAACCGCGCGCCGCTGCGCATGATTGCGCGCGTGCCGGGCATCGGCATGCGCAACGCAAAACGTTTGGTGGAGTTACGGCGTTCGCGCCGGGTGCGCTACGAGGACCTCGTGCGGCTGCGTTGTCCGCTGGAAAAGATCAAGCCATTTGTCGTGACGCAAGACTATCGCGCGGCGCTGCATGACACGTCGTCGGCCCGCTTGCGCCGGGTGTTGGCGCCGCCGGTGCAACTGGCGTTGTTGTGAAGCGTCGCAATGCGTGCCATTGTTATCGAAGACCATTTCGTCGCCTGGCGCGCCGCATCGCTCGGCGCTTTAGCTGAAGGCCTCGCGCCGGAGACGATCGAATGGCGCATCAAGCAGGAACCTGAGTTATCGCAGGAGCAGGCGCTGTTCGACTATGGCACGACGTCAGAGGAAGCAGAGGCTCGATCCACCGCCGTGCATGTTTCGAAGGAGCTAGCGGCGCTCTTGCAAGACGCCGCCCTGTGCCGCGAATTACAGCGTTGGGCGTTTCTGTACAAGGTCCTGTGGCGCTGGCATCACGGCGACCGCGCGGCCGCCTCGCCGGCGGACGCGGACGGCGCACGCCTTTATCGCATGGCCAAAAGCGTGCGGCGCGCCAAGCACGACATGATTGCCTACGTGCGGTTTCGCAAGCAGGCGTCGGCGTCAATGTCGGCGGTGCAGACGCCCGAATACATCGCCTGGTACGAACCCGAGCATGATGTGTTGCCGTGGGCCGCGGAACATTTTGCGCAACGCATGGGGCGCGCGACCTGGATGATCACCACGCCGCGCGGCGCGGCTTTCTGGGACGGTCAGCAATTGCATCTGAAGCAGCGCCGCGCCCTACCCCGTGACCATCGTTGCGATACCGCCGACGAAGCCGAGGCGCTATGGCTCGCCTACTACCGCAGCACGTTCAATCCGGCGCGGCTGAACGAGGCAGCGCTTGAACAGCACATGCCGGTACGCTTCTGGAAAGGCTTGCCGGAAGGTCATCTGATCCCGGCCATGATCAGCGAAGCGAAAAGCGGCGCGCGCCGTGTGGCGCAGGCGAGCGGCGTCGGCGCGCTGGGCGGCAAAATCATTCCGATCGAAGCGGACATGGCGCAACCGATTCGCGTCCAGCCCTCGTCGCTCGATACCTGCCGGCGTTGCGACCTGTGGCGCAATGCGACGCAAGCTGTCGGAAGTTCGGGGCCAGGCGACGCGCGCATCATGCTGATCGGCGAGCAGCCCGGCGACCAGGAAGATCTGAGCGGCCAGCCGTTTGTCGGGCCGGCGGGGCAATTGCTGGAGACTGCGATCACGCGCGCCGGCTTGTCGCGCGAGCAGGTCTATCTGACCAACGCGGTGAAGCATTTCAAGTGGGAACCGCGCGGCAAGCGCAGGCTGCACAAAACGCCGGGACAGCGTGAGATCGAAGCGTGTTCTTACTGGCTCGAGAGGGAGATGCACGCGGTGCGCCCGGCGGTGATTGTCACGCTTGGCGCCACGGCGCTGACCGCCTTGCTGCGCGTGAAGGTCAGCCTGAAAGATTATCTCGATGCACCATTCAACGTGGACGGCGGCTGGGGCATCGCCACCTATCATCCGTCGTTCGCGTTACGGCAGCAGACCGACGCGGACCGCGACAAAATACTGGCCGAGATCAGCAACGCGCTCATCCGAGCACGTGAGCTGGCTGAATCCGCCACGCCGACCACAACGAAAGAGCAGCAGTAAAAACGAATGACGCGGCGGAGCCCTCTTCCCTGCTGTTAGACAATCAGTTCACAACAAAAACTCACGCAACGCTACGCCACCCCGCACGTGCCATGCGTACACAAAACATGGCAGGAACGCACCGCGTCATGCAGTAGAGCCGCAGCGGAATGCACCGTGTTGCATGAAAAGCCTCAGTCAACGCAAGGTCGCTCAGATGCCGTCACTCGACCGTCGATAACGAGGACCGCGTCGTCATCGACGTCAGGCACTGGAGGTCGAGCGCGCGCGTGTGCTCGGTCATGTAGTCGACGAACACGCGGACCCGTGCGGGAAGCTGCTTGCGGCTGAGATAGCAGAGGTAATGGCCGCCGTCTTCCGGCGCGTGCTGCGCGAGACAACTGAGCAATTGCCCCTCGGCCAGCAGGTCGCACACCTGATAGGCGGGCAACTGCGCAATTCCCAGCCCGTCCAGCACCGACTGCACGATCAGATCGGGGTCGTTGAATGTGTGCTGCGCAACGGGCTGGTGGCGCTGCGGGAGACCGGCCACCTTGAACTCCCATTCACTGATGCGGCCGGACGCGGCGAGGAAGTTGATGCAACGATGCTCCGCCAGTTCATCGACATGCCGTGGCAGCCCGTGTCTTCGCGCATAAGCGGGCGACGCGCAGACGAGCATCTGCATCGGAATCAGCCGGCGCGCCACGATTCCGCTGTCTGCCAGACGCCCGTCGTGAAACGACACGTCGACACGGTCGGCCGTGAAATCGGCGGGTCGATCGTTCAGCAGCAGTTCGAGGGCGATCTCGGGATAGCGCGCATGAAAGCCCCGCAGCAACGGCGCGACGATCTTGCGGCCGAAGCCCGGTGGAGAGACGATGCGCAGATGGCCGCGCGGCGGCCCGTTGCGCAGCTCCCGCATGTCTTCCAGCGCCTGGGCGATGCGCTCGATGCCAGGCTGACAGTTCTCGTAGAACAGTTCGCCCTCGCGCGTCAACGACGTGCTGCGCGTGGTGCGCAGAAAGAGGCGCGCGTCGAGCTGGGCCTCGAGTTTCTGCACGTTGCGGCTAACGGAGGAACGCCCGATGCCGAGGCGATCGCCCGCGCGGGCAAAGCTGCCTTCGTTGGCAACGGCGAGAAAAGAAACGACGCCGGCGTAGCTGGTCGCGAAACTGCTTGCGAACGGATCGGCGGCGCCGGCGATACGGCGGCGTGAAGGGTCGTCTGACATGGAAGCGCGGTTCGTAAAGTCCATAGCGACTAGACGTATCAGCACTGCCATTTGTGACACGGTCCGCCCTTTTTTGAAACCGGATGCGGCGCACAGGCGGCTATTTCTCCGGAACGAGAACCGGTGCGCCCTTATCCTTCAGCAGTAGCACGAGGAACCTGGCCGGCTTCGTCTGGCTGGCGTTGCGTCCGACCGTGTGAACATCGCCTGGACCTTCATAGAAGGTCTGCCCGGGCGTCAGCGTGACTTCCTTGCCGCCCTTGACCTGCATCACGATCGATCCTTCCAGCACATAGATAAAACCGTGCGCATGATGCCGATGGACTGGGTCCGCCGCACCCGGCGGATACTCCACCGTGATCATCAAGGCTTCCTTGCCCGGATAATCGTCAAGAGGCTGCGTCATCAACGGCGTGACGACTGCGGCGGGCGCCTCGGCGCGCGCCACGCTCCACAACGCGCTCACGACGACGAGCGCGGCCAGTGCCGTATTTCTCAAACGAAGCATGATAAGTGTGTCCATGAATAACGCGGCCCGCCCGCGCGGACCTGAACTGGACAAAAGCGAAACCCGTCTGCTCAGACGAGGTTCGCCTTGTCCAGACCGAATGCCTTGTCGGACGAACCCGGCACCGTCTTGAACGCGACGTTCGCGCGGTTCCATCCGTTGATCGCCATCACTTCGAACGTCAGGTCCGACAGTTCCTTTTCGGAAAATTGGCCACGCACGCGTTCGTAGAGCTCGTCGGGCACGCCGTGCTCGGGAAGCCGGGTCAACACTTCCGTCCACGCCAGCGCGGCGCGTTCGCGCGGCGCGAAAAGCGTCGACTCGCGCCACGTCGCGAGGTGATGGACGCGCAACTCGCGCTCGCCGTGCATGCGCGCTTCCTTCACGTGCATGTCCAGACAGAATCCACAGCCATTGAGTTGCGACGCCCGGATCGACACCAGGTCACGGATCGATTCTTCGATCGTGCTGTCTTTCAGCAGATTGCTGAGTTCGAAAAACTTCTTGAACAGTTCCGGCGATTGCTGCACATAGTTGATACGCTGCGTCATGATTGCTCCTGGCGACGATGAGTGGCCACCCTGCCTTGCGGGTGGCGTTAGCGGCAATGAGCCGCACAAAGTCATCGTAGGTGGACGCGGCGTGTCACGGTAGGCCTGGAGACGCGCTCACCATGTTGTCCGCGCGGCACCAATCGAGTCGTCGACGCGCGCCCGCGCCGCGGAGAAACCGGCGTTCAGCCGTTGGCGTGTGCTGCCGCGATGCGCGCGAGCTTGTCAGGGTTGCGCTGCACATGAATACGAACGATGCGTTCGCCGTCGGTTTCGAACGACTGTGCCGATTCGAGTTTGCCTTCGATAAACCGCAGCATCGCCCATTGGCCGTTGAGCACCACGAGCTTGACGCTGAGTCCGTCGCCATAACGCCGGGACGACGCGTAGAACAGCTGCGCAATGCGCTGGCCGCCCACCATCGGCTTCGGGAAGCTCTGGACTTTGCCGCCGCCGTCGCCGATCAGCTTTGCGTCTTCGGCCAGCAATGCGTTGATCGCGTGAAAGTCGCCGCGCTGCAGCGCCTGCACGAATGTTCGCAGCAAGCGCAGATGCGTTTCGCGCGGTACTTCGTAGCGCGGACGTTCGTCGCGCAGTTGCGCTTTCGCCCGGCTTACCAGCTGACGGCACGCCGCCTCTGTCTTGCCTATGGCTTGGGCGACCTCGTCATAGTCGGCGTCGAATATCTCGCGCAGCAGGAACGCCGCGCGGGCTTCAGGCGTCAGCCGCTCTAGCAGCACCAGAAAAGCCACGGAGATGTCGTCGGCGCGCTCCGTGGCCTCCTCCGGCGTCGCCGGCAAATCGCTCATCAGCGGTTCGGGCAACCAGATGCCCGTGTAGTGTTCGCGTTGAATCTTCGCCGCGCGCAGCCGGTCGATGGACATTCGTGTCGTGACCGCGACCAGCCATGCCTCCGCGTTGTCGATGGCTTCACGGGCTGTTGCATGCCAACGCAGCCAGACGTCCTGCACGATATCTTCGGCCTCGGCAACCGACCCCAGCATTCGATACGCAATCTTCTGCAAGCGCGGGCGCAGCCCGTTAAAGGCACGTGCGTTGTCGTCCATGCACCGGTTTCCTATTTTTCCCGCAGCGATGCGACATATTGTTTGGCGGCTTCGTTGCCATGCGCGAGCGCCCGTGACGCCAGAGAGAATCCCACCTGAGTTTCATGGGCGACTGCGCTGCGGTCTTCATCAAAGACTTTTGCCGCGCGCCGAAGATGTTGAGCCGCCTGCCCATGAAGTTCCGACGCCGCTGCATGATGTTGCGCGGCAGTCAGGCCGCTATCGACGGACCCTGCCGGCAATGGAGCGCCTGAATGCCTGGCGGCGAGATTGGATTCCTCTATGGCATACAGTGCATGGCCTTGCGCCAGTACGGCCTGATGAGCGGCGTGATCGTAATTCTTGGCCGCCTCGTAGTACTGCGATGCCTCGCGATGAAAGCGCGCCGCCTGCTCGTGATGCGATGCGGCAGCATCGAGATGCACTTTTTTACCCTGCTTCGTATTCATGGCAGATCCTCCTGGAGCGGCCTCGCTCTGCAGCAATGCGAGAGACACTCAAAGCCGGCTGGCACAACTCTGATTGGCAAGAGCGTTTCGCGCCGAATGCATGACTTGTTCTAATCGACGTTGCAGTTCACCGCGAACAAATACTACCTGAAAATATGCAGGCAACTCGGCCCCATTCCGGCGCACATCACAGGCGTGACGTGTCGCTTTGCTCGTGCGCGTACTGAGTCGGCGGCAGTCCGACATGGCGAGTGAACGCGACGCTGAACGCACTCGCCGAACTGTAGCCGACGCGCTCAGCGACTTTCGCGACGCCGCTACCATTCCGCCGCAACAGGTTCTTCGCCAAGGCCATGCGCCAGGACAACAGGTATTCCATCGGCGCGACGCCGACTGCGCGGCTGAAGCGTTCGAAAAATGCCGAGCGGGACAGCGCGGCGGCGTCCGCCAGTTGCGCAACCGTCCAGGACTTGCCGGGACTTTCGTGCATCTGACGTATGGCCAGCGCAAGACGTCCGTCGGCGAGTCCGCGCACAAGGCCGGGCGACGCTGCCGTTCCCGTCGACCGGAGCGCTTCGATGAAAAGAACCTCGAGCAGCCGCGCGAGCACGACCTCCCGCGCGGGACGCTGCTCGCGAGATTCGTCTCTCACGAGTTTCACCAGGGTGGCCAGCCTGGGCTCGCCGCGAACATGCACGAGGTCAGGAAGAAGTGACACCAGCAAGGCCGCGTCCGGCGAACCGAACACGCAGTGGCCGACAAGCAGCTGCACGTCAGCCGGGTCGCTCTCGACGCCGAGCCTGAATCCGCCGTCGAGCAGCGCGACGGGCGAAGTGTCGGCGTCCTCCTGTTCGGGTGGCTCGAGACTCGACATCGTAAAGCCGCATACCTCGGGGATCAGAACGAAATCATCTGCCTGAAGAATGATCGGCTCGTGCCCATTCGCCGCGAGGCGGCACGAACCGGCGAGGATCACGCAGTAGAACGGCTGCCCCGCTTCTGAGCGGCGAACGCGCCAGCGACCCGCGCCGCTGACCACCTTCGAGAACGTGGCGAGCGGCTGCAGCAGCGTGACGATCTCGGCAAGAGGGTCCACCATAACCGGACTCCTTCGAATGAAAACCGGACGCTCGATTGTAGCAAGTCCGGCGGTGGCGACTTATTGTGTGGATCCCGCCACCGTCTATTGGACTCGCCATGAAAACCGTCCTGATCACCGGATGCTCGTCCGGATTCGGCCTCGACACCGCCCGCTATTTCCTCGATCGTGACTGGCGCGTCATCGCCACCATGCGCACGCCGCGCGAGGATGTTCTGCCGCGCTCCGAACGTCTGCACGTACTTGCCCTCGATGCGACGGATCCGGTGAGCATCAGTGATGCAGTGGAGGCTGCCGGGCCGCTCGACGTGCTCGTCAACAACGCGGGGATTGGCGTGCTGAACGCCCTCGAAGGCACCTCGATGGACATCGCTCGTGAAGTCTTCGAAACAAACACGCTCGGCACGATAGCGATGACCCAGGCGGTTCTGCCTCAGTTTCGGGAACGCAGAGGAGGCGTCGTCGTCAACGTCACTTCGAGTGTGACCTTGAGGCCGCTCCATCTGCTGTCCGTGTACACCGCCAGCAAGGCGGCGATCAACGCGTTCAGCGAATCCGTGGCGCTGGAACTGGAGCCGTTCAATGTACGCGTGCGCCTCGTCCTGCCGGGACGCGCGCCGGAAACCCGCTTCGGCGAGAACGCGCAGTCCCGCATGCAGGCCGGCGTTCCGGAAGCGTATTCGGATCTGGCGCAGCGCGTCTTCGCCCAATGGCAGCAGGAGTCGGCGATCACACGCTCGCTCGACGTAGCGCAGGCCGTGTGGCGCGCGGCGAACGACCCATCGGCCCCGCTGCGCATCGCCGCCGGTGAGGACGCTATTGCGTGGGCCAATTCACAGTGAGCGGGACGGCTGTCACGACTTCTTCGTACGCGGTAGCGCCGCATTCAGAAACGGATTGAAGGTGCTCGACCCGGCCGGCGTATCGGCTTTGTTCGAGCGACGCCGCTTGGCCGAGGGTGCACTGCCGGACAGTTGCGCCAGCAGTTCATCCGCAGCGGATTCTTCGTTCGCGTCGGCTGGTTTTCTGCTTTTGGCGCGCCGCGGTTTGGCTTCCCTGGCAGTTTCACTCGCAGCGCCAGCTGAAAGCGCGGTTTCCGCGATGTGTTCGACCACCGTCATAAACGACGTCGACGCCGGCTGCTGGTCATCGCCCGGAAGCATCGTCTGTACGACGATTTCATGCAGCGAGCGGCCATCGACGGAACGGACTCGTGGGGTGCCATGCCAGTCGGCATCCGCTTGCGCGAACGCGCCAATGACGCGCTCCAGCACCGCCGGCGACAGAACGCCGCCGTCGTAGAGGCTAACGACCACGCGCTCGAAAATTCCAAACGCGGTTGATGCAGAAGCTTTCGGCACGACTTCTTACTCCTTGATAGTCCGTTGTTGAGCGCCCTGCAGTCCCGCGGTCCGTACTCCATGAACTGAACTCCGGACGCTGCAACACTGCGGGAACACCGGTTGCTCGCGTCGTCTGCATTCGGTTCACACATGCAATCGCGCGATAGACCCATGAAACAGATCGGCGACGTACGTATCGGCATTTCCGGTTGGCGCTACAAGGGATGGAGAGATGCCTTCTACCCCCATGGGCTGAAACAGGCCGCCGAACTGCAGTTTGCGTCGTCGCTTTTCCAGAGCATTGAAATCAATGGTACGCATTACAGCCTTCAGTCGCTCGACAGTTGGCGGCGTTGGTATGCGGAGACGCCCGCCGATTTCGTCTTCAGTGTGAAAGGCGCGCGGTATCTGACGCATCTACTGCGTTTCCGCGACGACAGCGCGCAAGTGGCCAGCGCCAATTTTTTCGCGCAGGGCCTGCTCGCCCTGAATGAAAAGCTGGGCCCCATTCTGTGGCAGTTCCCGCCTTCGTTCCGCTTCGAGCCGGCGGCCATGGAACGCTTTTTACGTTTCCTGCCTCGCGACACCGCGGCCGCGCTCTCTTTGGCGGAGCAACACGATGCGCGGGTCAAGACGCCCTATGTCGCGATAGACCGCAAGCGCAAACTGCGCCACGCCGTCGAGGTGCGTCACGCCAGTTTTATGGACGCCGCTTTCATCGACCTGCTCAGGCAATACGACACCGCGCTGGTCGTCTCGGATTCGACCGAACCGTGGCCACTGGCGGAAGACGTCACCGCTGACTTCGTTTACATCCGACTGCATGGCACCGAGTCGCGGTATTCCGGCGCCTACGCGGACGAAGCGCTAGACGACTGGGCCGCCCGAATCGACGCATGGCGCCGCGGTTCGCAGCCCGCCGACGCGCGGCTGATCGCGCCGCATCTTCATCCACCGCGTCGGGCGCACCGCGACGTGTACTGCTATTTCGACAATGATGCCAAAACACATGCGCCCTTCGACGCGCAGCGGTTGATCGAATGGCTCGGCTTAGAAGCCGTGCATTCGGTGGCGTAAGCGGAAGGCAGGCTTTCGGCGCCGACCACTAGCATTACCTCGATTGCTTGCGCTTGCCGCTCAGCTTGTCCGCGTGTTGAAGGGCAGCGACAATCGCGGTTATAGACGCGTTGCCGCGCCGGTTTGACTCGGAGCAAGGCACAGGCCCGGCGTGAGAATGAGGGTCCGTCATGACGACTGCCAGACACGCGCGCTGCTTCTATTCACAGCGGCATGCATCTTGCGCGAGGACTCAACAGGCGGACTCCGGCCGACCGCTTCTTGCAAGGGAGACGGCATGATCACACTAAAAATCGAACGCCTGCGTCCCACTCAACTGACACACGGCGCGCGGGAGGTCCGCAATAAAATCAGCCAATATAAAGCGCTGAGCGGGCACGATCTGGAAATGGCGATCGCTGAGAAACCGATACCCGTCGTCTACGGTCCGGGCGACACGCCGTTTGCGACCGATCATCATCACGTGGCTGCCGCGCTCTGGCACGTGGGCGTCAAGTCCGTGCCGGTCGTTCTGGTCAGGGATCTTTCCTCTTATTCGCAGGCGTCCTTCTGGCTGAGCATGGAAAACGAACGGTGGGCGTATCCGTTCGACGCTGAAGGCAAACGTCGGCCGTTTTCCGATTTGCCGGAACACATCTGGGCGCTGCCCGATGACGAGTACCGCAGCCTCGCAGCGGCAGTGCGCGATGCGGGTGGTTATGAGAAAACCAATGTCCCGCTGGAAGAGTTCCGCTGGGCCGACTTCTTTCGCTCGAATCTGCCACGACCGGACAGTGACGAGAAATTCGCCGCGCTGGTGGACGAAGCGATCAGCTTGGCAAAGACCAAGGCGGCGCTGGGACTGCCCGGCTACCTCGGTCCGGACACAGTCGGCTAGCTCTGCACCGGACAACCGGGCGGCGCAAGCCGAATGGAGGTTAAACCACCATGAAACTGGTCGATTGGAATGTTCAATGGGGACGCGGCGTGGACGGCCGGGTCGACCTCGCGCGAATCGTGCGCGAAGCGCGCGCGCTGTGCGATTTCGACATTCTCTGCGTGCAGGAAGTCACGCGCGGTTTCCATGAAGGCCCGGCGTCGGGCGGTCTGGCAGGCCGCCCATCCGCCGATCAATTCGTCGAGCTGGCCGCACTGCTTCCGCAGTTCACGGTGCTCGACGCAGTGGGCTCCGATCTTCCGGCGCTCGGCGCGAGCCGGAACCGGCGTCAGTTTGGCAACGCGATCGTCACGCGCCTGCCGGTCAGGCAAGTACTGCGTCATTCGCTGCCCTGGCCCGCGGACCCGGCCAAACCGTCGATGATGAGAGTCGCGCTCGAAGCCGTGATCGAAACCGATATCGGCGCGATTCGGGTGGTCTCCACGCACCTTGAGTTCTATTCGGAGACGCAGCGGCTCGCGCAGGTCGCCAGTTTGCGGGAACTGCACAGGGAAGCGTGCGCTCACGCGCGAGCGCCCGCCAAGGCGGAGAAAATCGACAGCCCGTTTTACGACACCGCGCGACCCATGGACGCGATTGTCTGTGGTGACTTTAACAGTGCGTTCGAAAGCAGCGCGTATTGTCGGATGCTCGAACCGATTGCCGATGCTCCCCGTTTTGTCGATGCGTGGGCCAGTTCGCACCCTCGCGCGCCGCGTGCCCCGACAGTGGGTTTATATGATCACGACCAGTGGCCGGAGGGGCCATTCGCCTGCGATTTCATTTTCGTAACGGAGGATCTGACATCGCGCATCGCAGCTTGCGAGGTCGATCAGGATAGCGAGGCCTCGGACCATCAGCCGATGTGGCTCGAACTGCGCTAGGCGCCGATAAAGAACAATCGCTGACGTTGCGGCGGCTCGGAAATTGCTCTGATCGAGAACACGGAAGACAACCAGCCGGCCGGAGAACAGCATGGAATATCAGCGACGCGATGCAGGCTCCCGATCCAGCCGGGCAGGCGGCGCAGTGGCCGTCATGACGGACGCCGTCGAGCGATTTTCGTCGGACCGTTGCGCGATGATGGGCGCGAGCATCGGCTTCTACTCCGCGTTTTCGCTGGCTCCGACTTTAGTGATCGTCCTCGCGATTACAGGCTGGTTCGTCGGCCGCGACATCGCGCAGGGGCAATTCTTCGGTCAGATCAGGCAGTTGCTTGGCAATGACGCCGCCAGTGCGATGCAGGCTGTCGTCGAGCACGCGCATCGTTCCAATGGTAGCGGCGTGGCGGCGGCGTTCTCTGTCGTGCTACTTCTCGTCGGGGCTTCAGCGACGTTTTCCTGCCTGAATACAGCACTTGATGTCGTGTTCGCGGCGAAATCGCCTAAAGGCCTTGCGGGCCTCGCGTGGGTCATACGGGCGCGACTCGTCTCGCTCGGCCTGCTCATGGGACTCAGCTTTCTGCTGGTGGTCTCGCTGGTACTCGACGCCGCGATACAGACGGCCGGCAGCGCCGTTTTCGGTAGCTCGACGCTTAGCGTCGTTGCCGACGTCGCGCAGTCCATTTTCGGCCTCGTGGTACTGACGTTCGGACTCGGCGCGCTGATCAAGTGGCTCCCCGACAAGCGGGTCAATTTCCGTTCCGCGTTGATCGGCGGGGCCGTCTCAGCGCTGTTGTTTACCGTGGGCCGGCACCTGTTCGGTTTATATCTCGCGCATGCTGGAACCGCGGGCGCGTTCGGTGCAGCAGGCTCGCTCGCTGTGTTGATGATGTGGTTATATTTTTGCGGCATCGTTTTTCTTTTCGGCGCGGAGGTCACTGCTTCGTTGTCTCAAACGCCGAAAGACGATTACGCCGCGGACGTCAAGGCTCGTTTGAACGCGGCGCATTGAAGCGCCCTAGAAAAGCGGGCGTTTTGAAAACTGGACATGCGAGGCGGCGAGTATGCGGCCTCAATCCACGCATGCGAGGCGCGGCAGTGTGAGGCGATCCTGCCGACGCCCGCAACGCAGTTCGGATAGTCCGATCAGTCGCGACCAGCATCTGCGAGCCGTGCGCTCCGAACGCCACGGCAGCGCCGATGCTACCGGTTTTCTCCAGTCCCCGCATCCACACCGTCGCCAGACACGTCCTGCAATTGCTCTTCCGGCGCGATGCGGCCGCCCCGCTCCCGTTCGGCTGACTGATCGGCGCTGGGTTCAGGACTGTCCTGCGCATCGTCACCCTCGGCTTCGATCTGCCGGCGCGCTTCCTCCCAGTGCTTTTCCGCGTTGTTGTCCGGTGACGGATCGTTTTCCCAGAGATGATATGCCCGCGTACGAATGCGGGCTTCGAGATCGTTGTCCATGCTGCGTTTCTCCAAAAAAGTGAATGCGGCGATGCGAGCCGGTGTCGCGGCGAGTCCGGCGCCCTACTGTCGTTCGCTGATCGGCACGCGCACGGACGAACCATAAAGATGCAGAGCGCGCCGGATAACAGAAGCCGGACAGTGTCGTCCCCAAGTGCGGATCTCACGTTACACAGGAAGTGAGAATGGCCGTATGAGCTTGAGCAAAGGCTATACCCGCACGGTTCTGGAAACTGGGCGGTTCCCACACGGCTTACGTTGCTTTGCTCGACTTGCAATGCAGTGAAAAAAATTCGCGCCTATGCGTGCTTCTTCTATAAACCGCTAATGGATCGCAATTCGCCGCTCTTCGTGACCGACCAGTCGCCCCATCGCAACGACACGCCACACCATAGTATCGACGAGTGATTCAGCGGGTTTCCGCACGCAAACGTCGCCGATTACGGTGCACAGTCCTCACGTTCGGTGAACGGGCGGACTATAACGGTACTCATACAGTGAACGTCCTGCGAGCGGCCGATCGGCTCCCGCTCCTGCCCCGCGTGACTGGCCATTCGGAGTTCAGAATGCAATCGACTGACGAGCAAGTCGCAGTGCCACCGGATGATCCCGCCGCGAAAGAGATGGCGGCTGAAAACAGCACAGCGGATCAGCACGATCGTTATCGGCTCACCGTGCGCGCAAAGGCGGGGCATCTGAGGGTCGTTGCCGCGTGGCAGGTTCTCGGTTGCGAGGCACCGCAGGCGGACCACGTCCGCATCCGTGTGGATCGGCGTCACTGCTACGAAGAAATGACCGTTACATTCACGGCGGTGTCGCCCGACACGCTCGCGGCGATGGTCGGCCGGCTGGTCGCGCTCCCGTGGGCGCTAGACGCGTATTTTTGTCCCTGCGCATTGTCATCGGGGTAACAGCTTCCCTCCCGCGTCCGCTGGCCGACGAATGCCTCACGCGCCCGCATCGACTTACCACCCGTCCATGTCGCCCCAGCCCTGGGCACCGATCAACGGCACAAAACGCACGAGATCGAGTATTTCTTCGCGGTAGGTTGTGCTGCTTTCGCGAGTGAGGCGGATTAGCCGCTGATGGTCCGGATCCGGGCCCACAGGCATCACAATCCGGCCGCCGATCTCGAGTTGCGCGCTCCACGCCGGTGGCACGCCCGGACCGGACGCGGTGGCGACGATGGCATCGAACGGGGCACGCGCCGGCAACCCGAGCGTGCCGTCCGCGGTGTAGACGTTCACGTTGCCATAGCCGAGCGCGCGGAGCCGATCCATGGCGCTCTCAGCCAGCTGCCTGTGACGCTCGATCGTGTCGACGCGAGCGACCATTTCCGCGAGCACGGCCGCCGCGTAGCCGGAACCCGTGCCGATCTCGAGCACACGGTCTTCCGGCTCGAGGCGCGCCGCCTGCAGCATCCGCGCGACCATGAACGGTTGTGTGATGGTCTGGCCGGCATCGATCGGCAGGGCTGCGTCGGCATAAGCCCACGCGCGCAAATCAGGGCTTAGAAACACCTCGCGCGGCACGCGCCGCATTGCGTTCAGAATGCGCGAATCTGCGATGCCGCGCGCGATCAGTTGCCGCTCGACCATCCTTTCGCGCGACGTTGCAAGATCTTCATGCACCGTGCTTCTCCCCTTATTGTGCAGCGGCACACTGTCCCGGGGCTGCCTGAACATACTTCACCATAGCGCGAAAAATGCCGGATGACATGGCCCGAGAACGAAGGCCGTTATGTACGCGGAGCCGCCTATCTTTTTTCAGCAACTGACGTGCCTCGGGATCGGGTCTGCAGGCAGCTCATCACGCCCGGCTAGCCGATGAAAGCGCCCGTCGGCATTAGGCAAAGAGTGCGAAAAAACGCTTGATATAAAGGCGTGATGTCACGCGCCGTGCGCCGCGCAACATTCGTGGCCCGCTTAACGCGTCACGAAAATGGTGATCGCGCTGATCACGAAGAATGGCGGGACGTCGAGCGCGGCAACACGTCCTCTTACCATCGATAATTCACCGCGCCCTAGAGCGCGGTAACCGGCTCAATGCCGTGCGCTGCGCCAATGCGGCCAGTAGTGATGGTGCCCCATCTGCCTAAGCCGCTTTCGACGCATCTGCTCCTGGTGGTAGTGAGCGGCGACGAGCACGGCTGCGGTCGCCATCACGAACGAACCTACGACGATTGCCACTGCTTCATTCATCGGAACCTCCGTTGCTGACTATCCGCTTCATTGCAGGTGTTGCCCGCCATTGATCGCAATGTTGGCTCCGGTCACGAAACCGGCTTCGCGCGAACACAGGTACAGCACCAATGCGGCGACTTCGTCGGGCTGTCCAAGGCGGCCGACCGGAATCTGCGGAATGATCTTCGTCTCGCGGATTTCCTCGGGCACCGCCATCACCATCTTCGTTGCGATATAACCTGGCGAAATCGTGTTGACGGTCACGCCTCTCTTCGCCACCTCGAGCGCCAGCGATTTCGTGAAACCATGCATGCCCGCCTTGGCCGCTGCATAGTTGGTCTGACCGAAGCCGCCCTTCGAGCCGATGATCGACGACACGTTGATGATGCGGCCCCAGCCTCGCTCGACCATGCTGTCGCAGACCGGCTTCGTCATGTTGAATACCGAATCGAGGTTGGTTCGGATTACCGCGTCCCAATTGATCTTGTCCAGCTTCTTGAAGCTCGCGTCGCGCGTGATGCCGGCGTTATTGATCAGGATATCGACCGGGCCGACTTCGGCTCCGATCCGCGCCGCGCATCGGCTGCACGAGTCGTAGTCGGCGACATCGACCGCGTATGCGCGGAACTGTCGTCCCTGTGCTTCCATCCGTGCGAGCCACTCGTTCGCGCCGGTGTTGGCCGGCGAACAGGTAACCACGACCGCATACCCGGCGTCATGCAGCTTGATGCTGATTGCTTCACCAAGTCCGCCCATTCCACCCGTCACCACCGCGATCTGCTTTGCCATCGAATCGTCCTCGCAAAAAATCGGCCTCGTAAATACCTGGAGCCACGCTGCATTCGGTCAAGAACTTGATGTACTGGAAATCGGCTTGCGTCGCTCCTTCAGTATTCCTTCAGATAAAACAGGAACGGCAACGCGGGCATCGCTGCCCGCGTTGGTCTTATCCCTTCGCGCCGACGGCTACGGGAACCTGTTCGGCGCGTCGCGCGGCCTTCGAGGCTGTGGCTGTGACAGCGTCGAAATTACTCCCGGCGGCCTGCACGGCCTGTTGCCCGGCTTTCTGCAGGGTTTCGTACAGTGTGGTCGTGGCGCTGATCGCGGACTTCCACGCGGCGATCGCCGCTTCGGAACCTGCCGGCGCATTCTTCGCCGTTTCCTCGACGAATGCCTGCACGCGCGCGTTGTGCCGCTCGTACTGCGCCTGTGCGAACTGCGTGAGTTCAGCCTGCGTGGCCGATGCGATGTCGAACACTTGCCGGCCGTATGACAGCGATTTCTCCGCGAGAGGCCCGGTGAGGCCTGATTGCAGCGCGAACCATTGGAGCGGGTCTGTCGTGCCGGGCGACTTCGTTATATTCTCCTGCGCCTCAGCAAGCGTGGACCTGACGGCCTGCAGATTCAGCGCAACCAGTTTCTCCGCGCCTTCAAAGACCTTCCCTGTCAACCCGAAAAATGCGTCGAGGCTGGCCTTCACGGCAACGGCCTGGTCGGGACTCGATAGAGCCATGGTTGAATTCCTCAAAATTCGATCCGGTGCACGAAACCCCCGATCGGACGGGAGTGTTGCGACGGATCGTGATGGTGGATAAATAGAAGCGCAAGGACGCCTGTCAGGCAGAATGCGTCGCCAGAACTTCGACGGTCGTTACATCAACAGGCACTACAAACCAACCCGCAGCCAGAACACTGCGTTCATGACTGTGTCTTCGCCGTGCTCGCCGGGAGGCGAGCGCCGCGAATATTTAGCGCATCCGGGCGACCGCCCTGAGAATAGAATCGCCGTCGCTCGTAAGATGAGCACGCGGGCTTCCTGACGCAAAATTTTCCAGCGAGATGAGCTGCCGCTCCAGCAGCGTGTCGAGTTCGGCGCGGCCCAGTTCGATCTGGTCCGGTGCGCTCTTGATGAGCATCAAGGTAGCGAACTCATGGGGACTCAACATAGCGTCTCCTCGATTTAGTCTCTCTACGCCAAGCGTATGGATTACGTCTCCTGCATAACTGCCGGCAAATTTCCTGCCACCCCCTCCGTGAAGCAATCGTGCGAGAAATCGAATCACGGAGACGCCATCATAACCGCTCAATTTTTGAACGCAATATGTGAAATGCTTTTTTTGCGTCAATCCGTTTTCTTTTTATGTAGAACGCAACTCGAAGGTTTTTCAATTCGTCTGAGAAATCTCTGAAACGCATTACCAGCGTGGCTTTCATCTATCCGTATTACATATTGCCGTTTTAATAGCTCACTTACTTACCACAACCGATCGGCCGCGAATCTAATAGCCCGTTTATATTTGAATCGCATATTTATACGTTAAGTCCCGCCCGCTCGACTATCGCAAAATTGCGAAATATTTATTACGGTGGTCGTATTTGTCGCGCGGCGCCGGGTGAAAAAGCCGGCGGACCATATCGGTCATGTCTGATTCGGCGAAAGCTCGCCAGATACTGGCCTCCGACGGTATGTTCTGCCTCTTCGACAGAGGTATGATGGATGTTGCAAGTCACGTCCGCGTAGGAGGAAATCATGCCTTCAACACCGCCCACACGCCGCATTCACCGGCCAGGAATTCCGGACCATCCAGTCCGCGGCGTTACGCCGGGCACCCGGTCGGCGACCGCCAAATCTGCACCACGCACCAAGCCCGATGTTCCCGACGCCGCGGAAGCAGAACCGGTGCCGCACGAGCATCTGCCGAGCAGATCGGACGACAATTGAGCCGCCTGCGTGTTTGCTGACACTGCGTGCCCCCGCTCCGCACAACCGTTCAACCACGAATGATCTATAACAATAAGGCGCTGCGGAGTGGACGGGCTGCGTGCTGTCCGGCCGCCCCCAAGTCCGCCATTCAACGGTGGAGGCTCAGCGAAGGCAGCCTGATGGATCCATGCTTTGTCTGTTCGAATTTCGATTAGCAGGTATCGGAGGCAACATGAAGTACGAGTACGGCGGCTGGGTTATCGACGCAACCGCGGATTTTTCGCTGGGTCAGTTCTTCGCGCATGCGCGGATCATCCGAACTTCCCCTGACGACGATGTGGATACTGAAATGCACATCGAGCGCAATCTTGCCTGGTTCGAAACCGAAGACGAGGCTATCGAGCTCGCGCGGCAATGGGCAATTGAGTGGATCGATGCGCGTGACGATCATCCCACGATGACGAACCCTGGTTCGTTGGCCCGGCAGAATGAACGACCGGCGAAGGTCCCGGCCAGATAACCGGATATTGGCGCTAGCGCCCCATGCGTCGCGGCTGTGTTCGGGCCGCGGCGATCGCTACGGTTTTTTTCGTCCGGAGAATAGGGTCAACGCGCGAACGTGTCGTCCACTACCCGCTGCCCTGCGCTATACCCCGCCATGAGCGCCTCGGCTTGCGTCGGGAACGGTTGCTGGATGGCCGCCCCGAGGCGGATCGGCGCAATCACGGGGCGCGTGGCGCCCACCGCGCCCATCGTTCTGACGTGCACGACGGCCACAAAGCCTCGCGGCGGCAGCAGCGTTACGCTGCCCGCGGTCTCCCAAACGGGTTCTAGCTCCACGGTGACCTCAAAGCCTTTGTACCCGTAGATTCTTTTCATCGCCGATCCTGCATGTTCTGCCCGGTCCTTGAACCGTGGAATGTCCCTGCAAGAAAGTGTACATCGCAGTTGTAACCAGGCGGCGATAGGATTTGCGAATAATTCCGCTCGCAATATCAGGCTCGAAGAATGGCGTCATTCACCTCATCGCCGGCGTAGCGCCCGAGCGCGCGACGTCGCCGGCCTGGGCACCGTTACCGCGCCGACAGCAGGCCCTGACCAGAGACGGGGGCGGTCGCCTGAAATCACGGCCATATCCCTCGTCTAACGACGCATGCGCCGTCAGCGTAGGTCGGCTCGAAGATCGCGGACTCCCCGTGCGAGGCGCTGCGCAAAAGCGTTCGTAACGTCGCTCCGTGGACGTAATCGACCTCGGCCGCGATGACGTCGAGGCCAAGACCGCTGCCGTGCAGGAGCAACTGCGCCCGCTTCTGATTCAAGGCCGGTAAGAATCGATCAGGATGCCGATCTATCCCGGCGTCCTGATCTTGTTGACCATTCCAGCCAGTTCGATCTGACGATGGATCGCCTTCTTCGATGGAGCCGATCCGGACGATTGTCAAGCTGGCGGAATATCTCCGTACTCTCGCGCGCAAGCACGCCGACAGTTACGACTGTCTCGCCGCGCAAGCTGTAACACCGGCAGCCGTTTGTCTGCGCCGATAGCTGGAGTCGCGCGAGGCGAGCCAGTAATACAGCGGCGACGTCAGGAGCAGTCCGATAACCCATGAGAGATCCGCGCCGTCGAGATACTTCGGCACCGGACCCGCATACATCGGCGTGTTCATGAACGGAATCTGCACGACGATGCCGATCCCATAAGCAATCAGCGCCTGTGGGTTGAAACGGCCGTAGATGCCGCCGTCCACCTGGAAAATCGACTGGATGTCGTATTTGCCCTTGTGGATCACATAGAAGTCGATCAGATTGATCGCGGTCCACGGCACCAGCACGACCAGCAGCGCGAGCACGAGATCGACCAGATTGCCGACGAAATTCGTCGACGCGCCGATCGCGCCATAGCAGCATGCCAGGAGTATCGCAATCGACAGCACGGCCCGCGTTTTCGCCGTGGGAATCCAGCGATAGGCGAAGGTCTGCAGCGACGTGATGGCTGCGAGCACCGCGCCGTACAGGTTCAGCGCGTTATGGCTGATCACGCTCAGCAGGAAGAGGACGAGCATCGGCAGCCCGAGCGGTCCGGTGGCCTGCTTGACGGCATCCATCGCGTCCGCGCCGGGCGCCACCGCGAGCACGGCTACCGCGCCGAAGACGAACGCGAGCGTCGAGCCGATCGTGCAGCCGAGGTAGGTCGCCCAGAACGTCGACGCAACACGCACATTCGCCGGCAGATAGCGCGAATAGTCGGACACGTACGGAGCGAAAGCGATTTGCCAGAGCGCCGACAGCGAAACCGTCGCGAGCCAGCCGGCGATGTTGAATCCGCCGCGCGTCAGAAAGTCGTCCGTGGCGATATGCGTGAGGATATAGCCGAATCCGATCACGATGCCGATCCCAAGCACCCAGGTTCCGATGCGTTCAGGATATGGATGATCCGGTAACCGATGATGCCGATAAGCCCGGAACCCAGCGCGCCGATCACGATGCCGACAGGAACCGGAATACCTTTCTCGATGCCGTGAAGAGACTTCCCGGCGAGCACGATATTGGACGCGAAGAAACCCACGTACATCACGCCTGCGATCACGGTGACCAGCAGCGCGCCCCATGAACCGAACTGCGCGCGGCTTTGGATCATCTGCGGGATGCCCATTTGCGGACCCTGCGCCGAATGCAGCGCCATCAGCACGCCGCCGACCGCCTGACCGACGACGATCGCCACGATGCCCCACAGCAAGTTCAAGTGGAAAATCTGCACGCCGAGCGCACCGGTGACGATGGGCAATGGCGCGATGTTGCCGCCGAACCATAGCGTGAACAGATCGCGTACCTTGCCATGGCGATCCTCGGGCGGCACATAGCCGATCGTGTGTTTTTCGATCAATGCCGGGGCATTGTGTTCGGAAGCATTCAAGTTCGTCTCCTTCTGTTGTGTCGTCTCAGGACGCGGCCGAAACGTATTCCGCCAGGCGAGCCAGCATCGCGTCGCATTCACGCAATTGCTCGACGGTGACGAATTCGTCCGGCTTATGCCCTTGGTCCATACTGCCGGGTCCGCACACCACGGCCGGAATGCCCGCCTGATTGAATAGCCCGCCCTCGGTGCCGAATGCGACGGTGCCGAACTCAACGGAACCGCTGAGCAGCGCCACAAGACGCGCCGCTTCGCTGTCGGGAGAGGTGGCCAATCCCGGATAGGCAGACAGCGGTTCAAAGCGGATCTCGGTGTCCGACTTCACCGCGCGCATCTTCGGTAGCAACTCGGCCTCGGCGTAGGTCTGCAACTCGTCGGCCACCCGGTTGGCGTCGAAGCCGGGCAGCGCGCGCACTTCGAAGTCGAACTCGCATTCGGCCGGCACGATGTTGAGCGCACGGCCGCCCTTGATCACCCCGGTTTGCACAGTCGAGAACGGCGGATCGAAGCGCTCGTCGTGATGTTCGGGCTGCGCCAGCTGCTCGCCGATTTCTTCCAGGCGGCCGATCATGCGCGCCGCGTATTGAATGGCGTTGACGCCATACGGCGCATAAGCCGAATGGCAAGGCGCGCCTTTCACCTGACAGCGCATCGCCAGCTTGCCCTTGTGGCCCAGCACCGGTTTGAGTTCGGTCGGTTCGCCGATCAGGCACAGCGCCGGCTTGTGCGCGCGCCGCGCCAATTCCGCCAGCATCGGCCGCACGCCGAGGCATCCGACTTCTTCGTCGTACGAAAAAGCGAGGTGCACGGGCAGCTTCAACTCGCGTTTGAGCAAGCCGGGCACCGCTGCCAGCACCGAAGCGATATATCCCTTCATGTCGGCCGTGCCGCGGCCATATAACCGTCCGTCGCGCTCGGTGAGACGGAATGGATCGACGGTCCACGCCTGGCCATCGACGGGCACCACGTCGGTATGGCCGGACAGCACGATGCCGCCGCGCTCACGCGGACCGATGGTCGCGAACAGATTCGCCTTGGTGCGTTCGGCGTTGTAAAACAGTTCGATCTCCACACCGAGTTCATCGAGGTAACTTCGGATGAATTCGATCATGTCGAGATTGGAGTCGCGGCTGACCGTGGCGAAGCTGATCAGCCGTTCGAGCAGCGCGCGGCTGGAGCGTTCATTCATTGCCGGGCACTCCGTAGCTCGGCGCGGCGGTCGGATTCAACGCCCGGGTCAGGTAGTCCTGCATCTGCGGCCGGTACGCTTGCCACAGACCGGCGAGCTGGCCGATGGGGTCGTCATCCGCCCAATCGACCCGCAAATCGACGATCGGCCAGCTCACGTCGCCCACGATCTTGAGCGCCGCCGAATGCACGGGTCCTGCTTCGCCGCCGGCGGCTATCGCGGCATGCATGCCCGCGAGCAGCCGATCGGCGAGCGTGCCAGTTGCCTGCTCGAACGCCGGAAGCATCGCCTCGATCACTTCGACGCCAGCAAGCATGTTGCCTGCCGCCACACACTGCTTGCCCGCGACGGCGTGATACGTGCCCAGCGCTTCCTTGCCGCTAAAGAACGCCGTGCGGCCCTGCGCATCGATCACGGTCACCTGGCGGTACTCGCTCCACTCGCTCGCGCCGAGTACTCGGTCCAATGCCGCGGTGGGGTCGAGTTGTTCGTGCTCCAGAAGGTCGAGAATCTGCGGCCCAAGCGCGGGCAGCGTGACGTTCTGCGTCGCCACCGCGCCCACGCCTGCGCGGACCCATGGGCAGCGCGCGCCCACCGCGATGCTGGACGAACTGATTGCGATTCCAAGCTGCCCGGACTGCGGGCAGCGTCCGACGATTGAGAATGTCATGTCCCGCTCCTTAGGCTTGCGGCGGCGTCCATCCGTCCGGAATCACCGCGACAACGTCGATCTCCATCAACCACTGCGGCTGACCCAACGCGACCACCACCAGGCCTGTCGAAATCGGAAACACGCCCTTCAACCACTTTCCGACTTCCTGGTAGACCGGCTCGCGATAGCGGACGTCGGTCAGAAACGTCGTTGTCTTGACGATGTGAGACAGGTCGCTGCCCGCTTCTTCCAGCAGCTGTTTGACGTTCTTCATGGCCTGCTCGGCCTGGGCGCGCGGATCGCCGACGCCGACGAGGCGGCCGTCGAAATCCGTACCCACCTGACCTCGCACATAGACCGTGTTGCCGGCGCGCACGGCCTGGCAAAGATCGTTGTCGAGCGTCTGGTTCGGATACGTGTCCTTCGTGTTGAACATGCGGATACGGGTATGCGTAGGCTGGTTCATCAATGCACCTCAATGTTAGGAAGAAATAGATCGCGGTTTAGAGAGGCGTACGCATCAATTCACGCCCATCTCGCTGACTTTGTGAACGCGTGAACCGGCGGATAGGTTTTCAACGCTTTCTTCGCCGTGGCTCTGTGCCTGCTGTTGCGCGTCGCCGTAATAGGCTGCGTATTTGCGCTGCGTGACGATGTGATCGGCGATGTGCTTCGCGTCGTGCCACACGCCCCAGATGAATGCGGATCCGCGACGCGATAGCCACGGCAGACCGAGGAAATAGATGCCTGGCTCCTTCGATACGCCGCGCTGATGCTTCGGCTTACCCTTTTCATCGAACGCGTCGACGTTCAGCCAGCCGAAATCGACCGCATAACCGGTCGCCCAGATAATCGACGTCACGCCGGCTTTCGCCAGATCGAGATCGTGCAGCGGGTGCGTCACGCATTCCGGATCCGCGGGAATGACGCGCGCTTCGGGTTCTTCGGGAAGATCGAGGCCGTTGCGCTCGGCATACGCATCGGCCGCGTCGAGCAGCGACAGATAGTTTTCGTCGCCGCGCGCAATATTCTCCGCGAGATCCGCTTCGAAGGTCACCACGCCGTCATCGAATGATTTCGTCAGACCCACGAGCGTGATGCCCTGACTCGCGAGACGCCGGAAGTCCACCGTATGGCCGCCACGCGCACCGCTCACCGCAATCGTGACGTGCTCCCTGCCCGGCTTCATGACCTCGGCATCCCATTCGCCGAGCACGCCGAGCCACCAGCAGAAGTCGCGGCCGCGATAGGCGCGCGGCGGACGATCGTGCGCGCCGACCGACAGATAGACGCGCTTGCCCGCACGTTGCAACTCGTCCGCGATCTGCACGCCCGACGAACCCGCGCCGACCACCAGCACGCCGCCTTCGGGCAATTGAGCGGGATTGCGATAGTCGGCGGAATGAATCTGCGTAAGACCCGAATCTTGCGGCGCGATTGGCGGAATGACAGGGCGCTGAAAGGGCCCGGTTGCGACCACTACACGATTGGCCTCGATCGTGCCTTCCGAGGTTTCGACGGTGAAGCCCTGGCGCCCCGCATTGCGCACGACCTTCTTCACTTCCACACCCGTGCGGATCGGTGCGTCGAATTTCTTCGCATAGGCGACGAAATAATCCGCGACCTGCTCCTTTGAAGCGAATGCGTTGGGATCGAAGTCCGCGAACTCGAGATTGGGAAAACGATCGTGCCACGCGGGGCCATTGGCAACCAGCGAATCCCAGCGTCCCGTGCGCCAGCGCTCGGCGATGCGGGCGCGTTCCAGCACGAGATGCGGCACGCCAAGCTTGCCCAGATGTTCGCTGATGGCGACGCCGGCCTGACCGGCGCCGACTACGAGCGTGTCGATTGACGTTGTTTCCACTGTCATGGCTGAGTCCTTCTAAAAAAGCGGAATATTTCGATTCGATCGTGACGTCACGGCCTTAAAGCGCTCGCGATCGTTGCGGACCCGGCGGCGTTTTCCGTCTATGCGTCGCCACCCGATCCGTTTGTCTCTCGTCAAAATCTACGCGTCCCTTCAGAATTTGAAAAATATATTTAAAAAATGCATCGCATCGGATTTGCCTATGCAAGGTTTTTTGACCGCCTCACAATGCCGCGCATGACAGGTCTAAAACACGGAGCGTCGTCGATGGAGAGTCAACCGTTGCGTTACTCGTTGCGCCAGTTGCGCTATTTCGTGGTCACCGCGGAAGTACTGTCTTTCACCGCCGCCGCGAAACGCCTGCACATCTCCCAGCCGTCGATCTCGACAGCGCTCGCGGATCTCGAAGTGTCGTTCGGCGTGCAACTGTTCATCCGGCATCACGCGAGCGGTCTCTCGCTCACGCAAGCCGGACGCGATCTGCTCGGGCAAGCGCGCAATCTCCTGAAGTTTGCGGAGGAGTTGCAGACCACCGCGAAGGAAATGGACGGCGGCATGACCGGCGCCATCACGCTCGGCTGCATGGTCTCGCTCGCGCCGCCGCTAATGCCGCGACTGATCAGCCGATTCATCGACGAGCACGCGGGCATCTCGTTTCGCACGGTGGAGGCGCATCAGGACGGTCTCTTGCGCGGCCTGCACGACGGCTCGCTCGACATTGCCCTTACTTACAGTCTCGACCTGGCTGAAGACATTGCCTTCACGCCGCTGCTCTCGCTGCCGCCCTATGCGATTCTGCCGCGGACGCATCGTCTGGCACGCGCGCGCAAGGTATCGCTCGCCGACCTCCTTCCCGAGCCTTATGTGATGCTTGATCTGCCGCACAGCCGCGAGTATTTCGCCGCACTCTTCGATGCGGTGGGCAGCCGTCCCGTACCCGCGTTCCGTTCGTCGCAGCCGGAGGTCGTGCGCGGCATGGTGGCCAACGGTCTCGGCTATAGCCTCCTGAACTTTCCGCTCAAATCGAACCGCACCGTGGACGGCGAAGAGTTCGTCATTAAGCGCTTCAAAGACAATGTCAATGCAACGATGCTCGGCATCGCGCAATCGCGCACCATGAAGCCGCGTCAGGTGGTGCATCGCTTCGCTTCGTTCTGCGAGACCTATATCCAGAGGCTGCATTTCGACGCATGATGAGAAATGCGCGATTCTCTGCTTCAAAGCCACGCGTGCTGCATAGACAAAAGCTTTGCTTTGTATCTGAAAACAATATTTTGGCTTGCAATTTGGCTTGTTAGATTGGTGTCCATGTTGAGCGCTACGCCGTAAAGCCTCGCGTTGACGCGCTCTCACCGTGACGAATCAAGGGGGACACCATGGCCAACCCGGCAAGGACGATCGCAGTGCAAGCACTTGTCGACGAACTGCGCGCGGGTTGCGAACGGCCATTCGGCGACGCGCACGCAATGCCACCCGGCGTCTATACGTCGCCCGAATTCCTCGCACTGGAAGAGCGCGCTATATTCGAGCGGGAATGGCAATGCATCGGCCGCGCCAGTGCGCTCAAGGTGCCCGGTGATTACATGACGGCGCGGATCGGCGCGCAACCTGTCGTCGTATTGCGCGACGAACAGATGCAACTCAAAGCGATGTCGAACGTGTGCCTGCATCGCATGTCTGTGCTGCTCGAAGGACGCGGCAACGTGCGTCGCATCGTCTGCCCGTATCACGCGTGGAACTATTCACTGGACGGCGCGCTGCAAGGCGCGCCGCTCATGGATCGGCAGGAAAGCTTCTGCAAGGAAAGCTACCGGCTGCCCAGCGTGCGTTGCGAAGAATGGCAAGGCTGGATCTACGTGACGCTCGACGAACACGCGCCACCCGTTCATGCCCAACTCGACGAACTGAGCGAACTCATCGGCGCATACGGGATGTCGGACTACGTCGAGACCTTCCATGAAGAACACGTGTGGAACACGAACTGGAAGATCCTCGCGGAAAACTTCATGGAAAGCTATCACCTGCCCATGTTGCATCGCGCGACGGTAGGACCGCATTCGCGGCTCGAGGAAATGGAATGCCCGCCGGGCTATCCCGCCTTCAACTATCACTGGATCACGAAGGAAGCGTCCTTGCCCATCGGCAACGCGCATCCGGATAACACGCGCCTCACCGGACATTGGCGCAAGACCACGGCGCTGCTCGCGATCTACCCGACGCATCTCGTCACGCTCACGCCGGGTTACTTCTGGTATCTCGTGCTGCAACCGCAAGGCGTGGAGCACGTGCATATCCGCTTCGGCGGCGGGCTTGCACCGGAGTTCATCGCCGATCCCGAGGCCAATGCGCATATGACGACGCTGAAGAAGCTGCTCGACGAAGTGAACGCGGAAGACAAACGCGGCGTGGAAGCCGTGTTTCGCGGCGTGCATGCGCCCCTCGCGAAGCCCGGTCACCTGAGCCCGCTTGAGCGTCCCAACTATGACTTCGCGCGCTATATCGCCGGCAAAACAAGCGCGGCGCAGGCCGGCACGCATTGATTACGACGCACCATCGACAGGACGCGATCACGATGTCAAACCCTTCCTTCATTTCGTTCTCGGGCGTGAGCAAATCGTACGACGGCGCCCAATACGTCGTCGACGACTTGAACCTCGACGTGCGCAAGGGAGAATTCCTGTCGCTGCTCGGCCCGTCCGGCTCCGGCAAGACGACGACGCTCATGATGCTCGCGGGATTCGAATCGCCCACGCACGGCGAGATTCGCCTCGACGGCCGTCGGCTCGACGACAAGCCGCCGCATCAGCGCGACATCGGCATGGTGTTTCAGAACTACGCGCTCTTTCCCCATCTGACGATTGCGGAGAACGTCGCGTTTCCGCTCTCCGTGCGCAGCGTGAGCCGCGCCGAGCAGAAAACGCGTGTGCAGCGCGCGCTCGAAATGATTGAGCTGCCGCATCTGGCGAACCGGCGTCCCGCGCAACTCTCCGGCGGACAGCAGCAGCGCGTGGCGCTCGCGCGCGCGCTCGTGTTCGAGCCGAGCGTCGTGCTGATGGACGAGCCGCTCGGCGCACTCGACAAACGCCTGCGCGAAACCATGCAATACGAAATCATGCGCCTGCATCGCGAGTTGTCTCTCACGATCGTCTACGTGACCCACGATCAGGCCGAAGCGCTGACCATGTCGGACCGCGTTGCCGTGTTTTCCGATGGCCGCATTCAGCAGGCCGCCACGCCGAGCGAACTCTACGAAAACGCGCAGAACGCCTTCGTCGCGAACTTCGTCGGCGAGAACAATGGTCTGACTGGGCGCGTCGTCAGTGTGGGCGAGGACTGGGCGACGCTCGCGCTCTCGGACGGCAGCGTCATTCGCGGCCGCAGCGAACCCGGCCTGCGCGCGGGCGACGAAGCGATGCTCGCGCTGCGCCCCGAGCGCGCGCATATTCCCAGCGCTGAAGGCGTAGAGGTCGACGAACACAGCAACGTGGTGCGCGCACAGGTCCAGGAACTGGTGTATTGCGGCGATCATCACCGCGTGCACCTCGCGCTCGGTTCGCGCGATTCCTTTGTCGTGAAAGTACCCAATACGCAGCGCCATGCGCTGCCTTCGCCCGGCAGCGAGATCGAAATCGCATGGCGCCACGACGACTGCAAGATTCTCGCGATGAGCGTGCCGCGCAGCGCGCCCGTGATCCCCGCATCCACCCCGCTCTCACCCTCCATCATCACGACCGCACCTGCAGGAGCCAACTAAAATGCGCACTCTCATCAAAACACAAAACGTCGCACTCGCAGTACTCGCCGCAGCCGCTTTGACCACCATGACCACCCAGGCAGCGGAAACGCTTTCCGTCGTGACCTTCGGCGGTGCATACGAAGCGGCGGCAAAGAAGGCCTATTTCGAACCGTTCACCCAGGCCACCGGCATCGGCTTCTCGACCGAATCGTATGACGGCGGCCTCGCGAAGCTCTCCGCGATGGAGCAGGCGAAGAACACCACGTGGGATCTGATCGACCTTGAAACGAACGACGCGATCACCGCCTGCGACGAAGGCCTCCTGCAGAAGTTCGACAAGAAGATGATCGGCAAGACGAGCGACTTCATTCCCGGCACGATCAGCGACTGCGCGGTCGCGAGCATGGTCTGGTCCACGGTCTACGCGTACGACGCGAGCAAGCTCAAGACCGCGCCGACCACCGTCAACGACTTCTTCGATCTGCAGAAATTCCCGGGCAAGCGCGGCCTGCGCAAATCGCCGAAGGTCACGATGGAATGGGCGTTGATTGCCGACGGCGTCGATCCGAAGGATGTCTACAAAGTACTCGGGACACCTGCCGGCGTGGATCGCGCGTTCAAGAAACTCGACACGATCAAGCCGAACATCGTGTGGTGGGAGTCAGGCGCTCAGGCGCCGCAGTTGCTCGCCGACGGCGCCGTCGTGATGACGCAAGCCTATAACGGCCGCATATCCGACGCCGCGAAGAAGGACAACAAGCCGTTCAAGACCGTGTGGGACGCGCAGGTCTACGACTTCGACTGGTGGGCCGTGCCGACGGGCGCGAAGCACGCCGACGCCGCCGCGAAGTTCATCGCTTCCGCTTCGCAGCCGAAAGCGTACGCGGACTTGTCGAAGTACATCGCCTACGCGCCGCCGCGCAAGGACGCGATCGCGCTGATCGACAAGCAACGTCTCGCCGATCTGCCGACCGCGCCCGAGAACTTCAGGCGCGCCTTGCAGATCAACGCGAACTTCTGGGCCGACAACGCGGACCAGATCAACAAGCGCTTCCAGGTGTGGCTGACGCAGTAACACAACCGTCCGACGAGAGCCCGACTTGACTACTCACATGCCCGCTTCGGCCCGCGCCACGGCCCCGGGCTCTCCGACGAGAGCCGACGGCCGCGCGTCGTTTCAAAAGGCGCGCCGCCGTGCTTCGGTGCAAGCGCTGTTGCTCGCGCTGCCGCTGATCGTGTTTCTGCTGTCGACGTTCATTGCGCCGATCGCGCTGCTCCTTGCGCGCAGCGTACAGAACCATGAAGTGCCCGACAGCATGCCCACGCTCACGCGTGCGCTGGATGCATGGGACGGGCGCGGCGTGCCGGACGAGCGCATGTTCACCCTGCTCGCCGCGGGGCTCAGGGAGGCGCAGCAAAGCGGGCAGCTCGGCACGGTCGCGCGGCGGCTGAACTTCGATCAGGCCGAGTTCCGCAGCCTGTTGATGCGTACTGCGCGCCAGTTGCCCGCCGACGCGCCGCCCGCATGGAAACCGGCCCTCATCGAACTCGACCCACGCTGGAATTCGCCGGAGATCTGGCGCTTGCTGAAGCGCGCCGCCACTTCGCCGACGCCCGACTATCTGCTCGCGGCCGTC
The DNA here is from genome assembly GCF_004366535.1 of Paraburkholderia sp. BL6665CI2N2. NCBI lineage: Bacteria > Pseudomonadati > Pseudomonadota > Betaproteobacteria > Burkholderiales > Burkholderiaceae > Paraburkholderia > Paraburkholderia sp. BL6665CI2N2. The sequence continues at coordinate 8,146,634 of NZ_SORC01000001.1, forward strand.
GATGCGCATGTGACACCACAAGGCGCGGTCGCCTTCGTGCCGGATAACGCTTCGGTCTATCGGCAGGCATTCGTGCGCACGATCTCGATCAGCGCCACGGTCACGCTGCTGTGCCTCCTGCTCGGCTATCCGGTCGCATGGCTGCTCGCGAATCTGCCCGCGAAAAGCAGCAACCGCCTGATGCTCTTCGTAATCGTACCGTTCTGGACCTCGCTGCTCGTGCGCACGACGGCGTGGTACGTTTTGCTGCAGCCGGGCGGCGTCATCAACAGCCTGCTGATGGGTCTCGGTCTCACCACCCATCCACTGCCGCTCATCTTCAACCGCGCGGGCGTGCTCATCGGCATGACGCATGTGCTCCTGCCGTACATGATTCTCGCGATCTATTCGGTGATGAAGAGTGTATCGCCCGTGTACGTACGCGCCGCACAATCGCTCGGCGCGCACCCGTTCACCGCGTTCGTGCGGATCTACATTCCGCAGACGCTGCCTGGGGTGGGAGCGGGCTGCTTCCTCGTGTTCGTGCTCGCGCTCGGCTACTACATCACGCCCGCGCTGCTCGGCGGCGCCGGCGACGAGATGATCAGCCAGCTCATCGCCATACAGACCAACACGCAACTCAACTGGGGCCTCGCCGGTGCGCTCTCGGCGTATCTCGTGATTTTCACGGCGATTTTCTATTTCCTGTTCAACCGGATCGTCGGCATCGACCGCTTGCGCTTCGGTTAAACACGCTGACACGACGAGAGATCGACATGCAAGAACAACGCAACAAGGTGCTGACGGAACGCGTCGCCGCGCGCTGGGTGCGGCTGCATACAGCGCTTGTGCTGTTCTTCCTGATTGCGCCGATTCTCGCGATCATTCCGCTCTCGTTCAATTCGGGCTCGTACTTCTCCTACCCGTTGCAGGGCTTTTCGCTGCGCTGGTATGAGCAGGCGCTCACGAGCGCGGACTGGCAGCGATCGCTGCTGAACAGCATCGGCATAGGCGCGGCATCCACGCTGATCGCCACGTGTCTCGGCACGCTGGCCGCGCTGGGCATTTCACGCACGCAGTTTCCGCTGCGCTCGCTGATCATGCCGATCCTCATCTCGCCCATGATCGTGCCGATTGTCGTTGTGGCCGCGGGTTTCTATCTGATCTTCGCGCCGCTCGGCCTCGTCAACTCGTATCCCGGCGTGGTGCTGGCGCATGCGGCGCTCGGCACGCCGTTCGTGGTGATCACCGTGACGGCGTCGCTGCTTTCATTCGATCAGAGTCTGTTGCGCGCCGCGTCCGGACTCGGGGCGACGCCCTGGATCACGTTCAGGCGCGTGACCTTACCGCTCATCACGCCGGCGGTCGCGACCGGCAGCGTCTTCGCTTTCGCGACCTCGTTCGACGAAGTCATCGTTATTCTGTTCATTGGCGGCCCGGATCAAAAAACCGTACCGCGGCAGATGTGGAGTGGGATTCGCGACTCGATCGATCCGTCGATCCTCGCCGTGGCGACGATGCTGATCGTGTTCGCCGTGCTGCTATTCGCGAGCATCAATTGGCTGCATGGGAGCCGGGACGGGATTAAGGAATGACGAAGCTGCTTGCGATATCTATCGTCGGCGCAAGCCGCTCGCCCTCCTCGCTTCGGGATGCGCCGCGAAATCAATGGTAAGTCGTCGTCGACGATTGCAGCTTCGTCAGTACACCGCCTTTGAATCTGAACCAGCCTTGCGAGCTTTGCATCACGACTTCATCGCCTTGCCAGAACACGCGCCTGACCGTCATGCGCTTACCCGAGCGCTGCACGAGCGGCGGACGACGGCGAAGGTCGTACAGCACCGGACCGGAATCGGTCTGCACCAGCGTGCGCGTGACGGTGTCGCTTGCATTACCGACCTCATCGAAATGCGTGAGTGTGTCGGCGCTGAAGCGATCGAAAACTTCCTTGTCGAGCATCCCCACGAAATCGCGCTCGGCGCGAGCGAATTCCAGTGCGCCCGAAGGCGTGGCGAGCGGGCCGGGCGCGTTGCTCTGCGCATGAACGGAGGTCACGAAAGAGATGGCTGCGAGTGAAGCGAGGAATAGTCGTCTCATGTTTCTTTTGGATTCAGTGGCGGTTTCGACGGCGGAGTGCGACTTGCAATCTGACCTTGGGCACAGGGTCGTCAATTTTGACCGACACGTTGAAGGTCTGCAACTGAATGATCATCTGCGCTCGCCATGGCACTGTCGCGGACCTATGCAGGCGCGTCGCACCTGTCACCCATCCTGGCCCGTTCCTTTCCGATAAAGACTGGGTGAGTTTCCAGTCCACTTCCTGAACGACCGGCGAAAGCTCGCCGCGTCCGAAAATCCAATGCGCTCGGCGACCTGATCGATAGGAAGCCGCGTGTTCTCGAGAAATTCAATGGCGAGCGACCGGCGCACATCGTTCAACAAGGTTTGATACGAGTAGTTATCGTCGGCGAGCCGTCTATGCAAGGTTCGCAGTGACATGCCGAGTTGGGCAGCCATCTTCTCCGCGGATGGGAACACGCCCGGTGCGTTCAGGCACGCCATGCGGATTTGCCGCGGAAGTTCGGGAATGCCATCGCGTTCTTCGAGAATGCGATCACACAGTTGCTGGCAGATTTGCGCGGTAATCGGATTCGCATTCGGACACGGACGGTCCAGTACATGCACGTCGAAATGCCACTCCATCGTATCCGCGCCGAATTCCACGGGACAGTCGAACATCCTTTCGTAATTCCGCCAATGCGGCGGCGCCGGATATGCCATGACCATGCGCTTCGACGGAAAAGGCGCTTCCAGCACGCGGCTGAATAACACCGTCATCGAGCTGCGCCAGAATTCGGCGACAAACGGCAACATGTCGCCAAGCGATGCGAGTCCGTGGCTGCTCAGAATGCCGGTGTCCCCTTTGGTGGAATAGCTGATCTGCAGAACCGCGCCGGCCATCCTGACATTTTCGACGCTGAATTTCAGCGCGTCTCCAAAGGTTGTACTGCTGACCATGGCGTAGCCATATATGCCGAAGTCACTGATCCTCTGACGTGCGCCGGCGAGCAATCCAACATCGGCTCGTGTCGCAAGCCGTTGAGCGTTTCGATAAATGGCGAGGCGCTGACGATGCGAAATTCTCGCCTGCGAATCCTCCAACTGGTTCGCATGGACGCCCGTGTTCGCGAACAGTTTGTTGACGGAAACGCCCTCCGCGGCCAGTTCGGCGGCGAGCGCGGCCAAGCCCAGAAGACTCTGCGTGGGCGCGTCGAGATCCGGATGCAATGGCGTGATGATTTTGGGTGGTCGCACGATATGCCTCATTCCAGTTGCGGACATGCTCGCACATTTTCTCCATCTTCGTCGGCGCGTTTGGCACAGTTTGACACGGCAATTGGCAGGGTTGGACGTTGCCGCTCAATGAGCTCGCTGAGATAGTAACCATCAACGGCGCATGCCGAAAAACAGATGGAGACAAGCTATGAAGCCCTCAGTTGACCCCGCGCGGACACTAGTGACAACCCTGATCAATGCGCATCCTGAGACCGTGGATGGCGCAATCGGTCCCATCAATGCGGCGACGCAACACGCTCCGCTGATAAGCACCGCCGCGGCATCGGTTTAATACACCGATAACGGACCCGTCAGCCGGCACTCCCACACACAGGCCATATTGCAATCACCTTGCAGAGAGAACCATGACCACAGTAAAGATTGAAATGGATGGCGCCGTCGGAATCGTTTCATTGGCCAAGCCACCGCACAACCTGATCGACGACGCGATGATTGCGGATCTGCTCGCCGCGTATCGCAACGTGGTCGCTGAAGGCGCGCGCGCGATCGTGCTCAAAAGCGACATGCGGCACTTCTCCGCCGGTGCGGAAATGAGTTCATTTACCGACGGCAAGACAGTGATCCAGCACAACGCCGATCAATTCCTCGAGTTCCTGGACGTGCTGGAGAACGCGCCGGTCCCGACACTCGCCGCCGTTCACGGCGCGGCGCTCGGCGGCGGCCTCGAACTGGCGTTGACATGCGACATGATCGTCGCCGCGGACACGGCCTACTTTGGCCAGGTCGAGAACATCGTCGGTCTGATTCCCCTGCTCGGCGGCACGCAACGACTTGTACAAAGAGCGGGCATTGTGCGGGCCAAGGAAATCGCACTGATCGGACGGCGGCACGCAGCGGAAGCATTCGAGCGCTGGGGCATCATCAATCACGTCGTGCCCGAAGCGGAACTCCAGAGCGCCGCCATGTCGTTCGCCCGGCAACTGGCGGCAGGTCCGACCAAAGTGCTCTACGGCATCAAGCAGCAGGCCAATCTCGCCGCCAACGGCGGCGTGCGCAGCGCAGACCTCGAACAGATCCGCCTCAACAACATGATCTGGCAGACAGGCGATCGCGAACGAGGTTTCGCTTCGTTCTTTTCGACCGGGCCCGCCACCGCCGAATTCAAGGGAGATTGATCATGTCAGCACCGCTCGAAGGTATTCGTGTGATCGATTTCACACGCGTGCTGGCCGGACCGCATTGCACCAAAACGCTCCTCGATCTCGGCGCCACCGTGACCAAGATCGAACCGCCCTCCGGCGACATCGGCCGCGTGAGCATGCCGCATATCGGCGACATGTCGCTGTATTACGTGCAACAGAACGCCGGCAAGCGCAACGTGAGCCTCGACCTCAACTTCCCGGAGGCACGCTCGATCATGGTCGACATGTGCCGGGACGCGGACATCATCGTCGAAAATTTTCGCCCCGGTACGTTGGACCGGTTCGGGCTCGGCTATGAGCAGGTGCGCGCTTTCAATCCGTCCGTGATCTACGCTTCTTTGAGCGGCTATGGACAATCGACCTCATGGCGCAACCGCCCCGCGTTCGCGCCGACCGTGCAAGCCGAGTCGGGACTGACCGACATCGTCCAGCACCATTTCGGCTCTGCGCTCACCGAAGTTCGTAACGACGCATGCAGCCACGCCGACATGTACACCGGTCTTCACGGCGTAATCGGTATTCTGGCCGCGCTTCAGCATCGCGCGCGAACCGGCGAGGGACAACACGTGGACGTCTCGATGGCGGCGACCATGCTATCCGTGAACGAACGCGTGGGCGCCCAACTGTCGGAAATCGATACGGATGGCGAACCAATTATTCTCTCCGCGCCCGATTCGCACATCTTCGATTTACCCGATGGACGTCGACTCACCATCGCGGGCAGCCCGATCTACACGCCGATGTTTTCGCGTTACTGCGCGATGATGCGCCGCAACGATCTGCTGAGCGATCCCCGCTTCGGCACGGCGCTGTTGCGCCGGCAAAACATTGCTGAATTGCTGGCCGAAGTACGCGCGTGGCTTCTCACGTTCAATGACCTAGATCAGCTCCAGACGCAGGTCAGCGAAGCGGGATTGGCCATTGGCGTGGTCCGCAGCGTCAACGAGTTCGCCGATTCCGAGTGGGTGCAGGAATGGGGTGCGCTAGTCGATGTCGATGACAGATCCGGCGGCACGACACGCATGCCAGGCGCGCCCTGGCATTTCAGCCAGTCCGAGTTGCCGCAGCCGGGCAGCCCTGCTTTCCAGGGCGAGCATAACGCCGAGGTGCTCTCGGAACGCAAACTTAGCGCAGCGTTCATTCGGGATTTGCAGGAGCGCGGAATTCTTCTCAGCAGGCACAGCCCCACGCGCCCGTTCGACTGAACGTCGCTGCTATTACGCGAGCCGCTCGCGCCTTAACCGGATGAATCGGGACGAACATGCAACACACTCTGAATCAGACGCATGACCCCGCTGCGCGCAGTTGGGTCGAATCCGCCAATGCACCGGCGTGTGACTTTCCAATCCAGAATCTGCCGTTTTCGGTTTTCCGCAGAAAGCATTCCGATGAGGCGTTCCGAGGCGCGGTCGCAATCGGCGATCAGGTCATCGATATCGGTGCCTGGGCGGCTCGTGCCGGTCTGAATGGAATCGCGGGCGAGGCTGCGCGGGCGTGCGCGCAGCCCGTGCTCAACGAGTTCTTCTCACTGGGTCCGTCCGCGTGGCGCGCTGTACGGCACGCGCTATTCGCGGCGCTTCACGAGCGAGCCCCTTCGGACGATCGCGCGGCCGTCGAGGCGTGTCTGGTCCCGCAATCGGAAGTGGAATACGGCCTGCCTGCGCAGATCGGCGATTACACGGATTTCTACACCTCGATTCATCACGCGACCAACATCAGCAAGCTACTCGGCCTGAGCGGTGTAGGCGCCAATTTCAAATCGATACCCACTGCCTACCACGGCCGGGTTTCGAGCATCGGGCTCAGCGGTCAGCGCTTCCGGCGCCCAGCGGGCCAAATCATGCTTCCGCACAAAGATACGCCGATTTTCTCGCCGTCGCGCAAGCTGGATTACGAACTCGAACTCGGCATCTACATTGGACAAGGCAATGCGGCCGGCGAGCCGATCGGCCTGGATCAGGCCGACAGTCATGTATTCGGGCTATGTCTGCTCAACGACTGGTCCGCTCGCGATATTCAGGCCTGGGAGATGCAGCCATTAGGACCCTTTCTGGCGAAGAATTTCGCCACCACGATCTCGCCGTGGATCGTGACCATGGAGGCACTGGCGCCGTTCAGACTTCCCCTGCCGCGTCCGGACACGGATGGAAAGCCGCTGCCATATCTGGATTCCGACAGCAATAGCATGGCGGGCGCCATCGATATCCAACTGGAAGTCTGCATGGAGACTTCTCGCCATAAAGCCGCGAATCTTCCTGCCGCGCGACTCTCACTCACGAGTTTCAGGCATCAGTACTGGAGCATCGCACAGATGGTCGCGCATCACACCGGGGGTGGCTGCAATCTGCGTGCTGGAGACCTGCTTGGCAGCGGCACCATTTCAGGTCCCGAGAAATCAGAAGCGGGCGCGCTGATGGAACTTGCACGCAACGCAAGCGAGCCGGTCACGCTGAATACAGGCGAAAAGCGCAGCTACGTGGAGGATGGCGACGACATTATCCTGCGCGGCTACTGTGAGAAAGCAGGCTTTGCGCGAATCGGATTTGGAGAGAGCCGCGGCGAGGTTTTGCCGGCACAACTCTAGCGACCTCACCTCTTCAAATGTCTGTCATGAACACCATAACGGAGGAGACCCGACATGCAATCGATGGAATCAATCAACGCGGAGTTCGAGAGGCAAAACGTGACGAAAGTCAGATCATCCGGCTTATCGCTCGTCGAGAAGACGCGAGCGCTCGCAAAGTTCCGGAACCGCTTCGTGTGGTCATTGCTTTACGCCTCACTGGGAATCTATTTCGGCCTGTTGATCGCGGTGCTGGAGTTTCCCGGCGCGATGTCCCTATCCGTCTATGGCGAACTCAACCTCGGACTGCTCGCGGTGGTCGTTCAGTTTGCGCTCACGATCGCTACCTTCTGGGGCTACTGCGCATGGGCCGAGCGAGTCTACGACCCGAAAGCGGCCGAACTGCTTAAAAGCGCGTTTGCACAATCGAACGGTGATCGACATGAATAATCTGATCAGTCATGGCGGGCTCCGAATCATCGCCTTCGTGGGATTTATCGGACTCAGCCTCATTCTGACCGGATGGAGCGCTCGCCGATCACGCGGAACCGCCGGATTTTTCGTGGCCGGACGCAATCTGTCGCCGTTTCAGAACGGCCTCGCGCTGGCGGGAGACTTCATGTCCGCCGGTTCGTTTCTCGGTGTGACGGGACTCGTTTCCCTGTTCGGATTCGACGGCATCGTGTATCAGGTCGGCTTTATCGCCGGATGGATCATGATCATGCTGATTGTCGCCGAGCCGGTCAGAAACTGCGGCAAATACACGCTCTCCGATGTGGTCGCACTGCGTTTGCGCAGCCGCGGCGTTCGAGCGGCCACATCGGTTTCTTCGCTGATCATTTCGTTAGCCTATCTACTCGCACAACTCGTCGGCGGCGGCGCACTCGCTAGTCTGCTACTGCCGATCGGCACCAACGCCGCGATCGTGCTGATCGGCGTACTCATGATCGCGTATGTGCTGTTCGGCGGAATGGTGGCTGCGACTTATGTGCAGATCGTCAAGGCTGTTCTCGTCTGGACGGCCGGCGCGGTACTTGTGCTGCTCGCTCTCGCCCACTTTTCGTTCGACGTGGGCGCGCTATTCAGTAAGGCACGCCTTTCTTCGCTGCATCCGGCGCAGTACTTTGTGCCGGGCGGCTACTTCAAGGATCCGTTGGATACGCTGTCGCTCACGCTCGCTCTGGCGTTGGGCACAGCAGGACTGCCGCACGTCATGACCCGGTTTTACACGGTACCGTCCGCCGTCGCGGCAAGAAAGTCCGCGAAAATCGGCCTGATTGTGATGACGTCTTTTGCGGTAATGATGATCGTGCTCGGATTTTCCGCCACCGCAATCGTGGGGCCGGCGGCGATTCTCGCGACACATAGTTCGGGAAACAGCGCCATCACCCTGCTCGCCACGGCACTCGGCGGCGGCGCGGGTTCTGCCGGCGGTGAACTGCTGCTCGCCTGCGTTTCGGCAATCGCCTTCGCGACGATTCTTGCGGTCGTCTCCGGCATTATGATTTCCTCGGCCTCGACCATCTCTCACGACATCTTCGGCCAACTCTTCTCGGCGTCTCGCGACAAGGAGCGCCGGCAGGTCGTGATCGCGAAGATCGCCACGATTGTCTTCGGCATCGCCGCGATGGGACTCGCACTGCTCGTCAAGACGTTCAATGTCGCATTTCTTGTCGGTCTCGCGTTCGCCATTGCTGCCAGCGCAAACTTGCCCGTGATTCTTTTCTCGATGTACTGGCGGCGTTTCACGGATCGAGGCGCAGTGGCCGCCGTGCTCGCCGGCACCCTTTCCTCGATTGGGCTCGTGCTGCTGGGGCCGGCCGTTATCGGAGCGAAAGGCATTATTTTCAAGGATTCCACCCCGCCTTTCTGGCTCTCGAATCCCGGCCTGTTCAGCATTCCGGTGGGCTTTATCGCGGGCTGGATCGGATCAGTCACGACACGCAAGAACGCCGCCGACGCCTCCTTCGATGCCCAGCAACTTCGCATGCTAAGCGGCCTTGGAGCCGAAGCCGCGTCGGAACACTGAGGCGAGAGAGCGCCCTACTTATCTGTCCAACAAGGAGACAACAGTGATTAACTTACGTATTGCCGCTTCACGAATTGCATTGCCAATGGCCGCCATTGCTGCGATCAGTTTGAACGTGTTCTGCGCGCCCGCGATGGCGGCGACAGTCGAGGTATCGGAAACAAAGACGATTATCGATCACGTGACCGTCTCTTCCAGCAAACCCTACGCTTCCGTCAAACAGGATCTGGAGAGCCGTCTCGGCCGACTCGACGATCATATCCGCACGCTGCTGAAGCAGGACAAGGTCGACGAATTGCGTGTCGCCCTTCAGAAAGCCGCCGGCAACGACGGTCTTGTGATTCACTACATCGGGCTGCATGGAGATTGGCTCGTGCTGAAAGGACAACGTAGGAACGGCACCGAGTATTTCACCGGCAATGTTCTCACCGCGACAGAAATGACCAGCGTCAATATGGCGGCGGGACTGTATGCGCCGTTGCGTATCATGGTCTACGAAAACGCACAGGGTGGCACGACGATCGAATACGATAAGCCGTCGACCCAACTCAGCCAGTTCCACAGCGCCCAGATCGACGTGCAAGGCCGCTCGCTCGACGACAGGCTGGCGAAATTATGTGCTTCGGTATTGCAGTAGATCCTCCGGTATCTGACGGCGAGTGTCCTGACGAAGCGGATATTCGCCATAAAAATAGACGCTCCCAGACAGATCGTTCCTGCCTCCCGTTCGGATGGACAGCCAACCGCTGGCAATTTCCGTTTTGAGCAAACCACGCAGCCGGCCAGTCCGCCCTTGCAATCGATGCCGCGATATCGGGCCCAGGCGTCGCGCTGTCCAGCGAACGCTCCTGGAAGGGGATCTCGCGGCGGGATAAATAATGAGTCGACGGCGGCTGTCCATAAAATTAAAATATTGGCGCACGAAACCAGCCGCCGAAGATCGCTGTCTTGCCTTGTTGAATCCGTCATACCAACATTGCAAACGCCTCGCGCAACTCAATTGAATCGTCCCCACGGCATCGCAAGTCACACCGGAAATCCAATCCATGAACGCACCCTATTCGAATCGCCAATGGTTCTATGTAAAACGTCCCACGAGTCGCGTTGGATCGGAACACTACGAGCTTCGTGAAAGCGAAATCTCGGGACCGTTGGCGGAGAACGAAGTCATCGTCCGCGCGCGGTATATCAGCGTGGACCCGTACATTCGCATCCAGCAGCACGAGCGCAACACGTATGACGTGCCTCATCCTCTCGGCATCGTGCAACGCTCCGGCGCAGTGGGAGAAGTGGTCGAGTCAGCCAGCCCACTGTTCGCCAAAGGCGACTGGGTGTCGACCTATTCGGGTTGGCAGTTATATGCGCGGTGCCATCACAGCGAACTGACCAGACTCGATCCGGCAAGCGCGCCAGTTTCCACGGCGCTTGGTGTGCTCGGCATGCCGGGGCGTATCGCCTGGTTTGGCCTCATGGAAGCCGGCCGGCCGCGCCCTGGTGATACCCTGGTTGTGTCCGGTGCGGCCGGGGCCGTCGGCTCGCTGGTTGCACAGTTCGGCAAAAAGGCGGGCTGCAAGGTCGTGGGCATTGCAGGCGGTCCAGACAAGTGCCGATTCCTGCTCGACGAACTGAAACTGGATCGCGCGGTCGATTACCGGGAACACAAAACGCACGAAGGGTTGACGAGCGCGCTGATCGAGGCCACAGGAGGGGTGGACGTTTATTTCGACAACGTCGGCGGCCCGATCACGGATGCCGTGATTCCGCTTATCAAGCGCCGGGCTCGCATTGTGATTTGCGGAGCGATCAGTCAATACGACGGTGGTTTGGACACGCCGGACGTGGGCCCACGATTTCTCCAGCACATGCTCTTTCAACGCGCCACCATCCAGGGCGTGCTGGCGAGAGACTATACCAATCGTATGGACGAAATGGTCGCGCAAGTGGCGCCGTGGGTTAAGAGCGGCGAGATCGTATTCAAGGAGACTTTCGTCGATGGATTCGAACAACTGCCTGCTGCGTTGAATAGCCTGTTCGAAGGCGGTAATGTCGGCAAGTTGCTCGTTAGGGTTTGAGCGAATTCGTTTCGCCCGCAAAAGAAGCAAGGCACGCATCGATCATCCGATCCGCGCAGTAATGCGACGCCAGCGCGGACGTCTCGCCGACAGCGACGACGCGCTCGCCCTACACCGCGAGTGCGCAATCTTCGATCACACGTCGCTGCGAATCGACAGTGATCACACAGCCGTTTTTGATCAGTACATCGATCCGTACCCGATTGTTCCTACCCGGATTGCCCTCGCCGAGCATGGTCCTTCTGAAGCCGTCACATTACGCCGCACCGACCAGTTCGCCGTTGCGCGCGACGATGCGCCCGTTGGCCACCACCAGCTTGCGCCTGGGCCGGGCGACCACCGCTTGCGCAACGGTTTCCGCGTCGACCAGCACGAGGTCAGCCCTTGCGCCGGCATGCAGCCCGTAGTCGCGGAACCCGCAGCCGCGTGCCGCCGCTGCACTGACGCAATCGAAAGCGACGGCCAGTTCGTCGTCACGGCGCATGTCGTAACGCAGGCCGATCAACATCGCGCGTTCGAGCATGTCAGGCGAGCCATACGGCGACCAGGTATCGCGAATGCCGTCGTTTCCGCCAAAGATAGTGATGCCTTTTTCCCTGCAGATCTTCAATGGCGGAACCGGACGTGACGGCGGCGCCGAGGTCAGGAGCGCCACGTTCAACTGGGCAATCCGTTCGAGCAGCACATCGCGTTCGCGCTCCGGCAGTGCGCCCAGACAGAACGCGTGGCTGACCACGACTTGTCCTTGCATTCCCAGCGCCTCGACACGATCTAGCAGCAGTTTGAAGGTGAATGCGCCCACCTCGCCGGGCTCGTGCAGATGGATATCGATCGGCTTGTGAAAGCGCTCGGCAAGCGCGAACGTCAGGTTCAGCGACGCGACCGGATCGCCGTCGATCAATGCCGGATCGAGCGCGCCGAGCACGTCCGCGCCGTCGGCGAGCGCGCGGCCCAACAGTTCGTCCGTTCCTGGACGGCCCAGCAGACCGGACTGCGGAAACGCCACAATCTGGATGTCGAGCAGATCGCGCATCGCCTGGCGGGTCTGGAGCACGCCTTCAAGGTAGCGCAAACCCGCGTCGGTATCGACGTCCACATGCGTACGCAGGCGCGTGGTGCCCGCCTCTACGAAGGCACGCGCAAGCGCAAGCGACTGCGCGCCCGCGTCGTGACCCGATTCCTTGCGCCAGCGGCGCTCGTTGTTGATGCGATCGAGCAACGTCGCGCCGACCTCGTTGCGATACCACGGCCTGCCCCAGTTGGTTTTGTCGATATGCGTGTGCCCTTCGACGAAACCAGGCAGCAGCAACGCGCCGCCGCCGTCTTCCACAGCGGCGCCCGGTTGCGGCACGAGGTCCGGGCCGAGAGCGGCGATGCGCCCGCCGGCGATCGACACGGCCACCGGCTGGCCGTCGGCCAGCCGGACATTGGAAATGACGAGAGAAGATAGCGAAGATGTCATGTGATTTGGCAGAAGTAACGATACGGGCTCGGTGTTACGTCCTCTTTGCAGCGGATTGCCAACATGCACCATAGGCAGCGTCGCCCCGAACGGCAGTTGCTGGATGGCCGTCCAACGGGCCACCCGCAGCGAGCCACGCCAGTTCGACGAACTAGACATCAGATTATCGACGATCTGCAAGGTATCACGCGAGGAAAGTTCGTTTAAACGCGATGCCGAAAGAATCTCACGCGCCTCTCGGTAGGCTATAGAAGTATCGTGGTCCCGCTTGAGCACAAATTCATGGACGTCAATCAGTGAGACCGGAGCGCACATGGTCATGCCGAGCAAGATACTCATACACGCGGCATCACCACGCGCACTCCGCAGATAAGCGTAAAGGAGTAACGGCAATGCCTGTGGCGGCCAGCTCAGTGCATACGATGTTTCCAGAAGATGACATACGGGCCGCCCCACGGACGCGACGCGTTGTTCGTGTTCATCCCGTTCACCAAACAGCACAACCAGTTCTTCGAAGCGTTTTTCGGCCGGCAGCATCGGTGGACGCCCCGACGAATCGGTTTCGAACCACGGGAAATCCGTCCCATCAGTCAGAACATAAAGCAACCTTGCGGCTCACATCAAACACTATGGAAGACATGGAGTTCTCTGCAAGCCAGGAACCACCGAAGACCCGGACCCGACTCGCCGGGCCTCAATAAGCGAATCATAACTCAGACACGCATTATTTGAACGGTGTATGATAATTCGAACGAACAATGCTGTCAGTCGAAGTAAAAAATGATTCGCCTTCGGGTGTTCCCGCGGGGGTGAGCTTCGAAAGGATGGCCGCCGGTACGACGCCAACGCCACTAAGGAGACTCAATGACTCAACCATCGGGCACAGTCCTTGTCACAGGCGCCACCGGAGCGCAAGGGGGCGCCACCGCGCGTCGCTTGCTTGCCAGCGGGTTCCGCGTGCGATTCCTGACACGCGACCCGGAGTCTGCTGCCGCACGCGCACTCCAAGCCGCTGGCGCGTATGCAATTAAGGGGGATTTCGATGACACTCATTCCCTCGTAGTGGCCTTACATGGAGTCAATGCAGTCTTTTCGGTGCAATTGCCGAGCGTCAGCGGCAAGGATAGCGAGCGCCGCCACGGGTTTGCGCTTGTCAACGCTTCGCTAGCGGCCGGCGTCGAGCAGTTCGTGCACACGTCAGTGGCGCAATCAGGAAATCACACGTCCTTTCCAGATTGGAATAAAAACCGCTGGTCGACCCAATATTGGACGGACAAGTGGGACGTTGAAAACGCAGTGCGCAATGCGGGATTCGGCAGCTGGACCGTGCTGCGGCCTGCCTTCATGATGGACAATCTGGCACTCCCCAAAGCCACGTCCATGTTTCCGCATTTACAAACAGGGGCGTTGTTATCCGCGCTGCTGCCACAAACCAGACTGGACTTCGTTGCGGCCGATGACATAGGCGCATTCGCTGCGGCGTCGATAGTTGATCCTCTGCGTTTTTATGAGCAGACTATCCCGCTGGCTTCCGAAGCGATTACGATGTCCCAGGTAGCCGCGACACTCTCCGCTGTGCTCAGGACAGGTATCAAAGCGGTGCACGTGGCGCCGCAGGAGGCGATCGCATGCGGTCTCTTTCCGGGTTGGGTGAACGCACAGGAATGGATCAACGAGGTGGGCTACCGCGTCGATATCGACAAAGTCGAGTCGTACGGTATTCCGCTGACTTCCCTGCGGGAATGGGCTCAGAACCACCGTAACCGGCTACCGACCAACGATACCCTCTTGCATGAATAACGTGACGAGACCGGGCAGAAGTCGTGGTCTGCAGAGCCGCCGACGCCCCGGCTTCATATCAAAGGCCAACCAATGATGGAGTCAAAGTGATGACGAGCGCGGCACCTTCGTGGTTTGAACGGGCTCTGCAACGGCCACGCCAATCCCACTTCACCGATGCCAGCGGCGCACGCATCCATTACGTGTCATGGAATGCTGAAGACACGCACAAGCCCGGCTTGCTGTTCGCGCACGGCTATCTAGGCCATAGCCATTGGTGGGACTTTATTGCACCGTTTTTTACGGAACGATTCCGCGTGCACGCATTCGACTTCAGCGGCATGGGCGAGAGTGGTTATCGCGCGGAGTATCGCCCCGACAGTTTTGTGCGCGATTTTTCCGCAGTGCTCAAGGCCGCATTCATTGCACCGGCCTTCGTAGTGGGACACAGCTTTGGTGGCTCGCGCCTTCTGCAGACTTGCGCGACGTTCCCCGAACTGATCCGCCATGCGATCGTGCTCGATTCATTCTATGCGCTGCCGGGCGACACGCTTCCAGTGATAGAAAGACGCCCCGCGCCTCGACCGTACCTCGATGCCGCGACTGGCATGAGGCATTTTCGGCTTATTCCCGATCAGAAGTGTGAACCATGGCTGATGGACCATCTTGCGAAGACGTCCCTGCGACAAACAGAAACGGGCTGGACCTGGCGCTTCGACCCAGCTTTGCGTCATGTCCAGACGGTCGAGAGCGATGAGGGGTTGCTGGGCCGAATAACAGTTCCTGTGACCTATGTACACGCGGAAATGAGCACGGTCGTCAGCGCCGATCGGGCCAACAGAATCATCGGTGCCATCCCTACCGCGCGCAACTTGATCACGATGCCCGGTGCACATCACCACCTCATGCTGGATAACCCGCTAGCGCTTGTCGATCAGTTGCGGAAATTGCTGGAGCAATTGTTATGAATGAGTCGGTTAGCGATAGAAATTGGGTTCCAAACGTACCGTTGAACGTATTGTTGTCGAAGGCAGCGCACGCCAATCCGGGAACGCGCATGCACTTTCATACTCAGCAGGGGCTGACGAGCGTCACGACGTTAGAGTTGGCTACCGCCGCGGATCGACTCGCGCGCGGGTTGCGTGCCATTGGCCTGCGCCGCGGCGATGTCATTGCCATGCAGTTGCCGACGCAGCGCGAGACCGCCGTGCTCTATCTGGCTGCGCTCGAAGTCGGTGCGGTGCTGGTGCCCATTGTGCACATCTATGGCCCTGCCGAAGTCGGCTTTATTCTGCGTCAGTCGCGCGCGCGATTCCTGTGCGTGCCTGAGCGCTGGCGCGGGATCGATTTTCTGGAGCGCGTCGAAGCGCTCGGCAATCTGCCTGATCTGGAGCGGGTCATCGTCGTCGGCGAGCGCACGCCACAAAACGGCATCACGCTGAAAGAGGTCGAAGCGATTTCGCAGCATGCCAAGATCGAAAACGAGTCGCCACCGCAGCCACAGGACGTTTGCCTGCTGCTGTATACCTCAGGCACCACCGCCGCCCCGAAGGGCGTTCAGCACACGCATCAGACTGTCGGAGCGGAGTGGTCGATCCCATTCATAGACGGCCCCGGGCCTTATCTCACGCCCTTCCCCGCCGGACATATTGCTGGCTTCAACTTCCTGCTGCGTCCTTTCGTGACTGGCACCGACATGGTGTTCATGGACCGCTGGGACGCGCCCCTCGCGGCCGAACTGATCGAGCGTTATCGCGTTCGCCTGTCCGGAGGGACGCCGTTTCATCTTCAGGGATTGCTTGACGCCGCACGGCACGCCGGACGCGACCTCTCGTCTCTGGTCACTTACGGACTGGGGGGGACCGGAGTCACCCCGGAGCATGTGGCGCTAGCCGACAGTTCCGGGTTCGCCGGCACGCGCGCTTACGGCCTGACAGAACACTCGACGGTAAGCATCGGGTGGCGCGACAACACGTTCTCCGAGCGCGCGTGCACAGACGGTCGGGTTCAGCCCGGTAGTCAGGTTCGCATCGTCGATGAGTTGGATCGTGACTTGCCGACTGGAAGTGAGGGCGAGATTCTGACAAAGGGTCCCGAGCTGTTTGTCGGCTACACCGACCCGTCGCTCAATGCGATCGCGTTCAGCCGCGACGGCTGGTTTCGTACCGGCGACATCGGCAAGCTCGATTCGGCGAACTGCCTGACGATAACCGACCGCAAGAAAGATATTGTGATTCGTGGTGGCGAGAACATCTCATCACAAGAGGTCGAACGTGTGCTAGCCACACACAACGCGATACGGGACGTCGCAGTGGTCGCCCAGCACGATGCGCAATACGGCGAAAAAGTGTGTGCTGTTGTCGTGCTCCAGTTCGGCGCTGAACTCGATCTCGCCGCTGTACAACGACATTTCGCCCAAGCCGGCGTGGCGCGTCAGAAAACGCCTGAGCGTCTGCTTATCGTCGACGAGTTGCCCCGCACGGCATCGGGGAAAGTGCGCAAAGGCGATTTGCGCGCTCGGGCCAACGCGCTAAAGACCAGCCCATGACGTCGGGCAAACGGACAAGGAGAGTTTCAAATGACCGCAAGCACCACGATCTTCCAGGTACCCGCCATCCCATACTATGGGGAGGCCTCGGACCTCGCGTATCCGATGCTGACTACGTAGCTGCAGTAGTCAATGCTGGTGGCTTGGACGGCGGCAGGGTTCGCAGTCCCTGACGAGTTCCGCGCACAACTCAATCGCTGTCGCGAACTGAAGGAAGGGCAATCTTTTCAGGTCAATATGTACATCCTCCGTCGACGACGCGTGCCACGCGGCGACTCTCAAACCCCTTCGTCACTGGTCTCGTTGCGCCCCTAACCCGAAGGCGAGAGACATATCTGAACATCCCGCTGGCAACGCGCGATCAGTTGCTGCCGGCCGTCAGATAATCGTTGTACGGACGTCTTGCGCATCGACGCTCATGGTTGAATCGAACGGTGCTGCGCGTTCAGATTTCCAGATTGTCGATCAGGCGAGTTGCGCCGAGCTTCGCCGCGGCCGTCACCACAAGAGGCTCGTCGACGGATGCACATGCACCCGGCGGCTGCAGATCCGACCGCTTGCGGATAGACACATAGTCCGGAACCCATCCCCGTTCGGCAAGTGCTCTGAACGCTTTGAACTCGATCGATTTCAGATCTCGCTGTCCGCCCAACACTTCGTCACGAATCCGATTCAGCAGTCGGTATAGACCAGGCGCTTCGGCGCGCTCTGCCGGCGACAGGTACCGGTTACGCGACGACAATGCCAAGCCGTCAACATCGCGCACGGTCTCAGCGCCAACGACGTCGATTGGTAGCGCGAACTGTGCGCACATCTGGCGAACAATCATCAACTGCTGATAGTCCTTCTTCCCGAACACCGCCACGCGCGGCTGTACACACGACATCAGTTTCATCACAACCGTGCACACGCCGTGAAAAAAACCGGGGCGAAACTCGCCTTCGAGCATATTGCCGAGGGTGTGCGGCGGATGAACGCGATACTCTTGCGGCTGCGGGTACATATCGTGTACGGTCGGAGCAAACAACACGTAGACATTTTCCTTTTGCAGCTTTTGAATATCGGCTTCCAGGGTACGCGGGTATTTTTCGAAGTCCTCGTTAGGGCCGAACTGCAGCGGGTTCACAAAGATGCTTGCGACAACCGGATCCCCGTGCTGGCGCGCGAGTCGCATCAAAGACAGGTGGCCTTCGTGAAGGTTACCCATTGTGGGTACAAAGGCGGTTCGATTTTGCCCGCGCAACTGGGCACGCATTTCTTCGATAGATCGGACGATTTTCATACTGCGTCTTCAGCGTGATGTTTAGTCTGGGAGATTGATTACATGTTCGGATAGTTTGGACCGCCGCCACCTTCGGGCGTGACCCACACGATGTTCTGCGTCGGATCCTTGATATCGCAGGTCTTGCAGTGCACGCAGTTCTGCGCGTTGATCACGAGGCGTTCGCTGCCGTCGTCGTTCTTGACGAACTCATAAACTGCAGCGGGGCAATAGCGCGACTCCGGCCCGGCATAGGTCTGCCAGTTCACGTTCACCGGCACCGTGGGATCTTTCAGCGTCAGGTGCGCCGGCTGGTTCTCCTCGTGGTTCGTATTCGAGATGAACACCGACGACAGCCGGTCGAACGTCAGTTTGCCGTCCGGCTTCGGATACACGATCGGCTTGCATTGGGAAGCCGGTTTGAGCATCTCGTGATCCCAATGCTGGTGATGCAGCGTCCACGGTACATTGCCGCCCAGCAGCTTCTGCTCGATGCCGACCATCAGCGTGCCGAGGTACAGGCCCTTGCTCATCCACTGCTTGAAGTTGCGCGCGCGGTGCAGTTCGGTGTGCAGCCACGAAGTCTTGAAACTCTCCGGATACGCGGTGAGTTCATCGCTGGTGCGACCTGCCTGCACGGCTTCAAAAGCAGCTTCGGCAGCCAGCATGCCGGTCTTGATCGCCGCATGCGAGCCCTTGATCCGCGACGCGTTCAGGAAGCCCGCATCGTCGCCGACCAGTGCGCCGCCCGGAAACACCAGCTTCGGTAGCGACATCAGGCCGCCGGCCGTGATCGCGCGTGCGCCGTACGACACACGTTTGCCACCTTCGAGCACAGCGCGAATCGCCGGGTGCGTCTTGTAGCGCTGGAATTCCTCGAACGGCGACAGATACGGGTTCGTGTAACCGAGGCCGACCACGAAGCCTACCACCACCTGGTTGTTGTCTATGTGATACAGGAACGAGCCGCCGTACGTATCGTTCTCCAGCGGCCAGCCGGCGGTGTGCATCACCAGACCCGGCTTGTGCTTCGAAGGATCGATTTCCCACAGTTCCTTGATGCCGATCCCGTAGACCTGAGGATCGGCGCCTTCGCGCAGCTTGAATTTATCGTTCAGCTGACGGCCCAGGTGCCCACGCGCGCCTTCGCAGAAGAGCGTGTACTTCGCGTGCAGCTCCATGCCGAGCTGGAAGTTCTCGGTCGGCTCGCCGTCCTTGCCGATGCCCAGATTGCCGGTCGCGACGCCTTTGACCGAACCATCGTCGTTATACAGAATCTCCGCCGCCGGAAAACCCGGGAAGATTTCCACGCCCAGCGCCTCGGCCTGCTGACCCAGCCAGCGCGTGACATTCGCGAGGCTGATCACGTAATTGCCGTGATTCTTGAAATTGTCCGGCAACGCCCAGGTCGGCACGCTCTTTGAGCCGGTTTCGGTCAGGAACAGGAATTTGTCTTCGGTCACGTCGACCGTCAGCGGCGCGCCTTTTTCTTTCCAGTCCGGGATCAGTTCGGTGATCGCGCGCGGATCCATCACCGCGCCCGACAGGATATGCGCCCCGATCTCCGAGCCTTTTTCCAGTACGCACACGCCAAGCTCGACGCCTTTTTCCGCTGCCAGCTGCTTCAGGCGGATCGCTGCGGACAGGCCGGCCGGGCCGCCACCGACGATCACGACGTCGTATTCCATTGACTCGCGCGGGCCGTACTCTTCTAGCAATGCTGCGGTCATGCAAAAAGTCTCCCTGCCGGTCTCGCGGATGCATTTTCCCGCAACTAAAGTTTTTTAACCCGCATGAAAAGCGCGGAAAGACGCGCCTAGGACTCCCTTCCCAAAAGCGCACCCAATCATCATGAAGGAAGTATACTTTTGTGAATGTCATTTGACAATATGAACGCAACATTTACCGTCACGCGGTCCTTTCCCTAGCGTCAGCGATTCCCAACAAAGGATCGACTGATCTCCCATCCATCACGGTCACTTTGAATTAGCCGGTCATCTGAGCGGGATTGCCTGCTTCGAAGATCACATCAGCGCGCGAGACGCGAACGTTAGCGTGACTGCTTGATTCGCAAGCTCCTCGTCGCGGTCGCTGGAGGTATTGACATTGCGTCAATCGACATTTCTCTGCCAGCTAGATGCCGGTAGACGAGACACTGGCCCGGACGGGGTAATCACGTAGCTGATGCCAATCAAGAAAACGAAGAAACGGTGACGGCCCGTTCGCTCCAGCATGTCTCAGCGTGGAGAGATAAGAATGTTTGCCAGATGTGCGGTGGCCGGTGTTCCTTGAATACACCGCTGTTGTAAACGATCATGCGGCCCCGTGGATCGGATCTCGGAGCCTGCAGCATCTTGCGAATGATGTCCGCAGCATGATGTCGATCGATTGCACAGCGCGCGACAGCGGAGCGGTCGCGATTGTGAAGATGAACTTGATCTGCTCCACAACAACGCTATTGCTGTACCAGATCGTAAGCGCAGAGTGCCGCAACCTCCGTCACGCCGCCGTCCACCGGCAGACAGACGCCGGTAATGAAGCGTGCCTCATCGCTTGCGAGGAACAACGCAGCCGCCGCAACGTCCCATGCGTCCCCTTCAATGCCGAGCGGTGCGACCTTGCGGCGCCGCTCTTTTGCCCGCTGGTCCAGCATGCTCTCGACCATTGGGGTAAAAATATGTCCCGGCGCGATTGCATTGGCACGGACCCCATCGCGGCCGTACACGACGGCCAGTTCACGCGTCAACGCGATCATGCCCGCCTTCGACGACCCATATGCCGCCGCGCCGTGACTCCGGATACCCGCAGTCGAACTGACGTTGACCACTGCGCCACTCCCTCCCGCAACCAGATGAGGTGCCGCCGCTCGGCTCATCAAAAAGGCACTCTTGAGATTGATGTTGATAATGTGATCCCACGAGGCTTCATCAATATTCTCGAAGCGACCTCCAGCCCCTGCCACACCGACATTGTTGACCAGGATGTGTAACGCGCCATAACGCTCGACCGTAGCGGCAACGACGCGTGCGCATGCATCGCTGTCGGTGACATTGGCAGCGCACACGAACCCATTACCCCCCGCTTCAACGATCATTGCAAGCGTTTCCGCTGCCCGGTCCTCGTCATGATCGACCAGGCAGATCGACGCGCCTTCGCGCGCGAAAAGGCAAGCGATGGCCTTGCCGGTGCCGACACCATAGCCTTGCGAACCCGCGCCAGTCACGATCGCAACCTTGCGCGCGAGACGTTGATGGAAAATCTTTGGAAAAGGCATGCTTTACCCGGTGTGTGTATTCGACGAACTGTCAGTGCGGAGGACGCAACACCGTTACCCGGCCATCACGCGCCGCCAGAATCACCTCATCTCCTTCGTGAAAGTGCGATGGAATCTCGTCGAGCGGCACCTTCCTGCCATCGATCCCCCGGCAGTACGTGTATTCATCGAACGCGAATGTCCCACTGCGGCCATGACCGCCCTGCACGGCCACCTCACGAGACGTGAGCGAGGTGATGTTGCCGATAATCGGTGTGTCGCCGGACGCCGCCATCACGCGGATGTCCATCGAAAGCCGAAAGCGGTCCGAGTAATTCGCCACCCCGGTATGTGGGGTATTCAGATGCATAATGACAACATCGCCGGGGCGATACGTAGTGCGGCGCCATGCATGCGCTGGCACCGCGCCATCAGGAATCGGAAAAAGCGGCGGTTGCGCGAGATCGTGCAAATAGGGGCCTTTGTGCATCCCTTCGGCGAGGACCAGCCCTCCGACCTCCGGGTCGATCTCGACCAGCGGAATCCAGCAGATAGAGAACGGAATTCCCGCGTTGTAGAAACCGTCTTGATGGACGTAGTCGAAGCGAGCTCGGGCACGATCTTGCGCCGGGGGCGTGGCTCGATACTCGACTGTCGGAATCCAGAACGGCTCGTCAGCAAGTAGGCGGCTGAAGAAACGATGAATTGGCGGCTCGGCGACGAAGGGTTTCCACGTCTTGCGCGACGCGAGCGACTCCATACGAAATGGAAAATCTTCCAGGCTCTTACCGTTGTATCGAGCAGCGGGATCGTCTGGGGCTATCACGCCAAGCTGCGAAAGCTCATCGAGAAATATCCTGCGCAACCGGCCAACCGCTTCGGTGTCGAGCACATCCCTGAAGAACCAATAGCCATCGCGGTCCCACGCCGCCAGGAGCGCCGTGCGATCGTCAAGAATATCGTTCGATACGTGGAGTTCCTGCATTGCCGGCAGTACGCCAGCATCCAATGTCGCGTTCATCTCGTCTCCCTACTGTTCGCCGCAGTTCGTTCGCGCGGTCGGCCTTTCCACTCGTGGATTGGAGATTCAGCTTAAGCCTCACTGCGCAATAATGCAACTAATAGTTCCATTATTGCGTGGGCACCAGTCGGATGTGTATTGAACCCTTCAGTCGAACATCACAGCGCCAGCGAGACTGTCCCGTGATCGAGTAAAGCCGCCCCGAAACGCGCAGCGTAAGCTGTGTTCACTGCCTCGGTTTGAAAGCGCGTCTCGTTTATGGCAAAGATGAAGTAGCCGTAGACCAGGTCTCGGCGGTAGTCCTCCCACGCCACGTCGAACGCCGGCGTTTCCACGCCGTTTGCGACAAGATGGGTCAGGTAATGCGCGAGCAGTGGGCGCTCCCACTTGCGCCGTTCGGCAATATCGAGCGCGGAGCAGATATGGTAGGAAACTTCGAGACTCCACGGCGCACGGCTGACCTGCGCATCAAAAAACCCCGGCTTTCCATCCGCTGTCACGTAGAGATTGCCCAAGTGTGTGTCACCGTGAATCAGACACTCCGGCTTGCCTCGATGCGACTCGCCAAGGTGCGTTAGCGCCGCCTCCATCCAGTCACGGTCGTGAAGAAGCCGACTGACCGCCGCTCCACGCGGTAGTCCGGCATAGTGCCGCCATACTTCAGGCACAAGATAGCGGCGCATATAGTCGAGCGACCACCCCGAGAAACGGTCCCCGACCCAACCGTATCGCCCGCTTTCGGCGAATTCCGGACTGTCCCACGTTTGAGCGTGATAACGCGCCATCGCGACAAGCCGCGCGGCGACGTCGTCATAGCCTGCCGAACGCTGTGCGTGACAAAACGTGACTCCGCTCGCTCGCAGATCCTCCATCACGACAATCGATTGCCAGCCAGAAGGATCGGTGCCCGCATAGAAGCACCGAGGCGTGTTCATATCGATGAATGGCAGTACGTCGCGATAGAAACGCATCTCGTTGTGGTACATATCTTTCATCAACGGGCTGTGCTCTTCAAATCCCCCCTTGACGATCATCCGCGCAGGCAGACCGAGGTCGTCTCCCGTACCGTTGTACTCGAGCAGAACACGTACCTTCGTCGAGGTTCCCGACAAGATGTCCTCGCATATCAAGCTGGTGACCTCGACACCGGGATATCGAAACCGCAGCGCTGCCGTCAGCCACTTCGCGGAAATTTCATCGACCGTCACCGGCAGTCTCATGTCGCTTGCAACAATTAGCGTGGACAAGGTTTACCCCCGTTTAGGATTTTCAGTAGTCAACCCATCAACTCGAACACGTTGTGGTCGAGGGCGGCCATCGCGAAACGAGGTACGACCGCGCAGTTATTGACTTCGGCCTGCCATTCAACGGGATTCACCAACCAGAAGTAAAGCCCGTAGACGAGATGCCGTCGATACGCATCCCATGCTTCGTCGAAGGACGGCGGTATCGCAACCCCATATGCGGCGAGTCGCTCGAGGTAGTGCGTAAGCAGCGAGCGCTCCCATTTGGGACGATCGGCGATATCAAGTGCGGACACAAGAAAGTATGTGAAATCGTGCGCCCATGGTCCGCGCCGATACGATTGCCAATCGAGAAAACCCGGCGTGCCATCGCGCTCGAAATAGAGATTTCCCAAGTGCACATCGCCGTGCAAAAACGTCATCGGGCCCAGTCGATCGAACCAACGCAGATTCAGCAGCGCTCGCTCCATCCAGTCCCGGTCATGGAACTGCTTGGGAATCGCGGCCCCTCTCGGTAACTGGGTGTAGTGGGCGAATACATCGGCTTTTAGCTGCCCCCAGTGATAGGTGCCGGCCTCCCCGTCCGGCAATGGGTCCTGTTCCGCCAGCCAGGCAAGCTTGCCGTCTGCAGCGAGAGCGGGCGCAGCCCAGTATTGCGCGTGCAATCGGGCTTGGGCGTCGAGATTTGCGGCAGCCTGCGCGTACGACAACGTGCTCTGTACACGGCAAAACGTCACGTCGCGTTCCGCAAGATCTTCCAGAATGACAATCGATTGTCCGTTCGAATGATCGGTCGCCGAGAAGAATGCGCGAGGAACGCGCACCGGCAATTCCGGCTGCACCTCCTCGAAAAAGCGCGCCTCGTATTCGTAAATATAGGCATTCAGATGCCGATATTCGGGGACAAACCCGCCCTTGACGATCAGAGACCGCGGCAAGCCGGATTCATTTCCACGCGCATTGTATTCAAGGTGAACACGAAGCTTTGTTGCTGTCCCGTAGATGACATCCACCAGTTTCAGCGATGTGATCTCGACACCTTCGCAATAGGTCTGAAGTGCCTGCGTCAGCCATTTCGCAGTCACTTCGCTAACGTCCACCGGTAACGGCGACAGCTTGACATGGTCTTCGCATTCCATTTGGTTTCCTGAAAGTATTTATCTCGTAGCCGTCCCGCACGCGCGACCGCCTGCAGCAGTTGAAACAGATTGCATTGTCCAAGGCGTTCGCGCAGTCCTCTAGTTGGAGACCCGCAAGCCTTCCTCAGACTGGACATTCCCGAACATGTCGCCGCATCGTCGCGCACCGAGTCTATCGTTGGCAACATGGGGAAAACCACACGACGAAAAACGTTGCGCTTCTTGAATGGCGTGCATATAGTTGCCTTCAACAGCAGATACTTTTTTGGCAGAAATCCAGTGGACAACTTGTCAGAACTTCAGTTTGAGTCCGCTTCGTCGGACCTCGAACTCATGCCTGTAAAAGGCGCGAATACCTATCGCTCGGAGGAAAGTGTCGCCTACGGGATGAACCAGATACGTATTTTGTTGTGCAACGCGGTAGACGCACAGCTCTCGTCGTATGGCCTATCCGCGTTGCAATGGGGCGTCTTGAAAGCACTGTTCGACGGCCGCGCCAGAACGCCGTCCGAGCTATATCGCATCCTGTTGTCCGATAGCGGAGCAATGACCCGCCAGCTCGATTTCCTTGAAAGACGTGGATTTCTCCGTCGCGTTCGCAATGAATCGGACAGACGTAGCGTGTACCTGGTGCTGACCGACACTGGTCGCATCACGATTTGCGAAACCCTTCCCCTGATCGTCGAGACGCACGATCGGCAATTGCGCGGCTTCACACAAGACGAAGTGACAGCGCTAAAGCTTTTCATGAATCGCATGATTGTCAACCTAGGCTGAGAAATGTTATTCCCACGCGCGCATTCATCCGGGCGCGAGTGTCGCGCCCTTACCGAGTCGAGAAGGATTACTTATGGATCATGTCGGCACCCCCGCCCAAAAGAGCCCGCAATCACTGCATGGCGGTTCCCCCGCGCAACTTCTCGTGCCGCATGTCTATCGCGGGCGCACCGTTTCGGGCGACGCTGTCACGCATATCTCGCGCGATCTTGGCAAGGGATTTTGTACGCCGGCGATAGAACTAGACGATCTTATCTGGTCTCGCATGCAGGCTGGCCCGGCGTTCGATTTACCGATTGCCCAGGTTATCGACTTCCTTGTGGACCTCGGTCCGCGTTTGCATCTGGACGCAAATCCACTGATGCAGCAGGCGCTTGAATCAATGGTCGAAGTGAGTCCGCTCGGTCGCCGCATTCTGGAAAACTGCTATCGGGACATTCCGAATCTGTTCGCACGCAGCGTGATCGAAGATGAGTTGCGCATCAGCCTCGGCGACGCCAGAGTGATCGACGGCTGGATGCCACGCATTTTGCGTGGGCGCCCCAGCCGCCTACGCGCGTTTCCACCGCGCCTCGTTCATATACTCGCCGGAAATTCGCCGATGGTCGCCGCCATGACAGTGATGCGCGCCGCGCTAACCAAAGGTGTGCATCTGCTGAAGTTGCCTTCCAACGACCTTTTTACCGCGACGGCAATTTTACGCACGATGGCCGAAATGGACCTGGAGCATCCGCTGACGCAGTCGTTTTCGGCTGCTTATTGGCGCGGCGGAGACGAGAACGTCGAGTCGATCCTGTATCGCCCGCAATATTTCGACAAGCTCGTCGTGTGGGGTGGTGAAAACGCCGTGCGCCATGCGATGCGTTATGCGGGTCCTGGCCTCGAACTCGTGGCTTTCGACCCGAAGGTGTCGATCTCGCTGATTGGCCGGGAAGCATTTGCTTCGGACGAACTGCTTCGAGAAGTTGCGCGCGCCGGCGCGGCCGATGTCCAGTCGTTCAATCAGGACGCGTGTAATGCGAGCCGTTATCAGTTCATTGAGGGCGACGAGGACGATGCTGACCGCTATTGCGAAAAACTTGCGACGGCACTCGGCGAAGACTTCCGCTATGGCGACGGGCAAGGCCCAGTGGTGCCAGGCGACATCCGCGAGGCGGTCGACGTGCTACGCGAAATGGAGCCGATTTATCGCGTGTTCGGTGGGTATGACGGAAAGGGCCTTGTGATCCGGTCGGACGAACTGGTCGACTTTCATCCAATCTGCAAGACGGTGAACGTCATCCCGGTGAAAAGCCTGCGTGATGCAACCCGCTTTGCAACCGTGGCCACCCAGACCGTTGGCATCTACCCCCCGCACCGCGTCGTCGAGGTTCGTGACGCGCTCGCGTGTGCCGGGGTTCAGCGCATGGTGACGCTTGGCGAATCAATTTCCGACGGCGTTGGCGGCTATCCGCATGACGGCATGTTCCCGATTCACCGCTTCATGAAGTGGATATCCGAAGAAGCGGGCACTGATAACGCGACGGAGACAGCATGATGTCGGCTCTCGATACCCTGCTGCGACTGACCGATCATCCGGACCCTTTTCGCCACGCTCCCAGCGATCTTCAGGCCGTCCAGTTGCAGGCCCTGCGCGAGCGGTTCGCGCAGCGGCGTCAACAGATCCGCATTCTCGACAAGCGTGCAACGGATGCGGGCGTAGGCGAACTATCAAGCCTCCATGACGCGGTGCCCCTGCTGTTTGCGGACGCTGTCTACAAGAGCTATCCCGACTCCTTTATCGAACAGGGAAAGTGGGCGCGACTGACCGCGTGGCTGCAAACGATTACGGCGCAGAAGATCGAAGGACCCAACTACGCCGACGTTGCAAACATGGACGACTGGATCAACGAACTGCGCCGACACGGCCATTACGTGATGAGTTCCAGTGGCACATCGGGCAAACAATCCTTCATCTATCAAAGCGGCGTCGACCGGGAACTCGCCTGGCGGCTGATGGGCCAGGGCATTCGTTGGGCGGCAAGCGCTATGCGCGATCCATCGCGCCGCGTTCCGGTCTTCCTGCTGACGCCCTCTTCCGGTTCGTATACCGGCACCGAGCGAATGTCCAGGTTCGCGGAAACGATCGCTATTCCGGGCGACATCCACTACATGTCCGATGTGCCGCAAAGCGCGGAGCAGACCACCCGTATGGCACGCATGCGTCGCGCTATTGCTGACGGTACGGCCATGCCCAGCGAGATCGCTAAATTCCAGATCGAAAGCCGCGCACGCGCCGAACTCGTGCAGGCCGACTTCAGGCACTTCATCGATCTGCTGCTGGAACGGCGCCGCGAGCCGATGTTCATCATGGGCATGTTGGGCATGCTGTACCAGATTGTGGCAACCGCGCGCGAACGCGGCATACCCGATGGCGACTTCCATCCGGACACGGTCGTCAGCATCGGTGGCGGCAAAAAAGGGGCGAATCTTCCCCACGACTTCCAGCAACAGTGTGCGCGCTTCTTCAATTTCAACGCGAACAACTTCAATGATGGCTATGGCATGGGCGAGGTATCCGGATTCTGCCCATGGTTCCACGCGGCAAACGCGTGGGCCGTTCCGCCATGGCTTGTGCCGCTCGTACTCGACCCGACGGGCGAACAGTTGCTAAATCCATCCGATGGAAAAGGAATCGTCGAGGGCCGCCTGGCGATTATCGATTTGCTGGCCGATGGACGCTGGGGTGGCGTAATCAGCGGCGACAAGGTCGTGATGGAGTTCGGGCACGGCATCGATGGTGTGCGCACACCTGTCATTCGGGATGTCGTGCGCTACAAGGATCTGACGGGCGGCGACGACAAGCTATCGTGTGCCGGCACCATCGATGCCTATGTGCGCGGCGAGTTGGGCGACTTGGTCGAAGCAGGCCCCGCCGCCTGATCTTGCTTCTTTAATTTCCTTAGAGAGAGTTTTGATGACAGCCAAATCGACATCGGCCGCTGTCTGGCTGATCACCGGCGTGTCGTCCGGTCTCGGCCGGGCCCTCGCTGAAGCAGTGCTCGCGCGCGGCGACCAGGTCGTCGGCACCGTGCGCAACCCATCGCAGATTGCGGCGTTCGAGCAGTTGTCTCCTGTCGGTCTGGCGTACGGGATGGTGCTCGACGTGACCGACGCGCCAGCCGTCCCGCAAGCAATCGAGCAGGCGCTCGCCCGCGCCGGGCGCATCGACGTGCTCGTCAATAACGCAGGATACGGTTTGTTCGGCGCGCTCGAAGAGGTGTCCGATGCCGAAGCCAGGCAAGTGTTCGACACCAATTTCTTCGGCACTGTGAACACCATCCGGGCAGTGTTGCCGCACTTGCGCGAGCGCGGCTCTGGACACATCGTCAACCTGTCGTCGGTCGCAGGGTTGATCGGCATCACTGGCTGCAGTTTCTATTGCGCTTCCAAGCATGCAATCGAAGGCTTATCCGAGTCTCTTTCGCAAGAACTCAAGCCGTTCGGCCTGCGCGTCACGCTGGTCGAACCCGGCGGTTTCCGCACGAATTTTGCGGGTGGCTCGCTGCGATGGAGCGAAGTCTCGGCACCCGCCTATGCGGAAACAGTCGGCAAAATGCGTGAGCAGATGACGCACTATCACGGCACACAGTCGGGGGATCCGACCAAGGCGGCTGCGGCGATCATCCAGGCGGTCTATGCCGACGAGCCGCCGTTGAGGTTGCCTCTAGGACCCGATGCGGTCGGCGTCGTGCGCAACAAACTTGCGGCGCTGCAGAAAAACCTCGACGCGTGGCTCGACGTCTCGATCGCCACGGATTTCGCCCAATAGCGCCACATCCTCAGGAAACGCCATGTCAACCGTCGACTGCTTTTACGACCTTCTCGAACAGGATGTCGATCCGTTTCGCCACCACCCCGAAAGTCTGCGAGCGCTTCAACTGGCGGCCATGCGCGAGCGCTTTGCCGAGCGCCGCCAACAGATCAAGCTCCTGAACCGTCGAGCAGCCGACATGGGCATCGATGACGTTCGCACGGAGGCGGATATGGTGCCGCTACTGTTCGCACACCAGATTTACAAGAGCTACCCGGAGCAGTTCGTTGAGAGCGGCCGATGGAAACATTTGAATACGTGGCTGCAAACACTGACGAGCCGTCCCGTTGTCGACGTCGATGTGGATGGAGTCGACAACGTCGATAGCTGGATGGAGCGCCTGCGCGGCGCTGGTCACTACGTGTTCAGCTCGAGCGGCACCTCCGGCAAATGCAGTTTTATCAGCCAGACGCGCGCCGACATGGACCGCGTGACAGCGACGTGCGTGAAGCTTGGCTTGTACGGCAACAAGCTGATCGAGCGGGATTTTGGCAAGCGCCCAGTGTTTCTGATGATGCCGCCCAGTGGTGCCCATCGTCATATCGGTCCAGTCCTGAGTGCGGCTACGCAACTGGGCAGCGAAAGTACGTTGATGTTTGACGATCCGGTGCTGGCATCCTCGACGATCGAGATGGGCCGCATGCGTCGCGCGCTCGCAGATGGCAGCGCGAAGCCGAGTGCGATCGCGGCGTTTCAGGAGCAGGCTGCAAAGCGTCAGCGACACACAGGAGCGATGATCGACCGCTTTCTGGACAAACTACTCGCTCACCGCGATGCACCTGTGCTTGTGCAGGGCAACTGGTCGCTGCACTGGACGCTGGTCGATTTCGCGCGCCGCCGTGGCGTTGCGGACGGTATCTGTCATCCGGAGACAGTCATCACCACCGGCGGCGGATTGAAAGGCACACAAGCCCCCACCGATTTCCGCCAGCAGATCATCGACTTTTACGGCATCAAGTCGGAGAACGTCCAGAACAGCTATGGCATGTCGGAAATGATCGGCACCGGCCCGTGGTCGGACGTGGCGCAGGGCTTCGCGATCTGTCCGTGGATCGTTCCATTCGTGCTCGATAAGGCAGGCGAAAAATTACTCAACCCCGCCGATGGGACCGGCGCTGTCGAAGGTCGTTTTGCATTCTTCGATCTGCTTGCCGAAGGGTACTGGGGCGGGTTCATCACGGGCGACAAGGTGACAGTTGACTTCTCCCCCAAAGGCGACACAGATGGTTTGCGAGGACCGCTCGTCAGGCAGGTCGGCCGTTATGCGGATCTCGAAGAGGGTGAGGACAAACTTTCGTGTGCGGGCACGATGGAATCATACGTTCGCGGCATGATCGAGGTCTGACGGTTCAGCTTGTGCACTCACCTATCTCGACACCGGCCGCGCCGCGCTCAATGCACAACCCTTCGATAGACGCGCTACCAGCAGACACCGTGAACGTTGAAAAAGGACCCGTTAAGGATCGCCGCATTATCACGGTGTCGATCATGCTGGCCACACTGATGCAAACGCTCGACAGCACGATTGCCAACGTCGCCCTGCCGCACATGCAGGGTGCACTGGCAGCGTCGCAGGACGAAATCGTCTGGGTCCTTACGTCGTACATCGTCGCGGCGGCGATCGCCACGCCGCTCACCGGCTGGTTCACCGACCGCCTTGGTTTGAAGCGTCTGCTCGTCGTTTCCATTGCCGGGTTCACGATCGCCTCAGGACTATGCGGCATCTCCGCTTCGCTTCAGCAGATCGTCCTGTCACGCGTGCTGCAAGGCGTGTTTGGGGCTGCGCTGGTGCCCCTTGCGCAGTCGATCCTGCTCGATATCAATCCACGCGAAAAGCAGGGTCAGGCGATGTCCGTGTGGGGCATGGGGGTGATGATCGGCCCAATCATCGGTCCGACTCTCGGCGGATGGCTCACCGACAGCTATAACTGGCGCTGGGTATTCTTCATCAACCTTCCGGTTGGCTTACTCGCTCTAGCCGGCATTCTGGTCTCGCTTCCGGCTCGCGATGATCGCCGGAAGCGCAGCTTCGATTTCGTCGGTTTCATCACGCTAGGGGTGGCGATTGGCGCTTTCCAGGCGATGCTCGATCGCGGCGATCAGCTCGACTGGTTCGGCTCGCTGGAAATTCGAATCGAAGCCCTGATTGCAGCGATCGCATTTGCCTTTTTCATCGTGCACACTCCGACCGCCGGTCCGCGATCGTTCTTTCGCTACCAATTGCTGTGGGATCGCAACTTTGCCACCGGCATCGGCTTCATATTCGTAATCGGTGCGGTGCTCTACGCCACCCGTGCGCTGATTCCGCCCATGCTGCAAAATCTGATGAACTACCCTGTCGCGACGACTGGTCTCGTCACCGCGCCAGGCGGTTTCGGTACGATGATCGCGATGCTCATCGCCGGCCGCCTCGTCGGCAAAGTCGATCTGCGGCTTTCATTGCTATGTGGCTTCGCGGTATCCGCGTTTTCGCTATGGCAGATGACGCAGTACACCATTGTGCTTGCACGCTCCGACATTGTTTGGCCCGGGCTGATTCAAGGCTTCGGTTTGGGTCTGGTGTTTGTGCCGCTGAGTGCGGCATCGTTCTCGACATTGGCGCCGCAACTCCGTGCCGACGGCACGGCAATTTACAGCCTGATGCGTAACCTCGGCAGCAGCATCGGCATCTCCCTTGTGCAGTCGGTCGTGACTCGCAATACTCAGGTTTCTCATGCTGCGCTCGCGGAACAAGTGTCGGCATTTAATCCCGTGCTGCGGCAACAGTTCGACGTTTCTTCTCAAGCCTCGATGGCGACGCTTGATGCAGTCATCACGCAACAGGCTTCGATGATCGCGCACATCGATGCGTTCAAGCTAATGCTATGGGCGACGCTGGCTGTCATTCCGCTGCTTGTCCTGATTCGCCCGACGCACAGGCGCATCTCCGGGGAGATGCCGCACGTCGCGCTCGAATAGCCTTAGGTCGGCCCTACTGGCGAACTGGCAGGGAGGTGAGTACACTTTCACTTTCTCCCTGGTCGCCAGCTGCCCATGGCTAAATCTCCGGCGCTCCGCGCTGCACCCGCACCTTCAGTCGACGCCGCGGCTGCTACAGCCACTCCCCGGGCTGCAGGCCGGCCTACCCAAGACGCCGCGGCCGAACTGCGCGAAAGACTGCTGAGCGCAGCGACGCAGATTTTTCGCGCAGAAGGATTTGGTGCAGCCAGAGTGGAAGAAATAGCCGCTCGCGCGGGAATCAGCAAAACTACGGTCTACCGGCAATTCGGCACGAAAGAGGATCTGTTTCGCGCCGCGATCTCGCATGGCATGGAGGATTTGCGAGGCAGGATCGAGCAGTTGCTGAAACCGCCTCGCGAGTTCGAGAAAACGCTGTCGCTCCTTTTGCGCACATTGACTGAGCATATGGCGACCACGGACACGATTGAAATCACTCGTGTCGTAGTTGGAGAATCGAATCGCTTTCCGGATGTGGCGAATGGGTTCGTTCGATACGTGAACGAGATGCTCGAACCGGTAGCGGACTTCATCGCCTCCGCCGCCCGCCGTGGCACGATCAGCGTCCAGGACGCACCCGCGGCTGCCCGTGACCTGCTTACGCTAGTTGCCGGCAGCACGGAAGTGTTGATGGGCATTCCGACTACGCGCGCACACCGCGAACAGCGCGCCGCACACATCCAGCAACTGCTGCTGTCGGCCTGGCGGTACACAGGGTCCGGCGAGGCTCACCCCCCACAGGCCTAGCGCCTGCCAACTGCCCTACCCATCCATCTGCCCTATTACCTGGAATTGTGCTGACGCCTGAGCGATACGCAGTCCGTTCGCCCAGATCAGACAGTCTGAAAAGACCACGCGCTTACCGGACCGAAGCACATCCACATGCGCCTCGACCCAGTCGCCGGGCTGAGCGCCACCCAAAAAATTGACCGTCAGATTGGTCGTCAACACCTTGACCGGGGGTTGGCGCGAATACTTGCTCGCCCATGTGATGGCGGTGTCCGCCAACATGCAGACCATCCCGCCATGCATCATCTGCCCAAGGTTGCGATGTTTCTCGCGCATGCGCATCCCGACGACGTGCCCACGCTCGCTTTTCCTGTACCAGATCGCGCCGACGAGTTCATGGAACGGGCCGAACATCGGCATCAGCTGGAACCCTTCGGGAATCTGATCGTCGTCATCCTGCTCGACGTGGGCAACCGCGGTGACATGGGTTTGCATTGACATAGTCCTCTATACGCGTCGTCATTTCATGTCTTGTGCATGGCATGAGACGCTGTTTCACCATAAAAATGTAGCGTATCATTATCCGCATGCAAGTCAACTATACGCACGGAGACAAAGGTGATCACAGCACCACTGTTTGCGCCACTGTCGGTCCGCGGAATCACGCTGGCAAATCGCGTCGTCATGTCACCGATGACGCGCGGCTTTTCTCCCGACGGACTGCCGGGGCCCGATGTCGCTTCGTACTATCAGAGGCGTGCTGAGGGCGAGACTGGGCTCATCATTACTGAAGGTGTCGGGATCGATCATCCGTCGGCGCTTGGCGAAGCCGGACTCGGCGAGAATTCAATTCCCACGCTGACGGGGCCTGAATCGGTCGAAGCATGGCGCCTCGTGACCGATGCGGTTCACGCAAGCGGCGGTGTGATTTTTCCTCAACTGTGGCACATGGGTCCGATGAAAGAAGCTCATACCGGCCCGGTCCCCTCTGCTGCCCCAATGCGGCCGTCCGGCCTATGGGGACCACGGGGAGGCCTGACGTCACTCGACGCTGGCTATCTCGATCGAGTGCAGCCTGCCACCCGCCCAATGACCGATGAGGAGATCGCCGACGTCATTGCAGCCTATCGCCGAAGCGCGTCGCATGCAAAAACCGCCGGATTCGACGGAATAGCCCTTCACGGCGGTCACGGTTACCTGATCGATTCGTTCCTGTGGAGCGAGACCAATAAACGCGCAGATGCGTGGGGTAAGGACCTGGTCGCGAGGAGCCGCTTCGCTGCAGAGGTTGTCCGCGAAATCCGCGCGGAGCTTGGCGAAACAATGCCTATAAGTTTCCGCTTTTCGCAGTGGAAACAGCAGGATTTTAAGGCGCGTCTCGCTAGCACGCCCGAAGAACTCGAACAGATTCTCACGCCGCTCGCGGAGGCCGGCGTCGATATTTTCGAAGCGAGCACCCGGTATTTCAACCGCCCAGAGTTCGAAGGCTCT
Organism: Paraburkholderia sp. BL6665CI2N2; assembly: GCF_004366535.1. Taxonomy (NCBI): domain Bacteria; kingdom Pseudomonadati; phylum Pseudomonadota; class Betaproteobacteria; order Burkholderiales; family Burkholderiaceae; genus Paraburkholderia; species Paraburkholderia sp. BL6665CI2N2. Next base: position 8,181,330 of record NZ_SORC01000001.1, read on the forward strand.
GATATGAATCTTGCCGGCTGGGCAAAGAAGGTGACTGGCAAGCTCTCGATGACCGTAGGCGGCATTGGGATCAATAAGGGCTACTATGATTCCATGGCCGGCGCGCAAACGGTGGCGCAGCCCGACCTTAAGCCATTGCTCGATCGCTTCATGCGCAACGAGTTCGACCTGGTCGGCGTGGGGCGGTCATTGCTACATGATGCTAACTGGGCCCGTCGCGCACGTCTGGGTGAACCCTTCCTCGGGTTCAGCACGGATTCACTGGTCCGCCTGACCTGATCCGAGCAGTTCTCCGACGCGAATCTGCTGGCGCCCGGAAGGCTCCGGCAGTGCGCCCGGTTGACTGACTGCCTCGCGAGGCCGCGGCGCGTCGAATGTGTCGGGCAGTCACTGGCGGATGACAATAGAACGCGCCTTTGCTGCAACGAAAAAACATGCCGCAGCAAAGGCGGTTCAGCGGCGGCTCACCTACAAACGCCCGGCAATCGGGATCGATGCGCCCGTCACAGCGGATGCGCAAGGCGTTGTGAGGAAGAGGATGACGGCTGCGATATCGGCCGGCTGCACCCAGCGCGAGAAATCCGCATCGGGCATGTCCTTGCGATTTTGCGGCGTATCTATGACACCGGGAAGGACTGCATTCACGGTCATACCGCGATCCTTAACTTCGTCGGCGAGTGCCTCGGTGAAGCGCAGCACGCCGGCCTTCGACGCCGCATAGGCGCCCATGCCCGTGCTGGCCCGCAGTGCGGCGCCGGCACCAACATTGACGATGCGTGCGCCCTCCGCTCCGTTCGCGAAATGCTCCAAAGCCGCCCTGGACGCGGTCACAGCCGTACGCACATTCATCTGATACATCACATCCCATGTCTCCAGGTTGCTGTCCGCTAATGTTTCCCAGCGAAAACCGCCGGCCACGTTGATCAATGCGTTCAAAGGCCCGACACGCTCGACCACCGACAACATGGCCTTCCGTGCACTGCCCAGATCGGTCAGATCGACATCTCCGAGCAGCCATTGCCTGTCCTGGGTGGATGCGTCAGGCGCCGGCGCCCGATCCAACAGTGCAACACTCCAGCCATCGGCTGCAAATGCGTTGCCGACGGCCCGACCGAGCGTTCCGAACCCTCCACTAACCACAACTACACGTTGCATCTCAGCACTCCTCTTTCAACAAGCTGCGGGCGACAGCCAGGCGAGCGCGACTTAGCGGCCCTTGAATACCGGATCACGCTTCTCGCGAAACGCATTCACCGCTTCCTGGTGGTCTTCGGTCTGATTCGACAAGGCCTCGTACGCAATCGACGCGTCGAGTATCGAATGTGCAAGCTGTTTCAGACCGATATTGATCGACGTCTTGGTCCACTGAATGGCTTGCGAAGCACCCGTCGCCAGGCGCTTCGCCATTGCATCGACGACCGCATCGAGTTCGTCCGCGGGAACGGCACGATTGATCAATCCGAGACGAGCCGCCTCTTCAGCTCCGAGAAGATCACCGGTCAGCAGGTACTCCTTGGCCTTCGCGTAGCCAATCAGTTGCGGCCAGATGACAGCGCCGCCGTCTCCGGCAACGAAACCGACCTTCACATGCGGATCGCCGATTTTCGCGTGGTTCGCTGCATAACTCAGGTCAGAGAACAGCGCGATGGTCGCCCCGAGTCCAACTGCATGGCCATTGATCTTCGCGATGACCGGTTTCGGACAGTCGAGCATCGAAAAGATAATTTTCTTGGCGCGCTGCATGCCGGCGAGAAACAACGACTGATCGTCAATGACTTGCTGCATGTGTTCGATATCGCCGCCCGCACTGAATGCGCGGCCCGCGCCGGTGAGCACGACCACCCGCGTTTGCGGATCGTCGGCGACATCCCCGAAGAGCCGCGACATTTCGATATCCATCTGTTCGTCGAAGGCGTTCAAAGTGTCGGGCCGGTTGAGCGTGACGGTAAGAACCCCACCGTCGCGCTCGAGCAGCAACGCCTGATAATCCAGTAAGTTCATGGCTAGCCTGTCCAGAGTGACGCGAACGCGCGGGATGTCGCAAGCTCCCCCGCTGTCGCTTCTATCGTTATGGGTCGAACAAAAAACCGCTCGAGGCACATCTGACACGCGCCTCTTCACTACTGAAACATCCGAACGGTTAGGCCCGGGCCGGGATGAACCGGCGTCCGTTGTCATACATGATTTTTTGAGTGTCCGTTGCGGACAACGGCTCGCAAGCCTCACGCGCGAAATCTTTCGGTTCGGGTACGCCTTCTGCGTGCGGATAGTCGGAACCCATCAGCAAATAGTCCGCCGACCCAGTTTGGGCGACGATCTGCGCGAGATCATCTTCCGGATACGCTACCACGAAGACGTTCTCCTTGAATATCTGGCTCGGCCGGCTCTTCAGTTGACCGCAAGGCCAGTAACCGTTTTTCGACATTCCGCGGCATTTGTCCATCTTCACCAGCATGGACGGCACCCATTCGGCGCCATTTTCCGCGCTGCACAGCTTTACGTTAGGAAAACGCTCGAAGAAATTGTAGAAGATGAACGACGACAGCGTTTCCACCACCGGGCGCTCGCCATAACCGTGCATCCACACGAATGCCGTCTGGCGCTGGCGCGATTGCTGCACCGGCTCGCCCCACACGGCCATGTGGTCCTTCATGTAAATCGCTTCGGAAACGTGGAACGTGACGCGCACGCCTGCTTCGTTAAGAATCGCCCAGTACGGATCGAAATAGGGATCGGCGGGTGCGCGTCCACCGAACGGCCCCATCGGCATCAGGATCACGCGCACGCCGTTTGCCACGAGCCATTTCGCCTCGGCAACAGCCGCGTCGAGATCGTCGAGCGTGACGATCGGAGTGCTGTAGATACGCTCTTTATAGCTGAAGCCCCAATCGTCGAGCATCCAGCGGTTGTATGCGTGCAAGACGGCATTGGCTGCGGCCGGTTCGCTCAGGTACGAGATGCATGCAACCATTTCTCCGACATACATCGTGCAGGCCTCAACACCGAACTCATCCATCTTTTTCAGACGCGCGTCGCGATTGAACATGTCCGGCGTGGGCTGAACCCGCATTTCAACGTTATCCTTACCGTCCTTCATGGCTCGCAGCCATTCGTGGAGCTTCCCCGGGGGCGGCACAAGTCCTTCGGCCGAAGTGTAGCCTTCGCTGATCTCGACCTTGCGATCGCCAACATACATGCAGCGATTGCCTTCGGGGGTAACGCGGCTTGTGAACCCCCATTCTTTCTTGAATTTTTCCGGCAGATAGCGGCTAAACGCATCCTCCACTTCGTAGAAGTGTGTATCAGCGTCGTAGATCTTTCCTTGATAAGTCTGCATGAAGAAGTCTCCTGTTTATGGAACGAACGATGAGAGCCGCGCCGTTGAATGAAGTATCGGTGCACGCAGTCGACGCACAAACCTCCATATCGAAACGAGAGATCGTGATACCGCATTGATATCGGAAAAAAACGATCCATATCAGCGCAAAGGCAGCTCGACCACCCTATGCAATAACAATTATACGCACACCGTTCAACTATGAGATGATACGTAAAACTCAATCGCAGGTAGACGCCTATGCACGCCGATGCAACGCCGCAATCGTTACCGCGCGCGCCCCTAACCGAGGGCACGCGCCGCCGGTTCATGGTTGCAGTGCTGCTGTCAGCAGTCGCGGCATCGTCCGGCATCACGGTGATCTACACGATGCTCGTCACGCTCTACAGGGTTTTTCCCGGGTCGGCTTCGGTGGGCTGGACCGTCACAGCCTACTGGCTCGGCGCGGCGGTTTTCGCTGCGATCTGTGGGCGGCTTGGCGACCTGCTCGGCTACCGACGGGTTCTGCTCACCGTGCTGGTTGTCGCGGCCGCGGGGGGCGTGGTGGCGGCGTGCGCGCAAAGCATTGCCGTGTTGATCGCCGGCTGCATCATGCAGTCGATCGCGTCCGGCATCACGCCGCTTTCCATGGGGCTCATCCGAGAGAACCTGCCTTCTGGACAAATACCGTCTGCCGTTGGGCTGATCAGCGCCGCAGGTATGGTGTCGGCCGGATTGGTCTATATCGGCGCCGGTGTTGTGGTCGATCACTACTCGTGGCAGGGTGGCTTCTGGCTCAAAGTGGCTTTGTGTGCGCTTACGATCGCAGCGGTGCGTCTATGGGTGCCAGAATCGTCGCGCAGGGTCAGCGAAAGAATTCATTTCGTGCGGGGCCTTGCCTTCGCACCGGCGTTATGCGCGATTCTGTTCGCTGTTCAGCAGGTCCACGCATGGGGAATCATGGATCCGCGTATCTGGGGCATCCTGATAGCAAGTCTGGTGGTGCTGTGGCTTTGGGCGAGAGACCAGCGCAGGGTGACGAATCCACTTATTGACGTCCGCATTTTGGCAAAACGCCAGGTGATTCTCGCAAACGTCTGCATGATGTGCATCGCCATCGGAGCGATGCAACTGGGTCAAGTCTTCTCCATGCTCTTACAGCAACCGGCCTGGACGCATGCGGGCTTCGGGATGACCGCAACCCAGGCGGGACTACTGATGTTCACCATCAACTCTGGCGCGATGATTGCCAGCCCGTGGAGTGGACGCATCGCCGCTCGCTACGAAGCCCGTCGTGCCGCATTGATCGGCATGACCATGCTAGTGATTACGTGGACCAGCCTGATCCTGCTTCGCAGCAATTTATTGCTGTTCGTTCCCGGCGCAATGCTCTGCTCGTTTGGCCTGGCCTTCGCGCACACCGCTGTCTACAACCTGATTATTGAAGCGACTCCAGCCGAACAGACCGGTGAGGTGACTGGTCTGCTCTACGTATTTTTTTCGTGTTTTTTCGCGGTCGGTGCGCAGGCCGTATTCACGCTGCTGCAGGGTGCATCCGTGAACGAAGGAGGTGCGTCGTTTCCTGCTGCGCAAAGCTATGTTGCAGTGTTTGGGTACGTCGCAGGCAGCGCGTTGGCAGGACTGGCAATTGCGTATGTGCTGCCGCGCCGTCGCGGACCAGGCCGTCAGTCCCGCGCCCTCGACTGCGGAGCGGTAAGTGGCCCGGCACGCATTCGGTAATTGCCAGACAGAAACTGGCGGCCGCAACGCGAATCCGCCAAAGACGTCTCGCGCGAGCCGGTTACTCGTCGTCGTTCGCAACGCCCAGTGCCGAGGCGCGTTGCGCAACGGTGAGCATATGCTCCTCCAGGCTCTTTCGTTGCCGGTCGAACCGCTCTAGAGGCGCGCCGACCGCCATTGCCGCAATCACGTTGCCGTTGGGTCCGAAAATCGGTGACGACAACCCTGCCGAGTCAGGCAGCAGTTCGCCGCGGCTGATCGACAACCCCGTCTCAACGATGCTCTGCAGCTCCTCGCGTAAAACCTTCTTGTTGACTGTGGTTTGTTCCGTGTGCCGCTCAAGCTTGACCGTCCGAAGATACTCGGCAAGGAACTCCTCGGATTGGTAAGCCAGCAGAACGCGTCCGGCGGCCGTACAATACAGCGGGCGACGCATCCCGACGATCATCGAATATCGAACAGATTGTGCACTTTCAATGACATCGACATACGTTATGACCTTTTGCTCCGCATCGAGCACGCCGATATAGACCGTTTCCCGAGTGCGTTCCGACAACTCGACAAGAAACGGGCGCAGCATTTTCGAAAAATTCCATACCGCCATCACGTTCGCGGAAAGCCGGAAAATGGACGGTCCCAGCCGGTAACGGCCGACGTCGTGCATCAGGAACCCCTCGGCCACAAGAGGGCGCAGCAAGTTGAGCAAGCTGCTTTTCGGCGACTCCAACGCAACGTTAAGTTCCGCCAGCGACATCCCATCTGGCGCTTTCGCCAGTACGTCGAACAGTCCGAGCAGGCGAGTCAGCGAACGCGGTCCGGTGACATCTCTGTCCGCTGGCGCCAGGATTTCTTTCGACATATCACTCCCCTTCCATTTGATTTGAGTTCATTATAAATGAACCATTCACATAGTCTCACGTCGGACGCCGGTTTAGCACCGTTATTCGTCCCAAGATCCGAAATAATTTTGCGGTCATCGTGGCTCTCCTTATTATATAATCGAACGACGTTCAGAAATATGTTTCACAGTGCTACGACTGGTCAGCCGGCTCGATCCGCACCGTGAGCGCATCTTCAATCGGTACGAGACTAAGGAGTTCGTTCATGAGTGGATTACAGGACCGGGTTGCCGTCGTAACGGGTGGTGGCCAAGGGTTAGGGCTCGGCATAGCGCGTGCGTTGGCAATGGAAGGCACGAACCTTGTTCTGACTGGGCGCACCGAAACGAAGCTGCGGGACGCGCAAAGCACACTGGAGGCCCTTGGCGTGGGGGTGCTCGCGGTGCCTGGCGATACTCGCAGACGCGCAGACGCAGAGAACGCCGTCGCCCTCGCCATCAAGCATTTCGGGCGTATCGATGCGCTTGTCAATAATGCGCAAAGCAGCACTCCTGGCGTGCCTCTGGAACAGGTCACCGATGAAAACTGGCGCGACACGCTCGAATCCGGCCTTTATGGCACGCTTTACTTCATGCAGGCTGTCTTGCCACGCATGAAGCAGCAGCAAAGTGGCAGGATCGTTAACTTCGCGTCGCGCACCGGTATTGAAGGCACGCAGGGCTTTGCGCCATACGCCGCTGCCAAAGAAGGCATTCGCGGCTTGTCGCGGGTTGCTGCCCGCGAATGGGGCATTCATGGCATCACGATTAACGTGGTGTGCCCCGCCGCGCTGACCCCCGCCGCGAATGCCTATCTGGAGGCGAACCCCACCGAGTGCGCGCGCTATCTGTCGGAGATTGCAATGGGCCGTTTCGGCGATCCCGAGAAAGATATTGGACGTGTAGTTGCATTTCTTTGCAGCGAGAGTGCAGGTTATGTCACGGGTCAGACCATCAATGTCGACGGCGGCCAGTCAATGCTCTAGATGCGCTGCAAGGTAACTTGTCACACATGAAGCAACAGCAAAGTGCAAGGATCGTTAATTTGCGCAGCAACAGTCGGTGAATCGCAGCAGAATTAAAGCGAAACGCAAAGCTGCTCCGTAATACAGATTTCTCCTCCATCGAACTTCGCGAGAGTGCGATGAGTTTGGCCCTGCCTTCTTGCGGGAAGTCAGGGCCATATTTTTGAGCTGCTCGGAGCCGCCACTGCACTTGATGGCTGCGTCAGGCATTGGCCTAAATGATCTTGCGCTCACGCAACGAGCCGATATCCGCAGGCGACATCTCCAACAGCTCGCTCAGCACGGAATCGGTATGCTGGCCGAGCGTAGGAGGAGCGGTATAAGAATCGATCGGCGTACCTGACATCTTCACCGGATTAGCGACCATCCTCACTGCGTCGTCGGATAGCGGATGCGTCGCTTCCACGCACATGCCTCGCGCCTGAACGTGGGGATCGGCGAAGACCTGTTGAAGGTTGTTGATCGGGCCTGCCGGGACGCCTGCGGCGTCCAGCGCAACCAGCAGCTCGTTGCTCTGCCATTGCGCGATCAGCGGCTCGAATACGTCCCCGAGTGCCCGGCGGTTTCTCACTCGCAGGGCGATTTCGGCAAAACGCGGATCGGTAGCGAGTTCCGGACGACCCAACACCTGGCATAGCCGCGCATACTGTTCGTTATTGCCGGCGACAATCATGATGTCCCGGTCCGCGCATCGAAACATGCGTGAGGGCATGCCGCCGTTACCTTCAGTTCCGCGTCGGATCGGGATTTCGCCGGATACCAGATACTGGCTGGCATAGTGCGAGGTCGCGGCGATCATCGAATCCAGCAGGGAGAGGTCGATGTATTGCCCTTCTCCACCTGGCGCGCCACCGGCGTCGCGCCGATAGAGCGCCGCGACTATCGCTGACGCTGCGTATTGCCCACAAATGATATCCGCGAGACTTGGGCCGGTCTTCATCGGGCCACCACCGGGCACGTCGTCGCCATTTCCCGTGATGCTCATCAGGCCGCCCATTGCCTGGAAAATCGAATCGTAGCCCGGACGCGGGCTGTAGGGCCCCGTCTGGCCAAAGCCCGTAATCGAACAGTAGACAAGGCGCGGATTGACAGCCTTGAGACTTTCATAATCGAGGCCATAACGTTTCAGGTCCCCAACCTTGTAGTTCTCCAGTAGCACATCGCATTTAGCCGCAAGCGATCGGATCAGCGCCTGCCCTTCAGGGGTCGCGATGTCGCAGGTGATGGACTTCTTACCTCGGTTCGCGCTGATAAAGAAAGTCGATTCACGCGTGTCGTTACCGTCCCGGTCCTTCAGGAAAGGCGGACCGAACTGGCGTGAGTCATCGCCCTTGCCCGGTCGTTCGACCTTGATCACCTCTGCTCCCAGGTCCGCCAGCATCTGCGCACCCCATGGCCCTGCGAGAATGCGGCTCAGATCGAGCACGCGAATCCCCGACAACGCACCTTGCTTCATATCGAATCGTTCCATTGAATTCATTCCAAACGCGACGCCGGGAGTCGTGACCTGATAGAACTCGTGGCGCATGAAACCCCGTCCACCACGCGCTATGTATCGCGCAGGTCGTTTCGCTAGCAGCCGCTGAATTTGGCAGCGCGCTTTTCGACAAACGACTGGACACCTTCTCTAGCATCTTGCGTGTTGTAAAGAAATTGCTGGGTCGTCTGGATCCTGGAATAGGCGTCTTGCCAGCCTGAACCAAGCGATAGCCGAGCATTGGCCATGGTCGCCTGCACGGCCAACGGCGCCTGCGCGGCAATGCGTTCCGCGATCTCCAGCGCCTGCTTAAATTCTTCGCCCGCCGGCACTACTTCCTGAACGAAGTTCATACGATAAGCGTCCTGTGCCGTAAATTCGTCACCCGTAAGCAGGATTTTCATCGCGTTGCCCCACCCCGCGCGATCCACCATCCGTATCGTCGCGCCGCAGCCAGCCATGATGCCGCGCTTGACTTCGAGTTGCGAAAAGCGGCAGTTGTCTGCTGCCACTGCCACTTCAGATGCTAGCATCAGCTCAACTGCCACCGTGAAGCAGATTCCCTTCAGCGCAATCACGACGGGCTTCTTGCGCAGTGGTTCGCGTAGATTGAATGGGTCGACTTCGCCGACCGGAAGTAGCGGTTTACCCTCGCGGCGTAGCGGCGCGATCTTCGGCATATCGAGGCCCGCAGTGAAGTGATCGCCCTCTGCATGGAGCAGTCCACAGAAAATGTCGGGACTCGTTTCGAGAAGCGTGTACGCCTTGGCCAATTCCTCGAACATCTTGGGGGTAAAGCCATTGCGCTTTTCCGGACGGTCAATGCCGATCAACAGAACATGGCCGCGCTGCTCCACGCGAATTTGCCCGTCTTCATGGCGTGTGGTCACTCTGTGCCTCCTTGCGTCTTTTGATGGAGCGCCGACCCGAAGCTCAATTGACAAAGCTTCGCCGCGCATTCACAATTATAAACACCGTTCAATTTACGGACAAGCCTGATTCACCTCGGCGTCGGCAGTCCGGCACGGCGATGCAGCCGCACAAGCCGATCCGCAAAGCGATCGCGCCGCGTCCCGCACAGTCACCGGGTGGCGTACATGTTCGTTTGAATTCGTGCAAGGAAGACTTATGGGCTACGAAACTATCATCGTTGAAACGCGCGGCGCAGTCGGCTTCATCAAGCTTAACCGACCGCAGGCGTACAACGCGCTGAACAACCTCCTGATGGACGAGTTGACCGCCGCACTCGATGGATTCGAAGCTGACGAAGCGATCGGTGCGATCGTGCTGACCGGCAACGAGAAGGCGTTTGCCGCGGGCGCCGATATCAAGATGATGAACGACTGGACTTACATGGACGTCTTCAAAAGACAGTTCATCACATCCAACTGGGAGCGCACCGCGCGCTGCCGGAAGCCGGTTATCGCCGCAGTGGCCGGCCTCGCATTAGGCGGCGGTTGCGAACTGGCAATGATGTGCGACTTCATTCTCGCTGCCGACAACGCCCGTTTCGCGTTGCCTGAAATTACGCTGGCGACCATTCCGGGCGCAGGCGGAACACAACGTCTCACCCGTGCACTCGGTAAATCGAAGGCCATGGAGATGGTCCTGACGGGCCGCAAGATGGACGCCATCGAAGCCGAACGCTGTGGCCTCGTCAGTCGCGTTGTGCCTCTCGAAGAGTTGCTCGACGAAGCATTGAAAACGGCGGAAACGATCGGCGGATTTTCGCAACCTGTGGTTGCGATGGCGAAGGAATGCGTAAATCGCGCGTATGAATCGAGTCTCGCTGAAGGCATCCTCTTCGAACGACGCATGGCATATGCAACCTTCGCAACCGAAGACCGCAAGGAAGGCATGGCCGCATTCGCGGAAAAACGCAAGCCTGTGTTCAACAATCGCTGACAACGATGCGCGGGTCTGAACCGCACCTTTGTGCGGATCGGCTAAGGCCCGTGCCTGGATCGAGTCCTTGCCACCCAGTCAAACGCCCAGACGGCTCAAAACCATGAACCCCAAGAAAAATCGTATCACCGAATTGCTTGGCATCGATTACCCGATCATCCAGGGTGGCATGCGTTGGGTCGCTCGTGCGGAACTCGCGGCGGCAGTCGGCAATGCCGGCGGGCTCGGTTTCATTTCCGCCCACACGCATGCGAACGCGGATGCGCTGGCTCGAGAAATCGACCAGGTGCGAGCGCTCAGCGACAAGCCGTTCGGCGTGAATCTGACCGTGCTCGGCAGCAACGCCGGACTCGACTACGACGGCTATGTGCGCACGATCGTCGAGCGAGGCGTGTCAGTCGTCGAAACCGCTGGTAGCAACCCCGCGAAGTACATCGCCATGTTCAAGGCGAACGGTGTCAAGGTGATCCACAAGTGCGTCACCGTGCGGCACGCACTGAAAGCCGAGTCGCTCGGCGCAGACGCGGTCAGTATCGACGGCTTCGAATGTGCGGGGCATCCCGGGGAAGATGATATCCCCGGACTGATCCTGATCCCCGCCGCTGCCGACAAGCTGAAGATTCCCCTGCTCGCCTCGGGTGGGTTCGCCGATGGCCGAGGCCTGATGGCCGCGCTCGCACTCGGCGCGGACGGCATCAACATGGGCACACGCTTCATGCTCACGCAGGAATCGCATGTCCATGCGGCGATCAAGCAGCGCCTGCTGGAAGCGACCGAGCGCGACACTTTGCTGGTCGGACGCACGCTTGGCGACTCGAGCCGCGTGATAAAAAACGGCGTCAGCCTCGCCGCGGTCGAACTGGAGCGTGCCGGTGGTATCACCCACGCCGATCTGTATGCACTGACCGGCGCGAACCGTTGGATGGATGCCTTTGCAAGCGGCGACATCGAAGGCGGTGCATTTCCGGCCGGAATGGTGACTGGCCTGATCCACGATTTGCCGACCTGTGCGGAATTGATCGCGAGAATCATGCGACAGGCGGCTGACATCGCGCAGCGTGACTTCCCCTTCGAGGTGCCTTCAGCATGAAGCTTGCCGGGGTTCGCGTCGTCGATCTCTCGCAATTCATGCCCGGGCCGATGCTCGCATCACACCTTGCCGATCATGGCGCCGACGTTATCAAGATTGAGCCGCTGACTGGAGATGCGGCGCGCGGTTCGTTAGAGTCGGACAGTGAGTTTTTTGTCGCGCTCAATCGCGGCAAGCGGAGCATCGCACTAGATCTGAAACATGCCGACGGACTCGCTATCGCGCTGAGACTGATCGACAAGGCCGACATCGTGATCGAATCGTCGCGGCCCGGAGTCGCGGCGCGTCTTGGCATCGATTACGACACCGTTAGCCGCACAAATCCCCGCCTCGTTTACTGCTCCTTGACCGCTTTCGGTCAAACCGGCCCGCTTTCGTCGGTACCGGCGCACGACCCCGTCATACAGGCCATCGCGGGAACGCTGCCGCGCGACGAACGCGGCGCGCCTGTCACGTCCGGCGCATCGCTCGCCGCTTTGGCCGGTTCGTTGACGGCCTTGTCCGCAGTGCTGATGGCGTTGTTACATGCGCGCGAGACTGGTCATGGGGACTTCGTGGACATATCGCTTTACGACGCGGCGCTGACGGCACAACCCCATCTGACCGGCCACGCGCTCAACCCTGTCGACGGACACGATGTCGAGGCCGCGCATGGCGACAATGCGATCGCACTGCTTGCGGCGTACCGGACAGCCGATTCGCAATGGCTTTGCCTCGGCGGACGCGAACTCGACTTCGCAACCAACCTGCTGACGCCCCTCGGCCGGCCCGACCTGATCCCCGTCGCAGTCGGGCCGACAGGCGAAGCGCAGGCCGGCCTGCGCGCGTTCCTCACCGAAGTTTTCCTGACGCGCACGTTGAACGAATGGCTCGAGTGGTTAGAAGGACGTCGCGTCAGTTTCGCACCGGTGCTGTCGCTGCACGAGGCGCTCTCGCATCCACAGGCTCGCGCTCGTCAGATGGTGAGAATGGATGCGACGGGCCGCCGGCACATCGGAAGCGCGATTCGATTCCAACGCGATCCGGCAGAACCCGACCTATCTATTGCGGCCATCGGCGAGCATACGGCAGAGATTCTCGGGACACTGGGGTATACCGCCGAATACATCGCCGCTCTGGATCAAGCCGGTGCTGTCCGCACGCGGAACCCCAGAACCAAGGCGTAACGTCATGCCCTTGCTCCTGCAACCGGACTCGATCGATTTCGCGTCCATCGTTCGCCCTGGCGACACCGTCATGTGGGGCCAGGCAAACGCCGAACCGGTGCCGTTGACGCAGGCTCTCATCGCGCAACGGCGGCAAATCGGTCGCTTCCGTGTGTTCCTGGGGGCGAGCACCACCGACACCTGCCAGCCGGTCCACGCCGACTCCATCGACTTCGTTTCGTACTGCGGAGCCGGCGCGAACCGGGTACTGGCGCACGCGGACGTACTCGATGTGCTGCCGTGCCACTACTCGCAGTTTCCGCAAATGATCCACTCGGGCGCGCTCAAGATAGACGTGCTGCTGTTGCAACTCGCGCCGCCCGACGCCGAGGGCCGATACAGTCTTTCGATTGCGCATGAGTATCTGATCCCGGCACTCGATACCGCGCGTGTGATTGTCGCCGAGATCAACGAACAGGCACCGTGGACCTACGGCGAGCGTTATCTACGCGATGACGACCTCGACTTCATCCTGCCGACCTCGCGCGCGCCACTCGAAAATGCACCAGGCAAAGCAGGCGATATTGAACGGGCAATAGCCGGCCATATCGCCGGGTGGATTGAAGACGGCTCAACGCTTCAGTTCGGTCTCGGCGCGATTCCCGAAGCTGTTCTGGGGCAGCTGTCGGACCGGCGAAACCTGGGTGTCCACTCCGGCACGATAGGCGACAAGGTCGCCGATCTGATGGAGGCTGGCGTTATTAACAATGCGCTAAAAAACGTGGACAGAGGCGTAACGGTTGCGGGCGTCATGATGGGCAGCCGCCGCATTCACGATTTTTCGCATCGCAACCGCAAGGTGCAATTTCGCTCGACGAGCTATACGCACGATGTCGACGTGCTCGCCCGCATCGACCGATTTGTTGCGATCAATTCTGCACTGGAAGTTGATCTGAGCGGGCAGATCAATGCGGAAGTCGCCGGCGGCAGGTACGTCGGCGCCGTGGGCGGCGCGCTTGACTTCCTGCGCGGAGCACGGCTCGCCAACGGCGGCCTGCCGGTGATCGCCCTGCCTTCGACGGCAGCCAAAGGCGTAAGCCGGATCGTGTCGGCACTCAGTGGCCCGGTCAGCACGCCGCGAAGCGACGCCGGCATCATCGTGACCGAATATGGCGTGGCCGACTTGCGGGGACTCAGTCTGAAACAGCGACGCGAGCGCCTTCTGGCGATTGCTCATCCTGACTACCAGGCCACCCTTGAACATGCCACCAGCGGTTCCGGCTGACTTCCATCGCACAACCCGCAGCCACCGGCCAGACGTGATGCTGGGCAGCGGCTTCCGTCCCATTTGAAGAGAACCCTATGAAACGCGCAGCGATTGTCTCTCCAGTACGAACGCCGGTCGGCACTTTCGGCGGCAGTTTGCGCAGCGTGCCGGTCGAAGAACTCGGCGCTCTGGTTACCAAAGAGATCTTGAAGCGTAGCGGGCTCGATCCCGCTCGCATCGATGACGTAGTGTTCGCGCAGTCTTACGCGAACAGCGAAACGCCTTGCGTCGGGCGCTGGATCGCATTGCAGGCAGGATTGCCGGTGCAGGTGCCAGGCATGCAACTCGACCGCCGATGCGGCGGCGGACTCCAGGCGCTCGCTACGGCAGCGATGATGGTCCAGACAGGCGCCGCCGACGTTGTGCTCGCAGGCGGGGTAGAGAGTATGAGCAATATCGAGTACTACAGCACCGACATGCGCTGGGGCGCACGCGCGGGTTCGGTGCAGTTTCACGATCGGCTCGCGCGCGGCCGCGAACGCTCACAGCCAGAGGAGCGTTTCGGTCACATCTCGGGCATGATCGAAACGGCCGAGAATCTCGCAAACGACTATCACATCAGCCGGGAGCAGGCGGACGAGTATGCGGTGCGCAGCCATCGGCGCGCGGCCGAAGCGTGGGGGTCGGGTCGCATGGCCGACGAAATCGTACCGGTCTTGGTCCCGCAAAAAAAAGGCGCCCCCCGGCTCTTCGACAAAGACGAAGGATTCCGCGAAGACGCTAGCATGGACAGCCTCGGCAAGCTGCGCACGCTAATACCCGGAGGCACCGTCACAGCGGGTAATTCCAGCCAGCAAAACGATGCGGCAGCCGCCTGTCTTGTGGTCAGCGAAGACAAGCTCGAGGCACTGGGGCTGGAGCCGATGGCCTGGTTCAATGGCTGGGCCGCAGCGGGTTGCGAGCCGTCACGTATGGGCATTGGTCCAGTGGCCGCCGTTCAGAAACTGATGACACGCACAGGGTTGTCGATCGATCGGATGGATCTGGTCGAACTCAACGAAGCATTCGCCTGCCAGGTGCTTGCTGTGCTCAAGGGATGGGAATGGAACGATCCAGACCGGCTGAACGTCAATGGGTCGGGCATCTCCCTGGGCCATCCGATCGGCGCGACAGGTGTTCGGATGATGACCACTTTGCTCTTCGAGTTGCAACGTCGCAAAGGCCGCTATGGTCTCGAGGCGATGTGCATCGGTGGCGGCCAGGGTTTGGCCGCTCTGTTCGAGCGTGCCTGAGCTGCGGCGCCGGACGGGCGCCCACCTCACTTTCGATTGAGAAAGCGCTCGCGTCGAATGCGCACTTCATCTGAAGCCATCAACGCGTCGTAAATGGCACGCGCCGTTTTCATCCCCGTTTCGAAGTCGACACATTCGACGGCGGCGCCGATCGCCACAAGTGCCTGCGCATGCACGGCGCTTCCGACCTCTTGCCCGATGAGATAGGCGCGTGCCTCTTCAAGCACCTTTGCAGTGTGATTTGTCACGACCGGCAGATGGCGGATCAGCGGTAACGAAATGTCATTGCGCTCGACGAGTGCATGCGCCAGCTGCACAGCCGAGGTCAAAGCCTGACCGTGTCCGACGATCCGATCGAACAAGGCGGTTCCCGCAAATGCCGACGCCGGTTCCATGCGAGCCGACAGAATCATATCGATTGCGCGTCGAAGGTCCAACGCCCGTGGCAGGCGTTGCGTACCCGACAGCGGAATGGTGCCAAGTGCGACCTCTGGCAGACCAATCCTGGCATCGGCCTCGACGACGCGATAGTGACATACCAGCGCCGTCTCCAGCCCGCCACCCACCGCCATGCCATGAATGGCGGCAATGACAGGCTTGCTCATCGACTCGATCATCGGGTGAACATGCATCGACAGTCCAGGCGATGCGGCCGCCGCAGGAGTCCCGAATTCGCGGATATCTCCTCCGGCGCAAAAGCCTTTGCCGCGGCCGGTAAGGATGACAGCTCGCGCATCTTCATCCGCTCGAGCCCGTGTGAAGGCTCGCAACAAACCCGACCGCACCGCAACGCTTAAAGCATTGACCGGCGCAGAGTCGATCGTGATGGTTGCAACGCCGTCGACACAAGCGTAGCGCACATCGGTGTCGATATCGGCCATTACCAACGGCATCTGGGGTTAGCCCGGGCCTTGAATCAAACCTCGATCATGATGAAGTCGCCCTTCCCTGCCCCGCATTCCGGGCAAGCCCAGTCGTCTGGAATGTCAGCCCAACGCGTACCAGGCGGAAAACCTTCAGCCGGGAGCCCGATCGCTTCGTCATAGAAAAAGCCACAGAAGATGCATTGCCACTGTTTCATAGTTGTCGATCTGCTATTTGATTGAAGAGACTCAGGTTCCGACTTTCCAGGTCAGCGGCAGGTACAGCATGCCGTTTACCGCGCCCGAGCCGCACCGTGGTTTGTCACCGTCACGAATACTGAAGTCGGGAATCCGCTTCAACCATTCCTGCAAAAATACCTTGATCTCAGTGCGTGCAAGAAACGATCCGGGACACCGATGCGGCCCATTTCCGAATGCCGCGTGCAGCACCGGCTTGCGGGTCAGGTCGACCTCGAGCGGATTGGCAAACTTGCGATCATCCAGGCCGAACAACGAATTGGGCAACTGGATCTGATCACCCTTCTTCAGGGTAACGCCCTTGTAATCCGTGTCTTCAGTGACGACCCTCGCCGTATTCGCCACACCGAACCGGCGAATCAGTTCGTCGACAGATGAAACCATGAGTTCAGGATGCTCGATGAGTTGCCGCCGATGGCCCGGATTCTCTGCCAGAAAACGGGCCACGAAACCCATTAGTGACGCGACAGTATCGAGGCCGCCGAAAAGCACGACGATGAACATGCCGAACATGCGCTCGGGGCGCATTGGCTCGCCGTCGATCTTTCCATTCGCAATCAGACTGACCAGATCTGCGCTCGGGTTGGCCTGGCGTTCAGCCACCCACTTCGAGATGTAGCCGCCGAGCAGATTCTGCGATTCGAGCCGCTCATCGACCGTGCCACGCACCGCCATCTCGGCCCATTCCAGCAGCCGTTCGCGGTCACCCAGCGGAAGGTCGGCAAGACGCAGGAAAATCACGATGGGCAAGATCTTGGCGAATTCGGAGACGAACTCACATTCACCACGTGGCGCCAGCTTGTCAATCAACTCCACTGCGAGGTTTCGCGCGTCCTCTTCGACGGACGCGATTGCTTTCGGCAGAAACGAAGGCGAAATAAGATTCCGGTAAGCGGTATGCTCGGGCGGATCGAGCTCAAGGGGCACCAGCTGCGTCTGCTCCAAAGACGGAATATTGACGCTGCGATGCGAGAAATGCGTATGATCCTTCTGCATCGCCTCGATGTCTTCCCCACGCGTCGCGATCCAGTGCCCACCATAGTATGGAGACCAGACTATGTCGGGACCCCGGTGCAAAGCCTTCCATGCGAGATGAACGTCATCAGAGGCGCCCACCGGATTCATGTAGTCAAAATCCACCACCAGCTCATCCGGCACGTGGTCCGGCACGCTCCAGTTCTCTGGATAACTCATTTGCGGGTCTCCTTGCGGCTCGAACCCGAGTCGCGCTACGTTCATAATATGCAACGATGTTCAGTTTTGCTATTATAGGCACACTAACTTTCTACATCAACGCCTAACGAATGGAGACGACGGTGAGCGATATCGTGAAGGATAAGGTTGTGGTCGTAACGGGAGCCGGCGCCGGCATCGGGCGCGACTTCGCGCTTCAGTTCGCGGCGGCTGGCGCGAAGGTGGTGGTCAACGATCTGGGACGGCACGCGCAGAGCGGTGAGTTCGCGGCGGATCGAGTCGTGGCGGAAATCAAGGAAGCGGGTGGCCAGGCCGTGGCCGCTACCGATAGCGTCGCCGAATGGGAATCGGCACAAAAAATCGTGCAGGCCGCGCTGGACACGTTCGGGCGGATCGATTGCGTGGTGAACAACGCTGGTATTGTGCGCGACCGGATGTTCTTCAACATGAGCCCGGAAGAATGGAAGGCCGTCGTCGACGTACATCTGAACGGCTCGTTTTTTGTGGCAAGAGCTGCCGCGCCGCACTTCAAGGCCCAGAACGGCGGCAGCTACATCCACATGACATCCACCTCCGGTCTGATTGGCAATATCGGCCAGGCCAACTACTCGGCCGCCAAAATGGGGGTCGTCGGTCTATCGAAGTCGATAGCGCTCGACATGGCGAAATTCAATGTGCGATCGAACTGTATTGCACCGTGGGCGTGGACCGCCATGACCGCTTCGATTCCGTCCGAAACGCCGGAACAGAAAGCCCGAGTCGAGATCATGAAAAAGATGGAGTCCCGCAAGGTCGCGCCGCTCGCGGTCTACCTGGCGTCGGACCGTGCGGCAAAGGTATCAGGGCAGATTTTCGGTGTTCGAGCGAACGAGATCTATTTCTTCAATCAGATCCGGATGGTGCGCTCTCTGCACCGCGACGCCGGCTGGACACCGGAATCGATCGCCGATCAGGTTATGCCCGCCTTCGAATCGAGCTTCTTCCCGAATGTGCCGTCGCTCACACTGACGCCTTGGGATCCGGTCTAAGTTAAAGTCTCATGCTCCCGGCCGTTCCAGGCGGAGCAATCACCACGGCCGGCCGCACCTGCGGCTGGCCGTAGCAAACAAGACGACAAAAAGAACCTGATCCGCATGGTCAACGCCATTACCGCGGGCACTGCCGACGCGTCGACGGTCTTCATCGTGCACGAGCATAAGCAGACCAACAAAGCCGCACTCCGACTCGTCGTCGGCAAGCCGCACACCGCGGCGACGTTCTCTCTTTAGGTCGGAATGTTCATGAATCTGATGACGGTGTACTTCCTTAACAGTTGGTTGCCGCTTATCATGAAAGACAACCACTTCAGTCTCGCTAACGCGGCTCTGCGCTTCGGCGGGATCTTGGGCGTGTCCATCGGTGCTGTGCTTCTCGGCTTTAAGTGGAGTTTCGGTGAATTGTTCCTCGCTCTGTCAGTACCGATTGGTCTAGCCATTATCGCGGCCTACATCAAGGGCTGTCATGACATGTCAGAAGAGGAAGCAGTCCTGCGCGGCGCTCACGGGCGTTGAAGCGGGCGTGTACGCGCTACTTGCCTGCTGGTTGGTTCCGGATCATCGCTAATTGGCGCTGAGCTTTAAGGAGAACAGGCAAATCCACCATCCGGCCGTTCACCGAGACCGCACCGCCACCTGCGCGCGCGAACGCCTCAACCACCTCGCGAGCGTGCGCGAGATCTTCTTCACTTGAGTTGAAAGCCGCGTTGACATGTGGAACCTGCTTCGGATGGATGCAGAGCTTGCCGCCGAAACCGAGGCCTCGCGCATTCAATGAATCGCTTGCAAGTTGGTCCATGTTATCGAGTGCGACGGTCACTCCATCCACCGGCGGCAACAAACCGGCGACTCGGGCCGCAAGGACAACGCGGGAGCGCGCGTAGAGCAGCGCCTCCCAGGAGCCGGAGCAATCCAGATCGAGTTCGAAATCGACCGAGCCGAACACAAGGCGCTCTACGCCAGGCATCTTCGCAACCTCGAGTACCTGCCACACGCCCAAAGCCGATTCGATGATTGGCAATATCGGTTTCGCGGTCACACGCGCGACGGCTTCGAGGGCCGACGCGCTTTCCGCCTTAGGCAGTACGACGCCGTCGATACCGTCTCGCGCCAGCAACGCCAGGTCATCCTCAAACCACGGCGTACCGAAACCATTGACGCGCAGTAGCACGCGCGCAGACGATGCGCCAAACGTTGTCGCCGCATCGGCGACATGTTGACGAGCCTGCCCCTTGTCGGTTTCACTAACCGCATCTTCGAGATCCACTATCACTGCATCGGCACCGGAAGCAAGCGCCTTGACGAAACGCTCAGGCCGGATAGCCGGAACAAAAAGAAAGGAGCGCATAGTGCCTCGGGAAAGTAAAAGGTTACCTGGCAAAGTAATAGCGTGGTACGCCGTATGAACGATCGGCTAGGCAAGCACCGCATCGGCTTCCATCCGCAACGTACCGTCGTTGCCGGCGATCCACAACCTCACCGTCTTCCCTTGGTCTCCATCAGTTTGCCCGCAAACAAAGAACGCAGCAGTATCAATCACCGGGCTCATTGCACGAAACGAATAAGCCTTGACCGTCTCTTCCGGCAATTCACGATGCAAAAGATCGAGCAGCAACGTGGCTAGCAGCGGGCCGTGCACGACCAGTCCCGGGTAGCCTTCCTGCTCCACCGCATACGGCCGGTCGTAGTGGATGCGATGGTCGTTCAATGTCAGCGCTGAATAGCGAAACAGAAAAACCGGGTCTGGATGAATCTCACGCTTCCATTGCGCGCTCTCCGGTGCCGCTCGCAGTATCGGCGGCACTTCGCTAGCGGCTGGATGATCCCGATAGACGATATCCTGGCGCTCCGTCATCGCCAGGCCCGCGGCATCATGAACCTCGTGCAACACCTTAACGAATACGAGATCGCCACTGCGGCCGTTTTTGTAGGTCACATCCTCGATCGTCGAGAATCGAGTGATCTTGTCCCCTGCTCGCAAGCGCCGCGAAAAGAGAAGCTGACTGCCGGCCCACATACGTCGGGGCAACTGGACCGGCGGCAGAAATCCACCACGCTTAGGATGACCGTCTGGCCCCACGAGCGACTGTCGGTGAACAGGCAAAAAATAGAGCCAGTGCCACAAAGGCGGCAACGCGTCTCCTGGCGCAAAAGGTTGGCGGTCGTGGTCAAGCGCCGCGGCAAGCGCGTTCATTGGTGTGAGAGCAAGCGTGTCTGAGACGGTCTCGCGCTTGCCGACCCATTGCTGCAAATAGGCGAGATCAATTGGCATGACAAGAACCTAGCTCAAATTTAACGCCTGACGTATCGCCTGTGCGATAGGCAGCAATGGGTCTTCGTCCGGCGAAGAAGGGTTGAAGAGTTTGTTGTGGCAGATCGCGACCGCAAGGCCGGTGTCAGGATCGGCCCAGCCGATCGAGTTTCCCTGCCCTGGATGACACAACGCGCGCGGCGACTGAACGGCCGTCACCGGTGGGTGCATCCCACCGAACCAGAACCCGCCGATGGTGATCGGAATCGGAAATCCGAACATAACCGGGTCGGGTTCCTCGCTGTTCGCCCGCGGCGTATTCAAGGTCGCAACAAGTTCCTTCGACAGCAGCCGTACGCCATCGATTTCGCCACCGCCCGCCAGCATCGCCCAGAAGCGCGCTTCGCTTCGCGCGTTGAAGATGCCTCCCACTCCGGCCACCTCTGCGCGACGCACGTCGCGCCGTTCGAATACCGTTGGGTTCAACGCAACCTGCTCAGGCATGGAGGCCAGAAAAAGCGGCGGCAGATATTCAGGCGGCACCGGCAACATAGCGTCCGTGAGCTTTGCAATGCGCGACTCGACTGCATCCGGGATGCCAATCCACAAGTCGGCGATGCCTAACGGCTGCGCAATTTCGTCGCGCACGAATCGCCCCAACGAGCGCTTCTGCGGATCGGCGCGTCTAACCAGTTCACCGACGATCCACCCGAACGTCATCGACAGATAGAGCGTTTTCGTACCCGGTTCCGCTAGAGGCTCCAGGTCGGCGATCGCGGCTGTCATCCAATTCCAGTCGCACATCAGCTCGGGCGTCACGCCTTCTGGCATCTGCGGCACGCAGGCACGATGCGTCAACACGTCTCGAACCGTCGTGCGCGCCTTGCCGCGTGCGGCATATTCCGGCCAGTAGCGCGCAACGGGTGCGTCGTAATCGATGTGGCCGCGATCGACCAGGATATGCAATGCGGTCAGTGCTACGGCCTTGGTGACGGAATAGACGTTGAAAAGCGTTTCGCCGTCCACGAGGCGTCCCGTGCTCGGATCGGCCAAGCCGCTCCACGCGTCAATCACCAGCTTGCCGTCCAGATAAGCCGCGACCTGGACGCCGATCTCGCCGCCTTCGCGAGTCGCATAATCCAGCGCCCGCTGGACGATCTCCGCGCCGTTCGACTCTTGCACCAATTTGTTCACGCAGTGTCTCCTTGATAAAGGCTTCGCGGCCTCAGGCCGCAACGTTCAAACCGTTGCCGCGATACCCGCCAATCCCTCCAGCGCGAGTCCGTAGCCGAGCTCGGCGACCATGCGGCGCTTGAAGGGATGGGAAAAAACAGTGCGCGTGTAACGCAGCGTTTCGATGGGCTTCGCAGCCAGTTCTCCTGCCAGCTCCCAAGCACGCTCGAGTAGGCGTCCGGAAGCAAGCACTTCGCTGACGACACCGAGTTCGAGCGCTTGCAGCGCGGAAAGATGCTGGCCAGTAAGCAGGAAATATCGACTGCGGTTGGGACCGAGCAACATCGGCCAGACAACCTGAACCCCGTCTGCCGGTACGACGCCATGTACGAAATGTGCCTGATCGGCAATGTCTGCATGCTCCGCGGCTAGCACGATATCTGACAGTGCAAGCAGTTCCGCGTGAATGTGCGCTGGGCCGTTGATCGCGCCGATCACCGGAACCGGAATATCCAGCAGTTGCATAAGGAGGTCAAGCCCCTCTCGCTGGAGCCGCGGCCAGATCTTCGCCATCGGCTCTGACGGTAGCTCGGCGTAATTCATGCTATCGCAGAACGCATCGCCCGTACCCGTCAGGATGACGACCCGGTTTTCAAGGTCGCGCGCGACCTGATAGAACGCCTCGCCGAGTTGCGTATGGATGCTTCCATCTAACGCGCCCCATTTGAGCGGTCCGCCATCGGTATGCAACTGGACCAGAAGAATGCCGTCGCGTCTGTCGAGACGAATGTTTGCATATCGGTCACGATACTGATCAAACCGGGTCATCGTGCGTCCTCGAGAATCAGATCGGCAGCCCGCCACGCCATTGCCATCATCGGGCCGTTGGTATTGCCGGAAATCATCGTCGGCGTAACCGACAGATCCATCACGCGAAGGCCGTCAACGCCGCGAACGCGCAGCCGGGAATCAAGTACAGCGAGGCTGTCCGTACCCATCTTGCAGGTACCGCAAGCGTGATAACCCGACTGACCTTCGCGCCGGTACAATTCGAGAATTTCGTCGTCAGACTGAATGGCAGAACCAGGTCGCGTCTCGCCATCCAGCAGGCTCGCCAAGGGGTCTGCGGCAATGATTTTGCGCATCAGCCGGAATGCGTTGACCGCCATGCGCTGATCGTATGGATCGGCAAGATAGTTGCCGGTCACCTCGGGCGGCGTAGCGCGATCAGCGGAAACAATTCTCACGTGCCCCTGGCTCTCAGGCCTGAGCAGATAGCTGAACAACTGCATGCCGGGGAACGATTCGAACCCGTAGCCGGCCGCATCGAAATCCAATGAATACGGTGCCATCATCAGTTGCACGTCAGGCCGCGTTGCATCAGGCGCGGTTTTGACGAAGCCGCCCACTTGATACGAACCCAGTGCCAGTACGCCGCTGTGGAACAGAAAATACCGCAGCGCGTTGCGCCACAAACGCACTCCAGCGAACTCACGGTTCTGCGAATCGCGCCAATGCTTGAGACGCGCTTGAACCATATACAGCAAGTGTTCGCGCAGGTTCTGGCCCACGCCATGACTTTCCGCGACCACACGGATACCCAGCGACCGCAGATGCTGCGGGTCACCCACGCCCGACAGCTGCAACAGCCGCGGCGACTCCAGCGCGCCCGCTGAAAGCACAATCTCGCGGCGTGCCCGGTACGCGGTGTCGACACCACCTCGCTGGCACTGCACGCCCACGGCCCGCGGGCCCTTGAATACGATCCGGCTGACTTCGGTACCTGTGACTACCGTCAGGTTCTTGCGCTTCCTCGCGGGCTTGAGAAACGCTTCAGCCGAACTCTGCCTCCGTCCATTGCGGATCGTGTAGGTCAAGTACGCGACGCCTTCGTGGTCGAGCCGGTTGATGTCCTCAACGCGCCGTACGCCGAGCGACCGACAGGCCTCGAGGACCGCTTCGCCGAGACGGTTGCGTTGCGCGTACAGTGACACCTTCAGCGGACCGCCTTCGCCGCGCAGTTCATCGGCACCGAGCGCGTGATCTTCGATGCGCCTGAAGCAGGGAGCTACGTCTCCCCAACTCCAGCCTTCAACGCCCTGCGCTGCCCAGCCGTCATAATCCGCTGGATGGCCGCGCATGTAGACCATGCCATTGATACTGCTTGAACCGCCGAGCATCTTGCCGCGCAACCAGACCTCATTTCTATGTCCATTGCCGTTGTCCGGCTGAACAGGAATGAACCATGCGTGAGCGGGATCGCCAAGCAACTTTCCGAACCCTTTTGGCATCCTGATCAATGGATCGGTGTCCTCCGGACCCGCCTCTATCAGCAGAACTTCATGGCGTCCGCTCGCTGACAGGCGGTTGGCCAGCACGCATCCGGCTGCCCCCGCCCCCACGACGATATAGTCGAACTCGGTCATCAGTTCAGTCTCCGACGGCTTTTTGAACGGTCTCGCTTCGGGCGATCTACCAGCGTTCCGGGCCGCGTGTTGTTGTACCTGTAGCATCAAGACCCGGCAGCAAATGCTTGCTGGCCCCTCACGCCCTTGATGCTCAGTCAAATACAATCGGGATCGAGTGCGGGACGCGCATCATGATTCCATTGATCAGCGGAGCAGGTGCCGCCGGATCGAGACGCAGGTTGGGCAAGCGGTCAAGGACCGCGTTGAGTGCACGTGTCATCTCGACGCGCGCCAAATGCTGGCCAATGCAGACGTGCGGCCCATACGCGAAAGCGAAATGCCGATGCGTGCTGGTGCGGAAAATATCGAATCGGTCGGGATCCGCGAAACGGCTGGGATCTCGATTGGCGCCGCCGGCCACCACGTCGAGGAACGCCCCTGCGGGAATATCGACGCCTCCGAGTGTCACATCGCGCGCCGCCATGCGTGATTGCATCAACACCGGTCCATCCCAGCGCAGCGCCTCTTCAATGGCACGTGGCACAAGTGTGCGGTCCGCGCGCACGGCGTCGAGTTGATCCGGATTCCGCAACAAGCCAAGCAACAATACGCTCGTCGCACGGTAAGTCGTATCGCCGCCTGCGTTCACCAGTTGCCGAAGGAACGAAATGACGACCTCTTCTGGCAAGCGTTCGCCGTCGACCTCAGCCGTCGCCAGCATACTGACGAGGTCATCGCCAGGGCTCTCCCGACGTTGCGCGACGAGTTGCGCGAAGTACTTGCCGAGCTTGGCAGAGGCTTCGACTCCGTGCTCGATATCGACCGAGACGAGGGTCTGCGCGATAGCAAGCTTGTGAAATACCTTAACGTCCTCCGGCGGCAGCGCCAACTGACGGTAAATGATGTTGAACGGGTAATGAAGCGTGAATTCGTGCACGAGGTCGGCATGGCCGCGACCGACGAACTTCTCCATCAGGTCGTTCACTACCGGGTCGACCAGCGTGTCACCCCATGCGGCTACCGTGTTGGGCAAGAACGCCTTCTGGAAAATCCGCCGATACATCGGGTGCTCTGGCGCATCCATCGTCGAAATGCTACGGCCAAAACTGATCCCAATGTTGCGTTCGTAGGACCGGTTCGAAAAGGTCGCCGGATCGCCCAACACTTGCGCTACCTCGGCATAACCAAACACACAATAGTGCTCGACGTCGGACATTGTCAGGTCGGCATGCGTGCCCATGAGCACACGATAATCCCCCTTCTGCACTGAACCCTGCTCGCGCAATGCGGCAATGCGTGGATAAGGATCGGTATCTGCGCCGTAGGCCAATGAATCTTCGAAGAAGGGATTGAACGCTGGATCGTCGAAATCCTGAAGTCTCATGTCATTGCCCATGATGCCGTCTCCTGTTATTGAGGTGATAGGGCACGAAAAACTCGCGCGCAAGAGCCCTACCCGAGTGCTAATATGTGAACTATGTTCGAATTTGCACGATTGTGCAAGAGAGAATTTCTATCTGCGGATCGTGTTGAAGTCAGCGACATCGGCTACCGTCGCTGTCCCGCCGATTTGCTACAGGGAAGCAAGTCATGCCGCGTTACAGCAACAGTTCCGTATGTGCCGCAACCACGGCCAAGCTTGTCGCAGCGAGCCCGCCTGCTGCAAGCACGCGACGTACGACAGCCGAGCGCATCCTCGACACCGCCGAAGAATTGTTCGCACTACATGGTTACTTCGGCACATCGATCCGCGACATCATGCAAGCCTGCGAGCTGGAATTCAGTCTTGCGCGCTATCACTTCGGGAGCAAGGATGCCCTTTTCCGCGAAGCGATTGGACGGCGTGCAGCAGTCATCAGCCAGCAGGTGACCGAATCGCTCGATGAATTGCTGGACAGCACTCATGACGCGCCGCCGAGCATCGGTGCGATTGTCACCGCCCTGTCGGCACCCGCATTCGCGCATTTGAAAAGCGGCGACCGCGGCTGGCACAACTACCTTCGTCTGCTGACGCAGAACAGTTGTTTGCTCGAACGGCCCGATCTGACGGCACCTTTCTACGACCAATATGCGGCCACCGCGGTGCGTTATCGTGAAGCATTCGCGATCGCACTACCAAGGGAGGACCCCGACACGATCAGACTGATGCAGAGCTTCGTCGAATCGGTATTTCATCTGGTGCTGAACGAGCTATACGCGCGCATCACGAAAGCAAGCTCAACCGTCGGCGCTTCGCAACTGTCGTCAGTCGAGATTGAAAGCATGCATTCGTACCTCGTCCGCTTCGCCACGGGTGGCATCGATGCACTTGCCCGGCCGGCCCATTCGTCCCCGGATTAGCGAGCATTGACAGTCACCCACCGACTTGTTCACAATTGAGAACAATATTCATAAATGTGGATCGCTGTTGTTGCGTCATGGAATGCGCAATGGCGACGCGAGACAGGAGTTCGCCTTCATGACCATCGCAGCTCCCCAGGACACCGTACTGATCGTCGGCGCCGGCCACGCAGCCGGCGAATGCGCAACCAGCATTCGTGACCAAGGCTGGGCCGGCCGCATTGTGCTGGTTGGCGAGGAGCCCCATCTGCCGTATCAGCGGCCGCCATTATCCAAAGCCTTTCTATCTGGCGAGCTCTCGGCCGAGCAGCTTTACCTCAAGCCCCAAGCCACTTACGACAAGGCCAGGATCGAATTTATTCCGAATACGCGGGTCGAGCGCATCGACCGCGCCGCTCACACGGTCACCCTGTCGGACGGACGCGAAACTGGCTATACGAAGCTTGTCATCGCCACCGGCGGGCACGCACGGAGGCTCGAACTGCCGGGCATCGAGGAGATTGAAAATCAGCCGAACTTCCACTATCTGCGCACGCTCGCTCACGTCGAGCGCATCCGCGCGCAGTTTCATCCGGGTGTGCGTCTTGTCATCATAGGCGGCGGGTATATCGGCCTGGAAGTAGCGGCAATCGCTGTCAGGCGAGGCCTGCATGTCACCGTTCTGGAAGCATTGCCGCGTGTACTCGCGAGAGTCACGGCGCCCGAACTCTCGGCGTTCTATGAGCAGGTGCATCGGGAAGCCGGCGTTGACGTCCGCACCGGCATGGCGGTAAGCGGCTTCGAACTCGATGCGTCCGGTGATGCCGTTGCAGCGGTTAGATGCGCCGACGGTTCGCGCGTTCCGGCAGATCTCGTCATCGTCGGCGTCGGCCTGCAACCGGCCACCGAACTCGCGGAGACAGCGGGGCTCTCCGTGGACAACGGTATCGTTGTCGATGAGCACACCCGCACTTCTGATCCCGACATCTTTGCCATAGGCGACTGCACCAACCATCCCAATGGACTGTTCGGCCGACGCTTGCGGCTTGAGTCGGTGCCGAACGCGATGGAACAGGCGCGCACGGCAGCGGCCACTATTTGCGGGAAGGAACGGGTGTACAACAGCGTGCCATGGTTCTGGTCCGATCAATACGACCTCAAGCTGAAGATGGTGGGCCTGTCGCAGGGATATGACGAATTCGTGCTGCGGGGTGTGCCGGAAAGCCGTTCGTTCTCGGCGTTCTATCTGAAAGAAGGCGTGATGCTCGCCGCCGACACCGTCAGCCGCCCACAAGAATTCATGCTGGCGAAACGTTTTGTCGGCGAAAAGATTCCCGTCAAGGCAACCGAACTCGCCGACGATTCGATTCCGCTTAAGAGCCTCCTCCCCGCAGTCTGATTCACCCTTCCACATCCAACGACATCATGCCTATCATTCGATTCATTCAACCGGACGGCACCGAAACCGTCACGACCGCCAAGCTTGGCGAATCTGTCATGCAGACCGCCGTCAGCAATCAGGTGCCGGGCATCCTGGGAGACTGCGGCGGCAGTTGCAGTTGTGCTACCTGCCATGCCTATGTGGATGATGCATGGGTCAACCACATGCCGCCGGCTGAGTCGTACGAGACCGACATGCTGACCTGCGCCATGGATGTGCGGGAAAATAGCCGCCTCACATGCCAGATCAATGTCACGCCAGAACTCGACGGACTGGTGATTCGCCTGCCCAGCGCGTCATAAGAGGATTGCGCCGCCCCGGCCCGCGACTCCCCCGCAGGCGTCGCGCCAAGGGGAGAGTCAGGGCGAGCGCGTGAGCGTGTCGATCGTGGCGGCCTCGCCGGCCTCCCAGAACGACGCCCAGGTCGGGAACGTCTGCGGCAGGCGCGGCTGGTATTTATCGCTGTCGTACTTTCCGGGCCAGTTCTGAAAGCGCGGCGTTCCCGGCCGCTCCAGCCAGTCGGTCGAATACCAGTGGCGCTCGTCGCGGCGCTCAAAATACCAGGCGCCGTCACGGCGCACATAGTGATCGAAATAGCAGATCGCCATGACTATCCATTTGCCGTTATCCTCGTGCTCCGCGCGACAATACACCTGACCGGATGCGTGGTCCTCGTCGACCAGGTCGATAGCGTGTCCACATATCTGGTGAATGCTACGGTAGAAGGAACGAAGGATATGCCCGGATCCGTAAAACGTTTTCAAGGCTGCCCGGCCGGTGCCCCACCGGCCGCAATTGACGTCGTCGGTGAAGAGCCCAACAAGGGCGTCGAGGTCGCGAGAATCGACTGCAATCGCGTAGCGAATCGGCAACTGCTGGATCGCTAGTTGCGCTTCGACGCGCTCAATTCGGGCGAGAAGATGGGTATCCGTCATCACGTTGTCCTCGCCGCGCCTATCGTCTCGCTGGCCGAGGTTCTAGCACGGATCTCGTCCGCATAGTAGGGCTGATGAGACAGCAAACCGCCGTCCACGTTGATGATTTGCCCTGTGACGAAAGCAGCCTCATCGGACGCCAGATACACCACGGCATGCGCCACATCTTCGGGCTGCCCGAGCCGCGGCGTGAGATGATGGCTGAGCATCATCTCACCCGCCGGTCCCGCGTAGTGCCCCACCGTCGCCGGCGTCACGATCAGGCCCGGCGCGATTGCATTGCAGCGAATCCCCTCCTTGCCATGCTGCGTGGCAACGTAACGCGTCAATGCTTCGATGCCTGCCTTGCAGACGCCATAAGCGCTATAACCAAGCGCACCTGCCTGGGCCGCGCCTGACGACGTATTGATGATCGAACCGCCTCCGCGAGCGCGCATAAGCGGGATCGCATAGCGCGACGCGAGCATGGTACCGCGAAGGTTGATGCGCATGGTGTCATCCCAGACGGAAACATCGACTGCTTCCACGGCATCATCGACGGTGCTCGAAATCGAAGTTGCCGCTGCGTTGTTGTGCAACACGTCGACGCCACCCCATGTTTCGTATGTCAGCGCGAACAACGCAGCGATCGAGGCCTCGTCGCCAATATCGACCTGTGCGGCAATCGCCTGACCGCCGTTCTGCTCAATACGCCGGACTTGCGCCTTGGCTCCGTCGACATTGCGGTCCGCCACGACCACCTGTGCGCCTTCAGCGGCGAGCATCGCGGCACAGGCTGCGCCAATCCCCGATGCGGCGCCCGTGACAACGGCAATCTTTCCCTTAAGTCGTGACATATGCCAATTTCCCTATGATTGCAGCCGCTTCGAATCAATGCGTCGCAGCAAAACGCGCGAGGTGGAAGTCGATGTCTCCGAACATCTTTTCCATCATCGTCATTTTGCGGAAATAGTGGCCCACCTGATATTCCTCGGTCATGCCCATGCCGCCGTGCAACTGGATCCCTTGCGCGCAGACGAAACGGCTCGCGCGTCCGGCGACCGCCTTCGCGGCCGATAGCATGCGGCTGCGCTCCGTTGCCGGCCGCCCTAGATAAGCAATGCCGCAATAGAGCATCGAGCGCGTCTCCTGGACGGCAACAAACATTTCGGCCATCCGGTGTTGCAACGCCTGGAACTTGCCGATCGGCTGACCGAACTGCACCCGTGCTTTGATATATTCGGCCGTGATGTCCATCACGGCTTCCATCACACCAAGGATCTCAGCCACGCTCGCGAGCGTGGCGAGCCCCACCGCTGTCTCAAGCAATTGTGGCGCAGTTTCAGGAGCGCTCAGCAACGCCGACTCATCCAGCTCGACGTTACGAAACTCGAAGTCCGCGGCGCGAGATCCATCGAGCAGGCGATACGTACGACAACTCACACCCGCTGCGAGGCGATCGACGACAAAAATCGCCGGACCTTCGGCCGAATCATCGAGCCGCGCGGTTACGAGCAACTGGTCCGCCGATCCGCCTCCAATCACGAGCGTCTTGGCGCCGCTCAGCAAATAGCCGCCTTGCATCTTGCGGGCGCTGGTATGCGCGTCGCAGCCCAGCTTGAAGCGCGAGCCCGCCTCGCTGTCAGCCAGTGCAAGAAGTAGCCGGCCTTCGATTACGGCAGGCAGGAGAGCCTGCCGCTGCGCCTCCGAACCACTGCGATCGATAATCGTCGCGCATAGCACCGCCGTTTGCACAATAGGCTCGAGCACCATGCCGCGGCCGAACGCCTCCATGACAACAGCCGTTTCGACAAATGAGCAGGCAAGGCCGCCCACATCTTCGGGGAGTGTCAGACCGAGCCAGCCGAGTTCCGCGTAAGACTGCCAGCGTGCACGGCTAAAACCTTCTTCGCTCGCGGCAATTTCCCGGCGCGTTTCGAATCCATATTGCTGCTGGATGAATCGCTCCACGCCGTCCTTCAGCATCAATTGTTCGTCGGAAAGATTGAAGTCCATGGTCAAAGTCCAAAGGCGAGCCGGGCAATAATATTTTTCTGCACTTCCCGCGCGCCGCCGTAAATGGTCGAAGCGCGGCCGATGAGATAACCTGTCGTCCGGCCGGCTACATAGCCGGGCCATGCCTCGTCCGCTAACGGATTCTCGGCGCTCCAATCGCCGTGTTCCTGGAAGCGCATGCTGCGAGGACCGAGTGCGTCGATCTGCAACTCCGTGACGCGCTGCTGCATCTCTGAGCCGCTGATCTTTAGCGCCGAAACCACCGCATCGAGATTGCGCGTGGTCTTTTCCTCTGCGAGTATTCTCAGCACCGACCATTCGAGCGCCAGCAAATCCACTTCAACCGCCGCCACCTTGCGGGCGAATTCCGGGGTGTCGATCAGACGAACCCCGTCAATCGTTTCCTGCTCGGCGATGCTCTTCGCACGCTGCAACTCACGCTTGTTGAAGTAAAGAAATGCGCTCGTCGTGCGCTCCTTTTCCAGCAGATATTTCGCGTAGGTCCAGCCCATCCCGGCCTCTCCGACCAGATGCGCGCTCGGCACGCGGACGTTCTCGAGAAAGACTTCGTTGAGACCTGTTCCACCTTCGATTGAAACGATCGGGCGCACGGTGATGCCTGGCGTGTCCATCTTCACGAGCAGAAACGAGATGCCGCGCTGCGGTTTAACCGTCGTATCCGTCTTGACGAGAAAGAATCCCCAATCAGCGATCGTGGCGTCGCTGGTCCATATCTTCTGACCGTTAACCACATATTCGTCACCGTCGAGCACCGCCGTAGTTCTGAGCTCCGCCAGGTCCGAGCCCGCATTCGGCTCAGAAAAGCCCTGACACCAGAACTCATCCCCAGAGAGAATGGCGGGCAGAAAGCGCTGCTTCTGCCAGTCCGAGCCGAACGCGATGATGACGGGCGCAACCATGTGCGTTCCCTGCCAGCCGTAGTCCATCGCATCGGCGTTGTACAGTTCTTCCATGAAAATATGCTTGCGAAAGCCGGACCACCCCGTTCCACCGTACTCCACCGGCCAATGCGGCGCACCCCACCCGCGCTGATGAAGAATGCCTTGCCACGTGCGAATGTCCTCTCTAGCCGGGGGATGAGCGCCAATCGTCCAGCGATGGGAGATCCCAGCCGGCAACTGCTCCGTGAAGAACTGTCTCACTTCTTGACGAAACGCTTCGTCGTCTGGGCTGTACTCGAAATGCATGTCTGGCTCCTCCTGCTATTTCCCCGCTAGCGAACGCCCGGTATGGCTCGCTGCCTTGCTTGTCCGACTGCTTGCATCGAACCAGGTGATCGACTAGCGCCCCTTGAAAGCTGGCGTGCGTTTTTCGCGCGCGGCCAGTCGTCCCTCGGCCGCATCCTCGGAATTCACAGCCAGAGCGACGGCGTTCAGCTCCTGAACGAGAAACTCTTCCATCGTGCCGGCGCTCGAACGGAACAGCTGCTTCGTCAGTCCGATCGAGAAGGTCGGCATTGCTGCCAGTTCGGCAGCGAGATCCTCGGCGACTTGCATGAGCTTCTCATCTTCGACGACGCGATTCGCCAAACCGCACTCAAATGCCTCCTTGCCTGTCAACTTGCGGTTGAGGTACATGATCTCTTTTGCGCGGAATTCGCCGCAGTGACGCGCGAGAAGATGCACCATGCCGCCTTCGGGCAGCGTCGCTCGCATAAGAAATGCTGGGATGAACTGGGCTGTGTCCGACACCAGCAGCAAGTCGGCACAAAGCGCGTAGCTCCATGCGATGCCAACCGCCACGCCTCGTACCGCCGCGATTACCGGCTTGTTGAGGTTATAGAGCCGCAATGCGATCTGCTGGTAGACGGCCATCGACTGCCGCGCGTGCAACACGCTCATCTGCGGCGGCGCTGCGCCGCTGCCCTTGATATCGGCACCCGCGCAAAATGCACGCCCTGCGCCCGTCAGGATCACCGCACGGATTGCCGGGTCCCGCTCGATACGATCGAGGTGTTCGATCAGCATGGTCAGCATGTCCGGCGTCAACGCGTTGAGCTTCTCGGGCCGGTTCAGCGATAGGGTCGCAATCGCGCCCTGTAGTGAAAGTTCGACATCCATGGTTTAGCGGTCTTCAGTGGGTGAGTCGGACGGCTCAGAAGCTCCCCGCGTCACGCGCGGAAGCGTCATTCACCGCGTGCACGCAGTTTGATCATGCCGTTGCCGAACGGCTCATCGCGACGCTTAAGCGCATCCTTCAGACCAACGGCTTCCATGTCCGCCTTGAACTGCGCTCGGCGCGGTCCCTGACCCTGATGCGCGCGCGCATCGTTCTCGACAGCGAGGCGCTGCAGCGTGCGCGCACCCGCGAGTTCAAGACCGAGGTTCACAATCCGCTTGTTGGCGGAAAGCAGGTCCGCGTCGACAAAAGACAGCCGCCGCGCCAGTTCCGATACTTCAGCGTCGAGCTCCTCGATAGGCACGGCATCCATCACCAGACCGATTTTCGCGGCATCCCGGCCCGTCAGCGAATCGCCCGACAGCAAAAGGCGCTTCGCCCACTGCGGCCCAACGTGATAGAACCACATGTGCGCCGGTGGCGAGCCGTTCGCGCGCGTCGCCGGAAAACCGATCCGCGCGTTGTCCGCCGCCAGCACCATATCGCAGGCCAACGCGAGGTCCGTGCCACCCGCGAGGCAGTTGCCGTGGACCTGAGCAATGATCGGCTTGTGAATTTCGGCCATCAGGTTGACGGTTTCCGACTGCCGCTCCATCGACCAGCAATCGTCATCGAAGCTGCGTACCGCGCCGCGGTATTCGCCCGGATCGATCTGTTCAGCCGCACGGTCCGAATACGTCGTGACGAGGTCGTAGCCGGCGCAGAAATCTTTACCAGATCCACTCAGTACAATCACATTAACCGACTTCAGATCGTCGGCTTCGAGCAGCGCCTCTTTCAGTTCACGCAGAAGAACACCGTTAATCGCATTCCGCTTGTCCGGGCGATTCAGCGTGATTCGAGCAACTCGTTCAGCAACATCGAACTGAACGCATTCTGTGCTTTTGAGCCATTTGCCCATGATTCACTCTCATTCGAAGAAGGTACTTGCGCGCCAAAAGTTCAGCGGCTGAAACGCTGGCGCAACACGACCTTGCTGATTTTTCCGGTAGGCAGACGCGGGAGTTCGTCGACGAACTCGATCGACTTCGGACATTTGTAGCTTGCGATCAGCTCGCGGCAAAACGCGATCAGTTCGGCCTCCTGCCTCGCTTCGCCCGCGCGCAACACGACAATCGCCTTCACGCATTCGCCCCATTTCTCGTGCGGCACACCGATCGCAGCTGCGTCGATCACCGCGGGATGCTGAAGCAACGCGTCTTCGACTTCGCGGCTGTAAATGTTTTCACCGCCCGAAATGATCATGTCCTTCTTACGGTCGACCAGAAACACGTAGCCACAACTGTCCTGATAGCCCATGTCACCGCTGCGATACCAGCCATCCCGCAGCGCTTCGACCGTTGCAACGCTGTTGTTCCAGTAACCGGTCAACTGCGTGGCCGAGCGCAGCCACACTTCGCCGGTCTGTCCCTGCGGAAGGTCCACCCCGTTATCGTCGACGATGCGCAATTCAATGCCCGGACATGGATGACCCACCGACGCCAAACGCCGAATTTCATCAGACGTGCCATGCGGCCGAACTTCGTGCGCCGGCAGCCAACAGGCATTACTCTCAGTCATGCCGTACTGGACCGCGAACACGGGACCCAGCACTTCGATACCCCGTTGGAGCAGTGGTACAGGAACCGGTGCGGCCGCCGTGGTGATGTTCTCAATACTCGACAGATCGTACGACGCCAGTTCGGGCACATCGAGCAAGGCCTGAAGCATGGCCGAGACGAGAAACGTGAACGTGATGCGCTCTGCCTGAATCGTCTCGAGCATCGCCTTCGGCTCGAAACCGCGGTGCAACACGGTCGTGCCGCCCATCCACGCGACCGCGTTCACATAACCGATACCGCCCACGTGAAATGCCGGCGTGGTCTGCAACACGCGTGAGTGTCCGGAGAATTCCGTCACGAGCGCACAGCTCTCCGCGGTCGCGCACATCGCACGGTGGGTGCGAACCACTCCCTTTGGACGACCCGTCGTGCCGCTGGTGTAGATCAGATAAGCGTAGTCGTCGGGCTGTGACCGGATCGGCGGTCCATCCTGCGAGCCGGCTTCCATGACGGACTCGAAAGATATCGCCCACGACGGTGCGTCGCCGATACAAATATATTGTTCGATGTCCGGCATTTGCGAGCGCAGACCGTCCACCAGCTCCGAATATTGCGCCTCGAAGACAAGGGCTTTCGGCGCCGCATCCGTCAGGATGTGCGAAATTTCCGCTGGCGCAAGCCGGAAGTTGATTGTGGCGAGCAGAAAGCCGGCCCATTCGCATGCCCGGTAAGTCTCATAGTATTCCGCGCAATTCATCGCCAGCACCGCGACCCGGTCCTGACGCCGAAGCCCCCGCTGGTAAAGCGTAGCCGAGAATCGGCGGGCTCGCTCTGCCATCTCGCCATGAGTCACGCGCCGGCTACCGAAAACCAGCGCTTCCCTGTCCGCGTAGAAACGGGCATTGCGCTCGATCATCTCCCCAATCGTTTTCATCTCGATCCTGTCTTCGTATGTTTAACGCTCGAATGTCAGGCCGCAAGCGCGTGCGGATCTGCAAGCATCGCAGCTATGAACGCCGTGAAGCGAGCTGCGTCCGCACCGTTGATCACGCGATGATCGTAGCTCAGCGAAAGCGGCAACATCTTCCGCCAGTCGACACCGCCGTTGTCGGAGGGCTGGGGCGTCAGCCGGGTTTTCGTCACCCCGAGAATGGCAACTTCAGGCGCGTTGATGATCGGCGTGAAGCCGGTGCCGCCAAACCCTCCCAGTGAGCTGATCGAGAAACAGCCGCCCGACATTTCCGCCATCGAAAGGCCTTTCTCACGCGCCTTGAGCGACACCGCCGTTAGCTCAGCCGCCAGTTCCAGAACGCTCTTTTTGTCACAGTCGCGCAAGACCGGCACCAGAAGACCAAAACGCGTGTCCACCGCGACCCCAATGTGAAAATACTTTTTCAGCACAAGGTTTTTGCCGTCACCGTCCAGCGAAGCGTTGAATTGCGGGAACTCCTGCAACGCACGGATCGCTGCCTTGATGAGAAACACCAGCGGTGTCAGCTTTATTGCGGGTCCACCATCGTTATACGCCTTGCGGAAGATCTCAAGCGTCGTAATATCGGCGTCGTCCTGATGTGTGACGTGCGGAATCGTCAGCCAGTTGCGCGACAGGAACGCGCCCGTCAGCTTCTGTATGCGTGAGACTGGCTTGACCTCGACTTCGCCAAACTCGGTGAAGTCGACCTGCGGCCACGGGGGGAGATTCGCGCCGATACCGGTCGGCGCCGAACCATTGACAACTGCGGGCGCAGCCACGGGTGGTGCGGCGGAAACGGATTCGACGCTCATGTCGGATGCCTCGCTAGACTGGTTCAATCAACATAAAAGACAACCGACGAATCAGACGATCTCCGCCAGTACCGTACCTACCGGATACACCTCGCCGATCTGCGCAACGATCCGGAGCGTCCCCGAGGCCGGCGACTCCACTTCTTGCACTGACTTGTCGCTTTCCAGCGCATAGAGCGCCTGCCCCTCAGTGACGCTCGCGCCGTCTTCCAACAGCCATTCAGTCAGCGTGCCTTCGTTCATCGAAAAGCCCAGTTTCGGAAGCAAAACCTGTGTGGACATAAGTGCTCTCTTTAAGATTGGGAAAACCGGGATGGAGACTTCGAACCGGTGTCATCGAGTGTCGCGCGGATTGCAGCTTCGATCTCCGCGGCCCCCGGTACGAAGGCATCTTCCAACGGCCTGGAAAATGGGACCGGGCAAAACTGCGAGCCGACCCGCTGCACAGGCGCCTTCAGTTCACGAAACAGCGATTCATAGATACGCGACGCGATTTCCGCGCCCACTCCAAATGGCTTGACCGCCTCGTGCACAACTACGGCGCGGCCGGTTTTAGCTACCGAGGTCAGGATAGTTTCCGTGTCGAGGGGCGAAATCGTCCGCAAATCGATCACCTCACACGAAATACCTGCTGCACCAAGCTGTTCGGCCACAGCCATCACGTCGTGCACCCTGCGGCTATAGGTGATGACGGTCACATCCGTGCCACTGCGGACCACATTGGCTTTGCCGAGCGGAATTCGCACGCCGCGCTCGGGCGCCTTGCCCGGATTCCAATAGGTCGGCATGTTCTCGATGAAGAGACACGGATCGTCGTCTTCGATGCACGAAAGCATCAGGCCGTAAGCGTCGGCGGGTGTGGACGGCGCCACTACCTTGATGCCCGCAACGTGCGCGAACCACGCTTCCAGATAGTCGGCGTGCTGGCCGCCCGTGCCGAACCCTGCACCCGTCATCGTGCGGATCACGAGCGGCACATGTGTCTGGCCGCCCGACATAAAGCGCAACTTGGCAGCGTGATTGACGATCATGTCCATCGCCACCGTCGTAAAGTTCATCAGCATGATTTCGGCGACCGGACGCATTCCGACGATCGACGCACCAATCGCCGCGCCGATGATGGCCTGCTCCGAAATGGGCGTCGATCGGACGCGCGAAGTGCCGTACTTCGTCGACAGACCTTTGGTCACGCCGACAATACCGCCTTCCTGCCCGTCGGCCACGTCTTCGCCGAGCACGATCACATTGGCGTCGGCGGCCATCGCGTCGTCAAGCGCAAGATTGACGGCCTGGATCGTATTGATGTCGGTCTGCGCCTGGTTCATGCCAGCACCTCGTCTTTAAAGATATCGCGCCGCAGTTCGGCGACGTCCGGATAATCGCTCGACAGCGCGAACTCGACAGCCGCGTCGATTTCCGCGTTGTGGTTCGCTTCCATCTCCGTCAGCTGGGCCTCGGTCGCATGCTTCGCAGCGATCAGCCATGCCCGGAACAGCGGCACCGGATCTTTTGCCACCCACGCC
Organism: Paraburkholderia sp. BL6665CI2N2; assembly: GCF_004366535.1. Classification (NCBI taxonomy): domain Bacteria; kingdom Pseudomonadati; phylum Pseudomonadota; class Betaproteobacteria; order Burkholderiales; family Burkholderiaceae; genus Paraburkholderia; species Paraburkholderia sp. BL6665CI2N2. The sequence goes on from NZ_SORC01000001.1 coordinate 8,219,323, forward strand.
GCCTTTTCGTTCTGGTCCATATAGGCATCCGGGTCGCCAAATACATGGCCGTGAAAGCGGAATGTATTGGCTTCGATCAACGTCGGACCGCCGCCTTCACGGGCTCTGTCGATCGCCTCGCGCGCCACGCGATGCATCGCGATCGGGTCGTTACCGTCGACGGTGATGCCCGGCATCTGATACGCCACGGCGCGCTGCGCGATGTTCGGCACCGAGGTGCCGTACGCGTATTTCGTGTGTTCCGCATAGCCGTTGTTCTGGCACACGAAAACAACTGGCAGCTTCCAGACCGACGCCATATTCAGCGATTCGTGGAAAGCGCCGATGTTGGTGGCGCCGTCGCCAAAATAGGCGACTGCCACGCGTCGTTCGCCGCGAATCTGCGCAGCCAGCGCGAGACCATTCGCAATAGGCATCGAGCTGCCGACAATGCCTGTGGTCACCATCACGCCGGAAGCCGGATGGGTAACGTGCATCGGCCCGCCCTTGCCTTTGCAGGTGCCAGTGACGCGGCCACCCAGTTCCGCCCACAGCTCCTTGAGCGGCACGCCCTTGGCGATCATGTCATGCACGCCGCGATAGATCGTGCAGATGTAGTCCTCGTCGGTGAGACACACCGACACCGCCGATGGAATCGCCTCCTGCCCGCGCGGCGAGTAATACGGCATGACGAGCTTGCCGGATTTGATAACTGCGCGAAACCGCTCGTCGTTCTGTTTGATTAGCGTCATGCGCCGATAGATATCGACCAGTACTTCACTGCTGGGCGGCTGATGGACTTTCATGCGAAGGTCTCCTTCGATCACCAGATCGTTTGTGCGCCGCTGGCGTGCAGCGCGGCGATGTAGCCGAAAACGAACGACGCGCCGATACTGCTGCCCGCGCCAGGATAACAACGGCCAACGACGGACGCAGTGCAGTTGCCCGTCGCATAGAGCCCAGGAATCAGCGAACCGTCTTCCTTGAGCACGCGAGCGTATTCATCGGTGACAAGCCCGCCTGCCGTACCAACATCACCCGGATACATACGCACTGCGTAAAAGGGCGCCTGCTCGATGGGTCCGAGGTTGGGATTCGGCTTGATCGTAGGGTCGCCGTGGCAGCGATCGAAAGCACGTGAACCGCGCCCGTAGTCGCTGTCCACGCCCGATTTGCAAAAGCCGTTGAAGCGCGTCACGGTGTCCTGCAAGCCGGCGGTGTCGATACCACACTTCTGCGCCAGCTCGCTAATCGAGTCAGCCTTGATCATGTAGCCACTGTCCAGCCATTGCTGCGGGATCTGGCCTTGCATTGCCGTGCCCCAGGGGTAGTACTTGCGCTGCCGGCTGTCCATCACCACCCAGCTCGGTACAGCCTTACCGGTCTCCTTCTGACGCTGGTACATGCGTTGCCCGATCTCCATATAGGCACCGGCTTCGTCGCAAAAACGGCGGCCATCCTGGTCGACCATGATGGAGAACGGCAGCGACAGATCGAGGTGGTGCATGAACGGCAGGGGCGAGCCGTCGGGGGCGCGCGCGCCTTCGGGCAGCGTTTCGTTGGGCCCAAGCGATGTCACGACCCACCAGGCCTCTTCCATGCAATCCACCGCACCGCCAATCGCGACAGCGGCTTCGAGAACCTCGCCGGTGTCGCCCGGATTGGCGTTTGTCCACGCGCTCGATGACGGCTGCGGCTGATACTTACGACGCATTTCAGCGTTGTGTGAAAACCCGCCAGTGTTCAACAGCACGCCTTCGCGAGCACGCACACGCATTTCACGTCCGCCGCGCATTGCAATCACACCCGCCACACGCCCATTCTCTACGATGAGATCGCGCACGGGCGTTTCGGTCCAGATAGGAATGTTTTCACGCAGCGCTATTTGCAGCATGCGGCCCTGGATCGCCGCGCCGTTCGAAACCAGCTCTTTGCCCGTCAGCTTCTGATACAGCATGCGGCCCGCGAGCTGCATCGCTTTGCGCTTGCCACCCCATGTGCGCTTGAGCAGGAAAAGCTCTGGAAACTCGTTCGAATTGGCGGGAATCGACACGCCTTTGTACCGTGAAAGCCTCGGCGCCCATTCACCCAGTTCCTTAACGTCGAACAACTTTGCGAGCAGTGAGCGGCCACGAGGCTCGCCACCAGGCAATGTGTCGTAATAGTCGGACCATCCGTCCGCATAGACGAACTGCATGCCTTGCTGTTCGAGGAATTCAGCCATCTTCGGGCCCGTGCGCAAATAGGCTTCCCGACGCGCCGGCGATGTTCCGGGCCCTTGATAGGTGACTGCCGCATCGAAGTATTCCCGCGCGCGCTCGTACGAGTCACGCACGCCGTGGCGTCGCATCACATGATTGTTCGGCAACCACCAGACACCGCCGGAATACCCCGTCGAGCCCCCTACCTTCGACTGCTTTTCAATGATCAGCGCCTCTTTGCCCGCTGTCTTGCACGCGAGGGCGGCGCACATCGAGCCGCCGCCGCTGCCGACAACGACGAAGTCATAGGTTGCATCCCAGTCACTCATGCTCAATTCCCCTGCGCGATGAATTCCCGCAGCGCGCGGTGGAAATTGGACACCGAGGTCTCCTGCAGCGGATTCGTGCGCGATCCTTTGAAGCCACGCGATTTCATCCCTTGCTGCACGTTCGTCATGTTCTGGAAGTCCTGCCATAGGATCAGACCGAAATTCTCCAGCGCGTTCTGCTTCCAGTCGTCAACCCCGTAGTAAAACTCTCGCTTGAGAGGCGGCTCAGCGCCCGGCGCGTATCGAACCAGCGACCAGATGTCGTAAATGCAGGAATCGGGATTGTCGCCGTCGGGACGCGCACGATAGAACAGCGCACCGTCCGGGTAAGGCAGGAAAATAAGATTTGGGAACACGTGCCAGTCGGCGCCCGCTCGCCCCATCTGCTCGAAAGAGATGTCGGGCCAACCCGCACCCTCGGCGACGGCGGCCTCGCGCTGAAATTCCATGGCTTTCGCCAGAACTTCAAACTGGTTGCCGCTGGGCGCCATTTCGGTCAGCAGACGTTTGGACGCTTCGTAGTCACGCGCGGAATTGATGGCCTTCAGAGTGTCTTCCATCACCTTGAAGAAATTGACCAGCCCTTGCCGCACGTCTTCCGGCATCGGTTTGCCGGTACGCGAGGACGGGGCGCCAATGAAGCGCGTCGCTGTCGCATAGCCGAACATGCCGTGGCGCCCATAGGCGAAACTGCGGGTGACATCATCGCCGGCGACGTCGAGCAGTTGCGGGTGCGTTGCCGAGACGTGATAGCCCTCGTTGAACGCCTCTAGCGCGACCTTCCAGTTGCACGGCAACCGGCTCGACTTGTACCAGCGGTAACGCATTTTTTCGAACTCGAAGCAGTTCGTGATTTCCGGAACCGGCTCAAGGAATTTTGCAAGCGGCTCGGCGTTGGTATCCATGTTGATGAACACGAATCCCCCCCATGTATCCACCTGGACTTCCTGCAAGCGCAGATCGTCGTCGGCCATGTCGGGGCAGCCCTCCCAATCGCTGCGATCGAGCACGCGTGCGACGCTTCCGTCAAGGTTCCATTGCCACCCGTGATAGTTGCAATGAAACTTCGCCGCCTTGCCGCAGCCGTTCGTCAGACGCCGGCCGCGATGCTGACAGACGTTGTAATAGGCCTTGATCTGGTCGGCAGCAGTGCGCACCACGATGATCGACTCACCGATTACGTCAAACGTGACGTAATCGCCGACGCCCGGAATCTCTTCAAGCCGACAGGCCACCTGCCACACGCGCGGCCACAAATTTCGCGTCTCCTCGTCGAGGAACTGCTTCGAGAGATAGCTTTCCTTGGGCACAAAATCGAGGCGGACAGCATGCTCAACCGAACTGGTACTCGTGTCACCCATCGATATCTCCTTCATGGTGTCGCCGGCTTGCATGCCGATCCTGGATTCTTCGTTTCTGGCGCACCGGCCGATTGAGGCTTCGGCGCGCAGCGGTGGGTATATATGAACGTCGTTCAAAATACTAGGCTGACGGGAAGAACATTGTCAATCCGGTCCAACGTCAGTCCAGCGCCTCCGTGAGCGCGGGCACGGCATCGAAAAGATCGGCCGCGAGGCCGTAGTCGGCGACCTGGAAAATCGGCGCCTCGTTATCCTTGTTAATTGCAACGATGACCTTTGAATCCTTCATGCCCGCCAGATGCTGGATCGCACCGGAGATGCCCACAGCAATGTAGAGCTGAGGCGCGACGATTTTTCCGGTTTGCCCGACCTGGTAATCGTTCGGCACGAATCCCGCGTCCACAGCGGCGCGCGAAGCGCCGACTGCCGCGCCGAGTTTGTCGGCGAGCGCGTCGAGGAGCTTGAAGTTATCGCCGTTCTGCATGCCGCGCCCGCCGGACACGACGATATTGGCTGCCGCCAGTTCGGGCCTGCTTGATTTAGTCAGTTCCTGGTCGACAAAACGCGCGCGTTCATAGGGCGCTGCCGCCGGCACGGATTCGAGCGGCGCACTGCCCTCCAACGAAGCGGCGTCGAAGGCCGTCGTGCGGACGGTCAACACTTTGACCGGGTCGACAGACCTGACTGTGGCAAGCGCGTTGCCGGCGTAAATTGGACGCACAAATGTATCCGCTGCCTTGATGGCAACGACTTCAGAGATCTGAGCGCAATCAAGCAGCGCGGCGACTCGCGGCATGAAATTCTTGCCGACAGCCGTCGATGCGGCGATCACGTGGCTATACGGCTGCGCGAGCGACACCACCAGCGCCGCAAGGTTTTCCGGCAACGCGTGCGCGTAGGCTTCGGCGTCCACGTACAAAACTTTGGTCACGCCGCCTACTTTCGTAGCATCGGCCGCGGCGCCCGACGCTTCGTGGCCGGCAATCAGCAGATGAACATCGCCGCCGATCTGCGTCGCGGCAGCGACCGCATTGAGCGTCGCGCGGTGCAGCGCCGCGTTGTTGTGTTCTGCAATAACAAGAATGGACATGGTCAAATCACCTTGGCTTCATTGCGAAGTTTTTGGATCAACGTCTCGACGTCGGGCACCATGATTCCGCTCTTGCGCGGCGGCGGTTCAGTCACTTCGAGTACCGTCAGACGCGGCGTCACGTCCACGCCGAGTGCTTCCGGCGTCAGCGTGTCGAGCGGCTTCTTCTTCGCTTTCATGATGTTGGGCAACGTCACATAGCGGGGACTGTTCAGGCGCAAATCCGTGGTGACGACTGCGGGCAGATCGAGAGCGACTCGCTCGAGCCCACCGTCGATTTCGCGTGTCACGGTCAGCACGCCGTCCGCGACTTCCGTTTTAAAGGCGAATGTGGCTTGCGGCCAGCCAAGCAATCCGGCGAGTTTCTGACCGGTTTGGCCGGCGTCGTTGTCGATCGCCTGCTTGCCGAGCAGCACCAGTTGCGGCGCTTCGCGTTCGACGATTCCCGCCATCAGCTTCGCGACGGCGAGCGGCTGCAGATCCGTCGCCGTCTCTACCAGGATTGCCCGATCGGCGCCCATCGCCAGCGCTGTGCGCAAGACGTCTTGCGACTGCGAGGTGCCGGCGGAAATCACCACCACCTCGGTTGCGGCCCCAGTTTCCTTTAGCCGCACAGCCTCTTCCACCGCGATTTCATCGAACGGATTCATGGCCATTTTGACGTTGGCCAGATCCACGCCAGATCCGTCGGTTTTGACACGGGGCTTCACGTTGTAATCGATCACCCGCTTCACCGCGACAAGTATTTTCAATTGACGCTCCAGACGCTTTTATGAACAATGTTCTACATTCTGAACCACATCTTTCGCTACTGTCAACGACAACGAAGGTCCATCGAGGCAATCCCAAGCCGTGATGGACAGCTATGGAGGCAACCATGAAGCTTTATCGCTGCGCTCGGATTGAAGGCATTACGGGGCTGGAATTCTGCGAGGAACCGGACCTGCCGCCACCGGGGCCACATCAGGTGCTGATGAAGGTGAATGCCAGTTCGCTCAATTTTCGCGAACTGCTCTTTATGCGTGGTGCGCTCGGAGACTGGCTGCGGCCGAACTACATTCCCGTCTCTGACGGTGCGGGCACGGTCGTCGCCGTCGGCTCGGGCGTGCGCCGCGTGAAGCCCGGAGATCGGGTTGCGGCGACCTTCTACGAGAATTGGGTTGGCGGTACGCTGCCGCACCATTCGGACACGCTGGGACGCGGCGCAATCGTCGAAGGCATGCTGCGCGACACGGTGCTGCTTGGCGAAGAAGAACTCGTTGCAATACCGAAGCACCTCTCGGACGAAGAAGCGGCAACGCTGCCATGCGCGGCCCTAACTGCCTGGAACGCGCTGTGCGAGCATGGGCCGCTGCTGCCGGGGCAAACCGTGGTCGTCCAGGGAACCGGCGGCGTCTCGCTCTTTGCGCTGCAATTCGCCAAGCTTTTCGGCGCACGAGTCATCGCCACCTCGTCGAGCGACGCGAAGCTCGCACGGCTCGCGGAACTGGGCGCCGATGCGACCATCAATTACCGCAGCACGCCGCGCTGGGCGGATGCCGTGCTGGAACAGACAGACGGCAATGGCGCCGACCTCGTCGTCGAGGTTGGAGGCGCTGCGACCTTCGCCGAATCGGTCGCCGCCGCACGGAAGGGAGGTCGCATCAGTGTGGTGGGAATGCTTACCGGCGCCCCCTCGCCCGGTGACGGTTTCTTCATGCGCGGCCTTGCTATCGCCCCGATTCATGTAGGGTCTCGCCAGGATTTCGAGACCATGAACCGCGCAATCGATTTCCATCGGTTAAAACCCGTGATCGATTCAACGTTTGCCTTTGCCGATGTGCCCGACGCTCTACGTCACCTGGAGAGCCAGCGCCACTTCGGCAAAATCGTGATTCAGCACGCCTAGCGCTTGCCGGTCGGATGCGACCGGATCTCCATGCTTGTCTCGTGCGCGTCCGAGCCGGTTGCCCCCGCGTATACCCCATTTCGTGAACCGCCCCAAGTTGTTCATAATGTAGAACATCGTTCGTATGTTCCAATTTGCCGTTGATCGATGTCTACGCAAATCCAGCCATCGGATCGGCGCTCGTTCCCGGGGAAGACGTGCCAATGAAAATATTCTCTCTCGATGGTCAGGTTGCACTCGTCACCGGCGCGTCGCGTGGTCTGGGATTCGCGATGGCGAGCGCACTCGCGTCCGCGGGCGCGACCGTCGTGCTTGCCGCCCGCTCGCGCGACAGTCTGGAAACTGCCGCCGGGTCCATTCGCGGCACCGCTGGGGTCGGTAGCGAACAAGTCGACCTCGAGCCGTTCGATCTCACCGACCAGGCCGGCATCGCGGCTGCCGTACAGAACGTCCTCGCGCGTCACGGAAGGATAGACATACTGCTGAACAACGCCGGCATCTGCGAGTGGTCCGATTTTCTGCAGTCAACGCCGGCCATGTGGCAGCGCACGATGGACACCAATGTCACGGCGGCCTATCTCCTCGCGCAGCAGGTATCTCCGCCGATGATCGCGTACGGCCACGGGCGCATCATCAATGTCGGTTCGTACGTTTCGGTCCTTGGACGGGAAAAACTGCAGGCCTACGTGGCAAGCAAGCACGCAGTGGCCGGCCTCACCAAGTCGCTCGGCGCCGAACTGGGTCGCCACGGCATTCGCTGCAACGGCATCTGCCCAGGCTACTTCGTGACCGATATGGCCGAGCCCATCACGTCGAATCCTCAAATGAAAGAAATCGTCCGTTCGCACATCTCCGTCGGACGGTGGGGACGCCCAGAAGAACTTGGCGGCGCGGCCGTATTCCTCGCGTCCGAAGCCAGTTCTTATATGAACGGCCAAATGCTAATGGTCGACGGCGGTGTGTCGGAGATCCTCTGCTTCCCGATGTCAGTGGTCTAGCCATTCCTTCGCGCGAAAGCCGCTTGCGAAGCCACGCAGCGGAACGCGCCATCCGCATTTCAGAGAGCGCGTATATGAATACAAAGACGTTGACTTCCCTCCTCAACCTTGAGGGCAAAACCGCCCTCATTACCGGCGCCGCACAGGGCATCGGCGAGGCGGTTGCAAGACGTCTCGCCGAAGCCGGCGCTGCCGTCGTCATCTGCGATATCAACGGCAACCTTGCAGAAAAGACCGCGCAGTCGATCCGAGATACGGGCGCGCGGGCGTTGGCTGTCAAAGCCGACGTCGCCCGCGTTGCAGACACTCAGATGGCGGTCGACATCGCACTAAATCAGTTCGGCACACTCGACATCCTCGTGAACAACGCCGCGCTGGTCGCCCCGCGCCCCGTCATGGAGATCGATGAACAGCTGTGGAATTCCGTGCTCGATATTGACCTCAAGAGCGTGTTCTTTCAGGCGCAAGCAGCGGCTCGCCAGATGATCGCCGCCGGACGTGGCGGCAAGATCATTAATATTTCTTCGGTCGATGCGGTGTTGCCGGTCGGCGGCCTGGTTCCCTACGATTCGGCGAAAGGCGGCGTCGCGATGATGACGAAGTCACTCGCAAAGGAACTCGGCAAATACGGCATAACGGTGAATGCGGTCGCGCCGGGTGGCGTTGCCACTCCGGGCGCAAACGAAGCAGCGCCGGGGATCATGGCCGTGCTGGGCATAGCTCCCGAAGCCATTGCCGACATTCCCGTTCGATCCACCCTTGGCCGTTACGCCGAACCCGACGACATCGCAAAGGTTGTCTACTTCCTTAGCACGGGTCTGGCTGATTACATGACTGGCGCGTTCGTCACCGTGGACGGCGGTCACCTGCTGATCTGATGGCCGGCGTGGCCCGCAGTAGTGAAACTACCGTCATGAACGACGTTGACAACCCAAAAATGCGTGTTTATATTTACGAACAGTATTCACATATTTCGATTCAGGACAGTCGATAGGCATCCGGAAAACAGAGACGGCGCAGTTAGCTAAAGGCAGCGGTCAACGGTGGACCTCACTCCATCGAAAGTTGAAAAAGAGCGGACGAAGTTCCGCAGGCTTAATCGGACATCTGAGTAGTAGGCCGAAAATTCAACGTAGAGGAGACAACATGAAACACTATCGGCCGCGGCCCACGAAAATCAGCGTTGCCGTGTGGACCACCTGCCTGGCGGCTGTGTGCGGGCTATATAGCACAAGCGGATTGGCTTTCGAGATCACTACGCCGAACCCGGACATCGATATGCACTGGGACAACACCGTGCGCGGCGATTACGGCATGCGTCTGCAAGGCCGCGACGGCTTCTACACGAATAGCCCGACCTACGACGAAAGCGACCTCTCGACATCAAAATTCGGCACGATTCAAGCTCGACTGAACCTATACAGCGAGTTCGACTTCAAGTACAAGGACAACTGGGGTTTCCGCGTGAGTGCGGCCGCGTGGTACGACCCAAGCTACAGGAGCCACGTTAATAACAACACGTCCTTGCCTTCGCCTAACAATCTGCCGAACTACCCGGGTAATACCTACTCAAGTTATGTCGAGAAATACTACGGGGGTCCCAGCGGCGAGTTGCGCGACGCATTTGTCTTTGGCTCGTTCAATCTCGGCGACCACCCGGTCGACGTCAAGCTGGGCCGTACCGCCATCACCTGGGGCCAGGCCGCTTTCGCGACGATCGGTGGCACAAACTCAATTGCATTCGCCCAGCAACCAATCGATCTATATAAGGCAACGATCAGCCCGAGCGCGTCGCTGAAAGAGGTGGTTTTGCCAACCACTCAAACGGTCGTGTCGACCAAGCTGACCGACACCATTACCTTGGCGGCTCAGTACACTTTCGAATGGGACTACGACCGCATTCCCGAAGGCGGCACCTATTTCGGTGGCGCGGACGCTATCTTGTACGGACCGCCGGTGGCCGCTTATACAGCGATCCCTGGACTTGGGCCCGTGCCGCTGAACCGGGTTGCCCCGATCAAGGGCCAGCAGGGCGACATAGGCGTAGATGGAAAGTGGCGTATCGATGCGATCGGCAGCACAGCGGAAGTTGCCTTCCGGCATTTCGCCATGAAATTCCCGTGGGCCGCGCTGGTCGCGCCCGGCCGTGGCGTGAACTTAGGTCCGGTCACGCTGCCCGGTATCCAGGCGCAATACGGTAATGATGTCAACCTGGTCGGCGCCGGGATCAACGGTCCTGTTGGCAATGCCGCGTATGCAGCTGAAATTTCCTATCGCTGGAATATGCCGCTGAGCCCCACCAGTACGACAACGATCAACAACGCCCCGACTGGTCGCACGTTGCACGGGCTGTTCAATCTGACGCAATCTGTCGGCAAGACGCCCTTCTGGGACAACATGTTTGTACAGGGTGAGTTCGCGTTCAATCGGTTGATGTCTGTACAGAAGAATCCGGGCAATCTCGCATTGTCTGGCTACGATACGTCAGGACAATGCTCGGGCAGTGGCAACAATCCGTACAACAACTGCGCGTCGCGGTTCTGGATGGGTATGGGTATCGGTGCGAGCCCGCAGTGGTACCAGGTGTTTCCAGGTGTCGACCTCACCATGCCCCTCTTCATCAACTTGAACCTGAAGGGCTACTCACCGGTAATCAACAATGCCGGGGAATCGCAGGGCTTCAATACGTTCCTGATTGGATTGAACTTCAATATCCACAACAAGCATGAGATAGATATCACGTACACGTACTACACGAACAAGAAGGGATTCTCGAGCGGCGGTGCGGCGACGGCCGTCGGCGCACCGTATAGCGATAAATCGTGGCTTGGGATTACCTACCAGACTACGTTCTAAAACAGATGGAGACAGTTGTGAAACGTATATCAACACTCGTCAAGGCGCTCGTGGTCGCCGTACCGCTTTGCGCGGTTCCCTTCGCTGGCGTTACAGCACTCGCGGCAGAATCAGGTACTACGCCATTCGGCGCCGAGATTGCGGGTAACAAGGACGGCACCATCCCCGCCTATACCGGTGGCATCACGACGATGCCGGCGGGCTTCAAGGCGAACAGCGGCAAGTGGGCCGATCCCTACCCCGATGAGAAGCCGGTACTGCAAATCACGGCGCAAAATTATCAGCAGTACGCGGACAAACTGAGCGCTAGCGCGCAGGAGCTTTTCAAACGCTATCCAACCTATCGGATGGACATTTACCCGACGCATCGCAGCGCGTCTTATCCGGACTGGTATCTGGCAAATTCGGAGAAGAACGCGTCGAGCGCGAAGCTGGAGAAAAACGGCCTGTTCCTGACCGGAGCATTCGGCGGCAAACCGTTCCCTGTGCCAAAGACCGGCCAGGAAGCAATCTGGGACTGGGAACTGCGCTATGTAGGCACCTTTCAGAGGAATACGGTTAAGACTTACCTGGTCGATACCGCCGGGAACTCGACGCTTGCGGCTCAATTTAAAAGCTCATTGAGCTACCCTTACTTCGACATCAAGAACGAAGATGATTTTAAGAAGAAAGGCGGCGAAGCAATCTGGTACCAGGTGTTCAACGACTATGCCGCTCCCGCACGACTGATCGGCGAAACGACACTCTTCTGGTACTTCATGGATACCGCGGACCATGACCAGCAGTCGTGGATGTACAGCCCTGGCCAGCGTCGTGTGCGTGTCGCGCCCGATCTCGCCTATGACACGCCGAACCCGGGTTACTCCGGCGCCATCACCATGGATGACATCCAGTTGTTCTACGGCAAGCTGGACCGTTGGAATATGAAGCTTGTTGGCAAGAAGGAGATGTACATTCCGTACAACGACTACAAGCAGCAGTACGAAACACCGGCCAGCAAGATTCTCACGCCAAAGTTCGTCAATCCCGATACGACGCGTTGGGAATTGCACCGGGTATGGGTCGTGGAATTGACGCTAAAGGCCAATGTCCGTCACGTGTACAGCAAGAAGGTTATGTACATGGACGAAGATGGCGGCGGCGGTGCGATGGATGCGTACGACCAATCCGGAAAGCTCTACCGCGGCGGATTCGAAACCACGGTCCCCGCCTACGATTACAAAGTGCCATACTCGCTGGGCAACTGGTTCTATGACTTCGGCAGTGGCATCTATATCTTCGGCAGCCATCCCGCGGAGTCGCCAGGCATCTTCTTCAACGTGAGCTTCCCCAGGGATTTCTTCACGCCGGATCGTATGCAGTCGACTGGTGTCCGTTAAGGCAGCACAATGGACGGCGCGCGACGATTGGCCCGCCATCACCGCGCGCCGCCAGAACAAATGAGATGAGACAGACCGTCGTGGCACCTTGTTTTGCCGTGACGGCGCAAGGAGATTAAATGAGCCCTAGAACAGCTCGCGCGTTTGTCCCGGTTGTCCCGGCGGTCACGCTCGCGCTAGTGGCCGCGGCGTGTATCGTAACCGGCGATGCCAACGCAGCCTTTCACGACCCGATCGACACCCCTGCCGCAGCAGCGCCAAACGCTACCCACGAACCCATGATGTCGGTCGCGCTCGCAGGCAAGCGGCTTGTTGCCGTCGGACCGCGCGGCGTGATTCTTCTGTCTGACGACGACGCCGCACACTGGCGGCAGGCGCCAAGCCCAGTGAGTTCGGATTTGGTCTCAGTCATGTTTGCAACGCCGCAGCAAGGTTGGGCAGTGGGACACGATGGCCAGGTGCTGCACAGCGCGGACGGCGGAGCCACGTGGCACAAACAGCTCGACGGCATTCAGGCGGCAAAGCTGATGCAGAGCTTCTACTCTCACCAGGCGGGCACTTCACCGGATCTAAAGACAGCACAGGACGAAGCCGCACGCTTTCTGGCTGACATGGGAGGCCGACCATTCCTCGACGTATGGTTCGACAACGACCGTTCCGGCTGGGTGGTCGGCTCCTTCAATATTATTTTTCATACGAAGGACGGCGGTAAAACCTGGGAGCCATGGTTCGATCGCGTTGACAACCCGAATGCGCTGAACCTTCACACCATTCGGCGCATCGGGTCGACGCTGTACATTGCTGGCGAGCAAGGCCTTCTCCTCAAACTCGACGAGGGCGCGCAGCGCTTTGTCGGACTCAAGACGCCGTCGAAAAGCAGCTTCTTTGGTATGACCTCGAGCGGCTCGACGCTGATTGCCTACGGTCTGCTGGGTAACGCGTTCCGCACAGTCGACAACGGCCAGACGTGGCAGAAGATTTCCTTACCGACAGGCGCGAGCGTGCTGGCGAGCGGGCAACTTGCCGATGGCCGGCTGCTGCTCGGCACACAGGCAGGCGAACTGCTGGTTAGTAGCGATCACGGCAAGACCTTCAGCCGCGTCGCCACGCCCGTGCCCGGCGCGGTTTTCGGCCTGATGACGCGTGGCAGCGAGGCCATCGTCACCGGCGCGGCAGGACTTTCCCGCATCGAGCTTCCCGTCGCGGGCAACGCAAAGTGACAGTGTTTATCCATCGCATTCCAGGAGCCAGACATGGCGGCAGGTAGCAACGCCCAATTCGACAAAATGCCGGTGGTGACTGATCCCACCACGTTCGATCGGCGATCCGGAAACATGCTGGAACGACTCATATTCAACCGCCGTCCATGGCTTATGTTGATCTGCGCACTAGTGACGGCGATTCTGGGTGTTCAGGCATCGCGTCTCGAAGTCAACGCCAGCTTCGAGAAGATGATCCCGCTGTCGCACCCGTATATCCACAACTATCTGACGAACAAGGCGGATCTCAAGGGTCTCGGGAACTCGATCCGGGTCGTCGTCGAAGCAAAAAATGGCAACGTGTACGATCCTACGTATCTGAACGCGCTCAAACGGATCAACGATGCGTTGTTCCTGATCCCAGGCGTGGACCGTCCCGGCGTCAAGTCGTTGTGGATGCCGATCGTACGGTGGAACACGGTGACTGAAAACGGTTTTGCGGGCGGCCCTGTCATGCCCGAAAGCTACGACGGCTCACCGGCGCAGATCGACCGGCTCCGCACCAATGTCGCGCGTGCCAACATCGTTGGCAGCCTTGTCGCGAACGATCTGAAGTCGAGCATGATCCAGATACCCCTGCTCGACACTTATCCTGATACTGGCAAGCCTCTCGATTACGCCAGGCTTACTCGCCAGATCGAAGACGTTTTGCAGCGCGAGTCGCATGGCGAAGTGCGCGTACACGTCGTTGGATTTGCCAAGCTGATCGGTGATCTGATCTCGGGGCTCAACCTCATCACGATGTACTTCGGCATGGCGGCGCTGATCGCCCTCGTCGTGATCTTTCTCTATACGCGCTGCATTCGCAGCACCTTACTGGTCGTGAGTTGCTCGCTGATTGCCGTGATCTGGCAGCTCGGCATCATCAAGACGCTGGGATTCGTGCTTGATCCGTACTCGATTCTGGTGCCGTTTCTGGTCTTCGCGATCGGTGTGTCTCACGGCGCCCAGAAGATGAACGGTATCACGCAGGACGTCGGCCGCGGCACGCACAAGTATGTCGCCGCACGCTACACGTTCCGGCGGTTGTTCCTCGCCGGCCTCACCGCCCTGCTCGCGGACGTAGTCGGGTTTGCCGTGCTGATGGTGATCGACATCCCCGTCATCAAGGATCTCGCGTTCACCGCCAGCGTCGGCGTTGGCGTGCTGGTGTTCACTAACTTACTGCTGCTTCCGGTTCTGCTGTCGTACATCGGCGTCAGCCCGTCGGCCGCCCGACGTAGCGTCAGGACCGAGCGAGAAGAAAACGCCGGACATAATGCGGTGGGTTCAGTGTGGAACGTGCTTGACCGTTTCACTGAACGCCGATGGGCTACTGCTGCAATTGCCTGCGCAGCGCTTCTCGCCGTGGGCGGCTGGAGCGTCAGTCAGAAGTTGCAGATCGGCGACCTCGATGCGGGCGCACCGGAACTCCGGCCGGACTCCCGCTATAACATCGACAACGCTTATATCAATGCGCATTACGGGCTTTCGAGTGACCTGTTCGTGGTGATCGGCAAGTCCTCGCAGACGAGTTGTGACGGCAACAACTATCCGCTTGCTGTCGAGGCCGATCGACTCGAGACCATGCTGCGTACAGTGCCCGGCGTCCAGACAACGACCTCAATCGGCGCGCTTTCCCGCTGGGTCACCTCAGGCTTCTACGAAGGCTACCCGAAGTGGTACACGATCGACCGCGTGCCGTCGATCCAGAACAAGACCGCTTCGCAGATTGTGCTGGACCATCCGGACTTGTTGAATGCGACGTGCACGACCGCGCCGATCATTGTGTACCTGACTGATCACAAGGCGGCGACTTTGTCGCGCGTCATGGCGGCTGCCGAAGACTTTGCGAAAACGCACAATGACAAGGACCATCAGTTTCTGATGGTAGCAGGCTCGGCCGGCATCGATGCGGTGACGAACGTAGTCGTCGCGAAGGCCAACCGGTTAATGCTGCTCATGGTGTACGGTGCCGTCATCCTTTTGTGCTTTATCACCTTCCGCAGCTGGCGCGCGGTGATTGTCGCTGTCGTACCTCTCGCGGTCACTTCGATTCTCTGCGAAGCGTTGATGGTAATGCTCGGCATTGGCGTGAAAGTCTCGACATTGCCGGTGATCGCGCTGGGCGTCGGCATCGGTGTCGACTACGCACTCTATCTGTTGAGCGTCCAGTTGTCTTACCAGCGAGCAGGACTGCCGTTGGCAGAAGCGTACCGCCGGGCCGTGCAATTCACCGGCAAGGTAGTTGCACTGGTTGGGGTAACACTGGCGGCGGGTGTTGTTACATGGGCGTTTTCACCAATCAAGTTCCAAGCCGACATGGGCATTTTGCTGACGTTCATGTTCTTATGGAACATGATCGGCGCGCTGATCCTGATCCCCGCACTGTCGCATTTCCTGCTCCGTGGCATCTCCGATTCGGCGAGCAAAGCGGCGGGGATGCCAGTTAAGGCCGACGTGTCCAAGCTGGTCGTGCCCGCCGTGCGCACCGAGAATCTCGCCGCGACGGGCGGCGCTAATACTAAACAGACCTCGCGCGGCTGACCAGCGGCAAGCGGCCAGGCGCGAGAAGCAAACGCGCCTGGTGCAGGCGGCCGGCGTCAAGGTAACGCCTATTTGCACTCGTCTCCGGAAAACCGCCGAAGGCGGCGAACAAATTTGGCATTCTCAAGCTCATGAGAGCGTCCAGCAGTTCGCGGCGGACCCTGACATCAACGGTGGTGAGAGACCTATGAACAACGCGACGGCATACGGCAAATCAGTACGTTGCGTCAAGAGCATCAAGGTTGCGATTGGGCAGAGAGACGGGCACTGACTCTAATCCAGCCGCACACAGGGCACCGAAGTGCCCCGTTTTCTTCTTAACGCACATCCCACTCCAGCGGCAAATGATAGAGCGTGCCGTTGACGCCGCCATGCACGCCCGCCTTTTCGCCGGGCTTGACCCGGAAGTCAGGGATTCGCTTGAGCCATTCCTGCAGGAACACCTTGAGTTCCACGCGCGCGAGAAATGACCCTGGACAGCGATGCGCGCCATTCCCGAAAGTGGAGTGAATAGGCGTCGGGCGAGAAAAGTCCACCGTAAGCGGATCATTGAACTTACGATCGTCCAGCCCGTGCAGCGTGGTCGGGATGATGATCATGTCACCTTCCTTCATCTGCACGCCCTTGTATTCAAAGTCGTGCGTGATGCGGCGTCCCTGATTGACCACTGGAAAGCGCCGCAGTAGCTCGTCGACCGCCTTTTGCGTGAGCTCCGGGTGCTCGATCAACTCCTTGCGATGCGACGGGCTCTTCGCCAGAAAATTCGCGATAAAACCCATCGCCGATGCGACCGTGTCTAACCCGCCGATCAGCACGAGTCCGCACAGCCCCTTCAGTTCCTGATCCGTCAACGCACGCCCGTCGATCCTGGATTGAACGATCCGGCTGATAAGGTCGTCGCCCGGGTTGGCACGCCGCTCCGCAATTTTGACGCCGAGATATTCGAAAATCGCACCGAGCGCGGCCAGCTTTTGCTCCGCGGAGTCAGGCCGAACCATCTTGTCGGCGAGGCCAAGAAGGAAGTCGCGATCTTCCGCGGGCAACGCGACCATATTCATGAAAATACCGATCGGCAAGTGCTGTGCGAAGCCCGACACAAACTCCACCTCGCCCTTTCCGTAAAAGCCCTCAATCAACTCGATCGTCATCTCGCGGGCCTTCTCTTCGAGTGTGCTGATCGCCTGGGGCATAAAAGCCGGGGCAATCAGCGCACGATATGCCGTATGCAGCGGCGGATCAAAGAAGATCGGCGGCAGCGGCGCATGTTCGACCAGCGGCACCGTCAGCTGCTTCGACGAAAAATTCTCGTAGTCTTTGAATATCTGGTAGATGTCGTCTCCGCGCGTCGCAATCCAGTGACCGCCGTTTCTCGGTGTCCAGAAGATGTCGGGAACGCCGTCGTCGTGCAGCCTCTTCAGCGCGAGATGGTAGTCGGCGTCGGCGCCGGGCGGGTTGTAGATATCCATATCCACAACCAACTCCGGCGGCACGTGTGCGGGAATCGGCGCCGACTCGGGCGGCGCTGCGTGACCGGTTGCTGACATTCGGTGTCTCCTTTTCGCGACGTGGCCAAGCGCACCGACATAGCGGTTATCGCACTGGCTATTAGATGATTGATGCCTACAGGTAGGCCCCGTACAACTCAACGTGATGTTCGGTGTTGCCCCAGGTCATATCGATGCAGGTCAGGCGTTTCACGTACCATCCCACTGACAGTTCGTCGGTCATTCCCATACCACCATGCAATTGCACAGCCTGTTGTCCAACGAAGCGGCCGCTACGCCCGATCATCGCCTTGGCAGCACAGACCGCGCGATGGCTTTCGCGCCTATCGTCGTCCGCAAGTTTTGCGGCGGCGAAGTAAACCATTGAACGGGCCTGTTCGACAGCGGCGAGGATATCGGCGGCGCGATGTTGCAAAGCCTGAAACTTGCCTATCGGCGCGCCGAACTGCTTGCGTGTGCGCAAATAGTCGTAGGTCAGATTGGCCAGCTTTTCCATCGTCCCCACCGCCTCCGCGCAAAGTGCAAAGATGCCGTGATCGACTACCCACTCCAACAGCGCGAACCCTTCGTCTACCGTACCGAGCACAGCGTCCGCATTGACGTGCACCTCATCTAGCGTAATCTCCGCGACGCGCTGGCCATCGAGCGCCGGAAATCCTTTCACCGTGACGCCAGGTGTTTTTGCGTCTACAGCGAAGAGCGTGATACCCGCCGTGTCCGTCGGCTCGCCCGACGTTCGTGCGGAGACAAACAGCAGGTCTGCGCTGTCACCATGCAGGACCACACCCTTCCGACCATTGAGCACATAGCCTGCATCAGACGCTTTCGCGGTCGTGGTCACATTCCACAGGTCAAAGCGCGCGCCCGGCTCAAGCGTCGCGAGCGCGGTCTTCAGGTTGCCGCCGGCGAGACCGGTGAGCCACGACGCCTTGCGGGCCTCGTGGCCTGCAACGCCGATCAGTCTTGCGCCCAGCACCGCCGACGAAAGAAATGGCTCGAGCACAAGCCCCCGGCCAAATGCCTCCATGACGATCATGGTTTCCACCGGCGAAGCGCCAAGACCACCGTGTTCCTCTGGCACGTTCAACGCCAGCAGCCCCATGTCAGCGAGCGTGGACCAGTGCGTGGACGACCAGCCCTGGGTTGTCGTCGCCAGTCGCCGCCGCGCTTCGAAAGCATATTCGTTGTCGACGAAACGGCCGACCACGTTGGCCAGCATCTGTTGCTCTTCGACGAGCGTAAAGTCCATGACGTCTCCTCAGATGCCGAGCGCCAATTTGGCGATAATGTTTTTCTGCACCTCGGTCGAACCGCCATAGATCGAGATCTTGCGCCAGTCGAGATAGTGCGCGGCGAGCGCGTTCAGCAGTTCACCGTTCGCAGTTTCGCCGCTCCACTCCCCGTCCAGTGCGTCGGCGACGAATGGCACCGCATAAGGACCGGCGCATTCCATAATGAGTTCGGTCAATTCCTGCTGGATTTCCGAGCCACGAATTTTCAGCACGGACGCTTCGGGCCCAATCGTCCGTCCCGCCGATTCAGCGGAGGCCACACGCAGCAGCGACCACTCGTGCGCGATCAGGTCGATCTCGACCTTCGCGATCCTGTCGCGAAAGCGGACATCGTCGATCAGTGGCTTGCCGTGTTTCCGTTCCGTCCGTGCAATCTCCTTCAATCGACGCATAAAGCGTTTGCAGTTGCCAAGCCCGGCAATATTGGTGCGTTCATGGCCGAGCAGATACTTTGCGATCGACCAGCCATGATTTTCCTCGCCGACCAGATTTCGGATCGGCACCTCAACGTTCTCAAAGAAAACTTCGTTGACATCATGTCCGCCATCGAGTGTCTTGATCGGCCGGACGGTGATGCCGGGCGTTTTCATATCGATCAGCAGGAAGGAAATGCCCTCCTGCGGACGGTCGCCGCTCTGCGTGCGCACCAGACAGAAAATCCAGTTGGCCCACTGGGCAAACGAAGTCCATGTCTTCTGTCCGTTGACGATATAGAACGGTTCGCCATCGCGCGGAGCACATTCAGCGCGCGTTTTGAGTGAAGCCAGATCTGAGCCGGCGCCAGGCTCGGAATAGCCTTGACACCACCAGTCCTCCATCGTCACGATGCGAGGAAGAAAGTAAGCTCGCTGCGCCGCCGTCCCGAACTTCTGCAATACCGGTCCGACCATTGACAGGCCGAACGGCATCTGCCGAGGCGCACCGGCGGTAAAGCACTCTTCGTCGAAGATATTGCGTTGTGTAGCGTTCCACCCCGCGCCGCCGTATTCGACCGGCCACGCAGCCGCGCCCCAGCCGTTCGCTGCGAGGATGCGCTGCCAGCGAACGTAATCTTCGCGCGGCACATGACGGAAATTGAGCACTCGCTCGCGGATATCCGACGGCAACCGGGCCGCCACAAATTCCCGAACCGATGCGCGAAAGGTCTTGTCTTCCAGACTTTCTCGCAAATCCATAAACACACTCCTTTGACCACACTTGCCAGGACAACAATCCCGGTCCGGTGTTCAGCCAATCTCCACGATGCCGTTATTCAGCACCACCACGTCGCGTGCATCCACTCGAGCCCGCAAATGGAAACGTGCGTCACTCTCACGCCACAATTGAAAACGGATGGTTTCGCCGGGATAAACCGGCGACGTAAGGCGAAGCGCAAGGCGCTTCAGGCGGGACGCGTCGTTGCCGGCGCAGGTTCGGATCGCGGCATAGCCTGCAATCCCGTACGTCGCAAGTCCGTGCAGAATTGGCTGCTTGAAGCCGGCTTTCGTGGCTACCTCCGGGTCGGCATGCAGCGGATTCGAATCGCCCGAAAGTCGGTAGATCAGCGCAGTCTGGGGCGAAGTCGCAAACTCGAATTCACTGTCTGGGGCGCGCTCGGGAACCGATGGCAGCGCCTCCGGAGGCGGGTCGGTGATGCCGGTTTCCGCGCTAAAGCCACCGTCGCCGCGCAGAAAAGACACTTGCCGTACCTCGGCGAGCCGTTCGCCACTACCCTGCTCGATCAGATCACGCCTGAGTTCGACGATGGCTCCCTTACCCGCTCCCTTGTCTGACACAAGGCTCACGCGGGTCTTGCTGACGATGGTCGCGGCCGTCGGCATCGGACGGAGGAAACGGACGTCCTGCTCACCATGCACCAGCTTCAGATAGTCAACGCCGGCACGCGGATCACGCATCCATGATTTCGGCCAGGCGAATGCTGCGGCGCACGTCGGCATCGCCTGCAGCTCCTTCTCGTAGACATACCGCAATTGCGCCGCGTCGAGCGGATCACCGCCGATGCCGAGACCGAGCGCGTAGAGCATCACATCGCGCTCAGAGTAACTCTGGGTCACATCTTCAATTGGCCAGTTCCTGATGACTTCGTACTTCAGCATGACTATGCCCCGTAAGATTTCAATCGTCGGTGAAATTCGGCTTGCGCTTTTCGAGGAAGCTCGCGATGCCTTCCTTGTAGTCGTCGCACTGATTCGCAATCGGCATGTCGAGTCCGGCAGACATGACGGCTTCATGCGGCGTCTGAAACGGGACTTCCCAAAGCTGCGCCTTCATCACGCGCATCGAGCGCGGCGAGCAGTTCTCAGCGAGGTCGCGCGCATACGCATAGGTCTCTTCGGCCAACGTGCCCGATGGAAACGCGCGGTTGACAAGCCCCATTCGTTCCGCTTCGAGCCCCTTGATCTTGCGCGCCGACAGGAGCAGATCGAGCGCTCTGGCATGCCCGACATGGTGCGAGAGTATCCAGGCCATGCCATATTCGGCGGTGAGTCCCCGCCGCGCGAAAGCAGTGGTAATCGTGGCGTCCTCGGCAGCGAAGCGGATGTCGCAGAACAACGCGTGAATCAGGCCGATGCCCACCGTCGCGCCGTTGAGCATGGCGATGACCGGCTTCGGTATCGCCGGGTAGTACGAGCAGCGCGTCTGCCAGTCGGCGCGCTTGCGCATGTCGAAAGGACGCGGCAGCTTGGTCATCAGCGCGGCTGGATCGCCGCCAAAGCTATGAATATCGCCGCCGGCGCAGAACGCCTTGCCCGCTCCGGTGAACACGATGACGCGCACGCCGCGGTCGGCTCCTGCCGCCTGCATGGCCTCATAAACTTCTGTGGCCACCTTGTCGTTCCAGCTGTTCATGTGTTCGGGACGGTTCAGCGTGATCGTGGCGATCCGGTCCTTCACGTCGTACAGGATGGTCTCGTAGCCCATGGATGTCTCCGTCGGTGGTCGCGTTGTCTAGAAAGAGCGTGGCATGTCCAGCACATGCTCGGCCACGTAAGACAGAATCAGATTGGTCGAGATTGGTGCCACCTGATAAAGGCGGGTCTCGCGGAATTTCCGCTCCACATCGTATTCGCATGCAAAGCCAAAGCCGCCGTGCGTCTGCAAACAGGCATTAGCGGCCTTCCACGAGGCCGTGGCGGCCAAGTGTTTAGCCATGTTCGCTTCGGCACCACATGGCTGGTGAGCGTCGAACAGTTCACACGCCCTGTACCGCATCAGATCCGCCGCTCTCACGTCGATATACGATTCAGCGATAGGAAACTGCACGCCCTGGTTCATACCGATGGGGCGGTCAAACACCTGTCGTTCGGTGGCGTACGTCCGCGCGCGATCGACGAACCAGTAGCCGTCGCCGATACATTCGGCGGCAATCAATGCACGCTCGGCGTTCAGTCCATCGAGGATGTACTTGAAGCCTTTGCCTTCCTCGCCGATCAGGTTCTCTTCGGGAATCTCAAGGTTGTCAAAAAACAGTTCGTTGGTTTCATGGTTGACCATGTTGGGAATCGGACGCACTGTCAAACCGTTGCCGATCGCCTGATGCAAGTCGACCAGAAAGCAGGAAAGCCCGTCGGATTTTTTCTTGACGTCGGCGAGCGGCGTGGTACGGGCCAGCAGAATCATCAGGTCCGAATGCTGCACACGGGAGATCCACACTTTCTGACCATTCACGACGTAGCGGCCATCTTTCTTCACCGCCATGGTTTTCAGTTTGGTGGTGTCCGTGCCGGTGGTCGGCTCCGTCACGGCCATTGACTGAAGACGCAGTTCGCCGCTGGCGATCTTCGGCAGATAGGCCCTCTTTTGAGCCTCTGAGCCGTTGCGTAACAGCGTATTCATGTTGTACATCTGGCCGTGGCAAAACCCGGAGTTGCCGCCATTGCGATTGATCTCTTCCATAATGACGGAAGCTTCGCTCAGTCCGAGACCCGAGCCGCCGTATTCCTGGGGAATCAGCGCTGCCATCCAGCCAGCGCGGGTCAACGCGTCGACAAACGCTTCCGGATAAACACGCTCGTGGTCGATGCGGCGCCAATATTCGTCAGGATATTCCTTCGACAGATCGCGCAACGCATCGCGCAGTTCCTGATACGAATCCGAGGTAGAAAATCTGCTCATCTGAATGGTTCCGTTCACATGAAGAAGCCGCGGGCTCAGGCCGCCGCATCGATCAATCCGCCCGCACTGGCGAGCTGGGTCAAGTGGTGTTCAGCGGCGCCGAACAGAATGTCGATCACACTCAGGCGACGGAGATAGTGGCCGACCTTGCATTCCTCGGTCATACCAATGCCGCCGTGAAGCTGCACGCCCTGCTGGCCTACAAACCGCCCAGCGCGGCCGATCTGCACCTTGGCCGCTGCCATGCTGCGCGCGCGTTCTTCCACGTCCGGCTCCTCGCTCATCATGGTGGCAAACAGCGCCATGCTGCGGGCCTGCTCAACCATCACCAGCATGTCAACCGCGCGATGTTGCAATGCCTGGAACGACCCGATGGCGACGCCAAATTGCTTGCGCACCTTGAGGTATTCGACAGTTTCTTCGTGCGCGGCCGCCATCGAGCCGACGGCTTCGGCGCACAGCGCTGCAATGGCCTGCGCGACAACCGATTCGATCAGCGGAAGAGCCTTCCCCGCTTCGCCAATCACATCCGCGTCGCTCACGCGCACGCCCGACAGTTCGACATCCGCAGCGCGCAGCCGATCCTGTGTCAGATACTCTCGGCGCGTTAGACCAGGCGCATGCGCATCGACAAGAAATAGCGCAATGCCGTCGCGGTCGCGGCGGCCGCCTGAAACGCGCGCCGACACGATCAGCCTGTCCGCACCACCGCCGTGTATCACAACGCGCTTTGCTCCATCCAGCACCCAATCATTGCCATCGCGTCGCGCGGTGGTGGCAACGTCGGCGAGGTCGTACCGTGACTGCGGCTCTGCGTGTGCGAAGGCCATCAGTAGCGAACCATCGGCAATCAGCGGCAGAATCGCCTCGCGCTGCGCGATACTGCCAGCAAGACGGATGCAGCCACCGCTGAGCACCACGGTCGCCAGATAGGGCTCGACGACGAGTCCCCGCCCGAACGCCTCCATCACGATCATCGTTTCGACCGGACCGCAGCCGCTGCCGCCGAAGTCATCGGCGAAGCTCAGGCCAAGTAAGCCCATGTTGGCGTAGCGGGCCCACTGTTTGCGGCTGAACCCATCCGGCTCAGCCAGGTAGCGCGCACGCTGCTCGAAGCTGTACTCGTCCTTGACAAGCCGGTCGACACTGTCCTTGAGCATGCGTTGCTCGTCGGTAAAATCAAAGTCCATGGCCCTTGCTTCTCCGCATTTCGATTGCCGCTCAAAGTCCGAGAACGGACTTGGCGAGGATGTTTTTCTGGATTTCGTTCGATCCGCCCACAATCGAAACGTGGCGCGCGAAGTAGTGATTCGGCGCGATAGTCAGTGCCCAGTCTGGGTCCCGGATCGGCTCACCTACGCCGCGCAGGAAATCCAGATCGAGCGGCAGCGCGTCAGGGCCGGCCACTTCCAGAAGCAGTTCGGCCGCGAGTTGCTGAAGCTCCGACCCCTTGATCTTTAGAATCGACGTCTTCGGGTCCGGCGTGTGACTACCGCGTGCGGTGCTTTCCGCAATCACTCGCATCTGCGTGATTTCCAGCGCCTTCAACTCGACTTCGATAGACGCGACACGCTCGCGGAATTGAGGGTTGTCCCAAAGCACACCGTCGCCGCACGGAACGCGCTTCGCGAGATCTTTGGCGTGGCGGATACGCATCTTCGACACGCCGACACGCGCAATGCCGCTGCGCTCGTTGCCGAGCAAATACTTGGCGTAATCCCACCCCTTGTTTTCTTCGCCAATCCGGTTTGCGACAGGCACACGTACGTTATCGAAAAACACCTCATTGGTTTCATGATGACCGTCGATAGTGATGATCGGCCGCACCGTCAAGCCAGGTGTTTTCATATCGATCAGCAGATAAGTAATGCCCTCCTGTTTCTTCCCACTCGCGTCGGTACGCACGAGGCAGAACATCCAGTCCGCGTGATGGGCCGTCGAGGTCCACAGCTTCTGCCCGTTGATCACGTAGTGGTCGCCTTCCCGGACCGCCTGGGTCCTTAGCGCCGCCAGGTCGGACCCGGCACCGGGCTCCGAAAAGCCTTGGCAGAACCAGTACTCGAGACTTGCAATACGTGGCAGGAAGTCGCGTTTCTGCTCGTCACTGCCGAACGCGATCAGCACCGGGCCGATCATGTTGACATTGAACGAAAGCGTTTCCGGCGCGGGCACCATGTGCAGTTCTTCCT
Organism: Paraburkholderia sp. BL6665CI2N2; assembly: GCF_004366535.1. Taxonomy (NCBI): domain Bacteria; kingdom Pseudomonadati; phylum Pseudomonadota; class Betaproteobacteria; order Burkholderiales; family Burkholderiaceae; genus Paraburkholderia; species Paraburkholderia sp. BL6665CI2N2. The sequence goes on from NZ_SORC01000001.1 coordinate 8,244,291, forward strand.
TGAAGATGTATTGCTGCACCGCGCTCCAGCCAGTTCCACCCCACGCCTTATCCCACGCCGGCGTCGCCCAGCCGCGTTCGTACAGAACGCGCTGCCAGCGGCGCAGATCATCCGCCGAGTAGCGCTGTCCCAGCGCCGCCTTGACGCGGATGTCTTCAGGCAACGCTTCCTTGAAAAAGGCTCGCACTACATCGCGGAACGCCAGTTCTTCGTCGGTATATCGCAGGTCCATGGTGTCTCGTCTCGATTCGTTGCCGCGCCGCTGACGGCCGTCCATTGTTTTTGTCCCGCTCAGCGGTCTCTCAGGCCAGCGTCCCTGCCTGTTTCAGTTCGTCGATACTTTGCATATCCAGCCAGACCGACAGCGCTGCCTCGATAGTCGCCGGATCTGGCGCTTCGGGTGGCGTCGGCATTGCCGGCACCGTCGACGAAAAACGCGGGGCGGGCGCTGGCTGCACGATCCCATCGATTTCCACAAAAGTCCCGCGCGCTTTCAGATGCGGATGGTTTGGCGCTTCACACCACGACAGGACAGGAGCGAAGCACGCGTCCGAGTGTTCCAGCAGCGTGGTCCACTGCGCACGGCTGCGCGTCTTGAACCTGAGCGCGAACAAGGCTCGTGCGGCCGGCCAGTTGCGCTGGTCGAGCTGGGCGCCAAGCGTGTCCGGCGATATATCAAGCAGTCGAAGGAGCTCCAGATAGAATTTGTCCTCGATTGGGCCAACCGTAATCCAGTTGCCGTCTGCGCACTCGTAGACGTCATAGAAATGCGAACCCGAATCGGTGATATTGGTGCCGCGCTCGTCGCGCCAGATGCCTGCCGCCTGCATGCCGAAAAAGGTCGTCGCCAGATTCGCCGTGCCGTCGACAATCGCCGCATCAACCACCTGCCCCGCGCCGCCACCGCGAGCATGAAGGATTGCCGAGAGCAGCCCCATTGCCAGGTACAGCGAACCGCCCGCGTAATCGCCGATCAGGTTCAGCGGGATCGACGGCGGCTGGTTTAATCGGCCGATCGCATTCAGCACGCCGGTGATCGCAATGTAGTTCAGATCGTGACCGGCATATTGTGCGAGTGGACCGTCCTGCCCCCACCCGGTGATCCGCCCATAGGCGAGCTTTGGATTGCGCGCCAGACACGCTTGCGGGCCCAGTCCAAGACGTTCGGTCACACCCGGACGAAAACCTTCTATCAACGCGTCGGCGCCCTCCACGAGGGTTAGCACAAGTTCGATCGCGGCCGGCTCCTTGAGATCCAGTGCGATCGTCCTGCGATTGCGCAGTAGCAGGTTGTAACGCAACGGTCGCTCGATACCGAGTTTGACAGGTCGCCGCCGGTCGATTCTGAGCACCGTTGCACCAAGGTCGGCGAGCAACATTGCGCACATCGGACCGGGGCCGATACCGGCCAGTTCGATGATCTTGACGCCAGCGAGCGGTCCCATGCTCAGCCCTTGCGCGCGTGGGCACGCATAGCGTCCCACTGTTCGTCGCTCCAATCCTGCATCGCGCGAAATGTGGGACCGCCCACGCCCTGCATCCAGCGGCCACCGTCGATCACGATCATGTCACCGGTGATGTAACCGGACCCCTCGGAAGCGAGATACGAGTACAGATCAGCCAGTTCATGATGGTCGCCAAAACGCCGCAACGGAACACTGCGATCCTGCGATTCAACCTGTGACCCCGGCGGGTAAAGTTGTTCCCACGCGCCTTCTGTCGGAAACAGACCTGGTGCCACGGCGTTCAGCCGAATGCCTTTCGGTCCCCACTCGACGGCGAGACTACGGGTCATCGCAAGCACGCCGGCCTTCGCCGCCGCCGACGGTGCGGTGAAGGCGGAGCCGGTCATGGTGGGCGTCGACACGGTGCTGATCACGTTGCCTGTGTGGCCTGCATCGATCCACCGCTTGCCCGCGGCGATCGTGCAATAGAAGCTGCCGTGCAGCACGATGTCCAACACCGCATCGACCGCGCGCGCCGACAGTGTTTCGGTACGCGCGATAAAGTTGGCCGCGGCATTGTTAAGCAGCACGTCAAGCGGACCATCGTGCCAGATTGTGTCCATCATCGATTCGACCGAATCAGCGTTGCGCACGTCGGCAGTGATCGTCGTCACACGGGCATTGCTGATAGCTGCGCGAAATTCGTCGGCGGTCGCGTCGAGCACTTCCTTGCGACGGCCGCAAATGACCAGTTCCGCGCCGAGTTCCAGATAACGCCGGCCAATACTCTTTCCGAGACCGGTGCCGCCGCCGGTGATCAGAATCCTTTTATCCTTCAGCAGATCGGTCGTGAACATGGTCTGTGTGCGTTCTTAAATCCAGTGGCTGAAAAAAATGGCGAAATTGAGTTGGGCGCGAACTTGCTCAGGAGCCGGTAAAGACCGGCTTGCGCTTCTCCATGAAGGCGGCAACGGCTTCCGCATGGTCGCTGGTTTGGCGCGTTAGCGGATTCAGATCGACTTCCAGGCGCCATGCGTCTTCTATCGAATTGCCCGCGTTGACGAGGCTCGCCTTCAGCAGCGCCAGCGTCACCGGCGGGTAGCTGGCGAAACGGGCCGCCTGCTCCAGAGCGGCATCGAGCGATTCGCCCGCCGCCGTAGTCTGACTGACAAGGCCGATGCGCTGCGCGGTAGCGGCGTCGATCACATCCGCTTTCAACATGAGTTCGCGCGCCTTGCCGCCACCGACCTTTTGCGGCAGCGTCCATAGAAGGCCGGTGTCAGGCAGCAAACCGACCTTGGTGAAGGCACAACAATATTTCGCTGCACTGGAGCTCACCGCGAAATCGCAAGCGGCCGCCAATGACAGCCCGGCGCCAAAACAGGTTCCCTCGACCGCAGCAACGACCGGCTTGGTGCCGGTGTAGATCAAGCGGAAAAGCCGCACGCCCACGGCGATGCGTTCACGCAGTTCAAGCAATGGCGGCGTGACTGCCTGCATTTCAGACAGGTCGCCGCCCGCGCAGAAGTGGCCGCCCGCGCCGGTGAGCACGATCGCGCGGGTAGCAGCGTCCTCGTGAAAAAGGCGCTGGAAGGTGTCCGTCAGCGCAACACGCATCTTCATCGAGAAGGCATTGCGGCGTTGCGGGTAGTTCATCGTGACGACAGCCACATCCCCTTCGTGGCGCACCTGCACGATATCGTTCCTGTCGTCCGCGCCATGCGGCGCTTCATTTCGCTCGACACTCATCGGAGATTCCCCAACGTTCATTGACCAGTAAAAACCGGCGTGGTCTTGTCGAAAAACGCCTGACATGCGGCCTGATGATCTTTGGACAGACGCAGTACCGGCTGATAATCGATTTCAGCGCGCAGTGCCAACTCCATGGTGCTGGCACCCTCGGTCAACGCGGCCTTGAGCAACGCAACGCCGAGCGGCGGTTGTTCACCCAAGTTGCGGGCCAATTCGATAGCAGCAGCGAGCGCAGCGCCCGGCTCGACCACCTGGTTTGCCAAGCCGAATTCGCCTGCTTTGATGCCATCGATTTCCATCGCGAGCGTCAGCAATTCTCTAGCGCGCGCCATGCCGATCTTTTCAGGGAGCGTCCACAGAATGCCGGTGTCGGGAATCAGCCCAACACGCATGAATGCCGCACAGAAGCGCGCATTCGATGCCGCCACCACGTAATCAGTGGCCACTGCCAGCGACAAGCCCGCGCCGAACGCTACCCCTTCGACGGCGGCCACCACCGGCTTCGCTCCCGCCAGCATGTCGCGCACCACCACACATGACTCAGCCAGAATCTCGCGGCTTTGCAGGATGGTCCGCTTCGTCATTTCGGAAATATCGGCGCCGGCGCAGAAGTGCTCGCCCGCACCAGTCAGCACAATCGCACGGGATTCGGGGTCGGCCGAGATCAGGCGGTGCATCGTGTCGCGCAGTAACTGGCGCATCTGCCTACCCATCGCGTTGCGGCGGCCGGGATTGTTCAGTGTGACAACGGCCACGGTGCCTTCCCGAGTGACCTCGATCAATGCAGGCGCGGTGTTCTCGTCCGTGTGCTTTTCACTCATGATGTGCTTTCCTAGTCCGCCACGAATACCGGCTTGCGCTTTTCCATGAAGGCGCTGACCGCCTCCTGGTGTTCGCGGCTACGGCGCAGGATGGGCTGCAGGTTGACTTCCGTTTCGATCGCTTCGTCGAGCGTACGGATGCCTGTGGCCAGCGCCGCTTTTAGATGCGCCGTAGCGACCGCCGGCAACGCCGCATATTGGCTGGCGATTTCCAGCGCCGCGGCCAACGCGCGACCAGGTTCGACGACCTGATTGGCAAAGCCGATCTGCAACGCTTCGACACCATTGAATTCGCGCGCGCTCAGCATCAGTTCACGTGCGCGGCCGCCGCCCACGCGCTGCGCGAGCGACCAATAAAGGCCTGTATCCGGCATCAATCCCACCTTGACGAACGCACTGGCGTAGCGTGCCGTCGACGAAGTGACCACCATGTCGCAGGCGGCAGCAAGCGAAAGACCCGCGCCAAACGCGAAACCTTCGACGGCCGCGACGATGGCCTTGGGCCCGGACACCATCAGCTTGAATACTTCCAGCGGCAACTGATTGCGCTCGCGATACTCGAGCACCTTGCGCGGTTTCATCTCGGAGATGTCGCCACCTGCGCAGAACGTGTTGGCGGCGCCCGTCAGTACGATTGCCCGGCAAGCTTCGTCGCGATGCATCAGGTGGTGCAGACGCGCATACAAGGTTTCGCGCATCTTCAGTGAAAACGCGTTGCGCCGCTCGGGGTAATTCAGCGTGACGATTGCGGTCGCGCCTTCATGTTGAACCTGCACGATCTGCGTCGCGTCGGCGATAGTCTCTTCGCTCATCTGTCTGTCTCCTGTTGACCCGGTCCGCCGGATCGGTGCGCGACTTCCATGCCGCGTGGCACCGACCGGCGGCACACGTCACAACGTCTCTTCGGTGCCGAGAATGACGGTTGCCTGACTCGACAATACGCCGCCATTGCCATGCGCGATGGCCAGCCGCGCACCAGGAACCTGCCGTTCACCGGCACGTCCTGTGAGTTGCCGCATCGCTTCCTCCATCAGGAACAAGCCGTACATGCCCGGATGCACGCAGGACAATCCGCCACCATTAGTGTTGACGGCAAGACGACCTCCCGGAGCAATCCCGCCGTCGGACACAAAACGGCCGCCCTCGCCCTTCGGGCAAAACCCAAGATCTTCCAGGAACAGGATCGTGTTGATCGTAAACGCGTCGTACAGCATCGCAACGTCGATGTCGCTCGCGCTTACGCCGGCCATCTCGTAGGCGCGCCGCCCTGATTCCTTTGCGGCGGTCACGGTAAGGTCGGGCATGTTCGCAATCTCCCGATGCGACGTGGCCGATGCTGCACCGAGCAGATAGACCGGCTTGTCCGTCAGATCGCGAGCGCGATCCGCGCGCACCATCACGACGGCCGCCGCGCCATCAGTCACGAGACAACAGTCGCGCACGGACAGCGGATCGGATACCAGACGCGCACCCAGCGCGTCGTCGACCGTTAGCGGCGTACGCACGTACGCATCCGGATTGAGCTGGGCCCACTTGCGGGCCGCCACCGCGACTTCGGCAAGATCCCGGCGTGTCGTTCCGTACTGGTGCATATGCCTTGCAGCGGCGAACGCATACGACGACACGGGATTCATCGGCTTATAAGGGCTTTCCCAAGGAGAAGGCCGCGACGACTGCACGAGTTTGCCCGATGCACTGCGCTGGTTGCTGCCATAGGCGATCAGCGCGACGTCGATCTGGCCCGTGACCAGCGCCATCGCCGCTGTGTGCGCATAGATCTCGAATGCCGAGCCGCCGCTGCGGTTGTTGTCGGTGAACTTCGGGTGAATACCGAGGTACTCTGCGAATGTCAGGCCGGACAACATGTCGTCCGGCGTGCAGACGAACAGGCCGTCGACATCGGCCGGAGACAACCCGACCTGTGCCAGCGCGTCGACCGACGCACGCGCGGCGAGATCCAGCGACGACATTCCCGGCGCTTCGCCAATTCCGTATGTCGCGCCTGCCACCAGCGCGGTACGCCCACGTAAGTTGAATTCCATGCGATGTCTCTTATCGGTGCAGCAGATGCCTTCCGCGTATGCTGCCGGTTAGCTGGCGTCAGGCGGGCTCGAACACGAGCAAGGGCGCGTCGTTCCTGAATACGATCCTTGCCTGCACGGGCATGCCGATGCGCACCGCGTCCGGCTCTATGCCTTCGACACAGCTGATCATCCTCACTCCTTCGTCAAGGTCGATCAACGCCACGTTGTAGCTCGGCGTGGGCGCTTTCTGCCTCACCACGGTAGTGGAATAAACCGTACCTCGGCCACACGCTTCGACCCACTCCAGATCGCGCGCGCCCGTTACCGGCTCGGCCACCCGCGGATAAAACACGTGCCGGCCGCTGCTGCGGCTGCGCTGGATCATCAACCGGCCTTCGGCCAGAAACTTCTGATAGTCGACTTCAGGACAAACAGACTCCATTTCCCGCTCCTCCCAATGCATTCCCCTACGGGTCTCGGCACCTAACCGGCTGTCGCGCTAGTTTTACCTATATGAATCAAATAGCCGAACGTCGTTCCATATTCTAAACACGCAGCAGATGGCATGTCAACCGCGGCGAATAGTACTCATGCGCCGCCCGATAAGGCTCTCACTACATCCGAACAGTGCGCGGAGCGCACTACGGGCAAACCCCCGTTCGTCCGACATCATGCTTGACGAGCCCAAAGCCATCGTTTACTTTATCGAACAGTGTTCATTTTTGTGAAGATCAGCAACTTTCCAGGGCCGCTCGGCCGTACGGGCCATCTTTACGTAGGTCCGAACGCCATTTACCTATCAGGCCCGGGATCATTAGCAAGAGACTTTCAACGTGACCTATCAACTGACAGACGACCAAATCCAGATCCGCGACCTGGTAAGGCGTGTCGCAAGGGAAAGAGTGGCGCCTCGAGCGGACGAGATCGATCGGACAGCCGAATATCCGCACGATATGTACGCGTTGCTTAAAGAACTGGGTCTTTTCACTCTTCCTTTTCCAGAGACATATGGCGGCGCCGGCAGCGTGATGTCCGCCTGCATCGCGGTCGAGGAACTGGGGCGCGTTTGCTACAACACGGGATACCTGTTGGTTGTGCAATGGACGCCGTTCGGCGCGATTCTGGCGGGCGGCACTGAACAGCAGAAGGCCCGGCTGTTGCCAGGGCTTGCGTCAGGCGACTTGCGCGGCGCGCTTTCCATTACGGAATCGCAAAGCGGCTCAGACGTGTCCGGAATCCGCACCACCGCACGCCGCCACGGGGACGGTTACGTGTTGAATGGCTCGAAGATCTGGTGCACGAATTCACACATTGCCGATTTCATGCTGGTCGCCGCTAAAACGCTTGATGAAGAAGGCAACCATCTCGGCATAAACCTCTTCGTCGTTGACCGTGAAACGCCGGGGCTCACCATTGGCCGAGAAGAAGACAAGATGGGCGCGCGCGGCGTGGCGTCGTGCCCGCTATTTTTCGACGACGCACTGATCAACGCCGATAACCGGCTTGGCCCCGAGGGGGGACAGGGATTCAAAGTCGCGATGGAAGCGCTCAATACCAGCCGCCCGATCGTGGCGGCACGCGCTGTCGGCATCGCGCAGGGTGCGATCGACCACACCATTCGCTTCATTCAGGACCGCGTCGCCTTTGGGCAGACGATCAGTCATTTTCAAGGTGTGCGCTGGATGGTGGCCGACATGATCACGCAGACGGAGGCCGCGCGTCAGCTCGTCTACCGGACGGCCTCACTGGTCGACTCCGGCGCGACCGGACGCGAGCTCGCTCCAATGGCGGCGATGGCAAAGATGTTCGCCTCGGACGTCGCGATGAAGGTGGCCACCGACGCAGTGCAGCTATTCGGCGCCGCCGGTATCTCGAACGAGTATCCGATCAACCGCTATTTCCGCGATGCCAAGGTCGTTCAGATCATCGAAGGAACCAATCAGATCCAGCGGAACATCGTCGCCGACAGCGTCTTCGGACGTGTCGAGAAGACCGAGCGCCCTGCCCGACCTACAGACGCGTGACACCACGAGAGAGGGAGAACAAATATGGAAGAGATCGAAACAGTTGGCCTGGGAGTTCATTGGGAAGACCTGCCGGTCGGCCGCAAGTTCAAGACAGTTGGACGTACTGTCACGGAGGCGGATGTCGTCAATTTCGTCTCGGTTACCGGCATGCTCGAGGTGCTGTTTACTAACATGGAGTTTCTGAAAGAGACGTCCGCAATCAAGGGACGGGTCGCACCAGGCGCCCTCGTATTTACCTTCATGGAAGGCCTGCTGACCCAGGCAACGATGCAAGGGGTCGGCTTCGCCTTTTTGAACATGGAACTCGACATCAAAGGTCCGACCTTTGTCGGGGACACCATCCATGTCGAATGTGAAGTCATCGAATGCCGTCCCAGCAACGGTCGCCCCGGCCTCGGACTGGTGCGCACGCGCAACCGCGTGATCAAGCAGGACGGCTCGGAAGTCATGGTGTACACGCCATTGCGGCTGGTGAAAGGAAAAAAATACAAGGCGTGACCATGCACACCCCACAGCAACCTCTGCAGCAGCCAACCGGCCCACTGACCGGCGTGCGCGTGATCGACCTGACCATCAATGTGCTGGGGCCCGTCGCCACGCAACTTCTCGGCGATATGGGCGCGGACGTTATCAAGATCGAGCCGCCCGAAGGTGACCAGAACCGGAAGAACGGCCCCGGTCGCAACCCCGACATGGCGGTGTTCTATACGATCATGAACCGCAACAAGCGGAGCGTGTCGCTGAACCTGAAACTGGCCGAATGCCGTGAAGCCGTTCTGCGACTGGTGGAAACCGCGGATGTCTTCATTCATAGCATGCGCCCCAGCGCGGCACGGCGTCTGGGCATCGACTACGAGAGCATCAAGGCCCGCAATCCCCGCATCATCTATGCATCTGGCCCCGGCTATCGCCCGGACGGCCCCTACAAGGATCGGCCTGCCTTCGACGACGTGATCCAGGGCGAGACCGGGATTGCCGCGATGAATCGTGATGCCGACGGCTCGCCCCGCTACTTTCCGACGGTCATCGTCGACAAGTTCTGTGGATACGTGCTTGCCTCGTCTGTCAGCATGGCGCTCTATCACCGGGAGCGCACCGGGCTCGGCCAGTGCGTGCAGGTGCCGATGTTCGAAACCATGCTTCAGTTCAACCTCTTCGAACATTTGTGGGAGGGCGCGCTTGGCTCATCGGACGGAACGGGGCTTGGTTATACACGGATGTTTTCGCCCCACCGCCGCCCCTACGCGACAAAGGACGGCCACATCTGTTTGCTTGCGGTCAACAACGAACAATGGCGGCGGGTGTTGTGCGCGATCGAAGCGGCCCATCTGCTCGACGACCCGCGCTTCTGCCACATTGCCGATCGCATGCGCAACATCAACGAGCTGTACGGCATCGTGAGCGAAGCGATCAAGACCCGAACAACGGCCGAGTGGAACGCCATTTTCGCAGCTGCCGATGTTCCGCACGGTCCTGTCCGCGAGTTGAACGAACTAATGCAGGACCACTACATCAAGGAAACCCGTTTCTTTCAGCACTATGAGCATCCGACCGAAGGAGAGATGGTCATGACATCCATTCCGGTGCACTTCTCCGAGTCGCCAGGCAATGTTCGGTACCTGCCGCCTAATCTCGGCGAACACAGCATCGAAGTGCTCATTGAGGCTGGATACACAGAACATGAGGCAACCCAGTTGAGCGGCCACGCGTCGTCCCAGACAATGCGCCCCCCTGAAATAGTCACCAAAGCTTGACGGGCGTCCCCGCGCCCTACTACATCATGCGAGGAATTCAAAAATGAAAGGTCTCAAGAACAAAGTCGTTGTTGTTACGGGTGCTGCGGGCGGTATCGGCACGGCCATCAGCAAGCGTTTCGGCGAAGAAGGCTCCACCGTCGCGCTATTCGACCTGAATGCAGAAAATGCTGCCCGGGTGGTGGCAGAAATCGAATCCGCGGGCGGCAAGGCTCGAGCCTATCGCGTCGACATCACCGATCACGAGGGCGTGAACAAGGCTGTCGCGCAAGTAGAGGACGAGCTCGGTCCAGTCGAGATGCTCGTCAACAACGCGGGCTGGGACATGGGGGCCTTTTTCCTTCAGACCGAGAAGCCGTTCTGGGACAAAGTAGTCGCCATCAACCTGTATGGTCCGTTGAACATGCATCACGCGGTACTGAAGCGGATGGCCGAACGCGGCCGCGGAAAAGTGGTGAACATTTCGTCGGATGCCGGACGCGTCGGTTCGTCGATGGAAGCGGTGTACTCGTTCTGCAAAGGCGGCATCATCGCGTTCTCGAAGACCATGGCGCGTGAAATGGCGCGGCAGCAGATTCCCATCAATGTCGTCTGCCCCGGTCCCACCCCTACAGCCTTGCTCGACAACCTCGCTCAGGGCGAAAAAGGCGACCGTATCAAGGCGGCGCTGGTCAAGGCAGTGCCGTTCGGGCGCATGGGCGAACCCGATGACGTTGCCGGCACGGTGGCGTTCCTTGCGAGCGACGACGCCGCATTCATCACTGGTCAGGTTATCAGCATCTCCGGTGGCCTCACGATGGCAGGCTAACGCCCGCCTCCCGCTCATTCAATCCGCAACTGGAATATAACCATGGAATTTCAGGACATTCTTTATAGCGAAGCCGGCGGAGTCGCGACGATCACGATCAATCGCCCGAAGGTCTACAACGCATTCAACGCGAACACCTGTGAAGAACTGATCAAGGCGTTTAGCAAGGCCGGCTGGAATAAGGACATCGGCGTCGTCGTGCTGACGGGCGCTGGCGAGAAGGCGTTCTGCACAGGCGGCGATCAGTCCGGCGACGGCTACGGTGGCCGCGGCACGGTGGGGCTGCCGATCGAAGAACTGCAGAGCGTTATCCGTGACATTCCGAAACCGGTTATCGCTCGGGTGAACGGCTACGCGATCGGTGGCGGCAACGTGCTCGTCACCCTCTGTGACCTTGCCATCGCCTCGGAGACAGCGATTTTTGGCCAGGTCGGCCCGAGAGTCGGCTCGGTCGACCCGGGTTTCGGAACAGCATATCTTGCTCGCATCATCGGTGAAAAACGTGCACGGGAGATCTGGTATCTGTGTCGTAAATACACGGCCAAAGAAGCGCTCGAGTGGGGCTTGATCAACGCTGCGGTCCCGGCCGACCAGTTGGACGCCGAGACGAAGAAGTGGTGTGACGAAATCCTGCAGATGAGCCCGACCGCGATCGCGCTCGCCAAACGTTCGTTCAACGTGGATAGCGAAAACATCCGGGGCATCGGAGCATTCGCGATGCAGGCGCTCGCGCTCTACTACGAAACGGATGAGTCGAAGGAAGGCGGTAATGCGTTTCGTGAAAAACGGAAACCGGAATTCCGGAAATACGTTAAGTAACTCGCCTTATACAAAGGAGGCGCCAACTACGCCTCCCTCTCTCCCTTTTTCTGCGCGGCGCGTACAGACAAGTCTCCTGTTCTTTTAAACTATCGCTCCGTCTGCCACGCCATGGGCGTCTTTGCCTTGCGTTCAGCCAGCGCAGCCTTCTCTATCTCCAGCGCTTCGCTCAGCGAAGCGAGCGCTCCGGCGTCGATAACTCGCTTGACGGTACCGATCAATTCCGGCGAACGGCTCGCTATCGTTGCGGCAAGCGCGCGCGCCCGCTCGAGCAACGTCGCGTGCGAAGTCACCTCGTTGACAAGACCGATCCGCAGGGCTGTAGCGGCGTCGATTGGCTCACTAGTGAAACTGATCTGCTTGGCCCAGCGTGAGCCCACAATGTGCGGCAGGCGCGCAGTCATTCCACCGCCCGCGAGCGCGCCGATCTTTGTATGGGTGTCGGCAAAACGAGCGCGCTCCGAACCGATGATGAAATCGCACCCCATTGCAAGTTCGAGGCCGCCAGTCACCGCAGCCCCATTGCACGCGGCAATGACTGGCTTGCTCAGTCGTGGCCACATGTCGATCATCGCGGCGACTTCGCCGCGTGGCGCGTCCGGAGCAGAAAATTCACCAAGGTCTAGCCCTGCGCAGAACGCCGGATCGGCACCGGTGACGATCAAAACACGGAGGCTGTCATCGCCCTCGAAGTGCGTCAATGCATCGACAAGCGCTCTCGTCAATGCAAGGTTCAAGGCGTTGCGGACATCGGGCCGGTTCAGCGTCAGTGTCAAAACACCGTTGTCTGAATCAGTTAGCAGTACCTGTGATTGCGCCATGTTCTCCGTCCTCGAGTCATGCAGCCAAAGCGCGTGCGTCCGCCTGAATCTGCCGCGCGTAACATTTCAGGTGGTACTCCATATTGCCAAACAGCACATCGGCGATTAACGTGCGCCGGTAGTGATGACCAACCTTATACTCGTCCGTGATGCCGTAGCCCCCATGCAACTGGATGCCCTGCTGCGAAACGAATTTACTGCTTCGGATGGTTTGAGCCTTGCAACCCGACACCTGAACGCTGCGCGTCGCATCGCCTTCGGTGAGCGCTCGCAGTGCCCGGTGCAACGTGGCTCTGGCCTGCATCGCCTCAATTGCCATATCGGCGATGCGGTGCTGCAGCGCCTGAAAGCTGCCGATGGGCACGCCGAACTGCTTGCGCGTCTTCAGGTACTCGGAAGTGAGTTCGACTGTGTCGTCGATATCGCCCAACAACTCCGCGCAACTCGCAACGATGGCTTCGTCGACTGCAGCCTGCAGACCTTGCAACGCCTCACCGGGCGTGCCGATCACCGCGCTCGCATCGACCGTCAGGCCCTTGAGCACCAGGTCCGCCGCGGGCGTGCCGTCGAGCAACCTGTATGGCTCGAGCATCACGCCGCGTGCGCGTGGATCGATTACAAAGAGCGCGAGCCCCGCATCGTCACGCACACCGCCGGCCACGCGCGCAACGACAATAACGCGATCAGCTACCGGCGCGCCCACGACCAGCGTCTTGCGACCGTCGAGCCTCCAGTTGCCGTCTCCCATCTGGCTGGCAGTTGCCGTCACATGTGACACGTCGCCTCGTGCGTCGCGCTCGCTGTGCGCGACGGCAACCAGCGCCTCACCCGAGATAATTTCCGCGAGCAAATCGTCTCGTTGTGCGCCGCTCGCGCAATAGGTAACCAGCGCGGCTGGAAACACGCCGCACATGACATAGGGCTCGAGCACGAGTGCCCGTCCCAGTTGCTCGGCGATCAGCGCGCTTTCAACCGGAGTAAAACCCAGGCCGCCGAAAGCATCGGGCACCGCGACGCCGAGCCATCCCATTTCGCCAAACATGCGCCACATCTCGCGCGAAAAGCCGTCTCCACGAGCAACCAGCGTACGGCGGTGCTCGAACGTATAATTTTTCTGCACGAAGCGCTGCGCGCTGTCCTGCAACATCTGCTGTTCGTCGCTTAGATCAAAGTTCATGCTGCGTCCTTTCGTGCCCGCGGGAGAAGTGATGCCCTATCAATCGGCCTGACTCGCGCCGTCGGTGATATCGCCCGTTACAGTCCGAACAGCGCCTTGGCGATAATGTTCCGCTGAATTTCTGCCGTGCCGCCGTAGATCGTGCATGCTCGCCGGTAGAACACTTCGGCGGCGAGACCTGGCGCGTAATCCGGTCCCACGAAGGTCTGGCCCCGGAGCGCGTGGTCTTCGTTCGGATCACCATAAAATACAGCGCCGTAGTCGCCAATCACTTCGAGCAGCATTTCAGTGAGCTTCTGATGTAATTCGGAACCTCGGACCTTGAGCATCGAGCCAATGGCCATGCCGCCACTGCGCTCGTCCAAACCTTGATGGAGGATTTTCTGCACTGCCATGTCGATGGCGAGCACTTCGAGTTCGTATTGGGCAAGCCTTGCGGCAAACGTCGCATCTTCGATCAGGGGCGTATCACCGGCACGTTCCTTCATCGCGTAGTGACGAATCTTGCGCAGGTAGCGTTTTAGCGCCGGGGCTTCCGCACCAAGGAACGCTCGCTCGTTGAACAAAAGAAATTTCGTGTAGCCCCAACCCTTATTTTCCTCGCCGATCAGATTTTCAACCGGCACGCGAACATTGTCGTAAAACACTTCGGCGAGATGGTTGCAACCGTCAAGCGTCGCAATCGGCCGCACCGTCACGCCCGGCGACTTCATATCGAGCAGAAGGAAGGAAATGCCCTTTTGTGGCTTGGCTTCCGCATCGGTCCGGACAAGCACGAAGTTCCACTGTCCATAACCGCCGAAGCTGGTCCAGATTTTCTGGCCGTTCACGATGTAATGGTCGCCGTCGCGGACCGCCGTCGTACGCAGCGAGGCGAGATCGGAGCCCGCTCCGGGCTCGGAGAAGCCCTGTGCCCAGAACACTTCGCCGCGCTGGATAGGCGGCAGAAAGCGGCGCTTCTGCTCGTCGTTGCCGAATTCACAAATCACCGGCCCCACGAGCGACACCCCTGCCTGATTTTGCGTGGGTGCACCCGCCAGGTAGCACTCTTCTTCAAAGATGTACCGTTGCGCCGCAGTCCATCCCGTTCCGCCGAGATCGGCCGGCCAATGCGGCACGGACCAGCCGCGCGCTTCGTGCAGGATACGGGTCCAGCGCAGCGCATCGTCGTCGCCTGCGAGAAATCCTTGCTGACCGCGCCAGGCGAGATCAGCAGGCAGATGCGCCTTAAGAAAATCCCGTACCTCTTTGCGGAAGGCTTTGTCCGCGGAATCGACATGAAAATCCATCGGGTAATTTCCTGTGTTTCAATTCAGCGGAGCGGGCTGGAGGCATTCGCAAGAGAGCCCCTTCGGGCAAGCAGCGTGCGACGCGTGGGAACCGCTTCATACAGTTCCGCGACCACAGTGCTTCTTCGCGCGAGAACGTTGGCCTGACTGATGGCGCCTTTCGCGCTCAACTCCCCGTTGTCAAGCGTCGGTTGCGCGCTTTCCAGTACGATCCGCTCGATTCGGCTCGAACTACCGCCGGGGCGTGTAGCCAGCAGATCGAGCCCGCGCTGGAAGTGCTCGCGTACGCCAGCGCTGGCCACGATCTGGTCAGCGTGCGGCATGGGCTCAACCAGGTCGTCGCACAAAGCGCGACACGCTTGCAGATCAGGAAAAACCAGCGCAGTAAGAAAGCCCTGATCATGGCCGGCGATTACGACGTCGCGTGCATAAGGTGAAAATGCGTTCAGTGCCGCGAGTCGCAGTTCCGCCACATTTACCCATGTGCCCGAGGACAATTTGAAGTTCTCAGCCAGGCGTCCATCGAAGCGCAACCCGAGTTCACGATGCTCCGGATCGATGAATGCACCGGCGTCGCCAGAGCAGAAATAGCCCTCTTCGTCGAACGACGCGCGCGTGCGCTCCGGGTCCTTCCAATAGCCGGGCGTCACGCAGTCGCCCGCATAACGGATCTCCAGCTTCTCTCCAACCGGCACGACCTTGACCCTCACGCCGGGTACTGGCAGCCCGGCAATGGCTTGCCGTCGCGGATCCCACGCCGCCGACATCGGCGTCGGCCCGGCTTCGGTGCCACCGAGCCCGGACATGATCAACACGCGCTGTCCGATCGTCTTGACCGCGAGCTCGTCCAGTGCTGCCCAGATGTATTCAGGCAGACTGGCGCCGCCGTAGTAAATCAGTGCCAGCTTACTGAAGAAATTCTTGCGTAGCGCTTCGTCCGAGCGGAGATGTGGAATCAGCGCCGCCAGTCCTTGAGGCGTATTCAGGTAGATGACCGGCGCGATTTCGCGCAACGCATCTAGTGTCGGACCGATTTGCTCGGGCGTGGGCTTACCCGGATCCAGGTAATACGTCCCTCCGCCATAGAGCACCATGCCGAAGTTGTGTGTGCCGCCAAAGGTGTGATGCCACGGGAGCCAGTCCACCAGCACCGGCGGTGCGTCCTGAAGAAAGGCGAAAGTCTGCGCGACCTGTTGCCGGTTACTGCACAGCATCCGCTGCGAGTAAATCACGCCCTTCGGTGCCCCGGTCGTGCCGGACGTGAACATGATCTTGCCGATCGTATCGGGGCCGACGTTATCGAATGCCTCATCGACCGCGGCGGTGACCGGCGTGTCAAGCCAGTCGAACAACCATGAGGCCATACGCCCCTCTGGCAACCTCCCGCTCACCACACATTCGACATCGCCGAACACGTCGCGCAACGCGCGACCGTAAAGCACGCCGTCATCCGCGAACACGAGCCCTGGCGTACACACCGACGCCAGATGTTTCAGCTTCGCAAAGTCCTCGGACAGCAATGAATACGCAGGGGTAACCGGGACATAGGGGACGCCGACGTGCAGCGCCGCAAGCGCCAGAAGCGCATGTTCGAAGCTGCGGTCCGAGAGGATCATCAGCGGCCTCGCGGGCGACAGGCCTCGGGCAAGCATAGCGTCGCCTAGCGCACGAGCGCCGTCGAGCGCTTGCCGATATGTCAGATGCTCCCAACTGGCGCCATCGGTCGTTCGCCGTGCGAGCAATGGCCGATCTGGTGCGACCGCGGCCCACTTCACAAGACGCTCAGTAAGCCGCGCTGGGTATGGACCGAGCGGTTCGTCCAGCTCATAGACCACGCTACCGTCAGGGCGCAGTTCAACAGTGGCCTTCATACCGCCAAGGCGCAGCGGCCGAAACGGCACATCCATCAAAGGGTCGTGCGAAAGCGGACCTGCGTTCATCTCTGTCATCCTGTCGTTAGCTTTTTCCGTTCATATAGCTGCCGCTTTGCGCGCCTTTACCGACCATCCCCGCGCTAGACACGCGAACCAATAAATGAACATCGATCAGAAACAAGAACAAGAATATCGCGAAATTTCGTATGCGTCCATCCAGCATCACCCGATGTGAACGGGTACCAGCGCGGCGCGGGAAGCGTCCGCCGCCGCGCGAGTGGGCGTGCATCGCCGGCGAACGTCCTCACGCAAACGATAGCAAAACCGTCCATGGACATCCGATCAAATTTGAGCTACTTTATGAACATCGTTCGTCATTTTAAACGCTGGTCACGCAGCATCAGCTTGGTGGGAGAGCGTCATGCAAAGAGAAGTCGTAGTTGCCGGCAGCGTTCGCACTGCGATTGGAGATTTCGGAGGCGCGCTTGCCTCCGTCCCGCCAACGCAACTCGGCGCGACGGTTGTCCGGGAAGTCCTGTCGCGAGTGCAGTTGAAAGGCGACGCAGTCGGACAGGTCGTGTTCGGCCATGTCATCCACACTGACCCCAAAGATATGTATCTCGCCCGCGTCGCGGCGATCGAAGGCGGTATCGGTACAGATGCGCCGGCGCTGACGCTGAACCGCCTGTGCGGCTCAGGCCTGCAGGCCATTATTTCGGCAGCGCAGGCGATCTGGCTTGGCGACACGGACATCGCGATCGGCGGCGGCGCTGAGAATATGACGCGCGCAGCCTATTTGGCCACAGGCGCACGCTGGGGCGCGCGAATGGGCGACATCCGGCTGATCGATATGATGGTGGGTGCGCTGACCGATCCCTTCGGCGCGTGCCACATGGGCGTGACAGCCGAAAATGTTGCGGCGAAATATGGCATATCGCGTGAGGACCAGGATGCACTGGCGGTGGAGTCGCATCGCCGGGCTGGACGCGCGGTCGAGGAAGGGTATTTCAAGGAGCAAATTGTTCCTGTCGCGGTGCACAGCAAAAATGGCGCGACGATGTTCGAACTGGACGAACATGTCCGTCCCACCACCACAGTCGATGAATTGGCCAAGCTACGCCCGGCATTTCAGAAGGACGGCACGGTGACAGCAGGCAACGCCTCGGGCCTGAACGACGGCGCGGCGGCCGTACTTCTAATGGAGCGCAGTGAGGCCGAAACTAGAGGTATTCGGCCACTCGCGCGACTGGTTGCCTACGCTCATGCCGGCGTTGAGCCACAATACATGGGTATCGGGCCCATTCCCGCGACCCGGAAGGCGCTGGCGAAGGCCGGCCTGACCGTTGCAGACCTCGATGTCATTGAGGCTAACGAAGCGTTCGCTGCACAGGCCTGCGCCGTGACCAAAGAACTGCAGCTCGATCCTGCGCGTGTCAACCCGAATGGCTCCGGCATATCGCTCGGTCATCCGATTGGCGCAACCGGCGCAATCATCACGGTCAAAGCGCTTCATGAGCTGCAACGGATAGACGGCCGATATGCGCTTGTAACCATGTGCATTGGTGGCGGTCAAGGGATCGCGGCCATCTTCGAGCGCATCTGATCCCAGCAGGCTAGCCCATACTGATCACATGAGGGAAAGTGGTGTGACCCGTCCCGCACCACGATCATCGATTCCCCTGACGGGAATATGACCGCATATCTCGAATCCCTCGATCAGCTCGACATGCTGTGCAACCCGTACGGAGTCGAATTCATCTTGCCGGCACACGGGCACGTGCTCGGCTCCGCGCGCGCACAAATCGCACGCATCAAAACACACCGGCTTGAACGCGAAGCGAAAATTTCCGCGGTAGTGCGAAACTTGCCGCGGGGCACTCTCGACGAGTGGGTAGAACGCGCGTACGACGATGTGCCGCGCAAGTTGTGGCCAGCCGCGACGCGTTCTCTGCACGCTCATCTCGCGCGCCCTGAAGCTCGCGAACATCCTGGCCTGCCCGGCATCTTTTGCTGAGGAGGCGACGTCGCCTTCGCCGCGGTTGACTACCGATTCCGGCTGACAACGATCCCGATCGAAAGGAGCGGCGGAGTCAACCGCCCGCGCTTCACCAATGCCGACACAGACTATTCCTGAACGGTGGCAACCTTCTCGCCTAATACTTCCTTGCAGGCTTTCAGTGCGATGCTGACGGCCGGAAAGCCCACATACGGAATAGCATGCAGGACGACCTCTTCCAGCTCCTTCTCGGTCAGACCATTCGCTAGCCCGATGCGGACATGATTACTGAATTCCCACGGCGTACGCTGTGCGATCAGCATGCCCAGCGTAACGAGACTTCTCGAACGACGATCGAGGCCCGGACGTGCCCACGCGTCGCCAAACGCGTTCTCGAGAGCGAGCGAAGCCGCATCTGCACCAAATCCGCCGGATGCCGCCGCTGCGTCCATTGCGCCTAGAAACTCGTCACCCAACATTTCGCGAACGACCTGACGCCCCTTCTCACGACTTTCCGACACGGTATGCTCCTTGTTCGTCATCGACGGTTGTACTCAATTGCCATTCAAAGCACGCAGGCTGTTGCGTTGCTTGCCTTTTCCATCATAGTTGCCAGCCTTCGGTGAATCAGTTCGCGCGCCTCCGCGACCATGCGGCTCACAAGCTCATCGCAGGTGGGAATATCGTGAATCAGGCCGATCGCGAGGCCCGCGGGAAACGTACCGTCGTCTGTGTCGCCGGTTTCATAAATGCGCTTTCCACGTTCGCCGCTCACGAGCGGCTTCAGGTCCGCAAATGTCGTTCCTTCCTGCCGCTCCAACTCGAGTACTTGCTCCGCCACCGCATTACGGAAAATCCGCGACGTATTCTTGAGGGTACGAAAAATCAGCGCCGTATTTCGCTCGTCATGTTCGAGCAATTTCCGCTTGACGTTCTCATGGATGGGTGCTTCACGAGTTGCCATGAAGCGTGTGCCCATATTGACGCCATCAGCGCCGAGAGCGAGCGCCGCTACCATGCCGCGCGCGTCGGCAATGCCACCTGATGCCAGCATTGGGATACGCAATTGCGCGGCGGCAGCCGGTAGCAAGATGAGATTGGGCACATCGTCTTCGCCCGGGTGGCCGGCACATTCGAATCCATCGACACTGACCGCGTCGCAGCCAATCGCCTCCGCCTTCAATGCATGACGTACCGACGTGCACTTGTGAATCACCTTGATACCCGCTGCCTTGAAAGCGGGCAGATAGGGCTCGGGATTGCGCCCCGCAGTTTCGACAATCTTGACGCCGCTCTCGATGATGACCTGCACGTATTCCTGATAAGGAACCGGCTTGATCGTTGGCAGAATGGTCAGGTTCACGGCAAACGGTTCGTTCGTCATTGACCTCACGCGATCGATTTCAATGCTCAACGCTTCGGGCGTTGGCTGCGTCAATGCGGTAATGGTGCCAAGCGCGCCGGCGTTCGACACCGCTGAGGCCAGTTCCGCACGACCCACCCACATCATGCCTCCCTGCACGATGGGATAGCGGATACCCAGTAGCTCGGTGATGCGTGTCTTCATTCTTCGACCTCCGTGGAGCGAAGCATTGCTCGCGCCGTAGCCAAAATCGATTACAGGAAATTGTCGCCTTGGCCATGCAGTGACGTTCTTATTTACGAACGATGTACAATTATATACACTTTTTGACGTCTCACCAACATTCGCACCGGTCACCACGCTGCCACCCGGCAGCCAGACCTAAATCAGATTTAGACCTTTGTCTATGAGACGCATAGGTCACACCAGAACACGGAACGCAGCGCACGGCTTTAAGGAGGCTACGTGAATCAGCGCGACAGCAACGGCAATCTGTCCATTACAGAACGTCCCACGAAAGCAGAGGCAGAAGAGGCAGTTCGAACGTTAATCAGATGGGCGGGAGATGATCCGCTTCGTGAAGGACTCGCAGAGACGCCCGCCAGAGTTGCGCGCGCCTATAGGGAGTTCTTTTCGGGTTATCTGTCCGACCCCATGCAGATTCTTGCTACAACCTTCTCGGAGGTCGATGGCTACGACGAAATGATTGTGTTAAAAGACATCCGCTTTGAAAGCTATTGTGAGCACCACATGGTGCCCATCATTGGCCGTGCCCATGTCGCCTATCTTCCAGATCATCGCGTGGTGGGCATTTCGAAGCTCGCGCGACTCGTCGACACGTATGCGAAGCGACTGCAGATTCAGGAGAAGATGACTGTGCAGATCGCCGACGCATTGAACACGGTACTGCAGCCTAAAGGCGTGGGCGTCATTCTGGAAGCGGCACATCAGTGCATGAGCACGCGCGGCGTACACAAACCTGGAACGTCGTTGGTCACGAGCAGGATGCTCGGCTCATTCAGGAACGATCCATCCACCCGTCGGGAGTTCCTCTCGATCATCGGCAACGGCGCGATCGGACAGCTACCTAATACCTGAACGACAAAGTCGACCGGACCGGGTCGACTTTGTCATTGGAGAGGTGGTCAGCAACCCGCATCGTACACTTCCACCTTACTGTTCCGAACTGTATTCTCGCAAGCGATCCGGATCACGCGCCTTCAAAGGCCGGTCAAACGATATGTCGCTTCTGTCGCGCGTTCTGTTGCCGTTGCTCATCAACACCTCGCGCCACGCATCGGGCAAGTTGGCAGGAGTCGACTCGTTAACCGCCTCCGAAATGCATACCCGCGCTGCGATTGCCCACTTTCCGTCCCTCTTCTCAAAGCGGTCGATATAGCGACCAACCGCCAACGTGTCAGGCTTGGACCGATTCTCGCCGAAAAAAAAGCCAATACGTTTCAGTGTGCGCGACATCACCCTGCAAATCGACGCTATGGTTGAACACCATGTGATGATGCGATAGTTGGTGCTCGCTATGGTAGTCGAATGCCCAGCTCACGAATTCTTCTGGATTGCCAACGAAAGTACCATGGTCGTCAATTGCGTCGGGATGATAGGCCGATAGGGTCAACTCACGATCCATCCGGTCGACGCCCCGGCAATAGCGATGTATGCAGTCAAGAATCGCCTGTCTATCGAGCAATTCCTCAAGACGTTGTTCGAGTTCTGGTCTCATTTTCCCCGCTCAATTGAGAATGGCCACAAAAAACACGATCGCGCCGACCAGTGCACCGAGGAAACAATACCCCTCGCTCTGCCCATCCTCGCCTGCCCCACCGCGTCGAGCAATGCAACTTACGACGCCGAAGAACGCGGCAGCACCGAGCACGACGAAAATCATCACAATGTCGAAAATCGCCGAGAGGCCGAGTTCCTCCATCCGCCAATCCCGTACCAGAAAATACGCCGCTACCGCAATGATCGACAGCAGCAGGATCGGGAGCATGATCCGGCGTTCGTCGCCGGAAAGTTTGCGCGTGCTTCGACTCATGAACGCTCTCCCTCGGATATGTCGACCGGACGTAGTGCGGCGCGATTCAGCAGACCGTGTGCGGGCCACAACGAACCGATCCTGCGAAGCCGCGTGGTCCATTGCGAAGGCGCTGCGGTAGCTTTGACAGAAGCCGACTCGCTCGCTTTCTCACGCGGAGGAGGTACGTCCGCGCACGGAACTCCGGAACGAAGTGAATAGTCCGCGAGATCACCGTTCAAATCGCTGTAGATGAGGTACATAGCTTGTCTCCGATCGGCCGAGGCCTGGTGGGTGCTCGTGCACACCTCTTGATAAACATCGTAGGCGAGGACGTTCGGTTATGCAACTGTCCGTTCAATTATTCGGATCGGTGTTTTCACTACCAGCGATTTTTTCTGCCGCTGCAACATAGCCTGAAAATTCTGGTAAGTGCAGCCCGCAAATGCACGACGCAGGCGGACTCGGGGTCGCGGCCGCTCGAGAAGCGCGCTGTCAACGCGGCGCTCCCGCATAAAAAATCCCCGGCACCAAGTTATCGGCACCGGGGACAAAAGGACACCATGCATAGGCTTCGCATGCTGCTTACAACACGGGTAAGCACCGCCGGGCCTACGGCGGTGTTCATGATCGGTAATTTATGTACTCTTCAGGAAACCTGAAATCCTCCATCGACAGCGAGCAATTGGCCCGTCACATAGTCGGCGGCCGGAGAGGCAAAGAACAAGACCGCGCTCGCGATGTCCGCAGCGCTCCCGATCCGACCCAAAGGCATACGTCCCGGCTGGGTGATCGGTCCGTGTGCTTGATGGACTTTCGTCGATGCCGCTGCGCCCTCGGTCGCAACGCCGCCGGGGAGCACTGCATTGACCCGGATCCGGTCCGCAGCGAATTCGAGCGCGGCAACTTTTGTCAGATTGTTCACGCCGGCTTTTGACGCGCCATAGTCACCGTTATCAAAGATCACGGGCTGTAGCGACGCTACTGAAGAAATATTAATGATCGATCCGCCCGCGTTGCCGGCTTGCATCCGTTTGATGGCTTCGCGCATGCATAGGAAGGTTCCGCGCAGATTGACTCGCAGCACGCGGTCCCACTTCTCCGCCGACGTATCGACGAAGCTCGTTTTCGGATAGATCCCGGCATTGTTCACGAGGATGTCGAGCCGGCCGAACTTGGCATGCGTCGTATCGAACATCCCCGTGATCGAAGCTTCGTCGCCAATATCGACTTTGACCGCGATTGCCTTGCCCGACGCATCGTCAATCTGCGCGACTGTTTGCAGAGCGCCCTCCTCGTTAAGATCGGCTGCGACGACTACCGCGCCCGCTGACGCCAGCAGCAGTGCTGTCTCGCGTCCGATGCCCGACCCTGCGCCGGTAACGACTGCGACCCGCCCATCGAGATCGAACAGGCTCGCTAACTTCGATGTACTCATTGCTCCTCCAGTTGCTCGCGATACGAACAGTTATTTTGTGAACGTCATTCGGAAACATAAACTCTTGGGCAAGTAGTGTCAAGGCGGTGATGAGTGGCAGGAAGCCAGATGGAGGGAAAAATGACAGGAGAGCACGCTGCGTAGCGCAGCGTGACAAAAGACGAGTAAAACAGTCCGCGCGATGACTCAACAGCGTTCGCCAGCCTTCTCCGACTTGCGAGCGACAGTTGCAAGTGGACTGTCGTTGGAGCGACTCAGTCGGGCGTGGGGGCCGCGAGTTCGCGAATGATATCGAGCATGGCCCGGTGGTAGGCCTTATGGGGCCGATCGGTCCAGATGAGGGAAACTTCAGTATCGAACGATGTCGGAATATCGTCTATGTCGACGAACACAACACCTTCCACCGGAAGGTGCCGCGCGGAGTCCAGCATTAATCCAATGCCAAGCTCATTTGCTACGAGATTGAGCATCGTGTAAGGATGCCGTGCCTGCTGAGTGACTTTGGGAGACAAACCTGCTTCCCGCCGAGCGGCTTCAAACGCCGCGAACACCGGCTGGGACATTTGTTGCGGAAACATGATCAGCGGATACGCCGCGAGGTCGGCGACCCGGATGCTGGCTTGCTGCGCCAATGGCC
Source organism: Paraburkholderia sp. BL6665CI2N2 (assembly GCF_004366535.1). NCBI lineage: Bacteria > Pseudomonadati > Pseudomonadota > Betaproteobacteria > Burkholderiales > Burkholderiaceae > Paraburkholderia > Paraburkholderia sp. BL6665CI2N2. Next base: position 8,268,368 of record NZ_SORC01000001.1, read on the forward strand.
AACTTGCTGGAACGGCAGCAACCAACCTCATGCGTTCGATTGTGGAGCTTTCCAGACCTGACACGTCAGCCGCACTGTTGACGACCACGCCAAGATCGATGCTGCCATTCTTCACGCTGGCCGCCGTGAGCGCGCTGCCGCGCTCGATCAAACGGACATCGACGCCGGGCCACTGCCGGCGCAGCGTCTGTATGGCGAGCGGCATGATGCGCATCGCGCACATCGGCACAAATGCAATGCTAAGGCTGGCTAACTCATCCGCAGCCTGGCGCACGCGGCGCTCCGCCATTTCCGCTTGTGCGATCAAAGGTTTCGCTTCCGCGAGTAGCGCCGCGCCCGCAGTCGTCAACGAGACGCCACGCGGAGTACGTTCCAATAGCCTGGTTCCGAGCGACTCTTCGAGGCGCATGATGGATTGACTCAGTGGCGGTTGCGCCATGCCGAGTCGCGCTGCGGCACGGCCGAAATGTTGAGTTTCGGCGACCGCGATAAAGTGCCTGAGGTGACGCAATTCCATGACGTGATATCGCTTTGATATGACTCGATCTCGACAGAATATCCTTTTTGAAAGATCACAGCTAACCCTCCGTATTCCGCTCGCTGAGACGCTTGATCGGAATGACATGTCGTCATATCCACACAGATGACCGGCCCCCTCGCGTGCAGTGAACCTTGAACACCGACTCACTCAGCGAGATCGATAAGCCGCCGACCCGTGTAGATGACGCATCGTCAACCATCAGAGCTGCGGCATTCTGGATCGTGCCCCTGTCTTGACTGTCTGAACATAAAGCAATACATTTCAGAACAACGTTCATTTTTCAGAACGACACAACACAAGATCGGAGAATGGGATGTCGGACTTTGCATCGAGAAGCACGGCTTCGTGGCAGAGAATTCACGCATGGACCACGCTCGGGGGGCTATTTCTTTGCGCCCAGCTTTATGCATTCGTCAGTTGGATCACATCTGGAGATTTCAGGCCAGTTCCGATCGGGCTCGATCCGATTCCAGAATCCGTCAAGAAGATAACCATCGCGTACCAGGTAGTCAGCGTCGCGATGCTCGTACCCGTTCTGATCTGGTTTGCAGGCGGTGTTTACAAAAACAGGAAAATTGATGCCGTACGTTTAATGATGATTGGCTGGCTCTCGGCCTACTGGCTCGACCCATGGCTCGATTTCCTGCGACCGATGTTCACGTATAACGCCTATGCATTCAACTACGGATGCTGGTGCAGGTTTATCCCCTTCTGGCAATCTCCGCACGCTCGAATTGCCGAGCCTTTATTGATTGATGCGCCGAGCTACTTTTACACATTTACAGGCACCGCCGTCGTTGCACTGTCGGTCATGCACGCGGTTCGAAAACGCTGGCCCAACGCAGGCTTCGCAGGCCTCACCATAGCGGGATTTATTCCCATCTGGCTCACTATGGGGCTGCTCGACATCGCGGCCAGTCGCTTCATGGGGTTCGACGCGTGGCCGGGAGCTTTTCAACGGCTCTCTTTTTGGGGCGGACACTACTATCAGTTTCCCGTCTATGAATTTCTACTGTTTCCGTCGGCTTTCGTGGCTTCGGCTTTTCTCTTGCTGCACGTGGACGCCGATGGCTTCACGCCAATTGAGCGCGGCGCTCAGAATCTCGCTCTCTCGCCTTGGCGCCGCACTGCTATGCGCATCCTGGCTTTTATTGCGTTCTGCAACGTCTTGAACCTGACATACACGACAGCAATGGGTGTACACGCGCTGTACGCGGACTCATGGCCGACCGACATGCCTAGTTGGCTTGCAAACGGACGCTGACGCGGGTCTTCATGGAGGACATCGAGTTCCTTTCAGGCAAGTGCGATTGCGAGGCTCGCTTCCAGCACGTACTGGACAATCTCGCGCCGTGAAAGATCGGCCGGTTTCCTCCGCGCTCTACACCTCGTCTCTCTCAAATTCGTTGGGATGAGCGCCTGAGCTTCGCCGTAACCGGAGCAAACTCGTCGCAGCGTACAAACGACTGGACGATATGCTCTCCGACGGCCGCACGTACCTCATGGGGAGCGATTTTTCGGTGATTGACGCTTACGTGTGGGGCTCGATGTGGCACGAACGCTCCGGCGCGCCAATTCAGCATCTGTCCAACCTCTTTGCGTGGAAGGGGCGGGTCGAAGATCGGCCCTCGGTTCAGAAAGCGCTGCGTGATGAAGCGGAACTCGTTGCCAAGCACAAAGGTCAGATCGCGTGTCCGTAGGACGAATATCGTTAGGTTTTCAAATGCTTGAATTGCTCAACTCCAGCAGGGCCTTCGGCGGTGTGCAGCGGACTTACTCGCACCTTTCCGAGACGACCGGGCTAACGATGCGTTTTCGATATTCATGCCCGAAAGGATGACTAATCAAGCCGTCCCGGCCCTCTTCTTCCTTGCTGGACTTACTTGCACAGAAGAAACCATTCCCATCAAGGCGGGCGCACAACGTTACGCCGCATTAGATGGCATTGCCCTCATCACTCCCGATACGAGCCCTCGCGGTGCCGGGTGCCCGGGTGAGACAGACAACTGGGACTCCGGGGTCGGCGCCGGCTTCTACGTCGACGCAACGCAAACACCTTGGTCGACGCACTACCGGATGTATTCCCACATCCACTACGAGCTGCGAGAGACAATTCTGCGCTACTTCCCCATCGATGATTCACGGATCGGAATCTTCGGTCACTCAATGGGAGGGCACGGAGCACTCGTGTTTGCACTTCGGAATCCAGAGATCTATCGTTCGGTCTCGGCGTTCGCCCCGATTACGGCTCCGACGCGTTGTCCATGGGGCCGAAAAGCATTCGAAGGGTATCTAGGCGACAGTCCCGAACTCTGGAAGGCCAATGACGCAACGGAGCTCGTTCTCGGCGCGGCCCAGCGCTATCCAGGGACTATCCTGATCGATCAAGGCTTGGACGACCAGTTTCTGGGTGCACAGTTGAACATCGATCTTTTTGAGCAAGCCTGCACCGCACGCGGTCAGCCATTAGCCTTGCGCCGACATGCAGGCTACGATCATGGCTACTACTTCGTCTCGACGTTCATGGGCGACCATCTCGCTCACCGTGCCCATCTCCTCAAAGGCTAACGGCAATCTCGGTGGATTTCCCCTCCGGTGGCCTTGCCGGCCCATGGATGGTTCGATGCTTGACTTTGCCATTCGGCCTTCCTTCAATTGACGTCAGTGAACGAGGCATCGCGAGATGACGGACGCCGCATTCCCATCGTTCTCTCAGTCGGCCCCCCCGTCGCCGAATTCAGCGCAGCTTAAGGCTGCGCTTTTTTTGGCGCGAGCAGTACTGGAGCACTCCACTCCGCAGGTTGCAACATGCCCAAAGCGAAGTCGATCGAGAGGAGTTTATGGCGCGACGATAAGTGATGCAGACTTAAATTTCGCGTAGTAGGCAGAAGCGCTGATTCGCCTCTATCATGACTAACAACCTGTGGCACATTACTCCCGATTTCGAGCGAAATGGACTCGTCGCTGGAGCAAAGCTTGACCAGAAAACTATCTAGTCACTGAAAAACAGCGCGATTGCCGTTAGTATGTTGGCACAATCCTGTCTCGAAGAAATATCAACCGACGATACGGTAAAGGGGATTTCTAATATATTCCCACGACGTCCTATTGAAGCATGTCCTCTTGCTTGATTGTACGTCTGCGAAGTTGCCGGCCGCTCCCGCAGTGACCGAAACTCACGTTCATCGCGTGCTTAGCCGATCCCGGTCGATAAGATTGCCCAGCCACATCGGCGGATGCCTCACTTTGACCTGCTCGTGCAGCCGTTGACGACCCCGTCCGACATCGACATCTTTGCGCCCATCGTCGCCTCGCGAGGATTAAGATCCGGCGTCAATATACCCGCACCTTGCAAATCCCACAGCACCGAGCCGGCCTTGCAGGCCTTCTGCACGAGCCGTCCACGCTTGTTCAGAACCCGACAACTGAGCTTCTGCTATGAGTGGGTAGTGTCGTTCCCGTTCAATAGACGCATCGTCTGCTGCGGCCAATGACTGAGCATTCATTGTCGACACTCGGATGACTGATTGCGAGGCGAAGCCGACGCCCGAACGTCCGACCGTCGACGCGTGTGAACGGCGGGTTGTGGCCGATCACGGTCCGATGCCGATTGCATAGGGTGATCGCCAGAGATCGACACGTGTGGGACCGTCATCGACCCAAATTTGCCGTTCGGACCGTCGCGGAACAGACGACCTCTTTCAACCAGCACTGCAACGACTGTCGCCAACAACCGGGAAATGAGCACCTCCGGAAACACCCGCGACTCAATGCGAGCGGGATTGACCTCGTGTACCTGGTCACCTGAACCCACAGTGCGACAGCGCATCGTCTATTGCGGGAAGAGAGTGCAGCGCTCCAAGCCTTCGCGCTTCTTTTTTCAGGCGCAGAAGTTCGTCGAGCAATGCCGCGACCTGGTTTCCCTGCCCGCAGGCGAGTAGCGCGCGCGCCCGTGCGACGACGAATGCGGAAAACGGCGACGGCTCGCGACGGGCGTACGCCTCAAGGGCCGCAGCATGTGCTGCAGCCGCGTCCCACCATCCGCGCTCGAGACAGGCTTCGATCGCGTCACGTCGAAACAGATAGTGATTGTGGCTCACCGCCCCGGCTGCAAGCAGAGCCTCGCCCTCCTCGATAGCCTGCTTGACGATGGCGACATCGTCGGTCGCGCGCGCGAGCGTGCCCAGATACGACGCGCCGAGGTAGGCCATGCCCGTCTCGCGGCTGATCGCCAGCGCCTGTGCGATATCGTCGAGCGCCTCCCGCCGGCGCCCGGCGACCCGATGCAGTTCCGCGCGAAACGCAAGCGCCTCGCCTTCAAAGCGCCTCGATTTCAGTTCGCGCGCACAGTTCAGCGCCGAACCGGCATGCTCCCACGCGCGGTCCCACTGCGCGAGATCGTGCAGGCAATGCCACGCGGCGTGATGAGAGACGGCCAGCGCCCGCAGATGCCCGACCTTTTCCGCCGCCGCCACGCTTGCCAGGGCCGCGTCGAGCCCGGTGCTCGCCTTGCCGGCAAACCACGTGGTAATCGCGCGCATCGGCAGATTGGCGACCTCTATTCGTCCGAAGCCGTGGCGCTGACACAGCTCGATGCAAAGGCTAAATGCGTCATGCGCACTGATCATCCGTCCACGCATGTATTCACCGTCGCCAAGCCCGCCGAGCGCGGCCGCCTCCTGTTCGTAGTCGCACGCCTCGCGCGCGAGCGCAAGGCTGCGTTCATGCTCTCGCACGCAGCTGTCGCTGTCGCCGCGCGGAAAACAGAGATTGCCGCGCAGAAAGTGAATGCGTGCCTGTTCGCGCGAGAGCCGCTCGGCTGCGGCCACTGCGGCCGCGCAGTCGAGATCGGTCCAAGCGCCGTCGAGATCGTCGATGACCCGCTTCACCGTAGCGCGTCCAATCCATGCGTGACAACGTTCAGCATCGGTCGTCGCCGCCGCGAGCGCTGTTTCGAACGCACCGAGTGCCGACGTCATGGCGCCGATGTCATGCAGGATGTTGCCGCGGAGCAATTCGAGTGCGACGCGGTCGGCACAGGTATCCGCTAATGCCAGCCCGCGTTCGACAAGCTGAAGCGCAAATTCATGGCGATAGCTGGCCGCCTGCGAGCGCGCCGCGTCGCAATAAGCACGAGCCGCGTCACGGTCGCCTGCCCGATCGAGATGTTCAGCGCGCAGTACGGTATCGCGCTGCGCAAACCACTGCGCGGCGCGTCGATGTAACTCGCGGCGTTGGCTCTTCAGCAGCCCATCATAGATGGCGTCGCGAATGAGCGCGTGATGGAAGACGAGTCCGCTGCCCTGCCGACGCAGCAGGCGCGCCGTCACCATCGGCTCAAACGTCACATCAGTGCGTTCGAGAATGTGGCTGATGGCCTGCGGCTCGAAGAATTGGCCAAACACCGACGCCGCACGCAAGACGGTCTTGTCGACGGGATCGAGTCCGTCCAGCCGCGCTTGCACCAAACTTTGCACCGAACCTGGCACGCCCGTTTCTGCCGTTTTATCTGTGCTGCTGAGCAGTTGTTCGAGAAAGAGCGGATTACCCGCGGCCCGCTTGATGCAGCGCGCCACCACCTCGGTTGCACAGGAAAACGACTCGGCCATCAGGCGGGAGTCGCCGTCGTTCAAAGGGCCCAGATCGAATAGCGAGCACGGCGCGTTTGCCGCTGCGCCCGATGACGAGTCGAGCGGATCGCCCTGCGGTCGCGTTGTCAGGATCAGCACGGCCGCGCAATCCGCCGCTGCCAAGCTGAGTTCGACGAGGTCCTGCAGCGTCGATGGGTCCGCCCAATGAATGTCTTCAACGACGAGCAATCGAGGCTGCACGCGGCTCGCGCGTTGCACGAGCCTCGCCATCACGTCCTGCCGGCCTCGAACGCGCATCGCGTTATTCATGGCTTCGTAGACCGCCCGGTGTTCGGGCGGCTGCGGCACCTCGATCAGATCGTTGAGGAAAAGCGCATCGCCGGCGTCCGCCAAACCGTCGGCGATGGCTCGCGTCATGGCGGACTTGGCGGCTTCCTCATGGCTCGCGTCGTCGAACGCCAGGAGCCCACGCATAAGTGATCGGATCGCGTCGCGACCGGCTCTAGAACCGAAGTCGAGCACGAACGCCGTGTGACACACGAAGCCTAGCCCGTTTGCCTCGCGCTGAAATTCCTCGACCAGACGCGTCTTTCCGATACCAGGCTCACCCCGCAGACGAACGACGCGGCCGCGTCTCGTCTCCCGGCATGATTCGAGGATCGCCCGAAAATGGCGCAGTTCGTCGCGACGGCCAAAGAGTGGTCGACTGGCAGACGGACGTCGAAGGCCGGTGAGACGCCACACGGGAACGGGCTCGGCGAAGCCTTTCACGGCAAGTGCGCCACGGGCTTCGCACGCGATGCGGTCTGCCAGCGGGCGCCACAAAGTTTCCGAGACCAGGATTTCGCCCGGTCCGGCCGCGTCGGTCAGACGCGACGCGAGGTTGACTGTTTCGCCCGTCACGGTGTACTCGCGATGCGCCGCGCTGCCCGTGTCGCTTGCGACGACCTGGCCGACCGCAATACCGATGTGACTGGAGAGCGGGCGCACCAGCGTTCGAGACAGATTCGGCATCGCGTCGATGATCGCGAGTGCGGCCCGCGCTGCGCGCTCCCGATCGTTTCCGTACGAACGCGGCGCGCCGAACACCGCCATGACGCAATCGCCGACATGCTTGTCGATGTGCCCGCCATGTCGAACGACGATGTCATCCACCTGCTCGAAGTAGCCGCCGAGCACAACGAGCAATTCTTCCGGATCGAGTGCCCGGCTGAGATCCGTATAGCCGCAGATGTCGGCGAAGAGCACTGCGACTTGCCTGCGCTCGTCCGCTCGCGCGACAGGCTGGTCGACAGCAGCCTGTACCGTGGACGACGGTTTCTCCGCTATCGCCGTCAGCAGCCGCTTGCGATGCCCTAGCGAACGCACGCCGAGTTCCTTCAGGTCCGCATCGCTGAGCTCGCGCAGCATCGCCCCATCGATGTCGTTGTCGGCAAATACCTGCATGTACTGCTCGAGCCCAAGTTCGCGCAGCCACAGTTCGATGTCCATCGCGTCACCGCCGGAACCTGTTTCCCGTTGAGCGCTTAAGAAATACAACGGCGCTCGCCTGTTTCAGTGTAGGCGTTGCACGCACCGCCGGGTGTATGACGGCCGTTTGACACGCGCAAGGACGACGGCGGATACTGGGTCGCGCGGCGCGCTGGCATGTCTCGGCGCCGCGCGTTGCGGGAGAGCGCCGTGAAGGAAGGTGCCACAGGTTCTGCGTCCGGGTCTGCGTCCGGGTCTGCGTCCGGGTCTGCGTCCGGGTCTGCGTCGGAATTCGCGTCGAACGTCGCCGGCCTGCTCGGCGACCTGGCGGCGGGCGCCGTCTCGACGCTCGTCATGCTCTGCTACGCAATGAGCCTGGGCACGCTGGTCTTCAGCGCGGACCTCGCGCGCTATGCCCAACTCGGCGTGCCTACAGCGCTCGTCAGTTGTATCGTCACGGCGCTCGTGATCGCGCTGACCAGTTCGATGCGTCTGAATATTGCCGGGCCGGACAGCAACGCGACGGCGTTTCTCGCGGGTGTAGCGGCGGGCGTCGCCAGCAGCGCACGCGCCGACGGCGGCTCGTCACCAACCATTCTGCTGACCGTACTGATATCGATCGCGCTGTGTTCGGTGCTGACGGGCATTGTGCTGCTCTCAATCGGTTCGTCGAAGCGCAGCCGTTCATTGCAGTTCCTGCCGTATCCCGTGGTCGGAGGATTTCTCGCTGGCACGGGTTATCTGCTGCTCGCGGGCGCGTTTCGCGTGCTGACGGGCGCGTCGCCTCAATGGCATAGCCTCGGGCTGCTAGCGCATCTGCACTGGCTCGCATGGACACCCGCGCTCTTCATCGGCGTGCTCACAACCGCGCTTACGCGCGGCTGGCAGCACATTGCCGCACTGCCGATCGTACTCCTGTGCGGAATCGCGCTGTTCTATCTGCTGCTGCATCTCGCCGGACTGTCGATCGACGATGCGCGCAATATGGGCCTGCTACTGCCGCATGTGAAACTGCAATTATTCCCCGATCTCCATATCCCTGCGCCGCTCGCGCGCGGCGTGATCGACTGGGCCGCGATCGGCGCACATCTGCCTGAGACGCTCGTCGTGACATCTGCATCGGCCATCACGATCCTGATGAACTCGACGGCCATCGGCGCGGTAACGGGCGAAGACATCGACCTGAACCGCGAAATGCGCGCGGCGGGACTCGCAAACATCGCGAGCGGATTGCTGGGCGGCATGGTCGGCTACCAGTCGTACAACCGCTCGATGCTCAACGCGCGCGCCGGCGCGACGAGCCGGATGGCGGGCGTGTTCGCAGCGATCGCATGCCTCGTTGCGCTCGCTGCGTCACCGGATCTGGTCGCGCTGTTTCCCGTGCCCGTGCTGGTCGGGCTGCAACTCTTCATGGGATTGCGCCTGATGCTGCAATGGCTGGTTGGCGCGTATGCGCGGCTGAACTGGTATGAGTACGCGCTCGTGCCGGGCATACTCGCCGTAGTCGCGTTTTATGGCGTCGTCGCGGGTGTGATTGCGGGCGTGATCGCCGCGTGCGTGATGTTCGCGCTGCTGTATGGGCGCGTCAGTTGCGTGCGAATGGAATTCGATGCTACTACGCGTACCTCGACAGTCGAGCGGAGTATCGAAAACGCCGCGCGTCTGCGCGAAGTCGGCGCGCAGCTATTCGGCGTGTGCCTGCAGGGCTTCCTGTTCTTCGGCACCGCCAACTCGATCCTGCAACGCGTGCGCGAACGCCTCGAAGTACTCGACGCATTGCCCGTGCGCTATGTCGTACTCGATTTCGCGTCGACCAATGGCATGGACGCATCGGTATCGATTGCATTCGTGAAGCTGCGGCAACTCTGCGCAACGTCGGGTGCGGATCTCGTGCTGACCGCGTTGCCCGTACGCTCGCGCAATCTGCTCGTGAAGACAGGCACGCTGCACTTACGGATACGCGAGTTCCCAACGCTCGATGCCGGTCTCGAATGGATCGAAGATCAACTGCTCGCATCCGACGCAGACACGGATCGCTCCGGCGAGCACGATTTTTATGCGACGCTCGCGCCGCACTTCACGCCGTGCGCGCTGGAGAAGTTGTGTGCATGTCTCGAAGCATGCGATCTCGATGCCGGGCAGCCGCTGTTCTCGTGCGGCGAGCCGGGCGATGCGATTTATATCGTCGAGCGCGGACGCGTCGCCGTTTCGTTGCCGCTGCTCGATGGCCGGCCGGTGCGGCTGCGCTCGTTCGGTCCGGGCACGATCGTCGGCGAAATGGCCGTGTACACCCAGACGGCGCGAAGCGCCGACGTGATCGCCGAAGCGCCGACACGCGTTCACCGTCTGTCGGTGCCCGCGCTTCTCACGCTCGAACGCGATGACCCGGTCACCGCGCAGCAGTTTCACCGCTTTCTGATCAAGACGATCGCGTCGCGACTCGCAGTCGCCGATGAAGCACTGCGCGCTGCCTGGTGATCGACGCATGAAACGAGGCCTGCCGCCGCGTGCGCGGCCTCGCCACCCACGCCCGCATACTGCGACATCGCCCGATGCGGGATGATCGATGCCCATCGGATCGTGCTTTTTCATCTTGCTGCCGTAAGGCATGCACCGGCTCGAAAGGTGATGGTCGGCGGGTTTTTTCAGTCCTCGCGCAAAATCCACCCCGCGATACTCCACCGAGTCTGCTCCGTAATTTCGAACTGCACCCGCCGTTGAGTTTTCTGCTGCATGGACGTCGCACGCGAGACCACGTGGCCCCCTATGCAGATGTCCTGCACTTGCAGCCGCGTCAGGTCGCACGTGCGAAGCTAGCTATCAACCGCCAGGCTGAACAGTGCCAACTCACGAACATTGGACGACATCTGAAGTCCCGTCCGAATCGCCCAGATTTCGCGGAGCTCCAATGGCGGCTTCTGGCCGGTCAACCTGCCCTTGTTCTATGGCCCAACTGCACCCGCCGGCCGCTGGAAGAAATAAGCGTTTCCATATCGAAGGGGAGATCGTTGTGCGCTTTGAAGCCGCCCCTCTTCGGCCCACTGCCGCCGCCTGAATCAGTTCCACCTCGGCGAAGCCTTCACATTACAGCAGCCCATCCGCGCGGCCACACGGCCGATGGCTATGCGCCAAGCCGGCAGATTGTGCTCTACACGTATTCAATCCCTTGGGACCATTTCGCGACTTCACGCACAGTTGCTCGACTCAATGACGTTCTTCCCGTCTTCCAACTCAGTGGCGAGACCAATGCGGTGATTGTCATCACCCGGACGCGATGCGATATGCGCTTGCCCTGCCTTGGACGCCGCGAAGTGGAGTTTCGAATTCGACGACAGTGCGGCCAGCAAGGAGGTCACGGACGCCAGGTGAGCTATAGAGCGCTTCCGAGATGCAAATCTCTCCGGCCTCAGCGAGAGACTGCACGCGCGCGGCGACGTTGACGGTCTGGCCGAAATAATCGAGATTGTCGTTCAGCGTCACTGCTAACGATGGCCCGCAATGCGCCCCGATCTTCAGAATGATCGCCGGTTCTCCACGCTCGCGATTGAAGCGTCCGATTTCATCGACAATCCTTAACGACGCGGAAACAGCGTCCGTTGGTCGACAGAAGACGACCATCACAGCATCCCCAATCGTCTTTACGATCGCGCCGGAATACCGTTGTGCGACCATCTCGAGCAATGCGAAATGCTGTCTGACTAGCCCGTACGCATTCAGATCGCCGAGGCGTTCGTACATGGCTGTCGAACCCTTGAGATCGGTGAAAACAAATGTCACTTGCCGAATCCCGAGCCCCTCCTTCTCGTCGACGCGTTCCGAGCGGAACAGGCGCCGGAAGGTTTGTCGCGCCACTAGCGTCCCCCCGGAGAGATACGGTTCGAACTCGAGCGGCGGCTTGATGACTTGGGCGACGACCTCAGGAGGCCAATTGATCAGGAGCAGGGACCCGCGCTTGCTTCCCGTATTCCTCACCTCAACGACTACAGGGCCGGGCGGCACAACGGAGAGCGCCGGGGCAAACCGTTGCCCGTCATATCCCACCTGCAACAACGTCGGCGACGTGACCGGTTCGCCGGCAATCGTAACCACGAAAGCGGCCTGTGTTTCGACATTCACGCCCGACAAGGCACCGGGGCCAAGGTCCGCCTGCAGAGTCGTCGTCGAGCCTGGCGGCAGAAACGTCAGGCCGCGCACCAGACCCCGTAAAAAGTCGAGAAACCGAACTTGTTGGCCGGCGAAACGACCGTCACCGTTAAATCGTAGCTTCCAATGGAAATCATCCACGGAAAGCGACTCGGGATCGTGGAAGGTCAGCCTCCGGAGTTCGGGAGATATAGAAAATGTGACTTCGATGAAATCGTCCAGGTCGGTTTCGCCCGTAACGTCGCATAGTCCACAGACATAGTGGGTCTTGAGCGTGCGCAACGATCCGAAGCTATTGAGGACCATTCCTGACTGCGGACAAAGAACGTTCCAGTTCATTCCGAACAGTCCGTATCGCGCCGCATGAAGAAAGAGGTCGATGCATTCAGCCTCGCCTATGCCGCGATCACGCGCAAACGCCAGCGGGTTGACCCGGTAAACGGACAGATCGTCGCCGCTCCTGATCAGAGTCTCGAGCTTGGAAATGACACGCGGACTCCATGACCTCGCCTGCTCGATCTCGATCATTTTGCGCTCGAGAAACTGATCGTCAATGTGCATCGTCGTGGCCGAGTCAGCGGCAAACAGTCAGACACGATCTCCGTGTCCGTCGCCTGATTTCCGGGGTACTCCCAGAGCGTTACTTCTCCTGCATCCCTTCACCTTGCCTACTTCCTGCGCGAATCGGTATAGCGCGAACAGCGACGAATTCAGTTCATGATCGGCCACCTGTTCCTGGCATCTCTACCTGAAGTCGATCCCTTGGACGGCTTTTGCGAGTATACCGCCAACTGACGCATCGCAATCTACATGCTTGCACTTGGCTTTTGATTGACAATATTCGTCAGGCCATTTGCGGAACCCCGGCAGCGTGCCCTGTTAGGCCGGCTACCATCCAAGGGTATCGAGGGACAAAAACAAGGCGGCCGCGCTGCACATCAAACTGACGTAGCGGAGTGGAGTCAGCTATCCGGCGAGTTGGGGCGCGAACCGGTCGCTCGAATGACCACTTTGAGTGCACTGTGAGCGGCAGACGTTGGCTGGACAGCGCCCGATGCAGACCACCGTCCGGAGGTACCTCGGTTCAAACTTCAGTCTGCTCTGCCATCTCGAGCGCATCGTCGACCTCGATGCCAAGGTACCGCACTGTGCTTTCAAATTTGAGCCTTGCTACGGAACTGCCGCCAGCCAGCCCGGTTGGCTTTAACCGTTCGCGATGTTGAACCGCACTCGGCCTGCAACCAGTCGAAAAGTGCGGCTCGAATAAGTGTACGTTGCATCTGTGCAAAGAGCTCAGGCGTGTCAGCGCTCTCGTCAAAGCGGAACCGTCGACGATGCAAGCGCCGCCTTGCGATGCCCACCGACTGTCCACGCAATCGCGGTCCCGATTGCGAGAGCTAACAGGCATGCAGTCGGAACAAGCATTGGTGCGACATGGCTATGACTAACTTTGCCGACGTACGGCATCAGGTTCTGTGCGAAAAACCCGCCGAGATTGCCGATGCAGTTGATGGCGGCGACACTTGCCGCGGCTCGAGCGCCGGAAAAGAAGCGCGGGGGAAGCGACCAGAAACAAGGGTACAGCAGAGGAATACAGGCGCCACCCACACACAGGGCGATGAAGCGCAACGAGACCGTCGGCAATACGAGGCTGGAGGCAAAACATACAACGCCGATGCCTGCGACCACGACCATTGCTTTTAACACCACCTGTTCACGTTTGAGCTTCCCGGGAAGCCAAAGGAGAAGAAGTGTCGCGAGTGCCCACGGAATCATGTTGAGCAGGCCGTTGACGCTCGACGAAACGCCCCAGCTCTTGACCAGCGTAGGCAACCAGTACGTAACACCGTACAGCGACGTCGACATGAGCATGTAGGTTGCTGCGAACATGAGAACCTTCGGGTCAAGCAATGCCGCCCATGGCCGGGACTCTTTTGCTTCCGGGGACGCTTCGCGCACAAGCGCTGCGACCACAATGTCCTTCTCATCCTGAGAAAGGAAGTTCGCTTCCTTGACGGAGCTCGGCAGATATTTAAGCGCTACGAAGGCAATCAGTATTGCGGGAAGACCGGTGGCAAGGAAGACCCATTGCCACCCCGCCAGTCCCAGTGTTCCGCCCAAGGAAAGGAGCAGCCCTCCGACCAGCGCGCCAAGCATGTTTGCCAGCGAACTACCAAGGGTAAAAAGGCCAAGCACACGTGTCCGGTAGCTTTGAGGAAACCACTGCGTCAAGTAGTAAATGACGCCTGGATAGAACCCCGCTTCAGCAACGCCAAGTGCAAACCGGAACGAATAAAAAACTGGCAGGGACCGTGTGAACGCCATTAACACCGTAACGACGCCCCACGTAATCATGATGCGAGCGAGCCACGTCCGGGCCCCAAAACGATGAAGCGCCAGTGTGCTGGGCACCTCAAACAGGAGGTAGCCAATGAAAAACAGCGACGCTCCAAGGCCATACGCGGCTTCCGTCATGCCGAGTGCCTGAACCATTTCCAGTTTCGCGAAGCCGACGTTCTGCCGGTCGATGAATGCGATGAGAAACATGACGATCAGCAGCGGCATCAGCCGCCATGCCATTTTCTTCATTACCTGCTGCTCACGTGTTACGGACGTAGACATGTTCGTTCCGGTTCCATGCCCGCTGCCGCTCGACTGGCGTTTCGAAAACCGTCAGTCTGACGAAAACAGGCAAATTGATATAGTCATATATATGTTTGTATGTTTGAGGCCCGACTGCAATGAGGTATAACCCGGACGAGCGCACGCAAGCGAACTGCGGCCGCAGCTGGCGACGGGTGATGTATTCGGCGAACGAGGTGTAGAGCCTGAAAGTCGCGGGAAAATGCGACTTGCCTGGCGACAGAGAGTCAGTTCGCGTTGTCGGTCCCATTGACGGCATTGAACGCGGCGAGGGAGTCGCGTTGTCAGCGAATATCGACCTGATACTGGAACGCTGCAGCAGCACCACGCGTGGTGCGCCATTCAATAGGCGTCCCGGCGAAATCGGATGCCACACGGTGCACAAGGATTACCGGGCTGCCAACGTCGATATGCAAGAGCGCTGCATCAGCGTCCGTCGCCTGTTCGACGTTCAGGATCTCGGTTGCGGATGCGACGATTTGGCGGCAAAGCCGCTCGTAAAGCGGATAAAGCAAATCCTCGAAGCTACCAAGGGGCAGCGTCGCCAGCGCTTCGAAACGGCTTCGAGGTAGCCATATTTCTTCCGACAAAACGGGTTGTCCGTCAATCAGTCGTACCCGTGAGAGATGAACAGCCTTCTCCGTCGCCTTCATCCGCAAGGTTGAGCGAATCGTCTCGTTTGGCTTGACGACGTCGCGGCTGAGCACCTTCGCCGTCGGTCGGACCGGCCTCCCGTCAGCTGACTTGAATCGGAAGAAGCGGAACAACGACGAATCAAAGCGCGGGCGCCGCACAAACGTCCCCTTTCCCTGGGTGCGGGTGAGCACTCCGTCGGCTACCAACAAATCAATGGCTTTCCGAAGTGTGCCGGTCGACACGTTATAAAACAGGCTGAGTTCCGCCTCTGTGTCGATTGCCTTTTCTGGCGCCCACTCGCCCTCCGCGATGCGGCGCACCAGGTCATCGCGTAGCTGCTGGTAGCGCGGCAATCGACCGTCTGGCTTGGCCGAGAACGACTGCATATCCATGATTCATATAGTTGTTCACAGGAATAGTCACTGTACAACATCTGCAGGGACAAGGGTAAATCCCCAATGACTTCTTCGTCGATGCGCCTAAACTAAACATACAGTCATATACATGAATATATGAATTTACCGTGGAGACGGCGATGTTCACCTGGTACAAGAAAGGCACCCCTCTCGAACGCAGCACCTTCTGGGGATGTTTCGCGGGTTGGGGCCTCGATGCTCTCGATGTGCAGATGTTCACCCTGGCAATCCCCGCAATCATTGCAGCGTATGGCATCGACCACACGCAGGCGGGCGCAATCAGTGGCGTGACGTTGGTGTCGTCGGCGATGGGCGGCTGGTTGGCAGGCGCCCTGTCCGACAGGATTGGTCGTGTCCGGACGCTGCAAATTACGATTCTCTGGTTTGCCAGCTTCACGTTCCTCTGCGCCTTCGCCCAGAGTTTTCCTCAACTACTGGTCCTGAAGGCCCTGCAAGGGTTCGGGTTCGGCGGAGAGTGGGCTGCAGGCGCCGTGTTGATGGCTGAGACCATCCGGACCGAACACCGCGGCAAGGCCATGGGCGCGGTACAGAGCGCCTGGGCTGTCGGCTGGGCCGGCGCAGTGCTGTTGTATGCCGCAGCTTTTTCGTGGTTGCCGTCGGACACGGCGTGGCGTGTCATGTTCGGTGTTGGCCTGCTGCCGGCGCTTCTCGTCCTTTACGTCCGCCGCAATCTCCGCGAACCTGTGCGCATTGAGCCGTCTCGCGCTGAACCAGCGGTTTCTGTGTGGGGGCAAATCGCGCAAGTATTCCAGCCGCGCGTCATCAAGACCACCGTTATCGGGGCGATTCTGGGCACAGGCGCACACGGCGGGTACTACGCCATCATGACCTGGCTGCCGACCTTCCTCTCCAAGGAAAGACATTTGTCGGTCCTTAACACTGGTGGGTATCTTGCGGTTGTTATCGCGGCTTTCTGGTGCGGCTGTATGGCGAGCGCTTACCTGCTCGACCGTATCGGACGGCGTCGCAACATCGCATTTTTTGCATTTTCTTGCATCGTCACTGTGCTCGCCTACGTGATGCTTCCCTTGAGCAACACGGAAATGCTTGTTCTGGGCTTCCCGCTAGGCTTCTTTGCTGCCGGTATACCGGCCAGTCTGGGCGCACTCTTTAACGAGTTATATCCTTCGGACATGCGCGGGACAGGCGTCGGCTTTTGCTACAACTTCGGTCGCATCGCCTCGGCGGGTTTCCCGGTGCTGGTCGGGTACATGAGTCATTCGATGTCGCTGGGAGCAGCGATTGGCATCGATGCCGCAATTGCGTACGGGCTGGCGATGGTTGCCGTGTTGCTGCTTCCCGAAACGCGCGGCAAGCGCTTGCGGCCGTCCGGCGTCGAGCAGGCTTCGCAACTGGTCGCCGGCGCCGAATTAGCGCTTGACCATCCGCGGAGCCAGCGATGACCCAGGCACCCTCCATCGCGCGGCCACGGCTGCCGCGCGTTGACACGCACGCGCACGTGTTTGCCCGGACTCTGCCGCTGGCGGACGGACGGCGCTACGCACCCGACTATGACGCAACGCTGGACGCCTACCTGAAGCTTCTGGACGAGAACGATATTGGCAATGCCGTCCTTGTCCAGCCCAGCTTTCTCGGCACCGATAACAGCCATCTTTTAAAGGCGCTGACCAGCGACATTAGCCGGCTGCGCGGTGTGGCAGTCGTGTCGCCCGAAATTTCAGAAGACGACCTGCAGCGGCTGAACTGCCAGGGTGTGACGGGCGTGCGTCTGAACCTTGTCGGGAAGACGCTCCCCAAGCTGGGCTCGGCGCCATATCTAACGCTTTGGCAGCAGTTATCAAAACTAGGCTGGCATGTTGAGTTGCACAGGGAGGCGTCGGACCTGGCGCCGCTCGTCAACACTTTGCTGGATGTGGGCTTGCCAGTCGTCGTTGACCATTTTGGCCGCCCTGACCCGGACAGCGGCACACGCGACCCGGGGTTTCACGACCTGTTGGAGTTTGGCCCATCTGGCCGCGTGTGGGTCAAGATTTCGGGCGCCTATCGGTGCTCGGTGCAGGACTCGAGGTTCATGCGCGATGCCACTGACCAGCTCATAGACGCATTTGGCGCCGAACGTCTGATGTGGGGTAGCGACTGGCCACACACGCAGTTTGAACATGCGACGAACTACAGCCAAACGCTTACCGCGTTGCTGGACTTACCTCTCGCGCCCGCGATTGTCGAGGCAATCCTGTGCTCAACCCCGCGCTCGTTTTACGGGTTCGACAAAGACCCCGTGAGGGATATTGTCCCGACGACACTGACTTCCCAGCTCACTTCCTGAGGTCATCCTGCTAGTCACCGGTAGGTTGCACGGCGCCAGATTGCTGCAGGTCGTGGGCTTTCCGACGCCCGAGATCCCGGGTCCGGACGCTAGCGAAGAACAGATTCGAGCGATGCTGAAAAAGCACGGCATGATTTTCATCAAGCCGGTTTTCAAGGGCGGTGTTGGCAACACGCGCCAACGTCTATCTCGACGGGGTGCCTGCCTGGGCGGAGCTCAACTGGCTCGGTCGGGAAGTCGAGATTGGCGGGGTACGCTTTCGCGGGGCCCTACCGACGCGGCGCTGTGTCGCCATCAACGTCAACCCCGAGACCGCCACACGCGATGCCAATCTGCCGAAAGCGATCATGCAGCATTTCGGCCATGCCGATCTGGGCATTTAACTTCCCCTTGTCGGACCCGACGCGGTTTGGCCGAACCCGGAAGATCATCGCAAGCCGCACCGCCAACGGCGGCGAACCTCGGCTGTCGACCCGAAGCAGTCACTGGAACTGCCGCCAGCTCAATGGCCGCTTCCGGAAATCGGCGGACCATCGAAAGAGATGGCAGCAGCACTGCCTCTTGGTTCAGCCAGGATGGGCAGGGGGCCCTTCTAGTTACCCACTCGCGAACTAGCCACACCGCACCAAGCTGAAGGCATCGGTGAACCCTTCGCGTCAACTGATCAGAACGAGTTCTGAGCTTCTCACGTCGTCGTGTCGCCGTGTATGATTAGCAAAAGCGTACTAATCGGCTTTCCGATATTGCCGGCGTGGTAGCTTATCGTGGTTTGGATCGCCACGACTGAATACGACGAAAACGTTCCTCGGGGAAATATGATGAAGAAAATCAACTAACTGACAATTGGTTATAGCGACGCGGAAAATTACAAGCGAAGAGAAAATAAAAATCTATTTAACGAAATATTTATCCAAAACGACTATCTCAATCAACTTTGCAGGCCCTCGACCACGTTTTTGATTGGCGACAAAGGCATGGGGAAAACGGCTTATTCTGTTTTCATGGTTAATAATTCACATAACAATAATATTTCCTCTCTCAGATACATTCGGGAGACAGAGTACCAAAAATTTATTACGTTAAAAAACGAAAAACAGTTAGACCTTTCCGATTATTCATCGATTTGGAAGGTAATCATATATTTGCTGCTCTCTCAGGAGATATATGAGAACGAAGGTGGATCGGGGTTTTTTAGGCGCTTTACCAAATTTCAGGCGCTCCACGACGCAATTCAAGAATATTATGTCCATGCTTTCACACCCGAGATTCAGCATGCACTCCAATTCGTAAGAGAGTCAAAGATCGCCGCAGAGTTGCTGAGTAAATTCGCAAAAGCCTCTGGGGAAGAAAAGAATTCAGTACGTTCAGTGAATCAAGATTTCAGACAAATCTTCTTTATATTCAAAAAAACTTTGAGACAGCGTTAAGTTCGCTCAAGCTTCAGCGAAGCCACATTTTGTTTATTGACGGGATCGACATCCGCCCGGCATCAATTCCGTACAACGATTACATAGAATGTATTAAAGGACTTGCGAACGCCGTTTGGGAAATCAATAACGATTTCTTCCCATCAATCCGTGATTCTCCTGGTCGACTCCGAGCTGTTCTTCTAGTGCGCCCCGACATCTTTGGCTCGTTGGGACTGCAAAACCAAAATACTAAAATAAGAGACAACGCCGTACTTTTAAACTGGTCCACGACGTATCGCGACCATCGCACTAGCGACTTGTTTGCTGTAGCGGATCAAGTGTTGGCCCACCAGCAAAAAAATTCTACTGCTTTAAAGAAAGGAGACGCGTGGGACTTCTATTTTCCGTGGGATTCTCCAAGTGAAAACGATAGAACGATGGTATTTGAAAAGCCGTCTTCATTCATAAGCTTTCTTCGATTCGCTTTATATCGTCCCCGTGATATCATTACAATGTTGACGATGCTTCGCGAAAGATTTGTCACCGCATCCAAGGATCAGAGTCGATCGTTTTCATTGGATGATTTTAACGACGCTACTTTTAGACGAGATTATTCCGACTATCTCCTGGGAGAGGTGAAGGATCAGTTGTCATTTTATTACTCCAGCCAAGATTACGAAAGCTTCCTTAAGTTTTTCCAGTTTTTGGATGGCAGGAATAAATTTGATTACGAAGAATATCTAAGGGCGTATGAGTCACTTACGGCACACAACGAATCATCTGGGGTGCCGCGACCAAAATTCATGTCGTCCGCAGAGGAATTTCTACAGTTTCTATATGACTTGAACATCATTTCATATATCGAAACAACTGACGACAACCAGAAGTTTTTCCATTGGTGTTTTAAGGACAGGACATACCCCAATATCTCGCCTGGCGTTAAAATTGGAGCCCATTACGAAATTTTTTACGGAATGAGCAAAGCCTTGGATACTGGAAAGAAGTTTCAACGAAGTGAATCTGGTCGAAAATCATAATGACTGGAAGACCGGGGTAGAAACAGCGCTCGTAGAAACCGCTTCATACATCCGGTCGAACGCTTCCACCCTGTCGATCTGAAGATCGGTCGATTCCGTTGCGGAAGCGGACCACCTCTTCGTCGACGAATTTTCGGGTGGAAGCAGCACTTGTTTGCCTTTATCAACGGGGAAGTCGACGTTCGAATGTCCGTTTAGTTGCGTGGGCAGGTGGCCGTAGATGGCCGAATTCTGTCCGACGACGCTCGGCGGGAGTCGGCCCCTTCCCGCGCTATGTTAAGCACTGCGGGAATAATGGCGAAAATTATCAATCTCTACCGCCATCCAATCAAGGGTCTCTCTCCCGAGCCCTTGACGGAAATGGCCGTCAGCCACCGGCAAGGACTGTCCTTCGAACGCGCATTCGCGCTGGCGACGCGGCTGGATCCAGAGACCGGCACGCTAACCGTTCGTTATCGCGGTGAGCTTGTGCTCGAGGCGACGACGACGAGTGCTGCGGGCCGCGAGGCGATCGAGGATTTCATGGCGGCTATCTGGGCGAAGCGACTGAAGGCCGTCCCCGTCGAAACGCAGCTTTGGCACATAGAAGTGGACTCCTACCGGGCTGAGCCAACTCGATCCGCTTCGTTTGCGTATACGTATGCGAATACTCACAAGTTGACCCGATTGAAACTAGCTTAAATTCAATAACTCATGCGCTTCATTCGAGTCCTCTCCTGGGCAGCTTCGGATCGACCCTATCTGAGACCAGGAAGGTCATGCCCGCATAGCGGGGGACTGTACAAAGAGAAGAAGAATCAGGGCGGGATTGCGAGAGAGTTTAGTCAGCGCCGGCCAAACGTACCTGGGGCAACGATGCCAAAGATGACGGCGCTCATAAGAATCTGCGTAAAGAAGATTTTGACGTTATTCATTTTTTGCAGCTCTCGGCCCACGCCGGATAATCGATATAGCCGCAGTCATCCGTCCTTGTCCTGCGTCGCAGTCTCGAAATCGCTCGCGTCGTGCCGCTCGCGAAGCTGTCCGGACAGCTCGCCGCCTGTCCTGTTGACCATACGGCCGCGTCTCACGGCTGGCCGCGCGAGGAGCATGTCGGCCCAGCGTTGAACATTCGTATAGTCCTGCACGGACAGGAATTCCGCTGCCCCATATTGCCAGCCTTTGACAAGGCCGCCATACCACGGAAACACCGCCATGTCGGCAATGGTGTAAGCGTCACCGGCGAGATACTCGTTGCCGGCGAGGCGCCGGTCCAGCACGTCGAGCTGGCGCTTCACCTCCATCGCGAAACGGTCGATCGCGTACTCGATCTTCGTTGGCGCATAAGCGTAGAAATGCCCGAAGCCGCCGCCCAGGTAAGGTGCGCTGCCCATTTGCCAGAACAGCCAGTTCAGCGTCTCGGTATGGGTCTCGACGTCTGCCGGAAGAAACGCCCCGAACTTCTCGGCCAGATAGAGCAGGATCGAGCCCGATTCAAACACGCGGACCGGCTTCGACCCACTGCGATCCAGCAGCGCGGGGATCTTCGAGTTCGGATTGATGTCCACGAAGCCGCTGCCGAACTGTTCGCCCTCGCCGATCCTGATCAGCCATGCGTCGTACTCGGCGCCGGAATAGCCGGCCGCGAGCAGTTCCTCCAGCAGGATCGTTACCTTCACGCCATTGGGCGTGCCCAGCGAATAAAGCTGCAGCGGGTGCCGCCCGACCGGAAGCGCCTTCTCGTGCGTCGGCCCCGCGACCGGCCGGTTGATGTTGGCAAAGGTGCCGCCACTGGGTTTGTTCCAGGTCCAGACCTTCGGCGGAATATAGTCGAGTAAATCAGCCATGGGGCTCTCCGTAAGTCTCAGTGCCGGCTCACGCAGCCGGGGGATAGTTGGACGGGAAGAGCGCACGTCGGGTCTCCTCGTCGTTGACCTTCTTGAACACGTGGTCCTTGCCGACGGCTCTGGCACTAGCAGCCGCGGGACGTGCATCGACCGTTTCGAACAGGCGCTTGAGATTCGGAAACGCCGCCAGCGGATCGTCGGCCCCTTTGAGCACGCGCGAGGCACGATCGAGCCATCCCCAAGCCGAGATATCCGCGATCGTATAGGTGTCGCCGACGATATGCGTCCGCCCTTCCAGATGGTCGTTCAGAACGTGGTAGTGACGCTCGGCCTCCCGTCGATAGCGGTTCACGGCATAGTCGAGTCCTTCGGGCGCGGCGAACTGGAAGTGCACGGCTTGGCCCGAGAACGGGCCGAGACCGGAGGCGAGGAACAGGAGCCACGAAAGCAGCTCAGGCCTGTCCTGCGGAGAACCGAGCAGCTTGCCGGTTTTCTCCGCCAGATAGAGCAGGATCGCCGTGGAGTCGAAGACGCGCGCTTCCTCGCCTCCCGGCCCTTCCGTGTCGACAATGGCGGGCACCTTGCCGTTGGGGTTGATCGCACGGAATTGCGGTGTGTGCTGTTCGCCCTTGCTGGTATCGACGGGGATCGCCTCGTAAGGAAGGCCCGTCTCTTCAAGGAGGAGCGCGACCTTGGCCGGGTTTGGCGTGGGGTGGAAGTAAAAACGGATCATGGCAGTGCCCTCCGGGTTAAGAATGGTTCATACACGGTTGGTCGATGCACGGCGCGCCGGCGCGGGCCTGGAAGCGAGCAGCACGCCGAGAACGATGATGACGATCGACATCCCTTCGGCCGGCGACGGCGTTTCGCCGAGGAAAGGTATGGCGAGGAGCGAGGCAGCAGCAGGAAGCAGCGCAATGACGGCGGTCGCAGCGGCGATGTCCCAGATGCGAAGCTCACGGGTGACACCAAACCGCGTCACGACGAACCAGCCCGAGAAGATCATCACCGTCAGCGCTGCCCAGGCAAACCCCGCCATGCGCGCGCACGAGGCGCGTCGCCTCGCCCGCTCGGCCTCAACGGCCGCCGCGACCGGTAGCTTTTCGCTTGCCATCGTTCAGGCCGGTTGAAGCTCTTTGAGGGCGGCGAGGATCACATCCGGTTCGAGCCGCTTGCGGTAATCGACCTCGATACTGGCGAGCGCAACGCGTCCATCCGGGGCAATCACATACGTGGCCGGTATCGGCAGTTCCCAGCTCTCGTCGCCGTTGATCGCAGGCAGCGCCTTCTGGCTCGAGCGAAGTGCCTCACGCAGATCCGCGGGCAACGCGTAAGCAAGCCCGAAGCGGCGTGCGACGGAATTGTTAACGTCGCTCAGGACATCGAAGGTTAGAGCGTTTGTCTGAACAGTGGTCAGCGAGCCGTGCGCGAGTTGTGGCGAGATTGCGACCAGCCGGGCGCCCAGCGTGGCCATCTCGGGAAGGACTGCCTGATAAGCCCGCAACTGGATATTGCAGTATGGACACCATCCGCCGCGATAAAACGTAACGACGACAGGCCCCCTCTGCAACAGAAGGGACAGCGAGACACGATTGTCGTGTACGTCCAGCAGTGAAAAGTCTGGCGCTTCGTCGCCGACTCCGACCGCGTGGTCGAGCACAAAGCTGGCACGCAGCTCCTCGATCCTGGCCTCGTAAAGAGCGGCGCGCCCCGACGGCGCGGTACGCGCAAACTCGGCCCTGAAGTTGTCCAGTTGCTCCTGCAATTTCATGACGCTTTCCTCCTCCGTGCGACAATTCTGCAAGCCTGATGTGCCCAAGGCCTCATAACGTCACGCCTTTTCGTTTTAGAACGTGCATTCTATAATCACTCATCGCGGCGAAACTGGCAAGCGCGCTGTGCAATGACTTGACAGGTGACAGAGATGGCAAGACCCAGGGAATTTGACGAAGGGGCGGTGCTGGACGCGACCATGCAGTGCTTCTGGAGATTTGGGTATGAGGCGACGTCGGTGAAAGACCTGACCGAAAGGACAGGTCTCACCGCAGCCAGCCTTTACAACGCGTATGGAGACAAGCGCGGGCTCTTCCAGGCAGCGCTTGATCGCTACGTGGACGAAAGCATTGGAAGGCGCATACAGCGCTGTGAAGCGCTCCCTCCCCTTGAGGCGATCCACGCGTTTTTCGAAGAGATCGTGCGCCGCTCGCTAAATGACCGCCAGCACAAGGGCTGCATGATCGTGAACTCGGCCATGGAGATGGCACCACACGACGCTGAATTTCAGAAAATCATCGCTGGCGTTCTTGTCCGTATCGAGGATTTTTTTCTGGGTTGCGTCATGGCAGGTCAGTCCGACGGAACCATCGCGCACTCACAGCGGGCAGACGTCCTCGCTCGGCATCTTCTTGGCGTTTTGATGGGCGTTCGCGTCCTGGCTCGTGTTCGTTCCGACAGAGTGCTGCTGGAAGGGGTGATTGCACCAGCGCTTGCCTTGTTGCAACCCCCAAACGGGTGAACTAGCGATCGCCGAAGTTCGGTGTAGAGCGCCTCCCGTACCGTTTTTTATTCTGCCGTGTATGTCGTTGAATGCCCGTCACTAGACAGCGCCAGGAACTTCGGGTCAAACCCGGTAACTTGAGGGCATGACAAGAGGGACACGTAAGGCCTGTCCGACAGACGTGTCAGACCAAGAATTGAGCTTCATTAATTCATCATTTCGTCTCGCGCATCGCCTGTAATGAGCCGCGTGCTGCGCCGGTAGGTGAGATACGCCCAGAGCCAATCAAGAATGACGATGGCCCGGTTCCGTCCGCCGACCAGAAAGGCGATATGAGTTGCGCCCCAAAACCACCACGCGGGCTCCCCCCATACACAAAGCTTGCCAATCTCGGCAACGGCGGCCTGACGCCCGATCGTGGCCAGGCTGCCAAAGTGCCGATAGCGAAACGGCGGCGGCGGGCGCCGCCCCGCCACACTGGCCGCAATCACGCCAGCCACATATCGGCCCTGCTGTTTGGCCGCCGGCGCGAGACCAGGAACAACTGCTCCGCCCCATCCCAGAGAAGATGCCGTGTCGCCGATCGCATAGATCCGTTGCAGGTCAGGCACGGACAGGTCGGCTGCCACGGCAAGCCGCCCCGACGGATCGGCGGTCCGGTTCAACCATTGGGCCGCGGGCGACGCGGCAACGCCCGCCGCCCATAGAACGGTACGGGCGGCGATGCGCTGCCCGCCAATGTCGACACCCTCGCTGTCCACGCCCAGTACCCGGGTGTCGAGCCGGACATCGACCCCGAGCGCTCGCAGTGAGCGTTCTGCTGCGCCCGATAGCGTAGCGGCGAAAGTGGGCAGAATGCGCGGCCCCGACTGCAACAGGATAACGCGAGCGACGGCCGGATCGATCATGCGGTATTCCTCGGCCATCCCGTGCCGGGCCAGTTCGGCGATGGCTCCCGCCAGTTCGATGCCGGTGGGACCGCCGCCGACGATCACGAAAGTCAGCCACGCGGCACGCTCGGTCTCGCTGGCCGCGCTTTCGGCTTCCTCGAACGCCCGCAGGAGGCGGCTGCGCACGGCGGTCGCATCTTCGATACTCTTGAGTCCCGGTGCGAAAGGCGCCCAACTGTCCTTGCCAAAATAGCTGTGACGAGCGCCCGTCGCCAGCACCAGATAGTCAAATTTTATGGGTAACACGCCGATGTGTACCTCTCGCGCGACCGCATCCACTCCCGTCACCTGCCCTAGCCTGACCTGAACGTTGCGCTGACGCCGGAACAGGCTGCGGATCGGCGTGGCGATCTCCGCCGGCGACAGCGCGGCCGTGGCCACCTGGTAGAGTAGCGGCTGAAACAGATGATGGTTGCGCTGGTCGATCAGCGTGACCCGACAGCGCGCATTGCGCAATCCCTGCGCGGCTGCGACGCCGCCAAAGCCGCCCCCGACCACGACGACATGTGGCAGATCCTCCGGGGCGGAATCGTCTTCCTGCGACGCATTGCCCGTCCACCGCTCAAACAGCCAATCGAGGGAGAACATGCCACCGCCCGCGGCCACGAGCACAGCAAGCAGAAGCAGGACTGCCAGCCGATCGTCCATCGACATGGCGATACCAGCCACTGGCACCATCACCGCTATGAACAGCGCGGCAAACCGCGTCGCACAGCCAAGCACCAGCGCCAGCGCGAGCGCCGCCGCACACCACGCTGGATGGACAAGAGATGTCGCAGCGGCGCCCAACATCCCTCCCTGCAACCACGAACCGAATGGCAATACAAAGTTAACGAGTGAAGCGGCAAGCCCAACACGTATGACAAACTGCAGAAGCGGGCCCAGGTGACGTTCGAGCCAGACGTAAAGCCCACGCGTGAGCCTTACTGGGCGAAATGGGATCCACGACAAACCGCGCCCCAGAAGATTGTCCAGCGACATGGCCCCCGCCCCGCTTACGATGAACCATGAAAGGAGCGCGAGTTTGGCTCCCTGTGCGCCCGCCGCCAGCGCGCCGTGACTGTCCGCGATTGTCTCGATGAGCAGCACCAGCGCAACAGGACGAGTCAGCAGCCCCAAGGTAAGCAGCAACGGCACTACGCTGTGCAGCGCCGCATCGAGCCCGGACGGGACGCGCAGGCCGCCGGTAAACAAACCCCCGTGAGGGCTTTCTGCCATCGTCATGATCTGGTGCACGAGGACGACCTGCCCAAACCAGATCCGGGCAAGCAACAGCAACCAGGGCATGCATAGCAGGCGCAGCGCGAGGCCGAAACCGCGGGCACATTTAAGGGTCTTTCGTAGCATAGGGATAGATCGTCCAGCTATCCATGAACGGTTCGGAGTTCCACTGCGGACAGAGAGCGGACCGCCGCACCGATGCATGGGGTAACGTATTGGCTCAGGACGGCAAGTCAGTCGTAGCGCCTGTCCGTGTCTGGCTGCCCGCAAGACGTCAACGGCTCTCCGAGACATACCGTCCACATCCGACTGATAGTTCGTCTCCGGCGGCCACACGGTTACGGCGGTCGAAGAATCTTCTTCGCCGCTCAGATGCCAGGCTGGAGGAAACATTCGATGTGCGTAATCGTCCTGTTCGTTTAGCAATACCAAATAATCATGCAAAACTCAGGTCGTCCAATCTGTCCCGAACCCGGGCGGCACTCACGCGGTCCGTTCGTCCCCGACGACCGGAAACACTTCAGCGCGTCGAGCGTCGATAAAAAACGGCGGTGTGCTGTAACCGGCTGGCAACCGGCAGCGAACTACTGCAAGCGGTTTGGCCACGGCGCTTCTGGCAGACGTCATCGCTCCAACAGGTCGAAAGCAAAAAAAGCGAATCCCCTGTAACCAGACATCTACAGCCCACGAATTAGATCACGTATCCATCACGGGTACCTTCCATCCCAACTACTGGAGAAATTCAATGTCCACAAAGATCACGGTCAGTTCCACCCTGCTCGCCGGCGTTGTCGCGAGCCTGCTTGCATCAGTCGCCCACGCAGCACCGCTTACGCCGGCCGAAGGAGCCGCTGCCGTCGCAGCACACAAGGAGAAGTGCTACGGCGTTGCCCTGAAGGGGCAGAACGACTGCGCCGCCGGTCCCGGCACGACGTGTCAGGGCACATCCGCAATGGACTTCCAGGGTAACTCGTGGAAGTTCGTTCAGGGCGGCACCTGCACGAGTATCCAAGTGCCGGGTGGCGGCCACGGCTCGCTCACTCCGTTGAAGTCCTGATTCGGCGAGCGGCAAGAGGAACGGGGCGGCCATGGGCAATTCCACGATGACAACGGCAGTTAGCCAAACAGACCGCCCCCTTCGCGCGACACCTGGCGCCCAAGGGCTCGCCGGGACCCGTTTCAAGCATCAGCACCTGTCTGCGATCCTCGCGGACGGACTGAGCAACGGATTCTTCGAGGTTCATGCGGAAAACCATATGAGCGTCGGCGGACGGTCACATCGGACGCTTGCCGCAATCTGTGAGCACTATTTCCGCTCTGCATTCACGGCGTCCGTATGTCGAATGGCGGCGACCCGGAAGATGCACTCGTGACGCGACCGGTGCAGGACGTGATGGTATCGCGCCGTCCGGCCGTTGTGCGACCTTCCTCATTAGTCTTCTCAACGGCGCATCGACAGGCGAAGCGGGCACGGCCGCGTGTCGGGAAGCCCCGTCCCTCGATCTGCACGCCAACGTGGGCAGGGATGATTCCAGCCGGCGTGTTTGCAGTCGTCCAACATGGAGATTCACAGAAATGTCGAACCTACAGAACGTAAAACTGCCGCTTCCGGACGTAGTCATATCCGCGATTGGCACGGCGAGGCGGCTGATCCAGCAGCTCGCGCAGCCGTGGCTCGTTCAACTCGTACTGCGGCTTGCTCTGGCTGTGCCGTTCTGGAAATCGGGTGTTCTCAAATGGCACGGCTTCCTTCAACTGAACGATACGGCGATCGACCTGTTCACGGACGAGTTCAAGTTGCACCTGCCAGGCGGTCCGTATCCGTTTCCTGCCCCAGCTGTTTTTGCGTTTCTGTCGGGCTGCGGCGAGGTGATCTTCCCGGTGCTGCTCGTGCTTGGCTTCGGAACCCGGTTCGCCGCAGCCGGCCTGATATTTATGACGTGCATCGTCGAGCTGACTGTACCGGACGGCTGGCCCATCCATCTAACCTGGTTGGCGATGGCACTGGCAATTGCGGCCTGGGGGCCGGGTCTGATATCGATTGACTATCTGCTTGGCGACAGGTCGCCCAGGT
Source organism: Paraburkholderia sp. BL6665CI2N2 (assembly GCF_004366535.1). NCBI lineage: Bacteria > Pseudomonadati > Pseudomonadota > Betaproteobacteria > Burkholderiales > Burkholderiaceae > Paraburkholderia > Paraburkholderia sp. BL6665CI2N2. The sequence continues at coordinate 8,297,130 of NZ_SORC01000001.1, forward strand.
CGTGAGCCGTTGAATACAGCTGACCGGGAAGGCGACGGGGTTATTCCAAAACGTCCGCTTCAGTTTACTGCGTCGGCATTTTTGCGCCGACGCATCGCTTGATGCGCGATATCTGAGCTTCAGGCTGGGCGCGCAGTTCGCAGCCGTATTTTTGCGGCACGCATAAATGCTGCCTTTATCCTCGATGTATCGCACCGTCCGGTTATGGAGTCTGGCGCTTTCATGACGATGCACGACTGCGCGAGAGGGCGACGGAATCACGGCAACGATGCCACGGATGTTTAGCAATTCCGCTCGCTCTACTCAAGCATGCGCGTGGTCACGCAGCTCACCAGGGATGAACGCGCGCTCAAGACCCCCTTCGTTCAACCATGCACGCGTCTTCGCGGCTGCACGCTCAATCAGGCGGTCGCACTGCGTGTAATCGTAAGGCGAGACATCGAGCGGACACAGTGGTGGAACAACAAAAATCTCCGCGCGGAAAGAGTAGGATTCCAGATCGCGCACAAGCTGACGCGCAATGAGAAGTGTCAGCGCGTGTGTAGCCTGCGCGATTGCGTTACCGGGCGGCTTGTGCAGCGCGCAGGCAAATCCGGCCGGAAGCACGATGATGCGTGTCGCACCGAGTGAGATCGCCACGGAGATCGGCGTATTGTTGGCCACGCCGCCATCGACCAGATCCAACCCGCCAATTCGCACGGGCGGAAACACACCGGGAATTGCAGCGCTCGCGAGAATGGCATCCACCAGCGGGCCGGATGAAAGGATAATTTCTTTGCCGCTCTGCATGTCCGTCGCAACGATGTGAAGCGGTATGGCCGCATGCTCTACCCGGGCAAACGACAAATTCTTTTCCAGCAGCATGCGCAGTGGTGTGGCGTCGACAAGGTGGGAGCGGCGTCGCAGCATCATCTCGAGCAATCCAAACATGGAGAGCGGCATGATGTCCCGCCGCCTGATCCGACACCACAGTAATTCAAGCATGGCGACGCCATCGCTGTCGGGCCGGCCAGCAAAATACGCCGCATTGATCGCACCAGCGGATGCGCCAATCACGCAACCCGGAAGCACACCATGATCGAGCAACTCGCGCAGCATGCCAACTTCGATCGCGCCGAGGCTGCCGCCGCCTGCGAACACAAAAGCGGTCAAGCTGGGCGGAGCGGACAAATTCGGATAAGTGGACATGTCTGCCTCCGTTGCCGTGTCATACCGGATCCGTTCTTCATGGCCCACCGAGCGAATTCGCGCCAAATGATGGGTGGCCCGATCGGGACTGCGTCGCCCGGATCGAGCCTGCTGCCTGACGTCCGCTTACCGGAATTTCATGTTTTCGCCAATACACTTAGGATAGCTATATACCGTACATGATCTATTCCGGGTGGATCTGATTTATTCGTACTACGCCGCGCCTGGCGTCCGGAGCTTTCGTGTCCGTATTACTACCGCGAACGCATTAAACCAAGACGATCGGTTTGCCTTGCTACTCCCTGCCCTTCGTTTAGTGCCGGGTGAAATTCGGTGTGCCTCCAGGCCCATAGGGATCGGGATTGCCGAAACGCGGAATGGTACCGCTCATGCGGGCGTGGATCAGTTCCTCACGCACTTGCTCGCGAGTCTTCGGACCTTGATTCGATCCTGCCGCCATTGAGTTTGCGTCAAGGGGCTGTAAAGACTGCGCGCTCGCCAGCGCCGAGATGCCGACAGATGCCACGGCAATGACCATCACCAACTTGTTCACTTTCATCATTACTCTCCCAAAGGGGATGGGTCGACCTGTCCAAATTCCAACCCGTACTGGCGCTCCGGATAGTCCGGAGTGTCTGACGCCGGTGGCTCAAGCGCAGGCTTATTCCTGCACTTCATAAGATATTTCGCCTATTTACCCGGAGGGGTTACAGACCACACAAGAAATAAGGTTGGGGATCAGTTACACGCCGGCATCACGCACCTCTGCGCAGCGCGGACTGAACACAGTTTGACCTTCCAACGGTCCGACTCACCAGTTCAGCAACCGGGGCCCCAGCGCCACGCCGGCAAGCGTGGGGATCAGCATGCCGAGGAGATACCAGACGGCCCAGAATGGCACGCCCATCTCGGGACAGTGGAAGCAGTAAGCAACGGCAGCAGTCGCTCCCGCCAGCAGGCCGCCGGCGGCGCCGGCCAGCCTGGGACGGGTGGGCGCCAGACCGCGCATCGCCCAGAACACCGTGATGAACACGGGCACTGAAAGCAACGCGATATTGCGCGGGCACACGCGCCAGGTATTGCCCATTACCAGGGGCAAGCGCGCGTCGGGAGGGGTTAACCACAACAGGATGAGCGTCGCAATCCAGACCGCGAGCGCGGGCGCAGCAAGCGCAGCCCACGCGCGCCCTACCGCCATTCCTGGCCTGGACAGTCTCGCCGTCACCAGTAACGCGGCAAGTGTGAGGCACAGCGGCAGCGCCAGCTTGATCCAGAACAGCGGCGTCTTTATTACCGCGTCGATATCGGGGCGAACGCCAAAAGCGATTGCCATGAGCGCCGTGGAACCGGCACCACCGCACACCATCGCCCAGCTGAATCGCTTTGCCGACACGTTCCGATCGACAGCGGGCACCCCCGCGGCCAGCAGTGAAACAAGATCCTCTGTCTTCATGATGCGCCTTGAAACTTCAGTGCCAATGCTTTCAAACCGCGGTGCACGCCAACCTTGACCGCCGACTCCGACAGGCCGGTGAGCTTTGCGGTTTCTGTCACCGACAGCCCCTCCAGCTTTACGTGCAGAATCGGCAGGCGCTGTCGATCGGGCAATTGTTCGAGCAGCTTGCCCAGATCACGCCGCGCCTCCGCCGGTTCGACATCGCAGGTGGCGAATATCTCGAGCTCGTCGTCCAGCGGCATGTGCAAAGCTTCCCGGCGCGATCGCGCGCGGAAAAAGTCCGCCAGCTTGTAGCGCGCGATGGCATGCACCCAGGCCGTCAACGGCTGGTCTGGACGGTAGGTATGGCGCCCATTATGCACTGCCATCAAAATCTCCTGAACCAGGTCCTCGATATCGTCTTGCAGATAGAAGAGACGCTTCCTCAGGAACCCGCGCAGATGTCCGGTCAGGTCGCCGAGAAATGCATGATAAGCCGCCGCATCCCCGTCCAGGCCACGTATGAACAGAGCCTTCAGTCGCTCTTCGACGGGACGCGCCGGTCCATTTTCAGTAGTTCGGTTCATGGCGGGTTCTGGTTACAGTTCGCGCGAAATAAGCCTTGTGAAAACATGTACGCGGTTCACGGACAGAAGTTTTCTTCTGGATATGTGGTGAGAACTTCTCACGTCCGGCCGCCAGCTGCAAGTCTGTCGAGAACCGGAAGCAGCTCGGCGGGGTCTGGACGTCTCGTGCAGTCCGGGCTCACCTCGGCGTAGGCGATGATGCCGTTCCTGTCGATGACGAACCTCGCCGGCATCGGCAGCGTCCACGAGGGGTCGTCGTTGAACGACGACAGGTCGACCCCGAACATGGTCAGGTACAACTCGACGAGATAGTCCGGCAACGCGACGCGCAGCCCATAGTCTGCCGAAAGCTCACCGCGTGGGTCTCCGAGTATTGGGAAACTGAGACGGTTCTCACGGATCGTCACGCGACTATTGACCCCGTTTTGCGGCGAAATCGCCATCAGGATCGCGCCACGCGCGACGATATCGGGAAGTGCCGCTTGCAGCGCCTGAAGATCCAGATTGCAGTATGGGCTCCATACGCCGCGATAGAACGTCAGCACCAACGGGCCATCGGCAATCAGCTTGCCCGCACTGACCGGCCGGTGGTCCGGGTCCTTCAGGACGAAACGCGGTGCCACGTCGCCGACCCTTTTCGCTCGCTCTGCCAGGCCAGATTCGATGAGCTCGTCGGTCGCCCGCTGGAGCGTATCGACGACCGAACGATGCGTGTTGAAAGGAGGTCGCCCGGACTCGAATATCGCCTTGAAGGCATCGAGACGTTTCTGCAATGACATGACACGGTTCTCCGATTCGACGTCCGCCCACCGCTCGACTTAACTGGGTACGTCAATCGGCGAAACGGACACTTACCCTCCCTCCTACAGTCGGGACTCGGCGCGAAAGATGACACAAGATGCACCTGAATTTTTCCGCCTTCCCGTTTTTTTCCGATAACGCCAGATAATTCGGGATAGGGCCGGATTTGCAGTGCCTTTCGGATCATTGGCGTCAGGCTGACGTGCACGCCTTGGCGAGAGGATTGACGCTCGCGAGGTTGAGCACGTGGCAGCCGGGCCAGAACTACACCTCCGCCATTGCCACAATTAGGCAACCTGACTGAACGTTTGTTTCAGGAAGGTGTAACCCGATCGAGGTCCGCATCGAACTAGCATAGGGACAGCGTCAGCGAGCGCTGCGAGACAGGGTGATGCATCCTGCTCACGCTTTCATTTCAACGATACAGCTGGAGATGTGGATGACGCTATTCGTGCTGTCATATCACCTGCTCCACCGCGACCCATGCATCAATGATTCTCACCAGGAGTCGACTCATGCTATCCCGTCTGCTTGGTTTCATTTCACTGCTTGTGGCCCTCCCCGTCATCGCGGCAACACCCCGACCCGTGGTTGTCGAACTGTTTACGTCCGAAGGATGTTCTTCCTGTCCGCCAGCCGACGCCTACCTGTCGGAGTTAAGTCAACAGCGAAGCGACATTCTCCCTTTGGCTTTCCACGTCACCTACTGGAACGGTCTGGGGTGGAAGGACCCGTTTTCCCTTGATATCGCCACCCAACGTCAGGCTGAATACGCTCGACGCTTCGGCGATGGCTCCTACACCCCTGAGATGGTCGTCGACGGAACAATCGGCTTTGTGGGTTCGGACCGCTCAACCGGCGAGGCCGCGATACAGAAGGCTAAAGACGCCCATGCAACGGCCACGCCGGTATCGGCGTTGCGCAAGGGCAACGTCATCACTGTTTCAGTCGGTGCCGGCTCCGGAAGCGCGCGGGTGATTCTGGTGGGTTATGACTTGCAGCATGTGACCTCAGTCGGGCGCGGTGAAAACGGCGGGCGGACGCTGAAAGAGTCGAACATCGTTCGTTCGTTTCAACCGATTGGCCAATGGACGGGCAAACCGGTGATGTTCGCACCGCAGATACCCGCGGGTGAGAAGACCGCAATCCTGCTCGAAGCACCAGACGGACGTATTGTCGGTGCGGCCCGCGTGACAGATGAGCCTTGAAGTGGCTTCGCTGCGTCCCGGAGGGACGGCTCGTGAAAACCCGACGTACCTACCCGCTTTTCGATGAGGAGCAGGCGATGCCCCGATTTACTCGCATTGGCGCCTTCCTTGTCCTGGTCGCAACGCTTGTTCTCGCTCCATCGTTTGCGGCTCGTGCGGCGTCCTCGAACTGGACTGGCGATCAGCGCGCCCGTGTACGCCTCATCACAGCAACCAACGGCGTACCGGGCAATACCTTGCAGATAGGTGTCGAGTTCCGGTATCCGGACGGGTGGCATGGTTACTGGCGCTCACCCGGCGACACCGGCATTGCGCCGATTTTCGACTGGTCCCGGTCCAGGAATGTCGCGTCAGCATACGTGTCCTGGCCAGCGCCCTCCCGCCTTGTTATTTCAGGTCTGCAAAACAGTGTCTATACGGGAGATTTCATTCTGCCGGTGAGCCTTAAGCTCGACCATCCGCACGAGGCCACCCGCATTGCGCTGGCGCTCGACTACGCGAGCTGCGCGAACGTCTGTGTGCCCGAACATGCGGAGCTGACGCTCACCTTGCCGCCGGGCACGGACGGACCATCAAGCGAAGCGGCAGATATCGCGGCAGCGGTGCAAAGGGTGCCGCGGACACCCAGCGAGGCTGGAGTCGACGTGGTGCATAGCACACTGGAGCGAACCTCCTCGGGCCGGCGCCTGAAAGTCGAACTACTTAGCGAGGGCATCCCGTTTCGGTCGCCCGACCTGTTCGTCGAAGGAGCCGAGGCCGGCCTCCCCGCAGCGCCGCAGGTACACCTTTCAAACCACGGGCACCGGGCCGCACTGGAAGTCGAACTGCCACCTGCCGGTGCAGCGAAAGACCCGTTGCGCCTGACCGTGGTGGACGGGTCCAGAGCGGCCGAGTTCATGCCCGCACCGGTCGTCTCCACGGCAGACGACGATCACGGCATCGTCGTCATTCTGGCCCTCGCACTCCTTGGCGGCCTGATTCTGAACTTCATGCCGTGCGTGTTACCCGTTCTTTCAATCAAGGTTTTCTCGGTGGCGAAAGCCGCAGGCACCGAACGCCGAACGGCAAGGCAGATGGCTCTCGCGACGGCACTGGGAATTGTCGCGTCGTTTGGATTGCTTGCAGCCGTGCTGTCAGTGCTCAAACTCGCGGGGGCGTCACTGGGTTGGGGCATACAGTTTCAGCAACCATGGTTCCTCGCCAGCATGGCGGTCGTCACAACCCTGTTCGCGGCAAGTTTTTTCGACTGGCTCCCGATCGGTCTTCCGTCATTTCTTTCTGGCGGTGCGGGCGATGCGACCAATCGGGGGCCGCTTGTCGAGGCATTCGTCGGCGGGATGCTTTCCACGCTTCTTGCAACACCGTGCTCGGCTCCCCTCGTCGGCACTGTGGTCGGCTTTGCGTTGGCACGCAGCCCGATCGAGATTACGGCGGTGCTTCTAGCACTTGGGGTAGGAATGGCACTCCCGTTCCTGACGTTGGCGCTCGCGCCTTCGCTCGCGACGCGGCTTCCGCGCCCCGGCCAGTGGATGATCCAGTTGCGCAGAATCATGGGCCTACTGCTGCTGACGACTTCGCTCTGGATGATCGCGTCGTTGTGGAATATCGCGGGTATGGCAGTCGCGTCACTCGTCAGTATCGTGCTGGTTGCCATGCTTGCCGTGCGGGCCGTCGTTACCAGATTGGGCCGCCCGCGGACCAACCGATGGTCAGGCGCAACGACTGCGCTCCTTGCGTGTTGCGCTATTGCCATTGCCTCGCTCACCCCTTCCGGCGCAGGAGACCGAAGCGTTCCACCGTCCGAATGGCAAGCGTTCGATCCAAGTGCAATCAGCACACTGGTCGCCAGCGGCAAGACCGTGCTCGTCGACGTAACGGCAAGCTGGTGTCTCACCTGCAAGGTCAACGAGCTGTCCGTTCTCGACACGGCTGCCGTGCGCACTCGGCTCAGACAGGACAATATCGTGCGCATGCGGGCCGACTGGAGCCGGTATAACCCCGGCGTGCTCGCCTACATTCAGGGTTTCGGTCGTTTCGGCATTCCGCTCGACGTCGTATATGGGCCTCGCATGCCACAAGGGCAACTGCTGCCGGAGCTCTTGCAAACTTCGACGCTCTTCCGTGCGCTCGACAACGCCACCCTCCCGCAAACGGCGAAGAGCCATTCATCCGCCGGTTGAGTTAGTGCAACTTCTTCAGAAGCCTTCCAAACTTACGGCAAGTCAGTACGCCAGTTGGAACCCGCACCGCCATCGCAAATAAATAACCTTGTTTGTGTAACCTGAAGCACGTGTTGGACGAATTTAAAGGGCAACGTCGAACCGGCACGACGCGTCGGCCGCATAAAACAAAATGGACAATCCATCGTTTGTAGCGGCTTCCCGTTTGCCCGAATATCCCTGAGAAATACTTCCACTGCGGCCATGACTCCAAAAAAGATGCTCAGCCTCGCTTCACGTCTGTTCGGCCAGGCACAACCGGCACATAGTGCGGATCGAGCGCTTCTTGATAGTCTGCTCGCCCTCGCGTGGGTGGTAGAGGCCCGCGACCCCTACACCGGCGGCCATTTGTGGCGAGTCTCCCGTTACGCAGGTCTACTGGCACGACGAATGGGTCTTTCGGATCGCGATGCGGCGAACGTCTCGGTGGGTGGATTTCTGCATGATCTGGGCAAAATCGCCATTCCCGATTCGGTCTTGCTCAAAACGGAGCGTCTGACCGATGCGGAGTATGCCGTCATCAAAACGCACCCTGAAGTCGGCAAACGATTGCTTGCGAAGCACCCTTTCGGTGAACGCATTGCGGACGCGGTCTACGCCCATCACGAGCGACCCGACGGCAAAGGTTATCCGTTAGGTATCGCTGGCGATGAGATCACCCCCATGGCTGCAATCATCGGCATCTGCGACGCCTTTGACGCCATGACCAGCACACGCCCGTACCGTAAGGCGATGCCGATAGACGATGCCTTTGCTGTCGTACGCGATAATCTCGGCACGCAGTTCAATTGCGAATATGGAGAAATGTTTCTGGAACTGGGTGGGAGCGTCAACCTGTACCACATCGCAGGCCATAGCGATGAAGGAATACCACTCCAGCATTGCCAGACATGCGGTCCAACTGTTGTCGTCAGATCAGATACACTTGAGGATGCCGAAGTATATTGTCCGGCATGCACAGCAGGCTACCGGTTCAAAGGTGTGCTCTCCGCCATGCTGCCGACGGGCAACAAGGCGAGTGCCGCCGACCTGGCTCCCTCGCCGGACCTGGCGCTCATTGCGCGCGTGACGGGTCAGCTACACAGCTTGCCGTGACAGCGCTTGCCTGGTGAGTCATGCGAAGGCAGAGTTGCTGACTCTTTACAGCAATTCCCTACGCCCCGGTGCCGCAGACGCATTCTCATATCGATGTTGTCAGAGCGGTGAGCCATGCTGGACTGACGGACAGGAGAAAGGTTTCCAACTGACGGTCGACGCCAGTTATGACGATCGTCCCCATGGCTACGAAAAGGGCACCGAGCGTCCAGCGGGCCGCCTTACCCCACGCCGCAACCGTGCCTCGCACCTTCATGAGCGAAACCCTCGAGATCGTTCCGAGCAAAACGAGCGGCAATGCCGCTCCCAAACCGAACAGCGCCATCACGATGGCGATATGGCCGAGGTCCTGACCTTGTGCCGCTAGCGACGTTGCCGCACCTAACGTTGGCCCGACGCAGGGGGTCCAGACGAACCCCAGCAGCAGCCCGACCATCAACTGCCCAAACAGTCCGTTTCCTTTCACATCGTCAAGCGCCTGCTGGCCCTTCGCACCGATGACGGAACTGAGCCGGGAAAAAGCCCTTTGAAGGGCGCCCGATAACATGACAAGGCCGAAAAATACCATCAGGCTCGCAGCCCCGCGTCGAAGGACTTCGGGGTCCAGTGCCGCTGACGCCCCCAAGGTGGCGAGAAACAGGCCGACACCCGCAAACGACATGGCCAGGCCAGCTGCCAGCGCGATGACGCCGAATCGATGTTTCGCCAACGCCGACGTCGCGAGTATCGGCAGTAGCGGAAGGACACAGGGAGACAGCGCTGATGCAGATCCGGCGACGAGACTTAACCCGTACGTTGCGGCAGTGAATTGCATTACAGAGCCTGTTCAAACACGGTCCGGATTGCGGCCTCCTGGGTCTGCCCCGTCGAACGCGCCACTTCGTGGCCGTTCCTGAAGACAACGAAGGTCGACTGCTGGGTTACCTTTAGTTCCCTTTTCAGTTTCGTTTCCGCATCGTAGTCCGCTATGAAAATCGTCACCTGCTTCAGCTTGGGGTCGGCAGACAGACGGTCGACGATCGGCTTTTGAACCCGGCAGGTTGGACACCAGCTCGCATGCAGATATACAACCGCCGGCCGGCCCGATGAGACGGTCTGATCGAAGCTTGCCTGAGTAAATGGCACTTCACCCGCGAATGCAGTGGCTGACGCAGCCAGCAACGCTGCGCCCACGATGTGTTTAACAAATCGCATCCGGTTCATGATTAGACCCTTTGGCGGTTGGGATGGAGGGGAACAGTCGATACCTCAATCCTAGTTCGGATATTCGGCAACATCGGTTACAGCGCGGCTCAAATCTGTCGCGCACCTGTTCGAAGTTCTCGATTGACCCAAGCGCGCCCGATGAAGCGACGGTCCATTTCCCATTCGGATGTAACCAAAGCGGACTTCAGATGGAACTAGCAAATTATCGATTGCAGCCGATGCTGGGCTGGCTTTCGATTTCCTTTGCGTGTTTCTGTGTTTCGCTTCTGAACCTGTCTCGGCGCCCGAAGACATTGATACCTGGTCAGGTCGTGTCTTTGAGCGCCTACTCGAAGGTCAATTGATATTGGGCTCAAGAAGCGCCAGCACCGGTCGTACAACTCCCTCCAGCAGCGCACGCTCCGGTCTTACCCGGGCAAGCACCCGTATGCCAAGGTGTGCTCCCAGCAGCAACCGGGCAAGATCATCAGCAGGTTGTGCAGTCGAAATCTCGCCAGCCTGCTGACCAGCGCGCACGCAACGCAGGAAAAACGCTTCGACCTCGATTAGGACATTTGCGATCATCGCCTGGAAATCGGCGTCGTGTGGCGCAACCTCAAGCGCTGAATTCACCAGCAGGCATCCCTTACGGCCCCTGTCGCAGACCGAGCGCTCGACAATCTCCCGGAAGAATGCCTTGATGGCATCCAGCGGTGGCAGGTTTCGCTCAAATCTCGATACCCGGTCACTGAAGCTTTTTTCAATGTAATGTGCGAGTGCTCGTTCAAACAGCGACCGTTTGTCCCCGAACGCGTTGAACAGGCTTGCCCCTGTAATTCCCATACTCTGCGCAAGGTCCCGGACGGAAGTGGCCTTATAGCCATAGATCCAAAACTGGTGGGCGGCTGCATCAAGGACCGCATTTTCATCAAATTCCCGTGGTCGGGCCATGTCAACTCCTGCGATCGCGTGACGTCTTGCCGATCGGCATTGCAACGTCACACACGTTGCGATATTCTAAATCAATCGATCTAAAATGACCTTGGGCGATAGCAAATTACCCCGGGGCCCTACGAAAAGCCATTACGCAGGCATCAGGCGGTCTGAACACGACGGACAGTAACATCATGATCGACTTCTATTTTCGCCCTACGCCCGACCCTGCAAAGGTTGACCCGATGCTTGAAGAAACCGGTCTCGAGTATGAACTGCGGCCCGTTGAGACCAAGAAGGGCGAACGGCACCTCGACTCGTTCCTCAAAGTCAAAACGAACGGCAAAGTTCCTCCAATCGGCGAGAGGGCCGGGCCAGCAGGGAGGGAAGCGAGGGCGTTCGATTCGAGTGCCATTCTGCTTTGTCTGGCTGAGAACCCTGGAAAGGATCTCAGCGCCGCAACTGATCGCCCGGAACTGCTCTCGTGGCTCTTATTCGTTAGTTCAGGCGTCGGACCGTTCTCGGGTCAATCGGTACAACTCCAGCACGGGCAGCGGAGAAGCTGCTGTACGCGATCAACCGGTTCCGCCGTGAAGCGGAGCGACACTACCGCGTACTCACTGACGAGCTCGCAAGCAGTCAGTAGCTCGTCGGAGAAGACTATACGATCGCCGACATGTCTGCGTGAGGTCGGATAGCACGCGCCGCTTTCATCCTGCCCGGCACTGATGATCCGTTAGCGCCATTCGCCAAACTCAAACGCTGGTTTGCGGAAATGGCCGGCGGCCCGACTGCGATTCGCGCGCGGGCGGTTGGGACCGGATATACGTTCAAGCAGGAGATGGATGCGGCGGCGCGGCACGGCCTCTTGCCGTTCAACTACCCGGCCGCGTGACGCGCGGAATTGCAGGGAGTTTATACCTTGCGTATAGACGATCTGAAGCGCCAATGGTTCGAGTCAAACGAGGAACATGAGGAATGGAAATCAGGAACAGGCGCGTGTTGATTACGGGCGGCTCCAGTGGTATTGGTCTGGCGCTCGCTCACATTCTCGGCTTGAAAGGCGCGCGCGTGGCGATCAGCGGTCGCCGGACTGACAAACTTGATGATGCGATTGCTAGCTTGCGGGTTTCAGGCATTACAGCGAAAGCCATCGTGGCAGACGTTGCAACGGAATCAGGCCGTGCCGCGACGATCGAAGAGGTGCTCGAAACGCTCGGCGGCGTTGACATACTGGTCAACAATGCTGGCGGAGTAAGGGCCGGCAGGCTCGAGAACACTACTGAGTCTGAAATCCGGGCGATGATCGAAGTCGATCTTGTTGCTCCCATTTTTCTTACAAGGGCGCTCCTGCCAAGCCTGCGTGAGAGCGACGACAGCGCCGTCGTGAACGTTGCTTCGGGAATCGCGTTGATCGGCATGCCGTTCTATACAACTTACGCGGCAGTCAAGGCAGGACTCGCGCATTTTGGTGAGGCGTTGCGACGCGAACTTTCAGGAGAGGGAATCCACGTCCTGACGGTGTACCCCGGGGCGACAGAGACGCCCATGATGCGGAGTTCGCGAGCCGGGGCCGAAATAGGCTTCGTACGTGAACCGGCAATAGCCGTTGCCGATGCGATCTGCTCGGGGCTTGAAGAAAACGCCTTCGAGGTCATCCGGGGCGGTGAGGCGCGCGCGCAGATGATCGCCCTGAACCGCAACGATCCTGCCGCACTCGACCGACGCTTTGCCGGCATGAAAGCCGTGCTTGAGGAAGCGGTTCGGGATCACTCTGCTCTTTGAGCCAGGGGTCAAAACCGTGTATTCCGCAGAGCAGCGTCTGAAGACATTGTTTGTCGCGGGCCTCGCGGGTAACGCCGCCGAATACCGCTCGTTCCTGTCCGAACTGACGCGTCACCTGCGGGGTTATCTTCGCAAGCGGATTCCACAACTCCACGACGACGTCGAGGATCTCGTTCAGGAAATCCTGCTTGCCGTGCACAATGCACGTCACACATACCGCCCGGACGAACCTCTCACCGCGTGGGTCCACGCGATCGCACGTTATAAGCTGATGGATTTCTTCAGGACACGTGCGCGACGCGAATCGTTGCACGAACCGCTTGACGAGCACGACGACATTTTCGCCGAATGCGACGACGAGCCAGCGGATGCCCGTCGTGATGTCGGGAAACTACTTGGTCATCTGCCTGACAAACAGAGGCTCTCGATCCTGCACGTCAAGTTGCAGGGACTTTCGGTTGCCGAAACCGCCCAGTTGACAGGGCTATCGGAGTCGGCCGTCAAGGTCAGTATCCATAGGGGACTCAAGGCTCTGGCCGCACACGTCCGGAGAATTGCATGAGAACAGATGATCTTGTCGGGTTGCTCGCGACCGGCGTAACACCTATAAAAAGAGGCACTAGAGCCCGTCGATTCAGCATCTCACTGCCTGTCGCCGCTCTTGGCGCAACGGCGTTAATGGCTGCTGTGTTTGGCATTCGCCCCGATCTGGGGGTCGTCGTCAAAACCCCGATCTTCTGGGAGAAGCTCGCGTTACCGCTATGTCTCGCAATGGGTGCCCTGATTGCGACCGTTCGGCTGGCGCGCCCCGGTGCCAAAGTTGGAGCCGGATGGCCCATCATGGCAACACCGGTGCTAGTCGTCTGGATCGCTGCAATAACGATCGTCGTCACCGCGGCACCACAAGACCGGCTGCCCGAGGTACTCGGGCACTCGTGGCGGTCATGTCCATTCAATATTCTTCTGCTCGCCGTTCCAGGCTTCATCGCCGTATTCTGGGCCGTCAAAGGTTTGGCACCCACGAGGCTCCGGCTTGCCGGTGCTGCCTCCGGGCTGCTCGCGAGTTCGATCGCCACAGTCGCGTACTGCTTTCATTGCCCTGAGATGAGCCCGGCGTTCTGGAGCATCTGGTATATGGCTGGCATGTCGCTCACAGCCGCGCTCGGGGCGGTGCTTGGCCCCAAATTCCTTCGCTGGTGAGCAAAGCTCCGACACTACGCAGTGGTGTCTCCGGATCAAATGGCTGATGTCGACCACCCAAGGTAAAAAAAGAAAACTCCCCTGTAACCGGACGTCTGTGACCCACGAATTAGATGACGTATCCATCACGGATACCTTCTAACTTCTGGAGAAATTCGATGTCCGCAAAAGCCACTGTTAGTTCCACCCTGCTTGCCGGCGTTGTCGCGAGCCTGCTTGCATCAGTCGCCCACGCAGCACCGCTCACAAAAGCGGAAGAAGGCGCAGCCATTGCGGCCCACAAGGAAAAGTGCTACGGCGTCGTCCTGAAGGGGCAGAACGACTGCGCCGCCGGTCCCGGCACGACGTGCCAAGGGACATCGGCCATGGACTTCCAGGGTAACTCGTGGAAGTTCGTCCAAGGTGGCACCTGCACGAGTATCGAAGTGCCTGGCGGTGGCCATGGATCGCTCACGCCGCTAAAGTCCTGAACCGTCCCACAGCTTGATGAACGGGAGCGGCCATGAACGATACCTCAAGGACAACGACGATTTGCGAGCCCGGCTGTTCCCGTGGCGTGACGCGTGGCGCTCAAGGGCTCGCCGGAACCAGTTTCAAACATGAACACCTGAGCGCGATTCTCGCCGACGGTCTGAAGGATGGCTTCTTCGAAGTTCACGCCGAGAACTATATGGGCGCCGGGGGTCCACCCCACCGGGCACTTGCGGCAATTCGCGAAGCCTATCCACTCTCCCTGCACGGCGTGTGCATGTCGATCGGCGGACCAGGAACACTGGACCTCTCGCATCTTGCGCGCTTTCGCGATCTGGTGACGCGCTACGAACCCATGCTGGTGTCCGAACACCTCGCGTGGTCCTCACACGGCGGCACATTCTTCAACGACCTCCTGCCGTTGCCGTACACGCAAGCAACGCTCGAGCACGTATGCGAACACATCGACCAGGTCCAGGACGCGATCAAACGCCCCCTCCTTCTTGAGAATCCGTCGACCTATGTCGCGTTCGCATCCTCGACATTGAGCGAAACCGAATTCATCCGCGCAGTCGTTCAACGTACCGGCTGCGGCTTGTTGCTGGACCTCAACAACGTGTTTGTTTCGGCGACCAATCACGGCTTTTCCGCCGAGGCGTATCTCGACGGATTACCGCTTGAACAAGTGGGCGAATTACACCTGGCCGGACATAGCGAGCAGCGCGACGATGAAAACGAACTGCTGCTCATCGATAGCCACGACTGCGCCATTGCCGATCCCGTCTGGCGTCTCTATCGGGATATCGTTGCACGAATCGGCCCGAGGCCGACGCTGATCGAATGGGATAGCAACCTTCCCGCGTGGCCTGTGTTGCGGGCTCAGGCTATGTCCGCGCGGCACATCATGGTTGAAGACGCGGTATCACTCGCTGACGAGGCCAGCCATGCGGCCTGAAAATCCTTGTGGCGGCCACGCCACCGCGTTTGCGCTGGGTCTGACGGACCCATCGATCACCGCGCCTGAAGACGCGATCGCCGCGCCGGGCAAGCGTGTGGTCAAGCGGTACAACGTCTATCGCAACAACGTCACGGTCAGTCTTATCGATGCACTCGCAGCGGTCTATCCTGCGATTCAGCGCATCACTGGCGTCGATTTCTTCAGGGCGATGGCGCGTTTTCATATCCGCGCGATGCCTCCTACTTCGCCGCTGCTGTTCGAGTACGGACGGGATTTTCCCGCGTTCATCGAATCCTACGAATATGCGCGTGAAATGCCCTGGCTTGCGGATACCGCGCGCATCGAGCGGGCGTGGCTGGATGCCTATCACGCAGCCGACCTGCCTGTGCTCGCTGCCGAGGCGTTAGCCGGGATCGAACCGGCGTCTCTCCCTGAAGTCCGTTTCACCCCACACCCCGCCGCGCGGGTGGTGCGATCACGCTATCCCGCCGTCGCCATCTTTGCGATGAACCGGACCGACGGCCCCGTTACGCCGCTCCGCTCGGGCGAAGCGGAGGATGCGCTCGTGACACGCCCCGGGCATGAAGTGCTGGTATCGCGCCTGCCGGCTGGCGGTGCGGCCTTCCTGGCCCATCTTTTCGAAGGTGCATCGCTGGGCGACGCGGTCGCGGAGGCTTTTCAGGAGGCGCCCTCCTTCGACATCCAGGCCAATCTCGCAGGAATGCTTTCTGCCGGCGTATTTACCGGCATTCAACACGGAGATTGACCAGGATGCCGGACCCACAGAGCGTGAAGCTGCCCTTTCCCTCCGTCCTCATATCCGCGATCGGCATAGCGAAGCGACTGATCCAGGCACTCCCTCAACCGTGGATTGCTCAGTTCGTGCTGCGGCTTGCGCTGGCGGTGCCGTTCGGGAGATTGGGAGTTCTGAAACTGAGAGCTCGCCCGACAGCCAGCGCCCGCATCGCATCGCGGATGCGCTTTCAAAACGTTGGGACGTTTTCCGTTGGGCAACATGAGAACTTCAGATCTCATACTTAGGCTAACTAAAAACCTGATGCCGATTGAGTCGAATTTTTCTTCGAAGCGGCTCAATCGCGCGCTTAGCGTTGGCATGTCCAGCAGCACGGCTTTGCTGGTGATACTTTATGGCATCCGCAGCGACATGCCCGAATTGTTACTGACGACGATGTTCTGGGTACGGCTCGCGTTTCCGGTCACGACGCTCATCGCTGCATTGAACCTCGCCGGACGTCTTGGACGGCCCGGCGCACCCGTCAAGCTGGCATGGTTAGCGGTCACACTACCCTTCATTGTCATGTTGCTCGTTGCCGCGTTCGTGGTGTTCGCGACCCCGCCAGGCTATCGCCTGCGCCTGATGTTAGGCACAACATGGAGAGTCACCACAGCTAATATTGTTCTGCTATCTCTACCATCGCTTGCCGCAGTGATGCACGCCTTGAAGGGACTTGCTCCCACCCGCCTGATATTGGCAGGTACAGGCGCCGGACTGCTCGCCGGCGCGCAAGGTCTGCTCGTATATTCGCTTTACTGTTCAGAGATGTCGGTACCGTTCTGGGGTGTCTGGTACGTACTGGGCATCAGCATAACCGCCGGTATCGGTGCCCTGATCGGTCCACTCTATTTGAGGTGGTAGCCAGGGAAGAGCACCAGGAGAAATCACGTCGCGGAAAAGCAGGTTTCCTGATCAATACAGGTCGTCTGTGTTGATTCGACGCTGAGTCAACAGTTGCAACCTACATGCGAAGGAAAAATCGTGAAAACTATTGGCAGTCTCAGGATAGGCGTTCGCCTTGGAATTGGATTTGGCGTGACGCTCGTTTTGCTATGTCTTGTAGGCGCGCTAGGCCTCGCCCAAACTTCCCGCATTTATGCCGGTACGCAAGACCTTGCAACCAGTCTGCTTCCCAGTGTCCAGCGTCTGGGCAATATACGGGCGCTGGCTGATGAGATGCGCCAGGCTTCCTTAAGTTATCTGATTGCATCCAGCTCTTCGGAACGTCAGTTTCAGCGGTCGAAACACGACGCCGCGCTAAATGAGTTATCGCGGGTGTGGCCACAGTACGAAGCGGTGGTCGGCTCTTCTGAAGAACTGCAATTGTCAAACCAGATCAAAGCAGCATGGAGCAGCTATCTCGCCCTGGACAAACAGCTGAACGAGCTTGCCGACAGTGGAGATGAGCACTTCAGTGACGCACGGTCTTTCGCTGGGGGCGAGTCTTTACGCGCGTTCACCAAAGTCACTGACCTCATTGCGCAAGACATTGTCCTTAATAGCCAGGGAGCGGACGATTCCAGTACAGAGGCTGCGGCCGCCTTTCACAGCGCGTTGCTTTTAACGTGCGTGCTGATCGGAACAGCCGTCGCGTTGAGCCTGATTGTTGCGTTCATCATCACTCGCTCCATCACGGCCCCAATCCGTATGTCCGTGAAGATTGCCCAAACGGTGGCGCAAGGCGACCTCACCTCGAAAATCGAAGTACGCGGCAAGGACGAAACGAGTCAGCTACTGCGCGCGCTCAAACACATGAACGAGCGACTCGCGGAACTGGTTGGACAGGTACGATCTGGCAGCGAAACCATTGCCACGGGCGCTGCGCAGATCGCAGCGGGCAATACGGATCTGAGCCAGCGCACGGAAGAACAGGCTGCGTCGATTGAGGAAACCGCAGCGAGCATGGAGCAGCTGACTTCCACCGTCAGGCAAAACACGGAAAGTGCCCGGCAAGGCAGCACGCTCGCGGCAAACGCGTCCGATATCGCGCAACGTGGCGGCAATGTTGTAGGACGGGTGATCGAGACCATGCACGCGATATCGGAAAGTTCGGCCAAGGTGAACGATATCATCGCCGTGATCGAAGGTATCGCTTTCCAAACCAATATTCTCGCGCTCAACGCGGCAGTCGAGGCGGCACGTGCGGGCGATCAGGGGCGCGGTTTTGCCGTTGTCGCGGCAGAAGTACGGACCCTTGCGCAACGAAGCGCCAGCGCCGCGAAAGAGATTAAAGGACTCATCACGCACTCAGTCGACCGCGTAAAGGCCGGTTCAGATCTGGTGAACGAAGCAGGCATGACCATGGATGAGGTGGTCCAGGCAGTCAAGCGCGTCGCCGACTTGATGGAAGAGATTACGGCAGCTTCGCTCCAACAGCATACGGGTATCGAACAGGTCAACACGGCCGTTGCGCAGATGGACCAGGTGACGCAGCAAAACGCCGCATTAGTTGAGGAGGCCGCGGCCGCGGCGCAATCGATGTCGGCGCAATCCGGCACGCTGCGCGAGGTCGTGTCAATTTTCAAGCTGGCAGCTGATCCTTCGAAGACAGCCCCTGCGAGGTCTCGAACCGTAGAGCGAAGTAAATCTGTCACCAAAAACGAAGTAAAGTCGTCAACTTCCATTTTTTCGTATTTCGCACGACAGTCTCGGGACGCGGATTGAGGGAAAGCTCCTGATCTATGAAGCGTGGGCCCCTGCCACGAGGCCGCGAGCTACCGGTAGCATTCATCCAGGGCAAAAGCTGCCTGCCATGCGATTGTCGCGTGCCTGAACGGCGGGTGCAGCCGCACCCCGCTCCTTGATCTTCTCACGCCTCGTGAGGAGAGCGGAAACTCACGGCTCCGGACGAGGTAACCGCCACGTACAGGCCGCGCTGGTCAGCGACCTTGTATATCCTGCCGGTCGGCTTGAGTGCCCGCAATTCGAGGTCCGTCAGCATGCGATACTCCGTGAACTGATAACGTGTTTGATACCGTCACGCGCCGTGACGGTATCAAACTGGATCGTCTGCAGAGAAAGATGCTATTCCGTCGCCCGTGCCGTCGGCGACGCAGCGCTGCCGACGGCACGGCAGCGGATCAAAATAGTCGATAAACCCTTGTTTTTGTATGGGAAACCAAGGAATCGCCGGACCTCTGCAGATCACTCCAGAGGATCCTGATTTATTCCCACTCGATCGTCAATCAGTGACGGGGACCCTTGCGTACACGGCTTCTCCGTCCTGTCGGGAGCGACGATACCGTCAGCCATACCGAAAAATCCAGTCGGCAGTTATCAGCTTTGGACAGGCCACATCGGAGAATCAAGGCGCACTTTCGTTTAAACATCGCGAACACAGGGATCCGAATACAACTTCTGCAGGAATACCGTCTTCGATACCGTCAGGCACCTCCAGCGTGATCCTAGCAAAGCTTGAAGAAGCCGCAATCCCAACTGCGGCCATGCCTCCGACCGGAAATGATGCAACCCGTGTGCAACCCCGGCGAGCGCAGCCCAGCGGCCGCTCGACCGGGAGATGCTGCGCAACCGAGCCTGACAAGTGCCTCAATGTCCAGCAGGCGCGATCAAACCCGTGTCAAGGGCGATCCTGCATCGACATTCTCAAATGCTCTGTTTTCCCAAACGATCATCGCGAAACACCGCATCGGGCTGCTCGCGCGATTCTCAGAACCGATCAGGACACGCTAGCACGCGTCTGGCTGAGTTCGCCTCGATGGCGGGGCCGTCGTCCCGCCGCGCTCCACGTCAGCTTTCAAGGTGCAACGGCCATTCGTCTACTCGCATAGGGAGACTGGAGTTCGGCCATTGTGGACGCTCAGCTACCGAGCCTGATCGGGCGGCTGCACGCTGCTAACCGGCCGTTCGCCGGAGCCGGATCCACAGCGGCGACTCTCACATCCGCGAACGCGTGCTGCCTACCCATTTCAGACTGTCGGGCCGCTAAGGTCCCAGGGGCCGGTATCAGAGGCAAGCAGCCGATCGCTACAGCACTCGCGGACAAGTATCGGCCAAAGCGGTCCATCACTTCCAACTCAAGAGCATCAATTGTTGACGGGAAAGGCCAGTTGGGCGGGAAATGGCTTCTATTCATCGATGTGTTGTCTGGCTGCAAGCCGGAGGAACGGGTGTGGCATTCATCCTCTCGGCCATCCATGCTTTCAGCCATATCACGCCTTGCGGGAGCTCCCGAACATCGGGGTGTACGAGGTAGTATCCGCTTGGCAGTGGCAACGCTTTGCCGAACGGTTCGACGAGCGATCCTCCAGCGAGTTCGGCCTCCACCAGGATGGGACTTGTCAGGACCACCCCTTGTGCGTGCACGGCCGCTTCGATCGCCATCAAGGACTGGTCGAATTGAATGCCGGCGATCGTCTCGATCTGCGCATCGGCAAGAGTGCTGAAGCGTATTAGCCACTCCCTCCACTGAGGGTGCTGCGTGTTGTGAAGGAGCGTCGTAGATTGAAGATTGTCGGGCCGCTTCAATCTGAAATGTTTCGCGTAAGCCGGGCTGCAGTATGCGCGTGCCTCGTCGGCGCAAAGCAGCTGTACCGCCAGTTGCGGGTCGACACCATCGAAATGCCGGACTGCGAGGTCGACGGCATCAAGCTCGAAATCGACCATTGCGGTGGATGTGGAGAGGCTCAATGCGATGCCTGGATGCGCTTGCAGCAAATCCGCCATTCGCGGGGCAAACCATTTTGCGGCGAAGCTCGGCGGCATCGAAATCCGCAGGCCTTTGTTCCGACGTTCTTGCAGACGGCGGCTTGCAAGAACAATCTCCGCAAGCGCCGGCTGAATCCGCGCGAAATACGCGCTGCCTTCCGCAGTGGGTGTCACGTGAC
The DNA here is from genome assembly GCF_004366535.1 of Paraburkholderia sp. BL6665CI2N2. Lineage (NCBI taxonomy): Bacteria > Pseudomonadati > Pseudomonadota > Betaproteobacteria > Burkholderiales > Burkholderiaceae > Paraburkholderia > Paraburkholderia sp. BL6665CI2N2. The sequence goes on from NZ_SORC01000001.1 coordinate 8,317,835, forward strand.
GTATTTGCCGGACGAATAGGGCGACGCCGAGCCACTCTTCAAGCTTCTGGATTTGCTGACCCACCGCGCCGGGCGTCACGCTCAGCTCTGCGGCAGCCAGGGTAAAACTGCCAAGCCGCATCGCAGCCTCCAGAGCCACCAATGCCTTCAAGGGCGGAATCGGTCTCATGGCGTAGTTTTCCTATAGCATCGGAAAAATTTAATCATTTGTACCGCATCGGCGGCGGAACGACAATGAAGACTGGAAACATTCTTCGAGATCGTCGCCATGAATCCCGCCTACCTCGCCTTTGCAGCGCTCGGCCTCGTCTGGGGCACCAACTTCATGTTCATGAAATGGGCGAGCGTCGACATATCGGCGGCGCAGATCGTCTTTCTCCGGACGTTGTTGGGCTTCGTGCCCCTCCTCGCCATGGCGCTGACCAGGGGCGAGCTGAAATGGCGACACCTGCGCCACGCACCACATTTCCTTGTGATGTCGCTGCTTGCCACCGTGGTCTACTACTACGCATTCGCGAAGGGGGCGGCGCTGCTGCTATCCAGCGTGGCGGGCATGTTAAGCGGATCGATCCCGCTGTTTTCTTTCGTTGCCGCATGGGTGCTACTGCGCCAAGACCGGCCAACTGCCCGGATGATTGTCGGCATCGTGAGCGGCTTTATTGGCGTGTTGATGATTGCACGGCCATGGAATGCCCACGCAGCAGGCGTGGATCTGCTCGGCGTCTCTTATATGGCCGCCGGTTCGCTTAGCGTCGGATGCTCGTTCGTCTACGCGCGGCGCTTCCTCTCCGGTCTCGACCTCTCGCCACTGGCGCTTTCAACATGGCAGATCGGTTTCGCGCTTGTCGTGCTGAGCTGCGTCACAGACTTCCACGGCATGGCCCGTATAACGGGTGACACGCGTGCAGCCCTTGGGCTTGTCCTGGGTCTCGGGCTGACAGGAACGGGGCTCGCCTACATCCTGTATTACTTCATCGTCGGGCGGCTCGGCGCGGTTGCCGCTTCCAGCGTGACGTATATCCCGCCCGTCGTCGCCTTGCTGCTGGGATTGTCGATCGGCCACGAACCGATGCGCCCGCTCCATCTGATCGCGATGGCGGCCATCCTCGTGGGGGTCTATCTGCTCCAGAGCCGGCCGCGCGCGAAGCCACCTGGCGTGCCGCAGACTCGATTCGGTTGGGGTTGGATGCGATCGCGTTGACCGGAACGATGTCAGTGGCCGTTTGGTTCGTTTGGGGACCGCTCGATGAAATCGCCAGCTTCCGCCCGCCCCAACCAGGCCAAGTTCTGGCGCGAGCCGGCGTTCGCCGGCGCGGAATTACTGAGAGCGACATATCGTACGCACCGGTTTCCTCCCCACACGCACGATGAATTCGCTTTCGGCGTAATCGAGCGCGGCGCCCAAGCCTATCTCGACAGCCGGGGGCAACGGATCATCATGCCGGAAGGAACGATCTGCGTGATAAATCCTGGCCACTTGCATGAAGGTCGCCCCGCTACGGAAGCCGGATGGGACTACCGGATGGTGTACATGCCAGCAACAGGTGTCATTCGCCTGCTCGAGGACAATGGCGTAGATTTCCCGGGAACGTTGTACTTCCCCGAGACAGTTATCGACGACCCGCAGACAATGAAGCTGATAAGAGAGGCGCATGTCTGTTCGGAGTCGAGTGACGCCACGCAACTTGAAAAGACGTCGCGCCTCGCGACTGCGGTCTTCCAGCTGGTGCAGCGTCACGGGCAGATACCCCGCGCGGTTCCACGCCCGCCAGCGATACCGGGAGCAGTCAAGCGCGCCCGCGAATTTATCGACGCTCACATCGCCGAAAACCCGTCGCTCGACATCATTTCGCAGGCCGCGGAAATGAGCTCGTTCCATTTGCTTCGGGCTTTCAGGGAGGCGATCGGCGTAGCGCCTCATGCCTACCTCGTCCAGCGGCGTGTCGAGATGGCCAAGCATCTCCTTCTGAAAGGCCACCCGTTGCGGCAGGTCGCAATCGAAGTCGGATATTGCGACCAGGGACACCTTAGCCGGGAATTCAGCCGTTTTTTTGGTGTGCCGCCCGGCGTCGCGCGCCAGTGATTTGCGCAAGATTGTCCAAACCCCCAAAACACGGCCGTTGCACACTCTGGTGACCCTATCACTGTTGTGGAGCCCGAGATGATTGATCTGCGCAGCGACACCTGTAGCCAGCCCACTGAAGCCATGCGTCAGGCGATGGCCTCCGCAGCGGTTGGCGACGACGTGTACGGAGACGATCCGACCGTCAAGCAACTGGAACATGAAGTTGCGGCATTGCTGGGAAAGGAAGATGCCGTGTACATGGTCAGCGGCACAATGACGAACCAGGTCGCAATCCGGGCCCATACGGAGCCAGGCGACGCGGTGCTGTTCGACCAGAATGCGCACGTCTATATCCTCGAGGGCGGGGCGCCTGCTGCCTTCTCCGGCGTACTGCCTCGCCTTCTCCCCGGCGTCCGGGGCGTGTTCTCGGCTGAAGACGTACTCGATGCGCTGGGTAGTCCACATCGGTTCTTCCCAAGTACGATACCGGCCCCGATCAAGCTGCTATGCATGGAGAACACCCACAACATCGGCGGGGGGAAAATCTGGCCCATTGAGCAACTCGCGGATGTCTGCGAACTCGTGCGTTCAAAAGGGATCGCATCGCATCTGGATGGCGCGCGCTTGTGGCACGCCAGCGCGGCGACCAACATTCCCGAGCGGGAATATGCAAAGCACTTTGATACCGTCAGCGTATGCTTTTCCAAAGCGCTGGGCGCGCCGATCGGATCAGCGCTTGCGGGCCCCCGCGACTTCATCACCCGGGCACGTCGTTTCAAGCAACAGATCGGCGGCGGATTCCGGCAGGCAGGGATCATTGCCGCCGCCGCGCTCTATGCGCTGCGCAACAATCGCGAGCGCCTGAACGAGGACCACGAGCACGCCAGGTTACTGGCGAACGGGATCGCCGGGCTACCCGGTATCTCGCTTGACGTTGCAACGGTGGAAACCAACATCGTCAGGTTTGGGATCACATCGCTTCCCGCCGGCGAATTTGTGGAAAAGCTGTATGCGAGAGGGCTCTATGTACTGCCATCGGGCACGGACGCCGTCCGGGCCATCCCCTATCTCAACATTTCGCGTCAGCAGATTGTGGATGCAATCGCGATCATTGCTTCCGTCGCCGATGAATACGCCAGTGACGCGAAGCAGTCGGCCTACGAGATTGGCGTCCAGAAGGGAGCCGTGTACTAGCCGCGAGTAGAAGTGTGGACGCCTGTCCGGAGCCGTTGCGAAGCAATTCCCGTGGCGAGTCAGTAACCCGCTCCATTACTTCGGGGCCGCCTTCGACGCGACTGACGTCGCTTTTCATCTATCTCAACGCACCATTTAACGGAGCTCAAGATGCCTACCTATATCGTCTCTGCGCCTGCGAACCGCCTGACCACGCAGATGAAGCAGCGGATCGCTTCCCGAATAACTGAATCCCACAGCGACGCAACCGGCGCCCAAGGATTCTTTGCCCAGGTCATTTTCCGTGAAATTGCCGAGGGCGATCACTTTCTCGGCGGGAGTCCGTTGAAGGCCGATCATATTTACGTCCATGGACATATCCGTGCCGGCCGGGCAGCGGATCAGAAACGGCGCTTACTGGACGCCATCGTGAACGTGATTGTAGATGCGGCCGCAACGGAGAGGCGCTACGTTTGGATATACCTTTCCGAGTTGCCTCCGTCGCAGATGGTCGAGTACGGCCAGGTCCTTCCCGAGCCGGGGAGCGAGGGGGAATGGCTCGAATCGTTGTCAGCCGAAGACAGGGCGTACCTGCTTGGCATCGAATGAAGTCTCCTAAGCACGACCACTGGTTTCATTGCAAATTGAAGATCACATGAAAGACAGCCGATATCCCCAATCCCCGTCTCGTCGCCTTTTCGTTGGCATGGCTGCGGCGACCGCCGCTGCAGGCTCATTGAGCCGGCTGGCCTTTGCAGAAACGAACCGGGCTATTGCTCAGGCCGTCCAACCGGCAGGCGGCGACAAGACTGCGATTCGCCCACTGCGTGTGCATATTCCCGAATCGCAACTGAACGACTTGCGACGACGCATCAAGGCGACGCGCTGGCCTGAGCGGGAGACCGTCTCCGATGACTCTCAGGGCGTACCACTCGCGATGATTCAGGACCTTGCAAGCCGTTGGTCAACGGATTACGACTGGCGCAAGTGCGAGGCGAGACTGAACGCCCTGCCGAATTACGTGACTGAAATCGACGGACTGGATATTCACTTTATCCACGTGCGCTCGAAACATGAAAATGCGATGCCGCTCATCGTCACGCACGGATGGCCCGGCTCGGTAATCGAGCAGCTCAAGATCATCGATCCGCTGACCAATCCCACGGCCTATGGCGCGAGCGCGTCAGACGCCTTTCATCTGGTCGTTCCGTCGCTGCCTGGCTATGGGTTTTCGGGAAAACCCACCACGGCTGACTGGGGCGCTGCGCGCACCGCACGTGCCTGGGTCGTGTTGATGAAGCGCCTTGGCTACGCAAGATTTGCTTCACAAGGCGGCGATCTGGGTGGGATAGTCACGAATGTGATGGCTAAACAGGCGCCTCCGGAATTGCTGGGCATTCACATCAACTTTCCTGCGACGGTTCCCCCCGAGATTGTAAAGGCGCTTCAAGTGGGTGGTCCGCCTCCGGCCCACCTTACGGACGAAGAGAAGCAGGCGTACGAGCAGTTGAGCCGCTTGTCCAAACGACGTGCCTACGCGTTGGAGATGGGCACGCGCCCGCAAACGCTCTACGGATTGGCGGACTCGCCCGTCGGACTAGCGAGCTGGCTGCTTGATCATCCCGACGGCTATGGCCAGCCCGCGGCAGCACTTTCGTCGGCCGTGTTCGGACGAACGCTCAACGGACAGTCAGCGGGCGCTGTGACACGAGACGACGTTCTGGACGACATCACGCTCTACTGGCTGACGAACACGGGGGTTTCCGCAGCTCGTTTCTATTGGGCGTCGCAGTTCAACTTTTACGCCGCTGCTGATGTGTCGGTTCCGGCTGCCGTGAGCGCGTTTCCCGGTGAGAACTATCAGGCCCCGCGGAGTTGGTCGGAACGGGCCTACCCTAATCTCATCTATTACAACAGGCCCGACAAAGGCGGACATTTTGCCGCCTGGGAGCAGCCGCTACTGTTCGCCGAGGAGGTCCGGGCGGGCTTGAGACCGCTGCGCAAAGCGTAGGACCGAAGACGCAACAGCGCCTTCCACCTTTGGATTGAATAGAACCAGTTCAGGCAATCTCGCCAATATTTAGCATAACTTATCGACATGACTTATTATTTTTTGACAGTCAAATGCAAGGTCGACTCGGGTGTGCTGTTTGCCACGATCGACAATCCACCGATGAACCTGATCGACCCGGCGCTTGTTCGCGACCTGGTCGAAATGCTCGATCTGCTCGAGCAGGATGAAAGCATTGGCGTCGTGGTCTTTTCCAGCGCTGATTCAGAGTTCTTTATTCCACACGTCGACATCACGCACGTGCCGGAATATACAAGCGAGGCCGCCACGATAGGCGGACCGGCGAGCGGTGGGCTGGGCGGTTTGCTGCGCCGCCTGAGCGACGCTCGTCCGGTCACTATTGCACAGGTTGCCGGTTACACAAGAGGCGCAGGCAGCGAATTCGCGCTTGCATGCGACATGGCCTTTGCTTCCCGTGAGCGTGCCGTGTTCGGTCAGTTCGAAGCCGGTGTCGGGTCGTTACCCGGGGCCGGTGCGATTCAACATCTGTCGCGCCTGTTGGGGCGCAACCGGGCGATGGAAGTCATCTTGTCAGGCGATGACTACGACGCCGGGCTGGCAGAGCACTATGGCTGGATCAACCGTGCTTTGCCTCATGACGAGTTGGCGCCGTTCGTCGAAAAGCTGGCGAAGCGCCTGGCTGGCTTCCCCAGGTCGGCACTCGTTCGCAATAAGCGGCGTATCAACGATGTCACCCTTCCGCCGGTGGCTGACGTACGCCACGACGCCGCCCTGTTCCAGCAATCCGTGCAAGAACCCACGGTACGTATTCGCCTCCAGGAACTCGTCGCGGGTGGCATGCAGACACGAAGCGAACTGGAGCGCAATTTCGGCGAGGCGCTGCTCGGGCTTGGCAGCTGATTGGCACTGTTTGATAGATACCCTTGGAATCGAAAATGAACCAACGAGAGAATGTACGTATCCCCGTGGATGACGGCGCCAAACTGGACGCATGGTTTTATCGGCCAGCAGGCATAGCGCGCGCTCCAGCGATCACGATGGCCCCCGGATATGCCGGGTCGAAAGAGCACAAGCTGAACCGCTTCGCAGAAGCCTTTTCAAAAGCCGGATTTGCCGTTTTGCTCCACGACCATCGCGGCTTCGGTCCAAGCAGTGGGGAACCCCGGCAGGAAGTGGATCCCTGGAAGCAGATTGCGGACTGGCGTCGCGCGATTTCTTACCTTGAATCGCGCCCCGAAGTCGATCCTTCGCGGATCGGCATTTGGGGCTCGAGCTTTACGGGCGGTCACGCGCTCGTGCTAGGTGCCATCGACCGCAGAATCAAGGCCGTGGTCGCGCAGATTCCCACCATCAGCGGATACGCTTCAGGCTTGCGGCGCATTCCTGCCGACAAGCTGCCCGAACTTCATGAGCGTCTCGCGGAAGATGATCGCGCCCGTTTGCGTGGTGACGGACCGGTCTTTCAAAAAGTCGTAAGCCACGACACAGGCGAGCCAGCAGCGTATTACAACAAAGCCATCGTCGACTTTTACTTGCAGGACTTGCCGGAAGGCTCCTGGGAAAACCGCATTACGTTGCGCTCGATACTCAACGCGCGGATGTACGAGCCAGGACACTGGGTTGATCGCGTATCTCCGACGCCGCTCCTGATGGTGGTGGCGAAGGACGACACCATTGCTCCCACTGACCTTGCGCTGGCGGCCTATGAAAAGGCGCTCGAACCCAAGAGGCTGGCACTCGTCGACGGTAATCATTGCGACCCGTACCTCGGCCAGTTCGAGGCATCTTCAGCAGCGGCTTTGAATTGGTTCATTCAATATCTTCGGCCTTCGTCCAATGCGCAATAAGCCGCTCACCAGGGGAGAATTCATGCCCTGCAACACATATCCGGACTCGTCGTCCCGCCGCCGCTTTTTCGGTGCGGCAGCGGCGACGATGGCCGCTAACACACGACTTCAGTTTGACTTTGCCCAGACAAGTCGAGCCGCGACCAAGGACTTGAATGAGGTCAGCGGTCAAAAAGGCGATATCCATCCCTTTCGCGTTCACTTCCCGGACGCAGAGATCAGGGAACTGCGAAGGCGCATCAAGACGACGAAGTGGCCCGACCGCGAGACGGTCCCGGATGATTCGCAAGGCGTGCGACTCGCGATGATGCAAGAGCTCGCGCATCACTGGGCGACGGACTACGATTGGCGCAAGTGCGAGGCAAAGCTAAACGCACTACCACAGTTCGTCACCGAGATAGACGGGCTCGATATCCACTTCATTCACGTTCGCTCAAAGCATGAAAATGCATTGCCGCTCATCGTCACGCACGGATGGCCCGGGTCGGTGATCGAGCAGCTGAAGATCATCGATCCGCTTGTCAATCCGACGGCATTTGGCGCGAGCGCATCGGATGCATTCGATCTCGTGATCCCCTCGCTTCCCGGTTATGGCTTTTCGTCGAAACCATCCACCACTGGCTGGGGCCCTGATCGCATCGCGCGAGCGTGGGTCGAGTTGATGAAGCGGCTCGGATACCTGCGCTTTGTGTCGCAAGGCGGCGATTGGGGTGCCATCGTTTCGAACGTGATGGCGAAGCAGGCACCTCCGGAATTGATGGGCATTCATGTCAACTTGCCGGCTACCGTGCCACCGGACATTTCAAGAGCGCTACAGAGTGGCAGTCCACCGCCGGCCAGTCTGTCAGTTGACGAAAAGCTCGCTTATGAGCAGCTCGGCAACCTGTACTCCAGGCATCTGGGCTATGCCGGTGAAATGAAGACACGTCCACAGACGCTTTACGGTTTGGCGGATTCGCCCGTTGCCCTCGCGGCATGGCTTCTTGACCATGGTGATGGTTATGCCCAGCCGGCAGCGACGCTCACAGATGCCGTGCTGCGACGTATGGTCGATGGTCATTCTGCAGGCGAGCTGACGCGCGACGATGTCCTTGACAACATTACGTTGTATTGGTTGACGAACACAGGGATTTCATCGGCGCGTATTTATTGGGAGAGTCATTTGCGCGCGCTCGATTCCGCCGACGTTGCCGTCCCGGCTGCCGTCACAGTCTTTCCCGGCGAGCTCTATGAGGCTCCGCGAAGCTGGACCGAGCAGGCGTATCACAATCTCATTTATTACGGCAAGCCGGCTTCCGGTGGGCACTTTGCGGCTTGGGAACAGCCTCAATTGCTTGCAGAGGAAGTTCGCGCGGGGTTCAGACGCCTGCGCACGTAATCAACGTATTGCGGCAATGGTGTTTTGTTTCGGCAATCCCTCAGGAGCATTCTGTATGTATTCCCTATCCTATAGCACCAAATCGACTGCGCTACTTCTTGTAGATCCATATAACGACTTTCTGTCAGAAGGCGGCAAGGTCTGGCCGTTTATCAAGGACATTGCAGACGAAGTGAGACTGCTCGACAACCTTCGCGCCATCAACAAAGCCGTACGTGATGCTGGTATCCAGGTAGTGATCGTCCCACATCGCCGCTGGCAGCCGGGCGACTACGAATGCTGGTGTCACCCAAGCCCAAGCCAGCAGAAGATCATGCTGGGCCATTACTTTGCCAAAGGTGAATGGGGAGGCGACTGGCATCCCGAGTTCGCGCCGCAACCGGGCGATATCGTCGCGCACGAACATTGGGGCTCGAGCGGCTTCGCCAATACGGACCTCGATTTCCAGCTCAAGCAGCATGGCATCACGCACGTCGTGGTAGTGGGGTTGCTCGCCAATACCTGCATCGAGGCCACCGCGCGATATGCAACCGAACTCGGCTATCACGTGACGCTCGTCAAGGACGCGACGGCTGCACTCAAGCGTGAAATGATGTATTCGGCGCACGATCTGAACGGACCGACGTACGCCCACACCATCATCACCACACACGAACTCATCGAGGCCTTACCGAAGGTCTGAGTCTCCCGGTAAGTGCGAGCAATTTGCGCGGTATCGATCTCGCCCGTGTTGGTGCACGGGCATTCATTCAACCCAAGAGTCCATCGCAATGTCACAGCAACATGGCTGTGCGTCGGCGAGCGGAATTTCTCGTCGCCAGATCTTCCTGATGGCGACGAGTTGCGCGCTCGCCGTCGCAGCTATCTATTACCATCAGCCGTTACTGCCGCAAATAATGTCGACGTTCGATGTATCGCCGACGCGCGGAAGTCTAATGCTACGCTGACCCAACTCGGATATGCGGCGGGCTTGTTCTTCGTCGTGCCGCTCGCGGATTCCGTCCAGCCACGCAAGCTCGCTTCCCTTTCGATCGTCGGAAATGCAATGGCTCTGTTCGCATGCGCAGCGGCACCGACGTTCTTCCTGCTGGCTGCGTCCAGCTTCGCCGTCGGCGTGACGGCGGTGAGCGCGCAGATCATTATTCCCGCCGTTGCGGGTCGAGCAACGCCGGCGACGCGAGGACGCGTCGTCGGCTCACTGCTGGGCGGCCTTTCATCCGGTGTGCTGCTGGCGCGCCTATTCGGCGGTTTGATCGGCGCTCACCTTGGCTGGCGTGCGATCTTCGTGGTTGCATCAATTGTCGATCTCGCGCTCGTCGCCGTCCTGAGCCAACTCCCCGTCTCGACAGGCCTCACTACTGTCCGCTATCGCGACCTCATGCGCTCACTGAACATCCTCCTCCGCGACGAACGGCTGCTGCGCATCTCTGCAGCGTCAGGCTTTCTCGTGTTCGCAGCATTCAACGCGTTTTGGGCTACGCTCGCGGCACTACTGGCACGACCGCCCTATGGCTTCGGTCCGGCAGCCATCGGCGCATTCGGACTTATCGGACTGCCCGGTCTGGTGATGTCGTCACGCATCGGGGCCGTCATCGATCGGCTCGGTACCCGCAAGATGGTTACCGCTGGCGCCGTCATCGTTGGCATGGCCTTTGTGTTTGTCGCCGTCGGCGGATCCTGCCTGGCCACGCTGATATTCGGCATGGTTCTCCTCGACGTGGGCAATCGCGTCTGTCTCGTCGCAAACCAGTCGCGGATTTATGCACTGCGCCCCGATGCGCGAAGCCGCCTGAACACCGTGTTCTTCGTGTCGTCCTTCCTTGGTGCCGCGATGGGTGCTGCACTCGGTGGCTATGGCGCCAATCGCGGCACCTGGCTGGGGCTTGCGACAGTCGGGTTGACTCTCGCGCTCGCTGCCGTAGCGGTCAATATGCTCGCATACAGGGAATCAATCGCCGTTCCGGATCCGGAACAACGAGAAGGGCGATATCCGTAATTTCAGAAGTCCCGGCCGATCACTTTCGTCGGTTCAAGACGGCGGATCGCCAACACTCCGGGCACAAAAACCGCAATTTTATTCGTCACCACAGGTTGATTTGGAACGGTCAGCCTTTCCTTCGCGCAGTTCCGAGCATGACGGTCCGCTGCATGATGTGGAGCAGCCGCTCGAATGGCCGTGTGACGGCGTTGGCGACCGGCGGCTCCTGGCCGAACCCCGGCGCCCACGTGAGAAAGGCAACCAGAACGATCGCGACCGCTTCGCCGACCGACCTCACCAACTCGTCCACTGAGTGCTTGACCGCATGCGGCATGCTCAAGACGGGAGCCAGCTTGAGACCGGCCGGCAGGGTTGCCTGCAGTTCGGCGGATTTCGCGTCGAGCGCCTTGCCGAGGTCGATCACGTCACCGCCCTTTCGCATCGTCGCGCCGATGCCGAGCACTGCCTGGCCCCCAATGCGCATCTGAGTGACAGTCGGCTCGTCGTAGCTACGGATCTTCGCGATGTCGCCTGCCGGCTAAAACAATGTCGGCGTACCTACCCACATGACGACCGATTCTTTGTTGGCAGTGTTGGCCCAGCTATGCGGCACCGTCGATTCGTAGTGCGCGCTGTCCCGGGCAAGGAGCACAAAGGTCTTGTCTTCCAGCGTCAACGACACGTGCCCTTCGATGACATAGATAAACTCTTCAACGGCATGCGTCGTGACTTCGGAACGCTTTTGCCCGGGTGGCATCCTCACCAGCATGGCTTCCAACTGACGGCCCGCTGGCAGATTGGTCATCCGGGCAAACAGGTTCGCCGAGTCAGCGAAACCAAAGAACTTCAGTTCGTTTGCGCGACACACCGAGCGCTCTTCGCTTGGTGTGTCGACGAAATACTGCACCTTCACTCCCAACGCATTTGCAATGCCTTCCAACGAGTAAATGGACGGCGACGCGAGACCGCGCTCGACCTGCGACAGGAAAGGCTTCGAAATGCCTGCCGCCGTTGCCGTTTCGTCAAGCGTGAGCTTCAACCTTTGCCTCAGCGAGCGGATCTTGCTCCCCCGTACAAGGGCCGTGTCTTTCTCAATCGTCGTGACCATAAGCGGGCCCGTTTGGTTCGTTAGAAATTCCGTTGATGCGCAAGTTCAGTCTAGTAATTAAGGATACCGAATATTAAGGCAGACCCGCTTGACGCCTCGCACTCGATCTGCACCTTTCCCGACAATGCCAACCGGGGAAAGTCCATCGCGACTTCGTCAAGCAACCACTTTGTTCATTCAACGGCAGTGTGGTCCGCGCCTATCCTGCACAGACCCACCAGTTTTTTCGGCCGCTATCATCCGAAGTCGACCCGACAGGGCCGTCCGGCTTGCTCGTCGAGGTCGAAAGTAGTTTGCCGTGAAACCTGTTCTGGGGTTCACTGATAAATGGACTCGTCTATCATCGCGAGTTCGTGACCCGCGACCGAGCCCGGAAGGAATCACGGAATGCATCGAGATCTTTTACAACCGGCAGCGCACACAGAAGCGTCTGGACTACCTGTCGCCGGGCGCTTTCACGCAGCGATTCCATTTGAATAAAATCGTTGCTTAAACAGTTGGGGGCCACTGATTCCGAGCGACCTCACATCGGATGCCGCTCGAGCCCCACATCACCGCATTGAGCAAACAAAAGTCCGCATTGCGCCCGTCCCGCATTTCTTCATAATGTTATTATCGCCCACGTGAGGCTCGAGTCGTGGTGTCACCCTGTGGCTCCTGGTTGACCTGCTGTGTCCGCAAGCATCTGCGAACTGTTGCCCTGTCCCGCAAACTGCCGGCGCACGCCTCTCCTCTTAGATCGCCTGCAACGCGATATCACCCAATACACCGAGAAGCAGCCCGGCCAGACGCCCACACCATGCCGCGTAATGCGTGCCATCATGATCAAGCAAGCCTGCGTGGCGTGCCGCGAAGTGACCACATAGCGATGGCACCAACAGTGCGGCCGACGCCGCCACGCCTGTCGCTAGCATCAGTTCGAAAGCCGATGGCAGGGACGCTAGCCGCTGCGTGTCGGGCAGGAAGTAGCACATTGCATCCATCGCACAGCAGGCGGCCACCCAACTGCCGAAGACGTTGCCTATGAACCGGTCTCTATGTGCCGCCACCCTCATAGCCCTCTCCTTCAGTTGCGTTCCCAGTCGCATTGCTTGCGGCTGGCCGAAACAGCAGCCCCATGTTCATCCGCCACGCGCTCGGACGATTACGACGGCAGATCGGACGGGCATTCGTGGGCATCTGTGCTATGACCGCCTAATACACGACTTGCAACCTGTGTGGTCGTCGCATAACCGCCATTTAAACCAAATACGCTCAGACTGTCAAGTCTGATCCGTATATCAGTTTTGCCTTTCGAATCACCTTCGAGGTAGGAATTGTCGCCATTTGCCATGCCGTCCGTCTTACAGAACAACAGGCAAATGCGGCGGTGAGCGACGGCCCTGCCCTTCTACCTTGTCGGACCGACCTTCGTGAGCGCAAAGCGCCTGCGCGGTGAGACCGTTGGGGATGTAATAGGCTCCAAGCCACCCTGCGCTGCCGTTTGCTTGTCCGTCGGCCGAATGGCCGCCTTGAGATGGTGATGCGACACGGCGTCCGGCGGGAATACTGAAGAACTCTGCCACTGCCGACAAGTGGGGCCAAACCGGTTCTATCGCGCATGCACGCTGCTCGCCCGGGGCCATCGTTGACGCGTCCGCGCGTTGAAGTCGTTGATTAATCGGCTGATCCAGTCGTGCAGTAGTGAGCAAACTGTTCTGCGGAGAGCGCGAAACCGTTCCGCTTGGCGAGTTCCCAAGGACGTTCGCATTGGTGCGTGGATTCACACCAGGAATACCCAGCCGAACCGATACAACCATGTGCATCGCGATCTGCGCCGGCAGCAGGTAACGGGCTGCTGGGCGGCGAGGCCGCGCAAGCGCTTAGCAAGCATGTCATCGTGACAGTGGCCAGGCAAAGAGAAAAGTAGTCTCGACGCATAAAATGATTTGTGTGATGTCGGATTTTGGTCTGTTTGCCGTTTGCGAGTTGCGCAATAGCTCTTGTGGGTTAGCCGGCAGCGAGCCGCTGCCGGTTCCGGCCGCGCTCGATGCTAACGGCCAATCTGCTGTATCCCCGCCAGTCGCCAGGCCGGGTCGCCATGCGCGTGGCCCACGATGTTCCAGACCTCCTCAAACGGTTGCGCCGTCTGCGCGTGCTCGTCTTCCCGCATCTGGCCGTGAAAGCGAAGGCTAACCAGCGTTTCGCTGCCATTGGGTCCCTGGCCAACAATTCCACGTCCAGCTGCGTGATTTCCGTATGGCTTGGCTGGTTGCCCCGATCTTCCAGGTCCCGCTTGATCACCGCGAACATTTCCGGCGTGGTCAGCTCGAAAAGGTCGCCTTGTTGATTCTGGTCCCACGCGCGTTGCAGACGCAGGAACAAGGTCCTGGCCGATGCCAGCAAGACCGCCAGATCGAGCCCGACAGGCAGCCCCGGCACTGTCGTTGTTTGTGCCGCTGCGGCGGGATTCATCGCTGTGCGCGGCCAGTTACCGAAAATCGTCTCAGGCGCCGCCTGCCCGCTCTGATTCATGAGCAAGGAGCCGTTCATGCGCTGCCCGTTCGCCGCGCCGTGCCCATAAGCGAGATCCGGACGGCGCCGGTTGGCAATGAAGCGGAACAGCATGATGCCGGCGACAATCACGAGGCCGATCACCACTACGCTCGACAGCATCTGGGCCAGCCCTTCACCCAGCCCGAACGACGACATCAGCGCAGCAATGCCGAGTCCTGCGGCCAGGCCGGCGAGCGGGCCCATCCAGCGGTTGCCTGGCTTCGCGGCAGCGGCCGCCGGCGCGGCCTGCTGCGCCGGTTGAGCTTGCTGGCTCCGTTGGCTTTGTCCCGACGGCGACGCCGCCTGCGACTGGCGGCCGACACTACTACCACCGCCAATACGCTTCGCTTCGGCATGGTTGGATGCGACAGTGCCCGCAACGAGCACTAGCGCCATGGCCAGTACAGCGGTACCGCGCGTCACGACACGTGCAAGGCGTCGCAACTGATTGATTGTGTGCGAATACATAAGAATCTCTTTCGTGTAGGACAGAAACTCGCGAAGGTTGCCCCGAACGCGTCTTTCGATCGCGGACCGCAAATAGCGACGCAATACCGTTCGTACGATGTCACCGTAGCCGTGCAAAGCATGGCTTGGTTAGACGGCATCAGGCTCAGCGCTCCAGGTGCACTCGCGTTGACTCGCGCGACGCTTCGCGAGGCGCGCCTGGCGCCTGCGGACGATCGAAGAAACGGCGCGGGCAAGCGCGAGATCGAGGGCGCCGCGCCAGTCTTTCGCAATCGACGTCACCACGATCGGATTCGCACCGGGCACCTGCACCTGCACCTGGCAACGCTTATCGAGTCCGCGGTGCGGGCCGTTGGCGTCGGAGAGATTGACGGTGGCCCTGGAAACCAGCCAGGCCATCCGGCGGAACACAAACTGGGTGCGTTGGCGCGCGAAGCTGCGCAAGCGTGCAGCTTCAATGTCGCAGGACTTGAACAGGACTTGCATGAGACCTCCATCAGAAACAGAAAGAAAAGACTGGTTAGCGAAACAACGACCGCCGGGGCGGAAGCCTGGGTGCCTAGTCGTTGAAGCCAGTTTATCGGTTTAACGCGTCATTACAATCACCTTTCAGCCAATAGATACTTGTCGCGTCTGCAACGTCACCGCAGTGGGCGCAAAGCAATTACAAACGACAGAACGCCGGCGCGAATGACGAATTCGCTCCGGCGCATAAATGCAATGAAACGCTAATAGTGGAAGGCGATGGAATGCCGGTCTGAGCGGCTGAATGCAGGCCCGGTTGCAGACGATGAAGCGGCGACGATGCCGCTCGCCGTGTGTCACCGCGCCAAACGGTTCAAACCGCTTGGCCGCTGGGCTCGTGGCTCATCAACCTCCTTTGTAGATCGAATGCTCCGAGGCCACCTGGGTCGGTGCGCCGGAAGCGGCCGAGCCCGATTTCATCCTACCGGGCCCACCGAGTGCCTGCTGAGCCGCCACGCTTTTCAGCACGCTCTGGAGGTGCGTGGGGTAATGCGCGTCACCGTGGTTGCGGTCGTAGCCCGCTTGCCGCAGCTGGGCCAGCTCCGCGCGCACCTGCTCACGGGTGAGGGGGCCGTTGCTGTTAGCGAATGCAACCGTCGGCAGAGCGAGGACCGAAACGAGTGCGATAACCGGAATGAATGTTTTAGCCATGGTTAATTCTCCAATTTAATTTCAGAAACAGAAAATACCGGGTTAGCGAAATAACGACCGCCGGGGGCGGAAGCCTATGTGCTGAGTCGTTGAAGCCAGTTTATCGGTTTAACGCACCATTACAATACCCTTTCACCCAACAGATACTTTCCGCATCTGCAACGTCATCGGGGTACCTCGCGGCGCAAAGCAATTACAAACGACGACGCCGGAGCGAAACGAATTCGCCCCGGCGCAAGAATGCAATGAAACTGTCGTTAATACTGGAAGGGGATGCAATGCCGGTCTGCGCGGCTAAGTACAGGCTGCCGTCACGCGCGTTCGTCATGCCGCTGGCCGCGACCTGCGCAGTCGTGGTGGTCTCGTGCAAAATCCAGGCCGGTGTTGGTTATCGCCGCGAGACGTTATTCATCGTGGCCCGGCGTCCTGCGACTGCGCGCTATCGAACCGCACCTTGGGCGCACTGCCGGACAGCGCTGCGGCAGCCTACAGAAAAAGCAGCGTTGCCGAGACGACGCACGTCGGCACGATGGCAGCGATCAACAGGCCGAGCAGGCTGACTGACTCATCGTGGAATCCCTCATGCACGATGGCGAGTCCTGCGGGATTCGGCGCGTTGGCGATCACTGTGAGACCGCCTCCAGCGACTGCGCCGGCCAGCAGCATGTACTTCGCCTGGTCCGGAAGGCCCGCGATCAGCGAGCCGAGATAGGTAATCGCCGCGTTGTCCATGATCGCCGTCAGGCCAAGCGCGCCGGCATAAAGTGCGTAAGCATCAAGCGATGCGACGACCGGCTGCAGCCACCATTGCTGCAAACCCCCGAGCACGACCAGGCCGCCGAGAAAGAACGCGACCAGCAGGCTCTCGCGCAACATCAGCGGCGACTGGTACTGCTCGTATGCCTGCGTGAAGCCCAGAAAGAAAAGCAGGAGGCCAATGAAGATAACCGGGTGATGGGCAGACAGCACCACCGCGACGAGAAAGCCGGTGTGTATCAGCGTGACGCCCGTCGGAACGGGAACCGCGGCGGCGGGCGCGTCGTTGCGCTCTGCGTGCTTCGGGAGCTTGCGGTGCATAAATAGCAGCAGGCCTGTTGCGTTGACCAGAACGGCGATGGCCGCCTTCCAGCCAAACTGCGCGACCATAAACGCGCTGTCCCATCCCCAGGCGGCGGCTATCATCAGCACGGGAGGTGCGGCATAGGCGGTCAGCGTACCGCCGACTGACACGTTGACAAACAGCACCGCGAGCGTGAGATATTTCCAGTGTTCGGCGATCGGCAACCTGAAAAGCCGGTCTCGCAGGATCAGCGCCGCCAGCGTCATTGCGGCCGGCTCCGTGATGAACGAGCCGAGCAACGGAACGACGGTCAGGGAAAGCCAGATGACGCCTGTTTCCGTCTTGACGGGAAGGACACGCGCGATGTGCGACACGAGCGTCGTGACCGCGTCGAGAATGGGCCGGCTCGCGGCGATCACCATGATCACGAAGACAAACAGGGCTTCGGTGAAGGAGCGCGATTCAGCATAGGCCACAGCTTGCGCAGGACCGGCCAGCGCGACGATAGCCAGACACAGGATCAGAGCCCAGAGGCCGAAGACGACTTCCACTTCGCCGAGAAAGTGAAACAGGCCCGCGTGGTGCGGGTGCCGGTGTGCCAGAACCTCGAAGCGTTTCGCGAGGAGCGTATGGAGCAGGGCCAGTCCGAAGATGACTGTGCCGGCGATTTCAATTGAATGTGGCATGTGTTCGCTTTGAGTGGCGATGGAACGGACTCTGGAACTTACGCGGTTGGTGTTGCCGCCGGTCGGATCGCTGGCCTCGCTTTTAGGCAGCTCTCAGCGTAGCCACGACATCGTGCCGCGTATCGGTATCGGCGCGGGCAAGCAGCCTGACCGTGTGGAGGCCGATCCTAAGCGCGTCGACTTCGAGAAAGTTTCCGGAGGCCGCCATGAGGTTTGTAGTGCAAATTAATTGTGTCAATCCAGAATTCTGGCGGCAGGGCGGAGCGGCGCTTGGAATTCATTGAACTTAAATTCTTATCAAAGGGCTAGCCGGACTCAATCGCCAGTCGACAGCTTTCATTTGAACTATGAGGGTTGGCGGCCGAAATTCCCCTCGATTCCGCGCGTGAAGCATGCGCGGCAGCAATTGGCGTGAGGCGACTAACGCGCTCAGCCATTCACATCTGATCGCCTGGCACGGACCCGCTGTTCAATGAAGTGTTACTCCGGCATCGCCGACGAATGGTGATTGAGGATCTTCCACTCCCCATCAACCTTCTTGTACACGAATGTATAGCGCGCATGCACCTTCTGATGCTTGCCGTTCTTCGCCAGGTCGAACGTATAGACGCCCGTGTCCAGCGCCGAATT
This sequence comes from Paraburkholderia sp. BL6665CI2N2, assembly GCF_004366535.1. Lineage (NCBI taxonomy): Bacteria > Pseudomonadati > Pseudomonadota > Betaproteobacteria > Burkholderiales > Burkholderiaceae > Paraburkholderia > Paraburkholderia sp. BL6665CI2N2. The sequence continues at coordinate 8,335,971 of NZ_SORC01000001.1, forward strand.
GTCGCTCAGCAAGCGGATCTCGCGGAGGTTGATCGTACCGTGCGGTTTCAGCTTCAGAAACTTCACGAAATAGTCCTTGATGCCTGCGGGAGTCGTGCGGACTTCATTTGAAACCGTTGGCTCCAGTACGGCATCGGGTGCGTACAGCCTGGCAACTGAGTCGGCGTCGCCCGTTGCAAGCGCCGCATTCCACCGATCGAACAGCGACGCGACTTCAGCTTCGCGCTGATCCGTCGGCGCCACGGCGATTTCTCGATAGACCTTCGGTACGAGGGCTTCGCCAGCAAACACGCTAGTGCTGAAAACAACTGCGGCGGCGATCAAAATTTTCTTCATTTTTGCGTTCAATCCATTTAAACGAGAGCCAACGAGGAGTTGGGAAACTGCACCCACCAGGCGCCTTAGGCTACAAGGGAAACCTTGGGGGTATCGCCGCCTGCCAACGGCCAGCTATGTTGTCAGTCGAGCTGCTTGGGACGTACTGTGATATTACACCCACTATTGATTTATTAGTCAACTATGACGTTATTGTAAGGTTTCAGCCTCGTTGTTCGCAAACGGCTTCGCGGGAACAGACGCCTGGTGACGTTGCAAGTGCGGAAACTCACGCGTCGACGCGCACGACGCAACGCTACGACCAGCGTTCGAGCGCGATCCAGTTTGAAGAGGTTGAGCGGAATTGTAGAAGTGGACACATATTCAGCGTCAAATCCACGCCGGCTCCCGGCCATTCGATCGTGCAAATCGAATGATGATCATGTAGCCGGCCTCCTCCCCCGGTTATGCGACGAGGGTTAAAGTCAGTTTGCAAAACATACTTTGACCCTGCGGAGACTGACATGAACTATTGTGGCGTAGACCTGCATTCGAACAACCACGCGGTGATCGTCAGCGACGAGAACGACGGGATCGTGTACCAGAAACGCCTGCCAAACCAGTTCGCGCAGATCGCGGCGGCGCTTGAACCGTACCGGCGCGAACTGACGGGTGTGGTCGTTGAGAGCACGTACAACTGGTACTGGCTAGTGGATGGACTGATGGACACCGGCTAGCGGGTAAACTGGCCCATCCCGTTGCCATCAGGAAATACGATGGACTGAAGCACGGCGGCGATTTCGCTGATGCGGCCTATCTGGCGCAATCGCTGAAGCTCGGGTCGCTGCCCGATGGGCATGTCTATCCGCGCGAAGACCGCGGCGCACGCGACCTGGCACGCAAGCGCATGCAACCGTTGCGCCATCGCACGGCACACATCCTTTCGATCGAGGGCATCCCGATACGGCAAATGGGGAGGACAATAAATGGCGAGGCAGTCAAACAGCTGACGGCCGGCCAGGTCGATGAATTTGCCTTTGCGCCCGATGTGATTTACCGTCCTCCGCGCGCCGCAACTGCGCCTTCTTTCTCGCCAGGACCGACTCAGCGTCCGCCGAAAACAAAATAACAACATCAACGTTGACGATAAGATCAACTTCAGGTGTAATGTCGCCACTCGTCGTCGCGGGCGAGCGATTGGGCGGCATTAATCTCAGGATCCCGAAATCAACCGAACCGCTCTGTTGGTATTGGCGCTGCTTGCCAGTCAGGGGTAACTGGCGATAGCCGAGAGGTTCGCGCATAGCCAGAGTCACTACTGGGGCGTAGTTCCCCGATGCCGCGTCGGCGTCTCATTTAAATGAAGTGAAGGCAAAGATGAAGAAGATTCTGATCGCCGCTGCAGTTGTTTTCAGCACTGGCGTTTTTGCAGGCGAATTCCGCGTACCGCACGTCCATCACGAAATGGCGGCGATGCCGACAAATCAGCGCGAAGCTGAAATCGCGTCGCTATTCGATCGGTGCAATGCGGCGCTAGTAAAGGGCGACGCGGACTCCGTTGCCAAGGTGTACGCACCCGATCCTGAAGGCATCACTATGCGCCCGCATATCCAGGAAACGCTAAGCGCGATGCTGGTATATCCCACCGTACAGGCGTTTCTGACGTCGCTGTGACAGTCCGATTCCGATGGCGGCTGTAATAAGGCCATACCGGATGCAATTGCGCTTTACGCCAAAATGGTCCCCGGTCTGACCGCGCAGGTTGCTTTGAGCCAAAGCCGGTTCGTCAAAACATCGCGTCTTTTTTTTCGCGGCAGCCCTGACGCGCCGGCGCCGACAAGAAAATCTCATGAAACTTGCCCGTGTAACTCTGCTCGTCATTCTCCTTTCGCTTCAAGCTTGTGGGGGCGGCGGGAGCGGTGGAAACAGTAGCAGCAGTGGAAACAGTAGCAGCAACAGTTCGTCAGATACCGGCTTCTATGCGCCGAGCTACGGCGACGCGAGAAGCGACACCCGCTATGAGGCCGACCTGTCCAGCGTCACCCGTCAGGTGATCCGCTACCAGGACGTGGGAAAGGACCTTGCTTCCAACATCGAGATCTCCGACTCGATGATCCAACTCTTCGGCGACTACAAGGTGCGGCTGACCCAGGCGAGCAAGAACAGTTGCCCGAGTGGTCTGGAAGGTTGTGACACGGTCGATTCGGACTCCTTGTGGGTGGGCCACAGCGCTCTTATCACCAATCTCGAATCCCTGAGGAGCGATATCAAAGATCAGAGCGAACGGGGCACGTGCGTAGCGTTCTCCCTGAACGCCGCAACGGAATTGCTGCTCTCGAGGCAGCAGAACAGTACTAAACTGTCGGAACAGAACACGTACTTCCAGGGAAAGCGACTGACCAACACCTGGAGCAACGCCGGACTCGACCCGTACGACACCATCGCTGCATTCGTCGACAACAAGACCAAGTTCGTTCCGGAGAAATCCTGGCCATACAATGGCGATGACAAGTATTGCACCAACTACAACCGCAACTATCCCAATGCCACCTGCTCGCCTACCGAGGCGCAGGGTGGCGGCAGCGATACCCGACAGCAGGATTCTACCGCAGCGAGTTCCTCAGGATTTCGGACGACCACGGCGCACAAGCTCTATGCGTCCATTGGCCGGATCAAGCAAGCGCTGTATCGCGGCTACCCTGTGGTCATGGCCATCAACGCGAACCTCGATTTCCAGGTTGCGACGTACAAGGGCGGCGTCGTGTCGTGGGTCATCAAGGCGGACAGCTGCGGGACCAGCCTGTGCGGTCACGAAATCCTGGTCGTCGGCTACAAGGACAGCGATCAGGTCGCGGGCGGCGGATATTTCATCATTAAGAACTCCTGGTCATCGGGCTGGGGCGACGGCGGGCTGGCCTACGTCACTTACGAATGGCTGCAACACAGCTTGCTGGACGCACAAGCACTGGTTCGGATCGACGGCGCCGATTAGTAGAGCGAAACGGTATCAACTTACACTATTGGGGGCCGAAGAACGTGCCAGAAACCGAATCTAACCATGGAGTGAACGATATGGCTTTGCACAAGGCAGTATTGGTAGCAGTGGCACTTGCAGCTTGTATCGATGCGCACGCACAGGTCGCCGGCACACAGACTCTGAGCGTCACTATTCAGCAGTCTCAGGCGCTTTTGCAGGGATGGAGCGTCAAGAAGAGCGTGCTGGGCAAATCGGTCTACAACGACCAGAACGAAAAAATCGGCGCGGTCAAAGATCTGATCGTGGCCCCGGACGGCTCCGTGTCGGCGGCCATCGTCGCTACAGGCGGCTTCCTCGGCGTCGCCACGCATGACGTAGCGGTGCCCATCGCCGCACTCGGCGTGCGCGGCGGCAATCTATATCTGCCGGGCGCCACCAAGGACGCCCTGAATGCAACGCCTGAGTTCCAGTACGCGAAGGTGCAATCGCCGCCTAAGCCGAAGAAGGTTCAGGCAGAGTGACCTGTTTTCAACAGTCCTAACCCGAGGTCGTTGCGGCTGGCAAGGTCAGTCGCAACGACCTATCGCCGGACTCGAGCTTCGCGCTCAACCGCTTGCCCCTTCAGTCCCCCTTACGCTGCGCACTCAACACCCTGCCCCCGCGCTGTTCGGATGGTGGTATTGCAGAGTAGTCCCATCCGAACAAAGCCCCTTCAGACCGCCTTCCCATTTTTCCATTTCCAAGCCACTCCTGTAGTCAATATTGGCGACTGCTGATTAACACGGCCGCGCGTCTGGACGGGCCATCGCCTTTCATGGATCACCCAACACCATGCAAAAAAACCTCGGACTTGCCGTTGCCGCCGTGCTCGCCGTCGCCGCTATTGCGCTGTGGACCCTGCTCGCCCGGTTCGAACCATCCATCAAGTCCACCATCGAGACGGAAGGCGCGCTTGCGACCCAGACGCAGGTGCTCGTGGGTAGCGTCGTATTCCCGCCCTTAACCGGCGTAGGCACGCTTGATGGACTTACCGTGGGCAACCCCACTGGTTTCTCTTCGCCCTACGCCGTAGTGGTGGACCGTATCGCCTTGCAGGTGGAAAGCGGCTCACTTCTCGGCGGCGGCCCTGTCATTGTTGATTCCGCCACAGTCATCGCGCCGCAGATTACTTACAAGGCGCAAAGTCCCACCGCCACCAGCAACCTGGAGACCATCAAGAACAACGCCCAGGCCTATTCCGCCACCCCGGCCGCCATCCGGGCCGGCAGCAACGCGCGCAAGGTCATCATCCGCAACCTCACCTTCATGGGCGGCACACTCTCACTTGACATTCACCTGCCCGGAGGCGCGCTTACGGTACCGCTACCTCCGCTGCATCTCGTCGATATCGGCGCGACCACAAACGGCGCCACGCCGCCCGAGATCATCCGGGCCGTGTGCGAGGCGCTCGCGGAGGGAGCGAAAAAGGCGGTCACCGAGGCCATCGCCCAAAAGCTGAAATCCGGTATCGATATGCTCAAGCCGCCCGTAGATGGGTTGCCAAAGCTGCCGTCCCCTCCGTCCCTGCCGTCCCTGCCGCGCCCTCCGTCCCCGCCAGCCCTGCCCCCACCACCCGGCCTACCTTTGTCGCCCTCTCCCGGCGTTTAGGGCCTGACCGGGCCACTGCAATCCAGCCCCGATCAGAACCGTAGACGCTCAGGGGTCGATGCTGGATTCGGGGCGTTTCATGGATGCCGGAACCTCGCGACGGAGTAGCTTGTTTTTCCAGTTGTATAGCGTCGGCCTGCTCACGCCTATCTTTTGGGCAACGACGCTTGCACTTTCGTCTTAGATTCACAGTTCGATGACTGCCACCTGCGTCACCTCGCGGCTTTCGGAATGCCCCTGCTGCCGACAATGCGCTTCACGGCTCCTCACGCGGCCACTGCATTCGCCGCGCGCCGGCACGTCTCGTACGTCAGCTGCTCTTCATCGCATGAAGGGTGCAGCATGAAGGCTCATCGCCGCGAGTTCCTGTTTCGCAGCGGCGCTTTGTCGTTTCGCGACCGCTACACCGACAGACGTCTCACGACGTTGCAAGAACGGAAACTATGTATTGACGAGAGGCAATTGTGGTTAATCTATAAGAAGATGACGGACCTCAACGGCACCGGCACTCGGGTTTGAGGACCTGGGCTGCTTGTTGTTTCGCTAACCCCGCGTCTGTCGTTCCAGGCGCTCGAGATTGGAAGCTTCATCATGGCAAAAGCGTTCATGCCTGTTCTCACCGTCGTGTCAGTCATCGCTCTGCCCACGGGCACGTCTGCTCAGGGCGACAGTTCTCTCGCGCGTGAGCTTGTGCACGAAGAAGTAATCCGACTGCAGCAAGCGGGCTATGACGGCACGAACGGTGACGCGCCCTATCCGGCGAATATCCACGCCGCCCTGGCGAGCATGGCGGCTCAACAGCAGGCGTTCAGTGGCTACGGTGCCGCGAAATCGGACTCCGCAATTCCGGCGACAATGACTCGGGGTCAGCTGAGCTTGTATCGTTCGACCAACAGCGAAGGTTGATTAAGCGCAGAGTTGGCCAGGTCGCAGACTTGTCCCGGCTTGACCAGAACCCCGCAGGCGTACTGCCTCTGCACGCGAGGCTCGGCCGAAGGCGTAGGTTCCTCAGGATCATCCGAAGGTTGTGCCCGACACGTTGAGTGCAAACTCATACCGTACATCGGCGCTGCCCGTCGTCAGACGGTGCATGCACGGCGCACGGCTTGTTTCGTCATTCGGCTTGTGCGACAGGCCCTTCCATCAGGCGCCGATGGTGACGGCGCCGCTTCATCGAATAGGAGAAAGCTTTTGAGGTTGAGGATAGCCGTGCTTGCCCTGATCGCGACGACAGCCATATGCCTGAGCAGCACTGGGCAAGCGCATGTGAGGGTCGGGGTTTTATTGGGTATTCCGCCCCCCCTCTTTGTCGTGCCGCCCCCGGTCGTCTATGCTGCACCTGCCCCCGTCGTCGTCCAGTCGATCCAGCCAGCCCCGGCCACCGTCTATGTCGAGAAAACGCAGACGAGTCCGCCGGCGGATACCTGGTGGTATTGCCCGGTTACAAAAAAATATTATCCATACGTGAAGGGATGTTCGAGCGGCTGGGTGGAAGTACCCGTGAGGCCAACCGGGCCGAAATGATATGAGTGAAATGAATTCCATCTCCCCGCAATCGCGCGCGAAGCGGGGCGCGTCTGCGGTACTCGCCGCGGTGGTCAGCCTCACCGGCATCATCGCTCTCGCCGGCTGTGCCGGCATGCCGACGGGCCCCACAGTGATGGCCCTGCCCGGCACCGGCAAGACTTTCGATCAATTCCGCGCCGATGATGCGACGTGCCAGCAGTTTGCTTCCCAGCAGACCGGCGGCGTGAGCACCCAACAGGCTGCAGCGACCAGCGCCCTCGGCGGCACGGCCGTCGGCACCGCGCTCGGCGCGGCGGCCGGTGCGGCGTTCAACGGCGGCCGTGGCGCAGCGGTCGGCGCAGGCGCAGGTCTGCTCGGAGGCAGCATGATCGGCGGCGGCATGGCGCAAAGCTCCGCCACCAGCCTTCAACGCCGCTATGACCAGGCGTATGTTCAGTGCATGTACGCAAATGGCGAGCGTGTGCCGGTCCCGCGCAGTGCCGCCGATGTGTATCGGCCGCAAGGCGAAGCGACGCGATTGCAGCCGGCCTACGACACACCGCCTCCGCCAACCTACGATACGCCGCCTCCGCCAGGTTGACCTTGGCACGCCGACCACGCTTGCGTTGTCGATCGAAGCGGGCGCATCAACGCTTACGCCATTCGACGCAACACATGTCCGGCGGCGCTTTTGAGGCTAGCGATCCTCTGCCGTTCATCGCTTAACCGCGGGCAGTCTGTCCTGAGATGGTGTGGTCCCACGCACCCGCGCTGCTAGAACTTCGGACCGTCTTGGCTTGGTTCGCGGACAAACCTCGAAATTTATCAGGATGCATCGTTTTCCTGATTAAAAACATGAACACCCGATTGTGCGCTTGTCCATTGACGCCACGCAGTCCGGCGACGCTTCCATTTGGCCCATGTAGACCTGCGTTCGTCAGATGTTGAGACGGCGCAAGGTATAGACGAATCGACTAAAGCACGAGAGAGACGCCAGTTTCCGGGGCCGGTCGCGAAAGACACACATCTGGCGCTCACGCCTTCGGGAGGGCTGGTGATATTCTCGGCGGGATTCTTCATGCAAGCAGCCAGTTTCGCGAATACATGCTTCGCGTGAGCGAGTTGGGAATATCTGCCTTCGCCCCCCGGTAACTTCGCAGCCGGTCGGTGACAATCCTGCGCGGCACCGGGTTTGACCGCAGCACCCGGCGTAAGAAACGCTTTGCGGCGGCCTTTTCCCGCGCCGCCTTTGCACCAGCCCGTCGAGTCCGGCGCCATGCTCATCGACGGCTCGCCGTGCGGCGTCAGGAACACTCCGTCCGGATGCCAGATGCTGCCGGGCTTGCGACGCGCCGCTCTGGCGCACTGCGCCAATCCAGCGCCGAACTTGTCGCACCGGCAACGTATCGTTACGTACGTGACCACGACACCATGCTCCAGCAACCTGTAATCCAACAGGCCGAATCCGCAATGAGCGCCCTTTACGGTCGGCCCGACGCGCGAACCGGGATTATCTGCAACTGACCAAGCGCCCCATGTTTGGCAGCCAATCCGATCACTCATCTAAGCAAGGTCCGTCTCGCTGAGAAAAGTGACCACAGCATTCGCCAGTTCGTCGGGCGCTTCTTCCGGCACGAAATGCCCCACTTCGGCCAGCCGAACCGTACGCGCATTTGAGAACGCGCGTTCCCAGCGCCTCAGTTCCTTGTCTCGAAACGCGACGTCCTTCATGCCCCAAACGAGCAGAGCCGGCTTCGTGCTCAGGACGCAGATGCCTGTCCATAGCTCTCCCAGCCACAGCGTCGAGGCCACGATGTGTTTCGGAAACATGAGGCAGCCGGTACAGTCTTCCGGCGACGCCAGCGGCCGTAGATAGTGCGCGTGCAGCGCGGGCGTCAATTTGCGCTTATCGGCGAATTCTTGACGCATGAACGTGCGGGCAAAGAAGTTGTAGCGCCGGATCAGGAGACGTCCGATCGGCCCGCCCATGAATGCACTGAAGGCGAAAAAGTGCGGGTCGCGGTCCACTGGCCACGCCCAGGTATTCATCAGAATGATGCGCGATACCCGTTCTGGGTGGGCGATCGCATACGCCAGCCCGATCGGTCCGCCCCAGTCCTGTCCGACAAGCGTGATGTCGTTCAAACCGAGGTTGTCAATCAATGCGCCAAGGTGATCGGCGTGATCCTCCGGCCGATAGCTCCAGCCAATGGGCTTATCCGAGAGCCCAAAGCCGATGTGGTCAGGGGCAATGCAGCGGTAGTCGTCGCGCAGCCGTTTGACGAGACGGCGATAGAGAAACGACCATGTCGGATTGCCATGCAGCATCAGAACCGGACGTCCGGTGCCCTCGTCGATGTAGTGCATCCGGCCTGCCGGCAGCTCGAAGTACCGTGATTCGAACGGATATTCCTGCACATCGATCCAGGTCATGATGTCGCGTCCCTCAGTTGTGCCAGCACGTAGCGGATGGATCCTTCAAAAACGGGTTGGTTGGCTCTAGAGTTCTCCCGCTCGCCGACGTTGCGCTGGATACACTTTCGCTTCTTCGACCGCACCACGGTTTGAGATGCCTCTGCATCCCTGTCCGCGGCTAGCAGCTTCTCGGCCGACGCGTTCGGTAACTTGACTGCAACGGTCTGCTCGTACCGATAGATGCTGCGCTTTCGACCGGCGTAGTAGGCCGGGTCACCGAGCGTCTTGCCCGCACCGGCACGCGAGAAACGCGACAGAAGCGCAACGAGTTCCGTTATATAGGCAGGATTGAACGTGGGCATGGGCTTCTCCGTCGGAAGCGAAACGTCAGACGGGCCTTGAGTCGATCGTCGGAGTATCGGGGCGAAGGACTGGTGCCAAGGCAAAATGCCTGTCCAATAAATGATAGTTCCATTGACGCTGTTCGCCTGAAAGGCCGACATGACGAAAACCCAATGAAAAAGGATTCGATAGCAATTTCCGAGAAGCGGCTCCATCAGGCGCGACAATAACCGGCGCCGCAGCGCTACTATGAGTGCGGCACACCATCGAAGAAATCTGACGGCTAATGGGCGTTGGCCGCTCGATCTTCCAACACTACTTGACCGAGGCGGAATGCGATGCCCGGCGGGCGGCGTAAGGCCATTCCCCCGGATTCACAGGTGCAGCTGCGGCAGCGGCGTGACCGTCTTCCGCATAATAGACCCGAACGGGCCGCTCCGGTCTCGGCGACCGCCGCGTTGTACGGCGTTTCGCCGACAAGCGTGTATCGGGCGTTGCATCGTTTCCTGCAGCCACATTCCGCACATAGGGCCGACTACGGCAAGTCAGCGCGTCTTGCCGCAGGCAGATCCAGAGCACTATTGCGAATTGATGGGGACCTTGTCACCCGCAGCAATGCATCGTCAGGCATGGGCCTGTCTGCGTCAGACAGGCCCATTGAGATGACGGTTTCCATTTACACCGGCGCCTGGTGATGGAATTGATTGCCAGTGATCAGAAACGATGCTGGATGCCCAGCATAACACCGGTCTGATTCACACCCGGCGCGACCGTGCCGCCTGCCGCAACCGAAACCGCGCTGGTCTGGCTGTTCACAATGTAGCCCGCCAGCGCGTACACGAATGTGCGCTTCGAAAGCAGATAGTTCACCCGCGCCGCGACCAGCGTTCCGTTCGAGATCCCATGCGCAATGTAGTGCGATACCTGGGCATCAAGCGACCACTGAGGCGCTGGCAGATAGTTGATCCCCCCGAAATACAGATCGGAGCGCATCGATGCGGCCGCAGCGTCGACGCTACGATGAATCCAGCCCACCCCCAGCCTGGCTTGCGCGAACCGGTAGTAAGCGTCGACCACCGTATGCGTATCGGTGAAGGCGCTGCTCGTGAGCGGCGCGGACGCTCCCTTTTCACCACGCATCTGGTCGTAGGATCCCGCGACGCCATAATGGATGCCCTCGTAGGCGAGCATGCCGGTGAACCGCTTGCAGGCCAGATAGTCACCCGGCACCTGGCCGCCGTAATTGGTCGCCGGCGGACCGGCGGGCCCGGGCTGTAGGTCGCGCCAACCGTCAGTCCACCAAATTTCCCGGTGTAGGAGATCGAGTTGTCGCTTCTCGCATTAGCCAGATACGGAAATCCGCGCGCATGTGTAGAGACGTCCGAATTTTCTAGACCGAATGATCCGAAGCCCACGGGCTCGGAGCCCCCGAGGCTGGGGGAACCCGATTTCACGCCACCGTGGTCATTGGGCAGTGGCAGCAGTCGGAGCCGGTTGAGCTTGCTAGCTAATCCGCGCGTCCGCGCAGGCCGTTGATGTCGGAGGAGATTGGCGGTGGCCCGGAGCACGCAGGTGTGTGAACTCGAGAATCGATGCTCTACCCAGCCGTAGCCTAACGAGCTCGAGGAGGTGTTTCGGCGCCGTCCTCAAAAAACTGTGACGTGTGGTCGATAAACGCTCTCACCTTCGGGGGTAGCAGCGTGCGTCCCATGTAAGCCAGGCGGACCTCAGCCGCCGTATCTGCGATCTCGAACTGCTCAAGCAGGCGAACCAGCCGTCCGGCCTCTATATCGTGCTCTACCAGCGTAATCGGAAGCACAGCGACACCAAATCCCTGGAGCACGATGTCACGATTAAACATCGGGTTGTTCGATGTAATTTCGTAGTGGATCGGGACCGCGACGTTTTCATGCTCCGTTCGAAAGGTGACGAATGGCTTGTGCATCGAAGGCGGAATAGTGACGAATACGTGCCCTGCGAGGTCAGCCGGATGCCGAGGCCGCGGGCGCCTGCCCAGATAAGCCTCCGTGGTTACGATCACCAAAGGCAGCCTGTGGAGAAGTCGCGTCACGGCCAGATCCGTCGCCAGCATGAAAGGCATAACGATACCGACGTCGTAACCATCCGCTGTCAGGTCGACCGCCCGCTCGGTCAACGTGGCGTCCACGGTAATGCTCGGATATTTGATTTTGAACGACGCGATTAGTGGTGCGAGCCATGTCAGCGCGGCTGTCGTGTGTGCGACCAGCCTGAGGACGCCCGCAGGCAGTCGACCTTGACTTGCCGCATCGGCTTCCAGACAGTCGAGATCGTCCAGGATCCTCGTGCAGCCGTTGTAAAAGCGCTCTGCTGCTTCCGTCAGAGAAAATTGTCGGGTGGAGCGGTGAAAAAGCCGGGTTCCGAGCCTGTCCTCCAACGATGCGATCGCCCGCGAAACGACCGATGGCGATAGGTCCATCATTTCGCCAGCACGCCGAAAATTCTTGACCTCTACAATGGCGCGAAACAGGCGCAAGCTTTCAATATATTCCATAATTTTAGCGTTTCGCCAGCGGCGAGAACATTGTGACCGGACGGGGTAAAGGTAGATGTTTCGTCATACTGAAAATCCAATTGAAAAAACATGTGCTCGGACGGTACATGTCAACCAAAGCGCGGCTTATAGATGCGGTACACAGTTTTCGATGCCACTTGCGCAAGCGCCAATGGTTGAGCGTTCATAAACGGCGAGGCGGCCCCACGGGCGCGCGGAGAGCTCGGCAGCATTGACATGGGTTCCCGCCACGACCCTGCCGGGCGCCGCGGCCACGACTGGAGATCGGTAGCGAGACGCGCAAAATCTTCCGCAGCGGGGGAAGGACTGAGCGCACCTGCGATGGCGCACGGCAGTTCTGAGGCTCGCGCGATGCAGGGATCGGCTCTGATATAGCCTCCGTCAAGAACGGAGGTAGCCAGATAATCGCGGGCAGCTCCACTGATGCTCTTCAGAACCGCCTGAGCGTCCGCTTGATTCTCGACCCGGTTCATAACGATGCGGAACTGTGCGATTCCCTGCGTGAGATGCAAGCGCTTCATTCGAACGTACGTGTTTGCCGCTGCATCCGCTGTCATCGTCGTGACGATCACCACATCGTGAGCCTGCGAGGCAAGCGGTGACAGTGCGCCATCGTCGCTAAGCGCAGCGTCGATCAGTACGACATCAGGAGCGGTGGCGGGCGCCGCGTCATATTCGATGACACCGTAGCATTGTTCATTCCTATGGCCGGGGCCGGTGATGGCGATCGGCGATCGACTATTTGATACCGGCAGCACATGCGGCAGCCTGCCATTCGGCACGGAAGCGATTCTGCCCGCTGCCCGGATCCCGCCGAGCACCGCGCTCGCCGATCCGTCGCCAAGACACTCGTCCACCACGAGCACGTCCATCCCCTGCTTGACCAGCGCTATCGCAAGATGGACGACGGCAGCCGTGCAGCCCGATCTTTCAGAGCCGCCTGTGACAGCGACAACACGAGCGGTATTTTTGGCGAACGTCTGGCACAACGCGAGCGCCTGTCCGGAGACTGTATCCTTCACTGATTTCCCACGTATCGAGACCTCCGCGCACATCACGAGTAGCGTTGACGACCCGCGCGCCGTCAGTCATAACGACACTACCATCGCTCGCTTCATCCACGAGCGAATTGTACGGTCTTGTGTCACAAATGACAATGCGATCATATATGTCCTGTATGTTAGGTATGAGCAATAACTGAAAGAAGCGCGAACGGCGGGTCGGCCCGAATTCCCCGGTTCGTTCTTGCACGTCAGGATTGAGATGCTGTGCACTGCCTGAGAATGGCGGTAGCGGTAGATCTAGCCGGCTGCAGCAAGCCTTGACGCCGTGCATTGGAGTTGCCTCGATCAGCAGGCGAAGGTACCCGGAGGTACGGCCAATGTCCTGTGTGGTGAGGGGTCGAGCGGCATCTGTCCATGCCTCCAACTGTGCCCGGGACAACTTATAGAGTGGTCGCGTCACCTTGGCGACAGCCCCGCCGCCGCCATGCCACGTTCACTCGGAAGGCGTTGCCGCGGGAAATGGGCCGTGCCAGTCCATCCACTCATATGAGTCGCTATGGTGCGCCCGTGCCCAGCTCCTTGCTGTACTGGTACTGGTTGCCTCGATGAGGTGGTTCGACACCGGACCCGGTTCGTGCCAGGCCTTTGTAGCAGAGCGGCCCTCGTACAAAGTGGCCCTCTGACTTTCGCGGTTCAGCTGGGTACGTCCGGGCGATGATTGTCCGAGATGCTTTCTTCCTGCTGTGGCCACAACACAGACGAAAAAAAACCGGCAAGCACTGTCTGAAGCACCTTGTCGCTCACCGTTTGCGCACCGGACATCCTGAAGACCTGCACGCCGTCGCACAGGCTTATCAGGCCAACCGCGAGAGCCTCAGCGTGCAGGGGCAACGGCCGGCCGTTGCGCCCCGAAAGCATGCGGATGTGCGCGCTGATCTGTTCCAGCTTTTCCTGCCGGAACGCGTTAATGCGCTCCCGGAACCGGGCGTCCCGGCACGCGAGTAACTGGGCCTCGACCCAAAGTGGAAAGCAATCGTCTTCAGCAAGAGATTGGCTGTAGTACGCGGTGGCACGCTCCTTCATTTCATCTGGCGTGCCCCCCTCCTGCATGATCGCCAGGAGATTCGCCCGCGCCCTATCGCCGTCGCGGCGCAGCAACCTGATCAGCAGCTCCGGCTTGCCCCCGAAGTTTGAGTAGAACGCGCCGCGCGTATAGCCAGCCGCCTCAGCGATGTCCTCCACGCTCGTTGCGGCCAATCCTTTTTTAATGAACATCTTCCGCGCAGCCTCAAGCAGGCATTCTCGCGTCTGCTCCTTGCGCTGTGCCCGTGTCAGGCGTTCCTGCTTCATGGCATAAAGTACTGGTCAGGCCGGCATCTGCGGTGCCGCGAGGTCGGTGCACTTGTCAGATAACGGGTTTCGCAATGATTCCGTCGACGCCCGATTTGGCTGCCTGGCGGTCTATGTGACATTAGACGCAGCTCTGATTTTATTGTCAATACTGGTAGCGAAATGTGTACTTTCGTCGGCGCAATTGGGATTCAGATGCTGCCCATTGATACGTTCCCAGTTGCGTGTAGGGCCCTTCGAGCGCAGCGGATCACCTGGCGCGCGCTCTCATCGATCGCCGCACGTCGATCCTGGACCTCCTGTCAAGGTTCGCGTGGTGCTGGGCCGGCGTGACGAAAACGGATCGCGCTGTGCACCAGTCGTGCTACCCGGGTGCGCGCGGCGAACAAGGCGTCGAACGTCTGCAGCGGGCAGGCGGGCCGGTACACGAGCGTTTTGAACAGCGAGTCCGAGAACGGGTTGTCGTTGCTCACGGCCGGGCGGCTCAATGACGGCATGACGCCCAAGGCCTCGAGGGTACTATGCTTGCTTTGCCTTGCTTGTCATCGTTCTTCTCCTTGCTTGAGTTTGACCTGCTCAGCACGGGATTCGTTTTTGGGGCAAGCTCAAACGGCGATGGTCTCGAAATCACCCTCTCCAACACCCGGAAGCTGAAGGATGTGCAGCGCTTCGTTATCCAGTCTGATTGCGCGCGGCCCCGCAAGGCCTTCGGGGGACTTGTCGACAACCGGTACATGCACGCCGTATCGTGCGAGCAGGTTGGCGATCGTTGCAGCGACAAGTCCGCAACCCACCGACAAAACGTCAGCGGTTAGCGGTATGCCCAATCGGCGGACGAACGCAGCCATGCCGCCGTTTCGGCACGACGGCGCGGCCCTGTTCCTCGCTGCGGTGTCCACAGTCCCTCCCGACGTCGTCTGTTGTACTCGGGCCGCTTTTAATGACCCTATGGTCGTTTCCGAGCGTTTGGTCAACATAGACATTAGAATCTATACTTAAACATAGTCAAGCCTGGATCCATAATGCCGATCACTAAAAAATCTCGGACAGCAAAGCGCCCCACCCGTACGGCACCGGTCGCCCCGGTTGCCCTCGACGAAGGACGGGAGCCGCGCGGCGCGCGGCGCAAGCGCGAGACGCGTACGCGCCTGCTCGACGCCGCCCTCCGGCTGATGGCCGAAAAGGGCATGGAGGGCGTCGCGATCAATGAAATCACTGAAGCCGCCGATGTCGGCTTTGGCTCGTTCTACAATCACTTCGAATCGAAAGAGGCGATTTACGCGACGCTTGTCGACAACGTGTTCGAGGAATTCGCGAACATGCTGGATCGGCTCGCCGGCGGCCTTTCCGATCCGGCCGAGGTGATTTCCGTCTCCGTGCGCCATACAGTCGTGCGCGCGCGGCACGATCCCCTGTGGGGACGTTTCCTGATACGTGAAGGGTTTTCGGCGCGCGCGATGAGCGTCGGGCTAGGCCTGCGGCTGATGCGCGACATCGGAAACGGCATTGCCGCGAAACGCTTCGCGGTCGCCGACCCGTTTATCGGATTTATTGCGGTGGGCGGCACGGTCCTTTCTGCGATTGCCGCCGAGCTGAACTTCGCCGCTCCGGGCGCACCCGCGGGAGGCGTACTCAAGGAACTTGGCTTTAGCGGGGAGCACCTCCCTGAGCGTACGGCTGCGGTGCTGCTGCAGACACTCGGGCTCAAGCGCGCGGAGGCGGAGAAGATTGCAGCGCGTCCGCTGCCGGTCTTGGAGGAGACTGTCGACGCCGATTGAATTCAGATGTCCGGCGCCATTGGTCTGATCGGCCTGAAGTCAGCCGGGTGCGGCCCGGCGGAGAAGCCCGGTGGGCCGGTAGCGATGACAAATCAATCACCTGCTAAAGCCTCGACCCTAGCAATCAGCTAGCGCTCCTTGTCATCGAGAGCTTTGCTGTGGAACTTCGAAAGGGTGGAGCGCTCGCGACACGGCTCTGACAGGATCAGCGGCTCAGGGCTAAAGCGGCCACGCATGGAGTCGATAGTTGAGTGGTGTGATGGCGGCGTTCGCACCAGCGATCAAAGAGCACGATGCATACTTCATCGACCTCCTTACGCAAGCAGGAATCGTCGTTCCCGCTGCCGTTGCAAGGCTCGGTCCCGACGATCTTGAATGTTCCCGCGCAGGTGCGGTGGCGGTTTCGTTCCATGTTCCTTCCGGTGCGCGGTGCGCCAATTCCTGTATTGGTTCAGCCCGCCAGAGCCGGGCATGACAAGACCGAACTTCCCGTACTCGCAGGCACGCGCGCCGGTGCAGTCGCCGACACGATCGCCGACGCCGAAAATTCCCGGACGGCGTCGCCAATCTGGGCGCCTATCCTTCTCACTGCGACTCGATGGCCGTTGACGAGTGCATCGTAGCCGGCCGATACGGGCTGGCTGACTATGCTGCGGCAGGTCAATGTTCGTGAGTCGTTCGACTTGCGTACACTCCAGGTGACGTCAATCAACGCGTGTGAGCCCGGCCACGACTCAAAACGCTGCACGTCGACGGAGACCTGATACGTGCGAGCGTCCTCAGCATGACCTGGCTGGAACGTGTCGGGTCGGCCCGTCGGCCGAGTTGCGGCCGCGAGCAGCGCATTGCGCAGCTCGTCTGCAAGCGGCGATGCCCAGCGCTCGTCTTCCAGAATCCTGACGCGCGCCGCATCGTCCTGTACGACGATCTGGCTCCTTGCCACTGAAACCGGCACCTTCGCCACGCGCATGTCGATCCAGAAGGCAGGACTGACCGTGACGCTTTCACGCGTCGGTTCCCTGTCAGTGCCGAGGGTATAGAAGCGGGCCGGCGGGGAAGCACAGGCGCTCAGCGCGGCCAGAGCCACGACGGTTGCAATACGGGCGACCGCGCGCCACGCGCGGGATTGGATGAGGTTCACCGTTGATCTCCTTTCTTCCCGAACAGAAGCGCCTGGGGATGACGTTCCAGATAATCGGCGAGCGCATTGAGGGATTGCAGGGTGCGCGTGAGTTCCTGCATCGCATCCTGGACGTCCGACTGCATGGGCGCCGTCTGCCGGAGCGTCGTTTCGGCGGTACTGAAGGTTTTCTGCGCCGCCGCTAGCGTGTCGCGGGCTTGTGGAACGACCTGTGTGTCCATGTGACCAAACAGCTTGTTGGCGTTTTCAAGTGCACCGTTAAGGTTGGCTCCGATCTTGTCGAACGGCACCTGATTCAGCTTCCTCGCAATGTCGGCTATCTGCACCTGAAGTTCGTCAAGGGTGTTCGGCACAGTCGGCAGTTCAATAGGATTGCGATGTACATCGACACTCGCCCGAGGCGCTTTCGGAAACATGTCGAGTGCCACGAATAGCTGGCCTGTCAGCAGATTGCCGGTCCGCAACTGGCCGCGCATTCCCTCCATGACGAGGTGTTCCAGCAACTCATGACCACCCTGCGAGTTCGGAGCCGGTAGCGCTTCGTTGGAGCGCCGGCTGAGCCGGTCGGGATACAGCGCCAGCGATACCTTCATGCTGAAACTCTTCTCCTTTTCGTTGTATTCGATACCGATGTCCGTCACCTGCCCCAGCGCGATGCCTCTAAGGTCGACAGGCGCGCCGACAGACAGGCCACGCAGCGACTGGTTGAACCGCATCACGACATTGAGCGGCGCGCCGTCGGGCTCGCGCATCGCGTCCGACTCGTCCGATGCGAGCCGGAACACGGCCTTGTCCCCCGCCGGTTGTCCGGCGTCCTGACCCGGCGGCGACTGGAATGCCAGGCCTCCGACAACCACCGTCGCCAAAGATTGTGTATTGAGCTTCAATCCGTTCGAATCCAGACGAAGGTCAACACCGCTTGCGTGCCACCACCGTGTATTGGTGCCGACATACTGGTCAAACGGGGCAGTGACGAAAACATTGACGATGACGCCGGTGCCATGCGGATCGAGCGAGAAGCCGACCACCTGGCCTACCTTGACGCGATGGTAGAAGATCGGAGCGCCGATATCGACGGAGCCCAAAGACTCCCCTCTCAGCGTGTACTGATGCCCCCGCTGCCCGGAAGTGACAATAGGCGGACTTTCGAGCCCGACAAACGCGGCTTGGCTTTCCGAAGACTGCCCGACGTCGACACCGATGTACGCGCCGGACAGCAGCGTACCGAGGCCCGAGATGCCGTTAGCGCCCACGCGCGGACGAACCACCCAGAAGCGCGTGCCTCGGTTCGCGAACTTTCCTGCCTGCTTGATCAGATCGATCGTGACGATGACATGCTGCAGATCCTTTGACAGCGCGACCGACCGAACCGAACCGATCTCCACGTCCTTGTATTTGACCTTCGTTTTACCCGCTTCCATGCCCTCAGCGTTGCTGAATGTGACCGTCACCGTCGGTCCCTTGTCGGTGACGGATTTGACTACCAGCGCAACACCGATCAGCGCACAGATGAGTGGCACTAACCAGATGAGGGAGGGAATCCAGCGTTTTCGCGGTTTGATGTCAGGTCTGGGTGGCGTGGGAAGATGCATCGATCGTGGAGTGGGTAGAAAATATGAGGTTATTGAGAAGCGCGGAAGCCGCTAAAGGAATTCGTTCATGGCCGTGAACCACGCGCTGGCTCGCAGCGCACGTTGTCCCAGATCAGCCGCGGATCGAACTGATGCGACGCGAGCATGGTGAGAATCACCACCGCGCCGAAGGCCAACGCGCCCGGACCGGCAGTGACAACGGCAAACGAACCGAAGTGCACCAACGCGACCGTCAGTGCGACAACGAAGACGTCGAGCATCGACCAGCGGCCTACGCACTCGACGAGCCGGTGCAGCCTCGCGCGTTCGAGCGGTTGCCAGTCCGGACTGCAACGGGCCGCTACGATCTGCAGCGTGAGAATCGCGAGCTTGAGCATCGGCACGACGACGCTGGCGACGAACACAACGACGGCGAGCGGCCAGTCGCCTGAAGTCCAGAAGTACGCCACACCGCCGAGGATAGTGTCGTCCTCCGAGTGGCCGAGGGACGCCGCGTGCATGATAGGCAACAGGTTCGCGGGTATGTAGGCGAGTGCCGCGGCAAGAACGAGGCTCGACGTGCGCGTCACGCTATCGGGATGGCGCGTGTGAAGCATCGATTCGCACCGGGAGCAGCGCTGGTCCGACGATCCCGCAATGTGCTTCTGCACCAGTCCACAGGTATGACACGCTACGAGCCCGGCGCGCCGCGCCGTCCAATGCACCGCCGGCGCGGGCTTCAGCCCGAAGAACCTCAGCCGTCGCGAGGCGCACCGGCGCTTTACCCTGGTCCAGCGGATCTCGGTGGGTTGTCGAAGCTTTATTTCGTCCCGCGCTGACCACAGCACGCGCGGGTCGAAAGCGCCGAGAAACGCCAACATCAACGTGAGTGCGCCGAATGCAAACAGTCCTGGCCCAGGGATCACCTGCGCCATGCTGACCATTTTCACGATCGTGATGACCACGCCAAGCATGAACACTTCCACCATGCCCCATGGCCTGATGATCTGCACGACGCGAAGCATTCGATTGAAATGACGTACCACCTTGCCAAGGCGCAGCGGAACAAGCACATAGAGAAGCGCGAGGAGTTCGATCAGCGGAAACAGGATCGCTGAGCACAACACCATCGTTGCGACGATGCGCATGTGGCCCGTCCATAACGCCCACACCGCGCCAAGTAACGTCGCCTCCGAGGTCATACCGTTGGTCTGCAGTTGTATGACCGGGAAAGCCTGCGCTATACAGAATGTGATCAAAGCTGCGACGGTGAGCGCACCAATCCGGTCGAGGGGCACGCTCGCTCCCTGCGTTCCTTCCAGGCTCGCACGGCAGCGCGAGCAACTCGCAGCCTGCCCGTCCCGCAGCAGAGGCTTGCGAAACAGCAGATCGCACTCGTGACAGGCGATCAGTTTCTTATATTCCATACTGGGAACTGGACAACCTGAAGTTGTGGCGCGTTCGATGCACGTGAAGTCCGGCTTGACCCTTCCTGTACGTCGGCGCATTGTTATTTCGGATTGAAAACGACTGCTCCGATACCGGCGGTACAGTCAAGGAAAAGCGGCCTGACTGGCAGGCCGCCCTCCGCGGCTTCATCGACGCGCGATCATTGCGTCGACGCTGTTTGCGGCTGGCCTGGCGGCAGTTCGCCCATCGACTGGAACAGTGCAGCGGTATCGGTCATGCGCTGGCTTGCCGCGCGCACGGCGCCGATCTGTGCGCTGAGAAAGCGCTGCTCGCTGGCATGCTCCGCTGTTGACGGCAGCGAACCCATGCGGCGGCGCGACGCGGTATCGTCGAACGCCGCCTGCGCGGCCTGTGCCGCTGCTGCAGTCGACGCGAGTGTCTGTGCGTCGTTATCCAGCGCGGCAAGCGAATCCGCGACATTCTGGAACGCCGACAGAACGGTGGACTTGTAGTTCAGCACCGCCGCATCGTAAGCATCGATTGACGCCTTGCGGTGCGCGAACAGCGCGCCGCCATGGAAAATCGGCTGCGACAGTCCCGCACCGATCGCCCACAGCCCGCCCGCGCCCGAGAGAACCGCCGGCCAGCTAAAGCCGCCGCGGCCCATCGAAGCCGTCAGCGACAGGCTCGGAAAGAGCTGCGCGGTCGCAGCACCGACATCGGCGGCAGCGGCTTTCACGGCGGCGTCGGCTGCCTGAACGTCGGGGCGCGAACGCAGCAGGTCCGACGGCACCGCGACGGGCACGTGTTCAGGCAAGCTCAGGCTGTCGAGGTCGGGAACCGCCGGCGCGTTGTCCGGCGTGCGGCCCATGAGCACCGCGAGCGCGTGAATTGCCGTGGCGCGCTGCTGGCGTAACGCAGGAAGACTCGCCGCGGCCGAAGCCGCATCCTGCGTCGACCCAAGCGCCTGCACACGCGAGACCGAGCCGAGTGCGTAGCGTTGCTGGTCCTCGTCCGCGGCCGTCCTGGCCACGGCGACGAGCCGTTCGGTGAGCGTGATCTGGCGATCGAGTGCCGCCACGCTGATCGTCGTACCGACGATGTTTGCCGCGAGCGCGCGCCGCGCCGCCTCCAGTTGATACGCCTGCACGTCTACGCGAGCGGCGCTGGCCGCGTTCGCCGAACGGGTCGCACCGAACAGGTCGAACGTGTAGGACGCGAGAAACTGTCCGGCAAAAAAGTTGTAGCGAACCTCACTGGGGCCGAGGCCGGGCACAACCGGTGAACGCCCGCGATCGACCTGTGCGGCAGCATCGATTGAAGGCAGCGTCGATGCGCCGACCTGGGCGCGCAGTTCCTGCTGCGCGGCTGCGAGCGTGCGCTGCGCAGCCCCGAGCGTGGGGCTGTTGCCCAAGCCTTCCTCGACCAGTGCACTCAGCGCGTCCGACCGGTAAAGCCGCCACCATTGCGGAACGCCCACTGCGCCGACATCGAACTGCTGCGCGACGCCGGACGCGGTGACGGTCCTGGCCGGTTGTGCTTCGGCACCGTAGTGCACGGGCGAAGGCATCGCCGGGGGCGCGCCGTTCGGGCCGAACGTGCAGGCCGTCAGTGCGATGGCCGCAGCCACGGCCATCACGGATGTCTTATACGAAAGTCTCATCATCAATTCTCCGCATGTTCGGCGACGACCGGCTGCACCCCGCGCTCGTCGTGCCGGACCCTGAAGCACGCCGCGTACAGCGCGGGCAGGAAGAACACGGTCAGTACTGTGGCGATCGTGATGCCGCCCATCAGTGCGGTCGCCATCGGACCGAAGAAGCCCGAGCGCAGCAGCGGAATGAGGGCGAGCACGGCGGCCGCAGCCGTCAGCATGATCGGCCTGAAACGCCTTATCGTTGCGCCGATAATCGCGTCGAAGCGCGCATGCCCTGCCGCGATATCCTGATCGATCTGGTCGACCAGAATCACGGAGTTGCGCATGATGATGCCGAACATCGCAATCACGCCCAGCAGCGCGACGAAGCCGAAGGGCTTGCCGAACAGCAGCAGCGCGGCCACGACGCCGATCAGGCCGAGCGGCGCCGTCAGCACGACGATGAAGGTCCGCGCGAAGTTCTTGAGCTGGATCATCAGCAACAGCAGCACGGCGATGATCATCAACGGCATTTCGGCATTAATCGACGTCTGGCCCTTCACGCTTTCTTCGACCGCGCCGCCCACCTGAATGCGATAGCCGACCGGCAGCCTGGCGGTTTGCGCCGCGAGCGCACGTTCGATGTCGTGGGTCACGTCGATGCCCTGCGCGTCGCCGCGCACGTCCGCCTGCACCGTGATGGTCGGCTGGCGGTCACGTTGCCAGATGACGCCGTACTCGAGCGTATTGCGCACGTGCCCGAGCGAGGCGAGCGGCACCGGGCCGTTGGGCGTCGGCATTGCGAGGCTCGTAAGCTGTGCCGGGTCGACGCGTTCGGTTTTTGGCGCACGCAGATCGACACTGATCAGCTTGTCGCGCTCGCGGTACTGCGTCACCGTGTAGCCCGACAGCGTCATCGCGAGGAAGTTCGATACATCTTCCGAGCTGACACCAAGCTGGCGCGCCCGGTTCTGGTCGATCTCGAACGAGATCGAGCGCTCCGCCGGCTCGTCCCAGTCGAACTGCACGTTGCGCGTACGCGGATCAGCGCGGACCTTGTCCGACACGTCTTGAGCGATCGATCGCACGGTTGCGATATCGTCGCCACTGACGCGGAATTTGATCGGGAAGCCGACCGGCGGACCATTCTCGAGCCGGGAAACGCGCGCCCGCACGCCGGAGAAATCCTTCTCGAGCTTGCCGTCGAGCCAGCGCATCAGTTCCTCGCGGTTTTCCACGCTCTTAGCCGTAATCACGAATTGCGCGAAATTCGGCTGCTGAAGCTGCTGGTCGAGCGTCAGGTAAAAGCGCGGCGCGCCGGTGCCGACGAAGTCGACGAAGTGGTCGATTTCGGCTTTGCCGTCCAGCACCGCTTCCAGGCGCTTCGCTTCACGCAGCGTCGCTTCGAACGAGGCGCCTTCCGGCAACCGCAGATCGACCAGCAGTTCCGGCCGTTCCGAGTTCGGGAAGAACTGCTGCGGCACGCGCGTGAAGGCCAGCATGGAAATCGCGAAAAGCACGACGGTGACGCCGAGCACGACCCATCGACGCTCGACGCACCACGCAACCCACCCCGACAGGTGCCGGTAGAAGCCGGTGTTGCCGATTTCATGCGGATCATGGTGTGCACCGCCGGGTTCAGGCTTGCGTTCCGGCAGCAGGTAATAACCCAGCAATGGCACCAGCACGACGGCCGCGAACCACGAAACGATCAGCGCGATGGCCGACACCTCGAAGATCGAACGCGTGTATTCGCCCGTGCTCGATTTGGCCAGCGCAATCGGCAGGAAGCCGCATACGGTGACGAGCGTGCCTGTCAGCATCGGGAATGCCGTGCTGGTATACGCGAACGCTGCCGAGCGCGCCCGGCTCCAGCCCTCCTCCAGCTTCACCGCCATCATTTCGACGGCGATGATCGCGTCGTCGACGAGCAGGCCCAGCGCGAGTACGAGCGTACCGAGCGAAACCTTGTCAAGCCCGATATTGAACATGTGCATGCAAAGCGCCGTCACCGCCAGCACGATCGGAATCGTGATCACGACGACCATGCCCGTGCGCAGGCCGAGCGAGACGAGGCTCACGACCAGCACGATCGCCACCGCTTCGCCAACCGATTTCACGAACTCGTCCACCGAGTGCTTGACCGCGTGCGGCATGCTCGACACCGGCGCGAGTTTCAGACCCGCCGGCAGCGTGGCCTGCAGTTCGGCGGCTTTTGCGTCGAGCGCCTTGCCGAGGTCGATCACGTCGCCGCCCTTTTGCATCGTCACGCCGATGCCGAGCACCGCCTGGCCGCCAACGCGCATCTGGGTCGCCGGCGGGTCGTCATAACCGCGCGTGACCTTCGCGATGTCGCCCAGCCGGAACGTGCGCCTGTTGATGGTGATCATCATGTCCGAGAGCGCCTGCACGTCCTTGAACGCGCCGCTCGGACGCACGAACACGCGGTCGTCGGCGGTCGTGATGGTGCCGACGGGCGCCACGGTGTTCTGCGCGTCGATCGCCTGCGCGAGCTGTTGCGGCGAAATCGAGAGCCGCGTGAGCTGCGCATTCGATATTTCGACGAAGATGCGCTGATCGGGGTCGCCGAAATAGTCGACCTTGGCCACCCCGGGTAGGCGCAGCAGGACCGTGCGCAGCTTGTCAGCGTAGTCGTGCAGTTGCGCCGGCGAAAAGCCGTCGCCTTCAAGCGCATAGATGTTGGTGTAGACGTCACCGAACTCGTCGTTGAAAAACGGGCCGACCGTGCCCTTCGGCAGCGTCGCGGCAATGTCGCCAACCTTCTTGCGCACCTGATACCAGGTTTCCGGCACTTCCTTGACGGGGGCCGAGTCCTTCATGGCGAAGAAGATCATCGACTCGCCGGGCGCGAGTAGCTCTTGATGTTGTCGATGTTCGGCGCGGCCTGCAACTGGCGGCCGATCCGGTCAGTGATCTGTTCCTGCACTTCGCGCGCAGTCGCACCAGGCCAGTAGGTCTTGATCACCATCGTGCGGAAGGTGAACGGCGGATCCTCCGACTGCGCGAGTTTTCGTATAACCGATCACACCGAAAAGCGTGGCGAGGCCAATCAGAAAGATCACGAGCTGCTGATGACGCAGCGCCCAGGCGGAAAGATTGAAGCCGCCTTCGCCAGATCCTGTCTTCGCCGGAAGACGGGACAGGCGCCGGCTCTTGCGCACGGATTCATCGTCGCGTGAGTTCATGACGGGGAATCCTCCGGATGGCAGCGGCCGCCACACCTGCCACATGCTGGCCTGTGCGTCACGGCGTGTACGCCCTGCACCATGACTCGGTCGCCGTCGTGGAGGCCGATGCGATGGAGACCGCGCTCGTCATATCGCT